>NZ_FMZS01000036.1 GCF_900101265.1 Massilia sp. PDC64
GCGATCGGAGCGATCAGCTTGACGGTGATCGACACGTTGTCGCCCGGCATGACCATCTCTTTGTCGGCCGGCAGAACGATCGAGCCGGTCACGTCAGTCGTACGGAAGTAGAACTGCGGACGGTAGTTGTTGAAGAACGGGGTGTGACGGCCGCCTTCTTCCTTCGACAGGACGTACACTTCGCCCGTGAAGTCGGTGTGCGGCTTGATCGAACCCGGCTTGGCCAGAACCTGGCCACGCTGGACGTCTTCACGCTTGGTACCGCGCAGCAGCAGGCCGACGTTGTCGCCAGCTTGACCCTGGTCCAGCAGCTTGCGGAACATTTCCACGCCGGTGCAGGTGGTCTTGACCGTGTCGGTGATACCGACGATTTCGATCTCTTCGCCGACCTTGATGACGCCGCGCTCGACACGACCGGTCACCACGGTACCGCGGCCCGAGATCGAGAACACGTCTTCCACCGGCATCAGGAAGGCGCCGTCAACGGCACGTTCCGGCGTCGGGATGTAGGTGTCCAGGGCTTCGGCCAGGCGCATGATGCACTCTTCGCCCATTTCGCCCGGCTGGCCTTCCAGCGCCATACGAGCCGAACCCTTGATGATCGGCAGGTCGTCGCCCGGGAACTCGTACTTCGACAGCAGTTCGCGCACTTCCATTTCGACCAGTTCCAGCAGTTCTGCGTCGTCGACCAGGTCGCACTTGTTCAGGAACACGATGATGTACGGAACACCCACCTGGCGAGCCAGCAGGATGTGTTCGCGGGTCTGCGGCATCGGGCCGTCGGCAGCGGAGCACACCAGGATCGCGCCGTCCATCTGGGCAGCACCGGTGATCATGTTCTTGATGTAGTCGGCGTGGCCCGGGCAGTCGACGTGTGCGTAGTGACGGTTGGCCGTTTCGTACTCGACGTGCGCGGTGTTGATGGTGATGCCGCGTGCTTTTTCTTCCGGAGCCGCGTCGATCTGGTCGTAGGCCTTGGCTTCGCCGCCGAATTTCTTCGACAGAACGGTTGCGATTGCAGCCGTCAGGGTGGTTTTGCCGTGGTCAACGTGACCGATGGTGCCGACGTTCACGTGCGGCTTGGTCCGTTCGAATTTTTCCTTTGCCATT
>NZ_FMZS01000035.1 GCF_900101265.1 Massilia sp. PDC64
GGGCGCGTGCTCGGGCCGCAGCAGGTGACGCAGGGCGGTCCGATCCTGATGGTGCAGGTCGAAAACGAGTACGGCTTCTTTGGCGACGACGTGGATTACCTGCGCGTGCTGCGCCAGGCGCTGCTGGACGCGGGCTTCGACGTGCCGCTGTTCCAGTGCAATCCGACGAATGCCGTCGCCCGCACGCACATCCCGGAACTGTTCACGGTGGCGAACTTCGGCAGCGATCCGGCGGCCGGCTTCAAGGCGCTGGACGCCGTGCAGAAGGGCCCGCGCATGTGCGGCGAGTATTACTCCGGCTGGTTCGATACCTGGGGCTCCCCGCACCGCCGTGGCGGCGTGGAAGGCGCGACGAAGGACATCGCGGCGATGCTGAAGGCGAACGGTTCGTTCAGCCTGTACATGGCGCACGGCGGCACGACGTTCGGCCTGTGGGGCGGCTGCGATCGCCCGTTCCGGCCCGATACGACGAGCTACGACTACGATGCGCCGATCAGCGAGGCGGGCTGGATCGGCGAGAAGTTCGATGCCTACCGCACCGCGATCACGCCTTTCCTCGCGCCGGGCGAACAGCTGCCGGAGCCGCCGCCGCGCAATCCCGTGATAACGATTTCTCCGTTCGCGCTGGGCGAATCCGTGCCGGTGAAGGCTAGCCTGCCGGCACGTGTGATCAGGGACGTCTCGCCGAAGCCGATCGAGCAGTACGACATCAGCCGCGGCCTCGTCTCGTATCGCGTGACCCTGCCGGCCGGCCCGGCGGGTGTCGTGGAAGCGGCGCGCGCCCGCGACCTCGCGTGGATCACGCTCGACGGCAAGCAGGTGGGTACGTTCGACACGCGCTACCGCCGCTACAAGGTCGACGTGCCCGCGCGCGGCAAGCCGGCGACGCTGGAAATCCTGCTGTACACGATCGCGCGCGTGAACTTCGGCGTGGAGATCCATGACCGCAAGGGCATTCACGGTCCGGTGACGTTCACGCCGAAAGGCGGTACCGCACAGCCGCTGGAGAACTGGGAAATCCGCGCCCTCGATTTCGACGCGGACGGCGTCCTGCCGGCGCTTGCCTTCAAAAAGGGGCGCGGCAAGGGCGCGGCGTTCTACCGCGGCGGCTTCGACGCGGCGCGCACGGAAGACACCTTCCTCGACATGTCCGCGTGGGG
>NZ_FMZS01000034.1 GCF_900101265.1 Massilia sp. PDC64
AATTCGGGGTCAGAGTGAGATGCACCGGTTTGGTGGACAGGGAAATTAGGTACACCTGTGCAGGGCTTCGACCTGGGCCGGTGTGCGATAGCCCAGTGTTTGATGAAGGCGCTGCTGATTGTAGTACACGTCGATGTATTGGGTGATGGCTAACAGGGCTGAGTCCTGATCATCGAAGATCGTGTGATGCGTCAGCTCGTTCTTCAAGTTCGAGAAGAAACTCTCTGCCACGGCGTTGTCGTGGCAGTTTCCTTTGCGGCTCATGCTGGGTCGTATCTGATAGTCCCGTAGATGATTGCGGAACATGGCTGAGGCAAATTGCGATCCTTGGTCGGTATGACAGATCAAACCACCCGTCGGGTGCTGTCGCTCGATTCCTGCCTGTAGCGCAGCGACAGCCAGCCTCGCCGTCTGACTGGACGAGGTAGCCCAGCCAATGACACGACGCGTGCATAGATCGAGAAACGCAGCCAGATGCAGTGGGCCTTTTCGTGTTGCGATGTGTGTCATGTCGCCCACCCAGACACGATTCGGCTTTTTCACCGCGAAGTCGCGCTTGACCAGGTCCGCTGCCGGCGGTTCGGTTTTTTGATAGCTGCGCATCTTGCGAAACCGGGCCGTACGACGTGCCTGGATGCCGGCAACCTGGCGCAATCGGGCAACCCGATTACGGCTGCAGACTACGCCTTCGGCCTGTAACAGGCGCCAGGTTTTGATGACGCCCGGCGCATGCCACTGCTGCTCATGCAACTGCTCGATCCTCATCCGCAAGGCCACATCCTCCTGGCTGCGCAGGCTCGGCGGCCGAGTTTTGGCCGCATAGCAGCCGCTGCGGCTTACTTGCAGCAACCGGCACATCATCACAACTGGAAATTGTTGAGCGTGCTCGTGAATGAATGCGTACCTTACGGCTTGCGTTTCGCAAAGTACGCGTCGGCCTTTTTTAAGATGGCGTTTTCCATCTCCAGACGCGCGTTTTCACGGCGCAGACGGGTGAGTTCGTCTTCCTCTTGCACCGAGGGGCGTCCAGGCCCTCTGAACGCTTTCTCCGGCCCGGTGCGTTCCAGTTGGCTCGCCCATTTGTAGAGCTGGTTGCGCCGCACGCCAAGCTCCAGCGCCAGTGCTGTCGCATTATCGGTCTGCTTCAGCCGTGCGACGGCCTCCTCCTTGAAAGCCTTGGAGTACTGCTTGCGCTCGGTCGAGATAGATTTGGTTTTGTCCATAGAACGTATTGTCCTCTATTTGGATGTCCAC
>NZ_FMZS01000032.1 GCF_900101265.1 Massilia sp. PDC64
ATGGCCGGGGCTTCGTCGTCGCCGTTCGGCTTTACCCGTGCATACTGCCCGGCCGAGCGCAGGTAGTCGTCCGTCAGGCGCGAGACGTGCATCGTGTGGTTTTCCTCGGATGCGTACAGCTGGTACGCCTTGCCGTCGTCGTCCACGAACAAAGTCATGTCGCGCGACATCTGTCCGCCCCCGAAGTCGCGTGCGAGGAAGGACGTGGCCGGGTCCTTGTCCTCGGACTTCACGTCGACGGGCCACGCACCCGCGTCGGGCCGGAACGAGCCCAGGTAGACGTACGGCCCCGTCACCCTGTCGGCGACGGCTACGCCTGCACGCGCCGCGTCGTAGCGCTTGCCCTTCAGCTCCAGGTGGAACCACATCACGAATTTTCCGGTCCTCGGGTTACGGATGACCTTCGGCCGTTCGATGATCGAATCGCGGACGATGTCGCTCGCCGGGTCGTCGGTGACGGCGAGCGCGATACCTTCGTCCTTCCAGTCCGTCAGGTTGCGCGAGCTGTACACGTGCACGCCCACCTGCGCACGGTTGCCCGCCGTGCCGGCGACCTTGTGCTCGCCGAACCAGTAATACACACCATCGTGCTCCACGATGCCGCCGCCGTGCGCATTGATGTGCACGCCCTTGTCGTCGGGCCACAGCGCGCCGGGCCGGAACACGGCGTCCGCATGCGCATGCGTCGCGATGGCGAGGACCGCCGCTGCCAGGAATACTTTCATTTGCGTCTCCTTGATTATTCCACCACCAGCCTGTCGCCCACGTACGCACGGAAGCGGCGGATGCGTCCCGGCGTGCCGTCCGGGCCCTGGCGCGGCACGTAGCGCAGGCCCGCCACTTCCATGCCGCGTCCCAGGTCGATCACGAGCCGATGCGGATACGCGGCCTTGTCCGCCGTGATCCAGTAGTCGCTGTTCTGGCCATTGATGGCGTTCAGCGCCCCGCCGTCTTCCTTCGTCGCTTCCTCGCTGTCGACCCACGCGATGGTCCAGTTGGACTGGTCCAGCGTCTTGCCGTCCTTGTCCAGCAGGGCCAGCTCCGCCACCGCGGCGTACGGCTTGCCGTCGAAAGCGTCGAGCCCTTCCAGGCAGAACTGGCGGCCTTTCACCGCTGCCGCAAAGCGCACGTCCTGCGTCTGCGAGCCGGGAGCGAATTCGCCTTCGTGCGCCGGTTTCACGCCGTCCAGCTGCACGCGCGCGGTGCTGGGCGGGCGGGGGAAGTCGCGTTCGCGGTGCAACTGGTCGAGGATCGGCGTCGTGAGGCCCGCGATCGTGGGCATGCCCTGCCCGCGCGGCCCCGTCAGGTCCAGCACGACGACCTCGTTGCGGCCCTTGCGGATCCACGGTCCCGGCAGATACATCGTCTGCGTGGGGCCGATGCTCCAGAAGCGGCCCAGGCAGCGGCCGTTGATCCAGACGACACCCTGGCCCCACGCGGACATGTCGAGGAAGGTGTCTTCCGTGCGCGCCGCGTCGAAGCCGCCGCGGTAGAACGCCGCGCCCTTGCCGCGCCCCTTTTTGAA
>NZ_FMZS01000031.1:0-1948 GCF_900101265.1 Massilia sp. PDC64
ATAACTAGCCTGACGATAACCTACTTTCACACTGGTTGCAGCACTATCATCGGCGCAAAGTCGTTTCACGGTCCTGTTCGGGATGGGAAGGGGTGGTACCGACTTGCTATGGTCGTCAGGCATAACTTGTACGAGTGCCGCTTGCAGTGCATGCGTCACTCTGAATCCGGAAGAAGTAAATCGAATCTGTTGTTCAACAAAGGCTGAACCCTTGCGTTGGCATGACTGCCAAGGTTATAGGGACAAGCCGTACGGGCAATTAGTATCAGTTAGCTTAATGCATTACTGCACTTCCACACCTGACCTATCAACGTCCTGGTCTCGAACGACCCTTCAAGGAGCTCAAGGCTCCGGGAAATCTCATCTCAAGGCGAGTTTCCCGCTTAGATGCTTTCAGCGGTTATCTCTTCCGAACTTAGCTACCCGGCAATGCCACTGGCGTGACAACCGGTACACCAGAGGTTCGTCCACTCCGGTCCTCTCGTACTAGGAGCAGCCCCCTTCAAATTTCCAACGCCCACGGCAGATAGGGACCAAACTGTCTCACGACGTTTTAAACCCAGCTCACGTACCACTTTAAATGGCGAACAGCCATACCCTTGGGACCGGCTACAGCCCCAGGATGTGATGAGCCGACATCGAGGTGCCAAACTCCCCCGTCGATATGAACTCTTGGGAGGAATCAGCCTGTTATCCCCAGAGTACCTTTTATCCGTTGAGCGATGGCCCTTCCATACAGAACCACCGGATCACTATGTCCTACTTTCGTACCTGCTCGACTTGTCGGTCTCGCAGTTAAGCACGCTTATGCCATTGCACTATTAGCACGATGTCCGACCGTACCTAGCGTACCTTCGAACTCCTCCGTTACCGTTTAGGAGGAGACCGCCCCAGTCAAACTGCCTACCATGCACTGTCCCCGACCCGGATCACGGGCCAAGGTTAGAACCTCAAACGAACCAGGGTGGTATTTCAAGGATGGCTCCACGAGAACTGGCGTCCCCGCTTCAAAGCCTCCCACCTATCCTACACAGATTGGTTCAAAGTCCAATGCAAAGCTACAGTAAAGGTTCATGGGGTCTTTCCGTCTAGCCGCGGGTAGATTGCATCATCACAAACATTTCAACTTCGCTGAGTCTCGGGAGGAGACAGTGTGGCCATCGTTACGCCATTCGTGCAGGTCGGAACTTACCCGACAAGGAATTTCGCTACCTTAGGACCGTTATAGTTACGGCCGCCGTTTACTGGGACTTCAATCAAGAGCTTGCACCCCATCATTTAATCTTCCAGCACCGGGCAGGCGTCACACCCTATACGTCCACTTTCGTGTTTGCAGAGTGCTGTGTTTTTATTAAACAGTCGCAGCCACCAGTTTATTGCAACCCTTTCACCCTCATGGAGTAAACCAATCAAGCTACCGGGGCGTACCTTATCCCGAAGTTACGGTACCAATTTGCCGAGTTCCTTCTCCCGAGTTCTCTCAAGCGCCTTAGAATACTCATCTCGCCCACCTGTGTCGGTTTGCGGTACGGTCTCGTATGACTGAAGCTTAGAGGCTTTTCTTGGAACCACTTCCGATTGCTTCGTGCCACAAGGGCACACGTCTCGACCCCTTGAATTACGCGCCCGGATTTGCCTAAGCGCCTTCTATGAGTCAAGAACCAACTATTCCAACAGTTGGACAACCTTCCGCGATCCGTCCCCCCATCGCATCATACGACGGTGCAGGAATATTAACCTGCTTCCCATCAGCTACGCATCTCTGCCTCGCCTTAGGGGCCGACTCACCCTGCTCCGATGAACGTTGAACAGGAAACCTTGGGCTTTCGGCGAGAGGGCTTTTCACCCTCTTTATCGCTACTCATGTCAGCATTCGCACTTCCGATACCTCCAGCATCCTTTACAAGACACCTTCTCAGGCTTACGGAACGCTCTCCTACCATATCGA
>NZ_FMZS01000031.1:2060-3247 GCF_900101265.1 Massilia sp. PDC64
AGAACGATATCCGCAGCTTCGGTGACTGGCTTAGCCCCGTTACATCTTCCGCGCAGGACGACTCGATCAGTGAGCTATTACGCTTTCTTTAAATGATGGCTGCTTCTAAGCCAACATCCTGACTGTTTTAGCCTTCCCACTTCGTTTTCCACTTAGCCAATCTTTGGGACCTTAGCTGGCGGTCTGGGTTGTTTCCCTCTTGACGCCGGACGTTAGCACCCGACGTCTGTCTCCCAAGCTCGCACTCACCGGTATTCGGAGTTTGCAATGGTTTGGTAAGTCGCAATGACCCCCTAGCCATAACAGTGCTCTACCCCCGGTGGTGATACTTGAGGCACTACCTAAATAGTTTTCGGAGAGAACCAGCTATTTCCAGGTTTGTTTAGCCTTTCACCCCTACCCACAGCTCATCCCCTAATTTTTCAACATTAGTGGGTTCGGACCTCCAGGGCGTGTTACCGCACCTTCATCCTGGCCATGGGTAGATCACCTGGTTTCGGGTCTACACCCAGCGACTATCGCCCTATTCGGACTCGATTTCTCTACGGCTCCCCGATCTGGTTAACCTCGCCACTGAATGTAAGTCGCTGACCCATTATACAAAAGGTACGCCGTCACCCCACGAAGAGGCTCCGACTGTTTGTATGCACACGGTTTCAGGTTCTATTTCACTCCCCTCCCGGGGTTCTTTTCGCCTTTCCCTCACGGTACTGGTTCACTATCGGTCGATTACGAGTATTTAGCCTTGGAGGATGGTCCCCCCATCTTCAGACAGGATTTCACGTGTCCCGCCCTACTTGTCGTACGCTTAGTACCACCGGTCTGATTTCGTGTACGGGGCTATCACCCGCTATGGCTCCTGTTTCCAAAGGATTCCACTATCAGTCCGACTATCACGTACAAGGCTCATCCCATTTCGCTCGCCACTACTTTGGGAATCTCGGTTGATTTCTTTTCCTGCAGCTACTTAGATGTTTCAGTTCGCCGCGTTCGCTTCACACACCTATGTATTCAGTGAGTGATGACCCAAAGGGCCGGGTTTCCCCATTCGGAAATCTGCGGATCAAAGTGTGTTTGCTCACTCCCCGCAGCTTATCGCAAGCTACTACGTCCTTCATCGCCTGTAATCGCCAAGGCATCCACCATGTGCACTTATTCACTTGTCCCTATAACGTTGGCCCCTGCAT
>NZ_FMZS01000029.1 GCF_900101265.1 Massilia sp. PDC64
CGCCGCCAGGTTGCCCCGCGCTGCCGTTCGACTTGCATGTGTAAAGCATGCCGCCAGCGTTCAATCTGAGCCAGGATCAAACTCTTCAGTTTAATCTCTGTTTTGCTACTTTCGTAGCAGATCGCTCACTCAAAATACTGACTGTATTTCTTGTGAACATTTGATAATTTAAGCATTCAGCAGCGCTTACGCGACTGCTGGCACTTCATCAAACGCCCACACTTATCGACTGTTTATTGTTAAAGAACTTGGTGTTCGATACTGCCTTGCTGCGCTTGCGAATCGTTTTGTTCGTCAGCAGCAGAGAAGTGAGATTATGCAGTGTTTCGCGCCAACCGTCAACTTCTTTTTTTGTTTCGTGGCGTCGATTTCCTTTGGATTTCGACTGTGCCGTGAAGCGGACGCGCAGTATATCAACCGCCCCTCAACCCTGCAAGCTCGGCCGTATCAAAAATCCGACGCCGCCGCAGCGTGCTCGTTCAGCCATGCCAGCGCACGGGGTGCCGCACTCAATATAGAAATATGGCCATCCTCGGCCTGCAGCCACAACTCGGCCGAAGGACATTCCCGCGCCAGCCATTCGGCATGCGACTTCGGCACCATCCGGTCCCGCCCGCCGTGCAACAGGAGCACGGGCCGAGTAATGCTGGTGCAATCGAAACCCCACGGCGTGACATAGGCGACGTCGTCATCGATCAGGCCGCCGGCCCCGGCCGCCAGCGCGGGACCGACGACGCTATCGAACCATGACCACGGTCCCGCCAACGCATCCCAGTCGGCCTGGATAAAGGATTCGCGATCGAATTCCGGGGACGACGCCTCGTAAGCGGCCTTCTCCGCCCTGCCCGCCCGCGCGGCACGCAGACCCGCGATGCCGGACGGCCGCATGCCGGCGAACCAGTCGAGTCCCGCGGCATCATAGGGCGCCAGGCCGGCGATGCTGACGGCCGCCAGCACGCGGTCCGGCAACAACGCGGCGCAAGCCAATGCGTGCGGACCGCCGCCGGAGTGGCCGACGACGGCGAACCGGTCGATGCCGAGCCGGTCGGCGATCCGGGCGACGTCATGCGCGGCCGACGCGACATCGCGGCCCGGCCGCGGCGTCGAGCCGCCATACCCGGGCCGGTCGTAGCCGATCCAGCGCAGCCCGAGGCGGGCAGCGTCGGCAAACAGCGGCTCGGGTGGCAGGCCGATATTCGGCGTCCCGTGCAGCCAGAAAACCACCAGGCGACCAGTCTCCTGCGCATGGACATGCAGCGTGCGCCCGTCATCCTGAACCAGGTCCATTTCCGTCATCTCGTCTCCTAAGGTTGCGCGACCACCGGCTGCCGCCGCAACTGCTCCGCATCCTTCAACGGCGGTGCGCCGAACAGCCGGCGATATTCCCTGCTGAATTGCGACGGGCTTTCGTAGCCCACTTCATACGCGACGCTGGCCGCCTCGACGTCGCCGCTCATCAGCATCTTGCGCGCCTCCAGCAGCCGCACCTGCTTCTGGTACTGCAGGGGACTCATCACGGTGGCCGCCTTGAACCGCCGGTGCAGCACCGAAGGACTCATGTGCACCGTGCGTGCCAGGGCGTCGATGCTGAGGGGCTCGTTGTAATGCGTGCGGATCCACTGGATGGCCTCGCCCACCGCGCGCTCGCGCTGCCCGCCGACGACGCCCCGGCTCAACGTGGCACCGCCCGGCGCCGTCACGAGATGGTAGATCAGTTCCTGCTTGAGCAGGCGGCCCAGCACGGGCAGGTCGCGCGGCCGGTCGAGCAGGCGCAGGAGGCGCACGAACACGTCCAGCATCGCGTCGTCCGCACGTTCGACCGTGATCGCGGGCGGGTCGGCGTCCACCAGCGGCAACTGCAGCCCCATCTCCAGCACGAACGCCGCCACTTCCTTCGGATCGATGTCGACGCGGATGCCGTAATACGGCGCCTCCGCGCTCGCCTGCACTACCTGGCCGGAGACGGGCAGCGCCACGCCCGCCTGCACATAAGACCCGGGACCGTAGCGCAGCACCCGCTGGCCGACCAGCATCTCCTTCCCGCCCTGCACGAGCAGGCAGACGGACGGCGTCAGGATGCCGCGTCCGACGGGCGTCGGCCCGGCCCGGCGGATGAGCCAGAGCCAGGGCAGGCCAGTTGCCAGGTCGAGGTCACCGGCACCCACGCCGCGCATCGCCCGTTCGACGAGGCCGACGAGCCGGTTCTCAGAGTCGTTTGTCATGGCCCATGATGGCTTTCGGTTCGAGATAGGTCTCCAGGCCGAAGACACCGAACTCGCGTCCCAGGCCGGACTGCTTGAAGCCGCCGAACGGGGCCTCCGGTGCATCATACAATCCATTCACGAACACGCGCCCTGCCTGAATGCCGGCTGCCACACGGTTCGCGCGCACGAGGTCCGTGCCGAACACGTACGCATGCAGACCATACGGCGTGTCGTTGGCGATGGCAATCGCGTCGTCGTCGTCCCGGTACGGGATGATGGACAGCACGGGGCCGAAGATCTCGTCGCGCGCGATCGTCATGTCGTTGCGGACGTTGCCGAACACGGTCGGCCGCACGAAATAGCCCCGTTCCAGTCCGTCCGGGCGCCCCGGACCACCCGTCAGCAAGGTCGCGCCCTCCTCGATCCCCTTGCGGATATAGTCCTGCACCCGCTCGTACTGCTTGCGCGTGACCATCGGCCCCACGTTCACGCGCGGGTCGCCCGTCGGCCCGACGACCAGGTCCTCGAATGCGCGCACCGCCAGTTCATGCGCTTCGTCCACGCGGCTGGCCGGCACCAGCAGGCGCGTGCCCGCGATGCACGCCTGGCCGCTGTTCATTACCGCGGCCAGCGCCGCCAGCGGCATCGCCTTCGCGAAGTCGGCATCGTCGAGCAGGACGGTCGGCGACTTCCCGCCCAGTTCCAGCGTCACCCGCTTCATCGTGTCGACGGCACCCCGCGCGATCGCCTTGCCCACGGCCGTCGACCCCGTGAACGAGATCTTGGCGATATCGGGGTGGCGCGTGATCTCCGCGCCGACGACGTCGCCCCGGCCCGTGACGATATTGAAGACGCCCGGCGGCAGCCCCGCGCCGTGCATCACGCGGGTGATGAGTGCCGTCTGCGCGGCACTCAGTTCGCTGGGCTTGATGACGGCCGTGCTGCCGGCGGCGATCGCCATCGACAGCTTGGTCGCGATGAAGCCGATGTTCGCATTCCACGGCGTGATCAGGCCGACGACGCCATGCGGCACCATCGTCACGCGCGCGCCGCCGACCTCGCGCTCGAACGCGTACTCGGCCAGCAGCCGGCGCGCGATCGCGAACGATGCGGCGGCACGGCGCGCGGTCCCCGTCGCCATCGCCATCGTGCCGCCGTATTCCGCGACCATGACGTCGACGATGTCCCGCTCCGCGGCGGCGACCGCCTCGTGCAGGCGCTGCAGCCAGTCCATGCGTTCTTCGCGCGTCGTGCGCGCCACGGCCGGAAACGCCGCCTTCGCCGCGGCGATCGCGCGCCGGGCGTCGACTTCATCGGCCAGGATCACGGTCGTCGTTTCGCGCTCGGTGACCGGGTCGAGCAGGACGAGCGGCTCGCGCCCGTGCGGGGTGACGAACACGCCGTTGATATAAACAGTATCGATGGTCTTCATGGCAGAACTCCTTGTGAACGATGGATTCATCTTAGGAGTCCAGGCCCGCCCGGCGGTAGCAGGATACTGACGAACGATTGCCTGATCCTGCCGATCTGGCGCGGATCAGGCAGTGCGCACCACCGCCTCGAACGCCTGCGCCGCGCGGCTCCGATAGCGTTCGCGATGGCGCAGCAGGAAGAAGTCGCGCGGCGGCAGGTCCATGCGCACCTTGGCGAGCAGGCCCGCCGCGAGATACGGCGCCGCGACCAGTTCCGACAAGCCTGCCACGAAGCCCGCGCTCATCACGGCCGCGCGCACGGCCTCGTTGGACGGCAGGGTCAGCGCGACCTGCAGCGCGGCCAGGTCGACGCCCTGCGCCACCAGCATCTCCTCGAGCGCGGACCGGGTGCCCGAACCCGGCTCGCGCATGATCCAGCGGGCCGACTGCAGGTCGGCGACGGTGAGCCTGCGCTTGCGTGCCCACGGATGGCCGGGTGCGACGACGATCGCCATGCGGTCCTGCCCGATGCTCTCCGCGGCGAGCGCTGCGTCGTCGATACCGCCCTCCACGAGCCCGAGATCGGCCTGCCCCTCGCGCACCGCGTCGGCCACGGATTGCGTATTGCCGACATCCAGCCGCACGTCGATCTGCGGATGCGTCTCGCGAAACCGCACGAGCAGCGGCGGCAGCCAGTAGCTGGCGATCGTCTGGCTGGCCTGCAGCGCGAGCGCGCCCCGCGCCAGTCCCGCCAGCTCGACCAGCACGCGTTCCGCGCCGGCCGCGCGGGCCAGCGTGGCGCGCGCTTCGTCGAGGAAGATCCTGCCGGCCGCATTCACTTCGATACGGCGCCCGACGCGGTCGAACAACGGGGTGCCGTAACGCTCCTCGAGTGCGCGCAGCGACGCGCTGACGGCGGACGGCGTCAGCGCGAGGACGTCCGCCGCCCGCGTCAGGTGCTGGCGTTCGGCGACGGCGACGAAGATGCGAAGCTGGTCGAGGGTCATCGTTCGATTTATCTGAATAGTTCGTGCGAAATTTTAAGATGGACCGAACGATCCTGTCGAGCCGATACTGCGGACTCGAACCAGGAGACCACCATGAACAACAAAATTTTCACGCTCCTACCCGGCGTCGCGTTGAGTGCCGCCGTCACCGGTGCAGCCGTCCTGCTGGAGCGCGGCGAGACCGCCCTCTTCGGCCGTGCATGGCTCGAGAGCCTCGTCCTGGCCATCCTGCTGGGGAGCCTCGTGCGCACCGTCGCGACCGTCCCCGCCGCATGCGAGGCCGGCGTGCGCTTTTCCGCCAAGGTCGTCCTCGAACTGGCCGTGATGCTGCTCGGCGCGTCCGTCAGCGCGAGCGCGATCGTCGCACACGGGTTGCCGCTGCTGGGCGGGATCGCGCTGTCGGTCGTGCTGGCGATCGCGTTCAGCTACACGGTCGGCCGGCTGCTGCGGCTGCCGCACGAGATGGCCGTGCTGGTCGCGTGCGGGAATTCGATTTGCGGGAACTCGGCCATCGCCGCCGTGGCGCCGGTCATCGATGCGCAGGGCAAGGATGTCGCGTCGTCGATCGCGTTCACGGCCGTGCTGGGTGTCGTCGTCGTGCTCGTGCTGCCGCTGCTCGACCGGCTCCTCGGGCTGACGCCCCTCCAGTACGGGATCTTCGCCGGCATGACCGTGTATGCCGTGCCCCAGGTGCTGGCCGCCGCGGCGCCCGTGTCGCAGGCGAGCCTGCACATCGGGACGCTGGTAAAACTGGTGCGGGTATTGATGCTGGGCCCCGTCGTGCTCGGACTGTCGCTGTTCCGGCGCGACGGCGCGCAACGTCGATCGCTGCCGCTCGCGCAACTCGTCCCGTGGTTCATCGTCGGCTTCCTTGCGCTGATGCTGCTGCGCTCCATCGATGCGCTGCCGGCCGTGGTGCTCGAACCGGCGCACATGGCCTCGGGATGGCTGACCAGCATGTCGATGGCGGCCCTCGGCCTCGGCGTCGACGCCCGCGCCGTGGTGCGCGCGGGCGGCAAGGTGACGACGACCGTCGTCGTGTCGCTGGTCGGGCTGGGCGCGATCAGTTGGGGGCTGATTGCGCTGCTGGGGATCCGCTGACCGGATAGTACGGGCTCTCGGGCGGCCCGAGATAGCTGGGCCGCAGGCCACCGGCATCGACGACGAGGCGTTGCAGCACGAGGCCCGGATCGAGCGCCCAGAATTTCACCGTGTGGCGGCCGGCGCGCGCCACGCGATGCGTGGTCGTGAATTGCGCGACGCCGTCGGAAACGATTTTGCTCCAGTGCCGCTCGGAGCCGTCCGCATGGACGTTGACCACCTGCGGCGCCTCGTCGTCGATCGAGACCGCGTAGCGGAAGCCTTCGCCCGGCTGGAACTTGAGTGTCGGGCCGAGGACGGCCTGCACTTTCAGCTCGCCGGCGGTGAACAGATTCACGTCATACTCGAGCCGCATCCCATCCGCGACCTTCAATGCGTCCGCCGCGACCGGCAAGGTGCTCATGCCGGACAGCGTGCGGCCATAACCAGGAATCCTGAGCCATTGCCGGCCGTCTGGCGCCAGCGCGCGGGTATAGTGCTCCGCCTCGATCGCCACGACACCCTGCGTTTCCACGTGGCCCCGCGCCGTGTCGGGTGCCAGGTCGACCGGTTTGTGCACGGGCACCTTGACCTCGACCTTCGCGTTGGCCGGACCGCTGATCGTCAGCGACGCCACCGTGGTGCCGGCGGGGACCGCGTTCCAGTCCACGTCAACGACGATGCTCTGGTCCTTGCTCACGCGGCCCGCCTTGTGGCTGAGACGGATCCACGGATGGCTCGTCGTGATGGCGTAGTCGAACGGCTGGGCGCTGCGATTGAACAGCTCCACGTAACGCGACTGTTTTTCGAAGACGTCCAGCGGCGGCAACGTGAGCTGGCGGATCGGGAAGACGGGCCACGCGATGGCATCGCCCTGCACCGCGACCCCCATCTGGTCGGAAGGATGGATGCCGTTCGGTGCCGCCAGCTGGCCGGGCGCAGGGACCCGCAGCTCCGACACGGCCGGCATCACGTCCCGATAGGGCTGGTCCCAGTTGGTGTAGCCGAAGCGCGTCTGCGACATCATGTGATTCCATTTGCCGCCGCTGATCTCGCGCTGGTACCTGTTGGCGAGATCCGCGTCGCGCTGGAACAGCTGGCGCACGCGCGCGGCCATGTCGTTCGTCGTCACGCGTCCCTGGCGCGCGTACAGGCGATTGAGGCCGGTCGACACATACATATCGAGGGCATTGGCGGATGCGCGAACGGGATATTCCACGAGCTGGAAGTAGGCGTCACGCATGTTCGCGGGAAGCGAGCGGCCGACGCGCATTGCTTCGTCGGCCAGTGCGTTGTAGTCCGCGACGACGCGTGCCGCTTCATCGTAATTGGTGAGGCTGTAGGTCTCCGGTTCCAGCTGCTCCGGACGGCGCCGCGCGTTGTAGCGCGTGTACCGGTCGACGATGGATGCGATCTTCTCTGCGTGTGCGGCACCGAATTCGCGTGTGGCCCACGCGCGCAGGTAATCCGGCAGCCGCTCCGCCGGCCAGGCTTGCGGGTTCCACGCATACGCCATGAAGAATTCCGTGGGCACCTCCATCGGCTTCAGGTCGCCCACGTTGACGACCCACAGCCGGTTCGCGCCGTATGCGTTCGCGAGGTTCATCTGCTCCCACACCTTGGCGATCTGGGTGACGTTCAACCATTTATAGGAACGGGGACCGCCGACATAATCGAAGTGGTAGTAGACGCCGGCACCGCCGCTGCGCTTGCGCTCTTCCGCCGTGGGCAGGCGGCGGATGTTGCCCCAGTTGTCGTCGCACCAGAGCAGCAGCATGTCGTCGGGGACGCGCATGCCCTTCTCGTAGTACTCCTGCACTTCCTTGTACAAGGCCCACAGCTGCGGGACTTTCCCGGGCTCCTGGCCGAGCTCCTTCTTGATGATGGCGCGCTGGTCGCGGACGATCTGCTGCAGCAGGTCGACGTTGGCGTCTTCCGACATCGGCTCGTCGCCGTCGCCGCGCATCGCCATCGTGATCACCTTTTCGTAGTCGCGCGTGTTGCGCAGCCCTTGCGCCCAGAAGTCGCGCAGGACCTCGCCGTTGCGGTGGTAATCCCACGGCCCCTTGCCGTACCGTTTCCACTCCTGCTGTGCCCTCATCATCGGTTCGTGGTGGGATGTCCCCATCACGATGCCCATCATGTCGGCAAGCTTGCCGTTTTCCTTGTCGTCGTCATAGAACGACGAGTACCACATGGCCGGCCACAGGTAATTCGCGCGCATGCGGAGCATCAGCTCGAACAGCTTTTCGTAGAACTTGTGGTTGAAGCCGCCGAAGCGCTCCTTCGCCCAATTGGTCAGCACGGGCGCTTCGTCGTTGAGGAACAGGCCACGGTACTGGACGGTCGGCTTTTCCATGATGCGCGTATCGAGCGGCACACTGAGCGCACGGTGGTGCACGACCGGCACGTCGGCCCACCAATACCAGGGCGAGACGCCGATCTGTTCGGACAGCGTATAAATCCCGTAAATCGTGCCGCGCTTGTCGCTGCCGGCGATGACCAGTGCCCGCTGCACGCCGGGCATCGGGTCGGCGACCGCCTGGATGACGAAGCCTTCCCACTGGCCGGCCAATCCACGCGTGTCGATCTTGCCCTGTTGCGCGAGACGGTCGACCAGGCCGTTGCGGCCGAGCGTTCCGACGATGATCACGTCGCCCGACTCGGCCGGGTGGTCGACCTGCCATTGCGGGGTCTTGCCCGTCACGCCGCCGATGTCGCGCTGCAGGTCGCGCGCCGCGCGCAGCACGCCGGGATACTCGTCCGTGCCGACGACGATGGGTGCCGCGCGTCCGGCCTGGACGAGCGCGACGCCGGCCTTCCCCTCCGTGTCGACGAATTTCGCCGTGCCGATGGCGTGGACCTGGCCCGCCACAAACAGTGCCATCGCCGCCATCGCGAGGCGTAGCAACACGCCAAGCCCGCGCCATGAATGTGTACTGGTACTTCGCTGCATGAACGTCTCCTCCGTTGAATGACCGACGGTCCCCGGATGTTATGTAACATTGCTTTATCGTTATTTTTGGTAGCGCAATCATGCGAGTCTACCGACAGGTGAGGTCCGGGTCAAACGGCTGCTACACTGGTAGTAATTGAAAACAACCAGGGGAACACATGCGGCAGGCCATCGCCCACATTGCCCTCGTCGTGCGCGACTACGACGAAGCCATCGATTTCTATGTCGGCAAACTCGGTTTCGAACTGCTGGACGATACCTACCAGCCGGCGCAGGACAAGCGCTGGGTCGTGGTGGCTCCGCCGGGCAGTACGGGCACCACGCTCCTGCTGGCCAAGGCATCGAAACCGGAACAGGAGTCTTTCGTCGGCAACCAGGCCGGTGGCCGCGTATTCCTGTTCCTGAACACGGACGACTTCTGGCGCGATTACGAACGCCTGCGCGCGCACGGCGTGCGCTTCGTGCGCGATCCGAAGGAGGAAGACTACGGCACGGTGGCCGTATTCGAAGACTTGTATGGCAATTTGTGGGATTTGCTGCAGTTGCGGGCGGAGCATCCGATTGCGCAGCGGCTGGCGAAGTAGAAAGCAAAAAGCCCGCTCAGTGCATACTGAGCGGGCTTTTCTTATAACTAGCCTGACGATAACCTACTTTCACACTGGTTGCAGCACTATCATCGGCGCAAAGTCGTTTCACGGTCCTGTTCGGGATGGGAAGGGGTG
>NZ_FMZS01000027.1 GCF_900101265.1 Massilia sp. PDC64
ACTGCTTGCGCTCGGTCGAGATAGATTTGGTTTTGTCCATAGAACGTATTGTCCTCTATTTGGATGTCCACCAAACCCGGTACACCTCAGAGCACATTTCGGATCAATTTCCCGGTGGCTCAACAAGCCACCGGAAGTCGCGCGCTGCGTGAACGACTCGCATGCAAAGGCGTGATGCATTAACGGCGATCTTGCAAATTTGCTTCGTGGATCGTGCCCGAAAAAGTGCTCTGACCCCGAATCGTAAAAACAAAGCCCGGCACAGGGCCGGGCTTCGTCGTGGGTGAGTCTATGCGTCAGTGGAAGTGCTCGTTCCCCGCCGGCGTGTCTTCCGGCATTTCGGCATGGACGAGCTCGCCGCTGGGGTCGGCGAACAGCGGGGCGCCGCAGTCGTCGCAGTACTCCGCGACATAGCGCTCGCCGATGCGCTTGACGTGGGTGATGCCGACCTCGTTCAGGTGCTTGACGATCTCGTCCAGCGGCGCGAGCGGGCGGTCGCCGCCGCCGGCCGGGCCTTCCATCGGCGTGCCGTCCTCGTCTTCCTGGCCGTACAGGGGCCAGACGATGCCGTACACGACGTCCGGCGACTGGCGCAGCGTGAAGCCGACGCGGTATTCGTCGACCTGGTTGTCGCTCGCCTCGTCGCCGAAGCCGGCCACGACGGCGCGCAGGTCGTTCGGTTCCACGCCCAGCGTGTTCGTCAGGTAGTGGACGGCGGCGCGGATCGACACCGGACGGATCAGCTTATCGGCCTCGCGGCACGCGACGTAATACGCTTCCGGCAGCAACAACTCGACGCCGCAGCCCGGCAGCAGGCGCGCAATGTTCGGGCCGGCCTGGGCACGCCACTGCTCGAGGCAGTTCTCGCGCTCCGCTTCGAAATTGATGTGGTGCTGCGGTTCCTGCCAGCGGAACAGCGGCGCGCCGACGGGGGCGATGACGGCGACGAGCAGGTAGCGCGTGTCGGCGAGGAATTGCGACGTGTCCGGGCCGGGCGCGGCCGGCTTCACCGTCGAGCCCTTGTGGGCGGCGGCGGCGAGCTTGTGCGTCAGCGCATAGGTCTCGGCATGGGTGCGCGGCAGCTGGTCGATCGAGTACAGGGTCGGCGCGATGGCCAGCTTCGTGTTGTCGGCCAGCAGGTGGGCGGAGAAGTGCGCCGTCAGCGTGTTCAGGATGTCGCCGGGGATCGTGCCGGACGCAATCGAGAAGCGGGTCCAGGCCAGGATCGGCGCGGCCACGAGCAGGGCCTGCCACGTGGTCTCGGTGCCGTCATTGGCCTGTTCGGTCATCGTCGAGGACTCGCTGACCGCCTCGACGCCATCCATCAGCACGTCGTAGACCGCGAGATCGCCCTTGAAGAGGACGTTGAGGGCGGCGTCGATGCTGTCCTGGTGGTTCGTCTTGAGCAGCTTCTGCAGCTGCGTGTCGAGGTTGCGTTCCCAGGTCCGTTCTTCAACGCGGCTGGCGGCCTGCACGATGGCGTTGCTGATGCTGATGAGACGCTGGCTTTCTGCCGAAAGTTTGGGTGAGTCTTTGGAAGGGCGACGCATACGCTTGGGGAGTCTCTTCGGTAAGGTGATTCGTATTCTTGGTTGACATCTCGGGTCATGATAAACCCTTATCCCCGGTATTGTAGTTGATTCGCTCCCACCCGAGTAACACGACGGCAAGATTGCCGGCGTCGCATTCCCGCGTCACCTTCGTATTTATTGTCCAGTTGCGCTTGTCAAAAGCTCTAATCAGAATCATAATGCGAATCGTTCTCATTCATGTTCCTGCTTAGTTCTTGTTAATGATGGCGCAGCGAGACGCCCGGCAGGTCACCCTCCCCACACTATGACCACCAAGAAAAACAACACCTTCATCACCACCCGCAAGCATGCCCGCACGCTGCCGACCCCGGCACTGGCCATGCTCGCGTCGCTGGCGCTGCCCGCTGCCACCCACGCCGCGCCGGACGTCACCCCCGATCCGACGATCCCGAGCGTCCAGGTGACGGGCGCCAACCAGCAGCAGCCCACGTCGGCCAACAGCAAGTTCACCGCGCCGCTGCTCGACACGCCGAAATCCGTCACCATCGTGCCGGCCGAGGTCATCGCGCAGACGGGCGCCACGTCGCTGACGGATGCGCTGCGCACCGTGCCCGGCATCACCATCGGCGCGGCCGAAGGCGGCAACCCGGTCGGCGACAACATGTTCATCCGCGGCTACAACGCCCAGACGGACACGTACATCGACGGCATCCGCGACGCCGGTTCGCAGTCGCGCGAGATCTTCGCCGTGGAGCAGGTGGAAGTCGTCAAGGGCCCGAATTCGGCGCTGGGCGGCCGCTCGTCGGCCGGCGGCGGCGTCAACCTGATCACGAAGACGGCGCAGTCGTACGACTTCAACCATGCCAGCGTCGGCATCGGCACGGACAAGTACCGCCGCGTCACGGGCGACTTCAACCGCAACCTGGGCAGCAACAGCGCGTTCCGCCTGAACGTGATGGCGCACGAGAACGACGTGCCGGGCCGCGACGTCGTCGGCGGCAACCGCTATGGTGTCGCCCCGACCGTGACGTTCGGCCTGACCGGCCCCACGCGCGCCATCGTCAGCGTCTACCACCTGACGTCGCACGAGATCCCGGACACGGGCATCCCGTTCAACAACCCGATCACGACCGGCCCCAACGTGTCGAAGAACGGCAACGGCACCCCGTTCAACGTCGACCGCTCGACGTTCTACGGCCTCGCCAACCGCGACTTCCGCGACACGAAGAGCGACATCGCGACGATCGACCTGCGCCATGAACTCGCCAACGGCATCGTGCTGCGCAACGTCACGCGCTACGGCAAGACGAACAACGACTACGTCTGGACCCAGCCGGACGACTCGAAGGGCAACACGGTCCTGTACGGCACCGTCTGGCGCCGCGCCAACACCCGCGTGACGGAAACCCGCACGGCGTCGAACGTGACGAGCATCTCGGGCGACCTGCAGACGGCGGGCATCAAGCACACGTACAACGCGGGCATCGAGTTCGACCGCGAGACGACGGACCGCGCCGCCTACGTCTTCACGCCGGGCACGAACAACCCGCTGACGGGCACGTTCACCTGCCCGACGTCGGGCGCCGCGACGCTGTACAACTGCACGACGCTCGTCGATCCGAACCCGTACGATCCGTGGGTTTATACCCGCACCGTGTCCGGTGCGCTGACGCACGTGAGCACGAAGACGAAGGCGGCCTACGCGTTCGATACGATCGAATTCAACCCGCAGTGGCAGGTCAACCTGGGCGCGCGCTACGACGACTTCCAGACGACGCTGAACACCTTGCCGACGGCGACCACGGCGGCCGTGCAGGCGCACGTCGACAGCACCTTCTGGAGCTGGCAGACGGGCCTCGTCTACAAGCCGGCCACGAACGGCAGCATCTACCTGGCGTACGCGACGTCGGCGACCCCGCCGGGCAACGACGGCGGCGACGGCCTGGACGCGCTGACGGTGGCCGTGCAGAACCTGCAGCCCCAGCGCAGCAAGAACATCGAGCTGGGCACGAAGTGGGACGTGATGCCGGGTGGGCGCCTGTCGCTGACGGCGGCCGTCTTCAAGAGCACGATGAACAATGCCCGCGTGACGGCACCGGACGGCACCACGCAGAACGTCGGCCGCAAGGAGATCAAGGGCGTCGAGCTGGGCTTCTCGGGCAAGCTGACGTCGCTGTGGAGCGTGTTCGGCGGCTACACCTACCTGGACGCGGAAATCGCGGACAACGGCTACCTGAACGTCGGCACGACCGCGAAACCCGTGTATGTCGTCTCGCCGTACAACGGCAACCGCTTCCCGACCACGCCGAAGCACTCGGCCTCGCTGTGGACGACGTATGCCGTGACGAAGGACTTCACGTTCGGCCTGGGCATGAACGCGAATTCGATGATCTACGCGAACGTCAACAACAACAAGTGGACGCCGGGCTATACCCGCTTCGACGCGATGGCCAGCTATGCGCTGAACAAGGACGTCAGCCTGCAGCTGAACGTGCAGAACCTGACCGACAAGCTGTACTTCGACAAGGTCTCGTCGCCGCACTATGCCGGCGTGGGGCCGGGCCGCTCGGCGACGTTGTCGGCCAACGTCAAGTTCTGACGATCATGATGCTCCATATTCCAGGCGTGCTGACCGCGGAGCAGGTGCAGTCCATGCGCGCGCGCCTGGAGGTGACGGACTGGGTCGACGGCCGCGCGAGCGTCGGGAGTCAAGGCGCGCAGGTCAAGCGTAACCGCCAGCTCGCGGAAGGCTCGCCGCTCGCGGTGGAGCTGGGCCAGATCGTCAGCGCCGCGCTGATGGCGAACCCGCTGTTCTTCTCGGCGGTGCTGCCGCTGCGGATCCTGCCGCCGTTCTTCAACAGCTACGCGGGCGGGGAGCACTACGGCCTGCACATCGACGGCGCCATCCGCGCGCAGCGGGGCGGGTCACCCGTCCGCTCGGACGTGTCGTGCACCGTGTTCCTGAGCGATCCGGACGACTACGACGGCGGCGAGCTGACGGTCGTCGACACGTACGGCACGCATGAAGTCAAACTGCCGGCGGGCGATGCGATCGTCTATCCGTCTTCCAGCGTGCACGAAGTGAAGCCCGTGACGCGCGGCGAGCGCGTGGCGTCGTTCCTGTGGGTGCAGAGCATGGTGCGCGACGACAGCAAGCGGGCGATGCTGCTGGAGCTGGACACCAATATCCAGGCACTGCGCGCGAAGCATGGCGATGGGGCGGAAATGGTGGCGTTGACGGGGCATTACCACAACCTGCTGAGGATGTGGGCCGAAACTTAGGGGTCAGACCCCGGTGTTGACGGTTGGGGTCTGACCCCGGTGTTCTGACGCGGTGCCACTTAGCACCGGGGTCAGAGCCCCAAAAGAAACACCGGGCTCTGACCCCTCCTGCTGTTTAGGCAGCGAGAAGCTGGCGCAGCACGAACGGCAGGATGCCGCCATGCTTGTAGTAATCCACTTCGATCGGCGTATCGATGCGCAGCAGGACCGAGGTTTCCTTGGTCGAACCGTCGGCGCGGTGGATCACGAGGGTCGCCTGCATCTGCGGACGGATCTCGCCTTCCAGGCCCTTCAGGTCATAGGTCTCGTTGCCGGTGATGCCCAGGGTTTCGACGCTGTCGTCGCCCAGGAATTGCAGCGGCAGCACGCCCATGCCGACCAGGTTCGAACGGTGGATGCGCTCGAACGAGCGGGCGATCACGGCCTTCACGCCCAGCAGCTGGGTGCCTTTCGCGGCCCAGTCGCGGGAAGAACCCGTGCCGTACTCTTCGCCCGCGAAGATCATCGTCGGGGTGCCTTCCGCGATGTACTTCATGGCCGCGTCGTAAATCGACAGCTGTTCGCCGCTCGGCTGGTGGATCGTGATGCCGCCTTCGACCGCGGAACCGTCGGCCTTCGGCGGGATCATCTTGTTCTTGATGCGGACGTTCGCGAACGTACCGCGCATCATGATCTCGTGGTTGCCGCGGCGCGAGCCGTACGAGTTGAAGTCGGCCTTGATGACGCCGTGGTCCTTCAGCCATTTACCGGCCGGACCGTCTTCCTTGATCGAACCGGCCGGGGAGATGTGGTCGGTGGTGATCGAGTCGCCGAACACGCCCAGTGCGCGCGCACCGCTGATGCCGGCGGAAGCGGCCTTCGGGGTCATCTCGAAGTCGGCGAAGAACGGCGGCTCGGCGATGTAGGTCGACTCCGGCCAGTCGTAGACCTGGCCCGACACCGACGACACGGCTTCCCACAGCGCGCCCGGGTTGCCCTTGACGTCCGCGTAGTTGGCCTTGAAGACGTCCGAGTTCATCGCGAACTTCATCAGGTCGTGGATTTCCTGCGAGGTCGGCCAGATGTCGCCCAGGTAGACGTCGACGCCGTCCGCACCCTTGCCGACCGGTTCCGTCATCAGGTCGCGCGTGACGTTGCCGGCGATCGCGTAGGCGACGACCAGCGGCGGCGAGGCGAGGAAGTTGGAGCGGATGTTCGGGTGGATACGCGCTTCGAAGTTACGGTTGCCCGACAGGACGGCGGCGGCGATGATGTCGTTCGACGTGATCGCGGCGTTCAGTTCCGGAGTCAGGTCGCCGGCGTTACCGATGCAGGTGGTGCAGCCGTACGCGGTCACGCCGAAGCCGAGCTGCGTCAGGTACGGCAGCAGGCCGGCCGCGTCCAGGTAGTTCGTGACGACGCGCGAGCCCGGGGCCAGCGAGGTCTTGATGTGCGGTGCGACGGTCAGGCCCTTCTCGACGGCCTTCTTGGCCAGCAGGCCGGCGGCCAGCAGCACGCTCGGGTTCGACGTGTTCGTGCACGACGTGATCGCGGCGATCAGCACGTCGCCGTTCTTCACGCGCACGCCGTTGGTCGTTTCGTAGACTTTCGACAGGTCTTCCGGCGACTTGTTGAAGCCGTTTTCGCTCGTCGGCTTGGAGAACAGGTCGGTGAAGGTCGACTTCACGTTGCCCAGTTCAATGCGGTCCTGCGGACGCTTCGGGCCGGCCAGCGACGGGGTGACGGTCGACAGGTCCAGGTGCAGCACGCGGGTGTAGTCGATCTCGCCTTCCTTCGGGATGCCGAACAGTTGCTGGGCCTTGAAGTAATTCTCGAAGGCGACCAGTTCTTCTTCCGTGCGGCCGGTGCCGCGGAAGTAGTCGACGGTCTTTTCGTCGACCGGGAAGAAGCCCATCGTCGCGCCGTATTCCGGTGCCATGTTGCCGATGGTGGCGCGGTCGGTGGTCGACAGCGACGCGGTGCCTTCGCCGAAGAATTCCACGAACTTGCCGACGACCTTCTCTTTACGCAGCATCTCGGTGATGGTCAGCACCAGGTCGGTCGCGGTGCAGCCTTCGCGCAGCACGCCGGTCAGGTTGACGCCGATGACGTCCGGGGTCAGGAAGTAGACGGGCTGGCCCAGCATGCCGGCTTCCGCCTCGATGCCGCCCACGCCCCAGCCCACGACGCCCACGCCGTTGATCATGGTGGTGTGCGAGTCCGTGCCGACCAGGGTATCCGGGTAGTACGTGGAGCCGTTCTTCATCACGCCGCGCGCGAGGTATTCCAGGTTGACCTGGTGGACGATGCCGAAGCCCGGGGGCACGACGCCGAACGTGTCGAACGCCTGCATGCCCCATTTCATGAACTGGTAGCGCTCGTTATTGCGCTGGAACTCGATCTTCATGTTCAGGTCGAGCGCGTCCGGGGTGCGGAAGTGGTCGATCGTGACCGAGTGGTCGACGACCAGGTCCACCGGGACGAGCGGCTCGATCTTCTTCGGGTCGGCGCCGGTCTTGGCGGCCACGTTGCGCATCGCGGCCAGGTCGGCCAGCAGCGGCACGCCGGTGAAGTCCTGCAGCACGACGCGGGCGACGACGAACGGGATTTCTTCCGTGCGGGCGGCGGTCGGGCCCCAGTTCGCCAACTGGCGGACGTGCTCTTCGGTCACTTTCTTGCCGTCGCAGTTGCGCAGCACGGATTCGAGCACGATACGGATCGATACCGGCAGGCGCGACAGGTTCACGCCCAGCGACTCGGCGAGGGCCGGGAGGGAGTAGAACTGGCCGGTCTGTCCCCCTGCGAGCGGGAATTCCTTCAGCGTATTCAACGTGTTATGAGACATTCACTTCTCCTTTGTGGGGATTTTTGTTGTTACCTGCAACTCAATCAGCTTTTCGGTTCGGTCGGGGTCGAAGCCACCACGGCCGGCTTGGCCTGCTCCGCATCCTTGCATTCGTTGGCCAGCTGACGGCTCTGCTTCGAATCGAGCAGGATGCCCTTCGACGGGATGCCGATCCAGACCAGGCCGGTCTTCGCATTCTCGTAGCGCTGCGCGCCCGTGGTCGTGCCCACCTTGTCCATCAGGCGCAGGCGGTTCTTCCAGCGCAGGGCGATGTGGCTGTCGTCCATCAGGTTGCGGTAGATGGTGACCTTGTTGTTCAACTCGCAAGAGTACTCGGCCATCGTCGTGTCGGTGATGTCCGGTTCGGGCTCGTTGTCCGTGACGTCTTGCTTAGTGTCCTCTTTTTTTGCCTTTTTATGCTTGGAGGATTTTGCCTTTTCTTTCAGGACTTTGGTCGCCTTGGGATGGGTTTCGGCGGCAGTCGCCGATGCGCAAAGACCGGCGGCCGCGAGCGCAAAGGCGCAGGCGGCGGCGATTTGATTCAGAGTGATGGCCATCAGATGGATTCCGGTTGATTGACGAGTGCCGCCGCGGCATCCGGCAGCGCAAGGCCGGCCAGCTTCGCGCGCTGCAACACCGTCCAATAATATCGGTAGCTGGCGCGGTCGTGCAAGCGGCCGCCGTGGGCGATCGGACCCCAGTCCTTCGCCATGGCCGCCGTCAGGATGCTCGTCGCTTCGTTCACTTCCGCGAGGCGCGGCGTGAACGCCTTGACGATCGGCTTGATCTGGTCGGGGTGGATGCTCCACATGCGCGTAAAGCCGAATTCGGCGGCCGCGCGCTGGGCGTCGTTGGCGACGATCGCACTGTCCTTGATCTCGGTCGTCACATTATGCGAAGGGACTTTGTCATGCGCATGACATGCCGCAACCATCTCCAGCTTCGCCCGGACGACGAGTGGATGGGTAAATTGACCCGGCGTACGCATCGCAGCGGCAGGCACGGCGCCGTAATGGGCCGAGACGAAATCCATGATGCCGAAGGACAGCGATTCGACCTGGGGCAGGGCGGCGATCGCGTACACGTCGTGCAGGGCGCCGTGGGTTTCGATCAGGACGTGCAGGGGGAGGAAATCCCGCCCGGCCTTGGCGGCGGCCTGGTTGACGAGGTCCTGCGCGCGCACGACGTCTTCGAGGCTGTCCGGCTTGGGCAGCACGACGTAGGCGAGACGCTTGGCGGCGGCGCCGACGATGATCTCGACGTCCTGCGCGAAGTGGGGGCTTCCGACATCGTGCAGGCGGGCACCGATGCGGTTGTAGCGATTGTCGTCGCTATTGACGAGCGTTGCCACCAGTTCGGCGTGGGTGCGCTCGTTGCCGGCGCTGGCGCCGTCTTCGCAGTCGAACGTGATGTCGAAAATGGGACCAAGCTCTTGTTGCAGGGCCATCGACTTGCGCATCAGCTTCTCGCTGCCGGCATAGTGGTCGCAGGCAGGGAGCAGCAGCGGCTGGCGTTGGCCCTGGAATAAAACCTCGGAAGGGTGCATGGTGGTTCCGAAAAAAACGGCGGCGCGTCGTGCGCGCCGCCGTTGTGGCATTACTGGCCCAGCAGGTGAGCGACGCCTGCGCGCTCTTCGTTCAGTTCGTTCAGCGTCAGGTTGATGCGCTCTTGCGAGAACGCGTCGATTTCCAGGCCCTGGACGATCTTGTACTCGCCGTTCTCGGTGGTCACCGGGAAGCCGAAGACGATGCCTTCCGGGATGCCGTACGAACCGTCCGACGGCACGCCCATCGTGGTCCACTTGCCGTTGGTGCCCAGCACCCAGTCACGCACGTGGTCGATGGCGGCGTTGGCGGCCGAAGCGGCCGACGATGCGCCGCGGGCGTCGATGATGGCGGCGCCGCGCTTGCCGACGGTCGGCAGGAACGTGTTGCGGTTCCATTCGTCGTCGTTGATCAGGTCCTTGACCGACTGGCCGTCGACCGTGGCGAAGCGGTAGTCGGCGTACATGGTCGGCGAGTGGTTGCCCCAGACGACCATCTTCTCGATGTCGCCGACGGCCTTGCCGGTCTTGGCGGCGACTTGCGACAGGGCGCGGTTGTGGTCCAGGCGCAGCATGGCGGTGAAGTTCTTGGCCGGCAGGTTCGGGGCCGATTTCATCGCGATGTGGGCGTTGGTGTTGGCCGGGTTGCCGACGACCAGGACTTTCACGTCGCGCGAAGCGACGGCGTCCAGCGCCTTGCCCTGCACCGTGAAGATCTGGGCATTGGCTTCCAGCAGGTCTTTACGCTCCATGCCCGGGCCGCGCGGACGGGCGCCGACCAGCAGGGCGACGTCGGCATCCTTGAATGCGGTCATCGGGTCGCTGTGGGCGGTCATGCCGGCCAGCAGCGGGAATGCGCAGTCTTCCAGTTCCATCATGACGCCTTTCAGCGCCTTCTGTGCTTTTTCGTTGTCGATCTCGAGCAGCTGCAGAATGACCGGCTGGTCCTTGCCCAGCATGTCGCCGTTGGCGATGCGGAACAGCAGGGAATAGCCGATCTGGCCGGCCGCGCCGGTAACGGCAACGCGCTTAGGGGTTTTAGCCATGATGAATCTCCAAAGTGGGAAAGAAAAACGGGGCGACGCAGAGGATACGCCAGTTTGGGAAAACTGCAATCATACCAAAAGCACTACCCGCGGGCCGGGCGTGCGACGGTTGCCGACAGGCGGGGCGCCCACGCTCGATCGACCGCGAGTGTATGCCCGTACGATTCCATCTGTCAATTCATATCATATGTCTTATATAAGACACATAATCCGAGGGTTTCTCCACTGGACGGACCTTTGGATTTATGAAAAAATCGCTGTCTATGAACCAAGCCCCGTCCAATCCGAACAGCAATGGCGCCACGACGACGAGCGCCGGCAGCGCTGTCGGCGGCGCGGCGCCTTCCCCCACATTCTCCCCACTTTACCAGCAGATCAAGGCGCTCATCACGCAGAGCCTGCAGTCCGGCGAATGGAAGCCGGGCGAGCTGATCCCCAGCGAAGTCGAACTGGCCGGCCGCTACAAGGTCAGCCAGGGCACCGTGCGCAAGGCCATCGACGAGCTCGCCGCGGAGCACCTCGTCGTGCGCCGCCAGGGTAAAGGGACCTTCGTCGCCACCCACAACGAGGCGCGCGCGCACTTCCGTTTCCTCAAGCTGATGCCCGACGAGGGCGTCCCCCAGCATTTCGATCACGAATACCTCGAGGTCAAGCGCATCCGTGCGCCGGCCGAGGTGGCGCGCCTGCTCGACCTGAAGTCGGGCGACGCGGTCGTCTATATCAAACGGCTGATGAGCGACGGCGGCGCGCCGACCATCCTGGAAGAGCTCTGGCTGCCGGGGCAATTGTTCAAGGGGCTGACGGCCGAGCGCCTGGCGGAATACAAGGGCCCGATGTATGGACTGTTCGAATCGGAATTCGGCACGCGCATGATCCGCGCGTCCGAGAAAATCCGGGCGGTGGCGGCGGATGCGCCGACGGCGCAGGCGTTGAAAGTGGCGGAAGGAACGCCGTTGCTGTGCGCGGACCGGGTGTCGTTCACGTATGGAGACAAGGCGGTGGAATTGCGTCGTGGACTGTATCTGACCACCAAGCACCATTACCAAAACGAATTGTCCTGAATTGTTTTTGCGGCAGATCTATGCTGCTGCATGAATCGCTTGCAGCGATTACAATGCCTTGATTTTGGGTAAGTGTCGAAGACCCGATCGGCGCAGTCCCGAGTCAAATATAAATAAACGCTTTAAGGGAGGTGTTCCAATGTCCGAAGCCGTGAAGAACGTGCAAAAAAGAGGGCAGCCGATCCGTAATGTGAACATTGCGGACATCACGATGCACTACAAGCAGCCGCCGTCGGCCATCGTGTCGATCCTGCACCGTATCAGCGGCTTCGTGCTGTTCCTGTTCCTGCCGTTCCTGCTCTACCTGTTCGAGCAGAGCATCCGCTCCGAAATCTCGTTCGCCCACTTCGCGGGCATCGTCAGCCATCCGTTCACGAAGATCGTCCTCCTGGGCCTGTCCTGGGGCTACCTGCACCACTTCTGTGCCGGTATCCGCCACCTGTTCATGGACAACCACATCGCCCTGGACAAGGACGCGTCGCAGCGCACCGCGCGCTACGTGCTGGCCATCAGCCTCGTACTGACCCTGCTGGTCGCCCTCAAACTGTTCGGAGTGTTTTAATCATGGCTACCCCCAAGAATATCGGACAGCGCCGTCTCGTCGTCGGCGCGCACTACGGCATGCGCGACTGGCTGGCCCAGCGCGTCACCGCCATCGTGATGGTCATCTTCACCGTCATCCTGCTGGTGTCGTTCCTGACCGGGCAAAACTTCACCTACGAAGGCTGGGCCGGTTTGTTCGCCCGCCAGTGGTTCAAGCTTTTCACGATGGTCACGTTCTTCGGCCTGTTCTACCACGTGTGGGTGGGCATCCGTGACATCTGGATGGACTA
>NZ_FMZS01000025.1 GCF_900101265.1 Massilia sp. PDC64
GATGATAGTGCTGCAACCAGTGTGAAAGTAGGTTATCGTCAGGCTAGTTATTAAGAAAAGCCCGCTCAGTATGCACTGAGCGGGCTTTTTGCTTTCTACTGCCCGCTTTGCGCGGCAGCGCGCGCCGCGTCGATCAGCCAGCGCCAGGCGCGGGATGCCTCCGCGTCATGCGTTTCCCCCTTCAGTACAGCCAGCAATTCCTGAAAGCGCGCCCGCGATCCCCCGGCGGCATACTGATCCTGCAGCCACAGCACGAACGCATCATCCGGCGCGCGTCCCATGGCCTGCGCCGATGCGTCGAGCCACGCGCGGCCGGCCGCGATGCCTTCGGGATCCGTGGGCGCGACGCCCCGCGCGACCGCATCGACGGCGGTGCGGTAGCCGCTGACCGCCGCCGCGCGATAGGCGTCGGCGTCCCGGGCGCCCTCCCAGAACGCGCTGATGCCCGTCTCGAATTCCCGCATGACGGCCGGGTCCTGCAGCATGCCGGCCAGTTCCGTCCACGCCTCGATCTGCGCCGGTGTCGGATGCTCGGGCAGTTCCGGGGCCACGGTCGCAGTCCGGTTGCGCCAGGCCTCATCGACGGGTGCCCCGCTGGTCACGCGCTCCATGAACGCGGCGACCAGCGCCTTCATCTGCTCGTTGTTTACTTTGCTCATCTTCCAGTACCTCCTCATGGTGTCGACGTCAAGGTGAGGGAGGCTCAAGGCCGCACGGAGGACGGAGGCTGCTCGCTGCTTGGCCGCGATCTCGGCATCGAGGATGGCGAGGCGTGCGCCCAGCACATCCCGCACATCGCCGTGCGCGCGCAGCAGCCGGCCGATCGCATCGAGGCCGACGCCGGCGTCGCGCAGCGAGCCGATGAGATCGAGCCGCGCCAGATCGTCCTCGCTGTACAGGCGATAGTTGCTGTCGGTGCGCACGGCGGGCGGCAGCAAACCTTCGTCCGAATAAAAACGGATGCGCCGCACCGGCTGGCCGGACAGCCGCGCCAGTTCTCCGATCGTGTACGTCTTGGCTCCCATGACTCCAGAATGAGGTTTCCACCGGGTGGAGAGTCAAGCATTCCGCTACAATACGCAACTGTTGTCTTTCCATTACGTCGAATGTCGCGCTCCTTCGTCCATGTGCTGCTGTCGCTGCTGCTGCTCCTCACGCAGCAGATGTCGTTGCAGCACGCGGCGACGCACCTTGCGGAAGCCGGCAGCCCGCAGGCCGCCGCGCAGGTGGAGCGGGGCGTCGACGGCAAGCCGGCGCTGCGCGATCTCTGCGCGCTGTGCCTCGACGGCGCCCAGCTGGCGTTCGCGGCGCCGCCGCCGGCACATGTCTTCGTGCCGCTCGCGCTGGCCGACGACAGCCCGGTCGACCCTGTTCGCACCGGCATCCATCCGCAGCCGGTCCACGTTTTCCAGCCGCGCGGTCCACCCCGCGCCTGATCCGTTCCGCAATTTAAGCATCGTACCGCCACGGCGCAATGCCCTGGCGGCGTTGCACGTCATCCGCCGATCAGAATGTGGAAACATGAATATCAAGAACACCCATTTGAGGTGCGTGCCGCTGCTCGCCGGTACGCTGTCTTTCCACGCCATGGCCGAACCGCCGGCCGACACCGTAATCGTCACCGGCCAGCGCACGGCCTACCATACGCTTACCGTGGCCGGTGCCACGAAAACCGATGCGCAACCGCTCGATCTGCCGCAAAGCACCCGCACGCTGGAAGCGGACCTGCTGCGCGACGCGGGCGTCAACAACCTGGCCGGCGCGCTGGACCTGGCCAGCGGCATCGCCCGCCAGAGCGACCTGGGCGGCCTGTGGGACAGCTACGCGATGCGCGGCTTCACGGGCGATCCGAATTTCGGGTCCGATTACATGGTCAACGGCTTCAGTTCGAGCCGCGGCTATAACGGCCGGCGCGACGTCGCCGGTACCCAATCCATCGAGATCCTGAAAGGACCGGCGTCGGCACTGTATGGCCGCGGCGAGCCGGGTGGTACGGTCAACATCCTCACGAAGAAGCCGCGCTTCGCGCCGCAATACGGCATCGACCTGGGGCTGGGAAGCCACGGCACGCGCCGCGCCGCCGCCGACTTGACCGGGCCGCTGTCGGACAGCGTCGCATACCGGTTCAACCTCGCGCACGAGGCGGGCGGCACCTTCCGCGACCTCGTGCACACGGAGCGCACCTACGTGGCGCCGTCCATCCTCTGGCACGCGGGCGAAGCCACGACGGTGTCGTACGAGATCGAAGCGACACGGCAGCGCACGCCGTTCGACCGCGGTGTCGTCGCGGTCCCCGGCAGGCTGCCCGTGTCGCGGTTCCTCGGCGAACCCGCCGACGGTCCCGTCACCGTGCAGTCCGTAGGCCAGCAGCTGTTCGTCCAGCACGCGCTGGCGGACGGCTGGTCGGTGCAGGGCGGCGCGTCCTATCGCGACAGCTCCCTGGCCGGCTATTCGACGGAAGCGAGCGACCTCGCACCGGATGGCCGGACGCTGCGCCGCCAGCGGCGCCATCGCGACTTCGCGGCCATCGACCGTTCCGCCCGCGTCGAACTGCTGGGCAGGCTCGCGGGCCACGCCTTGCTGGTCGGCGCCGACACCTACCGGTTCGACGACCGGCGCGTGCAGTTGCGCCGTAACCCATCGGCCGCGAATCCGTACGCGATCGATATCTTTGCCCCTGTGTACGGCGGCGTGGCCGCGCCGCTCGCCTTGTCCATCGACACGCTCGAACACCAGCGCGCCACGGGGCTCTATGTCCAGGACCAGTTGAACCTGACGGCGCGCTGGAAGGCGCTCGTCGGCGTACGCCATGACCGCTACCGCCAGACCGTGATCAATCACCGCACGGCGGCCGTCAACCGCCAGAGCCTCGGCGCCACCAGTCCCCGTGCGGGACTGGTCTACCAGCCGGCTCCCACCGTCGCGCTGTATGCGAGCACGGCGCGCGGCTTTCGCCCGAACAGCGGCATCAGCATCGACAACCGGGCGTTCCCGGCGGAGGAAAGCCGCGCCGACGAGGTGGGCGCCAAGCTCGATACGCCCGGCGGCCTGGCCGGCACGCTGGCGGTGTACCGGATCCGCAAGACGAACGTCCTCACGGCCAATCCCGCCAATCCGGATTTCTCGATTCCGGCGGGCGAAATCGCAAGCAGGGGCGTGGAACTGGACGTGTCGGGACGGCTGCGGCGCGACCTGAAGCTGTCGGCATCCTATGCGTACACGGACGCGCGCGTCACGCGCGGCGACACCACCATCCGTACCGGCAGCCGTGTACCCAACGTGCCGCGGCACAGCGCGAACCTGTTGCTGGTCGCGGGCGATGCGCGGGTGTCGGCCGGTGCCGGGCTCGCGTACGTGGGCGAACGGTTCGGCGACGTGGCGGCGTCCAGCGACTTCAGGCTGCCCGGCTACACGACGGCGCGCCTGGTGTCGACCTTCGCGCCCGACCAGCGCTGGCGCATCGCGCTGAACGTCGACAACCTGTTCGACCACCGCTACTACGCCAGTTCGTACAGCCGGCTGTGGGTCATGCCGGGCAGTACGCGCACGGCGACGGCAACCCTGTCTTATCGCTACTGAGGAATGGCCATGAACGGTAAACGCATTGTCTCGATCGACGTGATGCGCGGTCTCGTCATGCTCCTGATGACGGTCGACCACGTCCGCGAAACGTTCTTCCTGCAGCACCAGGTCGCCGATCCGATGGACGTCGCGACGACGCCGCCCGCGCTGTTCTTCACGCGCCTGGCGGCGCATTTCTGCGCGCCGATGTTCGTGTTCCTGACGGGCCTGTCGGCCTGGCTGTACGCGCATCCGCCCGGCGGTTCGCGCAGCGCCACGGGGTTTCTCGTCAAGCGCGGCCTGTTGCTGCTCGGGCTCGAGGTCGTGGTCGTCAACGCCGCCTGGACGGGTACGCTGGCGCCCGCCGTACTCTACCTGCAGGTGATCTGGGCGATCGGCCTGGCCATGCTCGCGCTGGCGTTGCTGCACCGCCTGCCGCTCCCGGTGCTCGGGCTGCTGGGCCTCCTCATCGTGGCCGGGCACAATGCGCTGGAACAGGGGCCGCTCCCCGCGGCGCTATGGACGATCCTCGAACAGCGCGGCTTCCTCGCGCTGGACCCTGTCCGCATCAAGGTCAGCTATCCCGTGCTGGCGTGGATCGGCGTGATCCTGCTGGGCTACGCGTGCGGCCCCCTGTATACCAGGGCGACCGCGCCGGTGCTGCGCATGCGCCGGCTGACGGTCGCGGGCATCGCCTGCCTGGCGTTGCTCATCGTCCTGCGCAGCGTGAACGCATACGGCGAGCCCGTGCCGTGGACGCCGCAGGCGGATCCCATGCGGGCCACGATGGCCTTCCTCAACTTCACGAAGTATCCGCCTTCGCTCGACTTCATCCTGCTGACGCTCGGGGTGGGCTGTGTCGCGCTCGCGTGGCTCGAGCGCGTGGATACGGTGGCGACCCGCGTGGCGGCGGTGTTCGGCGGGGCGCCGCTGTTCTACTACCTGCTGCACCTGTATGCGCTGCTGGTGCTGCAGAAGGTCGCCGCCGCCGTTCTGGGCGTGGCGCGCGCGGACGTGGCGCACGTCTGGCAGGTGTGGGCGATCGCCGCGTTGCTGGCCGTCGGCCTGTACTTTCCGACGTGGCTGTTCGGCAGGTACAAGCGCGCAAGCGGGCAAGGATGGGTGAAGTATTTCTGATAAGCTTGTCAATTCATCCAGCGAGGAGGCCCATGAACGAACGGACCGCACGCGATGTCGTCCTGATGCGCGCCATCGAAACCGCCGACACGAAGCGCGAGATCCTGTCCGAAGACGACCGCGTCTACGCCAGCCGCAGCGCGCGCGAACTGGCGCACTGGCAGGCGGCCGAAGGCAAGAGCGAGCCGCGGCTCGACCACTTCCTCGGCCAGCGCGCGGAACTCATCCTCAAGCGCCTGGCCGAGCGTACGCCCGCGTTTGCCGCGTTCCGCCAGCGCCGCAGCCTGCTGCCCGTGCTGGCCGTACTGCTGCCCATCGTCGGCTTCATCGCCGGCGCGGGACTGGACCGCATCGGCAATCCGCACCGCGTCGACCTGCTGTCCGCGCCGCTGCTCGCAATCCTCGCGTGGAACCTGCTCGTGTATGTTGCCCTGATCGTGTGGGCGCTCGTGCCGTCGAAGCGGACCGGCTGGGCCAGCCCGCAACTGCTGCGGCGCCTCTCGGTCGGCAAGGCGGCGTTGCCGCGCAAGCTGCCGGCGCCGCTCGCCGCCGGCATCGCACAGTATTTCACGGACTGGTCGGCGCTGACGGCCAGGCTGACGCACCTGCGCCTCGGCCGCACGATCCATCTCGCGGCCGCCGCGTTCGCGCTCGGTGCGATCGCGTCGCTGTACGCGCGCGGCGTGCTGACGCAGTACGCGGCCGGGTGGGAAAGCACGTTCCTCGATGCCCAGCAGGTGCACACGCTGTTGTCGTTCCTGTTCGCGCCCGCGCTGGCCGTGTTTCCGCTGCAGGGCTTTACGCTGGCTGACGTCCAGGCATTGCACTTCGTGCAGGAACCGTCGCCAGCCGGCGGCGCGCGCTGGGTGCATCTGTATGCGGCGACGCTGTTCCTGCTCGTCGTGCTGCCGCGCCTCGTGCTGGCGCTCGTGTCCGGACTGCGGGCGCGCCGCCTCGCGCAGCGCTTCCCGCTCGACCTGGGGGAGCCGTATTACCGGCTGCTGGCCGACCGCGTCGGCGCGTCCGGCCCCGCCGTGCTGCGCGTGATCCCGTACAGCTTCACCGTCGACGAGGCGCGCCACAAAGGTCTCGCGGCCGTCGCGGCGATGGTTCTCGGCGAACAGGCGCAGCTGATGCTGCGGCCCTCGTGCCCGTACGGCGAGGAGCCCAGGGATGCCTTGCGCGATGCGCGCCTGGACGATGCCGGCGTCGCCATCACGGCCGTCCTGTTCAACCTGGCCGCCACGCCGGAGCGGGAAAACCACGGCGCCTTCCTCGAGTACCTGGCGCGCAACACGCCGCGCGGCATCGCCGTGCTGCTCGACGAATCGGGGTTCGTGGAGCGCGGCGCAGTCGATGCCCGCCTGGTGGAGCGCGTCGCGCTGTGGCACCAGTTCTGCCAGTACCACCATACCCCCGCAACCGTCGTCGACCTGCTGCATCCGGAACGCCATCCGCTCGATCTCGGCAGCGGCCTGCCCGTATCGGGGACCGCATGAGCACCCGACCCGTGGACATCCAGTTCGCGCTCGTCTCGCACACGAACAACGGCAAGACGACGCTGGCGCGCACGCTCGTCGGCATGGACGTGGGCGAAGTACGCGATGCGGCCCACGTGACCGTGTTCGCCGAAGCGCATACCTTGCAGACCAGCGCCGCCGGCGACCGCCTGCTGTTGTGGGACACGCCCGGCTTCGGCGATTCCGTCCGGCTGCTCAAGCGCCTCGCGCAGGCCGGCAACCCGATCGGCTGGTTCATGCGCGAAGTGTTCGACCGCTACCGCGACCGGCCGTTCTGGCTCAGCCAGCAGGCGCTGCGCGCGGCGAAGGAGGCGGCCGACGTCGTGCTGTACCTCGTGAATTCGTCCGAGGATCCGCGCGACGCGGGCTATCTGCCGGCCGAGATGCGAATCCTGGAATGGCTCGGCAAACCGGTCGTCGTGCTGCTCAACCAGCTGGGCCCACCGCGGCCGGACGAGCAGGAACAGGCGGAGCAGGCGCGTTGGAAGGCGCATCTCGACCAGTTCGCGATCGTGCGCGACGTGCTGGCGCTGGATGCGTTTGCGCGCTGCTGGGTGCACGAGGACGTGTTCTACGAACGCGTCGGCAGGTTGATCGACGAATCGAAACGCGACGGCTATGCGCGGCTGCTCGCGGCTTGGCAGGCGAACAACGTGCAGCGCTTCCGCGCCTCGGTGGAGCTGGGCGCCCAGATGCTGGCCGGCGCCGCACGCGACAGCCAGGCGATCGAGCAGGAGGGCAAGGCGAACCTGTTCAAGTCGGCGCTGAAGGCCGTCGGTCTCGGCAAGGATGAGCAGAAGCGCCAGGATGCGGCGATGGCCGGCCTCGTCGAGCGGCTGGAGCGGCGCATCGGCGACACGACCGTCGGCCTGCTGCGCCTGCACCGCCTCGACCCGGGCGACGCGGGCCGCATCAATGCCCGCGTGCGCGAGAACTTCGCCGTGCGCGCGCCCATCGACAAGGCGCAGGCGGGGCTGCTGGGCGCCGTCGTCTCCGGCGCCGCGACGGGCCTGTCGGCCGACCTGATGGCCGGCGGCCTCACCTTGGGTGGCGGCGCGCTGCTCGGTGCGATCGTCGGTGCGCTCACGATGGCCGGCGCGGCCTGGGGTTTCAATACGACGACGGACCGCGACCGTCCGACCGTGCAGTTCGCGGACCCGTTCCTGCGCACGCTCCTCGTCGGCAGCGTGCTGCGCTATCTCGCCGTCGCCCACTTCGGGCGCGGGCGCGGCAACTTCGTCGAGGGCGAGGCGCCGCCGTTCTGGCAGGCGGAGGTCGAACGCAGCGTCGCCGCGCACGAGGCCGAACTGGCGCCGTTGTGGAAGGCCGTGCGCGCGGCGCCCGATGCGGCGGCGGCCGCGGCACCCCTGCAGGCGCTGCTGGGTCGCGTAATGACGGAGACGCTCGAGCACCTGTACCCGGAAGCCGCGGCGCGCGCGCTGGCACGCGCGGCCATGTGACACCTGTTGCAAATTGGGACAGGCGCGGTGCGTGAACACCGTCATCCAGGGCGTATGATGCATGGCACGCCGATTGCTCATGTAGGGATAGACCGATAAACCTACAGGAGACATCACCATGAAGCACACGATCCGCATCGCCGCCGGCGCATTGGCGCTCACCGCCGCGGCATTCACCTCGCTCTGGGCCAACGCGCACGGCAACGTGGTCCCGCAAGGCGTCGACACGACGGGCCTGCCCACCCTGGGCGATAAATGGCGCGACGAAAATCCGTACCGCACCAACAAGCTCGCGCTGAAGATCGGCGCATCGGCCTACACGCAGAACTGCGCGCGCTGCCACGGGCTGGAAGCCGTGTCGGGCGGGATCGCGCCCGACCTGCGCCTGCTGGACCGCGACTGCACCGGCATCAAGAACGACAAGAAGAAGGAGGCCTGCTACAAGGAAGTCGACAACTACTTCCTGACCAGTATCCGCCACGGCAAGGTGCGCAACGGCGCCGTCTACATGCCGCCATTCGAGGGCGTGTTCAACCAGGAAGCGATGTGGGCCATCAAGACCTACCTCGAATCCCGCCGCGCCGCCGACTGAGGCCATCATGACCGCGCCGACTTCGCCATCGCGCCGCCGCCTGCTCGTCGCCGGCCTGCTGCTGGTTGCCGGTATCGATGCTGCGGGCGTCGCCTTCGCCGACGACACACCGATGCTGCGCACGGCGGGCACCCTCAAGGTGGCCGTCTATAACGACCTTGCGCCGTTCTCCAGCCACGGCCAGGGCATCGACGCCGACCTCGGTGCCGCACTGGCCGGAAAGCTCGGGCTGAAGCTGGCGCTGTTGCCGTTCGATGCGGGCGACGACGTCGGCGACGACCTGCGCAACATGGTGTGGAAGGGCCACTATCTCGGCTACGGGCCCGCCGACGTGATGCTGCACGTGCCGGTCGACCGCATGCTGATGAGCGCGAATCCGCAGGTCGAGATCTTCGCGCCGTACTACGTGGAGACCGTACGGCTCGTGCGCAGCGCGCAGGCGATTCCCCAGTTCGACGGCGTGGATGCGCTGGCGGGCAAGCGCATCGGCGTCGAGAAAGTGTCGATCTCCGGCATGGTGATGCTGGGCGAGGGCGGGGGACGCTTCCGCGAGCAGGTGCATATCTATCCCACCGCGATCGAGGCGCTGGAACAGCTGAAGGCGGGCAGCCTGGATGCGGTGCTGGCCACGCGCGCCCAGATCGAATCGGTCATGAAGGGCGATCTCGCGTTCCCGCTGCAGGACGTGCCGTTCGACCGCCTGCCGCGCGGCGGGTGGGCGATCGGCATGGCGGTGAAAAAGGATAACGTCGGCCTCGCACGCCAGCTCCAGGCCGCGCTGAACGACCTGGCGGCCAGCGGTGAACTGAAGACGATCTTCGCGAAGTACGGCGTGCAGGCCGTCAGGCCGTGATCATTCGTCGGACCACAGCTTGCCTCCCGTGGCCCAGTGCTCGCGCTTGATTTCGTGGATCAGGATGTCCACGGAGTCGGGTGAGCATTCCAACGTCTTGACGGTGGCTTCCGTTACGGCCTGCACGAAGGCGCGCTTTTGTTCCGGCGTGCGGCCTTCGAACAGTTGAACGTTAATGGTCGGCATAGGGGTTCCTTCAGGTTCGGTATTGGGGACTGGCGGCGTCCAGGCGGCGCAGCAGTGACGGCCATTCGAGCACGCCTTCCGGCGCGCCGTCGCCCACCAGCTGCGCATGGGCGGTCGCACACATGGCATCCGATGGGTGCACGAGCGGCACGCCGGCCGCCTGCGCGCGCAGCTGCACTGCGCAGGCGCGGTCCAGCGTTTCCATCAGCACGAAGGCTTCCGCGATCGTCCGGCCCACGGTCAGGCTGCCGTGGTTCCGCAGCAGCATGGCGGGACGGTTGCCGAGATTGTCCACGAGGCGTGCCTGCTCTTGCGGCGTCATCGCGATACCTTCGTAGTCGTGGTACGCGAGCTCGCCATAAAAACGTAGTGCGTACGGCGACAGCGGCAGCAGGCCGTCTTCCTGCATGCCGACGGCGATGCCGGCCACGTTATGCAGGTGCATGACGCAGGCCGCATCCGGCCGCGCCTCGTGCACGGCCGCGTGCAGGCGAAAGCCGGACTGGTTCACCGGGGCGGGGAGCGCCCCGACGACGTTGCCGGCGCTGTCGACCTTGACGAGGTTCGAGGCCGTCACCTCGTCGAAGCACATGCCGAACGCGTTGATCAGGTAGTGGCCCGGTTCGCCCGGCACGGCGGCGGAGATGTGGGTGTAGATGCCGTCGGCCCAGCCGTACAGTGCGCATAACTGGTAGCACGCGGCCAGGTCGACACGAGTTTGCCATTCGGAGAGTTTGTCCATCACGCGAGCGTAACAGGCAACGCGCACGCCGGTCATATGCCGGCGTGCATGAATGTTATGCGTTGCGCGTATTCAGAACTGGTACTGGACACTCGCGCCCAGCACCCAGTTGCGGCCCGGCGCCGGCTCGTAATAGCGCTTGTTGCTGTCGCCGACGATGACGGAGCCGACGTACGTGCGGTCGAACACGTTGTTCACGCGCGCGTATTCGCGCACCCGCCACGCGCCCAGCGGCTGGCTGGCCTGCACGCGCGCGTTGACGATCGCGTAGCCCGGCGCCGGCGTGGCCGCGTTGGCGTCGTCCGGGTAGACCTTGCCGCTCGCGACGGTTTCCAGCGCCGCCTGCAGGCGGCCGTCCGCATCCTTCCACGCCAGCTCGCCGAACAGGCTCGTACGCGGCACGCCCGGCAGGCGGTTGCCTTCGGCGACGCCGGTGAACGCTTCGTCATAGATCGCGCGCAGGAAGGTGGCCGCCACGCGGGCGGAGAAGCCGGCACGCAGGTCGGCGTCGAGCGACAATTCCAGCCCCTGGCGCAGCGTGGCGCTCGCGTTGCGGTAGCTGGTGCGGCCGCCGCTGGAACTGTCGACCACCAGCTCGTCGTGCGTGCGCACCTGGAACAGGGCCGCGTTGACGCGCACGCCCTGGCCGATCAAGGCCTTGGCGCCCGCTTCCAGCTGCGTGCTGGTCGCCGCACCGAGCCGGTAGTTGAAGCCGTTGCCCGTGCCCGAGTAGAAAACCTCGTTCAGTGTCGGCGTCTCGAAGCCCCGCGCCGCGCTCGCGTAGACGTTCAACGTCGGCATGACCTTGTACAGCGCGCCGAGCAGCGGCGTCGTGTGGCGGTAATCGACGCTGCCGCCGTCGTTGCCGTTCGCGAAATAGTGGTCGTCCACGTCGAAGCTCACGCGGCTGTGACGCAGGCCGCCCGTGAACACCCACGGTCCGTATTCCCATTCCAGCTGCACGTAAGGATCGACGTTGCGCACGTCGTCTTCCTCGTCGCGGCGCAGGCGGCCCTTCACGCCGAACGTGTTGCCGACGTAGTTCTCGTACCCCTTGCGCGCATCGTTCGACTTGCCAGCTTCCAGGCCGACGGTCGTGCGCAGCAGGCCGTCGCCGAGCGGGCGCACCATCAGCCAGTTCGCGTCGATGCCGTAGAAATCGCGGTCGAAGTCGACGACGCCGCCGGAATGGCTGGCCGGCGCCTGGAACGCTTTCGAGAACGACTGGTACTGGATCACGCTGCGGTTGCCGCCATAGACTGCAACGTGCAGCCGGTCCTGGCCGAACTTCTCGTCCCACGCGAGACCGACCTGCGTGTGGTGGATGCTTTTACGGGTGTCGTAGCGGTCGGCCAGCGTGCGCTTCGGATTCTGCGTGTCCGTCGTATCGATCTCGCCGGCGCGCGGGTCGCGCTGGAACGTGGCCCACGTCACGCCGAGCGGGTCCTGCGTGTCGTCCTGGCGCAGGCCGCTCGCGGTCACCGTCAGCTTGCCGGTGGCGGAGGTGTCGAAGGTGAGCTTCGCATAGGCCTGGTCGCGCGTGGCGGCGCTGTGGGCGCGATAGCCGTCCGTCTCGAAACGCGAGCCGTCCAGCAGCCACCCGAACGCCCCCTGTTTGCCGCCCGTGTTGACATCAAGCTTGCGCATGCCGTCGCTGCCGGCAGAGACATTCGTTTCGATATAGGGTGCGCCACGTGGATCGCGGGTGAACAGTTGCATCACCCCGCCGGCGTGGTTGCCGTACAAGGTGGAGAAGGGGCCGCGCAAGACTTCGATGCGCTCGGCCATGTCGAGATTGAACGTCGCGGCCTGGCCCTGGCCGTCCGGCATCGTCGCCGGGATTCCGTCCGCGACGAGGCGCACGCCGCGCACGCCGAACGCGGAGCGGGCGCCGAAGCCGCGCGACGAGATCTGCAAGTCTTGCGCGTAGTTCTGGCGGTTCTGCACGACGAGCCCCGGCACGGCGGCCAGCGCCTCGGACGCGTTGACGCGGGGCTGGGCCGCGCCGATGCGGTCCGCGTCCACGACGTCGATGGCGGCCGGCAGGTCGAAGCTCGTGTGCTCGGCGCGCGTGGCGCTGACGACGACGACGCTCATCGGCGCTTCCGGTGCATCGGCCGCGGCAGCAGCCAGAGGGGCGGCGGCGAACAGCGCCGCCACGAAGTTCAAACGGTAATTCATCTTGTCTCCAGTCGAATGGTCCGCCCTTGTCGTCCGGGCGCTGACCATCAGCGCATGCAATATACCTGCCAGGACGGAAACGTGCTGCCCGCATGGCACGGCGCTTGCAATCCTGAGAGTACCGATCACTCGCAAAGGACCATCATGTCACGCATCCGCTCCCTCATCGTCCTGCTGGCCTGCAGCTGCGGCGCCGCGCAGGCCGCGCCCTTCGCCTACGTCCCCAACGAAAAATCCGGCAACGTCAGCGTGATCGACACGGCCACCGGCGCGGCCGTGCGCCAGATCGCGGCCGGCAAGCGTCCGCGCGGCATCGCCGCCGATCCAGCGGGCAGCCGGCTGTACGTCACGGACGCCGCCGGCAATGCGCTGCTCGTGCTGGACGCGGCCAGCGGCGCGATGCTGGCCACGATCCCGCTCGGCAGTTCGCCCGAAGGCGTGAACGCGTCGCGCGACGGCCGCTGGGTCGCCGTTGCTGTCGAAGACACCAACAGCGTGGCGCTCATCGACGCGGCCGCGCGCAAGCTCGTCGCCGACGTTCCCGTCCAGGGCCAGAACCCCGAACACGCCGTGTTCAGTCCGGACGGACGCTGGCTGCTCGTCTCGGCCGAGAACGCGGAGCAGGTCGACGTGATCGACGTGGCCACGCGGCGCCAGGTGGGCTCCATCGCCGTGGGACTGCGTCCGCGCGGCATCGGCTTTTCGCCCGACGGCACGCGGGCGTACGTCGCGTGCGAGTTGGCGGGCGCCGTGCACGTGATCGACATGGCCACGAGGCGCAGCATCGCGACGATCCCCGCGGGGAAGAACCCGGCCGGCATCGTCGTGTCGCCGGACGGGAAGACGGTGTTCGTGTCCAACGGCGCGGACGGCAGCGTGATGCGCATCGACGCGGCGCGCAATGCGGTGGACGCCACCATCGCCGTCGGCAAGCGGCCCTGGAACATGGCCCTCACGCCGGACGGCAGCCGGCTGTACGTGGCGAATGGGCGCTCGGACAGCGTGTCCGTGATCGACACGGCCGCGGGCAGCAAGACGGACGACATCGCCGTGGGCCAGCTGCCGTGGGGCGTGGTGATCCGCTGAGTTGTTCAAGTTTGTGACACCTGTACCAGAAACTGCCGGCGCGGGGACTCCCAACACGGCAAAAACAGGGGAAAGCGGGCTGGCACGGGGTTTGCGAAAGAAGGGATGTACCGAACAAAGACCCAGCGCCGGCAACGGCCACATTCCAACTCATAAGTGAAAGAGGATGACATGAATCTCGCGGACATCAGCAAACTCGGCGTCGCCAATCCGTTCCGCCAACGCTACGACAACTACATCGGCGGCAAATTCGTCGCGCCGGTCAAGGGCGAGTACTTCGCCAACGTCACGCCGATCAGCGGCCAGCCGTTCTGCGAAGTGGCGCGTTCGACGGCCGAGGACGTCGAGCTGGCGCTGGATGCCGCCCACGCCGCCAAGGACGCGTGGGCGAAGACGTCCCCGGCCGAACGTGCCAACATCCTGAACCGCATCGCCGACCGCATGGCGCAGAACCTGCGCCTGATCGCGACCGCCGAGACCATCGACAACGGCAAGCCGATCCGCGAAACGATGGCGGCCGACATCCCGCTGGCGATCGACCACTTCCGCTACTTCGCGAGCTGCATCCGCACGCAGGAAGGCGCCATCTCGACCATCGACGACCAGACCTATGCTTACCACTTCCACGAGCCGCTGGGCGTCGTCGGCCAGATCATTCCGTGGAACTTCCCGATCCTGATGGCCGTGTGGAAGCTGGCCCCGGCACTCGCCGCCGGCAACTGCGTCGTGCTGAAACCGGCCGAGCAGACTCCGGCCTCGATCATGGTGCTGATGGAACTGATCTCCGACCTGCTGCCGGCCGGCGTCGTCAACGTCGTCAACGGCTTCGGCCTGGAAGCGGGCAAGCCGCTCGCGTCGAGCAAGCGCATCGCCAAGATCGCCTTCACCGGCGAGACGGGCACCGGCCGCCTGATCATGCAGTACGCCGCGCAGAACCTGATCCCGGTGACGCTGGAGCTGGGCGGCAAGTCGCCCAACATCTTCTTCGCGGACGTGATGGATGCGGACGACGACTTCTTCGACAAATGCCTGGAAGGCTTTGCGATGTTCGCGCTGAACCAAGGTGAGGTGTGCACGTGCCCGTCGCGCGTGCTGATCCAGGAATCGATCTACGAGAAGTTCATCGAGCGCGCGCTGGCCCGCGTGGCTGCCATCAAGGCCGGCAACCCGCTCGACGAGAACACGATGATCGGCGCCCAGGCCTCGAAGGAACAGCTGGAAAAGATCCTGTCCTACCTCGACATCGGCCGCCAGGAAGGCGCGCAGGTGCTGGCGGGCGGCGAGCAGGCGAAGCACGACGGCGACCTGGCCGGCGGCTACTACGTGCGTCCGACCGTGTTCAAGGGCGACAACAGCATGCGCATCTTCCAGGAAGAGATCTTCGGCCCGGTCGTGTCGGTGACGACGTTCAAGGACGAGGCGGACGCGCTGCGCATCGCCAACGACACGCTGTACGGCCTGGGCGCCGGCCTGTGGACGCGCGACGGCAGCCGTGCCTTCCGCGTCGGCCGCGCGATCCAGGCGGGCCGCGTGTGGACGAACTGCTACCACCTGTACCCGGCCCACGCCGCATTCGGCGGCTACAAGCAGTCGGGTATCGGCCGCGAGAATCACAAGATGATGCTCGACCACTACCAGCAGACCAAGAATCTGCTGGTGAGCTACAGCCCGAAAGCGCTGGGCTTCTTCTGAAGCAGACCGCCCCGCGCCCAGCCGCGGGGCTTTGATGACCGAAGGACGCCATGACACCCAATATCGAACGCGTGACCGCGACACCAGCTGCACTGGCCTTCATCGGCGAGCTGCGGCAGCGCCACGGGCCGCTGATGTTCTTCCAGTCCGGCGGCTGCTGCGACGGCAGCACGCCGATGTGCTACGCCGCCGGAGAGTTCGACCTGTCCGACACGGACGTCTACCTGGGCAACCTGGACGGCGCACCGTTCTACATCGGACTGGAGCAGTTCGGCTACTGGGAACACACCCAGCTGATCATCGACGTGGTGGAAGGCAATGGTGGCATGTTCTCGCTCGATAACGGCACGGGCCGGCGCTTCCTCACGCGCTCGCGCCTGTTCACGGACGAGGAAAATGGCCAGCTGCGCAGCCAGGCGCCCGGACCTTGAGGCACACCTACAACGACAACAAAGGAGACAAGCATGAAGACGAGAATGACCATCCTGCTCGCAGGACTCGCCCCGCTGGCGTTCATCGCCCAGGCGGCCGACATCACCAACGCGATGATCGAGAACGCGGCCAAGGACACGAAGAACGTGCTGTCCTTCGGCATGGGTACGCAGGGCCAGCGTTATTCGACGCTCACCCAGATCAACACCAAGACCGTCGGCCAGCTGGTCCCGGCATGGTCGTTCTCGTTCGGCGGCGAGAAGCAGCGCGGCCAGGAGTCGCAGCCCATCATCGCCAACGGCAAGATGTTCGTCACCGCGTCGTACTCGCGCATCTTCGCGATCGACCTGAAGACGGGGAATAAACTGTGGAAGTACGAACACCGCCTGCCGGAAGCGATCATGCCGTGCTGCGACGTCGTCAACCGCGGCGCCGCCGTGTACGGCAACCTCGTCATCTTCGGCACGCTGGACGCGCAACTGGTCGCCCTCGACCAGAACACGGGCAAGATCGTGTGGAAGGAAAAGGTCGACGACTATGCGGCCGGCTACTCCATGACGGCCGCGCCGCTGATCGCCAAGGGTGTGCTGATCACGGGCGTGTCCGGCGGCGAATTCGGTATCGTCGGCCGCGTGGAAGGCCGCAATCCGCTGACGGGCGAGCTGCTGTGGACGCGTCCGACCGTGGAAGGCCACATGGGCTACAAGTACGACAAGGATGGCAAGGCCATCGAGGCAGGCGTTACCGGCACCGTCAACAAGAGCTGGCCGGGCGAGCTGTGGAAGACGGGCGGCGCGTCGACGTGGATGGGCGGCACGTATGACCCGGTCACGGGCCTCGCGTACTTCGGCACCGGCAACCCGGCGCCGTGGAACAGCCACCTGCGTCCGGGCGACAACCTGTATTCGTCGTCGACGCTGGCACTGGATCCGACGACGGGCCAGATTAAGTGGGCCTACCAGAGCACGCCGAACGACTCGTGGGACTTCGACGGCGCCAACGAATTCGTCACGTTCGACATGAACGGCAAGCGCTACGGCGGCAAGGCGGACCGCAACGGCTTCTTCTACGTGATCGACGCGAAGACGGGCCAGTTGCAGAACGCCTTCCCGTTCGTGAACAAGATCACGTGGGCGAGCGGCATCGACCTCAAGACGGGCCGTCCGAACTTCATCGCCGCCAACCGTCCCAGCGATCCGACGAAGGGCGACGGCAAGAAGGGTTCGACCGTGTTCGCCGCGCCGGCCTTCCTGGGCGCGAAGAACCAGATGCCGATGGCGTACAGCCCGCAGACCGGCCTGTTCTACGTGCCCGCCAACGAGTGGGGCATGGAGATCTGGAACGAGCCGATCACGTACAAGAAGGGTGGCGCTTACCTCGGCGCCGGCTTCACGATCAAGCCGCTGAACGACGACTACATCGGCGCACTGCGTGCCGTGGATCCGAAGACGGGCAAGATCGTCTGGGAGAACAAGAACTCGGCACCGCTGTGGGGCGGCGTGATGACGACGGCCGGCGGCCTCGTGTTCTACGGCACGCCCGAAGGCTACCTGAAAGCGGTCGACGCGAAATCGGGTAAAGAGCTGTGGAAGTTCCAGACCGGCTCCGGCGTCGTCGCGCCGCCGGTGACGTGGGAAGACGGCGGCGTGCAGTATGTGGCCGTCGTCTCCGGCTGGGGTGGCGCCGTGCCCCTGTGGGGCGGCGAAGTCGCCAAGAAGGTCAACTTCCTGGAACAGGGCGGCTCCGTGTGGGTCTTCAAGCTCGCCACGAAGATTTGAACTCCAACTAAGTGGTCAGGGAGGGTTATGCATCGGCTGCGGCGGCGGCCGGCGTCAAGACCCTGTTTTGCCGCGGCTTCGGCCGCGGTTTTTTTTATTTATATCGTTTATTCCGTTTTTGCATGCTGACGGTCAAAACTGCAACACCTGATCCGATTCGTCACAGCAAAAACACCTTCTTGACGTGTTCTCCCCAGTGAAACGACCGGGCACGCAACTTGCCATCACTGTCGATACATCTCAACGATGTATCCCACTACAAACAAGAAAGCGAGGAGACAAATGAAGAAGGTTCACGCAATGGCCGTCCTGGCCTCGATCGGCGCCTGCACGCAGGCTTACGCAGTCGACCTGAAGGCCGGCGACTGGACGGTCAACGTCGGCGGCATCGTCAACGCCTATTACACGGGCGTGTCGTGCAGCGGCGACGCCGTCGGCGGCCTGGCGCTGGGTGGCCGTGCGCTCGGCTGCGGCGGCGAGGATCACCGCACCACCATCGGCAACGGCCTGCTGCCCAGCGGCCTCGTGACGTCCGTGTCGTCGACGCAGGGCGGCTTCGACGTCACCGCCAAGATCGGCATCTACGCCGCCACGGCGACGGACAGCGCGATCGCGCAGAACAGCACGGTCGACGTGCGCCAGGCCTTCTTTACGTTCGGCCGCGCGGACCTCGGCACCTTCAAGCTGGGCCGCGACTACGGCATCTTCGGCGCCAACGCGATCCTGAACGACATGACGCTCGTCGGCGCCGGCGCGCCCGTGCAGGCCACGCAGCGCGGCCGCGTCACGCTGGGCCACATCGGCGCCGGCTACACGTATCTCGGCACGTATGGCCAGATCGTCTACAGCACGCCCAAGAACGACGCCGGCATCGGCTTCGACTTCGGTGTGATGAGCCCCGTGTCCGACACGCCGGTCATCGCCGGCCCACGCTACTCGACCCGCTCGAGCCCACAGGTGCAGGCGCGCCTCTCGTTCGAACAGGACGGCTTCAAGGCCTGGCTCGGCGCCAAGACCCAGCGCTTCGAATCGCAGACGGCCGGCGCGAGCGACCTCACGATGAACGGCTTCGAAGCGGGCGCCTCGTACCAGCTGGGCGCGGCCGGCCTGCTGGTCAACGCGCAGACGGGCCGCGCGCTGGGCATCCTGTCCGACGCCGACCAGGGCGACGTCCGCTCGAAGAACTACCTCGTGCAGGGCACGTTCAAGGCGACCGACGCGCTCAAGCTGGGCCTGTCGTGGGGCCGCAGCGCGAACGACGACAACACGGTCGGCACGGGCGGCCTGAAGTCGAACGCCAACCTGACGGCCGGCGCCTATTATTCGCTGAACAGCGCGATCACGCTGGTGGCCGAGCTCGGGCAGACCCGTTCGAAGGGCTTCAATGGCGCCACCGCCCGCATGAACGGCGGCTCCGTCGGCGGCATCATCTTCTTCTGACGCTGCCATGTACATCCTCCGCCTTCTCATCTGCTGGCTTCTGGTGTGCGCTGCGGCGCAAGCCGGCACGCTGACGCAGGCGGAGCTGGCGCGGCGCTTCCCGGCGCCGCTGGTCGTCGGCGAGAAGGCGGCCGACGTCCCGGCGTGGCCGCTGTTCAAGCAGAACGGCACGGCGACGGAACTCGTCGGCTACGCGTTCGAATCGGCCGACCTGGCGCCGGTGCCGGGCTTCGCCGGCGTGCCGCCGAATCTCCTCGTCCTCATCGACCCGAAGGGCACCTTCCTCGACGTCGCCGTGTTGTCGCAGCACGAACCCGTGTTCCTGGAAGGACTGGGCGAGGCGCCGCTGCGTGACTTCCTGCAGCAGTACCGCGGACGGTCGCTGGGACAGGGGATCACGGTCGGCGGCGGGAAGGGAAGCCTGGACGGCGTGTCGAAGGCGACGGCGTCCGTGCGCATCATCAACCAGAGCATCCTGTCGGCCGCGCTGAAGGTGGCGCGCGCGAAGCTCGGTTTTGCGCAGGGACGCGACCCGGGTCGCATCGGACGCATCCGCACCGACGTCTTTGCGCCGATGTCGTTGCAGGAGATGGTCGATGCCGGGTTGGTGCGCCACGTCCGCATGCGCATGGGCGACGTCGAGCGGCTGTTCGCGGGCAGTGCCGGCGCGGGACTGGATGCGCAGGCGCTCGCGCAGCCGGACGACGTCTTCATCGATCTGTGGGTGGCCTGGGCTTCGGTGCCGGCCGTCGGCCGCAACCTGCTGGCGCCGCGCACGTGGAACCGCCTGCAGGGCAGGCTGGAGCCGGGCGACCACGCGCTGCTCGTGCTGACGGCCGGTCCGCACACGCTCACCGGCGCGGACTTCGTGCGCGGCAGCGTCCCGCGCGGCATCGTGCTGCGCCAGGACCGCCTGCCGGTCGAGATGCGCGACCTGGATCTCGAGCCGCGGCTGGCCGACGGCGTGCACCTGCCGGCCGACGAGATGCTGCTGCTGCGGGTGATTGCGCAGGCTGGCCTGGATCCCGCGCGTGCCCTCGACTTCGCATTGCCGGTCACGCGCAGCAAGGGCATCGTCTATCCGGAGCGGATCACGCGCGAGATCGCGTTCTCGTATCGGCTGCCGGAGACGTATTACATCGCACCGGAGGGCGCCGCCCCGGCGTGGCAGGCCAGCTGGAAGGCGCGCCGCATGCAGTTGATCGTGCTGGGCGTGGCGCTGGTGCTGCTCGCGGCCGCGCTGTGGCAGCAGCGCTGGCTCGTGGCGCACGCGCGCCGCTTTGCCTGGCTGCGCCGCGCGTGGCTGCTGTTCACCATAGTCTTCATCGGCTATGCGGCACAGGCCCAGCTGTCCATCGTCAACCTGACCGGCATCGTGCAGGCGCTGCGCGCGGGACGCGGGCTCGATTACCTGTTGTTCGATCCGATGACCGTGACGCTGTGGGCCTTCGTCCTCGTCTCGCTGTTCATCTGGGGACGGGGCACGTTCTGCGGCTGGCTGTGTCCCTTCGGGGCGCTGCAGGAATTCGCGGGTCTCGCCGGGCAGGCGCTGCGGCTGCCGCAGGTTGTCGTGCGGCGCGTGCTCGATGCGCGCCTGAAGCGTGTGAAGTACGGCGTGCTGGCGGCGATCCTGCTGGCGGCCGTGTGGGCACCCGCGCAGGCCGACCGGCTCGTCGAGCTGGAGCCGTTCAAGACCGCGATCACCCTGAACTTCGTGCGCGCCTGGCCGTTCGTCGCGTACGCCGTCGGCCTGCTGCTCGTCGCCATGGTCGTCAACAAGGCGTTCTGCCGCTATCTCTGTCCGCTCGGTGCGGCGCTGGCGCTGCTGGGCCGCGTGCGCTTGCCCGACTGGATCCCGCGCCGCGCCGAATGCGGCACGCCGTGCCAGACATGCCGCCACCGCTGCGGCTACAACGCGATCGTCCCCAGCGGGAAGGTCGACTACGAGGAGTGTTTTCAATGTATGGAATGTGTCGTTATCCACGCAAGCGACGAACAGTGCGCGCCGCGGATATTGGAACGGAAGCGCAGCCGGACGATTCCGATCGTGCCGGCCCCGGACGTCATCGACAGGGGAGCATGATGCACAGAAGGACCTTCATCGCCGCCACGTTGGGCGGCATGGCAGGCGCCGCGGTGGACGCGGCCGCAGCCGACGAACTGCCGCTGCACAGCGGCGCCGCGCTCGCGTTCGGAACGACGATCAGCATCGCCGTGCGCCATGCGGATCCGGAAGCCGCGCAGCAGGCCATCGCGGCCGCGTTGGGAGAAGCGCGCCGCGTGGATGCGCTGATGAGCCTTCACCAGCCGCCCAGCCAGGTGTTCCGGCTGAACCGCGACAAGGTGCTGCACGGCCCCGATCCGCATCTGCTGACGGTGCTGGAGCATGCGCGCACCCTGTCGCGCCTGACGCAGGGTGCGTTCGACATCACGGTGCAGCCGCTGTGGCGCGCATTCGACTCCGCGCACGGCTTGCCGCCCGAGCCCGAGCGCATGCGCGCGCAACGTCTCGTCGGCTGGACGCAGGTGCAGGCGGGGCCGGAGCGTGTCGTGCTGGCGCGTAAAGGGATGGCGATCACCTTGAACGGTCTTGCGCAGGGTTATGCGACGGACCTGGCGCTGGCGGCGCTGCGCCGGCACGGCATCCGCCATGCACTCGTCGACACGGGCGAGTATGGCGCGTTGGGCCGCGCCGGCGGGCGGCCGTGGCACCTGGGCATCCGCGATCCGCGCAACGAGGAGGCGGTGGCCGCGAGCCTGGTGCTGGACGGGCGCTGCGTCGCCACGTCGGGCGACTATGCGTCCGCGTTCACGTCGGACCTGCGCCACCACCACATCTTCGATCCGGCCAGCGGCGATTCGCCGACGGAGCTGGCGAGCGTCACGGTGCTGGCGCCCACCGGGTTGGAAGCGGACGGGTTGTCGACCGCGTTCATGGTGATGGGCGCCCGCCGTGCGCACGCGCTGGCGGCGCACCTGCCGGGCGTGGACCTGCTCACGATCGGCAAGGACGGCGCGCGCTGGAAGTCGTCCGGCTTCCCGACCGCTTAAGGAGAGGTCTTCAAATGCGGCAGCTTGCGGTAAATGGTGTTGCGCGACACGCCCAGTGCGCGCGCCGTCGCCGACACGTTGCCGCCGTTCGCCTCCAGCGACTTGAGGATCGCGGCCAGCTCCATCTCTTCGAGGTTGGCGCCGGACGCGATCATCTGCTGGGCGGCGGGCGCGCTCGCCGGGGCCGCATCCTGCGTCTCGGCGATGTCGTCCAAGAAGTCGTCCGGCATGTGGCGCAGGCCGATCTCTTCTTCGTCGCCCGCCATGATCGCGGCCGTGCGCAACAGGTTCGTCAGCTGGCGGAAATTGCCGGGCCATTTGTGGCGCTTGAACAGCCGGAGCACTTCGTCGGAGATGGTATGCGTGCCGCCGGTTTCCGTTTCGGCCGCGAGGATCTTCCTGACGACGATTTCGAGGTCGGTGCGCTCGCGCAGGGGCGGCAGTTTTACGACCAGGCCGTTCAGGCGGTAATACAAGTCTTCGCGGAACAGGCCTTCGGCGATGCGCCGGCGCAGGTTGTGGTTCGTCGCGCAGATCACTTCCACGTTCACGGGGATCGATTTGCCGCTGCCGAGCGGCGTGACCATCCGTTCCTGCAGCACGCGCAGCAGGCGGGCCTGGAGCGGGTAGGGCATGTCGCCGATCTCGTCGAGGAACAGCGTGCCGCCGTTCGCCTGCAGGATCTTGCCGACCGCGCCCTTCTTGCGCGCGCCCGTGAATGCGCCGTCCTCATAGCCGAACAGCTCCGATTCGATCAGCGTTTCCGGAATCGACGCGCAGTTGACGGCGACGAACGGTCCTTGCGCGCGCGGCGAATCGTTGTGGATGGCCTGGGCCAGCAATTCCTTGCCGGTGCCCGTCTCGCCCATGATCATGATCGGCACGTCGCGCCCGAGCACGCGGTTGACCTTGTCGATGACCTGTTCGAGCTGCGGGTCGCCCGTGTTCAGGTAGCGCAGGCCGGACAGGCGTCGCGCCGGCGCCTTCGCGGGCGGTTGCGCAATGGGAGCCATCTGCGGCGCATCGTCGAATGCACCGGTGAGTACGTGCACGCCGTTCGTCAGCCGCAGTTCCGCCCGGCCGCGCACGCGCACGCCGTTGTGCATGCACAGGTCGAGCAGGCCGGGTGCCGCCGTGCGGTAGTGATCGTACAGGGCGGAGACGGGAAGCCCGAACAGGGAGCTGAACGTGTGAGCCTGCAGCGCGGGATACGAGAGGCCGAGCTGGAACAGGCCGTTGCGGTTGGCGGCGAGGAAGCGGCCGCCCGGGCTGAACGACGCAATCCCTTCCATCAACGTGCCGATGAATTCGGGCCGCGTGTGGAAGTGCAGGGTGATCGCGTTCTCGAACGTCGCCGCGAACATCTGGTTCTCGATCATCAGTGCCGACATGCGCACGAGGGCCATCGTGTGCTTGTGGAAGCTGCGCCGGTCACCGCTGACGTCCAGCACACCGACCACGTTTCCGCGGTGGTCGGTGATCGGCGCCGCGGAGCAGGTGAGGAAGTGGTTCGCGGAGAGGAAGTGCTGGTCGGCGTGGACAGTCGTCGGCGCCCGTTCCGCGATCGCGGTGCCGATCGCATTCGTGCCCTTGCTCTCCTCGGACCAGGCGACGCCCGGTGTCAGCGCGACGCGGTTGGCCTTTTCGAGGAAGTCGGCGTCGCCCAGCGAATGCACGATCACGCCCTGCGCATCCGTCAGCAAGACCATGTTGTGGGTGTTGGCGATCTGCTGGTACAGCGTTTCCATCGCCGGCACCGCATGACTATATAAGAGGCGATTCTGCTCGACGAGGTAGGAAAGGTCGGTGCCCGATACCGGCGTGAAATCGGGGCGTGAATCGGGATTCAGGCCGAATTGTTCGGAGCGTCGGTGCGAGATCGCGATCATCGTTGCCATGTCGTCGCCGGGGGCGAGCAAGCCTGCGTGTTGATAAGTCATTCCATGTCTCCTGGTTGGCCCTGGACCGCGGCTCTATGTTGGGAATCGACTGTTCACAAATGTAGCACCTGTACCAGAACGGAACAATCAGGCATGTAAATATGTTCCGTTCTATCGATGCTTTGTTTTATGCAACACACAGTAAGCAAGCTGGATGCCAGCTTTTTAAGCACCTGAAAACAGGCCTTGCGCAGGTGGGTGCGGGTTTGCTATAGTTCGCGTCCTGCTTCTGCAGCGCACAAAAAGTTTAACCGAATCAACTAGTTAAGCTTGTCAGAACGATTACGTCGAGTGTGTTGCAGAAAAACGAGGGGTTGACGAGTTAAGCGAAGTACTGCATAATCTCATTCCTCTGCTGCTGACGAACAAAACGATTCGCAAACGCAGCAAGGCAGTACCGAACAGAGTTCTTTAACAATAAACAGTCGATAAGTGTGGGCGTTTGATGAAGTGCCGGCAGCCGCGTAAGTGGCTGCTGAATACTTAAATTATCAAATGTTCACAAGAAATACAGTCAGTATTTTGAGTGAGCGACATGACACGAAAGTGTCAAAACAGAGATTAAACTGAAGAGTTTGATCCTGGCTCAGATTGAACGCTGGCGGCATGCTTTACACATGCAAGTCGAACGGCAGCGCGGGGCAACCTGGCGGCG
>NZ_FMZS01000023.1 GCF_900101265.1 Massilia sp. PDC64
TCCACGTCGTCGCCAAAGAAGCCGTACTCGTTTTCGACCTGCACCATCAGGATCGGACCGCCCTGCGTCACCTGCTGCGGCCCGAGCACGCGCCCGACTTCCTTCAGCCAGCGCCGCGCGGGCGCCAGATAAGCCTCGTCGCGCGTGCGCAGGAACGCGTCGCCGTCGTGCTTCAGCAGCCACCATGGCAGGCCGCCCATCTCCCACTCCGCGCAGGCGTACGGACCGGGGCGCAGGATCACCCACAGCCCTTCCTGCTGCGCGAGGCGGCAGAACTCGGCGGCGTCACGCTGGGCGGCCCAGTCGTAGCGGCCCTCTCTCCATTCGTGGTAGTTCCAGAACAGGTAGGCGCACACCGCGTTCAGGCCCATCGCCTTGATGGTCTTGAGGCGGTGCGACCAGTACTCGCGCGGCACGCGGGCGAAGTGCATTTCGCCGCAGCGGATCTGGATCGGCTTCGCGTCCAGCAGGAAGTCGTGGTCGCCGATCGCGAAGCGGTGCGAGGCGGCCGCGTGAATCGTACCGGCGAAGGGCAGCAGGGCCGCGCCTTGCAGCAGGCGGCGACGTCGGAAACTGATGGTCATGTGGTCGGTATCCAAAGAAAAAAACCGGCACGGCCGGCCGCGCAATGCGGTCGTCCGTGCCGGTGCTTGCCGGGATCAGAACTTGTAGCGCAGGCCAATGCTGAACACGCGGCCGTTGTCGTAGTGCGAGTACTCGCGGTTCGTTTCGAGCGTCTGCACTTCGCCGGTGTAGCGGTTGTTCGCCTTGTTCGTCAGGTTCGACCCGCTGACGTTCAGGGTCAGGTGCTCGTCGATCGCATAGCTGAGCGATGCGTCGAGCAGACCGTAGTCCGCAATGTACGTGCTGAACAGCGGCGTGAGCGTGTTGTAGCCGCGCGCCTCGGACGAGCGCCAGGTGTACACGAGGCGGGCCGACAGCTTGTTGTCCTCGTACATGCCGGTCAGGCTATAGCTGTTCTTGGACACGAGCGGCTGATACGACTTGATGAAGACCGGCGCCGTCGGCGTGCCAATGTTCAGCGGGGCGGACGTATCGACATACGTGTAGGATCCCGCCACACCGAAGTTCTTCAGCCAGCTGTCCGCGCCATTGAAGAACCACTGCCCGGACAATTCCACGCCGCGCGCATAGCCCTTCGCGGCATTGACGCTCCTGGAGACCAGGTACTGCCCGTTGGTGCAGCCATTGTTGTTGCTGGGGTAAGCCGGCGCATTCGGCACCGTCATGCAGCTCGCGAGCGTGCTGAAGAAGCCGTCGATCTGCTTGTCGAAGAAACCGACCGCCGCATAGTTCGTCGGGCTGAAATAGCGCTCGAACGAGATGTCGTAACTGGTTGCGGTCTGCGGGCGCAGCTCCGCATTGCCCTGGCTGCCGGTACCGTCGGCCCTGGCCGAGGTGTTCGGATTCAGCGCATCGATAGGCGGACGGGTGATGCCTTTGCCATAGCCGAAGCGGACCAGGAAGTCCTTCGCGATGTCATAAGTGGCATTGAGCGACGGCAGGACGTTCGTGTAGCTCGTCGTCTTCGTGTAGTCGATGAGCGGGGACGTCGGCTGGGTCGAGTCGGAGAGGACGCGCGCGGTCGCCAGGGACTTGGTGCGGACGACGCGGACGCCGACGTTGCCCTTGAGGCGCTCGTCGAACGCCGCGAAGTCGGCGGACACGTAGCCGGCCGTCGTATTCTCGTTGAGATAACGGCGACCCTGCTCGTTTTCGGGGTAGTTGCCCTCGGACGGGATCTGCGCCAGCGGGAATTGTTGGGCCACCTGGTTGCCCAGCAGCGCGTCCGAACCGTACACGACATAACCGCCCGTGTAGCCATTCTGATTGTGCAGCAGGTTGGACGCAATCTGATCCATGGAGCCCGCCTTGGACGAGGCGTAGATCGCGTTCGAGTAGTCGGCGGCGAGCGGCTTGCCGTCCGTCGTCAGCCAGTGGGGCACGATGTACGGATTTTTATCGTAGAACCGGCTTGTCTGGTGCGCAAAGCGCGTGCCGAACTTCAGCTTGGTGAAGAAGCCCTCCTCGAACGTATAGGCGCCGCTGAGCGCGGTCGCGGCGCCATTGTCGTCAAACACCTGGTAGCCGTCGCCGGAGTATCTCTGCAAGACATAGTTGGCCGGGTCGGAGGGATTGGCGCCGGTGATTTTCGTGTAGTGGCCTGCCGACCAGTTTTCGCTGACGCGCGCAATATCGTAGAACGCATTGGGTGCGTTGGTCATCTCGACACGGCGATTATCCTTGATGCGGTCCGCCTTGATGTAGGCGATATCGCCCTTGAACGACAGCGCGGGCGTCGGATTCCACTCGACGCCCGTGGCCACGTTCCAGGTCGTGTACGGGCTATGCTCGTCGCCGCCCCACGAACCGATCTGCTGGTTCAGGAAGGTACCGCTATGCACGCGCTGGGTCGTCAGGACGTCGTCGCTGCCGCCATTGAAGTTGCGGTTGACCATGCTCTCGGTGACATTCCATGGCGTGAGCGTCAGGTTCTGGACGTTGCCACCGTAGTTGGTCATCATCCGGGTAAAACGATACTGCTGGTGGTACACGTAACGGTTGTAGTTACTCTCGGTGTAGAAGCGCAAAGTGTTGTCGACGCGATAATCCGCCGCGAGGTTCAGGCCCTTGCGCGTGCGCTCGATGGTTTCTTCCTGCGGCCAGGCACCGGCACCGTTGAAGGAGACGATGTTGGCGACCTCCGCGGGGGTCAGCCCGGCCGTGTTCGGCATTTGGGCGCCGACCGTGGCCGAGGTCGGCAGCAGCGGGACAGGCGCCAGGAACGTGATGTCGCTGCGGCCGACATACTTCTGCATCGGCAGGGTCGGGGTATTGCTCGTGTTCGCGGCTGCCTTGGTCGCGTATTCGGCGCTGTCGGCGCGGACCATGCGCCGGTAGTCCGGACCGGTGCCGGCGCCGGTCTGGTCGGAGCGGCCGGTGGTCTTCTGGTAGGCGACCGCGGCCAGCACGCCGATGCGCGAACCGCCGCCGAGATCGAAGCGGTTGGCGATCAGGCCAAACAGTTCAGGCTCTTTCTTCTTGACGAGATCGTTGTAACGCATGTTCGCGTTCAGCGAGGCGGTGAACTTCTTGAAATCGCTCGGGTTGCGGGTGCGGATGTTCACCAGGCCGCCGATGGCGCCTTCGATGTGTTCGGCGGAAGGGTTCTTGTAGACGTCGACGCCGGCGATCGTGGCGGGAATCGCATCTTCGATGTTGAATTCGCGCGAGCCGGCCGTGAAATAGGCGCGTCCGTTGACTTGCGAGGCCGTCTGGCCCGACAGGCCACGAATGGCCAGGCCGGCACCGCTCCCCCCCGGCGAGGCGCCTTCGCCGCCGTAGCGGTAACCCTGCACGCCGGGCAGGCGCGTCAGCGTTTCCGCGACGTTGGGATCGGGCAGCTTGCCGATGTCTTCGGCCGTGATCGAGTCGACGACTTCCATCGTGTTGCGCTTGATCGCGACCGACGACTGCGCGCTGGCGCGCAGGCCCGTCACGACGACGGTATTCGCGTCGGCCGGTGCCACCTGTGCCATCGCCTGCATCGCAAAGGCCTGGGACAGGGCCAGCGCCACGAGGGTCATGCGTGGAACAGTGTAATATTTCTGGTGCATCTTCTTCTCCTCCAAGTAATCCGAATGGACTCGTTGTCTTATTGTTTCGTTGGTTTTGCGGCATGCCATGAAGCGGGCTGCCGTTGTAGATATCGATAACAATGCGAGTGGATTATAGGAGTACGCCGAGTTATGAAAGCAACCAATCGGCGTTATGATTTTTTCTAACGATGCGGAGAAGATACGTTAGATACGGGCGTTATCGCTAACACGGCCGGAAAAACGCGAGATTTGGTGCGGCGCGTCATGGCGCCGCCCGCACTCCGTTTGTTATCGATATCGATATCGATATCTAGCTCGTCCCTCCGCGTTACGCAATCGCGTACGTGAAGTCGCCGTTCTCGTCCGCGCCTACCTCGATACGCTCGATGGCCGCACCCTCCGCCATGCGCGCCAGCACGGCCTCGGCGATCTCCGGCAGCAAGGTGCCGTTGAGGATGTTGTCGACGTTACGCGCGCCCGAGTCGACTTCCGTGCAGCGGGCCAGCACCGCATCCACGAGCGACTCGTCGTACGCGAACGCCGCCTTGTGGTTCGCCGCCACGCGCTTGCCGATGCGTCCCAGCTTGAGTTCGATGATCTCCGCCAGCACGTCGTCCGGGATCGGATAGAACGGCACGACTTTCAAACGGCCCAGGAACGCCGGCTTGAACTGCTTGACGAGGGCCGGGCGGATCAGCGCTTCCAGTTCCTCGGCCGACGGCAACTCCTCTGGTGCCTTGTTCAGGCAAGCCTGCATCAGCGTGCTCGACGCAACGTTCGACGTGAGGATGATGATCGTGTTGCGGAAGTCGACTTCGCGGCCTTCCGCGTCGTCCAGCACGCCCTTGTCGAACACCTGGAAGAACAGTTCGAGCACGTCCGGGTGGGCCTTCTCGACCTCGTCGAGCAGCACGACGCTGTACGGGTTGCGGCGCACGGCTTCCGTCAGCACGCCGCCTTCGCCATAGCCCACGTACCCCGGCGGCGAGCCTTTCAGGCCGGAGACGCTGTGCGCTTCCTGGTATTCGCTCATGTTGATGGTGACGAGTTTCCGTTCGCCGCCGTACAGCACGTCCGCCAGCGCCAGCGCCGTTTCCGTCTTGCCGACGCCGGACGGGCCCACGAACAGGAAGACGCCCTGCGGCTTGTTCGGATCGTCCAGGTTCGCGCGCGCCGTGCGCACGCGCTGCGCGACCGCGTCGAGCGCGTGCGGCTGGCCCAGCACGCGCTCTTCCAGCAAGTCGCGCAGGTTCAGCACCGTGCGGATCTCGTCCTTGACCATCTTGCCGAGCGGGATACCGGTCCAGCCGGCGATGATGCCGGCGACGACGTGGCCGTCCACCTGCAGCGGCACGAGGGGCGTCTCGCCCTGCACGCCTTTCAGTTCGTCGCGCAGGCCCCGGGCATCCGCCGCTGCGCGGATGCGGGTCACGAGATCGCGCTCGCGTTCCCAGCGCCCGCGCAACGTGGCCAGTTCGTCCTCGGCGGCGCCGCGCGCGGCGGACAGCTCGCCCAGCCGCGCGTCGTGCGCGCCCTCGCCCGCCGCCTGCTCGCGCTCCAGTGCGGCACGTTCCGCATCGATGCGTTCCAGCCGGCGCACGAGGTCTTCGATACGGGCCGGCGCCGCGTCGCGGCCCAGCGCCACTTTCGCGCACGCCGTGTCCAGCACGCCGATGGCCTTGTCCGGCAGCTGGCGGCCGCTGATGTAGCGGTGCGACAGGCGGACGGCTTCCGTGATGGCCTCGTCGTGGATGCGCACGTTGAAGTGCTTTTCCATCAGCGGCGCCATCCCGCGCAGCATGGCGCACGCCAGCTCCTCGCTCGGTTCCTCGACCTTCACGACCTGGAACCGGCGCGCCAGCGCGGGATCCTTCTCGAAGTACTTCTTGTATTCGCTCCACGTCGTGGCCGCGATCGTGCGCAGTTCGCCGCGCGCCAGCGCGGGCTTCAGCAGGTTCGCCGCATCGTTCTGGCCCGCCTGGCCGCCCGCGCCGATCATCGTGTGCGCCTCGTCGATGAACAGGATGATGGGATGCGGGCTTTTCTTCACCTCGTCGATGGTGTTCTTGAGGCGGTTCTCGAACTCGCCCTTGACGCTGGCGCCGGCCTGCAGCAGGCCCAGGTCCAGCACGTGGATTTCCACGCCGCGCAACACTTCCGGCACGTCGCCCGTCGCGACGCGCAGCGCGAGGCCTTCCACGACGGCCGTCTTGCCGACGCCCGCCTCGCCCGTCAGGATCGGGTTGTTCTGGCGGCGGCGCATGAGGATGTCGACGAGCTGGCGGATTTCCGCGTCGCGCCCGATCACCGGGTCGACCTTGCCGTCGCGCGCGCGCTGCGTGAGGTTCGTCGTGAACTGGTCCAGCGCCGGCGTCTTCGACGGGCCCTGGCGCGTCAATTCGCCCACCGGGTCCGCCCCCTCGGCGTGTGCCGGCGCGTCGGCGACGGCCGGGGCTTCTTCCGACCCTGCCGTCACGTCGTCGAAATGGTGCTTGATGCGGTCCAGGTCGAATTCCGCGAACTGCGGCGACACGCGGTGCGCCAGTTGCGACAGCTCGGGAGAACTGAGCAGCGCCTGCAGCAGATGACCGCTGCGGATGCCGGCCTGCTGGCCCGCGCGCAGGTCCAGCGACGCGATGAGCCACGCATGTTCGAACAGTTTGGGCAGGCGCTCCGAGAACACGGGCGTGCGCGTGTTGCCGCTCTTGAAGCCGGCCACTTCCGCCTGCAGGTCCGCCTCCAGCCGCTCCAGCGACACGCCGCAGCGGCGCGCGATCACGGCCACGTCGCACGCGGGCTGTTCCAGCAGCGCGAGGAACAGGTGCTCGATGTCGACCTCGTACTGCCCCAGCGACACGCACAGGCTCGCCGCCCGCGTGGCGGCCGCGCGGCACGTGTCGTCCAGTTTGCCGATCAGGGTTTTCAGGTTGATGCTCATCGTGTCCTCTTTCAGTTGGCCTTAGTTTGCGTGAATCTCATAGCGCACGTCTGCGCGGTCTTTGGTCTGGGGGCCATCGACGAGAAAGCCGTCCCAGCCCAGGCGGCCGCCCGCGCTGCGCGTGCCGGACAGCGCGACACCCTGCACGTCGGCCGCGCGCAGCACGAGCTGCACTTCGTATTCGAGCGACAGCCCCGTGAACATGGTGACCATGTTGCCCAGCGCGCGCGCGGCGCGGCCGCCAGGCAGAAACGATTCGTAGGCCTTCAGGTCCAGCGGGCCGATCACGAGGCGCAGGCGCAGGTCGCGCTGCCACACGCGCGTGCCGGCCATCGCGCCGCCGCCCAAGGTCGCGTTGCCGAGGCCGAGCGCCGTCTGCTGCGCGGTGGGCACGTCGTACCAGCGGCCGATGAACTGCTCGGCGCGCACGGGCTGGCCAAAATACTCGGACAGCACGCGCGCGATCTGTACGCTGGACGCGGGCCGCTGGCGCATCGCGGTGGCGAAGTAGGCGACGGATTCGTCCAGCACGCCGTCCCCATGGTCGGACAGGCGCCGCCGCAGCGACGCGTGGCCCATGCCGGCCAGCGACAGCAGCAGCGGCAGGAAGCCGTCCTTGCGGCCGCCGTATTTCAGCTCCAGCCGGTACTTGCGCCACGCTTCGTAGAACAGCGCCAGGGTGCGATTCGAGAACGTGTCGAGGAAGGCGCGCGGGCCGTCGTCCCGTTCGGCGATCTGCTGCGCGGCCACCCGTTCCGTGTAATGGGCAGGCAAGGCGCCGCTCGAACCCAGCAGGCCCATGAACGTGGGCGTCAGGCGCACGTACTTCAGCTCCTGCGACCGCAACGCGGCGGCCAGCGCGGCGCTCTTCGGCTCGACGGCACGCGGTTCCGGCTGCAACGATTCGATCTCGCTGGCCGGGAAGGCGAGCGAGGTGGAATTGGTAAAACGCAGGAAGTTCGCGATCGCGCCCTCCTCCGCCATGCCGCGCCGGCGCAGCCACAGCTCGATCATGCGCACGGCCTGGAAATACTGGAAGCGGTACGGCTGCGCGAACAGCCGTTCGATTACAGCAGGCTCAAATCGCCGCTTCGGGGCGTGCATCGCAGCAGCTCTCCTCCGGTCTTGTTGGAAACGATCACCAGTTGCGTGAAGCTGTTGGCGTGCACGTACAGGCCGAGGAAGCGTTCCACGATATGCGCGAACGCGTCGACGCCGCTGCCGACGAACGCTTCCTCGTCGATCGTCAGGCGCACCTCGATGCCGCGCACCATGCAGGCGAACGGGTTCCCCGGCAGCCACGCGGTCGCGGGCCGATGCTCGACGGCGAGGATGCCGCCGATCTGGCGCTGCGTCGCCGGGGAGCGCGGCAGGTCGTACAGCGTCAGCATCTCGCGGAACGCGGCAATGCCGCCGCCCGACAGCGACAGGTGGTTCAGCGACAGGTGCGAGATCAGGCGCCAGTGCGCCCCGCGCCCGCGCTCGAAGCGGTACGACGGCGTCGGCTTGCGCAGGAAGCTGATCGATTGCACCGTCGACCCGCCCTCGATGAACAGGTCGCCGCCGCGCACGCCGTACGAGAGGAGTGCCGGCAGGTCGCGGTTCGTGCACGTGAGCTCGATGCTCAGGGTGTCCGTCTCCACCTCGGCCGGGTCGAAATCGATGTCGACGAGGGAGATCTGGGTCTCGTAGCCGGGACTCCGTTCGGCCAGCAGCGGGTCGCGCCGCATGATCCAGTAATGGCCGCTCTTGTCGGGCATCTGGCCGTGGCGCAGCGAATAGAACGGGCGGAATTCGACGATGGATTCGCCCTGCGGCGTCTGGCGCACGAGACGCACGCTGTCGATCGATTGCACCTCGAACGCGAACGCGCGGCGCGCATCCGCCAGCACGGGATAGCTCGCCGTCGTGTGCGTCAGGCGGATCGGTTCGCCGCGCTGGCGGAACAGATTCACCACCGGTGTGCAGCCCAGCAGCAGGTTAGTCGCGGACAAGGTGCCGAGCATGCGCGCCGCGTTGGAATCCGCGCGCAGGCCGCTCAAGGCCAGGTGCAGGGTGATGGTGCGCGTGCCCGCCGGCAGCGCGGCCGTCAATGCCGCGAGGTCGATGTCGAAGAAGTTGAACTTCTCCGGGAAGCAGAAATACTCGGTGAGCAGGCGGTATGCCGTGTGCGAGCGGGCCGGGAAATCGATCAGCGACTCGTCCTCGCCGAAGCCGGCCGGTTGCAGCGGGATTTTCGACAGCGGGACCCAGCGGCCGTTGCCGTCGCCTTCCGCGTACGCGCACACGCCGCGCATGAACAGTGCGTCGCGCAGCGCGGCGCAGAACGACGGCTCGCCGTCGATGAACACGCGCAGGCTCGCCAGCTTCAGGCCCGCGATCGGATTCGCGCCCGTCGCGGCCAGGGTGATCGACAGTTTCGACGTCGCCTGCGGCGGCGGACGCACGGCGTCGGGCGCGTCGAGGATGGCGTCGAAGCGGGCGCGCACCAGGTCCAGCGGCGCCACCGTGACGGGGTACGCGGTGCGGAACGTGCACGGTGCGCCGCGCACGGGGCGCGTGGCCAGCTGCGTGCCGCGCGGGATCTCGCCGGCGGCGCCGGGCTGCGCGGCGGCCGCGCCGAAGTCCATGCGCGCGATCGAGCAGGACGGGAACGGGCGCAGGTAGTGCGGGTACAGGACGTCGAGCAGCGCTTCGGTGAATTCGGGGTAGTCGTCGTCGAGGCGCTTGGCGATGCGGGAATTCAGCAGCGCAAACGATTCGATCATGCGTTCGATGTGCGGGTCTTCGCACACTTCGCCGCCGATGAGCAGCTTGCCGGCGATCCTGGGGTAGCGCTCGGAAAATTCGCGCGCGTGGCGGCGCAGGAAACCGAGCTCCTGCTCGTAATACGGTAATAACTGGTCCAACTCAGGCTCCCGGCGCCGCCGGACGGCGGGCCTTGCTGATCGTGTAATGCTGGCTGGAGGGCTGCAGCACGGCGTCGAAGTTGACCGGCTCGTGCGCCGCGCTCACGACCATCAGCGCGGTGATCGAAAAATTCAGGCGGTTGACGGCATCCTCGCGCAGTTCGAGCCTGGCCTGCACGTTGCGCAGGCGCGGTTCGTGGCGCGCGATCGCCGCTTCCAGGCTCCTGCAGATGAACGCGCGGTCGTCCGTGGAAGACAGCGACAGGCCCGCGAAATCGTGCAGGCCGTACGCGACGATGGAGCGCGCGCATTCGGGAAAGCGCCGGAATGTCTCTTCCGGCATCACGGCGCGGGTATTCAGCAGCGCCTCCAGGTCGCGCGCCACCGAATCCTTCATTTCCTCGAGCGAGACGCGCGGCACGGTGCCCGTGGGCCCCTGGCCCGGCCTGTCGATCAAACGATCGAACAGGCCCGGCATGAATCCTTTGGCGGACATCGTGCCGGCGCGCTATCAGGCCGCGATCTTGTTGGCCGACAGGTCCCAGCCGCCCGACGTGTTACCGCCGATGCCGCCGTTGACCTTCTGCTGGGTGTACTTCCATTTCACTTTGGAGTACTTCAGCGACACGTCTTCGGTCAGGATGTTGCCCGGCTCGACGGACGGCGAGACGCTGGAGATCAGGACGTTTTCCAGTTCGATCTCGAAGTACTTGACGCGCTCGCCCTGGCCGTCTGCACGCAGGAACTCGAACTTCGCCTTCGGGATGGTCTTGCCCGACGAGCAGGTCTGCAGCAGGATCGGGGTGGCCAGGTCGGCCAGCTTCGAGACGACGATGTCCTTGTGCTCGGTGCGCTCGGCGGTGTGGCCGCCGCCGGTCGACGCGGTGGCCGATTTCGGTTGCAGGACTTCCCACTGGACGCTCTTCACTTCGATCCAGTCCTTGTGTGCGTTGTCGGCGGACTCGCCTTTGATGCCGTCGATTTGCAGGTAGACGTCGATTGCCATGTTGTGTTCTTCCTTTCAGTTCTCGGTTGATACGGGGGGACTACAAAGTTGTGAATCAGGTGGCCGATGCCGGCAGCTCCGCGACGAGGCGCAGCGAGACGGACAGTTCGTCGAGCTGGAAATGCGGACGCAGGAACGAGACGGCCCGGTAGACACCCGGACGGCCCGGCACTTCCTGCACCTGCACGCTCGCCTCGCGCAGCGGGAACTGCGCCTTCTGTTCCTGGCTCGCGTTGTCGTCCAGCAGGACGTACTGCGTCAGCCAGCGGTTCAAGTAATCCTCGACGTTCGACGCGGCGGCGAAGCTGCCGATCTTGTCGCGCATCATGGCCTTCATGTAGTGGGCGATGCGCGAGACGGCGAAGATGTACTGCAGCTGGGCCGACAGCACGGCGTTCGCGTTGGCCGCGTCGCTGGCGTACTTGCGCGCCTTCTGCGCCGACTGCGCGCCGAAGAAGGCCGCGTAGTCCGTATTCTTGCAGTGCACGAGCGAGATGAAGCCGAGGTCCGACAGCTCCTTTTCGCGGCGGTCGGTGATGGCGATCTCGGTCGGGCATTTCAGCGCGATCTCGCCCTCGTCCGTCTTGAACGTGTGCGTCGGCAGGTTTTCCACGAGGCCGCCGCCTTCCACGCCGCGGATCGCCGCGCACCAGCCGTAGTCCTCGAACGCGCCCGTCAGCTTCGTGCCGAACGCGTAGGCCGCGTTGCACCACAGGTATTTGTGGTGGTCGGTGCCGTCCACGTCCTCGACGTAGTTGAAGCCTTCGGTGGTGGCGCCGTCGGCCGGGTTGTACGGCAGGCGGCCCAGGAAGCGCGGCAGCGTGAGGCCCACGTAGCGCGCGTCTTCCGATTCGCGGAACGCCTTCCATTTCGCGTATTCGACCGTGTCGAAGATCTTCGACAGGTCGCGCGGCTTGCCCAGGTCGGCATAGCTTTCGAGGCCGAACAGCTCGGGCGACGCGGCCGTGATGAACGGCGCGTGCGCGGCCGCCGCCACGTGCGACATCTGCTCGATGAAATACATGTCTTCCGGTTGACGCGTGATCTCGAAGTCGCCCAGCAGCGCCCCGAACGGCGCGCCGCCGAAGGTGCCGAATTCTTCCTCGTAGACCTTGCGGAACATGGTGCTCTGGTCGAACTCGATGGCGCTCTGGAAGTCCTTCACGAGCTCGCGCTTGGTCGCGTTGAGCATCTTGACCTTCAGGTTCGGGCCCGTCGCCGTGTTGCTGACGAGGTAGTGCAGGCCCGTCCAGCTGGACTCCAGCTTCTGGAATTCCGGCGCGTGCATCACGGCCGACAGCTGGGCCGAGATCAGGCGGTCCAGCTCCGCCACGCGGGCGTCGATGGTGGCGGCCAGGTTGTCGGACACGACGACCGTGCCCTCCATGACCTGGTTGACCAGTTCCGCGATCAGGTCGCGGGCGCGCGCATGCTCGGCGCTGGATTTGGCCACCTTGCTCTGCTCGACGATCCGGTCGAGCAGGTCGGCCTCGGGAGCAACGGTCGTATCGGTGTCGGCCGCGAGGGCCGCATTCTGGAGTGCGGACATGATCACTCTTTCGTGGGCTGCTGGCCCAGCTTGGCCAGGGTTTCGGTGCTGTTCAACACGTCGTTGAGCAGGTCTTCGAGCTTGTCGTTACCGGCCAGCTTGTTGCGCAGGTCGGCCAGCTTGGTGCGTGCCTCGAGCAGCTTCTTCAGCGGCTCGACCTGGTTCACGACGGACTCGGGACGGAAGTCGTCCATCGAGCGGAACGTCAGGTCGACGGCGAACTGGCCGCCCTCGCCCGTGAGTTCGTTGTTCACGCGGTACGTGGCGCGCGGTTCGATGCCCTTCATGACTTCGTCGAAGTTGTCGCGGTCGATGCCGACGAAGCTGCGCTCCTTCAGGCGTTTTTGCGGGACTACGGAATTCCCGCCGAAATCGCCGACGACGCCGACGACCAGCGGCAGCTCCTTGTTCTCGATCGCGTCGCCGATCTCCACGTCGTACGTCATTTGCACGCGCGGCGGGCGGACTTTCTGCAGTTTTTTCTGCACACTGGAATTTCTGGACATGGGGTTCCCCTGTGGGTTGGTTCGGACGTGTTATTTCAGTGCGCCGAACGGATCGGCACCGGACGCGCCGGCGGCGACGGCCTGCTTCGCCTTCGGCTTGACCTTGCCCTTCGCGACGGCTTTCGCGGGCGGCGTGGTCTGCACGGGCGGCGGCACGAGCACCTGCTCGCCGAGGCTCTCGCGCAGCAGCCTGGCCAGGTCCTGCGACTCCGTCTTGATCGAGCCGGACAGGTTGTTCTGGCGGCTCAGGTCGGCCAGGGCGCGCGTCGACAGGCGCAGGCCGCTGATGGCGATGATGCTGTTGGCCAGGCGGTCGTTCGGGTCGCGCACCAGCACTTCCTGGGCGCTGACGATCGCCTCGCCGTACTGGCCGGCGTCGTAGCGGGTCTGGGCGATGCTGGACCACGGCGTCTTGTCGGCCGGGTAGGCGGCGGCGGCCTCCTTCCACAGCGTGACCGCGTCTTCCTTGCGGCCGGCGGTGCTGGCCTCGTTGGCCTTGGCGAGCAGCTCGTCCATCGTGGGCACCGGCGGCTTGTCGGCCAGTTCGGGCTTCGTCGACGCGCAGGCGGACAAAAGGATGGCGCAGGCAGTGGCGCCGAGGAGGCGGCTGATGCGGCCGACGGGGAATGCTGGGGTCATGCGGGTCCTCGCAAAGGGTGAACTATTTGATGCACTGGTATTAACTTTGTAAAACTTTTTTTATAGTATCAGAATTGTTTTATTGATCAACCTCAATTTTATTTACAATCGTACGCGGGTCGATGAGGAGTGAAATGCTCACCAATTTCCACTATTTCCCAGCGATCCACCTTGTAACCTGACGGCATTTCGCGTTATGCCAAAGAAATATCACGAATTATCACAAAGAAAATTTGTGTCATAATCGTGCGCTACATTTCCGTAAGAAATGTTACTGTTCTGCCATTTTCATTTTCAGCAGCGCCAGGGGATAACCAACGCATGAGCGGCAAAATCTTATGGGGCGAAGGATTGTTCCTTCGACCCCAGCATTTCCAGCAACAGGACCAGTACCACGAGGATCGGCTGCACCGCACGGCGGGTCTGCTGCACCCGTATGCCTGGGGCGTCGTCGCGATCCAGATCGACCGCGACGCGCTGGCCAACGACGCGCTGCGCCTGCTCGAACTGTCGTTGCGTTTTCCCGACGGCGAGCTGTATTCGGCCCCGGGCGGGGACGAACTGCCGGACGCGATCGACCTGAGCCAGCTGCCGCAATCCGTGCAGACCGTGACGTGGCATGCCGCCCTGCCCGGCTTCAAGCCCTACGGCGCCAACTTCAGCGGACACCGGACCGACGGCGACGGCGCGCACGCCGCGCGCTTTTCCCAGCTGGACCGCGACACGCCGGACCTGTACACGCAGGCCGCGAGCGCGCAGCTCACGTATCTGCGCAAGACGGTCCGCCTCGTGTCGGATGGGGAGCCGCTGGACGCCTACGTCCACGTGCCCGTGCTGCGCCTGCGGCGCGCGGCCACGGGCGGGTTCGAGGTGGACGGCTCGTTCGTGCCGCCCAGCCTCACGATCAGGAGCGCGCCCGTGCTGTTCCTCCAGCTGCGCCGCCTGCTGGACGCGTTGCAGGCGAAGGTGAGCGCCCTGTACGGCCATCACCGCGAGCCGAGCCGGCACGTGATCGAATTCCGCTCGGGCGACATGTCGTCGTTCTGGCTGCTGCACACGGCCAGCACGGCATGCGCGGCCCTGTCGCACTACTTCCACCATCCGTCGCTGCATCCGGAACGGCTGTACGAACAACTGCTGTCGCTGGCGGGCAGCCTGATGACGTTCTCGAAGAGCTGGACCCTGGCCGACCTGCCGCCCTACCAGCACGCCGATCCCGGTCCCGCGTTCGCGACCTTGCACCAGATCATCCGCGAACTGCTCGACACCGTGATCTCGTCGCGCTACTTCGCCATCGCGCTGCGCGAGGTGAAGCCGTCGTACTGGCACGGCATGCTGGACTCGGAAAAGATCGACGACAAGACGACGTTCTACCTCGCCGTCTCCGGCGACATGCCGGCCAGCGAACTGGTGGACGTGGTGCCGCTGCGGCTGAAGATCGGCGCGCCGGACGACGTGGAAAAATTCGTGCTGTCGGCGATGCCCGGCGTGCGTCTCGTGCACGCGCCGCAGGTACCCGCCGCCGTGCCGGTGCGGCCGGACGCCGTCTACTTCGCCATCGAAGCGAAGGGCCAGATGTACGAGCGCATGCTGCAGGCGCAGTCGATCTCGATCTACGTCCCCGGCAGCATGGCGGACATCAAGCCCGACCTCGTCGCCGTGACCTCCTGAACCCGAGAGACCCACCATGACCACCGCAACCGCACCTTCCCTCATGGCCGCCGGCAGCCCGGCGGCCGCGCCGGCCGCGCCGCAGACCTTGCTGGACCTGATGTACGACGGCTTCTACGCCCTGTTCATGCTCAAGAACGGCAACGGCCCGCAGGACGACGCCGCGTTCGCGCGCAAGATGACGCAATTCCTCGACGACTTCGGCCGCAACGCGCGCAAGCAGAACGCGTCGCCGGACGACGTCGACGCCGCGAAATACGCGTTCTGCGCCGCGGTCGACGAGATCATCCTGCGCTCGCAGTTCACGATCCGCGACGCGTGGGAGCGCCGCCCGCTGCAGCTGCAGCTGTTCGGCGACCAGCTCGCGGGCGAGCACTTCTTCGAGCGCCTGGAACAGCTGCGGGCGCGCGGCAGCGCCCACGTGGAAGCGCTCGAAGTCTTCCACATGTGCCTCCTGCTCGGCTTCCAGGGCCGCTACATCCTGGAGGGGACGGAAAAGCTGAACTACCTGACGTCGCGCCTGGGCGACGAGATCGCGCACATGAAGGGCAAGCGCGGCGGCTTCGCGCCGCACGCGGACCGTCCCGACCAGATCCGCCACAAGCTGCGCAGCGACCTGCCGCTGTGGGTGCTGTATTCCGTGTTCGGCCTGATCTGCGTGCTGGGCTATGTGGGACTGCGCACGTCGCTCGCGCATACGAGCGAGGCGCGCATGAATGCGTACAGCGACGTCGTCAAGATGGCGCCGCGGGCGGCCAATTTGACGATCACGTTGCCGTGACGCGTCACATCGACGTTACGCCTGCAACGACAACCGGTAGACCGTCGTCTGCCGGTACACCTGCCCCGGATGCAGCATCACGCGCGGCCACGCCGCGCTCATGAGGCCGGGACGCGCGTGGGCTTCGATGCGGAACGCGTCCAGGCGCGACATGCCCGCAATGCCCGCCCCGCTGCTGAAGCGCACGGCGGCCTCGGTCGTGTGAAGCTGGAGGCGGCGTCCGGAAGCCGGGTCGAACACGCGGGCCACTTCGCGCAGCTGCCCCTGGCCGCCGGCGAAGTGGTTGCGCACGCAGAAGCAGTGATCGAAGCCGCCGGCCCGCTGCAGCTGGGTGTCCGTCCAGCGCAGGCGCGGACCGATGGCGGCCGCCTGGCGGAAGTCGAATGCCGTCCCGCCCACGGCGGCCACGCCGGCTGGCGTACCGGCCGGCCCCGTTTCCTCGAAATAGTCGGCATCGATCTGCACCATGTGGTCGTCCACGTCGGCCAGGCTGCCGGAGAGATTGAAAGCGGGATGCGCCAGCGACGCGAGCGGCGTCGGCACGCCGGCCACGGCCTGGTACTCGATCGCCAGGCCGCCCTCGTCGTCCAGCCGGTAATGCACGAGCATCCCGGCCCCGTCGCCGCCCGAGGTGAGCGCCAGCGAGACGACGCCGTTCGCCTGCCGGCCTTCCCAGCGGGCGGAGCGGCCGCCGGACGGCAGGCTGACTGCGGCGGACTGTACCACGTCCGCCATGCGGCCGTAACGGTCCGGCGCGACCCAGGCGCGCAGCTGCGCGCCCCGTTCGGCGATCGTCACGGTCATGCCGGCCGCGTTCTCGAGCGTGAACGAGCGTTCGCCGGCCATTGCTGCCGGGGCGCCCGGAATGAGGTGGATCGTCATTGCAGTCTGGCTTCCCGATTTCCGATATGAAGCCATTCTCCCGGCCCGCGCATGGTGTTTCAATTACGAAAATCACCAAGGGGCCGAACGATTCTCGCCGACGCTACGCCGCGGTGCGCTCCCCCAGTGCCCGGTCGCGCCAGGCGCGCGGCGTGCAGCCGAGTTCGCGCTTGAACACGAGGTGCATGTACTGCGTGGACGTGAACCCGCAGCCCAGCGCCACGTCCGCGATGCTCCGTTCGCCGCTTTCCAGTCCCGCCTTGGCCGCTTCCAGCTTCGACTTGAGGATCATGTCGTGCACGCTGCAACCCAGCTCCTGGCGGAAGTAGACTTCCAGCGAGGAGCGCGACACGCCCACGTACTCGGCCACCTGGTGCGTCTTGATGCCCTGGCACGCGTACTGGCGGATGTAGTGGCAGGCCCGCATCACGTGCGGATGCTTGACGGCCTGGAAGCGGCTCGACGCGAGGACGTTGATGCCAGCCGGCGGCACGAGGATGCGCGTGTTCGACAGGCGCACGCCGTGCAGCATCTGCTCGAGCAGGTGCGCCGCCGTGCGGCCCATCTCGTGCGCCCCCTGGATCACGGAACTGAGCGGGATCCGGGTGAGCATGCGCACGAGCGGGTCGTTGTCGATGCCGATCAGCGCCACCTGCTCCGGCACCGAGATGCCGGCGATGGCGCAGGCCTGCAGCAACTGGCGGGCGCGCGCGTCCGTCACGGCGATGACGCCCACGGGCTTGGGCAGGCTGCGCAGCCAGTCGATCTGGCCCTGCACCGCCGCATCCCACGATGCCGCATTCGTCTCGCAGCCGCGGAAGATCTCCGCTTCCATCCGGTCTTCCGCCATCAGGGTGCGGAACGCCCGCTCGCGCTCCTGCGCCCAGCGGCTCTCCTGCGCTTCGGGCAGGCTGAACATGGCAAAGCGTTGCAGGCCGACGTCGATCAGGTGGTCGCGGGCCAGCTTGACGAGCTTGAAATTATCGGTCGCGACATACGGCACGCCGGGCGGGTATGCGTCTTCATTCGCATAGGACCCGCCGACGCCGACCACCGGTACCGTGCAGCCGGATAATGCCCTGACGACGGCCGGATCGTCGAAATCGGCGATGACGCCATCGCCCTGCCAGCGATCCATTCCATTCAGGCGCAGGCGGAAATCCTCTTCCAAAAATAAATCCCAGGCCACGCGCGTACCGCCCAGATGGCCGGCAATTCCGGCAATCACTTCGCGGTCGAAGGTTTTGTTTCCGTTGAATAGCAGCGCTATCCGATAGGCTTTCGTCGTTTTCACTATTGTCGTCTCCCTGTGAAACTATTCTTATTTTGTTTCCGGGCTAAACGGGCCCGGAATGGCATGTTTAGTAAACAGATAAAACAGCAGCGAGGAGATCAGGCGGCATCATGCCCGGCAAATCGGGGCAAACAATGGTTGATGTGTTCCGGCAGTCGGAAATACGCTCGTTGCGAGCGCGTGACTGGAATGGGAAGGGCACGGGACATGCGCAGTCATGGGATGGTTCCTCGTAGCGTGACCGGGGTGCCGGTGGCGGCGCCCCTTCAGCTCAAGAATAGGACCCCACCCCGGGGCGCCTATAACGTCAGCACGCGGATTTCTTTCACCGTGCAAAAAGTACGATCAGTTTTGCAGGGAGTGGAAGGCTGGATCAGCCGTTTCCCACCTTTTTTGGCGGCGGCTCGACGTCCGCGGATGCCTGGTCGAGGGCCAGCGTCCGGAACGCCTTCGGCGTGCAGCCGTACTCTTCCTTGAACAAACGGTTGAAGTAGGACACGTTGGCGTAGCCGACCGAATAGGCGATCTCGGCCACGGTAGCGGCGCTTTTTTCCGTCAGCAGGCGCGCCGCTTCCGTCAGCCGCAATTTATTCACATAACCGGTGAACGTCATGCCGAGTTCCGTCTTCAGCAGGTCATTCACTTTATTCCGGTTGGCGCCGGTGCCGGCCACCACGCTTTCCAGATCGAGTTCCGGATTCGTGTAATTCGTCGCGATGAATTTCAGGACGGACGCCTTTTCCTCGTCCCGATACGGCTGCACCGTCAATTCGCGATATGCGGCCAGCGGCAAATCCTTTTTCAATCTGGAATTCAGGCTGGCGGCCAATGTCCGCGTATGGGTGCGGAAAAACCAGATGCCGAATAAAATCCAGCTGGCAACCAGAATGACCGCAAGCGCGACGATATACCGGTAATCGCGGCTGTGCAATTTGATATTGCTGATCTCGACATGGGAATCGACGTCGAACGGCGTCTGCGGACTCGATCCGAACGAGAATTGCACTACCTTGTCCAGCTGGTAATCCTGGGACGACAGGGGAAGCTTCATCATCGACAGCCACCAGCCGGGGACGGTCAGCCGTCGCAAGTCGAGGGTCACGGGCACGCCCTGCTCGTTGCACGAAAAGTACGTGCCGGGCGACCGGTAGGTGAGAGGCTGGCCCTGGACCGAGATCTTGTCGTCGAAGATCGCGATACCCAGCATCATCGGATAGGCCGGCGCACAGCGCGCGACAAACGTGATGGTGTCGTATTTGCGCAGGTCGATCCTGGCCTCGTTTCCCTTCGCATCCTTGGCAAAGAAGCGCGCGCCGATGAACGGATACGTCGCGACCTTCGTCAGCCGGTAATCGAACGCCAGCGAACCGGGGGCGGCATCGCGCAGCGTGCTCGTCGACGTACCGCCCATGATCCTGTCGCTCGCGGCGGAGAGTTCCCAGCGGACGCCGTTCCGGAGCGCCGGCGACAGCGAGTAGGTCGGCTGGCTGAGGAAAATGAACAACGCCGCCAGCAGCGCATCCACGATCAGCAGCGCAATCAAAAAGAGCAGCGACTTCCTGTAAAACTCTTGCATCGTCGTACGGCCGGTGAGTGATCCTTGATCGTTCCGATCATAACAGCCCGGTCAATACGATGGCAAAAAAAGGGGCGGCCCAGGGCCGCCCCATAAAACCTACCATGCCAGGCGGTAGGAGACTACCCCGCCATTGTGGAAGCCATGACGCGCCGCCGCAATTGTGAAAAACGCCAGCCGTGCATACGAAATTGCCCAGCGCGGATACCTGCGACAAATCGTATGGCAGGAAGCGAATTTCGTAATTGCCCCACCCGCCGCGTCAGGTCAGAATCCCTTACTGTCCAGACCTGTATCCATAAGAAAGGTAACGAATGTTCACACGGAGACTCCTCCCGCTCGCGCTGGCGTGCGCACTCGCGGGTGGCGCGTGCGCCCCCGCGGCGGCCGCGCAGCCGGATATGCCGACCGTCCTGTACGGCGCCGCTTACTATCACGAATACATGCCCTACGAGCGGCTGGACAAGGATGTCCAGATGATCAAGGCGGCCGGCTTCAACGTCGTGCGCCTGGGCGAATCGACGTGGAGCCTGTGGGAGCCGGAGGACGGCCGCTTCGACACGGCGTGGATGGACCGGGTCGTCGACGCGATGGGCAAGGCCGGCATCAAGGTCGTCATGGGCACCCCCACCTATTCGATCCCCGCGTGGATGGCCCGCCAGCACCCGGAAATCCTGGCCACGAAATTCAACGGCGCGAAGAACACGTACGGCATGCGCCAGAACATGAACACCGATTCCCCGGCCTACCGCTTCTACGCGGAGCGCCTGATCCGCCGCATCGTCGCGCACTACAAGGACAATCCGAACGTGATCGGCTGGCAGGTCGACAACGAGACGGCCAGCTACGGCGCCGCCAACGACGACGTCTTCATCCGCTTCCAGCACTACCTGGAAAAGAAATTCGGCACGCCGGAAAACCTCAGCCGCGCCTGGTTCCTGAACTACTGGGGCCAGGACCTGCATTCGTGGACCGACCTGCCCCGCCCCGACGGTGCCCAGAGCACGGGCTACAAGCTGGAATGGTCGCGCTGGAGCCAGATGCGCGTGACGGACTTCCTGCACTGGCAGGCGCAGCTCGTGCGCGAATGCGCGGGCCCGCGCCAGTTCGTTACGCACGATTTCGCCGGCTCCCTGCACGGCGACGTGAACGAGGAAGCGGTGGCGAAGAAGCTCGACGTCGCCGGCGTGAACATCTACCACTGGGGCACGCAGGACCAGTACAACGGCGCGGCCCAGAAGCTGGACGGCGACTTCACGCGCTCGCTCAAGGGCGGCAACTTCCTCGTCACGGAAACGAATGCGCAGACGACCGACTGGAGTTCCTCGTTCCAGTACCCGCCGTACGACGGCCAGTTCCGCCAGGACGTCTATACGCACCTGTCCAACGGCGCCAACATGGTCGAGTACTGGCACTGGGCGTCGATCCACGCGAACCAGGAGACGTACTGGAAAGGCGTGCTGTCGCACGACCTCGAGCCGAACCGCGCCTACGCGGAAATGAGCCGCACCGGCAAGGAGCTGCAGAAGATCGGCCAGCGCCTCGTCGACCTGCGCATCCGTAACGACGTGGCGATCCTGTGGAGCCGCGACTCCCTCAACGCCATCAACGACATGCCGTTCGCGAAACAGACGCAATGGGGCGCGGCGGGCAGCAACGCCGACTACGGCTCGGAGGTGCGCCAGATCCACCGCGCGCTGTACGACCTGAATGTGGGCACCGACTTCGTGTTCCCGGAGACGGCGGACCTGTCCGCGTACAAGGTCCTGGTCGTGCCGTCGCTGTACATCGCGGACGACGCCCTGCTTGCCCGGATCGCGGAGTTCGTGCGCAAGGGCGGCCACGTCGTGATGGGCTTCAAGAGCGGCTTCGCGAACGAGAACGCGGCCGTGCGCTGGACGATGGCCCCCGGCCCGCTGCGCCAGGTGCTCGGCTTCCACTACCAGGAATTCTCGAACCTCGCGCAACCGCTCGCACTGAAGGGCGACCCGTTCCAGGCCGGCGACGACAACAAGGTGCGCCACTGGGCCGAGTTCCTGCAGCTGGATACGGCGAAGGCCCTCGCGTGGTACGACCACCCGTTCTTCGGCCGCTGGCCGGCCATCACGGCGAACCAGTACGGCGCCGGCAAGGCCGTCTACGAAGGTACGTATTTGTCGGACAAGCTGCAGAAGGCCGTCCTGCAATCCGTGCTGCTGGAGAAGGGCCTGATCGGACCGGACCAGCAACTGCCGTCGCACATCCAGGCGCGCACGGGCGTCAACCGGTTCGGCAAGACGATCCGCTACTACTTCAACTACTCGGGCAACCCCGCGACGTTCACGTACCGCCACAAGGCCGGCACGGACCTGCTGACGTCCCGCGCCGTCAAGGCAGACGAGACCGTCACGCTGGCGCCGTGGGATCTCGTCATCGTCGAGGAAAGTTAACGGAAGATGAGCTGGGCGTAGTGGTAAAGATTTTCTGCCCAGCTGTCCCGGTCATGCCCGTACCCGTCCACGTTCCACACGTGGGCGACGCCCTGGTCGCGCAGCTGGCGGTGCACGCCCTGCGCGACGTTGATCAGGCCATCGCGGTTGCCGCACGACAGATACACCAGTTTCAGCTTGCCCTTCGCCTGCGCCGCCTCCGCGGCCAGCTTCGCGGGCGCCTCCGTGTTCGGCGCGGGCGAGAAGCCCGCCACCCAGTTGAACGCCTCCGGGTGGCCCAGGCCGAAGTTCAGCGCCTGGCCGCCGCCCATCGACAGGCCGCCGATGGCGCGGTGCGCGCTGTCCTTCAGCGTCGGATACGCGGCGTCGACCGCGGGAACCAGCGAATCCAGCAGGTCGCGCTCGAAGCGCGCAAAGCCGGCCGCGTTCTCCGGCGTGAAGACCTTGTTCTCGGGCGGCGAGCGGTCGTCCGCCAGCGCGCGGCCGTTCGGCATCACGACGATCATCGGCACGATCTTGCCGGCCGCGAGCAGGTTGTCGAGGACTTGCGGCGCGCGCACGTAGCCGCGCCACTCGTCCTGGTTGCCGCCGATGCCGTGCAGGAGGTACAGCACGGGATAGCGGCGCGATTTATCGTACCCAGCCGGCAGCCAGACCATCGCGGTACGGCGCGTGCCCGTCACGGACGACGCGTACGTGAACGGCTCCACCTTCCCCTGCGCGCTGCCCGGCTGCGCATCCGCGAAGCCGGCCGGCGGCGGGGCGAAGGCGCGCACGTCGTCGGCCGCGAGGACGACGGGGCGGGCGAAGTTGGCGCGGGCTTTTTCGGCGTTGACGTCGGTGTCCTGTGCATGCGCGGCGGCGCCCAGCGTACACAGGACGGCAACCGTCAGGGTCGAAGCGAATCGGATCTTCATGTCTCGGTTCCTGGATGGATTATTGTTTGATTGTCACAGCCCGCCCATCGTACACGAGATCGGTCGCCTCGCCCTCCCTGCCGACGACGAGGACCTTGAACCGGCGCTTCGTCTTCATGCCCGGGAACTTGCCACGCCGTTGCGCGACCGTCAGCGTGCGCGCCGCGTCGTCCCAGTGCATGCCGGTGAGCGCGTATTCGCCCCGCTCGTAGCCCCAGCCCTCGCCCGCGTCCTCGTAGTACGTGTAGTCGCCGTCGGCGCCCGGATAGATCCGCAGTTCGACCGGCGCGTCATGCTGTTCCGACGCGTATTGCACGGCCGGGCCCATCGGGATGATGGTGCCGGCCTTCACGTGCAGCGGGATGCGGGCGATCGGCGCGGGCACCGTCACCGTGCGGGCGCCGGCCACGCGTTCGCCCGTCCAGAAATCGAACCACGTTCCCGCCGGCAGGTACACGTCGCGGGTGCGCGCCGCGCCGTCGACCGGCGTGGAGTTGGCCGCGTAATACATGGGCGCCGTCACGGGGCTGACCATGATGCCGTCGCCGAACAGCATCTGCGACTTGAGGTCGTACGTGCGCGGGTCATGCGGGAACGCGAACGCCACCGGGCGGATGAACGATGCGCCGCGCAGGTGCACGAGGCCGGCCTGCGAATAGATCGCCGGCAGCAGGCGGTAGCGCAGCTGGATCGCGTCGAGAATCGCGTCGTAGAACGGCGTGCCAGGCTCGCCGAAGTGCCAGGGTTCGCGCGGCGTATCGGTGCCGTGGCTGCGGAACATGGGCAGGAACGCGCCGAATTGCAGCCAGCGCGTGTACAGCTCGCGGTAGCCCAGGTCGGCGACACCCTCGTCGTAGTCGCCGTCCATGAACCAGGGCTTGCCGTGCGCGGTGAAGAACGCGCCGATGTCGAACGTGATGTAGGGGTTGCCCGACGCGCTGTAGCTCTGGACCGCCGCCACCTGTTGCGCGAACACGGGCCATTTGGCCGAGATATCGCCCGTCCACGCGACGACGCCCGCCGCCTGGCTGCCCGGATAGGCGGACCGCGTCAGGTTCACGAGGCGCCTGTCGGGCGCCTGTTTGCGCCAGTTGCGCATCAGATTCTGCGCGTCGACGAGCGCATAGGCGTTCAGGTATTGCGGATCCATCACGCGCGCCAGGCCGTCGATGTTGACGTCATCCGCGCGGTCGGAACGCTTCGGATCCCACGTCCAGTCGGCCACTTCCGGTTCCGTCGAATCGCACCACCACGCATCGATGCCGTGCCGGCCCAGGTATTTCCACACGTTGCGGAAGTAGACGTCCGCGGCCTCGGGCCGGAAGAAATCGACGTACGGCGTACCGCCGGCCAGGTAGCCGCCGTCCTTCAGTTCCTTGCCGGGTGCGTCGAGCGGGCTCGGATTCGGCCAGATCGAGATCATGACGTGCGCGTTCTGGTCGTGCACGCCCTTCGTCATCGCGGACAGGTCCGGATAGCGCGCCGCTTCCGGCACCGGGCTGCCCCAGTGGTCCGGCGTCCAGTAATTCCAGTCCTGCACGATGACGTCGAGCGGAATGCGGCGCCTGCGGAATTCCCTGACGGTGTCGACGACTTCGTCCTGCGTCTTGTAGCGCTCCTTCGACTGCACATAGCCGAAGGCCCAGCGCGGCAACATCGTCGCGGCGCCCGTCAGCTGGCGATAACCCTGGACCGCGCCATCCATCGACGGGCCGAGGATGAAGTAGTAATCGAGATCGTCCACGACGTCGCCCGTGACCGACGTCCCCGTCTTCCCATCCGCGAACGTCAGCGCACTGTACGTGTCGAACAGGACGCCGTACCCGCGCGTCGACACGACGAACGGAATGGCGATCCGCAGGTTGTGCTGGTACAGCCGCTTGGTTTTGCCGCGCAGGTCCAGGTCGGCCGTCTCGTCGAAGCCCAGGCCGTACAGCGCTTCGTCGTCATGCAGGCGGAACCGCGCCGTCGCCTTCCACGCGTCGCGGTCCTTCTGCTGGATATATTTGCCGGCCACCTGGCGGTCGCCGTCCACCGTCTTGACGATGGACACCGTCGCCGGATCGGGCACCGACTTGAGGACGGGCACCCGTTCGAACGCGCGCGGCGCCGCCTCGTCCTCGCGCAGGACGACCTCGCCGGCCGCGTTGCGGAACACGAGCGCGCCCGTCGCCCGGTCCACCGCGACGCTCACCTGCGCCGAACGCAGGACGCGGGCGCCGCCTTCGTCGCTCGCCGTGATCCGGCCCGGACGCTCGGCGATCTCCGCCCGCATCAGGTGCGCGGACCGGGACCAGTCCTTGTTGCGCGTGGCCGTGACGTGCACGATGCGGTCGGTGACGAAATCGACCTTGACGCGGGTGTCATCCACCCGGTACTCGATGCCGGTCCCCGCTTCGCGCACGTCCAGGATCGCGGCGAACGCCGCGTCCCGGCACAGCAACAGCACAGCCGCCGCCAGCGCGGTCCGCAGCGTGGGCCGCATCATTGCGCGACCGGCGTCAGCGTGACGACGGCGCCGCCCGAACCGGCGAGCTTGAGCTTCAGCCGGGCCTTGTTCGTGACGCGTGCGCTGCGTGCGGCCAGGTGGTTGCGGTCCTTGCCGTCTTCCAGGATCTCGGCCGAGTAACCGGCGCCCGGGGCCAGGAAGTCCAGCGGCACGTCGACCGTACGGCCCGACTCGTTCGTCATCGCGCCGATGTACCACGTGTCGCCCTTGCGGCGGGCGGTCACGATGTACTGGCCGATGTCGCCGTCCAGCACGCGCGTCTCGTCCCACGCGGTGGGCACGGCGCCGATGAACTTCGCGCCGTCGGCCCAGGAGCCGTCCGCGTTGCGATAGGCGTCCGGGCTGTCGGCCACCATGCCGAACGGCGAGTCGTACACGACGTACATGGCGACGGCCTGGCCGCGCGTCGTCTGCACGAACGGCTTCACGTTGCGGCGCTGGCCCATGAAATCCCTGGCCGCGATGGAACGGAAGCCGCCCGGCGTGTAGTCGATCGGGCCCAGGATCATGCGCGTGAACGGCAGGGTCACGTTGTGCGTCGCCGTGACGCGCGCGCTCCACTTGTTGTACTCGGCGCCCATCACGCCTTCCTGCGTCATGTAGTTCGGATAGGTGCGCGTGAGGCCGTCCGGCGGATACGCGCCGTGCAGGTCGACCATCAGGTGGTGCTTCGCGGCCCTCGACAGGATCTTGTGGTAGAAGTCCACCATGTCCTGGTCCGTGCGGTCCATGAAGTCGACCTTCACGCCCTTGATGCCCCAGGATTCATACAGCGCGAACGCGTCGTCCATCTGGCGGTCGAGCTGCTTCCACTGCAGCCACACCCACACGCCGATGCCCTTCTCCTTCGCGTAGCGGATGATCTCCTTCATGTCCATCTCGGGGATCGGCTTCAGAGGATTCGACGGCAGCGGTTTTTCGGAGCTGCCCTCGTACCAGCCTTCGTCGATCAGGATGTACTGCAGGCCCAGGCTCGCGGCGAAATCCGTATAGGCCTTGTACGTCGCCGTGTTGACGCCGGCGCCCGGCATGTCGACGGCCCAGCCGTTCCACCAGTCCCACGACGCCTTGCCCGGCTTGATCCAGCTCGTGTCGGCGATCGTCGACGGACTGCCCAGCGTCGGGATCAGGTTTGACGCCGTCAGGCCGCCCGGCGTGTCGGCCACCATCACCACGCGCCACGGCGTGGCGACGGGTGCGTCGGCCAGCGACGTACGCACGGCCGGGCCCTGCACCTGCACGTCGCCGTCGTAGTGCGGCGTCAGCACGACGGCCACGCCCAGGCCGCCGTCGCCGCGGCCCGAGTAGTACGCACCGGCATAGCCGCGCTTGTCCGCTTCGGCGATGGCGAACGTGGTCTTCTTGTTGCCCGTCTTGCACACGAGCGGTGCGTCGAACGTGTGGTGCGGACGGATGGTGGATGCGGGCACGGGGTCGAATTCGCCTTCGTGCGAGCTGTCGAAGCGGCCCGGGTTGAAGCCCCAGCAGCGGTAGTCGGCCGGGAAGTCGAAGCGCGTGGCTTCGCCGTTGATGGCGAACTCGCCGGCCACCTGCTGGCGCGGCAGCACGTAGCGGAAGGCGACGCCGTCGTCGTAGGCGCGGGCGACGAGGTTGACCCTGATCGGCTTGTCCTTGCCGGCCAGCTGCAGCTCGACCTGGCTGTAGCGGTCCGCCACGGTGGATGCCTTGCCGGCGACGGGACGCCAGGTCTCGTCGACGGTCTTGTTCTCGACGCCGGTCACGCGCAAGGTCGTGCCGTCCAGCGCGCCCTGGGTCGTGGCGAGGCCCAGCGGCGATTGCGCGATGACGGTCACGCCGTCGCGGATGACCGTGTAGGCCAGGTTGCCATCGGTGGCGGTCAGTTCGATCCGCGTGCGGTGGTCGGGCGAGACGACCGTGTACGGAGTAGCGGCATGCGCCGGCAGCGCGGCGGCGGCGGCGGCGACGAGCGCCGGGATCAGGTGTGCATGTTTCATGGTCAGGCGACTTTCAGGGCAATGGCATACGGGAGTGCGGGCTTGGCCTGCGGCAGCGTGACCTGCAGGCCTTCGGGTGTCTGGCGGAACGCGAGCGCGCCGCCGCCGACCAGTTCGACGCGCGCCACGGCCTGCTTGAGGTGTTCCCCGCCCGCGCGCATCGACTTGATCGTCACCTTGCCGTCTTCCGGCCAGCCCATCACGAACGCGTACACGGCGTCCTTGCCGGTCGTGAAACGGATGTCGGCGCCGGAGAACGGCTTGCCCTTGCCTTCGTTGAAGCCGGGGCCGGACATCGGCGCCGCGGCCGCCTCCGCCACCGGGCCCTCGCCGTAGATCGCCCACGGACGCGAATCGTAGATGCCCGCGCCGTTAACGGCCATCCAGCGGCCGATTTCCTCGACGATCGCGCGTTCCTGCTCGTCGATGGTGCCGTCGCCGCGCACCGGCACGGACAGCAGCAGGTTGCCGTTCTTGCTGACGATGTCGATCAGCGTGTGCACGACCGTCTGCGCGCTCTTGTACGCCTTGTTGTCGTAGATGCGGCGGTCGTAGTGCCAGCTGCCGATGCACGTGCAGGTCTGCCACGGCAGCGGTTCGATGCGCGGGCTCTGGCCCCGCTCGATATCCCACACCATCGACTTGCGCTGCACCTCGTCGAGGATCTTGCCGTTGACGACGGCTTCCACCTTGCCGTGCTTCGCGACGCTGCGGTTGTACATGTGCGCGGCCAGGCGCATGCCGATGTCGCTCACCGGGTACAGGGGCAGCACGGTGTCGTCGTAATAGACCAGGTCCGGGTCGTAGTTGTCGAGCAGGTCGACGGTACGGTTGTACAGCTTGTCCGCATACGCCTTGTCCGGCGGCAGGACGCCGCCGCCCCAGGCCCAGCGCTCGTCGGTGCTGCCGCCGTCCTTGCTGAGCGGGTGGTTCTGCGCATACAGCGCCTGCGGATCCAGCCCGTTCCACCACTGGCCCTTGCCGTCGGCTTTCTTCAGCCGGCCGTCGTACGGCACGCCGGCCAGCGGCCCCGTCTTGTCGGCGCCCTGCGCCGTCTCGTACCAGTTCCACGCGTGCGCCGCGTGCACGGACACGCCGAAGCGCAGGCCGTGCCTGCGGGCCGCGTCGCGCCAGCCGCCGACCAGGTCCTTGCCCGGCCCCAGCTTCGTCGAATTCCACTCGGGCTGGTAGCGGCTCTTGTACAGGTCGAAGTTGTCGTGGTGGTTGGCCAGCGCGACGAAGTATTTCGCCCCGGCCTTCTTGTACAGGCCCACGAGTTCGTCCGGATTCCAGCGCGCCGCCTTCCACCGGCGGATCACGTCCTTGAAGCCGAACTTCGACGGGTGACCGTATTTCGCGACGTGATACTTGTAGTGGTCGCTGCCCTCCTCGTACATGCCGCGCGCGTACCAGTCACCGTGTTCCGGTTCGCACTGCGGACCCCAGTGCGCCCAGATGCCGAACTTCGCGTTGCGGAACCAGTCCGGCGTTTCATATCTGGACAACGAAGGCCAGGTCGGCTCGAACGGGCCGGTGGCCATGGGCACGCGGGCGCCGGCGGCGCCGGCATACGGGGACATGGCGAGCGCCGGGATGGCGGCCGCCATGTGCTGCAGGAGTTCACGTCGTTTCATCGGTATCTTTCCAAGGTAGGTGACGGCCGCTCGCGGGACGGCTCTTTGCTTGTCCCGCGATGGTGCCAGCGTGCCCCGGTGCCCGCAATTATGAAATCGTCCAGCGGGCATACGATTTTCACATGGCGGCCCCGGCGACCTGGGCGACGAGCGCGGCATGGTCCGGCATCGTGCCGACCACCTGGCGGATCGTCGCGCGCACCTTGCGGAAATGGTCGGCCAGGGCCGCCTGGTCCATGCGGTCGATCAGCGGATCGTTCCGCCCGGGGCGGATGCCGTGGCCCAGCATGATCGCCGCGAAGGAATCGGCCTGGAACCCCTCGCGGTCGTAGATCGTGACGCGGCCCGTGGCGCGGAACAGCTCGATCTGGTGCTGCAGCGTGTCGGGCACCTTCATGTTGGCGCAATAGCGCCAGAATTCGGAATCCGTGCGGTTCGTGAGCTTGTAGTGCAGGATGATGAAGTCGCGCACGAATTCGTAGCGCTGCGCGGCCAGGCGGTTGAACTCGTCGGCCAGTTCCGGGCTGCAATCGCGGTCGGGGAAGTACTGGAGCAGCCAGCCGACCGCCAGTTCGATGATGTTGATGCTCGTCGATTCGAGCGGTTCGAGGAAGCCGCTCGACAGGCCCACCGCCACGCAGTTCTTGATCCACGACTTGCGCCGCCGGCCCGTCGTGAAGCGCAGCTGGCGCGGGGACTCGAGCGGCTCGGTGTCCACGCCGTCCAGCAGCACGCGCCCCGCCTCCTCGTCCGACATGAAAGCGTCGCAGTACACGTGGCCGTTGCCGTTGCGGTGCTGCAGCGGGATGCGCCACTGCCAGCCCGCGGGCTTCGCCGTCGACCGCGTGTACGGCGTGAGGCGGTCGGCCAGGGCGCTGGGCACGGCTTGCGCGCTGTTACAGGGCAGCATGGCGCTCCAGTCCTCGTAGCCGGCCTTGTACACGCCTTCGATCAGCAGGCCGCGGAAGCCCGTGCAGTCGACGAACAGGTCGCCCTGGATGCGGCGGCCGTCCTGCAGCTGCAGGGCCGTGATGAAGCCCGTTTCCGGATGCTGCTCGACGTTGCCGACCGTGCCCTCGACGCGCCGCACGCCGCGCGCCGTCGCGTACTCGCGCAGGTACAGCGCATACAGGCCCGCATCGAACTGGAACGCATAGGTGTAGGCATTGGTGGGGCCGGGCTGGTCGCCGTACGGCGGCACGAACCTGTTCTCGTGCGCCATCACCGTCGAGATCGACCATTCTTCGTACGACGGCATATTCGGGTTGTCGCGCGCGAGGCGCAGCCAGTACATGAAGGCCGGACGGTTCTCGATCGTCGGGCCGAAATCGCTGAAGCCGTGGAAGAAGCGGTTGCCGAGATGGCCCCAGTCGCGGAAGTCGATGCCCAGCTTGAACGTGGCCTTCGTGCGCCGGACGAAATCCGCCCCGTCGATGCCGAGCGCGTGGTTGTAGTAGCGGATCGTCGGCAGCGTGGACTCCCCCACGCCGACGGTGCCGATCTCCGGCGACTCGACGAGGACGATCTCGCACGACCCGCCCAGCTTGAGCGCGAGCGGCGCCGCGGTCATCCAGCCGGCGGTACCGCCGCCCACGATGACGATTTTACGGATGGCCTTGTCGGACATGGTGTTCTCCAGTACAGAAACGCCGGCCGGAAAGTGTACCCCATCCGCACCGGGCTGCCGGCAAAAAAAGAAAAGGCCGCCATCAAGGCGGCTGGGTTGCGGCGACGCCTCCCGCGGTTTCGACTTCGGACCGCAGGAGGCAAGCGCCTTGCGACAACTTAGAACGCGTAGCGCGCCGACAACGTGAAGCGCCGTCCGGTGTAATACACGCCGTTCAGCTTCATGCCGATGCCCTGCTGGTTGTACGACTTGTAGAGCTCGTCCGTGAGGTTCGACACGTCGAAGTTCACGGTCAGGTTTTCCGTGGCCTTGTACTGGACGCCCATGTCAACCTGTCCGTAGGCACCGCTCCATGCCGGCAGCACGTAGTTCACCGAATAGCCCTGATTGAATTTCGGGTCGTCCGGATTCATCGAGATGCCGCTGGAGTCGTACGTGCCCCACGTGTGAATCGCCGTCATCGCGCTCGAGCGCCAGCTGTACGCCACGCGCGCCGACACCGGTCCCTTGTCGTACAGCAGCGCCAGGTTGTACGCGTTCTTCGACAGGCCCATCACAGGCAGGTCGCCGTTGAAGTAGCGGCCGTCGGTGTCGCACCCGCCCAGCGCGCTGATGATCGTCGTCTCGTCCGTGCTCGGCGTGCACCATTTACGGTTCCCCGGCAAGCCCATGTCGAGTTTGCTGTTGATGTAGGTGTAGTTGGCCGATACGCCGAAGCCGGACAGCAGGCCAGGCAGCATGTCGAAATACTGCTGGTAACCGAGCTCCAGACCGCTGACGCGACCGCGTGCCCCGTTGACCGGCGCCGTGAGCAGGAAGTCATGCGACTGGCCGGCCACGTCCTTGATCGGCAGCAGCGTCGTCTTGTCGATGACGATGTCCTTGAGCTTCTTGTTGAACAACGCCAGCGTGAGCGAGTTGCCCTTGCCGAAGTAGTACTCCGCCGTCAGGTCGAGATTGTTCGACCGGGTCGGTTTGAGCTGCGTGTTGCCGTTGGCGTTGCCGGTGTAGTTGACCGTCCGGAGGATCTGTTTGTTCGGGTCCGTCGGATCGGGGTCGAACTTGGGCGTCACGCCCAGCGTCGTATAGGCTTGCATCTTGTAGAAATCGGGCCGCGACATGCCCTGCGACGCCGCGAAGCGGAACTGCAGCTCGTCGCTGGCCTTCATCCTCAGGTTCAGCGTCGGCAAGGTATTCGTATAGGTGTTATCGAATACCTGCTTGTTCCTCATCGCTGCGAACATGGGCACGCCGGCCGCGGCATCGTCCGTCTTCGTCGCGTCGAGCAGCGTGTAGCCTTCCGCCATTTCTTTCGTGCGGACGACGCGCACGCCCACGTTGCCGTCCACCGGGAAGCGCAGGTTATCGAAGCCGAAACGAAGCTGGCCGTAGATGGCCTGCGTGCGCTCGCCCTGCTTGTTGCGGGCGATCGGGTCGCCGAACGGCGCAGGCGTCCAGTTGCAGATGCCGTCGTTCAGGTGTGCGGGTTTGCAGACCGCCTTGACGAATTCGTGCAGCGTGGCGAAGCCGGGCGGCGGCGAGCCGCCACCCGTCAGGCCCTGCGTCGGCACCACGAGCGTCGGCACCGACGCCTTGCCGTTGAAGAAGCCACTGTACGTCTGCGTGGTGTTGAATTTGTTGAAGCGCGGATCGCCCAGGGAGATCATCGAGCTCAGCGGCTGCCAGTCCGCAGGCCCGACCGCCCACGCGGCGCCAAGCCCGGTCCATTGGTCGTTCGGCGTATTCGCCTGCGTGAGCGAATCACGCTCGGTCTGGCGGAAGCCGAAACGCAGGTCCTGGAGAATCGGATGATCGAACGTGTACTTGCCGTCCAGTTTCAGCGAGTTCTGCGTGGCGGTGGCCACGTCCCTGTGCTGCTGCGTGGAGTCCCAGTTGTAGTTGGCCACGTTCGACAGGAAAGCCCGGTCCGAGGCGTCGAAGTTGACCTGCGGGATGTCCCCCCTCAGGTCCACGACCTGCTTCGCCATCAGCGCGTTCAGCGCCACCAGGTTGTCCCAGCCTTCCGTGGTCGACCGGGTGTGCTGCAGGTCCAGGGTGAAGGACAACTGGTCCGAAGCCTTCCACTGCGTGTTCCATGCGACGTCGGTCGTCGCCGATTCGCGGCCCACGCTGCGCGCGTTGGAGCCGATCATCAGGCCCTTGTCCTGGGGATCGGTCAGCGTGCCGGTCAACAGTGCGCCCTGGCTGTCGAACGTGGCGTTGGACACCATGACGTTACGCGGATTCACCTGCATGAACTGCTGGTTCTCCGCCGTCGCCAGCTTGTATTTCGACCTGAAATAGGTCAGACCGGAGACCCAGTCGCCCTTTTTCCACTGCAGCGCGCCATAGAGGCCCTCGCGGGTGCGGTCGAAGTCGCCCACGTTCCAGTTGACGCCCGGGGGAACCCAGCGCTCCTGGCCGCTCGTGTCGCCCACCACGGCGTCGGTGCGCGGGAAATAGTGGCCGACGCCCATGCCGTTGCTGCGCGTGGCGATCTTCGAGCGCGACACGTCGATCAATGCGCCGACCTGGCCCAGGCCGGTGTTCCAGCGGTTCGACAGCATGGCGGAAAACGCCGGCTGGGTGGTCCCGCGCAGCTGCGAGCGCGAGGCTTCCACCGTCGCCCCGCCCTTGAATCCCTTGAAGTCGAACGGCATCGCGGTGCGCAGGTCGACCAGGCCGCCGATGGCGCCTTCGATCCGCTCGGCGGACGGGTTCTTGTACACGTCGATGCCCGCCAGCAGTTCGGGCGGCACATCCTCGAAGCTCAGTGCGCGGCCGCCGTTCGCGGAGAACGAGTCGCGCCCGTTCAGTTCCGAACGCACGTAGCTCAGGCCGCGGATCGACACGCCGCTGCCTTCCGCGGCGAAGCGATTGTCCTCGCCCACGCCCTGCAGCGGGTCGGCCCGGCCCAGCACGCGGTCGATGGTCACGCCCGGCATGCGCTGCAGGACTTCGGTCACCGACTTGTCCGGCAGCTTGCCGATGTCGTCGGCGACGATCGAGTCGATGATCTCGTCCGCCGTGCGCTTGCGGGCGGCGGCCGATTCCAGCGCGGCGCGCTGGCCCACGACGACGACGGTAGTCGCCTCGTCTTTCTTGGTAGCGTCGTCTGCCAGCGCGGCGTGCGCGAACATGGCGCCGCTGGCCAGCAGCACGAACTGGGCTGCGCCGGTGGCGATGGCGGTTCTCTGGAACTGCTTCACTTGGAATTCTCCTCTGCGTTTTTGTGCGTCCGTTTTTTATCGGATGCCGTGGGCGGCATTCGCCCCCTGATGGCGGCGATACGATTTTGCAGAGGAGAAATCAATCGGACAATTCTGAAAATAACCAGCCCGACACATGAAAATTACGATATGTATGACTTGCGCAACGACTTCACTCAGGGCGCCGCCGTCTCCTGCACAGGATCCACGGGCGGGTCCTGCTGGTCCGCCAGCGTCCGGAAGGCTTTCGGGGTGCACCCGTACTCTTCCTTGAACAGCTTGTTGAAATACGAGACGTTGGCATAGCCGACCGAGTACGCGATCTCCGCGACGGTCGTGTCGCTTTTCTCGGTAAGCAGGCGTGCCGCTTCGGTCAGGCGCAGCTTGTTCAGGTAACTGGTGAACGTCATGCCGAGTTCCGATTTCAGCACCTCGTTGACCTTGGTGCGGTTCGTCCCGGTGGCGGCGACGACGCCTTCGAGGTCCAGTTCCGGATTCGTGTAATTCGTCGCGATGAACTTCAGCACCGCCGCCTTTTCCTTGTCGCGGTAAGGCTCCAGGGTCAGCTGGCGGTAGGCGACGAGCGGCAGGTCCTTCCTGAGCTGCGTGTCCACGTTCGCGAGCATCGCGCGCGCATGGCCGCGGAAGAACCACACGCCGAACCCGACCCATCCCGCCGCCAGCAGGCCCGCCAGCCACGCAAGGTAGCGGTAGTCGCGGCCGTGCAGCGTGATCCAGCTGATCTCGACGTGGGCCGGGACGCCGCGGGGGCTCTGCGGCGTGGCCCCGAACACGAGCCGTTCGACACGGTTCAGCTCGTAGTCCTGGCGCGACAGGTCGCGATGGACCGTGTCGAACCACCATGGGGGAATCGTCAGCCGTGTCAGGTCGAGGGTAACCGGTACACCCTGCTCGTTACACGAAAAGAAAGTCTGGGCCGGCGGGTAAGTCAGGTAGTTCCCGGGCTGCGACACGTGCTCGTCGAAGATCGACGCGAGGAAGAACATGGAATTCGCGGGCGCGCATTTCGCGACGAACGACACGGTGCTGTATTTCGACAGGTCCGCCTGGGCCGGCCGGCCCTTGCCGTCCACCGCCAGCAGGTCGGCGGACACGTTGATGTCCGGGCTGTCCGCCGGCAGGTTCAGGTCGAAACGCAACTGGTCGCGCGCCGACCTGTCCAGGTTGATGAACCGCGGATCCCACGGTATCGCCGTGAGGCCGTGTTTCCAACGGGTCGCGCGCGCGTCGCCGCCCTCCTGCGCCGGCAGCAGCGGTTGGGACAGGTAGCTTTGGTCGACGAGTACGATCGCCAGCAGGGCGTCCGCGAGCACGATGAGCACGAACGCGTACAACGCCTTCTTATAAAACTCTTGCATATGGCATGGTGGGTGATTGTCTCCGGCCGTCACCTCTCATGGGGACGTCGCTGGAATCATAACAGCCCACCCACGCCGGATCGCGGTTTCGTCGCCGCGTTGTAGCCACACAACGCAGCGACGCACCCTTCAGGGCGCCGCGCGCGTGCGCAGGGGCTTGCCGTGGACGTCGTACGAGGCCGCTTCCAGGCGCACCGTCGTCTCCTGGGCCTTGTCGTCCGCCGCGCTGGCCGCGAGGATGACGCGATAGTCGCCGGCCGCCACGTTCCACCGCTTCGTGGCCGCATCGTAGACGGCCAGCAGGCGCGGATCGACGGTCACGGACGCCTGTGCGACGGCGCCGGGCCGTACGTCCACCTTCGCGAAGCCGCCCAGGCGCTTGGGCGCTTCCCAGCGCGCGTTGACGGGCGCCACGTAGACCTGCGCGACCTCCTTGCCCGGCAGCTTGCCCGTGTTCGCCACGGTGAACGATGCCGTCACGATGCCGTCCTTGACCGCCGCCTTCAGGCCGGACAGCGTGAAATCCGTGTACGACAGGCCGTGCCCGAACGGGAACAGCGGCTTGAGCCCTTTCAGGTCGAACCATTTATAACCGACGGCCGCGCCCTCGTGGTAGTCGACGTCGAAGCGGCGCCCGTCTCCGTCCGGATAGCCGTCCAGCACGGGGCGCGGCAGCTGCGCCAGCGATGCCGGGAACGTGGCCGGCAGGTGGCCGGACGGATTGACCTCGCCGAACAGGATGCCCGCGATGGCGTCGCCGCCGCTCGTGCCCGGATACCACGCTTCCAGCACGGCCGCCACGTTCGGCAGCCACGGCATGGTGACGGGGCCGCCCGTCTCCAGCACCACCACCGTCTTCGGGTTGGCCGCGGCAACCGCCGCGATCAGGTCGTCCTGGCCGCCGGGCAGGGCCAGGTCCGGCGCGTCCACGCCCTCGCCCGTCCATTGGGTCGCGAACACGACGACGGCATCGCTGTCGCGCGCCAGCGCGGCCGCCGCGGCGCGGTCGGCGCCGTCCGCATACGTGACGGTCGCGCCGGGTGCGCGCCGGCGGATCGCTTCCAGCGGCGCCGACGGGTAGTACATGACGGGGCCCGGCCACGTCGTCGGCGCGATGCCCGGCACCGCGTTGCCGCCGACCGGGTACACGAGCGACGAACCACCGCCCGCCAGCACGCCCTTGTCCGCGTGGCCGCCGATGACGGCGATGCGCTTCGCGGTGCGCTGCAGCGGCAGCGCCTGCGCGGCGTTCTTCAGCAGGACCATGCCTTCCTCCGCATCCTTCATCGACACGGCCGCATGCTTCCTGAAATCGATGGACTGCGGCGCCGGCGCCACGGGGTGGTCGACGACGCCATGCTCGAACATCGTGCGCAGGACGCGGCGCGCCATGTCGTCCAGGCGCGCCTGCGGCACCCAGCCGTTCGTCACGGCTTCCTTCAGCGGCGCGCCGAAATAATCGGCCAGGTCGAACGGCATGCCGGACTGCTGGTCGAGGCCCGCATTCGCGGCCGGGACCGTGCTGTGGACGGCACCCCAGTCCGACATCACCCAGCCCTTGAAGCCCCAGTCGCCCTTCAGCACGTCGTTCAGCAGCCAGCTGTTTTCGCAGGAATAGACGCCGTTGACGCGGTTGTAGGCACACATCACGGCGCCGGGATTACCCTCTTCGTTCGCGATCTGCAGCGCCAGCAGGTCGGATGTCACCGCGGCCTGCTCGGAGATCAGGACGTTCAGCGTCGTCCGGCCGATCTCCTGGTCGTTCAGCGCGAAGTGCTTCAGCGTGGAGACGACGTGGTTGGACTGGATGCCGCGGATCTGCGCACCGACCATGCGGCCGGCCAGCAGCGGATCCTCGCCGCCGTACTCGAAATTGCGCCCGTTGCGCGGATCGCGCATCAGGTTGACGCCGCCCGCCAGCATCACGTTGAACCCGCGCGCCCGCGCTTCCGCGCCGATCATCGCGCCGCCCGCATACGCCGTGTCCACGTCCCACGTGGCCGCCGTGTTCAGGCCGGACGGCAGCGCCGTTGCCTGGCGCACGTTCGGGCCGGCCTGGCTGGCCACGCCGAGGCCGGCATCCGTTTCCCACAGGTGCGGGATGCCCAGGCGCGGCACGCCGTAGACGAAGCCGGCCGACTGGTTGTGCGACGGCTCCGGGCGCTTCGTCTTCTTCTGCTCGTGGTCCGCGCCCAGGTAGCCGAAGACGAGCTTGAGCTTTTCGTCCTGCGTCATCTCGCGCAGCACGAGGGCCGCCCGCTCGTCCGCGGGGAGCTTGGCATTCATCCATGGCTCGGCGGCCAGCGCGCCGCCGCAGCAGACGGCGGTGGCGCACAGCAGCGCAATCCTGTTCCTGATAGTCGCGAGACGTTCCACTTGCAATTCCTCGGGCAAAAAAAGGAGATGGTGGCCGGCATGCGCCGCGACGGCAATTACGAAATTCGCGAGTGCCGCACATGAAATCGCGCCAATGGCAGAAATCATTCGCGCCTTCCGCCATTTTCATAATTGCGCCCCGCCCGCGCCAGTGCCCACAATAAATTTTCTAGACATTTCGACAGGATTCACCATGCGCACGCTGCTACTGACATTGTTCTTCCTCTTTGCCGCCGGCGCCCAGGCGCAGACGACCGTGATTCCGCTCTGGCCGGAAGGCGTGCCGAACGCGAAGCCGCACCCCGGCCCGGAAAAGCTCGACGGAACATTCATCAGCAACGTGTCGCAGCCGTCGCTGACCTATTACCCCGCGGCGTCGGACCATCCGGCCCGGACGGCCGTCATCATCTGCCCCGGCGGCAGCTACCAGTTCCTCGCGTCCGATCATGAAGGCAGGCAGTACGCGCAATGGCTGTCGAAGCTCGGCGTCGCCGCCTTCGTGCTCAAGTACCGCCTGGCCGACTATGGCCACCCGGCCCCGCTGCAGGACGTCCTGCGGGCGCTGCGCACCGTGCGTGCGCATGCGGCCGACTATGGCGTGGCGCCCGACCGCATCGGCGTGATGGGCAGCTCGGCCGGCGGCCACCTGGCCGCCAGCGCCGCCACGCTGTTCGACGATCCGGCCGGCCGCACGGGCGGGGCGCTGGACGCCGTCAGCGCGCGCCCCGACTTCGCGCTGCTGGTCTACCCGGTGATCACGTTGATGGCGCCAAGCGCGCACGAAGGCTCGCGCTACGCCCTGCTGGGCGCGCATCCGACGGCGGAACAGGTGAAGGCGATGTCGGTGGAAACCCGCGTCACCGCGCAGACGCCGCCCGTGTTCCTCGTGCACGCCCAGGACGACGGCGCCGTTCCGGTCGAGAACAGCATCCTGTTCTACCAGGCCCTCACCCGCGCCAGGGTGCCGGCCGAGATGCACCTGGTCGAACACGGCGGCCACGGCGCGGGCATGGGCGGCAGCGCCGACTTTGCGCGGTGGCCGCGCCGCGCCGAGGAATGGCTGCGCGACCACAAGCTGATCGCGCAGTAACCCTAAGTCCCGATCTGGTCAGAACTGCATGCGCAGGCCGACGTTGACGCGGCGGCCGTCGTTCTCCAGCGTGAGGAACTGGCTGTCGTTGTTGGCGTACTCGTGCACCTTGGCGTTCGTCAGGTTGATGGCGTCCAGGTACAGCGACAGCGTCGGCGTCAGGTTGTAGCGCAGGCTCGCATCCGTCTGGCCGTAGGCCGCGCGGTTGCGCGGCAGGGTGCTGCCGCCGCCGCAATCGATGGAGAAGTGATTGCGCCAGTTATAGCTGGCCCGTGCCTGGAACTTGCTGTTTTCGAAGAACAGCGACGCGTTGTACGACTGGCGCGACAGGCCCGGATAACCGCAGGTCACGGGGCCCTCGGACGAATCCCGGTTCGCTTCCGCATCCACGTAGGTGTAGTTCGCCGTCACGCCGAAGCCCTGCAGCAGCGGGTGGATATTGTCGAACGCATACTGGCCGGCCAGTTCCGCGCCCTTGATCGTGCCCTTCTGGCCGTTGCGGATACGGGTGTCGTGCACGATCTCGTTCGGGTACTGGGGCACCTTCGTATCCTGCAGCGACGTCTCCAGGAAGTCCGACACCTTCTTCATGAACAGCGCGCCGCTGACGTAGTTCGTCTTCGACAGATACCATTCGTACGACACGTCGAAATTATTCGAACGCATCGGCTTCAGGTACGGGTTGCCGCCGCCGCTCGTCACATAGCCGGTACGGCCGCCATACCAGTTGCTGACGCCCATCTGGTTCAGCGTCGGACGGGTCAGCGTCTTCGACACGCCGAAGCGCAGCAGCATGTCGGACGTGAGGTCGATCTTCAGGTTGGCGGACGGCAGCCACGCGTTGTAGCTGTTGCCGACCGTGTTCGTCTGCATCGGGCCCCAGTTCTGGATGTAGGTCGTGTCGTTCGGGCTCTGCACGGCCGACAGCAGGATACGGCTGGTGCCCGACGACTCCGATTTCACGTGCATGTAGCGCAGGCCCACGTCGCCGGACCAGCTGTCGCCTTCCCATTTCGACTGGACGAACGCATTCGCCACCTTTTCGCGCACGGCCCACAGCGACGGCTTCGTGTAGTCGATCGCCATCGGACCGTTCGGGAACAGCGACTTGTCGGCGTAATGGGCCGGGTCGTTCGATTGCGGGAGCAGGGACGGCTGGTTCAGGTACGCCATGTAGGCGTACGGGTCGAAGCTCAGGAAGTTCGCCGGCACGCCGCCGCCGCTGCCGAACGGATTGCCCAGCGGCGTCACGGTGAACAGCGACGACGGCAGCGACACGTGGTAGCCGGAGAACGCATTCCACGAATCGGAGCTCCACTGGATATGCTCGACCTTGCGCTGCGAATACGCCGTGCCGAACTGGAGGCCCTTGAACCAGCCCATGTCCGTATTCCAGGAGGCGTTCAGGCGGCCTTCGTGCAGGTTGTCGTGGTTGGTGGCGATGGTGTTGCCGACCGCGTGGGCGCGCACGGCCGTCGGGTCCGCGATGCCATCGCCGAAGGTCACGGTCGGCGTCGAGCCGAAGGTCAGCACGTCGCCGTTCTTCGGCACCATGCCGGCCACAATCCACAGGTCGGGATAGCCGATCGCCGTGCGCGACGTCGACAGGTCGGCTTCCAGTTTCCAGTCCGGTGTCAGGGCCCACTTCGAATTCACGCCATAGGCCAGCGTGGTCGACAGGCGGTCGCCGCCCTTCACGATCATGTCGTTCGAATTGGCTTCGGACAGGATGCCCGCCGCCTTCAGGCCCGGATTGTTGGCGACGAAGTTCGACCCCGGACGATCGAAGCCCGTGACCTGGCCGTTCGCGTCGGTTTTCACGTTCAGCTGGGTCGGATTCATCCAGTCGCTGATCGCGATGACCTTGTTACGCTGGTCCAGGCGCGAATACAGAGCGTCGGCCGTGATCTTCCACGTGGACGACGGGTTGTATTGCACTGTCGTGCTGGCGACGAGGCGCTTGCGGCTTTCGTCCTCGTTCTGGAAGCCGTAGCTTTGCGGCATGAGCAGCTTCTTCGTCGTGACGTCCGCCGCCGTCAATCCCTTGGAATCCAGGTTGCCGTTGATCGTCTTCACGTCCAGCAGGTTCCACGCGTCGTTCAGGGCCTTGTATTGGCGCGATTTGCGGTCCGTGTACGACAGCGAACCGGACACGCCGAAGTTCTTCTCCGCGTTCGCGTAGGAGTACAGGGCGCTGAGGTTCGGCGTGTTCTTGCGCGAATTCGAATCCCACGAATCGGAGACGTTGACGACGGTCGACTGGCCGGCCTTGCCGGACAGCGGGCGCGCCGTCTGGATGTCGACCGTCGAGCCGATGCCGCCTTCCGGCAGGAACGCCTGCGACGTCTTGTACACGATGGCCTTCGAGATCAGGTCGGACGACAGCACGTCGAACGAGAATTCGCGTCCGCCCGTGTCGCTCGTGATGGTGCGGCCGTTGAGCAGGACGTTGTTGAATTCCGGGCCGAGGCCGCGCACGGAGATGTAGCGGCCCTCGCCGTTGTTGCGCTGGATCTGCACGCCCGTCACGCGCTGCAGCGATTCCGCGATGTTCGTGTCCGGGAACTTGCCGGCATCCTCGGCCGACACGGCATCGACGATACCGTCCTGCAGCCGCTTCGTCGTCAGCGACGACGACAGCGACGCGCGGATGCCGCTGACGACCACCTGCTGCACTTCGCCGCCCGCGGGTTGTTCGTTCGTGGTCTGCGCGCCGGCGTACGCCGTGACGCACAGTTCGGCGATCACCGTCGCCAATACGGTCTTGCTGATCCGGTTCTTGATCATGGATCTGTCTCCCTATCTCCGTTATTTGAATATATGGTTGAGGGGGCGGCGACAACGTTGTCGCAAAACGACGCCAAAAGGGGGCCGATGGCGTCGCGACCGCCAGGTCCTTACGCCCGCTGGATTCATTGTACGTAGCAGTGCAATCGTTACCACTATGGCTTCTTTACGCTCTGGCATGCCAAAAACATATAAGACGATGCGCACTGCATGGGCGCTCAATAGGTGACGGCGTAATCCTTTGGGAAAGCGCGGCCCGCGAAGGCTTTCTTCTGCGTCCAGTCCTGGGCGGGACTCGTCCAGTAGGAATCGCCGGCAGGCAGGCCCAGCGCGAGCAGGCTTTCCGACGCGATGTACATGCTGCCGTTGTTCGAATAGATGTCCGCCAGCTCCGGGTGGTGGCCGACGAAGCCGAGGGTCAGCCAGCCGTCCTTCGTGAAGTTCGTCGGGTCCGACCACACGGCGTCGTGCACGGCCTGCATGGCCGCCCTGACCTGCCCTTCCGGCAGGCTGGCGGGCAGCTGCTTGCGCCAGGCCAGCAGCGCGAGCGGCTGGAACACGGCCGTGCGGTACGTGAGCGAGCGCCCGATCGGCGGATACGTGCCCGTCGGCGAAACGAAGCGTTCCAGGTGCTCCGCATAGCGCTGCATGCGCCTGAGGGCCTGCGCGCGCAGGTCCGCCGGCTTGCCGTTCCAGAACGGCGCATTGTGCCGCTCCAGCACTTCCAGGATCTCGAACAGCATCGGGTACATCACGTACGAGTTGTAGTAATCGAAGTGGAACGTCTCGCCGTCCTTGATCCAGCCGTCGCCCACGTACCACTCGTTCACCTTGCGGATGGCGACGTTCGTACGCATCGGGTCCGCCTGCTCGCCGATCGACAGCAGGAACGCTTCGTTCATCGCCGCGAACAGCATCCAGTTGATGTACGGCGGCTCCACGCGGCGCAGGCCCTTGATCTCGGTGACGATGCGCTGCTTCGTCGTCGCGTCGAGCGGATCCCACAAGGCCTTCGGCGCACGCAGCAGCGCGTTCGTGAAATAGGACGAGTCGACGAGGGCCTGCCCGCCGGCGTTCCAGCCGAGGTAGTCGGGGCTCGCGGGGTCGACGGCGTGCACGTACGACTGCAGCGCGAGCTGGCGCAGGCGCGCGCGCAGGCGGCCTTCCGGCGTCGCGTCGTCGGGCAGCGCCAGCCACGGCGCGATGCCGGCGATGAGGCGCCCGAAGCATTCCAGGTAGGCGACCTGCGGACTGCGGCCATCCCACGTGGGGCTCAGCTCCAGCGCGAAGCGCTTTTTCAGCTCGCCCTTCGCCATCGCTTCCAGCACCGGTTCGGCCATCCGGCGCAGCAGGTTCAGCATCCATTCGCGGTCATTGCCCGCGCTGCGGGACGCGGGCGTGGCCGCGTCCGCACCCTTCAGGCCCATCGCACCGGCGGCGGCCGCGAAGCTGCCCATGAAGTGTCGTCGTTTCATGCGTTTCCTTCGTGTTATTGATCGACCACCAGCCTGTCGCCCACGTACGCGCGGAAGCGGCGGATGCGTCCCGGCGTGCCGTCCGGGCCCTGGCGCGGCACGTAGCGCAGGCCCGCCACTTCCATGCCGCGTCCCAGGTCGATCACGAGCCGGTGCGGATACGCGGCCTTGTCCGCCGTGATCCAGTAGTCGCTGTTCTGGCCATTGATGGCGTTCAGCGCGCCGCCGTCTTCCTTCGTCGCTTCCTCGCTGTCGACCCAGGCGATGGTCCAGTTGGACTGGTCCAGCGTCTTGCCGTCCTTGTCCAGCAGGGCCAGCTCCGCCACCGCGGCGTACGGCTTGCCGTCGAATGCGTCGAGCCCCTCCAGGCAGAACTGGCGGCCTTTCACCGCTGCCGCAAAGCGCACGTCCTGCGTCTGCGAGCCGGGCGCGAATTCGCCTTTGTGCGCCGGTTTCACGCCGTCCAGCTGCACGCGCGCGGTGCTGGGCGGGCGGGGGAAGTCCCGTTCGCGGTGCAGCTGGTCGAGGATCGGCGTTTCCAGGCCCGCGATCGTGGGCGTGCCCTGCCCGCGCGGCCCCGTCAGGTCCAGCACGACGACCTCGTTGCGGCCCTTGCGGATCCACGGTCCCGGCAGATACATCGTCTGCGTGGGACCGATACTCCAGAACCTGCCGAGGCAGCGGCCGTTGACCCAGACGACGCCCTGACCCCACGCGGACATGTCGAGGAAGGTGTCTTCCGTGCGCGCCGCGTCGAAGCCGCCGCGGTAGAACGCCGCGCCCTTGCCGCGCCCCTTTTTGAA
>NZ_FMZS01000033.1 GCF_900101265.1 Massilia sp. PDC64
TTCGCCCGCCAGTGGTTCAAGCTTTTCACGATGGTCACGTTCTTCGGCCTGTTCTACCACGTGTGGGTGGGCATCCGTGACATCTGGATGGACTACGTCAAACCGGTCGGCATCCGCCTGACCCTGCAGATCGCCACGGTGCTCTGGCTGCTCGCCTGCGCCGCCTGGACTGTGCAAATTCTCTGGAGCGTGTAATCGTGGCAGCAATCAACACCAACATCCCCGTCCGCCATTTCGACGTCGTCATCGTCGGCGCCGGCGGTTCCGGCTTGCGCGCGGCGCTGCAACTGTCCGAAGCGGGCCTGAACGTGGCCGTGCTGTCGAAAGTGTTCCCGACCCGTTCGCACACGGTCGCAGCCCAAGGCGGCATCGGCGCATCCCTCGGCAACATGAGCGAGGACGACTGGTACTGGCACATGTTCGACACCGTGAAAGGTTCGGACTACCTGGGCGACCAGGACGCCATCGAATTCATGTGCCGCGAAGCCCCGAAGGTCGTGTACGAGCTGGAGCACTTCGGCATGCCGTTCGACCGCAACCCGGACGGCACGATTTATCAGCGTCCGTTCGGCGGCCACACGGCGAACTTCGGCGAGAAGCCCGTGCAGCGCGCCTGCGCCGCCGCCGACCGTACCGGCCACGCGCTGCTGCACACGCTGTACCAGCGTAACGTCCGCTCGCGCACCCACTTCTTCGTCGAGTGGCAGGCGCTGGACCTGGTCCGCAACTCGGACGGCGACGTCCTCGGCGTCGTCGCACTCGAGATGGAAACGGGCGACGTCATGATGCTGCAGGCGAAAACGACCGTGTTCGCCACGGGCGGCGCGGGCCGTATCTTCGCCGCGTCGACCAACGCCTTCATCAACACGGGCGACGGCCTGGGCATGGCGGCACGTGCCGGCATCCCGCTGCAGGACATGGAGTTCTGGCAGTTCCACCCGACGGGCGTGGCCGGCGCGGGCGTCCTGATCACCGAGGGTGTGCGCGGCGAGGGCGGTATCCTCATCAACAGCAACGGCGAACGCTTCATGGAGCGCTATGCGCCGACGCTGAAAGACCTGGCGCCGCGCGACTTCGTGTCGCGTTCGATGGACCAGGAAATCAAGGAAGGCCGCGGCGTCGGTCCGAACAAGGACCACGTGCTGCTGGACCTGCGCCACATCGGCGCGGACACGATCCGCAAGCGCCTGCCGTCGATTCTGGAAATCGGCCACAAGTTCGCCAACGTCGACGCGACGAAGGAACCGATCCCCGTCGTCCCGACCATCCACTACCAGATGGGCGGCATCCCGACGAACATCCACGGCCAGGTCGTCGTCCCGGACGGCACCGGTTCGCAGAAGGTCGTCAACGGCCTGTACGCGATCGGCGAATGCTCGTGCGTATCGGTGCACGGCGCGAACCGCCTGGGCACGAACTCGCTGCTGGACCTCGTCGTGTTCGGCCGCGCGGCCGGCAACCACAT
>NZ_FMZS01000010.1 GCF_900101265.1 Massilia sp. PDC64
AAGGCCGCCGCCGCCAACGCGGACTGGGTCAAGGCACCGGGCTTCGGCGTCGTCCTGACCGACCAGCCGGGCAAGAACGCGTGGCCGATCACCGGTGTGACGTACGCCATCGTGCACAAGTCGCAGGCCGATGCCGCCAAGGGCAAGGAAGTGCTGAAGTTCTTCGACTACGCCTTCAAGAACGGCACCGCCGCCGCCAACGAACTGGACTACGTGCCGATGCCGGAATCCGTCACCAAGCTGGTGGAAACCGCCTGGAAGAACAACCTGAAGGATGCTTCGGGCAAGGCGATCTGGTAATTGAGCAATACCCGAAACGTGGGTAGCGTCGCTCCCACCTCCCGGCGTGAGGTCGGGCAGGTGGGAGCGACGCGTTTTTGCTTCTAGGTAATAAATTGGACAAACACATGAACGCACACCCCGCGCTCTCCGCCGACGAGGCCGGCCAGGCCGCGCTGCAGGAAGAAGCCCGCAACGTCGCACTGCGCAATACCATGCGCGTGCAGCGCATCCAGGACTTCATCTTCCACAAGGTGACGCTGCTGTTCGCCGCGAGCGTCCTGATCGTCCTCGTCGGCATCATCATCTCCCTGGCGATCGGCGCGGCACCTGCGTTCCGCGAATTCGGCGCATCCTTCCTCACGACCAACGAGTGGGATCCCGTCAACGACAAATTCGGCGCGCTGATCGCCATCACGGGCACGCTGGTCACGTCGATCATCGCGCTGCTCGTCGCCTTCCCCATCAGCTTCGGCATCGCCCTGTTCCTCACCGAGATCTGCCCGGCCTGGCTGCGCCGCCCGATGGGCATGGCCGTCGAACTGCTGGCCGGCGTGCCGTCGATCATCTACGGCATGTGGGGCCTGTTCGTGTTCGCGCCGCTGTTCGGCGACACCATCCAGCCGTTCCTGAAGAAGACGCTGGGCGTGCTGCCGTTCATCGGCCCGTTCTTCCAGGGACCCACGATGGGCCTGGGCCTGCTGACGGCCGGCCTGATCCTGGCCGTGATGATCATCCCCTTCATCGCCTCCGTGATGCGCGACGTGTTCGAGATCGTGCCGGCCGTGCTGAAGGAATCCGCGTACGGCCTCGGCTGCACCAAGTGGGAAGTCGTGCGCAAGATCGTGCTGCCGTACACCCGCGCCGGCGTCGTCGGCGGCGTGATGCTGGGCCTGGGCCGCGCGCTGGGCGAGACGATGGCCGTTACCTTCGTCATCGGCAACGCCAATGACATCAAGCTGTCGCTGTTCTCGCCGGGTAACTCGATTTCCTCCACCCTGGCCAACGAATTCGCCGAAGCCAGCTCGCAGCTGCACGTGTCCTCGCTGTTCGCGCTGGGCCTGATCCTGTTCGCCATCACGTTCATCGTGCTGTCGGCCGCCAAATTGATGCTCGTCGGGATGTCCCGCAAGGAAGGGGTGAAGTAATGGATGCCGTCGTCAACTCTGTCTATCGGCGCCGCCTGCTGGGCCACCGCATCGGCATCGCGCTGTCCGTGACGGCGATGGCCGTCGGCCTCGGCTTCCTGCTGTGGATCCTGGAGACCCTGCTGGTCAATGGTTTCGGCGCTTTGTCGCACACGCTGTTCACGATGGACACGCCCGCACCGGGCAGTCCGGGCGGCGTGCGCAACGCGATCGTCGGCAGCCTCATGATGGTGGGCCTGTCCACGGCGATCTCGACGCCTGTCGGCATCCTGGCCGGCATCTACCTCGCCGAGTACGGCCAGAACAACAAGTTCGCCACCGTCACGCGCTTCGTCACGGACATCATGCTGTCGGCGCCGTCGATCGTGATCGGCCTGTTCGTGTACGCCCTGTGCGTGGCCCGCTTCGGCCATTTCTCCGGCTATGCGGGCACCGTGGCGCTGTCGCTGATCGCGATCCCCGTCGTCGTGCGCACGACGGACAACATGCTGCACCTCGTGCCGAACAGCCTGCTGGAAGCCGCGTTCGCGCTGGGCGCCCCGCGCTGGAAAGTGGCGATGATGGTGCGCCTGCGCGCCGTGAAGGCGGGTGTCGTGACCGGCGTGCTGCTGGCCGTGGCCCGCATTGCCGGCGAGACGGCGCCGCTGCTGTTCACCGCGCTGAACAACCAGTTCTTCAGCCTCGACATGAAGCAGCCGATGGCCAACCTCCCGGTGGCGATCTATCTGTTCGCGATGAGCTCGTACGAAGACTGGCGCAGCCTCGCCTGGGGCGCGGCCCTGCTGGTGACGTTCAGCGTGCTGCTCCTGAATATCCTGTCGCGGACTTTGTTCCGCCAAAAGAACCCGCAATGATGACATCCATGATGACCCAGACCCTGTCCACCCCGACGCAGACGGCGAACAACGCCAAGCCGAAGACCAAGACCATCGAGATCTCCGGCCTGGACTTCTATTACGGTAAGACGAAGAGCCTGAAGAACGTCAGCCTGGACGTGCACGACAAGCAGGTCACGGCGTTCATCGGCCCGTCGGGCTGCGGCAAGTCGACCCTGCTGCGCACGCTGAACCGCATGTACGACCTGTACCCCGGCCAGCGTGCCGAAGGATCGATCCTGTACCGCGGCCGCAATATCCTGGAGCCGGGTGTCGACGTGAACATGCTGCGCGCGAAGATCGGCATGGTGTTCCAGAAGCCGACGCCGTTCCCGATGTCCATCTACGACAACATCGCATTCGGCGTGCGCCTGTACGAGAATCTGTCGAAAGGCGAGATGGACGAGCGCGTGGAATGGGCCCTGAAGAAGGCCGCGCTGTGGACGGAAGTGAAGGACAAGTTGAATAAAAGCGGCCTGTCGCTGTCCGGCGGCCAGCAACAGCGCCTGTGCATCGCGCGCGGCGTCGCGGTGAAGCCGGACGTGCTGCTGCTGGACGAGCCGACGTCCGCGCTGGACCCGATCTCGACGTCGAAGATCGAGGAACTGATCAGCGAGCTGAAGGGCGACTATACGATCGCCATCGTCACGCACAACATGCAGCAGGCCGCGCGTTGCTCGGACTACACGGCGTACATGTACCTGGGCGAACTGGTGGAATTCGGCGAGACCGACCAGCTGTTCCTGAACCCGGTGCGTAAAGAAACGCAGGATTACATCACCGGTCGCTTCGGCTGATACGGTAAGATTACATTATTGAACAGGATGAACACATGGTAGGCGAGCACTCTTCCAAGCAGTACGACCAGGAACTGGAAGCGATCCGGTCGAAAGTGCTGCTCATGGGCGGCATGGTGGAAACGCAGTTCGACGAGGCGGTGAATGCGTTCCGCGTCGGTAACACCGAGCAGGCCGACAAGGTGGTCGCGGACGACCACGCCGTCAACCAGCTCGAAGTGCAGCTGGACGACGCCTGCAGCCACCTCATCGTGCGCCGCCAGCCGGCCGCCAACGACCTGCGCACGATCATGGCGACGATCAAGGTGATCACGGACCTCGAGCGCATCGGCGACGAAGCGGCCAAGATCGCCCGCACGGCGAGAAGCCTGCACGAGCGCGGCATGGTCAGCTTCAACCACTACGAGACGGTGCGCACGATCTCGCGCGCCACGGCCGACATGCTGCACGACGCGCTGGACGCGTTCGCGCGCCTGGACGGCAAGGCCGCCGTGCAGATCATCGCCCAGGACGACGTGATCGACCACGAGTTCCGCACCATCATGCGCAGCACCATCACGTTCATGATGGAAGACCCGCGCACGATCTCGTCGGCGCTGGACGTGCTGTGGGTCGCGAAGGCGATCGAGCGCATCGGCGACCACGCGAAGAACATCGCGGAATACGTGATCTACGTGGTCGAGGGCAGGGATATTCGTCATAGCAAACCGCAAGCCGTCGCGGCAGGCGGAGAAGGGTGATCGATGGCGGCCAACACGAGCGTCCTGATCGTCGAAGATGAACCGGCGATCGTCGAACTGGTGAGTTACTCCCTGCGCGAGACGGGCTGGGAGATCCGCACGGCCGCCAATGTGGCCTCGGCCTGGGATTCGATCGTGCACGGCAGGCCGGACCTGCTGCTGCTGGACTGGATGCTGCCCGACCAGAGCGGCCTGCGCTTGCTGTCGCGCCTGCGCGGCGACCGTGATTTCCAGGACATTCCCGTCATCATGCTGACGGCGAAGAGCATGGAAGAGGACAAGATCGCGGGCCTGAACACCGGCGCCGACGACTACGTGACGAAGCCGTTCTCGCCGCGCGAACTGGTGGCCCGCTCGAAAGCGCTGCTGCGCCGCAAGAGCCCGCACCTGGCCGAGGCGCCGCTGTCGGCCGGTCCCGTCACGCTCGATCCGGCCAGCTGCACCGTCACGCTGGACGGCCGCCAGCTGGACATGGGCAATGCGGAATACCGCCTGCTGAAATTCCTGATGGCGCACCGCGAGCGCGTGTTCTCGCGCAGCCAGCTGCTCGACAAGGTGTGGGGCGACGCGGCGGCCGTCGAGGAGCGCACGGTCGACGTCCACGTCCTCCGCCTGCGCAAGGCCCTGAAGGAAGCGGAAAAGCTGATCAAGACCGTGCGCAGCGTGGGCTACATGCTGTCCGAAAAAGAAAAATAGAAAGGCCGCCCGTTTGAATCCTCGCGTCATGTTCTGGGTCCCGGCGCTGCTGCGCCTGGGCCTGATGCTCGCGGTCGCCGGCATCGGCTGGTGGCTGCTCGGCCCCGTCTCCGGCCTGGCGCTCGCGCTGCTCATCACACTGGGCCTGCTGATCTCCCAACTGGCGTACCTGCACAAGCTGGGCGAGTGGCTCGACGACCCGCAGAGCACCAAGCTGCCGGACGGGTGGGGCGCGTGGACCGACGTCTTCGCCCGCTTGTACCGCCTGCGGCGCGACGACGAACGCAACCGCGACGAGCTGACGGAATGGCTCGCGCGCTTCCGCCAGGCGATGCACCTGTTGCCGGAAGGCGTCGCCATCATGGACGACGTTCTGTTCCTCGAGTGGTGCAACCCGGCCGCCGAGCGCCACCTGGGCCTCACGCTGGAGCACGACAAGGGCCGGCGCGTGACGAACCTGATCCGCCACCCGGAATTCATCGACTACCTGATCCTCGGCCGCTACGAACAGCCGCTCACACTGTCGATCCGCGGCCGCAAGCTGATCGTGCAAATCATCCCGTTCGAGAACCGCCGGCAAATCCTCGTCACCCACGACGCGACGGACACGGACCGCATCGAGGCGATGCGCCGCGACTTCATCGCCAACGCGTCGCACGAGCTGCGCACGCCGCTGACGGTGATCGTCGGCTTCCTCGAGATCGCGCTCGCCGATCCGGGCCTGGACGAGAAGACGCGCACGGTCCACCTGAACCTCATGACGGAGCAGGCCCAGCGCATGCAGCGGCTGATCGAGGACATGCTGACCCTGTCGCGCCTGGAATCGGACGAGTATCCCCTGAAGCGCGAGCGCGTGGACGTGCGTGCCCTCGTCGAGCAGGTGGCGAACGACGCGCGCGCGCTGTCGAACGGCCGCCACGAGATCGACTTCGCCGTCGACGGCCCGGACGTGATGGGCAGCACGGAAGAACTGCGCAGCGCGTTCGGCAACCTGGCCAGCAATGCCGTGCGCTACACGCCGGAAGGCGGGAAGATCGAACTGCGCTGGCTGCGCGGCCCGAACGACCTGCGCTTCGAAGTGATCGACAACGGCATCGGCATCGACGAGCAGCACATCTCGCGGCTGACGGAGCGCTTCTACCGCGTCGACAAGAGCCGCTCGCGCGAGACGCAGGGCACGGGCCTCGGTCTCGCCATCGTCAAGCACGTGCTGCTGCGCCACGGGGGCAAGCTCGCGATCCGGTCAACCCCGGGCAAGGGCAGCGTGTTTACGGCCACGCTGCCGAATACGTCGCTGCCGGGTTGAGAATGGCCATCATCTTACGGAAGCCTTAAACCGGGCCGGCAAAACGGCGGGATCGGGTTACAATCTCCGGATGACATTCTCCCGACGTTCCCTTCTTGCCACGCTCGGCGCCGCGGCGCTGCTGGCCGGTTGCGGCTCCGCGCCCACCCAGCCCGCAGCCCCCGTCGCCGCCACGCCGCCACCCGTGCAACTGCGCCACGTGAAAATCGCGCTCGCCCTGGGCGGCGGCGCGGCGCGCGGCTTCGCCCACATCGGCGTGATCAAGGCCCTGGAAGCCCAGGGCATCGTGCCGGATATCGTCGTCGGCACGAGTGCCGGTTCCGTCGTCGGCGCGCTGTACGCGTCCGGCTACAACGGTTTCCAGTTGCAGAAGATCGCCCTCGACATGGACGAGACGACGATCTCCGACTGGGCCATCCCGTTCTTCAGCAAGGCCCCGGGCGTGCTGAAAGGCGAGGCACTGCAGTCCTATGTGAACAAGGCCGTGCACAACCAGCCCATCGAAAAGCTGAAGATCCCGTTCGGCGCCGTCGCCACGGACCTCAAGACGGGCCAGCCGATCCTGTTCCGCCGCGGTAACACCGGCATGGCCGTGCGTGCGTCGTCGTCCGTGCCCGGCGTGTTCCAGCCCGTCGTGATCGCCGGCCGGTCATATGTCGACGGCGGTCTCGTCGCTCCCGTGCCCGTTCGCTTCGCGAAGGAAATGGGGGCTGAATTCATCATCGCGGTTAATATCTCCAGCGCGACCGAGGCGCAGGCCACCGCGAGTTCCGTGGACGTGCTGATGCAGACGTTCACCATCATGGGCCAGCGCCTGAACCAGCACGAACTGAAGGATGCCGACGTCGTCATCACGCCCGCGCTGGGCGCGATGGGCAGCGCCGACTTCAACGGCCGCAACCTGGCCGTGCTGGCCGGCGAGCAGGCCGCGGCCGGCGTCATGGCCGACCTCAAGGCCAGATTGAAGGCCAAACAGAGCACGCCCGCGCCGCTGGCGGCCGCGCGCTGATCGCTTACCTTTTTTGTAACGCCACACGAAAGAAAGACTCAAGATGCAAACCAAGCCCGTCCTTACCCTCGAAGACATCAAGAAGATCGCCGCCGGTGCGGAAGCCGAAGCGGTCGCAAACGGCTGGAAAGTCGTCATCGCCATCTGCGACGACGGCGGCCACCCGCTGTGGCTGCAGCGCCTGGACGGCGCCGCGCCGGTGTCGGCCCACATCGCTCCGGCCAAGGCCAAGACGGCCGCGCTGGGCCGCCGCGAATCGAAGATCTACGAGGACATGATCAACAACGGCCGCGTGTCGTTCGCCCGCGCGCCGGAACTGGACGGTATGCTGGAAGGCGGCGTGCCCATCGTCGTGGAAGGCCACGTGGTCGGCGCCGTGGGCGTGTCGGGCGTGAAATCGGCGGAAGACGCGCAGATCGCCAAGGCCGGTATCGCCGCGCTGGGCCTGTAATCCATCTCCCTGCCGGGTCGGCGGGCGTGGTGCGACGGATTGTCGTGCCCGCCCGCCGATTTTTTTCTACGGGGCATTTAGAGGAAAAACGTAGGGCAGGCGATTGCCGGCCGATATAAATCGCGCTATAATTCAGAGGTTTAGCCATCACTTATCTGCCGTAGCGACTACCCACCCATACCTCTATCTAGCGACCTGTAACACTGGGCGAGTTGCATGCCCACACCCCTGTTCAGGCCGGTCTGACGTGGCGCAGCCTACGGCGACTTTATCGGGAGTTGCCCTTGCCGCCATTTTTTTCTGGCCCAGCCGTTCCAGCCATCCTCGCTCTGGCAGACGGAACCATTTTCAAAGGATATTCGATCGGCGCCGCCGGTCACACCATCGGTGAAGTGGTCTTCAATACCGCCATCACCGGGTACCAGGAAATCCTGACCGACCCCAGCTACTCGCGTCAGATCGTCACGCTGACGTACCCCCACATCGGCAACTACGGCATCAATGCCGAAGACGTCGAAGCGTCGAAAGTCCACGCCGCCGGCCTGATCATCCGCGACCTGCCGCTGCTGGCCTCGAACTTCCGCTCGACCCAATCGCTGTCGGACTACCTGAAGCAGGAAAACGTCGTCGCCATCGCCGGCATCGACACCCGCAAGCTGACCCGCATCCTGCGCGAGAAGGGCGCCCAGAACGGCGCGATCCTGACCGGCACGCAGGGCAACGAACCGTCGGAAGCGCAGGCGCTGGAACTGGCGCGCTCGTTCCCGGGTCTGAACGGCATGGACCTGGCGAAGGTCGTCTCCGTCAAGGAACCGTACACGTTCGACCAGACGGAATGGAAGCTGGGCCAGGGCTACGGCAAGCAGGAGAACCCGCAGTTCCACGTCGTCGCGTTCGACTACGGCGTCAAGCGCAACATCCTGCGCATGCTGGCCGAGCGCGGCTGCAAGATCACCGTGCTGCCGGCGCAGGCCACCGCGGAAGAAGCGCTCGCGCTGAACCCGGACGGCATCTTCCTCGCCAACGGTCCGGGCGACCCGGCCGCGTGCGACTATGCGATCGCCGCGACGAAGAAAGTGATCGACTCGGGCATCCCGACGTTCGGCATCTGCCTCGGCCACCAGATCATGGCGCTGGCCTCGGGCGCGAAGACCGTCAAGATGAAGTTCGGCCACCACGGCGCCAACCACCCGGTGCAGGACCTGGATTCGAAGCAGGTCCTGATCACGTCGCAGAACCACGGTTTCGCGGTCGATGCGGCCACGCTTCCGGCCAACTGCCGCGTGACCCACGTGTCGCTGTTCGACGGTTCGCTGCAGGGCTTCGAGCGCACGGACAAGCCGGCGTTCTGCTTCCAGGGCCACCCGGAAGCGTCGCCCGGCCCGACGGACGTCGCCTACCTGTTCGACCGTTTCATCAGCAAGATGCAAGCCCACGCCAGCAAGTGAGAAGAAATAAATGCCAAAACGTACTGATATTAAAAGCATCCTGATCATCGGCGCGGGCCCGATCGTCATCGGCCAGGCGGTCGAATTCGACTACTCTGGCGCCCAGGCCTGCAAGGCGCTGCGCGAAGAAGGCTACAAGGTCATCCTGGTCAACTCGAACCCGGCGACCATCATGACGGACCCGGAAACGGCCGACGTCACCTACATCGAACCGATCACGTGGAAGGCCGTCGAGCGCATCATCGACAAGGAGCGTCCGGACGCGATCCTGCCGACGATGGGCGGCCAGACGGCGCTGAACTGTGCGCTGGACCTGCACCGCCACGGCATCCTCGACAAGTACAAGGTCGAACTGATCGGCGCGACGCCGGAAGCCATCGACAAGGCCGAGGACCGCGCCAAGTTCAAGGAAGCGATGACCAAGATCGGCCTGGGCTCGGCCCGTTCCGGCATCGCCCACTCGATGGAAGAAGCGCGCGCCGTGCAGCGCGAACTGGGCTTCCCGACCATCATCCGCCCGTCGTTCACGATGGGCGGCTCGGGCGGCGGCATCGCTTATAACGAAGAAGAATTCGAAGCGATCTGCAAGCGCGGCCTGGAAGCGTCGCCGACCTCCGAACTGCTGATCGAAGAATCGCTGCTCGGCTGGAAAGAGTACGAGATGGAAGTCGTCCGCGACAAGAAGGACAACTGCATCATCGTCTGCTCGATCGAGAACCTGGACCCGATGGGCGTGCACACGGGCGACTCGATCACCGTCGCACCGGCACAGACGCTGACGGACAAGGAATACCAGATCATGCGCAACGCGTCGATCAACGTGCTGCGCGAGATCGGCGTCGACACGGGCGGCTCGAACGTGCAGTTCTCGATCAACCCGAAAGACGGCCGCATGATCGTCATCGAGATGAACCCGCGCGTCTCGCGTTCGTCCGCGCTGGCATCCAAGGCGACCGGCTTCCCGATCGCGAAAGTGGCGGCGAAACTGGCCGTCGGTTTCACGCTGGACGAACTGCGCAACGAGATCACCGGCGGCGCGACCCCGGCCTCGTTCGAACCGTCGATCGACTACGTCGTGACGAAGATCCCGCGCTTCACGTTCGAGAAATTCCCGACCGCGGACAAGCACCTCACGACGCAGATGAAGTCCGTGGGCGAAGTCATGGCGATGGGCCGCACGTTCCAGGAATCGTTCCAGAAAGCGCTGCGCGGCCTGGAAGTCGGCGTCGACGGCCTGAACGAAAAGACCCGCGACCGCGAAAAGATCGAGGAAGAACTGGGCGAGCCGGGTCCGGAGCGCATCTGGTACGTGGGCGACGCGTTCGCGCAGGGCTTCACCTTGGAAGAGGTGCACAACCTCACCAAGATCGATCCGTGGTTCCTCATCCAGATCAAGGAAATCGTCGACATCGAACTGTGGCTGGATCACCAGAAGCTCGAAAACCTGGACAAGCCGACGCTCTACAAACTGAAGCAGAAGGGCTTCTCGGACCGCCGCCTCGCGTTCCTGATGCAGACGACGCCAGAAGCCGTGCGTGCGAAGCGCCATGAAATGGGCATCCGTCCGGTGTACAAGCGCGTGGACACCTGCGCCGCCGAATTCGCGACCAACACCGCGTACATGTACTCGACGTACGACGAAGAGTGCGAATCGAATCCGACCGACAAGAAGAAGATCATGGTGCTGGGCGGTGGCCCGAACCGCATCGGCCAGGGCATCGAGTTCGACTACTGCTGCGTGCACGCGGCCCTCGCGATGCGCGAAGACGGCTACGAGACCATCATGGTCAACTGCAACCCGGAGACCGTGTCGACCGACTACGACACGTCCGACCGCCTGTACTTCGAATCGCTGACCCTGGAAGACGTGCTGGAAATCGTCGACCTGGAAAAGCCGGAAGGCGTGATCGTCCAGTACGGCGGCCAGACCCCGCTGAAGCTGGCGCTGGACCTGGAAAAGAACGGCGTCCCCATCATCGGCACGTCGCCGGACATGATCGACGCGGCCGAAGACCGCGAGCGCTTCCAGAAGCTGCTGCAGGACCTGGGCCTGCGCCAGCCGCCGAACCGCACCGCGCGCACGGAAGCCGAAGCGCTGGCGCTGGCCTCCGAGATCGGCTACCCGCTCGTCGTGCGCCCGTCGTACGTGCTGGGCGGCCGCGCGATGGAGATCGTCCACGAGCAGCGCGACCTCGAACGCTACATGCGCGAGGCCGTGAAGGTGTCGAACGATTCGCCGGTGCTGCTGGACCGCTTCCTGAACGACGCGATCGAAGTCGACGTCGACTGCATCTCGGACGGCGAGACGACGTTCATCGGCGGCGTGATGGAACACATCGAGCAGGCCGGCGTCCACTCGGGCGACTCCGCGTGCTCGCTGCCGCCGTACTCGCTGGCGCAGGCCACGATCGATGAACTGAAGCGCCAGACCTCGCTGATGGCGAAGGCGCTGAACGTCGTCGGCCTGATGAACGTGCAGTTCGCGATCCAGCAGTCGGAAGTCGATGGCAAGACCGTGGACACCGTGTACGTGCTGGAAGTGAACCCGCGCGCATCGCGTACCGTGCCGTTCGTGTCGAAGGCGACGGGCCTGCAGCTGGCGAAGATCGCCGCGCGCTGCATGGTCGGCCAGACGCTGGCGCAGCAGGGCGTCACGAAAGAGATCGTGCCGCCGTTCTACAGCGTGAAGGAAGCCGTGTTCCCGTTCGTGAAGTTCCCGGGTGTCGACACGATCCTCGGCCCCGAGATGAAATCGACGGGCGAAGTGATGGGCGTGGGCACGACCTTCGGCGAAGCGTTCGTCAAGTCGCAGCTCGCGGCCGGCATCACCCTGCCGACGTCGGGCCGCGTGTTCCTGTCCGTGAAGGGCTCGGACAAGCCGCGCACCGTGAAGGTGGCACGCGACCTCGTCGAACTGGGCTTCTCGCTCGTCGCGACGAAGGGCACCGCGGCCGTCATCGCCGCCGCCGGCATCCCGGTCACCCCGGTCAACAAGGTGATCGAGGGCCGTCCGCACATCGTCGACATGATCAAGAACCACGAGATCGCGATGGTGGTGAACACGGTCGAAGAGAAGCGCAGCGCCATCGCCGATTCGCGTACGATCCGTACGTCGGCACTGCAGGCGCGCGTGGTCACCTATACGACCATCGCCGGCGCCGAGGCGGCCGTGCAGGGCATGCGTCACCTGGACGAGTTGCGGGTGTACGATTTACAAGGCCTGCATAAAACCTTAAACTAAGCGGCAAAGCAGTACCTTAGCAGTACCTAAGACCACAGAGTTCGCGCGGCTCGCGCCGTGCGGCTCTGTGGTTTTCACTTGGTACGTCCGCAAACACTGAAAACGAGTAGCCATGAACACTCCATTGACCAAATTCGGCGCCGAGAAGTTGAAGGAAGAGCTGCACCAGCTCAAGACGAAGGAACGCCGCAACGTGATCGATGCGATCGCCGAGGCGCGCTCGCACGGCGACCTGTCGGAGAACGCCGAATACGACGCCGCCAAGGAGCGCCAGGCCTTCGTCGAGGGCCGTATCGCCGAGCTGGAACAGAAACTGTCCACCGCGCAGATCATCGACCCGGCCACGCTGGATGCGGAAGGCCGCGTCGTGTTCGCTTCGACCGTCGACCTCGAAGACCTCGAGAACGGCCAGAAGGTCACCTACCAGATCGTCGGCATCGATGAAGCCGACCTCAAGGAGAACAAGGTCTCCGTCACCTCGCCGATCGCGCGCGCGCTGATCGGCAAATACGCCGGCGACGTGGTCGAAGTGCAGGCCCCGTCCGGTCCGCGCGAATACGAAATCCTGGAAGTCCGCTACGTTTAAGTCAGCGCATCATAAGCTCGACATGATGCTCGCCAACGCGCGCCTGCTGCTGGCCGCCCTGTGGGCCGGCAGCGTGTGGGCCGTCAGCTACCTGGCCGCGCCGAGCGCGTTCGCCGTGCTCGACAGCACGCAGGCCGGCAACGTCGTCGGCGTCATGCTGACGCGCTCGGCCTGGCTCGCGATCGCGCTGGCCGTGCTGCTGGCGCTGCTGACGTCGCGTGCGACCGACCTCGATGCGCGGCGCAGGCGCTGGCTGTACGGGCTGATCGCAGGCATGCTGGCGTGCAGCCTCGTCGTCTACCTGGGCCTGCAGCCGATGATGGCGGCGATCCGCGAGGCGGCCGGGCCGGCCGGCGTGCGGGCGTCGCCCCAGTGGGGCACGTTCGCGGCGCTGCACGGGGTGTCGCAGGTGTTGTACCTGGCCGAAAGCATCCTCGGTGCGATGTTGGTCGTGAAGGCCCGCTGAGGCATAAAAAAAACCGGGGCAACGGCCCCGGTTAATTTTTGGTGAATACGGCTTATTTCAGGGCCGTCTTCTTGGTACTGCTCTGGCGCGCCTTGGCGCGCTTGATGTTGCCGCCCTGGGTGACGCGCTCGTTGCCTTTCAGCAGGACCTTGGTCACGGAAGGCTTCTTGGTGCCGCTCGGGCTCGGCTTGACGATGGTGACTTCGCGCAGGCCCTTGCCGGCCTTCGTCGAACGTTCCTTGGCGGCTTCCTTCTTCGGACGGTACAGCACGAGCAGCTTGCCGATGTGCTGGACGGGCGCGGCGTCGAGTTCCTCGCAGATGCGTTCGTAGATCGCGATGCGCTCTTCGCGGTCGTCGCCGAACACGCGTACCTTGATGAGGCCGTGTGCGTCGAGGCTGGACGAGATTTCCTTCAGGACGGCCTCGGTCAGGCCGTCTGCGCCGATCATGACGACAGGATTGAGGCCGTGGGCTTCCGCACGCAGCGCTGCACGCTCGACCGGTGTAAGTTTGATCATGATGTTATTTTGAGATACCTATTAAAAGCAGTATTTTACGCGAATGGCCAAGAACAAATTCAATAAAAACTGGATCCACGATCACATCAACGATCCGTATGTCAAATTGGCACAGAAAGAGGGCTACCGGGCCCGTGCGGCCTACAAACTGAAGGAAATCGACGAAAGCGAAAAGCTCATCAAGCCGGGCCAGGTGATCGTCGATCTCGGCTGCACCCCCGGCAGCTGGGGCCAGTACACGCGGCGCAAGCTGGCGGGCGGCGACGAGGGCGGCATCAAGGGCACGATGATTGGCCTGGACATCCTGCCGATGGAGCCGATTGCAGACATGCATTTTATCCAGGGCGATTTCCGCGAGCAGGAGGTGCTCGACGAGCTGGCCGGCGTTCTCGAAGGCCGCATGGCCGACCTCGTGCTGTCCGACATGGCGCCGAACCTGTCCGGCATTCCCACTGCCGATGCGGCGCGCATGGAGGATTTGATCGATCTCGCTATTGAGTTCTCTCAAATGCACCTCAAACCTTCGGGGGCATTGTTAGTGAAATGCTTTAAGGACATGGGGTTTACCCAGATCCTGGAGAAGTTCCGCACCGAATTCAAGGTCGTCAAACAGATCAAACCGAAGGCCAGCCGCGACAAATCGTCGGAAATTTTCCTGCTGGGGCGCGGTCTGAAGAATCCGGCTTCCTGAAACTGCGAAAATCGACGGAGATGCCCTTGATTTCCTGCGGTGCAACCGCACATCAGCAAAGGACAGCCACGTCTGTGTACATGATGGCTGCGCAACGGAAATAAAAACCGGCTATAGTGGAGCATAGGCACTATGGCGGTCGTGCGTGGCACGGGCTGCTTATTGCGGTAAAATCTGCCTTTGAAAAAATGGGAAAAGATGCGTTCGCATCAGAGGAGTCTTCGTGAATAATATGTTTTCCAAATCCGCCATCTGGGTGGTGGTCGCGCTGCTGTTGTTCATGCTGTTCAAGCAGTTCGACAATCACAGCGTCGCGGGCGGCAGCAAGACCATTGCTTATTCCGAGCTGCTCGATGACGTCAAGGCGAAACGCATCAAGGACGTCGTGATCGAAGGTTCGAGCATCACCGCGACCCGCAACGACGACACCAAGGTGCGCACCACTGCCACCATGCTCGACCGCGGCCTGATCGGCGACCTGCGCGACAACAACGTGCGCTTCGACGTCAAGCCGCCTGAGGAGCCGTCGTTCCTCCAGCAAGTCTTCATTTCCTGGTTCCCGATGCTGCTGCTGATCGGGGTCTGGGTGTTCTTCATGCGCCAGATGCAGGGCGGCGGCAAGGGCGGGGCATTCTCGTTCGGCAAGTCGAAGGCGCGCATGATGGATGAAACGAACAACACCGTCACGTTCGCCGACGTCGCCGGCTGCGACGAAGCGAAGGAAGAAGTGGGCGAGATCGTCGACTTCCTGAAGGACCCGACCAAGTTCCAGAAACTGGGCGGCCGCATCCCGCGCGGCGTGCTGATGGTCGGTCCCCCGGGTACGGGTAAAACGCTGCTGGCCCGCGCCATCGCCGGCGAAGCCAAGGTGCCGTTCTTCTCGATCTCCGGTTCCGACTTCGTCGAGATGTTCGTCGGCGTGGGTGCATCCCGCGTGCGCGACATGTTCGAGAACGCGAAAAAACACTCGCCGTGCATCATCTTCATCGACGAGATCGACGCCGTCGGCCGCCACCGCGGCGCCGGCATGGGCGGCGGTAACGACGAGCGCGAACAGACGCTGAACCAGCTGCTGGTCGAGATGGACGGCTTCGAGGCGTCCTCCGGCGTGATCGTGATCGCCGCGACCAACCGCGCCGACGTGCTGGACAAGGCGCTGCTGCGTCCGGGCCGTTTCGACCGCCAGGTGATGGTGGGCCTGCCGGACATCCGCGGCCGCGAGCAGATCCTGAACGTGCACATGCGTAAAGTGCCGATCGGCACCGACGTGAAGGCCGACATCCTGGCCCGCGGCACCCCGGGCTTCTCCGGCGCCGACCTGGCCAACCTCGTCAACGAAGCCGCGCTGTTCGCCGCGCGTCGCAGCAAGCGCCTCGTCGAGATGAGCGACTTCGAGGACGCGAAGGACAAGATCTTCATGGGTCCGGAGCGGAAGTCGATGGTCATGCGCGAGGAAGAGCGCCGCAACACGGCTTACCACGAGTCGGGCCACGCGGTCATCGCCAAGCTGCTGCCGAAGGCCGATCCGGTGCACAAGGTCACGATCATGCCGCGCGGCTATGCCCTCGGCCTGACCTGGCAGCTGCCCGAGCATGACAGCCTGTCCGGCTACAAGGACAAGATGCTGGAAGAGATCTCGATCCTGTTCGGCGGCCGCATTGCCGAGGAGATCTTCGTCGGCCAGATGTCGACCGGCGCGTCGAACGACTTCGCCCGCGCGACCAAGCTGGCCCGCTCGATGGTGACCCGCTTCGGCATGTCGGAAAGCATGGGCGTGATGGTGTACGAGGACGATCCGAACGAAGGCTTCTTCGGCGGCTCCGTGAAGACCATCTCCGAAGCGACGCAGCAAAAGGTCGATGCCGAGATCCGCAACATCCTCGACACGCAGTACAAGCTGGCGCGTCGCCTGCTCGAGGAAAACCGCGACAAGGTCGAGGTGATGACCAAGGCGCTGCTCGAATGGGAAACCATCGATGCCGACCAGATCAACGACATCATGGCCGGCCGCGAGCCGCGTCCGCCGAAGTCGGTCGTCCTGACCAAGCGCACGCCCCCGAGCGACAACGGCGGCGGCGTCGCCCAGAACGCGACTGCACCGGCCTGATCGCCGCGTCATAGCGACTTACGAAAGGCACCCCGAGCGGGTGCCTTTTTATTCTTCAATCCGTTGGCTTTTCGTCATGCGTCAATACCTGCAGTGTGGCCGTTTCGGCTATAACCTCGCCCAGCGGCCGCTGGTCATGGGCATCCTCAACGTCACCCCCGATTCCTTTTCCGACGGCGGCCGCTACCAGGCCCTCGAATTCGCCGTGGAGCGGGCCGAGCAGATGATCAAGGACGGCGTCGACATCATCGACATCGGGGGCGAATCGACGCGTCCGGGCTCGCCCAGCGTCCCCGTCGACGAAGAACTGCGCCGCGTCATGCCGGCGATCTACGCGTTGCGCGAACTGGGCTACCCGCTGTCGATCGATACGTGCAAGCCGGAAGTGATGCGCGAGGCGATCATCGCCGGCGCCGACATGATCAACGACATCAACGGTTTCCAGGCGCCCGGCGCCATCGAGGCCGTGAAGGACAGCGACTGCGGGCTGTGCGTGATGCACATGCAGGGCACCCCGCAGGACATGCAGGCCCAGCCCGAGTATGACGACGTCGTCGCAGACGTGATCGCCTTCCTGCGCGAGCGATGCGACGCCCTGCTGGCTGCGGGCGTGGCGCGCGAACGTATCACGATTGATCCCGGATTTGGTTTTGGGAAGAGTGTCGAGCATAATTATGCTTTGCTCCGAAGCATAAACCGCATGGAAAGTGAACTGGGGCTACCCGTACTCGCGGGACTGTCGCGCAAATCGATGATCGGCGCCGTGACGGGCCGCAGCGTGGAGCAGCGGCTGGCCGGCAGCCTGGCCGGGGCGCTTGCTGCGGTAGCGCAGGGTGCGCGGATCGTGCGGGTCCATGATGTGGCAGAGACGGTGGATGCGCTGAAGGTCTGGCAAATGGCCACTACGAATAATCAATAGACGAAGAGAATTTAATTAATGGCACGCAAATATTTCGGTACCGATGGCGTACGCGGCCTGGTGGGCAAGTCGCCCATCACCCCTGATTTCGTGATGCGGTTGGGCTATGCAGCCGGCAAGGTGCTGGCCAAGGACAAGGCCGGCACGAGCGAACGCCCGACGGTCCTGATCGGCAAGGACACGCGCATTTCCGGCTACATGCTGGAAGCAGCGCTGGAAGCCGGATTCTCGGCCGCCGGTGTCGACGTGATGCTGGCCGGCCCGATGCCGACCCCGGCCATCGCCTACCTGACGCGCGCGTTGCGCCTGCAGGCGGGCGTCGTGATCTCGGCCTCGCACAATCCCTTCCAGGACAACGGCATCAAGTTCTTCTCCGGCCACGGCACCAAGCTGCCGGATGCCGTCGAGCTCGAGATCGAGGAGATGATCGACCAGCCGATGGGCTGCGTATCGTCGGAAAAGCTGGGCCGTGCCACGCGTCTGCGCGACGCCCAGGGCCGCTATATCGAATTCTGCAAGAGCACGTTCCCGAACGAGCTCGACCTGCGCGGCCTGAAGATCGTCGTGGACTGCGCCCACGGCGCCGCCTACAACATCGCGCCGCACGTATTCCATGAGCTGGGCGCCGAGGTCGTCGAACTGGGCACCAAGCCGGACGGCTTCAACATCAACGACGGCGTCGGCGCGACGGCACCGAAGGCGATGGCCGCTGCGGTCGTCGAGCACAAGGCCGACCTCGGCATCGCCCTGGACGGCGACGCCGACCGCCTGATCATGTGCGACGCCGCAGGCCGCCTGTACAACGGCGACGAGCTGCTGTACGTGATGGTGCGTGCGCGCATGGCGACCGGTCCGGTGGCCGGTGCCGTCGGCACCCTGATGACCAACATGGCGCTCGAGGTGGCGTTCAAGGAAATGGGCATCGGCTTCGCACGCGCCAAGGTCGGCGACCGCTATGTGCTGGAAATGATGCAGGAGCGTGGCTGGCTGCTGGGCGGCGAGGGCTCGGGCCACCTGTTGGCGCTGGACAAGCACACGACCGGTGACGGCATCGTGTCGGCGCTGCAGGTCCTGACGGCGCTCAAGCGTTCCGGCAAGGGCCTGGCCGATTGCTGCAGCGACCTGACGCTGTATCCACAAACCCTGATCAACGTGCGCGTGCAACCGGGCACGGACTGGACGAAGAACGCGGCCGTCGTGGCCGAGAAGGACAACGTCGAGCGCGAACTGGGCGACAATGGCCGCGTGCTGATCCGCCCGTCCGGCACGGAACCGCTGGTGCGTGTCATGGTCGAGGCGAAGAGCGCGGAACTGGCCGAATCGATGGCCAAACGCATCGCCGCGCGCTTCGAAGTCTGACCGTCCGCAGGGCCGGGGGCTTCATTGACGCCTCCCGCCCGGCGGGGTATGATCGTCCCAATCGGAGTGTAGCGCAGCCCGGTAGCGCACCTGCTTTGGGAGCAGGGGGTCCAAGGTTCGAATCCTTGTACTCCGACCACCGTTTGCAAACGGGCTGTCCTCGACGGCCCGTTTTCATTTATGAAGCCATACTGCCCATAGCTCAGTTGGATAGAGCATCAGCCTTCTAAGCTGAGGGTCGCTGGTTCGAACCCAGCTGGGCAGGCCATCCCCCCATCCTTTCATTGACTGCAGGCTAGCGAACGCCGGCGTGCCCACCCCCATGCTAGTCTTGACTCGACATTGGCGAGGAGGGGATATGGTATTGGTTCGGGTTGTGTTGATGATGGCGCTGTTCCTGTCGGGCTGCGTGGTCGCAAGCGCGCAAACGAAGGCGCCGGAATCCGCGACCCTGGCGCTCAGGCTTCCGCCGGGCGCCGCGCCGCTTGCGGCGAACGGCACCGTCCAGTTCATCGGCACCGCGACGGTGCTGATCCGCTACCAGGGCTTCACGATCCTCACGGACCCCAATTTCCTGCACAAGGGCGACCACGTGCACCTTGGCTACGGCATCACCTCCGAGCGCCTGACGAATCCCGCTTTGAATCTCGAGCAATTGCCTCCGATCGATCTCGTCGTGCTGTCGCACTTGCACGAAGATCACTTCGACAAGCTCGTGCAGGAAAAACTCGACAAGAACATTCCCATCATTACGACCAAGTCGGCAGCGAAAAAGCTCAAGGACATGGGGTTCCAGCGCACGTTCGGCCTGTCGACGTGGGACCGGATCGACATCGAAAAAGGCGAGGCCCGGCTGCGCATCACGGCGGCGCCTGGCCGCCACGGCAAGGCGGGCATGCAGGCGCTGCTGCCGTCCGTGATGGGGTCGGTACTCGACTTCGGTCCGAACACGGCAGCGCCGAGCTATCGCATGTATATCAGCGGCGACACGTTGATCTACGACGACCTGAAGGCAATTCCGCAGCGGTTTCCCGGCGTCGACCTCGCGTTGCTGCACCTGGGCGGTACGCGCATCCTGGGCGTGTTCAAGGTCACGATGGACGGCAAGGACGGCGTGACCCTGATGCAGATCGTCCAACCGAAAAAGGCGATTCCCATCCATTACGACGACTACGACGTGTTCAAGTCGCCGTTGTCGGACTTCGCGCAGGAAGTGAAGACGGCCGGGCTCGACCAGCAGGTCGTCTACCTGGCGCATGGCGAGACCTACACCTTCGCGCCCAGCGAACACTAACGATTACTCGCGCTCTTCGGTGCGCGGCGCCATGGTCGCGTCCTCGTCGAACGGCCAGCCGCTGGGCGGCGGTACGTGGCGCTGGAATTCGTGCGGCATCACGATCGGCACCTGCAGGCAGACGCTTTGCGTCGGCAGCACTTCCATCCAGGCCCGCACGAGCTCCTTGTAGGCGATGCCGACGGGACGGATCTTGCGGTCGAGGTCGAACAGACCCAGCGCATTGACGTTGCCGTTGTTTTCGCGCAGGGCCGTGTCCCAGTCGACCTGGTCCGTCAGCGAATACCACGTGAAACCGACGAGGGGCACGCCGTTGTTGCGCACGCGCAGGACGTTCGCCCATTCCTTGCGCAGCCAGTGCACGGCCTCGTCGCCGCGCGGTCCTTCGCACAGATTCGTTTCCGTGTGCATCACGGGCAGGCGGTAGCGGTTGTAGTACTGGTGCGTGATGACGGCGTAGCCGAAGATTTCTCCCGCCGCGCGCGTGAGCCCGTCTGCAGACACGTAGTGCTCGTTGGTCTGGTAATAATCGTTGCCCATGATGCAGTGGTGCTTCAGATTATTGTTCAGGAAGAAGTGATACTCCTCGCGCGTCATGCCGTTGTCCATCATGTATTCGTACATTTCCGAATCGACGCGGCGGCCGTAATTCAGGTCCAGCGAGAGGAAGCGGCGCGCGTTGTACAGCTCGGCCGGACCGATGGCGGATGGACTTTCGGCGTGGAAGTATTCCGTCGATTCGCTTTGTACGAACAGGGCATCGGGACGCACTTGCAGGATCGCATGCATGGCCAGGATGTTCGCCTTGACGAGGTTCTTCGTCGCCGTGATGAAGGCGCGGTCCGTCGTCATCTGCTCGTTCCACCAGCCGTACAGGGCGGAGAAGAGGGCGCAGATCGACATCTCGTTGATCGGCGTGTACAGCTGCAGCCACGGGTAGCGTCGTGCGAACGTGCCGGCATAGTCGGCGAACAACTCGGGAAAATCCGGATTCTGGAAGTTGCCGATCCAGTCGGGCACGCCGAAGTGGCACAGGTCGACGATCGATGCGATGTTGCGCTGGCGCAGGTCGTTGAGGGTCAGGTCCGCGAATTCCCAGTCGTAGCGCTTGGGCCCGAGCCACGTCTTGTGCAAGGGCGGGCCGTAGCGCAGGACTTTCAGGCCGAGTTCCTGCACGAGGTCGAAATCCGTGCGCCAATATTTGTAGTGGCCACACTTTTCCATCTCGTCCATGCGTACGCGACCGTTCTCGATCGTGGGGATACTGTTTTCGATGCCCGTAGCGAAAATAAATCCTGGAGACATGCGAACCTCTGGCTGCTGATCGGTCCAATTCATTGTAGCCGGGATTGCAAACAGCGTTCCGAACCGTGCGCGCCCCCCGATTTGTGTGCGCCCCAGTTGTGCGCTGCCCCTTTACTGTCGCGTGTAAGCTGTGCTATCAATCCAGCAACATTTCATATCTTCATCTCCTGACGCGACTGGACCAGCATGCCCAACGCCACCGCGGCACGACCCGCCACACCCCTGGACGCATCCGAGCGCCGGCTGGCAATGGGCGTGTTCATTTCCCTGCTGCTGCATGCCCTCGTGCTATCCCTGCAGTTCGGGATTCCCGGATTGCGTCCCGGGCCCGGCGGTCCGATTGCCGTCAGGCTGACCCCGCCCGCGGTGTCCGCGCCGGTACCCGCACCCATGCCTTCGCCGCCGGTACCGGTGTTGCCGCCAGTCCCGATCGCGCCTGCACCTGCGGCAGTGGCACCGTTGCCCTTGCCGCCGGCGCCGCCGGCCACGCCACGTCACGGCTTCACGCTCGTCGATCCCGTCGTGCCCGTTCCGGCGCCGCCGGCACCGACACCCACGCCCGCACTGCCGCCGCGGCGGATCGCCAAGCGCCGTCACAAACCGCCCGCCACGCGCCTGGCCGACGGCTTGCATACACGGGTGATCGCGCAGGAAACCCATCAGGACAACACTTTCGAAGTCCCGTTGCCGGCCGTCGAGCCCGGTCCGGAACCGGACCCGATAGCGCGCACCGAACCGCCGGCCGAGGCCGACGCACCCGTCGAGGACGATGCGGCGGCGCAGGCAGCCGCACGGGCCGAGCGCGCCCGCCTGGCCGAAGAAAGGGAGCGGGAGCGGGCACTGCGGCGCGAAGCGGACGAAGCCCGCCTGCGCGCCGATGCGCAGGCCAAGCTGCGGGCCGAGGCCGAGCAGCAGCGGCAGCGTCTCGCCGAGCAATCCGCGCAATACGAGACGGCGCTTGCCGAGCAGCGCGCGGCCGAGGAAGCGCAGGCGCGAGCGCGCCTGGAGGAGGAAGAGCGGCGCCTGGCCGAGCAGCGACGTCTTCAGCAAGTCGAGCAGGAGCGGGCGCAGCAGCTGGCCGAGCAGCAGCGTCTGCGGGAGGCCGAGCAGGCGCGTGCACAGCAGCTGGCCGAGCAGCAGCGCCTCCAACAAGCCGAACAGGAACGCGCGCAGCAGCTGGCCGAGCAGCGTCGCATTCAGCAGGCTGAGCAGGCGCGGGCGCAGCAGCTGGCCGAGCAGCAGCGTATCCAACAAGCCGAACAGGCGCGGGCGCAGCAGTTGGCAGAGCAACGCCGGGCGGAGGAAGCCGTGCGGCAACGGCTGGCGGACCAGGAACGGGCCCGCCGGCTCGCGGAAGAACGGTCGCGCCAGGAACAGGCTCAGCAGGCTGAACAGGCTGCGCGCCGGCAGGCGGAGGAGAACGCACGGCTCGCACAGGAACAGGCGCGCCAGGCCCGCGAGCGCGCCGTTGCCGACACCCTGTCGCCGGGGCCCGGACGCGCAGGCGTGGATGGCGGCAGCGGCGATGGCGCCCCGCGCGGCACGGGTGCACTCCCGCGTGGGGCGCTGGCCGGCGACCTGGGCTCGCGTGCCCGCGAGATGATGCGCGGCATCGACATTTCGAAACCCGTGCCGCGGGCCGTGCAACCCGCCGAGGACGCGGCACGTGCCGTCCGGCGGGCGCTGGCCGAAGCGGCGCGCCATGACATTCCGCTGCGCATGTACATGGACAGCGTGCGCCAGAAAATCGAGCGCAACGCCGTCCTGAGCGATGCCCAGCTGTCGGTCGATATCGTGCGCACGGATCCCATCGTGAGCGTGGCGATCCGCAGCGACGGCACGGTCGAGGACGTGACCATCCTGCGCTCCAGCGGGCGCACCGACATCGACGACTTCGTGCGCCGCATCGTGCGCCTGAACGCCCGCTACTCGGCGTTTCCACCGAACGTCGCGGCGAACTACGACGTCATCGAACTGCGGCGCGTCTGGCGCTTTGCCGGTGTCCTGCGGCTCATGGAAGAGATGCGCTGACGATGCCTTGGCGCGCATTCCGCTCGTCGCTTCATTCCCACAGTCCGACTAACGGATCCCCCTCCAGGCTTTCTGCCTGACACTTTCCATCGTTAAAGCAGTGCAGCGTTCAGCACGCGTTCACCCGCGTGCGGTGGTTGCTTGCCGAAAATATTCCCTCTCGGAAACTGCTTCAGAGTAATTATCCGCGCTTCCTGCGATAACAAACAATGAATGATTATCCCTTTAAGAAATTTTTCTAAGGGGAAATTTCTTTGTATTGTTTGTTACTCCTAAAAAATTTTTCCGCAAATTCATTGAACTTAGGAAGTTTCCACCGCTCAAAGCTACTCCTTTCATTTGTTGAGGCAGTTAAATGCAAAACGCAGTCAAGTTTGTTCCGAACGTCCGTATCAACCTCTTGTCGTGCTTTGGCGCTGTCGCGCTGCTGGCGGCTGGTGGAAGCGCAATGGCCGCCACTAACATCTATGTCTCTCCCACGGGTTCGGATTCCAACCCGGGTACCCAGGCGGCGCCGGTGAAGACGATCACGCGTGCGGACGCCCTGGCAAGCGCTGGATCGACGATCCACGTTGCCTCCGGAACGTATTATGTGTCGGCACCTGGCCTGAGCAATGCCGGCATCATCACCCGGAAGAGCGGCACCGCGTCCGCGCGTATCCGCTTCGTGTCGGATGTGAAGTGGGGTGCGAAGATTGTCGTGTCCGGTACCGGCATCACCTGGGATTCCCGCGGCAGCTATGTCGACATCGACGGTTTCCAGATCACCGGCTCGGGTCGTCACGGCCTGCTGGCTTCCGGTGCGAACCTCACGTTCAAGAACAACTATATCCATGATCTGACGGTCAGCGGCGGTTGCAACGGCAGCGGCGGTGCGGCAATCGATACGTACGGTCCTGTCGGCAATGTCCTCATCGACCGCAACGTCGTCCGTAACATCGGTTATCGCTATATCGGCTCGTGCAACACGATCCAGGGCATCTATATCGCCAATGCGAACAACGTCGTGACGAACAATATCGTTTCGGGCGTGGCGATGGCAGGTATTCAGCAATGGCACGGCGCCACGGCATCGACGATCGTCAACAACACGACGTTCCACAACAAGATCGGTATTCTGCTGGGTCAAGGCGACGCAGGCACCACGACCGGCTCGGCCAATAACTATGTCGCCAACAATATTGTCTACGACAACGTTGCTTACGGCATTATCGAAATGGGTTTGATGGCCGGTAACAACCGTTATGCCAACAACCTGGTCGCACGCAGCGGCACCAGCTGGAAAGTGAAAGGGTCGGTGTCCGGTTCGATCTCGTCGGATCCGCTGTTCAAGAATTATCTGGCAAACGGCACCGGCGACTATCGCGTCTACAGCAGCTCGCCCGCAATCGACCGCGGCACGTCGACCAAGGCACCGACGATCGACTTCGCAGGCGTGGCACGTCCGCGTGGCGCGGCAATCGACGTCGGCGCATACGAGTACTGATAGCACCGGCTCGCGCTCTGATCTGATCTGATCATCTCGCGATAGGCGAGAACGATACCCGCATCGATGTCGATGCGGGTATTTTTATTTCCGCACTACATCAGCGTTGTTGCCGGTGAGATGTCGCCGCCGAAGTTAATGCTGACCTGAGCCTGCCGTTTGACGTGCGCCAAAGCCATTCTGGGTAGCGGGCTTACGCTGACTCGGATCGCCAGGGGTTGGCAGCACATTCCGACAGGCAAATCATGAAAGCTTCCTCTACGCAATGTATGGCGGCCGCCTTGTTGGCGCTTGCCTTCGTGGGGTGCGCCCCCGCCATCCAGTTTCGCTCGCAGGACAAAGCGGGTGCCGACGAACCAGCGCCACCGACGGAAATGATCACGGAACAGTTGATCACCGCGGAGCGCCAGCAGCATCAGGACGTGGCCAATCAGGGCCTGGACGAGCTGCTCGTGCCGAACCCGCCGCCCTACACGATCGGCAGCGGCGACGTGCTGTCCATCGTGGTCTGGGACCACCCTGAACTGGCCGGCACCGCCGTGAACGCACCCCCGGGCCCGCCCGACCCGAGCGGGACGAACGCGTCGCAGCCCGGCTTCGTGGTCGACCATCTCGGCCGCATTCAGTTTCCCCTGATCGGCCTCGTGCCCGTCGACGGGCTGACCGAGGAGGAGGCCCGCGCGGTACTGACGAAGAAGCTCGCCAAGTATCTTGCGGGCCCCAACGTCACACTGCGGGTCCAGTCCTTCCGCAGCAAGCGCGTGTACATCGACGGGGAGGTCAAGGCGCCCGGCCTGCAAGCCATCAACGACATCCCGATGACCCTCGTCGAGGCCCTCAACCGTGCCGGCGGCCTGCTGCCCACCGCCGACCAGAGCCGGATTGTCCTCGAGCGCGGCCAGCAGCGCTACCGCGTCAACTTGCGCGACCTCGTGCAGAAGGGCATCAATCCAGGCCTGGTCATGCTCAAGCCGGGCGACGTGGTCCGCGTGCAGTCGCGCGACGAAAGCAAGGTCTTCGTTTCCGGCGAGGTCATCTCGCCGAAGGCGCTCACGATGCACGATGGGCGCCTCACCCTGAACGAAGCGCTCGGCGAGGTCGGCGGCATCAGTCCGCTGAGCGGCGACGCGCGCCAGGTCTACGTGGTGCGCAAGACGTCCGGCCGGACCCGCGTATTCCGGCTCGACGCCCGTGAGGCCAGTTCGCTGGCGATGGCCGAATCCTTCGAATTGCAGCCGAAAGACATCGTCTATGTCGCTGCAACGCCGCTGGCCAACTGGAACCGGAACCTGAGCCTCCTGATTCCGGGCGCATTGACCTCGGCCGTCAGCGCCACCACCCGGCCCTGAAGCACGCGCAAACGGACGCACGCCACATCACGCATACGGAACCCAGCAGGAGCATGACCATGAGCACCCTCGGCGAGTCGCATTCCCTTACACCTGTGGTTCACACGCCGCCTATCGTCACCGTCCCCTTCGACCCGCGCGCCGCCGCGGGTGGGGCGGACGAAGCGCCCTTCGACCTCAAGGGCCACCTGCATACACTCTATGACAGCCGGTGGCTGATCGGCGGCATCACGGCCCTCATCACACTGGTCGCCGTGCTGTACGCGCTGCTTGCGATGCCGGTGTTCGAAGCCGACCTGCTGATCCACGTCGAGGAGGAAAGTCCGAACGCCTCGAAGAACATCCTGAGCGAGGCGTCGTCGCTGTTCGAGACCAAGAAAGCCGCCATCGCGGAGATGGAACTGTTGCGCTCGCGCATGGTGGTGTCACGCGCCGTCGAAAACCTGCAGCTGTACATCGACACCCAGCCGAAGTACTTCCCGGTCGCCGGGTTCTGGTTCGCCAACCAGAACAGCAGTGCGCTGTCCGAGCCGGGGCTGTTCGGCTACGGCGGCTATGTCTGGGGCGGGGAAAAGGCCGAGGTGTCCGTGTTCGAGGTGCCCGAGGCCTGGCTGGGGCGTGAATTCACCCTGACGTCGCTGGGTGGCGGGCGCTTCCGTTTTTCCGGCGGCGGGCAGCGCACCGTTTTCGACGGCAACGTCGGCGAGCGTTACCGCATGCCGACGCCCGAGGGGACCATCGAGCTGAAGGTCGATCGCATTCAGGCGAAGGCGGGCGGACGTTTCCGCCTGCGTCGCATCTCGAGGGTGGCCATGATCCAGGCGATCCAGAGCGCCCTCGTGATCTCGGAACAGGGCAAGCAGTCCGGCGTGATCGAAGTCAAACTGCAGGGCGAGAATGCCCAGCGGACCTATGCGGTCCTCAGGGAGATCGGCCGCGAGTACATGCGCCAGAACTTGGCGCGCAAGACCGAGGAAGCGGAAAAGTCGCTGGCCTTCCTGAACCAGCAGCTGCCGATCCTCAAGCGCCAGCTCGAACAGGCGGAGGACCGCTACAACCAGTTCCGCAACACCCACGGCACCGTGGACCTGCAGGAAGAGGCCAAGGAAATGCTCGCACAGGCGGCCGCGACGCGTACCCGCAGCCTCGACCTGATCCAGAAAAAGACGGAACTGCTGGGACGCTTCACGGAAGACCATCCGATCATCGCTGCCATCAATCGCCAGCGCAAGGAAGCGCAGGCGGAAATCGATGAAGTCAACGCGCGCATCAAAGCCTTGCCGGCACTGGAGCAGGAAGAAGCGCGGCTGACCCGGGAGATCAAGGTCAGCACGGACCTGTACACCGCACTGTCGAACACGGCCCAGCAGCTGCGGCTGATTTCCGTGGGCCGGGTGAGCAACGTGCGCATGGTCGACGAGCCGGTGCCGCCTGAAAAGCCGCTCAAGCCGAACCGCCCCCTGATTGTCGCGCTCGCGGTGGTCACCGGGCTTTTGCTCGGCACCATGGTTGCCTTTACGCGCAATGCGCTGAAGGGCGGCATCGACGATCCGCAGAAGATCGAGCGCCTGCTGCACGCCCGCGTCGTCTACGCCACGATCCCGCACAGCAGCAACCAGGACAAGCTGATGCACAAGGCTAGGGGCGGCATGGAAGCCCTGCCGCTGCTGGCCCATGTCATTCCGGGTGATGCTGCCGTGGAAAGCCTGCGCAGCTTCCGCGCGGCCCTGCAGTATGCGATGCCGCACTTCCGGAACAACATCGTTGTCTTCGCCGGACCGACGCACGGTCTGGGGAGGTCCTTCGTGCTGGTGAACTTCGCGGCCGTGATGGCGGCCAGCGGCAAGCGGGTGTTGCTGATCGACGCGGACTTCCGCAGCGGCCACCTGCACCGCTACTTCGGCCTCAGCCGTGACCAGGGATTGTCCAAGGCCATCAATGGATCGATGCGGGTCGAAGACGTCGTGCACCACGAGGTCTACGAGAACCTCGACTTCATTCCCACTGGGCCGCTGCCGCCGAACCGTTCGGATTTTTTGCTGCACGTGAATTTCGCCACATTACTCGAAGCTGCGGCCACCAACTACGACCTGGTACTGATCGACACGCCTCCGATCCTGCTGGCCTCCGACGCCCTCATCATCGGCAATCACGCGGGTGCCATATTCCTCCTTGCGCGCGCGCGCGTCACCACCGATGCCGAGATCACGGAATCGATCAAGCGCCTGAACCATGCGGGCCTCTCGCCGCGAGGGGTGCTGTTCAACGACATGGCCTTGCGCATTGGCGCCGGACGTACGCAATACATCGATGAAGCCTCCCAGCTGGGGTATTCGGCCTAGCGCTTCGCCGGCGCGGCGCTCCATCCGGCAGGAACAGAATCCCAATCCGCCAAGCCAACGATGAAGACAATGATGCGAAGCCTGTTTGCAGCTTTCTCATTGGGGCGATCTCCGGATTCGCGCTTGAATCTGTCTGCAACCATCGGCGCGACTGTCGCCCGCCAGATACTGTCCGGTTCCTTGTATTTTGCCGGCATGTGCATCACGGCACGGATGCTCGGGCCGGCGGGCAATGGGATACTGGCCACGGCGATGTTGCTGCCCCAGGCGCTGTACGCATTCCTCAACCTCGGCATGGGTGCGAGCCATGTGTATCACCTGAGCTCCGGCTCCGGCAATCCGCGGCAGATGCGCGCCGCGAACTGGATCCTCGCGGTATTGCTATGGATGGCGGTCGCACTGGCCTTGTTGGCAGGCAGCGAGCAACAGATCGCCCGTTACCTTCCGGGCATACACAAGGGCCTGGCCCTGTATGCCAGCCTCCTGTTCCCGCTGCTGCTGCTGGCAGGATGGTCATCGTCGATGATCCGGGGCCAGCGTGACTATCGAACCTATAACAGGACGCTGCTGGTCCACCCGTTCATATTTTTTGCCACGGTTGGCTTATTGGGAGTGACCGGCAGGGTCAGCGTGGCGGCCGTGGTGACGTGCCACCTCATCGGCCAACTGTCGCTGTGGCTGATGAGCGAATCGCGGCTCCGGAAAATCGCGACTGGCGCCGCCGGCCGGTACCGATTGCGTGACGCGATTTCGTTCGGACTGCGCGCCCATATCAGCAATGTCATCACCTTTCTTAACTACAGGCTCGCGTTGTATCTTGTCAGCTTCATGTTGGGCGCCACTGCGACCGGGTTCTACGCGCTCGCGGTACAGCTGGCGGAGATGCTGTGGCTGTTTTCGGGAGCCGCGTCGTCGATCGTGTACCCGGAGTCGGCCGCCAACAGCAAGTCGCCCGAGGCACTGGAAGCCATGGTGGCGAAGGTTGCGAGACTGGTGGTCCAGGTGACGCTGGCCGGCGCGCTGGCCGCGGCCGCCGTCTCCTGGTTTGCGATCCCGCTCGCATTCGGCAAGGATTTTCGGGGCAGCGTGGCACCGTTCCTCATTTTGCTGCCGGGGATCGTCACCTGGAGCTATATGAGCATCATCTCCAACGCCCTTGCCGGGATGGGATTTCAAAGAGTGAACATCCAAGGGGCAATCCTGTGCCTGGTGATCAATGCCATCTGCGGTGTCCTCGCCATACCGGTCCTGGGAACGAGCGGTGCGGCACTCGCGTCGACGGTCGCATTTTCGATCACTGCCCTTTATACCGTGGCCGTGTACAGGAAGATCATGGCCCAGAAACGGGCAGAGGCCGGTGGCGCGCGCGTCGATGCTGTGACCTTTGTCGATGGAGACAAGTGAATGAAACAGGAACGCATACTGGTGGTAACCACCTCTTACCCTTACGGCCGGAACGAAGCCTTCATCAAGGCCGAACTGGAATATCTTGCGCAGTGTTTTGCGCATGTCGAACTTGTGCCGAGCTTCTACCCGCGGGACGGCACGCCACGCCCGACCTCGCTGCCGGTCAACCTCGACTATGCGAATGCGCGTTGGGGCGTGCAGCGGAGCTTTGTCCTGGTCAGTTCATTTTTGGGTGGATTGTGGCGCTACGCGTGGCTCGACGATGCGCGGCGTGTCATGCGCGGCGCGCACCGCTGGGAGAACGTAAAGGAATTGGTGCGGGCCTTGTATCGTGCCTGCCTGTTCGAGCGCTTTCTGGTCGAGCAGGTCAAGCACGCGAACAAGAAAATCGACATCGTCTATTTTTACTGGATGTTTCCGGAAATCGCCGGAGCGATCCATTTCCGGGATGTGTATCAGCCCTCGCTCAAGGTCGTGTCGCGAGCCCATCGCGGCGATTTGTACGAGGACAAGCGCAGCGGTGGCTATGCAGGCTTGCGGCAGGGCGTGCTCGCCGGGATCGACGCGGTGTTTAGTATCTCGGACCATGGCAGGGCTTATGTGGAGCGCGAGCATCCGGCGGCGGCGCAGAAATGCTTCACGGCGCGCCTCGGCGTGGATGACCCGGGGTTCGAGAACGCGCAGCCACAGGAGGAAGCGCTCTCTGTCGTTTCATGTTCCTTCGTGGTCGAGGAGAAGCGCCTCCACCTCGTGGTCGACGCAATTGCGCACCTGCTGGAGACCACACCATCGCTGAGTGTCCGGTGGACGCACATCGGCGACGGCGGGTTGTTCGAGGCGCTACGGGCATACGCCCGGGAGAAACTGGGGGGAGGGCGCGCCGAGGTCGTGTTCACGGGCTACCTGGCGCAGGAGGACGTGATGAAGCTGTACCGGGAGCAAAAATTCGATGTGTTCGTCAATGTCAGTTCGAGCGAAGGGATCCCTGTCAGTCTCATGGAGGCCAGTTCAGTCGGCATCCCGATGGTGGCAACCGACGTTGGCGGCAACGGCGAGATTGTCAACGAAAGCAACGGAATTCTGATTCCGGCCGACCCGGACCTCGCGACCATCGCCGAGGCGCTGGCGCGCTTCCGCGACAGGGCGTCGGCCGCGGCGTACCGGACGCGAGCGCGCTCCGAGTGGCAGGAAAAATATAGCGCCGCCCACAATTACCCCCGGTTCGGCCAATCCCTGGTGGACATCGCGTCCCGTCCCTGACCTGCGCGCGCGGAACCGCCTCGAGTCGCCTCTGGTATTTTCGGCCATCGAAGCGTGGAGGGAGAGCCCCGAAAACCCGACGTTCATCCGACTTCGGACTGTATCGGTGGCCGGTCCGCGGGTCTCAATCGGCGCGAAAAGTGGGCGAAACGGGCGCGCGGGCAGGACGCTGCAGCAGCATGCGCTTGAGCAGCCGCCGAATCTGGTAAGTGCGCGATTCGAACAGCCGGTATGACAAGTAGGCCCCTGCGAGTAATGTGGCCAGCATGCCCAGATAGATGGCGAAGTGCAGCGGCTCGTGCGGCGACAGCTCGCGCAGTCCCCAGCGCTTTAATGCCCAATGCTGTAGCAGGCCGATCAGCGGCACGTGCAGGACATACAGGCTGAAGGAAAATTCCGCGAAGAAGGTGCCGATCCTGGCGAGGAACGGTCGCAGCCGCGACGTTGCGGCGGCCTTGAACTGCAGGCTCGACAAGAGGGCCAGGAACATGAGGCTGCACCCCAGGTCCGGCAGCAAGTTGGCCAGGGTGAACGCATTCATGTCACCAGTCAGCCGGTAGTACGCCCACAGCGCGGCCGTCAGTATCAGCCAGCCCGAACGCTGCGCGGTGCTGCACTCGATCCGGATCCGCGAAAATGCCACGCCCAGCAACCAGATCAGGAAGTAGCCGACGATCGCAGAGGGCAACAGGGCTGCCAGCAAGAGAAGTGTCGTGCCGCATGCGACGCGCGTGGCGCGACGAGGTCCGCGCCACAGTACGACCAACAACGGGAACAGTATGTAATACCAGGTCTCGTTGGCCAGGCTCCACAGGGGAAAGTTGCCACCGAACGCGGGCACTGCGATGGTCTGCAGGCCGACCAGGTTGGCGCCGAAAACGACGGCGGAGTAATCGTTGGTGGGTTGAAAATCGATGCCTTGCGCATCCACGACGCCGGTGCCCAAGCCGAACAGCAGTGTCAGCACGAAGGTCGGAATCAGCACGGTCCACAGACGCGTTACGCGGTCGATCGCATAGCCGGCAATCGCATCGGACTGCCTGATCTTGTCGAGCAGGCTGCCCCCCACCAGCCAGCCGCTGATGACGAAGAACACCAGCACCGCATGGTGCGCGAAGCCGGTAGCGAACGCGAGTCCCTGGAACCAGACCGGCGGATCCGCCACCGCACGCAGGCCCGGATACATGTCCGCACGTAGGTGCGCGGCGGCAACTTCGACAGCCGCCAGCCCGCGCAACAGGGAAATCACTACCGAATGCCAGCAGTCGTCGCCGACCTGGCTGTGTGCCTGAAAAGTGACCCGCGGTATTTTACTGATTCTCATAATAAATTCCCTTTTTGGGATGGTCGCGCCCAGCCGCCGGGCCGGTAGGCAATGAGATCGGTTCTCTATCGGACGATATCGATCCGGCAAGCGGTCTTATTGATGCTGCATAAGAGGTAGTCAAGACTCGCCGGAAAACATCACGCTGCAGTGACGTTAAGAAGAGGTATTTAATTCCATGCGGAATTCTCAAAAGCGCGGGAAAGTGCTCCGGCTACATCTATTTAATTTGTTCCAATAAGGCAGGAGGCCAGATGAATATTGGATTGCTTACGATTGATTTTAATCAGCCTGAGTAATCTTTGGAAATATGATAATGGCACCTGATGATCGATCGCGGTGCCGAATTATCAGGTTTTAAAACAATGCGCATTCTCTACGTCAATCACTATGCGGGTTCGCCGCACTATGGCATGGAATATCGGCCATATTATCTGGCGCGAGAATGGGTGCGGATGGGGCACGACGTGCAGATTGTCGCTGCGTCGCAATCGCATATTCGAAGCCGGCAGCCTCAACTCGCGGGCGAATATCGCCTGGACGAAACCATCGATGGCATCCAGTACACATGGTTTGAAACGCCCCGGTATTCTGGTAACGGTGTCGGACGGGTGCGCAATATGATTGCCTTCGTCAGCCGCTTGTACCTCGAGAGCAAGCGAATTGCCGAATCACTCAAACCGGATGTGGTCATTGCGTCGAGCACGTATCCAATGGACATTTGGCCTGCGCGACGGATAGCAAAACTGGCCGGCGCCAAACTCGTCTTCGAAATACATGACTTGTGGCCGCTTACGCCAATGGAACTGGGGAGGATGTCGAGACGGCATCCTTTCATCATGCTGCTACAGGCAGCAGAGGACTATGCCTATCGTCATGCGGATACGGTCGTGTCGATGCTCCCAAAAGTGCATGACTACGTGGAATCCCGCGGCGTGCCAGGAAACAGGCTGCATATTGTCCCGAATGGAGTCGATCCGTGGGAGTGGGAACGGGGGAGCGCCGAACTCCCGGCAAATGTCGAGGCTGCGCTTTCGGCGATCCGGGATGCAGGAAACTTCGTGGTTGGCTATGCGGGTACTCATGGCGTCTCGAACGCGCTGCACACCTTGCTCGACGCTGCGGCGATCATGCGTGACGAGAAAGTGACTTTCGTGCTGGTCGGAACCGGCCCGGAAAAAGCGGGCTTGCAGCGACGGGCGCAGGCGGAACAGCTGCAAAATGTCCGCTTCATCGACCCGATCGCCAAGGAGCAGATCCCGGCACTACTGCAACGTTTCGACGTCGCGTATATCGGCTGGCAACGCCAACCCCTCTATCGATTCGGGATCGCACCAAACAAACTGATGGATTACATGATGGCTGCCCGTCCGGTACTACATGCCGTCGAGGCGGGTAACGATCCGGTTGGCGAAGCAGGCTGCGGCTTGACGGTTGAACCGGAAAATCCGGAAGTTGCGGCGCGAGGTTTCCGAAATCTGCTGGCTTTGAGCCCGGGCGAGCGTCAAGCCATGGGAATGTGCGGTAAACGCTTTGTCATGGATAACCACACTTATCCAATTTTGGGCAAACGTTTCCTGGCTGCCTGTTGTTCCTGAAAGGCAGGCTATCAGCATGGCTCATTCATCAGGTGAATAAGATGTCAAGAACTGACATTTTATTTAAAAGAGCATTTGATATCGTTGCGTCGCTTGCAGGGTTGTTGCTGCTCGCGCCAATCATATTCTTATGTTGGTTTATCGCGACGATCGATACCCGCAGTAATGGATTTTTTATACAAAAACGCATCGGGCGCCATGGTCGTGTCTTTCATGTTTGCAAAATCAAGACGATGTATCCGGGTGATAGCAAGCGCAGCCCGCTCGCAGCAAGGAATATGTCTGCGATTTCGCGATCCGGCCGTTTTTTTAGAAAATACAAACTTGATGAGCTGCCTCAGTTGTTTAATGTCCTGATGGGAAGCATGAGCTTTGTCGGCCCCAGACCGGATGTGCCCGGGTATGCGGACCGTTTGCAAGGCGAGGACCGTGTCATTCTTTCATTGCGGCCAGGTATTACCGGGCCGGCGTCGATCAAGTACAAGGATGAAGAGTCCATATTGGCGACGGTCGACGATCCGGAGGCATATAACGACCGGATCATCTGGCCCGACAAGGTAAGAATAAACCGGGAGTATTTCAATAATTACTCCCTGCTGCGTGATATTCGGTATATTTTCCACACTATTCTCGGATAAGGTCATGAGTACGTCATGCGCCACCTGGCCAAGCTTTTCCGATGAGGAAGCAACGGCTGTCAAGAATGTTATCTTGTCGAATAAAGTCAATTATTGGACAGGCACGGAATGCCGGGAATTCGAAAAGGAATTTGCGGCATGGGTCGGCACCCGGTTCGCCGTCGCGCTGTCGAACGGTACGCTGGCGCTGGACGTCGCGCTCAAGGCGCTGCGCATAGCACCGGGCGATGAAGTCATCGTGACGCCAAGGACCTTCCTGGCTTCCGCGAGTTGCATTGTCAATGCGGGCGCGGTTCCTGTGTTCGCGGATGTCGACCGGGACAGCCAGAATATTACGGCCGAGACCATCCGGGCCGTGCTGACACCGCGCACCAGGGCCATCATCTGCGTGCACCTGGCCGGCTGGCCGTGCGACATGGACCCGATCATGGAGCTTGCCCAGGAACACGGCATCTTCGTGATCGAGGACTGTGCCCAGGCTCACGGTGCGCGCTACAAAGGGCGGATGGTAGGCGGCATCGGCCACATCGGCGCCTGGTCCTTCTGCCAGGACAAGATCATGACCACGGGCGGGGAGGGCGGCATGGTGACCACGAATTCCCGCCAGTGGTGGAGCACCATGTGGTCGTACAAGGATCATGGAAAGTCGTGGGAGGCCGTGTACGAGCGTCAGCATCCCCCTGGCTACCGGTGGGTGCACGAGTCCTTTGGTACCAACTGGCGGATGCTGGAAACCCAGGCCGTTATCGGCCGCATCCAGTTGCAGCGCATGCCCATGTGGACGTCCCAGCGGCGGGCGAATGCATCGAGGATTGCTGCAACATGCCGGGAATTCGCGGCATTGCGGGTCCCGGTCGTGCCATCCGATGTGCAGCACGCCTTTTACAAGTTCTACGTGTTCGTGGAACCCGAAAAACTGGTAGGCGGCTGGACGCGTGACCGGATCATCGAAGAAATCTCTGCAAGGGGCGTCCCGTGCGTTCAGGGTACCTGCTCCGAGCTGTATATGGAGAAGGCCTTCGATGACACAGGTTTCCGCCCGAAGGACCGGTTGCCGGTTGCGAAGGAATTAGGCGAGACAAGCCTGATGTTCCTCGTGCACCCGTCCCTGAGCAACCAGGATATCCAGAAAACCTGCCTGGTCATCCGGGAAGTCATGGCCATGGCGGAAGGCGTCGCACTGCCGGCGACCCCATGATGTCGTGGATGCACGTCATCGATATTGGCCATACGGCGGTGATGGTGCCAACGGCGGGCGCGATCGCTGGCTGGCTTGTCTCCGGTCGGGCATGGAAGCTGGCGTTATGTTGGTGCCTGATCTTTGTCGCCGGCCTGGGACTCGTTGCCCTGTCCAAGATTGCCTTCCTCGGATGGGGCCTGTCTGTGCCACCGCTTGGTTTCAAGGCGCTAAGCGGTCACGCGTGGCGAACAGCGGCCGTATTGCCCGTTCTGTTCTTCGTCCTTCTTCAGGGCGCCCCCGAGATATGGCGCAAGCGCGGATTCGCGTTCGGTGTGGCGCTTAGCATCGGCCTCGGCGCACTGCTGGTCGTATTCAGGTTTCACACCACATCGGAAGTTCTCGCGAGCCTGGTGCTTGGCGTCGCTGCGGGCCGCGTCTTTGTACGCCTGTCGGCGACATTGCCGGCGCCTCGCGCAAATCGCCGGGCTGTGGCGATGAGCTTGCTTATTTTCTTCGTCATCTGCAGTTTGAGGCCGTCTGCGATCAATCACCGGCTGGTCGACGTAGCGCTTTATTTCTCCGGGCGTGACCAGCCTTATCGATGGACCAGCGATGCAAACACATGTGCTGCTCGCCAGCCGGGAGTATTGCACCGTGCGTCGAAAATGGATCTGCACAGCCCAGGCTAATGCCCGGCTGCCCCAGCGCTGTATGCCCCGAGCTCGGCTCGCGTCCCGTGGGAGGAGGCGGAGACCAGGCCCGTGGATACGGGGGGCGGGGTGCTTTTGCGGATTGCCGGCGAGCTTTTCCGTAAACGGTAATCACCTGTGCCGTCTGCCTGATAATTCACGAACTCAGGATCGGCCGAGATCGTGCCGCTGATATGACCATCGGCGCGCACATTGGTCCCACTCCGATACACGAGGTTATCGACATAGCGATTGTTGGCACCGACCTTGCCGGCTTCGATAATGCCGTAGGTAAGATTGTCGTAGACGATATTGTTGGCAACGTAATTGTTTTCTGAGCCGTTCGGCAAGGTTCCGGCGTCTCCGCCGCCGATGAGTATGCCGATTTTGCAGCCGAAGACGGTGTTGTGCATGATGGTTGAATCCGTGGCCCCATGCCACTGTTGAATGCCTGCCAGCGCAACGCCGGAAACGATGTTGTCGACGACGGTATTCTTCGGGTTGGCGATGTAGATCCCCTGCACCGTGTTGCACTTGCCAATCATCGAGTAGCCGATATTCCTGACTACGTTCCCTTTGATCAGCACGTTGCCGGGGCCGCCGTTGGTATCGATCGCTGCGCCGCCATAACCCGTGCAGCCGCCGCTGACCGTCAGCTCGTGAATGAAGTTGTTCGCGATCGTGAGATTCGTGCCGTCTGCCAAAATGCCGTGCCGCCCTGTGCCGCTGATGTCGAAACCTTCGATATCGACATAGCTGCCTTTCGAGTGCCAGGCGATGCCGGTCCCCGACACGATGATTTTTGCTCCCCATTTGACGTCCGATATGAATTTGAGCCGAGCGGAAGGCGTGCCGCTGCGCAGCGTGCTGATGCCCGCACTGTCGGCGGCCGGCGCGGAAACCCTGTATTCGCCGGGTGCGACATGGATCGTGTAGCCGGGAGCAGCGGCAGCATCTGCGCGGCCGATCGTCAAGAAAGGATTGTCTTTCGTTCCAGGGTTCGAGTCGGCGCCATAGGGCGCCACGTACAGCTGTCTGGTATCGGCACAGGAGGCAAGCAGGGCGGCCACGCTGATGAGTGAAATGCCGCGCGTGCCCACTCGAAGCCACAGACCGCCACCGGGCCGGACTCTTTGATGGGCTGGCACATGGCGCGATTTATCGTAAGGCGTGGTTGCTCTCATGAGTACCTCCGTGATGTCTGTCGACGCCGGACTGGCGTCGCCTTGGGACAGTGTGGGCAGTTCAGGCAAGCTCGTCCGACAGACGTTCCACGATCCGGGCCGCGGCGTCCCCCGAGCCATAAGGAGCGATGTCTTCGCCCATACGCCCAAGGCCGGCCTGCAGGGACTGCAGCACGGAAGTGGCATCGGCTGGTGGCGCCAGTCGGTTCCATCCGGCGTCCACCAACTCGGTCCACTCGGTTTCGTCCCGCAAGGTCACACAGGGCACGCGATAAAAGAAAGCTTCTTTCTGGACGCCACCGGAATCGGTAGCAATGATCCCAGCGTATTTCTCTAGCTGCACCATCGCCAGATATCCCAGTGGAGCCAGCACAACCACTGCGTTTTGCAAGGCCTGTAATTTGCCTTGTTCCGCAAGGGTATTGCGCGTACGGGGATGCAGGGGCAGAACCACTTTGATATCCCTGGAGAAATGCGAAAGGGCTTCGACAATTGCTGTGAGCCTGACGGGATCGTCGGTGTTCTCGGCTCGGTGTATGGTTGCCAGACAATACTCGCCAGCGCGGACGCCGTGTTCTTCCCGCAGTCGGCCCAGTACGCCGCCGTCGGACGTGACCCGTGCGCCGTGCCGAAGCGCGACATCGAACATGACGTCACCCACCTGGTGAATCCGATCGGAGCTGGCGCCTTCGCTCAGTAAATGCGTGCCGGCCTCATTGTTGGGTGTGAAGAGCCAGCGTGAGACTCGGTCCGTGAGGATGCGGTTGATCTCCTCCGGAGACCTCATGTTGAACGAACGCAAGCCTGCTTCGACGTGCGCGATCGGGATATGTAGCTTGACCGCCGCCAACGATGCTGCAAGCGTGGAATTGGTGTCGCCATAGACCAGGACGGCATCAGGCTTTTCTAACAACAAGATTTTTTCAATGTCGATCAGCATGCGCCCAGTCATGTCGCCATGGGTGCCCCCGTGAATCGCGCACTGATAAGCGGGCGGTCTCATGCCCAGCTCGGCAAAAAAAACATCCGACATGTTCGCGTCGAAGTGCTGGCCCGTGTGCACGACAATTTCACAAAGCTGGTCGGATTCGGCAAGGACGGCCGAGACCGCACTCGCCTTGATGAATTGAGGGCGGGCGCCGATCACTGTGACGATTTTCTTTGGATTCATGAGCTTTCTTTGCTTACCGGTTGAATACGGGGACGACACTTACCAGGTCACAGCTTCGTAAAAGCGGAACAGATTGTCCTTGGTGTTTTCTTTCCAGTTCGTTTCAACTTGTCGCGGGTGGGTCACGAGGCAAATGTTGCGGTGTACGGAGACCACATTCAGGGGGGAGGTCGGCCAGTAATACTGTGGAGGCGGCCGATCCACGATGTACATGTCGATATGCTCGAGCAGGTCCCGGTCATAGGCCTCGCACTCGATGCCGCACTCTTCGCGCAACTGCTGGTCCGCGAGGATTTCCGTATTGTTCACCTTCAGGCGGCGGTTCGCGAAGTCGCCATGGCCGGCAACGGTGCGGAGTTTTTTGCCGAGCTGCTGCTCGAACCAGTGGAAGTTTTTGCGAAAGGCATTCCTGATTTCGGGAAGTCGTTCCCGCACGAGGGCTGGATCCTTGATCTTGTTCTTCTTGGCGAAAGAGGCCACTTCTTCGTAGTGGTAACTGGCCTCGCTGCCGTAGTCTTCAATTTCACGCATCAATTCAAAGTCGAGCGTAGACAGCCTGAAGTAATAGCTCGCCTTGACGCCATACTTCTTTTCCATCTCGAATAATTTCCTGGTCGTGCGCAGGTCCGTGTCGATGTCGTGGCGGTGCACGATGAATGTCGAGGTCGCCGACTGCCCGGTCCGTGTACGGTCGAAGAAATCCCGGACCGAGGTCTGAAGGTAGCCGGCGTCCATGGCGGCACAAATCAGTTTTTCGTGCGTACGCAGGCGCGACGGCATCCCATAATCGCTGTAGATGCGCCTTAGTAATGGAGTCATTGGAGTGAATATTTTGCGCGATAGGGTTCGAAACCGAGCATCGTCTTGAAGGCCCTGAGCCCGGGACTGGCACCGAAGAACGTGTCATACATCAGGTAGCCATAGGCGTGGGTTTCGATCGTCCGGCAGATAATCTCCGTCACCATCAGGTGCATGGCACCGTCATTGTTGCGCAGGCCGAGCAGGCGGTCGAAGGCAACAAAATTGCCGAAAAACCCAACGTCACTGTAGGCTGTCAATTTTCCGGCGGAGTTCAAGACGCCGAAATATTTATAGTTCCTCTCCGGGTGATATTGCGTTTGTTTTTGCCGGTATGCCTCGGCCATCGGCCGGCCCTGGCGCTGGTCGAGCGAGGTGTTGATCTCATAGATGTCCTCCACGAAATTGTTCTTGTCGATTTCGACGACGACATAGCCGCGCGACCTGGCTCTCTTGGCGTGGTAACCCGCTGAGTTACGGCCCTTCACATTCGCCATATACGCTTCAGGGTCGGCAAAGCGCTTCAGGTCGACGAGCGCCGCGCCCAAGGATTTGTTTTGGAAGATCTTGTACTTCGGGTGAGGCTTGGTGAAATGGGCGTGCATGCGCCGCACTGCATCCGGATTCAGGTCCAGGTGGAATTCCAGGCGTGCGACCGGAAGCTTGCTGATGTCCAGTGCAAGATTAAACAGCTGCGACAGCTTGCTTGTCATGGGATATCGCTCCGTAGAAGTCGGTCAGCCTGTTTGCCTGGACGGTCCAGTTGTACTTTTCCAGCACGGCCCGGCTGCCGTTTTCGCCCATTGCCTTCGCGGCCTGCGGATGGGTCACGAGGTAATCGATCGCGGCCGCGATTGCCTTCGGATCGAGTGGATCGACGCACATCCCGCAATGATTGCCTTCAATGATGTCGCGCCAGAGCGGGAAGTTCGAGGCGATCACGGGAATACCGGACGACATGTACTCGAACATCTTGGTCGGGAGGGAGTCCAGGTGGTTCGGCAGCGGATGAAAGGTCACGATGCCTGCCAGGGAACGCTTCAAGACCTCGCGTACACCCTGGCGGTCGAGGAAACCATGGGCATTCACGCGGCGCCATCCAGGGCTGGCCTTCATTTCTGCCTCGACCACGGGCTCGGAAAACGTCCCGACCAGGTTGACCCGCGCGGCCGAAGTCAGGAACTCGCCCGCCTGGACCAGTTCGCGGATGCCGCGGATACAGCCGATGCCGCCGACATAGCAGACCTCGGGCTGCTTGTTTTCCCAGGGGGCGCCACCATCGAGTTCCCCCACCATGGGGAAATTGTTGACGTCGACAGTGAGCGGATGAATCTTGAGAAAATTTTCTCTAATAAAAGGTGTTGCCGCGATAATGCCGTCGAAACGCGCGCAGGCATGACGCTCCACGGCTGAATAAGCAGAAGCCAGCAGCCTGCGCGACAGCGGCCCCAGGTACGGCTTGCCCAGCAGTTGGCGCGCAACATCCTCATGCGAATCGAAGATGACTTTCTTGCCGCACCGCTTGAGCCGCAATCCGACGGGGAGCAATTCGGGATCGTGGAGTTGATAGATATCGGCATCGAGTGCGACGGCCTTGTTGCCGACGCGGCGCGTGGTCTGCAGGATGCGCTTGACGCGGCCACGCAGGCAGCCGACGTCGACGATCGCTACCCCATCCCGCTGTTCGTCGCCCAGACCGTCGGCAACGACCAGGGTCACGTCGTACCCGTGCGCGACCAGGGTCCGACACTGCTTGATGAAGATGCGCGTGTCGTTGCGAGGGTGGGCCGACGTGAGATGCACGATCCTACACATTGTGGCGCGTCCTTCCGCAAGAACAGCCTACTCAGGTAATGCCGCGGGTTCCGGGATGTTGCGGCGGCTGATGTCCGCCGCGGTCAGCAATACCGTCGCAACCTGTTGGACATTCGCCGACGACAAATACGGGCCCATCGGCAGGCTCATCACTTTTCCGGCCATCTCGACGGACACGGGACAGGCGTCAGCCGAGCTCAGCGATGCATAGGCAGGCTGGCGGTGGATGGGTACCGGATAATGGATCGCAGTTGGAATCCCGGCCCGGTGCAGCGCTGCCTGCAGCGTGTCGCGCTGTTCCAATACCACCGTGTACTGGGCGTAGACGCTCGTGCGGTCGTCCCGCCGGCCGACAGGACGGACTCCCGTATCCTTGCCGGGCAACAGTGCATCGTAGGCCGCGGCAGCACGCTGGCGCTGCTGCAATTCCCAGTCGAACAGCTCCAGCTTGGCTAGTACGATGGCGCACTGCAGGGTATCCATGCGACCGCCGACGCCGATGCGGGTGTGCACGTAGCGCTTCGACTGGCCGTGCACGCGGATCTCACGCATGGCCTTGGCAAGCTCGTCGTCGCTGGTGAACAGGGCACCCCCGTCGCCATAGCAGCCGAGCGGCTTGCTGGGAAAGAAGCTGGTGCAGCCGATGCCGGACAGGTTGCAGCTCCGCTTGCCGCGGTAGGTGGCACCGAAGCTCTGGGCTGCGTCCTCGATGACGGTAAGGCCGTGGCGCACGGCGATCGCGTTGATCTCGTCCATGTCGGCCGGCTGGCCGTATAGCGACACGGGGATGATGGCCCGGGTGCGCGCCGTGATCTTTTCTTCGATCAGCCCCGGCGCGATATTGCAGGTGACGGGATCGATGTCGACGAATACCGGGGTCGCGCCCAGCAGCACGATGGCCTCGGCGGTGGCAATGAACGTGAACGGGGTGGTGATCACTTCGTCGCCGCGGCCCACGCCCAACGCCATCAGCGCAATCAGCAGCGCTTCGGTGCCCGAGGCCACGGTAATGCAGTGGCGGGCACCCGTGTACTCGGCCAGGCGTTCCTCGAGCTCGGCCACCTCGGGACCCATGATGTACTGGCCATGGTCGAGGACGGCCTGGATGCGGCCATTGATCAGGTCGCGTGATGCCTGGTATTGGGATTTGAGGTCGATGAATTCCATGGTGGTCGGTCCGTTCGGGAGTCGGGAGGTTCAGAGTCGGGATGGGGCGGGAACGAGGCTGCAGGCGCCGTCGGCCAGCACATACGATTCGCCGGTATGCGGACAGACCGCCTCGCCGTTGCCGGCCAGGGGCAGCGGCAGGCGTTCGCCGAAACGGCTGATCCAGCCGACCTGGCGCGCCGGCACGCCAGCCATCAGGGCGAAATCGGGCACGTCGTGCTTGACGACGGCGCCCGCGCCGATGAAGGCGTAGGAACCGATCGTCACGCCGCAGACGATGGTGGCGTTGGCGCCGATGCTGGCGCCGCGCCGGACCAGCGTGCGCCGGTATTGATCCTTGCGGACGATGCCGGAACGCGGGTTGTAGACGTTCGTGAATACCATGCTGGGGCCGCAGAACACTTCGTCCTCGAGCGTCACGGCGTCGTAGACGGAGACGTTGTTCTGGATCTTGACGCGGTCGCCGATGACGACGTCGTTGCCCACGAAGACGTTCTGGCCAAGGGAGCAGCCGGCGCCGATGCGGGCGCCGCCGCAGACGTGCGAGAAATGCCAGACCCGGGTGTCCGGCCCGAGCACCGCGCCTTCGTCGACGATCGCGCTCGGGTGGACGGCCTTGCTGTCGATGGAAGCGTTCACGATCAGTACTCCAGTGGCAGGGCCACGCGCTTGCCGTCGCGCGCGGATTTGTAGGCGGCGATCAGCACTTCGAGGGATTTCAGGCCTTCACGTCCGTCGGTTTCGGGCTCCGCTTCGCCGCGCAGGACCTTGATCACGTTGTCGTAGTACAGCGGGTGGCCAAAGCCGTAGACCGAGGTGGTTTCGTAGCTGGCGTCGCGCACCCTGTCGTCGTCGGGATCGGGCGTGGCGAATTCCCATTGCTGAATCTCGTTCACGGCCACGCCGCCGATGCGCACCGTACCGCGCTCGCCCAGGATCGTGATCGACCCTTCGAGGTTGCGCGGGTAGGTCAGCATGGTGACGTTCATCGAACCCAGTGCGCCGTTGCGCCAGCGCAGGCTGAGCACGCCGGTGTCCTCGACCTCGATGTCGCGCGCCAGGGTGGCCGTATAGGCCTGCAGGCTTTCGACGGGGCCCACGATCCAGTCGATCAGGTCGACATAGTGGCTGGCCTGGTTCATGAAGGCGCCACCGTCGAATTCCCAGGTGCCGCGCCATTTCGCGCTGTGGTAGTACTCGGGCGGGCGGGTCCAGAACACGTTCAGGTTGACCATGTAGATGCGGCCGAAGCGTTTCTTGTCGACCGCCTGCTTGAGCAGCTGCAGGGTGGCGTTGCGGCGGTTCTGCTTGACGACGAACAGGCGTACCCCGGCGGCGTCGGCCGCAGCCACCATGCGCTTGCCGTCCTCCCAGCGGGTCGCCATCGGCTTTTCGGTCATCACGTGCCGGCCGCTGTTGGCGATCTGGATCGACTGCTCGGGGTGCAGGCCGGAGGGCGTGGTGACGACGACGATGTCGGCGTCGACGCGGCGTAGCATCTCCTGGAGGCTGGCGTAGCCTTCGGCGCCGGTCAGCCCGACCGCGCGGTCGAGCGCACGCGGGTCGACGTCGCATACGCCGACCAGCTCGGCGCGGTCCTGGTGCTTGCGCAGGGCCTCGAAGTGGTTGTTGGCGATACGGCCGCAGCCGACCAGCGCGAAGCGGATCTTGCGGTCCTGGATGGGGGCGGGATAGTGGCGCATCATGGCAATCCTCAGGCTTTCACGACGTTGGGTAACGCGGTGAGGTAGACGCCGCGCGTATCGACGATGAGACTGGCGTACTGCCGTACGAGGTCGTAGTCGAAGGCGGAGTGCGCCGTGGCCAGGAGTACGACGTCGTAGGACGCGATGCGCTGCGGGGTGAGTTCGACGCTTTTCAGGTCGAAGTGGTGTTCGCGCATGCGTGGAAAGACGGGCACGTGCGGGTCGGAATAGTCGACGACGGCCCCTTTGTCGCGCAGGATTTCCATCAGTTCGACGGACGGCGATTCGCGCATGTCCTCGACGTCTTTTTTGTAGGCGATGCCCAGGACCAGCACACGGCTTCCCATCACGGCTTTCCCGCGCTGGTTCAAGGCATCCGTGAGTTTGCTGACGACCCAGTGGGGCATGTCGCTGTTGATTTCGCCGGCGAGTTCGATGAAGCGCGTGTGCAACCCGTATTCGCGTGCCTTCCACGTCAGGTAGAACGGGTCGATCGGGATACAGTGTCCGCCGAGACCGGGGCCAGGGTAATAGGGCGTAAAGCCGAAGGGTTTCGTTGCGGCCGCGCGGATGACCTCGTGGATGTCGATCTTCATGCGGTCGGCGATGATCTTCATTTCGTTGACGAGACCGATGTTGACGGCACGGTGGATGTTCTCGAGCAGCTTGGTCAGCTCCGCCGCGCGGGTCGAACTGACCGGGACGACACGATCGATGGCCGCGCTGTACAGGGCGATGCCCGCTTCGAGGCAGGCCGGCGTTACCCCGCCGCAGACCTTGGGTATCGTACGGGTGTGGAAATCGGGATTGCCCGGGTCTTCGCGTTCGGGGGAGAACACGAGAAAGATGTCGCGTCCGATGACGAAGCTGCGCGACTCGAGGCGCGGTTTGAGCTCTTCGTCGGTGGTGCCAGGGTAGGTGGTGCTTTCCAATGACAGTACCTGACCGGGCCGCATGAACGGCAGCAGGGCTTCCGTTGTCTCCAGTACGAAAGAGAGGTCGGGTTCGCGATACGGGTTGAGCGGCGTCGGTACGCAGATGATCAAGGCATCCGGCTCGCCGGCGCGGGTGAAATCGGTGGTCGCTTCGAAACCCTTGCTGCGCGCACGTGCGATGTCGGCAGCGGGGATGTGGTTGATATAGCTTTCACCCCGGTTGAGGCGTTCGACCTTGCTGCCGTCGATGTCGATGCCGAGTACGCGGAAGCCGGCTTCGGCATAGCGTAGCGTGAGCGGCAGGCCCACGTAACCCAGGCCGATGATGCCGATGAGGGCAGTGCGTTCACTGAGACGGGCAGTGAGCTGTTCGAGATAAGCCGGTTTGCTTTCGTCACGCATGTGGTCCTCGCCAAACGGGTTGGGTAAAAGGGGCGTTCAGGTCGCCGCGCCTAAATCCGGAACGGCACGAATTTCTTGATCAGGGCCAGACGTTCCTGGGGGGCTGCAACAGGTGCCGGCGTGGCCACGGCCGGGGCCGAAGATGGGGCCGAAGCCGGGGTCGGCGCAGGCCCTTCGGCATGCTGGCCGGGGTTGTATTCGGTGACGATGGCCTTGACCATGCCTTCGATCAGGCCGCGCTCGTGCGTGTCGCAGGCCATCATCAGGCAGTTGATGAAGGTGTCCAGCACGCTTGGCCGCAAGGCGTTCTCTTTCATGCGCATGATGCGCGGGTGTTCGCTGGGGAAGACGACGCCGTCGGTCAGCAATTCCTCGTGCAGCTTCTCGCCAGGGAAGAGGCCGACATAGCGGATTTCGATATCCCCGCCCGGATTCTGCGGTGTCTTCTCGGTGAGGCCGGACAACGCGATCAGCGTCCGCGCGAGGTCCACGATACGTACGGGTTCGCCCATGTCGAGCACGAACACGTCACCACCTTTGGCCATCGCCCCGGCCTGGATTACCAGTTGGGCCGCCTCCGGAATCAGCATGAAGTAGCGCGACACGTCGGGGTGCGTGATGGTGACCGGGCCGCCCCGTGCGATCTGACGCTGGAACAGCGGAATCACCGAACCGGACGACCCGAGCACGTTCCCGAAGCGGACCATGCAGAACGTCGTGTCCGTGCCGGGTCTCGCGGCCGCCGCTTGAAAGATGAGCTCCGCGATGCGCTTGCTGGCGCCCATGATGTTCGTCGGACGCACTGCCTTGTCGCTGGAAATCAGCACGCAGGTTTCGACGCCGTGCCTTGCCGCCTGCGTGGCGATCACCTGGGCGCCCATCACGTTGTTGCGCAGGCCTTCGACGATATTGGTCTCGACAAGGGGGACGTGCTTGTACGCGGCGGCATGGTAAATGGTGTCGACGCGATGTTCGCGAAGGATGCGTTCGATCAGGTCAGCATTGCAGACGGAGCCGAGATGTGCTTCCACGGGGACGTCGGGAAAGCGATTGGCCATCTCCTGGCGGACCGTGTACAGGGCGAATTCGGAGTGGTCGAGCAGGTGCAGCCGGCTTGGCCTCAAGGTGGCGATCTGCCGACAAAGCTCGCTCCCGATGGAGCCGCCGGCCCCCGTCACCATGACGTTTTTTGCGCGTACGCAGAGCGAAAACAGGTCGAGGCGAGGAGGAACGGGCGCGCGGCCGAGAAGGTCTTCGAACTTCAGGTCGCGGATGCTTTCGCGCGGCGTGACCTTGTCGTCCGCGAGATCGACGAGTCGGCTCAGGATCTTGGTGCTGACACCGGCCTGGGCGAGGCGCTGCATGATGTCGCGCAGGCGTCCGGGAGGGACGGCGGGGATGGCGATCACGATCGAGCGGATGCCCATCGCATTGACCGTCTCCACCAGACGATCGGTGTGGAAAACGCGGAGGCCGCCGATGGTGCGTTCGCTGAGTGCGCGTTTGTCATCGAAAAAGCAGACAGGACGATATTCGCCGCTGTTGCGCATCGTCTGCGCCAGCTGCGCGCCTGATTCGCCGGCGCCGTAGATGGCGACCACTTCCGACGTGCCGCGCTGGCTCCCGTTCAGATTGCGCAGAAGATTGCGCACGCCGACGCGCGATGCAATGACATACGAAAATGCGATAAACCAGTAAATTGCCAAAGCACTGCGGGGGAAATTCGCTTCATTGACCGAATACGTGATCGTATATGCGCAGAGAACGGCAATTGCCAGGGCGAGGCCTGTCGCGCTCAATAAACGCTGGTCGACGAAGCGAATGACTGCGCGATAAAGATCGGACACGGAAAATGCTGCAATCGTGACGATCGCGACAAGGACATACGAACTCGGTCCGAAATGGGACGCCAGTTTCAAATCGCCGCCGCGCAGGAGCATCGCGGCCAGAAAACAAAATGGCAGTGCGATCAGATCTGCTGTGACCATCAGCGCGATTTTCGTCGTGCGATGCAGGGACACCATCCGGGAACAAAATCGACGGACGAATACTTGATTGAGCTTGGCCATGATTCTGAAGCATTGCGTGAGTTAATGAATGCAAACTTCCAAAGTTTGAAACAAGCACTGGCGTCCCGGGAAGATGAATAACTATATTTATTCGCGGATAAATTGTTGTTTGTTATTCTGATGGGCAGGTTTATTTATTATCTCGATACCCATCGATACAGATTTGACCATGCTCAACCGGCAATGGGGAATTCTTTTTGGAATCCATAAAAGATAATATTGGGAAATTAATTCAGAGAATATATTTCCGTAAAAATCTTTTGAAATACAGTGCGATTTGAATGGGAGGAAGCGTCACGTAGACGACGCGGCATTGCAGCGGAGAGAAGGCAAGGAAAGAAGGGCGGGCAGTCGAGCCGATCGGGCGTGATCGGCTCGACGGACGTAGGACTCAGGCGCCGGCCGGATGGCCCGGTCGGGGCTGCGGTGCCATCGGCGGCACCACGATGTCGTCGTTCAGGCGCAGGAACTTGAAACCGGCGAGCACCTGGCCGTTCTTGCCCGCCTGGCGGTTGCGTTCCTCGCGTGCGGCGGCGCGGGCGATGTAGGACTCGAAGGTTTCCTCGCGTACCTGCGGCTCGGAGGAGTGAAGGAAGTGGCGTTCGCCGTCGGGCCCGAGCACGACGAGGCCCACGTGCGAGGCCCAGTACTGCCCGTCCCGTGTCGAGATCACGTTGACGAGATCGCCTTCGCGCAGCTGGCTCGCGATGGTCGCCACGCGATCCTTTGGCACGTAGGCCTGGCGGCTCGTCTCGACGGGGATGCTGGCGTCCGTGTGGTGGCGCGTCTTGAGGAAGCGGGCGCGGTCGATCGTCATCGTGTACGCGGGGCCGTCCGGGCCCGCCAGTTCGGCGCTGATGTCCGTGACGAGCCAGCGGTTCGCCACGTTCCAGTCCATCTCCGTGTAGTGGTTGCGCGTGGCCACGCCGATGATGCCGTCACGGTAGCGGATGCGCTGCAGCATCCAGAAGAATTCTTCCCACGACTGGGACAGGGCCATCGCGTACGTGTGCTCCGCGAACACGACGCAGTCGCTGTGGTCCAGGCTGAACATCGGCAGGTCGTCATGGACCTGGTACGGGAACTCGCCCAGCAGGTTCAGGCGGTACGGCTGGCCGAGGTTCTTGCGGCCGATGGCGGCGATGCGCTTGCGCAGGTCGGGCTCGGCCTCGTGCACCCACGCGATGTAGCGGCCCGCCTCGACGGGATGCATGCGGTACAGCGGCTTGCCCAGGATCGCCTCGAGCGGCTCCGTGGCGGCGGTCTGCGCGGTCGGGCTGGCCTCGGCGGCGACGGGCGTGGCCGCCTGTGTGGCGACCTGGGTGGCGGGCGGCGTCGCGCAGCCGGCAACGAGTGTGGAGAGCAGGAGCGCGGGCAGCGCGCGGACAGGACGCATGGCGGATCTCGATGGATAAAACGCTACGCTACCCCGTGCGGACTGTGCCGTCAAAAAGAAATTTTCAGACCGAGCATTCCTTTTAGTTATAGATTCTTCAACAGTAATCATTATCCAACCCCTTTGCCATCGTCAATACTTGGGGCGAGACCGGGACACACGGTTCCACGATGACAAAGAGGAGAGAGAAATGTTGAAGCAGAAGCCGCTCGCGGCCGCTGTCGCACTGGCATGGCTGGGCGTGGCGGGCACGCCCGCGCTGGCCCAGAACGATGCCGGCACCACGCAGATGCAAACGGTCGAAGTGACGGGCATCCGCGCGTCGATGGCGAAGTCGCTGGCCGTCAAGCGCGACGCCACCGCCAACGTCGAAGTGATCACCGCCGAAGACGTGGGCAAGATGCCGGACAAGAACCTGGCCGATTCGCTGCAGCGCCTGCCCGGCGTCGCGGTGCGTACCGACTACGACGAAGCGGAAAAAGTGGCGATGCGCGGCACGAATCCGGACATGTCGCTGATCGTGTTCAACGGCCATACGGTCAGCAGCGGCGACTGGTACATCGCCGACCAGGCATCGAGCAGCCGGTCGACGAGCCTGTCCCTGATGCCGTCGTCGGTGCTGAACCAGGCCATCGTCTACAAGACGTCCCAGGCAAACATCGTCGACGGCGGTCTCGCGGGCACCATCAACGTCACGACCCGTAAACCCCTGGCGCAGAAGGAGCGCCTGTCGGGCGTGGCCAGCGTGGGGGCCAGCTACGCGACGCTGCCGGGCAAGACGGCCCCGGACCTGAACGCCTCCGTCAACTGGAAGAACGAGGCAGGCACGTTCGGCTTCATCCTGCAGGGCTTCGCGGAAAAGCGCTACATCCGCCGCGACTCCGCGTCGCGCCTCGCGTATGGCACGAGCAGCGGCTGGGACGTCATCAACACGACCACCATGAAGGGCATCACGGACGCGTCGCTGGCCGGCAGCGGCTACAAGGCCGCGGACCTGAACGGGGTGCGCCTGCCCGGTTCGATGAGCACGGAATTCGTCGAGGGCGTGCGCGACCGGAAGGGCGGCATGTTCTCGCTGGAGTTCAAGCCGAACCAGGATGTCGACGTCACCGTGACGGGCTTCACGTCCACCCTGAAGGCGCCGAACTACGGCCGCCTGAAGGCCGGCGCCATCTACAGCATGCTGCTCGGTAAAGCGTCGCTCGCCGACGGTGCCACCGGCGCGACCGCGCCCAACACGAACTCGAACGGCCAGCAGGTGTTCGCGTCGATCCGCAACCCCGTCATCGTCACCGAGACGACGATGTACGGCGACCAGCTGCGCGTGCTGAAAAGCGCCGACATCATGTTCCCGGACGGGACGACGCCCCAGTACATCGGCAACTCGGAAGGCTTTTATCGCCAGGGCGCGCGAGCCACCAGCTCCTTCCTCGACCTGGACGGCAAGTGGCGCGTGAACCCGGACCTGACCTTGAAGACGCTGCTGTCGACGACGCGCGGCGTCGGCAAGACGGATTACGACCAGGGCCTGACGTACGCCAGCTTCGGCACGGGCGTGTCGTATGCGCTGGCCGGCGTCGACAACGCGCCGTACGTGAAGTACTACGGCACCGGCATCAAACCGGACCAGCTCGTGGTGCGCACCATCTCCGGCCTGAAGACGACAGACCGCGAGACGAGCGGCCAGGTCGACGGCGAATGGCGTGTCGACAAGGGCTGGATCCAGTCGGTGGAAGGGGGCGTGCGCTACGCCGACCACCACCGCGACAGCGCGCGCCGCTACCCGGCCTACCGCAACCGCGACATCACGATCGGCGCGCCGACCAGCACGATTCCCTGGCCGTCCGACTTCGGCGCGGGGCTCGACGGGCCGGCCGGCTGGGACAACACGGGCTACACGTTCGACCCGGCCGTGCTGATGGCGTACTTCCAGGGTGCGACGAAGGCGACGAGCGACCAGTACGAGCGCCGCATCGCGACCGAACTGCACATGCGCGAACGCCAGAGCGCGGGCTACGTGATGGCCAACCTGGAAGGCGAGCGCTGGTCCGGCAACGTGGGCCTGCGCTTCGTGCAGACCCGCATCAACGCCGACATCCCGACGCCGATCCCGGCCGGGGTGTGCCTGCGCGCCGCGCCCGGCCAGCCGGCGATCCCGTGCGCCGCCTATCCGGATGCGATCACGACCTCGGGCGACCTGCAGCCGGTCTACGACAACGAGCCCTTCAAGAACAACACCGGCAATACCTACTACTTCATCAAGACGGACCGCCGCTTCAACAACTGGCTGCCCAGCATGAACGTGCGCTACGAGCTGACGAAGGACCAGATCCTGCGCTTCGGCGCGAGCCGCACGGTGGGACGCCAGAACTACAACCTGCTCGGCGCCGGCTTCGGTTCGCCGACGTGCGATGCGCAGGGTTGCCGCGTGACGGGACCGAATCCGGACATCAAGCCGCTCACGTCGGACAATCTCGATGCGTCGTGGGCGTGGTATTTCTCGCGCCGCTCGATGGTCGGCGTGGACGTGTTCTACTCGCGCATCCAGGGCTATGCGAAGACCGGCACCACGGGCGGGTCCACGATCGACCTGTGGGATTCGGCGGCGCAGGCGATGAAGACGTACGTCGTCCAGACGTCGGAGCAGCAGGGCGCACACATCGCCGGTCTCGAACTGTCGTACGAGCAGCCGCTCGGCACGACGGGCTTCGGCTTCACCAGCAACATCAGCCGCGCGCACACGAAGGTCGACGACGGCCGTCCGATGGTGGGCGCGTCCGAATGGGCGGCGAACCTGGGCGGCTATTTCGAGAACGACAAGGTGTCGCTGCGCCTCGTCGCGAACTACCGCAGCGAGTACGTGAACAGCTCCACGGCACCGGCGCCGACGGCCAACAGCCAGGGCCTGTACAGTGTCAATGGCGTATTGATGCCGACGGCACCCACGATGGCCGCACCGGTGACGACCCTGGCCTTCAACGCCAGCATCAATCTCGCGTCCAACCTGCTGCTCACGTTCGATGCGACGAACCTGACCAACGTGAAGCGCGCCTACTACCGCTACAGCGAGGAGGAGCAGCAGAAGCTGGACGTCAGCGGCCGCCAGTTCTACGTGAACCTGAAATATCGTTTCTGACGTCGTTGCGGACACGTGCAAGGGGGCTGGGGCCCCCTTTTTTATTGCATTTTTCGACGTCACGTAGGCCTGTTTGAAGGTGGCCTGTAGGACTGGAACTCATGGGGACGTACAGTGTGCGGCATCTAACGGTTCGCACCCGGGTGGACTCGCTACGATGGAGGCGTCGAGTGAGGCGCCAGCGATCCAACGCAGGCGGCCAAACACCTCGACAGGTCAGCCGGTCGCCTCGAGGACCGGCACCAATTTTGAAGCCGGCGACATGGCGCGATCATCGATCCGCGTGCGCGGGCTTCCACGGAAGCGGAGGTTGCCATGACCACGACGACGACGAACCATCCCCCCAAGCACCTCGTGCGCGAGTACCTCGAGCGGCGTTCGAAGGACACGAAACCGCCGCCGACGCCGGAAGAAATCCGGCGCCAGCTGGGCTGGGGCATGCTGATGCCGTCGGACGACCGGATCGGCGCCTCCCGTTCCTAGACAGGATCGCGCGCGCCACGTGCCCGCGCCGTTGCAGTACCACCGTCATCGAACAGGAGAAGCATCATGACCGCCAAGATCGGCAACAAACACGTCGCGCAGCACCGCGGCAGGAAAGAGCGCGAGGAGATCCGCAAGATGAACATCGCGCGCGAAGCCCTCAAGATTGCCGCGGCCCGCGCCAAATATCGCAACCAGCAGAAGGGCCAGCGTCCGCTGGCCGAAGCGGCCGCCTGATCACGGCCTGATCCATCCGCTTCCCGAGGGCCCGCCATGGCGACATGGCGGGCCCTTCGTCGTTTGCCGGCGCGTTCGCCGGGCGCACCGCCGTTCACCGGCACGGCGCCGCCATTGGCCGAAAAGCACTTCCACCGGCGTACCCGTCTCCGTTATCGTGTCGACATTCGATCACAACGGAGGAAACATGAATAGCGAAGCTTCCTACCACCTGCGGCGCCAGGTGTTGTGGGGCCTGGTCCTGGTGGGACTGGGCGTGGCCTTCCTGCTGGACCAGATGGATGTGTTCGACATCCGCTCGCTGTGGCATTATGCGCCGCTGCTGCTGGTCGTCGTGGGCATCAACCAGACCATCGGCTACCCGAGCGCCCGCGAATTCTCCAACGGCCTGTGGACCGTGTTCATCGGCCTGTGGCTGTTCGCCGTGCTCGAGGGCCTGTGGGGCCTCACGTTCGGCAACAGCTGGCCCCTGTTCATCATCATCAGCGGCATCACGATGGCGATCCGGCCGATCGCCGAGCGCCGCTTCGGCCAGAAAGGAGGGGACGGCCATGGAAAATAACACCAACCGCGCCTCGAGCCAGGTCGTGCTGGGCCTGCTCGTCGTGGGCATGGGCGTCCTGTTCCTGCTCGATAACCTCGACATCCTGAACTTCCGCCACGCGATCGGCTTCTGGCCGCTCGTGTTCATCGTGGCCGGCTGTGCCGCGCTGTTCGGCAACGGTGCGCGCAGCGGCCGCAGCGGCAATTACATGGGCGGCGTGCTGATCGCGATCGGCCTGCTGATGATCGTCGGCCGCATGGGATATTTCTACATCAGCTGGGGCACGCTGTGGCCGCTCGTGATGATCGCGCTCGGCGGCCTCGTGCTGTACCGGTCGCTCGGCCCGGGACGGGTGGCGCGCGACGACCTTACCGCAGGCGCGAGCCCCGACAACGTCGTCGACATCGTCGCCGTGCTGGGCGGCTTCGAGCGCCGCGTCAGCTCGCAGGACTTCCGCGGCGGCGAGATCACGGCCGTGATGGGCGGTTGCGCACTCGACCTGCGCGACGCGTCCATCGTCAAGGAAGCCGTGATCAACGTCTTCACGATCTGGGGCGGCATCAACATCAAGGTCCCGCCCGACTGGACCGTCGTCCTGAACGGCACGCCCGTGATGGGCGGGTTCGCGGAAAAGACGACCCGGCCGCCCGATGCCAGCAAGCGCCTCGTCATCACCGGCTACGCCATCATGGGCGGCGTGGAAGTGCGTAACTAAGGGCGCGGCCAGTGCACGGCATTTTCGCGAGCTGGCGCGCGACGGCGCTCTACCTGCTGGCCTGGCTGATGCTGGGCCTGCTGCTGGCGGCCATGCTCGCCGTCAGCGGGGCGGGCTGGGGAGCGAGCGTCGTGTTCGCCGTGCCGCTGGCGCTCTGGTACGCGTACGCGGCGGGCTTTTCCGCCTATTACGTGTGCCGCGCGTACCCGCTGGGACGGCGCCGTCCGCTCGCCATCGCCGCCGGCGTCGGCATGACGGCGGCCTGCGTGTCCGGGCTGTGGTGCGGCATGGGTGCGGTCTGGAACAGCCTCCTGTCCGCACTGGCGCCCGACGCCTACGTGCCCGTCGCGAGCGGCCCCGTGCTGGCCTCGATGTTCGGCCTCGGCCTGATCCTGTACGGCCTGGCCGCCGCCGTGAACTACCTGCTGATCGAGACCGAGCGCGTGCGCCAGCTCGAGACGCAGCGCCTGGAAATGAAGCTGATGGCCCAGGACGCCGAACTGCGCATGCTGCGCGCGCAGGTCGATCCGCACTTCCTGTTCAACAGCCTGAATTCGGTCAGCGCGCTGACGTCGCTCGACCCCGCCGCCGCGCGCGCGATGACCGTGCAGCTGGCCGAGTTCTTCCGCCACACGCTGGGTCTGCGCGCCGACCGCAAGGTGACGCTCGACCAGGAACTGCAACTCGTGCGGCATTTCGTCGCGATCGAGCAGGTGCGTTACGGCGACCGGCTGCGTTTCGACGCTGCGATCGATCCCGCCGCCGGGCAGTGTCTGCTGGCGCCGATGCTGTTGCAGCCGCTCGTGGAAAACGCGATCAAGCACGGCATCGGGCAGATGATCGATCCCGGCCTCGTGCGCATCGAGGCGACGCGCGCCGGTTCGATCCTGCGCATCCGTGTGGAGAACGACGTCGATCCCGACAGCGTCGACGGCACGGGTTCCGCACGCGGCACGGGCCTGGGCCTCGTCAACGTGCGCCAGCGCCTCGCGGCGGACCATGGGCACGAAGCGAGCGCGCACTGGATGCGGCGCGACGGCCGCTTCATCGTGGAGCTGGCACTGCCGGCCGTCACGGCCGACGAACCGCAACTTGAAAGGAACTGACGCATGCGTGTGATCATCGTGGACGACGAACCCCTGGCGCGCGCTGTGTTGCGCGAGCATCTCGGGGCCCATGCCGACGTGGAGATCGTCGGTGAATGCGCCAACGGCTTCGAAGCCGTCAAGGCGATCGCGGAACTGGCGCCCGACCTCGTGTTCCTCGACATCCAGATGCCCAAGCTGGACGGCTTCGAAGTCGTCGAACTGGCCGGTGCGAAGACGCATTACGTGTTCGTCACCGCGTACGACCAGTTCGCCTTGCGCGCGTTCGATGTCCATGCGCTGGATTACCTTCTGAAACCGTTCACGCGCGAGCGGCTCGCGCAGGCCCTGGCGCACGCGCGCGAACGCCTCGCCGCACCCGCGGCCGCGACCCAGGGGGAGGCGGCGATGCGCGCACTCGTGAGCGAAGCGCAGGCACGCCATCAACCGCTCGAACGCATCCTGATCCGCGACGGCGCGCGCGTCCAGGTGATACCCGTCGCGCGCATCGACTACATCGAGGCCCAGGACGATTACGTGGCCATCTGCTCGGAAGGTCGGCAGTGGCTGAAGAACCAGCGCATGGCCGAACTGGAAAGCCAGCTGGATCCGCAGGCCTTCCTGCGCGTGCACCGGTCCTACATCGTCAACCTGGGCACCATCGCGCGCATCGAGCCCACGGGCAAGGACGGTCACTGCGCCGTGCTGAAGTCGGGGGCGCGCATTCCCATCAGCCGCAGCGGTTACCAGAAGGTGCGCGATCTCATGCGCTAAGTGGCCTGGTCGACGTGCCACCACGCGGGCAGCAGCGCCCGCACTTCGGGGCGCGCGAAGCGGTCGTCGATCAGCCACACGACGCCGCGATCCTGCTCCGTGCGGATCACGCGGCCGGCCGCCTGCACGACCTTCTGCATGCCGGGATAGAGATAGGTGTAGTCGTAGCCGGCACCGAACATCGCTTGCATGCGCTGGCGCAGCTGCTCGTTGACGGGGTTCACCTGCGGCAGGCCGAGCGTCGCGACGAACGCGCCGATGAGGCGCTCGCCGGGCAGGTCGACGCCTTCGCCGAACGAGCCGCCCAGCACCGCGAAGCCGATGCCGCGGCCGCCCGCGACGAAGCGCGCGAGGAAGTCCGCCCGTTCCGGTTCGCTCATGCGGCGCGCCTGGCGCCACACGGGGATGTCCGGATGGTCGCGCTCGAACCGGTCCGCCACCTGCTGCAGGTAGTCGAAGCTGGAAAAGAACGCAAGGTAGTTGCCGGGTCGTGCGTGGTACTGGTCCGCCATCAGGGTCGCGATCGGCGCGAGCGACCCGGCGCGCGCCTGGTAGCGGGTCGAGATGCCGTGCGCGACGTGCACGTCCAGCTGGCTCGCGGTGAACGGCGAATCGACGTCGATCCACGCGGTGTCCTTGGGCATGCCGAGCAGGTCGGCGAAATAATGCCAGGGACTTAGCGTCGCCGAGAACAGCGTCGTCGAATGGGCGTACGCGAAGCGCGGGCCGAGGAACGGGGCGGGGACGACATTGCGGATGCAGAGCGTCGTGTTGCGTTCATCCTCGCGTGTGACGTCGAACAGCGAGTGCTCGCCGAACGATTCCGCGAGGCGGCCGAACTGCAATGCGCCGAAATAAAAGTCCTGCAGTTCCGGGTCGAGCGGAACCGGGAACGCCGCCATGTGCTCCGTGATGGCGCTGGCCGCGCCCTGCAGCGCGTTCAGGAATTTGTCGGGCAGGCCATCCAGCACCTGGTAGGGCAGGGGCGCGGACTTGCTCACGTCCGTCCACGCGCGTTTCACTTTGTCGAGCGGCTTGTGCAGCGCGGGGGGCGCGACGGCCCGTGCCGCGCGCAGGTCCGCGCGTTCCAGCGTCGCCGTGTACATCGACCTTGCCCGCGCCACGAGATTGTGGGCCTCGTCGGCCAGCACGCTGACACGCCAGGCCCGCTCCAGCGCCAGCGCGTACAGCATCGCACCGCCATCGAACCAGTAGTTGTAGTCGCCCACGACGACGTCGCTCCAGCGCACCATCTCGCTGCCCAGGTAGTACGGACAGACGTCGTGCGCGAGGCCGATGTCGCGCAAGGTGGCGCGGTCGAGCATGTCCGCGTTCGCCGCGGCCTCGCGCGCGGCCGGCAGGCGGTCGTAGAAGCCCTGCGCGAGCGGACACGAATCGCCATGGCAGGCTTTGTCCGGATGCTCGCAGGCCTTGTCGCGCGCGCTCAGTTCGAGCACGCGCAGCGGCAGCGTGCCGCCTGACTTCAATGTCGCGGCAGCGTCCAGCGCCAGCTGGCGGCCAGGTGTCTTCGCGGCCAGGAAGAATACCTTGTCGAGACCGTGGACGGGGGCCGCCTTCAGCACCGGGAACAGCGTGCCGACGGTTTTGCCGATACCGGTCGGGGCCTGCGCGAGCAGGCAGCGCTTGCTCGAATTGGCGCGGAAGATGGCTTCCGCGAGCTGGCGCTGGCCGGGGCGGAAATCGGCGTGGGGAAAGCGCAGTGCCGTCAACGCGGCGTCGCGCGCGCCGCGGTGCGCGAGTTCCCGCTCGGCCCAGGCGACGAAGCGGCGGCACTGGTCTTCGAACAGCGCGGCGAGGTCGGCGCGCGTGCGGGTCTCGCGCAGCACGGTCTCCTGCTGGGTGCCGATGTCGAAGTAGACGAGCGCCAGGTTGACGTCGTCCATGCCCAGTTCCTCGCACATCAGGTGCCCGTAGACGCGCAGCTGCGCCCAGGCCAGGCGCAGGTGGTTGTCGGGGATGCGCGCGAACTGGCCGCGGTACGTCTTGACCTCTTCGATCAGGTTCCTGTCGGGGTCGTAGCCATCGGCCCGTCCGCGCACGTGCAGCGGCCCCCAATCGCCCGCCAGCGTCACTTCGCTGCGATAGTTGTCGTCGCGCCGCGATGCCACGACGGCGTGGCCCGCGATGCCTTCCTGCGCCGTGGGCGACGGCGTGAAGCGCAGGTCGAGGTCGCCCTGCTTGGCCGTGAATTCGCACAGGGCGCGCACCGACACGACGTAGCGAGCGCTTTTGGCCGCGTCGTTCATGCGGCGGCCTGCTCCCACTGCAGGTAGCACACCGTGATCGGCATGCCGTGTTCGGCGCAGTAGTCGATCCAGCGCAGCTGGTTGTCCTGCAGGCGGTCGCCCGGTCCCTTCACCTCGATCATGTTGTAGCGCTGTTCGGCAGGCCAGAACTGGATCAGGTCCGCGAAGCCAGTACGGTTTTCCTTCACGTCCTGCAGGATGCGGCGGAACCACAGTTTCAGGTGCGCGGCCGGGATGCAGTCCAGCGCCAGCTCGATGATGCCGCGATCGAGCCAGTCCCACGTGACGAACGGCGATTGCAGGCCCGCCTTCTCTTCGTACGTCGCGAGGATGGCGGCGCGGTGGCGGCCCTCGTCCAGCAGGGCGAGGCAGGCATCGAAATCGTCCTTGCGGCGCTGGTAGAAATCGGGTGCGAACAGGTCGGCCGGGCCGCGGTGGAACGGGTGGAAGAAGGCGCCCGGGATGGCCGCGAAGACGGCGCGCCAGCACAGCAGGCCGAACAGCGTGTTGGCCAGCGTGTTCTCGACGTAGAAGACAGGCGCGTCGGCGCGCGCCAGATGCTCCAGCACCACGCCTTCCACGCGCCATTCGCCGCCCGGGAGCGGCAGGCTCAGGTCGAGCCTTGCGGCCGGCGTCGCGCGCCGCGGCGGGCCTTTCGGATGGCCCAGCTTGCGCGCCAGGCGTGGGCCGAGCCGCAGCAGGTGCTGGCGCTCCGCTTCGCTTTCCGGGGCCTGCCGCGCAGTCTCGAACAGGGCATAGGCGTCGTCGAATTTTTCGTGCTTTTCCAGCACGCGGATCGCGCGGCCGCGCGCGCCCGGATAGCGGCACTGTGCGTACACGGCGTATGCATTGTCCCAGTCCCGCTCTTTTTCGAGCAGTTGGCCGAGCTGGAACAGGAGACGCTCGCGCCGGCTGTCGAGCCAGTCGTTGCCGAATGGGTGGCGGGGCAGGTCGGCCAGCACGTCCAGCGCCGCTTCGCCCGCGTAGTAGCGCTCCTTGCAGGCATGCAGTTGCAGGTAGTGGTCGATGTCCTGGCGCGCCCGGAAACCGCGCGACGCCGGCGAGAATTCGACGCGTTCGTAGCGGAACAGGCCCAGGTCGGACAGCACGAACTCCGTCCAGTCCTGCGAGAGGTTGCCGAAAAAGATGAGGCGCAGGCGGTCGCACAGCGGTTGCACGAGCAGGCGCAGCGCGAGGTCGTCGCAACCGGGATGCCAGTGCGAGAACGGGCGGTCCGCCTCGTGCGCGGGATCCGCGCGCAGCGCTTCGAGCTGGTCGGCCTTGCGCGCACTCTTCTGCGTACCCGTCAGGCCGAACGCTTCGGCCAGTTCCGGCTTGGCCAGCAGGTCGAACAATTCGTCGAGCGTCAGAACGGGATCGGACTGGATCCAGCCGCTGGGCAGCAGCGCCTCTGCCGCCGCGCGCGGACAGCCGATCTCTGCGTAGTTGAGTTTGCTGGCCCGGAACAGGGTGCCCTTGCGCATCACCATCCGCACGAACAGGGCGCGGGCAGGTTGCGGCAATTGCGGGAAGGCGGCGATGAACGCGTGCTCCTCGTCGATGAGCAGGTCGGCGTAGCGCTCGGCGATCCAGTCCAGCACGCGCTGGAAGTTATCCAGATAATAAAACTCGTTTTCCAGGACTCTGATCATCGTCATACCGCACCAACTGTACTTTTGTACAGTATAACGGTGCCGGCGACGATGGCCCAGCAGTTTTGGTGTCGTTACGCACGGCGGCGTGGTTTTCCGGGCCTGCCACCCTATTGCCGGGGTGGCATGCGCGGGCCGCACGGCTTGTCGGCGCACGCCGCCGTTCCCGCGCCATCGGCCGCCTCGTTACGGGTGCCGGTGTGCTGGAGGATGGCCGAGATCAGGGCCACGTCCGTATCGACGGTGGCGGACGGCGACGTCGTCCGCGCGGCGGCGGCCCGCTTCTGGCGCGACGGTGCCGTGTCCGCATGGGCGAGTGCCTGGGACGAATTCGTCCGGAATGCCGGTTGTGACCGCGCGGGCGGGAGCGACGGCGAGGCGGGATGCGTGGCCGCATGGCGCGCCGCAGCCCGCGCCGTCTCCGGGCCAGCCGGGACGCGCGCAGGCATGGCGGATTCCATCGCCGCGGCGGGTTGCGGCAGATCGATGATAACCGCGCCGCGCGCCGGGGCGGCAGGGGAGGCGACCATGTCCGGCGCCGGCACGGACACGGGGCTCTCCACAGCCAAAGCAGGGCGCATGCCCGGCACGTCCACGGCGAGGTTGTCGCGTGCATTGCCGGTGTCGCGGCTGTCCGGCGTCGTCCGCGTGGCCTGCGGAGGCTGTGTCGACTGCGGAAGTCGGGCGGATGCCTGCGCCGCGTCGGCCGTCCCCGTGTCGCGTGCCGGCGTCGCCCCGCGGACGAGCCAGACGAGGGCGACGATCAGGGAACACGCCAGCACACCGGCGGCACCATACCGGACGACGGCCGGCAGGGCGCGGAGCCGCCGTCCGGGCGCCTGGCCGTCGAGCATGGCAAGGATGTTGATTTCGCCGGTTGCCCGGCGCGACGGCGACATCAGATTGGGACGTCTGGAGCCGGGTTGATTTTCATCTGTAGGGCGCACCGCGTTACTCCTAAGATTGGAAAGCTAATTCCAATTAGAAACAAACCGGAGAAGCCGATGCTGATCTTCCTCGCATTCCTGTACTTTTGCCTGGCCTGCAGCATCATCTGGCTCGCCCTGTTTCCCGGTGGACGGGCGTCGGTGCTGCAGGTGCTCGGCATGTTGCAACGCCGCCTGCAATGGCGTGTCGGAGGCTGGCAACGCAGCGGCAATGCCACGCTGCAGGCGTCCTGGTCGGGCGCACGTGGCGTGTTGTACGACGGCCGCAGGCTGCTGCGCCGGCACTGGGCCTGGTTCGCCGTCGGCGTGCCGCTCGTGCTGATCCCCACGCTGCTCGCGCTGCTGATGCGCAAGCCCGACATGCTGCCCGACTACGAGCCCGTCGACACCGTCGTCGACGCCCAGGTGGCCGCGCTGCTCAAGGGCGAGCAACTGGTGCCGCCGGCCGCGTTGCCACCGCTCGCGTTCGGCACGCGCGAAGTGGAACTGGTGCGTCCGATGCTGGTCGATGCCAGTCGCAACTGGGGTTTGCTGCGGCCGGAGTTCAGCCAGCGCCTGCTGCTCGTGTTCAAGATCATGAAGGAGAAATACGGTTATGAGATGGCCCTGCTGGAGGGCTACCGCAGCCCGGCCCGTCAGGACATGCTGGCCGGTATGGGTTCGCAGGTGACGAATGCACGCGCATTCCAGAGCTGGCACCAGTACGGGCTGGCGGCCGATTGCGCGTTCTGGCGCGACGGCAAACTCGTCATTTCGGAAAAGGATCCATGGGCGATGCGTGGTTACCAGCTCTACGGCGAGGTCGCCGAATCGGTGGGCCTGACCTGGGGCGGTCGCTGGACCATGATGGATTTCGGTCATGCGGAGCTGCGAATGCGCGGGGTGATGCGACGCTGATGCCGGGCGGTTTCCGGAGCGTTGTCTCACCTCAAATTTTCGACAAGGAAATAGTGCCAGTATTGCCGATGGTATTCACCAACCTTCCGAACGAACATGATGGCCCGACTCTGGCAGTTCCTCACCGACAGACGTGTTTTGGCCGTGATCGGCATCGGCGTGCTTGCGGCACTCGTGCTGCTGGGCGCGGAATCCCTCGACGTCGCCCTCATCTGGGCCGCGCTGCTTGGCCTGCTCCTGCTGTGCGCGGGGGGCATCGTCTGGCTTGTCCGTGCCTGGCTGCGCAAGCGCGCGGCCAACCGGCTGGGCGAGGCGATCCTGGCCGGTGCGGAAACCGACGGCAAGGCTCAGGCGGCGCGCAATGATACCGCCGTGCTGCGCAAGGGCATGCTGGAAGCGATCAACACGATCAAGACCTCCAAGCTGGGCCTGACGCGCGGCGCTGCGGCGCTGTACGAGCTGCCGTGGTACATGATCATCGGGAACCCGGCGGCCGGGAAGAGCAGCGCGATCAAGCATTCCGGGCTGACGTTCCCGATCCCCGGCAGCAAGGCCGTGCAGGGCGTCGGGGGGACGCGCAACTGCGACTGGTTCTTCACGACGGATGGCATCCTGCTCGACACGGCCGGGCGCTATTCCGTATTCGAAGCGGACCGCGCCGAGTGGTTCAGCTTCCTCGACCTGCTGCGCAAGCATCGGTCGCGCGCGCCGATCAACGGCATCCTGATCGCCGTCAGCGTCGCCGAGCTGGCCGGCGGTAGTCCCGAGACCTCGATCGAGCTGGCCAAGAGCCTGCGCACGCGCGTGCAGGAGCTGACCGAAAGGCTGGGCGTCCACGCGCCCGTGTACGTGATCTTCACGAAGGCCGACCTGATCGCCGGCTTCGCCGATTTTTTCCACGATTGCGAACGGACGGAGCGCGAGCGCGTCTGGGGAGCAACCCTGCGCTACAACCGGCGCAGCACGCCGCAGGACGTGCTGGCGTTCTTCGACCAGCATTTCGATGAATTGCACGACGGCCTCAAGGAGATGAGCCTGGCCAGCATGGCGGGCAACCGCAGTACCACGCTGCGTCCTGGCGTGTTCACGTTCCCGCTGGAGTTCGCCGCGCTCAAGCCCCAGTTGCGCGCCTTCCTCGCCACGCTGTTCGAGGAAAACACGTGGCAATTCAAGCCCGTGTTCCGCGGCTTCTATTTCACCAGTGCCTTGCAGGAGGGCAGTGTGGAGAACCAGTCGGCGCGTCGCGTCGCAGGGCGGTTCGACCTGCAACTGCGTCCGTTCGGCGAGAAAGCCGGCGAGGAAACGGCGCCCGGCACGGAACAGTCCGGCTTTTTCCTGCTGCAGCTGTTCCGCAAGGTGATCTTCGCCGACCGCGACCTGGTCAAGCGCTATACGAGCCCGGCCGCCACACGCGTGAAGATCGGCGCGTTCTTCGCCGCCACCCTGCTGCTCGGCTGTGCATTGGGCGGTTGGAGCTGGTCGTACATGGGGAACCGGCAGCTGGTCGCGAACGTCAAGGCCGACCTGGACAAGGTCATGAAGCTGCAGGCAGGCCGGACCGATCTGCAGGCACGGCTGGAAGGGCTCGACATCCTGCAGGACCGTATCGAGCAGCTCGACAAGTATCGCCAGGATCGACCCTGGGCACTGGCGTTCGGCCTGTACCAGGGCGAGGCGCTGGAGCGCAAGCTGCGCGACGAATATTTCGCCGGCGTGCGCGAAGTCATGGTGCAGCCGGTGGCGGGTGCGCTGGAAAACCTGCTGACGGAGATGAACGCGAACGCGTCGCAACTCGATCCGAATATGCGCGCGACACCGGCCGCGAAACCCGGCCAGCCCTACCAGGATGTATCGGCCACGAACGTCGGCGACGCCTACAACGCACTCAAGACTTACCTGATGTTGGCCGACAAGAGCCATGCCGAGCCCGGCCACCTGAACGACCAGCTGACGCGTTTCTGGCGCGGCTGGCTCGAAGCGAACCGGGGCGCCATGCCGCGCGAGCAGATGATCCGCAGCGCCGAACGCCAGCTGACGTTCGTGCTGGCCCATATCGACGACCAGGCGTGGCCCCAGATCACGCCGAAGCTCAGCCTGCTGGACACCGCCCGCGAGAACCTGCGCCGCGTCGTGCGCGGCACGCCCGCGCGCGAGCGCGTGTATGCCGACATCCGCACCCGCGCGTCGACGCGTTACGCCGGGGTGACGGTGGCGCGCATCGTCGGCGAACAGGACCAGGCGCTGGTCGTCGGCAGTTACGCCGTCAGCGGCGCGTACACCCGCGAGGCGTGGGAAAAATTCGTCCAGGGCGCGATCCGCGAAGCGTCGACCCGGGAACTGCAGAGCAGCGACTGGGTCCTCAAGAGTGTCGCCAAGGATGACCTCACGCTGGAAGGCAGTCCGGAGCAGATCCAGAAAGCCCTCGTCGAGATGTACAAGGCCGATTACGCGCGCGAGTGGAGCCGGTTCCTGCAGGGCGTGACGATCGCCGACCTCAACGGTTTCGATGCCAGCGTCCAGGCGATGAACCGCCTCGGCGATCCGCTGACGTCGCCGCTGGCCAAGGTGCTCAAGACCGTTCACGAACAGACTGCCTGGGACGATCCCACGCAGGCCCGCGTCGATACCGTCAAGCTCAAGCGCGGTCTCACGGGCTGGTTCCGCGAAGTGGTGTTGCGGCAGGCGCCGAGCGAGGCGCGCCAGGTGGCCGATGCCATGGGGCCGCTGCCGGTCGGCGGCGTGCAGGCGGCCGGCCCGGTCGGCCGGGAGTTCGCCGGCGTCGCCCGCCTGGTCGGCGTGAAGGAAAGGGACGCGTCGTTGATGACGGGCTATCTCGATGCGTTGTCGAAGCTGCGCAGCCGCTTGAACCAGCTCAAGAACCAGGGCGACCCCGGCCCCGGCGCCAAGCAGCTGATGCAGCAGACGCTGGAGGGCAATGGCTCCGAACTGGCCGATGCGCTGAAATACGTGGACGAGCAGATGCTGACGGGGATGACGGACACGCAGAAGCAGATGCTGCGCCCGCTCCTCGTGCGTCCGCTCGTGCAGACCTTCGCGATGATCGTGCTGCCTTCGGAATCGGAGATCAACAAGACGTGGCAGGCGCAGGTCGTGGAACCGTTCCAGAAGTCGCTGGCCGCCAAGTATCCGTTCGCGCCGTCGGCCCAGATCCAGGCCACGCCGGCCGAGATCGGCCAGGTGTTCGGGCCGGACGGCGTCGTCGCCAAATTCGTGGGCACGACGATGGGACCGCTGGTCGTGCGCCGTGGCGACGTGCTCAGCAGCCGCACCTGGGCCGATATCGGCATCACGCTGGCGCCGCAGGTGGTCAGCGGCTTCCCCGGCTGGGTAGCGCCGTTGTCGGCCAACGGCGTGGTGGCCAGCGGTGGCCCGCAGACCGTGTTCCAGCTGCTGCCGCTGACCGCGCCCGGCGTCACGGAATATACGATCGAGATTGACGGCCAGCAGCTGCGCTACCGGAATACGCCGCCGGCCTGGGTCAACATGGTGCATCCGGGCCCGCAGGGCAGCAGCGGGGCGAAGATCAGCGCCGTCACGTTCGATGGCCGCACGGTCGAACTGTTCAACGAGCCGGGCGAGTTCGGCCTGCAGAAGATGATCGAGGCGGCGGCGAAGAAGCGGCTGGATGCGGGTACGCACGAATTGCGCTGGAGTACCGGCAATGTCTCGGTGGCCGTCAACCTGAAGCGCGTCAGCAGCGCGGATACGTCCGCCGGCGACGCCCAGGCCAGCCGGGGCTTCCGCGGCCTGCGCCTGCCGGACGCCATCGTCGGCCGGGCCGGCGCGGTCGGTAACGGCGGCACCGGCCCCGCGCTGGCAGGAGCGACGCAGTGAACCGCGCCCTGAACCGTGCCGCCCAGCGCGCGCCCGCAATGAGCCGCATCGGCTATTTCGGCAAGATCCCCGCGCACAGCGACTTCGTCAAGCTGGCCGACGACCAGCCCGTCATCGGCATGCTCGACGACTGGATCGCCCAGGTCATGACGCGGCTGCCGTCCGACGCGCGCTGGAAGCTGAATTACGATGCGATGCCGCCGGCCAGCTTTGCATTCGTGGGGCCGGACCGGCGTCATGCCGTGGCCGGCCACCTCGTCGCGAGCCACGACCGCTCGGGGCGCCGCTTCCCGTTCCTCATGATGCGAACCGTCGACGTACCTGATCCCGCCGGCTTCGTCGCCCGCTGCCCGCTTGCTTTCGCGCCGTTGTGGGACTACCTCGAGGGCATGGCGCCCCAGGTGCTCGGCAACAGCGATCCGAGCGCCTACCTACAGGCGATCGCGGACGCGCCCGTGGCGCTGGGCGAACACGACGCCGCGCTGGACAGCTATCTCGCCCTGTCGACCGTCGGCGAACTGACGGCACAACTGGCGCTGGAGGTCAACCGGATGATCCTCGGCCTCGGCCTGTTGCTGCAGCCCGTGATGCACAGCCGTCCCGCCAGCCTGCACAAGAGCCTCGTGCTGCCGCTGCCGTGCGCAGGCACCCAACGCTATGCGGCAGCCGCTTTCTGGCTGGAACTGGTGCTGCCGTTCATCCGGCGCAGCGGCTTCGACCTCGTGCTGTTCGTCACCCGTGTGCGCGAGCGTCCGGCCCTCGTCGTCGGCTTCGGCGGGGCGGCGGCCGGCACGCTCCATGCCCTGATCGATCCGATCATGGCTGCAGACCAGCAGGTGCACCTTGAGGACAATGCCTGGATCGACGAGCAGCTCGGCCTGGACGTCGACGTGCGCGCGCTGGCGAGCTATCTCGAGCAGCCGGCGCTGCCCCTGCGTCTCGCCCACGAACTGTTCCTGAAAACCTTTATCGGAGCCGCGCCGTGACGCCGAAGACACTCATTCTTTATGCCGCGCTCGCATGCGTGCCCGTCGTCGTGCATGCGCAGACCCAGGCCCAGGGCACTGCACCCATCGTCGTATCCGGCACGGTCGCCGACGACGCCAGCAAGGCCGCGCTGCTCGCGCGCCTGCGCGCGGTGTACGGTGCGGACCGGATCGTGGACCAGCTCGCGGTCGGCCGGGTCTCGATGCCGGCGAACTGGAACGACCATGTGGGCAAGCTGATCGGCCCGAACCTGAAACTGATCAGCCGCGGGCAGCTGCAGGTCGACGGTACGAACGTCAGCCTGCGCGGCGACGTTGCCAGCGAAGCCCAGCGCACGCAGATCGCGAGCGACATCGCGCTCGCCCTCGATCCCGGCTACACGGTCAACAACGGCCTGCGTGTGGCGGCCTCGGAGCAGGGCATGCTGGATGCGGCGCTGGCCAACCGGATCATCGAATTCGAATCCGGCCAGGCCACGCTGACGGAGTCCGGCAAGGCGATCCTCGACCAGATGAGCGTGGCGCTGCTGCGCCTGAAAGATAAACGGGTCGAAGTCATCGGGCATACGGACAACGCCGGCTCGCGCGCGGGCAATCTGTCGCTCAGCCAGGCGCGCGCGGAGGCCGTCAAGGCCTATGTCGTCGGACGCGGCGTCAAGCCCGACATGGTCGCCGTGTCCGGCGAAGGACCGGACCGCCCCGTCGCCGACAACCGCACGCCGGAAGGAAGGGCGCGCAACCGCCGTATCGAGTTCAAGGTCGTCCAATAATCGCCCCACGCCCTGCTTATTGTATATTTGCAAGGTTAATATCCTTGCAACAGGGCGTATGAAAATCGGCATGCAAACGTGGGGCAGCCACGGCGATATCCGGCCCTTCCTGGCGCTCGCGGAGGGCTTGCAGGCAGCGGGCAACGACGTTCACCTTGTGATCACCTGCGTCGACAGCGGTGCCTATGCAGGCATGGTGTCGGCGAGCGGCGTGAAGATCAGCGTCGTGGCGTCTCCCGTGCTCACGCCGGAACAGCAGGAGACCGTCGGCCGGACGGCGTACACCATCCGCAATCCGATGACGCAGATGGCGACCATCCTCCGGCTGTGCCTGGACCCCGTCGAAGACGCCATGTTCGACGCGGCGCGCCGCCTCTGCGCCGAGTCCGACGTGCTGATCGGCCATTACTTCATGCACCCCTTGCAGACCGCGGCGGAAGCGGCGGGGCGGCCGTATGTCAGCGTCCTGCTGTCGCACGCAGCGATCCCCAGCGACTACGACCACCCGCTGACCGTGCCTGGCGCCGGCAAGCGCATCCATCGCATGCTGTGGTGGCTGACCCGGACTTTGCTCAACCGCACCTTGAAGCATTATCCCGACCGGTTGCGCGGTCAACTCAAGTTGCTGCCGTTGAAGGACGTGGTCACGCAGGTATGGCTGTCGAACCATCTGACGCTGGTCGCCGTGAGCCCCACGATTTGCCGGGCACAGCCGGACTGGCCGGGGTTCGTCCGCGTGTGCGGTTTCCTCGATACGCTGAACCTGGCGATGGAAGGGCACATCCCACCCGGCCTGGCCGGTTTCCTCGCCGCCGGCGACGCGCCCGTCTACATGACGTTCGGCAGCTGGATGCCGACCGATCCGGCGGGACAGGCGCAGGCCCTGCATCTGCTGACCGACGCGGCGCGCCAGGCCGGATGCCGCGCCATCATCCAGGCGCCGTCCGCCGCGGCGTGCGGATTTCATTCCGACAGCGAGATCCTGTATGTCGCGGCCGCGCCGCACCACGCCATCTTTCCCCATTGCCGCGCGGTCGTGCATCACGGCGGCGCGGGGACGACCCAGTCGGTCATGCGGGCGGGGAAGCCATCGATCGTCGTGGCCAACATCAGCGAGCAGGAGCATTGGGGCAAGGAATTGCGTCGGCTGGGCATCGCGGGCAGGCTGGCGCATCGCCGCAACGTGACGGCGCCGGCACTGGCGCGGCGGCTACGTCAGGTGCTGGCGTCGCCGGCGATGGCGGCGCGGGCCGCGGACATCGCCGGCGCGACGAAGCGCGAGCATGGCGTCGACGCGGCGGTCGCGCTCGTCATGCAGGCCTTCGCGCATCACGGCAGCGTGATCGTCACATTGGCGGACCGCGGCGGCAGTTTGACGAGGTCGTTATAACTGGCCAGTGCGCGATCCGTCTCGCGTCCGAGCGCGCTGCGGTAGCCCAGGTAGGCGCCCAGGCCGGCCAGCGCGAATACGCCGCACAACACCCACACCGACGTGTCGCTGCCGAGTTTGTGGACAATCTGGTCGGGCCGCTCGGCATGGGGCGCGAACGTGCGGCTCTTGCCGCGCATGCGGGCGATCTCGTCGCCCAGGCGCGCCGTCAGGTAGTTCAGCTTGTCGCGGCCGTCCAGGGCGAAGCGGCCCTGGAAACCGAGCAACAGGCACAGGTGATACACCTCGAGCGCCTGCAGGTGCGCGCTGCCCTTGGCACGCAAGTCTTCCAGGCGCTGGAAAAAATGTTCGCCGGCCAGCTGGTCGCCGAACAGCCGCAGCTGCAGCGGGCGGGTCTCCCAGGCTTCGCGGATGGCGTACTCGGAGCCGAGGATGATCTCGTCGACGGCCGCGCAGAACGCGTATTTCGCGGCCGTCACGTCGTCCGCGGGAATGCCCAGCGACCTGGCGCTGCGGTCGACTTCGCCGAGGAAGGCCGTCATGCGGTCCGCGAAGGTGGCCTGGTCTTGCGGGCCGCAACCGCTCTTGAGGAGGAACAGGGCATAGAAACCCTCGTACATCAGGTCGACGAGGGACGCAGGGGCGGTGCCGGCGGCGCCGCGTGGGGAGGGCGCGGCGCGCCGTTCGACGGGATGGTTCATGCTGCGATCGCAATCAGTTCGAGTTTGAGGTCACGGATGCCGTTCGGGACATAGATCGAGATGGCCTGCGCCTTGAGCATGCTCTCGTACAGCACGCCGCGGTTGTCGAGGACGAAATACACCATGTCCGGCCGCACGGGCAGCGCGCTGGGCACCTGGGCCGCATGCGTCAGCTTCACGCCGGGCATGGCGGTCAGCACGAGTTTGTCCACGTCTTCGGGGGCACCGATCTTGAAGCGCAGCGGGACGATGTCGACGAGCTGCAGCGCCGGCAGGTCGGCGGCCACGCCGAGGTACAAGGTCGTCTGGACATTGATCTTGCCGGAGTCGAGCGCGCCCAGGTGGTACGAGGGACGGTCGTTCGACAGCGCGATGGCGAAATAGCGCGACGAGATGACGGTGTCGAGCAGCTCGCGCAGGATGCCGTCCAGGCGGGCGAAGGCCGGTCCGGGATCCTGGTGCGCATAGGCCGGCAGGTCTTCGAGCCGGGCCGTGCGCGAAAACGTCATCAGCCCGCCGGCTAGCGAGAGGAGCTCCTGGAACAGGCGTTCCGGATGCAGTTCGCGGTGGACGAGGTAATGGGTCAACGCCGCATAGCCGGCGCTGACCGTATGCAGCAGCCAGAACGAGGCAACGTCGCCGCCGCGCAGTTCGACGACGTGCCGGCCCGGTTCGCGGTAATGGCCATACAGCGCGTTCACCTTGGCCAGCAGTTTCTCCATCAGGCGCACGAGGCGCGCGTGCAGGCCGGAGGCACCCGCGATCGACAGACTGGGCGGCGTGAACGCCTGGTCGATCTCGAAGCCGCCCGTCGCCACGCGCTGCAGGCGGACGAGCGGAAAGCTGTCGTAGGCGTCGAGCGCATCGAGTTCGGACACGAGGCGCACCGTCCGGGTCAAATAGGCCACGGGGGCGGGGGCGGCCTGGCTGAACAGGTCCTGCGTGTCGTGCTCGCGCTGGCCGAAGCGCGCGTCGGGCCGCGTCGCGCCCCGCTCGGCGCAATTGTCGCCATGTGGTTTCAGCACGGGCAGGGCCGCGTGGAACGTGATTGTCTGAACGTCGGGCGGCAGCTCGTCCAGGCGGACTTGCGGGGGAAGCGGATCCTGGTCCGGCGCGCGCACGAGGTCGCCGTCCGGGAAGATCAGCGCCAGCTCCGTCACGCGCAGCGTGTCCGCCTTGAGGGCATCGCTATCGATGGCCAGCCTGCGCACGCCCCAGCAATAAGGGTGCAGGGCGCTGGCCGTCTCGTTCAGGCGCGCTTCGTGATAGCGGTCCTGTTGCTGGAAGTGCTGGGGACGCAGGAACAGCCCTTCGCCCCATAAAACCTTCGCCGGAATGTTCATGAGCCTCCCTTCGCAAATCTCTAGCTTGCTGGAAACCTTGCGGCGCTTATTGACAGTGGACAAGAGACAAAGGCTTCACCGCATTGGTGGCCGACAGTGCACAGGCGTGCAGGCCGACGGTCACGCCGGCGCCTTCCGCGTCCGCCGCCGGGATGACGACGCGCCAGCTATTGCCCACCGGTGCATGGAACAGGGCGACGACGCCGAGCCAGGGCGTGTCGCGGGCGACCCGGTCGTCGATGTCGAGGCGCTGGCCAGGCACGAGGGTGACTTCCCTGACCTCGACGAGATCGGTACCGAGGGCTTCGCGTTCGGCCTGTGGCGACAGGAAGGCAGCGTACGGTGCCTGGTCGAACGCGCCGCGCTGGCGCAGCTTGTAGATGCGCACGAGCAGCGCGAGCGACTGGCCGCGTGCATCCACGTTCAGGCGTGGCGCCGCGTGCAGGTGCACGACGACGTTGCGTGGCGGCTGCTGGGATTCCGGCATGGGCGCCGGCTTGCGCAGCCCGAGGGCGCCGCCCGCGCAACCGCCGAGCAGACAGGCAAACGACAACACGATCCACGTCCGTTTCATCGGTGCTCCTTGCATCTGGTAAAGAGACAGGAAGATTTAACGGGATCGCCTGCCATGCACCCTGAGCAGGCGCAACACCCTCGCAAGCCCGTGTTCGACAGGGCGCAATAAGGCGGCAAAGCTGCGTTGATGGCACGCAATTCTCCCCGGAAATCGTTCACCAATAATGGCGTCTGATTTCAACCCGGGAGAGCCAGATGACCTTCGAACGCCTGATGCCGCTTGCGGCGGTGCCCATCACATGTGTCATGTTGTTGTCGGCCTGCGCCAGTACCGCGCCGGCAGCGAGCCATGCGGCCAAGGCGGCGCCGACGATGGCGAGCGCGATGGCGGAAGCGGATGCCGCCGTGCTGGCGGGCCAGAACGACAAGGCCTACGCGATCCTGAAGAACGCCGGCACGACCTTCCCGACCGACAAGACGCCGTGGGTGCGCATGGCGCAGATGCATTTCGACAGCACCAACTACGGCGAGGCGATCGTCGACGCGCTGGAAGCGCTCGAGCGCGACCCGGACGATACGCTGGCCAACAGCATCGTCGCTGTCAGCGGCCTGCGTGTGACGAGCAAGGCGTTGTCCGACCTGAGCCAGAAAAACAACCTCACCGGCAATGTGCGCACGGAGGCGCAGGACCTGGCCAAGCTGCTGCGCACGAGCCTCAACGAGGACGTGCTGGTGCCGGGCAACCGTCCCGCGGCGCCGCGCGTGAAAGAGACCGTCAAGAAGGCCGTCGGCGCCGCCTCGACCGCCCGTTCCGCCGCATCGAGCGATCCGTTCGGCGCGCTCAAATAATCCGTCCACAGCCCACTGGAGTCGACATGGCAAAGAATGAAAGCGTGCAGAAACGCCTGCAGAAGGTGCGCGCGCCGCGCGTGCAGATGACGTACGACGTCGAGATCGGCGACTCGATCGAGAACAAGGAATTGCCGTTCGTGGTCGGGGTGCTGGGCGACTTCGGCACGGATCCCGACGCGCCGAAGAAGCGCCTGAAGGACCGCAAGTTCGTCAACGTCGACGCCGACAATTTCGACGAAGTGCTGGGCGGCGTGGCCCCCGCGACGAGCTTCCGCGTGGAGAACCATTTGTCGCCGGAAGGCGGCGAATTCGCCGTGCAGTTGCAATTCAGGCAGATGGACGACTTCCGCCCGGAAGCCGTCGTGCAGCAGGTGGCGCCGCTGAAGGGCCTGCTGGAAGCGCGCGGCAAGCTGGCCGACCTGCGCAACAAGCTGGCCGGCAACGACAAATTGGAAGACCTGCTCAACGACGTGCTGTCGAACACGGAAAAACTCGGCAGTCTCCGCAAAGACGGCAAGGGCGGCAAGGAGGAAGCATGAGCGCGATCCTCGATACGGCGAACGCGGCACCGGCAGCCGCCCCTGAACTGGACATGTCCCTGCTCGACCAGATCGTCGAACAGAGCCGGGTGGCGAAATCGAGCAGCGAACACGAACGGGCGCGCGACATCATTTCCGAGCTCGTGAGCCAGGTGATGGAAGGTACGATGGTCGTGTCGACGAATCTGTCGGCCACGATCGATGCGCGGCTGGCGGAACTGGACCGGATGATCTCGGCCCAGCTGTCCGCGATCATGCACGCGCCAGAGTTCCAGAAGCTCGAACGCAACTGGACGGGGCTGCATTACCTCGTCAAGAACACGGCCACGAGCAACGGCCTCCAGGTGCGCATGCTCAATGCGAGCAAGCGGGAGCTCGTGAAGGATTTCCAGTCGGCGCTGGAATTCGACCAGAGCACGCTGTTCAAGAAGGTCTACGAAGAAGAATTCGGCAGCTTCGGCGGCGCCCCGTACGGCACGTTGATCGGCGACTTCGAGATCACGCGCCAGCCCGAGGACATCTATTTCCTCGAACAGATGTCGCATGTGGCCGCGGCGAGCCATGCGCCGTTCATCACGTCCGCCGGGCCGGAACTGTTCGGCATCGAAACCTTCGGCGACCTGGGCAAGCCGCGCGACCTGGCCAAGGTGTTCGACACCGTCGAATACGCGAAATGGAAGGCGTTCCGCGAATCGGAGGATGCGCGCTACGTCGGCCTGACATTGCCGCGCTTCCTGGGCCGGTTGCCGTACAACCCGGCCGACGGGACCGCCACGGAAGGTTTCAATTTTGTCGAGGACGTCGACGGCACCGACCACCAGAAATACCTGTGGTGTAACGCCGCGTATGCCTTCGCGACCAAGCTGACGAAGGCCTTCGAGGATTACGGCTGGTGCGCCGCGATCCGCGGCGTGGAAGGCGGCGGGCTGGTGGAGAACCTGCCCACGCACACGTTCAAGACGGACGAGGGCGAGATCGCGTTGAAATGCCCGACCGAGCTGGCGATCACGGACCGGCGCGAGAAGGAGTTGTCGGACCTGGGCTTCATCTCGCTCGTGCACTGCAAGAACACGTCGTATGCCGCGTTCTTCGGCGCGCAGTCGGCGCAGAAGGCGCGCAAGTATGCGAACGAGGCGGCCAATGCGAACGCGCTGCTGTCGTCGCAGCTGCAGTACATCTTCGCCGTGTCCCGCATCGCGCACTACATGAAGGCCATGATGCGCGACAAGATCGGCAGCTTCGCCGCCGCGTCCAATGTCGAGGATTACCTCAATCGCTGGCTCACGCAATACGTCCTCCTGGACGACAACGCGAGCCAGGAACAGAAGGCCCAATTCCCGCTGCGCGAGGCGAGCGTGCAGGTGCAGGAGGTGCCGGGCCGTCCCGGTGTCTACCGCGCGGTGTCGTTCCTGCGGCCCCATTTCCAGCTCGACGAATTGTCCGTTTCGCTCCGATTGGTCGCGGAGTTGCCGCAATCGACCAAGAACTGATTCTTTCAACAACCTGAACTGGAGTAGAACATGGCAATTGACGTGTACCTGCAAATCGACGGCATCAAGGGCGAATCGGCCGACGACAAGCACAAGGACTGGATCGAGTGCAAATCGGTCAACTGGGGCGTGACCCAGCCGAAGTCCGCGACGGCGTCGACGGGCGGCGGCCATACGGCCGAGCGCTGCGAGCACGACGAGATCGAGATCGCCAAGCTGGCCGACCTGTCCTCGCCGCTGCTGCTGCAGACCTGCTCGTCGGGCAAGACCATCCCGAAGGCGAAATTCGAATTCATGCGCGCCGACGGGCAGGGCGAACGCGTCAAGTACTTCGAGATCGAGATCGAGAACGTGCTGATCGGCTCCGTCAAGCCGCACGTCGCCGAAGGGGATTTCCTGCACGAGAAAGTCGGCCTGAAATTCTCGAAGATCAAATGGAAGTACACCCAGCAAAAGATCGGCGGCGGCGCCGGCGGCAACACGTCGGGCGGCTGGGATCTCGCCACCAACCGCGTCGTCTGAGCACGCATTTTTTATCTTCCCCCGCGTCTTCCGCGGCCCCCGGGGCCGCGGTTTTTTTACCGCGCTTTGTACGGGAGCAGCGATGACCGCCTATCTTCCCGGCCTGCTCGACCGCCTGATGGGCGAGCGGGCCCACCCCGGCCGTCCCGGAGTCGAGCAGCTCAAGGACAACATCGCGCGCGACCTGGAAGCCCTGCTGAATGCCCGCGCCGGCCTGCCGCCTGAAGCCTTCGACGCGTGGCCGCTCGCACGCGCCTCCATCCTGAACTATGGCCTGACCGATTTCGCCGCGTTCTGCCTGTCCAGCAGCGAAGACAGGGCCGCGATCTGCGCCTGCCTGAAGGATGCCATCGAGCGCCACGAACCGCGCCTGAAAAACGTCAGCGCGACCCTGGCGCCCGAGCAGGGCGGCGTGAACCGCCTCAGTTTCGTGATCAACGCGACCCTGCACGCCGGGCCCGGCGCCGAGCCGGTCAATTTCAACGCCGTGCTGCAGCCTTCCTCGCTGAACTACGCGATCAGCAAGGCTGCTGCGTCAACCCCACAAAGGACCTCGACATGGATATCAACCTGAAGACCCTGATCGCCAAGCTGAACGACGTCACGCGCTCGGCCGCCACGCGCGCGGCCGGCATCTGCGTCGGGCTCGGCCAGTACGAAGTCGACATCGAGCACCTGTTCCTCGCGCTGCTGGAGCAGCCCGGGAGCGACCTCGTGGTGGTGGCGCGCGCGGCAGACGTCAGCCTGACGGGCCTCGAATCCGATCTGCGCAAGGAGGTGGAGCGCCTGCCGTCGGGCAGCGCGCGCACGCCCGTGTTCTCGCGCCACCTGCCCGTGCTGTTCGAACATGCGTGGCTGATCGCGTCGCTGGGCGCATCAAGTCAGCCGCAGCACATCCGCAGCGGCCACCTGCTGCTCGCGCTGCTGACGGAACCGGGCCTCGCGCAACTGGCCCAGCGCGCGTCGCGCCATTTCGCCGGCTTCCCGCTCGACCGCCTGAAACACGATTTCGACAAGCTGACGCACGGCTCCGACGAAGCGCCGGCGGTGCCGGCCGCCGCGCCGGCGCCGTCCGCGGATCCCGTCACCGAACTGCAGGGGAGCGCGCCCGGCAAGACGCCCGCGCTCGACCAGTACACGACCTGCCTCACGGCGCGCGCGCGCGAAGGCAGGCTAGATCCCGTGATCGGGCGCGATGCCGAGATCCGGCAGGTGATCGACATCCTGATGCGCCGGCGCCAGAACAATCCGATCCTGACGGGCGAGGCGGGCGTGGGCAAGACGGCCGTCGTCGAAGGCCTCGCGCTGCGCATCGCGCAAGGCGACGTGCCGGACGTGTTGCGCGGCGTGGAGATCCACGTGCTGGACCTGGGCCTGCTGCAGGCCGGCGCCAGCGTCAAGGGCGAGTTCGAGAACCGCCTGAAGAACGTGATCGACGAGGTGAAAAAAAGCCTGCATCCGATCGTCCTGTTCATCGACGAGGCGCACACGATGATCGGCGCGGGCGGCACGGCCGGCCAGAACGACGCGGCCAACCTGCTGAAACCCGCGCTGGCCCGGGGCGAGTTGCGCACCGTGGCCGCCACCACGTGGAGCGAGTACAAGAAGTACTTCGAGAAGGATGCCGCGCTGGCGCGCCGGTTCCAGGTCGTGAAGGTCGAGGAACCCAGCGAAGAGACGGCGTGCGCGATGCTGCGCGCGATGGCGCCGCTGATGGAAGCACACTTCGGCGTGCGCATCTACGACGAGGCGATCGTCGAAGCCGTGCGCCTGTCGCACCGCTACATCAGCGGCCGCCAGCTGCCGGACAAGGCGGTCAGCGTGCTCGATACCGCGTGCGCCAAGGTCGCGCTGGGCCAGAAGGCGACGCCCGCCGTGCTGGAGGATTGCACGCGTACGGTGGAGCGCCTCGACGCGCGCATCCAGGCCCTCGTGCGCGAGGAAAGCGCCGGTGCGGACCATGCGGCCGCGCTGTCCGCACTGCGCGCGGAACGGGCCACCGCGCTGGAAGAACACGAACGCCTGCGCGCGCGCTGGGATGCCGAGCAGGCGCTGTGCGCCGAGATCCATGCGCTGCGCGCGCGGCTGGAAGCGGGGCAGGGCGACAGTCCCGCGCTGCGCGCGAAGATCGACGAACTGCGCATGCTGCAGGGAGAGACGCCGCTCGTGCCGGTGCAGGTCGACGGCCAGACCGTGGCCGCCATCGTCGCCGCGTGGACCGGCATTCCACTCGGACGCATGGTGAAGGACGAGATCCGCACCGTGATGAATTTGCAGGGCCTGCTGGACGAACGCATCCTCGGCCAGGGCCACGCCAGCGGCATCGTCGCCCAGCGCGTGCGCACGGCGCGCGCGAACCTCGAGGATCCGAACAAGCCGAAAGGCGTGTTCCTGTTCGTCGGCACGTCCGGCGTCGGCAAGACGGAGACGGCGCTGGCGCTCGCGGACCTGCTGTACGGCGGCGAGCGCAAACTCGTCACCATCAACATGAGCGAATACCAGGAAGCGCACAGCGTGTCGGGCCTGAAAGGCTCGCCGCCGGGCTACGTGGGCTATGGCGAAGGCGGCGTGCTGACGGAAGCCGTGCGCCGCAATCCGTACAGCGTCGTGCTGCTGGACGAAGTCGAGAAGGCCCACCCGGACGTGCTGGAGCTGTTCTTCCAGGTGTTCGACAAGGGCGTGCTGGACGACTCGGAGGGCCGGGAGGTCGATTTCCGCAACACGATCATCATCCTCACGTCGAACGCGGCATCCAGCCAGATCATGCAGGCTTGCCTGAACAAGGCACCGAACGAGCGCCCCACGCCGGACCAGCTGGCGGAACTGATCCGGCCCAGCCTCATGAAGCATTTCAAGCCCGCGTTCCTCGGTCGTCTGACGGTGGTGCCGTTCTATCCGATCGACGATGCCGTCCTCGCCAACATCATCCGACTGAAGCTGGACCGCATCAAGCAGCGCGTGGCCGTCAACCACAACGCCCGTTTCGAATACGACGACGCGCTCGTCGCCGCCGTGCTGGCACGCTGCACGGAAGTCGATTCGGGGGCGCGCAACGTCGACACGATCCTCAATGGTACCTTGCTGCCCGAGATCGCCGACGCCGTGCTGGCGCGCATGGCGGAAGGCGGTGCGATCGGCAAGGTGAAAGTCGGCGCGACGAAGGCGGGCAAGATCAAGTACGCCGTCGAACCGGCGTGAGGAGGGCATCATGCTGAACCTGGAACGGCTGCTCGCGCCCGTCAGCGCGGACAAGCCCTGCGGCGACGACCTCGCGTTTTCCAGCGAGATCGACGCCATCGTGCGTGCGCGCCAGGCCGACGATCCGTCGCTGGAGCAGGGCGCCTGGGTCACGGAGCTGAAGGAAGCCGACTGGAAGTTCGTCGGCCGGGAGTGTGCGCGGCTGATCGAACAGCGCAGCAAGGACCTGCAACTGGCCGTGTGGCTGGCCGAGGCGAGCGTGCAGACGGCCGGCGTGCGTGCGCTGGGCGACAGCCTGCTTCTCGTCGCCATGCTGTGCGAACGTTACTGGGACGGCCTGTATCCGCTGCCGGACGAGGACGGCGTCGAGCGCCGCATCGGCAACCTGTCCTGGCTGGCCGCCCGCATCGCGCCGTGGCTGCGCGCCGTGCCGCTCACCGAAGGCACGGACGGCCACGCGCTGCGCGACTTCGACGTCGCACGTGCGCAGGGCGGCGACGCGCTGGCGCAGCTGGAAGGTGCGCGCCAGCGCACGTCGCCGACGTTCTATGCGAACCTGATGCGCGAGTGCGAGCATTGCGCGGGCGCGCTCGACCGGCTGGAAAAGAGTGTCGATGCGGTCGTCGGCGCGGACGGTCCCAGTTTCAGCGCCGCGCGCTCGGGACTGGAAAGCCTCGTCCTGTTCATCAAGCCGGCATTGAAGGAATCGGCGCCGGTTCCTGGCGCGCACGACGTCGTCGTCGCGGCGCCGGCGCAGGCACCGGCGGCGGCCGGGCCGCTGCAATCGCGCGCCCAGGCGCTGGCCCAGCTGCGCGCGGTGGCGGACTACTTCCGTCGTACGGAGCCGCACAGCCCCGTCGCCTACCTGGCCGACAAGGCCGCGCACTGGGGCGAGCAACCGCTGCACGTGTGGCTGCGGTCGGTGGTGAAGGACGACGCGGCGTTCGCCCACATCGAAGAGATGCTGGGCGTGGAGCCGCGGCGGTCCTGACGCTTACTGCGCCGTGGGCGGCGTCTGCGACTGGGCGGCTTTCAGCTGCTCGGTCGCGCGCGCGACCTGCTCTTCGACGCGGCGCATGGCTTCGCGCGTCGATTGCGTCACCTGTTCGTAGCCCTTGAACGCGTTCTCGATGGCGGCCTTGATGATCTCCACCGCGTTTTCCTGGCCCGGCTTGACGTTCTGCGTGACGTCGTAGATCAGGGCGGACAAGGTGTTCTTCGCTTCGGCCAGATGGGTGTCGGCGGCCTGCTCGAATTCCTTCTTGATGTCGCCGATGATGACCTTGAGCTGGTCGCCGTAGGCAGCCGCTTCCGTTACGCCCGGCTGCACGCGCGCCGACAGGGCATCGATGGCCGCCTTCGGATCCTGCGCCTGGCTGAACTGGCGGCTGGCCTCCAGCGTGTTTTCCATCGATTGCTTGGCGGTCGCCAGGTTCAGCGCCACCACCTGTTCGACGCCCTGCACGGCCTTGCTGGCCAGGGCATTAAACGTCTGCATCTGCAGGTCGAACAGGGTCTTGGTGGCGTTTGCGAATTGCTCGGGGTTGTTGAACATCGATTTCTCCTCGGTTAGGGGACTACGGCGACCTTCGTGTTGCACACTCCTCTGGTGGATTATTTAGCAGGCAATGGTTTTTCGCAACGGGCGTCACGATAGGGCCCGTCGGCGCGCGCCCAGCCTTCGCCCAGCGGCGTCTGCGAGCAGACGATCGTGCCGGTGCTCTTGCTGCGCCAGTGATACCACGGCGCCGGGGCCGCGTTCAGGACGACAGGACCGGCCAGGGCAAGGCTCAATGCGATGAGTAAAGTCTTCTTCATGGTTCGTCGAGCTTAACGGCTTGGCGCGGCAAGTCAAGCAAGGCTTGAGCTTCCCATCGTGGGAAGGTGTATGCTGGGATCCATGAACGACACATATTTCAACATCGGCGAAGCGGCCAGGGCGTCCGGCGTGACGGCGAAGATGGTGCGTCATTACGAATCGATCGGCCTGTTGCCGCCGGCGCGGCGCACGGAGGCGGGCTACCGTCTGTACGGCAGCGACGACGTGCGCATGCTGCAATTCATCCACCGTGGCCGCGCGCTGGGCTTTTCGCTGGACCAGATCGCGGACCTGCTGGCGCTGTGGCGCGACAAGCACCGGGCCAGCGCCGACGTGCGCCGCCTGGCGCTCGAACACATCGAGGAGCTGGACCGCAAGATTGCCGAGCTGGAAGCGATGAAGCGCACGCTTGCCAGCCTGGCCGAATCCTGCCACGGCGACGCCCGCTCCGACTGCCCCATCCTGGACGACCTGGCAGCCCACTGATGCATCCGGCTGGACCGGACGGCGCCGTTGCGGTCTAATGGCTGACATGCCGCTCCGCCTGCCGCTGTCCGCCTGCCTGATCGCACTCGCCGTCCTCCTGCTGGTGGGCGCCGCGGTCGTATGGGCGATCGGTTCGAAGCTGATCGCCGTCGCGCCGCGCCCCGTGGCGCTGGCCGGCCCCGGTTTCGAAGACGTGCTGCTGCGCGCGGCGCCGGACCAGCGCGTCGCCGGCTCCTGGCTGCCGGGACGGGGCCGCGGCGCCGTCCTGCTGCTGCACGGGATCCACGGCGACCGCCGCGACATGGCCGACCGCGCCCGTTTCCTGAATGCCCAGGGCTATGCCGTCCTGCTGATCGACCTGCCGGGGCAGGGCGCGAGCACGGCATCCTTCGTCACGTTCGGGCTGCGCGAGGCCGATGGCGTCCGGGCCGCGCTGAAGGAGCTCAGGCGCCGCGCACCCGGGCAGAAGATCGGCGTGATCGGCGTGTCGCTGGGGGCGGCGTCGCTCGTGCTGTGCCGCGACTGTCCGCCCGTCGATGCCGTCGTGCTGGAATCCATGTATCCGACGATCGAGGAAGCCGTCGCCAACCGCCTGCGCATGCGGCTGGGCCCCGTGGGCGGACCGCTGTCCGCGCTGCTGCTGTGGCAGTTGCCGCTGCGTCTGGGTATCCGGCCGGATGCGCTGCACCCGATCAAATATTTGGGCGACGTGAAGGCGCCGGTGCTGATCGCGGCCGGCAGTGCCGACCTGCATACGACGCTGTCCGAAACGCAGCGCCTGTACGAGGCCGCCGCGCAGCCGAAGGCATTGTGGGTGGTGGAGGGCGCCGCGCACGTGAACCTGCATGCGTACGCGAGGGAGGAATACGAGCGCCGCATCGGGGCATTCCTGGCGGCGCACCTGGACTGAAACGCAAAACGCCGCAATCCTTGTGCAAAGATTGCGGCGTTTTGCGCCAGTATCCTGGTGGTCCTTACGACCGGGTAGCTTTTGGTGCCCACGGAGGGACTCGAACCCCCACACCTCGCGGCACATGGACCTGAACCATGCGCGTCTACCAATTCCGCCACGTGGGCATGCAAAAATCAAACGTACAACAACTACAGGTAGCTTTTGGTGCCCACGGAGGGACTCGAACCCCCACACCTCGCGGCACATGGACCTGAACCATGCGCGTCTACCAATTCCGCCACGTGGGCATGCAAAATTCAAATGTACAACAAAACTACGGTAGCTTTTGGTGCCCACGGAGGGACTCGAACCCCCACACCTCGCGGCACATGGACCTGAACCATGCGCGTCTACCAATTCCGCCACGTGGGCAATCAAACAACCTGCAATGCTCGCCAGCTGGTGCCCACGGAGGGACTCGAACCCCCACACCTCGCGGCACATGGACCTGAACCATGCGCGTCTACCAATTCCGCCACGTGGGCATTGGACCGCTTTGCTTGCATTGCTCGACGTTGCCGTCGAATTCCACTACGATATCAGGCTTTGCCGTTTTGCGCTAGACCAACTTTCGTTCGGTTTTCGGCGCGCATCGCCTGCGCAGCACCTTCGTTTCCGGCTGGGCCGTTTCCGAAGAGACCGAGAGTATAGCGGATGGATGGCAAATGTCAAAGACCCTCCGAACAGGACATTCCCTGCACGGTTCATTGGGGACGTTAGGCGAATCCGCCGGTCCTCCGTTACACTACGCGTGCCTACGTGTCAATGTAACGATATCCGCGCCGTCAGACAGATGGATGGCGCCCACTGAAAAGATAAGAAAACCAATTTGAAGCACCCAACACATACCATTCCAAGCCGCGAGGAAATCCTCGGCGTGTTCCGCCAGGCCCAGGGTCCGCTCGACAGCGGCGCCCTGGCCCGAGCCCTGCAAGTCAACCCGGAAGCGGAAGGCGTGCTGGCGCGCCGCTTGAATGCGATGGAGCGCGACGGCCAGTTGCGCGCCAATCCTGCGGGCGAATATGCGCTCACGGACCACTCCAGTTTCGTTTCCGGCCGCATCAGCGCGCACCGCGACGGCTTCGGCTTCGTCATTCCGGACGAGGGCGGCGAAGACCTGTTCCTGCCCGATAAGGAAATGCAAAAAGTCCTGCACGGCGACCGCGTGCTGGCCCGCGTCGTCGGCACCGACCGTCGCGGCCGCGCCGAAGGCACGATCGTCGAAGTGACGGAACGCGCGAACACCCACGTCATCGGTCGCCTCCTGAACGAGAACGGCGTCTGGGTCGTCGCGCCCGAAGACAAGCGCATCGGCCAGGACATCCTCGTCTCCGGCTCGCCGGGCAAGGCCAAAGCCGGCCAGGTCGTCAGCGTGGAGCTCGTCGAGCAGCCGTCGCGCTTCCGCCAGCCCACGGGCAAGATCGTCGAAGTGCTCGGCGAACTGGACGACCCCGGCATGGAGATCGAGATCGCCGTCCGCAAGTTCGGCGTGCCGCACATCTTTTCGCCGGCCGCCATCAAGCAGGCCAACAAACTGCCGAACGAGGTGCGCGATGCCGACCTCGCGGACCGCGTCGACCTGCGCGACGTGCCGCTCGTCACGATCGACGGCGAGGATGCGCGCGACTTCGACGACGCCGTCTACTGCGAACCCGTCAAGATCGGCCGCACGAAGGGCTATCGCCTGCTCGTCGCCATCGCCGACGTCAGCCACTACGTGAAGCCGAACGATGCGCTGGACAGCGACGCGCTGGAGCGTTCGACGTCCGTGTATTTCCCGCGCCGCGTGATCCCGATGCTGCCGGAAAAACTGTCGAACGGCCTGTGCTCGCTGAACCCGGCCGTCGACCGCCTCACGCTCGTGTGCGACATGGTCGTCACGATGGACGGCGAAGTGAAGGCCTACCAGTTCTACCCGGCCGTGATGCACTCGGCGGCGCGCCTGACCTATAACGAGGTTGCCGCGATCCTGGGCAACACGAACGGACCGGAAGCGGGCCGCCGTCCCGGCATCGTGCCGCATCTGCTGAACCTGAACGAAGTGTTCCGCGCGCTGCTGCGGGCGCGCCAGGAGCGGGGCGCGATCGACTTCGAGACGACGGAAACGTATATCGTCTGCAACGCGATGGGCAAGATCGAAAAGATCCTGCCGCGCACCCGCAACGACGCGCACCGCCTGATCGAGGAATGCATGCTGGCCGCCAACGTGTGCGCGGCCGACTTCCTCATCCGCCACGACCAGCCGAGCACGTTCCGCATCCACGCCGTGCCGACCGAGGAAAAGCTGAACCAGTTGCGCACCTTCCTGAAGCAGGTGGGCCTGAACCTGGGCGGCGGCACGACGCCGCAGGCGCGCGATTACGCCGAACTGATGCAGCGAATCAAGGAGCGTCCGGACGCCACGCTGCTGCAGACGATGCTGCTGCGCTCGATGCAGCAGGCTGTCTACAGCCCGGACAACGTCGGCCACTTCGGCCTCGCGTACGAGGCGTATGCGCACTTCACGAGCCCGATCCGCCGCTATCCCGACCTGCTGACGCACCGCGCCATCAAGGCCGTGCTGAAAGGCAAGAAGTACGAGCCGACTGGCATCGACCTGTCCAAGCTGAACACGACGGTGTCGAAAACGGTGCGCAAGCAGGCTGCCAAGGATAAGGCGGAAGGCAAGCAGAAGGATCCGAAGGACCTGACGATCTGGGACGCGCTGGGCGTGCACTGCTCGGCCAACGAACGCCGCGCCGACGAAGCGTCGCGCGACGTCGAGAACTGGCTCAAGTGCTACTACATGAAGGATCGCCTCGGCGAGGAATTCACGGGCGTGATCTCGGGCGTGACGCCGTTCGGTATCTTCGTCCAGCTGGACCAGTTGTTCGTCGAAGGCCTCGTGCACGTCACGGGCCTCGGCACGGATTACTTCCAGTACGACGAGACGCGCCACGAACTGCGCGGCGAGCGCACCGGCCAGGTGTACCAGCTGACGGGTCGCGTGACGGTGCAGGTGGCGCGTGTCGACCTCGAATCGCGCAAGATCGACCTCGTGCTCGCCCAGCCGAAGCAGGAAGAGGCCGTGCCGGCGCCGCTGGAGCGTGCCCGCGCGGCCGCGCTGGAAGCGATGGAGCCGAAGCCGCCCCGGCGCAGGAAAGCAAAAGCGGCGAATGAAGCCGCCGCCGTGCCCGTGTCGCCGCAGGAAGCCCGCGTGACGCCGGCCGAGCCGGCCGCCTCCACGTTCGGCGCCACCGACGAGAGCGAGGAAGATGTCGTGTTCGTGCCGCCGCCGCGCAGCCGTCGCACGACGAGAAATGCAGCATCCGCAGCAAAGCCGACCGCGACGAAAAAGACCGCGGCGAAAAAAAGCGCTTCCACAAAGAGCGCCTCCAAAACCAGGAAGAAGAAGTAACGCATGAAAAATAAAATGATTTTTGGCTTCCACGCCGTCACCTCGCGTCTCCGCCACGAGGCCGCCAGTGTGGAAGAGATCTTCGTCGATGCAGGCCGCCAGGACCGCCGCATGCAGGACCTGATCGCCAACGCGAAATCGGCCGGCGTGCGCGTGATGCCCGTCGACGCCGAGCGCCTCGACAAGATCGTCGGCACCCGCCGCCACCAGGGCGTGATCGCGTTTGCGAGCCAGCTGTCGCTGGCGCGCAACCTGGACGAGCTGCTGGATGCGGTGGAAGGCCCGCCGCTGCTGCTGATCCTGGACGGCATCACGGACCCGCACAACCTGGGCGCCTGCCTGCGCGTGGCGGACGGCGTCGGCGCGCACGCCGTCATCGCCCCGAAGGACCGCTCCGTCGGCCTGAACGCGACGGCGGCCAAGGTCGCGAGCGGTGCCGCCGAGACCGTGCCGTACATCACCGTGACGAACCTGGCGCGCACGATGCGCGACCTGAAGGAACGGGGCATCTGGCTGATCGGCACGTCCGACGATGCCGACAAGGGCCTGTACGAAGCCGATTTCACGGGCCCGACGGCGCTCGTGATGGGCTCGGAAGGCGAGGGCATGCGCCGCCTTACCCGCGAGACGTGCGACGTGCTCGTTTCCATCCCCATGTTCGGCTCGGTCGAGAGCCTGAACGTCTCCGTGGCCTCGGGCGTCTGCCTGTACGAGGCACGCCGGCAGCGCCTGGCGCGCGAGCCGCAATAATCGTTTTGGGTGGGTTCTTCGGGCCCGCCCAAAATTGATTCCCTCATAAGCAAGTACGGCGCGGATAGGCTACCATGCTGTTTCACTTGCACGAATCACGACTATGTTTTCCAACCTGCGCGAAGATATCCAGAGCATCATCGAACGCGACCCTGCGGCCCGTAACGCATGGGAAGTGCTCACCTGCTACCCGGGCCTGCATGCCGTCGTCATGCACCGCTGGGCGCACGCGTGTTGGCGTGCCAACTTCCGCTGGCTGGGGCGATTCATCTCGTACTTCGCGCGCATTCTCACCGGCATCGAAATCCACCCGGGCGCGACGATCGGCCGCCGCGTGTTCATCGACCATGGCTTCGGCGTCGTGATCGGCGAGACGGCCGTCGTCGGCGACGATTGCACGATCTACCAGGGCGTCACCCTGGGCGGCACCACGCTGGTCGCGGGCACGAAGCGCCATCCGACCCTGGAGCGTGGCGTAATCGTGGGTGCGGGCGCGCAGGTGCTTGGCGCGTTCACGGTCGGCGAGTACGCGAAGGTCGGATCGAACGCCGTCGTTGTCAAGCCGGTTCCGGCCGGCGCGACGGCCGTGGGCAACCCGGCCCACATCGTGCGCAAGGAAGAGCAGACGCGCAGCGCGCAGATGTTCGCCGCCTACGGCGTCACGCCGAACGGCGACGATCCGCTGTCGAAGGCCCTGCGCAACCTGATCAACCACGTGGCCCAGCAGGACGAGCAGATCGAGCGCATGTGCGCGACGATGAAGGCGGCAGGCATCCGCTGCCATACGCCGGACGAGAGTGATAAACTCGACCAGGCACAACTGAACCGGCTCGTAGAATAAAGGACCACCGATGCAAGACGATATCCCGGGTAGCTTCGACCCGGCATCCGACCTCGACCCCAACGAAATCCGCGTCCTGGGCGTCCTCGCCGAAAAGGAGGCGCTGACGCCCGACAATTATCCGATGTCGCTGAATGCGGTCATGAACGGCTGCAACCAGCTGTCCAGCCGCGATCCTGTGATGCAGCTGTCGGAAGACGTCGTCCACGACACCCTGCAACGCCTCATGCAGCGCAAGCTCGTGAACGGCATCGCCCAGGCGGGCGCGCGCGTCATCAAGTACGAGCACCGCATGCGTATCAAGTGGACGCTCGAGCAGGACAAGGTCGCCGTGCTGGCCGTGCTGATGTTGCGCGGCCTGCAGACGGCGGGCGAGATCCGCAGCCGCACGGGCCGTTTGCACGAGTTCAAGTCGGTGGCCGAGGTGGAAAGCGTGCTGCAATTCCTCATCGACAAGTATCCGCCGCTCGTCGCCCGGCTCGAACGGGCGCCGGGTACGAAGGAATACCGTTACGGGCAATTGCTCGGCGGCCCGATCGACGTCGCGCGCATGGATGCGGGCGGTGCTGCATCCGGTGGCTCGAGCAGCGGCTCGACGGGCGCCCGCGTGGCGCAGCTCGAGCAGGAAGTCGCCGCGCTGCGCAGCGAAGTCGACGAGCTCAAGGCGCAGTTCGCGGCGTTCCGTCAGCAGTTCGAGTAGTGCTCTCGGGCACGTCCTCGGCGAATTGCACGAGGGCGTCGTCCGGCCAGCCCGTGTCGCCGATCGGCACCATCACATTCCAGCCGTGCGTTTCCAGGGTGCGCGACCGCTCGCCGTCGCGCAGCACGGCCCGCACACCGGCCCGCGGCGCCAGCACACCGAAGTTGAAATCCTTCTTGGCGCACCAGTCCGACGTCAGCATCAAGGTGTTGATGGCCGCCTTCGCGAGGAACGGCATCTGGTCCTTGACGATGGCGATCGAGACACGGCATTCGAGGCGCAGGTCGCCCAGCCGGCGGACGTTGTCCGGCAGCCCGGCCGTGCGCACCTCGGGATGTCCCGTGTACATGCCGTTCTTCTGGTTCAGGATGAAGGTGGCGTCCGCATCGTGGGCGGCCTGGTTGCGGCCCACGACGAGATAGCCGGCCGCGTCGATGGGCACGTCTTCCTGGAAGCCGCCGTCGTCGCTCGCGAGCCGCAGCCGCAGGCCGTCGCCCGCGTTCGCCGGGGCGCCGTCCGCGTGGCGCATGCGGAAGCGCAGTGTCGCGCGCGGCGCCAGCGTGCGGTGCGTGTCGAATGCGTCGAGGCCGGCCGCGACGTTCCGGTACGACCGCATTTCCGGATCCGCGATGCCTTTCACCTGTACCGACGGTACGGGCTCGTCCGCGTGCGCGACCGGCAGGATGCAGGCGAGCGCGAGCAATAAAGCGGTACATCCGATTCTCATGGCGCGGCTCCTTCGGGTGCGACGAACGCCAGGTCGACGACGGCATCGTTCCCCCAGCTCGTGTCGTACAGCGGCAGTTCAAACTGGCGGTTTTTTACTTTCAGCGGCAGCGTGCGTTCGCCTTCGCGCAGCACGGCCGACGCCAGCGGCAACTCCACGTTCACGGACCACGTGCGGTCCTGGTCCTTGAAGAAGCTGCACCAGTCGCCCGTCAGGAACACGGTGTTGGCCAGTGCGACGGCCCAGAACGGCGCTTCCTTCTTGGCGACGGTGACGAAGACCTGGCATTCGAGCCGCAGGTCGCCGAGGCGGCGCTGGTTGTCGGCGAGGCCGGGCGTGCGCACATACGGCCAGACGCGGACGTCCTTGCGCTTGCGGCTCAGTACCAGCTCCGCGTCGGCGTCCCAAGCCTGCTGGTTGCGCGGCACTTCGAACAGGGCATCGGTGCCGACCGGCAGTGCCAGAGAGAACGCGTCGGCCGTCAGCTTCGCCGTCGGGATGTCGCCTTCCAGCAGGGCGCCGCCGCGCCGGCGCACGGCGAACCGCAGTTGCGGCACGCTAGGTGCCAGCGCGTGCTGCGCGTCGAAGGTGTCCATGCCTGCCGCGATGGCGCGGTACGAATGCATCTCGGGATTCTTGATCGCATTAACGTGCACCACGCCTTCGCGGTTGGGGCCCGGTTCGACGTCCTGGGCGCAGGCCGCGGCGGACAGCAGGGCGAGGGCGGCGAGGACCGGGCGCACGGCCTCAGCCTTCATCGCGCCAACGCCGCATGCGCACGGCGCCAATCAACATCGCGACGCCCATCGCCACGCCGATCCAGGCATCGATGCCGGCCAGCGACATGTAGGACTGGGAGACGAGTCCGCTCATGTCGACGCCGTTCTCGGTCGGACGCATGCCAGTCGGCAAGTGCTCCTGGAACGTGAACCAGATGCCGGGCACGATGCCGCCGAGGATGCGGGCGACGACGTCGCTCGCGTAGTGCGCCAGCAGCGTCTGGCCGGAGAAGTTCTCGAGCGCCGCGTTGATCCATTTGATGATGACGAGCGCGACGACCGGCACGCCCACGGCCCACAGGAACGGCTTCGATTTCGCCCAGCTCGACACGAGCAGCAGCCAGCCCACGGTGGGCAGCGCCCACACGACGTACACCGGCAGCAGGGCGGCGAGGCGCAGTGGCGACAGGTACAGGTCGGACGACGCGAGCAGCGACGCGAACAAATTCAGTCCCTGCGTGCTGAGTGCCAGGCACGCGATGAAGAGCAGGGCCAGCGAGGCGGCGACGGCCAGCACGAGCGTGATCGCGGGTGCGATCACCATCGCCGTGACGGCTTTCGACAGCACCGTCATCGGATCGGACACGGGCAGCGATTTCCAGAACAGGATGCTGCGGTCGCGGCGCTCGTCGTACAGCGCGCCCAGGCAGTAGAAGAACACGACGCCAGTCAGGATCGCAAACAGCGGCGCCGACGCGCCCAGGTACATGCCGGTAGCGATCTTCGCGACCATCAGCTTCGTTTCCTCGGGCAGGACCTGGTCCAGGCGGGCATGATCCAGCGTCTGGCCATTGATCGTCACATGCGCGGGAATGCCGTGCTGCGTGATGCCCCAGGTGATCGTGCAGCCCAGCAGCACGACCAGCACTGCGCCGACGATCAGCGGCGCCCAGAACATCGAGCCCTTGTGTTCCCAGAACTCGCGCCGCAGCAGCCACTTCATGGTGTCCGCATTCTTGTTCGTGTTCATGCGTAGGTTCCTTTCATGGTCGCGACGAACAGGTCGGCGACGGACGGATTGCGGGTTTCGCCGAGCGCGGCCAGCTGCTGGCGCGACGCGCCGCCGGGGCCGGCATCGAACAACAGGACGGCCTTGCCGAACACGGTGCGGCGGTCGATCGGCTGCAGCGCGTTGGCGGCGCTGAGTTTTTCCTGCGGCACCATCACCTCGACATAGCGCTCGCCGATCTCTTCCATCGACGCGGCCAGTACGATTCGGCCGTCGCGGATGAACATCAGGTCGGTCAGGATGTGCTCGACTTCCTCGACCTGGTGCGTCGTGATGACGATCGTCTTGTGCTCGTCAAAATAGTCTTCCAGCAGGTTCTGGTAGAACTGCTTGCGGTAGATGATGTCCAGGCCCAGCGTGGGTTCGTCCAGCACGAGCAGCTTCGCGTCGATCGCCATCACGAGCGCGAGATGCAGTTGCACGATCATGCCCTTGGACATTTCCTTGACCTTCATGCCCGGCTGCAGTTTCGTGTTCGCGATATAGCGTTCCGCCTTCTCGCGGTTGAAGCGCGGGTGCACGCCGGCGACGAAATCGATGGCGTCGCGTACGCGCAGCCAGCGGGGGAGGATCGCGACGTCGGCGATGAAGCAGACGTCCTGCATCAGCTCGTCGCGGTGGGTGCGCGGGTCGAGGCCCAGCACGGACAACTGCCCGTCGAACGGGATCAGGCCCAGCGCGGCCTTCAGGGTGGTGGTCTTGCCCGAACCGTTCGGGCCAATCAGGCCGACGATGCGGCCGGCGGGGATGGTGAAGTCGATGCTGTCCACGGCCGTGCGCTTGCCGTAGCGCTTCGTCAGGTTTTTCGCTTCGATCACGGCGCTCATTTGTCGCCTCCGACCGGTTCGCGCAGCAATTGCTCGATGTTGAGGCCGAGGCGGCGGATCCGCTCCAGCATCGCCGGCCATTCTTCGCGCAGGAAGCGCTCCCTTTCGCTGGCGAGCAACTTCTCGCTCGCGCCTTCCATGACGTACATACCGATCCCCCTTCGTTTTTCTACTAAGTTATCGTCGACCAGTTCCTGGTAAGCCTTCGAGACCGTGATCGGATTCAGCTGGTATTCGGCCGCGATCTGGCGCACGGAGGGGAGCGGATCCCCGGCCTTCAGGGCGCCATCGAGCATCATACCGATCACCCTGTCCTTCAACTGCCGGTAGATCGGAGAGTTGTCATTCCAGCCGATCGTCATTGCCGGCCTCCTTTCGTCGTGGTGCAGTCCATGTCATGCCTGCCTCCATGTTGGTGATGTAGAGTCGTGGTGTTGTAGTGAAGTATAACACCATGTCGGCAATGGTCAATACAGCATTGACCTAGCAGGATTGAGAGGGCTTAGAGAGTGTGGCCGTCGAGATCGAAACGCTGGATGCAGCCGTTTTCGTCGATCGCGATCCAGCCGCCGCGGATGGGCTCGACGTCGAGTTCCCAGTCGGGCAATACGTAGCGCTGCTTGCCGTCGGTCTCGTGCAGGGCCGGGCGGTGCGTGTGGCCGTGGATGATGACGTCCGTACCGCTATCGGCATGCAGGGCAGCGACGGCGGCCGGGGTGACGTCCATGATCTCGTACGATTTTTCGCCGTGCGCCGCGCGGCTGCCTTCGCGCAGGCCGGCGATGATCGCCTTGCGCTGGGCCAGCGGCATGGCGAGGAACTGGCGTTGCCACGCCGGATCGCGCACCTGGGCGCGGAAGGCCATGTACTTGACGTCGTCCGTGCACTGGGCATCGCCGTGTACGAGGACGACCTGGCGTCCGGCGACGGTCGTCACGTGCGGCTCGGGCAGCAGGGTGAGGCCGGCCGCCTCGGCGAAACCGGTACCGACGAGGAAGTCGCGGTTGCCGCCGAGCCAGTAGACGGCCGTGCCGCCGTCGCTCACGCGGCGCAGCGCCGTGGCGACGCTGCGGTTGAACGGGTCGTCGAGGTCGTCGTCGCCCGCCCAGTATTCGAAGATGTCGCCGAGCAGATAGAGCCGCTCGGCATGCGCCGCGCGTTCGGCCAGGAAGCGGAAAAACGCTTCGGCCGTACGAGGGTGGGAGGCCTGCAGGTGCAGGTCCGAAATGAAGAGCGCAAGCGTGCGCGCGGGTGCGGTCATCGTGTCGCCAGGACGACCGTGCGGTGGTGCCCGCGCGTCATGCCTGCCTTTCTGGAATTACTGGACGACTTCGATCTTTTCGATGACGACGTCTTCGCTCGGCACGTCCGAGTGCATGCCGGCACGGCTCGTCTTGACGTTGTTGATCTGGTCGACGACGTCCTGGCCTTCGACGACCTTGCCGAACACGGCATAACCCCAGCCGTCCTGGCCCGGGTAGTTCAGGAAGTCGTTGTTCTTGGTGTTGATGAAGAACTGGGCCGATGCCGAGTGCGGGGCCATCGTGCGGGCCATGGCGATCGTGTACTTGTCGTTCTTCAGGCCGTTCTTTGCTTCGTTCTCGACGGTCTGCTCGGTCGGCTTTTGCTTCATGCCCGGCTCGAAACCGCCGCCCTGGATCATGAAGTCCTTGATCACGCGATGGAAGATCGTGTTGGTGAAGTGACCCTTGTTCACGTAGTCCAGGAAGTTGGCAACGGTCTTCGGTGCCTTGTCGGCGTCCAGTTCGACCTTGATGTTGCCCTTGTTGGTGGTCATGAGTACGGTGGTCATGTTTTTTCCTATCGTTGGAGTTGCGAGTTCGTTATTTTACTTTATCGCCCTTGAGGAGGGTCGCGGACTGGATTGTGACGGGCGTGACCGGCACGTTCTCGAGGCCGCGGATGTCGTCCACGACGACGCCCTTGATCTTGTCGACGACGTCCTGGCCCTTCACGACCTTGCCGAATACGGTATAGCCCGAGCCCTGCATGTTCGGATAATCGAGCCCCGGATTGTCGGCGACGTTGATGAAGAATTGCGACGTGGCCGAGTCCGGATTCGATTCGCGTGCCATGGCGACGGTGTACTTTTCGTTCGACAGGCCGTTGTTGGACTCGTTCTTGATCGGTTTGTTCGTCTTGCGTCCGTGGAATTGAGCGTCCATGCCGCCGCCCTGGATCATGAAGCCGTCGATCACGCGGTGGAAGATCGTGCCCTTGTAAAAGCCGGATTTGACGTACTTGAGAAAATTGTCCACGGTGATGGGCGCTTTTTCCTGGTTCAGTTCCAGCACGATCTCGCCCATCGACGTTTTCAGCGAGACTTGCGGGTCGGCGGCGAATGCGGCGGCGGACAGGGTCAGGGCGGCCAGCCCGGCCATAAAGCGGGCAGTAAAGCGGGCGCCGGGCGATTTCAGGACGTGCATCGTAGCTTCCTCTCGGTGGATATAGCGCAAAGTGATGTCAAGGGTTTTGCAGAAAAATAAACCTATGGCATATGCGGCCAGTCGGGATTTTATCAATGCTATACTTTGCGACGGACTGCCGATTCTATCAAAAAGAACAAGGTTCCCAAGAATAGCGGTCCTGACACTCCCGACGCGCCCGCCACGTCACGGCACTGCCGCAAGGCTGCGTTTCGAGCGTCATGCTCCAACCCTCTAGCAAACATCCGATGAGCCAACTCAAGATCTACAACACGCTCGCGCGTGACAAGCAGGTATTCGTTCCCCTCCAACCCGGCAAGGTCAACATGTACGTGTGCGGGATGACGGTTTACGATTACTGCCACGTCGGTCATGGGCGGATGATGATGGCGTTCGACGTCATCTATCGCTGGCTCAAGGCGTCGGGCTACGACGTCAAATACGTCCGCAACATCACGGACATCGACGACAAGATCATCAAGCGCGCCGTGGAAAACAACGAGACCATGACGGCGCTCACGACCCGCTTCATCAAGGCGATGGACGAGGACACGGCTGCTTTAGGCATCCTGCCGCCGGATTTCGCGCCGCGTGCGACGGACTACGTCCCGCACATGCTCTCCATCATCGAAAAACTGGAAACGAAGGAACTGGCTTACCAGGGCGAAGACGGCGACGTGAACTATGCCGTGCGTAATTTCCCAGGCTACGGCAAGCTGTCCGGCAAGTCGCTGGACGACCTGCGTGCGGGCGAACGCGTGGACGTGAACACGGGCAAGCGCGACCCCCTCGACTTCGTGCTGTGGAAGGCCGCCAAGGCATCCGAGCCGGACGAAGCCAAGTGGGATTCGAAATGGGGCAAGGGTCGTCCAGGCTGGCACATCGAATGCTCGGCCATGTCGTGCGCCATGCTGGGCGAACACTTCGACATCCACGGCGGCGGCGCCGACCTGCAGTTCCCGCACCATGAGAACGAGATCGCCCAGTCGGAAGGCGCGTTCGGCCCGCCGATGGCGAACTACTGGATCCACAACGGCTTCGTGCGCGTCGATAACGAGAAGATGTCCAAGTCGCTGGGCAATTTCTTCACGATCCGCGACGTCCTCAAGAAATACGATGCCGAGGTCATCCGCTTCTTCATCCTGCGCGCCCACTACCGCAGCCCGCTGAACTACTCGGACGTCCATATCGACGACGCGAAGGGCGCGCTGACGCGCCTGTACACGGCCTTGTCCGAGGTGGATGTCGGTAGCGAGCCGCTCACCGTCGATTGGGACGAAGCCCACGCACAGCGCTTCCGCGACGCGATGGACGATGATTTCAATACGCCGCTCGCGGTGGCCGAGCTGTTCGACCTGGCATCGGAAGTCAACAAGAGCAAGTCCGTCGCGGCCGCGCGCCAGCTGAAGGCGCTGGCCGCCGTGCTGGGCCTGCTCGAGCGCAGCCCGCAAGCGTTCCTGCAGGCCGGCACGCCGGGCGAGGGTGGCCTGGACGAAGCGGCGATCGTCGATGCGATCGCGCGCCGCGCGGCCGCCAAGAAGGCACGCAACTTCGCCGAAGCCGACGCGATCCGCGCCGAGCTGACTGCGGCCGGCGTCGTGCTCGAGGACAAGCCGGACGGCACCACCAACTGGCGTCGCGCCTGAACGGCCCTCCGCGCACGAGCATGGCACTTTCCAAGGACCTCGCGGGCGCCGTCCCGGCGCCGCCGGACGTTCAGCCTTCCGTCCCACCGTACTGGGCGGAGGCGAAGGCCGAGCTCATGCGTCGGGACCGCATCATGAACAAGCTGATCCCGCAATTCGGCGACATGCACCTGCGCGGCCATCCCGACCCATTCACGACGCTGGCCCGGTCCATCGTCGGCCAGCAGGTGACGGTCAAGGCTGCCGAGGCGGCCTGGACGAAGCTGCGCACGCTGTGCCCGAAGATGACGCCGTCCCAGGTCATCAAGGCCGGCGCGGAAGAGCTGGCGGGCTGCGGCCTGTCGAAACGGAAGACGGAATACATCCTCGACCTGGCCGATCACTTCAAGGCGAAGCGGGTCCATGCCGACCAATGGTCGCAGATGGATGACGAAGCCGTCATCGCGGAACTGGTCCGCATCCGCGGCATCACGCGCTGGACAGCCGAGATGTTTTTGATATTTAATCTGCTCAGACCGAACGTCCTGCCCCTGGACGATCCCGGCCTGATCCAGGGCATCAGCCAGAATTATTTCTCCGGCGAGCCGGTCTCGCGCAGCGATGCGCGCGAGGTCGCGGCGAACTGGGAACCCTGGCGAACCGTTGCCACATGGTATTTATGGCGTAGCCTGGATCCAGTTCCGGTATAGAATAGCGCCCTTGCCGCCGCGCGGATGATCTTCCGCGGCCACGAACACACCCGGAGGTACAATGAGTAAAACAACTTTCCTCAGTTTCGAGCAGCCGATTGCCGAGCTCGATTCGAAGATCGAAGAGCTGCGCTTCGTGCAGGATGATTCCGCCGTCGACATCTCGGAAGAAATCGACCGCCTGGCCAAGAAGAGCCAGCAACTGACGAAAGACATCTATGCCAAGCTGACCCCTTGGCAGGTTTCCCAGATCGCCCGTCACCCGCAGCGTCCGTACACGATGGACTATGTGAACGCGATCTTCACCGATTTCCATGAACTGCACGGCGACCGTACTTTCGCCGACGACCAGTCGATCATCGGCGGCCTGGCCCGTTTCAACGGCCAGTCCTGCATGGTCATCGGCCACCAGAAGGGCCGCGACACGAAGGAGCGTGCGATGCGCAACTTCGGCATGCCGCGTCCGGAAGGCTATCGCAAGGCCATGCGCCTGATGAAGCTGGCCGAGAAATTCAACCTGCCGATCTTCACGTTCGTGGACACCCCGGGCGCATTCCCCGGCATCGACGCGGAAGAGCGCGGCCAGTCGGAAGCCATCGGCCACAACCTGTACGTGATGGCCGAGCTGAAAGTGCCGCTGATCGCCACGATCATCGGCGAAGGCGGCTCGGGCGGCGCGCTGGCGATCGCCGTCGGCGACGCCGTGCTGATGCTGCAGTACGCGACGTATTCCGTGATCTCGCCGGAAGGCTGCGCGTCGATCCTGTGGAAGACGTCGGAGCGTGCGGCGGAAGCGGCCGACGCCCTCGGCCTGACGGCGCACCGCCTGAAGGCGATGGGCCTGATCGACAAGATCGTCAACGAACCGCTGGGCGGCGCCCACCGCGATCCGGCCCAGATGGCCCAGCTGCTGAAACGCGCGCTGGCCGACACGCTGCGCCAGTTCCAGGGCATGAAGACGAAGGACCTGCTGGACGCCCGCCACGCCAAGCTGCTGGCCTACGGCAAGTTCAAGGAAACGACGCCGCGCGAAGAGTGAGCCGTCGTACGCAGGGCGCGATTGTCGCCCAGTTCGCGCAGGCCATCGAGGCCTTGCGCGGAGAATACCTTCCTGATGCCATGCCTCCCGTCGCGGTCGCCCTGAGCGGCGGCCTCGATTCGATGGTCCTGCTGCACCTCGCGCACGCGCAGGGTCTGCAGCCACACGCCTTCCACGTCCACCACGGCCTGAGCCCGAACGCCGACGCCTGGCGCGACCATTGCGCCGCGGCTGCCGGCGAGCTGGGTATCCCGTTCGACTGGCGCGCCGTCGTTGTCGCGAAAGGGAAGAGCGGCATCGAGGCCGCCGCGCGCAAGCAACGCTACGCGGCGCTCGGCGAGATGTGCCGGGCCCACGGTATCGGCGTGCTGTTGACGGCCCATCACCTCGACGACCAGGTCGAGACGGTGCTGCTGCAATTGTTGCGCGGTTCCGGTCCGGCCGGCCTGTCCGGCATGGATTCCGCCAACCGCGCGCCCGGCCTGCTGGGCGACGAACGCCTGGCGATGGCGCGCCCGCTGCTGGGCGCCGCACGCGCCGATCTCGAACAGTTTGCGCGCGAGCAGTGCATCGCCTGGGTTGAGGACGAATCCAATACCGATCCGCGCTATGCCCGCAATGCGCTGCGCCACCAGGTGATGCCGGCGCTGGCCGCCGCGTTTCCCGGCTACCAGCAACGCATTGCGCGCAGCAGCGCTCACACGCGCGCGGCCCAGCGCCTGCTGGATGAGCTGGGCGAGCAGGATCTGCAGGCCTGCCTGGCGGCCGATGGTCTCGACCTCGTCCGGGTCAGGCGTCTCAGCCGCGACCGTATCGACAACCTGTTGCGCCACTGGTTCGCCGTGCGCCGCCTGGCGATGCCGTCGACGGCGTGGCTGGCGCAGATGGTGGCGCAGATCCTGGCCGCGCGCGAGGATGCGCAAGTGCTCGTCGAACACCCGGACGTCGACGTGCGCCGCCACCGCGACCGTTTGTATCTCGTGCCGCGCCTGCCGGAGCTTGCCGGCATGCGCGATCCGGACGACGCCGGCATCATCGACAAGCACGCCCAGCCATTCCGCTGGAACGGCGAGGCATCCATCGCCTTCCCCGCTTACGGCGGCGTGTTGCATTTCGATGTGGCCGAGCGTGGCTTCGATCCCGCATGGCTGCGGGGGCAGGGACTCGAGATCGATTTCCGCAAGGGCGGCGAACGGCTGCGCCTCGCGCACAACCGTCCCACCCGCAGCCTCAAGATGCATTACCAGGCGAGCGGTATCCCGGCCTGGGAGCGGGGACGGCTGCCGATCGTGAACGCCGGCTTCGACCTGCTGTTCGCGGCGGGGCTCGGCATGGATTGCCGACACGTGTCCGAGGGGCCGAGGCGCGTCGCGCTGCGTTGGGAAAGCGCGACGGCAGCCATCCCGGGTTAATGCCCTTTCCGTATTACCATATTCCTATTTGGTATAGATTTCGCATCTTGACGGCTTGTGATTCCGCGCCGCAGCATGTAGAGTAAAAGGCTCATTTGATTTTTTACAAGCGGAAATCCCTTCAGTCATGGCCTTAATAGTCCACAAATATGGCGGTACGTCGATGGGTTCGACGGAACGCATCAAGAACGTCGCGGCCCGCGTCGCGAAATGGCACGACGCCGGTCACAGAATCGTTGTCGTCCCCTCGGCAATGTCCGGTGAAACCAACCGTCTGATCGGCCTGGCGAAAGAGATTATGCCGCAGCCGGACCCGCGTGAACTGGACATGATTGCATCGACCGGCGAACAGGTCTCGGTGGGCCTGTTGGCCATGGCACTGCTGGCGCGCGGCAAGGATGCCGTGTCGTACACGGGCTGGCAGGTGGGCATCAAGACCGACTCCGCCTTCACGAAGGCCCGCATCCAGTCGATCGACGACAGCCGCGTGCGCGCCGACCTGGACGCCGGCAAGATCGTCATCATTACCGGTTTCCAGGGCGTGGATGACGAAGGCAATATCTCCACGCTGGGCCGCGGCGGTTCGGACACCTCCGCCGTCGCGATCGCGGCCGCGCTGAAGGCCGACGAATGCCTGATCTACACGGACGTCGACGGCGTCTACACGACCGACCCGCGCGTCGTGAGCGAAGCGCGCCGCCTGCAGAAGATCACGTTCGAAGAAATGCTGGAACTGGCGTCGCTGGGCTCGAAAGTCCTGCAGACCCGCTCCGTGGAATTTGCCGGCAACTACCGCGTGCCGACGCGCGTGCTGTCGTCGCTGACCGACCCCCTGATGCCGCTGGAAGAAGAAGCCAACTCGGGTACCCTGATTTCGTTTGAGGAAGAAAGCAACATGGAACAAGCCGTCATCTCGGGCATCGCCTTCCACCGCGATGAAGCCAAAATCACCGTCCTGGGCGTGCCCGACAAGCCGGGCGTCGCCTTCCACATCCTCGGGCCGATCTCGGAGGCCAATATCGAGGTCGACATGATCATACAGAACCAGTCGGTCGACGGTAAGACCGACTTCACGTTCACCGTGTCGCGCAACGATTACCAGCGCGCCATGGGCGTGCTGGAAGGCGTGAAGGCCGAGATCGGCGCCGCCAAGATCCTGGGCGATGCCAAGGTGTCGAAGGTGTCGGCCGTGGGCGTGGGCATGCGCAGCCACGTGGGCGTCGCGTCGCAGATGTTCCGTACGCTGTCGGAAGAGGGCATCAACATCATGATGATCTCCACCTCGGAAATCAAGATTTCGGTCCTGATCGACGAGAAGTACATGGAGCTGGCCGTGCGCGCCCTGCACAAGGCGTTTAATCTGGAGCAAGCTTAACTTTTTTCAAAAAAATGGCCGTGCTTCCTTGACCAAAAAGGGTGTGGCCATTAATATGCGTGCACTCAGCGCTGACGCATAAACGTTGAAGCTGACTGGAGGCGTGGCCGAGCGGCCGAAGGCACTTCCCTGCTAAGGAAGCATACGGGCTTAAACCTGTATCGTGGGTTCGAATCCCACCGCCTCCGCCAGAACATCGTCCTTGCAAGTTTAAGGACATCAAAGAACCCGCTGTTCTCATGGAGACGGCGGGTTTTTTGTTGCCTCACGGTCCAGCGAGGTCGCCAAAATGCCGGAGCGCCGTCGAGCACGTCGCGCGCGACTGGCACCAGATCATGCTCAGCAAGCGGCAACGAGGTATCGCGGAGGAAATCCTGCGGCGCCTTCGAGTCCGACTTCGTCCCGGCGCCATCCCGGCCATCGGGAAGCGCGGTGCGCTCGAGATCGCGAACCGGCAGACCGCAAACTGCCCGCGCGTGTTCAAGCATGCGATCCGCTGCGGGCTGGCGGAACGCAACCCTGCGGAGTTCCTGCGTGAGGTCCTGCAATGGTCGTGCCGTCCCGCATCGCGATGAAGCGGTGCTGCTGGTGAACGAGCGGATGATCGAACTTCCGGAAGTGATCAGCATGACCGGCCTGTCGCGATCGGGCATTTATCTGCTGACCACGAAGGGCAATTCCCGCTTCAGATCAAGCTGTCGGCGGGATCTTCTGGCTGGCTTTGGAGAGACATAGACAGTTCGCCGGAATCGAGGCCCAGAAGGTCGCAGAATTAACCGAGGCGGTGCACTGGGCGAGGACTGCGGAGCCCACTCAGCCAGGTGTCGAGACGTCGGCGCCCTGGTGGCCCGCCACGTCGAAGACGACGCGAAACGGGCACTGGGCAGATTGGTTATGTAGCGACTCAAAATAGAGCGCCCAATTGCACACACATGGATCCTGAAACGGCTGCTCGAGCCCTGGCGCTAGCAATAGTTCTCGGGCGAGGTGGCAAAGCGGTTATGCAGCGGCCTGCAAAGCCGTGCAGACGGGTTCGGCCCCCATCCTTGCCTTCAAATCCTCCAGCAGGACGCAGGCCGCCTATCGAGATGCCACCGAAGTCGACCGTGTCGATGCGCTGGGGGCCTGCTCAGAGGGCAACCCGACCCGTCGAGCCGCCGCCGTCGACGAACAGCGTTTGTCCGGTGATGTAGGCGGCATCGTCCGAAAGCAGGAACGCGATGGTTGCGGCGATCTCCTCCGGCTTGCCGAGTCGCCGCATCGGGATCACCGACAGGAACCGCTGCTCCGCCTCGCTGCCGACCGGCGTGTTCTGCCGGAACATTTCCGTTTCGATCGGCCCCGGTGCCACCGCGTTGACCGTGATGCCGAACTCGGCCAGCTCAAGCGCCCAGGTGCGGGTAAAGCTGTTGATCGCGGCCTTCGCGGACGCATAGGCGCTGCGCTGCGCCATCCCCACGACCACCAGGCTCGAAAGATTGACGATCCGGCCCCAGCCCTTCGACTTCAGGGTGGGCAGGATCGCCTGCACCGTCTGGACCGCTGGGTGAAGGTTACCCCGCAAAATGTCGTCCAGGTCGTCGAGATCGATCTCGCCGAGCCGGTGCATGCGCACCATACCGAGGTTATTGACGACGCCATCGAAGTCGTAGCGACGGGCGAGCTCGGCGATCGCTTCTCCGGAGGCCTTGCTGTCACTGAAGTCGATCGACACGAGCGTGCCGGGGAAGGCCGGATCCTTGCCGCGCGCGACGCCGACCACATGGTGTCCGGCGGCGGCCAGTCGTTCCGACAGGGCACGGCCAATGCCCTTGCTCGCACCCGTGATGAGAAAAGTTCGTTTGGTCATATTTATCCTTGTGGTATCAGGCGGCTTTGCCGACGGCACGATCGTTCGAGTAGGCAGGAAAGTCCGTGTACCCGACCTCGCCATTGCGCGTGTAATAGGTCGACCGGTCTGCCACCGCCAACGGCCAGCCGTTCCTGAGGCGTTCGGACAGGTCGGGGTTCGCGATATACGGCCTGCCGAACGCGATCAGGTCGACCAGCCCGGTGTCGAGCGAAGCCTCCGCGCGCGCGCGGTCCGTAAAACCGCCGCACCAGATGAAAGCACCAGGAAATTTCGCGCGGGCCTTCGCCAACATCGCGTGGTCGAGATATCGCGGCTTGAATTCCGCAGATTCCATATTCCCGTCGGGTAGCAATTCATAAAGCAGGTGGACATAGGCCACGCCACGACGTCCCAGCTGCTCGACGACGTACAGGAACGTCTCTTCCGTCAGCGGATCCGCCGGCATCGAGCCATATTTGCCGAAAGGGGACAGGCGGACACCGACGCGCCCTGGACCGAATTCGGCCACCACCGCATCGACGATCTCCATCAGGAAGCGCGTACGATTTTCCAGGCTGCCGCCATAGCGATCGGTGCGTGTATTGAGCACCGAGTTCATGAACTGTTCGATCAGATAGCCGTTGGCAGCATGGATTTCGACACCGTCGAATCCCGCCCGGCGGGCATTGGCGGCGGCGTTGGCGAAGGTGCGTACCATGGCCGAGACCTCCTCCGTGCCAAGGGCCCTCGGCGTATCGACGGGCATGAAGCGCAAGCGGCCGTCCGGACCATGGGCGAACACTTCCGAGCCCTCGGCCCGTTCCGCGGTCGCGCCCACCGGGGCCTGGCCGTTGGGCAGAATCGAGGAATGGGCGAGCCTGCCGACATGCCACAGTTGCATGAAGATCGTGCCGCCCCGACGGTGAACCTCATCGGTCACAACGCGCCAGCCCCGTACCTGGGCTTCCGAGTGAATGCCGGGAACCCTTGCATAGCCGTGACTGGACTGGTCGACGTCGTTGACTTCGGAAATGATCAGGCCGGCACTGGCCCGCTGACCGTAATACGTCGCCATCAGCGCATTGGGCACGTCGCCGTCGGTTGGAAGGTCGCCTTCGGTTGTCCGCGTACGCGTCATGGGTGGCATGACAATGCGGCTCTTGAGACGGACCGGGCCCAGGTCATATGGGTCGAAAAGGGAAGTCATTGGATAGCTCCATTGAATGATTAACTGCATTGCCAATATAATTCGTCAGGAGAGCCCGTTTAAGAGGGGGTAAATTCAACTCACTGTCGCGTCTGAGGCTACAATCCGCAAATGAGTACGCGTTTCGACGGCATCACGGAGTTCGTCGCCGTGACACAACTCGGCAGCTTTACCGCAGCGGCGACGGAACTCGGCATGACGAAGTCCGCGGTGGGGAGGGCGATCTCTCGCCTCGAGGCCCGGCTGGACACCAAGTTGCTTCACCGAACGACACGCCGCCTGACTTTGACGCCGGCGGGTGAAGCCTGGCTCGAGCATTGCCTGGCGGCCCTCGCCGAGCTCGACCATGGACAGAGCGCGCTGCTACTCGCGCGCGATACACCCTGCGGCAGGGTGCGGGTCGATCTGCCGACGGCGTTCGGCCGGCTGCACATCGTGCCCGTGCTGCTCGCGGTGGCCGAGCGTTACCCGGCGCTGAATTTCAATGTAAGTTTCACCGACCGACGCGTCGACCTGATCGGCGAAAACATCGATTTCGCCGTGCGGATCGGCAATCTCGACGATTCGACCGACCTGGTCGCCCGCAAGATCGGTGTGCAGCACATGATGATCGTCGGTGCGCCGAGCTACCTCGCAAAGCGGGGCGCTCCCCAACGTCCGTCCGATCTCGCGTCGCACGATTGCATCGTGGGGCGGCGGCAGGAAAACCGGATCGACTGGCTGGTGAAGACGCCGGACGGCGCGACCGTCCGGCAAACCGTGCCCATCAAGCACGAGTTCCAGGATTTCGAGTCTGTGCTGATGGCCGTGAGGGCTGGACACGGTTTGACGCAGCTTCCCTCATGGATGGTGCAGGACGATATCCGTTGCGGCGCGCTGCAGATCGTCCTGGATGGGATGTCGGGCGGAGAGCTGCCGATCAATCTCCTTTGGCCACGTACAAAAACCCTTCCGGCGAGGATGCGGGTGGTCATCGACGGGCTGACGCAATGGGCACAGGACCAGGCCGCGGCTGCCGGCTAGATGGCGGACGCAACACGCATTGCTCGGCTTTTCCTGGTCCGATAATCGCTCGTACGCCGCCTGGACCGTACCGCGTGCCACGCCGAGGTGCGCGGCCAGGTCCTGCCACGACGGCAGACGGGCGCCGGGCACGAGCACGCCCGACTCGATCGCTCTGGTAATACCGATACGAATCTGTTCGGACAAGGACAGCTTTGCACTAGTCGTGTCCGCACATCATGTGGTCTCGACATTGTTCGAATTCGTCCGAGGATAGCGCGATCGGGCAGGACGTCCGATCGGCATGACCGGTGTTCGTATTGAACATATCGGGTAGCGCGATATCGGCATTGTATGTTTTCTGCCCCATGGGCAAAATTGGGCCTGACCGAAGCCAACAATATCCAGAGGAGACATGAAATGCTGACAACTACGGCCTGCGCCGCCGCGCCGGTCACACGACGCTGGTATCGACAATTATGGATACAGGTCCAGGTCGCGATGGACGTGGTTATCCTTGTCCGACCGGCCGGCATCCCGGGCCATGCTTCCCGCGCAGCGCGCATGAAAACTTGAACAATATTCTGAGACGGCTGGACCTGACGACGCTCCAGCTTTTCCTGGCGATCCAGGAAGAAGGGTCGCTCACCCGCGCGGCGGAGCGGGAAGCGATCGCGGTGTCCGCCGCCAGCAAGCGGCTGGCCGAGATGGAGCAGGCGCTCGGCGTTGCGCTGTACCTCCGCAACGCGCGCGGCATGAAGCTCACGCCGGCCGGCGAATCGCTGCTCACCCATGCCCGGCGCATCCTGCTCAGCGTCGACAAGATCGGCGAGGAGCTCGCCGAGCACGCCCGCGGCTTGCGCGGCTACGTGCGCATGATCGCGAACCTGTCGGCCATCGTCGAGTTCCTGCCGGAAGACCTGCGCGCGTTCCTGGCGCAGCACGACCAGATCAGGCTCGACCTGGAAGAGCGGCCCAGCGTCGACGTCGTCCAGGGCGTGGAGGACGGCTGGGCGGAGATCGGCATCTGCGCCGGCGACGTCGACACCCGCGACCTGCACGCCGCGCTGTACCGGCGCGACCGCATCGTGCTGGTCATGCGCGCCGACCACCCGCTGGCGGGACGCGGCCGCGTGCCGTTCGCCGACACGCTGGAATTCGACCACGTCGGCCTGCACATCAACAGCTCGATCAACATGCGCACCCATCTCGCCTCGCGCAGCGCGGGACGCCACCTGAGGACGCGGATCCACGTGCCCGGCTTCGACGCGGTCTGCCGCATGGCGCAGGTCGGGATGGGCATCGGGGTCATTCCGCACGATGTGTTCCTCGCCATCGGCCGGCCGCTCGGCCTGACCGCCATCGAGATCGACGAGCCGTGGGCCACGCGCGAGCTGCGCATCGTCGTGCGCGACGAGAAGGGACTGTCGCCCGTGACCCGTACGCTGTACCACCACCTGGCTACCGCGGAGGAGCGTGCGGGCGTTCGCGTTTGACGAACGCTCGTTGAAAACTTACGGTTGGACGCTGCGCGTCGTCTCTCCTTATCCTGTTTGACATAACAACGATCGGAGACACGAATGCGGTACACCATCACGCGGGCGGCGGCCGGCGCATTGCTCGGCACCACCCTCTGCGGAACAGGCGCGGTCCACGCGCAATCGAACGTCAGCGTCTACGGACTGCTCGACCTGAACGTCGGCGCGAGCACGCACGCGTCCAGCGACGGCGGGTCCGTCGTACGCGTCGGTTCGGGCGGCATGAACACGTCGCGGCTCGGCTTCAAGGGCAGCGAGGATCTCGGAGACGGATTGAAGGCCGTGTTCCAGCTGGAGGCCGCGGTCCTGGGCGACACCGGCGGCACGGACGCCGCGCTGTTCAAGCGCCAGGCCAACGTGGGCCTGGAAGGCCGTTACGGGCGCATCGTGTTCGGACGTTCCTTCACGACCGTCTATGACTTCATGATCCGCTACGATCCGATGGGTTTCGCGCCGTTCTATTCCTGGGGCACGTCGGGCGGCGCGACGGCGGCGAACAAATACGGCATGACCACGGGTTTCGACAACATGGTCAAGTATGTCGGCAAGGCCGGAGGGTTCACCGTCGGCGCGTCGTACGGCGCCGGCGAAACGCCCGGTAGCGCGGCCGACAATACCAAGGGCGCCATCGGCGTCGATTACGCGGCCGGCCCCTGGTCGGCGGTCGCGACCTGGGAACGCGCCAACGGTGCCACCGTCGCCGCGACGGGGCGGCGCGACGTCAACACCGTGTGGCACCTGGGCGCGATGTACACGGCGGGGACGGTCAAGCTGCAGCTGGCCGCGCGCGACTACCGGCTGCGCGCCGGCAAGGCGAACGTGCCCGACGTGCGCGCGACGCTCTACTGGACCGGCGCGAGCTGGCAAGTCGCGCCGGCGGACACGCTGATCCTTGCGCTGTACGCGCAGGACGTGCGCAACGTTCCCCGCGCCCAGGAGGCGGACCCGCGCATGGTGGTGGTCAGCCTGCGCCACGCGCTGTCACGGCGTACCGACCTGTACGTCACCGCGGCCGACGCGAAGGCAAAGCATGGGCAGAGGGTGAGCATTTCGCGCGACGATCCGGGATTTGCCGATACCCAGCGTGGCCTGGTGGTTGGCATGCAGCACCGCTTCTAGGCGCTGGCCGACACCTGACGCGATCCATCCGCCGCGGCCAGGGGCCGCGGGCGGCCATGTGGATACAATGTCGGTCCGTTATTGTATTTGACAAACACAAAAGACAATTTTATCCTGAGCGTTACAGCCTGGCCAACCGCCCGCCACCATCGTCAACTATCAGGATCATCATGCCCACTCCGAACGCCGTCCGGTTCCGCCGTACCCTTTTGCCATTGGCGCTCGCCGCCGGCCTCACACTGGGAGGGACCGCCCGCGCCGACGAATGCGCGGACCTGGCGAAACTCGCCGTCGACCACGTCCAGATCACGACGGCCGCCTGGCTGCGCGACGGCGTCTTCCACGAGGACACGGCCATCGGACGCGCCGGCCGGGTCTACCGGGACCTGCCGGCGTTTTGCCGCGTGCGCGGGATTGCGCGGCCGGTGAAGGGATCGGAGATCGAGTTCGAAGTCTGGCTGCCGGCCTCCGGCTGGACCAGGCGCCTGCACATGATCGGCAATGGCGCCTACACGTCCAATATCGCCTATGCGCAGATGGTGGAGCGCCTGCGCACCGGCGACGTTGCGGTCGCGACCAACACGGGCCACAAGGGGAGCGAGCTGACCTTCGCCATCGGCAAGCCGGAATCGATCGCCGACTTCGCGCATCGCGCCGTGCACGAGTCGGTCGTGGCGGCGAAGGCGGTGACGAAGGCGTTCTACAGCGCGGCCCCGTCCTGGTCGTACTTCAGCGGGTGTTCCACCGGCGGCTACCAGGGCCTGATGGAAGCGCAACGCTACCCGGACGATTTCGACGGCATCATCGCCGGCGCGCCCGGCAACAACCGCACCAGCCTGACCCTGGCGTTCCTGTGGAACTTCAAGGCGAATCACCGGCCGGGCGACGACATCAATCCGATCCTGCCGCAATCCAAGCTGCCGATGATCACCGCGGCCGCCACCAGGACGTGCGATGCGGCCGACGGCGTCGCCGACGGCGTGATCAACGATCCGCGCGAATGCCGTTTCGATCCGGCGGTCCTGCTGTGCAAGGCCGGCGACCGGGCGGACTGCCTGACGGGAGAACAGGTCGAGGTGGTGCGCAAGCTGTACGCGGGACCGGTCGACGTCCGCACCGGCAGGAACATCTATCCCGGCTACACCGTCGGCAGCGAAGGCATCGTCGGCGGCGAGGACGCCAGCCATCCGGGCTGGAGCGGATACTGGGCCAACCACAAGAAACCCGACGAGCCGCTGCGCCTGGACTTTTTCCGGTACTGGGTCTACGACCAGCCGGACTGGAACTGGAAGTCGTTCAACTGGGGCTCGGACATCGACGCCGTCGACGCCAGGATCGGTGCGTTGTTCAACGCGACCAATCCGGACCTGGGCCGCTTCAAGGCCAGGGGCGGCAGGATGATCATGTTCATGGGCTGGGAGGATCCGGTCGGCGCACCGGCCGAAGCCATCAATTACTACAACGACGTGGAGGCGGTATCCGGCGCCGCCACGCAAAGCTTCCTGCGCCTGTACATGGTGGCCGGCATGGCGCACTGCGCGGGCGGCCCCGGGGCAACCCATTTTTCCAGCGCCACGCGCGATTCGATGCCGCCGGTGAAGGATGCCCGGCACGACATGGCGGTGGCGCTCCAGGAATGGGTCGAACAGGGCAGGGCGCCGGAAGCATTGATCGCCACCCGCTTCGACGATCCGAAAACAAGGCGCAAGATCGTCTTCCAGCGTCCGGTCTGCGTCTATCCGGCCGTGCCGCGCTACGTGGGCGGTCCGCAGGATGCCGCGTCCAGCTTCGCCTGCGTGACGCCGGCGCCGGCAAAACGCTGACCCGATGGCCGTCATGATCAAATCGTTCATCCGCCAGACCCACTGGCTGCTCGGCATCACGATCGGAATGGTCCTGCCGATCATCGGCATCACCGGGGCCATCATGGCGTTCGAGGATCCCATCATGGAGGCGCTCAGCCCCGGCATCGTCGACGTCGCGCCGCAGCCACTGCCGGCGCTGACGCCGGACCAGCTGCTGGCACGCTTCTCGGCGCAGCAGCCCGGCGCCGTGCCGACCCTCCTGATCATGGCGCCGAAGCCAGGCGGCGCGGCGCGCGTGACGTTCCGCGGACCCGGACGGCAAACGGGCGAAGCCGGCATCAGCTACCTCGACCCCTACACCGGCCGCATGCTGGGCATGGCCAACGGCCAGGCGTTCTTCGCCGAGGTGCGCCGGCTGCATCGCTTCCTGTTGCTGGGCGACGAAAAGCAGGGGCCGGGCAAGCACATCACGGCGATCGCGGCCGTGTGCCTGGTGCTGTTCGTGCTGTCCGGGCTGTACCTGCGCTGGCCGCGCAGGGCGCTGGACTGGAAGGTCTGGCTCAAGCCCGACCTCACGCGACGCGGCCGCAGCCTGTACTGGTCGCTGCATGCGGTGGCCGGCACCTGGTTCTGCGTGGTCTACCTGATCGCGCCGCTGACGGGGCTGGCATGGGCCTACGACTGGTATCTGCGCGGTGCGACCACGCTGTTGACCGGCCAGGCGCCGCCGCTGGAGGCGGCTGCGGCCCCCGGGGCGAAACCGGCCGGGCCGTCGCAACCGCCGCAGCTCGACACCGCGTGGAAGACGCTGCTCGCGCACGACGGCGCGCACCTCGACAGTGTCCTGATCACCATCCCGAAGACCAACGGCAAGCCGGTCCGCTTGCGTTACCTGAACCACGACTCTCCCAACGAGGTGGCCTACAACCTGCTGCTGGTCGACGGCAAGAGCGGTGCGATCCTGAAAGCGGCGCGGTACGAGGACCAGCCGCTGGGCCAGCGCATCGTGACGGCCAAGCTGGCCGTGCACAGGGGCGCGTTCTTCGGCCTGCCGGGTGCGATCGTGTTCATGCTGGCCTCGGCCTCGTTGGTGCTGTTTCCCGTCACCGGCCTGCTGCTCTACCTGGGCCGGCGCCGCCAGCAGCGCGCCGCACGCGAGCTGGCCGCCGCGACGCAGGCCGGCGCGGGCGTGCTGCAGCAGGACGCCGGCGAGACCATCCTGGTCGCCTACGCCAGCCAGGGCGGCACGGCCGAGCAACTGGCCTGGCGGTCGGCGGCGGCGCTGATCGCGGGCGGGCGCCAGGCGCGCGTCGTCCCGCTGGCGATCTTGACCGTGGACGAACTGCGGCAAACCGGTGTGCTGCTGGTCGTCGCGGCCACCTACGGCGCGGGAGAAGCCCCCGACGCGGCGCGCGGCTTCGCGCGGACCGCGATGGCGGCGCCGGCGGACCTGGCCCCGTTGCGCTACGCCGTGCTGGCGCTGGGCGACCGCAGCTATCCCGACTTCTGCGGTTTCGGCCGGTCGCTGGACCGCTGGTTCGCCGCCAGCGGGGCGCAAGCGCTGTTCCCCTGCCTGAGCGTGGACCGCGAGGATGCGGCGGCGCTGCAGGCCTGGCGCACGCAGCTTGCCGCGCTGGGCGGCGCCGTCGGCGACGACGAAGGCTGGCAGCGCGCGTTCGTGCACTGGCGCCTGGCCGGACGGCGCCTACTCAACCCCGGCAGTCCGGGCGGCGAGGCGTGGGAAGTGGTGCTCGATCCGCCGCAGTCACCGGACCGGCAGGCGCCGGCGTGGCACGCGGGCGACATCGCGGAAATCGTGCCGGGCCGTGCGCATGCCGGGCCGGACGCGCCGCCGGTGCGCAGTTATTCGATCGCGTCACTGCCGGCGGACGGCAGGCTGGCGCTCCTCGTGCGCAAGACCGTGCTGCCGGACGGCGGACTGGGCCTCGGCTCGGGCTGGCTGACACATCACGCGGCCGTCGGCGAGTCGATGCCGCTGCGCATCCGCCGCAACACCGGTTTTCACCCGCCCCCGCTGGAACAACCGGTCATCCTGATCGGCGCGGGCACCGGCCTCGCCGGGCTGCTGGCCCATCTGCGGCACCGCGGTGCGCACCGGGACACGGCGGCGCCGGCCTGGCTCGTGTTCGGCGAGCGCTGCGCGCGTTCGGACCGCTGGTACACGGAGCAGATCGACGCCTGGCGGGCTGACGGCACGCTGCAGCGGGTCGACCTGGCGTTTTCGCGCCCGGAGGGGACGGAGGCCGGAGCGCGGGCGCGCTACGTGCAGGACCTGCTCGCGGCCAACGCCGCCGACGTGCGGCGCTGGATCGTCGACGACGGCGCAACCGTGCTGGTCTGCGGCGGCCTGGCGATGGCACAGGGCGTGCACGAGGCGCTCGCGGCCATCCTGGGTGCGCCGGTACTCGACGACCTGGCGGGCAAGGGACGCTATCGCCGCGACGTCTATTGATGCGCCGCGGCGGCTCAGGCGCCGCGGCGCCGCACGACGATCCCGGCGCGCAGGCCCACGCGTACGTCGGGATTCGGGAACACGAGGTATTCCCCCTCCTGCTCGACCATGTAGACCGTACCGCCATCCGTCGCGGTGACGTCGCCCTTGTGGAGCGGGGTGAAATTGGCGGTATCGCGCCCGGCGCGCATCGAGAAGCCCGGCGACAGCTTGGTAATCGTCCGCACGGTGTCGAAGACGAGGGGCGCAGGTCCCTCCGTCCGGGGCCGGCCGCGCAGCAGGGCCGCAACTGCCCGGTGCGCCGCGTCGAACCGGACCAGGTCATTGCCGCCCAGCGCCCCGACGCGCCCCAGCTCGACCGTGCTGGCCGCCGCGCCGTGTTGCGCGGCCGTCCAGTAGCTGTAGGTGCCGCCGGGAGTCGGGTTCAGGATGACGGCCTCCGTGCCCGCCGTGCCCAGCCAGGCGACGAGCGCGTCGCGTGCCGGTTGTGCGACCAGCGCGGGGACGAGCGCGAATGCCGGGTAACGCGACGCGCGGATCGCCGTATGCAGGTCGAGGTGCAGGCGCATGGGACCGCTCGCGTCGAAGAAGGCGGCGGTGGCCGCGACCAGTTCGTCGGCGCGGGCCGCTTCGACCGTGTTGACGAGGTCGTGGCGCGTGGTCCGGAACATGCGGTTCAGGTCGGCGTCGATGAAGCGCCTGCCGGCCGCGATCGCGTCGACGTGGGCCACGCACACCATCAGGTCGACCGCAAGCTCGCGCGGCGCCTGCGCCAGCGCGTCCAGTATCCAGGCGATTATCTCGATCGGCCCCGTTTCGTCGCCGTGCACGCCGACGGACAGCAGTACGGCCGGCCGGGCGGCGTGCGCGGCCGCCGTGCGGATCGTCAGCACGCCGCGCGCGGGTGTGGCCACCATGAAGCCGGCAGCGGCGAAGGGAGCGGCGAATGCGCCGACGTCGCCCGTGGCCAGCGCCCGCACCGGCGCGGGCAGGGTGTCGAACGACGGCGCCGTCATGGCCGGTCGAGCGACAGGCCGGGCGGCAGCGCGGCCGGCACCTCGAGTTTGGACGTCTCGATCGACGCCACCGGCCAGGCGCAGTAATCGGCCGCGTAATAGGCGCTCGGGCGGTGGTTGCCCGACTTGCCGATGCCGCCGAACGGCGCGGAACTGGCCGCGCCCGTGGTGGGGCGGTTCCAGTTGACGACGCCGGCACGCACCTTGACGGCAAAGCGCTGCCACAGCGCGGGCGACGGGGACAACAGGGCGGCGGCGAGACCGAATTCGGAGGCGTTGGCGGCACGCAGCGCGTCGTCGAACGTGGCGACCCGGATGACCTGCAGCAGCGGCCCGAACCACTCCTCGTCCGGGATGGTCTGCGCGTGGGTGACGTCGACGATGCCGGCCGTGAGGAAACCCGTGTCTGGATCGGCCTGGCGCATGCGCAACAGGACGTTGCCGCCGCGCGCTTCCAGCATGGCCTGCGCTTCCAGCAGGTTCCAGGCGACGGCGGCCGACACGACGGGACCCATGAACGGCTGTGGGTGCGCATGCGGCGGCCCCGCGCGCAGCCGGCGCGCGACGGCGACGAGACGGTCGAGGAAGGCTTGCGCCGCCGGGCCGTCCTGGATGATCAGCCGGCGCGCGCACGTACAGCGCTGGCCCGCCGAGACGAATGCCGACATCACCGTGTGGTGCACGGCAGCGTCGATGTCGTCGGGCGCAAGGTCCCACACGACCAGCGGGTTGTTGCCGCCCATTTCCAGCGCCAGCATCTTGTCCGGGCGCCCGGCCAGCTGGCGGTGCAGCGCGATGCCCGTCCGGCTGCTGCCCGTGAACAGGATGCCGTCCAGGTCCGGATGCCGCGACAGGGCGACGCCCGTTTCGCGGCCGCCGTTCACGAGGTTCAGGACGCCGTCGGGCAACCCTGCTTCGACCCAGAACTGGACGGTGCGCATCGCGGTGCGCGGCGCGTATTCGCTCGGCTTGAACACGAGCGTATTGCCGGCGATGATGGCCGGGACGATGTGCCCGTTCGGCAGGTGGCCGGGGAAGTTGTAGGGACCGAACACGCCGAACACGCCGTGCGGCCGGTGGCGCAGGACGGCGCTGCCGTCGGCGACCTTCGTTTCCGTCGTGCCGGTACGGGCTGCGTGCGCCTGGAGCGAGATGTCGATCTTGTTCGCCATCGTCGTCACTTCCGTGCGCGCTTCCCACATCGGCTTGCCGACTTCCCCGGCAATGAGCGCGGCGAGTTCGTCGCCCTGCGTGCGCAGCAGGTCGCGGAAGCGCAGGCAGACTGCGATGCGCTCGGCCGGGGGCGTCATTGCCCAGTCCTCGAACGCCATGCGCGCGGCGCGCACGGCGCGGTCGACGTCGTCGGGTGTGGCGGCGGTGGCGGCCCAGGTTTCGCGGCCGGTGGCGGGATCGATCGTCACGAGCGGCGCGCCGCCGCCGGCCTGCCATGCGCCGTCGATGTAGTTGGACAGGGTGTTGTTGAATCGGGTATTCATGACTATGTCTTCGGTAAAAAGGAGAGTGCCGCGCCGGAGCGCGGCGTGTCGACCGGCGGCCGGCTCAGCGGGCCGCGAGGAAGGCGTCGGCGGCCCGGCGCATGATGCGGTCGGCCTGGGCGATCTGGTCGTCCGAAACGATCAGCGCAGGTGCCAGCCGGACAACGTCCGGCCCGGCGATCAGAAGCATGAGGCCCAGCTGTTCAGCCACCTTCGTGAAGTCCTTCGAGCGCCCGCGGTAGTCCCCGGCGAGCGGGAGGCCGAGCAGCAGGCCCTTGCCCCGCGGCCGTGCGAACAGCCGGGGGTAGTCGGCAGCGAGCCGTTCCAGGTTCGCCATGAGCGCCGCGCCGGCAGTGCGCACGCGGGCCAGGAACGCCGGCCGGTCGATCTGATCGAGCACGCTCAGCGCGACGGCCGCCGCCAGCGGGTTGCCGCCGTACGTGGTTCCGTGCGAGCCGGGGGTGAAGTGGCGGCCGATCCCGTCCGTCGTCAGCATCGCGCCGATCGGGTAGCCGTTGCCCAGCGCCTTGGCCGAGGTCAGGATGTCCGGGGTCACGCCGAAGTTCATGTAGTCGTACAGCGCGCCGGTGCGGCCCATGCCCGACTGGACTTCGTCGAACACGAGCAGCGCGCCCGTCCTGTCGCACAGTTCGCGCAACGTCTTCAGGAATTCGATGTCGCCCGGGATCACGCCGCCTTCGCCCTGGATCGGCTCGACGATGACGGCCGCGACGTCGTCGGTGATGGCGGTGCGTGCGGACGCGATGTCGTTGAAATGGATGTGGCCGATCCCCGGCGGCAGCGGCTCGAAGCCTTCGGTGTACTTCGACTGCCCCCCGACGGATACGGTGAACAGCGTGCGGCCGTGGAACGACGCATGGCACGACACGATGCGCGACTTGTGCAGGCCGAATGTCTCGTGCGCGTACTTGCGCGCCAGTTTCAGCGCCGCTTCGTTGGCTTCCGCGCCGGAGTTGCAGAAGAACGCGCGGTCGGCGAACGTCGCCGCCGTGAGCGCGGACGCGAGACGCAGCACGGGCTCGTTCGTGTAGCCGTTGCCCACGTGCCAGAGCGTGTTGGCCTGGCGGGTCAGGGCATCGACGACCGCCGGGTTGCAGTGACCCAGGCCGAGCGTGGCGATGCCCGAGGTGAAGTCCAGGTAGCGCCTGCCGTCCTGGTCCCAGACGTCCAGGCCTGCCGCGCAGACCGGGACCATCCGGGCCGGCGCATAGGTCGGGACGAGTACGTCGTCGAACGTCCCGCGTGTGACGGGCCGCCGGTTGGCGCCCGAGTCCAGCTTAGCTTGCATGTTGTTTCCTCTTCCAGTGACGAATGCGAACGTGCGCCCGCGCCGGCAGGCCACGGCGGCCGGGAAGAACACCTGGAGGAGACATGGGTGCCGTGCGGCGGGCAGGGCGCAAGACCGGGGTCTCGCGCATCCTTCGATGGTGCTGCGCTCAGAAGTCGATCTTGGCGGTCGCCTTGAACATGCGCGGCATGCCCGAGGCCAGCAGGGCGCCGCCGGCGGCCGACCAGTAACGCTTGTCGCCGAGGTTTTCCGCGTTCACCTGGAAGCTGGTCGGATAGCCGCCGATCCGCGTGGCGTAGCGCACGCCGGCCGTGTAGATCGTATAGCCCGGAATGAAAGCGTTGTTCTCGTTGTTCACGGCACGCGGACCGGTGTAGTACGCGCCCGTGTTCACGCTCAGGCCTTCCACGAAACGCGTCTTGTATTCCAGGAAGACGCTGGCCGTGCGCTTGGCCGTGTTTTCCGGGATCTTGCCGATCACGTTCGCATTGACCGCGTTGCGCTGCTCGGCGTCCAGCAGCATGCCGGTGATGTACGTCTGCAGTTGCGGGGTGATCGCGCCGTTGAGCGAGAATTCCAGGCCCGAGTAGTGCGAGCGGCCGTCGACCACGAAGCGGTTGGCCGCGTTCGTGTATGCGGACGCGCGGTCGATCTGGAAGTAGGCGGCCGAGGCCATCAGGCCCGCGAACGCTTCCGTGCGGAAGCCGAGCTCGCGCGTCTTGCTGACCGCCGGCGGCATCGCCTCGAACGCGTTGACCGTCGATGCCGGCGCGATGCCGGTTTCTTCCACACCTTCGAGGTAGGTCGCGTACAGGGTCGTGTCCGGGCGTACCTTGTAGACCAGGCCTGCCGACGGCGACGTCTTCTTGACCTTGTAGGTCGTCGTCGTGGTGGTGTTGCTGTAGTCGCTGTAGCGGGCGCCGACGAGGAAGCTCCAGTCCTGCGTGAAACGCATCTTGTCGAACAGGTAGATGCCCTTGTCGTCGATCGATTGCGGGTTGAACGTGAGGACGCTGCTCAGCGGCGGCGGCACCAGGTCGCGCGGGTCGTACATGTTCTGCTTGAACAGCACCGTCTGCACGTTCGGCGCATTCTGCGAACGCTTGTTCTGCATCGTCCCGATGGTGAGCTCGTGATCGACCAGCAGGTCGACGCGACCCGTCAGCTCCAGGCGCGCGTTCTTGTTGATATAGACCTGTCCGCGCACAAACTGCGTGCGCAACGTGCCCTCGCCGGTCGCGATGTTGTAGTTCAACATCTGGCCGAAGCTGCGGCGGGTACGGTCCGTCTCGGCGCGCCCGATCTCCGCCGTCAGGGCCCAGGCGTCGTTGATCGTGTAGTCGGTGCGGAGCAGGTAGTTCTGCGCCTTGGCATCGTAGTGGGACCACGGCCCCGACAGCAGCTTGGTCGGATCCTGCACGGGCGGCAGGGCGATGACGCCCTTCACGGCGGGCAGCAGTCCGATGCCGGCGTTCTCGACGATGTTCTTGTGGATGTTCTCGGCGTCGAAGCGGAAGGCCAGGTCCTCGGTCGCCTTCCAGTCCAGCGCGACGCTGCCGAACGTGCGGTTGCCGGTGCCGCCTTCGATGGCGTTGCGCAGGCGGCCGCCTGCGGCGTTGACGCGGATGCCGAACTCGCCCTTGCCGCCGAACTTGCGGCCGAGGTCCACGGCGCCGACCAGTTGTCCGTACTCGTTGCCGCTGACCGAGAAGCTGGTCACCGGCGCCGTGGTGGCGCGCTTGGTCACGAGGTTGATGATGCCGGCCGGCGTCGAGAAGCCGTAGTACAGCGCGGACGAACCCTTGAGCGCCTCGACGCGTTCCTTGTTCTCCATCGGCAGGTCGATCAGGTTGATGACCGGCAGCGAGCCGTTCAGGCGGTAGTTGGTGCGCGCATCGACCGAGATGCCGCGGATCGCCAGCGAGTCGTTGACGCTGCCGCTGGTTTGCGAACGCGCCACGCCCGCCGAGTTCTTCAGCGCGTCGAACACACCCTGCGCATCCTGGGCTTCGAGCATCACCCGCGGAATGATGTTGACGGTGAAGGGAGCGTCGATCAACGCCTGGTCGCGGAACGCGCCCACCTGCACGTATTTCGACTTCAGGCCTTTGTCCTTTTCTCCGTTGACGGTGACGATCTGCAGGACCGGCTTGCCCGCCGTGGGGTTGTCGTCAGGCGGCGGCGCGGCCTCGTCGGCCGCGTGGCCGGTCATGCAGACCAGCGCGAGGCTGATGCTGAGAGAAAGTGAATTGCGTTTGAAGTCTGTTTGCATGGTGCGGTGTCCCCTGGAGTGAAGCGTTCGTGTCGTGGTGCCGGCGACGGCCGGGCTTGGCCGCCGGTGCCGGAGAATGCACAACTGCTTCTTTGTGCATTCCTTGAGGTAAGAATAGTGATGTCTTTTTTGTCTGTCAAATACAATCTTGTGATTGTTTTTGAACTGTTGTGTATTTTGTCTCGCGGTACCGCTGATCTTGCGCCTCCATGGGTAGCGCGCACAGGCGACGCCCGGCCCCGCGTCGGTTGCGATGCACTCTCAATTTAAAGAGTACAAAACGCCGGCAGGCACGAAATGCCGTTGTGCCAGTCCGCTGATTCAAGTATATTGCACTTTATAATGAAAAAATACATAGGGGGAGACATGTCCCGTTTGCGCCTCAAGATTGCGTTGGCGGCCGGCCTGGCCTGGTCCGTCGCGAATGCCTCGGCGCCCCTGGATCCGTACCGGCAGGAAGTGGCGACGGTCCTGCCGGGCACGGACACCGGCTGGGGCGCACTCGCGTTCGATGCCGACCGTTCCTGGCTGTTCATGGCGCGCCACGACGACGGCCTGACGGTCTTCGACGTGCGCACCCGCGAGGTGGTCGCCAACGTCGCGGGCACGACGGGCGCCGACAGCGTCGTGCTATTGCCCCGGCTCGATCGCGCATACGTGGCCGGCACGGACGGTACCCTGACGACCGTCGCGCTGTCCACGCTCACGCTGATCAGGTGGGAAAAGATCGCCGATGCGCGCCTGAACGCCATCTTCCACGAGCCGTCCACCGATCGCGTCTACGCGGTCGCGGGAACGGCCCCGCGGTCTTCGACCCTGATTGCGCTCGATCCGAAGACGGGCAGGGTCATCGGCCGTACGGTGTTCGACGGCGGCAGGATGGACCGGCCCGCCACGGATGGCGCCGGCACCATCTTCGCCCCGTTGCGCGACCGGCACGTACTGTTGAAGCTGGAAGCCGCCGGCCTGCGCATCGGGCAGGCCTGGCCGCTCGCGCCGTGCGAACAGCCGGTCGCCGTCCATTACGACGAGGCCAGCAGGCGGGTGTTCGTCGGCTGCCGCGGCACGCATCCGATGTTCGTTGCGCTCGACCCGGCGACAGGCAGGGTCGTGGCCGCGCTGCCGATCGGGCAGGGCGTCGGCGGCCTCGTCTTCGATCGCGACAACCGCCTGGTCATCACGGCCAACGGCGCCGACGCGAGCATGACGGTGATCCGCCAGCTCGGCCCGGACCGGTATGCCCTGGTCGAAACCATCGCCACGCGCCCGAAGGCGCGCGTGCTGGCCCTCGATCCCGCGACCCACAGCCTGTACTCGGTCACTGCGGGTTTCACCATCGCCGCGCCCGAACCCGGCAAACCGGCGCCGGCCCCGACGTATCACGCCGGCTCGTTCACGGTGCTGGCGTACGCGCGCATGCACCAGATGACGGAGCGGGAACGGCATGACCTGGAAGACGAGCACGAACATTAAACCAAAACGAGAGGATGACACCCATGCGTAGCGTTTCCAACCTGCTGGCCGCCCTGCTGTGCGCCGCGGCGATCGCCGGCCCGGCCGCCGCCGGCCACGACAAGTCCGCCGACCTCATTCTGTACAACACGAAGGTCTGGACCGTCGACGACAGCAAGCCCGTGGCGCAGGCGGTGGCGGTGCGCGGCAAGCACATCGTCAGGGTCGGCGGCAACGACGAGGTACTGGCGCTGAAAGGACCGCGCACGCGCGTGCTGGACCTGCAGGGCCGGCTGGTGCTGCCCGGCTTTAACGATTCGCACACGCACTTCGGCAACGCCGCCGAATGGTTTTTCCAGGTGCCGCTGACCGACGTGAACGACGTGAAGCTGATGGCCGACCGCATCGCGCGGGTGGCGGCGCGGGTGCCCAAGGGGATGTGGATCACCGGCGGCGACTGGGGCACCAGCGCGGCCAATGCGGCCGCCAAAAAACGCGAGGCCGGCTTCGAGCCGCTCGTGCCCGACCTGAAGACCATCGACGCGGTGTCGCCCGACCATCCTTTGCTGTTCCGCCGTTTCGACCACGTCTACTTCGCCAATTCGGCGGCGCTGAAGCTCGCGCGCCTGTCGGCGAAGACGCCGGACCCGGCGGGCGGGCGTTACGGCAGGGACCCGGCCACGGGCGAATTGAACGGCATGTTGTACGGCGCCGCCGGCGAGGGGCTCGAGCGCCAGCTGCCGCCGATGAACCTGCAGCAGAGGATGATCGGCGCGCGCGCCGTGGCGAAGGACCTCAACCGCGTCGGCATCACGTCGATCACCGACATCGCCCGCTATCCCGACCTGTCCGAGGAAAAGCTGTATCCGTTCTTCGTCGAGCGCAGCGCGACCGACATGCGGATCTTCGAGGGCCTGCGCAAGAACGGCGACCTGACGCTGCGCGTCAACATGCTGGTGCCGATCGAAACGGAAAAGAACCTCGTGGCGCACAGGATCAAGCCGACGGCGGGCGACAAGTGGATCCGTCTCGGCGGGCTCAAGGCCTACGGCGACAGCGGCGTGATGTACAAGCCGGTGGCCGGCAACGGGTTGCCCAGCGAATGGTCGTACCGCTTTCCGGGCGAATCCGCATTCGCGCATGAGGTGCTGGAAGCCGACCGCGATGGCTACGACGTCGGCGTGCACATCATCGGCGACAAGGCGTCGCATGAACTGATCGAATGGTATGCCGACGCGATCCGCCGCAACCCGGCGCGCGACCGGCGCTTCCGCCTGATCCACATCTGGCACACGACGCCCGAAGACATCCGCCGCGCGGGCAAGCTTGGCCTGATCGCGGACGTGCAACCGTACCACCTGCCGCGCGAAGTGGCGCTCGTCGGGAACACGCTCGACGACGAGCGCGCCCGGTCGACGCATGCATGGAAGAGCATGATCGACGCCGGCATCGTGCTCAACCTGGGTTCCGACATGCCCGGGTCGTACAACCGCCTGCACGTGTCGCCGTACAACCCGCTCGAAAACATCTATTTCGCCGTCACGCGCACCGACAAGACCGGCTATCCGGCGGGCGGGTGGCATCCCGAGCAGAAGCTGACCGTGGAGCAGGCCATCAAGGCCTATACGCTGAACCCGGCCTGGTCCTCGCGCGAGGACAGGATCAAGGGCAGCATCACCGAGGGCAAGCTGGCCGACATCGTCGTGCTGTCGAAGGACATCCTGACCTCGGCGCCCGAGGACTACCTCAAGACGGACGTGCTGTACACCATACTCAATGGCAGGATTCTCGATACGAAGGAGGAAGTGCAATGAAGGCGGCCTGTCTGTTTGCGTTGGCGCTGCTGGCACCATTGCCGGTGCTGGCGCAGCATTGCGGTGGGACCGTGCGGGCGGCGACGCCGGCCATGGCCAGGAAGGACCCGCCCAAGTGGATGGCACAGCACGAGGCCATCCGGGCGAAGGTGGAGGCCGGACAGCCGGTGGACGTCGTGTTCGTCGGCGACAGTATCACGGCCCATTTTTCCGACGACGACCGCTTCGCACGCCTGCCCGGCCTGGCGGGACGCGCCACGCTGAACCTGGCGGTGCCCGGCGACCAGACGGAAAACGTGCTGTGGCGGCTCGATCACCTGCCGTTGGAAAAGATCCACCCGGCGCAGGTCGTGCTGCTGATCGGCACCAACAACCTGCGCGGCGACGATACGGCCTGCGACATCGTGGCGGGCATCGACGCCATCCTCGGCCGCCTGCACAAGGCCTGGCCCGATGCGCAGGTCGTCGTGATCGGGATCCTGCCGCGCGGGAAGGACATGCAGTTCGCCCTCGACCGCCGGCGCGCGGTCAACGCGGCGCTGGCGGCGCGCGCCGACATCCGCTTCGTCGATCCCACCGAGGCCTTCGCCTGCGGCGGTACCAATACCTGCGGCTATTACCAGGACGACCTGCTGCACCTGCTGCCGGCCGGCTACGAACGCCTGTGGTCGGTACTGCGACCGCAGCTCGAACGCTAGCGGTGCATTGTATTTATTTGTATAAAAATACAAAAAAGGCCGGCCGCATCAGGCCGGCTTCGGACCCTTCGGCGGCTTCGGCGTCGCAATCTTGAGGTGATGGCGCATCAGGGCGGCGGCCAGTTCGCGGTCGTCCTGTTCGATGGCCTCGATGATGCCCAGGTGCTCGGCACAGGACGCCTTCACGCGCAGCGTGCGGTAGTAGGCGGCCGTTTCGTCCAGGCGGCGCAGGTTGTTCTGCTGCTGCATCGCCTGCACGATGTAGCGGTTGCCTGAGAAGCGCGCCACCATTTCGTGGAAGGCGGCGTTGAGGGCGAAGAACTCGCCCGAGCTGGGCAGGTAGTCCGGCGTGTCGAGCACGCGCTGGTGCGCCTCCTTGACCCGCTGCAGCAAGGCCGGATCGACCTTCCACGTCGGCTCCAGGAACGAACTGCATTCGACGATCATGCGGAAGCGGTAGCTCTCGGCCATCGCCTGCGAGCCGCCGAGCGAGGGCATGAATTGCCAGCCGTGTCCGGTGCGCTTGACGATCAGGCCTTCCGACGCCATGCGCATCAGCGTCTTGGTCAACAGGCTGCGCGGCGCCGGATAGCGGCTCAGCAGCTCTTTCTCGGTGACGGCTTCGGGCAACCGGTCGTGGATGCGGTCGACGACGATTTCCTTGTACAGCTCGTCCACGGTGAGCGAACCGGTCGTCAGGTCGTCGAGGTCGACCTCGGCACCGCCGCGGCTGACGAAATAGCCGGCGTTGGCGCGGTACTCGATCATCTGGCGCTCCGCCAGCAGCTTGAACGCGGCGCGCACGGGCGTGCGCGACACGCCGTAGCGCGCACCGAACGATTCTTCGGTCAGGTGCGCGCCGACCGGCAGCGTCCCGTCGCGGATTTCCTTGCCGATGCGATCGGCGAGTTCGAGCTGCAATGCGCTGGGGGCATTCGTCTTGGGCGCAGCTGCTTCGGCGGGGGCTGCCTTGGGCGCGGCGCCTTTGGGTACACGCTTGGTCTGGCGCGTAGCGGCTTTGCTCATGGGCTCTTTCAGGAAGGGGGATGAGGAAAGTGACAATTATGCCCAATTTCGTATCAAACGAAAATAGAAAACATTCTGATTGCACTTTTCGTCGATTTAATACAAAATGAGCTCACCAATACTGAAGGAGTCATACAATGTCACTTGAACAGGATTTCCCGCTGGTCGAAGTCAGCGGCACACCTTTCGAGCGCGGCCTGCAGCATGGCCGCGCCGTGCCGGAGCGGGTCAAGGGAAGCGTCGCCCTGTACCGCGACCAGCTGGCCAAGCGGGGCGTCGATGGCGCGACCATCGTGGTCCTGGCGCGCAGGGTGATCCCGAAGATCGTCGCGTTCGATCCTGCCTATTTCGAAGAGATGCAGGGCATGGCCGAGGGCGCCGGCGTGAGCATCGAAGACATCGTGCTGGTCAATTGCCGCACCGAGATGATGTTCGGCCACAGTGCGCTGAAGGAGGCGCGCGACGTGCTCGACGACGGCTGCACCGGCTTCGTGGTCTTGCCCGGCGCCAGCGCGAACGGCCGCCTCATGCATGCCCACAACTGGGACTGGCGCGAAGCCTGCACGGATACCGGCATCGTCCTCAAGGTGCTCAAGCACGGCGACGGTCCGGACATGCTGATGTTCACGGAAGCGGGCACGCTGGGCCGCCACGGTTTCAACTCGGCCGGACTGTCCCTGTCGGGGAATTTCCTGACCAGCGATCGCGACTACAAGGAAGCGGGCGACGTGCCGCTGGGCCTGCTGCGCCGCAAGATCCTGGAATGCGCGAACATCACCGCCGCGCTGCGCATCCTGTTCACGACGCGCCGCTACTGCTCGAACAACGTGATGCTGGCGCACGCGGGCGGCGAGGCGATCGACCTCGAGTGCGCACCGGACGAAGCGTTCTGGATCACGCCGGAGGACGACCTGCTGGTGCACGCCAACCACTGGATCAGCACCCCCGCGCGCTGCAAGCTGGTCGACCTGGGCCTGGCGAACACGCCCGATTCGATCTACCGCCAGCGCCGCGTCACCGCGCTGCTGCAGCAGAGCCGGGCCAAGGGCAAGATCGACTGGGATACCGTGAAGGCCACGCTGGCCGACGAATTCGGCAAGCCGGAAGCGATCCTGACCTCGCCCGCGCCCGCCGCCTTCAACAGCGTCTACTGCACGGTGGCCACCACGCTGATGGATCCGGCCGAACGCACGATGTGGGTGGCACGCAAACCGTATGCCGGACGCAACTTCGTCGAGTATCGCTTGTGATGACTGGCTGCTAAAGTATTGCCAGGGGAAATAAATGAAGAGACGCTTCCGACCGTGGGCCCTGCCGGCCCTGCTGCTTTGCGCGGGCGCGCTGGCGGCGGCGCCGTCGCCGACCGAGATCCGCATCGCCGAGAGCTTCGACACGCCGACGTCGATGCCGGGCCATCGGTCGCGCAACACGCTCACCGACGGCATCATGCTGCACGTGGTCGAATCGCTGGTCGCGCTCAAGGCCGACCTCGGGGTGGGGCCCATGCTGGCCGACAGCTGGACGATTTCGCCCGACGGCAAGACGTACCGCTTCAAGCTGCGCCACGGCGTGCGCTTCCACAACGGCGCGCCGGTCACGTCGGCCGAGGTAATCTGGAGCCTGAACCGGATCATGGATCCGCGCGCCGAATCGTATTGCCGCAACCAGTACGACGGCAGCAAGGGCGCGAAAGTGGTGGCCGCGCGTGCCGACGCGCCCGACGCGGTCACGATCGAACTGGACCGGCCGAACGCGCTGTTCCTGCAGCAGCTGGCCAACATCCAGTGTCCGCTCGCGGTGCTGCACCCCGACTCGGTCGACGCCGCCGGCAAGTGGGTGCGTCCCATCGGCACCGGACCCTACATCTTCGGCAAGTGGCGCCGCGGCCAGTTCGTCGAGTTGCTGGCCTGGCCCGGCTACCAGCCGCGCCCCGAGCCGCCCGACGGCCTGGCCGGCGCCAAGCGCCCGCTGGCGAACCTGCGCTTCGTCGTCATCCCCGACGCCGCCTCGCAGAAAGCGGCGTTCATGTCCGGGCAGGTCGACCTGATCACGGCCCAGAGCGACAGTCCGCCGCCGAAAGCTCCGCTGTGGACGATCCACGTCGAGCAGAACCTCGATGCCAATGCGCTGTTGATGCAGTCGCGCGACCCGCTGTTGTCGAAGCCGGCGATGCGCCGCGCCGTGGCACTGTCGCTCGACCTGCCGACCCTGGTCGCCGCGCTGACGAACAAGACGACGACGTACAACCCGTCGCTCGTGCCGCTGGGGACCGCCAATTACTCGCCGGTGCATGCCAGGGGCTATACGCAGGACCTGGCGCAGGTGAAGGCGCTGCTGGCGCAGGCCGGCTACAAGGGGGAGGTCGTCACGATCCAGACCAACAAACGGTTCCCCGACCTGTACCGGATCGCCGTCGTCGCGCAGAGCATGCTGCGCCGGGCCGGCATCCACGCCGTCGTGGAAGTGCTGGAATGGGCGACGCAGGTGTCGAACTACCGCGAAGGCAAGTTCCAGATCATGGCCTTCACGTATTCCTCGCGCCTCGATCCGGCCGTGATGTACGGCGACGTCCTCGGCGACAAGAACCGCACCCCGACCAGCCAGTGGACCGACCCGGAAGCGAGCGCGATCCTGGCCCGCATCGCCGGCGTCAGCGATCCGGCGCAGCGCAAGGCCGCGTTCGAGCAGATCCACCAGCGCATGATCGCGGCCACGCCGATGATCGAGATCTACAACACGCCGGCGCTGGTCGCCGTCAGCAAGCGGCTGTCGGGTTTCGTGCCGTGGTCGCTGCATCGGCCGCGCCTGTTCAACGTCAGCAAACGATAGGGTTCCCATGTTGTCGTATGTCGCAAAACGCATCCTGATGGCGGTTCCCACGGCGCTCGTCGTGTCGCTGCTCGTGTTCGCCATGATCCGCCTCATCCCGGGCGACCCCGTCAGCCTGATGCTGGGCGACACGGGCGATCCGGCGCTGGCGCAGGAAATGCGCACCCAGCTGGGCCTTGACGAATCGCTGCCCCGCCAGTTCGCCGGCTGGGCCGGCCGGCTGCTGCACGGCGACCTGGGCACGTCGGTCCGCACCGGCGAACCCGTGCTCGACCTGATCATGGAACGCTTTCCCGTCACGGCCCAGATCGTGCTGGCCGCCACGCTGCTGGCGAGCCTGATCGCGCTGCCGGCCGGCATGTTCGCGGCCTGGAAACAGAACCGCTGGCAGGACCTGACGGTCGTCTCGGGAGCGATCTTCCTCGTGTCGATTCCCAGTTTCTGGGCCGGCATCATGCTGATCTGGCTGTTCGGCGTGCAGCTCGACTGGCTGCCGACCTTCGGCTTCGAATCGTTCGCCGAGATCGGCTGGCCGGCGCTCAAGTACATGGTGCTGCCGGTCGTCGCGATCGCGCTGACGGAAATCGCGGCGCTGGCGCGGATGATGCGGGCCAGCACCATCGACGTGCTGCGGCTGGAATACATCGCCCATGCGCGCGCCAAGGGCCTCCCCGAGCGCCGCGTGCTGCTGCGCCACGCCTTCCCGAACGCGTTCGGCCCGACGCTGACCGTGATCGGCCTCGTGCTGGGCCATTTGCTGTCGGGCGCGGCGGTGATCGAGACCGTGTTCACGCTGCCGGGGCTCGGCCGCCTGCTGGTCGAGGCGATTTCCTCGCGTGACTATCCGGTGGTACAGGGCTGCCTGCTGTTCGTCGCCTTCCTGTACGTGTTCGTCAACCTGGTCGTCGATCTGCTGTATCCGCTGTTCGACCCGCGTATCAAGCTGTAATCCTGCCATGACCACACATTTCAAGCGTATCAACCTGGTGGCCGGCACCGTATTCGTCGGCATCGTCGTGCTGATGGCTGCGCTCGGCACCGTCTACACGCCGTACGATCCGGTCGAAGGCGACCTGCTGGCCCGGTTCGCCGCGCCGTCCGGGGCGCACTGGCTGGGCACCGACGAATTCGGCCGCGACGTACTGTCGCGCATCATGGCCGGGGCCGGGGTCAGCGTGGCCGTCAGCATCGGCACCGTGGTGTTCGCCACGGTCCTCGGCGGCGTGCTCGGCATCCTCACCGGCTACCTCGGCGGCTGGACCGACCGCATCATCATGGTGTTCCTCGAATCGCTGATGGCGTTCCCGGGCCTGTTGCTGGCACTCGGCATCATGGCCATCGTCGGGCCCTCGAAATCCGGCGTCGTGCTGGCCCTCGGCCTGGCCTACACGCCGTCCGTGGCCCGCATCGCCCGCGCCACCGTGTTCGGCCTGCGCCAGCGCGACTACGTCGTCGCGTCCCGGGTGATGGGCAACAGCGGCTGGTGGACCGTGTGGCGCCACATCCTGCCCAACTGCGCGGCGCCGCTGCTGATCTTCGCCACGTCGCTGTTCGGCTCCGCGCTGCTGGCCGAAAGCGCGCTCAGCTTCCTCGGCCTCGGGGTGCCGCCGCCGGCGGCGTCGTGGGGCGGGATGCTGTCGGACGCCCGCAACGCCATGGAGCAGGCCATCTGGCTGTCGATTTTCCCGGGCATCATGATTTCGCTCGCGCTCCTCGGCATCAACATGCTGGGCGACGCACTGCGCGACCTGCTCGACCCACGCATGAACGGAGGCCACTGATGTCCCATCCACTTCTCAGCGTCCGCGACCTGACCATCACGTTCCCCGACGGGGAGGGCGGGCGCCGCCCCGTGGTCAACGGCATCGGCTTCGACCTCGACGCCGGCCGCTCGCTGGCCATCGTCGGCGAATCGGGCAGCGGCAAGACCATGATCGGCAAGGCCCTGCTGGGGCTGCTGCCGGATGCGGCCGCCATCGACGCGGGCAGCCTGCGTTTCGACGGCCGCGAACTGACCGCCAACCGCGCGGCCGACTGGCGCGCACTGCGCGGCTGCGAGATCGGCATGGTGTTCCAGGAGCCGATGGTGTCGCTCAATCCCGCCTTCCGCATCGGCGACCAGCTGACCGAGGCGCTGGTGGCGCGCCGCGGCGTCGGCCGGGCGCGGGCGCGCGAGCTGGCCGTCGCGATGCTCGAGCGCGTCCTGGTGCGCAATCCGCGCGACTGCATGCGCCGCTATCCGCACGAATTTTCCGGCGGCATGCGCCAGCGCATCATGCTGGCCGCCGTCATGCTGCTCAAGCCGCGCCTCCTGATCGCGGACGAACCGACCACCGCGCTCGACTGCGTCGTGCAGAAGGAAGTGCTGGACCTGATGCGCGAGCTGACCGAGCAGGAAGGGACGGCGCTGATCTTCGTCAGCCACAACCTGCCGCTGGTCGCCGCGTACACGGAGAACGTGCTGGTGATGTGCCGCGGGGACGCGGTCGAGACCGGGCCGGTACGGCGCGTGCTCGCGCGGCCCGCGCAGCTCTACACCCGGCGCCTGCTCGAAGCCCTGCCGCGCCGCGACGCCGGGGCCGCCCCGCCGCCGCCCGCCGCGCCGATCCTGGAAGTGCAGGACCTGAGCGTGGACTACACCGTGAAGGAAGGCTGGCGCGGCAAGCGCACCGTGCGCGCGCTGCATCCTGCCTCGTTCACGCTGGCGCCCGGCGAGACGGTCGCCATCGTCGGCGAGTCCGGGAGCGGCAAGACCACGCTGACCAAGGCCATCCTCGGGCTGGCGCAGCCCAGCGGCGGCAGCATCCGGCTCGGCGGCGAGGAATTGATCGGCTGCTCGCGCGGCGCCCGCCGCGCCGCGGGCCGGCGCATCCAGATGGTGTTCCAGGACCCGTATTCGTCGCTCGACCCGCGCATGCCGGTCGGCGCGCTCGTCGGAGAAGGATTGCGCCTGGACCCCGGCCTGGACGCGGACGAGCGTGACGCACGCGTGGCGCGCGCCCTCGAGGACGTGCAGCTCGGCGGCGACTTCGCGCGCCGCTACATCCACGAATTGTCGGGCGGCCAGCGCCAGCGGGTCGCCATCGCGCGGGCACTGGTGACGCGTCCCGAGATCATCATCGCGGACGAACCGGTATCCGCCCTCGACGTGACCGTGCAGAAGCAGGTGCTCGACATGCTGGTGGCCCTGCAGGACCGCTACGGCTTCGCCTGCCTGCTGATCTCGCACGACCTCGGCGTCGTCGAGCAGGTGTCGGACCGCGTCATCGTGCTGCTGCGCGGCCACGTGGTGGAGCAGGGCACGCGCGACGACGTGTTCGACCGTCCATGCCATCCCTACACGCGGCGCCTGCTGCAGGCGGTGCCGGAGCTGTACGGCGACAGCGTCCAGGGCTTCCGCATCGAGCAGCGCCGCCTGCCGAAGAGCTGTCCCGATTTGCCGTATTTCGAACCCGAGCGCGATGGCAACGGCCGCTGCGTGGTCGAGCTGTCGACCGATACGCCGTCGCACTGCGTGGCGGTAGCCCTCGAGGCCTGATCCGGAACCGATCGCACGACACGGTACCGCCGCGCGGGACGCGGCGGGTCCCGTCACGCGTGCGCACAAGGAGAACACCATGTACGTCGTACGTCCCGTGGAAACCGCCGACCTGGCGCAACTGGAAGCGCTGGTGAGACGCGGCAGCCGCCGCGTCCATACTCTGCCGCGCGGGCGTGCCGCGCTGTCCGCCCTGATCGAGCGCTCGGTCGCGTCGTTCGGGCACGCCGCGCATGCGCCGGGCGCCGAGCGCTACACCTTCGTGCTCGCGGACGGGCAGGGCGCCATCGCCGGTACCGCCACGCTGGTGGCGCGGGCCGGCGCCGGTGGCGGGTACCTGGCGTTTCGCAAGGACATGATGCAGCAGTACTCCGATGATCCGGCCGTGCGCGTCGACGTCGCCATGCTGCGGCTGTGCACCGACCTGTCCGGCCATTCACAGCTGGCCGGGTTCCATGCGCCGGACCGGGCACTCGACTGGGCGCAGAAAGCGCTGCTGGCCCGCGCGCGCCTGATGTACGCGGCGCTGGCGCCACGGCGCTGCGCCGACGAATTCTTCGCCGCGCTGCCCGGACCGCTGGCGGGCGAGTGCGGCTCGCCGTTCTGGAACGCGGTCGGCCGCAAGTTCTTCGGCATGGACGTCGACGCGGCGGAGACCCTGCTCGAAGGAGGGCGCGACGCCGCCCGCATTGCCGGCGTGATGCCTCATCATCCGGTTTATGTGGGCCTGCTGCCGTCCGCGGCGCGCGCGGCGATCGCCGCCCCCGATGCCGGCGCCGCTCCGAGCCTGGGCCCGCTGTGCCGCGAAGGTTTCAAGACCGCCGCTTACGTCGACATCTGCGACGGCGGCCCGGTGCTGCGCGCCGCGCGCCAGGGGCTGCGCTGCACGACCGGTGTGCAGCGCCGCCGCGTCCTCACCCGCGCGCCGGAGCTGCACGGCGGCATCCGGCGCTACCTCGTCTGCAATGCGCGCGAACAGCAGTTCCGTGCGATCACCGTGCCGTCCGGGCCGCTCGACGGCGACGACGCCATCGGCCTGACGCCGCAGCAGCAGCGCCTGCTCGATGTTGGTATCGGCGACCCGATTTCCTGTGTTTTGATGTGAGCGCATTATGTTAATCGTACGAAATGCCACCCCGGCGGACCTCGAGGGCGTGCTCGCCCTCGCGCGCGACGTCGGGCCCGGCATGACCACCATCAAGCCGGACCGCGCGGCGCTGCAACGGCGGCTGGAGATCGCCGCCGCATCCTTCGCCGGCAGCGCGCCGCCCGCCGAGCGCGACTTCGTGTTCGTCGCCGAGGATATGCGCAGCGGCCGGCTGGCCGGCATTTGCGCCATCAAGGGCGCCGTCGGCCTGGACGAACCGTTCTACAACTACCGGCTCGGGATCCTCGTTCACGCGAGCAGCGAGGTCGGCGTGTTCAGCCGCATGGAAGCGCTGTACCTGTGCTACGACATGACCGGCTGCGCCGAACTGTGTTCGCTGTACCTGCATCCGGACTACCGCAGCGGCGTCAACGGCCGCCTGCTGTCGAAGAGCCGCCTGTTGTTCATCGCCCAGTTTCCCGAGCTGTTTCCGGAAACCGTGTTCGCCGAAATGCGCGGTTTCCAGAAGCCCGACGGCACGTCCCCGTTCTGGGAAAGCCTGGGGCGCCATTTCTTCAAGATGGATTTCCATACGGCCGACGACCTGTGCGGCAACGGCAGGAAGAATTTCATCGCCCAGCTGATGCCGCGCCATCCTCTGTACACGAGCTTCCTGAGCGACGAGGCGCGCGCCGCCATCGGCCAGACCCACGTCCACACGACGCCCGCGCGCCGCCTGCTGGAGCAGGAAGGGCTGCGTTACCAGGGCTATCTCGACATCTTCGACGGTGGCCCCGTGCTGCAGGCCAGGGTCGACGAGCTGCGCGCCAGCCGCGACAGCGTGCTTACGCCGGCGCGGGCCGGCCACACGGGGCAGGGCGCCATGACGCTGGCCGCGCGCGCCGACATGGCCCGGTTCCGCGTCGTCGCCACGCGGGCCGACATGGTCGACGGCGTGCTCGTGCTGCCGGCGCCCGCGATGGAAGCGCTCGACGCGGAGGCGGCGCCGGTGCGCAGCATGGCGCTCAATCCCGGCCCATGAAAAAGCCCGCGCGACCATTGCAAATTGGTGAGTTTCGCTCTACTATTGTACTTAGTACTTCATAAAAACAATAATCCACGCGTAATAACGAGATTGTCTGATTTTTACGCTACCAAAAAACATAACGATACAGGAGGCACCATTTTGAACCAGATCCTTTCCTTATTGCGCCGCATGGTGCTGGGTTGCCTGCTCGGCACGGCTGCGGCCGGCGCGGCAGCCGCGCCGCTGGCCGATCCGACGGTCGCGGGTACCACGAGCCTCGTGCTGGAGTACCACGTCAAGCCCGTCAACCGCCTGGCGCTGCGCCAGTTCATGCAGGGCGAAGGCCTGGCCCAGCTGGACAAGTGGAAGCGCGACGGCCTGCTGAGCAATTACAAGGTCTTGTTCAACCGCTGGGTCGACAACCAGAACTGGGACATGATGACGGTGCTGAACTTCCCCACGGCCGACAAGATGGCGTCGTGGCGCGAGATCGAGGCCGTGCAGCCGGCCGGCCTGCCGCAGAAGGCGCTGGCGCTGGTCGAACGCATCGACACGAATCCGGCCGACCTGTACCTCGAAGGCGGCGCCAGCAAGGGTTCCGGCGTGTACGTCGTCATCCCCTACGACTATCTCGTGTCGACCGATAAATATCTCGCCTACCTGCGCGGCTACCTGGTGCCGCAGCTCGACGGCTGGCTGAAGGAAGACGTGCTCAACCGCTACCAGATCCTGCTGGGCCGCTACGTGGTCGGGCGGCACTGGTCGGCGCTGATGTTCTATGAATACAACGGCGATACCGGCCTCGGCCTGCGCGAACGGACCCAGGCCAAGGTGCGCGCCGACCTCGTGAAGAACAATCCGGACTGGGTCGCGTGGAGCAAGGACAAGGGCCAGTACCGCGTCAACCGCCAGTACATCATCGCCGACGAATTGAAGAGCGCGCGATGAGTTGCACGTTTCCCTCGACCGATCCCGACTAGGTCGTTCCGGCGGCCGCCGCTTCTTTTATTCACGCATGCCTGGCAAAAATGCCCGGCGCGTCCCCACGGGGACGCGACACCGGTCGGGTCCGCTTGCGCCCGTTGCCAGGCAGCGACACCGCTTTTCATTTCCAGCGAGGACATATGCGTCACCCCTTACTCGTATCGGCCTGCCTCGTCATGGCCGGCATCCTGTCCGCTCCGGCTCATGCATACCGGCCGTTCAACGGCACCGATGCCGACGTCGCGGAAGCGGGCGAATACGAACTCGAATTCGGCCCCCTCGGCTACCTGCGCCACGGCAGCGGCCGCACGTTGATGGGACCGGCGATCGTCAACAATCTCGGCCTGCCGGGCGACTTCGAACTCGTCCTCGAAGGCCGGGCCGAACGCGATCTCGGCGCCACCGACGGCCAGCGCAACCGGTTCGCCGATACCGCCTTCTCCATCAAGCACGTGCTGCGCAAGGGCGTGTTGCAGGGCGCGGAGGGCGTCAGCATCGCCGCGGAGTGCGGCGTGCTGCTGCCCGAGGTGCATGGCGATCATGCCGGCGGCGGCACCTGCGCGGCCATCGTGTCGCAGCACGCCGGTCCGGTCACCGTGCACGTGAACGCCGAGGTGGCGCGCAACCGCGACCGCTCCAACGGCCGCTTCGTCGGCGTCATCGTCGAGGGACGGGGCGAGGGTATCCGGCCGGTCCTGGAAGTCTTCAACGAGCGCGACCACCGCGGCGGCCACGCCAATTCGGCGCTGGCCGGCGCCATCTGGCCCTACCGCGACGACCTGGTGTTCGATGCCGGCATCCGGCGCGCGCGCGAGGACCGCGAGAACGTCACCGAGTTGCGGGTCGGCCTGACCTGGACCATTCCCATGTTTAAGTAAACCACCATGACATCGACAAGAACTTTATTGCTACGTTGCCTCGCCGGAGCGGCGTTGGCCGCCTGCGCCGTCACGGCCGCCGCCGCGCCCGAGGAAATCCAGGTCTACATGAACGAAATGGGCCAGCCCGGCGAATTCGGGCTGGACGTGCACGTGAACTACGTCCTCACCGGTGCGACCACGCCCGACTACCCGGGCGCACAACTGGCACGGCACGCGCTGCGCGTGACCCCGGAATTCTCGTACGGCCTGACCCGCACGCTGGAACTGGGCGCCTACGTCCTGGGGCTCCGCGACGCCGACAACCGCTACCGCGTGGGGGGCGAGAAGCTGCGCCTCAAGTTCATCCCGACCGGCCCCGACGACCCCGTCTTCTATGGTGCGAACCTGGAGATTGGACGGGTCGACCACCGTCTCGACGAAAACCCGTGGAACGGCGAGCTGAAAGGCATCCTCGGCTACAAGGGGACGCACTGGACCGCGGCGGTCAACGCCAATTTTGGCTTCAAGGTGTCCGGCCCCGTGAGCGCGCCGACCACGCTCGAACTGGCGACCAAGTTGAGCTATGCCGTGTCGGACGCGCTGCAGGTCGGCATCGAGCACTACAACGATCTCGGCGAAGTCCGCCGGCTCGACAATCCCGGGCGCCAGGCCCATACCACCTACGCGGTGCTCGACACGTCGGTGCGCGGCTGGGACCTGAACCTGGGCGTCGGCCGCGGCAACGCCGCGGCATCCGACCGCTGGGTCTTGAAGGCGATCGTCGGCGTTCCTTTTTAACCGACCACCAGAAAACGATGGAGACGACATGAAAACATTCCTGCAACCGCACCTGCGCCCGCTCGCCGGCGCCATGCTCGCCGGCGCCTGCCTGGCCGCTACGGGCGCCGCCGCGGCGGGGCCCACCTTTCGACTCGAAAAAGTCGTGACCATTCCCGGCGGCGATTCCGGCTGGGACTATCCGTCGCTCGACGCGCGCCGCAACCGCATGTTCATCGCCCACCGCGACGAAGGCCTGCACGTGTACGACATCCGCTCGGGCAAGGTGATCCGCACGCTGGCCCAGTCGGCGGGCGCCAACACGTCGGCGCTGGCGCCCGAGTTCGACCTCGGCATCGTGGGCACCCGGGACGGCCATGTCGTCGTGTTCAGGCTGTCCACCCTGGCGACGCTGGCGCGCTACAAGAGCGAGACCGACGGCTTCGACGGCGCCGCCTACGACCCGGTCAGCAAGCGTATCGCCATCGTCGGCGAGGCTGATGAAGACACGAAGCAGACGCCCGTGCTGCTGTTCGACGCCCGCACCGGCAAGCCCGTCGGCAAGGTCGTCGTGGACAGCATCAAGGTCGATGCGCCGCGGGCGGACAACCAGGGCAATATCTGGATGCCGCTGCGCGACCGCGCCGCGCTCGCGCGCGTGGACGTGCGCACGATGCGGCTGGCCGCGACCGTGCCGCTCGATCCGGCCTGCCGCAAGCCGGCGGCGCTGGAGCTGGATCGCCCCGACCGGCGCATCTACGTCGGCTGCCGCGGCGACGAGCAGACCGCACCGCGCCTGCTCGTCGTGGACGCGGACGATGCACGGACGATCGCCGCGGTGCCGATCGGGCGCGGCGTGGACGAGGTGATGTACGACGCGCGCCGCGGCCAGATCATGACGGCCAACGGCGAAGACGGCAGCCTGTCGGTGATCGCCAAGCAGTCCGCCGACCGCTACCAGGCCGTGGAGACCATCGGCACGCGGCCCCTTGCGCGCACCGGTGTCCTCGACGAACGGACCGGCAAGATCTATCTCGTCAACGCCCAGTACTACAAACGGGCCGGCGACGGCGGCGACGAGGACAGCCTGCACTTCGTGCCCGGCACCTTCAGCGTGCTGACCTACACGCGCTAGTCCGGCGAAAAACAGTTCTTTTCGGGGTGGCGTGTACTAGAATGAAACCATCATGGACGACGGCACGTCACTCGACGAAGCAAGAGCACAGGAGACGAAGGCATTTGCCCACGCCGGCATGCCCATGATGATCTTCGACCTGGCGACCGGCCGGTGTGTCGCGGCGAATCCGGCCGCCGACCGGGCCTATGGCTACCATTCCGACGAATGGAAGGCAGTCGCGCTGTCCGACATCTGCGATGTGCATGCTGCCCCTGGGCTGGAAGCGCAACTCCACGGCGGCAGTGACGCACCGCCGGGGCCACCGGACATCATCGCGCAACGCCGGCGCGACGGGAGCTCCTTCTGGGCAGCGGCAACGCTGGCGCCTATCGACGCCCCGCGGCGCCATGTGTTGCTGTGCGTGCAGGACGTGACCCAACAGCAGGACATGCTGACCGACCTGTCCGTGATGCGCGAACATTGCGCGCTGGCACAGGAATTGAGCGGGGTGGGACACTGTGTCCTCGAACTCAGGCGCAAGCGGCAGACCTGGTCCGCGCAGCAATACCGTAACTTCGGATTGCAGGTCGGCGACCTGCCGGAAGACCTGGCGGGCGCGATCGACGCATGGGTCGGCTGTTTGCGTGAATCCGACCGCGCACGCGCCGCCGCGGCGATCCATGCGTGCATCGACGCCGGCACGCCCTTCGATACCGAATGGCGGGTATGCTGGCCCGACGGCAGCGAACGCATCGTGCGCGTCGAGGCGACACGCAAGGACGAGCCCGATGGTACCCCGGGCGCCTTCGTATGCGCCAGCCTGGATCTCACGGAGCGCCGGCGCGTCGAGGAAAGCCTGCGCCAGACCCGGATCGATCTCTCGGCAACACAGCGGATCGCCCGGATCGGCACCTGGATGGTCGACTTTAGCAGGGGCACCGCATACATGAAGTCCGACGAAATGCGCAAGGTGTTCGGTTTCAGCGAGTGCGAGGTGCCGCTCGCCCTGCTGAACGCCCGCATCCATCCGGACGACCTGCCGCTGGTCGAGGCCGCCCGCGCTGCGTGCCTGGCGAATCCGGGGACGCGCTATCACGTGCAATTCCGCGTGGTGCCGCGGCCCGGTGAGTTGTACTACCTGGAAAGCCAGGCCGAGGTGCAGACCGATGCCGCAGGCAAGGCGGTGCGCATGGTGGGGTACTCGCGCGATATTACCGAGGCCAGGCTGGCGCAACTGGAAATCCAGCGGCTTGCCTACCACGACGAGGTCACCGGCCTGATGAACCAGGTGGCCCTGCGCCGTCACCTGGACCGGTCGATCGCGCTCGACTCGCCCGATTTCGTACCGCTGGCGCTGCTGCTGATCGACGTGGCCCGGTTCGAGGACATCTGCCTGACCCTCGGCCATGGCAATGCCGACGTCCTGCTCAAGGCCGTCTCCGAGCGCATCGCAGGCGCGCTCGACGACGGCGTCCAGGTGGCGCGCCTCGGCGGTTCCCAGTTCGCGGTGGTGCTGTCCGGCGCCAGCGCCTACGACTCGAAACCCCGCGCGCGCGCCTTGCTGCACGCGTTCGAACAGCCGTTCCAGGTCGCCGGCGTCCAGTACGACATCAGCGTGCACATCGGCATCGCATTGTGTCCCGGACACGCGGCGGATACGGCCACCCTGATGCGCAAGGCGCATGTCGCCGTGTTCCGGGCGCGCCAGATCGGTACCGACGTCCTCGTGTACGACCCGGGAGACGACCCCTACCATCCCGACCGCCTGGCCCTGCTCGGGGAATTCCGCAAGGCCATCCACGACGGACAGATCGAACTGTATTGCCAGCCGAAGGTCGAGATCCGCACCAACGAGGTCACCGGTGTGGAAGCACTGGTGCGCTGGCGCCATCCGCGCCTCGGCATGGTCCAGCCCGCGCTGTTCGTGCCGCTGATCGAGGACACGGAACTGATCCACGTGCTGACCCGCCACATGCTGCAAGCCGCCGTACGCCAGTACTTCGCCTGGGCACGCGAAGGATTGCGCATCCCGCTGGCGGTCAACGTATCGCCACGCAACCTGCTGTCGCCGGATCTCGTCCCCAACCTCGAAGCGCTCCTGCACACCTGGGGCGGGAGCGCGGACTGGCTCGGGCTCGAAATCACCGAAAGCAGCCTGATCACGGATCCGGAGGCCTCGCTCGCGGAGCTGGCGGCGCTGAGCGGCAAGGGATTCCGCCTGTTCATCGACGATTTCGGCACGGGCTACTCGTCGCTCGGCTACCTGACCAGGATGCCGGTCGACGTCATCAAGATCGACCATGGTTTCACGATGCGGATGCTGGAGGACCCGCGTGCGGCGGCGATCGTCAAGTCCACCATCGAACTGGCCCATAACCTGGGGATGACGGTCGTCGCGGAGGGCACGTCGAGCCGGGAGATCTGGGATGCGCTCGCCGCGTATGGCTGCGACGAAGCACAGGGCTTCTATGTCGCCGAGCCGTTTCCCGCCGCCGGCCTCGGCGCCTGGCTCGAGAGCACCGGCCGCCGCGTTTGTACGCCGGCAGGGGCGGTCTGACGGGCTGGCCGACGCTGGGCATTGCATACTGCTCATTGCGCCCATGCAAACATTTCACCGCAGCGTGGCCGCACGCCATGCGAACATGGTTTCGTCACTTAAAAGGAGAAATCATGGATGCAAAAGCGCGTTTGATCGCACGTAGTGCGGCTTTTCTGCACGAAGTCAAAAACAAGACGGCGGGCGCGGAACTCGAACACTGGCTCAACGATACGTACGGTCCTGGCAGCGCGCTGTACGACGAGCTGGCGGCCCTGATCAAGACCGGCGTGGAAGAGGGCTGGGCCGCCAACGTCGAGATCGCCGGCCCGCGCTACCGTCGCAGCCGGCTGGCCGAGCCGAGCGCCGCGACCGACTTCTTCAGCATCACGGCCGTCTACATGGACAGCATGCCCGGCGGCCATGGCGATACCGCCGACGTGTTCCGCGGCGACTATCACTCCCATCCGTACGGCGAATTGAACATGGTGATTCCGGTGACGCCGGGCGCACAGCTGGCCGGGCCGCTCGGCTGGCGCGGGGCCGGCTGGACGGCGCCGGCGCCCGGCAGCCATCACTACCCGGAAGCGCGGGGCGGCGCCGTGATCGCGCTGTTCTACCTGCCGGCAGGGCGGATTGCCTACGACGTCAAGCCGCCGGCCGTTTGATCGTTCAGAGCGAAAGGCCCGGCGTCAGCCGGGCGAGCCGCTCGCGGAACCAGGCATGCGCGGGATCGGCATCGTTGCGTTCGTGCCAGACGGCGTGCACCTCGACCGGACGCGGCGCGTAGGGCGGCGCGACGCTGTACAAATCGTGTTCGCGTGCGAACAGCCGGCCCAGCGGGGACGGCAGCAGGGCCAGCATGTCGCTCGTCCGCAACAGCGTGGGGACCGCCAGCGCGTGCGCCACCTGCATGCGGAAGCGGGGCGTGTCCGGCGCCAGCGCATCGACCAGGGATTGGCGGTCGAACATTTCGGACTGGCGCGCGAGGCCCCGCTCGGCGATGTAGCCGTCGACTGCCCCTTCCTCGGAGCCTCCCAGCGACACCGCCAGCAATGGATAGTCCAGCAGTGCCTTGTTGTCCAGGACCTGGTCGCGCAGGGGATGGGACTGGCGCATCACCAGGCTGTCGACCTGTGTCCACAAGCGCATCGCGCGGAACCGTGCGGGTATCTCGGCATAGACGCCGATGGCGAGGTCGATCCTGCCCAGGTCGATCTGGCCCGCCAGGTCGATCCGCGTCGAGGGACGGACGACGAGATTGGCGAACGGCGCCTGTTCGTCCAGGTCGGTGCCGAGCGCACCCAGCAACAGGACCGTGATGTAATCGGTCGCGGCGACCACGAACTCGCGGCCCGTGGTCGCCGGCTCGAACGGTTCGCCGCCGATCGCCTCGCCGATCTGGTGCAGCGCGTTGCGCAGCGGGCCGGCCATCGCCATGGCGCGCGGCGTGGGGACCATGCCGGCCGCGCTGCGGACGAACAGGTCGTCGTCGATGGCGTAACGCAGGCGCGACAGCGCGTGGCTGATCGCGGACTGGCTCAGGTTCAGTCGTTTCGCCGCGCGCAGCAGGTTGCGCTCCTCGAACACCACATTGAAGACACGCAGAAGGTTCAGGTCGATTCGATCGAGATTCATGGCTATCGTTCCGGTGATCCTGGTGGGATTGTAATTCGGGACAGCCGCGTCTGGTGTTGCATGCTGCTCATGTTGCACTTGTAGAAGATTCACCGCAGCCCCGGCAGGTGCCATGCCATCATATTGCTCCTCGGCTAGAACGAATCCCATCGATGTCCTGGTCCCTTGTTCCCCTGCTGCATGCCATCGTGTTCGGTGGCGTGGCCGGCGCGGCACGGCTCGTGCTCGTCCGGCGCCGCCTCGGCACGTCGCCGCTCGCCCTGGGCGCGGGCGACTCGGCGCGCGACTTCACTGCCCGCTGCTTTTACGCCTGGCTGCCCCTGGCCGATTTTTGCTACCTGCTCGTCGAGGCCATCGCCGGCCTGCCCGGTCCAGCGCTGTGGAAGGGCGACGCGGTGCGCATCGCGGGCGTGGTCCTGCTTGTCGCCGGCCTGGGCTGGGTCGCGTACGCGCAGGCCGCCATGGGCAGCGACTGGCGCATGGGCGTGGACGACGGCGCGCGCGGGCAGCTGTGTACGCGCGGCCCGTTCGCCCGCTCGCGCCATCCCGTGTACCTGGGCATACGGGTCACGATGCTGGGCCAGCTCCTCGTCGTCGGCACCTGGCCCGCGCTGTGCCTGTGGGCCATCGAGGAATTGCTGGTCCAGGTCCAGGCCAGGTTCGAGGAGGACGCCATGGTGGCGCGTTTCGGCGGCGCGTACCAGGCATATCGTGCAACCGTCCGGCGCTGGCTCTAGGCGGCGCCATTGATCAATCCTGAGAAGAAAGGAACCCCATGACAACAAGGAAAATCGCGGTACTGGTCGGCAGTCTGCGCAAGGCATCGTACACCCGGCAGGTCGCGCAGGCGCTGGCCAGCCTGGCGCCGCCGTCGATCGAGCTGGACATCGTCGAGATCGGCGACCTGCCGCTGTTCGACGAGGACATCGAGAATGCCGGCCCGCCCGCGGCCTGGACCGCATTCCGCGCCAGGATCCACGCGGCCGACGGTGTGCTGTTTTGTACGCCCGAGTACAACCGGTCGATGCCGGCGGCGCTGAAGAACGCCATCGACGTCGGTTCGCGCCCCTATGGACAATCGGCCTGGAGCGGCAAGCCGAGTGCCGTCGTCAGCGTCTCGCAAGGCCTGATGGGCGGCTTCGGGGCCAATCACGCCGTGCGCCAGTGCCTGGTGTTCCTCAACATGCCCTGCATGCCGGCACCCGAGGCCTATCTCGGCAGCGTTGCCGCGAAATTCGAGGGCGGCGTCCTCGTCGACGAGTCCACGCGTGCGTTCCTGACGCAATTCGTCCAGGCCTACGCGGGCTGGGTGGAACGGCACGCGGCCTAAGCCGCCGTCGCGCGCCGGCCGGCGCGCGACATGCACCGTATTCACATCGCTGCTGCAAAGGGATCAATTCCTCGCGAGCGCATGCTCTGCCAAAATCGTCTGGCGTTCAATCGCAGCCCGTCACGGGCATTCGATATAAACAGTATAAACAGACGAGACGACTCCATGCACAGCCTACATACTTCCCCTGCAACGGTGACCGACAAACCCGTCGACGTCGTTGCCGTGATCGACCGATGCCGCTTTTCGCCGTTGCAGAGGTGGATCATGTTCCTCAGTTTCCTCGTCATCGCCGTCGACGGCTTCGATACCGTCGCCGTGGGCTATGTCGGCCCCGTGCTCGCCGCCAAATGGGGCGTGTCCAAGGTCGCGCTGGGGCCGCTGTTCAGTGCCGCGCTGATCGGCCTGGCGATCGGCGCGCTGTTCGCCGGGCCGCTGGGCGACCGCGCCGGACGCAAGCGCGTCCTGATCGGATCGGTGGCGTTCTTCGGCGTCTGCACGCTGGCGAGCGCCTATGCCGGATCGCTCCAGCAACTGACGGTGTTGCGGCTGTTGACGGGCCTCGGGCTCGGCGCCGCGATGCCGAACGCGGTCACGCTGCTGTCCGAATACGCGCCGCGCAAGCACCGTTCGTTGCTGGTGAACGTCATGTTCTGCGGATTCGCGCTCGGCGCATCGGGCGGCGGATTTGCCGCGGCGTGGCTCATTCCCGCATTGGGGTGGCAAAGCGTCTTCGTGATCGGGGGCGTGGCGCCGATCGTCCTGGCGCTGCTGCTGTTCACCATGCCGGAGTCGCTGACCTTCATGGTCGCGCGCGGCTATCCCGCGGCGCGGATCGGCGCCGTGCTCGGGCGCATCGACCGGCAGTGCAAGGCATCCCCGGCCGGCTACGCCGTGCCGAAGCAGGAAACGGCGGGCGGCAAGTCGCCCCTGGCCATCCTGTTCAGCGCGCAGTTCAGGCTGGGTTCCTACCTGCTGTGGCTGACGTATTTCATGGGCCTCGTCGTGTATTACCTGCTGACGAGCTGGATGCCGACGCTGATGCGCGAGGCCGGCTTCGATCTCGGGCAGGCCGCCCGCATGACGGCGCTGCTGTCGCTGGGCGCCGGCGTCGGCCCGCTGCTGCTCGGCTGGCTGATGGACCGCATGAACCCGTATCGCGTCGTTGCGGTCGGATTTGCACTGGCCGGCTGTTTCGTGTGGCTGGCGGGCGTCACCGTGACGGACGGCGACGTGCTCCCGTGGGTGATCTTCACGACCGGCACGTTCCTCGCCGGCGCGCTGACGTCGATGCCGGCGATCGCCGCATCCTACTACCCGGTCGCGGCGCGCGCGTCCGGCGTCGCCTGGATGCTCGGCATCGGCCGGTTCGGCGGCGTCGTCGGCGCGTTCGCCGGCGGACCGCTGCTGGCCGCGGGCCTGGACATCGCCCAGATCATGGGACTGCTGGCCATCCCGTCCTGCATCGCGGCGGCGGCGCTGCTCGCACAATCGCGCCGCCTCGGCGGCCAGCCGGTCCTGGCGGAACCGGTCCTTCACTGACGCGTCATCGGCGAGGGAATTACCATGTTCACACATCTCAGGGTCGGCGTCCGGATCGCCATCGGCTTCGGCAGCATCATCGCCATGATGCTGGCCGTGGCGTTCATCGGTGTCACCCGCCTGGCCGAACTCGACGAGACCGCCGTGCGGATGAGTTCCGACACCTACCCGAAGGCGTTCGCGTTCAACCGGTTGATCATGAATCTCGATGCGCTCGAGATCTCGATGCGCTCCGTCCTGATCGACGACGAGACGGACCGCATCCGGGCGGATCTGGCGACGATCGCCAGCCTGCAGCGCAGCAGCGACGAGGGCCTGGCGCAAGTCGGGAAGATCCTGACGACGGCCAGGGGCCGGGAGCTGTACGAACGCCTGCGCGCGGACAGGTCGCGCTACACGGCAGCCCTGGACAGCTTCGTGAAGCTGGTCGCGGCCGGAGACCGGTCCGGCGCAGTCGCGCTGCTGCACGGCGCACTGGGCGCCGACATCCAGGCCTGCCGGGACGGCATGTTCCAGATGACGGTCCTGGGCGGCCGGTTGATGGCCAGGGACAGCGCGGACATCAGTGCGGAATACCGCCGCAGCCTCGCCGTGATCGCCGGCGTGGCGGCGGCGGCAATGCTGCTGGCGACGGTGTTCGCCGTCCGGATCACCCGTTCGATCACGCACCCGCTCGACGACGCGTGCCGGCTGGCGCATGCCGTGGCGGCCGGCGACCTGGGATGCCGTATCGAGGCGACGGCGCAGGACGAAACCGGACAGTTGATTGCCGCCCTGGCGGGAATGAATGACAGCCTGGGCCGCATGGTCGCCCGGATCCACGACAGCGCCGGGGCGATCCGGCTGGGATCGGCCGAAATCGCGGCCGGCAACCTCGACCTGTCTTCCCGTACCGAACGGCAGGCGGCATCGCTGGAGGAAACGGCGTCCGCCATGGAGCAACTGACTGCGACTGTCCGGAACAACGCCGCCGACGCTCACGCGGCCAGCCGGCTGGCGCAATCGGCAGCCGACGTCGCCGCGGCGGGCGGTCGGGCAGTCGGCGAGGTGGTCGATACCATGAGCCGGATCGACGCCTCGTCGCGGCGCATCGCGGAGATCACCGACGTGATCGACCAGATGGCGTTCCAGACCAATATCCTGGCGCTCAATGCAGCGGTGGAGGCGGCCCGGGCGGGCGAGCATGGACGGGGCTTTGCCGTCGTGGCGGCGGAAGTGCGCAACCTGGCGGAACGGTCGGCACGGGCGGCCAGGGAAATCACCGTGCTCATCGCCGACTCGACCGACACGGTGCGGGCAGGTACCCGGACCGTCGAAGAGGCCGGCGCTGCCATCGCGAACGTCGTGGACAGCATCCGGCACGTCAACGACGTGGTCGCCAGGATCAGTGTGGCCAGCCGTGAGCAAAGTACTGGAATCGAGCTGATCGGTACTGCCATCGCGCAGCTGGACGACGTCACGCAGCAGAACGCCGCGCTGGTCGAGCAGGCCGCAGCCGCGGCGCGGTCCATGGCCGGTCAGGCCAACGTGCTTGGCGAGGTGGTGAGTGGATTCCGCCTGGCCCCCGGCCGGAAGCTGCTGGCTGCGGCCGGGGCGCCCGGTTGATACGCGCGGTGATTCAGTTATCGAATCCGAGGAAGGAGGTAAAAGCCGTTACCGGTTCGCGCGACAATCCCAATGCATTGACGCGCGCGGAGGTATCCGCATAACCCATCGACATGCCGCACACGATGGTTTCGTCCGGCGAAATGGAAAGATGCTGCCGGATGATTTCATGGTATTTGACGAACGATATTTGCGGGCAGGTATCGAGGCCGCGGGCTTTTGCCGCGAGCATGATATTTTGCAGGAACATGCCGTAATCGATCCAGCTGCCGCGTTCGAGCGAACTGTCGATCGTGAAAATCAATCCTACCGGTGCACCGAAGAATCTGAAATTCTGGGCGGTCTGCATATTGCGGCGAACCGTGTCGGCGAAATCGATTCCGAGGCACCCATAATATATGGCGCCGAATTCCGCCTGGCGGGCCGCGTAGCGTGCGCCCAGTACATCCGGGAAATGCTTGTAACACGGCGTATATGCCTCAGGACGGTTCGCATGCGCATCGCCGAGCGCGGCGCAGAGCGCGTCTTTCGCCTCGCCGGCCAGCGCGTGGACGCGCCATGGCTGCGTGTTGGAATTGCTCGGCGCACTACGGGCGACATCGAGGATATCGGCCACGATGCCCCGGTCGACCGGGCGGTCCAGGAAGCGCCTGACCGCGGCACGGCCCCGCATGACGCGATCGACGACCTCCGACACGTTATCGGCCGCGGATTCGCGCAAGTCGGCGTCATCCTGTTGTTGGTAATGCACGGAATTCATTGTTGTCTCCACAAATTAATGCGCCCGAATGGCTGTTAATACCGCAGGAATGCTAGCACGCACCCCATTGCCAATCAAATGAGGATGCGGCATGAGGTAATTGCAGGAAATTCATTTCGATTCGAATGAAGTGGAATCCAATTAGCGGTTTTTCCGTTTCGTTTTCATTCATTTGCGGCGTGCATACAATTCACCGCAAATCGCGGTACATCGATGTTAGCCTGAATAAGTCCGGGTCATCGGCTCGTGCCTTCGAGTCGGACGTATATAACGATAAACATTCAGGAGATGGTAATGAGGTTCGCAAAGTTGAGCGTCGCAACGTCCGTTTTTATCAGCGCAATGGCCTGCGCTCAAACCAATGTTGCGATATATGGATTGCTCGATACCGGGATCGAATATGTGTCGAATGCCGATGCGGCGGGACACGGCCTCGTGCGCCTGCCGGGCGTGAGCGGAGAACTCCCGTCCCGGCTCGGGTTTCGCGGTGAGGAAAGCCTGGGTGGAGGCGTGAAAGCGGTATTCGCACTGGAAACCGGTTTCAACGTGCGCCGCGGCGACCTGGGGCAGGGCGGCCGCATGTTCGGGCGGCAGTCGTGGATCGGACTGGACGGCCCGTGGGGTACCGTATCGTTCGGCCGCCAGTACAACATGGCGTACTGGGTGCTCGCCGATGCCGAGATGCTTGGTCCCGACATCCATGGTATTGGCGCACTGGACAATTATTTGCCGAACGCCAGGAGCGACAACACGGTTGCCTACAAGGGCAAGTTTGGCGGATTGACGGTCGGCGCCACGTACTCGTTCGGGCGCGACGGCGCGGGCACCGGCAATTCTCCCGGCCAGGGCACCTGCGCCGGTGAAGGGGCCGCCACGCAAGGCGTGCAGTGCCGGGAATGGAGCGCGATGCTCAAGTACGACGCGCCCGGTTTCGGTGTCGCCACCGCCTATTCGCGCCAGCATGGCGGAACGAATGCCGCCGCGAATTTCTTCGACGGTGTCGCGCCCCAACCGCTCGCGTCCGGTGACGACTACGATGCGCGCATGCAGGCCAACGGCTACCTGCGTTCCGGCCGCCTGAAGGTGGGCGCGGGCTGGATCGGCCGCAGCGTCCGGACCGCGTCCCCGGCGCTGCCCGACGTACGCTCGCACCTGGTCTACACCGGGGCGCAGTATTTCATCACCGATGCGCTGATGCTGGATGGCGAAGCGTTGCACATCCGCGTCAGGCAGCACGGCACCTCCGCAACGCTGGCGACCGCGCGCCTGACGTATTTCCTGTCGAAGACTACGGCCGTGTACATCAAGGGCGGGCATTTGTGGAACGGCGCGAAGTCCCGCTTTTCCGTCAGCGCCGGCGGCGGCGGGACGACCCCGGCCGCCGGTGCCGGCCAGGTCGGCCTGATGGCCGGTTTGCGCCACGCTTTCTGACCTGGCGCGATTCGCGCGCATTCTGGCTGGTTTTGCGCGAACGGGGGCGACCGCGGCCGGCAGCGTCGGGCAGACTTGTCGGTGGCGGCAACGTCGTAATGGCCGCCATCCCGAGACCCACGAACCCAAGGAGACGCCCATGAGCGAAACGATTGCCGGCATCGTCATCCCCGACAGCCACATGGCCCGCGCCGCGACCCAGCTGGTGCGCGATACGGAAACCGAACTGCTGTATCACCACTCGCGCCGCGTGTTCCTGTTCGGCGCCCTGGCCGGACAGCGCAAGGGATTGCAGTACGATCCGGAACTGCTGTACATCGGCGCGATGTTCCACGACATGGGCCTGGTGCCGCCCTACAGCAGCCCGGACCTGCGCTTCGAAGTCGACGGCGCGAACGCGGCGCGCGATTTCCTGAGCTCCTACGGCGTCGCCGAGGCCGACGTCGAGCAGGTGTGGGACGCCATTGCCCTGCACACGACGCCGGGCATCCCCGAACACAAGAAACCGGTGGTCGCGCTGGTGACGGCGGGTGTCGAGATGGACGTCCTGGGCCTTGCCTACGACCAGTTCACGGAGGAACAGCGCCGCCTCGTCGTCGCGGCCCATCCGCGGGGCGAGGATTTCAAGGAAGGCATCATCGACGCCTTCACCCGCGGCATCGCGCACAAGCCGGACACGACCTTCGGCAACGTCAAGGCCGACGTGCTGGCGTTGAAGACGCCGGGCTATCGCCGTACCAACTTCTGCGGATTGATCCTCAACTCGGCGTGGAACGATGCCTGTTCGTGCGGCCGGGGGGACGCGCACGGCCACTGAACCGGCCGTCAGGACGGCAGGCGCAGCGTGAACGCCGCGCCCTTGCCGGGCGCGCTGTCCACGGTGACGGCGCCGCCATGCAGTTCCGCGATCGAGCGGACCACGGCCAGGCCGAGCCCTGTGCTGTCGGTCGAACTGCGGGCCGGGTCGGCGCGGTAGAACCGGTCGAACAGGTAGGGCAGGTGCTCCGGCGCGATGCCGCAGCCGTCGTCGACGACCGAGATCACGCATGCATCGCCGTCGGCCGCGGCGCGCAGGATGACGGTGCCGCCGCGCGGCGTGTAGCGCAGTGCGTTGGACAACAGGTTCGACAGCGCGCGCCGCAGCAGCATCGCATCCGCCATCAGCCGGCAATCGCCTTCGGCGCGCAGGGCGATGCCCAGTTCGTCCGCCATCACCTCGAAGAAGGCGATCAGGCGGGCGAACTCTTCGCGCGCGCTCAGCGCTTCGCGCCGGATCGTCTGCTGCGCGTTGTCCGCGCGCGCCAGGAACAGCATGCCGGAAACCATGCGCGACAGCCGGCTGCCTTCCTCGACCATGACTTCCAGCGTGTTCTGGTATTCGCCGACGTCGCGCGCGCGTCCCAGCGTGACGCTGGCGGCGGCGACCAGGTTGTTGATGGGCGAACGGAATTCGTGGGCGAGGTCCGACGAAAAGCGCGACAGCTGGTCGAACGAGCGCTCGAGCCGCGCGAGCATGTCGTCGAACGCGAGCGCGAGCTGGCGCAGGTCGGACGGCCACGTCTCGTCCGCGATCCGGGTATGCAGTCCGTTCGCGTTGATGCGGCCGATCGCCGCGCTGATGGCGCGCAGGGGCGCCAGGCCGCGCCACACCAGCAGCCAGCCCAGGCCGGCCGCGATGCAGGTGGTCGCCGCCACGACCAGCACCAGCTTCCTCAGGTAGCGGCGCAGCACGCGTTCGTCCTGGCTCACGTCCAGCGCTCCGCGCAGGCGCGTGCCCGGACCGGCGATGCGCGCGGCGTCGATACTCGCCACCAGCAGGTAGCGCGGCTTGCGGCCGGCCCGGTCCTCCACGCGCTCTTCGTGGCGCGGGCGGTCGCGGCGCGCGAATCCGGCGCCGAATGCCGCGGCGTTCGGCGATGCCTGCATCACCGTGCCGCCGGGTCCCGTCAGCTGCCAGGCGAACCGGCCGCCGTCTTCCTGCTGTTCGCTCCATTCGTGCAGCCACTGCGTCGGCCGCTGCCGCTTCGCAAGGGACTTGAAGACTTCCATCTGGATCTGCAGGTCGTCCTGCATCTCCACTTCTTCCTTCTCGTGCAACTGGTGCACCAGCTCCGCATACATCATGACGGACACACCGGCCACGATGGCCGCGATGGCCACGCCGAAGAACAGCGACAGGCGCGCGCGCAGCGACCAGCGTCGCGCGCCCCGTTCAGGCGCGGACTTCGAGGACATAGCCGACGCCGCGCACCGTGTGCAGCAGCTTGACCGGATACGGGTCGTCCAGCTTGGCGCGCAGGCGCCTGATCACGACTTCGATGACGTTGGTGTCGGAATCGAAGTTCATGTCCCACACCTGGTCCGCGATCACGGCGCGCGGCTGCACTTCACCGGGCCGCTTGATGAGCAGGGCGAGCAGGGCGAATTCCTTGGGCGTGAGGTCGAGCCGGTCGGCACCGCGGGTGGCCCGGTGTTTCGCCACGTCGAGCGTCAGGTCGGCCAGCTGGTAACGGGTCGGCTCGGGCGTGCCGGGCAGCGCGTCGCCGCGCCGCAGGATGACCCGTACGCGCGCCAGCAGCTCGCTGAACGCGAACGGCTTGACGAGATAATCGTCGGCCCCCAGTTCCAGGCCGTGCACGCGGTCCTCGACATCGTCGCGCGCCGTCACGAACAGGACCGGGGTGCGCGACGCCGCCAGCCGCGCCGTAGCGAGGATGGTCCAGCCGTCCAGTCCCGGCAGCATCACGTCCAGGATCGCAAGTGCGTATTGCTCCGTCAGCAGGCGGTGCAGGCCGTCCGGGCCGTTGGTGGCCACGTCGACGGTCATGCCGGCCTCGCGCAAGCCTTGCGCCAGGTAGGCCGCAGCAGTGGGTTGGTCCTCGACCAGCAGGATTTTCGTCAACGTGACCTCGCGGGCGATACCAGGACCGGCGGCGCTGGTGTCGCGCGGCGTGCGCCGATCCGGTCGAAACAGACGTACAGCACGGGCGTGATGAACAGGGTGATCAGCTGCGACACCAGCAGGCCGCCGACGATGGCCACGCCCAGCGGCTGGCGCAGTTCCGCGCCGGCGCCGAGCCCGAGCGCGAGGGGCAGCGCACCCATCAGGGCGCACAGCGTCGTCATCATGATGGGTCGGAACCGCAGCACGCAGGCCAGGCGTACGGCCTCCGCCGGCGCCATGTTCCCGTTGCGGCGGGCGTCCAGCGCGAAGTCGATGATCATGATCGCGTTCTTCTTGACGACGCCGACCAGCAGCAGGATGCCGACCATCGCAACGAAGCTCAGGTCCAGGCCCGTCAGGCGCAGCGCCAGCAGTGCGCCGACGGCCGCGGACGGGATGCCGAGCAGGATGGTCAGCGGATGGACCAGGCTTTCGTACAGCACGCCCAGGATCACGTAGATGACGGCGACCGCGATGGCGATCAGCCAAAGCTGGCTGGTCTGGGACTGCTGGAACAGCGACGCCTCGCCGGCGAACGCGCCGACGATCGTCGGCGGCATGCCGGTCGCGATCCGCGCCGCTTCGATCGCCGCCTGCGCGTCCGACAGCGACCTGCCGGCGGCCAGGTCGAACGAAATGGTCACGGCGGGCAGCTGGCCCTGGTGGTTGACGGCGAGGGTGGCGGGGCCGCGCCCGAAGCGTGCGAAGGCCGCGAGCGGGACGAGCGTGCCATGCGCGCCCTGCACGTGGAGTTTCGCCATGCTGCTTTCGTCGCGCCGGAAGTCGTCGGCCAGTTCCAGGATGACCTGGTAGCTGTCCTCGGGCGCGTAGATGGTCGAGACCTGGCGCGTGCCGTAGGATTGCGAGAGCGTCGTGCGCAGCGTCTGCATGTCCACGCCCAGCTGGGCGGCCTTGTCGCGGTCCACCTCGATCCGGGCCTCCAGCCCGTTGCGTTCGCTGTCGGTGTTCAGGCCGACGAACACCGCCGACTTGCCGAGCTCCTCGACGAGCCGGTTCGCCCACGTCTCGAGCGACGCCGGGCTGACGGCCTGCAGCGTGTACTGGTACGTGCTCTTCGCGCTCCTCCCGCCGACCTTCAGGTTCTGCACAGGACTGAAGAAGACCCGCACGCTCGGGATGAACGCGGTTTCCGCGCGCAGTCGCGCGAGCACGCGATCCATGGCCGGCCGCGCGCCGCGCGGCTTCAGGGTCAGGTACAGCGCGGTCGTGTCGTGGTCCACCTTGGACGCGACGTCGGCCACGTACGGATCCTTGCGCAGCACGGCTTCGATCCGCCGCAGCACCTCGAGACGGCCGGTGTAGGCCATGTCCTGGGGCGTGTCGACGCTGGCGTTGACCTGGCCCGTGTCTTCCTGCGGGAAGAAGCTCTTCGGCGCCCAGGCGTACAGCCATGCCGTCAGCGCGAAGGTCGACAGGCCCACGAGCAGCACGCTCCCGCGGTGCGCCAGCGACCAGTCGAGCGCACGGCCGTAGGCGCCGAGCAGGCGCCCGAAACCGCGCTCGAACCACAGGCTCCAGCCGGGCGCAGGACGATGCGGGGCGGCGCCGGACTTGACGCACAGCGCGACCAGTAGCGGGACGAGCGTCAGCGACGCCGCTGCCGACACCAGGATGGCCAGCGTGACGACCAGCGCGAATTCGTGGAACAGCAGGCCGATCGTCCCCGGCATGAACAGCACCGGAATGAAGACCGCGACGAGCGAGATCGAGATCGAGACCACCGTGAAGGCCACCTCCGCCGTGCCGCGCCGCGCCGCCTCGCGCGGTGCCACGCCGTCCTCGATGTGGCGCATGATGTTTTCCAGGACCACGATCGCGTCGTCGACGACGAGGCCGACGGCGATCGTCAGGCCCATGAGCGAGATGTTGTTCAGGCTCAGGCCGAATGCCAGCATGAGGCCGAAGGTGCCCAGCAGCGATACCGGCAGGCTGATCGACGGGATCAGGGTCACGGCCAGGCGGCGCAGAAACAGGAGGATCATCAGCACGACCAGTGCGATCGTGAGCAGCATGGTGAGGTTGACGTCGTGGACGGCGTCCCGGATCGCGGTCGAGCGGTCGTTCAGCACCGTGACCTTGACCGACGCCGGCAGCTGGCGCGCGAGGCGCGGCAGTTCGGCGCGGATGGCATCGATGGTCGCCACCGTGTTCGCCCCGGGCTGGCGCTGGATCTGCAGCAGGATCGCGCTTTCGCCGTCGATGGCGCTCGTGCTCTGGTTGTTCTCGACACTGTCGATCACGGTCGCGACTTCGTCCAGCCGCACGGGCCGGCCGTTGACGGTGGCGATCGCGACGCGCGCGAAATCGGCGGCGTTCATGAGTTCCGTGGACATCTGGATGCTCATCATCTGCCGGCGGGTGTCGAGCTGCCCGAGCGGCGCGTTCGAATTCGCCGCCTTCAGCGCCGCCGCCACGTCCGGCAGCCCGAGTCCCAGTGCCGCGAGCCGGTCCGGATCGACCTCGACGCGCACCGCGTAGCGGCTCTGGCCCGACACCGTGACCTGCGCGACGCCGCTCAGCGTGGACAGGGCCGGCACGAGCAGGTGCTCGGAAAACGCGTTCAGGTCGGACAGTCGCAGCGAGGGCGAGGACACGCCGACCAGCAGGATCGGCGCGTCGGCCGGGTTGACCTTGCGGTAGGTCGGCGGCGTCGTCATCTCGGCCGGCAGCGCGCGCGACGCGCGGAACAGCGCGGCCTGGACGTCGGCGGCCGCCGCGTCGATGTTGCGGCCCGCATCGAATTGCAGCGTGATCTGGGTCTCGCCCTGGATGCTGGTCGACGTGGTGTTGACGAGGCCGGGGATGGCGGAGAACTGCTTCTCCAGCGGCGTGGCCACAGACGTCGCCATCGTCTCCGGACTGGCACCCGGCAGGTGTGCGCCGACCTGGATCGTCGGGGCGTCGTAATTGGGCAGGGCGGCCACGGGCAGGCGCAGCCAGCATGCGACGCCGGCCACGACGACCGCGACCCACAGCAGCGAGGTCGCGACGGGGCGGCGCAGGCACAGGTCCGCGAGTCTCATGGGCGCACCATCGCGACCGTTGCCGGCGGCGCGGCGTCCGCGGCGATCCGCACGCGCGCGCCGGGACGCAGGTTCTGGCCGCCCTCGAGCACGACGGGCACGCCGGCTTCCAGGCCGCCGATGACCGCCATGCCGCCCTGCACGCGCAACAGGTCGACCGGCCGCGGCGACACCTTGCCGTCGCCAGCGGCGATGAACACGAAACGGCCGCGGGGGCCGTCCTGCACCGCCTGGGGCGGAAGCACGACGGCGCCGCGGCTGATGCCCGCATGGACGACCACGCGCACGAAGGCGCCCGGCCACAGCGTATGGCCCGTGTTCGGGAATGCCGCTTTCAGGTGGATCGACGCGCTGTTCTGGTCGATCGCGTTGTTCACGAAACTGAGCTCGCCGTCGGGCGTCTTGCCCGCGGCACCGGCGATGGACACGCGCACGGCGCCCGCCGCGCGCGCGGCGAGGAGGGCCGGCAGGTCCTTCTCGGGAAGGTCGAACTCCACGCCGACGGGTGCGAATTGCGCGATCGTGACGAGCGGCGCCGCCGCGCCCACCTGCGCGAGGCTGCCGGCATGGACGGCAACGGCACCGGCCTTGCCGGATATCGGCGAATAGATGCGGGTGTGGGCCAGGGCCGTGCGTGCGCTGCTGACTTCCGCCTCGGCGGCACGGGCCTGCGCGACCAGCGCCTCGACCTTGCTGGCCGCCGTGTCGACGCTGCTGGCCGCGACGAACTTCGACGCCACCAGGGCCTGCGCCCGCTGATGGTCGCGGCGCGCGTCGGCCAGCTGGGCCGCGACGAGCGCGACCTGCGCCTGCGCCTTGCCGAGCTGGGCGCGCGCGTCGCTGTCGTCCAGCGTGAACAGCAGCTGGCCCTTGCGGATGTCGTCGCCCTCGTGGAAATCGACGGTGCGGATCGTGCCCGTCAGTTGCGGCCGGACGTCGACGAAGTCGAGCGGCACGACGTGCCCCTGGGCGCCCAGTTCGATCGGGATGTCGGCCGCGCGCGTGGTCGTCACGCTGACCAGCGGCGGTTTCTTGTCCTCGGGCGGCGGCGCCTTGGCGCAGGCGGCGAGGAGCAGCACGGATGCCAGCGCGGCGGCGCGCGGCGCGCGGAAGGCGGGGATGGTAGCGTGGGTCGTCGTCATGTTGGAGCCATGGTTGATGACTCGTCATTCTGCCTGCCGGTACCTGACAGGACCTTGAAGCGAAGCTTACGTTTCTGTTATCTGCCTCAGACGCCGGCCGGCGCGACGGACGCGCCCGCGATCCCGTGACGCGCGAGGGCCGCGGCGACGAAGCCGTTCGCCTTCGCGTGCTCGACGAAGCGGGCGAGGAAGATGGCGGCCTCCTTGCCACGGCACTTCGGCACGCCCATGGCCTGCCGGATCACCATGAAACGGCCGTCGAGCAGCCGCAGGCCGCCGTGGCGCCGCGCATCCGCCTCCAGTTGCTGCCGGACCCCGGCCGCGACGTCCGCCCCGCGTTCCAGGAACGTGTCGACCACGGCCGGCGAGGTGGGCGCGCGCTCGATGTGCGCGTGGCGCAGCGTGCGCGTCAGGTACAGGTCGTAGGCGCTGCCCTTGCCGACCACGACGCGGTGGCCGGCGCGGTCGACGTCGTCGTTGGTGCGGATCGGCGACGCCGCCCCGACCAGGTAGCAGCCTTCGATCAGTACGTACGGGCCGCTGAACGCGATGTCGGCGCCGCGCACGGGATCGATGGCGAAGAAGCCGATGTCGGCCTGGTCCGCCGCGACGACGTCGACCGACTTGCCGGCCGCGTCCACGACGACGAGGTCGAGGTCCACGCCCAGCAGCCGGGCGAACTCGCCGGCGAGGTCGACCGACACGCCACCCGCGCCGCCGTCATCGGTCGGGTGGGCGAGAATGGGGTTGCCGAGGTTGATGGCGGCACGCAGCCTGCCGGTCGGGGTGAATGCGGCGCGGATGGAAGAGGTAGGAATCATGGTCGTGGACGGTGGATCGGGAAGGTGGAGTATTCAATGACCGGTCGCTGCCTGCCGCGCGATGGTCGCCTGCAGGATGTAAGGGATGACGCCGCCCTGGCGCAGCAGGTCGGCCTCGAGCCGGGTCTCGACGGCCGCGACGGCCGTGTAGGCTTCCACCGTGCCGTCGAGCCGGTGCACGCGGACGGCGACCGCGGTGCGCGGTGCGATCGCACCGGCCGGGGCGTCGATCTCGATCCGGTCGCCCACCGCGATGCGCAGGCGTTCGGGCGCGCATTCGGGGGGCATGCGCAGCGGCAGGATGCCCATGCCGATCAGGTTCGAGCGGTGGATGCGTTCGAAGCTTTGCGCGAGGACGGCGCGGATGCCGAGCAGGCGCTGGCCCTTGGCTGCCCAGTCACGCGAGGAACCCGTCCCGTAGCGCTCGCCTGCCAGCAGCACGACGGCCTCGCCGTCGTCGCGATAACGTCGTGCGATCTCGAAGATGGGTGCGACGGCGCCCGTGGGGACATGCAACGTCTGGCCCACCGGGGAGTGCGGCCACAGCAGGTTGCGCAGCGACTTGCTGTAGAACGCGGCGCGCATCATGACTTCCCAGTTGCCGCGGCGCGATGCGAACACGTTGAGGTCGTTGCGATCGTCGCCGCAGGCGACGAGAAAGTCGGCGACGAAGGACTCCTTCGGGATCGCGCTGGCCGGCGAGATGTGGTCCGTCGTGACGTCGTCGCCCACCACCAGCAGCGGATAGGCCATGTAATGTCCGAGCTGGCTGCCTTCCGCCAACGACGCGAAGGGCGGGCGGCGCAGCGCCGTCGATGCCGGGTGCCACGGGAACCGCGGCGTGTCCGGTACGTCCAGGGCGTGCCAGGCCGGGTTCAGGCTGGCGCGTGCGAACGCCTGCGGAAAATCGTCCGGGCGCAGCGCAGTCGCCAGCAGCGCATCGACTTCGGCAGCGTCGGGCCACAGGTCGCGCAGGTGGACGGGCACCCCGGCGGCATCGACCTGCACCGGGTCGCGGTCCAGGTCCAGTTCGGCGTTGCCGGCCAGCGCGAACGCGACGACGAGCGGCGGCGACATCAGGAAGCCGAGCTCGAGGTCGGGGTGGATGCGTCCGGGGAAGTTCCGGTTCCCCGACAGCACGGCGACCGGCTTGATGCGACCCTGCGCCAGCGCGTCCCGCACGGATGTGGGCAGCGGTCCCGAGTTGCCGATGCAGGTGGTGCAGCCGTAGCCGACGATGTCGAAGCCCACGGCCGCCAGGTCGTCGACGAGGCCGGCCCGTTCGAGGTAGGCGGCCGCGGCGGGCGAGCCCGGACCCAGCGACGTCTTGACCCAGGACGGCACCTTGAGGCCGCGCCGGCGCGCGCGCCGCGCGACGAGGCCTGCCGCCACGAGCAGGCGCGGGTCGGACGTGTTGGTGCAACTGGTGATCGCGGCGACGACGACGGGATGGCGCGGCATGGCGGTGGCGCCCGGGGCGGGGCGGAACCCCAGGTCCGCCAGCGTGCGCGCCGTGTCGGTATGGGCCAGCAGATCCTGCGGTCGCCTGGGGCCCGCCACGTGGAGCGTCACCTGGTCCAGGTCGATCTCGATCGTCCGTGTGTAGACCGGGTGCGCGCCGGGATCGAACCACAGGCCGTTGCGGCGCGCATAGGCTTCCACCAGCGCGAGCCGCGCGGCCGGGCGCCCGGTCCGGGCCAGGTAGTCGAGGGTGTGTCCGTCGATCGGGAAATAGCCCGTCGTGGCGCCGTATTCCGGTGCCATGTTGGCGACGACGGCGCGCTCGCCCGCGCTCAGCGTGGCGACGCCGGGCCCGAAGAATTCGACGAAGTCGCCCGCCACGCCGATCCGGCGCAGGCGTTGCGTGACGACCAGCGCGAGATCGGTGGCGACGGCACCGGCGCGCAGGCGCCCGGTCAGGCGCACGCCGGTCACGTCCGGCACGCGCAGCATGGTCGGCATCCCGAACATGACCGTCTGCGCTTCCAGTCCGCCGACGCCCCAGCCCAGCACGCCGATCCCGTTGATCATCGGCGTGTGGCTGTCCGTGCCGATCATCATGTCGGGCACTGCCCACGTCTCGCCCTCGCGTTCTTCCGTGGTAACGACAGTGGCCAGCTGTTCCAGGTTAATGGTGTGCATGATGCCTGTACCGGGCGGATGGATGCGCACGCCCCGCATGACCTTCGACGCCCAGCGCAGGAAGGCATAGCGCTCCTGGTTGCGGCGCATTTCGACGCGCAGGTTGCGTTCGGCGGCGTCGCGCTGCGCGAAGAATTCCACGGCCAGCGAGTGATCGACCGAGATGTCGACGGGCAGGCCGGGGTTGAGCAGGGCAGGGTCCCAGCCGGCTTCGGCGAGCGCGTCGCGCATGCCCGCGATGTCGACGAGTGCGGGCGTGCTCGTCGTGTCGTGCATCAGTACGCGGCCCGGCTGGAAGGGGATTTCCGCCTCGCTCGTGCCGTGGTCGAGCCAGCCGAAAATGGCATCGATGCCGGCCTGGCGTTCGTCGCCCGCCGTGTTGCGCATGAGGTTTTCCAGCAGCAGGCGCAGGACGACGGGAAGGGAATGCAGCCGGGCGCCGAAGGTGGCGGGCAGGTCGACCATGCGGTAGCGCCGGCCTGCATGGTCGAGCAGGGCGGACGGGTAAGAGGAATTTTTCATACCGCATTCTTGCACACTGTCGATGAAAAATACAATACGACGGATGGGCGGGAGGCGGTTTTGCCTCGATATTGTGGGGAGCGACGAAAATACGTGGCAAGAGGCTATTGCATAATTTAGTTAAAAAATACAATATAGAAAAAAGAGCCGATTCCAAGGAGACACCATGATTCCCCCGACACCAACCGCCATCGACCACGCACGCCGGCGCCGCAGGGTGCTGCAATCCATCCTGGCGGGCGGCGGGATCGGCTTGCTGGGACGAGCCGCCGGCACATCCGGTACGGCGCCCGCCCCGGTTTCCCATTCCACTATTTCCCAAGGAGGTCAGATGTTTGCCTATGTAGGCTCGCGGACGACACGCGAACGCAACGCCCGCGGCGACGGCATCAGCGTGTTCCGGGTCGGCCAGGACAATGCCCGTCTCGAGTTGATCCAGGTCGTGCGCGAACTGGTCAATCCCTCGTTCCTTGCGCTGGACCGGGCAGGGCGGCACCTGTACACCGTGCACGGCGACATGAGCGACATCAGCGCCTTCCGCATCGACGCCGCCACCGGCAAGCTGGAATTCCTGAACCGCCAGGGCACGGGCGGCAAGAATCCGGTGCACCTGGCGCTCGATCCGAGCGGGCGGCACGTCGTGGTCTCGAACCACCTCGGGTCCAGTCTCGCGGTGCTGCCGGTTCGGCCCGACGGCAGTCTGGGCGAACTCGAGCAACTGGTCACGCTCGAAGGGCCGCTCGGCCCGCATCGCGTCGAGCAGAAGCTCTCCAAGCCGCATTTCAATCCGTTCGATCCCAGCGGGGAATTCGTCCTCGTGCCCGACAAGGGCCTCGACCGGACATTCTCGTTCCGCTTCGCCGGCGGCCGGCTCGCGCCGGCGGACCCGCCCTTCACGGTGGCGCGCGAAGGCGCCGGTCCGCGCCACCTGGCGTTCGCGCCGCGCCTGGGTATGGCCTACGTGGTCAACGAGCTTGACTCCACGGTCACGGCGTATGCCTGGTCGGCCCGGACCGGTGGATTGACGCCGCGCCAGATCTTGTCCACCCTGCCGGACACCTTCACCGGGAACAGCCGTGCCGCCGGCATCCAGGTCGACGGCGACGAGCGCTTCCTGTACGCGTCCAATCGCGGGCACGACAGCATCGCCGTGTTCCGGATCGACCCCGCCACCGGCCTGCTGTCGTTCGCCGGGGCCGATGCGACGCAGGGGCGGACGCCCCGCTTCTTCACGCTCGCGCCCAACGGCCGCGTCCTGTTCGCGCTGAACGAAGACAGCGACAGCATCGTCGCCTTCGCCGTCGACCGCGCCAGCGGGCGCCTGCAGGCGACCGGCGATCCGGTCAAGGCAGGCAGTCCCGTGTGCATGGTGTTTGCGACGCCGGCCCGATCCTAATTCCTTATCAGACGGGGCCGTATCATGTCCGACACCACCACCGGCGCGTTCATCGACGAGCGCGCGCTCGTGCACAAGATCACGTGGCGGATCATTCCGTTCGTGTTCATCCTGTACGTGATCTCTTACCTCGACCGCGCGAACATCGGCTACGCGGCCCTGCAGATGAACAGGGAACTGGCCCTGTCCAGCGAAGCCTTCGGCCTGATCTCGGGGATCTTCTTCATCGGTTATTTCGCGTTCGAAGTGCCCAGCAACATCGCGCTGAACCGCTTCGGGGCCCGCGTCTGGATCGCCCGGATCCTGCTGACCTGGGGCGCCATCTCGTTTGCCTGCGGTTTCGTGCAGAACGCCACCCAGCTCTACGTGCTGCGCTTCCTGCTGGGTGTGGCCGAAGCGGGCTTCTTCCCCGGGATCATCGTCTACCTGACCTACTGGTTCCGCCAGAAGGAGCTGGCGACGACCGTGGCGCTGTTCACGGCGGCGATCCCGGTGTCGTACATCATCGGCGCGCCGCTCAGCACCTGGATCATGGACAACGTCGGCTGGCTGGGCTGGAGCGGCTGGCGCTGGATGCTTATGCTGGAGGCCGCCCCTGCGGTGCTCGGCGGCGTCGTGTGCCTGTTGTACCTGCCCGACCGCCCGCAGGACGCCGGCTGGTTGACGCCGGCCGAGAAGCGCTGGCTGCTGTCCGAGCAGGACAAGGACCGCAAGGCCCGGCCGGCGGCGGCCCACCTCGGCCTGCGGCAGACGCTCGGCAATCCACGCGTGCTGTACCTGTCGTTCATCTATTTCGTGTACCAGTGCGGCAGCCTCGGCACGGGTTACTGGATGCCGCAGATTATCAAGTCGTTCTCGTCCAGGCTGACGCACACCGAGGTCGGGCTGATCGCGATGATCCCGTACCTGTTCGCCACGATCGTCATGATCGCCTGGTCGCGCCGTTCCGACCGCCGCGCCGAGCGGCGCCTGCATGCCGCACTCCCGCTCGGCGTGGCGGCGCTCGCGATGCTGGGCACGGGACTCGTCGCCGATCCGGTGGCGGCGATCGCGATGATCAGCCTGGCGCTGGCCGGCCTCTACGCGTTCAAGTCGCCGTTCTGGGCACTGCCGACCCTGTTCCTGTCGCGTGAATCGGCGTCGGTCTCGATCGCCGTCATCAATTCGATCGGCAACCTCGGCGGCTTCGTGGGACCGTTCTTCATCGGCTACGTCAAGGACGCGACGCACAGCGCGACGACCGGCCTGATGCTGCTGGCCGCCCTGGTATGCGTGGCCTTCCTGATGACGCTCCTCATTCGGATCGGCGAGCGGGGCGCGCCGACTTCTCCCGTGCCGCGTCGCGCAGGTGCAGGCGGATGAAGTCGGCAGCGGCGTCGCGCTGGCCCGCCAGCAGGAGGTCGATCAGGTCCAGGTGCTCGCGGCAGCGCCGCGCCGCGGCCTCGCGGTCGAACGACTTGCGGTACTCCATCAGGCGCCGCAGGCTGTTCAGCCGCTTCAGCGAGTCCACGATGAAGACGTTGCCGGAACACTCGGCGATCGTTTCGTGGAGCAGCGTATTGGCATCGAAGATGTCCGCCGCCGTGACGTCGTGGATGCGCTCGAGCAGTTCGCGCTGCTGCTGCCGGCAACGCACCAGGGCCGCCTCGTTGACACGGAAGGTCGGCTCCAGGATGCCCGCCGCCTCGATCAGGATGCGGAACCGGTAGCCCTGGTCATAGGTGTCCGCCGACGTCAGCACGGGACGGAAGCGCCACCCGTGACCGGGCAGCCGTTCGATCCAGCCCTCGTGCGCCATGCGCCGCAGCACCGCCGCGAGCTGGGCGCGGGTGATGTCGTAGCGGCGCGCGAACTCGTTCTCCGTCACCCGCTCCGGCAGGTTGCCGGCCAGCCGGTCCTCGGCGATGGCGAAATAGGCCTGCTCGACCGGGTCCGGTGGCGTGAAGCTGCGCTCCGGTTCGGCCGCGAGCAGGGCGCCCGCGTGCGCCACGGCGTGGCCGCCGTCCGCCTGTTCCTCCACGACGCCCTCGGCGGCAAGACGCTGCAGGGCTTCGCGCACCGGCGACCGCGAGACCTGGAAGCGCTCGGAGAGTGCCCGCTCGGTCAACCGCGTGCCCGCAGGCAGGCGCTCGGCGCCAATGTACTGCTTGATTTTAAGAACGAGCGTGTCGGAAATTCGCCGGGGCATGCAAGTCGCCTATTGTCTGGTTTTTGATTGGGCATAGTACCACGATGGTATTTTTATCGTGGAGATGCGCGCCTAAAAAACCATTTGACTTGGTTTTTTGAGAAATTAAAATACCAAAAACACACCCATCAGAAAGAGTCCCCCATGATTTCATCCATCAATCCCGCCACCGGCACCGTCGTCGCCGAATTCGATGAGCACACGGACGCGCAGGTGGAACGCATGCTCCAGGACGCCGTCGCGGCCCAGAAGCGGTGGGCCCGGCAGCCGATCGAGGGCAGGGCCGCGGTCCTGGTCGCCGTCGCGCGCGTGCTGCGCCAACGCAAGGCCGAATACGCGCGCCTGATCACCACCGAAATGGGGAAGCCGCTGGCCGAAGCGGAAGCCGAGATCGAGAAATGCGCGTGGACATGCGACCACTACGCGCAGCACGGCCCGGGCTACCTCGCGGACATGCCCGTCGCCAGCAACGCCGAGAGCTACGTCGTATACGATCCGCTCGGCGTGGTGCTGGCGGTCATGCCGTGGAATTACCCGTTCTGGCAATTCATCCGTTTCGCCGCCCCCGCGCTGGTGGCCGGCAACGGGGCCATCCTCAAGCATGCGAACAACGTGCCGCAGTGCGCGCTCGCGCTGCAGCATGCGCTGGTCGACGCGGGCGTGCCCGCCGGCCTGATGAGCACCGTGCTGATCGCGTCGAGCCGCGTGAAAGCGCTCATCGAGGATCCGCGCATCGCCGCCGTGACGCTGACGGGATCGACCGCCGTCGGCAAGCAGGTGGCCGCGCAGGCCGGGGGCGTGCTGAAGAAACAGGTGCTGGAACTGGGCGGCTCGGACCCGTTTATCGTCCTGGCCGATGCCGACGTCGCCGCCGCCGCCCGCACCGCCGTCAAGGCGCGCTTCGGCAACTGCGGCCAGAGTTGCGTGTCGTCGAAGCGCTTCATCGTGGAGGACGCGGTGGCCGACGCCTTCGTCGCCGCGTTCGTCGCGCATACCCGCGAACTGGTGGTCGGCGATCCGCTCGATCCGCACACGACGATCGGCCCGATGGCACGGCCCAGCCTCGTCGCCGACCTGGACAGCCAGGTCCGGCGCTCGATCGAGGCCGGCGCGCGCCTGCTGGCCGGCGGCGCGGCGCGGCCGGGTCCCGGCTGCTACTACGAGCCCACGATCCTCGACGGCGTGACGCCTGGCATGGCGGCCGCGATCGAAGAAACGTTCGGGCCGGCCGCCGCGATCCTCCGCGTCAGGGATGCGGACGAGGCCATCGCCCTGGCCAACGCCACCGAATTCGGCCTCGCCGCGGCGCTGTGGACCGGCGACCTCGCCCGGGCGCGCCGGCTCGTGCGCCAGATCGAGGCGGGCGCCGTCTTCGTCAATGGCCAGGTCGTGTCGGACGCGCGCCTGCCGTTCGGCGGCATCAAGCAGTCCGGCTACGGACGCGAACTGGGCGCCGCCGGCGCGCGCGAATTCACCAATACCAAGACCGTGTGGATCGGTCCTGCCCGCTGACCGACTTCGAAAGGACACCATGTATCCCATCAAGACCCCATCGGACGCCAGGCTGCTGCGTCCCTCCGCGCTGCCGAGCCATGACCGCGGCGGCGGTGCCCGTACCACGTCCCTCGTTTCGCCGGCACTCGGCGCGACCACGTTCATCTCCGGCATCACCGAGTTCGATCCCGGCACGGCGATTCCCTTCCACAGCCACAACTGCGAAGAAAGCGTCGTGCTGCTGGAGGGCGAGGCGGTCATGGACATCGACGGCCTCGAGTACCCGCTGCAGCCCCTCGACACCACGTTCATCCCGCCCAACGTCGTACACCGCTTCCGCAACCTGTCGGACACGAAGCCGATGAAGATCCTGTGGACGTACGCATCGCCCAACGCCACCCGCACCCTGCGCGACACGGGCGAGACGCGTCCCGTCGCGCTGGAACACGCGAACCGATAATCGACCTACTGGAACCCACCATGCGCATTCTCGTACTCCCCGGCGACGGCATCGGCCCCGAAATCGTGAACAGTGCCGTCGAGGTGCTCGACGCCGCCAACCGCGCGTTCGACCTCGGTCTCGCGTTCGACCACGACGACATCGGCTTCGCCAGCCTGGAACAACACGGCACCACCCTGCGCGACGACCTGCTCGAGCGCGCCCGCACCTACGACGGCATCCTGCTCGGCACGATCTCCCACGCGGACTATCCGAAGCCCGCTCAAGGCGGCATCAACGTCTCGGCCGCATTCCGCGGCAAGCTGGACCTGTACGCCAACGTGCGTCCGGCGCGCACCCGCAGCTTCCTCGACTCGAACCTCAAGGCCGGCAAGACGATGGACCTCGTCATCATGCGCGAAGCCACCGAAGGGTTTTATCCGGACCGGAACATGCACCTGGGCTGGGGCGAGATGATGCCGACGCCCGACCTGGCCCTGTCGGTGCGCAAGATCAGCCGCCATTGCAGCGAACGGATCGCGCGCCGCGCGTTCGAGCTGGCGCAAAAGCGCCGCAGGCAGGTGACCGCCATCCACAAGGCGAACAGCTTCCACATGACCGACGGCCTGTTCCTCGAAGCCGTCCGTCACGTCGCGCGCGATTTTCCGGAGGTGACATTGAACGACCTGCTGGTCGACGCCTCGACCGCCCACCTGGTGCGCACCCCGGAGCGTTTCGACGTCATCGTGACCGAGAACTTCTATGGCGACATCCTGAGCGACCTGGCGAGCGAACTGTCCGGCAGCCTGGGCCTTGCCGGCTCGGTCATGGCCGGGGACCGCCAGTGCTGCGCCCAGGCCCAGCATGGCTCCGCGCCCGACATCCAGGGCCTGGACAAGGCGAATCCGACCTCGATGATCCTGTCCGCGGGCATGCTGATGGGCTGGCTGGGGGAGCACCACGGCAGCGCCGCGTTCCTGCAGGCGGGCGACGCGATCGAGCGCGCCGTCGACACCGTCCTGCGCAATCCCGCGACCAGGACGGCGGACCTCGGCGGCACGACGGGCACGCGCGCGTTCGGCCGTGCGGTTGCGGCCGAGGTCCTGCGCCGGCCCGCCGGCTGACGTCAGGACGAGCGCGTCATGCCGGGGTGCCATCCGGTGATGGCACCCCGGGGACGTGATCCGGGCGCCCGGCTGCATGCGGTCGCGGGACGACGCCGCCCGTCAGTCGATGTATTTCAGACCCGCAGCCGCCAGGGGCTCGCGCATCTTGTACATGTCCAGGCCGAGCACACCGGACGCCAGCTTCGCGCGTTTCTCGCCCTCGAACGATTCGCGCTTCTCCGCCACGTCGGCGACGCGTGCGGCGTCCAGCGCCGGTACGACGACGACACCGTCGTCATCGGCCACGATCACGTCGCCCGGGTTTACGAGCGCGCCGGCGCAGATCACCGGGATGTTGACGGAGCCGAGCGTCGCCTTGATAGTGCCCTTGGCGCTGATCGCCTTGCTCCAGACCGGAAAACCCATCTCCTTCAGCACGCGCACGTCGCGCACGCCCGCGTCGATGACGAGCGCCTTCGCGCCGCGCGCCATGAAGCTCGTCGCCAGCAGGTCGCCGAAGTAGCCGTCCGTGCACTCGGCCGTGACCGCCGCGACGACTATGTCGCCCGGCTGGATCTGTTCGGCCGCCACGTGCATCATCCAGTTGTCGCCCGGATGCAGCAGCACGGTGACGGCGGTGCCGGACACCTGCTGGTCGGGGAAGATGGGACGCATGTACGGCTTCAGCAGGCCGACGCGGCCCATCGCTTCGTGCACGGTCGCGCTGCCCAGCTTGCCGAGGCGCTCGGTCGCGGCGCGGTCGGCGCGTTCGATATTGCGTTTCACGACACCCAGTTGGTTCATCAGCGGCGTGGTCATTGTTTACAGTCCTTTCTGTTTCAGGGCGGCGTCAAGGCGCGGGAACACGCGGCGGGCATTGCCTTCGAAGATCTGGAAACGGTCCTCGTCGCTCAGCGCGGCGGCCTGGATGTAGCGCTTCGTGTCGTCGTAGTAGTGGCCCGTTTCCGGATCGATGCCGCGCACGGCGCCGATCATTTCGGACGCGAACAGCACGTTCTTCGTCGGGATGACTTTCGTGAGCAGGTCGATGCCCGGCTGGTGATAGACGCAGGTATCGAAGAAGATGTTGTTGAGCAGGTGATCTTCCAGCAGGGGCTTCTTCATTTCCTGCGCGAGGCCGCGGAACCGGCCCCAGTGATAGGGCACCGCGCCGCCGCCGTGCGGGATCAGGAATTTCAACGTGGGGAAATCCTTGAACAGGTCGCTCGTCAGGCATTGCATGAACGCGGTCGTATCGGCGTTCAGGTAGTGAGCGCCCGTCGTGTGGAAGCAGGGGTTGCAGCTCGTCGACACGTGGATCATGGCCGGGATGTCGTACTCGACCATCTTTTCGTAGATCGGATACCAGTGGCGGTCGGACAGCGGCGGCGACGTCCAGTGGCCGCCCGACGGGTCCGGGTTCAAATTGATGCCCACCATGCCGTATTCCTTCACGCAGCGCTCCAGCTCGGGGATGCAGGTGCGCGGATCGACGCCGGGCGATTGCGGCAGCATCGCGGCGCCGATGAAGTGATCCGGGAACAGCTGCGACACGCGGTAGCACAGCTCATTGCAGATGGCCGCCCACGTGGCGCTCGTCTCGAAGCCGCCGATGTGGTGCGCCATGAAGCTCGCGCGGGGCGAAAAGATCGTCAGGTCGGAGCCGCGTTCGCGCATCAATCGCAGCTGGTTCGTTTCGATCGATTCGCGCAGCTCGTCGTCCGAGATCCTGAGGTCGGAGACGCGCGGGCCCAGCTCGGGCGCGTTCAGGTTCGCGACCTGCGCATTGCGCCAGTTTTCCAGCGCTTTCGGCGCCGTCGTGTAATGACCGTGGCAGTCGATGACCAGGGTTTTTCGCATTTCAGTTTCCTCTCCAAATCTCTTGCGATACCAGTACTTCCCCGCGCATGATCGGGCGCGCGGTGCGCAGCAGGGCGGCACGATTCACCTGCTGCGGATTGTCCTTGTCGAGTCCCAGCTCGACGCTGAACTCCCCGGTCGGATGCTCGACCGAGACGGTCTTGACGAGACCCGCGGGTACGCTGGCGATGCCCTGCGTGACCGAGCCTTCGAGCACGCACGCGGTGGCGACGGTGACGGCGGCCAGCACGCCGATCGCCTCGTGGCACACGTGCGGGATGAAGCAGCGCGTCGCCACGCTGCCCCCGTCGCGCGGTGCGGCGACGAGGCACATCTTGGGGTAGCTCTTCGTCGTCACGTCGCCGAGGCCCATCAGCGGGCCGACGGCTAGGCGCAGCGCTTCCAGTTTCGCCTTCAGGGCCGCGTTCCCATTCAGTTCGGCCACGCCTTCGTAGCCCGTGACGCCCATGTCGGCGGCGCGCACGAGTACCATCGGCATGCCGTTGTCGATCAGCGTGACGTCGATGCCGTCGACGCGGTCCAGCACATGGCCGGTCGGCAGCAGCGACGGGCAGACGGAACCGGCGGTGTCCAGGAAGTTGATCGTGATCGGCGCCGCGGTGCCGGGCACGCCGTCGATGCGCGCATCGCCCGTGTATTGCAGGCGGCCGCCGGGCGTCTGCACCGTGACGTCGCACTGCATGCCGGTATTCAGGGTCAACACGCGTGCCGTCGTCGTGCCCTGCTGGACCGGCAGCAGGCCGCGCTCGAGCGCGAACGGCAGCACGGCGGCAAGCATGTTGCCGCAGTTGGGCGTCGTGTCGACGGTGTCCTTGTCCGGCTGCAGCTGGGCGAACAGGAAGTCGAGGTCGACGCCGGCCGTCTTGCTGCGGCGGACGATGCCGACCTTGCTCGTCAGCGGATGCGCGCCGCCCAGGCCGTCGATCTGGCGCTTGTCGGGGGAGCCCATGGCCGCGAGCAGGACGCGGTCGCGCAGCGCGGGGTCGGCGGGCAGATCGGACTCGAGGAAGAACGGCCCGCGGGACGTCCCGCCGCGCATCAGGATGCAGGGCACCGGGATGAGGTCGGAATGGTGGTCGGTGGTCATGGTCGCTGTCGATACGTGCGTTGTTGTGTCGTTAGTATCTGCGCCGGCAACATTCCGATGGTTGCTTTGTGGGGGCGAGTTTGTTCTAATCTGCTTATCGTTGCTATTTCAAAAGGCCTTCTGCACCATGCCCCTCGTCAGCCTGCGCCACCTCCATGCGTTCAGCGCAGTCGCTGCCGCCGGCGGTATCCGCCGTTCGTCGGAAAGCCTGTTCCGGGCCTCGTCCGCCGTCGCACGTTCCGTGGCCGCCCTCGAAGAGAGTTTGAACGTGCAGTTGTTCGAACGGAAAGGCCGGGGCATGCTGCTGACGCGGGCGGGCGAGACGGTCCGGCTGCGCGCCGACCGGATCCAGGCCGAATTGCGCGAAGTCCGCGACGACGCGCTGCGCATGAGTGAACGGGGTGGAGAACGGTCGGGCGGGAAGGTGGGCGGCATCGAGGCGCTGCTGAACGAGCGGCGCCTGCAGGCTGCCGCGCTGCTGGCCGAAGTCCACTACATGCCGGGCGTGGCGCACGCGTTGGGCGCGTCGCAGTCGGCCATCAGCCAGGCCATCACGCACCTGGAGAACATGCTCGGACAGCCGCTGTTCCTCCGGACCGCACACGGGATGTTGCCGACCGATGCGGGCCGGCGCTGGATCGAGCGGTTCGAGCGCGTCCTCGCCGAATTGCGTCATATACCGGAGGACATCGCGGCGCTGGCGGGTGTCGTGCGCGGTGTGGTGACGATCGGCGCATTGCCGCTGGCGCGCTCGCAGTTCCTGCCGCTTGCCATCGCTGCGGTCCAGGCCCGGCATCCGCACCTGGTCATCCGTTCGCTCGAAAGTCCTTATGACGAGCTGACGGCCGGTTTGCTGAGCGGCCGTATCGACTTCATCCTCGGCGCCTTGCGCCCATCGTCCGGCGTGGCGTTCGTGTCGGAGGCGCTGTTCGAGGACAGGGTCGCGCTGGTGGCGCGCGCGGGCCATCCGCTGGCGGGCCAGAAGCGGATCGGCATGCGTGACCTGGCACGCTTTCCATGGGTCCTGTCGCGCGCCGGCACGCCGATGCGTGAACAGCTGGACCGGTTTTTCCAGGAGGAGGGCGCGCCGGCGCCCACGCCGGTGGTGGAGACGGGCGACCTCGCACTCGTGCGTGGCCTTTTGTTATCGAGCGATATGCTGACGGCCTTGTCGCTGCACCAGCTGTATCACGAAATCCGCAGCGGACAACTGGTCGACCTGCGGTTCGCATTGCGCGGCATGGAACGCGCCATCGGCGTCACCACGCGGCGCGGGGCGCACCTCTCGCCCGGCGCGGGCGCGCTGATCGAGGAACTCCGGAGACTGGGCGCATCCTGGCGCTGATATGCGCAATAAGCAGATTGCAACGCTGGGGTGGCTGAAAGCAATACATTAAGGCAAGTCAAAACGTACACTGGGTAACAGATGGTGCCGGGATTCTACGGTTGTAGACGCGGTCGGCACCGGCAGTCCATAACACGCGTATTTGACCAGGAGACTTAATGAATACGGCACACACCCTCGATGTGCGGGCGCACATCAACGGCCGCAAGATGTCCGGCTACCAGTGGCTCTTGCTTTTCCTCTGCTTCCTCATCATCACCACGGACGGCATCGACGTCGCCATCATGGGTTTCCTCGCGCCGGCCATCACGAAGGAGTGGGGGATTTCGAAGGCGGCGTTCGGAGTCGTGATGAGCGCGGCGCCGATCGGCCTGGCCATCGGCGCGCTGATGATCGGTCCGCTGTCCGACCGTTACGGCCGCAAGCGCCTGCTGATGGTGGCCGTCGCCTGGTTCGGCGTGTTCAGCGTGCTGGCCTCGCAGGCGAACGACGTCGTGTCGCTGTCCGCGCTGCGCTTCCTGACCGGTCTCGGCCTCGGCGCCGCGATGCCCAATACGACGACCCTGCTGTCCGAATACGTGCCGGAGGCGCGCCGCAGCACGCTGCTCGCCATCATGTTCACGGGTTTTAACCTCGGCTCGGCCCTCGTCGGCTTCGGCGCGGCCGCGCTGCTGCCGCAGTACGGCTGGCGCATGGTGCTGATCGTCGGCGGCGCCATTCCGCTCGTCTGCCTGCCGTTCTACATTGTCCTCGTGCCGGAATCCGTGCGCTTCCTGGTCGTCAACAAGTATCCGGCAGCACGTATCGCCGCGACGCTCCAGCGTGTCGTCGGCGGCGACGTGCCGGCGGGCGCCGCGTTCACGATCAGCGAACAAAAGGTTGAAGGCAAGGCCAAGGTCGGCGCGCTGCTGGCCCCCGCGTTCCGCGGCGTCACGCTGTCGCTGTGGGCCACGTATTTCATGGGCCTGCTGGTCATCTACCTGCTGTCCGGCTGGCTGCCGACGCTGATCAAGGAAGCGGGCCTGCCGATCGAGCGCGCCGCCAACATCACCGCGATGTTCCAGCTCGGCGGTACCGTCGGCGCGCTGTTCGTCGGCTGGCTGATGGACCGCTGGACGCCGAACAAGGTCATCGCCTCGACCTATGTGGCCGGCGCCGCGCTCATCCTGGCGGTCGCGTCGAGCAGCGTGGAATCGGCTTTCTTCGGTACCCTCGTGCTGCTGGCAGGCTTCTGCATGAGCGGCGCCCAGACCGGCCTGAACGCCTTCGCCCCGCAGTGCTACCCGACCGCGGTGCGCGCGACGGGCGTCAGCTGGATGCAGGGCATCGGCCGCTTCGGCAGCATCTTCGGCTCGGCCGCGGGCGGCATCCTGCTGTCGCTGGGCTGGGGCTTCTCGGCGGTGCTCGCGATCCTCGCCATCCCGGCCACGCTCGCGGCGCTGTCCATCGTCTTCACCCGGTTCGCGGCGCGCGCCGTACCGGCAACCGCATAAGGAAACATCATGGCCAAGATCATCGGCGCAATCGCCTCTTCGCACACCCCGACCATCGGCTTCGCCCTGGACGCCAACAAGCAGAACGACGCCGTCTGGGCACCGATCTTCAAGGCGTACGAACCGGTGCGCCAATGGCTGGACGAGAAGAAGCCGGACGTCCTGCTGGTCGTCTACAACGACCACGTGACCTCGTTCTTCTTCGATCACTACTCGGCGTTCGCGCTGGGCGTCGGCGACCGCTGGCTGCCGGCCGACGAGGGCGGTGGCGCGCGCGACCTGCCGGCGGTGGGCGGCCATGCGGCGCTGGCGCGGCACATCGGGCAGTCGCTCGTCGCCGACGAATTCGACATGTCCTTCTTCCAGGGCAAGCCGCTCGACCACGGCTGCTTCTCGCCGCTGTCGATCATGTGGCCGCAGAAGCAGGAGGGTGGCTGGCCCGGCACGATCGTGCCGCTGCAGTGCGGCGTGCTGCAGTTCCCGGTGCCGTCCGCGCGCCGCTGCTTCAAGCTGGGCCAGGCCCTGCGCCGCGCCATCGAAAGCTATCCGGACGACGACCTGAAGGTGGCCATCGTCGCCACCGGCGGCCTGTCGCACCAGGTGCATGGCGAGCGCTGCGGTTTTAACAACACGTCCTGGGACGCCGAATTCCTCGACCTGTTCGAGAAGGATCCGGAAGTCATCCTGAACATGACGCAGGCCGAGCTGGCGAAGCTGGGCGGCTGGGAAGGCGCCGAGATCATCATGTGGATGATCATGCGCGGCGCGATGCCGGCCCGTATCAACTGCCTGCACCGCGAGTACTACCTGCCGTCGATGACGGGCATCGCGGTGGCCGTGTACGAAAGCGATGTCGCGGTCGATCCGGCACGCCAGGCCCGCGCCAACGCGGAACATCGCGCGCACATCGCCCACGAGACGGCAGGCGCGGAAGAACTCGAGGGCACGTATCCGTTCACCCTCGAGCGCAGCGTGGCGCATTACCGCATCAACAGCTACCTGCACCAGCTGATCAGGCCCGAGTTCCGCGTGCGCTTCCTGGCCGACCCTGTCGCCACCTACGAGGAAGCGGGCCTCACGCAGGAGGAGCGCGACCTGATCGCGCGGCGCGACTGGCGCGGCATGATCCGGTACGGCGTCATCTTCTTCCTGCTGGAGAAGCTGGGCGCGGTGGTGGGCGTCTCGAACCTGCACATCTATGCCGCCATGCGCGGCGAGTCGCTGGAAGACTTCCAGAAGACCCGCAACACCAGGGCCCTGTACTCGGTCGCCGGCAAGGGCGCCGCCGCTACGGTCGACTGGAACAGGGACGGCGCCAGGTCCTGATCCGCGGGTAGTCATTCCCTGAACAAGAGCAAGGCGGACGCCGCGTGCGTCCCGCCCGGGCGGCGCTCGCCCCTGCGCCGCCGACGACAACATTCATTCACAAAAAAGCTAAGGAGATACCATGAAAAAGATGATCGCCATCGCCGCCATCGCGGCGTGCGGCGCCGCCCACGCACAGACGAACGTCACGATGTACGGCCTGCTGGACACCGCCATCGACTACAACACGAACACCGACACGGCGGGCCACAGCCGCACGTGGATGCCGAGCCTCGGCGGCGGCATGTTTCCGTCCCGGATCGGCTTCCGCGGTACCGAAGACCTGGGCGGCGGCCTGAAGGCGATCTTCACGCTGGAGACGGGCATCTACACGGACAGCGGCACGACGGGCCAGGGCAACCGCCTGTTCGGCCGCCAGGCGTGGGTCGGCCTCGCCGGCAGCTGGGGCCAGGTGACGCTGGGCCGCAACTACAACATGCTGTACAACTCGATGCCGGAAGTGGAGATCATCGGCCCGGCGCAGTATGGACTCGGCTCGCTCGACGCGGGCATCCCGAACGGCCGTACCGACAACTCGGTCGCCTATAGAGGCACGTTCGGCGCGCTGACGGTGGGCGCAACGTACAGCCTCGGCCGCGACGTGTCGAACGCCGGCGGTCCGGGCGGCACCAACTGCCCGGGTGAAGCGGCGGCCGATGCGCAGGCCTGCCGCGAGTGGTCGGCCATGCTGCGCTACGACACCCCGACGTGGGGCATTACGAGCGCCTACGACCGCAAGAACGGCGGCACGGGCGCGGCGGCCGGCCTCACCACGAGCAGCCTGACGGACAGCCGCCTGCACCTGGCCGGCTACACGAAGTTCGACGCCTGGCGCCTGGCCGCCGGCGCTGTCGTGCGCGACAACGAAGGCGCGCCGGCCACGCCGCGCAGCAACCTGTATTACTTCGACGGCGCCTATAAACTGTCGCCGGCCGTGACGCTCGACGGCCTCGCCGGCCGCCTGGACTACAAGAACAGCGGCAACGACAGCACCCTGTATATGCTGCGCGCGATCTACGACTTCTCGAAGCGCACGTCGACCTACGTCGCCATCGGCCACGTGAGCAACAGCGGCACGGCGGCGGTGGCGCTGTCCGCCGGCGGCGCCGTCGGCGCGGGCATGGCACAGAACGGCATCATCACCGGCATCAAGCACGCGTTCTGATCGCCATGGAAATCGGCAAACGCCTCGGCCTCGGCTTCGGCGCCATCCTGGCGACGATGGTGCTGACCACCGCCGTCGGCGCCTGGCGCCTGGACGACGTGACCAGCGCGACCCGGGCCATGACGTCCGAACCGTTGACCAAGGAGCGGCTGGTCTCCGACTTCCACACCCTGATCTTCGGTTCGGTGCGCCGCACGACCGCCATCGTCAAGAGCACCGATCCGCAACTGGCCACGTTCTTCAGGGAAGAAACCGTCTGGTCCATGAAGCAGGGCGACGTGATTCTCGGGCAGCTCGTACCTTTGCTGACCGAGACTGAGGAAAAGGCCCAGTACCAGCTCGCGATGTCCAGGCGGGAGGCCTACAACTCGGCGCGCGACCGGGCGACCAGGGCCAAGGCCGAGGGCAGGATGGATGACGCCGCCGCCATCTTCGAGAAAGAGTTCCGGCCGGCCGCGCGCGCGTTCCAGCAAGCGTTGCAGGACCTTGTGACGATGCAGCGCAGGAAGATCGACGCTCACGCGAGGACGATCGGTGAACTCGGCAGGGTCAGCACGATCATGATGGCGATCCTCACCGGGGCCGCCGTCTTGCTGGGGGCTGCAAGCGCCTGGTGGCTGACGCGGTCGATCGTGCGGCCGATCCGCGCAGCGGTCGCCGTCGCCGAGACCGTTGCCAGCGGCAACCTCACGCGCCGTATCGAATCCACGTCCGGCGACGAGACCGGCGCGCTGCTGCGCGCGCTGCGCCACATGAACGACAGCCTGGCAGGCATCGTGGCCGAGGTTCGCCAGGGCACCGATACCATCGTCACCGTCGCGCAGGAGATCGGCGCCGGCAACCTCGACCTCTCGGCGCGCACGGAGCAGCAGGCGGGTTCGCTGGAAGAAACCGCCTCGTCGATGGAAGAGCTGACGATTACGGTGCGCCGGAATGCGGACAACGCCCACGAGGCCAACCGTCTCGCCATCGACGCGGCGAAGATCGCGGCCCGGGGCGGCGCCGTCGTCGCGGAAGTCGTCGCAATGATGGGCTCCATCAACGAGTCGGCGAACAGGATCGTCGACATCATCGGCGTCATCGACGGCATCGCGTTCCAGACCAATATCCTGGCGTTGAACGCTGCCGTCGAGGCGGCGCGTGCGGGCGAGCAGGGGCGCGGCTTCGCGGTGGTGGCATCGGAAGTGCGCAACCTGGCGCAGCGCTCGGCCGCCGCGGCCAGGGAGATCAAGGCACTGATCTGCGCATCGGCGGCGGAAGTCGACGCCGGCACCCGGCTCGTCAATCAGGCCGGCACGACCATGGAGCAGGTGGTGACGAGCGTGCGCCGGGTCACCGGCATCATCGCCGAGATCAGCGAGGCGAGCCAGGAACAGACGCTCGGCATCGAGCAGGTCAACAGCGCGATCGGGCAGATGGACCAGGCGACGCAGCAGAACGCGGCGCTCGTCGAGCAGGCGGCAGCCGCCGCGGCCTCGATGCAGGAGCAGGCGGGCCGGCTCGCGGACATGGTCCGCGTATTCCGGCTCGACGATCCAGCGATGGCCCTGACCTAGGTCGCGTCGTTCGTCCCCAGTGTTCGCGTAGAAGATGCGCTGGCGGAGAGTTACGCCGGGGCGTTCCTGCGCAGCAGCGCCGCGAAATCGGCGAGGTTCAGGCGCGGATCGAGTCCGTGCGCCACGCGCACGTCGCGGCCGGGGATGACGTCGCCGTGGCTGCCGTCGTCCAGGATCCGGCGCACGGGGCGCACGGCAAAGGGCGTGGCCGCCGGGTCGAATGCCGTCGCCGTGACGAGCGGGCTGTCGCCGAAGGTCAGCGTGCCGGCCAGCCGCACGAACGGCGGCAGCCGGCGGTACCGGTCGACCAGCCACGCCGCCAACGGCGAGATGGTCCGAAACGTCGTCTCCAGTTCCGCGACGGCGACCTGGAAGCGCCGGTATTCCTCGGCCGGGATCTGCAGGACCGGCAGGCGCGAGTCCTCGAACACGGTCCTGGCCGCGGCGATGTCCGTGGACAGGTTGTACTCGGCGCCGCCGTCCGCGAGCCCGCCGATCCAGACGAGGGACATACGGCCGGCGATGTCCGGACGCAGGCGCAGCGCGGCCGCCACGTTCGCCAGCGGGCCGCCGCAGGCGAGGACGAGCGGCAACGGATCGTCGCGCAGGGCTTCGGCGACGATCGCCCGCGCCGCTGCACCGTCCATGCCGTCGCCGGCGACCACGGGCGGCCGTGCGGACGGGAAGAAGCGGCGCAGCATCTCGCGCGCCAGCCGTGCACCGGCCGTCGCCGTCGACGTCGGGTCCAGGCCTGCGAGGCCGGCGAGCTTCGCATCGAGCGCGGAAGTCGTGACGAGGACCGTACGCGTCGTCGGCGCCAGCAACTGGTGCGCCAGCGCGACCAGGCCGTCGGGGTCGCCGGCGAAATCGTTGTCGACGATGACCCGGGCCAGCGGCCGCTGCGCGATGGCGCGCGGCGGCGCGGCGAGCGCGTGCGCGAGCGGCAGCGCCGCGAGGGTGCCCAGCAGATGGCGCCGCTTCATCGGCGCACCCGCAGCGTGACGGGGCCGATCAGGCCCGATGGGCGCAGCGGCGCGTCGGCCTTGTAAGTGGGCGCCGTGGTGAACGTGACCTTGTCCGCGCCCGGCTGCGCGTCGCCGATCAGGCGGTTGACCCACAGATTCGCCACCCGCACCTCGACCGTGTTCGTGCCGGCGGCGACGAGGCTGCCGACGTCGACCTCGTACGGCGCCTTCCACGCGATGCCGGCCGGCTTGCCGTTGACGAGGACTTCCGCCACGTCGCCGACCCGTCCGAGATCCAGCTTCAGCGCGGTACCCGGCTTCACGTCGGCCGGCAGCGCGAAGGTCGTGCGGTAGATGCTCGTCCCGGAAAAATACCGGACGCGCGGATCAGCACTGTCCGCGAGCGACCCCGGACGTCCCTGGTCGATGGCGGCGGGCGCTGCGAGGCCGTCGAAACGGATCGTCCAGGTGCCGTCGAGCGTGGCCGCCTGCGACCATGCGGGCCGCGTCACCGTGACCGCCTGCGCCCTGGCCGGCCGGCGGAACACGACGAATACGGACTCGTTCGCGCCCAGCGCCAGCGGCACGACCGTACCGGTCTTCCTGATGCGGTAGCTGGCGGGTTCCGCGCGGCCGCTGTCCGCGTGCCAGAACTCGGCCGCCTTGCCGCGCACGTTGAAGCGGGCGTCCGCGCGGATGGCCTGGCCCGACCGGTTGGCGATGAAATACACGTCGCCGTCGGCCAGGCGCCGGTGCACGAACGGCAGCGCGGCACCGTCCGCGCCGTCGTATTCCACGTCCGGCACGTGGCCCGCCTGTGCCAGCGCGGCTTCCACGTCGCGGCCGGCAATGACGCGTCCCCGGCCCACGCGCGTGACGGGTGCGCCGCTCCACATGCGCTTGACGAGCGCCGCGAATGCCGCGGGGTCGTCCGCGAGACCCGGCGTGGCGACGGGCGCCGGCCCGACGATCGTCGCGCCCTGCGCGGCCAGTGCTTCCAGGCGGCGCAGCGTGGCCAAGGTCATGCGGCTGCTCGCGCCGCCCAGGTACAGCACGCGGTAGCGCGCGCCGGACGCCGAAACGACGTCGCCGTCCTTGGCCGCGAGCCGGTTCGCCAGCGCGTCGGCGTTGACGAAATCGTAGGCGTAGCGGCGGGGCGCGTCCGCCGGCTGTCCCCGTTTGTACAGTGACACGAGCGGCGCTTCTTCGCCGTAGAAGTACGCGACGTCGGCGTAGTAGCGGCCCTGCTGCAGCATCCAGCTGCTGCGCGCCATGTAGTCGACCCACGGCCGCGCCATGCCGGCCCACGTCTCGTTGCGGTTGAAGTACTGGCCGAAGATCGCCAACGACAGGCCCGGCTTCCTGTCGTCGCCCAGCGGCTGGTGCACCGACGTGTGGATCACGGGCAGGTTGACGCCGCTGGCGAATTCCATGTCGATCATCGGCCGCAGGTCGGCGGGTGCGAACGCCCACGGCGCCATCGCGCTCGTCATCGATTCGGCGGCGACGAGGTTCTGGCCGTAGACGTGCGCCACGGATGCGGCGCCCCGCATGTCGGCGATCGCGGTCGGATTCGGGCCGAATTCCGGGCGGTAGGTCCACATTGCCGCCATCGGCACGCTCGCGTGGCTGCGCATCGCCATGTCGTCGCCCAGGGTGACGCGCGCGCTTTCCAGTGCCTCGCCGTACACGCGCAGGCCGTGCTCGCGCGCCACCTGCGCCACCGTGCCGTAGTGTTCGCGGGCCATGAGGTCGGCCAGCGTGCGGCGGTAGTCGTACAGGAAGGCGTCCGTGCGGGCGCGGTTGCCGATGACGACGCCGGCGAGTGCCGGCAGCCATGGTCGCGCGTCGTAGCCGCGCAGGCGCCTGAACTGTTCCAGCAGGCGCGGGGTCCAGTTCGAGGCGCCCACCTCGATGCTGTCCGTGACGAGCGCGCGCACGCCGCGCTTGCCGACGAGGTCCTTGCCGGCCGCCGTCTCGTACTTCGACAGATACGTTTCCAGGTAGCGGCGCACGGCGTCGCCGTCGTACTTGTCGACTTCGAGACCCGTCGCTTCAGGCGTGGCCGGATGGTTCTCCGTGCCCGTGAGCGACCAGGCCAGGCGCAGGATCTTCCACGTGCCGGCGGGCGGCGTCCAGTGTAGCGTGCCGTCCGCGCCCACCTTGTCCGTCAGGTCGACGATGCGCTCCGCCTCGACGCCTGCTTCGTGCGGGTCCACGCCGGCGTCGAGCGCGTGGTAGTCGTCCACGGTGGCGAAGCCGGCCTTCGCCTCGAACTGGTTGACCCTGGGTTCGGCCGACAGCGCCAGTTGCGCGAGACGCAGGGGCTTGGCCTGGCCGAGCGCGCCGAACGGACCCGTATCCGCGCCCGGTACGGGCATGAACGCGGGGTTCGGCACCGGCGGTGTCGCGTGCACGACGACGCGGAAGTGCGCCGCCGTCACCGGCGCGAAGCCGGCCGTCGCCGGCACGAGCGCCAGCGGGAGATCGGCGACCTTGCGCCAGCTGGCGCCGTCGTCGCTCGCTTCCAGTACGGGTGCGAGGGCCGCGCCGTCGAACAGCGTGGCGACGCCGGGGAAGAACAGGGTGGCGGAGCGCACCGTCTGTGGCGTGGCGTAATCGAGCGTGATGACCGCCGGCCGGTCCGGTGCCGGCGGCGGGAATTCCGCCACGGCGGACTCGCCGTCACGGGCCAGGCTGTCCGCGGGGAGGGCTCTGTCGCCGATGCGCACGGCGGGCAGCGGCAGCGTCGCGGCATCGACGGGGATCGCGAAGACGGCGATGTCCGCACCGTGGCGCGGCAGCTTGTCCGGCGCCGGGCGCTGGCCCATGATGTCCGGCTGGACGAACAGGTCCTGGAACGGCCCCGTCGTGCGCGGCGGCGCGGGCAGTGCCAGGTCGACGGGCCCGCCGCCGGCGACCGTCGCGGTGCTCCACACGAGCTTCTTCATGCCGTCTTCGGCCGGCACCCAGGGGCCGCCCGTCTCGCTCCAGCCGGCCGAGGCGGCGATGCCGAATTCCAGGTGCCGTTCTTCCGCAAGGCCGGCGGCGTAGCGGAATGCGTCCGCCCATTCGGGACTCATGTACGGCAGCCGGCGCGGGACGACCTGCGGCGTCATCATCTCGGCGTCGAAATTCTGCAGGCCGCCGAGGCCCGAGCGCGCCATCCAGTCGATATCCTGGCGAATGCCTTCCTTCGTGACGTTCCCGTTCAGCCAGTGCCACCAGACGCGGGGACGGGCGCTCTGCGGCGGATCGCTGAAACCGGCGGCGAGCGGATCGCCCGCCCAGGCCGGGACGGACAGGCAGGCGAGGGCCGCCGCCAGGGCGACGCGGCGCAGGGAGTGGGTGCGTGCGGCCATGCTCAGAACCGGTAGTCGACGGTCACGCCGATGCGGCGGAACGAGTTCTCGCCGAGGCTGTACGCGAAGCCGGAACCGGCGCCCTTGCCGGGCAGCGGATAGATGATGGCGTTCGGCACGCGCTTGTCGCCCAGGTTGCGGTCGTGCAGTTCGATGCCCCACGTGTCGTCCGGCGACCGGAGGGCGAGGCGCAACGAGCCGACCGTGTGGCCGCCGAAGCTGCATTCCGGATCGAGCGAGTTGCAGTAACGGACGCGGCTCTTGTAGACGATATCGCCGCCCAGCTTCAGCTCATAATCGCCCGGCAGCGTCCAGCTGTAATCGCCGTTCAGCGTGGCCTTGTTGCGCGGCGAGTAGAGCAGGCGCTGGCCGCCGACGTTCTGGTTGTCGAAGGTGAAGCCGGCCGGGTAGGCGGTGTCGAGGATCATCGCAACGGACAGGCCCAGCTGCAGCTCGGGCAGCGGACGGGCGCGGATGTCCGCCTCGATGCCCTTGCTCGTCACGCTCGGCACGTTCAGCGGGATGCAGGACAGCGCGCCGACGCTCGTGAGCGTGCAGTTCTGCTCCTGGAAGTCCTTGATCTTCGTGTGGAACGCGGCCACGTCGACGTCCAGGCGGCGGTTCAGGAACGACATCTTCGAGCCGATCTCCACGCTCGTCGGCAGTTCGGGCTTGACGATGTAACCCGCAAACGTGCCGGACGCGGCAGCCGCGTTGACCGGCGTGTCGTTGTCGATCTGCGGGCCCTTGTAGCCGCGGCTGACCGTCGCGTAGAGGTTCGCGTCCTTCGACAGCGTGTGCTGCAGGCCCAGCTTGCCGGACACGTTGGACTCGCTGGCGCTGCCGCTGGCCGACTTGACGGTGGCCGGCAGCGCGAAGCCGTCGAAGCTCACGACGCTGCTCTGCGTGAAGCGCGACGACACGCTGTCGCGGGTGTAGCGCAGACCGGCGATGAGGCTCGTCGCATCGGTCAGGCGGTACGTGGCCTGGCCGAACAGCGCCTTCGTCGTCATGTTCGCATGCTGCAGGTTGTTGGTGGCGATCGAACGGGGCACCGGTGGCGACGGCAGCGCGGCATTCGGCAGGATGAGGACGTTGGCGTCCTTGTCGTTGGTGGAGTCGGCATAGAACAGGCCCGCCACGTAGTCGAGCGTCTGCTTGCCCGGCGATGCGATGCGCAGCTCCTGCGAGAACTGGCGTGCGTTCTTGTACGGGTCGTGGTTGTAGACCTTGTCGTACGTGGTCGACATGCCGATGTTGGCGCTTTCCGGCCCCTGCTTGCGGGTACGGTACGCCGTGATGGACGTCAGCGTGTCGCCGCTGCCCAGCGTCCAGTCTACCTGGCCGGACATGCCGCGCACCTTCGCGCGCGAGAGTTCGTCGCCGTCCGAGCAGACCTGGTTATTGGTCTTCGAGACGGTCACGCCGCACGATGCGAATTCGGCCGCCGGGTGATGGTCCCCCGCCGCGTTGGTCGCGTACGCCACCGACGGCGCGAAGAACACGGCGTTCTCGCTGCGCGTATTGGACGCGTCCGCGATCAGGTTGACGGCCACGTCGCGGTTCGGCTTCAGCAGGTAGCGGATGCGCGCGCCGCCGTTGTCCGTGACGCTGTCCTCGCCGGTCAGCACGTTGTGGTAGACGCCCTTGTTGCGCTCCGCGCTGGCGGAGATGCGCAGCGCCGAGATGTCGTTCAGCGGCACGTTGCCGGTGGCGCGCACGGCGGCGCCATGCTCGCCCTTGAATTCCAGCTGCACGTTGCCGCCGCGGTCGCCGATGATCGGCGCCTGCGTCGCCATGTTCAACACGCCGGCCGAGGCATTCTTCCCGAACAGCGTGCCCTGGGGCCCGCGCAGCACCTCGACGCGGGCCATGTCCAGCATCAGGCCGCTCGCGGTGGCGCCCTGCGGCACGCCGTCGACGACGACGCCCACCGAACTTTCGGCCGACAGCGTGAACACGGCCGTGCCGATGCCGCGGATCGATGCGCTGCCGCCGGCGCCACCCGCCGACTGGTCGCCGAATTCGAGCGACGCGGCCGTCCTGGCCAGGTCGCCGATGTCCTTGACGCCGGCACGCTCCAGCTGCGTGGCGTTGACGACGGTGATGGCGACGGGGACTTCCTTGATGCTCTGGCTGCGCTTTTGCGCGGTGACGACGACGGTTTCGATGCCTTTCTCGACCTTCGCGGCGGCGACGGGGCTGGCGCCGCTGTCGCCGCTCTGGGCCGAAGCGGGGTTCCAGATCGCGGCGAGGCTCATGGACAGGACGGTCAGCGAACCGATCGCCGACGGGGTGCGGGGTGCGTGCATATTGTCTCCTTGTTTTTGCCGGTCGCCGGACCGGCAGGATTGTTGGGCCGGTCGGTGCCGGCCTGTATTCATCAGGCGAATCGAGTATAGGGAGGCACCTCATCCATTCCAAAGCCGTATTCCGTGATACCTGCTATCTGCGTTCGCGGGTGATGATCAGGTGACTGATCGATCGGATTCGCTGATACGTCCTATCGAAACTCTGGCCTTCGGGTTGGCGGGGTGCGCTGCTATCGTTTTCACACAAAAAAACGCGAGGAGACATCCCATGCACACTTCCCCCGAGGCGGGCCGCGGCCGCGCCACGCTCATGCTTTGCCATTTCGCCGGCATGGTCGACCTGGTCGCGCTGCCCGTGTGGGTCGGCACGCTCGCCCAGCACTACCGCTTTGACCTGGAGCACGCCGGCATGATCGTCACCGCATTCCTGCTTGGTGCCGTCGGCGCGAGCCTCGTCGCGGCACCGCTGTATCACCGGCTGCCACGCGCGGCCTGTGCGTCTGGCGGCTATTCGGTCGCGGCGCTGGCGTTCCTGGCCGCGGCCGGCGTCTCCGGTTTCGGCGCGCTCGTGCTGCTGCACCTCGTGGCCGGCATCGCGACGGGCACCGCGCTGTCGGTCACGCACGGCACCATCGGCCGCAGCGCCAATCCGCACCGGCTGTTCGCCATGGCAGGGACGGCGCTGGGCATCGGCGCGGTGATCTTCTATGCCGCCGTGCCGCCGGCCGTGGCGGCGCATGGCGGGCCGACGCTGTTCCTCGTGTTCACGGGCCTGATGGGCGCGGCGGCGCTGGCGTGTGCAGCCGGTTTTCCGCACGTCGCAACCGGTCATCGCGCGCAGGCGGCGGCGCCGTTGCCGCACGCGGCGTGGTGCGCGATCCTGGGTGTGGCGTGCATGGCGCTGAACCAGGCGCTCACGTTCAGCATGCTGGACCGCATCGGCGTGCTGCGCGGCTTCGGCCAGGACAAGGTGAACGGCCTGCTCGTCGTGTGCGGCCTCGTCAACCTGCTGCCCGCCGCCATCGCGGGCCTGCTGCAACGGCGCCTGAATCCCGTGCGGGTGGCCATCTTCGCCGCGCCCCTGCAGGCCGCACTGGCGCTCGTCGTCACGCTGTCCGCCGGCTTCCTGCCGTATGCACTGGCGGGTGCCGTCTATCCGGCCGTCCTGATCTTCACCCACACCTTTCTGTTCGGCCTGATCGCCCGGCTGGACCCGAGCGGCCGCGCGCTGGCATCGACGCCCGCGATGATGATGACCGGATCCGCGATCGGTCCCGCGCTCGCCGGCTCGGTCGCGATGCGCGCCGGCTTCGGCGGGCAGGCGCTGCTGGCCGTGCTGGTCGGCGCAGCCGCCACGCTGTGCTTCGCCCTCGTGGCGCGCCGCGCCCACCCATCACTGAAGGAGGCAACATGAACCCATCCAATCAACTGACCTTGATGCAGGCGGGCACGATCATCGAAGCGGCTCTCGCTGCCGCGCGCGCGGACGGCCTGCCACCCGTGGCCGTCGCCGTGCTGGACGCGGCGGGCCACACGGTCGCCCTGCAGCGCGAAGACGGCGCAACGCCGCTGCGTATCGACATCGCCACCGGCAAGGCGTATGCCGCTGCCGGCATGGGCGTCGCGAGCCGCGTGCTGCACCAGCGCGCCCAGGACAATCCCGTATTCTTCAACGCACTGGCGTCGTCGAGCCAGGGCCGCTTCATCCCGCAGGCGGGCGCCGTCGCGATCCGCGCCGCCGACGGCACGTTGCTGGGCGCCGTCGGCGCGAGCGGCGGTACGGGCGCGCAGGACGAGGCAATCTGCGCCGCGGGCGTTAACGCGGCGGGACTGGTGGCGGCATGATGCACGGTCACGCCCCCGGCTGCGCCTGCGGCATCGACGTGCATGCCCACGTGATCCCGCACGACCTGCCGGACTATGTCGGCAACCGCCTGCCGCCCGACTGGCCATCCATGGCGCCCGCGCATGCCTGCCACCGCCACGTCGTCATCCAGGGCAGCGTGTACCGGACCGTGTCCGAACGCGCCTGGAGCGCCAGCCGGCGCATCGAGGACATGGAGACCATGGGACTCGCCGTCCAGGCGATCTCGCCGATGCCCGAGCTCCTGTCGTACTGGATGGCGCCGCACGCGGCGGCCCAGCTGCTGCGCTACATGAACGAACAGATCGCGAACATGGCCGCGCTTTCGGGCGGACGCCTGGTCGGCATGGGTGCCGTGCCGTTGCAGGACCTCGACCTCGCACTGGCGGAGCTGGACCACGTCGCGGACAAGCTGGGTTTCAGGGCCATCGAAGTGGGCAGCAATGTCAACGGCAAGCCGGTCGGCGCGCCCGAATTCGCGCCGTTCTTTGCCGCCTGCGCGGACAAGGGCATCGCCGTGTTCGTCCACGCGCTCAAGCCCGCCGGCGTCGAGCGCCTCGTCGGTCCGCAAAAGCTGCTGCCGGCGCTGGCGTATCCGACCGACGTCGGCCTCGCCGCCGCGTCCGTGCTCACGTCGAACCTGATCGGCCGCCATCCCGCGCTGAAGATGGCGTTCAGCCACGGCGGCGGGACGCTAGCGGCGCTGTTGCCCAGGCTCGAACAGGCGCGCCAGGTGTTTCCGGACCTGCGCGACGCGATGCCCGAGAGTCCGTCCGCCCAGGCGCGCCGGCTGTTCTACGACACGCTCGTGTTCGACGCGCCCACGCTGCGCCACCTCGTCGACCGCTTCGGCGCGTCGCAGCTGATGATCGGCACCGATTATCCGTTCGCTTTCCACGACGCGCGCCCCGTCGACAGTATCGCCGCCGCGATTGCGGACGCGGACGCGGACGTGCGCGCGCAACTCGCCACCCACAACGCGGCCCGGTTCCTCGGGCTCGAATAAGGAGTCAATATGCCTGCATCCCCCGCTGGCCAACTGCGCAGCATCGCCATCGGCGTCACCGACCTCGACGCCGCCGAGCGTTTTTATAATGACACCTGGCGCCTGGAGACCGTCGCGAAGACGAGCGACGCCGCCTACCTGCGCGGCGCCGGCAGCTTCCACCACATCCTCGCGCTGCACCGCGGCAGCCGTCCCGACGTGCGCAACGTGACGTTCAGCGTGGCCACGCGCGCCGACCTCGACGCAATCGCGGCGCGCACGCCTGCCGCCGGTGGCCGCGTGCTGTCCGGTCCCGCGCCCGTCGACGAGCCGGGCGGCGGCACGGCCATCACCATCGCCGATCCGCAGGGCCGCATCCTGCGCTTCGTGCACGGCGACGACCGTCATCCGGAACGACCGCAGCGCGACGCGCCGGGCCGCATCACGCACGTCGTCTTCAACAGCGCGGACGTGGCCGTCGCCCAGCGCTTCTTCGAGGAGGCGCTCGGCTTCCGCCTGTCCGACCGCACGAAGATCATGGCCTTCATGCGCTGCAACAGCGACCACCACAGCATCGCGCTGGCCGACAGCGATGCGAACACGCTGAACCACATCGCCTTCGTGATGCCCGACCTGGACGCCGTCATGCGCGGCGCGGGACGCATGCGCGACGCCGGCTGGCCGATCGAGTGGGGCGTCGGCCGCCACGGGCCGGGCAACAACGTCTTTTCGTACTTCGTCGGCCCGGACGATTTCGTCATCGAGTACACGGCCGACGTGCTGCAGGTCGACGATTCGTACAAGGCCGGCGGTCCGTCGGACTGGCAGTGGCCGCCCGGCCGCTTCGACCAGTGGGGCGTGTCGCAGCCGCCGTCCGACCGCATCAAGCAGGCACAGAAAACCATCCGTTTCACCGAACTGTAAGGAAGAGCATGAAATTCGTCACCTATCGTAGCGGTACCGAATCCCGCCTGGCCGTCGTCGACGGCGACGCCATCGTCGACATCAACCGCGCCGTGCCCGAGGTCCCGGCCGACGTGCGCGCGGCGCTGGCGGCCGGCATCGACCTCGTGGCCGCAGCGCGCCGTGCGCTCGACGCTGCCGGCGTGGAACGCCTGCCGCTGGCCGGCGTCGCGCTGGCCCCGGTCGTTCCGGAACCCGGCAAGACCGTCTGCCTGGGCCTGAACTACTACGACCATGCGGCCGAAAGCGGCCGCGAGAAGCCCGTCTATCCCTGGTTCTTCCTGCGCGGAACGACGTCGTTGCTGGCGCACGGCGAAGCGTCGCCGCGGCCGCGCGTATCGGAAAAATTCGACTACGAGGCGGAACTCGCCGTCGTCATCGGCAAGCGCGCCCGCCACGTCGGCCGCGAAGAGGCGCTCGACTACGTGTTCGGCTATGCGTGCTTCAACGACATCTCCGTGCGCGACTACCAGAAACGCACGCCGCAATGGACGATCGGGAAGAACTTCGACCGCACGGGCGCGCTGGGTCCCGTGCTCGTCTCCGCCGACGACCTCCCGGCCGGCGGCGTGGGCCTGCGCATCCAGTCGCGCCTGAACGGCCAGGTCATGCAGGATGCGAACACGAAGGACATGATCTGGGACGTGGCCGAGACCATCGCGCTGCTGACGGAATGCCTGACCCTGGAGCCGGGCGACGTGATCGCGATGGGCACGCCGGCCGGCGTCGGCCAGTCGCGTACGCCGCCGGTGTGGATGAAGGCGGGCGATACGATCGAGGTCGAGATCGAGGGCGTGGGCCTGCTGCGCAACACGATCGAGGACGAGCAGCCATGAACGGCGAATACGACGTCGTCGTGGTCGGCTTCGGCCCGTCGGGCGCCGTCGCGGCCGCGCTGCTGGGCCAGGCCGGCATCCGCACGCTGGTCGTGGACCGCAGCCACGAGGTCTACCCGAAGCCGCGCGCCATCGCGCTCGACCACGAGATCATGCGCGTGTTCCAGAACCTCGGCCTGGCGGGCGCCGTCGCGCCGCACTGCGAACCGTTCACGCCGTCCGAGTACTACGGCGCCGACGGCCGCCTGATCAAGCGGCTCGCGACCGTGGAGCCGCCGTACCCGCTCGGTCATACGCCGTCGATGGTGTTCACGCAGCCGCCCGTGGAAGCGGCATTGCGCCGCCACGTGCAGGCGCTGCCCGCCGTCGACGTGGTGCTGGGCCGGCGCTTCACGGGCGTCGGGCAGGATGCCGCCGGCGCCACGGTGCATTTCGACGAGGGCTCGGTGCGCGCCCGCTACGTCATCGGCTGCGACGGCGCGTCGAGTACCGTGCGCGACGCCGTCGGCATCGCGCTGGAAGACCTGGAATTCGACGAACCGTGGCTTGTCGTCGACGTGCAGGTCAACGAGCATGGGCTTGCGAAGCTGCCGCGGACCAGCGTGCAGTACTGCGAACCGGCCCGCCCGTGCACCTACGTGATCGGTCCGGGCAACCACCGGCGCTGGGAGATCTCGCTGCTGCCGGGCGAGGACCCCGCGTGGATGGCGACCGAGGAGGGCGCGTGGAGCGTGCTGCGGCGCTGGATCGGCCCGGACGACGCGACCCTGTGGCGCCAGGCCAGCTACCGCTTCCATGCGCTCGTGGCGCGCGAATGGCGCGTGGGCCGCGTATTCATCGCCGGCGATGCGGCGCACCAGCAGCCGCCGTTCCTGGGCCAGGGCATGTGCCAGGGCGTGCGCGATGTCGTGAACCTGACATGGAAGCTGCGCGCGGTGCTGGGCGGCGATGCCCCGGACAGCCTGCTCGACACCTACGCGGAAGAACGCCGCGAACACGTGCGCCGGCTCACCACGCGCATCAAGGAGATCGGCGCCGTCATCTGCGAGCGCGATCCCGTCAAGGCCCGGGCGCGCGACACTGCGCTGATCGACGCGGCCGGCGGCACCATCCGTACGGTGCCGCGCCAAGACATCATTCCGCCTCTGACGGAGGGCTTGCTGGCGCCGGGCGGCCGCGCCGGCACGGGCACGCTGTTCCCGCAGCCGCGCGTGAACGGCCCGGCGGGACCGGCACTGCTGGACGAGCTGGCCGGCACCGGCTGGCGCATCGTGACCGACTTGCGCACGGCGCAGCTGCCGCCCGGCCTGCTGGTGCTCGCAGAGCGGCTGGGCATGCTGATCAGCATTCCGTCGGACGCGTCCCGCTTTTCGAGCGGACCGCACCGCATGCAGGCGGACGAGCTGGATGGCGTGCTCGCGCGCTGGTTCGACCGCCACGGCTGCCGAGCGGCGGTCGTGCGGCCCGACCACTACGTCTACGGCGTGGCCGACAGCGGCCCCGCGCTGCACGACCTCGTGGCCGGGCTCACGAACACCCTGCAATAACAACATCACAAAGGAGACAACATGAATCACGCTGCACGCCGTCGTACTTTACTGGGCCTGGGCACGGCACTGGCCGGCGCCACGCTGTTGCCGCGCGGTGCCGCCGCCGCCAGGGCGCGCGGACCTTTCCCCCAGGGCTTCCTGTGGGGCGCGGCCATTGCGGGCCACCAGGCGGAAGGCGACAACGTCGCAAGCGACGCCTGGCTGCTGGAAAACATCCAGCCGACGGAATTCAAGGAGCCGTCGGGCGCCGCCGTCGATCATTACCGCCTGTACGACCAGGACATCGCGACCCTCGCGTCGCTCGGCCTGAACACGTTCCGCTTTTCCATCGAGTGGGCGCGCGTGGAGCCGGTCGAGGGCATGTTCTCGGTGGCCGCGCTGGAGCATTACCGCGACGTGCTGCAGTCCTGCCGCAGGCATCGCGTGAAGGCGATGGTCAGCTTCAATCACTTCGTCACGCCCGCGTGGTTCGCAGCACGCGGCGGCTGGGAGACGGATGGTTCGGCGCAACTGTACGCGCGCTACTGCGACAAGGTCGCGCGCCACCTGGGCGACCTGATCGATTATGCGACGACGTTCAATGAACCGAACCTGCCCCGCCTCCTGTTCGGCATACCGGGGCCGCTGTCCGGCATGGCCGACAACCCGCGCATGAAGGCGATGCTCGCGAAGGCGGGCCAGCTGGCGGGCACCGGCAAATGGTCGTCGTGGATCTTCGGCGATTTCGCGCGCATCGAGGCGGGCCTGCTGCAGGCGCACGCGGCCGGCTACGCGGCCATCAAGGCAGTCCGGCCGCAACTGCCGGTCGGCTTCTCGATCGCCATCGCGGACGACCAGGCCGTCGACGGCGGCGCGGCGATGGTCGAGCGCAAGCGCGCGATCGCGTACGCCCCTTGGTTCCGGGCGATCGCCGAGCATGGCGATTTCATCGGCGTGCAGACCTATACGCGCGAACTGATCGGGCCCGACGGCGTGCGCCCGCCGCCGAAGGATGCGACCTTCACGTCGGCGCACATGGAGTACTACCCGCAGGCGCTCGAGGCGACCATTCGCTACACGGCGCAGCACGTGAAGCTGCCGATCTACGTGACGGAAAACGGCATGTCCACGGACGACGACGCGCAGCGCATCGCGTACATCCGCACGGCCGTGGGCGGCGTCGCCAGCTGCCTGCAAGACGGGATCCCCGTGAAGAGCTACATCCACTGGTCGCTGCTCGACAACTTCGAGTGGATCTTCGGCTACGGCCCGCACTACGGCCTGATCGGCGTCGACCGCGCGACGATGAAACGCACCGTGAAGCCGAGCGCGCGCGTGCTCGGGAAGATCGCGCAGGCGGGCGGCGTCATCGCATGAAGCGGCTGGAACGGCGATAGGTGGTATCGCCAAAATGGGCTTTGGCCGGACCAGTCCGGCCTTTAATCTAGGCCTATCGGATCAACAAGAGGAGACACAATGGGCGGTATCATTTTTGAAAACGTAAGGATCTTCGACGGCAGCCAGATGCGCCCGGGGACCGGCGCCGTGCGCGTGGAGGGCAACCGCATCGCCGAGGTGGCCGATGGCACGCGTGGCATCACGGCGCTGGCCGGCGACCGCGTCATCGACGGCCACGGAGGCACGCTGATGCCGGGCCTCGTCGAAGCCCATGCGCACCTGTCGTGGCCCAGCTCCGTCGAGCGCTTCGTGCCCGGCATGGTCCTGCCGCCGGAAGACCTCGTGCTGACGACGGCCCGCAACGCCCGTATCCTGCTCGACCATGGCTTCACGAGCGCCTATTCGGCCGGCTCGCTGAGCAAATCCGTCGAGACGGTGCTGAACACGTTCATCACGAGCGGCGGCATGCCGGGACCGCGCCTCGTCGCGTCGTCGATCGAGCGCGAGCCGCCGACCATCGAGGAACTCGACCCGGGCAAGGTGGCAGAGCATGGCCGCGGCCCCGACGCCGTGCGCGCGTTCGTGAAGGAATGCGCGGCGATCGGCGCGAAGTCCGTCAAGTTCCTGCTGTCCGGCGAGGACGCGCTGAAACCCGGCGCGTCGCAGCAGCTGATGTACACGCAGGAAGAGGTCGACGCGGCCGGCGAACAGGCGCGCGAATCCGGCGTCTGGCTCGCGTGCCACGCGCAGGCGTCCGATGCCGTCAAGATGGGCCTGCGCGCGGGCTTCCGTGTGCTGTACCACTGCACGTATGCGGACGAGGAAGCGCTGGACATGCTGGAAGCGCAGCGCGACGAGATCTTCATCGCGCCCGCCATCGGCATCATCCAGGCCACGCTGGACGCGGCACCGCCGCCGCATTTCGACATGAGCCACATGAAGAAGAGCGCGGCCGAGGTACTGGAACTGCAGAGGAAGCTCGTGCCGGAACTGCGCCGGCGCGGCCTGCGCGTGCTGCCGGGTGGCGACTACGGCTTCCCGTTCAACCCGAACGGCCGCAACGCGCGCGACCTCGAACTGTTCGTGAGCCTGCTGGGCTACACGCCGGAAGAGGCGCTGTCGGCGGCCACGCGGCTGGGCGGCGAGTTGATGGGCATGGGCGACGAGCTGGGACAGGTGAAGCAGGGCTTCCTGGCCGACCTGTTGCTCGTCGACGGCGACCCGGCGGCGGACGTGACGATCCTGCAGGACCGGAAGCGCCTGCGCGCCGTCATGAAGGACGGGCGCTTCCACAAGGATCCGGCGCTGGCCGGGCTGTGAGGAGGGTGCATGACGCCGAGTGACAAGCATGTCGAGATCCTGCGCGCCGTCCGCGCCGCCGGTCCCGTGATCGATCCGCCGGCCGCGAAGGCCCTGTACGCAGACCTGCATGCCGAGATGCCGCGCGGGCGGGAACCCGTGCGCGACATCGCCTACGGCGCCGGCGAGCGGCACCGGCTGGACGTGTATCCGCCCGTCGGTGCGGCGGGGCCGGCACCCGTCGTCGTGTTCCTCCACGGCGGCGGCTTCATCCGCGGCGACAAGGCGGACCGCGCGGCCGTCGGCCATTATTTTTCGCGGCATGGCGTGCTGGCCGTGCTGCCGAACTACCGCCTCGGGCCGCGCCACCGGTGGCCGGCCGGCGCCGAGGACGTGGGGGCCGTACTGGCCTGGGCGCGCGCGAACGTGGCGGCGCACGGGGGCGACCCGGACCACATCGTGCTCGCGGGCGAATCGGCCGGCGCGGCCCACGTGGCGGCGGCGACGCTCGTGTCGCGCTTCCATCCGCCCGAGGGCCTGCGCATCGCCGGCGCGTTCCTCGCGTCGGGCGTCTACAACGCGGAACTGGAATTGCTGGCGCGCGCCCAGTTGGGCATTGCCACGCCGGATCCGCGCAACGAGGCGTATTTCGGCACGGACTTCGCCCGCTACCGCGCGATGTCGACGGTGGCCCTGATCGATGCGGCGCCATTCCCGCTGGCGATCACGTACGCGGAACTCGATCCGATCCAGATGCAGGCGCAGGCCGGTGAACTGTTCGCGCGGCTGGTCACGCAGCACGGATTCAGCCCGCGTATCGCGGTGATCGCCAATCACAACCACCTGAGCCAGGTGTACGCGATCAACAGCGGCGACGACGCACTGGCGGGCCCGTTGCTGGACTTCGTGCGCAACCCCCGATCCTAGTCTCCTGCCGTCGTTGCGGCCCGTTCGTGCGCAGGGCGGGCCTTTTTTATGGATGACAACCGCCCGAAAAATCCATACAGTGAAGGATAAAACGGCCAAGAGCGCCCTACGATAACAAGGAGACAACCGATGCGTTTCAACCGCCTCGACCTGAACCTGCTGCTGGCGCTCGACGCGCTGCTGGAGGAACAGAACATCACCCGCGCGGCAGCGCGTGTGAACGTCAGCCAGTCCGCGATGAGCGGCATGCTGGCGCGGCTGCGCGAATTCTTCGAGGACGACCTGCTCGCCGCCGTCGGCCGCAACATGGAACTGACGGTGCTGGGCCGGCAGCTCGTCGGCCCGGTGCGCGACCTGATCCTGCACGTGCACGCGACGGTCGGCATCCGCGTCACGTTCGATCCCGCCCGCGAGACGCGCTGCATGAAGATCATGGTGTCCGATTACGCCACCGAGGTGTTCCTGAACCAGGTCGTGGCGCGCGTGCTGCGCGACGCGCCGAACATGACGCTGGAACTGGTGCCCCTCGCGGACGACGCGGCGGAAAAGCTGCGCCGCGGCGAGAACGACTTCCTCATCATTCCGCGCAAGTTCCTGGACCCGGAGCATCCGCAGCGCACGCTGTTCGAAGACCATTACTGCGCCGTGATCTGGGAAGGCAACACGCACGTCGGCGACGTTCTCGACGCGGCCACGTACGAGCGCCTGTCGCATATCGCGCCGATGCTGGGCCGTCCGCGCTCGCCGACGATGGAGGAATTGCTGTTGCAGGCGCAGGGCGTCAAGCGCCGCATCCGCGTGATCACCAGCGATTTCTACAGCATGGCGACGGCGCTCGTCGGCACGGATCTCGTCGCGACGATGCACACGCGCCTCGCGCTCGCGTGCGCGCGCCGGCTGCCGATCCGCGTGCTGCCGCTGCCTTACGACCTGCCGCCGCTGGCCGAATGTCTCCAATGGCACCGCTTCCAGGAAAACGATCCGTGCCACATCTGGCTGCGCGGCGTGATGCTGGAAGTCGCGCGCGGCCTGCCCACGAACGCCGAGTTGCCGATGGCGCCGCTCAGCTTCAATGCCCTCGCGGCGGCCTGACCGTTCGGCTCAGGGCAGCAGCATCGCTTGTCTGTTGCGTACCACGATCACCAGAGATGGTGCACGTGCGGTGCGATCCGCTCGCGGTACAGCGCGCGCAGCTGTTCCATCGCCGCCGGCGAAATCGCGTCCAGCGCGCTGGCCCGGCTGTTCGCGATCGCCTGCGCGGCATTCCTGGCGCCCGGGATCACCGTGCTGACGCTTTGCTCCATCAGGATCCAGCGCAGCGCGAATTGGGCCATCGTCGCGCCGCCCGGCACCAGTCCGCGGATCTGTTCGACGGCCTCGAGCGCGAGGTCGTACGGGACGCCGGCAAACGTCTCGCCCTTGTCGAACGACTCCCCCTCGCGGTTGAACGCGCGGTGGTCGTCCGCCGCGAACGTCGTGCTGGCGCTCATCTTCCCGGTCAGCAGGCCCGACGCGAGCGGGACGCGCACGATCACGCCGACGTCGCGCCGCGCCGCTTCCGCGAAGAACAGCGAGGCCGGACGCTGGCGGAAGATGTTGTAGATGATCTGCACGGTGGCGACATTCGGGTATTCGATGGCCTTCAGGCCCTCTTCGACCTTCTCGACGGAAACGCCGTAGTGGCGGATCTTGCCGGCCGCGACCAGGTCGTCCATGGCGCCGAAGACGTCCGGCTGATAAAACACAGGCGTCGGCGGGCAATGCAGCTGCACGAGGTCCAGGCAGTCGACGCGCAGGTTGCGCAGCGACCGCTCGACGAATGCCGTCAGGTTGGCCTTCGTATAGCCTTCCGCCACGTGCGGCGACAGGCGGCGCCCGGCCTTGGTGGCCACGAACGGCCGCTCGCCGCCGCGTTCCGCGAGCACGTCCGCGATGATCTGTTCGGAACGGCCGTCGCCATACACGTCGGCGGTATCGATGAACGTGACGCCATTGTCGAGGGCCGCATGCAGCGCACCCTTGGCATCCGCGACGCTGACCTCGCCCCAGGAGCCGCCGATCGCCCACGCGCCGAAGCCGATTTCCGAGACTGCCGCGCCGGTGCGGCCCAGTTTTCTTTGTTGCATGCTTTTTTTCCTTCTTAAACCATCAGTTGTCCGCCATTGACTTCGATGACCTGGCCAGTGAGATAGCCGGACAGTTCTTTCGAAGCGAGAAACAGGTATGCGCCGACGCACTCTTCCGGGGTCCCGGCGCGCCCCATCGGGATCGTGCCGACCTGGGCCGACAGCAGGTCGGCGGGCGTGTAGCGGTCATGGAAGGCCGTCTGGATCACGCCGGGCGCGACGGCGTTGACGCGGATACCGTCGGCCACGAACTCCTTCGCATGCCCACGCGTGAGATTGCTGACAAAACTCTTCGCTGCGGCATACAGGACCGCCCCCTGGCCGCCGCCGTTGCGCGCGGCAATCGACGTCGTGTTGATGATGAAGCCGCCGCCGGCCTGCCGCAGGTAGGGCACTGCCGTGATGCTGGCCTGCCACACCGAACGGGCGTTGAGATCGACGACCCGGTCGAAATGATCGGCCGTCGCCGCTTCCGTCGGGATGCGGCCGAGCATGTTGCCGGCATTGTTCACGATGCCGTCGAGGCCGCCAAGCAGGCGGGCGGCCTCGTGCACGACGCGCTCGGTGTCGGCCAGGTCGGCCATGTCGCCGTGTACCACCACGGCACGGTCCGGTGCGGCGGCGGCGACGCGCTCGGCGCCGGCGCGGTTGGCGCCGTAGTGAATCGCCACACGGGCGCCCTGCGCGAGGAAACCGAGCGCAACCGCTGCGCCGATGCCGGCCGAGGCTCCCGTGACGAGGATGCGCTTGCCGGCAAGGTCCGGGATGTTGAGTTCGTTGCGAGAGGACATGGGGATGGTCACGAGTTGTCGAGCCATCTTTATACCGCCCAGCCTTGCCGCAGTGCTATCATTCGAAGATGAGCCGCATTCATCGCGGCGATGATTCTCTCTCAACCATGCCCCTGATCGATCGCGTCGATTTCGCCGACCTGCGCCTGTTTCTCGCCATCGTGCGCACGCGCAGCTTCAAGGCGGCCGCCATCCAGCTGGGCCTGTCGCCCTCTGCAGCCAGCCACGCCATGCGCCGGCTGGAAGCGCGCCTCGCCGTGAAACTGCTGAACCGTTCCGCGCGTTCCGTCGCCCCGACCGATATCGGCCTCGAGCTTGCAAAGCGCCTGGGGGACGGCTTCGACGCGATCGGTGCGGCGCTCGGGCTCATCGAATCGGCCACGCCGGCCCATGGCGAACTGCGCATCAACGTGTTCGCGGACGCGGCCTACCTGTTGATCGAACCGGCGATCGTGGCGTTCGCCCGTGTCTATCCCGACGTACGGCTGACCGTCGTCGTGGAAGACCGGCCCATCGATATCGTCGAGGAAGGCTACGATGCCGGCGTCCGGTATGGGCATTACGTCCCGGAAGACATGGTCGCCGTGCCCCTGAGCGGCCCCCAGCGCTGGGTCGTGGCGGCGGCCCCGGCGTATCTGGCCAACTACGGCGAGCCGGCGCATCCCGACGACCTGGCGCAGCACCGGTGCCTGCAGCTGCTGCTCGGCGACAACTCGGCCTACAAGTGGGAATTCGACATCGACGGCGAACGGCGCCGGATCCGGGTGCCGGGACCGATCACGATCAACGATACGGCCACGACGATCGCCGTGGCGAAATCCGGCGCGGGCCTGGCCTATCTTCTCGAATCCAGGATCGCGGGCGAACTGGCCGAGGGCAGCCTGCGCATCGTGCTGGATCCGTTCGCCGCGCACGGCGAGCCTTTCCACATGTACTACAGCAGCCGGCGCCACAGCCATCCGGCGCTGCGCACCCTGATCAACATCATCCGTGCCCGGCAGTCCCTGCCGCCCCTCGGCTGAAATTCGATGACAGGCTGCCATGGGGCCCGTCCGGCCCAGGCACGGGCTGAACAGGCCACCCTGGCAACGGCGGGCGCTTATTGGGCGTCCGCCTGCCGTTCCGGCCGCGCATCCGCGAACGCGGCCAGTTCCTCGCACCGTTCCGCGATCGCCACCACGGTCGGATAGGGCGTCAGGTCGCACTCGAAGCGGCGCGCGTTGTACAGTTGCGGCACCAGGCAACAGTCGGCGATCGTGGGCGTGTCGCCGTGACAGAAGCGGCCCGTCTCGGGATCACGTGCCAGCTGAGTCTCCAGCGCCTGCAGGCCGAGCGCGACCCAGTGACGGTACCAGGCACCTTTCTGTTCGGCCGATACCCCCAGTTCGTCGCTCAGGTATTTCAGCACGCGCAGGTTGTTGATCGGGTGGATGTCGCACGCGATGGCCTGGGCGAGCGCGCGCACGCGTGCGCGGCCGCGCGAGTCCGGCGGCAGCAGCGGCGGCTGGGGATGCGTCTCGTCGAGGTATTCGATGATCGCGAGCGACTGCGTCAGCAGCATGCCGTCGTCTTCCAGCAGCGGCACCAGATGCGATGGATTGAGCGCGTCGTACGCGGCGCTGAACTGCTCGCCGCCGTCTTTCAGCAGGTGCACGGGCGCCATCCCGGCCGCGATGCCCTTGAGGTTCAGCGCGATGCGCACGCGGTAGGCGGCCGAGCTGCGAAAGTAGGTGTAAAGCTTCATGCGTCACCTCGCCGGCAGCACGGTGCCCGACGCTTCGCCGAAGCCGATGCGTGGACGGCCCGGTGCGGCGGCCCAGCCGCGCAGCACGATGCGGTCGCCATCCTCGATGAACACGCGCTGTTCGCCGTTCGGCAGGGTGAGCGGCTGCTTGCCGCCGACCGTCAACTCCAGCAGCGATCCCGCTTCCGCGGCGTCCGGACCGGATTGCGTACCGGAGCCGAGCAGGTCGCCCGGGTTCAGCGCGCAGCCGTTGACGGTGTGGTGCGCCATCAGCTGGGCGACGGTCCAGTACGAGTGGCGGAAGTTCGACTGCGACAGGCGTGCCGGGGCCTGGCCTTCGCGGCGCATGGTCGCCGTCTCCAGCAGGACTTCCAGTTCGATGTCCAGGCCGCCGCGCGCGCGCAGGTCGGCGTAGTCGAGATAGGGCAGCGGCTGCGGATCGGCGGCGTCGCGCTGCCAGGCGGCGCGGTACGGGGCCAGCGCTTCCAGCGTGACGATCCACGGCGAGATCGTCGTCGCGAAGTTCTTCGACAGGAAGGGCCCCAGCGGCTGGTATTCCCAGGCCTGCACATCGCGTGCCGACCAGTCGTTCAGCAGGCACAGGCCGAACACGTGCGATTCGGCCTGGTCCGCCGGAATGGGCTCGCCCTGGTCGTTGCCGCGACCGACGAAGATGCCGACTTCCAGTTCGTAGTCGAGACGCTTGCACGGGCCGAAGCTCGGCTCCGCATCCGTCGGGCCGCGTGTCTGGCCGCGCGGCCGGGCGAACGCCTGGCCCGAGACGCCGATGGTCGATGCGCGGCCGTGGTAGCCGATCGGCACCCATTTGTAGTTCGGCAGCAGCGGGTTATCGGGGCGGAACAGGCGGCCGACCGCGGTCGCGTGGTGGATCGATGTATAAAAGTCGGTGTAGTCGCCGATGCGGGCGGGCACCGTGTATTCGGCGTCAGCCTGCGCGACGAGCAGGTGCGGACGCGGCGTGGCGCCGCTGCGCAGCAGGCGCGAGAGCGCGAGGCGCAGCGCGGACCATGCCTGCGGGCCGGCCGCCATCAGGTCGTTCAGGCTGTCGCGCGCGGCCAGGCCGGCGGCATCGCGTGCTTCCTGGCTTGCGCCGTCCAGCGCGCTGCCCAGTGCCGCGAGGTCGACGATCCGGTCGCCGATGGCGACGCCGCCGCGGAACGCCTGCCCGCTGCCGCGCGGACGGAACACGCAGAACGGCAGGTTCTGAATGGGGAAATCGGTGTCCGGCGTGTTGGCCGAATCGACCCAGCTGGTGAGCGACGGGTCATGGGTTTCGTTGAGCTGCATGGTTACGCCTTGTTCGGATTGAAGAGTTTCTTGAAGCCTTGCCAGCACTGGAAGTAATCCGGCTGGATCTGCGGCGAGGACAGTGCGTACGCGGTCGGGCGGATCACGTCGCGCGTCTCGAACATGAAGGCCATCGTGTCGTCGACCTTGTGCGGCGTGCGCGTGTCGATGTCGCTCGCTTTCGTGAACGTGGGTTCGTCCGGGCCGTGGCCGCTCATGCAGTTGTGCAGGCTCGCGCCGCCGGGACGGAACCCGGTCGACTTGGCGTCGTACTGGCCGTGGATCAGGCCCATGAATTCGCTCGCGACGTTGCGGTGGAACCAGGGCGGGCGGAACGTGTCCTCGGCCGCCAGCCAGCGGGGCGGGAAGATCACGAAGTCCAGCGTGTCGACACCAGGCGTGTCGGAAGGAGCCTGCAGCACGAGGAAGATCGACGGGTCCGGATGGTCGTAGCTGATGGAGCCGATGGTGTTGAAGTGGCGCAGGTCGTACTTGTACGGCGCATAGTTGCCGTGCCAGGCGACGACGTCCAGCGGCGAGTGGCCGATCTCGGCGGACCACAAATTGCCGCCGAATTTCGCGACCAGCTCGAAGTCGCCTTCGCGGTCCTCGTACGCCGCCCGCGGCGTCAGGAAGTCGCGCGGGTTCGCGAGGCCATTCGAGCCGATCGGGCCCATGTCGGGCAGGCGCAGGAAGGCACCGAAGTTTTCGCAGATGTAGCCGCGTGCCTCGCCGTCCGGCAGGCTGACCTGGAAGCGCACGCCGCGCGGGATCACGGCGATTTCCTGCGGCTCGATGTCGATCACGCCCATCTCGGTGGCGATGTGCAGGCGGCCCTGCTGGGGGACGATCAGCAGTTCGCCGTCGGCGCTGTAGAAGTAGCGGTAGCCCATGTCGCGGTTGGCGGCGTACAGGTGGATCGCGCAGCCGCTTTGTGCGGCGGGCGAGCCGTTGCCGGCCATCGTCACCCAGCCGTCGATGAAGTCGGTGGGCACCTGCGGCAGCGGCAGCGGATCCCAGCGCAGCTGGTTCGGCGGGGTGGCGACGTCGTCGAAGCTGCTGGCGATGCGGCCGTTGTCGATCTGCCGGAACGGCTGGTGCATCGCGGACGGGCGGATGCGATACAGCCAGCTGCGCTTGTTGGCGGCGCGTGGCGCGGTGAACGCAGTGCCCGACAGCTGCTCGGCATACAGGCCGTACGGTGCGCGTTGCGGAGAATTCTGATGGGCGGGCAGGGCGCCCGGGAGCGCCTCGGTGGCGAATTCGTTGCCGAAGCCGGACTGGTAACCGGCGTGGTCTTGGGTAAGGCTCACGTTGTCTCCTGTGCTGGACGTTGCGTACAGGGACAATGTAGTGCAGCCGCGCGGATTTTACGATATAAATAGAAAAATTATGACTATTTCGAATGTAAATGGGTGCCCGGATGGAGTTGCGCGAACTGGATCTGAACCTGCTGGTGGTCTTTCATGAAGTGTTCCGCGAGCGGCAGATCTCGAGCGCGGCGCGCAGGCTGAAAGTGACGCAGTCGGCCGTCAGCAACGCGCTCGCGCGGCTGCGCCGCAGCGTCGGCGACGAGCTGTTCGTGCGCACGACCGAAGGGATGCAGCCGACGCCGTACGCCGAGCGCATGTCCGAGCAGGTGGCGGCCGCGTTGGGCCTGATGGAGCAGGCGCTGCGTCCGGAGCAGGCGTTCGATCCGGCCACGAGCCGGCGCCGCTTCACGATCGCGATGACGGACGTCGGCGAGATGTATTTCATGCCGCGGCTGATCGAGGCATGCGCGCAGGTGGCGCCGCAGGTCGATATCGCCTCGAGGCGGGCCGGCCTCGTCGACCTGCGCACGGACATGGAAGCGGGGCGCGTCGATCTCGCCATCGGCGCCTTCGACGACGCGCCGGCCGTGCTGTATCAACGCCGGTTGTTCCGCCAGTCGTACGTGCACCTGTTCCGGCGCGGGCACCCGCTGGCAGGGGAGACGCTCACCATGAAGCGCCTCGCCGGCGCGCGCCACCTCGTCGTGACGTCGATGGAAAGCCCTTACGACGCCATCAACGAGGCGCTGGCGCAGGCCGGGATCGACCTGGCGGCCAGTTTCAGCGTGCCGCACTTTGCGGCCGTACCGTACATCGTGAGCACGACGGACCTCGTCGCAACCGTGCCGCAGAAGCTGGCCGAACGTGCGGCCGGGCCGTTCCAGCTGGAGGCCGTGAAGTCGCCGCTCAAGCTGCCGGCGCTGCAGACCAATATGTTCTGGCACCGGCGCTACAACCAGGACGAGGGCAACCGCTGGCTGCGCACGCTGGTCGCAGAGCACTTCGCCGAGTGACGGTGCTCACTCGGGGTGCGTGTCGAACGTCTCCTTGACGAGCCTGCGCAGCCACGTGTTCGCCGCATCGTGCTGGAAGCGCGGATGCCAGTGCTGGCGGATCGCGAACGGCGGCACGGCGACGGGCGTGTCGACCATGCGGATGCTGTTATAGCTGGCGAACTTGGTTGCCAGTTCGCGCGGCACGGTGGCGATCAGTTGCGGATTCTGCTCGATGATCATCGGCACGGTGAGGAAATGGGGCGTCGTGAGATAGATGCGGCGCGGGCCGGCCAGCTCGTCGACGACGGCATCGTAGGCATCCTGGATGCGACCCGACATCGACACGACGATGTGTTCCAGCTCGAAGAACTGCTCGCGCGACAGCACGTCGCCGATGGCGCGATTTCTCCGGTTGACGATGGTGACGAAGGAGCGCGTGAACAGCTGTTGCTGGTACAGGCCCTCCGGCACCGCGTGCAGCGACCCGAGCGCGAGATCCGCTTCTCCGCTTTCGAGCGCCGGCGGCACCTGGTCCATCGGCAGCTGCAGCGTGCGCAAGGTGCAGCCCGGCGCCGCCTCGCGCAGGCGGGAGATGAGCCGCGGCAGGAAGATCAGCTCGCCCATGTCGGTCAGGCACAGCGTGAACGTACGCCGGGCGACGGCCGCATCGAAACCCTCGCGCACCAGCAGTTCGCCGCGCACCGTGCCCATGACGTTCAGGATGGGCTGCCGCAGTTCCAGCGCGCGCGGCGTCGGCTGCATGCCGCTGCCCGTCTTGAGGAACAGCGGATCCCCGAAGAAGGCACGCAGGCGCTTCAAGGCATGGCTGACGGCGCTCTGCGACATGTTCAATTCCTCGGCCGCGCGGCTGACGTTGCCGATGCGTATCAACGCGTCGAACACGGGCAGCAGATTGAGGTCCAGGTCGGCGTTATGTATGGTGTTCATAGTCGTTATCGACGTTACCCGATTTACGGATAATACGGCAACTCGTATCGTCTGCCTACCGACAACAAGCTCGGCATCATCGAGGAGATTGCATCATGGCAGAAAAAAAATTCGCTTCGCAGGCGGACCTGGAAGAGAAGAAGACCAGCTTCATCAAGCTGTCGGACAACGCATATGCCTATACCGCGGAAGGCGACCCGAATTCGGGCGTGATCATCGGCGACGATGGCGTCATGGTGATCGACACCACCGCCACGCCGGTGATGGCCCAGTCGCTGATCAAGCACATCCGCAGTGTCACGGACCTGCCGATCAAGTACGTCGTGCTGACCCACTACCACGCCGTGCGCGTGCTGGGCGCGTCGGCCTACTTCAAGGAAGGGGGTGAGCAGATCATCGCGTCGCGCGGCACCTACGAGCTGATCGTCGAGCGCGGCGAGCAGGACATGAAATCGGAAATCGAACGTTTCCCGCGCCTGTTCGCGGGCGTCGAGTCCGTGCCGGGCCTGTCGTGGCCGACGATGGTCTTCGAAAAAGAGATGACGATCTTCATGGGCAAGCTGGAAGTTCGTCTCGCGCACATCGGCATGGGCCACACGAAGGGCGACACCATCGCGTGGATCCCGTCGCAGAAGATCTGCTTCTCGGGCGACCTGGTCGAATTCGACGCCGCCGCCTACACGGGCGACGCCCAGCTGGAAGAATGGCCGGCCACGCTGGAAGCGCTGCGCGCGCTCGGCGCCGAGAAGCTCGTGCCGGGTCGCGGTCCTGCCCTCGTCACGCCGCAGGAGGTCAACGCCGGCATCGACTACACGAAGGACTTCGTCACGACCCTGCTGCAATCCGCGAAAGAGGCCGTCGCCGCCAAGATGACGCTGAAGGAAGCGATGGCGCACACGCGCAGCAAGATGGATCCGAAGTTCGGCCACGTGTTCATCTACGAGCACTGCCTGCCGTTCGACGTCACGCGCGCCTACGACGAGGCCAGCGGCATCAAGCATCCGCGCATCTGGACCGCGGAGCGCGACAAGGAAATGTGGCACTCGCTGCAAGCCTGAACGGAGCCGGACATGGATATCGATTACCAACGGTGCGTGTTCGACTACGCACCGGCCACCGGCGACGCCAGGCGCCACCCGGTGATCGTCGTCGGTGCCGGCCCGGTCGGGCTGGCCACGGCGATCGACCTCGCACAGCAGGGCATCCCCGTCGTGCTGCTGGACGACGACAACAAGCTCTCCGCCGGTTCGCGCGCGATCTGCTTCGCCAAGCGCACCCTCGAGATCTTCGACCGCCTGCAGTGCGGCCAGCGCATTGTCGACAAGGGCGTCAGCTGGAACGTCGGCCGCGTGTTCATGCGCGACGAAGAGGTCTATGAATTCAACCTGCTGCCGGAACAGGGCCACCAGCGCCCCGCGTTCATCAACCTGCAACAGTACTACGTGGAAGGCTATCTGCACGAACGCGCGCAGGAACTGCCGAACATCGACCTGCGCTGGCGCAGCAAGGTCGTCGGGCTCGTGCAGCATCCGGACCACGTCGGCCTGACCGTCGAGACGCCCGAAGGCGAGTATGTGCTGGAAGGGCAGTACGTCGTCGCCGCGGACGGCGCCAAGAGCGCGACGCGCCGGTTGCTGGGCCTGGAAAGCCATGGCCGCGTGTTCCGCGACCGCTTCCTCATCGCCGACGTCAAGATGACGGCCGACTTCCCGACCGAACGCTGGTTCTGGTTCGATCCCCCGTTCCACCCGGGCCAGTCGGTGCTGCTGCACCGCCAGCCGGACAATGTCTGGCGCATCGACTTCCAGCTCGGCTGGGATGCCGATCCCGTGCTCGAAACGCAACCGGAACGCGTCATCCCGCGCATCCAGGCGCTGCTGGGCAAGGACACGCAGTTCGAACTGGAATGGGTCAGCATCTACACGTTCTGCTGCCTGCGCATGGACGACTTCCGCCACGGCCGCGTGCTGTTCGCGGGCGACTCGGCCCATGGCGTCTCGCCGTTCGGCGCACGCGGCGCGAACAGCGGTATCCAGGACGCGGACAACCTCGCGTGGAAGCTGCGCCTCGTCATCGAAGGCAAGGCACCGGATGCGCTGCTCGACACGTATGCCCGCGAACGCGAGTATGCGGCCGACGAGAACATCCTGAACTCGACGCGCGCCACCGATTTCATCACGCCCAAGAGCGCGGTGAGCCGGCTGTTTCGCGACGCCGTGCTGCAGCTGTCGAAAGCGTTTCCGTTCGCCCGCAAGCTCGTCAACAGCGGCCGCCTGTCGATGCCGTCCGTGTATGGCGACACGGCGCTCAATACGCCGGACAGCGACGTGTTCGACGGGGCGATGCGTCCCGGCGCGCCGGCGCTTGACGCACCGGTGCGCGCGCAGGGCGAAGCGGACTGGCTGCTGTGGCAGACGGGGAACGAGTTCACGGGCCTGTATTTCGCGGGCGCCGAAAACGACGCGGAGACGCTGCGCGAGCTGGAGATGCTGACAGGCGACCGCATTCCCGTGCAGACGCTGGTGATCGCGCCGGCGGGCGAGGCGGGGCCCGGCATGCTGGAAGACGTCGACGGCCTGCTCGCCGCGCGCTACGACGCGCGACCAGGAACGCTGTACCTGCTGCGACCCGACCAGCACGTGTGCGCCCGCTGGCGCTACGTCGATACGGCCGCCGTGCGCGCCGCCGTCGCGCGTGCCACCGGCAACGGCGCCGCACAGCAAGCCATCCCTCGAACCGAACGCCAGGTGGAGCACGCATGAACGCCCGAACCGACACGGCACTCAACGTCGAGCCGAACATCGCCGACCACGATGCCTTCTACGAAATGCTGGTCGACACGCACCAGGACCTCGGCGACGAGCAGAGCAAGATGCTCAATGCCCAACTGATCCTGCTGCTGGCGAACCACATCGGTGACCTGCAGGTGTTGCGCGAAGCGTTCGCGATCGCGCGGCGCAACGTCGAAGCCACCTGACCGGATCCGACCCCCGCCCCCGGTTCAGTGGGCCGGGGGCGCGTGGGCGAGGGCGATGATGTTCCCGATGCAGAGTTGCTCGATCCCGGCCAGGCCGGCCGGGAAGCGGGTCTGCTGGGGAATCAGGAGCATCAGGCCCTCGATCTGGCTCAGCATCAACGCGGCCCGGCGGGCCACGTCCTTCTTTTCCAGAACGGGGTTCAATTCCGCGATGAAGAATTCGAATACGCCCCGTTCATACGCGTACATGTCCTGCATGATCGTGCGGACATAGTCGTTCGACTGGGCGAGCGCCCATACCTGCGCGAACAGGGATTGTGTTACCGGGCGCTTGACTTCGCGCAGCAGGTGACCCAGCACGTTCTCGAACTGCTTCTGGCGCGACGCCTTCGTTTCGTTCAGGTGCGCGTCGAAGACCCGCACGTATTCCGCCGTCACGCGCGTCATCATCGCCCGGAACAGCGCTTCCCATGTCGGGAAATGGCGCTGGACCGCGGACAGTCCCATGTCCACCCGCTCCGCGATCTTGCGCATCGACAGCGCGGCCTGGCCTTCGTGCGCCAGCAACTCGATCGCGGCCTGCAGGATCCTGTCGACCGCGGCCTGGCCCTTGGCAGTGCGTGCCGTGGCGACGTCGGTGAGCGAGGACGGGGGATGCGGTGGCGTGGGGCGATTGGCTGTCATGCGGCACATGATAGCCGGGATCCAATTTTGTGGTCAAACGACTTCTTTTTTTGCCGTGACTGTTGCAATCTCCAAAGTCCTGGTCTATAAATAAAAAAAGCGGTCAATCGACCGCATTTAAAACCAGAAGAGGAGTCACATGGAGCAGACTACATCAGGCCGCCGCGCGTTCCTGAAGGCCGGCGTTGCGGCCGCGGGCGCGACGCTGGGCACCCACGCCGTGCGGGCGGGAGAACACGCGGCGGCAACCGCCGGCAGCACGTCGGTACCGGACGGCGCCGCATTCGACGTGATCGTCATCGGCGCCGGCTTCGCGGGTCTCGCGGCAGCACGCGACTGCGCCCAGCGCGGGGCGACAACGCTGTTGGTCGAAGCTCGCAACCGCATCGGCGGCCGCACGTTCACGACGCAGTTCGCCGGCAAGCATCTCGAACTGGGCGGTACGTGGATCCACTGGACCCAGCCGTTCGTATGGTCGGAAGTGCGCCGCTACGGCCTCAACATCACGGAAAGCCCCGGATTCAACCCGGACACGATCCATTGGCTCGCGCAGGGACGACTGAAACGGGGGCGGGCGGACAAGGTATTTCCGCTGCTGGGCGAGGGCATGAGGAAGTTCTGCGACGTCGACGGGCAGTCGGGTCGCACCGTGTTTCCGCGCGCGGCCGATCCGTTCTTCTCGAAGGCGGTGGCAAAGTACGACGACCTGTCGATGCAGGATCGTCTCGACCGGCTCAGGCTGCCCCCGGACCAGCGCGCCCTCGTCGGCGCGTTCCTGGCGCTCGACTGCCACAACGATCCGCGCCTGGCCGGCGCCATTGACCAGATCAAGTGGTGGTCGCTCGGCGACTTCGACATGGAAACCATGAACAACAAGCTCGGACGCTACAAGCTCGCCGAAGGCACGTCCGCCCTGGCCCACGCGATGCTGGGCGACGCCAGGGTCGATCTCCTGCTGTCGACGCCCGTCCGCACCGTGCGCACGGAGAACGGGACGACGACGGTGACGACGACGGCGGGGCGGCATTACACCGGCCGCGCGGTCATTTGCACGGTGCCGATGAACGTGTTGAAGACGGTCGAGTTTTCCCCGCCGCTGTCCGCCGCGAAGATGCAGGCGTCGCACGAGGAACATATCGGCAAAGGGACCAAGTGCTACATCCATGTCCGGCAAAAGGTGGGCAACTGGATGGGCTACGCGCCGTTCCCCCATCCGATCACGGCCGTGTGGACCGACCGCGAACTGGACGACGGCACCTTGCTCGTGTGCTTCGGACCGCCGGACAAGCTCGACATCAACGACGAATCCTCGGTGCAGGCCGCGCTGCGTACCCTGTTGCCGGGTGCGGACGTCGTCAGCGTCACCGGCTACCAGTGGACGGAAGATCCGTTCGCGCGCGGGACGTGGGCCATGTACCGCCCGCACCAGACCACCCGCTACCTCGACCCGCTGAACGCGCGTGAAGGCAACGTGTTCTTCGCGAGCGCGGACAGTGCACACGGCTGGAAGGGTTTCATCGACGGTGCCATCGAAGGCGGCGTGCGCGCGGCGCACGAAGTCATCACCCATCTGAAAGGATGAACATGAACAGGACGATCGCGTTATTCCTTGGCATGGCGGCCGCGTGGCTGCCTGCGCTGTCCCGGGCCGAATCCTGCGTGCCCGCGCGCGGCCGGCAGGTCTTCGAGAGCAAATGTGCCATGTGCCATACGGCGAAGCGGGAGCAGGGCCATCTCGTCGGCCCCAACCTGTCCGGTGTCGTCGGCCGCGCCGTCGGCAAGGCCACGGGCTTTCAGTATTCGCCGGCGCTGGCGGACGCAAAGGACACGTGGGACACGAAGACGCTCGACCTGTTCCTGAAAGCGCCGGCGGCCGCAAGGCCCGGGACGACGATGCCGTTCACCGGCATCAGGAACGACGCGGACCGCACGGCCGTGACGTGCTTCCTCGGGACGCAGACGCAATGAAGACCTTCGCGATACGTTACGCGGCCGCCATCGCGGTCGCGGCGCTGGTCTTGCCGGCGCGCGCGCAGCAGGACCTCCGGGCGCAGCTCCAGCGACGCGCCGATGCGCTCGGCGCGGACTGGACACGGCACGATGCCCGTGCCCTCGCGGCAGGTTATTTCACGCGGGACGTGACCACGCTGGGCGAAGGCGGGACGGATCTCGTGCGCGGCACGGCGCAGCTGGAAACGACGCTGCAGGCATTGTTCAGGGAGACGAAGACCGCGCGGCTTGCCGTCCACGAGGCGTGGCCGCTCGGGCCGGATGCCGCCTATGCGTGGGTCGTCTGGGACTGCAACGTCGACCAGGCGCCGGCGTCGCGGTTCAAGGTGCGCAGCCTGTACGTGTTCCGGCGCGAAGGCGGGGTATGGAAGATCGCCGCCGACGCGTATTCGATGGGCGGCATTCCCCGCTGACCGCCGTCATTTCATCAACCGCGCGATCTCCTTGTCGACGGCGCGCCGGTCCGGCAGTTCGACCTGCCGGATCGCTTCCCGATCCACGTCGACGAACCTGTCCAGCACGGAAAACACCTCCGCGATCAGCTCCGGCCCGAACGCCTGTTCGAGGTTGCGATACTGCTGCGTGATCAGGGGGCTCAGCGTGTCGACGATCTTCTCGCCCAGCGTCGTCATGCGCACGGTGACGCGGCGCTGGTCTTCCTCCATGCGTGTGCGCACGATCAGGTCCATGTCCTCCATGCGCGACAGCACGCCGGTCAGGCTCGGACCGAGGATCACGCACGTTTCCGAAATCTCCCGCTGTTCCAGCTCGCCCGTATCGGCGAGCACGCGCAGGATGCGCCACTGCTGCTCGGTGAGACCGAAGTGCGTGATGATGGGACGGAACTGGCCCAGCAGGACTTCCCGCGCTTTCAGGAACATGTTGGGCAGGTTGCGGTACTCGATTTTCTTGACCATGGCCGTATTGTAGTCGATCGCCCGCGCAACACCTGCGCGAAAAACCGGTTGACTCGTTAATATCTTAATGACTAACATCTTAATGAATTTTCGCGAAGGAGACAATCTCATGCAATTCATCCGGGATAGCGTCGCGCCCACGGCTACCGTGTACGGCGTGGTGCTGAACGACGGCGCGTCGGTGCGGGCGCTCGGCGACCTCGACGCCGCGCCTTACAAGGGGGCGCCGAGGGCGCCGGTGTTGTACATCAAGCCGGCCGGCACGCGTGTCGGCGATGGCGCGACCGTGCGCCTGCCGCAGGGCGCGACGGACGTGGAGGTGGGGGCGACGATCGGCCTCGTCATGGGGCGGTCCGCCGCGCGCCTGGCGCCAGCCGATGCGCTGGACGCCGTGTCGGGCATCGTCCTGGCCGCGGACCTGAGCCTGCCGCATGCCAGCTACTACCGTCCGGCGATCCGCGAGAAGTGCTTCGATGGCGCGCTCCCGCTGAGCACCATCCATCCGCCGTGCGACCTGTCGCGCCTGGAACTGGGCATCGACATCGACGGCTGCCTCGCGGATGGCTGGGCGCTGTCCAGCCTCGTGCGCGATCCGGCGCAGCTGCTGGCCGACGTGACGGCATTCATGACCTTGCGCGCCGGCGACGTGCTGCTGGTCGGCGTGCGCTACGACGCGGCGCGTGCCCGCGTCGGCAGCCGGGTCCGCGTGTCTGCCCATGGTCTGGGTGCGCTGGCATTCACGATCGAAGGTGACGCACGATGAAACACGGACGCATCGCCTTCCAGGGCGCCATCCATGACGTGACCCCGGCAGCCGACGGGAGCGTACGTCTCGCCGACGGCCGCCTGCTCGACGGGGACAAGGTGGAATGGCTGGCGCCGATCGAGGCCGGCACCGTCTTCGCGCTGGGCCTGAACTACGCGGACCACGCGAAGGAGCTCGCGTTCCAGGCGCCGGAAGTGCCGCTGGTGTTCCTGAAAGGGACGAACGGCATCATCGGTCACCGCGCATTCACCCGCAGGCCGAAGGATGCCACGTACATGCACTACGAGTGCGAGCTGGCCGTCGTGATCGGCAAGCAGGGTTACCGCGTGCCGAAGGAGCGCGCCTACGAGATCGTGCGCGGCTACACCGTCGCGAACGACTACGCGATCCGCGACTACCTCGAAAACTACTACCGCCCGAACCTGCGCGTGAAGAACCGCGACGGCTGCACGCCGCTGGGACCATGGCTGGTCGACCGCGCCGACGTGCCCGATCCCATGAACCTGAAGCTCGCGACGCGCGTGAACGGCACGACCACGCAGCAGGGCACGACGGCCGACATGATCTTCGACATCCCGACGCTGATCGGATACCTGTCGTCGTTCATGACCTTGTACCCGGGCGACGTGATCCTGACCGGCACGCCCGAGGGGCTGGCCGACGTGAAGGCCGGCGATGTGGTCGAGACCGAGATCGAAGGCATCGGCACCCTGGTCAATACCATCGTTCAAGCAGAGGAGTAACCCATGACGACACATGTACGACACCTGATCGACGGCCGCCTGGTCGACAGCGATAACGCGTTCGACACCGTCAACCCCGCGACCGGCGAGGTGCTCGCCACCGTCGCCAGCGGCGGCCAGGCCGAGGTCGACGCCGCCGTCGCCGCCGCGAAGGCCGCGTTTCCCGGCTGGGCCGCGACACCCGCCAGGGAGCGCGCCCGCCTGCTGCGCAAGCTGGGCGACCTGATTGCCGCCGACGTGCCGGCACTGGCCGAGCTGGAGACGCGCGACTGCGGCCAGGTCATCGGGCAGACGAAGAAGGCGCTGATCCCGCGCGCCGCCGACAATTTCTACTATTTCGCCGAACTTGCCCAGCACCAGCACGGCGAAACGTACGACTCCGACACGGGCCACCTGAACTATACGCTGTGGCAACCGGTGGGCGTGTGCGCGCTGGTCTCGCCGTGGAACGTGCCGTTCATGACCGCCACGTGGAAGACGGCACCGTGTCTGGCACTGGGCAACACGGCCGTGATGAAGATGTCGGAACTGTCGCCGCTGACCGCCAGCCGCCTCGGCGAGCTGGTACTGGAAGCGGGCATTCCGCCGGGCGTGTTCAACGTCGTGCACGGCTACGGCCATATGGCCGGCGAGCCGTTGATCGCGCATCCGGACGTACGCGCGATCTCGTTCACGGGCTCGACGGCGACCGGAAACCGCATCGTCAGGACGGCCGGCCTGAAGAAGTTCTCGATGGAGCTGGGCGGTAAATCGCCTTTCATCATCTTCGACGACGCGGATTACGAGCGCGCGCTCGATGCCGCCATCTTCATGATCTTCTCGAACAACGGCCAGCGCTGTACGGCGGGTTCGCGCATCCTCGTGCACGACAGGATCTACGACAGATTCGTCGCCGACTTCGCCGGCCGCGCGGCGCGCCTGAAGGTCGGCGATCCGCTCGATCCGGACACGATCATCGGCCCGTTGATCAGCCGCGGCCACTGGGACAAGGTGACGGGCTACATCGAACTGGGCCAGCGCGAAGGCGCGACGCTCGTCTACGGTGGCGGCACGCCCGACGTGCCCGCCCACCTGAAGGGCGGCAACTGGGTGCAGCCGACCGTGTTCGCCGACGTCGACAACCGCATGCGGATCGCCCAGGAGGAAATCTTCGGACCGGTGCCCTGCATCATCCGCTTCAGGACGGAAGAGGAGGCGATCCGCATCGCCAACGACACCGTGTACGGGCTGTCGTCGTACTTGTGGACCGAGAACACGGGCCGCGTCATGCGCATGGCGAAGGCCATCGAGGCCGGCATGACCTTCGTGAACAGCCAGAACGTGCGCGACCTGCGCCAGCCGTTCGGCGGCGTCAAGGCGTCCGGCACGGGCCGCGAGGGCAATCACTACAGCTACGAAGTGTTCTGCGAAGCGAAGAACGTCGCGGTCTCCTACGGCAATCACACTATCCCCCGCTGGGGCGTTTGATCATCACGGAGGAGACATCATGGGCAAACTCGCACTCGCCGCCAAGATCACCCACGTGCCGTCGATGTACCTGTCGGAGCAGGACGGCCCGCACAAGGGCTGCCGCCAGGCCGCCATCGACGGCCACAAGGAAATCGCGCGCCGCTGCCGTGCGCTGGGCGTGGACACGATCGTCGTGTTCGATACGCACTGGCTCGTCAACAGCGGTTACCACATCAACTGCGCACCGCGCTGGGAGGGCATCTACACCAGCAACGAACTGCCGCACTTCATCAAGAACCTGCCGTACGCGTATGACGGCAATCCGCAGCTCGGCAAGCTGATCGCCGACGCCGCCACACAGGCCGGGGTGCACACCCGTGCCCACGACGACACGAGCCTCGGCCTCGAATACGGTGCGCTCGTACCGATGCGCTACATGAACGAGGACAAGCGGTTCAGGGTCGTGTCGGTATCGGCGCTGTGCATGGCGCACAACCTGCCCGACAGCGTGGCGTTCGGCCGCGCCGTCCGCCGCGCGATCGAAGACGACTACGACGGCACCGTGGCCATCTTCGCCAGCGGTTCGCTGTCGCACCGCTTCGCGCAGAACGGCGTGTCCGAGCAATTCCTGCACAGGGTCTGGGATCCGTTCCTCGAAACGACCGACCGCCACGTCGTGGAACTGTGGAAGAACGGCGACTGGAAAGCCTTCTGCGGCATGCTGCCGGAGTACGCGACCAAGTGTCATGGCGAGGGCTTCATGCATGACACGGCGATGCTGCTCGGCGCCCTCGGCTGGGACGACTACGACGGCAAGGCGGAGATCGTCACGCCTTACTTCGGCTCGTCCGGCACGGGACAGCTCAACGCCATCCTGCCCGTGTGAGGAGACGCCATGCCACACCTCACGTTCGAGTGCACGGACAACATCTACGACGACGCCGCGATTCCCGCGCTGCTGAAGCAGGCCAACGACGTCCTCATCGCCCAGGACGGCATCTACCCGACGGGAGGCATCCGCTCGCGCGCCGTCCGGCTGCACGACTGGTGCGTGGCCGACGGCCGTCACGACGACGCGTTCGTCCACGCCACGCTGAAGATCGGCAGCGGCCGGTCTCCGGAAGCACAGCAGCGGACCGGCGATGCCCTGTTCCGCCTGATGACGGAACACTTCGCCGACCTGTACGCCCGGCGCGGCCTGGCGCTGTCGCTGGAAATCGTGGAGTTCGGCGAAGCCGGCACCTGGAAGCAGAACAACATCCACGCGCGCTACAAGAAGTCCGCGGCGTGACACAGAAAGAAACAAGGATGCTTACACAATTTGCAATCGAACGCGCCGCCCGACGCCTGCACGAAGCGGAGAAGAGCCGCCGGCAGGTGCCTCAGATCTCGCTCGAGCACCCCGACATCACGATTCCCGACGCGTATGCGATCCAGCGCGAGTGGATCAGGCTGAAACTTGCCGAGGGCCGCAGGATCATCGGCCACAAGATCGGCCTGACGTCGCGCGCCATGCAGATGTCGTCGCAGATCGACGAGCCGGACTACGGCACGCTGCTGGACGACATGGTGTTCAAGGATGGGAGCGACATCCCGTGCGACCGCTTCATCGACCCCATGCTCGAAGTGGAACTCGCGTTCATCCTGAAGGACCGGCTGGCCGGGGAAAACGTCAGCATGCTCGACGTGCTGTCGGCCACCGACTACGTGATCCCGGCCGTCGAAATCATCGACGCGCGCTGCCACCGCATCGATCCGGAAACCGGACGCCCGCGCAAGGTAATGGACACCATTTCCGACAACGCCGCCAACGTCGGCATCATCATGGGCGGCCGTCCCATCAAGCCGATGGACGTCGACCTGCGCTGGGTCGCGGCGCTCCTGTACCGCAACGGCGTGATCGAGGAGAGCGGCGTCGCGGCGGGCGTGCTGAATCATCCGGCCAACGGCATCGCGTGGCTGGCCAGGAAATTCGCGCCGTTCGACGTGGCGCTGGAGCCGGGGCAGGTCATCCTCGCCGGCTCGTTCACCCGTCCCGTCAGGATCCGTCCGGGCGACACCTTCCACATCGACTACGGCACGCTGGGCGCGATCAGCGCGCGCTTCGTCTAGGAGGCCGGATGCACATGCCACGCAACCTTTTCAAGCGCGCGCTCGCGGCGCGCGAACAGCAGATCGGGCTGTTCCTCGGAATGGCCGAGCCGTATGTCGCCGACCTGGTGGCCGGCACCGGTTTCGACTGGCTGCTGATCGACGGCGAGCACGGCCCCAACGACCTGCGGACGATCATCGCCCAGCTGCAGGTACTGGCGGCGCATCCGGTGCGGCCCGTCGTGCGCACCCGCGACCACGACCCCGCCGTCATCAAGCAGCTGCTCGACGCGGGCGCGCAGACGCTGATGGTGCCGATGGTGGAAACGGCCGGACAGGCGAGATCACTGGTGCGCGCGATGCGCTATCCGCCGCACGGCATCCGCGGCGTGGGCACGGCGATGGCGCGGGCCGCGCGCTGGAACGGCGTCGCCGATTATTTCGCGCATGCCGACGACGAACAATGCCTGATCGTGCAGATCGAGTCGCGTACCGCGCTGGACGGCCTGGCCGGCATCCTCGAGGTGGACGGCGTCGACGCCGTGTTCGTGGGGCCGTCGGACCTGGCGGCGTCGCTGGGGCATCTCGGCAATCCCGGCCATCCCGACGTCAGGGATGCCGTCGCCCGCGCCATCGGCCAGATCGCCGCCGCAGGCAAGGCTGCCGGCGTGTTCTCCGCCGATCCGGCGCTGGCCGCTTCGTACCGCGAGACCGGCGCGAGTTTCGTGCTCGTCGGCGTCGACGCGCTGTTGCTGCGCAATGCCGCCGTCGCGCTGGCTGCGCGTTTCAAGGCAGACGGCGCCAAAGCCGGCGCCGCATACTGAAAGGAAGTCCATGCTCGAACTGAACGATCCGGCGCTGCTGCGCCAGTCCTGCCTCATCGGCGGTGCATGGGTGGGGGGCGACGAAGGCGTGACCGCGCCCGTCGTCAATCCCGCCGACGGCACCACCATCGCCCGCGTGCCATTCTGCGGCGCGGCCGAGACCGAACGCGCGATCGCGGCCGCCGATACCGCGTTCCAGACGTGGCGCGATACCACGGCGGCCGAACGCGCCCGCATCCTGCGCCGCTGGCACGATCTCGTGCTGGCCAGCCAGGACGACCTGGCTGTCATCATGACGGCGGAGCAGGGCAAGCCGCTGGCGGAAGCGAAAGCCGAAATCGCCTATGCGGCCGCGTACATCGAATGGTTTGCGGAGGAGGCCCGGCGTGCCTATGGCGAAGTGATCCCGTCGCCGGCGCGCGACCGTCAGCTCGTGGTGACGCGCGAACCGGTCGGCGTATGTGCCGCCATCACACCGTGGAACTTCCCGGCCGCGATGGTCACGCGCAAGGTGGCGCCCGCGCTCGCCGCCGGCTGCGCGGTCGTGCTGAAACCCGCGCAGCAGACGCCATTGTCGGCGCTGGCGCTGGCCGAACTCGCGGTGCGCGCGGGCGTGCCGCCCGGCGTGTTCAGCGTCGTGACGGGAAAGGCGAGCGCCATCGGCGGCGCGCTGTCGGCGAGCCCCGTGGTGCGCAAGCTGAGTTTCACGGGATCGACACCCATCGGCATCCACCTGATGCGCGCATGCGCGGACACGGTCAAGAAGCTGTCGCTGGAACTGGGCGGCAATGCGCCGTTCATCGTGTTCGACGACGCCGACGTCGATGCGGCCGTCGCCGGCGCCATCGCGTCCAAGTACCGCAACGCCGGCCAGACGTGCGTGTGCAGCAACCGCTTCCTCGTCCAGGATGGCATCTACGAACGCTTTGCGGCGAAGCTGGCCGTGGCCGTCGGGCTGCTCAAGGTCGGCAACGGCCGCGAGGCGGGCGTGACGGTGGGCCCGCTGATCGACGACGCGGCCGTCGCCAAGGTCGAGGAACTGGTGGACGACGCGCTCGGCAAGGGCGCGCGCGTGCTGGCCGGCGGCCGCCGCCATGCGCTGGGCCGCAGCTGGTACGAACCCACCGTGCTGGCCGACGCGACACCTGCGATGGCAGTGGCGAGGGAAGAGATCTTCGGACCGGTCGCGCCCCTGTTCCGCTTCACCGACGAGTCCGAGGCAATCGCGCTGGCCAACGACACGGAATACGGCCTGGCGGCGTACTTCTATACCAGGGACCACGCGCGCGCCTGGCGCGTGTCGCGTCGCCTGGAATACGGCATGGTTGGCGTGAACACGGGCCAGATCTCGACCGAGGTGGCACCGTTCGGCGGCGTCAAGTCGTCCGGCATCGGCCGCGAGGGATCGCGCCACGGGCTCGACGAATACATGGAACTCAAGTACGTCGCCATGGGCGGGCTGTGACGCGCCAGCCATCCTGTTCATAACAGGTATGAGCGCCATGAGATTGCCACATACCTCATGCGCTCCTACCATGAATTCCATAACAATATCCGGAGACACGCATGTATCACGCTACGACCCGAGCGGACGGGCTGCCGTCCGCAGCCGCCGACGGTACCGACGACGCCCTCTACCGCAAGATATCCCGCCGCATCATCCCCTTTCTTTTCATCTGCTACGTCGTATCCTTCCTCGACCGCATCAACATCGGGTTCGCCCAGCTTCAGCTGAAGCAGGACCTCGGCTTCACGGACGCCATGTACGGCCTGGGCGCCGGCGTGTTCTACATCGGCTATGTGCTGTTCGAGGTGCCCAGCAACCTGCTGCTGGCGAAATACGGCGCGCGCAAGACGTTCGTGCGCATCATGCTGCTGTGGGGGAGCGCGTCCGTCGCGATGATGTTCGTCGCGAGCCCCAACCAGTTCTATCTCCTGCGTTTCCTGCTGGGCGTGTTCGAGGCCGGCTTCTTCCCCGGCATCGTGCTGTACCTGACGTACTGGTTCCCGCCGCGCCGGCGCGCGTCCGTCATGTCGATCTTCTTCGCGGGCGTGATGGTCGCCGGCGTCCTGGGCGGCCTGGTGTCCGGCTGGATCATGCGCGACATGGCCGGCGTGCTGGGCATGAAAGGGTGGCAGTGGATGTTCGTCATCGAAGGCGCACCGGCACTCGTGCTGGCCGTCGTCGGCCACTTCTGGCTGCAGGATCACCCGAAGGACGTCGACTGGCTCAGCGCCGCCGAGAAGGCGCGTCTCGCGGCCGACCTGGGCGACAGCGGCGCACGTGGCGGCCACGTGTCGGCCGCCGGGCTGCGCAACCCGCGGGTCTACGTGTTCGCCATCGTCTACTTCGCGATGACGGCTGCGACGCTCACCCTGAATTTCTGGATGCCGCTGATGATCCGCGACTTCGGCGTCAGCGACGTCGTGCAGGTCAGCCTGTATTCCGTGATCCCGAATGCGATCGGTGCCGTGGGCCTGCTGTTCATCGCGCGCCGGGCGGACCGTCGTGCGAGCCACCCGCGTTATTTCGCCATGTGCGCGACCGGCGGTGCCGTCGCCCTGGCCGCGCTGACGACACACCCGGGCAGCCTCGTGGCCGCGCTGGCGCTGCTGTCGACGGCGACGGTATTGCTGTTCGCGGCCATGCCGATCTTCTGGGCGATCCCGACGTCCAGCCTGTCGGCCGAGGCGCGCGCGGGCGGCATCGCGGTGATCAGCAGCGTCGGCATCACGAGCGGCATCGTCAGCCCGTGGGCGATCGGCCGCATCAAGACGGCCACCGGCAGCATGGACAACGCGCTGTACATCCTCAGCGCCCTCATCGTGCTGAGCGTGTTCGTGCTCCTTGCCGCCGTGCGCACGCGCGCGCAGGAGGGCACGGCATGAGGCGGATGGCGGCAAGCCTGCTGGCGCCGCTGTGCGTCGTCGCGCCGGCGTGCGCGCAGGACAACGTGACCGTGTTCGGCGTGCTGGACACGTACCTCGAGCACGCGACGGGCGGCGCGACCGGTGCCACGCGGCTCCAGAGCGGCGGCGTGTCGGGCTCGCGCCTGGGCTTTCGCGGCAGCGAGGACCTGGGCGGCGGCAATCGCGCGGTCTTCATGCTGGAATCGGGCATCAACGTCGACGACGGCACGTCGGGCCAGGGCGGCCTGCTGTTCGGGCGCCAGGCCTGGGTGGGCGTCGCCACGCGCGCCGGCGACGTCACGCTCGGCCGCCATTATTCGCCGTACTTCTTCACGCTCGTCACGTACGGCCTGGGCGGCGGCATGGGATGGGGCAATGCGTCGAACTACTTCACCGACAACTCGGTGCTGCGGGTGAACAATTCGGTCAGCTATGCCTCGCCGTCGTATGCCGGCTTCAAGGCACGGGTACTTGCCGGCCTGGGCGAGAACACGGCGCAGCCGGGCACCAACATCGGCAACATCCACAGCGCGTCGCTGCAGTACGACAGCGGTCCCTTCTCGGCCAATGCGGCGCTCGAGACGCGCAAGACGACGGCCGCGAACACGGACCGCTTCTACGCGGTCGGCGCAAGCTATGTCGTCGGGACCGTGAAGGCGAGCGTGCTGGCCCAGTCGCGGCGCGACGACCTCGACGCGGCCCGCAACGACGCCCTCGAACTGGGACTCCTGATCCCGCTCGGGCCGGGATCGTTGTTGCTGGACGCGGGGCGCCTGCGCAACCGCAGCGTGGCGGACGCCGATGCGACGGCATTCAGCATCCGCTACGACTACAACCTGTCGAAGCGTTCGATGCTGTACGCCGGCGCCGCGACGATCCGCAACGGGCAACGCTCCCGCTTCGGCATCAACGGCAACACGGGCGCCGCCCTCGCGGTCGCCGCGGGCGACGACCCTGGCTCACTGGTGCTGGGGGTGCGGCACACGTTCTGACCGTGTGTGTCGTCGATGTTCCGACCGGCCGCCCGTGCGGCCGGTTTTCGTTTTTGCCGGCCCGTTTCGCCATGCCTGCGAATTGCCAGTTTTCGATACCGGCGCCGGAAACTCCACGATTAGGATGCATCGTACCCGGCACCTCGCCGGCATCGACAGCGACTCACAAGATTCATAACAAGACGGGAAACAGGATGACAACCAAACAGACGCGTGCAGCACTCGCCGTGTTCCTTGCCTGGGCCGGCGCAGCCCAGGCGGCCACGTTCCAGTCCGGATCGATTTCCGGCTCCTTCGATTCGACGGTCACCGCGGGCATCGGCATCCGCGCCCAGAAGCAGGCCTGCACCCTGATCACGGCCGGCGCCACGGGCGCCGGCGCGCCGGCCGGCTGCCTGGCGCCGACCAGCGGCCTGGGCGACCAGGGCGACCTGAATTACGACCGCGGCGACGCGTTCACCACCTACCTGAAGGGCACGCACGAACTGCTGCTCAAGCTGCCGGACGACTGGAAATTCCTCGGCCGCGTGAGCTGGATCCGCGACTTCGCGTCCACCCGCACGAACGACGCCATCAGCGCGACCAATCCGCCGGGTGTCGGTCCGTTGACGGATCCGGCAGCAAAGGACCTGCGCTTCAAGGCGCGCCTGCTCGACTTCTGGGTCAGCAAGGAATTTTCGCTGGGCGAGGAACGGGCCCGCGTCCGCGTCGGCAACCAGGTGATCAGCTGGGGCGAGAGCCTGTTCCTGCCGGGCGGGATCAACCAGACGAACGCGCAGGACATCATGCGCCTGTCGCAGCCGGGCACGCAGCTGAAGGAAGTGTTCCTGCCGGCGCCGATCGCCAGCTTCGCCGCGGGTCTCGGCCACGGCCTGAACGTCGAAGGCTACGTGCAGGCCAACTGGAACGACAATTATTTCCCGCCGACGGGCAGCTACTGGTCGACGGTGAACGGCCTCGGCAAAGGCTATGCGGAGTACGGTTTCGCGCGGCGCGAAGCGAAGAACGGCGGCCAGTATGGCGCGTCGCTGCGCTGGCAGCCGGAAGGCACGTCGCTGAATGTGGGCTTCTATGCGATGCGCTACCACGACAAGGCGCCGCAGCTGAGCGTCGGAAACGGCCTTGCGTGGGTGTTCCCGGAAGACCGCACGCTGTACGGCATCAGCGCCAACTTCCCGGTCGGCGACTGGTCGATCGGCACGGAGCTGTCGTACCGTCCGAAGGATGCGGTGGCGATCAACCCGGCGGCGAGCGGCTGCAGCTACAACCGTGGCAATTGCTATGTCGACGAGAAGAAGTTCCAGTGGCATGTGACGAGCATGCTGAGCCTGACGCCGAGCGAATACGGCGGCATCCTCAAGGCGCTCGGTGGCGCGGATACGGCGACCCTGCTGGCCGAAGCCGTCGTCGTGCGCTACCCGCACCTGAAATCGATGTACGGCGCCGATCCCGTCGCGGCCGGGCTGTGGGGCTGGGGCCAGGAATTCAACGCCGCGGGCACGCCGGAACCGGTAGGCACGAAGACGTCGTGGGGCTACAACGTCGACTTCAGCTGGGTGTACGACGGCAGCATCGTGCCGGGCTGGCAGGTGGTCCCCGAGATCTACTACTTCCAGGCCGTGAACGGCCGCACGCCGAACACGGCGGGCCTGTTCATGAACGGCGCGAAGTCTGCGAACCTGACGCTGACGTTCATGCGCAATCCGGCCACGTGGCAGTTCGCCGTGAACTATGGCCGTTTCTGGGGCGGCGAACGCGTGTTCGACCAGCCGCTGCGCGACCGCGGCTTCGTCGGCGCTTACGTCTCCCGCAACTTCTGAAGGGGAGCGTCATCGTGTCCACGTCACCCAGCGCGCCCGGCCGCCTGCCGCGCCTGTTGAAATCCCTGGAAGACGCGTGCTTCCGCTGGCGCACGCCGTTCCTGGTCTGGCTCGCGCTGTTCACCGCGGCGATGGGGTACTTCGCCGTGCAGCTGCGCATGGAAGCGGGCTTCGAAAAGCAGCTGCCGATCGGCCATGAGTACATCACCACGTTCCAGAAATACCGCAACGACGTCCTCGGTGCGAACCGCCTGAACGTCGTCGTCAAGGCGCGCCATGGCACGATCTGGACGGCCGCGGGCCTCAAGCGCCTGTTCGACGTCACCCAGGCCGTGACCTACCTGCCGGGCATCGACCGCCTCGGTGTCCAGTCGCTATGGACGCCGAACAGCTTCGTTAACGAGATCACGGAGGAGGGATTCCGCGCCGACCCCGTGATCGCCGGGACGATCACGCCCGAGCAGCTGACGCCGGAGCTGATCGCCGACATCCAGCGCTCGACCAACCAGGGCGGCTTCGTCGGGACGCTCGTCTCGCGCGACCAGACGAGCGCGATGATCATCGCCGAGTTGTCCGAGGTCGACAGGGACGGCAACAAGATCGACTACGTCCAGTACAACCACATGCTGGAAGCGCAGCTGCGGAAAAAATTCGAGGACAAGGATTTCGAGATCCAGATCATCGGCTTCGCCAAGCAGATCGGCGACATCGCGGACGGCGCCCAGTCCGTGCTGCAGTTCTGCGTCGTCGCGCTGCTGCTGACCGCACTGGCCGTGTACTGGTACTGCCGCTCCGTGCGCTTCACCCTGCTGCCCATCGTCTGTTCGCTGACGTCGCTCGTGTGGCAGTTCGGCGCCCTGAAGCTGCTCGGCTTCGGCCTCGATCCGCTCGGCGTGCTCGTGCCGTTCCTCGTGTTCGCCATCGGCGTATCGCACGGGGTCCAGCAGATCAACTTCATCATGCGCGAGCTCTCGCACGGCAAGACGACGGAGCAGGCCGCCCGCGCCAGCTTCACCGGCCTCCTGATCCCCGGCGTGCTGGCGCTGGTGACGGCGTTCGTGTCGTTCATCACCCTGATCCTGATTCCGATCCCGATGGTGCGCGAACTGGCGATCACCGCGTCGCTGGGCGTGTTCTTCAAGATCACCACCAACCTCGCCATGCTGCCGATCGCCGCGTCGTACTTCACGTTCACGAAGGAATACGCGCGGAAGGCCATGGAGCAGCGCGAGAAGCGTTCGAGCTGGCTGCGCCTGCTTGCCCGCGTGGCCGAGCCGCGCAATGCGCTGGTTGTCATCCTGATCACCGCCGGCGTGTTCGGCCTGGCCGCCTGGGAGAGCCGCGACCGCGTGATCGGCACCCTGCAGCCGGGCGCGCCCGAGCTGCGTCCGGAAGCGCGCTTCAACCAGGACGCCGTCGCCATCTCGACCGGCTACGACACGGGGCTCGACTGGCTGACCGTGATCTTCGAGGCGCCGCCGGGCTCCTGCGAGAACGTCGCCATCGGCACCTACCAGGACAAGTTCGTGTGGGCCCTGCAGCACACGCTGGGTGTGCTGTCCGTCAGCTCGTACGCGGGCCAGCTGCGCAGCTATAACGAAGGCTATAACGAGGGCAATCCGAAGATGGCCGTCGTGCCGATCGACCCGGCCAACTATGCGTCGCTGTCGACCGAGATCGGCCGGGTGCGCGGCTTCATGACGAAGGACTGCAGCATGACGGCCGTGCACCTGTTCCTGGCCGACCACAAGGCAACGACGATCAACCGCGTGATCGCGGCGGTCAAACGGTTCCGCGAGGCGAACGTGCTGCCGGGCGTGACGATCCGCCTCGCGTCGGGCAATGCCGGCGCACTGGCCGCCGTCAACGAGGAAGTCGAGCACAGCGAGCTGCCGATGATGTTGTACGTGTACGCCGCCATCGTGATCCTCGTCGCCGTCGTGTATCGCGACTTCCGCGCCGTGCTGGCGTGCTGCCTGCCGCTGACGGTGGGTACGTTCATCGGCTACTGGTTCATGAAAGTGGAGGGCATCGGCCTGACGGTGGCCACCTTGCCGGTGATGGTGCTGGCGGTCGGCATCGGCGTCGACTACGCGTTCTACATCTATAACCGCCTGCAGCTGCACCTGTCGCAGGGCCAGGATATCGTCAAGGCCATCGAGCACTCGATCCTGGAAGTCGGCACGGCGACGATCTTCACGGCGATCACGCTCGCGATCGGCGTCGCCACCTGGGCGTTCTCCGACCTGAAGTTCCAGGCCGACATGGGCAAGCTCCTCGCCTTCATGTTCATGATCAACATGGTGATGGCGATGACGGCACTGCCCGCGTTCGCGGTGTGGCTCGAGCGCCTGTTCCCGCGCCGCAGGCCCGTGCAGGCACCCGGCATTCTCGCCCACTGATCCAGGAGCCGACATGAAACGCTTTTCTCTTTCCGTCACATTGGTACTGGCAGCCGGCTTCGCGCACGCGGAAGGCACGACCGCCCCCGCGCTCAAGCAGCAGCCGGCCGTACCCACCGCCTATGCCAGTGAAGCCACCATCCTGGGCGCCGCCCATGCCGGCGCCCGCATCGTCGGCGTCGGCGACTACGGCGTCGTGCTCCTGTCCGACGACCACGGCAAGACGTTCCGCCAGGCGCGCACGGTCCCGGTGTCGTCGACGCTTACCAGCGTGTCGTTCGCCGATGCGAACAACGGCTGGGCGGTCGGCCACTGGGGCGTCATCCTGCGCACGGCGGACGGCGGCGAGACCTGGTCCGTGCAGCGCAGCGACACGAACGAGGACCGGCCGCTGTTCGGCGTCCACTTCTTCGACGACAAGGACGGCATCGCCGTCGGCTTGTGGTCGCTGGTGCTCGCCACGCACGACGGCGGCGCCCACTGGGAACCCGTGACCTTGCCGGCGCCGCCGGGCGGAGGCCGGGCCGACCGCAACCTGCTGGCCGCGTTTGCCGACACGCATGGCACGCTGTTCGTCGCGGCGGAGCGCGGCATGGTCCTGCGCACGCAGGACCGGGGCCGCTCGTGGGACTACCTGGACACCGGCTACAAGGGCTCGTTCTGGACCGGCACCGCACTGCGCGACGGCACGCTGCTCGTCGGCGGCCTGCGCGGCAGCATGTACCGCAGTACCGATGGCGGCGCGCACTGGCGGGCCGTCGACAGCGGCGCGAAAAGTTCGTTGACCGGCATCGTCCAGACGAACGACGGCACGGTGGAAGCGGTCGGCCTCGACGGGACGATGCTCGCCAGCGGCGATGCCGGCGCCACGTTCAGGGCGCGCCAGCGTGGGGACCGGTTGTCGCTGACGAGCATCGTCGCCGATGCCGGACGGGTGATCCGGTTTTCCAAGCGCGGCGTGGCGCAGGACGCGAAACAATCACTAACTGGAGGAGTGGAATGAAGACGTATTCGATGATCATCGACGGCCAGACCGTCAACGGCGGCCGGATTCTCGCGGTCGTCAACCCGGCGACGGGCGAACCGTTCGCGAAGGTGCACGACGCCAGCCCGGAACACGTGGATGCCGCCGTTGCGGCCGCGCGCGCGGCCTTCCCGTCCTGGAGCGCGCTTCCGGATGCGGAGCGCAAGGCGAAGCTGCATGCGCTGGGCGGCGCGCTGGAAGCGAACATGCCCGAGCTGATGGAACTGATCACCCGCGAGACCGGCAAGCCGCTGCGGGGCCTGAACGGCGTCGGCGCCGGCATGGAGCTGGGCGGCGCGATCGCCTGGACTCACGTCACGGCCGACATCGACCTGGAGCCGGAGGTCATCCAGGACAACGACCAGGCGCGCGTGGAGGTGCACCGCAAGCCGCTGGGTGTCGTCGCGTCGGTCACGCCGTGGAACTGGCCGCTGATGATCGCGATCTGGCACGTCATCCCGGCGCTGCGCGCGGGGAACACGGTCGTGCTCAAGCCGTCCGAATACACGCCGATCGCAACCAGCCGCTTCGTCGAGCTGGCGAACGCGATCCTGCCGCCGGGCGTGCTGAACCTCGTGACCGGTGGCGGTGCCGTCGGTGCCGCGCTGACCGGCCACCCGGACGTCGACAAGATCGTCTTCACGGGTTCCACGCGCACGGGCAAGCGCATCATGGAAAGCGCCGCCGCCACGCTCAAGCGTCTCACGCTGGAACTGGGCGGGAACGACGCCGGCATCGTGCTGCCGGATGTCGATGTCAAGGCGGTGGCGCCGAAGCTGTTCGGCGTGGCCTTCCACAACAACGGCCAGACCTGCGCGTGTTTGAAGCGCCTGTACGTGCACGACAGCCAGTATGACGCGCTGTGCGCCGAACTGGCGCGGCTCGCGGCCGAGGTCAGGGTAGGCGACGGCCTGGAGCTTGGAACCGAACTGGGTCCCGTGCAGAACCGCGCCCAGCTCGACATCGTGCGCGAACTGCTCGAGGATGCGCGCGAGCACGGCGGCAAGGTACTGGCCGGCGGCAAGGTGCGCGAAGGGAAGGGCTTCTTCTTCGAACCGGCCATCGTCGCGGGGCTGACGAATGGCGCGCGCCTCGTCGACGAGGAACAGTTCGGTCCGATTCTGCCCGTGATCCGGTACAGCGATATCGACGAAGCGGTGCGCCTGGCCAACGACAATCCGAACGGCCTGGGTGGATCCGTCTGGTCGGGCGATCCCGCGCGCGCCGCCGAGATCGGGAAGCGGCTCGAATGCGGCACTGTCTGGATCAACGAGCATGGCGCCGTGCAGCCGGACGCACCGTTCGGCGGCGTCAAGCAGTCGGGCATCGGCGTCGAATTCGGCAAGCACGGCCTGGCCGAATTCACCACGATCCAGACGGTCAAGATCATGAAATCCTGAACAAACGCAGTTCACGAACACGCCCGCCGGGACGCATGCGCACCGGCGGGCGTTTCGCATGCGCCGTTGCGTTCACGCGTCATTTCTCGTGCGTCGGCACCGAAACATTACCATCGCGCGATTCCTGCTGACATGTGATACGCGGTTTGCTAACATCTTAATGAAATCGGCCGGCAAGAGCCGATTCACCATCAGGTATCTGGAGGAGGCCATGAGCTTCGCGGAACAGCATTTCGGTACGGCGACGGCCGTGCCCCAGGTCGGCAATGCGATCAACGCATGCCGCAAGACGGTCCACACGTCCAATCTCTGGCAGCACGAGCGCGTGCTGACCGGCTGGAACCAGGTCTACGACCAGCTCTCCAAGGGCCGTTTCAATGGCCAGATCACCGAAGCCCTCATCGGCGACGTCCAGCTGTTCGAGGAAAAGACGTCGCAGGCCGTGTTCGAAACGGGACCCGGCCGCACCGGCGTGGTCGCACTGGGCGTGTTCACGCACCTCGACGGCGAAGCGCGCTGGCGCGGCCATGCGGTCGGCATGGACCACGTGACGGCGCTGAGCGACCATGCAACGCTGGAATTGAGCACGCCGCCCAACTGCACGATGATGAGCGTCACGGTGCCCGTGGCCATGCTCCCGGTCGAGGACGAGCAGGTCCGCCTGGATGCTGCCGAACTGTTGGCCAATGCGGCGAACCACATCCACAACCCGGCCTTCGCGGCGACCTTGCGCCACCGCCTCAGCATCGCGCTCCTGACGATGGCCTACCAGCCGTACCAGCTCGCGCTGGTCGAGACGCGCGACCAGCTGGTCAGCGAACTGGTCGGACTCGTCGACGAGTACCTGGGCCTGGCCACGCACCGCGACGTCACGCCGGACGCGAAAAAGGCATTGCACGTGGTGGCCAAGGCGCGCGAGTACATCGAGGCCAACCCGGATCGCCCGGTGACGGTGCTGGACCTGTGCGAGCGGACCTTCACGTCGCGCCGCACCTTGCAGTACTGCTTCACGCAGGTGATCGGCATGAGCCCGGCCGCGTACCTGAAGATCGTGCGCCTGAACGGTCTGCACCGCGACCTGATGAATTCGCGCGGCGCGAAGACCATCGGCGACATGGCCGCGCGCTGGGGTTTCTGGCATTTGTCGCAACTGTCCGTCGACTACAAGCGCCTGTTCGGCGAACTGCCGTCGGAGACCGTCAAGCGCGTCGGCGGCCGTACTTTCCAATGACCGTTTTTGCCGGTTTTCGATAACGAAGACGCCGGCGTTTCCCTAGACTGGTCGACAAACCAGTGAAGGGAGACCATCATGTACCAGCCGGCGTACCAGTTCTGGCATCCGATGCTGCACCCGAACGAGATGAAGGTGCGCGAACCGATCCGCATCGTGCGCGGCGAAGGCTGCTTCGTGTTCGACGACGCCGGCAACCGGCTGGTGGACGGCGTCGCCGGCCTGTGGAACGTGAACGTGGGCCACGGCCGGCCCGAGGTCAAGCGGGCGATCGCCGCCCAGCTCGACGAACTGGACTACTTCCAGATCTTCGACGGCCTCACGCATCCGCGCGCGGAAGAGCTGTCGAACCTCCTCGTCGACATGCTGGCGCCGGAAGACATGAAGCGGGTGTTCTACAGTTCGGGCGGATCGGACGCCGTCGAGACCGCGCTGCGCCTGGCGCGCCAGTACTGGAAAGTCGCGGGGCAGCCCGAGCGCACGAAGTTCATCTCGCTCAAGCAGGGCTACCACGGCACCCATTTCGGCGGCGCGTCCGTCAACGGCAACCACGTGTTCCGGCGCAGCTACGAGCCGCTGCTGCCGGGCTGCTTCCACGTCGAGACCCCGTGGACCTACCGCAATCCGTTCACCGACGACCCCGACGAGCTGGCACGCATCTGTGCCGCGCTGCTCGAGCGCGAAATCCTGTTCCAGGGGCCGGACACCGTTGCCGCCTTCATCGCCGAGCCGGTGCAGGGCGCCGGCGGCGTCATCGTCCCGCCGGCCAGCTACTGGCCGCTGGTGCGCGACGTGTGCGACCGCCACGGCGTGCTGTTCATCGCGGACGAGGTGGTGACGGGCTTCGGCCGCACTGGCGCCATGTTCGGCAGCCGCCTGTGGGGCGTGAAGCCCGACATCATGTGCCTGGCCAAGGGCATCACGTCCGGCTGCTTCCCGCTCGGCGCGACGATGTTCAACGAGCGCATCGTCGACGCCTTCGACGGCAACGCTGACTTCGCGGGTGCAATCTTCCACGGCTACACGTATTCCGGCCACCCGGTCGGCTGCGCCGCGGCGCTCGCGAACCTGAAGATCGTGCGCGACGAAAACCTGCCCGCGAACGCCGCGCGCATGGGCGACTATCTGCTGGCACGGCTGCAGCCGTTCGTGGAGCGTCACGCGGCCGTGGGCGAGGTGCGCGGCAAGGGCCTGATGCTCGCCATCGACCTCGTCGCCGACAAGCGCACGCGGGAGCCGCTCGACCCCACCGCCGGCTACGCCGCGCGCGTCGCCGAGATCGCGCGCCAGCACGGCGCCATCGTGCGGCCGGTCGGCACGAAGATCATCCTGTCGCCGCCGCTGGTGCTGGAGGAAGCGCATGCGGACGTCATCGTTGCCGCGCTCGACGCAGGGTTCGCCGGTGCGTAACGGCTTGGGAGAGACGGCGCGCCGCATCGGCCGCGTGGCCAGCCAGCTCGTGCAGGCACAGGGCTGGGTCGTGTACACGATCGGCGCGGACGGCAACGCGGGCCGGGTGCTGTGGGCCGAGGAAGACGCCCGCCGCTGTGCCGCCTATTTTTCCGGCCACCACCGCGACGACCCGCTGGCGCCGCACCGCATCGCCGGTGCGCCGCACGCGATCGGGTGGCTGCGCCAGCGCCTCGATCGTGCGGACGGCCAGGTCGTGCGCTATGAGCAGGACTTCATGCGCCCCTACCGGCTGAGCGACGCGCTCGACATGTTGCTGCCGGCGGGGCCGGACGGCCCGGGCCTGGGCGTCAGCCTGCTGCGCGATGCGCCGCATCCCGGTTTCTCGAACGACCAGATGGATGCGCTGGCCGATTTCCACGCGCTGGCCGCGCAGCTGCTCGGCGGGACCGATCCGCGTTTGCGCCTCGCGGCGCGGTGTCCGCAACTGACCCCGCGCGAACTCGACATCGCGCTGGCCGTCGCCGCCGGCATGCCGAACAAGCAGGTGGCGCGCGAGACCGGCATGGCACCGTCCACCGTGAAGACCCATCTCGCCCACATCTTCCGCAAGTGCGGCATCGCCAGCCGCGGCGAGCTGGCGCGGCTGGCGTATTGATCAGCCTTCGGGCAGCAGCGCGCCGCCGTCGACGATGATCGTCTGGCCGGTGACGTATGCCGCATGGCCGGACGCGAGGAACAGCATCGCCGCCGCGATATCGTCCGGCTCGCCCAGGCGCCCCAGCGGGATGCGGGCGCGCAGCCGTGCCGCGACGTCGTCGCCGCCGAGATTGTCCTGTGCCGGCGTGCGGATCATGCCCGGTTCCACGCCATTGACGGTGACGCCGTCGGCCGCCACCTCGAGCGCGGCAGCCCGGATGAAGCCGTTCACGGCCGCCTTCGACGCGGCGTAGTGCGCCAGGCCGGGATAGGCGACGCGCGGCCCCGTCACGGACGACGTGACGAGCATCCTGCCGCCGCCCCGTGCGCGCATGCCGGGCAGGGCGGCCTGCAGCAGGCCGAACGCGGCGTGGACGTTGACGGCGAACGTGCGTTCCAGCAGCGGACGATCGATGCGCGTGAAGTCCGTCAGCGGGAAATACGCCGCGTTGTGGACGACGATGTCGACGCCGCCAAAGCGCGCTTGCGCCGCCGCGACGATGTCGACCGGTGCATCCTCGTGCGCGAGGTCGCAGGCCAGCGCGGCGCCTCGCGGAAGGCCGGCGGCGACCCGCGCGGCACCGTCGGCATCGCGGTCCGCGACCAGCACGGCCGCGCCATGGGCCGCGAACAGCCGTGCGATGGCCTCGCCGATGCCGCTGGCGCCGCCCGTCACGATGGCTGTTTTCCCCGTGAAGTCGAGGTCGTTTCGTCCGTTCATGCTGCCTCCAGCCGGGAAAAGGCGAGCGTGGGCACGTCGACGATGGTCGACCCGCCGTCGGCCGCGAGCACGGCGCCGGTGACGATGGATGCGTCGGGCGACGCCAGGAAGGCGCACACGCGTGCGATCTCGTCCGCCGTCGCAGGACGGCGCAGCGGCACGTCGGCGCACACGGCGTCGTAGGCGGCGTCGAGGCCGATGCCGCGCGCGGCCATCAGCGGCGCCATCTCCGCATCCGCCATCGGCGTGCGCACCCAGCCGGGGCACACGACGTTGGCACGCACGCCGGCCGGGCCGTAATCGCGTGCGATCGAACGCGCGAGGCCGATCAGGGCGTGCTTGAACGTCGTGTAGCCGCACACGTCCGGCCCGGCCGCCAGCGCCGCGATCGACGCGACGAACACGATATTGCCCCGCTGTTCCCGGAGCGCCGGCAGGCACGCACGTGCGCTGACGAATGCCGTGTTCAGGTTGGCGTCGAACGCCTGGCGCCAGTCGGCGTCCGGCGTGTCCATGCACGCGCCCTGGCCGAAACCGCCCGCGTTCGCGACGAGCACGTCGAGCCGGCCGTGACGGTCACGTACCGCCGCCACGGCGTCGCGCATGGCCGCGGCATCGCCCGCATCGCAGGCGAGGGCGGTGCCGCCGCAGGCGCGCGCCACGTCCTCGACGCGTTCGCGCCGGCGTCCGAGCACGACGACGTGCGCGCCTTCGCGCGCCAGCAGGCGGGCGCAGGCCTCGCCGATGCCGGTGCCGCCGCCGGTCACCAGCGCGACCTGGCCGGCGAATCGTCCCTGGGAGTTCTGCATGGCCGTCACTCCGCCGGGATCACGGACAGCACGCGCGCATGGGCGCCGACGCCGAAGTTGCGCACGCCGGCGAAGTCGTCGCCTTCGTAGCCCATGATCTTGCCGGTCGTTTTCATGGCGCGCAGGTCGACCATCACGATGCCCAGCGTGGGGACGATCTTTTCGCGCCAGATGAACAGGACGAGGTCCGTGTCGATCTTGTAGTAATGGCAGGCGTCGGTATCGCACAGGCCGTGCTCGGACCCGGCCAGGCAGCGCCACGTGTAGAAGCCTGCGTTCAGGTAGATGTGCTCGTAGCGCTCGTGCGGACTGTAGATGTACTCGATGCGCTTGCCGAGCAGTTCGGCGGTCGGCGCGGGCAGTGCGGCATCGTCGGCGAACGGACGGTCGATGGTGCCGCGCACGATGCGCGCCTTCACGGGCGTCAGTTCCTCGCCGCGGGCGACACGGGCCAGCAGCGGTACGTGTGCGTCTTCGCGCGTCGGCAGCGTGCCGTCGATCTCGATGTAGCTGCCGCGTTCGAGGTCCAGCACCAGGCTCGTGCCGCCACGGGGCGCGTCGGCCGTGCGGTAATCGACGAACCAGATGGCGGGCCGCGGCCGCGTGATGCTGCATTGCGCGGCGGCGATGCCGTCGCGGACGAGCGTGCCGCCGGCGCCGAAGACGAGCGTCGCGCTGCGGCCGTCTTCCCCGTGCAGGTGCAGCGTACGGCCATCCAGGCCGGTGTCCGGGGGCAGGCAATGGTTGTCGGGAGCGAAGGCGTCGCCGAGCGCGCCGACGGGGATCCAGGCGGAAGTCGTGGTCATGATGATCCTCAGTGGGTTGAACATGCCGTCACTTTGCCGGGGAGTGCGGGCGCCGCCTATCGGCCAGATGGGCGATGGAAGATTGCCGATTTTCGATACCCGCGTCGTGAGCGCGTCGTTACCATCGATTCGAACCTGCCCGAGAGGACGGAATGTCCCGCCCGCAGCCTATTTTCTATACAGGAGAACATCGATGAGGAATTCCCGCACTGTGCGCGCGAGCGCGCTGCTCGCCACCCTGCTGCTTGCCTGCGGCGTCGCCGGCGCGGCCGACGACGACGTGAGCCGCCTCGGCAAGGACCTGACGCCGTCGGGCGCGGAAAAGGCCGGCAACAAGGACGGCAGCATCCCCGCGTGGACCGGCAGCGAAGCGCCGGCGTCCGGCTGGGCCTACGGCAAATTCCGCGGCGACTACTGGAAACACAAGGCCGAGAAGCCGCTGTTCTCGATCGACGCGGGCAACGTCGACAAGTACAAGGACAAGCTGACGCCCGGCCAGGTGGCGCTCGTGAAGGGCAACAAGGGCTACCGCATGGACGTCTACCCGACCCACCGCTCGTGCGGCGTGCCGGACTTCGTGGCCGAGAACACGAAGAAGAACGTGGGCGTCGCGAAGATCGGCGCGGACGGCTGGACGCTGGCCGACGCGATCGTCCCCGGCTATCCGTTCCCGTTCCCGAAGACCGGCACGGAAGTCATCTATAACAGCAAGATGCGCTACCGCGGCGTCGGCGTCGAATGGAAGAACAACTACACGGCCGTCTCCCCGCGCAAGGGCGGCACCGAATGGATCACGGCCGGTTCCGAGCAGACCAACTATTATCCGTGGGGCGCCAAGGGCAGCCGCCATTTCAACACGCTGCCGGACGCGGAATCCTTCGTCTACTTCGCCTACAACACGCCCACCGCGCTGGCAGGGCAGGGCCTCACGATCAAGAACTTTCTGAACAAGCCGGGCACGGAAACGTTCTACTACTTCCCGGGCCAGCGCCGCGTGCGCCGCATGCCGGCCTACGCCTACGATGCGCCCCAGATCGGCTTCGAGAACCAGTACACGCTCGACGAGCCGTTCGTGTTCAACGGCCCGATCGACCGCTTCGACTGGAAGCTGGTCGGCAAGAAGGAACTGTACGTGCCCTATAACGCGTTCGGCCTGTACAAATTCGACGGCGATTTCCACAAGATCGCCCAGAACGACTACGTCGGCAACGACGCGCGCCGCTACGAGCTGCACCGGGTGTACGTGGTCGAGGCGACCGTGAAGAACGGTACGCGCCACTCGTCGCCGAAAAAAGTCTTCTACGTGGACGAAGACAGCTATAACCTGGTCGCTGCGGAGGATTATGATGGCCAGGGCAAGATGTGGAAAGTGAAGGAAGGCTATACGATTCCCGTGTACGAGACCGGCACCTGCGACGCCACGGCATTCGCGCAATACAACCTGCTGGAAGGCCGCTACGTGATCGACGAGCACGCGGCGGGCACCGGCAAGGACATGCGCTGGGTCGTCGAGCCGGACGGCCAGAAGTTCAAGGAATCGTTCTACACGTCGGACAACCTGCGCGCCATCAGCGAGCGCTAAGGACGGATGAACATGGAAACACGGCAGTACAGCCCACCGGCCGCGAAGACGCTCGGGTTCTTCGCGCTGTTCTCGATCGCGATCGGCGTCATCGTCAGCCAGACGAGCACCGTGTCGCTGCTGCAGGCCGTCGGCATCGGGGGCACGGGCTTCTTCATCGCCTACGGGCTGGCGTTCCTGCTCTCGATCTGCAATGCGCTGAGCTATGCGGAGCTGGCGCTGTCGCTGCCGCAGGCCGGCAGCATCAGCACGTATGCGGAAGTCACGGTCGGCCAGTTCCCGGCGATCCTCGCCGTGTTCGCGGGCTACGTGGTGCCGGCGATCTTCGGCCTGCCGGCCGAGCTGATGCTGTTCGACAGCGTCATCAACCAGCTGTTCCCCGGCCTGATGCCCAACATGGGGTGGGCGCTGTCGCTCCTCGGCATCCTGGTCGTGCTGAACCTCGCCGGCACCGACGTGTTCGCGACGACGCAGCAGATCCTCACGTTCGTGATCATCGCGTTCTTCCTCGTCGTCGGCCTGTACGTGACGGGCGGCTTCCACGCCGGGGCGCAACCCGCGGCGCAGGTCTGGCAGGGCTTCACCGTGCACACGGCGATCGCGCCCGTGGCCGTGCTGTGTTTCTGGACCCTGATCGGCTGCGAATACGTCACCCCGATGGTGGAAGAGGCACGCGATGCGCGGCGCGACCTGCCGCGTGCCATGATCATCGGCCTCACCTGCATCTCGGCCGTGAACCTGCTGTTCGCATGGGGCACGGCGCACGTGCTGCCGCGCGACGTCCTGACGGCATCGGTCACGCCGCACCTGGACGTGGTGTCGGCCGTGTTCGGCCACGCGGGCCGCATCGTGTTCGCCGTGATCGCGCTGACCGCCAGCGCAAGCCTCATCAACGCGGTGCTGGGCGCCGTGCCGCGCATGCTCCACGGGATGGCGCTGAACGGCCAGGTGTTCCCGCTTTTCAGACGCGTGTCGCGCAAGCGCCAGGTGCCGGTGCCGGCGCTGCTGTTCGTGGCCGCCTGCCCCGTCGTGGGACTCGTGTGGGCGCGTGGGGATGCCAACAACATCCTGCCGCTGACGATCGCGGCGACGATCTGCTGGATGCTCGTCTACCTGCTCGCCCACGTCGTGCTGCTGGTGCTGCGTGCCCGCCGTCCGGACCTCGCGCGCCCGTTCCGCACGCCGTTCTACCCGCTGCCGCAGCTGGCGGCAATCGCCGGCATCGTCTATGTGATCGCGAACAGCTCGCCCGATCCCGCGATGACCCGGTCCATCGTGCTGTACAGCGGCAGCGTGATCGGCGTATTCGGGCTCGTGGCCGCCATCTGGGTCAAGTGCTTCATGAAACAGCGGCTGTTCGCCGCCGTGCCGGTGACGGTGACCGGCGATGCCAGGGTCGCCTGATTCACCGCAGATAAAAGGCCGGGCTTGCCCGGCCTTTTCTTTTAGAGGTCGAGTGCGCGCGCCATGTCGTCGATCAGCCCCCGCTGGAATGCGTGGAACACTTCGGAAGGCTGCTGGACGCGGATGAAGTCGAGCATGGGATCCTCGACGCCGGTCCGGATGCCGGACAACTGCTCGACGACCGCATGGCCGCAGAACGGCACGTACGATTCGGCATAGCCGCCTTCGTGCACGATCACCAGCCTGCCGCCGCAATGGCGGTCCGCCACCTCCATCATGGCCGTGGTCATCGCGCGGAACGTTTCGCTGTGCGCCTGCATGCGGGCGAGCGGATCGACGGCATTCGCGTCGAAACCGCTGGCGACGACGATCAGCTCGGGACGGAAGCGCTCCAGCGCCGGCACGACGATGCGTTGCATGGCATACAAGTATTCCGCGTGGCCGCCACCCGGCTGCAGCGGCACGTTGAGGTTGGCGCCGAGTCCGGCCCCCGCGCCGCGGTCCGGGAAACCGCTGTAGCCCGGCGGGAAACAGCCGTCCTGGTGCAGCGAGATCGTGAACACGTCGGGGCGTTCGTAATAGATGGACTGGGTGCCATTGCCGTGGTGGACGTCCCAGTCGACCACGGCGACGCGTTCGATGCCGTATTTCGCTTTCGCCGCCTCGATGGCGATCGGGATGTTCGCCAGCAGGCAGAAGCCCATCGCCCGGTCGGCGAGGCAGTGGTGACCCGGCGGACGCGAGAGTGCGTAGGCGTTGGCGTATTCTCCGGCGAGGACGGCGTCGACGGCGGCCAGCGCGAGGCCCGCGGACATCTTCGCGATCTCGTAGCTGCCGGCGCCGAACGGCGCGGTGTCGCCGATCTCGCCGCCGCCCGCGTCGCTGGCGGCCTTGAAGCGCTCGAGGTAGCGCGGGTCGTGCACGCGCCGCAAGTCCTCCTCGGTCGCGGGCGGCGCGCCCCGCAGCGCCAGCCGGCGCGACAGGCCCGAGACGTCCATCAGGTTCTTGAAGCGGCGTTTGGTTTCGGGCGATTCCGCGTGGCCGGCGCCGGACGGCGGCTGGACCCAGCCCCCGACGGGCAAGGTCAGCGCGTGCTGGCCGGTCGTGTGCCACAGGCAGAGTTCATCGAAGAAGAAGGCGGTAGGTCGTGTCATGGTTGACTCCATTGAAAAAACATTAATGCGCGCGACGTACAAGGGTCGCCAGCAGGATCAGGGACAGCATGCCGAGCGCGAAGCCGGCCGCCAGCATGGGATTCAGGCCTCCCGCCTGGATCAGGTGGCCGGCCAGCAGCGGACCGAGGGCGAGACCGCCACCGATGACCAGGTTGGCGGCGTTGATCAGCCGGCCGGACCGGTCCGCGGCCGCCAGGCTGGCGAGGATGAAGGGCAGGGCGAACGTCCAGGCGAACTTGAACAGGAACGCGGCGGCGGCATAGCGCGCGATGCCGGGCTGGCCGGCGAGCAGGGCGATCGCCACGAGCATCAGCGCATAACCGGCCAGCAGTAACGGCATGCGGCTGGCACGCTGGCCGACCCACGCCGCCAGCGCCGCGCCGGCGATGCCGCACAGCGTGGCGACGGCCAGCACCTGGCCGCTGGCATCCGGCGGAATCGCCGCCGCCTGGGCGATGGCGCCGATGAAGGTCCAGACGCCGCCAAGGCTCATGTAGAACGCCAGCAGCGCCACGATGCCGGTGGCCAGCACCGTCCAGCCGCCACCGCCCTGCGTCGATCGCGAACCGGCCGCGGACGTGTCCGGACTGCCGGCCGGGAAGCGCCACGCCAGCGGCAGCGCGGCCGCCATCAGGATGGCCAGCAGCACGTACAGCGCCGTCAACCCGAAGCGCGCGAACAGCCCCGGAAGCACGGCGAGGCCGACGGCGCCCAGCACGAGCTGGCCCATGACCCACAGGCCATAGACGCGGTCGGGATTGGGCATGCGCGCGGCCGACGCGAGGCACAGCACCATCAGCGATCCGCCGCCCAGCGCGCTGAGTGCGCGCAGGCCGAGCAGCGCGGCATAGGACGGCGCGGCCGCCGATGCGAGGTTGGCGCCGATGAAGACGAGCGCCCAGAACGCGGCCGCGTGGCGCCAGTCGACGCGCCGCATCCACGCATAGGCCGGCAGCGACGCGAGGCTCATCGCGCCGAGTTCGACGGAGAACAGGTTGCCGATCCGCGCGGGATCCAGCTGCAGCTGCATCGCCAGCTGGGCCGCGACGGCGGGCGCCGTCATGAGGATCGCGGGTGCGACGGCGGCAAACGCGATGATCGCGGCGACGAGGCCGGACAGGGACACCGGGGCGCGACCGGCCACGGCGGGGGCATTCGTTTCGACGAGCATGATGGGTCTCCGGTTTCAATAGACGTGCACGAAGCGCAGCAGCAGCTGGCTGGTCTGGAAGTGGTTGTCGGCGGCGACGTCGCGGCCCAGCATCGCGAGCACCTGGTTGCGGCGGTCGATCCAGCTGTGCAGTTCGAGCCCGGCCTGCGTGTAGCGCTGGCGCGTGCCGGCGAGGTCGGTGCCGCCGAGCGTCAGCGCGCCGCCGCGGCCGTGGTAGACGCGCAGCGCGGCGTAGGTGGACGGCGTCAGGTCGTACGACGCGAACGCCTGGAGCCGGTACAGCGTCTTTTGCGCGAGGCGCTGGCCGAAATAATCCTTGTTGTCGCCGTAGACCTGCGCTTCCAGCGTCCCTTCCAGCACCCATTTCGTGCCGATGCCACGGGTGACGTTCAACATCGCGTGCGTCTGCCAGCGGTTCTGGCCCGCCGACGCATCCGGGGCGTTCCTGTCATAGGCGCCGACGGGCACACCGACCATGACGTTCAGGCCGCTGAACGTGCGCGTCGCAGGATCGTTCAGGAAGAAGAACGTGGCGCCGACCATCGGGTCGCCCACGCCGCGCTGTCGTTGTTCCGCCGCGGCACCCGGCGTGCGCACGTGGGTGTCGGACACCGGCACGACGAATTGCGGCGTGCACAACGTGCCGCAGGCGTCCGTAAACCACACGTGCCGGTAGGCCAGGGCGTTCACCTGCAGGTCCGTGTCGGGAACCTTGCCGGCGCTGGCCCGGTACGCATCGGCGCGCACGACGGGCACGTAGAGGATGCCCAGCGTCGTGCCGTCGGGGGCGCTGAAGAAGTCGCGGGCGTTCGTGTCGGCGGCGCCGGCATCGAGGCTCGCAAGCGCGAGCAGCGCCAGCGCGGGAAGTGAATGTTTTCTTGTCATCGGTTGTCTCCTGTGGTTGTTATGGACGTGACGGGTCCTCGGGCTAGGCTTGCCCGGTTGGGTATTGCGGTATGGGTGGCGGGACGGGCGGTCAGCCGTTCGGCGGCGCCTCGTGCAGCAGGTGGGCGATGCCGGCCTTGCCGCGCACGCCCAGCTTCGCGTAGATGCTGCGCAGGTGATGGCGCACGGTGTGCGGCGACATCTCCAGCGTGCGCGCGATTTCCTTGTACGTGAGGCCTTCGCCGAACAGGCGGGCCACGTCGCTCTCGCGTGCGCTCAGTTGTTCCATCGCGGGGCGGCCGCGTGCCGTGAGGAGGTACAGGTCGGTGATGCGGCGCACGTCGATGTGCAGGCGCCTGCCTTCATAGCCGTCCGGTCGCGGCGGCAGCGGCAGCCGCGGTCCGACCCAGCCCGGCCATTCGCTGCGCAGCAGCTCGGCGAAGCCGGCTTCGGCGCCGTAGAGCACCCCTTCGCGGTTGCAGACGGCGAGCGCCAGGCGTTGGCCGCCGAGACTTTCGCGCATCGCCATCAACGTCCGGATCTGGTTCAGCGCGACGGCGGCGGCCAGGTGCGGCATCACGCAGTCGAGGAGCTGGCATTCGTCCGCGCCGAATGGCGCGGCTTCCGGCGGGCGATACAGGCTCAGGTGGTCGGTCAGCTGGGTGATCGGGTCGACGTGCTCGATGCACAGGAATTCGCCGAAACCGTGGTCCCGCCCGAGGGCGCGCAAGCCCGGCGGCGTATGCGGGGCACGGGTGTCGACGATGACGGCATGGCCGGGGTGTTCGCGCACGCGCTGTATCGTGATGTCCTCGCCGCGTATGGCGTGCCAGTCGTCGAGATAGCGTTCGGGCAGGCCGTACAAATGGCTGCTCTGTTCGAACGGCCCGTCCGGCGTGGGGGCGGCGCGGCCCCACCATGCCTTGTCGAACGGCAGGGCCGACCGGAGGCAATCGAGGACGGTATCGTGGAAGCGTTCGATCGGTTCCTCGCGGGCCAGCTGGTACATCTCCAGCAGCAGGGCGCTCAGGTGCGCAAGACGGGTGTCGGCGTTGGACGGGTTCACGGTGTCTCTTCGTTATGGGTATCGGATCGCGTGGTCCTTCGAGATCATCATCGTACGGCTACCTGAGCTTGTCCATCGCACAGATGCGGGATGCCGCGCATGCCGCCACAGATAAAAAAAAGCCCGCGGGTGAGGGCGGGCCAAACACTATTTTTCTGGAGGAAGAAATAGTGGGGAAGTACCGAAATCGGATTATTTCTCGACGACCGCGAAGAAGTGCTTGACGAAGAAGTCGCTCTGGATCTCCCACAGGACTTCGGTGCCCTGCGTGACGAACCAGCTGTCGCCCACGTCGTAGGTCACCGACGTGCCGGCGGCGACGTCGGTCAGCCTGACGCTGCCCTGCACGACGGTGGCCTGTTCGTTGAACGGGTAGGTCATGCGGAACGTGCCGCGCGTGAGGCCGAAGTAGCCGGCCGACACCGGGTCGGTCGGGCCGCCGAACGTGCCCTGCGCGAAGGCCTGCACGTCGCCCGCCTCGACGGTCGCGCCCAGGTTGGCGACGGAGCCGATCGGGTGCATGTCCTGCTGGCGGATGGAGGTGGTAATCCGGGTAATGCTCATAACTATCCTTTCGATTAACGACGGCCGGTCCAATAACCGGAAACTTGGTGCACAGTCTTGCCTGCGGTGCAGATCAGGGAGCGGAACTGGTCCTTGCCGACCACGGTCGCGCGGCGGATCGAGCTGATCAGGTCGTAGCGGGGCGAGCCTTCGGCCATGCCCTCGGCCAGGATCTTGCAGATGATGTGGCTGGGCGTGACGCCGAAGCCCGCATAGCCCTGCACGTAGAACACGTTCGGCCGGCCCGGCAGCGAGCCGATCTGCGGGAACAGGTTGGCGCCGCACGCCATCGGGCCGCCCCACGCGAGGTCGATTTTCACGTCGCGCAGGTACGGGAATACTTTCAGCATCAGCCTGCGGTTCCATTCCTTGAGGTCCCTGGGCAGGTGGTCGATCAGCGGCGTGGCCGAGCCGAACAGCAGGCGGTTTTCCTTCGTGACGCGGAAGTAGTCGATGACCGGGCGGATGTCGCTGTAGGCGCCGCGGATCGGGCTGATGCGCTGGATCAGTTCGTCCGGCAGCGGCTCGGTCATGCACTGGAACGCGTAGGTGTTGATCGTCGAGCGGTGCAGCTCGGGCTCCATGCGGTTCAGGAAGCTGTCGCAGGCCCACAGCAGCTTGTTGGCGGTGACGCTGCCCTTGGCGGTACGTACCTTGACGCGGTCGCCGTAGACGACTTCCACGGCCGGCGAGTATTCGAAGATCTTCGCGCCATGGCCGGACAATGCCAGCGCTTCGCCCAGCAGCAGGTTCAGCGAGTGCACGTGGCCGCCGCCCATGTGCAGCAGGGCGCTGCCGTAGACGTCGGACCCGATGATGGTCTTGACTTCCGGACCTTCCAGGTAGCGGATCTCGTGGCGCGAGTTCAGCGACTTGAAATCCTTTTCCCAGGCGCGCAGCGTTTTGGCCTGGCGCGCGTTGTACCCCATGTAACCATAGCCGTGGCAGAAGTCGGCCATGATGCCGTACTTGTCGATGCGGGCCTGGATGATGTCCGCGCCCTGGTCGCTGATCTCGAAGATCGCGCGCACGCCGTCCTCGCCGACGTCCTTCTTGATCTTGTCGAGGTCGTGGCCGATGCCGGCCATGATCTGGCCGCCGTTGCGACCCGTGCCGCCGAAGCCCAGGTAGCGTGCCTCCAGCAGGGCGATGTTCTTGAATCCCCTCTCCGCCAGCTCGAGCGCCGTGTTGACGCCGCTGAAGCCGCCGCCGATGACGACGATGTCGACGTCGATGTCCTCTTCCAGGCTGGGGAAGCTGAGATCGTATTTCTTGGTTGCCGTGTAATAGGTCGCTGTTTCGATATTGATCATGACTCTTTGCACCTTGGGTGCGCCTCGTTCGACTGCGGGTGGGCGGCGTGCATGGCACATGCTGCCCTGTTGGTGACGTCAGTATCGACGGAGGGCAGGACGGGCCGTTATCGAAAACTGGCAGACCTAGGCACGGCCGCGGGCTTGCCGATTTTCGATACTGCTGCCGCCGTATTGATGCCTAGAATGGGACACGCCATCCAGCCTCCGACGATCCCATGCCCCGATTCCGCCTGTCCCTGAACGCGCGCATCTGCGCCACCGCCACCGCGCTCGTGATCCTGAGCCTCGCCGCCACGGCAACCGTCATCGGTGTCAACAGCAGCCGGGCGGCCCGGGAGGCGGCGATGCGCCAGGCGCGCACGTCCGCGCAGGAAGCCGCCCATGCGCTGGAAAGCCGCCTTGGCGCCAGCATGTCCGCCGTCGGCAACCTGGCCGATGCCATGGCCGCGAGCCGCGGCGCGGACATCGCGTTGTCGCGGCCCCAGGTCAGTGCCCTCGTCAAGGCCACGCTGCTGGGATCCGACGATCTCGTCGGGGCGGCCGTGCTGTGGGAGCCGAACGCGCTGGACGGCAGGGATGCCGAGTTCGCGGGCAGGGCGCCCGAATACGACGCCACCGGCCGCTACATGCCTTACTTCAGCCGCGGGCCCAACGGCACGATCAACGTCGAACCGTCCGTGCCGGCGACGGCGATCGACGTCTACAACGTGCCGCGCGACACCGGACACGCCTATTTCAGCGAACCGTACGCGTATCCGGTGAACGGGCAGAAGGTGCTGATGACGACCCTCTCCGCGCCGATCCTCATCGAGGGCCGCTTCCAGGGCATCGCCAGCGCCGACTTCATGCTGGCGCGGCTGGGCGACATCCTGAAGGAGATCAAGAGCATCGACGGCGGCCGCCTGGCGCTCGTCTCGAACGGTGGCATGTACGCGAGCCATCCGGACGCGGCGCGCAACGGCGCGAAGGCGGACGACGTTCCGGCCGCGGGACTGGCAAGCGTGCGGGCCGGCCGGCCGTACGAATACCACGATGCCGCCGGGACCATCCACCTGCTCCAGCCGCTGCGGCTGGCCCACGGCACGGCGCCATGGGCCGTCAGGCTGTCGTTCCCGGAGAGCGTGGCGACGGCGTCGGCGCGCGCGCTGGTCCGGCATACCGTGGTCGCGGCCCTGTTGTGCGCGGCAATCTCGGCGGCGGTGCTGGTCGCAGCGCTGCACCGTCTCACGCGCCCCTTGCGCCGCCTGGGCGCCGCGATGACGGAGCTGGCCGGCGGCGACGCGGACCTCACGCGCCGCCTGCACGTCAGCGGCAACGACGAGCTGGCGACGATTTCCGACGGCTTCAACCGTTTCGTCGCCAAGATACAGGACGTGCTGGCGCAGGTACGCGGCAGTGCCGGCAACGTCGCCGTCGCGAGCGACGAAATCCGGCGCGGCAATGCCGACCTGTCCGCCCGCACCGAAAGCCAGGCCAGCGCGCTGGAAGAGACCGCGGCGGCGATCGAAGAACTGACAGGCACGGTGCGGCAGAACGCGGACAACGCACGCGCGGCCGATATCCTGGCCGCCGACGCGTCGGGCATTGCCGGGCGCGCGGGCACCGTGGTGGGGCAGGTCGTGGCATCGATGGCATCGATCGACGCGTCGTCGCGCAAGATCGTCGACATCATCGCCGTGATCGACGGGATCGCGTTCCAGACGAATATCCTGGCGCTGAACGCGGCGGTGGAAGCGGCCCGCGCGGGCGAGCAGGGCCGGGGCTTCGCCGTCGTCGCCAGCGAGGTGCGCACGCTGGCGCAGCGCAGCGCCGCGGCCGCGAAGGAGATCAAGGGCCTCATCGGCGACGCGGTGGCGCAGGTCGGCGCCGGCACGGCGCTGGCCGGCGCAGCCGGCAGGACGATGGACGAGGTGGTCGACAGTGTGCGGCGCGTGACGGCGACGATCGCCGAGATCGCGGCGGCCAGCTTAGAGCAGAGTGCCGGCCTGGCCCAAGTCAACGAGGCGATCGGCCAGATCGACGGGATCACGCAGCAGAACGCGGCGCTCGTCGAGCAAGCGGCTGCGGCGGCCGCATCGATGCAGGAGCAGGCCCGCCGGCTTGCGGAGACGGTGGGCGTATTCCGGCTCGATGACCCTCGCCGGGCACGGTCGCCAAAACCTTCCGGCGTTGCTCTGACATGCGCCCGGCGGTGAGGTATCGTCGGAGCGGAATGGTCAGCCCGGTAGAGGGCCTCGCGTCATCAGGAAAATGTGCGGATCTACACGGCACGACCCGCGTGAGGTATGCTCGGACATGAATTGCACCGCTTACGCACGATAGATCCCTGGCATGAAGACTCGCACCCAAGAAATTACCGATCAACTCCGACAAATGATCGTCGAGGGCAAGCTTTCTCCGGAGAGTTCCCTCAACGAGATGGGACTGGCGAACGTCCTCCAGGTGTCCCGCACTCCGGTGCGCGACGCCCTCAACGCGCTGGCCGTGGAAGGGTTTTGCGAATACATTCCCAATCGTGGCTACTTCGTCCGGAAGTTCACGATCCACGACCTGCTCGACGCGTTCGACGTACGGGCGACGCTCGAAGGCATGGCCTGCCGCGTGGTCGTCGAGCGCAAGGTCGCGGACGGACTGCTCGACCGGCTCGACGAGTTGCAGGCGCTGCAGCACCGCGAGCTGTACGAGGTGGAATGGGACCTCGGCGCATCGATGCGCTGGCATGAGCTGAACCGCGACTTTCATTTCGCCATCACCGACGCGACGGGTAACCGGCACCTGATGCAATCGGTGCGCCAGATGCGGATGTTCCGGCCGATGTTCTTCGCGCAGCTCGGCATCCTGGAAAACGAGAACGACTACCGCTCCCTGTACGTGCTCGAGAACTGCCGGCGCGCTTACCACGAACACGGCACGATCGTCGAAGCGATGCGCAACGGCGAATCGTCCCGCGTCGAGTTCCTGATGCGCGAGCACATCCACGCGAACCGCGAAGTCATCCGCAAGCGCTACCTGACGGGCGCGCCGGCGTCGCGCTAGGCAGGGTCCCAGACCCAGGGCCGCGCGATCCGGTCGCGCTGTTGCCATTGCCGAATGTCGGCGTCGGCGCGCAGCGTCAGCTCGATGTCGTCCAGGCCGGACAGCAGCGACTCGCGGCGCCGGGTGTCGATCTCGAACCCCGTGATGGCCCCGTCCGGATGGGTAATCTGGCGGGTCTGCAGGTTGACCGTGAACGCGCCACCGCCCATCGCCTTGCCTGCCAGGACGGCGACGTCGGGCGCCGCCAGCACGACCGGCAGCACGCCGTTCAGGAAGCAGTTGTTGTAGAAGATGTCGCCGAACCCGGGCGCCACGATGCAGCGTACGCCCATGTGGCGCAGCGCCCACACGGCCGCCTCGCGCGAGGAGCCGCAGCCGAAGTTCGCGCCCGCCAGCATGATGGGCGCGTCCGCGAACTGCGGGCGGTTGAAGACGAACTCGGGGTCGGGACTGCCGTCCGGCAGATAGCGCAGCGTCTCCATGGCGTAGCGCCCCAGGTCTTTCTTGTCCTGGATGTTCGTCAGGCGTTCCACGCGGATGATCACGTCGGTGTCCACGTTCGGACGCAGGAAGGGCGCGGCGGGTCCGTGCACGGTGATGAAGCGTTCCATTACAGTCTCCTGATATCGATGATGGCGCCGGCGATCGCGGCGGCGGCGGCCATGGCGGGGCTGGCGAGGTGCGTGCGTGCGCCCGGGCCTTGCCTGCCGACGAAGTTCCGGTTCGACGTCGACAGGCAACGGGCGCCCGGCGCGACGATCTCGCCGTTCGCGCCCACGCACATGCTGCAGCCCGGCTGGCGCCATTCGAAACCGGCGTCGATGAAGATCCGGTCGAGGCCTTCGTCCTCGGCCATGTTCTTGACGAGGACGGAGCCCGGCACCACCCAGGCGGTCACGCCGGACGCGACCTTGCGCCCGCGCACGAAGCGGGCGGCATCGCGCAGGTCGGACAAGCGCGAGTTCGCACACGAGCCGATGAAGACCCGGTCGATCCTGAGGCCTTCGATCGGCTGGCCGGGTTCGAGCCCCATGTACGCGAGCGCGTCCGCCAGCGCGGCGCGTGCGGCGTCGCTGCCGGCACGGGCCGGATCCGGCACGCGGCCGTCGATGGGGATCGCGTGTTCCGGGCTCGTGCCCCACGTGACGGTCGGTACGATGTGCGTGGCGTCGATGGTGACTTCGGCATCGAAGACGCTGCCGGGATCGGAGGTGAGCCGTGACCAATATTCCATGGCCGCGTCGAAGTCCGCGCCCTGCGGCGCATACGGGCGGTCGCGCAGGTAGGCGAACGTCCTCGCGTCCGGCGCGACGAGCCCGAAGCGCGCGCCCAGTTCGACGGCGAGATTGCACAGCGTCAGGCGGCTCTCCACGTCCAGCTGCCGGATCACCGGTCCGGCGAATTCGATGGCATAGCCGGTGCCGGCGGCCGCGCCCATCACGCCGATGGTGTGCAGGATGAGGTCCTTCGCCGTCACCTGGAAACCGAGCCGGCCTTCGACGTTGATACGCATGCGCTTCGGCTTGCGCTGGCGGAGGGTCTGGGTGGCCAGCACGTGGTTGCACTCGGACGAGCCGATCCCGAACGCGAGGGCGCCGAGGCCGCCGTTCGTGCACGTGTGGCTGTCGCCGCATACGACGCTGAGGCCGGGCAGGACGATGCCCTGCTCGGGCCCGGTCACATGGACGATCCCTTGTCCGATACGGCCCACGTCGAAGAAACGGATGTGCGCTTCCGCCGTGCGGCGCTTGAGCTGTTCGTACAGCGCGGCGCCGCCGGCGAACGTGGTGCCGGTGCGGTCGGGCGCGCTGGACACGGCGTGGTCGGGCGTGGCGAACGCAAGTTCCGGATTGTGCACGGCGATGCCGCGCCGGGCGATGTCGGCCAGCGCGGGCCCGCCCGACAGGTCGTGCAGGAGTTGCCGGTCGATGTGCAGCAGCGCCCAGCCGTCGCCGAGGTCCTTGACGACGTGGCTGTCCCAGAGCTTGTCGAACAGGGTCTTAGGCATGGGAAGTCTCCCGGAAGGCGGATTGGTAGCGGGCCCGCAGCCCGTCCCATTCCGGTGCGCCGAAGCGCTGGAACAGCGCGGCGATCGTCATGCCCGGCGGCAGGGCAGGGTGGGCCATGGTCGTGCGCAGGTCGGCAAGGAGGGATTCGCCGGTCGCGACCGCGTTGAACAACAGCACGCCGGGCAGGATCACGACGCGGTAGCCCATCTGGCCGAACTCGCGCAGGCCGACGAGCGGTGTCTTGCCGCCCGGGACCACGTTGAGCAGGCACGGGCCGTGCACACGGGTGGGAATGCTGGCGATCTCGTCCGGCGTCTGCGGCGCTTCGACGAACACCACGTCCGCGCCGGCGTCGAGTGCGGCGTTGGCGCGGTCGATGGCATCGTCCAGCCCGGCGACCGCGCGCGCGTCGGTGCGCGCGACGATCAGGAAGTCGGGGCGGGTCCGGGCACGCACGGCCGCGTCGATCTTGGCGACGAATTCGCGCCGGCTCACGATCTCCTTGCTGTCCAGGTGGCCGCAACGCTTGGGCGCCACCTGGTCTTCCAGCTGGATCGCGGCGACGCCGAGCCGTTCGTACTCGCGCACCGTGCGCGTGACGTTGAGCTCGTTGCCATAGCCCGTGTCCGCGTCGGCGATCAGCGGCACCGACACGGCCCGGGCCATGGTGCCGGCGCTGTCCGCCATTTCGCTCATGGTGACGAGGCCATAGTCCGGATACCCGCGCGCGGCCGCGACGCCGGCGCCGGTCATGTACACGGCGGGAAAGCCCGCCTGCTCGACGAGCCGTGCCGTGATGGCGTCCCAGGCGCCCGGCGCGACGACGAGGCCGCCGGCGTCGAGCAACGATTTCAATGATGTTTTCTCGGTCATGGTGAATTCCTGCAAAGTGTGGTCAGAACATGTCCTCGGCCGGGGCCGGGACGCCTGTGTGGGGAAAAGGTTGCGGTCCACATTCAGGCGGTCGGCAGAACGTAGTGCGCGAATTCCTCGCGCAGTTTGTTCTTCAGCAGTTTTCCGGTGGCCCCGATGGGCAGCGCGGCGACGAACACGACGTCGTCCGGCGTCCACCATTTCGCGATCTTGCCGTCGTAGAACCGGAGCAGATCTTCCTTGCTGACGTCGGCGCCCGGCTTTTTCTGGACGACCAGCAGCGGCCGTTCGTCCCATTTCGGATGGTGTACGCCGATGCACGCGGCCTGTTGCACGGCCGGATGGGCCATCGCGATGTTTTCCAGGTCGATCGAGCCGATCCATTCGCCGCCGGATTTGATGACATCCTTGCTGCGGTCGGTGATCCGCATGTAGCCGTCGGGTGTCATCGTCGCCACGTCACCGGTGGGAAACCAGCCATCCCGCAACACGTCGCCGCCTTCGCCCCGAAAATAGCCGTGCGCGACCCACGGGCCCCGGACGAGCAGGTCGCCCCGTGCCTTGCCGTCCCACGGCAGTTCGTCGCCGTCGTCGTCGACGATCTTCAGGTCGATGCCGAAGATCGGATGGCCCTGCGTGGACAGCACGGCCTGCCTGGCGTCTTCCGGCAGGTCGAGGTGATGGGCGCGCAGCGTGCATGCAGTGCCCACCGGCGACATTTCCGTCATGCCCCACGCATGGATCACCTCGACGCCGTATCGATGGCGGAACGCGTCCATCATCGCGGGCGGGCACGCCGACCCGCCGATGACGGTGCGCCGGAAGGTGGAGAAGCCCCGGCCTTGCTGGCCGGCGTGGGTCAACAGGCCCAGCCAGACGGTCGGCACGCCGGCCGAGAACGTCACCTTTTCGTTTTCCATCAGTTCGTACAGCGACTTGCCATCCAGCGCAGGCCCCGGGAACACCAGCTTGGCGCCGGTCAGCGGCGCGGAATACGGCAGACCCCACGCATTCACGTGGAACATCGGCACGACCGGCATGACGACGTCGCGCGCCGACAGATTCAGCGCGTCCGGCATGACCGTCGCATACGAATGCAGCAACGTGGACCGGTGCGAATACAGCGCGCCCTTCGGATTGCCCGTGGTGCCGGACGTGTAGCACAGGCTGGACGCGGCATTCTCGTCGAATTCCGGCCACGCGTAGTCCTCGCCGGCCGCGTCGACCAGGTCCTCATAGCACAGCAGGTTCGGGAGCGTGGAATCCTTCGGCATCCGGTCGCGGCCGGCCATCAGCACGAAGCCCTTGACCGTCCTGCAGTACGGTGCGAACGCTTCCACCAGCGCCATGAACGTCAGGTCGAAGAACAGGTACTGGTCTTCCGCGTGATTGACGATGTAGGCGATCTGCTCGGGATGCAGGCGTGGATTGACGGTATGCATCACCGCGCCGGAGCCCGAGATGGCGTAGTACAGCTCCAGGTGGCGATACCCGTTCCAGGCCAGCGTACCGACGCGGTCGCCCATCTCCACGCTGAGGCCGGCCAGCGCATTCGCCATCCGGCGCGCACGCCGGTGGCAGTCGCGATACTTATAGCGGTGGAGATCGCCTTCGACACGCCGCGACACGATTTCCGTGTCGCCGAAGTATCGGTCGGCATGCTGGATGACGGTGGAAATGAGAAGCGGTCGGCTCATCATCTGGCCCATCAGCGGGCTCTTGGCAAGTGTGGACATAACGGCTCTTCAGTGAATGACAGTGATCCAGGCCGGTGGCGCACGGCCCCGGCGGAGGTTTCGCGGCGTCGTAAATCCCGGCATCGCCCGACCGCGCAAATCCATTATTGCATGCAAAACTAGAAAAATGAATGGTCAAAGCTGGAAATTTTGTTGACTGCGCCGAATTTTGCATGCAAACTCGGTTCCGGTCGATTGATCGAAAACATTCATACAAGGAGACGAGTCATGGCAGTCATCGATATCAAGGCGGATGCGCGGCGGATCGTCGACGTCCTCGCGGGCGGCGGCATCGCGATCATCCCGAACGACGTGGGCTACGCGCTGATGGGGGGATCGAAAGAGGCGGTGCAGCGCATCAATCGCGCCAAGCAGCGCGCGCCGCACAAGCGCAATGCCATGCTGTGCGGCCTGAAGCTGCACCGCGAACTGCACCGCGTCGCGCCGCGCGACCGCGAGATGATCGACGCGCTCACGGTGGACTACAACCTGCCGGTCGGCGTCGTCGCGCCTTACGATCCGCACCATCCCGTATTGGCAAACGTGGACGACGAATTGCGCAGGGTGAGCACCGCCGGCGACACGCTGGCCATGCTGCTCAACGCGGGCAACATCTTCGACGAAGTGAACCGGCTGCTGTACGAGAAACAGATTCCCGTGTTTGGCTCGTCCGCCAACCTGACGGGTACCGGGCCCAAGTTTCGCGTCGAGGACATCCAGCCCGAGATCCGCGAGATCGCCGACGTGATCGTCGATTACGGCCTGCGCAAGTTCCACACATACCAGCGGTCGGCGACGATCCTGCGCTTCAACGATGGCGTGGAATGCCTGCGCATCGGGTCGTGCTACGAGCTCATCGCGGACGTCCTCAAGCGCCATTTCGGCGTGGACCTGCCGCCCGACCCGGGCCGTGACGTGCTGCCGTCGGGGCACATCATGGAGCACGAACTGATCAACGCCGCCTGAGCACCGGCCGGCCCGCGCAGCGGGCGACCGCAACTGGAAGGAGACGCTCCATGTACAAAGACAAGAAGACGATCGTGCTCATGCTGTTCCTGATGATGATCGTCAGTTTTCTCGACCGGGTGAACATTGCCACCGCGGGTCCGATGATGATGAAGGCGCTGGCGCTCGGACCGCAGCAGTTCGGGATGGTGCTGGGTGCCTTCGGCGTCGGCTATGCCATCATCCAGATCCCCGGCGGCTACCTCGCGGACCGCTTCGGGCCCAAGCCCGTGATCGTGACGTGCATCCTGCTCTGGTCGTGCCTCACGTTCAGCACGGGACTGGCGACGACGATCGGCGCGCTGATCGCCGTGCGGCTCGTGTTCGGCATGTGCGAGGGCGCGGCCATGCCGGCGTTCTACCGTCAGATCGGCGACACGTTCGAGGCGAAAGAACGGTCGCGCGCGACCAGCATCGCCGGCTCGGGCATCGCGTTCGGCCCGGCGCTGGCGGCGCCGACGGTGTCCTGGATTCTCGGCAAGTCGTCGTGGGAATACGTGTTCTTCCTGACGGCGATTCCCGGGTTCGTGCTCGCCCTGGCGATGCTGCTCGTGTTGCCGAAGCCGCGTGCCGGCGCTGCGGCGGAAGCGGTGGGGAGCCACGGCGGTCCCATCGCCCAGTCGGGCGACGACTGGAAGAGCATCCTGTCGAGCGGCAAGGCGTGGTGCCTGCTGATCGGCTGGATGGCCTTCAACATCGGGTTCTGGGGCTATCTCGGCTGGATGCCGAGCTTCCTCGTGCTCGACCGCCACGTCAACCTGAAGGAACTGGGCATGGGCGCTTCCATCCCCTACCTGTGCGGTGCGGCCGGCATGCTGATCGGCGGCGCGCTGGGCAGTACATCCATGGCCAACCGGCGCGGCCTGCTGATGGCGATCGGGATGGCGGGTACGGCGGTGTCGTTGTTCGTCACGTTCGAGGTCAAGACGCTCGTCGCGACGATCGCGTGGTTGTCGGTCGCCGCCGTGTTCCTGTACGGCGTCGTCGGTCCCTTCGGCGGCCTGGCGCTCGACCTGGCGCCGGAACGGCTGCGCGGCAGTTTCATGGGCTTCGTCTACACCGGCGGCCAGATCGGCGGGGCGGTGTCGCCCGTGATCGTCGGCTACCTGGTCAAGGAAAGCGGCGCGTTCGCGGCCGGATTCGCCTTCATCGAAGCAGCGCTGCTCGTATCTGCGGCCGCGTTCGCCGCCGTCTGGCGGCTGCAGGCCGCCGGCAGCCGTGGGCGCGTACCGGCGCAACCGTCCGGGACCGTCGGCTACGGCAAGAAGAGCAGCTAGTCCGGCGACACCAACCATTCACAGGCACAGGCGTCCGCAATGCCGACCCGAGATCGGCAGGGGCACCTGTGTCCAAAATAATCAACGAGGAGACATCGTGGGTAAGTCATCTGCAATCGCATGTGCCGCGCTGGCGGCCGCGTCGGGCGCGTGCCTGGCGCAATCCAATGTGACCGTGTTCGGCCGGGTCGATGCGAACGTCGAATACGTCAACAACGCGCCCGGTCCCAACGGCGGACCAGGGGGCACGTCGGTCCGGGTCAATTCCGGCGGCCTGCAGGGCTCGCGCTGGGGACTGGAAGGCAGCGAGCGGCTGAATGGCGTCGAGGTGTTCTTCCGGCTGGAGAGCGGCTTCAACGTCGACACGGGCACGCTGGGGCAGGGCGGCCGCCTGTTCGGGCGCGGCGCGTACATCGGCATGCGTGGCGGCCTCGGCGAGATCCGGCTCGGCCGGCAGTACACGTCGCTGTTCGACCTGATGGAACCGTATTCGATGGGCAAGTATCCGATCGTGTACGAACCGGCCATCCAGTGGCTCGGCACCTCGTACCGCGAGGACAACATGATCAAATACATCAACCGCCTTGGCGCCGTCACCGTCGAGGCGCATTACGCGGCCGGTGAAGTCGCGGGCAGCAACGCCGCGTCGGCGGCGTACGGCGCGGGCGCGAACTATGCGGCCGGGCCGTTCGGCATCGCGCTCGTGTACGACGACGTGAACAGCGCCCTGTCGGCGGGCGGCGCCGTCACGCGCGCACGCAAGGCGTCCATCGGCATGGCGTACAGCCTCGAGCGCTGGCGCCTGTACGGCGGCTACCGCTGGGGCAGGAACGATGTGGCCGGCCCCGGGCTGCCGCTGCGCGACAATTTTTACTTTGCCGGCTTCAACTACAAGGCCACGCCGATGCTGAAGCTGTCGGCCGGGTATTACTACGACCAGCTGAAGACGGTCGCGCCGGCAGCGGGCGGTACGTCGCGCCCGAGCCCGTGGACTGTGGTGCTGCTCGGCATCTACAGCATGTCGAAGCGCACCGAGCTGTACGCGGCGGCCGCTTACGCGAAGCACTCGGCCCTCGATTTCGACAGCCTCGACGGCGGTGCGTCCGGCTATGCGCTCGCGCCGGGCGCCACCAGCCAGTCCGGCCTTGCGTTCGGCATGCGGCAATTCTTCTAGGACCGACAGGACCGGATCCTTCCGCGTCTCGTCGGCAACCGACTTTTTATTCCACTCATGAGGAGCACCGATGCCACTCACCAAGCTCGACCCGATGCCAGCCCTGGTTCTCATCGACATGCAAAAAGGCATTGTCGGCCTTCCCCTGGTTCATGCAAGGGACGTCGTCGTCGCCAACAATGCCCGGCTCGCGCAGGCCTTTCGTGCGCGCGGCCTGCCCGTCGTCCTGGTCAATGTGACGGGTGCCGCGCCCGGGCGTACGGAGTCCGGTCATGCGTTTGTGTTTCCGCCGGACTGGACGGATCTCGTGCCGGAACTACAGACGCATCCGGATGATCATCGGGTCAGCAAGGCGCGCTGGGGCGCATTCCATGGCACGTCGCTGGACGATCATTTGCGGGCGCGTGGCGTGACCCAGGTCATCCTGGCCGGAGTCGCCACGAGCATGGGCGTCGAATCCACGGCGCGCGCGGCCTACGACCACGGCTACCACGTCGTCCTGGTGACGGATGCGATGTCGGACGTGGACGCGGCGGCGCACCGGCACAGCATCGAGCATGTGTTCCCTCGCCTTGGCGAGACTGCCCGCACTGCCGATGTGCTGGCGCAAGTTGCGCCGGAGAGGGTCTGAAGATACAACGGTTGCCTCGGGATTCGTCAACGCCCGACCTGGACCACGTCGCGCACGCCGCAGCGGCAGTGCGGGGGCACCTGGACCAGTTCCGGCAACTGTTCCAGCAGCGCCAGTCCGAAGGGCCAGTCGTCCAGGTTCGAGTCGGCATTGATGTGCCCGAGCGGGCCTGCGTTGACGAACGTGCTGCCCCACTGCCGGGCCCAGGTCCGGGCGCGCTCGAGCGACAGCCAGGGGTCGTTTTCGCTGCCGACGACGATGGTCGGCACGGCGAGCGGCGCGACCATGAGTTCCCGTTCGATGCCGAACTTGTGCGGGTCGGCCGGCGCGACCAGCAGTGCACCCGCCAGGTTCGGGGCGCCGGCCGCGGCCCGGTGTACGGTGGCCAGGCACCCGAAACTGTGCGCGACCAGGATCGCCGGACGCGCCGAACGGCGCAGCATGTGTCCTACCTGCGCCGACCAGGCGTCGAGATCCGGACGGTCCCAATCCCATTGCTCGATGCGTTCGAACGCCGGATGCAGGCGTTCCCAGCGCGTTTGCCAATGGTCCGGGCCGCTGTCATGCAATCCGGGCGCGACCAGGACGCGAAAGTCCGATAACGTCGGACTCTCCCTGCGTCCGCGCGCGGCGTGCCGCTCGACGCCGCGATGCGCCGCGCCGATGGGCCCCCTGGGCGATGCCGCGGATGGATGGTCGGGTGTGCCGTAGAGTGCCATGTGCGAGAGTCCTCCGTTGTGAAGAGGATTCATGGTAGCGATGGCAGGCCGCAGTGCGAACGAATCTTTTCGCACTTGCACATGCGCTCGATGAGGTTCACGTTCACAGCCTGTACGAGAAGCCCGCCTGCACGAACCGGCCCGACGCGCCGTTCGGTGCGATGAACGAGTACGGGTTGATGCCGCTGGCCCGGTTCTGCGTGAGGTACTTGTCCGGATAATGGTTGAAGACGTTCTGGATGTTCACGTCCAGCTTCCAGCGTTCCGAGAGCTTGTAGCCGACCGAGGCGTCGACGTAGTTCTCGGGCGAGAACACCTGGTCGCGGTTGCCGTTCGCGGCGACGGAATCCGCCACGTCGCCCACGTTGTAGCGGTACTTGCCGTAGCGGGTGACGCTGGCCGTCGTCGTCCACCTGCCGTTCGACCAGCGTGCGCCCAGCACCAGCTTGTTCTTCGGCGTCCCGGTCTCCGCATCGCGCACCTTGGCGCCGCCGATGGCGAGGATTTGTGCGCCGCCGATGGTCACGTAGCGGTGCACGTTCTCGACCTGCGTGTTCAGCAGGCTGGCGGCGGCCGACAACTCCAGTTGGCCGCTCGCGAGCTTCCACTGGCGGCGGCCGATCACGTCCACGCCGTCCGTGCGCGCGTCCCACCCGTTCGTGTAGTACGACGCCTGCGTGAAGCCGGCCAGGCCGGCCGCGTTGAAGGCCGATGTCACGGTCGCGCCCTGCAGCGTCTCGGTCGCGATGATGACGTCCTTGACCTTCAGTCGGTACGCGTCGACGGTCAGCGAGGCCCGGTCGTCGTCGCGCAGCACGGCGCCCAGCGAGATGGTGCGCGAGCGTTCCGGCGCCAGCGGCCTCGCGCCGAAGGCCGCGGCGGCCGGATCGGCCGGGCGGAACTGGCGGGTCTGGCCCGGGGTCAGCGTGCCGGTACCCGTGTTCGACCAGTTGCTCGTCGTGCCCGTGCTCTGGTAACCCAGCGCGGCCAGGCTCGGGGCGTGGAAGCCCGAGCTCAGCGTGCCGCGCAGCGCGGCCCACGGCGCCAGCTCGTAGCGGCTGGTCAGGCGGAAGTTGCGGGTCGCGCCGAAGTCCGAGTAATGCTCGTAGCGCGCGGTGGCGCCCACCTGCCAGTCGCGCGTCACGCGCGCGTCCGCGCCCGCGTAGGCGCCCAGCACGTTGCGCGTGATGTCGGTCGCGTCCTGGGGCTTGATGCCTGACGTGGACGAGCCGCTGGTCGGGATACGCGACGTGTCCGATGCGTAGACCGTGCCCGGGTAGAGGGAACCGACCGTCCGGCCGGCCAGCGGACCGCCCGCGTAGCCCGCCACGTCGCCGAAGTCGCCCGTGCGCCACCGCTCGTGGCGGCCCAGGAGGCCCGCCGTGACGGCGAGCGGCTCGGCCAGGCCGGCGTCGACGTTCCTGACCCAGTCCGCCGTCAGGCTCGCCGTGTCGCTCTTCCAGGAGCCGAGGTAGAAATGGGTCGGGCTGGCGGCGCCGTAGGCGGGATTGGCCGTGTTGTAGGTGTCGCGCTTCGTCTCGTTGTCGCCCCAGGACAGGCCGACGTCGAGCTTGCCGAATGCGGCATCGTCGACGCGCAGGCCGGCCGCCGCGGCCACGTCGACGGCGCGGTAGCGCATCCAGGGCTGGTAGCCGTCCGGGTACAGCGCCAGCACGTCGTTTTCGCCGAGCCGGGTGCCGTCCGTGACGGTCGGGTTGTTCGTGACGGCCTTCACGACGCGTTCCGGATTGACCCAGTTCGAACTTTCCTTGTTCGCGTAGTTGACCCAGCCATAGGCGGTGACGGCGCCGGTCAGCGGCAGCTCGGCATTCGCCAGGGCGACCTTGTCGTCGCGCTCGGCCTGGCCCCACTGGCCGTACTTCTTGTCGAACGTCGCGTTGCGGGCATCGCCGTTCGGGAACAGCTGGCGCCAGTCCGCTTCGGAGCGGTCGACGTTGGTGTTCTTCAGGCGCTGCGCGGACAGCGTCAGGAAGCCGGCTTCGCCCAGCGGCACGCCTTTCCAGGCACTGGCGTCCGTCGTGTGGCCGCCGCCGTCCGTGTAGCCGCCTGCGTGCAGGTTCGCCTCGCCGCCGCCGCTCGCGTCGCGCAGCACGATGTTGATGACGCCCGCGATGGCGTCCGACCCGTATTGCGCGGCCGCGCCGTCGCGCAGCACCTCGATGCGCGCCACGGCCGTGACGGGAATCGTGTTCAGGTCGACGACGGTGGCCGCGGGCCACGGGTCGGTGCCCGTCAGCTGGGCCGAGGCGTTGCGGCGCTTGCCGTTCACCAGCACCAGCGTGTAGGCGGGGCTGACGCCGCGCAGCGAGGCCGAGCGCACGCCCTGGCCCTTGACGGCGTTCTGTCCCTGCGGGAAGTTGAACGAGGGATGCAGCTGGGCCAGCGCCTGGTTCAGGGTGACGGCGCCCGTTTCTTTCAGCTGGGCGGGCGTGATGACGTCGACGGGGGCGGAGCTGGTGAGCACCGTGGCATCGTGGCGGGCAGAGCCCAGCACGACGACGCTGTCGATCTGGTCGGCCGCGGCGGGGTTCGGGCCCTGCTGGGCAACCGCGGGGCCGAAGCTCGCGGCCAGCGCCAGCACGAGCAGGCGCGGTGCCGGCGCATGGCGCAGGCGGGGAAGTTCTGGTTTCATGGGGGTCTTCCAGGGTTGTTTCAAGGTGCGGGCGCCGCCGGCTTGGTGATGGCAACGTGGCCGAAGCCGATGTTGTTTTCCGTGCAGATGCGCTCGTCGCGTTCGATCACGGGCCTGCCTTTGTCGTCGTAGTTCAGCGCCACCTCGTAGTGCCAGCCGTCGACGGCGTCTTTTTCCGTGCGGCGGCGCGCGGGGATCGTGGCCGTCCACGTGCGCGTGTAGACCGTCGGATCGTCGAAGGTGGCCACGTAGTTGTAGCGCTGGCCATCGGGGGCGAAAATGTACTTCTCGACGATGTGCACGTTCTCGCTCGCGAACTCGCCGGTGCGGCCGAACAGCGCCTTGCCGTTGTTGTTGGTGACGTCGACGACGAGCGTATTGCCTTCCCAATGGCCGCGCGAATCGGCGTTCCACAGCTTGATGTTGGCCGGCAGGTGAGGCTTGTTGTCCAGGTGGATGATGCGTGTGCCCGAGTTGAACAGGAACAGCACGTAGCCGGGATACTGGCGGATCTCGTAGCCGTGCCAGATCAGCGACTTCGGCACGCCCGCCGGCGCGCAGCGCGCCAGCGGCTCGATGTACTGTGGCTTGGTCGGATTGTGGAAGTTCTTCAGGAAGTCTTCCTGGGCTGCCTTGGCCCACGGCTGGAACGGCACCTGGCCGTCGGCCGGGTCGGTCACGCGGCTGGGCGCGCGCTGGTCGCGCGGCGGGCGCACGCGGCGCGGCGGATTCGGGTCGCCCGGGATGCCGCCCTGCGGATCGGTCCAGTTGTCGTGGTTCGCCACCGTGTTCGACCAGTGACCCTGCACGTCCGGCTGGCCGTCCGGCGTGCGCGGTCCGGTCCACTTGCCCTGTGCGATCTGGGTATAGGTCGGCTCGAACGTGATCCGGTCGGACTGCTTGAGCTGGCCCTTGGCGGGCGCCCTGGCGGCTTGCTCGGCGGCCGTCCGCGCGGCGGCGGCGGCCGTTTCGGGAAAGGATCCCGGCGGCGGGGTCTGCGCGTGCGCGGCCGATGCGGCCAGCACGCCGGCGCCGAGGACCACGCGGGCAATCGTTTGCTTGCGAACGGCGATCATTGTTGGGCTCCTTGTGCCTGGGCCGGCGGCTTCGGCGGATAGAACTGGTCGTATTCCTGCGTGAAGCGGTAGTCCTCGATCAGCTGGAAATTCTTCTCGCGGTGGCGGTGCAGCAGCACGGACAGCGTCCACGGGCGGCTGTACACGTCGGGGTCTTCCAGCGTGGCCTTGTACTCGATCGTGTTCGGATCGAGGTAGCGCCAGCGTTCGACGACGTGCAGCTTCTCGCCGTGGAAGTTGCCGGCCCGGTCCAGCCAGGTCTCGTCGTTGAAGTCGGTCACGTCCACGACGAGCGTGTCGCCCTCCCAGCGGCCGCGCGAATCGCCGAGCCAGAACTCGTTGCGGTCGCCGCCTGGATGCTTCGTGCCGTTGGTGTGGATGGTCCGCACCGAGTGGCCGAACTGGTGGACGATGGTCAAATCGCGCGGGCGCTGGAATACCTGGAACGGTGCCGGGTAATAAATCCCGCGCGGCACACCCAGCGTCCAGCCCTTGACGCGCGGGTCTTCCGTCGCGCGCGCCGCGAAGTTCTTCTTTTTCTGCTCGAGGGCGGCCGGCAGGTACGGGATGTTGCCGCCTTCGACGATGCCCGCCCCGGGCGGCGCGTCGGCACGCGCGGCATGCGGTTCCAGGTCGTAGTCGGCGGAGGTCGTCGCTTCCCAGATGCCCGAAAAGTCCGGCTTGCCGTTCTGGCGGGGGATCTTGCCGTCGGCCCCGTGGGCCGCGCCCAGCCACAGGGCCAGGCCGGCGGCGAGGAGGGCACGGGCGACGCGGTGTGTCGTTTCCTTGTTCATGCAGGTCCTTTACTGGGCCGCGCCGGGCACGGGCGCGTCCTGCGCGCCGCCGGTCTGGAAGGTGCGGCCATCCGCCAGCGTCACGTACACGCTGTAGCCGAGCGCCTCGCCGTTCTTCGAGCGGAAGCCCTGGATATGCACGGGCTGCCCCACTTTCAGGTCGGACTTCGACAGGCCCTTGTTGGCCAGTGAGTTCGGCGCGCCGAATTCGACGCCCCAGTTGGTGACCTTGCCGTCCGGGCCCGTGACGTCGAAGTACAGCCAGCTGTGCGGGTTGACCCACTTGGCCTTGGTGATGGTGCCTTTCAGGTCGATCGGTTGCTTGGCATCGAATTCGGCCGCGAACGCGTGGTGGGCCTGGACGCCGGAAGACGACAGCAGCAGGCCGAGGCCGGCGGCGCCGAACAGCAGGGGCAGGGCGCGCGTACGCAACAGGTTCTGGATTTTCATGATGACTCCCGTAGTTATGGAGCGCTCGGTCGCGCACTCCTTCATACGGGCTTCTGCAAACGCCATGCCAGAAGGGCAGGCCAGGCCAAGTGCCTGTCGCTAAAGGGCTTTTCCAACGGGGCTGCGGGCCACGGGCAGTGCGGTGGTGCGCTGCCACCAGGCGGCAACCACAGGCTGCTGCGTTCGCAACAGCGCCTGCCCGCTTGCACGCGGTTTTCCCCGTGTGATGGGTTGGCATGCTTCGTGCACAAAGGCCGATACCACCACCACTGGAATACCGCATGCATGTTTACGACCTGATCCTGCGCCTGCAGGACACCGACTTCAGCACCTGGCTGCGCGAGTCGCAATACGCCTTTCCCCTGATCGAAGCCGCGCACCTGCTGGGGCTCGCGCTGTCGTTCGGCCTGATCCTGGTGACGGACCTGCGCCTCACGGGACTGCTGCTGCGCCGGATTCCGCTGGCCGACCTGCTGGACCAGCTGCGCCGGTACGTGTTCGGCGGCTTCGCGCTGACCTTCGCGACCGGCATCCTGCTGTTCGTGGCCGAACCCGAGACGCTCGTGAACAACCTGCCGTTCTGGCTGAAGGTCGCCTGCATGGTCCTCGCCTGCATCAACGCGCTCGTGTTCGAGGTGCGCTTCGGCCACCGCGCGCAGCAATGGGCCAACGGTCCCGTCCTGCCGGCCGGCGCCACGCTGGCCGGCTGGGTGTCCCTCGTGTTCTGGACGCTGGCGACGATCTTCGGCCGTTCCATCCCTTACTACTGACATCGCATGACCATGAATCCTGTCCAATTCCTCGGCTGGCTGCAGGAAAGCCCGCCGATCCTGCTGCTGCGCGGCGCCAATCACCTCGTCATCGAAGTCACGGAAGTGGCGCACGTACTGGGCCTCGTGTCCTTCCTGGCGGCGCTGCTGCTCGTGAACCTGCGCCTGTTGGGCCTCGGCTTGCGGCGCCAGAGCGTCCCCGAGGTCGCCGCCGCCGCCGCGCCCCTGCTGTGGACCGGCCTGGGGCTGACCCTGGCGACGGGGACGATCCTGTTCCTGTCCGGTCCCGTGCGCTACTACCTGAACAGCGCGTTCCAGCCCAAGATGGCGCTGCTCGCGCTGGCGCTGGTCGTGCAGGTCGCGCTGTACCGGCGCGTGGTGCGCCTGCAGGCGCCGTCCGCGGCGCTGGGCCGCGCCGTCGGCGGCGCGTCGCTGTTGTTGTGGCTCGGCGTGGGCCTGTGCGGCCGCGCCATCGGCTATGTGTGAGGCGGGCATGCGCAACCGGATTCTTGCCGCATGCTTGCTGCTCGCGACCCTGGGCGGCTGCGCGCGCGACGGGGCGCCCACGGCCGCCGTGTCCCCGTTCGAGCCGCGGGCGTCGATCCAGGAAGTGATGCAGTCGATCGTCGACCCGTCGGCCGACGCGTTGTGGGAAGCCGTCAGTACGGACGTGGGCCCGAACGGCACGGAAGAGCACCAGCCGCGCACGGACGCGGAATGGCTGGCCGTACGGCGTTACGCCATCGCCCTGGCCGAAGGCGCCAACCTGCTGTCGCAGCCGCGCGCCGTCGCCCATGGCGCCGCGACGCTCGAGGATGCGCACGTGGAAGGCATCAACGACGCCGCGCAGGTGCGGGCCGCCATCGACGCCGACCCGGCCGCCTTCACGGCCCACGCGCAGGCGCTGCACGCGGCCGCGCGCGAGGCCGTGAACGCGATCGACGCGCGCGACGCCAGGCGCCTGCTGGACGCCGGCGAGCGCGTGGACGCGGCGTGCGAAGCCTGCCATACGCGCTACTGGTATCCGCACGATGTCAAGCCGGTGTGGCCGGCGAAGCTCGGCAAACCCTGAATGAAGAGCGTCCTGCCCGCAGCCAGGACCGTGATCGGGCTGGCTGCCGACGGCACCCCGATAACGGCACTCGTGGGCGACGACGCAACGGGGTATGCGACGCACCGGCTGCGCGTCCTGCTGATCGGGACGTCGGAGCAGCACCTGGCCCGCATCTTCGACTGGTTTCATTCCGCCGCGTCCGGGTTGGCGCGGTTCACACTGACCGTCGTGCGCGATCCGGTGCCGGCCGCGAGTTACCCGCCGCAAGGCGAGGCGTATGCCGCCGCGCCGGAGGCGCACTGCCTGTGGCGCTGGACGGGTATCCACGCGCCGGACGTGGTCCTGATCGAGGGAACGGCAACGCGTCCCGACGACCTCGGGTCGCAGCTGGGCCGCGTTGCGGCGGCCGGCGTCGGCATCATCCCCGTCATCCGGCTGGCGCGGCTGTCGGAAGCGACGCTCGCGGCGGCGCTGAACGGCTGGCAGGGCGGACCGTCACCCGCGCGCCTGGAAATGTGGCGCCGCCTCGCGCGCACGCCGGGCGAGATTGCCGGACAACTCAGCGCGCGTTATGCGAACCGGCTCGACGAGGCCGTGTATATCCCCGCCATGGCGCTGGTCGGCCGTCTTCGCCTGGGCGAGACGGCTGCCGTGGAGGCGATCGTCGCTCCCTATCTGGACGGACGAAAACAGGCGCTGGCGGGCTTGACCAGCAGCCATTTCGGCGGCCATCTGCTGTTTGCGGAACTGGCCGCCATCACGGGAAAAACGGCCTACCTGGATTTGGCCCGCGCCGCGGCCGATCTCGCGTTCGACGAGCATGGCCGTGCGCGCGAGGCGATGCCGTTGCACGACGAGATGAGCGATTCGCTGTTTCTCGTGTGCCCTCTGCTCGCCCAGGTCGGCGCGTTGACCGGGAACGGGGATTACGTGGCCATGTGCGGACGGCACATGCGGTTCATCCGGCAGCGCACCTGGCGCGACGATGGACTGTACCGGCACTCACCGCTGAACGACGCGGCCTGGGGGCGCGGCAACGGCTTCGCCGCACTGGGCCTGGCATGGAGTCTGGACCACCTGCCGGCGGGCGACCAGGTGCGCACCGAGGCGCTGGACGCGTTCCGGGCCCATATGAAGGCGCTCCTGGCCCATCAGGATACGGCGGGCATGTGGCATCAGGTGATCGACGTCCCGGGCAGCTACCGGGAGCTGAGTGCCACCTGCATGATCGCGGCGGCGCTGGCCCGGGGGCTGCGCAATGGATGGCTGCCCGCGGCGCCGTACGGCGCGGCACTCGCCCGGGCCTGGTACGCGATTCGCTCCCGTATTTCCGGCGCGGGCGAGCTGGTGGACGTCTGCGCCGGCACCGGCAAGCAGGACAGCCTGCGGGCCTATCTCGCACGGCCGGCACTGCTCGGCATGGACCCCAGGGGCGGGGCCATGGCGCTGCTGATCGCGACCGAGTTGATGGCGGACGGGCGCCACTGCCGCACAGGTCAGCCCCCGGTGGTGCGGGGGAGCGCGTGAAAGGCCTTGTTCATGTAGACGAGCGGATCCACCCGGTCGGCGGGCGCCAGATGGATACCGGTGACTTCCCCGAGGAACAGCGTATGCGTCCCGTACGAGAACGCTTCCACGACCTTGCACTCGATCGCCGCCAGCGCGGTCGCCAGCCGTAGCGGACCGGACCCCGTCCGTTCGAACGCACCGACCTTGAACCGCTCGTTGCGCCGGGCGGAGCTGCCGAAGATGTCGACGAGGCCGCGATCCTGCGCGGCGAGCAGGTTGACGCAGAACGCGCCGCACGCATCGATGACGGGATGCGCGGAACTCGACTGGTTCACGCAGACGAGCAGCGTCGGCGGGTCCATGCTGACCGAGACGACGGATGTCGCGATCAGGCCGGCGTGGCCATGGTCCGGGCTCCCGCTCGTCACCAGCGACACGCCCGACGCGAGCCGCCGCATGGCGTCCTTGAACAGCGATACGCGCTGTTCCAGATCGACGATGTCGGCCGGGGGATGGATGGCGTTCATGTCAACCCCGGATGGCCTTGGCCAGCTGCCACTGCTGTTCCAGCACGCCCGGTCCGAATTCCTGCGATCCGCCGATGGTCTCGGCCAGTGCCGTGAAGTACGCGGCTTCCTCGAACAGCAGGATGTTCTTCGACACGTCGGTGATGCTGGCGCCCCAGAACGTGGCGCCGCCGTTCGCTTCCAGGATGGCGAAGTGGCCGGCATCCTCCGCCAGACGGTCGAGGATGAAGCTCGCCTCGCTCGGGCGGCGGTCGATGTAGACGGGCAGTTCGCGGATCTGCGTGAAGCGCTGCGCGGGTGCGTAGCGGATCGGCAGCACGCGGTGCGCGCCGGCCCAGGCGCCCAGGTAGGGCGTGTGCACGTGGATCACAGCCTGCACTTCCGGGCGCTGTTTGAATACGTCGATGTAGCGTCCGCCGCCGGCCGCAACGCGCGGCGGACCTTGCAGCACCTTGCCGTCGAAGCCGAGCAGGCCTGGCTTCGCTTCCTGGTCCGGATTGAACGGATCGGCCGCGGACAGCACGACGAGCTGTTCCTGCCCAGGCACGCGCACGATGGCCTGGAACGTGTTGGTGGCGGACAGCGTACGCGTGTCCTTCAATACGCGGGCCGCGTGCGCGAATTCGCGGGCGATCGCGTCGATGGCTTCGGTGGCCGCGGCGGCGGGGAGGGTGAGGTCGGTCATGGTCTTCCTTTCGTTGGGGGGATGTCAGGCGGCGCGGGCCAGGTCGTCCTGGAACTCGGCCATCAGGCGGTCGTGGACGGCCCCGAACGCGGGGTCGCCGCGCCGGCGGGGGTACGGTAGCGGCACGTCGTGCACGCGGCGGATGCGGCCGGGGTGCTGGTCCAGCACGACGACGCGGCCGGCCAGCAGGGCCGCTTCCTCGATGTCGTGGGTGACGATCACCACTGTCAGGCCCTCGGCCTGCCACAGCGCCAGCAGCTCCTGCTGCAGGTGGGTGCGGGTGATGGCGTCGAGGGCGCCGAACGGTTCGTCCAGCAGCAGCACGGAGGGGCGGTTGACGAGCGCGCGCGCGAACGCGACGCGCTGCGCCATGCCGCCCGAGATGGCTTTCGGGTAGGCGTCGAGGTAGTCGCCCAGGCCGAACGCGGCCAGCCGGGCGCGTACCCGTTCGCGTTTTTCCGCCGCGGGCAGCGGCAGGTCGGCGAGGGCCAGCCCGACGTTGTCGGCGAGCGTCAGCCAGGGAAACAGGCGGTGGTCCTGGAACACGATGCCGCGCCGCAGGTCGGTGCCCGCGATCGGAGCGCCGTCGTGCAGCAGGGTGCCGTCGTAGTCGGCGTCGAGGCCGGCCAGCAGGCGCAGCAGGGTCGATTTGCCGCAGCCGCTGCGGCCGACGATGGCGACGCATTCGCCGGCGGCGACCGTCAGGTCGATGCCGTCCAGGATGGTACGCGCGGCGGTGCCGCGGCCATAGGTCTTGCGCAGGTTCCGGATGGTGAGTGTCATGGTGGTCCTTCGTTCATTGGTCGCGGGTATCGCGCCAGCGCAGCAGCCAGGCGCCGGCCCGTGCGGCCGCGTGGTTCATCGCATAGCCCAGCAGGCCGATCGCGGCGACGCAGACGAGCACCGTGTCCATGCGCGCGCCGGCTTCCGCCATCAGCATGCTGTTGCCCAGGCCGGGGCCCGACGCGAACAGCAGTTCGCTGGCGACGGCGGCGATCCACGCCACGGCCAGCGCCTGCGACACGCCGCTCAGGATCGCCGGCATCGCGGCCGGCAGCGCCAGTTTCAGCAGGCGCGTGCGCGCCGACAGTCGCAGCACCTGCGCCACCTCGAGGTAACGCCGTTCCAGCTTCGCGGCACCTTCGTGGGCCTGCAGCAGGCAGGGCATGAACGCGGCCAGCTGCACGACGAACAGGCGCGCCGTCTCGCCCCGGCCCAGCCACAGGCCGATCAGCGGGATCCAGGCGAACAGCGGCACCTGGCGCAGCGCGTGGAACAGCGGACCGAGGATGCGGTCGACGGGGCGGCACAGCGCCAGCAGCAGGCCGACGGCGATGCCGATCAGGGATCCGCTCAGCCAGCCGAAGGCCGCGCGGCCCAGGCTCGCGCCGACGGCGCCCGTGAGTTCGCCGCTGTCCCACAGCTCACGCGCGGCGGCGCCGATCTGTTGCAGCGGCGGGAAGATGCTGGCGTACAGGTCGCCCCGCTGCGATTGCAGCTGCCACGCGGCCAGCAGCAGCACGGGCAGCACCCAGCCTTTCCAGCGCGCGCTCATGCCGGCCTCCACGCGAGCAGGCGGCGCTCGGCCAGTTGCAGCAGCCGGTCGAGCGCGTAGCCGATCAGCGCGGTCAGCACGATGCAGAGCATGACCTGGTCCATGCGGAACATCTGGCGGCCGAATTCCATCAACTGGCCCAGGCCCTGTTCGGCCGCGATCTCCTCGGTCAGCACGAGCAGCATCCACGAGCGCGCGAGGCCCACGCGCAGGCCCGTCAGCAGCGCGGGCGTCGCGGCCGGCAGCACGAGGCTGCGCAACAGGCGCACGGGCCGCAGGCGGTACATGGCGCCCACCTCGAACCAGGCGCCGGGGATGTTCAGCACGCCGTCGCGCACGGCCAGCGCCACCGTGAAGAACACGCCCTTCGCGACGACGAGGATCTTGAGCGTCTCGCCCACGCCGAAGAACAGGATGAACACGGGGATCAGGGCCACGGTCGGCAGGTGGCGCAGGATCTCGAACAAGGTGCCGCAATAGTCGCGCACGTTGCGCGACAGGGCCAGCGCGATGCCGAACGCGATGCCGGCCGCCGCGCCGGCCGTGAAGCCCCCGCCCAGGCGCACGAGGGACAATTGCAGGTGTTGCTGCAGTTCGCCGTTGTCCCATAAATCCACGCCGGCCTGCCACACGGCCTGCGGCGTGGGCAGCATCTGCGGCGGCACCCAGCCGGAACGCGCGAGCGCTTCCCAGCCGGCCAGCAACAGCGCGGCCGGGACGAGGGCGGACAGCGCGACGCGTGTCGTATCCGCATCTCCTGCGCGCGCCAGCTGGCGCCGGCGGCAGAACAGGGCCAGTGCGATCACGACGGGAATCGCGAGCAGGAACGCCTGCTGCAGCGCGATCCAGTGCGACAGCGCGCTGCCGGCCATCGCACCGGCGAAGAAGCCCGCCATCGACGCCGTGTTGAACAGGCTGGAGATCTTGCTCTTCGCGACCGGGTGGCGGCTCAGCTGCTCCATGTTGATCAGGTGGATCAGCGCGCAGCCGGCACCCAGCAGCACGGCGCCCAGCGCGAACGGCCAGAAGCCGTCCGCCAGGCCGAGCACCGCGAGGCCGGCCACCGCCAGCGCGACGCTGGCGCCGTAGCGCTGCCCGGACGTCAGGCCGCGCACGAGGTAGCCGAGCCCCAGCAGCGCCGCGACGGACGCGACGCCGTCGATCATGACGAGCTGCACGGCGTCGCCCCGGTCCAGGTGCAGCACCTGCAGCGCGATCACGACGACGAACGCGCCGTACAGCGCGCGCACGGCGGCGGACACGAATTCGACGAGGCAGCTTTCGCCGATCTCCACGTTGGCCAGCATGGCGCGAATCTCGCGCAGCGCCGTCGTGCGCGCGCCGCCCGCGGCCGGCGCCGGCTCGTCCGGCAGGAAAGTCTGGGCGAACACGCCCATCGCGCCGAAGCTGGCGGCGACGAGCACGAAGCTCCAGCCATAGCCCAGCAGGCTGCTGAGGGCATTGGCTGCGAACGGGCCTGCCAGCCCCATGCCGACCGACAGCGCGGCGCGGTACCAGCCCGCCTTGGCGACGCCGATGCGCGGCAGCTGGTCGAGGAAGGCACTGTTCATCGATACGACGCGGAACGGGATGCACAGGCCGATCAGGAGCTGCGTGAGCGCGATCCAGTACCAGGCTTCGGTCAGCGGCAGCACGAGGTTCAGCAGCAGCGGGCCGATGCTGGCAAGGCCGTACACGCGGCGCGCGCCGAAGCGGGCGATGAGGAAACCCGCCGGCAGGGTCAGGAGGGCCATGCCGAGCGATTCCATCGCCGAGATGATCCCGACCTGGGCCGCGCTGGCGCCGACGTGCAGGGCGTACAGCGTCGTCACCAGCTTGGCCATGCCGATGGTCGCGCCGCTGACCACGGCCAGCAGCACGAACGACAGGAGGAAGCGCACGGTGCCCGATGCCGGGCGGCGGGCCAGGACCACGGTATTCATTGCGCGGCGCCGTTCCAGTACGTTTTCAGGCCGAAGCGGTCCAGCGCCGACTGCACGTAGCGCGGCTCGAACGTGCCCACGATGTCGACGTCCTTGGCGACGAGGCCGGACCTGCGCGCGTACGCGGCCAGGTCGCGGTAATGGTCGGCCAGCGCCGGCGTGAACAGGGGCGACGCGCGTTCCTTCCAGCTGCCGGCCGTGCCCTCGTAGTCGCGCCGGATCACGCTCTCGGGAATGCCGGCCGCAGCGCCAATGCGGATCACCTGCTCGCGGTTCGCCTCGTCGGACGACCAGCGCGCGTTCTTGACGAAGGCGTCGACGACGAGCTGCGTCAGTTCCGGATTGGCCGCGATGAACGCCTTGTCGCCCCACAGCTCGGCGCGCATCTGCCAGCTGCGCGGCGCCTGCTTGCTGTCCCAGACGATCTTGCCGAGGCCCTTGTCGACGAGGAGCCACGCGTCCGACAGCGTGAAGAACGCGTCCACGCCACCGGCGCCCAGCGCCGCCGCGCCGGCCTGCGGGTTCAGGTTCACCACCTTCACGTCCGACAGCTTCATGCCGTTCGCCTCCAGCAGCTTGACGAACGGGTATTCCCACGGCCGGCCGCGCATCAGCGCGACGCGCTTGCCCTTCAGGTCCTTCACGCTCTTCACGGTGGACTTGGCCGGCACGACGAGGTAGGTGTTCGAGCTGGCGGACGGCACGAGCAGCCGCGTGGGCACACCGGCCGCGTTCAGGATGATCGAGGGCAGGTCGCCGTAGGCGGCGAAGTCGATGCTGTGGTTCGAGAACGCCTCGTTGACCTGCGGGCCCACGGCGGTCGTCGACACCGGCACCCACGTCAGCTTGACGCCGCGCTTCGCGAGCTCGCGTTGCAGCTCGCCGTCCTGGTTGATGACGCCGGCGCCGCCGGCGAAGCTCTGCTTGCCCGCCGTCGTGTAGGCGACGACGGCGATGCGCACTTCGCGCGGCGCCGCCAGGGCCGCGTTGGCGAACGCGAGGCTGGCGAACAGCAGGGCCGCGAACGGACGGGCGAAACGGGTAAGTAAAGTCATGCGCGGTCCTTTATGCGGCGATGGCGAGGCGGTCGAGCACCGTGTGGTCGACCCAGGCGGCGACGTCGAAGTCGTGCGGCAGGAAGCCCCAGGCGAGGAGGAAATCCTTGAAGTCGGCGAGCGCCGCGATCGCATCCGGCGCGAGGCCGGTCACGAGCTTGCGATGCACGTCCTTGCCGTAGGCGAGGCGCAGCCACTCGTGCGTGGAACCGGTCTCGCGGCCCAGGAAGTCGAGCACGTCGTGCGGGTGCTCGCGGCCCCAGTCGTCCACGTCGGCCACGCGGCGCAGGAAGCGCGCGACGAGGTCAGGGCGCGCATTGATGAAGGCGCGGTCGACCGTCAGCGGGCGCGGCGAGCCGTTGTTGACGCGGACCTTCGGGTCGGGGTGAAAGCCGATGTCGGTGACGACGCGGGCGCCGATCAGGTGCGCGAGTTCGAGGCCCAGCGAGCCCTTGGCATAGATGGCGTCGACGTCGCCGCGCAGCAGGGCGCGCGTCTCGGCCGCGTACAGCGCTCGGCTCGTGGCGCTGGCCGGGTTGCTGAAGAACTGGCGCAGCTGCGGGCTGGCCGCGGCGCCGACGTCCTGCGCCGGCACGTCGACGATCTCGACGTCGCGTGCGCCGAGGCCTTCCAGGCCCAGCGCGCCGAGGAAGCCGCGCAGCGCGGCGGCGCGGAAGATGTCGATCCGCTGGCCGGGGCGGCTCGGCAGGCCGATGCGCCGGCCGCGCAGGTCGCGTACGGTACGGATGCCGGATTGGGGCAGGGCCAGGATCAGCTGGCTTTCGTCGATCCACGTCAGGCCGATCACGCGCGTGTCCGCGCCCTGCGAACGGGCCCACAGCGCGGGGATGCTGCCGCCCTGGCGGAACGAGTGCTGCAGCGTGTGGTCGATGTGCGACGCGCGCAGGCCGGCGTTGCGGCCGTCCTGCAGCGTCTCGATGGCGATGCCGTCCGGTCCGAATTCCTGTTCGAACCAGCCCAGGTGGGCGGCGATGCCGACCGGCGTCGGCACCGGGCAGCGCGTGTACCAGATGGTTTCTACGATGGGCGTCGTCATGGTCAGGTTCCGGTGCGTTGGTGGAGCGGCGCGTCCAGCGCCGCCAGCGGGGTCGGGTCGATCCAGTCGTCGACGCTGAAGTCGGCCGCGAGGAAGCCGTGGCGCAGCAGGAAGTCCTTGTAGGCCTTCAGGCCGGCGATCGAAGCCGCGTCCAGGTTCGTCTGCAGGCGCTCGTGCACGTCGGCGCCGTAGCCGTAGCGCACCCATTCGCTCGACGCGTCCGTCTCGCGGCCGATGTAGGCCACCGTCTCGCGCGGGTGCGCGGTGGCCCAGCGGCCGGCTGCGACGACCTGCCCGAGGAAGCGCGCGACGAGGTCGGGGCGCTGCTCGATGAAGTGCTGGTCGACGGTCAGGGTGCGCGGCGTGCCGTTGCCGTTGCGGACGAGCGGGTCCGGGTGCGCGCCCAGGTCGACGACGAGGTGCGCCGCCAGCATGTGCAGGGTCTGCACACCCAGCACGCCCTTGACGAAGATGGCGTCGACGTCGCCGCGCAGCAGGGCCGCGACTTCGCTTTCGTAATGGTGGCGCCGCGGTCCGCCGAACGGGTTCGGATACGCCGGCGTGGCATCGTCGTCGGTGCGGACGGCGTCCGTCACGTCCACCAGTTCCACCTCTGCCAGGCCGATGCCGTCCAGCGCCAGCGCCGATTCGTAGGCCTTCAGCGCGGCCGCGCGCTTGAAATCGATGCTGACCGCGTGGCGCGTGAGACCCAGCCGGCGGCCGCGCAGGTCACGCGAGGCTTCGATGCCGGAGCCGGGCAGGGTGATGATGCCCTGGAATTCGTCCGTCCACGACAGGCCGATGACGCGCGTGGCGCGGCCGCGCGAGCGGGCCCAGATCGCCGGGATGTTGCCGCCCTGGCGGAACGAGTGCGCCAGGTGGTGGTCGAAGTGCGATTCGCGCACCTCGGCTTCCACGTTGTCCTGCAGCGATTTCAACTGGATGCCGTCCGGCGCGAACTCGCGCGCCAGCCAGCCTTCCTGTACGGCGATGCCCAGCGGCGTGGGTACGGGGCAGCGGGTGTACCAGATCGTGTCCATGCCGTCTCCTTACGCGGCGCGTGCGGTGAGCTGGCGCTTGGCCGCCTGCGGCACGAGCGGCAGCACTTCCTCGCCGACGCGGTAGGCCTCTTCCAGGTGCGAATTGCTGGCCAGGATGAAGTTCGAGACACCGATGTCGACGTACTCGGCCAGGCGTTCCGCGACCTGTTCATGGCTGCCGACCAGCACGCAGCCCGGGCCGCCCCGGATCGCGGACATGCCGGCCCAGACGTTGCGGCCGACGACCAGGTCGTCGAACGCGGTCGAGCCGCCCGTCAGGTTGCGCTGGCGCTGGGCGCCGACGGATTCGCTGGCGCCGCGAGCGCGCGCGCCGCCCGTGAAGCCGAAGTTGCGCGTGGCGTCGTCCACCGTGGCGTACATCTGGCGCAGCTCGGCCCAGGCCTGCTCCTCGGTCTCGCGCGCCAGCACGTCGATGCGCATGCCGAAGCGGATCTCGCGGTCGACCTTCAGCGCGTCGAAGGCACGGCGGGCGGCGTCGACGACTTCGCGCTGCTTCGCCAGCGGCTCGCCCCACGTCAGGTGCACGTCGGCGTGGCGCGCGGCCACCCGCATCGACGCGTCGCTGGCGCCGGCCAGGTACACGCGCGGCACGTCCTGGCGCACGAGCGGCTCGAGCAGGCCGCCGCCCTGCACCTGGTAGTGCCTGCCTTCGTAGTCGAACGGCGCGCCGGCCGTCACGCCGCGCACGACGTCGAGGAATTCCTCGGTGCGGGCGTAGCGCTCGTCGTGGCCGTTGAAGTCGCCGTAGCCGCGCTGGGCGTTCGGGTCGCCGCCGGAAATCACGTTCCACTCGACGCGGCCGCGCGAGATGCGCTGCAGGCTGGCCGCCATCTGCGCCGCGTAGGCGGGCTGGATGAAGTGCGGCTGCAGGGCGATGAGCAGGCGCAGGCGGCGCGTCTCGCGCGCCAGCGCGGCGGCCGTCACCCACGGCTCGTCGGTGAAGCGGAAGATCGGGATCAGCGCACCGTGGAAGCCGTTGATCTCGGCGGCGCGCGCCACCTGCGACAGGTAGTCGATGTAGCCGAAGCCGTCGTCGTCCACGCGCGGGGCGACGCGCGCGCGGGACGTGTTCCATTCGCCGCGGGTGTGTTTGTCGTGGGCCTTGCGGCCGTCGCCATGCATCGGCAGGCGCCAGAGGAATTCGATGCTCATTGTGGATCCTTCGTGATCGGGTGATGGTTCTATCGCAGGTTTCGTGCCAGCGCGGAGGCGGCATCTGGTGGTGCTGCGGCAGCAGTGCGTGGGGTCGCTGGTGCTCCAGCACCACCCCCGGCGCCGAACTGGTGGCTCACGACCACGTGCAGCAGCGCGCGGGCGCCGACGGGCAGCGCGGCGTCGTCCACGACGAATTGCGGCGAATGGTTCGGCGCCGCCTGGCCGGCCGGGATGCTAGGCGGCGTCACGCCCAGGCCAAAGAAGAAGCCGGGGACGGCGCGCGAGTAGTAGGCGAAATCGTCGGCGGCATAGCTGCCGTTGGCGTCGACCCGTACGGGGCGCTCGCCCGCCACGTCGCGCAGCACGGGCAGCAGGCGGTCCACGAGCGCCGGGTCGTTGGCGCCGGGCGGATAGCCTTCTTCCCACGTGAAGCTCACGGTCGCGCCGCTGGCGGCCGCGATCGACGTGGCCGTGCGTTCCATGCGCTCGATCGTGTCCGCCCGCTGCGCCACGGCCGGCGTGCGCAGCGTGCCTTCGAGCAGCACGCTGTCGGGCAGGATGTTCGTACGTACGCCGCCGGCGATCTTGCCGATGGTGATGACGGGTGCGGGGTGGCGTCCCAGGTCGGCCTGGCGGCTCGGGATCGTCTGCCAGGCCAGCGCGATCTGCGCGGCCACCGTCACCGGGTCGACGCCATACCATGGCATCGCCGCATGCGACTGGCGGCCCTGTACCTTGACGTGGAACGTGTCGCTGCCCGCGGTGACGCGTTCGCGGCTGACGGACAGGCTGCCCGACGGTCCCGGCCCCACGTGCAGGCCGAAGAACGCGTCCGGTTTCGGGTCGAGCAGGCCCTGCTTGACGAGCAGCGCGGCGCCGCCTTCCTCGCCCGCCGGCGCGCCTTCCTCGGCGGGCTGGAACACGAAGACGACCGTGCCGGGCAGGCTCTCCTGCGCCTGCGCCAGCAGCTGCGCCACGCCCAGCAGGATCGCCACGTGGGCGTCGTGGCCGCAGGCGTGCATGACGCCGACCTCGCGGCCTTCGTACGTCGCCTTCGCCGTGGAGGCGTACGGCAGGCCCGCGGGCTCGGTCACGGGCAGCGCGTCCAGCTCGGCGCGCAGCGCGACGCGCGGTCCCGGCAGGCCGCCGCGCAGCACGCCGACGACGGCCGTGTGCGCGAGGCCCGTCCTCACCTCCAGGCCGAAGCGGCGCAGCGCGTCCGCCACGAGGGCGCTCGTGCGGAATTCGCGGTTGCCCAGTTCCGGATGCTGGTGGATGTCGTGGCGCCAGGCCGTCAGCGCGGGGGTGACGGCGGGCAGGGCGACATCGAGCCGGGCCAGCAGGGCGTCGCGCGGGCTGTCGGCCGCGTGGACGGCGCCGCCGGCCAACAGCGCCAGCGCGCAGGCCAGCCGGCGCAGGGTCGGCATCGGCGTCATCAGAACTTCACGCTGGCCGTGAGACCGAAGCTGCGGCCGTCGCCGAACAGTTGCGGCGTGTTGCCGTAGGCCGGGATCAGCGACAGTTTCAGGTACGTCTTGTCGAATGCGTTGTGGACGTACGCCGTGACGCTGTACTTGTCCCCGGCCGGCACCCACACGACGCTCGCGTTGGCCAGCGTATAGCCGTTCTGCCACAGCAGGGGGCTGGTCTGGCGCGTGGCGCTGAAGTATTCGCGGCTGCGGTAGGTGAGGTCGCCGCGCAGGTCGACCGAGCCGCCGCCGACGGCGAAGCGGTAGTCGGCGCCCACGTTCGCGGTGCGGCGCGGCGCGCGCGCGAAGGCATTGCCGACGGCCGTCGGGACGTTGGCGAATTCGTCGAAACGGGTGCGCAGCAGGCCGACGTTCGCATAGGCGCCGAAGTTGTCGGTGAACTGGCTCTTGAGTTCCAGTTCCAGGCCGTCCGACTTGCCCTGGCCCGCGTTCGACAAGGTGGACACGGTGCCGCTGCCCGTGGCGGCCGGCGCCAGCGCGAACACCTGGATGTCCTTGTAGTCGTAGTGGAAGGCGGTCGCGTTGAACACGAGCGCGCGGTTCAGCCATTCGCTCTTGAGGCCCGCCTCGTACGACGTCAGGTATTCCGGCGTGACGGTGCGGAACGCGGCGTCGGTGAGGGCCTGCGTGTTGTAGCCGCCCGAGCGGAAGCCGCGCGCCACGCGGGCGAACACGCGGGCGTTGCGGTTGATGCGCCACACGGGCGAGATGTCCCACGTGGGCGCGTGCCACGTGTTCGACAGGTGCTGGTTCAGGTTGCGCGTGAGGCCCACGACCGGCTGCGTCCACCACGCGGCCGTGTTGGCGAACGCGAGACCCGTGCCCGTGTAGCCGACGAGGTCCAGTTCCTTCTTCTCCTGCGTCCAGCGCAGGCCGCCCGTCAGGTCGAACTGGTCGCTGACCTGCCACGTGACGCTGCCGAACAGCGCGCCGCTCGTCGTCTTCTGCGTGAAGGTGGTGGTCTCGTAGGCCGTCGTCGCGCGGCCCGGCAGCGTCGCTTCCTGGCCGGACGAGCCGAGGTTTTCGCGGAACAGGTGCAGGCCCGCGATCCAGCTGACCTGCTGCTGCGGGGACGACGTCAGGCGCAGCTCCTGCGACCACTGGCCGCTGGACAGGCGATTCCGCGTGCGGTCGAGTTCCTGCGCCGTGTAGTCGCCGTCGCCGAACAGGGTGCGCTCGACGTGTTCGTACGCGGTGATCGACGTCAGTCCGATGCCGCCGCCCAGTGCCCAGTTGCCCGTGAGGCCCGCGCCGGCGGTCTGGATCGCATCGCTGTTGTCCGCGTTCAGCGCCACCGAGCGGCGGTCGCCGCCGGCCACGCTCCACGGGTTGCCGCCGCCGTTGTAGTGGCGGCCGTGCACGTTCAGCAGCACGTCGCCGTCCGCCGACGTCTTGACCAGCAACTGGGCGCGCACGGCGTTGTCCTCGGTGCTGCGGAAGCGCTTGCCCGTGGCCCGGTTCGTGACCTCGCTGTCGGTCTCCTCATGGTAGACCGAGAGGCGGCCCGCCACGGTGTCCGGCACGAGCGCGCCGCCGCCGGCCGCTTCGACGAGGCGGCTGCCGTGGTTGCCGAAGCCGGCGCGGGCATAGCCGCCGTTCTGGAAGTCCGGGCGGCGCGACAGGATGTTGATGGCGCCGCCGATCGTGTTCTTGCCCCACAGGGTGCCCTGCGGGCCGCGCAGCACTTCCACGCGCTGCAGGTCGAACAGCGGCGTGCCCTGGCCGAACACGCTGTTGATATAGACGTCGTCGACGTAGAAGCCGATGGGGCTGAGGGACGTCGTCGACGGATCGTTGCTGCCGATGCCGCGCAGGAACCAGCGCGGACGCTCGCGGCCCTCGGTCGACTGGCCGGTGAAGTTCGGGACGTAGTGCGTGATGTCGTTGATGACCCGCAGCTCGTCGGCCTGCACGGTATCGCCGCCGATGACGCTGACGGCGACCGGTGCCTGCTGGATGCCGACGGCGCGCCGCGTGGCCGTCACGACGACCTGCTGCACTTCGGCGCCTTCCGCCGCCGCGGCATCCGCCGGGGCCGGTGCATCGTCCGGCGCGGCCGCGTGCGCGGTCAGGTTGAAAGCCAGGGCGATCCCCAGTACGATCTTGTTCTTCTTGAATGCCATGCGCGAATGCTCCTTCAGTGATGGTGACCGTCGGCGACGGTTGTCGTTCACTGTTTAGCAATCGGCATGCCAAACGGCATTGGCCCGTGAAATCAAGGGGTTGGCGCGCTTGCGCCGCGCGGCGGCCCTGGCGCACCAGCCGATTGGTGGCGGGGTGGTGCCGTGCCACCACCGGCCGCTGGTGGCGGACCACCACGGCGTGCCCAAGGGTGTCCTGGCGCTGGCCTGGAATTTGCAATACCCCGTGTATTCCAACTCCCGACGATCCGCATGATGAAGCCGCACACGATTTCCTTCGCCCGCTCGCCCGTTCCCACGCCGCTGGGAATCGCCGTCCACCTGGGTTGGCTGAGCGGGGAGACGTCCTCCGACGGGGTCGCGATCAAGTCGCTGCACGAACTGCATCCGGGCGAACGCGCGCACAGCGACTACACGCTGCGCAATTCGCTGCGCCAGGGCGGCAGCGTGCCCGCCATCTGGGCCAGGGCGCGCCAGGCGTCTACGCGCGTGATCGGCCTGTCGTGGGTCGACGAATCGCAGCTCCTGATCACGCGGCCCGAGTCGGGAATCGCGCGCGTGACGGACCTGCGCGGGCGCCGCATCGGCCTGCCCGCACGGCCCTACGAGGTGATCGACATCTTCCGCGCCACAGCGCTGCGCGGCATCCTGAACATCCTGGCATCGGAGAACCTCGCCTTGTCCGAGGTGGAACTCGTCGACATCGCGGCCGCGCGCGTGCCGGTGTCCGACCCGGGCCAGTCGCCGGCACCCGATGCGCGCGCGCTGGCGCCGCTGCTGTGGAACGAGTACGCGGCCGAATGCGCGGCGCTGCTGCGCGGCGAGGTCGACGCGATCTACGTGAAGGGCGCGCACGGGCTCGAGGCGGCGCACCTGATCCGCGCGCGGACGGTCGTCGACATCGGCTTCCACCCCGACCCGCTCCTGCGCAACAACAACGGCACGCCGCGGCCGCTGACCGTGAATGCCGAGGTGCTGGCGCAGCATCCGGATCTCGTCGCCGGCTTCCTGCAGCTGGTGGCGCAGGCGGGCGACTGGGCGCGCGGCCATCCGGACGAAACGCTGCGCTACGTCAGCGAAGAGACGGCGTGCGCGGAGGAGTGGGTCCACCTGGCGTATGGGGAAAAGCTGCACCGCCACCTCGGTCTCGACCTGCATCCGCAGTCGATCCAGGCGCTGGCCGCGTTCAAGGACTTCCTGCTGGAGTGGAAGTTCATCGACCAGGATTTCGACGTGTGGGACTGGATCGATCCGGCGCCGTACCGGCTGGTCACGTCGCGCGCGCGCTGACGCGGCGCGCCGGGGACGGCGTCAGGCGGCGCTGTCCGCCGTGCGCGGCGCCGTCTGGTGGATGCCGAATTGCGCCGTACGGGCGCGCACGATGTTGCGGCTCAGGTCGAGCAGGCGCGACGTCTGCACCTGGTTGCCTTCGCAGTACGCATAGGCGGTGCGGAACACGGTCTGCTCGATGTGCTCCCACAGGCCGGGGCGACCTTCCTGGTACAGCGCGAGCAGGGCGTCTTCCAGCGACGGCGTGCGCGCCGGCGCGGAGGGTGACGCCGGTGCGGCCGCCACCGCTGCCGGCGCGGGTTCGTCGGCGGGCGCCTTGAGGGACAGCGCGGAAAACTGCAGGTCCGCCGCCTCGACCTCGCCGTTGCGGCAGACGAGGGTGGCGTAGTGCATCACGTTTTCCAGTTCGCGGATATTGCCGGGCCATGCGTGGGCGAGCATGCGGGCTTCGGCGCCCGGCGTCAGCGTCGGCGGCGCGATGCGCAGGCGGCGCGCGTACTGTTCCAGGAAGTGGCGCGCGAGCGGCAGGATGTCGCCGGTCCGTTCGCGCAGCGGCGGCAATGTCAGCCGCGCGACGTTGAGGCGGTAGTACAGGTCTTCGCGGAAGCGCCCGGCCTGCACGGCCGCTTCGAGGTTGACGTTGGTCGCCGCGACGAGACGCAGGTCGACCTTGCGCGGGTGGCGCGAACCGACGCGCACGACCTCGCGCTCCTGCAGCACGCGCAGCAGCTTCACCTGGATCGACGGCGGCAGGTCGCCCACTTCGTCGAGGAACAGCGTGCCGCCGTCCGCGGCCTCGAACCAGCCGGGCTTCGTCGCCGCCGCGCCGGTGAAGGCGCCTTTCTCGTGGCCGAACAATTCGCTCTCGATCAGCGACTCGGACAGCGCGCCGCAGTTCACCGCGACGAACGGGCGCTCGGCCCGGTCGCTCAGCGTGTGCAGCAGGCGCGCGACCAGTTCCTTGCCGGTGCCGCTCTCGCCGATGATGAGGGCCGTCGCGTCGCTCGGCGCCACCAATCGCACCCGGTCCAGCAGCAGCCGCGAGCGCGGATCCTCGAACGTCAGCGCCTTGGCGCGGATCGAGATCGCGTGTTCGGGAACTTCGGGCAGGGTCAGGACGGGATTGCTCATGGGGCGAGTCTAGCAGTGCCTCGCGGCGGTGCGAACGACCGATTTCGCATATTCATAGAATGGAAGTTGCCTGTCGTCGGTCGACAGCGTTGGCGCCTGAACCGCCGTGCGCATCGTCGAAAGTGCGCCCGCGACTGGCACGGAGTGATCAAAATTTTTGTTGTATTGCGTCCGCGTGCAATTCAATCAGCCGATTGATTCTTTCCTACTCGCTATTTCATTGGTCTGACCACTATCCTAGAAGGTCGGACCAAACCTGCAACACAGCAGACAATATTGCGATCATGGAGACAATCATGAACATAACTGACAAGCATCCCGGAATCATTCGTCTATCCCGTTGTGCCAGCGCAGTAGCCACTGCCCTGGCCCTGCTGTCGACGCAGGGCGCCCTGGCGCAGGAAGTCGCGCCGGCTGCCAACCTGCCGGTGCAGCCCGCAGCGGATTCGTCTCCTTCGCCGGCACCTGCCGTGGACGGCAGCATCAGCGTTGTCCGCATCGCCGGCACGCGCCAGTCGGTCGCCTCGGCGATCGACCGCAAGCTGCGCGCCAGCACCGTGGTCGATTCGATCGTGGCCGAGGACATCGGCCAGTTCCCGGACAAGAACGTGGGCGAGGCCCTGTCGCGCATCACCGGTGTGCAGCTGACGCGCGATTTCGGCGAAGGCTCGCAGGTTTCGATCCGCGGCGTCGAGCCCAATCTGAATCGTATCGAGGTCAACGGCATGTCCATGCTGGGCACGGACGGCACGGCCGGCCGCGGCGCCGAATTGCGCGAGCTCGCTTCGGAGCTGGTCGGCTCGATCGACGTCTACAAAGGCATTACCGCAGACATGACAGAGGGCGGCGTCGGTGGCACCGTCGTGATCCGCACTCGCAAGCCGCTCGAGTTCAAGAAACCGACCCTCGGCACCACGCTGTCGGGCGAGCATTCGACCTCACGCGGCGGCGTGCAGCCGCGCGGCAACGTGTACTGGGCCGACAAGTACCTGGACGGCAAGCTGGGCCTGATGGCGAATGTCGTGTACGACAAGGTGTTGACTCAGAACGACTATGCACGCAATACGTCGTGGTACTTCTTGCGTGACTGGGACAATTCGGCCGAGAAGACGGTGACCAGTACCGATCCGGCTGTTGCCGCGGTCACCAGCGTGGAGGGCTGCTCGTCCAGCACCCTGACCTCGGCGCAGCAGGCCGCCTGTAAAAAGCAGTGGTACGACTACAACCCGGGCACCTCGCGCTATGGTCTGTGGACCCGTGACCACCGGCGCTCATCGGCCGAACTGACCGCTCAGTACCAATTCAGCAAAGCGCTGTCCGCCTGGATCAGCTACCAGGGCAACGTTCAGCACCAGCGCCTGAATGACCGGAACTTCGGCACGACGTTCACGAACGCCAGCCGGCTGGCCAACGGCTCCACCAGCTGCACGACGCCGACCACGACGCCGGACAGCATGGACATCACCGACCACGTCGTGACGTCGTATACCGCCGGCAATTGCCTGGCCACGTCGGGCTCAGGGGGGCAGGGCGCGTTCAGCACATCGGCGCGCGACTTCAGGCTCGACGTCAATTCCGGCTACAAGACGGGCGGCTTCAACTTCAAGCGCGACCGCCTCGAGATCGAGGGCCTGTTCGGCACCTCGCGCTCCACGTACCACAATGAAACCAACAACATCGTGCTGACGCAGAACGCTCCGGGCCTGAACGTTACGCTCGATGACCATGGCATTCCCCACTTCACCTTCCCGTCGCGCTACGATCCGGCCAATCCAGCTTCCTATACCCAGATCGACCTGCAATACCGCCCGTACGAAACCCGGAACAGCGAGGACCAGGCCAAGCTGGATTTCAAGTATCGGCTGAGCACGCCGTTCTTTACCAAGGTGTGGTTCGGCGTCCAGGGACGCAACTCCGGCGCCAGGCGGTACGGCGGAGGCGGCTACGTGGCCAGCGGCGGCGCCAACGCGGGCTCGACGGCGGACGACGTGAGCGTGATGTCCGGGAACGTCAACCAAACCATCGTCTACAACCCGTTGAGCACGACCGTGGCCGCTCCCAGCAGTTCGCCGTATGCTGCCACGGCCGCCTACACCCGCTACGTCGACGCTGCGACCATGGCGTCCATGGTCGGCTCGATGCTGGGTACGACGCCGGGCAGTTTCTTCAGCGGTTACAGCGGCGTGTCCGGCCTGCCGAAGGGCTGGCCCATGCCGGTGTACGCAAATGCCTTGCAGTATTTCGACCCGTCGCTGTTCAAGTTCGGCAACATCTACGCCGCGCCGGGCAGCGACGGCAAAATCTACGCCCAGATTCCGGCCTACGACCTGAGCGAGAAGATTGCCGCGACCTACCTGCGACTGGACTATGCCACCGAGCTGTTCGGCTTCGACGTCGACGGCAACTTCGGCCTGCGCTATACCGCCACCCGCAACAGGTCATCCGGCCTGTCCCAGTACAAGGTGCGGGTCGAAAAGTCCCCGAATTCGACGACCTACACCGACTATACGATCTCCAGCTCGCAAGCCTCGATCGCGAAGAATTACCATGACGTGCTGCCGAGTTTCAACGGCACGGTCTGGTTCATCGACAACAAGCTTCTGGCCCGCGTCGGCTGGGCCAAGGCCATGGCGCGCCCGAACATCGACCTGTTGGCGCCGACGGTGAGCTGCACCCTGAACAGCGGCAAGGCACAGTTCGGCGGCGACGGCGTCGACGACTGCACCGCGGGCAACCCGAACCTGAAACCGTACCGTTCGACCAATACCGACCTGAGCTTCGAATACTATCCGGGCAAGGACACCCAGCTGTCGCTGGCGCTGTTCCAGAAGGATATCTCGACCTATATCCGGACGGGCGTCGTGACGAGGAACGTCGACGTCTTCAACAACGGCACGCTGTTCGACGTCACGCAGGCGGTGAACGGCAAGGGCGCGACGACCCGCGGTGTCGAGCTCACGGCCCGCACGGCGCTGACGTTCCTTCCGGGGTGGCTCAGCGGCTTTGGTGTCGACACGAACTACACCCGCATGGGCCACAAGTACTCGTCCGGCAACGAGTTGATCAATTCGCTCGATGGCAGCGTTCTGTCGTATCCGGGCATGTCGAAGAATGCCTATAACGCATCGATCTGGTACGACCGCGGTCCGATCAACGCGCGCGTGTCCTATACCTACCGGGACCGCTTCTACACGGGCGGCACCGACGTATCCGGCAATCCGACCTACCAGGAAAAGACGGGCTTCCTGGACGCGAAGATCCAGTACCGCTACAACGACCACATTACGTTCTCGCTGGAAGGTAAAAACCTGAGCAACCAGGCACAGACCACCGACTCCGGCAGCACGGCTCTCATCAATGAGATCGCGTGGCCGGGTCGTCGCTATTTCTTCAGCGTGTCGGTTGCTCGGTAAGCGGTGGAGGGCGACCTGGCCAGTCCCGCCTCACGATGGTAAGCGTGAGGCCGTACACCGGGTTCCTTTCCTCACTCGACGAGGCGTAGCGCCGTGGGCGGCAGGACGCCTTCACGCGACGCCCGCACCGCTTCCAGTTTGCTGTTGGCAACCCCATAGTTCAACGCGGGCAGCCGGACGCCGGCGCTTGCCGGTTTCGTGTCCTCGATGCGCACCGTCAGCCGGTCCGTCCCGGGCGCACCGCCATGCTGGCCATCCGTGGCGTCGACGCTGAAGCGGTAGCCCGGCCGTCCGTCGAGCGTGCCGCTGCCTTCCAGGTGAACCGTATTGCCGTTGCGGCTGACACGTTCGAGCCGTTCGCCCTTGAACGCAACCCTGCCTTGCAGCTCGAACGTGAACGGCTGGGTATTGCGGCAGGCGGACTCCAGGGGGGCCGCCAGCCGGAAGACCAGCGTCGCCTGCGGGCCGCGCTGCGCCACGGCCGGCAGGCTGCCTTCGCCGACGATGCCCGGCGCGCACAACAGATCGAAGAAGCGGAGATAGCGGGTTTGCGCGGTCGTCCTGCCGGTGGAATCGGTGACGCGCACGACGATGTCGTAACCGCCGGCCCTGGCATAGGTATGGCTCGCGCTCAACTCGCCGCGGCCCCCGAGCTCGCTGATGGCGGCCGGTTGCGGTCCGCCGCCGTCGCCCCAGTCCACTGTCGCGCTGTGGACGTCCCCTGCGTTGCGGTCGCGGAAGGACAACGTGAGAGCGACTGGCTCGCCCGCACGCACAATGTCCGGGATTTGAATCGGCCCCAGTACAGGGGCGTCCGTGCCGCCGCTGCGGCGCAACAGCACCAGGCCGGCGTTCGAGTTGGCGATGATATCGCCCCTCGGGGAAATCCTGATCGCCTGGGTCACGACCAGGCCGCCCGGGGGATCGACCAGGCGCGTGTTCAGGTCAACCGCTTCGCCGCTGCGTGACCACCGGAAGGCGCGGCGCGTGACTGCCCCAGGGATGTCGCTCGACATCTCGCCGACCACGGTTCCCCTGTCGTCGATGTGGAAAGCCTCGGAGGACGTAAATGGCGCGCGGTGCAAATCCACCAGCCCCCGGGCGCGGGAAAACACATACGCATGGTTGACGCTGGTGTCGGGATTGTAAATGCGCCCGACCAGTTCGCCGAGATTGTTCATTTCGGCAGGCAGCGCATGCAGGCCGACGCGCGTTACGCCCTTGCCCGGGCTCCACAGGAACGACTGAAAATCCGGTGAATACAGATCCAGCCATCCGGCAACATCGCCTCGTTTGTTGTTGAGCAGCGCGACCGCCGCTGTGGCCCCGAATGTGCCGAGGTCGGTTGGGACGCCGGCGGTGTCCCAAACAAATGCATGGAACGCGCCGGTAGCATCGGTGGCGGAGCCCACGTTGACGCCATGCTCGTTGATCTCGCCCGCGTAGGACTCGCCGAAGCCGGGCGGCGTTTGCAGCCTCAGCAGATTGTTTGTCGCGCTCCAGCGCACGGCGTGGTAGCTGTCCCCGAGATAGGACTCGCCCGCGATCACCCCGCGATCGTTGATGGCGCTGGGGTAGGTGGTGTCACTGTTGCCCAGAACGGGCAATTCAGTCCAGCCTGCAGCGGGACACCAGCGGAACGGCACCCGCGCTGCCCCGTCATTGATGAGTAGGAGGCCATACTCGGCAACTTCACCCTTCTCGTTCATGTCGCCCAATGCGCTGGCATCCGACCCGGGCGGGCTGATATCGCTCACCCGGTCGCCATCGAAGAAGCCGACACGCAGCCTGTTGGCGAGGTTGGTGTATTCGAACGCCGCCTGTCCGCGCGTATTGATGCGCGACCTGTATCCCATTCCCGGCGCCAGGTTGATCACGGCGTACGCGTCCCTGGTGCCGTAACCGTTGCCGGTCGCGCGCTCTGCGCCGTAACCGGGTGCGCCCGCCATGCATAGTGCTGCTCCCAGTGCAATGCTCGTCACTCGGGGGACCTGCCTCATCCGCAAGATTCTCATCGTTGCTCTCCACAGTCGCTCATGCGTTGTGCATGCGCGGCTACAGTAGAGTGCCTGCGACCGGAGAGGGGTGAGTTAACGCAAGGTTCGTCGATGAACGCGCGTGCTCGCACCGGCGATACCATTTATGAATCAATGGATATAAACAAAACATTGGTTCCAGTTACTAATTGGCATAGAGTGGCTGCCACGCAAAACCGAGGTCGAATCCGACATGAAAAACCATTCCGTCCGGTCCATGGTCCTGTGGGGCGTCCTCGCCCTGGGCGCTGCTTCGTCCATGGCGGCAGCAGACGACCGGAGCGCCACCGTCGCGCGCTTCGAGCGCTTCTCCTATCAGGGACAGGCCCAGGAAACCGTCCGGCCCCGTGACGGCGAGTTCGTCAATCCGATCTTGAGCGGCTATTACCCGGACCCGTCGATCACGCGCGTCGGCGACGATTACTACCTGGTGAATTCCTCGTTCACGAATTTCCCGGGCCTGCCCGTATTCCGGTCCAGGGATCTCGTCAACTGGACGCAGGTCGGCAATGCGCTCGACCGGCCCGGCCAGGTCGATTTCACCGGCGTGCGCGCATCGCAGGGCATCTATGCCCCGGATATCTCGTACCACGACGGCACGTACTACATCGTCACCACGTGTTCGAGCTGCCCGGGCGGCACGGGGAATTTCGTCATCACGGCGAAGGATCCGGCCGGCCCGTGGTCGCAGCCGGTCACGATCCGGGGCCTGCAGGGCATCGATCCGTCCCTCGTCTGGGAGGACGACAAGCTCTATGTCGTGTACAACAATGCCCCGGAAGGCCAGCCGCGCTACGAAGGGCACCGGGCGATCTGGATGGCGGAGCTGGATCCGCGCACGCTGCAGTTTGCCGGCAAGCCGAAGGTCATCGTCGATGGTGGCGTGGTACCCGCGAACCGGCCGATCTGGATCGAGGGACCGCACATCTTCAGGAAGGACGGCCACTACTACCTCATTTGCGCCGAAGGCGGGACTGCCGACAACCACTCGGAAGTGGTGTTCCGCGCCGACGCCGTCACGGGCCCCTACGTGCCGGGTCCCGTCAATCCGATCCTGACGCAGCGCGACCTGGATCCGAAGCGCGCCCATCCCGTCACCACGGCGGGCCACGCCGATTTCGTCCAGACGCAGAACGGGCAATGGTGGGCCGTCTTCCTGGCGACGCGGCCCTATCCGGGGAATTTCTATAACATCGGGCGCGAGACGTTCATGCTGCCCGTCGACTGGAAGGATGGCTGGCCGCAGATCCTGGAGCAGGGCAAGACGGTACCGTATGCCGTCGCGAAGCCCGCATTGCCGGCGCAACCGCCTGCGCCGCTGCCCACGAGCGGCAACTTCGCGTATGTCGACGAATTCGACGGTCCGCTGTCCTCCGCCTGGATCGGCATCCGCATTCCCCGCACCCCGCTGTACACGGTCGAACGCGGCGACCTGGTGCTGCGTTCCGGCGCGCCGCTGGGCGACCTGCGCGGCGTGCCCGGCTTCGTGGGCCGGCGCCAGCAGCACCACGTCGCCACTGCATCGACCGTCGTCGACTTCGTGCCGCAGCGCGATGGCGACCGTGCGGGCCTCGTCGCCATGCAGAACGACGACAACCACATGTTCCTCGGCGTGACGCGCAGCGGCGGGAAGAACGTGGTGGCGCTCTACAAGACGGAGGGTGGCAAGGAGACCCTGGTGGCAAGCAGGCCCACCGCGTCCGGGCGGATCGAGCTCGTCATGGACATGAAGGGCGGCGAGGCCACCTACCGCTACCGCGACGGGGATGCGACGGCGACCCTGGCCGACAAGGTCGATATCCGCTTCCTGTCGACGCAGAAAGCGGGCGGCTTCGTGGGCGTCGTGATCGGCCCCTATGCAGCCGCCGGACGCTGACGTCGTCAGAACCCCTTGCTCTGCACATGCCACTCCGGCCGGGTGCACAGGCCGCAGCCGGCGCCCACGAACTGGCGCCCGGCGTCCTGGTCCCCCTTGAGCTGCCAGTCGAGCCACGCCACGACCACCGCGCCGAAGGCGCCGCCATGCTCTTCGCGGTACGTGCCCATGTGCGGCGTGTTCTCGCGCCAGAGCCGCACGGCGGGGATGTGGTTCGTCCGCGCGTAGTTGTCCTCCGACTGCGGGAAGGCGGCGTCCTGCGGGTCGCCCGTCAGGTACAGCACGCTGCCGTGCAGAGTCGCCAGGTCCGCGATATCCGCGTGCGCGGCCGCGATCTCCCAACTGCGTCCGTTGTCGGGAAAGATGCCGCTGTTCAGCACCGCGAGCGTGCGCACGCGCGGATCGTGCGCCGCGTCGATCGCCTGCAGGCCGCCGCAGGACTGTCCCATCACGGCGACACGGGAAGGATCGAGCTTGCCGTGATACGGGCTGCCGGGACGGGCGTTTTCCGCGATGGCCCAGTCGATCGCCTGGATCAGCTGGGCCGCGTAGGTGGGTGACGGCCGGGTCGACCCCGGCGCCAGCGACGTGCTGCCCGCCAGTTCCGGATGCGCGGCGGCCGGCGATCCCGGCGCCGGCGCGACGCTTGCCTGGCCCGCCGGCACGATGGGCCCGATCGCGACCACCAGGTAGCCATGCGACGCGATCTCCGTCAGGAACGGACGAAACCGGTTGCCGGCATTCTCGCAGCCGCCGTTGGCGAAGGCGACGATCGGCAGCGCGGCGGCGGGCAGGCTGGCCGGCCGGTAGACCGTGTGCGTCGGCAGGCGGGCGTCTGCTTCCATGACGGCCGGCCACTGGCCGGTGCCCGCCGGCGCGGCGAGCACGGCGCCGGCGCCGAGGGTGAGCGTAAGTGCGAAGGTGTGTAGCGGATTGCGCATGCATGTCTCCTCGTGGGTGATCGATCAGTCGGGCCAGTGGCGCAGGAACGGGGCCGGGCGGTAGTCGACCTGGCGCGGCAGCGCCACGTGCCACTGGCCGCCTTCGCTGCGCCGTACCAACGCGTCGATCGCGCCGAGCGTCTGGTCCTGTGTGAAATTGCAATGGCCGGTCTGGCCCAGATAGGCCGCGCGCACCATGCCGTCGCCGCTGCGCGCACGCACGCGTTGCGCGTAGTCGCCCGTCATCTCGACGAGCGTCACCGGGTCATTCGCCGCCTGCAGCAGCAGGACCGGCGCGGTGACCTTTCCCGTCGGCGCGTAGTACCGGCGCATGTATTCCACCGCATGGTCGTCGGCCGCGATGCGCGGCGCCCTGGCCAGCCGGGCCAGGTCCGCGGCGAGGTCCAGCCCGGCGTCGGCGTACATCCTGCGCACGAAGTCCGACTGCCCCGAGCGTTCCAGCAGGGCGGCATAATCGATCCCCGTATTCCACGACGCGTTGCCGCCCGCGCGCTGCGTCTGCTCCTCGCGCGGCAGCATGGTCGCGGGCAGGAAGCCCTCGGCCAGCAGGCGCACGCGCGCGGCGTCGTCGGCGGGCTCCGGCGTCCATCCCGGCACCTGCGCCAGCGTCGCCGCCAGCGCGATGCGCGCGCGTCCCGCGGGCGTGGCCTGTTGCGCGTCGAGCAGCGCGCGCCACGCGGCCAGGTCCTTGCGCATCTGCTCGCCCGAGCTCGTCAACATCACGGGCAGCGGCGCATCCGGCGCGGCCAGGGACCGCAGCACCCACGGGCCGTCGAGCGCCGCGTTCATCATGCCGACCGTGCCGCCGGCCGAGGCGCACATCACGAGCGCGCCGTCGAAACGTGCCGGCGCGCGCTCGACGAGGGCGATGGTGACGAGGCCGCCCATGGAACTGCCCCAGGCATACGTGCGCCTGGGTTTGCCGACGGCGGCGGCGAAGGCGTCGAGCGTCGCCAGCTGGTCCGGGATCGCCTCCTCCACGGCCCAGCCGGTGCGCGCGTACGAGGAACCGGCCAGGGCGTAGCCGGCGGCCAGCAACGCCTCCTTCTCGTCGCCGGCGACGTTGCGGGCCGGGTTGTCCGGGCCGCGCGCATAGCCGTGGCTGTACAACAGGAGCTTGCCGTTCCATGCGGCCGGCACGTCGACCACCCAGGTCGCGCCGCTGGACAGGCGCCCTTCGAGATGGCGCGGCGCCTCGGCCGCGCCCGGTGCCAGCGGCACGGCCGCCAGCAGGAGAGTCAGGAGTCGCTTCATGATCTGGAATCCGGTTGGTTCACGAACAACACGCGCGGCTGGCCGAGTCGCGGGCCGAGGGAGAGCACGACGACGGCGATCGCCAGCAGCGCGGCACCGAGCAGTTCGGCCCTGGTCGGGTAGGGCAGTCCGAAACCGAGCGCCAGCACATACGAGGCGACGACGCCCGCGATGATCGATGCCGACCGTTCGAGGGGAACGCAGTACGTGTTCTCGTGCTTGTCGAGCAGGATCAGCGCGGACACGACGGAGATGACGAAGAGCGCCAGCGACTGCACGACCAGCAGCCAGATGGCGTCGGACGACCATGCGCGCGTGAATCCGGCATATACCTGTTCGCCCTGCGGGCCGGGGACGGCGAGGGCGATCACGCCCAGCAGCAGCAGGGACAGGGGAATCGACACGACCCGCTCTTCGACGAAATAGCGCTGGGTCGCCGCCGGGTCGGCGTTCTTCGCGATGCGGGTCATGACGAACAGGCGGATGAAGTAGCCGATCGTGTACAGGACGATGATCAGCACGAGCAGGGGCGGGATATGGAAACCGTCCCGCGCCGTCACGTTGATCGCAAGGCCCGTCAACACGAGCGCGAACGCGACCCACGAGTACCAGCGGACCTTGCGGCCGCACAGGATGTCGACGATGGGCGCGATGATGATGATGTCCCCCCGCATCAGCAGCTGCACGAACGGGATGCTCACGCCCGCGAAGGTGTACGACAGCGGCACCGACACGAGCAGCAGCGTGGCGCCGACCCCGGCGAGGGCGGTCGCGCCCGTCGCGCCGGGAAATCCGCCCAGCCAGCGCACCGGGGTCGCGGCGCGCCACCAGCCGGAGCGCCAGATGAACACGACGAGCAGGGCGCTGCTGATCGTCAGCGCGACCGGCAGCGTTTCGAGACCGGACAGCGGACGGCCTACCACGCCGCTTTTCGGACTGGTGATCAGCTTCGTCAACACGGCATACGGCGCGTACGCGAGAAAGTAAATCAGCAGGAGCCACTCGATCGACAAGCGTTTCATGCGGTCCTCCTAGCGAATGCGACCGGCACGGCCACGGGACCGATTTCCGGCATGCGGGCCGGCACGACCGGTCCGGCGAGCGTGAAGCGGGTCGTGCGGTCGAGCAGCGCTTCCAGCGCGACGGCAAGCTGCAGCCGCGCGAGGCCCGCACCGGGGCACATGTGGGGCCCGCGCCCGAAGGCCAGCGAATCCTTCATGTTCGGGCGGTCGAGCCGGAACGCCTCCGCGTCGTCGAACACGGCGGCGTCGCGATTGGCCGACGCATAGACGAGCGCGATCGCTTCGCCTGCGGGAATGGTCACGCCATGCAGGGTGACGTCGCGCGTGGCGGTCCGTGCGAAGCCGCGGTAGGGCGTGTACAGGCGCAGGAACTCCTCGACCGCCGGCGCGATCGCGTCCCGGTCCGCGCGCAGGCGATCCTGCAGTGCCTGGTCGTTCGCCAGGTGCACCACCATCGCACCGAACACGATCTGCGGAGCGATGATGCCGACCACCAGCACCTGGCGGATGGTCCCGACGATCATCTCGTCGGGAAGGGCCGCGCCGTCCACCCGCACGGCCAGCAGCGCGGCCGTCACGTCCTCCGCCGGGTCGCGCGGATGCGTCTTGCGGTCGTTCAGCAGGTGGACGGCCAGGTCGTAGAGCAGCGCACTGTTGTCCTTCGTCGCTTCCGCGTCGGACATCCCGACGGCCCGGGCATACTTGCGCGCGACGTCCGCCAGCCATTCGGCCTGTTCGAGCGGCAGGTTCATCCACTCGGCGAAGACGCGGATCGGCACGACGGACGCGTAGTCGCCGCACATGTCGCCGCCGCCCTGCGCCACGAGCGGATCGAGCAGCTCGTTGCAGAGGCGTTCGATGTAGGGCCGCAGGCGGTCGACGCGCCTGCCGGCGAGGAGCGGCGTGATCGCCTTGCGGTAGGGCGTGTGGTCGGGCGGATCCAGGTGGAGGGGCGGGAGCCGTCCGGACGCCGCGACCCTGGGCACGACGTTCTGGATCGTGGTCGTATAGGTCGCGTAGTCGGCGGCGGCCCGGGCGACGTCCTCGTGCCGGGTCAACGCCCAGAAGCCGCCCATTTCGTCCGTATGGGCGACGGGGCAGCGGGCCCGGAGCTCGCGGTACAGGTCGTACGGCGTCTCCAGGGTTTCGGGCAGGGTGGGATCGAAATCGTTCATGCGCTTTTCCTTACCATGCCTTGTCGACCGTGACGGCCAGGACACGCCCCAGGGCGCTCGCTTTCGACGGGTCGTAGCCGTTGCCGTAGTCGGCCACCGGCGGCGCCTTGTCGAACAGGTTGCGGGCGTTCAGGGACACGCGGATGCCTTCCATCGCCGTGCCGCTCGCGAAGCTGTAGGCCAGATCCATGTCCACCGTCGTATAGGCACCGACCGTCGGCACCAGGGTGGACAGGTTGTTGCGGTAGCTGTTCGTGTAATTGGCGGCCAGCTGCGCCGACAGGCCGCCGCGCTTCCACGCGCCGCTGACGCGACCGGAATTTTTTGCCGGATAAGCGATCAGGTTGTTACGGTCGAGGAAGACCCTGGCGTTCGGCGCTTCGTCGTACTTGAGGTAGTGCGTGAAATTGCCGCGCAGGGTGAACGTCGCCGCATCGTCGAGGCGCCACACGTTGCTCAACTGGAGATCGAGACCATCGACCTTCACCGCGGCCGTATTGGTGCGCCTTGCATCCATGATCGCGGCATTGGTGTAGTTGATCGTGCCGGGCGTCGTGAAGCGGGAGGTCTCGACGAGATTCTTCAGCGCGTCGTAATTGGGCGCGCCAGGGTAGGCGACATACTTCGCGTAGGTGACGGGATCGAGCAGGTAGTTCCCCTGCAGGCCGAATCCGTCGACGATCTGGTTGTCGTACGAAATATCGAAATACGTCAGGCCGGCCTTCAGGCCCCGCATCGACGACGGGGAAAAGTCGATGCCGAGCGACTTGGTCCGCGCTTTTTCCGGCTGCAGGTCGGGATTGCCGCCACCCAGGGTCACGGTCGGCACGAGGCCGCGCCCCGGGACCGTCTGCTGGCCGATATAGACGCCGGACCCGGATGCGTTCGGATTGGATTCGGACAGCCACGGCGCGCGGAACGACGTGCCGTACGACGCATGCACGAGCACGTCGTCGTGGGGCTTCCAGTTCACGCCCACTTTCGGATTGGTGGTCGTGCCGACGTCGCTGTACTTTTCCCAGCGGCCGGCGAGCGACAGGTCGAGCTGCGCGACCAACGGCAGCCGGTTGCGTGCCCCGAACACGGGCACGAGCACCTCGCCGTAGACCGCCTTGATCGTGCGCGCGATCTCACTGGCCAGGACCACGGGCGTCGTGCTCGTCCGGCTGTTGGCGTTGTTCGAGAAATAGGCGTCGGACGCTTCCCTGCGCACTTCGGCGCCGACGGCCGCACGCACGTCGCCGCCGGGCAGCGAGAACAACGGTCCGTCGACACCCGCGACGAGCGTGCGCAAATGGGTATTGCCGCGAATGATGGACTGGCCCGTCGCCAGCTGCTGCACGAGCGCGCGCGGGTTGGCCTGCGGTCCGCCGAACACGTTCAATGCGGTCGCCGGATTGGAACTGGCCATGGCCTGGGCGAGGGCGTAATTGCTCAGGGCCGCGAGGTTTTCTTCCTTGTCGCCGCCCATGCCCGTGGAGGCCGAGACCTTGTAATGATAGTTGCCGAGATCGCCGTCGATACCGGTCATGAACTGCATGACCTTGCTCGTCACCTTCGCGAAGTCCGGGCCCAGGAGGTCGCTGAAGGAATAGCTGGCCAGCAGCGGGGCGGTGCCCGCGTCGGCCGGATAGAACGCATTGGTCCTCGGGACCGTGTAGTTCGTGATCGTGTACAGCGCCCGGGCCGATTCCGACCGGCGGGAATAATAGAAGGCCTGGGCATACACCTTCATCGACTCCGTCAGCTTCTGTTCCGCGTAACCGAAGACGCTGCCGCGATCCGTTTCGGGGATCAGCGTCGTGTAGGGCGTGGTGTCGCACCGGTTCGCCGGGCCGGCCGCCAGGTTGGCGAGGCGTATGCCCTGGCCGGCGCCGTTGCTCAGGGGGTAGGTGGTGCCGCCGTAGGAAAGCGTGCCGGGCGCGCAGGTGCTCGGGCGCGCGTCCGCGCCGCCGAAACGGCGCCGGTCGGCCGAGATGAAATCCCGGCCATTGCTCTGCATCCCGCTGTTGTGCGCGACGTCGAACGACACGAACACCGAACCGTCGCCCCAGGCCTCGCCCGCGATCGCCCCGGCCTGGGCATCGTGGTAACCGTCCGCATGGCCCGCGCGGACCATCGTTTCCAGGCCCTGGAAGCGCTTGCGGGGGATCAGGTTGATGACGCCGGCCACGGCGTCCGAACCGTACACCGCGGAGGCGCCGTCCGCGACGACTTCGATCCGCTGCAAGGTGAGGGGCGGCAGGAACGACGGATCCACGATGTTGCCCATCGTGCCCGCGGCGGGGACGCGTTGGCCGTCCAGCAGCGTCAGGGTGGCCTGGGGACCGATGCCGCGCAGGTTCGGGGCCGTGGCGCGCGTGATGTTCGCGGCCGCGGCGGCACCGAGCGAACCCTCCGCGTTGAAACCCATCGACGTGACTTGCGGGATCTCCTTGAGGAGGTCGGCCGTCGTCATCGCACCGGACTTCTTGATGTCTTCGATCCCGACCTGGATCAGGCTCGAGCCGACCGGCGCCACGCCCCGGATGCGGCTGCCCGTCACGACCACCTTGTTCGGATCCTGGTCCTGCGCATTGACGGCCGATACCGACGAGGCAACCAGCACGGCCAGCGACGACGCCTGGAACGACAATTTTTTCATCACATGTCTCCTTGTATTGTTTTATTGCAAACAAGCCATTTGTCGGCCATAGTTGGAAAGCGCTTTCCGTTGTTTATGTAAGTATATCTATTATTTTTTATAAGTATACTTTTTTGATGAGGCAGGTCGGGCGGGGGCAAATGCGCTAGACTGCTGCCGACACGCCGGAACGGAACCCATGAACGATCAATCAGACACTCACCCGAGAAAGCGCCGCCCGACCGGCGGTGTGTCCACGCTGGAGCGCGTGGCGCAGGAGGCGGGCGTGTCGATGGCGTCCGCGTCCCGCGCGTTCAGCAACCCCGGACGCGTGAGCCTGCAGACGGCGCAGCGTGTGAAAGAGGCGGCGGCGCGCCTCGGCTATTACCCGAACCTGATCGCGGGCGGCCTCGCGTCGCAGAAAAGCCGGATCATCGGGCTGCTGGTGCCGACGATCGAGCAATCCATCTTTTCCGCCACCATCCAGGCCCTGACGGACAAGCTGGCGGCCGAAGGCTTTCATGTGATGATCGGCCAGACCGGCCTGCACGACGAACACCTGGCGGACCTGGTCGGGTCGATGGTCGGGCACCGGCCCTCCGGCGTGATCGTGACCGGCGTGATCGAGTCGGACGACCTGCGCGACATTTTGTCGAAGAGCCATATCCCGATCATCGAAACGTGGGATCTGCCGGCGCAGCCGATCGACATGGCCGTCGGGTTTTCGCACGAGGCCGTCGGTCGCGAGATAGGCCGGTTCCTGATCGAATCCCGCTATCGCAGGCCGTTCGTCGCCACGGCGACCGGGATCCGGGCCTCCGCCCGGCACCGGGGACTGGCGGCCTGTTTTCTCGAATCGGGGCGGGAGGCGCCGCCGTTCGCATGCTACGAACCGCCGACGAGCATCACGCAAGGGCGTGCGGCGCTCGCGCACGTTCTTGAATCGGAACGGGACACGGATGTCATCGTGTGTTCCTCGGACTGGATGGCCCTCGGCGTCATCGCCGAAGCGGGGAAGCGCAATCTCCGGGTGCCGCAGGATATCGCCGTGATCGGGTTCGGCAATTCGAGCCTGGTGAGTGAACTCGAACCCGCGCTGACGACCATCGGCATCGACGGCGGCGCAATCGCCACGGAGGCGGTGTCCCTGTTACTGAAAAAGGCACGGGGGGAAACGTCCGACACGCCTGTCGTCGACGTGGGTTATGCGCTGCTCCGGCGGGGCAGCGCATGAGGTATCGGACATCCCTTCCGGCGCCGGCACCATGCTGATCGCCGACCCGTTGTTCTATGCCGTCGCCGTGCCGGCCGTCCTGCTGACCGGCATCTCGAAAGGGGGCTTCGGCGGCGTGCTGGGCGGCGTGGGCGTGCCCCTGATGGCGCTCGCGATCTCGCCCGTCCAGGCGGCCGCGATCCTGCTGCCGGTGCTGTGCCTGATGGACCTCGTGGGGCTGGGTGCCTATTTCGGCAAGTGGGACAAGCCGACCTTGCGCATCATGTTGCCGGGCGCCTTGCTCGGCATCGTCGCGGGCTTCCTCACGTTCGGCATGCTGGGCGAGGACGTCATCCGCATCCTGATCGGCAGCATTGCGGTGGCCTTCACCGTCAACAACGTGCTGGGCCTGGCCGCGCACCAGCGCCAGGCCGGGCCTTCAGTGGCGAAAGGCACGTTCTGGTCCGCGCTGTCGGGCCTGACCAGCTTCCTCGCCCATGCCGGCGGACCGCCCGCGATGGTCTACCTGCTGCCGCAGCGCATGGACAAGGTGCGCTACGTCGCCACCATCAGCGTGTTCTTCGCGGTCGTCAACGCCGTCAAGCTGGTCCCGTACGCATGGCTGGGCCAGCTGTCGCTCGACAACCTGGGCACCAGCTTCGTCCTCGCGCCGCTCGTGCCGCTGGGCGTGCGGCTGGGCATCTGGCTGCAGGACCGGATCAACCTCGTGTGGTTCTACCGGATTTCACAGGCCTGCCTGCTCGTGACGGGGCTCCAGCTGGTCTGGCAGGGCGGCGCGCATTATCTCTAGGCCGCTCTAACGCATGCCGGCGGCATGCATGACCAGGCGGATGAGACCGGCGACGGCGGCCAGCGTGGCCACGCCGCCCGCCCACAGGACCACCATCCACCCGAGACGGCGCAGCCACCGTTCCATCAGTGGTACCCCGCGTCGGCCTTGACCTTGCCGCGGAACACCCAGTACGACCAGATCGTGTACATCAGGATGATCGGCAGGATGAACAGCGTACCCACCAGCGCGAAGCCCTGGCTGGCGGGCGGCGATGCCGCTTCCCAGATCGTGATCGTCGGGGGCACGATGTGCGGCCAGATGCTGATGGCCATGCCCGTATAGCCGAGGAAGACGATCGCCAGCGCGGCCACGAACGGCCAGCGATGGGGATCGCGCTTGAGCGCGCGCAGCAGCACGGTGAGGAACAGCAGCACCAGCACGGGCACGGGCGCCAGGAACAACATGTTCGGAAACGAGAACCAGCGTTGGGCGACGGCCGGGTCGCGTAGCGGCGTCCAGATGCTGACCACGACGATCGCACCCAGCAGCATCAGTGCGAACGGGCGCGCCACCTGCACCATGCGCCGGTGCAGGTCGCCTTCGGTCTTCATGATCAGCCAGGTGCTGCCGAGCAGCGTGTAGGCGATCATCACGCCGAAGCCCGCAAGCAGCGGGAACGGGGCGATCCAGTCGAGCAGCCGGCCGGCGTAGCTGCGGCCCGAAACCGCGATCCCGTCGAGGAAGGCGCCGAGCGAGACGCCCTGGAAAAACGCGGCGGTGACCGATCCGCCGATGAACGCCTTGTCCCACAGGTGGCGCTCGTGCTCTTTGGCCTTGAAGCGGAATTCGAACGCGACGCCGCGAAACACGAGGCCGATCAGCATGAAGATCAGCGGCAGGTATAGGCCCGACAGGATGATCGAATAGGCCAGCGGGAAGGCCGCCAGCAGGCCTTCTCCGCCCAGTACCAGCCAGGTCTCGTTGCCGTCCCAGACCGGGGCCACGGTGTTCATCATGGTGTCGCGGTCGCGCTTGTCCCTGGCGAACGGGAACAGCATGCCGATGCCGAGGTCGAAGCCGTCCAGCAGCACGTACATGAACACCGCAAAATAAATGATGACGGCCCAGATGGCCGAGGTGTCGATGCCCATGGGTCAGCTCCGCGTCGTGTCGTCGTCGTCGTCGGTGCCCACGTCGGCAGCCGAGAGCGGCCGCATCGGCGTGCGGCCTTCACCCGGTCCGCCCGCGGGCGCGCGGTGCAGCGCGAAGGTCAGCGGTCCCTTGCGCATCAGGCGCAGGACATAGGCGGTGCCGGTGCCGAACACGAACAGGTAGGCGATCACGAACAGGCCCAGCGTCAGCGCCACGGCGCCGGCGGCATGGGGCGACGCGGCGTCGGCCGTGCGCAGCACGCCGTACACGACCCAGGGCTGGCGCCCGACTTCCGTCGTGACCCAGCCCGCCAGGATCGCGACGAGGCCGGCCGGCCCCATCCAGCGCGCGGCGTGAAGGAACGGCCGCGCGACGAACAGGCGTCCGCTCCGCCGCAGCAGGAGGCTCCACAGGCCGAGGGCGATCATCATGAGGCCCAGGCCCACCATGAGGCGGAAACTCCAGAACACGATCAGCGAGTTGGGCCGGTCCTGCTTCGGAAATGCCTTCAGGCCCGGGAACTGGCCGTCCCAGGAGTGCGTGAGGATAACGCTGCCCAGGTGCGGCACGTCGACGGCATAACGGGTCGTTTCCGCTTCCATGTCCGGGATGCCGAACAGCGTCAACGGCACCGCTTCGCCGGGCGTGTTCTGCCAATGGCCTTCCATGGCGGCGATCTTCGCGGGCTGGTGCTCGAGCGTGTTCAGGCCGTGGAAGTCGCCGACCACGGCCTGGATCGGAGCGACGATCAGGATCATCCACATCGCCATCGACAGCATCTTGCGGACCGCCGGGTTGTCGCGCCCGTGCAGCAATTGCCAGGCACCGGTCGCCCCGACGATGAGCGCGGTGGTCAGGTACGCGGCCACCACCATGTGCATGAACCGCCAGGGCAGGGAGGGATTGAAGACGATGGCGAGCCAGTCCGCCGGCACGAGCCGGCCGCCTTCGACGGCATAGCCTTGCGGCGTCTGCATCCAGCTGTTCGCGGCGAGGATCCACGTGGCGGAGATGAGGGTGCCGATCGCGACCATGCAGGTGGCGAGGAAGTGCAGGCCCGGGCCCACGCGCGTCCAGCCGAACAGCATCACGCCGAGGAAGCCGGCTTCGAGGAAAAATGCCGTGAGCACCTCGTACGACAGTACCGGGCCCAGGATGCCGCCCGCGACCTCGGACATGCGGCTCCAGTTGGTGCCGATCTGGTAGGCCATCACGATGCCCGACACGACCCCCATGCCGAACATGACGGCGAAGATCTTGAGCCAGAAATGGTAGAGGTCGACGTACACCTGGCGCCGCGTCCGCAGCCACGACAGTTCGAGGACGGCCAGGTAGCTGGCGAGCCCGATGCTCACTGCCGGGAACAGGATATGGAACGACATCGTGAACGCGAACTGGGCACGGGCGAGATCCAAAGCCGATAAGGCAAGCATGTCAGGACTCCTGATTCGCGTTTCGAGCAGCCTAGCACGGGATGTCGCGCGCACGATTGGATGACCGGCGCGGGCCCGTTGGGCTTGCTTGTTGTAAAAAAGCGATGCATGCATATAAGGTTGATTGATGACATTATAATTGCTACAAAAAACATACTAATCGGTGCCCGCAGCCCGCCCTTGCCCATGCCATTCGATCACCGATATGAGCTGAACCGCCTCGCCGCATTGCGTGCGTACGACATTCTCGATACCGCTCCCGAGGATTGTTTCGACCGCCTCGTCTGCCTGGCAACGCTGGTCGCCGGCACGCCCATGGCCGCGCTCACCTTCGTCGACGCGGCGCGCGCCTGGCGCAAGGCGGCGGTCGGGCTGGACGCCGGCGAGGTGGTCCGGCCCGACGCGACTTGCGGCCGGGTGGTCGCCGGCGGGTGCGACGTGGTCAGCATCGACCCGTGCGGGCAGGACGGCTGGCGGCTCTATGCGGGCGCGCCGGTCGCGACGTCCGACGGTTTCGTGCTGGGCGTACTGGCCGTGATGGATGACGTGCCCCGCGAGCTGACGGCCGCGCAGCTGGACGGGCTGCGCACGCTGGCCGCCGCGGCGATGGCGCAGCTGGAGTCGAGACGGTCCAGGCGCGCCGTCGCCGGACCGCAGGACGACCGGTTCCGCCAGCTGGCCGACGCGCTGCCCTACATCGTCTGGACCGCGACGCCCGACGGCACGGTCGATTTCGCCAACCAGTCGGTGGTCGACTATGCGGGCCTGGCGGACGTGCGGTGCATCAGCGAGCAGTGGATCGGGCTGCTGCATCCGGACGACGTCGAGTGCACGCTGGCCACCTGGGCCGAGGCCGTCCGCACGGGGTCGGTCTTCTCGTGCGAATACCGGTTGCGCCGCGCTGCGGACAACGTCTACCGCTGGCATCTCGCCAAGGGGATGCCGATCCGGGACGGGGAAGGGCGCATCACCAAATGGTACGGGACGACGACCGACATCCACGACATGAAGGTGGCGCACGAGGCGATCGACAGCCTCGCGTTCTACGACACGCTGACCGGACTGCCGAACCGGCGCCTGCTGATGGATCGTCTCGCGCACGCCGTGGCGGAACATGCGCGCCTGGGCCGGGTCGGTGCCGTGCTGCTGCTCGACCTCGACAATTTCAAGAGCATCAACGACACGCTGGGCCACGACAATGGCGACCTGTTGCTCGATCTCGTCGCGGAGCGCCTGCTGGCGAGCGTCGCGGCGTCCGACGTGGTGGCGCGGCTCGGCGGCGATGAATTCGTCGTCGTGCTGGAAGACCTCGGCATGGACGAAGAGGCCGCGGCGCAGCGCGCCGGCGACGTCGCGCGCCGGATCCTGGCCGCGCTCGGCTCGCCGTTCGATCTCGACGGGTACGAGCGCCATGTCACGCCCAGTATCGGCGTCGCGCTGTTCGGCGCGGAGGCGCCGGCCGTGTCGGAAGTGCTCAAGCACGCCGACCTGGCGATGTACCAGGCCAAGGCGGCGGGCCGCAACACGTTCTGCTTCTTCGAGGCCGCGACCGGGACGGCCGCCGTCGCGCGGGTCCGGCTCGAGGCCGAATTGCGCCAGGGCCTGGCGCGCGGCGAATTCCTGCTCCACTATCAGCCGCAACTGGGCGCCGACGGCACGGTCGCCGGAGTCGAAGCGCTGTTGCGCTGGCAGAATCCGCAACGCGGCATGGTGTTCCCGGCCGAGTTCATTCCGGTGGCCGAGCAGACCGGCCTGATCCTGCCGTTGGGGCAGTGGGTCATGGAGGAGGCGTGCCGGCAGCTGGGGCGCCTCGGGGCCGGGGCGGCGACCCGCCACCTGCACGTGTCGGTCAACGTCAGCGCGCACCAGTTCCGCCAGCCCGGCTTCGTCGCCGACGCGCTGGCCGCGCTGTCCGGCGCCGGGGCCGATCCGGGCCGCCTCACGATCGAACTGACCGAGTCCGTGCTGGTGGAAGACATCGACGGTGTCATCGCGAAGATGGAGACCCTGAAGCGCCACGGCGTGCGTTTCGCGCTCGACGACTTCGGCACCGGTTACTCGTCGCTGACCTGCCTGAAGCGGCTGCCGCTCGACCAGCTGAACATCGACCGCTCGTTCGTGGCCAACGTCCTGCACGATACGCGCGACTACGCGATCGTCAACGGCATCGCGGTACTGGGACGGTCGCTGGGCATCGACGTGATCGCCGAGGGCGTGGAGACGCCCGCGCAGCGCGACCTGCTGCTCGATTGCGGATGCACGGCGCTCCAGGGCTATCTGTTCGGCCGGCCGGTGCCGGCGGCGCAGCTGGACGGGTCGCCGGGCGGCTGACTGTCTCGCCCGGTACGCCCCCATTCGAAGGGCTGTGTTCGCGTTGATTCGGTAACCCCCGTGCTAGCCGGGCTCGGCCGCCGCGCGCAGAAGCTGGCCGGGCGTGGTCAGCCTGCGCGCATCCAATATGCGCTGCCATCCGGAGTAATTGATCAGGTAGCGGCTGGCCACGCCACGGAACCTGACGAGCCAGCTTTTGAAACGGCTGTGCCAGCCATTCACGTTCTGGATGTGGATGGCGCCGCGGGCCCGTTGTCCCGCCTGCACGTTGACGGCCTCGTGCGTGATACCGGCCTGCGCCGCGAAACGGCGATACGATACGGCGCCATCACTGATGAGCAACACATCGGTCGGCAGCACGGGCTTGAGGTACTTGTGTAATTGCCCCACCGTCACCTGACCGCGCCCCGTATAGAAATCGAGTGTCTGCCCGCTGCGGTCCCGCGCGACGAGCAGGCAGTCGTGCTCCCGATTGATGCCGCGCCGCTTCGCCACGCCGCCGCGCTTCCTCGGCCGCCGCGTCAGGCTGCGCGATCCCTTCTGCGATTCCAGCCGGTAGGTTTCGTCCGCTTCGACAATGGCCGACAGCGTCTTCGGCCGGTCGCGCATGGCACCAGGCACGAACCGGTGCCGCCATCTGAAGCTGGTTGTCCTATGTACGCCGACCACCTGTGCGGCATCGCGGACCGTACGCGATTCGAGCACGCACTGCAGATACGGTAGCCAGCACTCTTTCTTGCGCAACCTTGCCAGGGGCGTTCCCGTCAATGCATTAAAGCTGCGCCGACACGCGAGGCAGCGAAAACGCTGCAGTCCGCTCGCCTGGCCGCAACGGTGTTTGCGGGCGCAGCCGCAGTGTGGACACGGCCGTCCAGCCGCCGCCTGCTCGATGAGGGCGATGCACTCGGCCGGATGTGCGATGCTGGCGAGCCATGCCCGCAGCCGGGCGAGATCGCCTGGAGACAACTGCACGGCCAGCAACATGGCGAACAACTCGTCGAACGTCAGGCTGCGCATCGTCACTCCTCATGAGTTAACTCGACGATGCGTGAGACCGCTACAACGAATTCCAGTTCACACAACTACCGCGAACACAGCCATTCGAAGGGCTGTGTTCGCGTTGATTCGGTAACCCCCGTGCTAGCCGGGCTCGGCCGCCGCGCGCAGAAGCTGGCCGGGCGTGGTCAGCCTGCGCGCATCCAATATGCGCTGCCATCCGGAGTAATTGATCAGGTAGCGGCTGGCCACGCCACGGAACCTGACGAGCCAGCTTTTGAAACGGCTGTGCCAGCCATTCACGTTCTGGATGTGGATGGCGCCGCGGGCCCGTTGTCCCGCCTGCACGTTGACGGCCTCGTGCGTGATACCGGCCTGCGCCGCGAAACGGCGATACGATACGGCGCCATCGCTGATGAGTAACACATCGATGGGCAGCACCGGCTTGAGGCACTTGTGCAATTGCTCTACCGTCACCTGGCCACATCCAGTATGAAAGTCGAGCGTCTGCCCGTTGCGATCGCGCGCGACGAGCAGGCAATCATGTTCCCGACTGATGCCGCGCCGCTTTGCCACACCGCCGCGCTTGCGCGCCCGCCGGGTCAGGCTGCGCGAGCCCTTCTGGGATTCCAGCCGGTATGTCTCGTCGGCTTCGACGACGGCCGACAGCGTCTGCGGGCGGTCGCGCATGGCACCGGGCACGAACCGGTGGCGCCAGCGGAAGCTGGTCGTACGGTGCACGCCGACGACCTGCGCGGCATCGCGGACCGTGCGCGATTCCAGCACGCATTGCAGATAGGGCAGCCAGCGCTCTTTCTTGCGCAACCTTGCCAGGGGCGTTCCCGTCAATGCATTAAAGCTGCGCCGACACGCGAGGCAGCGAAAACGCTGCAGTCCGCTCGCCTGGCCGCAACGGTGTTTGCGGGCGCAGCCGCAGTGTGGACACGGCCGTCCAGCCGCCGCCTCCTCGATGAGGGCGATGCACTCGGCCGGATGTGCGATGCTGGCGAGCCATGCCCGCAGCCGGGCGAGATCGCCTGGAGACAACTGCACGGCCAGCAACATGGCGAACAACTCGTCGAACGTCAGGCCGCGCATCGTCACTCCTCATGAGTTAACTCGACGATGCGTGAGACCGCTACAACGAATTCCAGTTCACACAACTACCGCGAACACAGCCTTTTTTTATGTGCTCTCCGATCCGCGCCATGCGCCACATATGCATGCATATTTCGATTACTGAAAAAATTTTCTAAATAAGAAAAATGTGTGCTAATCTTTTTTCCGCATCGTCAAACGGAGCGCAAACGACATGGCAACCAATCCTGCTGTCCCGGAGTTCGTGGAAGAGCGCCTCGACGCGCTGTTCGCGCCCTATGCGCGCACGGACGCGCCGGGCTATTGCGTCGGCGTGCGCCAGCATGGCCGGCTGATCTACCGGAAGGCGTTCGGCATGGCGAGCCTGGAACTGGGCGTCGCGAACACCCCGCGCACGCGCATGCGCATCGGCTCGACGACCAAGCATTTCGTCGCGCTGCTCGCGCTGATGCTGGAGGCGGAAGGGCGCCTGAGGCTGGACGACACGGTGCGCCTGCACATCCCAGAGCTGCCGCCCCGCAGCGTCGAGCCGACGCTGCGCCAGCTCGTCACGCACACGAGCGGCCTGCGCTGCTACATCGACCTGTCGTTCCTCGCGCGCGGCATGGCCATGATGGCGGCGGACGACGTGTTGCCGCTGCAGGCCCGCCAGAGCCGCGGCAACTACCCGCCGGGCGAGCGCATGATCTACTGCAACAGCGGCTACATGCTGCTGTCGAAAGTCGTCGAGCGCGCGACCGGCCAGGCGCTGCCCGACCTGCTGCGCGAACGCGTCTTCGCGCCGATGGGCATGCACGACACGGTCGCGATCACCACCGACTACGCGCTGCTGCCGGGCGCCGCCACCCTGCACGTGAAACTCGCGGACGGCAGCTACCGGCGCGGCATCTTTCCCCAGGAAGCCTTTTCCGGCGACGGCAACATTGTCTCCACGCTCGACGACATGCTGGACTGGCTGGCCCACCTGCGTGCGCCCGGCCGTGTCGGCACGCCGGCGATGTTCGAACGCATGACGACCCCGTGCCGCCTGGACAACGGCACGCTGCACCGTTATTGCCTGGGCCTGCAGCGCACGCCCTACCGCGGCGTCGAGACGATCCAGCACGCGGGTGCCGTCATCGGCGGCTCGGCGCAGATGCAGACCGTCCCCGCGCACGCGCTCGACATCGTCATCATGAGCAACGGCGGCCCGCTGAGTCCCACGAAGCTGGCGCTGCACGTCATCGACGCGGTGCTGGGCGATGCCGTGCTCGGGCCGCGCGCGACGATGGCCCGCACGGCCGACTTCGGGGACCTCGTCGGCCGGCGTTACCGCACCCGCGGCGGCATCGTGTTCGGCTTCGCGGACGCGAAGGGCGAGCTCGGGCTGTCGCTGTTCGGCCACGATGCCGTTCCGCTGCGCCTGGAGGGATCGACGCTCCGTCTCGAATTCGAGGACGCGGCCGTCGGCCCGCTCGCCATCGAAGCCGGCGCCGGCGCGCCCGACGTGCTGCAGTTCGGCGAATGCGGCAATGTCGAACCGGCCCGCCGCATCCCCGACCCGTACGACCGCGGCGCGACGACGCTCGCCGCCCTGGCCGGCCGCTACGACGTGCCCGATCTCGACGCCACCGCCACGCTGGAGGCGACGGCGGACGGCGGCCGCTTGCACATCCACGCGGCCGGCGGCGAAACGACGCTGGCGCTCGAGCCCATCGCCGACGACGTCCTGCTGTGGAAGAACGTCGATCCCCTCGTCCCGTTCGTCGGCGCCTTCGTGGTGCGCGACGACGGTGCGCTGGTCCTCAATTCCGTACGCACGCGCGCGCTGCTGTTCCTGCGCCGCACCTGATCTGGAGCCCGACATGGCAGATACACACACGAATTCCGTCGACGAGCGCCTGCGCGCGCTGTTCGATCCCTATGCGCGGACCGGCCAGCCCGGCATGGTGGTCGGCGTCGCGCACAAGGGCCGCATCCTCGTGCGGCGCGGGCTCGGCATGGCGAGCCTGGAACAGTCGACGGCGAATACGCCGTGGACACGCATGAACCTCGGCTCCACGGCCAAGCACATGACGTCGATCGCCGTGCTGCTGCTGGCGGAACAGGGCAAGCTCGACATCGACCAGCCCGTGCGCACGTGGATCCCGGAGCTGCAGCCGGACGGTCCGCAACCGACGTTGCGCCAGCTGATGAATCACACGAGCGGCCTGCGCTGCTACCTCGACCTGAGCTTTTTCTGCGACGGCATGAGCATGAAGCCGGTCGGGTATGCGCTCGCCGTGCAGAGCCGCCAGAGGGACCGCAACTTCGCGCCCGGCGACCAGATGTTGTATTGCAACGGCGGCTACTTCCTGCTGTCGCTCGTCGTCGAGCGCGCGGGCGGCATGCCGTTCCGCGACTTCCTGCGCACGCACCTGTTCGAACCGCTGGGCATGCACGACACCGTGCAGGTCGGCAGCGACATGGAACTGCATGAAGGCATGGCGACGCTGCACGTGCGCCAGCCGGACGGCGGCTGGCAGCGCGGCATCTTCCCGACGAAGGAGGCGCGCGGCGACGGCGCCGTCATCACGACCATCGACGACATGCTGCGCTGGCTCGCGCACCTGCGCGCGCCCGGCCGCGTGGGCCGTCCGGAGACGTGGGCGCAGTTGTCGCAGCGCTCGCGCCTGAACAACGGCCTCGAACTCGACTACGGCCTCGGGCTCGTGCGCTCCGACTACCGCGGCGTCGAGACGATCCACCACGCCGGCGGCATCATCGGCGGCAGCTGCCAGATGCTGACCGTGCCCGCGCACGAGCTGGACATCATCATCATGACGAACGGCGTGCCCGTCGACCCGTCCGCACTGGCGAACCAGGTCGTCGACGCGGTGCTCGGCGACGCGGTGCTGGGCCCGCCGCGCGCGACCCGTCATGCGGAGGCGGCGCAGTACGCGCCGCTCGTCGGCCGCCGTTACCACAGCCCGGAGACGGGCCTCTTGATCGGCTTCGGCGACGCGGACGGCAAACTCGGGTTCTCCCTCGTCGGCAACTACCTGATGCCGCTGGCGCAGGCCGACGGCCGGCTGCACCTCGGCTATGCGGAATCGGGCGTCGGCCCGTTCGACGTCGACGTGGCGCCGCTGCCGCATGGCGCCGCCGCGCCGGCCGAACTGCGCGTGGCCGAATGCGGCCAGTACGCCCGCTTCACCCTGTTGCCCGACACGGCGGGGCCCGACGCGGAAGCCGGCCTCGAAGGCGATTACGTCTCGCCCGACATGGCGGCGACCATGACCATCGCCCGCGCCGACGGCGCCCTCGTCATGCACGTGCGGGACGATTATGGCCGCGCGCAGATGGACCTCACGCCGCTGGCGCCGCAGGTCGCGCTGTGGCGCGTGCGCTCGCACGTCCTGCCGATTCCCGGCGCCCTCAACATCGAACGCGATGCGACCGGCCGCGTCACCGGCCTGCGCATGGACGGCGCCCGCACGCGCCACGTGTGGTTCCGCCGCACCGGCCACGCCTGACAGAACGGAGTCCCCGATGCACATCTTTGCCGCCCAGCTGCTTACCGAGACGAACACGCTGACGTCGACGCCCACCGGCTGGCCCGCGTACGAGGAATTCGGCCTGTTCCACGGCGACGGTTCGCGCCGTGCGCCGGACGCCAACGGGGCCTTTCTCGCCGCGCTGCGCAACTGGTGCGAGGCCGACGGCCATCGCATGACGGAGAGCCTGTGCGCGGCCGCCCAGCCGAACGGCGTCACCGTGCGCCCCGTGTACGAGGCGCTGCGCGCCGAGATCCTCGCCGACCTGCGCGCCGCGCTGCCCGTGGACGCGGTCGTACTGCACCTGCACGGCGCCATGGTGGCCGATGGCTGCGACGACTGCGAGGGCGAGATCCTCGACGAGGTCCGCCGGATCGTCGGCCCGCACGTTCCGGTGGCGGTGGAACTCGACCTGCACTGCCACCTCACGCGCCGCATGCTGCGCGCCGCCGACATCCTCGCCGCGTACCAGGAATACCCGCACGACGACATCCTGCGCCGCGCGCGCCACGTGTACGACCTGGCCGTGGCCGCGGCCGCGCGCCGCGTGCATCCGGTGACGGCGGCCGTGGACTGCCGCATGTCCGGCCTGTGGCACACGACGCGCGAACCGATGAAAAGCTTCGTCGCGGAGATGCAGGCGCTGGAAGGCCGCGACGGCGTGCTGTCGGTCTCGCTCGGTCACGGATTCCCGTGGGGCGACGTGGCGGAGGAGGGCGCGCGCCTGTGGGTGGTGGCCGACGGCGACCGCGCACTGGCCGAAGCGACGGCGCTGCGCCTCGCGCGCCGCTTCGTGGCCTTGCGCGACGCCACGCTGCCGCCGCTGACGGCGCTGGACGACGCGCTCGACGCGGCCGCGCGCGCGGACGGCCTGACCGTGCTGGCCGACGTCGCCGACAACGCGGGCGGCGGCGCACCCGGCGACAGCACGTTCATCCTGCGCCGCATGCTGGAGCGGGGCGTTCGCAACGCCGCCATCGGCGCGTTCTGGGACCTCGGCGCCGTGCACATCTGCCGCGACGCCGGCGTGGGCGCGCGGCTCGACCTGCGCCTGGGCGGCAAATGCGGCCCGTATTCCGGCGACCCGCTCGACCTGAGCGTCACGGTGACGGGCGTCGTGGAGGACTTGTGGCAGCGGGGGCTGGACGCCGACGAACGCTTCGGCCCGGCCGTCGCGCTGCGCACGGAAAACGGCATCGACATCCTCGTCTGCTCCGTGCGCTGCCAGGTGTTCAGCCCCAGCGCGTTCACCAACGCCGGCATCGCGCTGGCAGACAAGCAGCTCGTGGTGGTGAAATCCACGCAGCACTTCTACACCGCGTTCGCGCCGCTGGCCGCGCGCACGTTCTATGTATCGACTCCCGGCGCGCTGCGCCAGGACTTCGGCGCGATCCCGTACCGGCATCGCGACCCCGTCTACTGGCCCCGGATTACCCATCCGGAGCCGGTCCTCCTCAACTTCGCATCCGAAGGTTCAGAATGAGTACAGCGGCACCTGTCCGCGTGGAGATCGCGCACGAAACCTGGGACCTGGACCGTCCCTTCACCATCACCGGCCACACGCACACGTTCTTCGACGGCGTCGTCCTCACCCTGCGCGACGGGCACTACGCCGGACGCGGCGAGGCGCTCGGCGTGCCGTACAAGGGCGAGACGGCCCAGTCCATCCGCGCGCAGCTGGAAGCGCTGCGCGGCGACATCGAGGCGGGCCACGGCCGCGCGCTCACGACGTCGATGCCGGTGGGCGGTGCGCGCAATGCGCTCGACTGCGCCTTGTGGGAACTGGAGGCGCAGCGGGCCGGCCGGCCCGTGTGGCAGCTGCTCGGGCTCCCCCGGCCGCGCAACCTGCCGACCACGTACACCATCGGCGCCAACCCGCCCGACGTGATGGCGGCGCAGGCGCGGGAATGGCGCGCCGCGCGCGCGCTGAAGCTCAAGCTGACCGGCGAACCGGTCGACGCCGCCCGCGTGCGCGCCGTGCGCGCGGCCCGGCCGGACGCGTGGATCGGCGTGGACGGCAACCGCGGCTTCACGCCGGCGGCGCTGGACGAACTGATGCCCGTGCTGGTGGACGCCCGTGTGCAGCTGATCGAGCAACCGTTCGACATGGCGGACGACGGCGCCATCGACGCGCTGGACACGCCGATCCCGCTGGCGGCCGACGAAAGCATCCAGGACCTCGCCGACCTCGAGGCGTCCGGGCGGCGCTGGGACGTCGTCAACATCAAGCTCGACAAGTGCGGCGGCCTCACCGAAGGCATGCTGATGGCGCACACGGCCCGCCGCATGGGATTGAAGGTGATGGTCGGGTCGATGGGCGGCACGTCGCTGTCGATGGCGCCCGCGTTCCAGGTGGGGCAGCTGTGCGACATCGTCGACCTGGACGCGCCGATCCTGCTGCGCCGCGACCGCGACCCCGGCGTCGTCTACCGCGACGGCGCGATCTGGTGCGGCGACGAAGTCTGGGGCGGCGCCCCCGCGCGCGCATGACAACGATAACGACATACCCATTCAGGAGATCACCCATGAGCTTTCCGCAACGACCCACGCCGCGCCTGTCAGCCGTCCTCGTCGCTTCCGCGTTCGGACTGACGGTCCACGCGCACGCCCAGGACGGCGCCGCCGTCGCATCCACGCCGCCCGCCGGCGCGCAGGCGCAAGCCGGCGACGACGCCCACGTCGTGCTGGTCACCGGCACGCGCCGGCGCACCCCGGTGCGCGAAGTTCCGATGGCCGTCAACGCCATCAGCGCCGAGGAGCTCGAACGCCGCGGCGCCGAGCAGCTGCGCGACTACGTCGAGTCGCTGCCCGGCGTCACGCTGAACGGCGGCGGCGGGCGCGGCATGGGACAGATCTCCATCCGCGGCATCACGGTGGGCGGCGACATCAACCCGCCCACCAGCACCTACCTGGACGACATCCCGTACGGCGGCAGCGACCACAATGGCGCCAAGCTGTCGCTGGACCTCGGGACGCTCGACCTGCACCACATCGAGATCTACCGGGGTCCGCAGGGCACGCTGTACGGCGCGAACGCGCTGGGCGGCGTCGTCAAGTACGTGTTCAACGAACCGGATCCGAACCAGACGTCCGGCCATGTGCGCGGCGAGCTGTCTTCCACCCGCAACGGTTCGCTCAACTACACGGCGAGCGCGGTGGCGAACGTGCCGCTGTCGCCCGGCGTGGCCGCGCTGCGCTTCGGCACCGCCCGCACCCGCGACGCGGGCCACATGGACGCCGTCGGCCCGCTGCCCGGCGAACGCGTCGACCGCAGCGATGCCACGAGCTACCGCATCGCCGCGCTGTTCACGCCGAACCGCGACCTGTCGTTCAAGGTCACGGCGATGCAGCAAAAGCTCGCGCGCGACGGCAACGACGCCACCGACTACACGATGACGGGGCAGCCCGTGCAGGGCGAATTCCAGCACCAGCGCTACGTGCCCGAACCGTTCGAGCAGACCGTGCGCGTCGGCAGCTTCGAGCTCGATTACGACCTGCGCTGGGCGCGCCTGAACGCGGTGCTGTCGTACCAGACGAGCGACAACCGGGTGATCGACGACGCCTCCGGCGCCTACGTGGCGGCCTATAGCCAGCTGATTCCCGGCATCAAGACCGCATGGGTCGACACGACCGTCAATACCCGCAAGAAGACGGCGGAAGTGCGCCTGACGTCGCCGCGCAGCGACCGGTTCGAATGGCTGGCAGGCGTCTTTGCCAACCGCGAGGACAACGACTTGTCCGTGCTTAACGACTCGACGAACGCCAACGGCCCGAACCTGCGCCTCGCCAGCGTGACGATGCCGGCCACGTTCCGCGAAGTGGCGGCGTTCGGCGACGTGACGTTCTATCCCCTGCCGGCGCTCGGCCTCACGCTGGGCGCGCGGGCGAGCCGCAACAAGCAGCACTCGAGCCAGACGGTCGAATCGCCGCTCATTCCCAGCGCCAAGGACGTGCCGACGGAAGCCAGCGACAACAGCCATACGTGGCTGGCCACGGCCCGCTACACGATCGCGCCGAAGAGCAGCGTCTACGTACGCTTCGCCACCGGCTACAATCCCGGCGGTGTGAATTCGGCCAAGCTCAGTCTTTCCGGCGCCACGTTGACGGTGCATCCGAGCTATACCGCCAACACGCTGCTCAGCAGCGAAGTCGGGTACAAGGCCGATCTGCTGGACAATCGCCTGTCGGTCGAGGCGTCGCTGTACCGCCTGGACTGGAAGGACCTCCAGGTCGTATCGCGCGACGGCACCGGCGGCGAGATCGTCAACGGCGGCAAGGCGCGCGTGAACGGTGCGGAATTCGCGGCCACTGTCCGTCCGGCGGACGGATGGACCATCGAATCCAGCGTCGCCTGGATCGACGGCAAGACGCGCGACGACATCGTCGAGTTGGGCGCCAGGGCGGGCGACCGCCTGCCGCTGTCGCCGAAGTGGGCGGCGGCGCTGCGCGCGGGCCGCGAATTCACGGTCGGAGACCATACTGCGCATGCGGCGCTCGCGTGGCGCTACGTGGGCGAGCGCGATTCCAACTTCCAGCATACCGCCGTCGACCAGGCGCCCGCCTACAAGCTGCCGTCGTACTCGACGTTCGCGTTCAATGCCGGCGTCGAACTGGGCGCCGCCACCGTCAACGTCTTCGTGCGCAACCTGGCCGACAAGCGGGGCCAGGCCGCGGCCAACACGGGCTACGTCCCTTACGGCCAGCCCGCCCTGGTCTCGCTGATCGAACCGCGCACCGTCGGCGTCAACGTGCAGTATTCCTTCTGAGGACCCGCCATGAGCCAACTGACTTCCGCCACCCTGGCGCCCGAACCTGCCGCGTCCCGGGAAGAACCGAAAGCGCCCGTCTCGGCCTGGTACGCGCTCGGCGTATTGATCGTCGCCACGCTGCTGTCGTTCGTCGACCGCGAGATCCTGTCGCTCGTCGCCGAGCCGATGCGGCGCGCGCTGCACCTCAACGACACCCAGCTGGGCGTGCTGCAGGGCCTCGGCATGGTGTTCTTCGCCGGCCTCGCCGCGCTGCCCATCGCCTGGGTCGCGGACCGCTACGGCCGCCGCACCGTGCTGACGGTGTCGGTGCTGATCTGGAGCGCCGCCACGGCCGCCTGCGGCCTCGCGCGCGACTTCGACGAATTGTTCGCGGCGCTCGTTTTCCTCGGCATCGGCCAGGCGGGGCTCAGTCCCGTCGTGTTCGGCCTGATCCCGCAACTGTTCCCCGCGCGCCAGCGCGTGCTGGCCAACGCGATCTATTCGATGGTGGCCACGCTCGGCGCCGCGCTGGGCCTGATCGCGGGCGGACCGATGGTGAGCGGCATCGACGCGGCGCGCCCGCTGTTGCCGGATGCCCTGCACGGCATGGAAGCATGGCGCCTCGGCTTCGTGCTGGTGGCGCTGCCCGGGCCCGTCATCGCGCTGCTCGTCGCGCTGATGCGCCTGTCGCGCCAGGCCCCGGACGAGGCGGTGCAAGCGGAAGAGGGGGCCGCGCCGGGTGCGCAGCAGATCAGCATCTTCGAATGGAGCCGCGACCACTGGCGCACGGTCGCCGGCCTGTTCGGCAGCATTGGCCTCGTGTCGTTCGGCTTCAACGCGATCGGCGCGTGGAGCCCGATCGTCGCGGCGCGCAACTTCGGCGCCACGCCGGCGGAAGTCGGGCAGGGCCTCGGCCTGACGATGGCCGTGGGCACCATCCTCGGCGGCGTGCTGGTGTCTCCTGTCGCGCGCTGGCTCACGCCGCGCTACCACCTCGCCACGCCGCTGCGCGTGATCGAGTTCGGCCTGCTGATCGCCTTGCCCCTGTGCCTCGTGCTCACGTGGACCACGTCGTCCGCGCAGATGTTCACGGTGATCTGCCTGCAGGTGGCACCCGTCACCATCGGCACCATGCTGTTCAACACGGCGATGCAGGACATTTGCCCGGACTATCTGCGTTCCCGCGTGCTGGCGGTGGGCCTCGTCGTGGGGCTCGTGTTTTCCACCGCGAGCCCGATCGCCGTCGGCCTCATTTCCGACGCGTTCAACCCGGCGCCGAAGGCCCTGATGTGGGCGATGGCGATCGTCGCGGCGGTGGGCCTCGGCACGGGCACGGCGCTGATGCGCTGGTCCGAAGACGCCTTCGTGCGCACCGTGCGCACGTTCGCCAACCACCCGGCCGTGGGAGACTGACATGGATGCACGCATTGCCGCGCTGGATGCGCTGTTCGACGGCCACGTCAAGTCCGACGGACCGGGGCTCGTCGTGGCGGCGGCCGTCGACGGCAGGGTCGTGTACCGCCGCGCCTTCGGCATGGCCTGCGTGGCCCTCGGCCGCGCGCTGGCGCCGTCGACGCGCATGCGCATCGGCTCGACGAGCAAGCAGTTCACGGCGATGGCCGTGTTGCTGCTCGCGGACGAGGGGCGCGTCGACCTGGACGCGCCGCTGCGGGACTACCTGCCCGAGCTGCCGCGCTATCCCGTGGAGCCGACCGTGCGCCAGGTCCTGCAACACCTGGGCGGCATCCGCGACCACGTGAGCGACGGCATGCTCGTCGACGGTGGACGCAGCGTGAAGCCGGCCGGGTGGGCATGGCGGCACCTCGTGCGCCAGGATGCGCTGAACGGCCTGCCGGGCCAGCGCTGGATGTACAGCAATGGCGGCTACCACCTGCTGTCGCTGCTGGCGGAACGCGCCGGCGGCCGGCCGTTCGCGGAACTGTTGCGCGACCGCCTGTTCGCGCCGCTCGGGATGCACGATACGGCGCTGGTGCCGAGCGACCTCGCCATCACGCCCGGCCTGGCGACCTTGCACGTCCCGCAGGCGGACGGCACGTGGCGGCGCGGCGCGTTCCCGCACGAGGACCTGCTGGGGGAGGGCGGCATCGTGTCCACGGCGGACGACCTGCTGCGCTGGCTCGCGGAACTGCGCGCGCCGCGCGTCCTCGGTACGCCGGCCGCGTGGCGTACGCTGCTCGAGCCCGCGCGCCTCGCGGACGGCAGTGCGCTCCCGTACCTGATGGGCCTCCTGCGCCTGCCGATGCGGGGCGAGGTCACGCTGCAGCACGCCGGCGCCGTCGTGGGCGCCAGCTGCCAGGCGCTGACGGTGCCCGCGCGCGGCATCGACATCGTCGTGCTCACGAACGGCCTGCCGGTCAGCCCGACCGCCATCGCGGGCCAGGTCCTCGGCGTGCTGCTCGACGCTGCGGACCGCCCGGCGCCGGAACCGGCGCGGCCGAAGACCCGCGACTACGCGGCGCTGCCGGGCCGGCGCTACCGCACGCCGTCGGGCATGGTGCTGGCCTTCGCGGATGCCGACGGCGTGCTCGCGCTGTCCGTGCTGGGCAACCGCGCGCAGCCGCTGCGGCTCGCCTCCGACGGGTTCGTGCTGGCGTACGAAGACTGCGGCGCCGGCCCGTTCTTCGTGTCCGGCGTGGCGCACCTGCCGCCGCGCGCCCCGACCACGCTGCGGGTGGGCGAGGGCGCCGTGTTCGAGACGGCGCGGCTGGTGCCGCCGGCGGATGCGGTGGACTGGGACGAGCTGGCGGGGGACTGGCGCTGCGCCGACCTCGGCACCGAAGCCGGCCTCGAAGCCGGTTCGGAAGACGCGCTACTGACCGTGCGCGGCGGGGCCAACCGGCTCACGCTGCGCCTGGCGCCGTGCGGTCCCGACCTGTTCCAGTGGCACAGCACGGATGCGGCCATGCCGTTGACGGGCATGCTGCACGCCGTGCGCACGGACGGCCGCGTAACGGCGCTGCAGTGCGACGCCTGGGGCAGCCGCGGCCTGCGCTACGACCGCGCGGACGGCGCCCATGGCTGATCTCGACGCCGACGTCATCGTCATCGGGGCCGGCATCGCCGGTGCCGCCATCGCCTACTTCCTCGCGCCGCATGCGCGCGTGCTGCTGCTCGAACGCGAGACGCAGCCCGGCTACCACAGCACGGGGCGGTCGGCCGCGCTGTTCATGGAAAGCTACGGTCCGCCGCAGGTGCGCGCGCTCACGTGCGCGAGCCGCGCGTTCTTCGACGCGCCGCCGCCCGGCTTTTGCGACCATCCTCTGCTCGCGCCGCGCGGCGCCCTCGCGTTCGCGCTGGCGGGGGACGAGGCCGCGCTCGACGCGCACGAGGCGCTGGTGCGCAGCGTGACGGACAACGTCGAGCGCTGGTCTGCGGCGCGCACGCTCGCGTGCGTCCCCGTTCTTCGCCCGGAAGGACTCGTCGGCGCCGTCTACGAACCGGATGCGTGCGACATCGACGTGCACGCGCTGCATTACGGCTTCCTGAACGGTGCCCGCGCGGCCGGCTGCCGCTTGCTTGCCGACGCCGAGGTGCGCGGCCTGCGGCGGGACGGCGCAGGCTGGGAAGTCGACTGCACGCAGGGATGCCTGGGCGCGCGGATCGTCGTCAACGCGGCGGGCGCGTGGGCGGATCGCATCGGCGCGCTGGCCGGCGCGCGGCCCATCGGCCTGGTCCCCAAGCGGCGCTCAGCCTTCACGTTCGCGCCGCCGGCGGGCGTGGACGGGCGCGCGTGGCCTCTGTTCATGGACGTCCGCGAGACGTTCTACGTCAGGCCGGATGCGGGCATGCTGCTCGCGTCGCCGGCCAACGCGGACCCGGTGCCGCCGCACGACGTGCAGGCGGAGGAACTCGACATCGCCATCGCCATCGATGCGATCGAACGCATGACGACGCTGGCCATTCGCCGGCCGCACCACGTGTGGGCGGGCCTGCGCTCGTTCGTGCCGGACGGCGAGCTCGTCGCCGGATTCGATCCGGTCGTGCCCGGATTCTTCTGGGCGGCCGGGCAGGGCGGCTACGGGATCCAGAGCGCGCCGGCCGCGGGTGCCGCGGCGGCCTGCCTGATCCGCGGCGTGCCGCTGCCAGAGGCGCTGCTGCGCCGGGGCGTCGACCCCGCGGCCCTCGCCCCCCGGCCAGAATTTGCCGTCCCGGATGAACCCCGTTAGAATGAGACCATGAGCAAGCGCCCATCTGAGCCGGAAAGCGCCGCCTCGCCTGGGCAAGTCATCCGAGCGCTGCGCCAGCAACTCGGATTCACCCTCGGCGACGTCAGCGCCCGCACCGGCATGTCCGTCCCCACCCTGTCCAAGCTGGAGCAGGGCAAAGCCTCCCTTTCCTACGACAAGCTCCTGGCCCTGTCCAAGGGCCTCGGCGTCGACATGGCGCAGTTGCTGGAGCCGACCGCCGCGCCGCTGGCCGTGCCCGGCCGCAGCGCCGGCCGCCGCATCGTCCAGCGCGCCGGCGAAGGCCAGCTGGTCGAGACGAAGTCGTACCGCCAGCACTATCTCGCCACCGAGCTGTTGAACAAGATGTTTACGCCGCTGGTCGTGGAGGTGCGTGCGCGTACCCTGGACGAGTTCGTGGCCGAATTCGGCGGCCTGATCCACCATCCGGGCCAGGAATTCTGTCTCGTCCTGGAAGGCGAAATCGAGTTCCACACGGAGTTCTACGCCCCAGTGAGGCTCGGCGTCGGCGATTCCATCTACTTCGACAGCGACATGGGCCACGCCTACCTGGCCGCCGCGCCGGGAACGTGCCGCATCCTCGGGGTATGCGCGGGTGTCGGCCACGGTACGCCGATGCTCGACGACTTCATCGCCGTGTCCAACGACAGCCGGCCCGCAGCGCCCGCCGTGCCTTCGGTGCCGCTGGCGCGCGGCGAGCGGCCCGCCCCCGCCCGGACGAAGCGGCGCGGGACCGGTTCGGCATGAAGCTCGACCATTTTGCCCATCGCCTGCAGGCGTCGCATTTCGACACGATCGTCGACATGCTCGTGACCCGGCTCGGCTTCGTCGTGCTACGCGCCAGTGCATCGTCGGTCTGGCTGCGCCAGCATGGCGCGAACGTGGATGTGCAATTCACCCGCAGCGCGACCACGCACCGCGACGCCGACAAGCGCGGTTCGCAATTGTCGTTCACGTCGGCTACGCCGCGCGCGGACCTCGAGTCGCTGGCCGCATGGCTCGCGGAGCGCGGCGTGGCGGCCTCAGTCGGCAGCTGGTCGGAGCGCGAGTTCTACCTCGATGCGCCTGACGCTTTCGTCGATTTCGTGCTGGAGGCGATGACGCCCGACCTGGCGCGCTATCCGGGGCACGCCGACAAGGACGCGTACTGACAACCGGCCGGGATCAGGCGGCCGCCAGCGCCTGCCCCACGGGTTCCAGCCGGCGCAGCCGCAGCGCGATCAGGAGGGCGGCGCCGAGCAATACGCCCAGCAGCGCCACGACGCCGCCCCAGCCGCCGTGTTCCCACAGCACGCCGCACAGCCAGCCGACGAGGCTGGAGCCGAGGTAGTAGAAGCACAGGTATAGCGCGGACGCGAGCGCCTGCTGCGCGCGGGCGCGCCGGCCCACCCAGCTGCTGGCGATCGAGTGCGACGCGAAGAAGCCGAACGTAAAGATTGCCATGCCGGCCACGATGACGGGGACGTTGTGGGCCAGGGTCAGCAGCAGGCCCGCCAGCATCGTGCCCATCACGGTCCACAGCACGTGGCGCCGGCCCAGGCGGTCGGCGCGGCGGCCGGCCCACACGGAGCTGAAGATGCCCAGCAAATACAGCAGCGAGATTCCGCCGACCACGCTCTGGCGCAGCCCGAACGGCGCGCCCAGCAGCCTGAACCCGATCACGTTGTAGGCGCTGACGAAACACCCCATCAGCAGGAACGACAGCGCGAACAGCCAGGGCAGGCCGGCGTCGCCGAAATGGCCGCGCAGGCCGTGCAGCAGTGCGGGCACGCCGCCGGACGACGGCCGGAAGTTGCGCGACGCGGGCAGGCTGCGCCAGAATTCCCACGCCGCGAGCAGGCCCGCGACGCCCATCACGGCGAACGCGGCGCGCCACGACACGAAGTCCGACAGCACGGCCGCCAGCACCCGTCCGACCATGCCGCCGAACGCGTTGCCGCTGATGTAAAGACCCATCGATACGCCCAGCGACGCCGGCTCGATCTCCTCGCTCAGGTAAGCCATCGCGACGGCCGGCATGCCGCCCAGCGCGAAGCCCAGCAGCGTGCGCGCCGCCAGCAATTGTGGATACGTGCGCGCAAAGGCCGCCAGCACGGTCATGAGCGCCGCCACGACCAGCGCCACGACCATCATGCTCTTGCGTCCCAGCCGGTCGGACAGGACGGAGGAAAACAGCAGCGAGACGGCCAGTGCGCCCGTCGACAGGGACAGCGACAGGCTGCTCTGCGCGGGCGTGAGCCCGAAATCGTGCGCGAGCAGGGGCATCAGCGGCTGTACGCAATACAGCAGGGCGAAACAGGAAAAGCCGCCGAAGAACAGGGCGCGGTTGGTACGATTGGTCATGGCTTAATCCTAGGATTGCCGGATACGATCGTCCAATATATATTTGTGGCGTTACTTATCTCTTTTACAGATAACATGAGCAGATAACCCATGGAACTCAGGCACCTGCGTTACTTCGTGGCCGTGGCGGAGGAGCTGAGCTTTACGCGCGCCGCCGAGCGGCTGCACATCGGCCAGCCGCCGCTGAGCCAGCAGATCCAGGCGCTGGAACACGAGATCGGCGCCCGGCTGTTCGAGCGCAACAAGCGGCGCGTGCTGCTGACGGAAGCGGGGCGGCTGTTCCTCGCCGACGCACGGCGCATGCTGGCGCTGGGCGAACAGGCCAAGGAGACGGCACGCCGCGCGCACCTGGGCGAAACGGGCGAGCTGCGCGTGGGGTTCACGTTTTCCACGCCGTTCACGCCGCTGTTCGCCCGGGTCGTGCGGCGCTACCGCCAGCAGTATCCGGGCGTGCGGCTGACGTTTCACGAGATCCCCACGCAGCCGCAGCTCGCGAAGATCGAGGCGCGCGAACTGGACGTGGGCTTCGTGCGGCCGGGCCCCATGCCGCTGCCGCGCACGGTCGCGCTGACGATGCTGCGCCAGGATCCGCTGCTGCTCGTGCTGCCGGTGGACGCGCCGCTGGCGCGGAAAAAGAAGATTGCGGTGAAGGACCTGGCCGACCAGGCGTTCGTCGTCTTCCCCGAAAAGACGGGCACGGGCATCTACCACCAGATCTTCGACCTGTGCCGTGCCGCCGGCTTCGTGCCGCAGATCGCGATGGAGGCGGGCGAGCCGTCGACGATCATCGGCCTCGTCGCTGCCGGCTGCGGCATTTCCGTGCTGCCCAGCTCATTCGAAGGCATCCACATGGAAGGCGTCGTCTACCGTCCGCTGCTCGATCCCGACGCCACCACTGCGATGCTGCTCGCGCGCCATGCCGAGGGCGGCGGCCCGCTCGTGGATGCGTTCGTGACGCTCGCGCAGGCCGCGGCGGAAGCCTGAAGCATTCAGTCGGCGTAGCTGATGCGGTCGCGGCCTTCGTTCTTCGACCGGTACAGCGCCTCGTCGGCACGGCCGAGCAGGGCGACCGGATCGGGCGGGGTGGCGGGCGTGAAGCCGACGACGCCGAAACTCGCGGTGACGGCCAGCGTCCGCCCCTCGCCGATGTCGACGGGCTGGCCGCGCACGGTGGCGCGCAGGGCGTCGATGCGGCCCGCGTCGGCCGGCAGGTTCAGGCCGGGCAAGACCACGACGAACTCCTCCCCGCCGTAGCGGCCGACCGCGTCGTAGGGCCGCACGGCCGCGCGCAGGCGGCGCGCCGTTTCGACCAGCACCGCGTCGCCCGCCAGGTGGCCGTGCGTGTCGTTGATGCGCTTGAAGAAATCCAGGTCCAGCAGCACCAGCGCGAAGCTTTCGCCCGAGCGCATGCATTTCTCGATCTCGCGCTCGACGATCTCCATCATCGCGACCCGGTTCCAGCACTGGGTCAGCCCATCCTTCAGGGCGCGCACCCGCATCTCCTCGCGCGATGCCTCGAGCTCGCGCGTGCGCTCGCGCACGAGCGCCGTCAGCCGCGCTTCGCGTGTCCGGTGCGCGCGCAGGCGGAGGCGGTGGAAGGCAAGGAACGCACTCGCGATGGCGACGGCGCACAGCACGTAGAACGGCATGCTGCGCCACCATGGCGGTGCGATCGAAAAAGCCCGTTCGGCCAGCGGGGATGCTTCCCCGGTATCGCTGTCGACCGCGACGAGCTGGAAGCGGTAATCCCCGCCCGGCAGCGCCCCGTAGCGGACTTCCGGCTGCGTCGTCTCGTACCACCGGTCGTCGGCGCCGAGCAGGCGGAAGCGATAGAGCAGGCCCTGGCGGTCTTCGTACTGCAGGCTCGCGAGGCGGAACACGACCTGGTCCGGCGCCCACGGCAAGGCCGCGGTCCCGGCCGGCATGGGACGGTCGCCGCGCAGCGCCTCCTCGATCACCGCGCTGCGCGGGATGGGGTCGAACAGCCGCTCCGGATGCAGCACGTGCGATAGGCCGTTGCTGGTGATGAGCCACATCGAGCCGTCCTTGTCCTCATAGGTGCCGCGGCCGTTCGAATCGTTCCATGCGAGGCCATGGCTCTGGTCGAGCAGGCGCCAGCGCGTGCCGTTCCACACGGCGAAGCCCACGTCCAGCGCCGCCCAGATCCAGCCGCGGCTGTCCTTGTCGACGGCGTGGATGGCGCGGCCGCGCAGGACCGGCGCGTCGATGCGCTCGGCGCGCGGGGTGCCGTCCGGATGCAGCCGCCACATGCTTTGCTGCGCGGCCGCGAGCAGGGTGCCGTCGCGGGCGCACGCGATGCTCCAGATCGGGCCGCCATGCAGGGCCGCGCCGAACGGCACGACGTGCCACGCTCCGCCGTCGTAACGGAAGACGTTGTCGCCGCTCGCGAACCACAGCCGGCCGTGCGGATCCGCGCAGCCTTCGGCGACGGGCGCGTCCGGGCGGCGGCCGGCGACCGCGGGAAGGGGCGCGGCCTGCGGCGGCGTGCCGGGCGGCGCGTTCTCGGGCAGGACTCGCAAACCGGTCTTGGTCGAGATCCAGACCTGCCCGCGGTCGGCCAGCACGTGGGTGATCACTGCCTGGCGGCCCATCAGTGCGGGCGGTCCGCCGTCGTGCCCGCGCCGCAGCAGCGCGCCGCCATACGTGCCGGCCCACAGGCGGTCTTGCGAATCCACGGCCATGCCGGCCCATTGCTGCCGGGCGTACTCCGGCGCGGGATCGACCCGGAAGCGCCGCTCGCCCGGCACCTTCCAGGCGTGGCCGGAGCGCGTGCCGACGTGCAGGATGCCGTGCGCGTCGCGCTGCACCGAGATCACGACGTCGTCCGGCAAGCCCTCCGCCGTGGTCCAGTTTTCCAGGTTGCCGTAGCCGAGCCAGTGCACGAGGCCGCGCCCCATCGTGCCCAGCCACATGCCGTGCGCGCGGTCCTGCAGGATGGCGGTGACGCCGCCGCCCACGCGCAGTCCCTGTTGCGCGCCGAACGCCTGCCATTGCCCCCGTTCCCACCGCGCGAGGCCGGCGTCGTCGTTGGTCAGCATGCGGCCATTCGGATCGACGTACAACTCGGTGCGCAACGCGCGTTTGCCGACGCCCGGCGGGGTACGGTCCTCGAAGCGGTGCGCACCCGCCGGCCTGGCGAACACGCGCGTCGCGCTGCGCACCCACAGCGTGCCTTCCGGATCCCGGGCGATGCTGGTCCAGGCATCGGCCGGCAGTCCGTCCCTGTCGTCCATGACGGCCACGCCGCCGCTGCCCGCGTGGCACAACGCCTGCCGGCACCCCATCCACAGGCTGCTGTCCGCGTCGGCGAAAATGCTGACGATCTTCGCCAGCGCGGGCGTGGCGCGCAGTTGCGCGGGCGTGAAGACGGGGCGGACGTCGATGCCGTTCCCGCGCGGCGCGACGGCCAGCAAGCGGCCGCCGTCCGCCACGAGCAGGAGGCGCCTGTCCGCCGACTCGGCGAAAGGCTGTCCGGGCCAGACGCCGATCGGCTTGCCCTCGAACAGGACGGGCACCAGCCGGCCGCCGTCGACATGGAAGAACCGGTCGTACGTCGCCACCCACATGCCCGCGGACCGGCTGCCGTACAGTGCCGACACGGCATCGTCGTCCAGGCCGTCTTCCCGGCCGTAGTGGCGGAACCCCGCGCCGTCGAAGCGGAACAGGCCGTTTTCCGTGCCGACCCAGAGATAGCCGGCGGGATCCTGGGCCAGCGCGGTGACGGCCAGGTTGCCCAGGCCCTCGGCCTGCCCGTAGACCTTCAATGGCAGCTGCTGCGCGGGCGCGCGCCCGCACAGCGACACGAAGAGCAGGACCGCGAGACGATGGGACAGCTTAAGATTCATGACAGGATGATGGCGCTGGGCGGCAGTTCAAAATTGCGCAAGAGTAACATTTATTGAAGACGATTACATGCAGGGCGTCATTTAATGCTGCGGTGCAGCGTAGCAAACAGTCGTATGTTTTCAATTTATAGAATACAATTGGCGCGTTACCCAAGTCAGCCGTAAAGGATCGTCATGTCCAGCACCACCCCAGCGCAGGCGGGCAGCCTGCTGCTCATGTCGCGCGAGGATAACTGTCTTATCGCGCGCGTCGACCTCAAGGCCGGCGCCACGGTCGTCATCGACGGCCGCGAAGTCGCGCTCCGCGGCGACGTCCGCCTCGGCCACAAGGTCGCGCGGCGCGACCTGGCACCGGGCGAGAAGGTGCTGCGCTACGGCGCCATCATCGGCACGGCCACGGTGCCCATCCCCATCGGCGCGCACATCCACACGCACAACCTGGAAAGCGACTACATCCCGACGTTTACGCTGGACCAGGACGGCCACCATTTCATCGGAAACAAAGCACCATGACCACCTCCACCGACATCTCCCTGGCCGGCTATCCGCGCGCGGACGGGCGCAAGGGCATCCGCAACGTCGTCGTCGTCGCCTACCTCGTCGAATGCGCGCACCACGTCGCGCGGCTGATCGTGAATGCCTTCCCCGGCCAGCCGGTGCACCTGATCGGCTTCCCGGGCTGCTACCCGAACGAATACGCCGACACGATCATGCGCCGCGTGCTGACGCACCCGAACGTGGGCGCGGCGCTGCTCGTGTCGCTCGGCTGCGAGAGCTTCGACAAGAACGGCGTTGCCAAGGCCGTCGCGGACAGCGGACGGCCCGTCCACACCGTGACGATCCAGGACGTGGGCGGCACGCGCTCCGGCGTGAAGAGCGGCGTCGAATGGGTGCAGTGGGCCGTCGAGGACCTGGCGCGCCAGGAGCGCGTGCCGATGCGCCTCGACGAACTGGTGGTGGCCACGATCTGCGGCGGCTCGGACAGCACGAGCGGCATCACGGCCAATCCCGCCGTCGGCGCGGCGTTCGACCGGTTGATCGCCGCGGGCAGTGCCTGCGTGTTCGAGGAGACCGGTGAACTGGTCGGCTGCGAATTCCACATGAAGCGCCGCGCCGTCACGCCGGAACTGGGCGACGAGATCGTCAAAACGGTCGAAAAGGCGTCGCGCTACTACACGATCATGGGCCACGGCAGCTTCGCGCCCGGCAATGCGGACGGCGGCCTGACGACGCTGGAAGAAAAGTCGCTGGGCGCGTATGCGAAAAGCGGCGCGTCGCCGATCAGCGGCATCATCAAGCCGGGCGACCAGCCGCCCACCGGCGGCCTGTACCTGCTGGACGTGGTGCCGGACGGCGAACCGCGCTTCGGCTTCCCGAATATCTCGGACAATGCCGAGATCGTGGAACTGATCGCATGCGGCGCGCACGTCACCCTGTTCACGACCGGGCGCGGGTCCGTCGTCGGCTCGGCCATTTCCCCCGTCATCAAGGTGTGCGCGAACCCGGCGACGTACGAGCGCCTGGCGGACGACATGGACGTCAACGCGGGCCGCATCCTCACGGGCCATGCGAGCATCGAGGAAGTCGGCGACGAGATCGTCGACCTCGTCGCCCGGGTGGCGAACGGCGAGTGCACGAAATCGGAAGACCTGGGCCACCAGGAATTCATCCTCACCTACAAGCAGTTCGAGCCGATCGGGCCGCGCTGTCTGCCGCTGAAAGCCGCCTGAGATGGACGTCACCAAACTGGGCCTCGGCTGCGCGCAACTGGGCGGCCTGTACGAACCGATGGCGGAGACGGACGCCCACGCGCTCGTCGACGCCGCCTGGGACCTGGGCATCCGCTATTTCGACACGGCGCCGTACTACGGCTTTACGCTGTCCGAACACCGCCTGGGCGCCGCGCTGCGTGCGCGGCCGCGCGGCGAGTACGTGATCAGTACGAAGGTCGGCCGCCTGATGTGGCCCGACCCGAACGTGCAGCCGGGCGAATGCGGTTGGGCCGCGCCGCTGCCGTTCCGGCCCCATTACGACTACACGTACGACGGCGTCATGCGCTCGTACGAGGACAGCCTGCAGCGCCTCGGCCTGGACCGCGTGGACTACCTGTACGTGCACGACATTGGCCGCGTCACCCACGGCGACCGCCATGCGCACTACTGGAAGCAGCTCACCGACGGCGGCGGCTTCCGCGCCCTGGAGCAGTTGCGCGACGAGGGCGCGATCAAGGGCTTCGGCCTCGGCGTCAACGAGTGGGAAGTGATCGCCGACGCGCTGGACGTGTGCGCGCTCGACCGCGTGCTGCTGGCCGGGCGCTATACCCTGCTGGAGCAGGCGTCGCTGGCCCCGCTGATGGACCGCTGCGCGCGGGTCGGGACGGCCGTCGTGATCGGGGGGCCGTTCAACTCCGGCATCCTGGCGGGCACGAACAAATTCAATTACGAGGACGCCCCGGCGGCCGTTGTCGAGCGCGTGCGGGTCATCGCGGCCGTCTGCCGCGACTTCGACGTGCCGTTGCAGGCCGCCGCGCTGCAATTCCCGGTGGCCCATCCGGCCGTCGTGTCCTGCATTCCCGGCGCCCAGAACATCGACCAGCTGCGCCGCAACGCGCACTGGTTTTCCCAGCCGCTGCCGGCCGGCCTGTGGACCGCGCTGAAGGATGCCGGCTTGCTGGACCCGGCCGCGCCAGTGCCGTCGACTTGATATTTCGCTTGATCTTTCCATATCACCGTACCAAAGGAACACCATGAAACTGCTGCGATTCGGCCCGAAGGGCGCCGAGAAACCTGGCCTGATGGACGCCGACGGCGTGATCCGCGACCTGTCCGGCGTGCTGCCCGACCTGACCTCGGCCCAGCTGGCCGCGGGCGCCATCGCGCGCCTGGCCGACGTCGACCCGAGCCGCCTGCCGGCCGTCGCACAGCCGGTGCGCTATGCGCCCGTCGTCGCCGACATCGGCAAGCTGATCTGCGTGGGCCTGAACTATTCGGACCACGCGGCCGAATCGGGCATGGCCGTGCCGGCGGAACCCGTGCTGTTCACGAAGGCCACCAGCTCCATCATCGGCTGCAACGACCCCGTCGTGCTGCCGCGCGGTTCCGTCAAGAGCGACTGGGAAGTGGAACTGGGCGTCGTCATCGGCAAGCGCGCGCGCTACGTCGACGAAGCGAACGCCCTCGACTACGTGGCCGGCTACTGCGTCGTGAACGACCTGTCCGAGCGCGAATACCAGCTGGAGCGGGGCGGCCAGTGGGACAAGGGCAAGGGCTGCGACACGTTCGGCCCTGTCGGCCCGTGGCTCGTGACGACCGACGAAGTGCCGGATCCGCAGAACCTGGACATGTGGCTGGAAGTGAACGGCAAGCGCTACCAGACGGGCAATACGCGCACGATGGTGTTCACCGTCGCGCACCTGGTCAGCTACATCAGCCGTTTCATGACCCTGCAGCCGGGCGACGTGATCAGCACGGGCACCCCGCCGGGCGTGGGCCTGGGCCAGAAGCCGGATCCGGTCTACCTGGAACCGGGCGACCGCATGCGGCTCGGCATCGAAGGCCTGGGCGAACAGGAACAGACCGTGCACGCATGGAACGAGGCGCTGATCGACGGCTGATCGCTGGATTTGAGCGTGTAGCAAACTGGGACAAAAGGCGCACCAAGCGCCAACACGGAGACTTTGCAGACATGACGGACCCCTCGACGCGGCAGTACCGGTTTTCCCTCGTGATGATCACCACGCTGTTTTTCATGTGGGGGTTCGTCCACAATCTCGATCCGATCCTGATCCCGCATTTGCGGCGGTCGTTCAGCCTGACCGTGCTGCAGTCGGCGCTGGTGGATTCGGCCGTCTTCATCGCCTACTTCGTGATGGCGCTGCCGGCGGGCCTCCTGATCCGCAGGAGCGGCTACAAGGCGGCGATCATCTGCGGCCTGCTGCTGTTCGCCACGGGCTCGCTGATGTTCATCCCGGCCGCGAACACGCAGCAGTACATCGTGTTCCTGGCCGCGCTGTTCACCATCGCGTGCGGCCTGACGATCCTCGAGACGGCCGCCAATCCGTACGTGACCCTGCTGGGCCGGCCGGACCGCGCGGCCCAGCGCATCAATCTCGCCCAGTCGTTCAACGGCCTGGCGGCGACGCTGGCGCCGATCATCGGCGCGCGCCTGATCCTCGTGCACGGCGCCGACGACGCGCAGCTCGCCGCGATGCCGGAAGCGGCACGGCAGGCGGCGCTGGCGGCGGAAGCGGCCAGCGTGAAAGGCCCGTACATGGTGCTGGGCCTCGTCATCCTCGCGCTCGCCGTCGTGTTCTGGTTCCTCAAGCTGCCGGAAGTCGGCGGCAAGTCGGACAATGCGCCGGCCAAGAGTTCGCTCGGCGAGGCGCTGGCCGTGCCGTCGATCCGGCGCGGTGCGATCGCACAATTCTTCTACGTGGGCGCGCAGGTGTGCGTGTTCAGCTTCTTCATCCTGTACGCCACCCGCTCGGCGGGCGTGTCGCCCGTGACGGCGGCGGACTACCTCGGGTGGGGCTGCGGCATGGCGTTCATGATCGGCCGCTTCGTCGGCACGGGCCTGATGCGCATCGTGGCGCCGGCGCGGCTGCTGTGGATGTACGCGCTCGCCTGCATGGCGCTGGCGGCGGTGGCGATGGTGGCGCACGGCGTCGTCAGCCTCGTCGCGGTGATCGGCATCGCGTTCTTCATGTCGATCATGTTCCCCACCATTTTCTCGCTGGGCCTGCAGGGCGCCGGCCACCACGCCGACATGGGCAGCGGCCTGATCATCATGGCCATCGTCGGGGGCGCGCTGCTGCCGCTGCTGTTCGGCTTCGTCAGCGACGTGACGCACAACGTGCAGTACGGCTATGCGGTGCCGCTGCTGTGCTTCGTCGTCATCGCGTGGTTCGCGCGTGCCTCCCTGCTGCAGGACAGCCGGGATGCCCGCACCGCCACGCCATCTTCCATGGGAGTCACGAAACGTGTTTGAACTGAACGACAAGAGGGCCGTCATCACGGGCGGCGGCAGCGGCATCGGCAAGGCGATCGCCCAGCTGTTCGCGCGCCAGGGGGCGCATGTCCACGTGGTCGACCTGAACGACGCCGCCTGCCTGCAGGTGGTGCGCGAGATCCGCGAGGAGGCCGGCCGGGTTACCTCGCACGCCTGCGACGTGTCGCGCCAGGCCGACGTGAAGGCGCTGATGGAGAGCATCGGCCCGTTCGACATCCTCGTCAACAACGCCGGCATCGCCCACATCGGCAAGGCGGACAATACGAGCGAGGAGGACTTCGACCGCGTCATGAGCGTCAACGTGAAGGGCGTCTACAACTGCCTGCACGCCGCGATCCCGCAGCTGCGCGCGAACGGCGGCGGCGTCATCCTCAACATGGCGTCCGTGGCGGCGTGGGTGGGCATCAAGGAGCGCTTCGCGTACTCCACGGCGAAGGGCGCCGTGATGGCGATGACCCTGTCGGTCGCCAAGGATTACCTGCAGGACGGGATCCGCTGCAATTCGATCTCGCCGGGCCGCGTGCACACGCCGTTCGTGGACGGCTTCCTCGCGCGGAATTATCCGGGCCGGGAAGCGGAGATGTTCGAGCAGCTGTCGAAGACGCAGCCCATCGGCCGCATGGCGCGGCCGGACGAAGTGGCCGCGCTCGCGCTATACTTGTGCAGCAACGAGGCTGCCTTCATCACGGGAACCGACTATCCGATCGACGGCGGCTTCATCACCCTGAATACGTAAAGCCGCCCGATGATCATTTCTTCCGCCACCGACTATCGCGAGGCGGCGCGCCGCCGCTTGCCGCCGTTCCTGTTCCATTATCTCGACGGTGGCTCCGGCACCGAATCCACGTTGCGCGCCAACGTGAACGACCTGCAGGCCGTCAGCCTGCGCCAGCGCGTGCTGAAGGGATCGGAAACGCTGGACCTGTCGACCGAATGGTTCGGCGTGAAGCGCAGCCTGCCGCTGGCGCTCGCTCCGATCGGCCTCGCGGGCATGTACGCGCGCCGCGGCGAGGTGCAGGCGGCCAGGGTGGCGGCCGAGCGCAACATCCCGTTCATCCAGTCGACCGTGTCCGTGTGCCCCCTCGCCGAGGTGGCGGCGCAGTCGTCGCAGCCGCTGTGGTGCCAGCTGTACGTACTGAAGGACCGCGGCTTCATGCGCGACTACCTGCGCCGCGCGCGCGAGCTGAACATCGATACGCTCGTGTTCACCGTCGACATGCCGGTGCCGGGCGCGCGCTACCGCGACGCCCATTCCGGCATGAGCGGCCGCCACGGCCCGCTGCGCCGCGTGCTGCAGGCGATGCTGCATCCGCGCTGGGCGTTCGACGTGGGCCTGTTCGGCCGGCCGCACGACCTGGGCAACATCTCGGCCTACCGCGGCCACGCGACGGGACTCACGGACTACATCGGCTGGCTGGCCGCCAACTTCGATCCGGGCATCAGCTGGAGCGACCTGCAATGGATTCGCGACGAATGGCAGGGTCCCATGGTCATCAAGGGCATCCTCGACGCGGACGATGCGCGCGACGCGAAGGCGTTCGGTGCGGACGGCATTGTCGTGTCGAACCACGGCGGGCGCCAGCTGGACGGCGCGCTGTCCACGGCAAAGGCGCTGCCGTCCATCGCCGCGGCGGTCAAGGGCGACCTGACGATCTTCGCCGATTCCGGCGTGCGCACGGGCCTGGACGTCGTCCGGCTGCTGGCGCTGGGCGCGGACGGCGTCCTGATCGGCCGCGCGTTCATCTATGCGCTCGCGACGGGCGGCGCGGCCGGCGTGCGCAACCTGCTCGCCATCCTCGAAAAAGACATCCGGACCAGCATGGTCCTGACGGGCGTGCAATCCGTGCGCGACATCGGGCCGGACTGCCTCGCCTGATCCCATGCGCCGGCGCTCCCGCGCCGGCGTCTTCCCCTGTTCAGTAAATTTCATTCGCGCCGCTGGCGCTTTTTGTTTGCCTTGCGGGCATAAATGTCTTAAATTTATATAATACAAAACGAAAGGCAACAACATGAGTCAGATGAAAAGCGTGGTATGCGAATCCCCGGGCGACCTGCGGCTGGGCTTCAGGCCGGTGCCGGAAGCCGGTCCCGGCGAGGTGCTGCTGCGCGTGCGCCGCATCGGCGTGTGCGGCACGGACATGCATATCTTCCGCGGCACGCAGCCGTTCCTCGCGTATCCGCGCGTGATGGGGCACGAACTGTCCGGCGAAGTCGTCACGGCACCCGCCGGCTCCGGCCTCGCGGCGGGCGACGAGGTGCTCGTGATGCCGTACCTGTCCTGCGGCGACTGCGTCGCCTGCCGCAAGGGCAAGACGAACTGCTGCACGCGCATCCAGGTGCTGGGCGTGCACCGCGACGGCGGGCTGGCCGAATACCTTGCCGTCCCGGCGCAGTTCGTCCTTAGGACGGAAGGCATCTCGCTCGACGATGCCGCGATGGTGGAATTCCTCGCCATCGGCCTGCACGCGGTCCGCCGCGGTGCCGTCGCGACCGGGCAGCGCGTGCTGGTCGTCGGGGCGGGGCCGATCGGCGTGGCCGTCGCCCTGTTCGCGGCCCTGAAGGGCGCGCAGGTGACGGTGCTCGATGCCCGTGCGGACCGCCTCGGCTTTTGCCGCGACGTGCTGAAGGTCGCGCACACGGTGACGGCGGGCGAGGGCGACGTCGAGACGCTGCGCGAGATCACGGGCGGCGATTTCTTCGACGTCGTGTTCGACGCCACCGGCAACATCAAGGCGATGGAGCGGGGCCTGGAGTTCGTCGCGCACGGCGGCACGTACGTGCTCGTGTCGATCGTGCTGGACCGGATCTCGTTCGCCGATCCGGAATTCCACAAGCGCGAGACGACCCTGCTCGGCAGCCGCAACGCGACCGTGGACGATTTCCGCGAAGTGCTCGCGGCCATGAAGGCGGGCCTGGTGCCGACGCGGGCGATGAACACCCACCGCGCCACCCTGGACGAGTTCATCGACACGCTGCCGCGCTGGATGGACCCGGCCAGCGGCGTGATCAAGGCCATCGTCGAGGTTTGACGATGCCGCTTCCCAGCGCGGCGGCGAGTTCCGGTAGAATGAGGGATTGTCCACCCGGCCTTCACGATACCGGACTTCATGGCCCGACCTCCGACCATCTTCAAACGCAGCGCGAACCTGCTGCTGGATTACATTGCCGACCACGTTGGGGTCGGCGAAGCGCTGCCGACCGAGCAGCACATGGCCGAACTGGGCGAGGGCAGCCGTACGGCGATCCGCAGCGCGCTGGCGCACTTCCACGAGTGCGGCCTGATCAGCGACCTGAAGGAACGCCGGCTGCTGCGCAAGCCCGACCGCACGGATTACTTCGACCTGGACGAGCTGCGCACGGGCGCGGACCGCATCCGCGAAGTGCTGATGGAGCGCATCTACCACAGCGACCTGCCGCCCGGCGCCGAATTCTCGGAAACGGAACTGGCGCGCGCGGCCGGCACGAGCACGATCAGCGTGCGCGAATTCCTGATCGGCTTTTCGCACTCGGGCCTGATCGAAAAGAAGCCGCGCGGCGGCTGGCGCCTGTGCGCGTTCGACCGCTCGTTCGCGATGGAGCTGGCCGACGTGCGCCAGATGTTCGAATTCGCCGCGATCGACCGCTTCGCCGCGCTGCCGCCGGATTCGCCGGCCTTCGCGGAACTGCAGCACCTGATCGCGCGGCACGAGCAGCTGGGCTCCGTCATGCCGACGCACCACAAGGACTTTCCGGCGCTCGACCGCGATTTCCACGCGTTCCTGATGGGGCAACTGGACAACCGCTTCGCGCAGGGGTTCTTCGACCTCGTGTCGCTCGTGTTCCACTACCACTACCAGTGGGACAAGACGCAGGAAATGGTGCGCAACGAGTACGCGGTGCACGAGCACCTGGACATCCTGCGGGCGCTGGCGCGGCGCGACGTCGCGGGCGCGCGCGAGGCGATGCGCGTCCACCTGAGTTCCGCACGCAGCACCCTGCTGCAATCGATCCGTGTCAGAGAAATGAAGGCGCACCCGGGCTGACGCTCCCGCGGGCGCGGGAGGGAGAATAATGCTCGTCGACGCCCATCAACACTTCTGGCGGCTGGCCGACCGCAACGGCGCCTGGCCGCCGCCGGACCTCGCGGCCATCTACCGCGACTTTTTCCCCGCCGACCTGGCGCCGCTGCTCGCGCAGCACGGCGTCGCGAAGACGGTCCTCGTGCAATCGATGGCCAACGAGGACGACACGCGCTTCATGCTCGGCCTGGCCCGCGCCCACACGTTCATCGGCGGCGTGGTCGGCTGGGTCGACCTGAAGGCACCCGACGCGCCCGCGCGCATCGCCGCCCTTGCCGCGGACCCGCTGCTCAAGGGACTGCGGCCCATGCTGCAGGACCTCGACAACGACAACTGGATCGCCGATCCCGCGCTGGCGCCCGCCGTCGACGCGATGCTGCGCCATGGCCTCAGCTTCGACGCGCTCGTCCTGCCGCGCCATCTGCCCGCGCTGTACGCGTTCGCCGCACGCCATCAGGACCTGCCCATCGTGATCGACCACGGCGCCAAGCCGCTGATCGAGGCCGGCGTGCTGGAACCGTGGCGCACCGACATCGCGCGCCTGGCCGGACTGCCGCAGGTGAGCTGCAAGCTGTCCGGACTCGTCACGGAGGCGGGCGCCGACTGGGACGTCGACCGCCTGCGGCCGTACGTGGACCACCTGCTGGCGCAGTTCGGGCCGCGCCGCCTGATCTGGGGCAGCGACTGGCCCGTGCTGAACCTGGCCGCCGATTACCCGCGCTGGCTCGCGGCCTGTGCGGCGCTGCTGGACGGCCTGTCCGAGGCCGAGCGCAACGCCGTATTCGGGCTGAATGCCCTGCGTTTCTACCGTATCGACTGAGGAGACAACAATGCAAAGAATGGGAATGGTCATCGGCATCGTGCCGGAAAAGATCGCGGAATACAAAGCGCTGCACGCCGCCGTGTGGCCGCAGGTGCTGGCCCGCCTCACGGAAGCCAATGTGCGCAACTACACGATCTTCCTGCGCGAGCCGGAAAACCTGTTGTTCGGCTATTGGGAATACCACGGCACGGATTTCGCCGCCGACATGGCCCATATCGCGGCCGATCCGGAAACGCAGCGCTGGTGGACGTTCTGCAGCCCGTGCCAGGTGCCGCTGGCCAGCCGGGCCGAAGGCGAGCACTGGGCGATGATGGAACCCGTGTTCCACATGGATTGACGCCTGCCGGCAGCGCAGGCCGCAGTCGGCGCTGCCACGCGATCCCGCCTGTGGACGAACAATCATGTTTGCCATGGCCTGCAGGGCAGAAGGGGCTCAGCAATGTCCGCTATCGACCCAATGCGGACGTCGCTAGGCGCTCTGATCCTCGCCTCGCAGCCTGCCGCGAGCCTGATGCAAAATAGCGGGCCAGTCGCCTTCGATTGAACTTAATGCTCCGCGCTCGAAAACGCAGCACAGATTCCAGAGCGCCCGCCGTTCCGATTCGTCAACGATTGTTAGCAAATCCGATTCCGAGAAACGTTTAACAAATTCGAACAGAACAACCGCTTCATCAGGGGTAAGGCAAATCTGCACCGACTTATCGGGACTTTTTATCATCTATTCAGTGTAGGGTTGCTTGTTGATCGCAAAGGTCCGCTCCTGGCCGATAGCGGACGGTCGGTATGGCTCAGTGTACGAGCCTGTTGCTTCCCGGGCAAGTATCCAACACGCCGATCGACTGCGGTTGTCGTGGCAGGCATTATTGTTTTGTAGTGAACTTAATCGAACACAAGACGGTGCCGGCCAATGGGCAGGTGCCCGAGCAGCACGTCGAATGTGCACGATCACGCCGCGCGTCGGCGCGTCGCCCTCGCTCGGCGTCATGTGATGCCGCTGCCCGGCAAGACCCCGGCGGCCAAACCGGCCTACAACGACAGCACCGCGAAGCATGCCGGCATGGCGTCCCGCTCCGGTGTCGCGGGCGGCCCCGCACAGTGACCGTCACCCGTCGCTGCGCAGCGCGGCGATCGGGTCGAGCGCCGCGGCCTGGCGCGCGGGGTAGACGCCGAACCCCAGGCCGACCGCCACGCACGCCAGCACCGCGAGCAGCAGGCTCAATGGCGACCACGCCACCGACCAGCCGGCCAGCGCGGCGATGCTGTAGGCCGCGACGCCGCCCAGCACGAGGCCGAGCAGGGCGCCGCTGACGGCGATCACGAGCGCCTCGGCCAGGAATTGTTCGACCACGTCGCGCCGGCGCGCGCCCAGTGCGCGCTTCAGGCCCACTTCGCGCCGGCGCTCAAGCACGTTGGCCAGCATGATGTTCATGATGCCGATGCCGCCCACCAGCAGCGACACGGCGGCGATCGAACTCATGACGATCGTGAAGATGCGCTGCGTCTGCTGGTTCTGGCGGTACAGGCCCATGGGGACGATGAGGTTCGTGTCGTCGACGCCGCCATGGCGCTGGTGGATGACGGCCTGCAGCACGCGCGCGGCGTCGTCCGGCGCGACCTGGCCGTCCAGGCGCACGCTGATGCCGTCCACTTCGTCCTCGATGCGGCGGAAGCTGAAGCGCGCGCGCGCCGTTTCCCACGGCACGAACAGGCGCTCGTCGTCCAGGCCCAGCTTGACGCCTTCGAACTCCGCCTTGCTGGGCGTGCGGTCGGCCAGCACGCCGACCACCTGCAGCCACACGTGGTTGACCTTGACGCGCTGGCCGACCGCCGGCGCGGCGCCGAACAGCGAATGCGCGAGGCGCGCGCCCAGCACGCACACGGGGGCCAGCGTCGCGCCGTCGGCGGGCGCGAGCCAGCGTCCGACCTTCATCTGCAAGCCGCCGTGCTCCGCATACGCGGGCGACACGGCGAACGCGCGCCCGCTCACGACGCGGTCGCCGACGATCAGCTCGTCGACCTTGATTTCCTTTTTCAGCGCGACGGAGCGCGCGCCCGGCACGACGGACAGCGCCGCCGCCGCGTCGGCCGGCGACAGGCCCAGCGAGCGGGTGCGGATGTCCTTCAACTGTTCCGCGTTGATGCCCTTGCTCTCGACGAGCACGTTGTTCAGGCCCAGTTCCGCGACGAGGCGCAGCGCCTCGCGCCGGCTGCCTTCGCCCACGGCCAGCATGGCGACGATGGCGCCCACGCCGAAAATCATGCCCAGCAAGGTGAGGCCGGTGCGCAGTTTGCGGCGCCGCAGTTCGGCGACGGCTTCCAGCAGGAGTGCTCGGTTCATGTCTTGTCGTCTTTCGGAGGGAGCAGCACGATGCGCGCCCCTGGCGCGACGCCGCTCCTGATTTCGCTGCGCACGGGACCGCGCTGGCCCAGTTCGACCTTGTGCTTCACGGCGCGGCCGGCGTCGGCCGTGTAGACGACGTACGCGGTGCCGTCCTGCACGAGCGCGATGTTCGGCACCGTCAGCGCCCCGGGCTTCGTCACGAGCTGCACGGTGCCGTGCAGCGCCTGGCCCGGCTTCAGGCCCAGCTTGCGCGCCGTGTCGGTCGCGATGGCGGCGTCGAAATCGCTGTACTTGACGGGCGACTCGGGCGAGATGATGCCGGCGCTGCTGCCGACCCGCGTCACCTTCAGATCCAGTTCGGTGCCCGTGCCGGCCAGGCGCACGCGCACGGGCTGGCCCGGCTTGAGTCCGTAGGCCTGGCCCTCGGCCACGCTGAAGTGTGCCACGAGCTGGTCGAGGTCGGGCAGGGCGCCGAACGGCTCGCCCGCCATCTGGGTTGCGCCGACCTGCGGCTTGGCGCCGTCCCAGCGCGCGCCCAGCAGGAACACGCCGTCGTGCGGCGCCACCAGTTCCAGCGCCTCCAGGCTCCTGCGCTGCTGCGCGGCGTTCTGCGCCACGCTGTCGCGCTGCGAGTGCAGCACGGCCTCCTGCGCGGCGGCGCGCGCCTGGACCTGACTGCCCTTCCAGTCCAGGTACGTTCTCTTCTTCGTGAGGAAACCGGCGTCGGCCAGCGCATCGAGGATCGTGTTGCGGGCGAAGACGGACAGGTCGACGCCCGCATAGCGGCGCGCGAGACCCAGGTCGTCCTCGACCTTCGCGCGGTCGCCGGCCAGCACGCCTTTCTCGACGACCGCATTCTGGCGGTTGGCTTCCTCGGCCAGCGCCTTGCGCAGCAGTTCGAGGTCGGCCTGCGACAGTTCCGCGCGCGCCTGGGGGGCGTCGAAGCGGGCTACGACCTGGCCTTTCGTGACGCTGCTGCCGTCCGGGACCATGTCCACCAGCACCCGTTGCGACCAGCCGCTGCCCGGCACCGTCAACGGCGTGTTAGCGGCCGCCTGGATCTCGCCGTCGGCTTCCAGGGTTTCGGTCCACGCGCGCGGGGCGAGCGTTTCGACGGGGCCGCCGGGTGTCGACGACGCGCCGCCGCAACCGGACAGCAGGGCCGCCAGCGCGGCGGCGGATATAGAAAGGCGCAGCATCGGCAGTCTCATGGTCGAAGGGCGACGCGGCGGTCGGCGTCCGGCAGCAGTTCCACCTGGACGGCGGCCCCGGGCTTCAAGTCTTTCGTGGGCGCGTCGAATGCGAGTTCGACGTCGCGGACGACGGCCGCCTGCGCCGCCGATTTGCCATGGAAGGCGCGTCCCAGGCCCGTCACGTGCGCGGCCAGTGTCTGCCGCGTGCCGGCCACGATGACGCGCGCCGCCTGGCCCACCCGCACGCCCGCCGCCTGCGCTTCCGGCACCCGGGCGTTGACGCCCAGCTGGTCCGGATCGGCCAGGGTCGCGACCGACAGGCCCAACCAGACCTGGCTGCCGATGGCGAACTTCTCGCCGTTGAAGCCGATGCGGTGCAGGACCAGGCCCCGCCGCGGCGCCACGACGGTCAGCGCCGACTGGCCCTTGACGAGGGCGGCGATCTTCGCCCGCATTTGCGCGATGTCGGACTGCAGGCCGGCGCGCTCGGCCTGGCGTGCGCGCTTCTGTGCTTCGTACTGGGCCTGCGCCAGCTTTGCCAGCTGCGCCTTTTCGGCGCGGTCGATCACGAGCTTGTCGTAGTCGACGCGGCGGATGAGTTCCTTCGGCATGGTCGCCTTGCGCGCGGCCTTCTCGGCATTGCTTTGCGCCTCGGCCTGCGCCAGCACGCCGGCGCGGTCGGCCTCGGCCTGGTCCAGCTGCAGCTTGTCCAGCGCCCGCTCGCGTTCCTTGAGCGTGCCTTGCAGCGACATCAGCTGGTTCATCACCTCGGTGGATTCGAACACCGCGATGGGCTGCCCGGCCTGCACCATCATGCCTTCCGGCGCGAGGAACGCCAGCTTGTAATTCCAGACATGCGGGATGGTCGGCGGCGACACCGGCATGGTCCGGCGCGACGCGATCTCGCCTTCGATCGCCAGCGCGGCGGGGGCGGCGACCTTCGCCGGCCGGACGCCTACGGCCGCGGCGCCGGGCGCCAGCGGCTCCACCAGCACGCTCATGCCGGCGACCAGCGGCAGGCCATGATCGTCGGGCAGGGCGATCCGCGCGCGGAAATAGCGGCCAAGTCCCCAGCGCGGCCTTGCTTCCGGCGCGCTCGTGATGTCGGCCAGCTTCCCCGTCACGACGACGCCCGGCAGCGCGTCGAAGCGCAGGCTGACGGCCTGGCCGTCGCGCAGATACGGACGGTCCGCTTCCAGCACCCAGGCCGTAACGACCATGCGGCCGTCGCCCAGCACCGTGCCGGCCGCGTTGCCCGGCCAGGCCGTGGCCCCTTCGTCCATGCGCTCGCCGTTGAATGGGCTGTAGCCGTGGACGACGACGCCGTCGCGCGTGGCGCGCACTTCCGACTGCGCCAGCTGGGCGAGCTGGAACGCCTCGTTGATCTGCATTTTCTTCACTTCGAGCGCGCCGTCTTCCTTGCGGCGGGCGACGGCCGCGCGGGCGTTCCTGAGACTTTCCTGCTTGACCGCGAGGTCGCGCACGGCCTGGCCCAGTGCGGCCTGGTAGCGGTCGTAGTCCAGCGCCGTGATCTGCTGCTTCGGCAGCGCCGCGTCGACCTTCGCCTTGTCCAGCGCCGCCTGGGCACTGACCAGCGCCTTTTCTGCCTCGATGGCCGCGACTTCCAGCGTGGCCGTCTCGCTGTCCGTCTTCGCACGGGCGCGTTCGCGGTCCATGCGGAGCTGGTCGATATTGGTCGTGCTGCCGGAGTCGATCCGAAGCACGACGTCGCCCTTCCTGACTTGCGTGCCCTCGGCGAGGAAGTTGCGCACGACGACCGGCGACGCATTCGACGGCGGCACGAAGATCGTCTGCGAATCCAGCGCTTCCACTTCGCCCGTGATCAGGACGGGACGCGTGTCCGCAGCGGTGGCGGCGAGGGCGACGAGGGCCAGCAGCGGGACGAGGCGCTTCATGGCTGGCCCGCGACACGGCCGTCGCGCAGGTGGATCGTGCGCTGCGCGCTGGCGGCGATGGCCGGGTCGTGCGTGACCATCACGAGCGTCTGGCCGCCCGCATGCAGTTCGCGCAGCAGCGCCATCACGTCGGCCGCGCTGCCGGAATCGAGGTTGCCGGTCGGTTCGTCCGCGAGCAGCAGGTCCGGCTCGTTCAGCAGGGCGCGCGCGATGGCGGCCCGCTGCAGCTGGCCGCCGGACAGCTGGCCCGGCAGGTGGTCGAGGCGCTGGCCGAGGCCGATGCGCTGGAGCAGGGCGCGGGCCCGGTCCGGTGCCTGCGGGTCGGGCTGGCGCGCATAGCGCTGCGGCAGCAGCACGTTTTCCAGCACGGTCAGGCGCGGCAGCAGGTGGAAGGACTGGAACACGAAACCGATGCGGCGGTTGCGCACGTCGGATGCGGCGTCGTCGTCAAGGGCGCTGATCTCGTCCTGGGCCAGGCGGTAGCGGCCGCTGTCCGGGCGATCCAGCCCGCCCAGGACGTTCAGCAGGGTCGACTTGCCGGAGCCGGACGGCCCCATCACGGCGACGAATTCGCCGCGCGCCACGTGCAGGTCGATGCCGTCGAGGGCGTGGATGTCGCTGCCGCCCAGGCGGTATGTTTTGCGGATGGCACTCAGTTCTATCATGCCGAAAAGTATTTCTTACGGCACAACAGTTTGTCAATTGTTAAAACCGTCAGCCGGTAGATTATTTTGTGATGGCAGCAAGCCCGGCCAGCCGGCGGCAATCGGCCGCGAGACGGCGTTCGTCGACGTTCGTCACGCCCAGCAGCAGGCCGCGCGCGGCGGGCGTATGCACGTACCAGGGCGACAGCGGCACGGGCGCAAGACCGGCCTGCAGGGCGCGGGCGGCGACGTCGACGTCCGATGCGTCCGTGCGCAGCCGCGTGACGACGGCCATCCCGGCCGTCGCCTGCACCGCCAGCACGTCCGCCGCTTCCTTGCGCAGGCAGCGCAGCAGGGCTTCGCGCCGCGCCGCATACAGACGTTTCATGCGGCGCAGGTGGCGCAGGTAGTGGCCCTCCTGCAGGAAGTCGGCGACGGCGCGCTGGATGGGCGCGCCGGGCGCGGGTGCCAGGCAGGCGGCCACGTCGCCGAAGCGGCGCGCCAGTTCGGGCGGCACGACGAGGAAGCCGAGGCGCAGCGCGGGGCTGATCGTCTTGCTGAACGTTCCGATGTGCAGCACGCGTCCGCCCTGGTCGAGCGAGGCGAGCGCCGGTGCCGCGCGGCCTTCCAGCTGCAGCTCGCTGAGGTAGTCGTCCTCGACGATCCACGCCCCGTTGGCGCCGGCCCAGTCGAGCAGGGCGCGGCGGCGCGCGAGCGTCATCGTCATGCCGAGGGGCGCCTGCTGGCCCGGCGTGACGACGGCGAGCCGCGCGCCGGGCGCCATGCGGATGCCGGCATCGACGTCCAGGCCGTCGGCATCGACGGGGACGGCCGTCACGGCCATGCCCGCGAGCGACAACGCGGTGCGGGTCAGCGGAAAACCCGGGTCCTCGAACCACGCTTGTTCGCCTTCCAGCGCGAGCGTGCGCACGACGAGCCCCAGCGCGCCCGCGAAGCCGGCCGTGACCAGGACCTGGGACGGGCTGCAGCGGATGCCGCGCGCGATGCCCAGATAGGCCGCGACTTCGCGCCGCAGGTCGGGGTCGCCGCGCGGGTCGGGGTAGCCGACGGGGCTCGCCGCTGTGTGCCGGGCCGCGCTCACCATCATGCGCGACCAGAGCTTATAGGGGAACGCGTCCTGGGCCGGGACGCCCATCTGGAACGGCACCGGCTTGGCGCCGAAGGTGGGGAACAGCTCCGGGATCGGCGACGTATCGGGTGAGTGCGCGTGCGCGCGGCCGGACCCGGCGGGCGTGGCCGGCCGCCCGTTGACGCGGGTGCCGGCCGCGCCATAGCTCGTCGCGAGCTGCTCGTCGACGAGGCGTTCGTACGCGATGCGCACGGTCCCGCGCGACACGCCCAGCTGGGCGGCCAGGTCGCGCCACGACGGCAGTTTCGCATCGGCCGGGATCTGTCCCGATTCGATGGCGGCGCGGATGGCCCCGTAGATCTGCGTGGCGAGCGGGGTCTTCTTGGCCCGGTCGAGGCCGATGGACAGGGAAGTCATCGGCCGATGGTACATTAAAAATGATCAAACTTGGCACTGTTTTTTGGCCACCAGCCGGCGCATCATGGACGCATTCAGTTCAACCAGGAGAATGAAAATGACGCAGCGTATGGATTACAACGCGGCCACCCCGGCCGGCATGAAGGCACTCGGCGGCGTGTACGGCCACATCATGAACAGCGGCCTGCCGAAGGTGCTCGTCGACCTCGTCTACCTGCGCGTCTCGCAGATCAACGGCTGCGCCTATTGCATCGACATGCATTCGCGCGACCTGCTGAAGGAAGGCGTCAATGTCGAGAAGCTCGTGCTGGTGCCGGCGTGGCGCGAAGCGGGCAGCCTGTTCGACGTGAGGGAACGCGCGGCCCTCGCGTGGGCCGAGACGGTGACGAAGGTGGCCGAGACGGGCGTGCCCGATGCCGAGTATGCGGCCGCCGCGGCCGTGTTCAGCCAGCAGCAACTGGCCGATCTCACCATCGCCATCGGCCTGATGAATGCGTACAACCGCATGGCGATCAGCTTCCGCGCGACGCCGGCCGCCGTGACGGCGGCACGCTGAGGAGGCGGCGATGAAATCAGCGATCGCTTTGTGCCTGGCGCTGCTGGCCGGTACCGCCGCCGCGCACGAGACGGTGAAACCGCTGTTCCACCGCGCGCTGCCGAACGTGCCCGGCAAGGCGCTGGTGGCGGTGGAAGTGTCGTTCGCGCCCGGCGCGTCGTCGCCGCCGCACACGCATCCGCAGTCGTCCTTCATCTACGCCCAGGTGCTGTCCGGCGAGATCGTCAGCGCCGTCGACGACGCGCCGCCGAAGGTCTACCGCACGGGCGAATTCTGGTACGAGGATCCGGGCGCGCGCCACCAGGTGACCCGCAATGCCAGCCAGGACAAGCCGGCGAAGCTGCTCGCCGTGTTCGTGCTGGACGAGGGGGAGCAGAAGCTCGTGCTCCCGGCCGCGCAATGAACACGCTCGCCTTGCCCGACAGCCGTCTCGCGCGCGAGATCACTGAGTACGTGCGCGACATGGAGAGCGACATGCTGTTCCACCACTCGGCCCGCGTGTACTGGTGGGGTGCGCTGCTGGGCGAACGGCTCGACCTCGCGTTCGATCCCGAGCTGCTGTACGCCGCCGCCATGTTCCACGACATCGGCATCACGCCGCATTACCACGGCAGCCGGCTGCGCTTCGAAGTGGACGGCGCGAACGCGGCGCGCGATTTCCTGCGCGGCCACGGGATCGCCGAGGGGGACATCGAGAAAGTCTGGCTCGCGGTCGCGCTGCACACGACGCCCGGCATCCCCGAGCACCTGCACCCGGAAATCCGCCTCGTGCAGGCCGGCGCCGGCATGGACATGGTGGGCCGGGGCATGGACACGATCCCGGCGGCCGAACGGGACAGGGTGCTCGCCGCGCACCCGCGCGGGCACGACTTCGCGCATGACGTCATCGACACGTTCTACGCAGGCCTGAAGCACCGTCCCGAGACGACGTTCGGCACGTTCAACGACGACTTCCTCGCGTTCAGGGATCCGACCTTCCAGCGGGGGAATTTGTGTAGCCTGCTGCTCGCCGCACACCCATGATGCCGTCGCCCAGGCGCCGGCCCCAGTCGACCATGGCGCGGCCGGCGCGCAGCTGCAGGACTTCCCATTCCTGCAGGCGCGCGTCGATCGGCTGATCCGTCCGCTGCAGGGCCTGCGCGAGCGCGAGCGCATTGGCCGCCGCCTTGGCGGCGCCCCCGGCCGTGTGCGGGCGCGGGACGAACGCGGCGTCGCCCAGCAGCAGCACGCGGCCGAATACCATGCGCGGCACCGCGAGGTCCAGGATGGCTTGGATGAACGGTTCCCTGGTTTTCTGCACGAGCGCGTCGAACTGCGGTGCCAGCAGTTCACGGGCTTTGTCGCGCAGTAGCGCCGCCTGCGCATCGGGCAGCGCGCCCGGCGGCAGCGAGAACGTGTGCGTGCGGCCCGTGCGGTCGGTCAGCAACGCCGGGAGGTCGTCCTGCCCGATCTTGCGATACCACACCCAGTTCCAGCGCCTGTGGCCCGGTGCCGTCGAACCGTCTTCGCCGGGCACGAGGTATTCCAGCAGCATCTGTTCGCCGTCGTCGTGCTGGAACGCGAACACGCCGTCCAGTACCGCGCGGCTGTCCGCGTCGAGGTCGGGTTCCGGCACGAGACCGCGCCACGCGACATAACCCGAGTAGTCGGGCCGCACCTCGGGCAGCATCAGCGAACGCACCGTCGACCGCGCGCCGTCCGCACCGATCAGCAGGTCGCCCGCCTCGACGCGGCCGCCGGCGAACACGGCGCGCACCTGGCCGCCGGCCTGCTCGATGCGCTCCAGCGTCTCGCCCGGGTGGATGCAGTCGTCGGGCAGCGCGCGGCGCAGGGTCCCGTGCAGCATGTTCCACGATGTCTGCGTCTGCGGCTGGTAGTCGCGCCGCACGACGGTCCCCGCCCGGTCGAGGTAGATGCGGTCGCCGGACGCGACACCCAGCGCACCGGCGGGCCGGATGCCCGCGAAGTGGAACGCGTGCAGCACGTCCGGCTGCAGCACGATGCCGCCGCCGCGGCTGTCCAGCGCATGGGGCGAGCGCTCGAACACGTCGACGCGCCAGCCGATGGTGCGCAACGTATTGGCCGCCAGCAGCCCGCCGAGCGAGCCGCCGATGATCAGGGCGCGCGGGCTCATGATGCGGTTGCGCCCGTGGTGGCGTCGCGGCCGGCCAGTTCGCCGAACCAGACGAGCAGCGCGGCGGCCGGGAAGGCCATGCCGGTGAGCAGGGCCGCGTGCCAGCCGTGGTGGGCATAGACCCAGGCGCCGGCCGCGGAACCCAGCGCGCCGCCCGCGAAGAACAGCGCGAAATAAATGCCGTTCAGGCGGCTGCGCACTTCGGCGCCGAGCGCGAAGATGGCCCGCTGCCCCAGCACGAGGTTCGCGGCGACGGCCATGTCCAGCACGATCGAGGCCACGACGAGGATGCCCAGCGCCAGCGCGCGGGATTCCGGTTGATACAGCGGCAGCGCGAAGCCGACGATGCCGAGGACGAGCGCGGCGGCCGTCGCCATCAGGGTGTGGCCCGCGTCGGCGAGGCGTCCCGCCACCGGCGACGCGACGGCGCCCGCCATGCCGACGAGGGCGAAGATCGCGATGCCCGACTGCGACAGATGGAATTGCGGGCCTTCCAGCATCAGCGGCGTGACGGTCCAGAACAGGCTGAACGAGCCGAACAGGCCGGCGTGGTAGACGGCGCGGCGGCGCAGCACGGGCGTCGTCGCCAGCAGGTGCCACAGCGATCCGATCAGGCGGCCGTACGACAGGCTGTGCACGGGCACGCGCTGCGGCAGTTTGGCGCGCAGCACGAACGCGAGGACGAACACCGCGACGGCGGCGCCGCCGAACACGAGGTGCCAGCTGCCGTAGTCCGCGATCAGGCTCGCGGCGGGGCGGGCCAGCATGATCCCCAGCAGCAGGCCGCTGACGACCTTGCCGACGGCCCGGCCGCGCGTCGCTTCGTGCGACAGGTGCGCGGCGAACGGCACGAGGATCTGCGCCGCGACGGACCCGAGGCCGATGCCCAGCGACGCGACGAGGAAGATCCAGGCGTTCGTGCTGAACGCGGCGGCGGCCAGCGCGGTGGCCGTGGCGAGGAGGGCGGAGAACACGAGCTTGCGGTTCTCGAGCAGGTCGCCCAGCGGCACGATGAACAGCAGGCCGAGGGCATAGCCGACCTGCGTCAGGGTGACGATCAGGCCGGCCGCTTCCGGCGACAGGCCGGTCGCGGCGCTGATCGGGCCGACGAGGGTCTGGGCGTAATAGAGGTTGGCGACGATCAGGCCGGCCGACGCGGCCAGCAGGCGGATCATGCCCGGGGCGATGTCGGGCGCGTGTTTGGCAGGGGTGTGCATGAAGACTCCTTGTGATGTGTGGATCAGGCGGCCAGCGGCTCGTAGTCGAGGTAACCGTGGACGCCGCCGCCGTAGAACGTGAACGGGTCCGGCGTGTTGTACGGGCCGCCGCGGCGGATGCGGTCGACGAGGTCGGGGTTGGCGATGAAGCTGCGGCCGAACGACGCCAGGTCGGCCATGCCGGACGCGATCAGCGCGTCGGCCGCGGCGGGATCGAGGCCGCCGTTGGCGATGATGGCGCCGTCGAAGTTCGGGCGCAGCACGGCGAGGATCCGGTCCATGTCCGGCGCGCCGGCCCACGCGTTTGAATCGGCCGCGTGGAGGTAGGCGACGCCGGCGTCGGCCAGCATCCGGGCGACGTACGCATAGGTGGCTTCGGTGTCCGGATCGACGGCGTTGTTGTAGGCGGCGAACGGCGACAGGCGCACGCCGATGCGGTGGGCCGGCACTTCGTCCAGCACGGCGCGCAGGACCAGTTCGAGGAAGCGCGCGCGGTTGGCGAGCGAACCGCCGAACGCGTCGTCGCGGCGGTTCGTGTGCGGCGACAGGAACTGGTGCGGCAGATAGCCGTTGGCGGCGTGCAGCTCGATGCCGTCGATTCCCGCCCGCATGGCATTGCGGGCGGCGGCGCGGAATTCCTCGACGGCCGCGTGGATGTCCTGCACGGTCATGGCGCGGGCCGGCGACGCGGCGATGCGCGTATAGAAGCCGTTTTCCAGGGCGGCATACGGCTGCAGCAGGTGCAGGTCGTCGTTGACGGCGGACGGTGCAAGCGGCGCGCGGCCATCCAGCAGCGCATAGGAACTCACCCGGCCGCTGTGCCACAGTTGCGCGAACAAACGGCCGCCGGCCGCGTGCACGGCGTCCATCACGCGGCGCCAGCCGGCCACCTGCGCGTCGTCGTGCAGGCCCGGGGCCAGTTCGAATGCGGCGGAGTGGCGGGACACGTTGGTCGCTTCGCCGACGATCAGGCCGGCCGCGGCGCGCTGCGCATAATAGGCGGCGTTGGCGGCGGTCGGGACGCCGTCGGCGCCCGAGCGGGCGCGCGTGATGGGGGCCATCGCGATGCGGTTCGGCAGCGTGAGGTCGCCGAGGCGGGTGGGTGAGAGAAGACTGGTCATGTCGGGCTCCGTTGAAAAGATGGCCTCACTGTAGCGGCGGCTGCCGCCGGCGATAATCCGGCGGCAGCCGGCAACACCTTTGCATGCCCTGCAATGACGTTCGATAATCGAACACGTGGTTGACTATCGAACGTGCGAGCGCTAAGCTGGACCGGAACGGCGATCAACAGCCGGCACAACTGGAGACCGTCATGACAAATCGGGACCTCGACGTCCAGGCGTTCATCAACCGCCACCCCTTTTCGCCGTACCAGTGGCTCGTGTTCGCCACGTGCTTCTTCATCGTCCTGCTGGACGGGTTCGACACGGCCGCCATCGGCTTCATCGCGCCATCGCTGCTGAAGGAGTGGGGCATCGGCAAGCCGGCGCTCGCGCCCGTGCTGTCCGCGGCGCTGTTCGGGCTCGCGGCCGGCGCGCTCGTCGCCGGGCCGCTGGCCGACCGGCTGGGGCGGCGCATCGTGCTGCTCGGGTCCGTCCTCGTGTTCGGCGCGGCCTGCGGCGGATCCGCGTTCGCGACGGGCCTCGACAGCCTGACAATGCTGCGCTTCGTCACGGGCATCGGCCTGGGCGCGGCGATGCCAAATGCCGTCACCCTGATCAGCGAATTCTGTCCGGACGGGCGCCGCGCCGTCATCACGAACGCGATGTTCTGCGGCTTCCCGCTGGGCGCCGCATGCGGCGGCTTCCTCGCCGCGTGGATGATCCCGCACTGGGGCTGGCGCAGCGTGCTGGCGCTGGGCGGCATCGCGCCGGTGGTGCTGCTGGCCGTGATGGCGTTCACCCTGCCGGAGTCCGTGCGCCACATGGTCGCGCGCGGTGCGCCGGCGGAGCGCATCCGCGCCGTGCTGCGCCGGATCCATGCGTCGGCGGCCGACGCCACGCGCTACGTGATGGCCGAGCAGGGCGTCCCCACGGCCGGCGGCGGCGCCAAAGTGCTGTTCGCGCGGTCGTACGCCGTCGGCACCGTCATGCTGTGGCTCGCGTACTTCATGGGCCTCGTCATCTTCTATGCGCTGATCAACTGGATGCCGATCCTGTTCAAGGAAGCGGGCCTGCCCACGCAGACGGCCACGCTGATCGCCGCGCTGTTTCCGCTGGGCGGCGTGGGCGCGATCCTGTTCGGCTGGCTGATGGACCGCTACGACGCCAACCGCGTCATCGCCATCGGCTTCGGACTCACGGCGCTGGCCGTCTTCCTGATCGGCCAGGTGGCGGGCAATGTCGGCCTGTTGACCGTAACCGTGTTCGGCGCGGGCGCGCTGATGAACACGGCGCAGTCGTCGCTGCCCGCGCTGGCGGCCGCGTACTATCCGACGCAGGGCCGCGCCACGGGCGTCGCGTGGATGCTGGGCATCGGGCGCTTCGGCGGCATCGCCGGTTCGTTCCTCGTGGCGGAGCTGGCGCGGCGCCAGCTGCCGTTCGGCCAGGTATTCATGGTCGTGGCCGCGGCGGCGCTCGTGTCGATGGCCGCGCTGCTCGTGAAGCTGGCGTCCGACCGCAACAAGCCGGCTGCCGGCGGCCCGGCGCTGCGTGCGCAGGTGGACCTGCACTGAGTCTGCATCGACTTCCGGTCTTGCCTGTTCGGAACCATTCAGGTAACGTTCGGGGATGCAGAAAACGAGTACGTTGACGGAAGTGGCGGAAGAGGCGGGCGTATCGCTGATCACGGCGTCGCGCGCCCTGCGCGGCGTGGGGCGGGTCGCGAAGGAGACGCGGGAACGCGTGCTCGCGGCGGCCGCGAAGCTGGACTATACCCCGGACATGATCGCCCAGAAGATGCGAGGCGGGAATTCGGGCCTCGTCGGCGTGTTCGTCAACGGCTTCCGCTCGCTCGTGATGCACGAGCTGCTCAGCGCCATCAACGACGAGGCGCGCCGGCTCGGCTTCGACCTCATCGTGTTCAACGCCGACCACTTCGACGATGCGCGCCGCGCCGGCACGGCCGAGATGCTGCGCAAGCTGTGCGACGGCCTGCTCCTGCTGCTGCCGGACGCGAACGACGGCCTGCTCGACAAGCTGGAACGCGCGCACGCCCCGTGCGTGCTGGTGAGCTTCGCGGCACGGCCCATCGACCTCCCCGTCGTCCTCGGTTCCAACCGCCTCGCGGCGAAAAGCGCCGTCGATCACCTGCTCGGTCTCGGCCACCGCCGCATCGCCTTCATCGCCGGCACGTCGTTCACGGGCCAGAGCGAGGAGCGCCAGCGCGGCTACGAGGATGCGCTGCGCGCGGCCGGCATCGCGATCGAACCGGCGTACCTGCGCCAGGGCGACTTCAACGATGCCAGCGGTTTCGCGGAGACGCAGGCGCTGCTCAAGCTGCCGGAACCGCCCACCGCGATCTTCGCCGCCAACGACGCGATGGCGTTCGGCGCCATGGACGCGATCTCCGACGCCGGCCTCAAGGTGCCGGACGATGTCTCCGTCGTCGGCTTCGACGACGTGATCCGCGCGGCCGTCGTCTTCCCCAAGCTGACGACCGTGCGCCAGCCGCTGAACGAGATCGCCGCGCGCGCCGTGGCGGAACTGGTCGGCGCCATCCGCAACGGCCGGGCCGAGGGCTTCCGCATCGAGCTGCCGGCCCGTCTCGTCATCCGCGATTCCACGGGGCCCGCGCCGAAGGGCTGACGGCCCCGATGGCATCGTTACCACGCAATCGCGCTCTCTGAAACGACCAACGGGTTGAGCGAAACCCTATTGTCTTTTGCAAACGTGAGTGGTAACGTTGTCACAACTCATCAGGGAGACGATATGAATCGAAGGAATGCGCTGACCCGCGGGCTGGGTGCGCTGGCGCTGCTGGGCGCGCCCGGCTTGCGCGCGGCGCCCGGACCGGCGGGGGAGCAGGGCAGTGCGGCGCAGGCAGCGCCCCGCGTGCCCAAGCGCTACCTGCGTTCCGTCGTCGACGAGGCCTTGCTGCGCCGCCGCCTGCTGCCGCCCGGCGCGTGGCACCCCTATCCGCGGGCGGGCGACCGCGCCGCGTGGGCGCAGGTGCCGGCCGACGTGGCAGCGGCGCTCGTCGCCCGCGCCGACGCGTGGCTGGGCACGGAATGGCCGCAACTGCCGGCCAGCCTGTTCCTGGAGTTCGCGGAAAACGGCAACCGCACGCATTACGAACAACGCTATTTCGAGCGTCGCAGCCGCCTCGCGGGCCTCGTGCTGGCCGAATGCGTGCAGGGGCAGGGACGCTACCTGCACGCGATCGCGGACGGCGTCTGGCACGTGTGCGAGGAAACCTTCTGGGGCCTGCCCGCGCACAGCGGCATGCAAAAGCGCGGCGTCGGCCTGCCCGACGCGGACGACCCCGTGATCGACCTGTTCGCGGCGGAGACGGGCGTGACGCTCGCGTATGTCCACGAACTCGTGGGCGAGCAGCTACGCAGCGTGTCGCCGCTGCTCCCCGTGCGCATCGCAGCGGAGGTGAAGCGGCGCATCCTCGACCCGGGCCTCGCGCGCGACGACTTCAAGTGGATGGGCCTGAAGGACAAGAAGGAACCGCTGAACAACTGGACGTCGTGGATCGCGTCGAGCTGGCTGGAAGCGAACCTGCTGCTCGAGGCCGATCCGGCGCGCCGCATCGCGGCCACCCTGAAGATCTGCCGCTGCCTGGACGGCTTCCTGGAAGATTACTCGGACGATGGCGCGTGCGAGGAAGGCCCCGGTTACTGGACGATGTCCGCCGGCCCCTACCTCGACAGCCTGGTGGCGCTGGATTCGGCGACCGGCGGCGCGGTGAGCCTGACCGCGGACCCGTTCGTGCGCCGCATGGGCCATTACGTGCTGGACGTGCACGTGGCGGGCGACTGGTACGTGAACTACGGCGACGCGCACGCGAAGGTGCATCACTCGCCGCCGCTGCTGCACCGCTTCGGCCGCGCCACCGGCGACGCCGACCTGGCCGCGTTCGGCGCGTTCCGCGCACCCGCGCGCGGCATCACGCTCTCGGACCAGGGCCGGCTCGCGCGCGACGTGGCCGACGTGCTGGAGGTCGCGCGCATGCGGGCGACCGCGGGCCGCGACGCCTTGCAGCGCGCGTCCTGGTATCCCGCCCTCGGCCTGATGACGGCACGGGCGCAGGGAGGATCGGACCGCGGCTTCTTCCTCGCCGTGCAGGCCGCGTCGAACGCGCGCAGCCACGGCCATCGCGATTCCGGCAGCTTCATCGTGTTCCACGACGGCCAACCCGTGTTCGTGGACCCCGGCGTCGAAGCCTATACGGCGAAGACGTTCGGCAAGGACCGGTACACCATCTGGACCATGCAGTCGGGCTGGCACAACCTGCCGCTCGTGGGCGGCCGGATGCAGGTGGGGCGGGATGGGCGCGACCGGGCGAGCCGGGTGCGCGTCGACGACATGGGCATGACGATGGACCTCGCGACCGCATACGGCGCCGGGGCGGGCATCACGAGGTGGGAGCGGCGTATCGCGCTCGACCGCGCCGCCGGCACGGTGAACCTGCGCGAGACGTTCGCGCTGGCCCGTCCCGCGCCCGTGGCCCTCGTCTTCGTCACGCCGCGCCGGCCCGATGCGGCGCAGGCGGGTGTCGTGGCGCTGCCCGTGGCGGGCGGCCGGACCGTGCACCTGAAATTCGATCCCCGCGCGCTGCGTGCCGACGTCGAACGGCTGCCGCTGGAAGACGCGGGACTGAAGCATGAATGGGGCGACGCGCTGTATCGCATCCGGCTGGCCTCCGCGCAGCCGCTCGGTGCGGGCGATTTCACCATCTCGATAGCGACATGACATCTGAAGGAGTCACATGAAGAAGCGAACGATGGCGGCGGTCCTGGCGGGCGGCATGCTCCTGCTGGCCGGCTGCGCGGACATGGCGGGCAATCGCGCGGCCGTCCCGGCACAGGCAGCGCAGCAGGGGCAAGCGGCGGCGATCCCGACGCGGGCCGAAGCCCTGGCCGTCATCGACAAGGTGAACGGCTACTGGCAGCGCACGACGCCGGCGACGGAATGGTCGTTCTGGAACGTGGCCGTGTACCACACGGGGAACCTGGCCGCCTACGAGGTCACGCGCAACGAGGCGTATCGCCAGTATTCGGAGCGGTGGGCCGAGTACAACGGCTGGAAGGGCGCGAAGTCCGACAACAAGGCCGAGTGGAAGCTCACGTACGGCGAGACGGACGACCACGTGCTGTTCGGCGACTGGCAGGTCTGCTTCCAGAGCTATATCGACCTGTACCGCCTCGGCCCGCAGGACCCGCGCCGCGTCGCCCGCGCGCGCGAAGTGATGGGCTACGAGATCGGCACGGACCGCGTCGATTACTGGTGGTGGGCGGACGGCCTGTACATGGTCATGCCCGTCATGACGAAGATGTACCACCTGACGGGCGACCGCCGCTACCTCGACAAGATGGTCGCGTACTTCGAATACGCGAACAGCCTGATGTACGACCCCGAGACGCATCTGTACTACCGCGACGCGCGCTATGTCTGGCCGAAGCACCAGAGCGTGAACGGCAAGAAGGATTTCTGGGCCCGGGGCGACGGCTGGGTGTTCGCCGCGCTGGCGAAGGTGCTGGCGGACCTGCCGCGCGACGATCCGTACCGCCCGCTGTTCGAGGACCGCTTCCGCGCGATGGCGCAGACGCTGCAAGGCATCCAGGCGCCGGAGGGTTACTGGACGCGCAGCCTGCTCGACCCGGCCCACGCGCCGGGCCCGGAAACGAGCGGCACCGCGTTCTTTACCTACGGCATGCTGTGGGGTATCAACAACGGTCTGCTGGACCGCGCCACGTACCTGCCCGTCGCGGCGAAAGGGTGGGGCTACCTGACCCGCACGGCGATCCAGCCGGACGGCAAGGTCGGCTACGTGCAGCCCATCGGCGACCGCGCGATCCCCGGCCAGGTGGTGGACCGCGAGTCGACGGCCCATTTCGGCGTGGGCGCCGTGCTGCTGGCCGCGTCCGAAATGGCGAAGCTGGCCCCTTGAATTCTCTCCTTCGCGGGCCACCGTGCCCGTGTTCGGCCTGCCCAGGGATGGCAGGTCTTTTTTTTTAAATTCGGGGTCAGAGCACATTTCCGCTCAATTGCGCACGCTGCAACAAGCGTGAGGATGGCCATGGCAGCATTGCCAGCTCGACGTAGGCCAACGACGGCAGGTGGCAACATGTTGCGGTCGGGCTCATGCAACAAAAAGTGGTCTGACCGCGAATTGAGCGCGAAATGTGCTCTGACCCCGAATTAATAGCTTGCACTTTCCTTAAGCTGCGGCGATGCTTTAGCTCTTGTTAGTGGGAAACGCGTCCATGTTGGAAGACAAAAGCACCCACGCCGTCGGTACGTTGCGCTACACGACGGCGGGCCTCGCCATCGTCCTGTTCTGGCTGCTGTTCGGCGAGTTCGCCATCGCCTTCCGCGACCGCTCGGCCATCCCGGGCGTCATGGAACTGCTGCGCCAGCATCACGCCAGCGACACGATGATCGCCGTGCTCGTGTCCGCGCTGCCGGCGCTGCTGGGCGCCGTGCTCGTGCCCATCGTCGGCTTCCGCTCCGACCGCTTCCGCAGCCGCTGGGGACGGCGCCTGCCGTTCCTGATGGGGATCACGCCCGTCGCCGCAGTCGTCCTCATCGCCCTCGGCAACTGCGCCACGTTCGGCCGCGTCACGGACCGGTTGCTCGGAGCGCTGTCGCCCGGCGTGGACACGTGCGTGCTGGCGTGGTTCTGCCTGTTCTGGACCGTGTTCGAAGGCGTCGCGCTCGTCACGCTCGCGCTGTACGCGGGGCTCGTGAACGACATCGTGCCGCGTCCCGTCCTCGGGCGCTTCTACGCGGGTTTCCGCATCGTGAGCCTCGTCGCCGGCATCCTGTTCAACCTGTGGTGCTTCCGCCTGACGGAACACCACCTGCGCGAAGTCTTCCTCGGCATCGGCCTGTTCTTCGGCGTCGCCGTCATGCTCATGTGCCTGCGCTTGAAGGAAGGGGAATACGGGCCGCCGTCCGTGGATGGCCAGGATGCCGTGACGTGGCGCGCGATGGGCCGCGCGTACTGGCGCGAATGCCTGTCGGACCGCTACTTCCTGCTCGTGTTCCTCGCGCTGACGGCGTCCGAACTGACGTTCATGCCGTTCAATACGTTCTCGCAGCTGTACGCGGAATCGATCGGCATGGACAAGGCCACGCTGGGCCGGCTGCTGGCCCTGTCGTACGCGCTGTCGATCGGGCTGTCGTCCGTGATCGGCTGGCTCGTCGACCGCTACAGCGCCGCCAGCGTCACCGTGTGGGCCATGGGCCTGTACCTGTGCGTGGGGGCCGGCGGCTTCCTCGCCGTGCACGACCGGCAGAGTTTTGCCGTCGTCTACGTGCTGCATGCCGTGGTGGCGGGCACGTATTACACGGCGTCCGCGTCGCTGCCGATGGTGCTGTTCCCGCGCGCCCGTTTCCTGCAGTTCGACGGCGCCAAGCGCTTCCTGTTCTCCACGTCCAACATCGTGCTGAGCTTCCTGCTCGGCCCCCTGCTGGACACGACGGGCCATTTCTACGGCCTGACGCTGCTCGCCGGCGGCCTGCTGGCGGGGACCAGCCTGGTCATGTTCCGGACACTGGCACGCGCCGCACGCGGGCGGGTCGCGGCGACGTCGTCGGCGTGACGGTGGCCTGCGGTGCCGGTCCCGTGGAATCGCGCACGGTGAGCTTCGCGGGAAACGCGATGCGTGCGGCGCCCGTCGTCTGGCCGGCGATCATGCTCACCACCTCGCGCACGGCATAGGCGGCGATCGTATCGAACGGCTGGTGCATCGTCGTCAGCTTCGGGAACACGCAGCTGGCGGTGGGAATGTCGTCGAAGCCGATCACGGAGATGTCGTGGGGGACTTTCAGCCCGCGGCTGTTGATGGCGTCGATGGCGCCGAACGCCATCTCGTCGTTGGCCGCGAAGATGGCGGTCGGCGGGACGGGGAGGGCGAGCAGCTGCTCCGTCGCCGCATAGCCGCCCGGCTGCACGAACGCGCCGTTGACGACGAGCGCGGGATCGGGCGCGATGCCGGCCGCCTGCAGCGCATCCACATAGCCCCGTTCGCGCTCGGCGCTCTGGCCCGTGCCCGGATTGCCCGCGATGTACGCGATGCGGCGGTGGCCCAGCTCCAGCAGGTGGTTCACGGCGACGCGCGCGCCGAGGCGGTTTTCCGCCGCCACGACGGGCACCGCGAGGGGACGCGCGTCGAAGCAGATCACGACGCTGGCCACCTGCTGGCGTTCGATGGCGTCCAGGAAGCGGTCGTCGGCGCCCGGCATCACCACCATCAGCCCGTCGCACAGCTTGCCCAGCAGGTCGCATGTCGCCATGCGGTCCGGGCTGTCGAACCGTTCCGCGTTGAACAGCAGCAGATCGTAGCCCTGGGCCCGTGCATGCGTGGAGAGGGCGCGGATGATTTCGTGCAGCACGACGGGACCGTAGTTGTTGACGAACACGCCCAGCAGCCGGCTGCGGTCGCCGCGCATGCGCCGCGCCAGCGGATCGGGCGTGTAATTCAATTGCGCGGCGGCGGCCATGATGCGCTCGCGCGTCTCCGCCGACACATAACCTGCGCCGCGGATCGCGCGCGATGCCGTGATGGGGGCCACGCCCGCGAGCCGGGCGACTTCACTGAGTTTGCTGACTTTACGCATGGAGCGAAGTGTGACGGATAAATGAGACAACGTACATCACAAAATTCGTCAAAGGTATGAGCGTTTGACATGGCTGTCGTTACGGCGAGACACATAATTTGCCGATACGGTGTGCAATAGCCCGTAAAAACAAAGACTTATGTGCGGATTCGCTTGATGCGTGCACTATTGCTCTTTAATAATCGCTTGTGGTAACGTGACCACCAGCCGGCGTAAAGACCACTGCAGACGTGCCCCAGACCGGCACCCCATGTTCCAATAACGACACAAGAATGGAGACAAGATGAACAAGAAGTTGCTCGCCACGCTGCTGCCGGTGGCGTTGGCCGCCGCCTATGGGAACCAGGCCCTGGCACAGGATGCGTCCACGCCGGCCGCCCCCACGACCTCACCCGCCACCGAGCCGGCCGTGCCGACGGTGGATGCTTCCGGCACGACGACCGTCGTCGTCACGGGCTTCCGTTCCAGCCTGCAGAAGGCGCTGAACCTGAAACAGCAGGCGATCGGCGTACGCGATTCGATCGTCGCCGAGGACATCGGCAAGTTCCCCGAGGCGAACGTGGCCGAGTCGCTGCAGCGCGTGCCGGGTGTGATCCTGAACCGCGACGAAAGCTCGGCGGAAGGCCAGCGCATCTCGATCCGCGGCCTGCCGACTGAATACACGGTGACGACCCTGAACGGCGCGCCCGTCAACACGACGTCGACGAGCACCATCGGCAGCGCGGCGCGCGGCTTCAACTACGACGTGTTCGCGTCCGAACTGTTCGGCCGCGTCGACTTCTACAAGTCCCCGCTGGCCGAACTGCCGGAAGGCGGCATGGGCGGCGTCGTCGACCTGCAGACGCCGCGCCCCTTCGACAATCCGAAGCGCACCGTCCGTTACGGCGTATCGGCCGCGTACAACACGATGTCGGAAAAGACGGATCCGAACCTGTTCGCGCTGTATTCGAACACGTGGGGCAACTGGGGCTTCCTGGCCGGCGCGTCGCATTCGAAGGCCGTCAACAACCGTTCCGGCTTCGAGGCGACGGGCGGCTACAACAGCTCGCGCCGCGGCAGCGCGTCGCCCGTGCTGGGCAACTTCGCCCTGCAGCTGGACTATGACGATCCGCGCGCGAACCTGTCCGGCTACACGCGCGACCAGATCGACAACGCGCTGCTGCCCCGCATCTACCGCTTCTACGGCTCGCAGAACCGGCGCACGCGCGACGGCCTCGTGACGTCGCTGCAGTACAAGGAAGGCGGCCTGAACATCAGCCTGGACGGCCTGGCCTCGCAGCTGCAGAACAGCCGCGACGAAGTCTATTACGGCATCCTGATCCGCAACAGCAAGACGACCAACCGCAACGCGCCGGCCGGCCAGGCGGGCCACAACGGCCTCGTGCCGCTGAACGTGCACATCGATCCCACGTCAAACCTGTTGACGGGCACCTTCGGCAATACGTCGTACAGCAGCGGCGTCACGTACGGCGAGGACAAGACGAAGTTCGGCTACCTCGCCCTGAACGGCCGCTGGGAAGTCAAGAAGGGCACCGTGCTGACCGGCCAGCTGTCCGCGAACAACAGCGATGCGAAGAGCTACCAGGACACGCTGTCGGGCCAGATCTTCGGCGTCGACTCCACCATCGACTACGGTTCGGACCACGTGTACCCGTCGATGTCGTCCAACGTCGACTACACGAATCCCGCCAACTTCTCGGGCTTCGACATCAACACGGGCTGGACGCGCGAGACGGACAAGGGCCGCCAGGCGCGCCTCGTGCTGGAGCAGGACTACGACCTGTGGGGCGACTGGACGGGCCACTTCAAGGGCGGCATCGTGTACGTCGACACGACGAAGACGATCGAGAAGCGCAACGGCACGTCCGCCATGGTGGCCAAGCTGAAGTCGTTCGGCGATGCGGGCCTGCGCAGCAATATGGTGTCGACCCTGCCGGTTTCGAACCTGGACATGGGCGACGGCTGGCCGCACCAGTTCGGCACGTTCACGCGCAGCTACACGTACTCCACGTACGACCCGCTCGCGTTCAACACGCCCGCCGCCTTCACGCCGGCGCAAAGCTTCGGCGCGGAAGAGAAGGTCACCACCGGCTTCGTGCAGTCCGACTTCAAGGGCGAAGTCTTGGCACGCGAGCTGCGCATCAACGCCGGCGTACGCTGGGCGCAGACGAAGCTGGGCATCGACAACTACAAGAAGTCCGGCGCGGGCGGCGCCTACCTGCCGAACCAGGAGCATGGCAAATACACGAACGTGCTGCCGGCCGTCAGCGCCGCGTACGACCTGGCGGAAGACCTGATCTGGCGCGCGTCGTACGGCAAGACGATCAGCCGCGCATCGCTGTCGATCATCGCCGCGCAGACCGTCATCCCGAACGCGTTCGACAACACGGCCACCGCGGGCAACCCGAACCTGAAGCCGCAGCAGTCGAAGAACCTCGACACGAGCCTGGAGTGGTACTTCAAGCCGGGCAGCCTCTTGTCCGCCGCGTATTTCAGGAAGGAGCTGACCGACGCCACCGTTTCGAGCACGACGCAAACGACGTTCGGCGCGCTGGGCCTGCCCGACACGGCGCTGGGCGCGATCTTCCAGGACAAGAACGGCCACGTCGACCCGAACCTGCCGATGACGCTGCGCACCTACGGCAACGCGGGCCAGCAGACGCTCAAGGGCTATGAACTGGCCTACCAGCAGGACTTCAACTTCCTGCCCGACCCGTTCAAGGGCCTGGGCGCGCTGGCCAGCTACACGCACATCGACCCGTTCAACAGCCAGAAATGGATCACGACGGCCGGCAAGGAAATCGAGGTCAACTCGGTGCCGAAGTACGCGTACAGCTTCACGACCTATTACGAGCGCGGTCCCCTGGCGATGCGCCTGTCGTACAACTACAAGGGCCGCTCGCTGCACGGGGATAATCCGAAGAACAACGGCGACGACCTGATCCGCTGGCGCGCCGCCCGCGGTTACCTGGACGGCACCATCAGCTACAAGCTGACCGAGAACCTGGAGCTGCGTCTCGATGCGCTGAACCTGACCAATACGCTGTCCTACGATTACTTCGAGGACGCGACGGGCAAGTACGGCGACGGCCACCGCACCCGCATGGACTATGCGAAGTATGATGGCCGCACCATCAAGTTCGGCCTGCGCGGCAAGCTCTGATCTTTTACTCGTATCGACGACCACATGACCATCAGTTTCCAACGCCGCCGCCTGTTGCAGGGCGCGGCGGCATCAGCTGCACTTTTGCCGTTCACGGGTACGATTCACGCTGCCGCCTCCCGGCGCTTCGCGATCGGCGAGCACGACTTCCTGCTGGACGGGAAGCCGATCCAGATCCGCTGCGGCGAGATGCACTTCGCCCGCGTGCCGCGCGAGTACTGGTCGCACCGCCTGAAAACCATCAAGGCGATGGGCCTGAACGCGGTGTGCGCTTACCTGTTCTGGAACTACCACGAATGGAGAGAGGGCCGCTACGACTGGGCCGCCCAGCGCGACGCCGCCGAGTTCTGCCGGCTCGCGCAGCAGGAAGGGCTGTGGGTGATCCTGCGTCCCGGTCCGTACGCCTGCGCGGAGTGGGAGATGGGCGGCCTGCCATGGTGGCTGCTGAAGCACGACGGCGACGCGTTCCTGCGCACGCGTGACGAGGCTTATCTGGCGCCCGCGCGGCGCTGGCTGAAGGAAGTGGGGCGCGTGCTCGGGCCGCAGCAGGTGACGCAGGGCGGTCCGATCCTGATGGTGCAGGTCGAGAACGAGTACGGCTTCTTCGGCGACGACGTGGA
>NZ_FMZS01000002.1 GCF_900101265.1 Massilia sp. PDC64
GATGCGCCGTTCGACAAGATCTGCTACATCGGCTGCGGCGTGACGACGGGCATCGGCGCCGTGATCTTCACGGCGAAGGTCGAGGCGGGCGCGAACGTCGTCGTGTTCGGCCTGGGCGGCATCGGCCTGAACGTGATCCAGGCGGCGAAGATGGTCGGCGCCGATAAAATCATCGGCGTGGACATCAACCCGGGCCGCGAAGAGATGGCGCGCAAGTTCGGCATGACCCACTTCGTCAATCCGAAGGAAGTCGAAAACGTCGTCGATACCATCGCCCAGCTGACGGACGGCGGCGCGGACTACTCGTTCGAATGCATCGGCAATGTCACGACGATGCGTCAGGCGCTGGAGTGCTGCCACAAGGGATGGGGCCAGTCGATCATCATCGGCGTGGCGGAAGCGGGCAAGGAAATCGCGACGCGTCCGTTCCAGCTCGTCACGGGCCGCGTGTGGAAGGGTTCGGCATTCGGCGGCGCGCGCGGCCGTACGGACGTGCCGAACATCGTCGACTGGTACATGGAAAACAAGATCAACATCGACGACCTGATCACCCACCACCTGACGCTCGACCAGATCAACGACGGCTTCGACCTCATGAAGAAGGGCGAGTCGATCCGCTCGGTCGTGGTGTTCTAGACGATCCGGTCCCGGTGCGTCCGTCTACCACAGCACCGGCACCGCCGCCGCACTCTTGCCGCTCGCTTCCTCGCGCACCTGCGACGGCGTCTTGCCATACTGGTTGCGGAAGCAGCGCGAGAAATGCGAGTTGCTCAGGAAGCCGCATTGCAGGGCGATGTCGATGATCGAGCTGCGGGTCGAGACGAGCAGGTTCAGCGCGTTGTTCAGCCGCAGTTCGAACGCGAAGGCGAGGGGACTCATGCCCAGCTCGGCCTGGAACAGCCGTTCCAGGTGGCGCACGCTCACGTTCACGTGCTGCGCGATGAATTCCGTCGGCAGCGGGTCGGACAGGTGCCGCTCGATCAGCAGCATGGCCTTGCGTACGCGGATATCGTCCGTCGTGCGCGTGAACAGCGGTTGCGGCTGCGGCGTCTTGGCCGGAAGCGGCGCGTGTTCGATCATGATGCGCATGGCCTTGGCCGCGCGCGCCTTGTCGCAATGGCGCTCCACCAGGTAGGCCGCGAGGTGGACCACGCTGGTGCCGCCCGCGCAGGTGAGGCGGTCGCCGTCGTCGATGAACAGTTCGTCCGAGCTCACCTGCAGGTCCGGGAACTCGTTGGTGAAGTCGGCGTGCACGTACCAGCTGACGCAGGTGCGTCGTCCTTTCATGAGGCCGAGGCGCGCCATCACGAACGGACCGGTGCAGATGCCGACCAGCGGCACCGCGTCGGCGGCGCGCTTCAGGTAATCGTTCATCGCCGGCGCCAGCTTGAGGGCGCTGAGCAGGCCGCCGACGACCACGATGTAGTCGAACTTGCCCGGATCCTCCAGGCCGGCGGTCGGCGTGACTTCGATGCCGCAGCTCGCCTTCACCGGCCGCATGTCGTGGCTCAATACGCTCCACGTGCAGTGGATCGGACGGCTGCGGTCGCCGTCGTCGGCGGCCAGGCGCAAGGTGTCGATGAACGCCGAAAACGCGAGCATCGTGAAATTCGGCGCGAGGATGAACCCGACGGAGAGTCGGGGTTTTTTTAAAGCAATAGCATTCAACAAGACTGTCTCCTTACCGTTCCGGTGCATGAACTGGTCTGCACCTTGTTCTTAGCATTTCTTGTACCTGCTTTATTTGGTGGCAAGCATACACGCGGCCGCGCCCGCGAACAACACTCGTGATGGCGCTTCCAGTCAATGCGTCCGGCGCCACATATTGAACATGCGCGGCGCCAGCGGGATGAGTTGCGCGTGTGCGACAAGCGCACGTTTCTGGTGCTCGCGTGCCTCCCCGCCGTGCACGCACGCCCTTGCGGCCAGGGCCCGTGGCCCGTCACGCGGCCCGATGTCGGAATCGGACAACCGGCCGTCCGCCCCGATCAAACCGCCTGCCGTGGCGACCCCGCGCGCGGCCGTCAGGCCACAGGATGTCGGAAACAGACAACTGGCCGTCTTATCCAATCAATTTGCAATCCGCATCGGTCCCAATAATGGAACCCACAACACCTCACTGCGGAAAGCGCGATATGGCACAGAAGAATTACTCATTTTGGAGCCTGCTCCAGCAGGGCTTCAAGCGCCAGGAAGGCTGGGACCAGGCCTGGCGCAGCCCGGAGCCGAAGGCCTCGTACGACGTGATCATCGTCGGTGCCGGCGGCCACGGCCTGGCCACCGCCTATTACCTGGCCAAGGAACACGGCATCAAGAACATCGCCGTGCTCGAAAAGGGCTACCTCGGCGGCGGCAACACGGCCCGCAACACGACGATCGTGCGCTCGAACTACCTGTGGGACGAGGCCGCGATGCTGTACGAGCATTCGCTCAAGCTGTGGGAAGGCCTGTCGCAGGAAATCAACTTCAACGTCATGTTCAGCCAGCGCGGCGTATTCAACCTGGGCCACACCCTGCAGGACATGCGCGACATCGAGCGCCGCGTCAACGCCAACCTGCTCAACGACATCGACGCGCAGGTGCTCACGGCGGCCGAAGTCAAGGAACGCATCCCCATGATCGACGCCAGCCCCAACGCGCGCTATCCGATCATGGGCGCCAGCTTCCAGCCGCGCGGCGGCGTCGCACGCCACGACGCGGTCGCCTGGGGCTTCGCCCGCGCCGCCAGCAATCTCGGCGTCGACATCATCGAGCAGTGCGAGGTGACCGGCATGCACATCGAAGGCGGCCGCATCCGCGGCCTGGAAACCTCGCGCGGCACGATCCGCGCCGAGCGCGTCGGCTGCGTCGCGGCGGGTCATTCGAGCACGCTGGCGAAGATGGCGGGCATCCGCCTGCCGCTGGAAAGCCATCCGCTGCAGGCGTTCGTGTCGGAATCGCTCAAGCCCGTCCTGCACACCGTGGTGATGTCGAACGCCGTGCACGGCTACCTGAGCCAGTCGGACAAGGGCGAACTCGTGATCGGCGCCGGTATCGACAGCTACCTGAGCTACGCGCAGCGCGGCAGTCCGCACGTGATCGAACACACGGCCGCGGCCATCATCGAACTGTTCCCGATGTTCTCGCGCGTGCGCATGAACCGCCAGTGGGGCGGCATCGTCGACGTGTCGCCGGACGCCTGCCCGATCATCAGCAAGACCAGGGTGCAGGGCCTGTACTTCAACTGCGGCTGGGGCACCGGCGGCTTCAAGGCGACGCCCGGCTCCGGCAACGTGTTCGCCCACACCATCGCGCGCGACCGGCCGCACCCGCTCAACGAAGCCTTTGCGCTGGACCGCTTCCACAGCGGCCATCTGATCGACGAACACGGTGCCGCAGGCGTCGCCCACTGACGGAGGAAAGACATGTTGAAGTTCCACTGCCCGCACTGTAACGAGGTGCGCGAAGAAGAAGAGTTCAGCTACGCCGGCGAAGCGTTCATCGCGCGCCCGGCCGCGCCCGACGCCAGCAGCGACGCCGAATGGGGCGACTACCTGTTCATGCGCAAGAACAGCAAGGGATGGCACTGGGAGCAATGGCTGCATGCTGCCGCGTGCCGCAAGGTCGTCGCCGTCAAGCGCCACACCTTCACCCACGAAGTCCAGGGCTGCTGGACGCTGGCCGAAGGCAAACGGATCTACCTGGAGGAGCAAGCGTGAACTCGCACCGCATCAACCGTCCCAACTCGCGCATCGACCGCAACAAGCCCGTCGACTTCACGTTCGACGGCAAGGCCTACCGGGGCTGTGCGGGCGACACGCTTGCGTCCGCGCTGCTGGCCAACGGCGTACGCATGATCGGCCGCAGCTTCAAGTACGGCCGTCCGCGCGGCATCATCGGCCACGGGGCCGAGGAACCGAATGCGCTGATCCAGCTGGAGCGCGGTCCCGGCACCGTGCCGAACCTGAAGGCGACCCAGGTCGAGCTGTACCAGGGCATGAACGCGTTTTCCACGACCGGCTGGCCGTCGCTGAATCTCGACGTCAAGAGCATCATGGGCCGCGCCGCGCGCTTCATGCCCGCCGGCTTCTACTACAAGACGTTCATGGCGCCGGCGAAGATGTGGCCCCTGTACGAGGACGTGATCCGGCGCGCGGCGGGCTATGGCCGGGCGCCCGTCGATCCGGACCCGGAATTCTACGACCACCTGCACCATCACCCCGACGTGCTCGTGATCGGCGGCGGCGCCTGCGGTATCTGGTCCGCGCTGGTCGCGGCGCGCGCCGGACTGCGCGTGATGCTCGTCGACGAACAGGCCGAGATGGGCGGGTGGCTCCTGTCGGACCATGACGCCGTGCTGGACAAGTGCTCGTCCGAGACCTGGCTGAAGCGCACCCTCGCCGAGCTGGATTCGCTGCCGAACGTGACGCGGCTGGCCCGCACCACGGCGTTCGCCATGCACGACGGGAACCTGGTCCAGGCCGTCGAGCTGCTGCAGGACCACATCGCCCCCGGTGCACGCGACGCACTGCTGCCGCGCCAGCGCCTGCACAAGATCCGGGCGCGCCACGTGGTGCTCGCGACCGGCGCGATCGAACGCCCGCTCGTGTTCGGCAACAACGACCTGCCGGGCGTGATGACGGCGGCCGCCGGACAGACCTACCTGAACCGCTACGCGGTGCGTGCCGGCCAGCGCGTGCTGGTCCTGACCAGCAACGACTGGGCCTATGGCGCCGCCGTCGACCTCGCGTCCGCCGGTGCCAGGGTGACGCTGTGCGACACCCGCGCCGGCGGCGCCATCGCGGGCCGCGCCGACGCAGCGCGCACCGCGGGGATCGAAGTCCTCAAGGGCCACGGCATCGCCGAGGCCCTGGGCGGCCGCAGCGTGACCGGCGCGCGGCTGGTGAAGCTGGACCCGCGCAAGGACGTCGCCATCGGCGCCGGCCCGCGCGTCGACTGCGACCTGCTGCTGTCGTCGGGCGGCCTGTCGCCGAACGTGCACCTGTTCTGCCACAACGGCAGCCGCCCCGCGTGGGACGAAGCCCGCCTGGCCTTCGTCGCGCCGGCACAGGGACGCCCCGGCATCGCCTGCGTCGGCGCCGTGGTCGGCGAGTTCGACCTGCAGGCGGCCATGGCGCAGACGACCAACGTCGTGCGCGCCATGTGCGCGCAACTGGGACACAAGGTGGCGGCGCAGACCCCCAGGATCGCCGGCGCCAGGTTGCCCATCGACGCCGCGCCTGCGCGTGCCATCTTCCGCGTGCCGGACGGCAAGCGCGAGGGACACGGCGCCAAGGCCTTCGTCGACTTCCAGAACGACGTCGCCGCATCCGACATCGAGCTCGCGGTGCGCGAGAACTACCGCTCGATCGAGCACGTCAAGCGTTACACGGGCCTCGGGTTCGGCACCGACCAGGGCAAGCTGTCGAACGTGAACGGCTTTGCGATCGCCGCCCGCGCGCTCGGCAAGCCGATCGGCGAAGTGGGCACGACGACCTACCGTCCAGCCTATACGCCGGTTGCCTTCGGCGCGCTGGCCGGTGCCATGGTCGGCGACACGTTCGATCCGCGCCGCTACGCGCCGGCCCAGCAGGCGCACGTCAAGCGCGGCGCCCTGTTCGAGACGGTGGGGCAGTGGATGCGCCCGTGGTATTTCCCGAAACCGGGCGAGGACATGCACGCGGCCGTGAACCGCGAGGCGGTGGCGGCACGCACCAGCGTCGGCATGATGGACGCGTCTACCCTCGGCAAGATCGACATCCGCGGCCCGGACGCGCGCGAATTCCTCAACCGCGTGTACTCGAACGCGTGGAGCCAGCTGGCGCCCGGCAAATGCCGCTACGGCCTGATGCTGGACGAGAACGGCATGGTGATGGACGACGGCGTGACGTCGTGCCTGGGCGACAACCACTTCATGATGACGACGACCACCGGCGGCGCGGCGCGCGTGCTGACCTGGCTGGAGAAGTGGCTGCAGACCGAGTGGCCGGAACTGAAGGTCTACCTGACGTCCGTCACCGACCACTGGTCCACCTGCGCGGTGGTCGGCCCGAACAGCCGCGCCGTGCTGGAAAAGCTGTGCACCGACATCGACCTGTCGCCGGAAGCCTTCAAGTACATGGATTGCCGCAGCGGCACCGTGGCCGGCGTCCCGGCGCGCGTGTTCCGCATCAGCTTCTCCGGCGAGCTCGCCTACGAGGTCAACGTCGACGCCAGCTACGGCCACTACATGTGGGAGACCCTGATGGCGGCCGGCCAGGAGTTCGACATCACGCCGTACGGCACCGAGACGATGCACGTGCTGCGCGCCGAGAAGGGTTTCATCATCGTCGGCCAGGACACGGACGGTTCGGTGTCGCCGATCGACCTCGGCATGGGCTGGGCGGTGAGCATGAAGAAGCCCTTCAGCTTCCTCGGCAAGCGCTCGCTGGCCCGCGCCGACACGGCCCGCTCCGACCGCAAGCAGCTGGTCGGCCTGACGACCGAAGATCCGAACGTGGTGCTGGCCGAGGGCGCGCAGATCGTCGACGGGAGCAAAGGCCAGGGCGGCGCCCAGCGCAGCGTGGGCCGGGTCACGTCGAGCTACCACAGCGCCTTCCTCGGCCGCTCGATCGCGCTCGCGCTGATCGAAGGCGGACTCGCCAAGGAAGGCCAGGTATTCCACGCCTGGGACGGCGGCGCCATGACGGCCGCGAAGATCGTCTCGCCGGTATTCATTGATCCTGAAGGGAAGCGTCAACATGTCTGATTCCAATCTGCAGTTTGCCGACGTCGTCGAACCGCAAGCGCGCGCCAGGGTCGCGTTCGCGCCCTACGCGCAAAGCCCCCTGCATGATTTCGGCCTGCCCGCCAAGGCGCGCCGCCCGGACGGCAGTTGCGGCGTGTGGATGAACGAACTGGCCCTGCTGGGCTACGTGATCGTGCGCGGCGACGCCCAGGATCCGGCTTTCGTCCGCGCCGTCAGGAGCGTGCTGGGCATCGCCCTGCCGACCGTTCCGGGTACCGTCACGCCGTTCGCGAATGGTGTCGCCCTGTGGCAGGCGCCGGACGAATGGCTGCTGGTGTGCGCCCGTTCGGCGCGCCAGGCCTGCATCGCCGGCCTGGAAGCGGTCCTGGCGAACATGCACGCCCAGGTCGTGGACAACTCGGGTGGCCTGACGATGGTCTACCTGACCGGCGTCCACCAGGTCACGTTGCTGCGCCACGTCGGCGTGTACGACTTCGAGGCGTTGAAGCCGGGACATCTGGCGAGCACGATCTGCGGCAAGGCCACGATCACCGTGTTCCGCCACGACGACCAGGGCATCTTCCTGATCTTCCGCCGCAGCTTCGCCGACTACGTGTGGCGCCTGCTGTCCAAGGCCGCACGGCCCTACGGCCTCGGCATCGCCGCGCTCGAGCAGGGCACGGCGCATCCGGTCCTGCGCCTGGTCTGAGGAGACACAGCATGCCATTCAGTGTATTCGACGTGTTCCGCATCGGCATCGGCCCTTCCAGCTCGCACACGGTGGGCCCGATGCTCGCCGTGAACCGCTTCCTGGGCGCGCTGCGCCCGCAGCTGGCGGAAGTGGTGCGCGTCCGCACCGATCTGTACGGATCGCTGGCGCTGACCGGCGTCGGCCACCGCACCGACTTCGCCGTGCTGCTTGGCCTGTTGGGCGAGCAGCCGCACCTGGTCGATCCGGCCGCATCGCAGCTGTACGTCGACCGCGTGCTGCGCGACGGCCGCCTGCTGCTGGGCGGCATCCATGCGGTGCCATTCGACGCCGCCACCGACCTGCTGTTCCATAAGAACGAGACGCTGCCGCAGCATCCGAACGGCATGCGCATCACCGCGTTCGGCGACCGCGGCGAGGTGCTGCTGGCCCGGTCGTATTTCTCGATCGGCGGCGGCGCCGTCAAGGACGAGGACGAAATCAGTGTGCGTCACGCCGACGCCCATGCCGCGCACGAGGAACCGTGCCCGTTCGCCAGCGCCGCCGAGCTGCTGGCATGGTGCGAACGGCGCCGCTGCAGCATCGCCGACGTCGTGCTGCACAACGAGTCGCGTTACCACGACCCGGCCGTGACGCGCGACCGCGTGCTGGAGATCTGGCACGTGATGCGCGACTGCGTCGAGCGTGGCCTGCAGGCCGAAGGCGTGCTGCCCGGCGGCCTGAATCTGAAGCGCCGCGCGCCCGGCCTGTACCGGCAGGCGATGCACGGCGCCGACGGCAAGCTGCCGGCCGACTTCGCGATCATGGACACGCTGTCCGCCTTCGCGATCGCGGTCAACGAAGAAAACGCGTCCGGCGGCCGGGTGGTGACGGCGCCCACCAACGGGTCGGCCGGCGTGATCCCGGCGGTGCTGAGCTATTACACGCGGGCCCACCCGCAGGCCGGCGATGCGGCCGTATTGACCTTCCTGCTCACGGCGGCCGGTATCGGCATGCTCTACAAGCGCAACGCCTCGATCTCGGCCGCCGAGATGGGCTGCCAGGGCGAGATCGGCGTGTCGGCCTCGATGGCGGCTGCCGGCCTGGCCGCCGTGATGGGGGGCACGCCGGCACAGGTCGAGAACGCGGCCGAGATCGCGATGGAACACTTCCTCGGCATGACCTGCGATCCGCTGAACGGCCTGGTGCAGGTGCCCTGCATCGAGCGCAACAGCATGGGCGCGATCAAGGCCGTCAACGCCGCGCGCATGGCGCTGATGAGCGACGGCAGCCATATCGTCTCGCTCGACCAGGTCATCGAAACGATGCGGCAGACCGGCGTCGACATGCAAGTGAATTACAAGGAAACCTCGCTCGGCGGCCTCGCCGTCAACGTCGTCAGCTGCTGAGCCCAACAACGGAGAACCCATGTCCAGTTCCGCATTCTTCCGCAATACCCTGGCCGAGTCCGACCAGGCCGTCATGGCCGGCATCGCCGGCGAGCTGCAGCGCCAGCGCGACCAGATCGAGATGATCGCGTCGGAGAACATCGTGTCGAAGGCCGTGCTCGAAGCCCAGGGCTCGGTGCTGACCAATAAATACGCCGAGGGCTATCCCGGCAAGCGTTACTACGGCGGCTGCGACGAGGTCGACGTCATCGAGACCCTCGCGATCGAGCGCGCCCGCCAGCTGTTCGGCGCCGCGCACGTCAACGTGCAGCCGCATTCGGGTGCCCAGGCCAACGGCGCCGTCATGCTGGCGCTGCTGCAGCCGGGCGACACGGTGCTCGGGATGGCGCTGTCCGCCGGCGGCCACCTGACCCACGGCGCCAGGCCGGCGCTGTCCGGCAAATGGTTCAACGCCGTGCAGTACGGCGTGCGCCGCGAGGGCAGCCGCGTCGACTACGACGAGGTCGAACGGCTGGCCAAGGAACACAAGCCGAAGCTGATCATCGCCGGCTTCTCGGCGTATCCGCGCGAGCTGGACTGGGCGCGCTTCCGCGCCATCGCCGATGCGGTCGGCGCGTACCTGATGGTCGACATGGCGCACATCGCCGGCCTCGTGGCGGCCGGCGTGCACCCGAGCCCCGTGCCGCACGCGCACATCACGACGTCGACCACGCACAAGACCCTGCGCGGTCCGCGCGGCGGCATCATCATGACCAACGACGACGAGATCGCGAAGAAGATCAACGCCGCCGTGTTCCCCGGCCTGCAGGGCGGGCCGTTGATGCACGTCATCGCCGGCAAGGCCGTGGCGTTCGGCGAAGCGCTGCAGCCGGCGTTCAAGACGTATATCGAGCGCGTCGTCGCCAATGCGAAGGCGCTGGGCGAGGTGCTCGTGGCGGGCGGCGTCGACCTGGTCACCGGCGGCACCGACAACCACCTGCTGCTGGTCGACCTGCGTCCGATGGGCCTGAAGGGCAACGCCACCGAGCAGGCGCTGGAACGCGCGGGCTTCACCTGCAACAAGAACGGCATCCCGTTCGACGACGAAAAGCCGACCGTCACGTCGGGCGTGCGCCTGGGGACGTCCGCCGGCACCACGCGCGGCTTCGGCGAGACGGAATTCCGCCGCATCGGCGCGCTGATCCTGGAAGTGCTGCAGGGCCTGCGCGCCAACCCGGCGGGCGACGCGACCGTCGAGCAGCGCGTGCGCCAGGAAGTCGCGCTGCTGTGCAAGGAATTCCCGATTTACTGAAGACGCCATCGACAGGAGAACAGAACATGAGCAAGCTGCACGACGAGTCGGTGGTGATCGACGGCCTGATCATCGCCAAATGGGACAAGGCCATCTTCGAGGACATGCGGCGCGGCGGCCTGACGGCGGCCAACTGCACGGTCTCGGTATGGGAAGGCTTCAGCGACACGGTCGCGAACATCGCCGACATGAAGAAGCTGATCCGCGAGAACAGCGAACTGGTGTCGCTGGTGCGCAGCACCGAGGACATCCTGGACGCCAAGCGCAAGGGCAAGACCGGCATCATCCTCGGCTTCCAGAACGCCCACGCGTTCGAGGACAACCTGGGCTACATCGAAGCGTTCGCCGACATGGGCGTGCGCGTGGTCCAGCTGTGCTACAACACGCAGAACCTCGTGGGCACCGGTTGCTACGAGCGCGACGGCGGCCTGTCCGGCTTCGGCCGCGAGGTCATCGCCGAGATGAACCGCGTGGGCATCATGGTCGACCTGTCGCACGTGGGCGGCGCGACGTCGGAAGAGGCGATCCTCGCGTCCACCAAGCCGGTGTGCTATTCGCACTGCCTGCCGTCGGGCCTCAAGGAGCATCCGCGCAACAAGAGCGACGAGCAGCTGCGCTTCATCGCCGACCGCGGCGGCTTCATCGGCGTGACGATGTTCCCGCCTTTCCTCAAGCGCGGCATCGAGGCGACGGTGGACGACTACGTCGAGGCGATCGACTACGTCATCAACCTGGTGGGCGAGGACTGCGTCGGCATCGGCACCGACTTCACCCAGGGCTACGACAAGGGCTTCTTCGACTGGATCACCCACGACAAGGGCCGCCACCGCCGCCTGACCAATTTCGGCCGCATCGTCAACCCGGAAGGCATCCGCACCATCGGCGAATTCCCGAACCTGACCGACGCGATGGAGCGCGCCGGCTGGACGGAGTCGCGCATCCGCAAGGTGATGGGCGGGAACTGGGTCAACACGTTCCGCGAAGTCTGGGGCGCCTGACGCACCCCGCTGTGTACAAAGAATCCACTGAAAGGTTTTGCCGATGAAGCCCCAACTCCCGATCGACGTCAACGAGGAAACCGGCGTCTGGACCACCGACGGCCTGCCGATGCTGTACGTGCCGCGCCACTTCTTCACCAACAACCATCTCGCCATCGAAGCGGCCCTGGGACGCGAGCTCTATGCGGACCAGCTCTACGAGGCGGGGTACAAGTCGGCGTATTTCTGGTGCGCGAAGGAAGCCGCGACGCACGAGCTGTCCGGGATGGACGTGTACGAACACTACCTGAAGCGCCTGTCGCAGCGAGGCTGGGGCCTGTTCGCCTTCGAGTCGGCCGATCCCGACACCGGCCACGCCCGCATCACCCTGCACAACTCGTCGTTCGTGCTGGCCCAGCCCGAGGCGCACGACAAGCTGTGCTACATGTTCGCCGGCTGGTTCGCCGGCGCCATGGACTGGGTGGGCAAGGACACGGGCCGCGACTACGTCACGACCAGCCGCGAGGCGCATTGCGCGGCCGAGGAGGGCCACGACCACTGCGTCTTCATCGTCGAACCGAAATAAGAGGCCAGCATGCGTTACCCGAACCTGTTCGCGCCGCTCACCATCAACAAGCTGACGATCCGCAACCGCATCGTCAGCACCGCCCACGCCGAGGTGTACGCGGAAAACGGCGTGCCGGGCGAGCGCTACATCCGCTATTACGAAGAAAAGGCGAAGGGCGGCGTCGGCCTGTGCATCTGCGGCGGCTCGAGCCCGGTATCGATCGACAGCCCGCAAGGCTGGTGGAAGTCGGTCGACCTGTCGAACGACCGCGTGATCGAGCCGCTGGCGCGCCTGGCCGCCACGATGCACAAGCACGGCGCCAAGATCATGATCCAGGCGACGCACATGGGGCGCCGCTCGAACTACCATGGCGAGCACTGGCCGCACCTGCTCACGCCGTCGGGCGTGCGCGAGCCGGTCCATCGCGGCAACGCCAAGACCATCGAGCTGCACGAGATCCGCCGCATCGTCGCGGACTTCGCCGCCGCCGCGAAGCGCGTCAAGGCGGCCGGCATGGACGGCATCGAGATCTCGGCCGCCCACCAGCACCTGATCGACCAGTTCTGGAGCCTGCGCACCAACAAGCGCACCGACGAATACGGCGGCTCGCTCGCCAATCGCATGCGCTTCGGCGTCGAGGTGCTGACCGCCGTGCGCGAGGCGGTGGGTCCGGACTTCGCCGTCGGCCTGCGCATGTGCGGCGACGAATTCCACGAGGACGGCCTGTCCCACGACGTGCTCAAGGAGATCGCCCTCGCGATGGAGAAGACGGGGCTGATCGACTACATCAGCATCGTCGGCTCCGGCGCCGACACGCACAACACGCTGGTCAACTGCATGCCGCCGATGGCGCTGCCGCCCGAGCCGTTCGTGCACCTCGCCGCCGGCATCAAGTCGGTGTTGACCTTGCCGGTGATGCACGCGCAAAGCATCCGCGACCCCGTCCAGGCCGAGCGCATCCTCGCCAACGGCATGTGCGACCTGGTCGGCATGACCCGCGCCCACATGGCCGATCCTCACCTCGTCATCAAGATCCGCGACGGCAAGGAAGACCAGATCAAGCAGTGCGTCGGCGCCAATTACTGCATCGACCGGCAATACAACGGCCTGGACGTGCTGTGCATCCAGAACGCGGCGACGAGCCGCGAGGAGACGATGCCGCACACGATCGAAAAGTCGCGCGGGCCGAAGCGCAAGGTGGTCGTCGTCGGCGCGGGGCCGGCCGGCCTCGAGGCGGCGCGGGTGGCGCGTGAGCGCGGCCACGACGTCGTGCTGTTCGAGAAGAACGACCAGGTCGGCGGCCAGGTGCTGCTGGCCGCGAAGGCGCCGCAGCGCGAGCAGATGGCGGGCATCGTGCGCTGGTTCGACATGGAGACGAAGCGCCTCGGCGTCGACCGCCGACTGGGCACCGCCGCCACCGTCGGCGCGATCATGGCCGAGAAGCCGGACATCGTCGTGATGGCGACCGGAGGCCGCAGCCACACGGGCGAGAACCCGAACTGGCATGTGGAAGAGGGCCTGGCCGTGAGCAGTTGGGACATCCTGTCCGGCAAGGTCGCGCCGGGCAAGAACGTGCTCGTGTACGACGGCATCAGCGCCCACGCGGGCGCCGGCACGGCCGACTTCATCGCCAGCCGCGGCAACGTCGTCGAGATCGTGACGCCGGACGTCAAGGTGGGCGACGACGTGGGCGGCACCACGTTCCCGATCTTCTACCGCCGCATGTATTCGCAGGGTGTGGTGATGACGCCGAACTACTGGCTGGATTCGGTGGCGCGCGAGGGCGACAAGCTGATCGCCACGATCCGCAACGAGTACACCGAGGAGCTGGAAGAGCGCGAGGTCGACCAGGTCGTGATCGAAAACGGCATCACGCCGAACGACGGCCTGTACTGGGAACTGAAGGAACGCTCGCTGAACCAGGGCGTGACCGACGTGCACAGGCTGTTCGCCGCCGAGCCGCAGCCGCGCCTGGACCAGGAGTTCAAGCCGGGCGAGTTCCTGCTGTTCCGCGTGGGCGACTGCGTCTCGATGCACAACATCCACGCCGCGATCTACGACTCTCTGCGCCTGTGCAAGGACTTCTGACATGTTCGCCAACATCCTCACCATCTCGTTCTGGGCCAGCATGGCGTTGATGCTGCTGGGGCTCGGACAACGCGCCCGGCTGTGGAACAACGGCCGCGCCCAACGCGTCGCACCGGGCAAGCTGTTCGCGATCCCGAAGCGGTATTTCGTCGACCTGCACCACGTGGTGGCGCGCGAGCCGTTCATCGCCCGCACCCACGTGGCGGTGGCCGGCGGCGCCATCCTGGCCATGCTCGTCATCGGCATCAATTACGGGCTGGCGCTGTACTCGCCCGTGCTGGACCGGGTGCTGCTCGGTGCCTCGTGCCTGATGCTCGCCGGCGCCGCCATGGTCGCGTGGCGCCGCCTCGCGCCGCCCGCGCGGCTGTCGCGCGGTCCGTGGATGCGCCTGCCGTTCACCCTGGCCGCGTTCGCGCTCGGCGCCGCGCTGGCCGCCTGGTATGCGCCGCAGGGCGCGCAGGCGCCGGCGCTGCTGGCCATCGTCCTGCTGGCGCTCGGCGCGGCCGAACTCGCGCTGGGCATCGGCATGGGCGGCCCGATGAAGCACGCCATCGCCGGCCTGCTCAACCTCGCGTTCCACCCGCGCCAGCAGCGTTTCGAGGGCAAGCGGTCGACCGACCTGCGCCCGCTGAACCTGGAGAGCGGCGATTTCGGCGTGGCCAAGCCGGCCGATTTCGCCTGGAACCGCCTGCTGCAGTTCGACGCCTGCGTCCAGTGCGGCAAATGCGAGGCCGCGTGCCCGGCGCTGGCCGCGGGCCAGCCGCTCAATCCGAAAAAACTCATCCAGGACATGGTCGTCGGCCTGTCCGGCAAGACGGACGCCGGCTATGCGGGCACGCCGTATCCCGGCAAGCCGGTCGGCCAGCACGGCGGTGCGCCGGATCAGCCGATCTTCCAGGGCCTGCTCGACGCGGACACGGTCTGGTCGTGCACGACCTGCCGCGCCTGCGTGCAGGAGTGCCCGATGCTGATCGAGCACGTGGATGCCGTGGTCGACATGCGCCGCTCGCTGACGCTGGTCGACGGCGCCGTCCCGGGCAAGGGCGCCCAGGCGCTGGACAACCTGCGCCACACGCAGACCGTGGGCGGGTTCCCGCGCGCCGTCCGCTACCACTGGGCCGTCGACCTCGACGTGCCGGTGCTCGGCCCGGGCGACCGCACGGATTACCTCCTGATCGCGGGCGAGGGCGCGTTCGACATGCGCTACCAGCGCGCGCTGCGGGCGCTGGTGAAAGTGCTGAAACATGCGAAGGTCGATTTCGCCGTGCTGGGCGAGGCGGAGATCGACAGCGGCGACCTGGCGCGCCGCCTTGGCGACGAAGCGGGCTTCCAGCAACTGGCGCGTGCCAATATCGCCACGCTCGGCAAGCGCCACTTCAAGCACATCGTCACGCCGGACCCGCACGTGTTCCACTGCATGAAGAACGAGTACCCGGCGCTGGGCGGCCGCTACGACGTCGTGCACCACAGCGGCCTGATCGCGAAGCTGTTCAAGGAAGGCCGCATCCGCCTGAAGGGCGAGGCGCTGGAAGCGCCGCTGACCTACCACGACCCGTGCTACCTGGGCCGCTACAACGGCGAGCTCGATGCGCCGCGCGACGTGCTGGCCGCGCTGGGGATCTCGGTGCGCGAAATGGAACGGTCGCGCGAGCGCGGACGCTGCTGCGGCGGCGGAGGCGGTGCGCCGTTCACCGACATTCCGGGCACCACGCGCATCCCGGACATCCGCATCGTCGATGCGCGCACGATCGGCGCCGAGGTGGTGGCCGTCGCGTGCCCGAACTGCACGGCGATGCTGGAAGGCGTCGTCGGGCCGCGCCCCGAAGTGATGGAACTTGCCGAGCTGGTTGCCCAGCGACTGGGAGATTAAATGGAACGTCGTCAATCAACCGCGCGCCGCGTCAATCCGCGCCGCCCGTATGTCATCTCGGCCCGCGGCCTGAAACGCATCATCCTCGGCGCGGAGGAGGGCTCGCGCGACCTGCTGCTGTCGCACCACGCCGCCGCGCGCAAGCAGCTGCGCACCACGCAGCCGTTCGAGCGCCATATGCTCGTGCTGGTGCATGCCGACCGCGGGATGCTCGACGAGCACGCGCGCCAGGCGATCGCCGCGGCCGCACTGCTGGCCGACGGCGCCACCGGCGTCGTCGTGGCCGTGCTGGGCGGCACCACGGCCGACCTGGGGGAATGCGGCGCCGACGCGGTGTTCAACCTGCCGCAGCTGGACGCGCTGCGCTTCTGTCCCGAGCAGGCGCTGGCGCTGGCGCAGGCCTTGATCGCGCGCTACCGGCCGGCGCACATCTTCGTGCCGGACCGCGGCGCCGACGGCGACCTGGGACGGCGCCTGGCCGCGCGCACGGGCCGCACCGTCGCCACCGACGTCGTCGAGCTGGACGCGGACGGCGCCTGCCGCCTGGTGCCGGGCGGGCGCTTCGCGCGCTGCGCGCTGCCGCAGATCGTGCTGCTGGCGCGCCACGCGGCGGATGCCGACCTGCCGTTCATCGGCCACGGCGTGGTCGAGGAGGGCGGCGTTCCCGAGACATTGCAGCCGGGCGTGCGCGACCTGGGCCTGGAAACGAGCAGTCCCGACCAGATCGGGCTGGAAGAGGCGGATTTCATCCTGTCGGGCGGCAACGGCATGCGCGACATGGACACGTTCGGGGCGCTGGCCAAGGCGCTGGGCGCGGCGACCGGCGCGTCGCGCGTGGCGGTGGACGACGGCCGCTTCCCGCGCGCCAAGCAGATCGGCGCGACCGGCAAGACGGTCCAGGCCAGCGCCTACCTCGCGCTCGGCATTTCCGGGGCGGTCCAGCACCTGCAGGGCATCAAGGACTGCCGCCACGTCATCGCCGTCAACCTCGACGACAGCGCACCGATCGTCAAGCGCGCCAACCTCACGCTGGTCGAGGATGCGCAGGCATTGATGGGTGCCCTGCTGCGCCAGGTGGAGGCGGCGCGCGCCGCCGCCTCGGCATAACGAACGAAAGGGAAACCATGACGACTACGCTCAGGATCGCGGTACTGGTGTCGACCGCGCGCCATCCGGTCAGCGGCCAGCCGGTGCGCAGCAGCAGCGACGCCGCCGCGTTCGAACTCGCCTGCGGCCTGGCGCCGCCGGGCCGCCTGACGGTGCTCTCGGCCGGCATGACGGGCAAGGAGCACCTGGAAGAATACCTGGGGCTCGGGGTCGAGGCCATCGAGGTGCTGACCGTCGCCGCGACGGCCGACGTGCTGCCGGCGCTGCTGGCGCGCGTGAAGGGCTTCGACCTCGTCCTGTGCGGCATGCGCTCGGACGGCCAGTCCGCGTCCGGCATGCTGCCCTACCTGCTGGCCGAAGGGTTGGGCGTGCCGCTCGTCGGCGACGTGCTCGAGGCGACGGCGAACCATCGCACGCTGACGGTGCGCCAGTTCCTGCCCAAGGGGATGCGCCGGCGCCTGGAAGTGAGCCTGCCGGCCGTGCTGGCCGTGCATCCGCGCGCGCCGCAGACCCGCCAGTACGCGTATGCGCGGGCGCGGGCCGGGCGCGTCACTTATGTCGCCGGCGCGCTCGGCGGCGGCCCGGCGGCGCCGGCCTGGCAGTTCGAGCCGGCCACGCGGCGCCCGCGCCCGCTCAAGGCGAAGGTGGTGCAGAGCGGCCACAGCCGGATGATGGGCGCGATCGGCGGCGACGCCGGCGCGCGCGGCGGACAGGTGGTCAAGCAGGGCAGCGCCGAGCAGAAGGCGCAGATCCTGCTGGACTACCTGCGCGAACACCGGCTGATCGATTTCTGACATGGCCGGCCGATTCATTCCCTGGACCATCGAGGTCCGCGCGCTGGCCACCGAGCTGCGCAACGGCGCCGGGCCGCGGCGGCGCGAGCGCGCCACGGTCGACATCACCGTGCACGCGCTCGCGCCGGCGTTCCCGCAGACGATCGAGGACTGCATCGATTACCAGCCGATCTGCGAACACGTGCTCGGCGCATGGTCGGACGGCGCGTCGGGCGCGCGGCCGGAACAGGCCGTGCGCGATCTGATCGCGTTCATCCTCGACCGCGACGGACGTGTCGGGCAGGTCGACGTGGCCCTGTCGACCGGCGGCGTCACGGTGCGGGTGGCGCAGGCGCGCGCAGCATGGGAGTCCCGTCGCGTCGCCTGATTGACAGGGCGGTAACGCACAGCTAGCATGATCGACGCTGCGCGTTGCCATCCAAGGATACGCATGTCCCCGTCGTCGGGCCGGCCGGCCCTGCATATCGCTTTCCTCACGTTGTCCGATTACTCGATGATCGCGTTGGCGAACGCGCTCGAAGTGCTGCGCATGGCCAACCGCGCCAGCGGCGAGACCCTGTATCGCTGGACGATCGCGACGCCGGATGGGCGGCCGGCGCGCGCCAGCAACGGCCTGCCGCTCAGCCCGACCGTGGCACTCGGGCAGGCGGACGCTCCCGACATCGTGTTCGTCTGCGGCGGCGTGCGCGTGCGCGCGGCCTGCGACGCCGCGCTGGATGCGTGCCTGGTCCGCCTGGCGCGCGCCGGCGTCGTGCTGGGCGGGTTGTGCACCGGCAGCTATGCGCTCGTGCGGGCCGGCCTGATGAAAGGCTACCGCTGTGCCGTCCACTGGGAACAGATGGCAGCGCTGCGCGAGGAATTCACGGACGTCGATTTCAGCGACGGCCTGTTCGTCATCGACCGCGACCGCATCACCTGTTCGGGCGGCACCGCGCCGATCGACCTGATGCTGCATCTCACCGAATCCCGCTATGGCAAGGCCCTGGCCGGCGCCATCTCGGCGCAGTTCACCGTCGAGCGCATTCGCGATGCGGCACACCGCCAGCACGTCCCGCTCGCGGCACGCCTCGGTTTCGGCCGCGCGGAACTCGTGCGGGCGTCCACGCTGATGGAAAGCCATATTGAGGAGCCGCTGGCGATGGCCGAGCTGGCGCGCCGCGTCGGCCTGTCGCCGCGCCAGCTGCAGCGCATGTTCCGCCATTACCTCGACATGGCGCCCCACCAGTACTACCTGCGGCTGCGCCTGGACCGGGCGCGCGAGCTGCTGACCCAGACCGGCATGTCGATCATGGACGTCATGGTGGCGTGCGGCTTCGAATCGTCGCCCCATTTCAGCAGGGCGTACCGCGAGCAGTTCGGCCATTCCCCGAGCGCGGCCCGGCGCGGATCCCGCGAAAATACAGGCTGACGAACACAGTCAACAGATTGTCGCAATCCAGACATTTACCGATCCGCGTGCGGCGTATGTTTGAGGCTGGCCGCTGACGAGCAGGCCAGAGGGCCCGAGCCCGTCATTCAAACAAAGACACCGCGACCGATTGCGTCGATTTGGGAGGCTAGATGAAGCACACTGCGAGTGGGGTGGATTTTCGCCCTGAAGCCAATATCAAAGTCCTGGGACTGAACTTCCACAAGTTCATATTTCCAGTCTCAATTTTATTCATGCTCCTGGCGGTGGTGGCCGCCCTCGTCGATCCCCCGGCCGCCGGCCGGTTCCTGGAAGAGGTCAAGCAGGCCAGTCTCAAGCATTTCGATTCGTTCACCATGCTTGCCGGCAACATCATGGTGCTGTTCTGCGCGGCGCTGGCGATCACGCCCTGGGGCAGCATCCGCCTCGGCGGCAAGCATGCGAAGCCGGAATTCAAGACGCTCTCGTGGTTCTGCATGATGTTCGCCGCGGGCATGGGCGTCGGGCTGCTGTACTGGGGCGTGGCCGAGCCGGTCGCGCACTACACCGCGTGGTTCAAGACGCCCCTGAACGTCGTGAAGGACACGCCCGAGGCGGCGCATGCCGCGATGGGCGCGACCATCTTCCACTGGAGCTTCCACCCGTGGGCCATCTACCTGACGACCGCCGTCGTCGTCGGCTACTTCGGCTATAACAAGGGCCTGCCGTTTTCGCTGAGCTCGGGCCTGCAGCCGTTCATCGGCAAGGCGCACAAGGGCACCGTCGGCCACGTCGTCGATGTCTTCACGGTGGTGCTGACGGTGTTCGGCCACGCGACGTCGATCGGCCTGGCCGCCATGCAGGCCACGGCCGGCATCACCCACGTGCTGGGCGTGCCGAACAGCTTCGCCTACCAGATGCTGTTCATCGGCGTCGTCGTCGTCGTCGCCGGGTTCACCCTGATGCGCGGCCTCCACAACGGCGTCAAGGTGCTCAGCAACATCAACATGTTCATCGCGCTGTCGCTGTTCCTGGCCGTCGTGGCGGGCGTGGGTTTCACGACCTTCGGATCGAACGTCGCCAGCACGACCGTCGACTACGCCCGGTATTTCCTCCCGTTGAGCAACTGGATCGATCGTCCGGACCAGGAATGGCTGCACGGCTGGACCGTGTTCTACTGGGCCTGGTGGTGCACGTGGGGCCCGCTGGTCGGCGTCTTCGTCGCGCGCATCTCGAAGGGCCGCACCTTGCGCCAGATGGTGGGCGTCGTGCTGGTGGCGCCGACCCTGGTGTCGATCCTGTGGTTCACCGCATTCGGCGACAGCGCCATCGGCAGCATCCTGAACGGTTCGCCGGCGTTCGCACAGGGGCTCGGCAACGTCGACACGGCCATCTTCCGCTTCCTCGAAACGATCCCGATGTTCGCCTTCACGTCGGTCGCCGTCGTGGCGCTGCTCGTGATCTTCATGGTCACGTCCGTGAACTCGGCCGCCATCGTCGTCGACAACCTCGCCGCCGGCGGCAATCCGAACACGCCGGCGATCCAGCAGGTGATCTGGCTGGTCATGATCGCGCTGGTGACGGTGATCCTGTTCGTGATCGGCGACGAATCCGCGCTGAAAGGGATCGAGGCGGGTGCCATCGCGATGGGGCCGCCGTTCCTCGCGCTGATCCTGGTGCTGATGGTCGGCTTCATCAAGGCCGTCGCCAAGGAACCCCGCTAACCGCAGGCGCCCTCGCGCGGCGCCGCATCCCCCATCGACTCGCACATGGCGCCCGCCGGCGCCAGGAGGAGACACGTCCGTGAACGACATCAAATGCCTGTGCTGCGCCGCCTTGCTGGTCGCGGCGTCCGCGCATGCCGAAGACGCCGCCAAATCGCCGCTGCAGATCGGCGGCGCGATCCGTTTCAACTATGTGTACAAAAGCTGGCAGGACGACCACCCGAACGGCTTCTTCGGGCTGGATACGGCGCGCCTGGACGTCAATTACGACGACGGCACGCTGATCGGCTCCGCGCAGTACCGCTACAACCGGTTTCCGCAGGGGCAGGGCGGCTACTGGCAGACTTTCCTGCACCATGGCTGGGTGGGCATGCGCTTCGCCGACAAGAGCACGCTCCACGTGGGACTCGACAAGAACATGTTCGGCCTGTCGCCGTTCGCATCGAATAATTTTTACGAGTCCATCGCGTTCTACACCGGCTTCGAGGACAAGTACGACCTGGGCGTCACCTACGCGAGCCGGCCCGGTCCGGTCGAGTGGCAGGTCGGCTTTTATCCGCGCGACGGCGGTTCCTACACCGGTGGCCATAACACGGCCAGCGCATCGAACCGCTACTCGTACAACATCGTGCCGGACGACGACAGGCAGGGCTTCGGCACCGGCCAGAGCGACCGCGAGCGCGATACGCTGATCGGCCGCCTGGTGTGGCACCTCGGGGACATGCCCGTCGGGGACGCGCCGCAGCACGAATTCGGCGTGTCCGCCCTCGCAGGCGCGATCCGCAACGGCGCCGGCTCGGATACCCGCCGCCATGCGGTGGCGCTGCACTACAAGGGCACGTACGGCCCGTTCGGCGTGATGCTGGAAGCGCTGCGCTACGATTACCGCACGCGCCACACGGCGACGCAGACGTATGGCGGCCTCGATCCGAACAGCTTCGTGATGCTCGGCGCGTTCGGCTATCCGTATCCGGTGGCGACGAAGGGCGACATCTATATCGCCAACGTCAGCTACGACATTCCCGGCAGGCTGGGCCCGTTCAGCGGGTTCAAGATCTACAACGACTACGGCGTCCTGCACAAGCGCGTCGCCGGGTACAAGGACTCGGTGCAGAACGTCACCGGCATGAGTTTCGCGGCGGGGAAGTGGTTCTTCTACACCGATTTCATGCTCGGCAAGCACCACCCCTACATGACGCCGGACTTCGGCGGACTGGCCTCGACATCCGTGAAACATGACGGCTACACGCGCCGCGTGAACCTGCAGGCCGGTTATTACTTTTGACGTCAGGCGCACGTCGCAAAGCTCACCAAAGTCGTCGCAAAAAGACAAGTCCCGGCGCCGGCTTTGGCCGAACATGAAGTCATCCAAGCGTCACACGCAAGTCATTTTCGAGTCACATACGTAGAAAGAAAGCGACCGCAATGAACCGTACTCCCGACCTTCGCACCCTCCTGGCCCGCCGCAAGCCCGGCTACAGCCTCGAGGCGCCGTTCTACCTCGACCCTGCGGTGTTCGAACAGGACCTGAAACTCATCTTCGGCCGGCACTGGATCTACGCCGGACCCGAAGCTGCCGTGCCGGAAGACGGCGATTTCTTCACCATCGACATCGGCACGACGTCGGTGCTGCTGGTGCGCGACGGCGACGGCACGGTCAATGCGTTCCACAACGTGTGCCGCCACCGCGGCTCGCGGCTGTGCAACGAGCACAAGGGCGCGGTCGGCAACCTGGTGTGCCCTTACCACCAGTGGACCTACGACCTGAAGGGTGCGCTGATGTTCGCCGAGCACATGGGCGACGACTTCGACCGCAAGACCCATAACCTCAAGCCGGTCCACATCCGCAACGTCGCGGGCCTGCTGTTCATCTGCCTCGCGGAGAATCCGCCGGCGGACATCGAGGAACTGGCGGCCGCGATGACGCCCTACATCGAGCAGCACCGCGTGGCCGACTGCAAGGTGGCGGCGCAGATCGACATCGTCGAGAACTGCAACTGGAAGCTCACGATGGAGAACAACCGCGAATGCTACCACTGCCGCGGCAGCCATCCCGAGCTGACCCGGTCCCTGTTCGAATACGGCTTCGGCTACGCGCCCACGCCCGAGACCTGCGACGGCATCAACGAGTACAACCGCATCCTGGAGCAGCGCCACGCGCAGTGGGAAGCGCTCGGCCTGCCCTGCCGCGAGATCGACCACCTGGACGACCGCGTGACGGGCTTCCGTACCCAGCGCCTGCCGCTGGACCGCGGCGGAGAAGCACAGACGATGAACGGCAAGGCCGCCAGCAGCAAGCGCCTGGGCGCGTTCCAGCAGTCCGACCTGGGCGCGCTGTCGTTCTGGACCCAGCCGAATTCCTGGCACCACTTCATGGCGGATCACATCGTGACCTTCACGGTGCTGCCGATCGCGGTCGACAAGACCCTCGTGCGTACCACGTGGCTGGTGCACAAGGACGCGGTCGAAGGCGTCGACTACGACGTCGCCAACCTGACGGCCGTGTGGACCGCGACCAATGCCCAGGACCGCCAGCTGTGCGAACAGTCGCAGAGCGGCATCGCCAGCCCGGCGTACGAGCCGGGGCCGTATTCTCCCTTCACGGAAGGCCTGGTCGACAAGTTCTGCAACTGGTACATCGGCCGCCTGTCGACCGAGATCGGATGAGCCATGCACAACCCGACGCTCGCCCAACTGGCCGTCCCGTGGGACGGCGACCGCGACGACACGCTCGTCTGCCGCGCCGTGCGGCAGGAAACGCATGACGTCAAGACCTTCGTCTTCTCGGCGCCGGAACCGCGCCTGTTCCGCTACGCGCCCGGCCAGTTCATCACGCTCGAACTCGAGATCGCGGGCCAGGCCATCCAGCGCTGCTACACGCTGTCGTCCACGCCGTCGCGGCCGGACACGGTGTCGATCACGGTCAAGCGGGTGCCCGGCGGCACGGTCTCGAACTGGCTGCACGATCACATGCAAGCCGGCGCCACGATCAGGGTGCGCGGGCCGGCCGGCAGTTTTTCGTGCTTCCTGCACCCGATGCCTCCGAAGCAGAAATACCTGTTCCTGTCGGCCGGCAGCGGGATCACGCCGCTGATGTCGATGGCGCGCGCCATGCACGACCTGGTGCTCGACGCCGACATCGCCTTCCTGCACAGCGCGCGCACGCCGGACGACATCATCTTCGCGCGCGAACTGGAGCTGATGGCGCACAACCGCGACGGCCTGTTCCGGCTCGGCACGGTGTGCGAACGGCGCGGCGCGCAGGCGGCGTGGGCCGGTTTCAACGGCTTCCTCAGCCTGGCCGTGCTGCAGAACGTGGCGCCCGATTTCCGCGAACGCAAGGTGTTCACCTGCGGTCCCGCGCCGTACATGGCGGCCGTGCGCGCCATGCTCGCCGAAGGCGGTTTCGACATGGCCCACTACCACGAGGAGAGTTTCTCGTTCGAGACGCTGGCGCCGGCGGGCGGCGACGAGGCGGCGCTGGACGGCGCCGGGTTCAAGGTGACCTTCAGCCGCAGCGGCGACGAGCTCGCGTGCGCGCCCGGCCAGACGATCCTCGCCGCCGCCAAGGCCGCGGGCGTCCGCTTCCCGGTCTCGTGCACGCAGGGCCTGTGCGGCACGTGCAAGACGAAGATGGTGTCGGGCCAGGTGGACATGCGCCACGCCGGCGGCATCCGCCAGCGCGAGATCGACCAGGGCTGGATCCTCCCGTGCTGCAGCAAGCCGCTGGCCGACGTCGTGCTCGAACGCTAGCGTTTCAACAATCTAACCAAGGAGACAGACAAATGCCGGAAAACCGCGGTGTCGTATATATCGAACAGGGCAGGGTGGAGGTGCAATCGATCCCGTTCCCGAAACTGCAGGCGCCGAACGGGCGCAAGATCGGCCACGGCGTGATCCTGCGCGTGGTGTCGACCAATATCTGCGGCTCGGACCAGCACATGGTCCGGGGCCGGACGACCGCGCCGGCGGGCCTCGTGCTCGGCCACGAGATCACCGGCGAGGTGATCGAGGTCGGCGCCGACGTCGAGACGCTGAGCGTGGGCGACCTCGTGTCGGTGCCGTTCAACGTGGCCTGCGGCCGCTGCCGCACCTGCAAGGAACAGCACACGGGCGTGTGCCTGTCGGTTAACCCGTCGCGCGCCGGCGGTGCCTACGGTTACGTCGACATGGGCGGCTGGATCGGCGGCCAGGCCGAATACGTCATGGTGCCGTATGCCGACTTCAACCTGCTCAAGTTCCCGGACAAGGCCCAGGCGATGGCGAAGATCCGCGACCTGACCTGCCTGTCCGACATCCTGCCGACCGGGTTCCACGGCGCGGTGACGGCCGGCGTCGGCCCCGGCTCCACGGTGTATGTCGCGGGCGCCGGCCCGGTCGGCCTGGCCGCCGCCGCGTCGGCGCGCCTGCTCGGCGCCGCCGTCGTGATCGTCGGCGACGTCAATCCGGCGCGCCTGGAACACGCGCGCAAGGTCGGTTTCGAGACGGTCGACCTGTCGCAGGATGCGACGCTGGGCGAGCAGATCGAGCAGATCCTGGGCACGCCGGAAGTGGACTGCGCGGTCGACTGCGTCGGTTTCGAGGCGCGCGGCCACGGCCACGCGGGCGCGCAGCACGAGGCGCCGGCCACGGTGCTGAATTCGCTGATGGAAGTCACGCGGGCCGCCGGCAAGATCGGCATTCCGGGGCTGTACGTGACGGACGATCCGGGCGCCGTCGACGCCGCGGCCAGGAAGGGCAGCCTGTCGATCCGCTTCGGCCTGGGCTGGGCGAAGTCGCACAGCTTCCATACCGGCCAGACCCCCGTCATGAAGTACAACCGCCAGCTGATGCAGGCGATCCTGTGGGACCGTCTCAACATCGCGGAGATCGTCGGCGTCCAGCTGATCACGCTCGACCAGGCGCCGGAAGGCTATGCCGCCTTCGACGCGGGGGCGCCGAAGAAGTACGTGATCGACCCGCACCGGCTGCTGGCCAAGGCGGCCTGACTTGCCACGCCACGCCGTCCATGTCATCTTATGGTGCTCATGACGGCTGGTGGAGGCTCGCGTGCCCGCGACGACAGACTTGTGCGCCCTGACGCATTTCGGCTTTGCGCCGCTCGACGGTTTTTCGATGATCGCGTTCACGAACGCGATCGAGGTGCTGCGCATGGCCGTCTACCTCGGCGCCGAACCGCGGTACCGCTGGTCCGTGCTCAGCGTCGACGGTCTTGAAGTCGCGGCCAGCAACGGCCTGTCCATCCCGTCGCAGCGTGTCGATCCGGACGACCTGCCGGACATCGTGTTCGTCTGCGGCGGCATCGAGGTGGAGGCGGCCACCGGCGCGGACACCCTGGCCTGGCTGCGCGCGCTCGCGGCGCGCGGGGTCGCGCTGGGCAGCCTGTGCACCGGCGCGCACGCGCTGGCCGCCGCCGGGCTGCTCGACGGCTACCGCTGTACCAGCCATTGGGAAAACGCGGCGGCACTGGCCAAATCCTTTCCGCAAGTGACGTTCGCGCCCGAGCTGTTCGTCATCGACCGCGACCGCGTCACGTGCAGCGGCGGCATCGCACCGCTCGACATGATGCTCAACGTCGTCGCGGCCCGGCTCGGCTCCGCCGCCGTGGCGTCGATCGCCAGCCAGTTCATCCACGAACACGTGCGCGAGCAGGACCACCTGCAGGCCGTGCCGCTGGCGGCGCGCCTGGGCGACGCGCAACCGGCGCTGCGCGACGTGGTGCAGCTGATGGAGGCGAACGTGGCGGAACCGCTGGCGCTGGGCGACCTCGCGGCGCTGACCGGTTCGTCGCCGCGCCAGTTGCAGCGCATGTTCAAACAGCACCTCGGCGTGTCGCCGCTGCGCTACTACCTGGAGCTGCGCCTGCGCAGGACGCGCGCCCTGCTGCGCCAGACCGACCTGCCGCTCGCGCAAATCGGCGCGGACTGCGGCTTCCGCTCGGTCGCGCGGTTCAGCAAGGCCTACCGCGACATGTTCAGGATCGCACCCGGCGCCGAACGGCGCCTGCGCCAGCCCTGACCTAGCGGAGCACGACGGTGCGCTGGCCGTTCAGGAAGACGCGCCGTTCGACCTGCAGCCGGATCGCGCGCGACAGTGCCAGGCACTCCATGTCGCGACCCGCGGCGCGCAGCTGGTCCGGATCGTAGCTGTGATCGACGCGCTCGACCACCTGCTCGATGATCGGTCCCTCGTCCAGGTCCGACGTCACGTAGTGCGCCGTTGCGCCGATCAGCTTGACGCCCCGGCTGTGTGCCTGGTGGTAGGGACGTGCGCCCTTGAAGCCGGGCAGGAAGGAGTGGTGGATGTTGATCGCGCGGCCGGACAGCCTGCTGCTCAGCTGCGGCGACAGGATCTGCATGTAGCGCGCCAGCACCACGAGGTCGGCTTGCGTACGGTCGATCAGCGCGAGCAGGGCCGCTTCCTGGTCCGCGCGCGTGTCGGGCGTGAGCGGCAGGTGGTGGAACGGGATGTCGTGCGCCGCGGCCAGCGGCCGCAAATCAGGGTGGTTCGAGACCACCGCGACGATATCGATCCTGAGTTCGCCGAGCCGCCAGCGGTAGAGCAGGTCGTTGAGGCAGTGGTCCAGCTTCGACACCATGATCAGGACGCGCGGGCGCTCGGCGGCGGCCGTGATCGACCAGGCCATGTCGAAACGCGCGCCGATCGGGGCGAAGCCGGCGCGCAGTTCGTCCAGCGCGAGTGCGGCGCCGGAAGCGCGGTGGAACACGAAGCGCGCGAAGAAGCGCTGTTCGAGCTTGTCGTCGAACGCCGCGATGTCGTCGATATAGCAGTCGCGCTGTTCAAGGAAGGCCGTGACGGCGGCCACCTGTCCCGCCGAGCTGGCGCAGGACAGGGTCAGGATGTGATTCGATTCCGCGTGGTGCAGGGTCATGATGGTCTCGGTGGGTGGTTCCACCCTCATTACACAGCAAGCGTCGCGCCGCAATGGTCACAGGAGCGCCAGCCGACGACACGATTGCGACACGTTGCGCTTGGCGCCCGGGGACAAGCACATGTCGTTTTCAGTCATGGTGACGCCGGGCGCGCCCCTACAATCGAGACTCGACTGACATTTTTAAAGGACATCGACGTGGAACTCTTGGAAGCGAGTGAGGCGGGCAGTTTGCTGGATCTGTTTTCGCAGCAGAAGTGGGCGTGGGAGGCGGTCGAACACGAACCCGTGTTCACGATCGACGAGGCGCTGGCCGCGGTGCCGCACCTGGGCGGCGTGAAAACCAAGAACGTGTTCGTCCGCGACGGCAAGGGCCAGCGCCACATCCTCGTGATCGTCCCGCACGACCGGCGCGTGGACATGGCGGAACTGGGACGGCAACTGCCGGCCACGCGCCTGAGCATGGCGTCGCCCGACCGGCTGCAGCGCCATCTCGGCGTGACGCCGGGCGCGGTCAGCATCTTCGCCGTCATCAACGACAAGGACAATGCCGTCGAGCTGGTCATCGACGAAGCCGTCTGGAAGGCGGACAAGGTGCAGGGTCACCCGCTGCGCAACACCGCGACCCTGGCTGTCCCGCATGCCACGCTGGAAGCCTTCCTGGCCCACACCGGGCATACGCCGCGCGTGATGCGGGTGCCGTGATGGACCTGTTCGGCGGACGCAAGGGCCCATTGATCGCCATCTCCAATCTCGATACCCGGCTGCGGGTCGGCATCTGGGACCACGAACGCGAATTCCAGCCGGTGCACGTGAACCTGGTGATGGCCCCCGACGCGGCCCGGTTGCTGCCGGGCGGCGGCGGCATCGACTATCGGTCCGTCGTGCGCTGGGTGCAGGAAGAATGGCCCGCGGTGCCGCACACGCCGCTGCTCGAGACGCGGTTGCGCGAACTGATCGATTTCGTATTCGCGTGCGATCTCGGCGTCGTCTGGCTCGACGCCGCGCTCTCGAAGCCGCGGGCCTGTCCGCAGGCACGCGGTGTCGGGGTGCGCATGGCATTGTCGCGCAGCGAGCATGCGGTGCTGTTCGCTTCCGACAAGTGCTTTCAGGGTGATGGTCGCCAGCCCGCGCTGCCTTGACGTGCCGGGTGGCGACGCCACCCGCGGGAAATCTCCCGGTGTCGTATTGCTCCTTCCTGGGACACCCCGATAACTGAAAGAACAAGGCCGCGTCCGACCGCGGGATCGTCAAAAAGTGTGGCGTATCCCCGCTTCCATTTCACGCCCGCTGAAGCCGTTTCTCGCCGCGTTCAGCCGCACGTCGTCGCCGTTTTTCGTGTAACCGGCGGCGGCATAGAGATACGTGCGTTTGCTGAGCGGGTAGGTGTAATCGAGACCGTACTGATCGGAGATCCCATCGTGGAAATTGCGGATGTCGTTGCGATTCCATGACGCGCAAATCGTTCCGCGCCAGGCGTTGACGGTGACCCCGGCCATGTAGCTGCGGATAGCCACCGCGCCACCGTTGCCCACCCGCGTATCGCCGTACGAGCCGTGAAGCCTGACCGGTCCGAGATCATAGACGGCGCCGGCGATCGCGCTTTTCACCCTGGCGCTGGCCGATGCCAGATGCGCTGCGCCGACGAGGGCGCCCAGCTGTGTCGACGCCGCGCCCAGGTCGACACCGTCCGAGTGCTGGTACGCCGCACGCACGTTCCAGCGGCCGCCCACGTACGACACCTGGGCGAAGTCGCTGCTGTTGCTGGCGAAGCTGCCGGCCTTTTCGCCGAACGCGTGGCCGGCGGAGAAGCCGACGCCATTGTGCAACTGGATGTTGTACGTGACCGAATTGTCGACCCGGGACAGAGGATCCGTTTTTCCGAGGCCATAGGCGAACACCCGCTGCGCGTTGCCGGTGCCGTTGATGACGAACGGATCGACCGTGAACAGCACGTCGTAGATCGCGGTGGTTTGCCGGCCGAACCGGATCGAACCGAAAGCGCCATTCAGGCCGACCCACGATTGCCTGCCGAAGAGACGGTTGCCGTAACCCAGCGTGCCGTCGTCGGCATTGAAGCCGCTTTCCAGCTGAAAGCTGGCCGAGAGGCCGCCGCCCAGGTCTTCGGTACCCCTGAAACCGAGGCGCGACGCCCTTTGCTGGCCCGAACCGACCGACAGCATGTTGTCGTTCGACGTGGCGGCATTCCCGTAGCGGAGGCCGACGTCGACGATCCCATACAGCGTGACATTGTTTTGCGCGGACGATGTGCCGCCCACCAGGACGAGAAGTCCCGATGCGATGAAGTGTTTTTTCATTGTGATGCCCGAACAGGTAAGGAGGACGTCGAGCGGGAACGGGTGTTCCCGCCGCGGGCACTGTTTATTTGCCGGTGTACACCTTGCGCGCGAATGCAGCGATCGCGTCGGCCATGGCTTGCGGCTGTTCGGGCGCCAGCGCATGGCCGGCATTGGGAATCACGACGACGGTCACCCGGTCGCCCAGCATGTTTTTCAGGACCTGGGAAAAGCGGCGCGGTGCCACGGCATCGCTTTCGGCCTGGAGGTCGAGGATGGGCGCCGTGCCCGCGGCGAAGTAATCGTCGACCGGCGTCGTATTGCGCGCATGCGATTCCGCTTCGTGCGTCTCGGCGTGCCAGCCGGTCAGCCAGACGCTCGGATCATTACCGGGGGCGAAGAACGCCTTGCGCAGGTATTCGAGGCGCTGCGCTTCCGGCAGCTTCATGTCGCCGGCGCCGTCGATCGCCTTGCGCATCTCCGGGCCGATCGGCTTTTCGTTGGACCCGGGCGGCACTTTGCCCGCCGATGCCGCCGCGATGACGACGCCGCGCACGAGGTCGGGCCGGTCGGCGGCCAGCTGGCGCGCGGCGAAATTGCCCCATGCGTGGCCGACGACGACGACCGGTCCCTTGTTCTCGTGCTCGATGACCGCGGCGACGTCCTTCGCAAAGTCGTGCACGCTGAGATTGTCCATGGGGCCTTTGCTGAGCCCGATGCCGCGCGGTTCCGGACGCAGTACGCGGAATCCATCCGCGACCAGGCGCTCGGCGACCTGGTCGTAATCGCGCACCGAGCGCCCGAGCGACGGCAGCATGACGATGACGGGGCCTTGTCCCTGGCGCATGACGTCGATCTGCACGTTGCCGTACTTGACGAGTTGATGGTCGGCGACGGCCGTGGTGCCGGCAAAGGCGGACGCCGACAGTGCCGCGGCGAGGACGAAGGCATAGCCGAGATTGCGAAGTTTCATGTTGGTCTCCTGTTTGAAGTATTTATTCGTTTTATTTCGTGCCGATCGGGTCGAGGCCCGTCTCCACGAACGTTGCGGCAGCCGCGGGCGTTTTCAGGTAGGCGAGGAGCGCCTCGGCGGCCTTGCGCTCCTTCGCGTCCTTGCCGATTGCCGCAGAGATGATGCTGACCTTTTGCACGGCTTCCGGAAGCGGGCCGACGTACTGGATGCCGGGAATGGCGCGCAGCTCGCTGATTTGTTGCAGCCCGACGTCCGCGTCGCCCCGTTCGACGGCGGTGCCGACCAGCTCGCGTCCGCTGATGGGTACGCTTTTCGCCTTCATCGCGTCCGCAATGCCAAGTTCCGGGAACAGCGTGCCGACGACGTACTTGCCGCTCGCGCCTTCGGAAAACGCGACGGACTTCGCGGCGAGCAGCGTGGCGCGCAGCCTGTCGACCGTCGCGATGTCCGGCCGGGGCAGGCCGGCCCGTACCGCGAGGCCGACGCGCGATTCGGCCAGGTCGACGGCGGTGCCGGGCAGCAGGTTGCCCTGCTTGACCTGATCGGTGAGGGCCGCCTTGATCATGAAGCAGACGTCCATCGCTTCGCCGGCCTTGATGCGCATGGGCAGGGCGTCCGGCGAGCTGCCGTACGACGGCCCCCACGCGACGATCAGGTGGTGGCCGGACTGCTTTTCGAAGTCGGGGCCGAGCCGCTTGAACGCCGCGGACAGCGCGCCGGTGGCCAGTACATGGATATCCGCGGCCTGCGCCGGGTTCGAAAACACCCCCGCGCAGCCGAGTGCGAGCATGGCTGTCGCACAAACACGGGTATTGGATCTGTTCATTCCATCGTCTCCTTGTCGTTGTTCGAGTGGTGCATCGGTCAGAAATACAGGTGCTTCGGGTTATCCACGAGCACGGCCTGTGCGGTCGCCGCATCGCCGCACACCTGTACCAGGAAGTCGAGCAGCTGGCCGTCGTCGGGCACGGGGCCCTGGATGTTCGGGTGCGGCCAGTCCGAGCCCCAGATCGCGCGCTGCGGTGCGGCGTCGAGCAGGCGCCGGACGAGCGGCCCGGCGGCATGCCACGGCGCCGGGGCGCCCTGCATCAGGCGGTCGACGCCGGACAGCTTGATCCACCGTTGCGGATGCGCCAGATGGCGTTCCAGCCGCTGCAGGCCGGGCTCGTCCCATTCGCGCGTCGCGTCCTGGCGCGCCATGTGGTCGATCACGAGCGGCATGTCGAGGTCCCGCCAGGCGTCGAGGACCGGCAGGATCTGCGCCAGCTGGCCGTGCAGCAGCGCATGCCAGCCGAGCGGACGTACGCGTTCGGCGATCAAGCGCAACCGGTCCGGATCGCGGTCGCCCGGGAGGTGTCCCATGAAGTTGAAGCGCACCCCGCGCACGCCGCCTTCGTGCAGCGTCTTCAAGTCCGTGTCGGGCATGGCTTCGTCGACGAGCGCCACGCCGCGATAGCGTCCATCCGTCGCCGCGAGCGCCGCGAGCAGTGCGCTGTGGTCCGACTGGTAGCATGCGGCCTGTACCAGCACGCCGTGGCCGATGCCGAGCCGCGCATGCATCGCCAGCAGGTCGGTCATGGGCGCGGCCGCCGGCCGGTACGCTGCCGTGGCGGGCAGGGGGAACGCGTCCCACGGTCCGTAGATATGGGTATGGCAGTCCCACAGGCCGCCGGTGAGCGCGGGCCGGATCATCAGTCGCACCTTGCGGTCATGCCGCCATCGACGACGATCTCGGTGCCGGTGATGAATTGCGCCTCGTCGGAAGCGAGGAACAGCGCCGCGTTCGCGGTATCCCGCCCGTCGCCCATGAAGCCGAGGGGGATGCGCGCGAGCCGGCTTTCCAGCAACTTGTCGACGTCGCCGCCGCTGCGCTGCCCGGCCAGGCGGGCTTCGACCATCGGCGTATGCAACTGGCCCGGCACGACCGTGTTCACGCGGATGCCTTTTTTCGCGTACTCGACGGCGACCACTTTCCCCAGCTGGATCACGCCCGCCTTGCACGCGGCGTAGGCAACCTGCGCGGACCCGGTCCAGCGGATGCCGGACGTCGACGCGGTGTTGACGATGGCGCCGTAACCCTGCGCTTCCATTACGGGCAGCACGTGCTTGCAGGTCAGGAAGACGCTTTTCAGGTTGAAGGCGACCTGCGCATCCCATTTGTCCTCGGACAGCGCGACCGGCCCGCCGGCCGCCGAGCCGCCGACGTTGTTGACGAGGATGTCGACGCGGCCGTACTCGCGTTTGCATGCGGCGACCATGGCTTCGACGGCGGCGCTGTCGGTGACGTCGCAGGTGTGCGCCGTGATCGTGCCGCCGGCTTCACGGACGCGCCGGATGGTTTCTTCCATCGCTTCCATGCTCTTGTCGACGGCGAAGATCTTCGCGCCCGCCTGCGCGAACAACACGGCCACGGCGCGGCCATTGCCCCAGCCGGGACCGACGCAGCCGGCGCCGGTGACGATGGCGACCTTGTTGTTCAGGCGTCCCGGTGCCGTGGACGGGTATGCGGTTGATGTTTCCATGCTGCTTTCCTTAATTCGGGGAGGTAGGGAGTTCCGGTGCGACGCCGGCGGGCGGCGGCACCTCGAAGACCTTGATCGTCATCGAGATCAGGGTGTAGTAGCCCGCCACGCCGACCAGGTCGACGAGCCCGTCGCGGCCGATCTCCCGTTCGAGGTCGGCATACAGCGCGTCATCGATGGCGTGGCGTTCGTGGAGCTGCCGCATGAACGCATGGACCAGTGCTTCGTCGCGCCGCGCAAAGACAGGTTCGCGGCCATCGCGGATCGCATCGAGTACATCCATGGACAGGCCGGCCTCCAGCGCGAACGGCCTGTGTGCCGCCCACTCGTACTCGGCCAGCCAGTGGCGTCCCATCAGCATGATGGCCAGCTCCGACAGGCGCGGCGGCAGGCTGCTGTCGTAGCGGCAGTAGCGGCCCAGCGCCTGGGCGCGGTCGGCGAGTTGCGGACGGTGCAGCCACACGGCCAGGGGCCCGCGGACGCCCTTGCGCGGCCCGCTGGCGATGGCGTCGTAGACGGCGCGCTGTTCGGCGTCGAGACGCTCGGGATCGATCGAAGTCATGCGTGACATGTTGTTTCCTCGGTTGCAGCTCGGTTGCTGCTCAGTTGTAGATGTTCGATTGGGCAGGCCGGGACTGCGCGGCGGACTTGTCCGGCTGCAGGCGGGTGCCGCGGGGACGCGTCCCCGTTTCCCGGACAAATGCTTCGGCATCGAAGCCGTTCTCCCAGCGCGAGATCGCGAAGACGGCGATGGTGTTGCCGACGACGTTGACCAGGGCCGTAGCGGTCGCCATCACACGATCGATGCCGAACAGGAGGCCCAGGCCGCCGAGCGGCAGCGTGTGCACCGACTGCAGGGTCGCCGCGAGTTTCACGAACGCGCCGCCGGCCACCGTGGTGCCGCCCTTGGACGTGAGGCTCAGGATGGCGAGCAGGCCCAGTTGCTGCCAGAGCGAGAAGGGTGTGTCCGTCGCCTGGGCGATGAAGCCGATGGCGATCGCCATGTAGATGGACGTGCCGTCCAGGTTGAAGCTGTAGCCGGCCGGCAGGACGAAGCCGACGACGACTTCGTCGCAACCGGCACGCTGCAGCTTTTCGATCAGGCGCGGAAACGCGACTTCGCTGGATGCGGTACCGAAGATCAGCAGCATTTCGTCGCGAATGAGTTTCAGCACGCCGAAGAAGGGCAGGCCGATCATCCAGCTGATCGAACTGAGGACACCGAACACGAACACGAGCGAGGCGCCGTAGTAGACGACGATGACCTTGAGCAGGTACACGAGCGTCATGCCGCCATAGCTGCCGATTGCAGCCGCCATGGCACCGAACGCGCCGAGCGGCGCCAGCTTCATGATGAATGCCAGCATCCGGAACAGGACGATCTGCGCCTCGTCGATGCCGCGCAGGAGCACGGAATCCGCGCCGACCGACACGTTCAGCGCCAGGCCAGCGAGAATCGAAATGATGAGGACTTGCACGATGTCGCCCTTGGCAAAAGCGTCGACGAGCGTGTGTGGAATCAGGCCGAGCAGGTAATTGACGGCGGAGATCTGGCCGGCCTCCGAGGTCGCCTTCAGGGCGTCCGCGCTTTCCGTCATGTTCGTCGCGTGCAGTCCGGCACCGGGCTGGAACACGTTCACCAGCACGAACCCGACGACCATCGCCACGGTGCTGACGACTTCGAAGTAGACCAGGGATTTCAGGCCCAGCCGTCCGAGCTTGCGCATGTCCTTGACGTGGGCGAGCCCCTGTACCAGGGTGCAGAAGATGATCGGCGCCAGCATCATCTTCAACAGCGCGATGAAGCCCTGTCCCAGCGGTTTCATCGAGACGGCGGTGGCGGGTGCCGCAAGGCCGAGTACGACGGCGCATGCGAGCCCGATCAGGACCTGCACATGCAGTTTCTTCAGTTGTTTCATCATGTCTCCTAAGGTCGCCGAGGGCGTCTTGTTTTGAAGGCTTGCTATTTGTCTCAAGCATAGGTGTATGCAAAAACTTTGACAAAGACCTTATGAATATATGATCCTATGCTTCTTCGGCATGGCTGGTTGTAGATATGGATATACGAGAACTCAGGAGTTTCATTCACGTGGCGCGGTCCGGGAGCTTCAGCCGTGCGGCTTCGGAGCTCTACATCGCCCAGCCTGCCTTGAGCCGGCAGATCGCCAAGCTCGAGGAGGAAATCGGCGTCGCGTTGCTGATCCGCCATGGCCGCGGGGTGCGCCTGACCGCCGCCGGTGCCAGGCTGCTGGAACGGGCCGAGATGATCACGCACATGGTGAGCGAGACCGGCGAGCAGGTCCGTGCCAGCGCGGACGAGGAGGGCGGACATCTTGCCGTCGGCCTCCCCCCAACGATCGGGGCGCTGATCGGGGCGGATCTGATCAAGGATTTCCGCGCACGCTGGCCGCGCGTCACGTTGCATCTGCGCGAAGGGCTCAGCAGTTCGCTGCAGGAGTGGGTGCTCGACAAGCGCGTTGACCTGGCGGTGGTATACAATCAGCCTTTGCTCGACGCGTTTAAAGTTCGCCCATTGTTCAGCGAACCCATGATACTGATCGGTCCGGCCGGCGCCGCAGGCCACAAGCGCAGCTATCACATCCGGGACCTCGCGGACATTCCTTTGATCCTGCCGGGCCTGCCCCACAGCAATCGCCGCTTGGTGGAGCAGGCCGCGATCCAGCACGGCGTACGGTTGCGGGTCGAGATCGAAGTCGATAGCGTGGCCCTGACCAAGCAGCTCGTGAAGGCGGGACTGGGCTACTCGATCCTGACCCATGTCGCGATCAAGGATGAGGTGTCACGTGGCGAGGTGCTTGCCTACCAGATCGAGCGTCCATCGATCCGGTCGACGGTGGCTATCACGACGTTGCGCGAGAACCGACCCTCCAGGCTGGTCGACACATGGTCGATCATGCTGCAAAAGAAATTGAAATCGCTTATTGCGAGTGAGGCCTGGAAGAACGACGTGGTCTGGGCGGAGACGTCCGAGCCATAGCAATAAGTGCGATGACTCCCGAGTGCGGCCCCTTGCCGAGGGACTTCATGTCTGCTTTATTGCGTTTGAGCCAACTTAATGGCTAAAAACGAAAATTTGAGAATTTGATGAAATACCGTAAGCGAACGTTGAGCATTGCTCCCATGATGGACTGGACGGACCGCCATTGCCGCGTGTTCCACCGCCAGATCACGCAACACACCTGGTTGTATACAGAGATGGTGACGACGGGCGCCCTGGTCTATGGCGACGTCGAGCGCCACCTGCGCTACGACGACGTGGAGCATCCCATCGCCCTGCAACTGGGCGGCAGCGATCCCGCCGACCTCGCCAAGAGTGCGAAGCTGGGCGAGCAGTGGGGCTACGACGAGATCAACCTGAATTGCGGCTGCCCGTCCGAGCGCGTGCAGAAGGGGGCGTTCGGCGCCTGCCTGATGCAGGAACCGCAGCTCGTCGCCGACTGCGTGAAGGCCATGCGCGACGCCGTCAGCATCGACGTCACCGTCAAGCACCGCATCGGCATCGACTACAACGAGGAATACGGCTTCGTGCGCGATTTCATCGGCACCATCGCCGACGCGGGTTGTCAAACGTTCATCGTGCACGCGCGCAATGCCGTGCTGAAGGGCCTGTCGCCGAAGGAAAACCGCGAGATCCCGCCGCTGCGCTATGAAGTGGCGTACCAGCTGAAGCGTGAATTCCCGGAGCTGGAGATCATCATCAACGGCGGCATCAAGACCGACGACGAGATCGCCATGCACCTGGAACACGTGGACGGCGTCATGATCGGCCGCGAGGCTTACCACAATCCCTACGTGATGGCCGGCTGGGACGCCCGCTTCTACGGCGACGCGACGCCGCCGAAAACCCGCGAGCAGGTGCTGGAAGCGATGATCCCGTACATCCGCGCCGAGCTCGAGCGCTACGGCCCGCTGGGCCTGCGCCTGAACAGCATCACGCGCCACATGCTGGGCCTGATGGCCGGCCTGCCGGGCGCGCGCGGCTATCGCCAGTTGCTGTCCGACTCCCGCCGCCTCGCCGAAGGCAATCCGGAACTCCTCCTCGAAGCCGCCGGCAAACTGCGCCTCGCTGCTTGACTCTTTGTTACTTTCCTACCCCGGCCGCATCAAAACGGCCGGAATGTTCAAAATCCGCTACAAAAAATGTTGCAATTATTTAATCGATTGCAACGTTATCCTTGCCCGAAAGCAAGAATAGACCCATAATTTGGGCTCTTCTCCTTGCACGACATCTAATCCTGTTGTTGTGGTGAAACATAATTACAGCGGTGCATGTTTTCTGTCTGCAAATCGTCGTTTTGATTTATCCTGACGGAAATGCGTAAGTCCACCGGGAAGATGGACTTTCCGTAACAAAAGACAAAGACCCCGGAGCGGGTCCGATCACTTGAAACAGGGAAGATAAGGAATGAACTTAGCAAACATGAAGGTCGGCGTGCGTCTGGGCCTGGGTTTTGCCCTCGTGCTCGTGCTGCTGGTCATGGTAACCGTCGTCGGCATCCTGCGCATGGCGCAGATCCAGGACCGGCTGGACCACGTCGTGAATGTCAACAATGTCGTGACGCGCCTGGTCGTCGACATGCGTAACAATGTGAGCGAACGTGTCACGTCGCTGCGTACCCTGACCCTGATGACGGACCCGGCCGACATGGAGCCGGAACTGAACCGTTTCAAGGAACAGACGACCAAATACGATGCCCTGCAGCAGAAACTGGCCGCTAAGTTCTCGGAAGAAGCCTCGCCTGAAGAAAAATCCCTGCTGAACCAGGTCAAGGAAGCGGAAGGCGCCGCCATGCCGGCCATCGCCAAGGCATCGGAACTCTACCTGGCCAATAACGCGATGGATGCCACCCGCGTGATGGTCAAGGAAATCCGTCCCGCCCAGAAGAAATGGCTGGACGCGCTCGACCAGCTGGGCAAGCTGGAAGACAAGCTGAACGCGCAATCCCAGGCCGACGCGGAAGCCGCCTTCGCCAGCGCCCGTAACTTCATGCTCGTGCTGCTGGCCCTGGCCGTCGCACTCGGCATCCTGGCCGCCACCGTCATCACCCGCGGGCTGCTGAAGCAACTGGGCGGCGAGCCGGGCTACACCGCCAAGATCGCCGGCAGCATCGCCGAAGGCGACCTGTCGATCGCTATCGACACCAAGTCGTCGGATCGCGGCAGCCTGCTGATCGAAATGAAACAGATGCGCAACAGCCTGGTCGACATCGTCAGTCAGGTCCGTCGCGGCACGCACACCATCACCACCGCGTCGCGTGAAATCGCAGCCGGCAACGTCGACCTGTCGTCGCGTACCGAACTGCAGGCCAGCTCGCTGGAAAAGACTGCGTCGGCGATGGAAGAACTGACGTCGACTGTGAAACAGAACGCGGACAATGCCCGCGAAGCGAATCACCTGGCCGCCACTGCGTCCGACGTGGCACGCAAGGGCGGTGAAGTGGTGTCGCAGGTCGTCGGCACGATGGGCGAGATCAATAGCTCGGCAAGCAAGATCGCCGACATCATCGGCGTCATCGACGGCATCGCCTTCCAGACGAACATCCTGGCGCTGAACGCGGCCGTCGAGGCAGCCCGTGCAGGTGAACAAGGCCGCGGCTTCGCCGTCGTCGCATCGGAAGTGCGTAACCTGGCCCAGCGTTCCGCAGCGGCCGCGAAAGAAATCAAGCAGCTGATCGGCGATTCCGTCGAGAAGATCGGCCGCGGCAGCAAGCTCGTCGGCCAGGCCGGCGAGACGATGGACGAGGTCGTTGCCAGCGTCAAGCGCGTGACCGACATCATGAGCGACATCGCCAGCGCCAGCGCCGAACAGAGCGCCGGTATCGAACAGGTCAACCTGTCGATCATCGAGATGGACGGCATGACGCAGCAGAATGCCGCACTGGTCGAACAGGCCGCCGCCGCCTTCCAGAGCCTGCAGGACCAGGCCGCGGAACTGCAGCGCGTCGTCAGCATCTTCAAGCTGGCCGAAGGCGAAGAGCAGGCCGTCGCCGACGCACCGGCGCCAAGCGCCGCGACCGCCAGCCGCGCCGTCGTCGTCCGCCCGGCCGCCAAGCCGCAGCTGAAGAAGCCGGCCGCCGCGAAGGCCAAGGCGCCGGCCAAGGAAGAACGTGCGGCCGATGCTCCGGCATCGACCGCGAAAAAAGTCGCAGCGGCAGCCGCCAGCGACGATTGGGAAGAATTCTGAGCCAGGACGGCTCGTCCAGCGCCGGTGAACAGCACCGGCATCAAAAAAAACTTTGTTTTTCGGGGGTAATAAAAATGTCCAATAAGAAATTTGCTGTGAGCCTCGTCGCTCTGCTGGTCTCGGGTATCGCTGGTTCGGCTTTTGCAGGCGAAACGCCGGCGTCGTTCGATCCGTCCAAGTGCAAGGTCGAATATCCGAAAGCGTCGCTGATGAACGAAGAGCAGGGCGTCACGTCGATGTCCTTCCTCGTCAACACCGACGGCTCGGTTGCCGATTCGAAGCTGGAAAAATCGAGCGGCTTCAAGGGCCTGGACAAGGCTGCGCTGAAAGGCCTGTCGTCGTGCAAGTTCAAGCCGGGCACCAAGGATGGCGCACCGGCCCAGACCTGGACCAAGGTCGACTACGCCTGGAAGCTGGACTGATCGTCCAACGGGTGCCGGCCGGCCTGGCTCGGCGCCCCAGGTGAGGCTCTGCGTCCCCGGCATCTTGGCCGGGTGCGCACGAGGTCTGAGGCCTGGCGGCATCCAGCGATACGAAAAGGGCGTCCCCGCGGGGGCGCCCTTTTTGCATCCGGGCCCGTAAAACTCCGAAATCTGTTACCGGCCTGTTGCAGCATGTATCGGTTGTAAGCGCCGGCTTCAATCCGGCAAATGCGGGCGGCTTCTCGCTATAGTGGTCTCACAGCGCAACTTCATAGCGCAACTTCATAGCGCAACGAAAGGAGAACCACCATGAAACGCATTCTCGCTGCCACCGCCCTTGCCATCGTGAGCACCGCCGCCGTCCTGCCGGCGCAGGCGTTCGCCCGGGATGTCGTCGTCGTGCGCACCGCGCCGCCGCCGCCGCGCCACGAAGTCGTGCCGGCCGCGCGCCACGGATACGAATGGGCGCCGGGCTACTGGAACTGGAACGGCCACCGCTACGTCTGGGTGCGCGGCCACTGGGAACGGGTGCGTCCGGGCTATGTCTGGCATCGTCCGGAATGGCGCCAGGGCGACCGCGGCTGGCAACTGGACCGTGGCGGCTGGCGCCACGGCGACCGCGACGGCGACGGCGTGCCGAACCGCTTCGACAACCGTCCCAACAATCCGCACCGTTCTTGATTAACCCAGCGGCGCGCCGTCCTCGAACATCTCGCTCGCCATCCGGGCGAGATCGTTCATGCCGCCGCCGGACGCGAGATGGGCGCGCAGCCAGCGCGCCTGTCCGCCATCCTTCATGAGGTGTTCGATCACCTCGCAGGCCTTGCCGAAGCCCGGGTCTCGCGAGCGTTTTTTCAGCCGCTCGAGGTCGGCGCGGATCGCTTCGCCGATGGGCATGGACGCACCCGATTCCGGATCGATCCACGTCGCCTCGACGCCGTCGCGTGCCGCGTTGAAGCGGTTCCAGATGTACAGCTCGCGGCTGTTGCTGGTCGGCCACCGGCCCGGCTGGTCGGCCCATTCCAGGCACAGTTCACGCGCGTAGCACGCCAGCGCCGCCGCGTACACGGGTTTCAACGGCGTATCCAGCACGCGCAGTTCGATCGTCCCGTATTCGGGCTTCGGCCGCACGTCCCAATAAAAATCCTTGATGCTGTTGACGATGCCGTGGCCGGCCAGCTGGTCGAAGTGGGCGCGGAAGTCGTCCCATGTGCGGATCTCGTACGGCAGGATGCCGCTCATCGGGAACGCACCCACGACATTGCTGCGCGAACTGCAGAAGCCCGACACTTCGCCCTGCCAGCACGGCGAATTGGCCGACAGCGCGATGAACAGCGGCGCGCGTTGCGTGAGCCAGGAGCACAGGCGCATCGCTTCGTCCGGCGTGCCCGCGCCGATGTGCACGTGCATGCCGAATACCGTAAACAGTTTGGCCAGATAGCCGAACTTGCGCTCCGAAGCGAAGTAGCGTTCCTTCGGGTAGATGCGCTGCTCGTTCCACTTCTGGAACGGGTGCGCGCCGCCGCCCGAGATCGACGCACCCACGTCGAACGCGGCGCGCTGCACCGTCGTGCGGATGTGTTCCAGCTGCTCGGCCGCCTCGTCGAACGAGGTCAGGATGGCCGTCGCCACTTCCAGCATCGACGTCGTGATCTCCGGCGTGTGCACCCACGGCTTGTCGTGCTTGTCCAGCAGACGCAGGATGTCGGGCGCGGCGGGAAACAGGTCGAACGTGAGGCGGTCGAGCACCATCAGTTCCAGTTCGATGCCCATCGTGCCGACGGTGGATGCTTTGAAGTCGGGCAGATAGGCCGGGCCCTGGCCCGATACCGCATGGGCCTGCGCATCCTGCTTCAGCTTCCCCAGCGCTTCGTCGTTCAGTAATTCGCTCATTGGGCACCTCCTCGATAGGTTTCGCCTGCAAGGTGCAAACCGAGCCATGTGAGGCCGGGGGCCAGCAGGACGTTCAGGGTCAGCAGCGCGCCCATCACGGCGGTGGACGTCGCATCGAGCCCGGTGTAGGCATTCAGGGTGTTGTCGACGACGAGGCCGCCGTAACTGACCAGGGAGCACATCGACAAGGCCATCGCATGCTGCTTGCGCATGTCCCAGGCCGTGCCCGGCCACAGGGCCAGGCGCGTGGCCGCGATGCGGACCGCGAACACCGTCAGCGCGGCGACGATGGTCCAGCCGTGCAGCAGCGCGTGCAGGTCGACGAGCGCCGCGGACATCAAGAACAGCAGCACGTAGCCGATGTCCTGCGCCGTCTTCAACTGGGCCTGGAACACGTTGTCGCGCTTCTCCGCGTTGCGCAGCAGGACGCCCATCAGCAGCAGCGACAGCAGGGCGCTCGCCGACATCACGGAGCACAGGCCCAGGTCGATCAGCAGCGCGGCCAGCAGCATGCCGGGGCGCAGCGTCGCCGGCACCTTGCACAGCCGCGTGGCCAGCGCGTACACGCCGTAGGACAGCACGGCGATCAGGGCGCCTACCACCAGCTTGCCGCCCTGGCGCATCAGCTCCGTCCAGAAATCGCTGTCGGCGTCCTGGCCGTGGCTGCGCGTCCACGCGAGCGTGACGCCCAGCGCCAGCAGCGCGACGAAGTTGGAGAGTCCGACCATGTTCGACGTCGCGAACGTGCTCGTGCCGCTCGCGTTTTCGTCCGCCACCATCGAACTGTGGATGACGGGATTGACGGCGATGAGGATCGAGCCGATGAAGATCGCGGCCCCCCACGGCAGGCCGAAGAGGCCCAGCGTGACGGCGGCCGCGGCGCCGCGGGCGAGCGTGGCGAGCAGCAGGCTCGCGCCCTGGCGGCCGCTGCGCAGCAGCCACGCGAGGTCCATCTTGCGGCCGACCTCGAACAGCACGAGCGCGGCGGCGCCGTTGAGGAGTTCCTGGAACTGCGTGAGCAGCGCGCGGTCGATGAAGCCCGCACCCGTCGCGCCGAGCAGCAGGCCCGCGATCACGGCGCCATACAGTTTAGGGATGCGGAAACGCTGCAGGGTCAGGCCGATCACGAGCGCGACCATCAGGCCGGCACCCAGCACGGCCAGCGGCGACAGCAGCCAGAGGGGCGTGGACAGTTCGTCATTCATGGCGCACCTCCCATGCGTGGGCCAGCGCGGTCAGCTCGCGCCCGATCACGTCGGCCCGCTGCTTCGCCAGCTCCTTCTGGCGCTCCGCGGATGCCGGCGCGAGGTCGCTGACGATGCGCGCGCGGACGATGCCTGCGTCGTCGCGCAGCGGAATCCACAACTGGCCCTTGACGCTGGCGCCTTCGCGCCACACGGCGATGAATTTCGCGCCGGTGCGGTCGCCGGGACGGCCCGGCTCCAGCAAGGTAAAGGGCTGCAGCCACTCGGCATTCGGGAAGCGGCGCGCCAGCAGCACCTGCATGCCGCTGCGCTGCTCCAGCCGCGCATCGTCGCGCGAATAGGGCAGGTGGATGCGCGTCTGGCTGATGCCCGACGTCTCCAGGCGCAGGCACGTCTTGTCGGACACCCAGCGCCACGTATCGCCATCGAGCACGCGCGGCTTGCCCTGCGACGCATCGCGCCACGCGACGAACAGCGGCGCCGCCGCCGGCAGCGGATTGCCCGCGTCGATGTCGTGCGCGGCCTTCGTCACATCGTTCCAGTGGCCGGCCTGCCAGTCGCGCGTGGCCGGCTTGTCGGACGGCTGCCAGCGCCACAGCGCCGCCGACCACTGGCCGTCGTCGCCGCGCCAGAGTGCGGCCAGTTGCCGGGTTTCGGGCGTACTCGTGGTCACCGTGCGGCCGGACCAGGCGCTGTTCCAGGGCGGCGCATCCGCGTGGATGGCTTGCGTGAGGCGGTGCCACGCGATGGCGGTCGGGGACAGGCAGGCCGCGGCCGGCGTCGGGATGCTGCGCCAGTACACCATCTCCACGCGCTGGCTCCACGCGCAGCGGCGCATCGTCGGTTCGCCCAGGCCGGACAGGGCGGGGTTGGCGGGGGCGGCGCATTCGCCGGGACGGGAGCCGCTCAGTTGCGTGAAGTCGGCGATGACGGGCGTCTTCGGCGTTTTTGGCGGCGGCTTGCGGCTGGCGGCGTGCGCCGGCGTTATCAGGATGGCGCACAGCGCGCATGCCGTTGCGAGCAGGCGGTGGCGACGCGTTGGTCGTGTTGGGGTCATGAAGATCGGCCCTCATTGAAAGACCTCGGTGCGGGCCGGGGGAAGCCTGGATCCGTCCGGCGCGCGGAGGTAGCGGTCGCAGCGCGGCGCGGTTGGCCGGCGTCTGGACCCGTTGAAAGACTGGATGCTCTGGATGCATCCGCGCTGCGGCGGTGCCGCACGGCGGTCAGGTCAACGTGATGCCTGCCGCTCGTTTTTAGGTGTGTACCGGGGTCAAGTATAGGGCAAATGATTCATTTGCTCAAATATGATTGACGTAAGTACATTTCCGACGCGCATTTTAGTCCAAGCGGAAATAGGGTGGCGTACGGTTGGGGTGCCGGAATTCGGTATATTGGGCCCACCGATGATCAACAGGCACCTCGACATGAATGAACGCGGCATATTGTTCAGTGCGCCGATGGTGCACGCACTGCTGGCCGGTACGAAGACCCAGACACGGCGCGCGGTGAAAGGGCGGGAGGGCAGCGTCCTCACGGACTCGCGTAGTCCCTACGGTCGGCCCGGCGACCGGCTGTGGGTGCGCGAGAGCTTCTTCGCGTGGGGCCGCTGGGGCAGGCACTTTAACGAGAAGAAGCAACGCGACGAGTGGCGCTTCGCCGACATGACCCGGGAATGCAGCCATGCATACCAGTACGCGGCGGACGATCCGGACCTGCCGGTGGAAAAGGGGCGCTCCGCGACGCCGGGCTGGTACGCGCGTCCGGCACTGTTCATGCCGCGCGTGGCGAGCCGTATCCTGCTGGAAGTCGTGTCCGTGCGGGTCGAGCGCTTGCAGACGATCAGTGAGCACGATGCGGTCGCTGAAGGCATCGAGCGTAGCGGCGGCAACCCGGTCGACAGCTACCGCTCGCTGTGGGAACAGATCAACGGTACGGGCAGCTGGGACGACAATCCGTGGATATGGGTTGTCGAGTTCAGGCGAGTGGAAGCGTGAACGAACGCCAGAAACGACAAAGGGTTGCAGCGACTACGCTTGCAACCCTTTGCTTTTACTGCTGAATTCTTGGGGTGGCTGATGGGACTCGAACCCACGACAACAGGAATCACAATCCGCTGCCCAAAAGCACGTAAGTAGCTGATTTTTCTACCTACCCGGATGAATTCTTTGGAAGATAGGCCCCATTGAAACCCGCATTAATCCTTGGCCAGTTCAGGCATCTTCCAAAGAAATTGACCCAGCCATCACCGCATACTTTACATTTCAGAGCGGTTCGTGTCACCAGCCTGCACAGCGGCAGGCGCTGGTGCAAGCGCTGTCGGCGGCACGATGATGAGCTGGCCGTCGACCACGCGCGCTACCAGATCCGGCTCGCGTCCTGGCTCGATGACGTGCAGGTCCATCACGGCACCATGCCTTCGTCTTTGAGCACCGCCTGGCAGGCGCGGCCCGTGGCCAGGTCTTCCTCGACGGCCAACTTCAGCGCGACAAGATCTCGCTCAACGTCTCGTCGAACCAGCCGGCCGGGTGAATCGGCGCTGTCGCTGCCGGCGGTGCTTTCCGCTTCGGTGGTGGCGGCAGGTCGGTCACCGCATAGCGCGGAGCCGACGTACACGCGGCGAGTAACAATGCGCTCGCGAACAGGCTGAATCTCTTCATGTTTTTTCTCCGTGATGGTTGCATTGCTGACGGCCTGGTGCGTGGCCGTGGCGGCGTTCTCGCGCGTGCGCTTCAGCACGGCCGCGGCGTCGGTCTGTGCGCGCTCCTCGATTGCGGCAGCGCGGCCAGCGTTGTATCGGTGGGCGCCGTACGCGCGCACGCCCAACGTGCCTACGGCAAGCAGCACGACGGCCGCCACCACGCTGACCAGTAGGCGTTCGAGCGCCGTCATGGCGCCACCGCCGGGACGTCGTACTGCTGGAGGTTCCGGCAGCGGATGATGGCGATCAGCGAGTCGGCGTAGCCGGGGTCTGTCGCATAGCCGGCAGCAGCCACTGCGCGGGCCCAACCGGGGCCAGTCGTCTCGCGGAAGCACTTTGCGTAGCGCGGGTTGCGGAAGAAGAACTGCGCGCGGTCCTGCAGGCAGTCGGCCCAACTGCTGTAGGCGCGGAATTTGTCGGTGATGGCGATGCGCTGGCCGTTGACGACCTCGTGCGTCGGCACGTCGACGGTCAGGCCCGTCCAGGACTTGTCGGCCTTGATCCCGAACAGGTTGTTGCCGCGCACGCGTGAACCCCAGCCAGATTCCAGCGCCGCCTGCGCGATCGTGAAGCTGACCGGGATGCCGGCCGTCCGCTGGCAGACGCGCGCGCCCGGCAGGATGTTGTCGATGAATTCGGCGGGTGTCATGGCAGCGCGTCCTTCACGGCTTTCACAGCCTGGGCTCCGTCGGCAACGATCTCGGTAATGTCCGCGTCGCGCTTCTTGTCGATGTACAGGAACAGCGCGCGAATGATCAGCCAAGCCGGCAGGCCGCACGCGAACGCGATGCCGAACATGCCGACCAGGCCGAACACGTCGTTCGCCCAACGCTGCAGGCCGAGCCAACTGATCAGGCAGGCTCCGCCGCCGATCGAGCCGACGAGCGTGCAGATCAGCGAGGCGTGCCATTCCTGATTGGTTTTGGGCTTCGTCATGGACATGACGATGTATGCGGCCAGACCGGCGCCAATGCCGGTGCCGGCCAGGCCGCCGAGGATCTTCCAGCCTGCGACGCCGGCTGCGCCGGTCGAGAGAGGTTCACTCATTTGATTTGCTTTCATGGGGAAAAGGAAAGGCCACCGCTCGGGTGGCCTATAATTGTTGGAAACACAAGGAGAACTACATGCACTTCGATCCGATCCAGCTGGGCTCCGTGATCGCGATGCTCATCGTCGGCTGGTGGAACTCGCGCGGGAAGTGATCAGCGGTTTCGACCATCCTGTTCGAGCATGAACGCGGCCGGGCCGAGCGCCACCCCGGGGGCCAGCAGCGGCGCGCGCGGCACCGGCATCGCGATGTTCGCCGGGACGTTCAACGCCTGCCCGGCCTTCATGCCAATCACGATGTTCTGGACGGCCGGCTGCACGGATGGGCCCAACACGGGCACTTTCGACAGCAACGAGCTGTTCGCGATCCGATCCAACCACATCGCGCCCGCAGTGCTGGCCGTATTCGAGTTGTTCACGGCCGAGCCTACCGGCTGGAACTGCTCATAGCTGGCCACGCGCCCGATTGCCTTCATCTGGTGGACCTCGTCAGGGCTGAAGAACAGGTTCAGCTTGCGCTCGCCGATCGCATTCAGGGCCTTGTTGTAATTCGACTGGCTGAAGTTCCCAACCTCGTCGGCCGCGCCGCCCAGCGCTTTTTGTTTCAGGTAGCCGGCGATCTGCTGGCGAACCGCGTCCATCGCTTCGGGGCTGCCCGCGATCTGGTTCTTCAACTGGGCCACGCTCATCACGCTCGCACCGTTGCCACTGCCGACGATGAATTGCTGGACGAACTTATCCGGCTCGACGCCGTCGCGCACGGCCTGCAGGGCGGGCGTGCGCTCGACCGTCTGCATCCAGTTTCGATTCGCGGCGCGCGCGCGGCTGAAGGCGTCCAGCGCTTCCTGGCCAATGCTTGCCACCGGTGCTGCATTGGCCAGACCGCCGGACACCGTCATCTGGTTGCCGCCGAAGATCGGCGACGGCCCGTGCTCGCCCAGCAGCGGCGTTTCGTCCAGCGCTTGGCGCACGAGGCCCAGGGCCGTGCGCACGTTGCCGTCGCTGCTGTTGCGCTGCAGCCTGCCGATGCCGGTCTTGAACTGCTCGGCAATGTCGACGTTCAGCGGGATCTGGCCGCTGGCGAAGCCGTTCAGTTTGTTGCGGATGTCCGGCGTCAGGAAGCTTTCGACGTTCGCCTCGTTCAGCAGATCACCCGCGCGCTGGGTGAATGCGTACGGATCGAGCGGCGCCGCGCGGCCTGCAGAATCGCGCGCCTGCCCGTAGAGGCCGCTGATCTGGGCCTGTGCCTGCGCGTTGCGTTCGGCAAGGGCGCCCATGATCGTCTGCGCGCCACCGATCGGATCAGCGGCGGCACGAGCGCCAAGGTCGTTCAGCCCGTTGATCAGCGCGCGGTTGTTCGCGTTCTCCATCTGGCCCAGCTGCTGCGCAAGCGGGTCCTTGCTGTTGATGCCCAGCTTGGCCAGATTCTTCTGCTGCGAGACGATGGCCGGGTCCAGTGTCAGGCCGGCCGCCGTCGGCGTCGCTCCGGTCAGCCGGTAGTCGGCGAGGCGTTGGATTGCCTCGGGCGACAGCAGGCCGCCCGTCTTGTACGCGGCCGTGACGTCGTTCCTGATGCCGTTTGCCACGTTCGCAGGCAGATCGCCCAGCGTGATGCCGGATTCCTTCAGCGCGTTGTTGATCGTGACGTCGATCTGTTGCGGCGCAGACGCGCGAGGCGCGAGAGCGCGGCCGGCTGCCGCAACGCCGCGCTGTGCGGCTGCCATGCCCAGCGGCGCGGCCAGGCCACCGGCGATCGAGGCGACCAGCTGGGCGCCATCGTTGCCGCCGGTCTCGCGCGCGTACCCGCCGGCGAGACCGGAGCCGGCCGCGGAGACAAGCTGCTGCCCTGGATTGGATGCGAGCATGCGGCCGACGCCTTGCGTGACGCCGGATGCGCCCTTCGCTAGCGCCGCGCCAGCGCCGAGCGGCACGACGCCGCCGGCTACCGTGCGCGCGGCGTCGCCGACAATCCGCTCCTGCGCGGTCTGCGGCTGCGGCAGGCCAAGCGCATTCGCGAGCACCTGACCGCTGCCCGGCTTCGAGTTGACGCCCACCGCGTTGAGCGCGACGCGGAACGGCGTGGCCAGGGTGTCGAGCATGCCGCCGACGCCCTCCAGGCCGTAACGCGCGGTCAGGCCCAGCTGGCGGGGCACGTCCGCGATCGCGTCGTTCAACTGCTGGCCGAACGGCTTGGCTTTCGGTGCGTCGTCCGGCAGCAGGGTGTACGTGCCCTTGGCGGGCGCACCGTTTTCGTCGATGAGGGTGTATCCCATGCCTTACTCCTTTACCCACTTGCTGCCGTCGGAACGGTAGGTTGTCCCGTTGTCGGCGCGCATGCGCCTTCCGGTGAACTGCGCGGCCGGCGGCAACATGTCGAACTTCTGCGGTGCGGCCGGTGCGTGCGGCGCCGTCGCCGCCGCCGGCGCGTGATCCGGCTGGTACGTGCGCGGATCCGCCTGGCTGGCGAATTGCTGCTGGGCGCCGTAGTAGCCTTGCACGTCGTTGTTCATCTTGAAAGGCAGTAGCTGCTGGTACATTCCCTGGCGCATCTTCACCTGGCCGATCACCTCGTCGGCTGCTTTGATGATGGCGTCCGTCTGCATGTGGCTGTTCGGGTTCGCGGCTTGGGCGAGCGCCTGAAGCGCATCCGACCCGCCGCCGCTCGCGCCGAGGCGCATGTTGATCGCCAACATGTTCGCGTTCTTGTTCAGCAGGTCGGTCGCCGAGGCCAGGTCTTTCGCCGGCTGCATGCCGCCCATGGTCAGCAGGCCGTTCACGTACGCCAGTTTGTCGGCACTCGTGCCGGTGATCGCCTTCGGCGCCAGCTTCTTGATGTTGTCCAGAATGGCCAGCGTGACCGGTGCGTTCTTGTTGGCGGCGTACAGGTCGGCGAAGTCGTTGTTCATCGTCTCGACGTTGCCGGTGATGGACTTTTCGACGCCCGGGGCCAAGCTGGGCGTGACGCGCTGCGCCTGGGCCTGCTGGTATGCCGCCAGCGCGGCCTGTGCGTCCTTGTTGCCGGCGGCGGCGCTCTTCTCCAGCAGCTTGAGCGTGCCGGCCGAGATCGTGCCGCCGGTCCAGGACGCACCGGACGCTGCAGCGAGCTTGTTCGTGAACACGGGGTTCCCGCTCGCGTCGAAGCCTGCCATCGGCTCGGCCTGGTTCTTGCCGGCCTGATCGGCGTACGCATTAATCTGCTCGACGCCCGCGGCGCCCTGCAGCGGCGTCACGCCGGTAACGCGGCCGTTTTCGATGGTGGGCACGGCATTCTTCGGGATGATCGGCGCCATCGCGGCGATCGTGCCGTCCGGGTTGTACATCGGCGCGCCCGCGCGACCCGCCACGAGCGGGACGTGGTTCTGCTTGAAGACCTGCTGCTGCATGACCTGGCGGCCCAAGTCCGAATTCGGATCGATGCCGGCCTGGATGAGCAGCTTCGTGAAGTCCGTCGGTTTGCTACGGTCGTTCATCCATTCGCCGATATGCTCACCGTTCTTGAATGCGAGATCTGCGGCGATCGCGGCCGCAGGTACGCCGCCGAAGCCGGGCGTGCCACTCGATGCCGATGGCGCCGCGCCGGCAGCGCCCGACGGCACGGACGCAACGCTCATCCCTGGCGCGGCTGCGCCGGCCATCGCGGACGGCTGCCCACGGCCGAGCGCGTCCGCAAGAAAGTCGTTGATCAGGTTGTTCTTCCGGGTCGCCTGCGCAACCTGCTGCTGGAGCATCGCCATCTGCATCTGCTCCTTTTGCTGGTCCAGCGCCTGTTGCTTACCGGCCTGGTATCCGGTCAGGCCGCTGGCCGCCACCTGGCCCAGGCTGTGCGGCATGATCGACGGGCCCGACGCATTGAGCAGCCCTGCGGCCGCAGCCAGCAGACCCTGTCGCTGGACAGGATCGTCGCTGTTGAAGAGGTCAAGAAGTCCTGCCATGGTTGATCCTTAAATCGAGGAGAGGAACGGCAGCGACGGAACCTGCATCGAGGTAGCCGGCGTGTACCCGCCGATCGAACTCGGCGTGTTGTAGAGCGAGCTGGAGCCGCCTGACAGGCTGCCCAGCAGGCCGCTCATCTGACCGCCGAGCATTGCGCCGCCCAGCATGTTGCCAGCGGTGTTCTGGTACAGCGGCTGCGAGACGTTCCCGGTCGTGTTGTTCGTCGTGTTCGTCGTCGCCCCGGCCCCCATGAACGGCGCCAGGATGCCCGCCGTAGCCCCGAGCCGCGTCAGGTCGCTGTTCGCGTAGTTACCCGCGCTGTTGATGAGCCCTTGCTGGAGTCCGACGCCGGCAATCTTGTTCGAGCTGTTCAGGGCGTTCGTGTTCAGCAGCGAATTGACGTTCGTGTTGTCCGCCGCTTGGCGTGCGGCTGCGTCAGCCGCGGCTGTCGCGTACTGCTGCGCGCTCAAGCCCTGCGCCGCCGAGAGGGCGCGGTTCTGGCCCATCTGGTAGTCATTGGCGAGCTGCCCGGTGGTGTTCGCGCTATTCGCCAGCCCGAGCTGGGTGTTCGCGTTCGTCAGCTGGTTCGTGTAGTCCGACAGCGCGTTGCCCTCCGCGATGCCTTGGCGGCTGCCGCCATACTGGCCGGCGAGCACCGAATTGCTGCGCAGGCTCGGCAAGACGTTGCGCATCAGATTGTTCGTCAGGTCCGTCTGGTTCTTCTGGAACTGCGCGCCGGTCAACTGCGTGCCGTAGCTCAACGAGTCGCGCAGCGCCTGGTTGTTGCCGCCGCTGAGCAGGCTGTTGAACGTCGGCGTCAGGTCGATGTTGTTCTGACTCGGCGCGTCGATCTGTGCGGCACCAATCGTCGGAAACTGGTACGGGTTCTTCAGCAGGCTGGTCGTGCCGCCCAGCGCGTCGTACAGCATCGTCTGCGCGTTCGCGTTATTGAAGTCCTTTCCGACATCGGACAGCAGGTTGTGCTGTCCCATCGAGTTGGCCAGACCGCCCAGCACGCCGCCGCTGCCGTTCAACCCGATCATCTGGGCAATCGCCGGGTTCAGCGTCGTGCTGGTGGTTCCGGTCTGGGTGCCGCTCTGGTTCGTGGTCAGATTGCTCGGCTGGCTTTTGCCGCCGAGCAGGCCGCCAACCGCACCACCAATGGCGCCGCCGACGGGCCCGCCGAAGATCGTGCCCGCGATGGGTGCCGCGATGCTCGCAATGCTACTGAGAAGTCCCATGTAAATCTCCTACCGCCTCACGGCGTATGAGTAAAAAATGTCAGCCCAGAAATTTCCAGGCAGTTCCGTCGTATCGGTAAAGACCGGCGCCGTCGCCGGGGTCCCACTGCGTACCGTCGGCATTGCGCAGCATTCCGGCGCGCGGTTTCGCAGGCGGCGCGTAGACGACTGGCGCGAACCCGTCGGCTACGGCGTCGATCGCGGTCTTCAGTCGCGTCAGCTCCTCGCGCAGGAAGCGCTGGAGCTGCGCCGGGTCCGCCGGCGGCTCGCCGGGCTGATAGCTGTTGCTGTTGCTGTTCGTCGGTCGCATCAGAATTCCCCTGCGTCCGAAACTTCGATGCTGAAGCCGTCGAGGCGCCAGCTGTACGCCGTGCCGGTCTCGAAGCGAATCGCGAGGTACCGGCCCGACACGAAGCGGTCGACCTTGATCGTGCTGCCGATCGTGAACGGGTCAGCATCTGCCCACGTCGGTTCGCCGTCCGGGGTGTCCGACCAGCCTAGTCGCACCATCACCGTGCCGCCGCGGTTCCCGCTGATGCGGGGGCGCACGCACGAAATCTCCTTGATGCGCTCGGGCGCGTCGAAGTGCAGCGCGCGGCGCTCGATCCAGGCGTCCGGCAACTCGCCGTCGAAGCTGGCAGAGGCGTCGAGCAGGAACAGCTTGACGTCGGCGCTGCCCATCATGACGCGCGCCGTATCCGGCGTGTAATCCGGGCCGTTCCACGCAGTCAGGTCCGTGTCCCACGGCGCGCTGTCCTGGTTCCAGTTGCCGGCCAGCGAGTTGTCGACCGGGCCGTATGCCGCGTGCGTGATGTTCGGCAGCGTACGGAAGGACACCGTGCCGTCGACGTAGTTGTAGACCAGCGCCGTGTCGCACCAGGTGGCGCCGATGCTCGGGTAGGCAACGAGGATCTCGTTCAGGAACGGGTTCTTGAAGACGAAGACCTTGCCCTTGTTCGTGACGTCGATGTTCTGGAAGAAGAACCGGCGCGCCTTCTTGTCGAGCACGGAGGCGGCAGAAAAACCGTCGTGGATCACGATGTCGCTGCCCGTGACGACGAAATGCATGTTCTGCATGCCGCTGTCGAAGTCGACGGCGCAATTCATGTTCAGCAGCCCGCTCATGCCCGAGACCTTGCGCGGCTTCAGGATAAACACGCCGCCGATGTAGTCGATCGCCCAGGTAGAGGATTCCTTGTACACGACAAAGCTGTCCTTCAGGCCTAGACCGTCGACGAGCGGGTCCTGGCCCTCGGCTAGGTCAAATTCGCCCGCGTCCTGCGTCGCGTCGGCCTCGTTCCACGTCGACGGCAGCGCGCCAGCGACGGCCAGATTCGACCACTTCACCATGTAGGGGTAGAGCGTACCGGCCTTGGTCACGCCGAGCGCGATCAGCATGTTCTTGTACTGGCGGATCACCTTGCACGACACGCCTGCCGGCCACGCAGGCAGGTCGGCAAATTTGTGCGTCAGGTTCTGGTCCCAGTACATCGGCGGCTTGCCGTCGCCAGCGTTCAGGACAGGCACGCCGCCGAACACGCACCCGGACCAGGCGTTGACCGTGCCCGCACGTGGCGTGACGTGCGTGATGTCGGTGTGCACTGACGATCCGGACGCGTTCGAGACGGCGAACACGTGCGCGGCCGTCGCATACAGCCAGTACCGCAGGCCGCCGACGTTCGCCTGCAGCAGGTACTGCGGCGCTTCACTCGGGCTGTTGTACACCTGGCCGTGGCCGAGGAACTGCAGCGCGGCGCCGTCGAGGAATCGGACGTTACTGGCGTCCGACCAGGCGCCCGGCGGGAGCTCGGACGCGGCGACGTCTTTGATGACGCCGATCGCCCCGGGCTTGTCGAACGGGATGGGTTTCATTTCCCCTCACTGGAAGTAGGTGATCTTCACCGAGCCACCGGCTGGCACGACTATGTTGTAGCTCGCGCCTGGTGTGATCGGAATGTCGGAGAACGTGGTCGTCGGCGGCGTTACGTTTCCCGTGCTACCCGGAAGTGTTTTGCCGAACGCCGTGGCCGGAGCCCCTGTCGTTGGCGGGATCGACGTGTTCTCGTAGTGGTAGCAAACCTGGCTGGCAAAATAGGTTGGGTTCTCCTCGAACGAATAGTTCGTCGCGGCGTCGCAATAATCATTCGGCATTGGCCCTGTGCCCGAGCTGGTCCCGTTGTCGAGAACAAGATTTGGCCCACCATCGCGTCTGAAATAGGTTGTGGTGATATGTTTCAGCCAGCTCGAGGTTCCGTCCACCCCGCGCGCGCCATTCCCGCGGAGGTCAGTACGACTGGTTGTAAACGGCGCGGTCCATGAGGCGTTCGCATTGAATGTTTGCGTGACTTGCTGCCGGCGCCGGCCGCAGATCACGGCCTGCACGGCCGGGTTCATGCTGCCTTCCCGTAGATCGTGCCGTCCCCGTACGAGAAGAGCGCGAAGAAGCCTTCGCCGCTGGCCGGGAACGTGATCCCCGACGCGCCGAAGTTCGTCGTCGTCGTGCCGTCGCTTTTCACCCACGTGATCCCCGTCGACGTCAGCGCGTAGGCGCCGAGGTTGTATCCGCGCACCAGCACCGAGGCGAACCGGCCGGCAGGGAACCCGGAAGCGGAGAGGCTGAAGGCGCCAGTGGCCGTGATGGTCTGGCCCTCGCCGTCGGCGTAATTCACCACCTGGGGCGTGGTGCCGCTGTTTCCCTTGTCCTTGATCGGCGCCCCGCGGCCGTCGAGGCTGATCCACTGGCCCGCGGCGCCGTCCGTGCTGAACACCTTGCCGGCGTTCGCCGGGTTGTTCACGCCCGGCAGCGTGCCGCTGATCACCAGCTGGTCGACGTAGTTCTGGGTGACGTTGTCCAGCCGGAACGCGGTGCCGTCGTAGAAGGCGGAATAGAAGCGCCCCGCGGTCAGGTCGCCCGCGATCAGCGGCAAGCCGGCCACCGACAGGATGGGCTTCGCGCCCAGGGCTGAGATGTTCAGCGTCGACGCGCCGGTGTTGTTCGCGGTCGGAATGAAAACGGCGAGCATGCGCGCCACGTAGCCGGGCAGCGGGTCTGCCGGCGTCAGCGTGTAGGCGTTCGCAGCGCCGCCATCGACGCCAGTGGCGATGACCGCGCCGGCAAAGCCCGGGAAGCTGTTCTGCAACGCGATCTTGATGTTGCGCAGATGGTCATCGCCCTGGCTCTTCGGCTCCGATCCTGTCGGGAAAGCCGGGTTCAGGTCACCGATGTAGGTGACGGATTCAACTGCCATGGTTTGTCCTTACGGAGTGTAGGAATCGGACCGCACGACCATCGGGCCGGCGGCCTTCCAGTCGGTCGAATTGAGGGCGGATGCCGCGGCGGCAAACTTGCCTTCCCACGTCGCCAACTTCTCGACGTTGCCGATGTAGATCAGCGCCTCGCACATCGTCGCGGCCAGGTAGATCTCAGCGTGCTGCTCGATGAGCCAGTTCGTGCCTGCGTTGTCGGCGAGCGCAGGAACGCCGGCCCGGTACGTGCACTTGATGCTGTACACGTCATCAGGTGTCGGCCCCAGTTCGATCGTATTTCCGACGATCTTGTAATTGCGCGGAGGCCCGCTTGACTGGCTCGCGTAGTCCCGATCAAACGTCGCGACATCCATGAAGTCGACCTTGCCGTAGGGCGGGAGCGACATCCCATGGATCGAATTCAAATCCCGGGGCAGGTCGACCGTCGGCTCGCCGGCCGTCGTCGTGAGCGTCGCCACCAGGTCCTGCTGACGAGACTCCAGCAGGCCGTTGATTCGCTTCTCGGCCAGCATGACGAAGTCCGGGATCACACTCGTCAGGTCGGTGCGGTGCAGCCATCCGGCGACGGACGCTTTCAGCCAGTCATAGTCGCGCGACGAGTTCGTGCCAATAGTTTGGGCGATGATTGTCATAGGTCACTTGATGAGAAAATCGATATCCCAAACGAACAGGTCCCCGGATGCCCATGCGCCCGGCGAGGCGCCGCCGACCGCGTTGGTGTTGCCTGCGGCGATGAATTGGATAACGTTCGAGTTCGCCACGATCAGGCAGGTGACGGGATACTGCTTCACACCGCCCGTGCTTTGCTGAATAAACCCGCTGCCTACATGATTCCTGGCGGCCGTATATGGCATTGTCATCGTCCACGTCGTGCTACCGGACACCGTCGTCGTGCTACCGACATTCAGCGTGCCGTTTGCCTTGCAGCGCTCGCCGTCACGGCACCAGGCGCCGCCGAGCGTGCCATTGCCCAATGCCGGCACCGTGCCGCTGGATGACCACGTGGGGGTGTACAACTGCCGTTTGATCTGGATCCGGTTTGTGCCGTTTGACAGATCGGTGATGGTCGGGGCAGCACCACTGTCCGCATTGCCCTGCCAGATGCAGTTGGCCAACGTGGACTTGAAGTTGATGGCGTTCACGCCAAGGGTGCATCCGACAACAACCGTGTCCGTTCCATCGACATCAAACGTGGGAGTAGAGGCCGAATACGGAATGCGACATCCAACCATTCGAACCTTGACTGCGGACGAGGTCAGTATCGGAGCACCTCCTTCGCACCCTTGTGCGTAGTGATTGTTGCAGCCCCCCGAATGAAAAAGTGGGCCCGAAGTGTAGACGTTCACCATCTGGCGGTTGCCGTTCGTCTCAGAATCAGGCAACTTCACGGCCGCCGTAGTTCCGTCGTAAGCGCCGAGGTACGAGTTACTGATGACCGAACCATAGCCGGCAATCGCGACGGTGAATTCGACCGGATAACCCTTCATATTGACCATTTCGACTTTGTCGATCCGGCGCCACGATACAAGATCGATCGCACCGGTCTGGAAAATGACGCCGCGCCCGGTGTAAGTACCTCCGTTGCCGTCCAGCTTGAGGTTGCGCAGTTCGCTCTTCTTTCCGAGATCGAACATGTCGCCGTTGAACATCTTGCGGATGACCGTTGCTCCGCCCTTGCCGACGAACGTGATAGGCGCGCTGTCGCTGGTCACGACGGTGGCCGTCAGGTCCACGGTACCGGGAGTGTTGAAGGTCACAACCCCGCCGGCAGGAAGCGCGGTCACGGCCCTTTGAAAGGCCAGCGTCCAATTGCTACCCATGGATGGCGAGTAGTAATCTTCAACACTTACCGTCTCGCGTAGCTTATCTTGCAGAGCCCTCGCGACTGCGCCGACACCAGCCTGGACGTAGCCGATCAAGCTTGCCCCGAGTGACGTGGCTAACTGAGCAACGGTAGCGCTGATGCCACCGAACCACGTCCCTCCCACCCGTTCTGCGCCAGACGGCGCCGCTGCTTGTTGCTGCGTCAGCGGGGCGTCCTCATCTGGATCGTAGAGCTGCACGAAGCGCGGGTCGACGCGCACCTGGGCGCTGGCGAACGTCAGTTTGTAGTCGCCGTTCGCTGCGTAGAAGCCGAAATAGCCCGTCTCGTCGGTCACGAGAGGTTGCGTGATCGGCGTCACGCCGTTGTCGCTGTAGAGCGCGGCCGGGTTGCCGGTTGCCGTGTCGGTAACCGTAACCTCGACACCCAGGACTGGCGACAGGACGCCGCTGACCTTCGCGGAGATATTTTCTTGGTATGCCTGCATGGTTTTCCCAGCGCCTCACGGCGTTAAGGTGGAAGTGTTAGATTCGCCCCGGCCAGATGCGAAACATCTTGTTGTCCGGATCGTTGCAGATCCGGCGGAAGTGTTCGGGGTTGGTCATCAGCTCGGCGTACGTGACGTTGTGATCGTTCATGTACTTTTCGAGGATCACGTCGGGGATGCAGGCCGCGTGCCGCATTTCACTTGATCCGTGGTGGCCCTCGTTGTGCAGCCGCTTCGCGTGCTCGGCGATGGCCGTGCAATCCTGCGTCTGCGCGATGAAGATCTTGCCGTCGTGCTCGGCAAAGCTGGTGGTGACGCCCCCCGGCGAAGTTCGGCGCGCGAGGCGCGCGGCGAGTACCGGGTTCATCAGCAGTCCTCCAACGGGACGATATTGACGGTGCCGGCCGCCGTATCCTGGATGGCGGCGATGTGTGTCATGCCGCGTGGAACCGTCAGGGTCGCCGAGTCACCCGGCTGCACCATCAGGTCGGCCGCCACGGCAGTCACGGTCGACGTGCCCATTTTCACGTGCGCGGCCACTGTCGCGATCACGCGCACATAGCGCGGGATTTCGCCGCTGGATGCGGGCGGAATCGGCACTCGGGCCGACGCAGCGCCGGTGGCGATGTTCGCGCCTGTGTTGGTAATGGTCAAAGCATCCATGTTCACTCCTATCGTGGAAAGAAAAACCGGGGCCGAAGCCCCGGTTGCCCAGGCGAGAGCGATTACAGGATGTCGACCACGGCGCCGTTGGCGGCCGGGTTGCGGGCTTCCAGCGTGTACTCGACGATGATCTGCTTGCGGGTCGAGTCGCCGGTCTTCGCCAGGTCCTGCGTGAAGAACGGACGCAGGTAGGCGACCGCCCACATGTCCGGCTGCAGGATCGCGACGTCGCGCGTGCGCATGCGGCGGTTCGGCACGGCCTTCAGTTCGCCGAAGTCCGAGACGTAGACATCGGTGGCCGCCGTCACCTTCTTGTCTTCCGACTTGTCGGTGCGCTGGTTGCTGTTGCCAGTGAACGTGGAGAACGTCTGCTTCGCCAACGGCGGCAGCATGATCACGCTCGGGTTGCCGCCAGCCGTGTAGACCTTCTGCAGCACGTTTTTCATGCGCGCTTCGGTGAACGCAGCCTGCGTACCGTCGGTCTGGGCCACGTTGGTGCGGTAGTTCGGTGCGACGTAACCGGCGCCGGCGTCGACGTTGTCGCCGAACCAGCCGACCAGGCCGCGCGATTGACGGGGCGAGCCGGTGGCTGCAACACCGTTCTGGGTGAGGCCGACTTCCATGTCGTTGCGGAGCTCCAGGGACTTCAGCATCATCTGGTAGCCGATTTCCGACTTACGGCCGGCGGACGTGACGGCTTCCTGGGTGCCCGACACGCCGACAGTCTTCGTCGAGATCTGCGTGTAGTTGTTCAGGCGCTCGGTCGGGGTGACGGTCGCGTTCGCGGCGTCGTCGCCTTCGGCCTGGGCGTTGTTGCTCGGGGTAGCCAGGGCCTGGGTTTGCCACTCGTGTTTCGTACTGGTGGCCTTGCCCTTCGCGATCATCGACATGAACGGGGTGTCCGTCGGCGTGATCCGGTAGATCATGTTCGTCAGGTCTTCGCGATTGCCGACGGCCGACGTGCTGGTGTAGGTATTGGTGGGTGCTGCCATGTTGTTTCTCCTATCGCCTCACGGCGTATGAGTGAATGGGGTGGTTGGGTCAGCCGAACATGTCGGCGAACGCTGCAGCAGCATCGTCGCGCGAACCGGTCTGCTCGAAGCGGCGCACCGACGTGGGGCGACCGTCGTTGGCCGGCACCGGCGCGCTCGTGCGCGCGACTTTCGGCGGCGCGGCGGCCACCTTCGTCTGCGTGGCCTTCGCGCGCGCCATCAGCGCGTCGTACTGCATTGCCTTGCGCGCGAGAATCACCGAGCGGTGATCGGTGAAGTCCGCTTCGCCGGGCTCATAGCCCTGCTGCACCAGGTATTCCTTGAGCTGCGACACCTCGGCTTTGGCCTTGGCCTCGTCCTTCCATTCCGGGACCTTGGCGAGGAGCTTCTCTCGCTGGTCCATGGCGTGGTGACGATCCGCCTCGGCCTTTTCTTGGGTGCGCTGCTCGTTGATCTGCTGCAGGGCCTGCTGGGCCTGCTGAAGCTGCGCTTGTCGCTGGTCGGCGGTGCGCTGAATCTGCATGTACGACAGCGGGTCGGACTGCAGCAGTTCGTCGGTGAGCTGCGCGCGGAGCGCGTTCACCTCGTAATTCGTTTGCTGGGAGAACGCGTCCAGCTTCGCGGCGTACTGGTCGCGCTGGGCGCGCGCTTCGGCCTGCTGGGCTTCGGCGGCGCGGCGCTGCTCGGCCACTTCGGCCGTCTTGCGGCTGTAATCGGCCTGGCGCATGCCGTTCTTCACGTGCTCGGCCATCTCGGCTTCGGTCAGTTCGACCGGCTTGCCGTCGACGTCGATGGTGAACTTCTTCGGCTGCGCGTCGGCGTTTGCGTCGGCGTCCGCCGGATCAGTCTGCTGCGTCTGGTCGCCCTGATCTGCGTTGGCCGCATCCTCGGCCGCCAGGCGCGCCGCGGCGTCTTCCGGCGATTCGGCACTGGCCTGTGCTGTCGCGTCGGACTGCTGTTGGTCGTCGGCGCCGACGCTGTTGTCGAAGAACGTGGCGAAGTCCTCGGCGGCCGGCGCGCCGCCGGCGCTGCCTTCGCTTTCGAGCGGGGCCATGACGCGCGGGCGCGTCCAATATTTCGGGTGCATGTGATGCCTTTCTGGGTTCCGTCGCCGGATTGTCCAAAGGGTGGGTTAGAGTTCGATGCGTTCGCCGGTCGTCAGCTGATAGCCGGCCGGACCGGTCTCGACGTGCGCGTGCACGCCATTCGCGAGGTGGACGAGGGCTTCTTCGGGCGCAGGGTGGAATACCCTGGTCACGAGGCGGCCGTCGGCGCGCGCGGCGGCGGTCACGGCCAACCAGTCGTGTTCAGGCCGGCCCGGCGATCCTCCGCCAGCATCTCCACCTGGCGCTCCAGCTCGATCCTCGCCAGCTTCCCGTCCGTCATCGCCGCTTCCAGCATTCCCTTGAGTTTGTGCAGCAGTTTTACCGTCTTCCAGAGACTTTCCCGTCCCTCGACGTCCCGCGCCGGTGCGTTTTTCCATGCTTCGATGTGCTCCTGTTCGATGGCGTCGAATGCCCGACCAAACGCCTCGTTTTCCAAGACCTGCCGGGCCAGGTCGCCTTCATGTGCTCGTTGCTCAAGCGTCGTCATTCGTCACGTCCGTTTGGGTTTGCGCGGCCCGGTCGGCCGCCAATTGCGCCGCGTCGGTCTTCGCCTGGTTGTTCAGTTGCGCGATGTAGATCGCGGTGTCCGACGCGAGCTGTGCTTTCCAGCGTTCCAGCTCGATCCGAGCAGCTTCCTGCGCGTGGCGGTTCTGCTCCTGTAGCTCGGCCAGGCGGGCGTCGTACTCGACCTTCAGCGCGTGCTGCTGCGCCTCGGCCTCCTGGCGGTTGCGGTCGACAGCCATCTGCATCTGGGCCTTGATCTGCTCGATCTGGGCCGTGTGCTGGCGATCCGCCTCGCCCTGCTGGGCCTTGAACTGCAGCTCAGCCATGTGCGCCTGCTGGTCGGCCTGCGCTTTCACGACAGCTGGGTCCTGCGCCTGCGGCCGCGGCGGAACGTCCTTCGGGTCCGTGAAGAACTCGTTGCCGTTCTTGAAGCCGAGCGCGTTCGCCAGCTTCTGGTCGGCGGCGTAGAGGTTCGCCGGCGTGGCGTAGCCGAGCTGCAGCGCCTGCACCTGGCGTTGGCCCAGCAGCATGAGGTGCTGCACCAGCTGGTCCTTGTTGCCCGTGCCCAGGCCGACGTTGATGTTCAGCGTGAAGCCCGTGTGCCATTCGCGCGGGTCGACGTTCACCCACTGGCCGGACAGCTTCACCATCTCGGCCTTTTTCTGGTACCGCTGCACCAGCTTGAAGATCATCAGGCCCAGCTCAGTGAAGCCGGTTTCCGCCATGTAGCGGCTGATCGACTCCACGCGCGAGTCCGCGCGGTTCGTGATGATGTTGGCCTGCGTGGCGGTCTGCGACAGCTGCAGGCCGTTGCCGCCCTGGCTCTGGCGCGTCCAGCCGGTGGCCTCCTCGGCGTCGGCCTCGATCGCTTCCAACATCTGCATCGTGCCGGCTACGTCGCCGGTTGCCTGGTCGAGACGGCCGACGGCGCCTTGCTGCTTGATGCGGACGATGCCTCCCGGTCGCGAGTTCAGCAGGTCATCGAGGTTCACCTGGTTCTCGACGGCGAAGTAGCGGCCGTTGGCCTGCAGGTACTGGTTGTCCAGTGCGGCCCGCTTGAGCGACGTCTTGATCTTCTGGTGCTCGATCGCGAGGTCAGCCGGGCACATGCCGTAGAACACGTGGGGCAGGGGGATGGAGCCCAGCGCGACGAACGGCGGGCCGTCGCATTCCTCGTTGTCGAGGATGGCCGTGCCGCACTTCGTGACCTTGCGCCACTCCAGCAGGCCGTCACCGTCGAAGTCACACTGAAGGTACGATTCGACGACCCACACGGTGCGCTGCGCCGGGTCGATGCTGGTGTCGTTCGCGTCCTGCGTGTACGCGTCGTAGTCGACGTAGTCCAGGCGCTCGATGCGCTCGGTGCTGAACTGCGCGCCAGCGTCATCGCTGGGCAGCGGATCCGGCAGGGTGTAGCCGTCAGCTTTCAGCTCGCCGATGGTCTTCTTGAAGCGATGCGCCGTGAACGGCGATTCGGGGATCGATTTCGCCCGCTTCGAGATCAGGAATTCCTCGGGCGGCACGTTCTCGATGCGCACGCGGCCGCCGGTCTTCGTCCGCTTCACGCTGATGTCGTACAGCAGCGGCGCCGGCTGGGCCTTCGCCTGCTCGTACTGCGCCTGCGCGGCCTGGAACTGCTGCGCGGCCTGCGGGTTGGTCTGGGCCTGCTGCGCCATCGCGGCGAGCTGCTGTTCCATTTGGGCCAGCACGGCCTGCTGCTGCTTGGCCGCGTCCTCGTCTTCGTACGCCTTCTGATCGATAATCGACAGTTCGGCGTCGTCCAGCAGCATCGTGACCTGCTCGATGGTCTGCCCGACGTAATCCTCGCGCGTCTCGACGTCGGACGGATCCCACCAGACCTTGACGATGCCGACCTTCTGGTTCAGCGCCTCGCGGATCCACGTCTGGGTGATCAGGTAACCCGGGTTGCGACGGCGAAAAATCAGGTTGACGTACTCGGAGATGAGCTTCGCCTTGGGCGCGTCCTCGGGCTTCGTCTCCTCGAATTCGAAGATATTGTCCGAGCCGTAGAACGTCTTGAGCAGCGGCCCCTCCATACCGAGGACCGTGTTGCGCACGGTGGTGTCGACGACCTTCGAACGACCTTCGATCGCCGGCGGCGCCAGTTCTTCCTTGGGCTCGGCCAGGAAGAAGTATTCCGCGCGCCGGCGCTGCTGCTCGAGCTTGCCCGAGCCGTAGCCGTACGACTGGCGCAGTTCGGTGTCGATCAGCACCTTCAGCTGTTCTTCGGTAAGAGGGGTCTTTGCCATGTTGGATGGGGGCGTCTCACGACGTTGCCCATGTTCGTTAATCGATTGTTACGTTCGCTTCCCGAAGAAGCGATACCAGCGGAGCCCGAAGAAGTACACGTACACGAACAGGCGCGGGCGCCAGATCAACGTCAGATTGATCGGTCCAGCCCCTTCGTTGATCGTGAAGCCCCAGTTTGAAAATTTCGTGTAGCCCTTCATGTTGCTCCTCACGCATAGCCCAGGCTCGGATAGCTGAGCGGCTTCGATTCGTACGGCTCCTCGTAGCACACGCACATCAGGCCGAACGAGTCGGAACCGTGGCTCGACCAGTCGTGCTCCGGGCCCAGGCCGACGCCCCGCACTTCGTCGCGCTTCTCGTGGTAGAAACCCAGTGCCTCGCGGCCGGCCTCGGTCGTGTCGGCGTTGAACCAGATGCGCGGGAACATCAGGCGCGTTTGTTCGATCCGCGCTGCCGCCGCTCCCTTGCCCTGGTTCGGTACGACCGTGACGGTGTAGCCGGCCTTCTTGAAGGCTGATTCGTAGGAGACATCGATCACCTTGTCCTGTGTGGCGCCGTCGTGCGGCAGCCAGATTTGCGCGCGGTCCGGCGTGTAGCCGCGGCTGCGCAGCCACGCCAGGTGCGCATCGAAGGGTTGGCCGACCACCTCGTAGTAGTCGAGCACCCGGATTTCCTTGCCGATGAACTGCGTGGCCCACATCGTGAAGGCGTCCGCGCGCGCGCCGGTGCCGCCGATGTCGACGAACAGGCGAATGGTCATCAGCGGGTCGGCGGCCACGCGGCCGATGCGGCCCTGCGCCTTCGCGGTGGTCAGGCTGGCGGCGAAGTAGGCGCCCTCGATGATGGTCGCGAATCCGCCTTCCCAGATGTGGTCATACTGGTCCGGGCGCTCGGCCAGATCACGCTGGCGATCGCGCTCGAGCTTTGCCGGGAACTTCGGGTTGTCGCGCCAGTTCAGATCTACGACCTTCACGCGCGGGTCGCTCGAATTGCGGAACCGCTCGACTGCGGCCTTCTTGCGCTTCGGGTTCCACGTGACCCACAGTTCGGCGTTCCAGTCCTCGCCTTCCTCGCGCAGCGTCGGGATCAGCGTGGTGAACGCCTCGTCCGTCACCGGCTCGGCCTCGTCCACCCAGCAGATCAGGATGCGGCCCTTCGACTTGATGCTGGCGATGTTGCGGTCCAAGCCGGCGAAGGCGAACCAGATACGGCCGTCGCGTGAGCGGATGAACTTGTCGCCGATCTCGTAGTAGGCGGCCAGGAAGGGCTCGTCCTCGATGGCGCGCTTGCATTCCTCCATGCTGGAGTCGGCCAGCGAGTTCATGAACTGGCGCGCGCACAGCAGCTGGCCGGACACGCCGCCCATGCCGTAGATGTAGCCGCGCAGGGCGATCATCTTCGCGAAGGAGCGCGTCTTCCCCGAGCCGCGGCCGCCGTACGAGCCGCGCACGTCAGCCTCACCCTGGAAGATCGGGATCAGCTTGTCGGGCAGGGCGATGCGCGCGGTCGTCATTTGGTCAGCGGGACCAGCTCGATGCGGGTCACGGTCGTCAGGGGGTTGCCGTCTTGGCCGCCGTGGTTCACGTCGACCTTCTCGCCCAGCTCCTTCGGCTTCAGGCGCTGCGCGACCTTCATGCGCGTCTCGATGCGCAGCTTGGCGTGCGCGATCTCTTCGTGCGTCTTGCCGGCCTTGTCGGCGATCTCCGTGCACTCCTCGATGCCGCCGTACAGCTGCTCCAGCTTCGCGGCCTCGTACATCTTCGAGAATTCGGGGTGGTCAGCCTTCCAGCGGAACACGGTGGCCTTGCTGGGCATGCCCTTGCGTTTGCAGATCGTGGCGATGCTGTCGGTCGTCGACGCCATCGCGGCGCAGAACTTGGCTCCAAGTTCGGGCGAGTAGGTGGTGTCGGTCATAGCATTCGGTCAAAAAAATGGCCCGGCGCGCACGTGGCGGCCGGGCCGGAAGCGCCCTGGCCGGTACGCAGGGCGGAGGAGACACTGGACAAAAGCAAAAGGCCCCGAGCATCTCTGCATCAGGGCCTTCGGATTCGCCGCTCACGCCGCGGGCTGCCTACAGGCAACCGCGCACGTCGTGATCGACGGAAATAAATTGTTGCTTGGAATTTACTGCTGAGATTTCCGGCTGTCAAGAGATTTCGCACAGGCATGTTGTTCTTCGGAGGCATCCATGTCCACGGCGCGCACGACCTCGGCGCTGATGGTCGGCGCTTCGCCGTCCTGCGCGGCCGGTTTGACGACCAGTTTGTACGCAGCCATGCCGTCGTGCATGGCGCGTTCAGCGGCTTCGCGAGTGCTTGCGACCAGGGGATGGTCATCGGGCAGCATTGGGATGATGAGTGGACGCGGTGGCCGCAGCGCCTCGTAGCGCGCCAGCGCCTTGATGATCGGCGCCGTCTGTCTCTGGTACTCGCGGTGCAGGTCGACCAGCATCTGGCGCAGCTGCTGCTCTGGATGCAGCCGCATCTCGTCGACGGCGCGCCGGGTGAGCTCGGGATTTTCGGGATTGTCGTTCATTCCATACCTCCTACGATTGATTCGATTGCCGCCTGCGCCTGCCGAAACAGGTTCACGAACACGGTCGCCGGCCGGTGCGCGATCGCCATCTTCCGGCACACGACCTCGGGCTGGGCCTGCCGGATGTAGCACCAGTACAGCAGCATGCGGTGCTTCGTTTCCAGCTCGCGCATACCGCGTTCGATCAGGGCCGCGTCGGCCTCGTCCAGCTTGCGGCGCTCGGGCGCGGGCTTCTCGCCTTCGGCCTCGCGGCGCAGCTGGTCGCAGTAGGCGCCGGTCGGGCTGATGCCGACGCGGGTGGTGTCTCGGAAAACGCGCGCCCAGTTCTCCAGGCGCGAGCCGATGTCGCGGCGTTCGGTCAAGGCATACCCCACACAGGTTCAGGCAACGCCAGGATGTGGTCGACGAACACGCGCAGCTTCTCGGTCGGCGCCCACTCCAGGTGCATCGGTCGGATGTCGTTTCCGTACGACCGGATGAACTCGCGTTCGCTCAGGCGCTGCATCGTCTCGGCGTAGATCGGCGCGTCCGGGCTTGCCTGGATCGGACGGCCGCTGTACACGTCGAGCAGGATCGACAGTTCGTAGGGCGTCACGCTACGTCCTCCCGAAGCCGACCGTCGGCAGCCACGATGCGCAGCCGTGCACCGCGCACCTTGCGCACGCCGGTCATGATCATGGCCGCGACGCGGAAGCCGCCGGCGAACCCGCCGATGAAGCCGACGGCGAAGCACGCGGCGCAGGCGAGGGCGGTGCTGGTCTCGGGCGTCATGGCGTACCGCCTTTCAGCAGCTTGGCGCGCACGCGGGCTGCGTTCACGTCGTGCAGCAACCACGACCCAGCGTCAGACAAAGCGTCGCGCAGCTCGCTCTCCTGCACGCTGTCGGGCGCGTTGCCGGTGTCGTATATTTCGAGGAAGCGATCGACGGCGCCGCTCAGCTTTGAGATCGTGACGCGTGCGTTCTGCATGTCAGTCGCGTGCTCTTTCCCGATCTCGCCGGCGCGGGCGGCGGCCAGCTCCTCGCGCAGGGCGTCGCGCTCGGCTTCGAGGGCCCGGTAGCCAGCGGCCAGAGCGAGCACGTCAGCCTTGACGACCTCGATGTCTTCGCCCTGGTGGATCAGGTCGGCCGCGATTGAGACGTGCACTTCGGTCGTGCGGGCGCGGTCGGAGACGATGGCGACGCCGTCGCGGTATGTAACGCCAATCATGCCGCCTCCCCTAGCAGATCCGCCTGCGGCTGCGCCACCGGCATGGACGTGATCGTGACGACGACGCGGGCTTCTCCGTCCGGCTCCATTCGTTCGCTGGTGAGGCGCCGCACCCACTTGTCGTCCTCGATCGCCACGTCCTTCAGCGCGTCCAGCAGCACCTTGTTGGCGTTGTCGATGTCGATGCATCGCACGGTGTCGTCCCACGCGGCGCCGTCGACGCGCATGCGGCGCTGCCAGTCCTGCGGGCGCGCCGGGTACAGCTTGACGTCGATGTGCACGCGGCCGGCCAGCGGTACGCGCACGCCCTGGTCGCGGCAGCGGGCGGCGATGTCGGCGCGGAAGGCCTTCGCTTCCTTCGTGGGCACGATGCTGATGTGCGCGCCGAGCTTCACCGGGCGCCAGTACCTATTGGCCGAGAGGGGGTAGGGCAGGGTCAGCACGATCATGGCTTCCATCCTCCGCGCTGTGCGAGTGGCGGGATCGGCAACGGCCGTTCGCGCACCATGTCGATGACGGGGCCGTACGGGTTCTTCGGCTTCGCGCCGCAATTCCCGCACGTCGGCGTCGGCGGCACGTCGCCGCTCCAGAGTTCAGGCGTCTGCACAGGGCCGTGGCAGATCGAGCAGGTTCCAATCGTTGGCATCGTTCAGGTTCTCCCGTTATCGTTGTGCGCCCGGGTGGCCGGGCGGGGTGGTGTTACACCGGGTGGTGCGCCGGCGCGAACGCGGCAATGCGCTCGCCGAGGATGTCGCTGTACACGTCCATGGCGTCGAGTTGGTTAAGCAAACGGCGCCGCTCTTCCGCATCCAGGCCGGTGAACACGGTGGTGCCGGTGAAGTTCAGCAACTTCGAGCGCTTGTCGTCCAGTTCGGCCTTCTCGTCGACGACGCGCTGCTGGTGCGGCTGCATCGTGATGTAGCCGGCGTATGCGGCGCCTGATGCCGGCTGCTGGCTTTCGGCCGGCTCATACGTCGCCGCGAAGATGTCGGGCTTGCAGGGGTAGTGCTCGCCCTTCACGCCGGTGATGATCCAGTCGTCGAGCGACACTTCCATGCGTCCTTCCAACGTCTCGATGTAGAAGTCGGCGCTGTAGACCTCGCGGCGGCCCGGATGGCAGTGCAGCCGCCCGGCGGTCACGCCAGCTGGCAACAGCTGATCATCGAATATGAACGCGTCACGTACTGCCTGCGTGAATTGGACCGCCTCGATCACGACCGGCTTTTTGCGGAATTGCATGTTGTCGCCCTTTCAGGTTGTTGTCGAAGCCGTAACCCGGCCTCTCGGTGCGCTCGCGCGCGAAATGGTCTCGTTGGCCCTGCGCTGCTCCGGCGGCATCTGCGCCTTCCTGGTCTTCCACGCTCCCCGCTCGTTGAACAGCACGCAGCGCGTGTCGGTCGAGTGCACGGGCCTGTCGTAGCCCTCGCAGTGCCCGGGCCCGTCCTCGTCCTTCCGCAGATGGGCGTCGGGGAGGAAGCGGGCGCACTTCCCGCAGCGTTCGGGCTCGCGGTTCATGCTCGGCGGCCGTCCGCGATCTGGCGCACGTCGGCACTGGGCAGCAGCACGTCGGCGGCCGACTTCATGCCCAGCAGCGGCGCGGTGGTGCCGCCTAGACGCACCTGGTGCGCCTTGCGCTCGTCGCCGATCAGGATGGGCGGGTTCTCGCGGAAGCCGTTCTTGCTGTTGTGCGCGTTCGCCAGGCCGATGAGCACAGGCGGGTACTCGGGCGTCTCGTCGCGCATGCGGTAGCCTCGGTAGCGGGTCTGGAACTCCTTCGCCACGAACGGCCATTCCTTCTCGTCCTTGCCGCCGATGTACACCCAGCCGCCCATGTCGAGGATTACGCGGTGGATCACGGCGTCATCGAACACGACGCATTGGTACGTGCCGACGCGGCGCACGGCCTGATCGACCTTCGACCACGCGATGGCGGCCTGGTCGTCGGTTCGGCCCTGCGTACCCTTGGCTACGTCCGCGATCTTCGGCATGAACTGGCCGGTGTCCGGATTCCGCACATGAGCCCACAGCGCTTTCTGAACCGCGGCCAGGTCGTATTCGCGCAGGCCATTCCACCAGACGTCGATGACGCTTTCGGCCAGCTCCTTGCCGTAGTAGTCCGCGACTGCCGTCAGCGTCCTTGCGAATTCGGGTAGTTCGTGGTCAACCATGGCCTTGCTCCTGTTCCTGACGTTTTCGCTCAAGCCACGCTTCCATGTTTCGGGCGGTGGCTTGCCCAGCCTTGCTCAAATGCGCCTTCGACGGGTCTGGCGGCGGCCCGGCGCGCTGATCGCGCAGGATCCAATCGGCTTCGAATCCAGCCCAGCCACGCGTGCAGCAGATGGCCAGGGCTTGATCGAGCGACAGCCCGGCCTTGCCGGCTTCGGTAACGAGGTTGTTCAGGGCGGTCGGGGTGACGGTGGCGCGCTTGGCCTTGCGAAGCGCGAGCCAGTCGTTGGCGGTCTGCTGTGCCACCCCGTGAGCTAGCAGGCCGGGCAACGGATCGAACGTCGGCGCAGCCGGCGCTTTAGTTTTTGACTTTTGTTCTTTCTTCTCTTCTCTACTCTTCTCTTCTCTAGGCGTGACATGGTGTGACGTGGCGTGACATGGCGTGACTTCATCCGGCACGCCATCCGCTCCGCTGTCACGCTCACGTTCCCGTTGAGCACGTTTGCGCTCCGTGGCGGTGGTGTCGACGCGCTCGCGCTTAGGCTGGCGGTCTTCCCAACGGGTGACGCGGTTGTCGGTGATCAGGCCGCGCGCGCGCATCGCCTCGACGATGCGTTCGGTCGTGCCGTCATCGGCGCCGAGCAGGAAGTCGGTTGCCTCGTAGTCAAGATCAGCGCAAGCGCCGCGGTCGACGTTCGCGCTGGCCTGCTCGAGCACGAGCGCCCACACGGCGATAACGTCGCCCACGCGCGCGCCGGCTTTCTTGGCCACGAGGCCGAATTTCGGGTCATTCACGCTTCCGTGGTGCCAGCGGAACCAGTCGATGCCGTTGGCCATGATTACGCTGCCTCCCTGCGGATCTCGCGCATCACGCTCGTACTGTTGATGCGGTGGCGCACGCGGCGCGCGACCTCGTCAGCGGCCCGGTCGACGTCGATGGCGCGCACGTTCTCCAGCTGCGCGTCGTGGCAGTCCAGAGCATGGTTGATGGCGGTGAGCTCGGCGCCGGTGCACACGAAGTGGTCGTCGTTGCGCACGGCACGTTTGCCGAGCTCGAGCAGGGCGTCGCGCGCGTCGATGGTGGCCTGGCGGAACTCGTCGCCAATGCCCATCTCGCACATGACGTTGGCGATGTTGATGGCGCCGACGATGCGGTTCCACTGTTCGCGGGTGCCGCGGCCCTGCGCCAGGTCTACCATGGCCAGATGGTTCAGGGTCTGGATGCGGCGCAGGTGGTCGCGGTGGGTGTCGCCCATGCCGCCGAAGATGCCGAGGGGGTTGTCGCAGGCGCCCTTCGGGCGGTAGGCCTTGTTGCGCGGTTTCTTCGGGCGGCTCATGGCGGCGTCCCCACGCCCGCGGCGAACTTGATCAGGTCGCGTGCGTGCAAGGTGGCCCGGCGATCACGCCAGCCTTGCTGCCAGTCGGCCACGGCAGGAACCCACGGATTCATGTTGTGGTCGTCGATGCTCAGACCTGCATCAAAGGCCTGTGCGCCGCGTTCGCGCATACTTTCAGGTGTGGCGGCTCGAATGCTGAAATCCATGTCAGCGCTCCTTCTCGCCGGCCTTGCGGTAGTGCTCGACCGCTTCGGCAAGCTCGATCCGGCTGACTTTGTAGCGGCCCTCCGCTATGCGCTTCTCGGTTGGCTGGGCGTCCTGCACAGCACGGCGCCGGTCCGCCCAATTGCATGCTTTTGCGATAACTCTCGTCGCGGCGAGGTCATCTAGTGGTAAATTACTCATCGTTTATTTCCTCTCCTGGCCCGGCTCTCTTCCGGGCTATTTTTTTGGCGCTTCGTGACGCAACCGAAAGCCATTAAAGGTGCCTCCGCATCGAACCTTTCGCGCCGGCTGCACGACTGGCCGGACGCATCCCCCGGCAATTGCTGGGTTCACGCGGCGGAGCGGGCGGCATACCATGCACACGTGCAGCGGCGTTGGCCAGACCTCGATACCAAGTGCTCAGTCCGATGCCGAGGTCCTTGCAAACCTCGACGTGACGGCGTTTCTCCGCTTCGTTCAGGCTCACTTCGGCGGTGATGTAGCGGGCATTCAGGTTCATGGTGTTTCTCCTTGTGTTGCGGGTTTCGTTGGTCGACCTTGCGGCCGGCGGGTACTGCTGTTGCTCAAGGGCTTCTTCCTGCTGGCAATGTTTTGGGCGCAGGAAAACAGCCGGGGTTACTGCGGCTGGGAGTCAGTGACCCGACGTCGCCGGGGGCTTGGAGCGATGACAGGGCGGCATCGCTCAGCGTGAAGTTGCTCGAGGCGGTCGCCGATCTGCTTGGACGGGCGTGCGCCGCGCTTACCGGCCAAGTACGCCGCGATCAGCGATTGGCTACACGGGACTAGATCTGCCAACTGTTGCTGAGTTAGCCCGGACTTAATCAAATCAGAGGTGATATTTTGGGTATCCATGCGTCTACAGTATCACGTTCGTGTTTGAACGGTCAACACCAACGTGATGATGATCTGTATTACATTCGTGATATGGATACTTTGGGGAAACGGCTCACATGGGCCCGTGAGCGCAAGGGGCTAACTCAGGGAGCCCTGGGTAAGCTAGTGGGCGTATCGCAGAGCACTATCGGGAATTTAGAGGCAGGGATTCGACAAACAGCGAGGAAGATCGTAGAGATCGCAGTTGCGCTTGATGTTGACCCGGCTTGGCTGGCCAGTGGAAGGGGTGAGTCCGGGTCTCCCCCCGCTGTCGACGGGCATGAAGGCAGCCAGGCGCCGGATGAGAACGCGGCACCCGAGCCACAAGACGACATGCTCAAGATCATGGCAGACATGATCGAGACATATCGCTTAGCCGGTCCGTCCGACCGGGAACGGATTGACTTGGTTTTTCGCGAGATCAGAGATCGCTTGGCAACAGTCAATCAGGCGCAGTCGAGGGCGCGATGATCTAATGGCTCTTTCATACTCGCCACGAAGCACAGCAAGGACATAGCGGCGGCTGTCGTCGTCGATTGCCTCAAACATCATGGTCAGTTCGTCTGCCCGGTACATGTCTCCCTCCAAGTTCAGAACGCTAAACTACTGTACACCAATACAGTAGTTTTTCCCAGAGTCCGACAATGAGGTGTTCCACTTTTACACCTGTGAAACGGCCTGCATTTTAGAGTGAAACATACGTATTTACGGAAATAGCTGCGGCACGCCTGGATCGCGATGGGAATAAGATGAGAAAAATTGTCGAGCTATTAATGCTTGTTCTATTGAGCGGATGTGCAAACTTTGATTCTGGCGCATTTCAACGAAATCTTGCCGAGGCATATGCCTTTAATCAGGCCACAACGCAACGTCAGGTCGATGCTCTTAATGCGCAGGCATTCAGAAATGTTGCCACAGCTCACAATTTAATAAATGATTTCGATTGGGAGTGGGATCAATTCTATAACTCCAGTTATCAACTTGTTTGGGCTTGTCGCGGAGTTCAGAGCGGTCAATTCGCAGACGCTTCACGTTGCGCCTATAAACCGCAAACCGATTTGCGCTGGCCTGAAAAATAAAATAACCCCCACTCGCGGCGGGGAATGGAGAATTGATGAGTGAAGATGAATTAGCGCAGCTGAGATACAAACTGGATGCAGTCGCCGGAGCGCAGAATGCGCTGACTTGTGCGATTAATCTTTTGATGGTTCCATATCGAGGTAATTCAGCAGCAATCGCAGCGCTTCAAGGCGGGCTCGAAAATGTTCGCTCGTCATTGTTGGCGTCTTCTGCATCGGATTACTCGATTCAGGCTTTTGATGAGATAGCGGAGAGCCTGATAGAGTCGCTGAAAGTGACGCCTTAATCAGGGCAACGTGCTTATCCCCCTGCCCCTGGACACCGCTCGGGGCGCTTTCGGTTGCTGCTGGCCGTTTTACCTCGTGTAACGCCACCCGTACCTGACCCCAGTTAAGACCGTGCAAATAGCGGCGATTTTCGCCGCGTACGATCCCAACCTTGTAGGTTCCGTCTTCCGTTGAGTGCACTATCACCGTCGCTACAACGCGATTTTTCTTCGACATCCCATCCTCCCGCCGCGCACGACGCGGCTTTTTTACGCCCTGACGCCGGGCCGGCGCGCCCGAACTGTGCGGGCTGAAATATTTTCGCATCATTCATCACGTTCGTGTTGACAACGTCAAACACATTCGTGATAATCGCTCCATCGCAACCAAGCCCGCAGGCAAGAGTCTCTGGGCACATAGCCCAGCAGGGCAGATGGAGAACACGATGCCGCAACTCTTCAGGATCACCCACCGCATCAACAGCGCACTGCGCACGGTCGCCGTCGAGGCCCGCGACGCGGACGACGCACAGGAACAGTTCATCGATCAGTGCGAGGCGGCCGGCGTCGTGCACGGCACGATCGTGTCCATCCGCGTCGCTGCCGAGGCCTGACATGGACCGCTTCCCCTACACCGCCGAGGCGCGCGCTGAGCGCCTGATCGACCTGACCCGCGAATGCGCCGACACGATTAAGCAGGCGCTGGCCGGCGGCCTGCCGAAGACGACGACGCTTATCGACGAAGCGCTGGGCGACTACATGCAAGACGACCATGCGCGCGCCGAGCTGCTGCGGCGGACTGCCGCCGGCGAAAACGCGTTCGCCGACGTGCTGGCCGACCTGATCGACCACGAAGCCAGCCTGCGCGCGGAGCAGGAGTTGCAGCGCGAAGAGAAGCGCCGCGCGAACTCGGCGCGCGACAACCGCATCGAGCAGCGCGTGTTTGAACGGTTCTTCTCGCACCACCGGCCGGCCTGACCGAATAGGAGCGCCGCGCCCCTCACAACGCGCGGCTTGCCCTGCACTCGGGTCAGCAAATTGAGGGAGTGGGATCTCGAATGCCCTGGCAGCCGGAACAGACGGCACCCAACAATCACACGGAGAAAAGCACATGAAATTCAACGTCGAAATCGATCTGGACTGGGTGGAAGAGGATTCCACGATCGATGAAGAGGTCAAGCGCCAGATCATCGGCAACATCGAAAACCGCATCGTCAAGACTCTGGAAAACAAGGTGCTCGAGTCGGCACAGACCAAAATCGACTCGCTGATCCACGGGCTGGTGACCGCCAACGTTCACACGATGGTTTCCGAGAAGGTCGCGAGCCTGATGACGCTCGAGCGCACGGCCACTGACGAATACGGCCGCGTCAAGCGTGAAAACTTCACCATCGAGCAACTGTTGATCGAGGCCGTCGAATCGGCCGTGAACCGCAAGACCCTCGACGAAAACGGACGCGTCAGCAGCGACAACTACCGTACAAAGTATTCCTACTTCGAGTACTTCGCCACCAAGGACATCCCGGCCCTGATCGACAAGCAGGTCAAGGCCCTGGCCGAGAAGACGCAGAAGGACATCGAAACGCTGGTCAAGGACAAGATCAAGTCGGAAGTGGCCGACAAGTTGACGAACCTGATCGTCGAGAACTCGACTGCGCTGAGCTTGCGCAAGCCGGCCTAACAACAACCGCCGGCGGCGCCGGCCAGAACGAGGAGCAGCAGCGATGGGTGCACCAGTTGGAATTACTTGCCCTGACATCGATTCCGTCATCATCGACATCGATCAGTGCGTGAACACGTTGAGCAGCATCACCAACAGCCGAGGGCTTCTCGAAAAGCTGCGCGACGCGAATGCCAATCTGCGCGCTTGGGGCGAAGAGATGGAAGAGCGCGCGGAGGCTGCCGAAGAAGCGCTGGCCGCGATGACCGAGCGCGCCGAAGCAGCAGAGCAGCGGCTCTCCCAACTGGAGACCGCATGATCGCGGCCCGCATCGCGCGCCGCCTGGTGCGCAAGATCGTCAAGCCCTTCGCCCTGTGGCTGGCCGACCTGCAGATCGCCGAGGCCGAGGCGCACGCCGAACACTACGCGCAGCTGCGCGGCGACCTGGTCGGCATGGAGAAGGACATGCGCGTGTACGCCGTCGTGCTGATCGCGCGCCGAAATGAGATTCGAACATGGTGACGATGCGGCAGATCCCAGTTGAGCGACTTCGCGAGCTACTCGGCTATGACCCGGAGTCCGGCGTGCTCACGTGGCGAGTCTCGCGCCCGAAGTACGGCTGCGCGGTAGGCCAGCGGGCTGGCTGGATCGAGCCCAAAGGCTACGTGCACGTCAGCATCGACCAGGTCAAGCTGAAAGGTCATCGGGTTGCGTGGGCACTGCATTACGGTGCGTGGCCGGCAGGGAATCTCGATCACGTCAATGGCGTTCGGAGCGACAACCGGATCGCCAACCTCCGTATCGCAGACCAGCACCAGAACATCGCGAACTCTCCAATCCGCGTGAATAACAAATGCGGTGTGAAGGGAGTGGTCCGGACCGAGGACGGCAAGTGGCAAGCACAGATCACCGTCCGCGGAAAGCGTCACCACCTCGGACGCTTCAAAACTAAGGAAGCTGCTGGCCAAGCATACGAGGCAGCGGCAGAAAAACACTTCGGCGAATTCGCCAGAAAGCAGAGGAACCCATGATCCGCCACATCTTCAACCAGTACCACCTGTACCTCCGCGCCGGCTTCCGCCCGCGCCAAGCTGTTGCCCGCGCTGTCAGCAGCTACCTGATCGGCTTTTAACCAGAGAGGAATTACCCCATGAATCAAGTAGTCGCCAGCCCGGCCAAGAGCCTCAGCACGTTCCTGGACAAGTACAAAGGCCAGATCGCAAACGCGCTGCCCAAGCACATCAGCCCGGACCGCATGGTCCGCCTCACGATGACCGCGTTCAGCCAGAATCCGGCCCTGCAAAAGTGCGACCTGCACAGCATCTTCGGCTCGGTCGTCGTGGCCGCGCAGCTCGGTCTCGAGATCGGCGTCGGCGGCCAGGGTTACCTGGTGCCGTATGGCGGCAAGGCCACGTTCGTGCCGGGCTGGCAGGGCCTCGTCGACCTGGTCTCGCGCGCCGGCCGCGCCACGGTATGGACCGGCGCCGTGTACAACGGCGACGAGTTCGACTGGGCGCTGGGCGACCGCCCCTTCATCAAGCACCGGCCGGGCGCTGGCGGCGACAGCTGGAAGGACATCTCGCATGTGTACGCCGTCGGCCGCGTGAACGGCAGCGAATATCCGGTGATCGAGGTGTGGACGATGGACCGAGTCGTGAAGCACCTGAACAAGTTTAACAAGGTCGGCGGCCGCCACTACGCGCTGGAGAAGAACGGCCAGAACATGGAGATGTACGCCCGTAAGGTCGTGCTGCTCCAGGTGCTCAAGTACATGCCGAAGTCGATCGAGGTGCAGCGCGCTGTCGACGTCGCGAACGCGGTGGACGCCGGCAAGCCGTTCACGATCGACAGCGACATGGTCGTGGTCGACGAGCGCGTGGACGAGCAAAGCACGGTCGACCAGGACACGGGCGAGGTCGTCAATGCGGCCGGTGCGACTACCAGCACGGCGCACGCAGCGCCGGCGCGCGGCGATCTGCCGATGTGCACGCCCGAGAAGTTCGAGCAGAACAAGAAGGCCTGGCGCGAGCAGATCGTCTCCAAGAAAAAAACCGTTCCCGAGCTGGTCGCAATGATCGAGACCCGCCAACTGCTCACCGAAGAGCAGAAGCTGACGATCGACGCTTGGGCCCACGAAAACGACTGACCCGGTGGCATTCCCGCGCATGCGGGAACCCACCTTCAACTCCACCAAGGAAACCGACATGCAGATCCACAATCTCGTCCAGGGCTCGCCGGAATGGCAGGCCTTCCGCCTGGAACATTTCGGCGCCAGTGAGGCCGCCGCGATGCTGGGAATCTCGTCGCGCGTGAAGCGCACCGAGCTGCTGCACATGAAGCACACGGGCACGCCGCAGGAATTCAGCGCCTGGGTGCAGGAGAACATCCTGGACCACGGCCACTACGTCGAAGCGCTGGCGCGCCCGCTCGTCGAAGACATAATCGGTACCGAGCTGTACCCGGTGACCTGCTCCGATGGCCTGCTGTCCGCCTCGTGCGACGGCCTTACGATGGCCGAAGACGTCGCCTTCGAGCATAAGCAGTGGAATCAGGCGCTGGCTGACGCGATCACCGCGGGCCAGCTGCCGGACGAGTACATGCCGCAACCGCAGCAAATCATGATGGTGACCGGCTGCAGCAAGGTCGTGTTCGTGTGCTCCGACGGCACGCTGGACAACTTCGTGCACATCGACGTGCTGCCGGATCCGGCCTGGCAGGAGCGCATCCGCGCCGGCTGGGCTCAGTTCGCCGCCGACCTGGCCGCGTACGAGCCGCGCCAGTATGCGCCTAAGCCGGAAGCCGAGCCGATCATGTCGCTGCCGGCGCTCGCAATCCAGATCCGCGGCGAGGTGGCCGCCAGCAACCTGCCGGCGTTCCAGGCCCGGGCCGAACGCTTCATCGCCAGCATCAAAACTGACCTGGTCACGGATCAGGACTTCGCGGACGCCGAAGCGACGGTCAAGTTCTGCGAGAAGGCCGAGGGCGACCTGGAGCAGACGAAGCGCGCCGTGCTCGAGCAGACCGTCGACATCGCCGAGGTCATGCGCGCGATCGATCATGTCCGCGAGCAGCTGCGCGCCAAGCGCCTGGTGCTGGAACGGACCGTCAAGGACAAGAAGGAGCTGATCAAGGCCGGCATCCTGGCCAACGCGAAGCAAGCATTTGCCGATCACGTCGCGAAGCTGGAAAAGGAAATCGAACCCCTGCGCCTCGTATACCAGGCGCGCGACTTCGCCGGCGCCATGAAGAACAAACGCACGCTGGCGACGCTGCAGGATGCCGTCGACACGGAGCTCGCCAACGGCAAAATCGCCATCGACGCGGTCGCGCAGGCCGTACGCGGCCGCCTGACCTGGTACCGCGAGCATGCGGCGGATCACGAGTTCCTGTTCGCAGACCTCCAGACGATCATCCAGAAGCCGGACGAGGATTTCCAACTGGCCGTGCGCACGCGCATCGATACCCACAAGCGCGCCGAAGCGGAAAAGGCGGAAAAGGCACGCGAGGACGCGCAGGCCGATGCCGCGCCGGCGGCCGCATTTGCGGCGGAGCCTGCGCCGGCACCGGCGCCCGCCGCGCAGGTGACGCGCATCGTGGCCGCGCGCCCGGCCGTCACCACCAGCACGCCGCCGAGTTTGCGCCTCGGCCAGATAAGCGAGCGCCTCGGCTTCCCGCTGACCGGTGAATTCCTCGGCAAGCTCGGCTTCGCGCCGGCCGCCACCGACAAGTCCGCCCGGCTGTACCACGAGCGCGATTTCCCTGTGATGTGCGCCGCCCTGATCGACCACATCAATGCTGTTGCCCAGGCTCAGCAGGCCGCCTAACCCAACCACGAAAGCGAACCATGAAAAAGATTCTGTTCTACGACACCGAAACCACCGGCCTGCCGCTCTGGAGCCAGCCCAGCGAACACCCTGACCAGCCGCGCGTCGTGCAGCTGGCGGCGCTACTGTGCGACGAGGAGACTGGCGAAGACCTTCAGGAGATGAACATGATCATCCTGCCTGAAGGCTGGACGGTTCCCGACGACGTCGCGGCCGTGCATGGCATCACGACCGAGCGCGCGATGGACGAGGGTATCGCCGCTGGCCATGTGCTCGAGCACTTCATCGACCTGTGGACGGAAGCGGACTTGCGCGGCGGCCACAACGAATCTTTCGACATGCGCATGCTTCGCATCGAAATCATGCGCAGCCCGGTCTACAGCATGCAGTCGATCGGAGACCCGGCCGTGCCGTTCGCAGACTACTGGAAGGCGGCGCCGGCCTACTGCACGCAGTCCAACAGCACGAAGATCGTCAACCTGCCGCCGACACCGAAGATGGTGGCCGCAGGCCGCCGCAGCCCTAAGTCGCCGAACCTCGGCGAGGCGTACGAGTTCTTCACCGGCCAGAAGCTGGACGGTGCCCACGACGCGATGGTCGACGTGCGCGGCGCGAAGGCCGTGTATTACGGTATCAAAAACCACTTGAAGCAGGCTGCGTGACATGGCCAGCCAGTCGCGCTGCCGCTGGACCGCGATGCGCTGCCGTGAGGCGGCGTTCCAGCGGTTCCTCGGCGTCGACAGCGACGAGGCGGCCGCCGCACGCGTGCGCGAGCTGTGCGAAATCGGCTCGCGCGCCGAGCTCGACCGCGACGCCGACGCGCACGCGCGCTGGGACGAGCGGATCCGCCGCGCGTACCTCAACTATCAAAAGCAGCACCCCACCAACCACCAATAGGACCAGGAGATGTAACCCATGTTCGAACTGAAACAGATCGTCAAACTCGCCAACGTCAACCCGCGCGCGGAGCTGCACGGCGAAGACCCGAAACCGGCCTTCGACCTGAAGATCGAGGCCACGTGCCCGAGCAGCGTGCTGATCCACTTCCATTCGGAGCTGCGCCAGCACCTTTTCAAGAAGGACGAGAACCCCGACCTGGTCGACCAGGTGCAGGAAGGCGACGGCCTGACCGTGCTGCGCTACCCGAAGATGGGCGCCATCAAATGGGACTGGGAAGGCGCCGGCTACACCGCGACCATCGACTACGGCCTCGGCGGAGACAGCAACATCGTGCTGCACGACGTGAAGGTCGACCACTTCACCATCGAGGCTATGAACGGCGGCTCCGTCTCGCTGTGCTTCCGCATCATCGCGCACCCGGACCCGGAAGACGTCGGCAAGCTGTGCGAGTTTATCCAGCGCGACATCGACTTGGTGCTGACGCCGCCCGAAGCGAAGACCGCGGACGACCTGTTCCCGCCCAGCATGGCGAAGGCGGCCTGACGTGAGCGCCGCACTGAGAATCATGCCGATCGAGCAGTGCGGCGCCGTGGGCAAATGCATGGCGTCACCGCAAAGCTACGAGTCGTACATGAGCAGCTACAGCTACCGGAAGCCCTCAGCTGATCGCGTTGCAGCGCATGCGTTGGCCGAACTGGAACGGGCGCGCGCGGCTGACGTAGCAACGCACGAACGGAACATGCCGGCGCTGGCCAACAATCAGGCGGTGCGTGAATACGTCGAGAAGGTCATGGACGACGTCGGTATGCCGCGCAGCTTCACGCAGCGCGATACCAACTCCCGTGCGCGGCGTCCGAAAACCTTCTCGTCGCCGGCGGGGTTCCTGACCGACCTGGTGCGCGAGTGCAAGACGGATGACGGCTTTGCCGCCGCTACTCGATCCTACGAGGAACTATCGAAGCGCTACCGCGAATACGAGGCAGCCGCGAAACAGCAGGCCGAGCGGGACAAGGCAGCTGCCGAGCGCGCGGAGGGCGAGAGGATCGCCAAGCGCCGGGCCGACCTGGAGCTGGTCACGATCATCCAGCGCTACGGTCTGCCTATCGAGTCCGAATGGCGCGATGTGCTGGAGGCCTTGCGCGGCCGCGATCAGCGGCTCGACCTTGCCGTGGCGATGGAAGATGTTCGCAGCGACTGGAACGAGGGATGCGGCGCCGTGGAATACGCGCTGAGCCGGTTCACGATTCGCGATAACGAGGACAAAGACATCGCCAACGACATCCTGGGTTGCACGCGCGACTTCGAAGACGGTCGGGTTTTCCGTGATACGACCTGGTCGTACAGCGCCCTGTATGCATCCGTCGCCGACAGGCAGCTCGCGGCAGACGTACAGACCGCACGAAGCCACGCGAGGAACGAATGACGTGCGCCCACTTCACCCACGCCGGCGAGGACCGTTGCGCCGCGGACGTCAACTACATGGCCCTGGCCGGCGGCGGCGCCTTCCGCATGATGTTGCGCCTGCCGTGCATCCCGCTGTCGAACCGGCGCGGCGAAGAGGTGCGCATGTGCGCGAAATACCAGCCGGGCGCCGTCCCGGCTATCGAGAAGGAAGGGGAACTGTCATGAGCCGTACCGTGGGCCTGCGCCGTGCAGGCACGAACATGTCGAACGCCGAGAAGCTGCGCCGGCGCGACGAGGCATGCATCCGGATCCGCGAGCTGCTGGCCGAACAGCAGATGTCGGTGGGCGCAATCGCTGCTGAACTGGGCCTGAACACCGGGACCGTCTACGGCTACCTGTGCTTCATGGCCGAGCTGGGCGAGGTGCGCCGCGCCGGCAACCCGGGCGTGCGCCGTCCGCTGTGGGAGCTGGGCGTCGAGGACGCGGCGAAGCTCGAGGCGCACGCTATGCGGCAGCCGGGCGCCGTCATCGTGCCAGCCGTGCAGGTGGGCATGTGGCGCGATCCGCTGGACGTCGCGCTGTTCGGGCCGGCAAAACAAAATGAGAGAGGAATTGCAGCGTGAGCGAGAACAGCAAAATCGAATGGACCGACCACACGTTCAACCCGTGGATCGGCTGCACCAAGGTGAGCCCGGGCTGCGACCACTGCTACGCCGAGCGCGACATGGCCGCCCGCCTGAAGGTCGTGCAGTGGGGCCCGCACGGCGCGCGCGTGCGCACGAAGCCGGCGAACTGGGCGAAGCCGGTGGCGTGGAACCGGCGGCACGATGAGTTCTTCGCGCAGCACGGCCGGCGGCAGCGCGTGTTCTGCGCCAGCCTGGCCGACGTGTTCGACAATCAGGTTGACGGCCAGTGGCGTGCTGACTTGTTCGCACTGATCGAGGCCACACCGAATCTCGACTGGTTGTTGCTGACGAAGCGCATCGGGAACGTGGCGCGCATGGTGCCCGAGGCCTGCGACATGATTGATTACGGCGAGGGTTGGCAGTCGATGTGGGGGCAGGGAGTATGGCCAGAAAACGTCTGGCTCGGCGCCAGCATCGTTAATCAGGAGGAGGCCGACCGCGACATCCCGAAGCTGCTGGAGGTGCCGGCGCGCGTGCGCTTCCTGTCGATGGAGCCGCTCCTCGGACCGGTCGACCTGACCACCGCAGCGTGTAAGCCGTGCCCGACCTCTGGCGGCAATCTGTCGATGGACCCTACCACCGGCGCCTACGAGTGCTGCTCGCGCTGCGACTTCACCGGCATCGGTGACGAATGGGGCATCGACTGGGTGATCGTCGGCGGCGAGAGCGGCCCGAGCGCAAGGCCGATGCACCCCGAGTGGGCGCGCAGTCTGCGCGACCAGTGCGCGGCTGCAGGCGTGCCGTTTCTCTTCAAGCAGTGGGGCGAATGGCTGCCGGCTGTCGACGGCCGCAGCGTGCTGGGCAAGACGCTCATCCTGGAAGGGGCCGCGCGGCTACCGGACAAGCCGCACTGGCACGGCTTCGAAGGTGGCCAGCAGACCGCGCGCGTCGGCAAGAAAGCCGCCGGCCGCAAGCTGGACGGCGTGCAGCACGACGGATACCCGGTGGGGCAGTGATGTCTTATTCGAGCCAAGGCATCTTGTACGGGGACACAACGAACGTGCTGCCGTTGTTGTCCTGCTTAAATGCGAAGCCGTATTTAAAACCGCTTTCGTGGGGTACCCAAAATACGACAGGACCTTGGCGGAAGTCGCCCTCCCAGCCTTCTCCTTGGGCGAGGTCCTTCGCAGCCGCCCAGCGGGCCAGAAAGTCATCAACGTCGATCTCGAGTTGTGCGAGAGCCCGTGGTCCGTCGAGAGCAGCTCGAGCCTTCAGCGCGCCGAGCTCGGATGCTGTTTCCTCGACGGTCTTCAGGTTTTCCCAACCGAAGTCGATCGGCGCGATGTGATAGGTATGCATGGACAGTCCCCTTCATTTAGTTGTTCGAAAGAAAATAGTAGCACAAGGGCGAAAGGACCCAAGATGAACGAAAACACCGACATCCTGCACGAGGCCCGGCGCCTGCGCCTTTTGGCCGCTGTGCTCGAGCTGCAGCACTACACCAGCACGGAATCGAACATCGTGCCCATTCCGGGCGGCGACCGCGTGATCGCGATCGGGACGCCGGCGCAGGTGCGCGCGTTGCTGGCGGACGAGCGTTGCCCGCATTGCGACGGCACAGGTGACGTGCATCGCCCGGACGGGACATGGGCGGGGACCTGCACGTGCCCAGCCGGCGCGGCCCGTCCGGCAATCGACGCAGCCGCGATCTGCGACGGCGTGGCGGCCAAGAGCAAGAACTCGCTGTTCCGGTCCGGGGCGAAGATCTGCGCCGGCGAGATCCGTGCGGCGCAGGCGGGCGCCGACCAGGTCGACAGCGAAGGCAGCCACCATGATTGAAGTCCACGACCACAGCCGCGTGTCGCCCGAGGGGCGCGCGCTGGGCGAGCAGATGGCGCGCATGTACGACATCGCGGAGCGCCGCCTGGGCGACGAGGCCGACGAGGGCGAGCGCTGCAAGACGTGTGCGTTCCGGGCCGGTACCGTGCCGAATGGGTGCGCGCAGACGCAGCTGGACATCAGCAAGTGCGTCGCCGATGGGATTCCGTTTTACTGCCATCAGCGCAAGGGCGAGCTGTGCCACGGCTGGGTAATCACCCGCGTGGGCTTGGGCGACCTCGTGCCGCCGCTCGCCGGTACCGCGCACGATTACCCGCTTTCGCCGCCAGACAGCCAGCGACACATCGTCGACGCGGCCGAGGCGAAGCGTGAGCGCCGCGCTGAGAAGATGCGCCGGCTGGCCGCCAAGGGCGCGATCGGGAGCGGATCGTGAACCCCGCCGTCGCGATGTGGCTGTGGTGGCTGATGTGGACGACGGCCGCCGAGTGCACGCGGTGCGGGGGCCAGCACGCGCTGAGCCGGTGCCCGTGGCCGGCGGCATACAAGGAAAGGAACGAAGGATGATCGAACGAGGAAAAGACCGCCGCCGCGGCGTGTCGTCGTACTTCACCAGCCCGGTGAACGATCGGCGCCGGCCGCAGTTCGAACGGCGCGGGACGGTACCGGCCAAGCCGGCGCCGACCACGGCCCAGTGGATTTATGGAGAGCGCCGGGTGTTGCCCGATGCTGGACTGGAGTAAAGCATGCCGACCAACTACCTGACCGCCGACGAGCTGGCCGAGCTGATCGGCTGCGCGCCCACCAGCTTTGCGTGCATGCGCCGCTACCTGGACCGCCACGGCTGGCCGTTCGAACCGAACCTTCGCGGCTTCCCTCGCGTGAGCCGCGCGTATCATGACGCCCGGCTGAGCGGCGCCGCCGCTCCGGGCCCGGCGCCAGTCGCCGACGCCGAACCTGACTTCAGTATGTTTTCGCAATGATCGGAAGAAGAAAATCACCGGACGGCATGCCGTTCCGCCTGTACGAGCGCATCGGCAAATTCAAGGTGAGCTACGGCTACAAGCTGCCGGACGGGAAGTGGGCGTTCCGCCTGACGGCCGCGACCAGCGACAAGGAAGCATGCGCACGGATCCGCACCGAGGCCATCGAGCGCGCCAACGAGCTGAACGGTGTCCAGGTGGAAACCGGCGAGACCGATGCGCTGTTCCGCCGCTACTTCGCGTGGCAGCGCGCCTTGCCGCGTGACAGCGAGGAACGCAAGGCCGACAGCACCCTGGACGAGAACGAGCACAACGAGGCAAAGCGTCTGCTGAAGACGTTCGGCAAGGTCAAGCCTTCGGTCATCAAGCCGGTGCACATCTACAAGTACCTGGACGGCCGGGCCGCCGAGGGCGCGCCGGCGAAGGCGAACAAGGAAATCGCGTTGCTGTCCGCGGTGCTGGAGTTCGGCCGCCGCAAGGGCCTGCTGGAGACGAATCCCTGCCGCGACATCAAGTACAACAAGACGACGCCGGACACCCGCTACGTGACGCCGGCCGAGCTCGACCTGGTCGTGCGCGTGGCACGCGAGCGCGGCGGCATGTACGTCGTCGCGGCGCTGTGCCTGCGCGCGGCATACCTGACCGTGAGCCGTCCAGACGAGATGCGCAAGATCACGCGCCAGGCGATCACGGAGCAGGGTGTCGAAATGCCGGTGGGCAAGCGGAAGAAGGGACAGGCCCAGAAGTTCAAGGTGATCGAGTGGTCGGACGAGCTGCGCGCGGTGATGAAGGAAGCGTTGGCACTGCAGCGGACGACCAGCCTGTATGTTTTCGGCAACAGTGAGGGACAACCCTACACGACCAGTGGTTGGAACACGAACCTGCGCCGGCTGATGGAGCATGCCCGGAAGAAGGCAGAAAAGGAAGGGATCGAGTTCGCGCGATTCACGCTGAAGGACATGCGGCCGGCGGCGGTCACGGACCGTGTAGACGAGGGGGACAAAGACATCACGAACGCTACCGGGCACAGCAGCGATCGCATGGTGAAGCAGGTGTACGACCGCCGGAAAAAGAAGACCGCCAAGGCGACCGCGTAACAATGATCTTCCAAAATTTGGAATTTTATCTTCCAAAAAAACTAAAGGGCTACGGCGCGATGCTCGTAACCCTTTGTTTTTACTGCTGAATTCTTGGGGTGGCTGATGGGACTCGAACCCACGACAACAGGAATCACAATCCTGGACTCTACCAACTGAGCTACAGCCACCACTGTCTTACTTGCTGTCCCGTTGTTGCCGAGACAGAACGAGATTATATAGGGTCATTCGCATTCTGGCAAATCGAGTTTTGCCCAGCAGTGCGAACGCCGGTCACGCGTCGCCGAACGTCGCCTCGTGTACGGGTGGATCGATGCCGATCAGGCTGTTGAACGCGGCCGACAGCGCGGTGGCGCTGGCGCTCGTGTACGCGACCAATGTGCCAGGGGTATCTGAAGGAGCAGAACGCAGCAACCGCCCCGCATCCAGCAGCCGGACCAGCTGGCGCGTGACGGCGTCGCCCGTATCCACGAGCGTGATGTCACGTGCGCCGGTGGATGCGATCACGTCCTCGATCGCGGCGCGCACGAGCGGATAGTGCGTGCAGCCCAGGACGAGCGTGTCGGCGCCCTGGTCGAGCAGGGGCGTCACGTAGCGTTGCAGCAGGTCGCGCGTGCCTTCCGTGTCGCCCAGCTCGATCTTGTCGACGAGTCCGCGGCACGGCTGCAGCAGGAACTGGGCATGCGTCGCTTCCGTGATCTGGTCGCGCAGTTGCAGGAACTTGGTGCCGGCCAGCGTGCGTTCCGTGGCCAGCACACCGACCTTGCCGCTGCGCGTGGCCGCCGCAGCGGGTTTGAGGCCCGGTTCCACCCCGACGATGGGCAGGTCGGGGAAGGTGTCGCGCATCAGGCGAACCGCGGAAATGGTGGCCGTGTTGCACGCGACGACGATGGCCTTCACGCCCCGTTCGACGAGGAAGCGGGCCACCGCCAGCGAGCGTTCCGCGACGACGTGTTCGGACTTGTCGCCGTACGGGGCGAAGCCCGTATCGGCCACGTAGATCAGGTGTTCGTGCGGGAGTTGCGCGCGGATGTGGCGCAGGATCGAAAGGCCGCCGAGGCCGGAGTCGAAAACGCCGACCGGCGCCTCGGAGGACAGGCTGGAAAGATTCATACGAGCATGGTAGCGCGGGCCCGGATGCTCTGCAAGGCGGGCCGCCATGCGACTCCCCCACGGCTGGGGTGGCGCCGTTCGCGCGCCTGCTGGTATGGTCCGGTGATGTCGTCGACATCGTGAGGAAAGCAAAAAATATGTATATCTATCAAAGACTTGGGAGACTTCTTGCGGTCCTGTCGCTGGGCTGGGCATGTGTCGGGGCGGCGCATGCCGACCGCGTCGACGACTACATCCGCAGGCAGATGGCGCTCAACCATGTGCCCGGCGCGGCGGTGGCCATCGTCCGCGACGGCAAGGTCGTGAAGCTGCAGACCTATGGCCTCGCCAATCTCGAATGGCGCCAGCGCGTCACGCCCGACACCATGTTCCAGCTGGCGTCGTCCACCAAACCATTGACGGGACTCCTGCTGATGCGTTTGCAGGAGGCCGGCAAGTTGTCGGTCGACGCCGGCGTCGCGGACTATCTCCCGAACGTGCCCGACGCCTGGCGCGCGATCACCGTGCGCCAGCTGGCCGACCACTCGTCCGGCATTCCGGACAACGTCCGCGTGAAAGCCGACGCCACGCTCGACGACTACGTGGCAGCGGCCGCGGCGCTGCCGCTGGCGCATCCGCCCGGCGCGTCTGCCGAATACGGCATCGGAGGCTATACGGTGCTCGCCAAGGTCATCGAGGCGGCCGCCGGCATGCCCTATGCACAAGCCTTGCGGCAGTATGTGACGGGACCCCTCGGGCTGCGCGCCGACTTCGAATACAGCAGCGGCGATCCCGACATGCGCAGCACGGAAGTCGTGCCCCGACGCGCCAGCGTCTACGACTGGCGTGGCGATCGCCACGTCGATTTCCGCTTCCATTTCGCGCCGCTCAGCTACGATGCCGGCGGCCTGCTGGCATCCATCCGCGACCTGGCGAACGTCGCGGTGGCGCTGGACAAGGGCGGCTTCCTGCGCCGGACGTCGATGGAGATAATGTGGTCGCCGGCGCGGCTCGGCAACGGCGAGGTGAACGGTTTCGGCATCGGCTGGGTAGTCCGGGACGTCAACGGCAGGCGCGCCGTCGGTCATTCGGGCGGCCCGGCATTGTCGGACATCCTGCGGTTTCCGGACGAGCGCGCGACCTTCATCGTGCTCACCAATGGCCAGAAGCTGTACCCGTATCTCGCGCAGGGCGTGTCCGAGCTGTTTTATCCGCCGCCGCCCGTCGTGATGCCGCAAGGGATTGCCGATGCGCGACCCGAGGTGAGTGCGATGCTGCGCCGGGTCATCGACGACGGCACGGCCGGCAAGGTCGACGAGGACCGCTTCGGGGCGCAGGCGCGCAAGGACTTCGTCCCCGCGTTCCGGGATTTCCTGCTGCCGTTCCTGCGCACGTTGTCTTCCGTCGACGAGTTCGTGCTGTTGTCGGAGCGGCAGACGGACAAAGGCACCGTCCGCGTCTACCGCGCGCGCCACGGGAACAAGGCGCAGACCTGGGGCTTCGATCTCGATCGCGACGGCAGGCTCCTCGGCTTCGGGCCGAAATAGGCAAAAAAAAGCCGTCGCGGCGCATGCCGCGACGGCTCGTTCATCCTCCGCGATTTACGCGGTTGCGACCGGAATGCCTTTCAGCGATTCGATCTTCGCAGCCCATTCCTTCGGACCGGTCTGGTGCACCGAGGTACCCGTCGCATCGACGGCCACCGTCACCGGCATATCCTTGACCTCGAATTCGTAGATCGCTTCCATGCCCAGGTCTTCGAAGCCGACGACCTTCGCCGACTTGATCGCCTTCGACACGAGGTAAGCCGAACCGCCGACGGCCATCAGGTAGGCCGACTTGTGGTTCTTGATCGCCTCGATGGCGGCCGGGCCGCGTTCCGCCTTGCCGATCATCGCGATCAGGCCCGTCTTCTCGAGCATCATGTCGGTGAACTTGTCCATGCGGGTCGCCGTCGTCGGGCCGGCCGGGCCCACGACTTCGTCGCGCACCGGATCGACCGGGCCGACGTAGTAGATCACGCGGTTCGTGAAGTCGACCGGCAGCGGTTCGCCTTTCGCCAGCATGTCCTGGATGCGCTTGTGCGCGGCGTCGCGGCCCGTCAGCATCTTGCCGTTCAGGAGCAGGGTCTGGCCCGGCTGCCACGATGCGACTTCTTCCTTTGTCAGCGTGTCGAGGTTGACGCTCTTCGATTTCTGCGTGTCCGGGGTCCAGTTCACGTCCGGCCAGGTCGACAGCGCCGGCGGTTCGATGTACGCGGGGCCCGAGCCGTCCAGCACGAAGTGCGCGTGGCGCGTGGCGGCGCAGTTCGGGATCATGGCGACCGGCTTCGATGCGGCGTGGGTCGGGTACATGTTGATCTTCACGTCCAGCACGGTCGTCAGGCCGCCCAGGCCCTGCGCGCCGATGCCCAGTGCGTTGATCTTGTCGCACAGTTCGATACGCAGCTCTTCCAGCTTGTTCTGCGGGCCGCGTGCTTTCAGTTCGTACATGTCGATGTCTTCCATCAGCGACTCCTTGGCCATCAACATGGCCTTCTCGGCGGAGCCGCCGATACCGATGCCCAGCATGCCCGGCGGGCACCAGCCGGCGCCCATCAGCGGGACGGTCTTGAGGACCCAGTCGACCAGCGAGTCGGACGGGTTCAGCATGACGAACTTGGTCTTGTTCTCCGAGCCACCGCCTTTGGCCGCGACCTTCACGTCGACCGTGTCGCCCGGCACCAGTTCCATGTGCACGACGGCCGGGGTGTTGTCCTTGGTGTTCTTGCGCTCGAAGTGCGGGTCGGCGACGATCGAGGCGCGCAGCTTGTTGTCGGCGAAGTTGTACGCGCGGCGCACGCCTTCGTTGACGGCGTCCGTGATCGAGCCGCTGCCGAAGCCTTCGAAGCGCACGTTCATGCCGACCTTCAGGAACACGTTGACGATGCCGGTGTCCTGGCAGATCGGACGCTTGCCTTCCGCGCACATGCGCGAGTTGGTCAGGATCTGCGCGATGGCGTCCTTGGCGGCCGGGCTCTGCTCGGCCTCGTAGGCGCGCGCGAGGTGCTGGATGTAGTCGGCGGGGTGGTAGTAGCTGATGTACTGGAGTGCGGCGGCGACCGATTCGATCAGGTCATCCTTCTTAATGACAGTCATGTGGTTCTCGCTGTGGGGGGTCTTGGATTACGTGGTATCAGTGGTGCTTGTTGTCACTCTGGGTATTCGTCATGATCCGGTCGGTGTAGGCGATCGCCATCGCCGACAGCAGGAACACGGCGTGAATGCAGGTCTGCGCGATGATCGTCTTCGCGTCGTAGGACTGGGCGTTGATGAACGTCTTGAGCAGGTGGATCGACGAGATGCCGATGATCGCCATCGCCAGCTTGGTCTTCAGCACGGACGCGTTCACGTGCGACAGCCATTCCGGCTGGTCCGGATGGTCTTCCAGATACATGCGCGACACGAACGTCTCGTAGCCGCCCACGATCACCATGATCAGCAAATTCGAAATCATGACGACGTCGATCAGGCCCAGCACGACGAGCATGATCGTCGTCTCGTTCAGCTTGCTCGGCAGCGGCGCGCCCGGCACCGCCACGGCCTGGAAGATGTGCTGCAGCGCGGCCTCGTTGCCCATTGCGGCCAGTACGAGGTCCTTCAGTTCGACCCAGAAATGGAACACGTAAACGCACTGCGCGAGGATCAGGCCGAGGTAAAGCGGGAGTTGCAGCCAGCGGCTGGCGAACATGAAACTGGCGAGGGCGCTGCGTTTGCGTGCGCTGGAGGAGGGTTGCGAATCGAACATCTATGGGGGCTTTCCAAAGCGGCGGCGGTCAGGACAGCTCAACATTCTACACCCGCCGCGCGTTGCCGGCACGGCGTCGTGGTATGCCGAAGGTTGATAGAATGGCCAACGGGGATGCCGCCGGCGCGCCGCCCTGGGTCGTGTAAGGGCTCAGTAAGCGTGGGTGCTTAAGGTATTAGGCAAAATTACTACACTATCAATAGGAGACTAGTATGGCCGAGAACGAGACCCAACAGCAGGGACTGCAGGAAAACCGCGTTTTCCAGCCGCCCGCACAATTTACCGCCAATGCCGCGATCTCCGGCATGGACGCGTACCAGAAGCTGTGCGACGAAGCCGCCAGCGACTACGAAGGTTTCTGGGCCCGCCTGGCGCGCGAGAACGTCGCCTGGCACAAACCCTTCACGCAGACCCTCGACGAATCGAATGCGCCGTTCTACAAATGGTTCGCGGATGGCCAGCTGAACGCGTCGTACAACTGCCTCGACCGCCAGATCGAGAACGGCAACGGCGACAAGACGGCGATCATCTTCGAAGCGGACGACGGCACCGTCACCCGCGCCACGTACCGCGAACTGCACGAGCGCGTGTGCAAATTCGCCAACGGCCTCAAGTCCCGCGGCATCAAGAAGGGCGACCGCGTCATCATCTACATGTCGATGTCGATCGAAGGCGTGGCCGCGATGCAGGCATGCGCGCGCATCGGTGCGACGCACTCCGTCGTGTTTGGCGGCTTCTCCGCGAAGTCGCTGCAGGAACGCATCATCGACGCGGGCGCCGTGGCCGTCATCACGGCCGACGAGCAGCTGCGCGGCGGTAAATCGCTGCCGCTGAAAGCCATCGTCGACGAGGCGCTGGCGATGGGCGGCTGCGAGACCATCCGCGACGTCATCGTCTACAAGCGTACCGGCGGCAACATCAACTTCCAGGAAGGCCGCGACCTGTGGCTGCACGACCTCGTCGACGGCCAGAGCGCGCAGTGCGAGCCGGAGTGGGTGGATGCGGAACATCCGCTGTTCATCCTCTACACCTCGGGCTCGACGGGCACGCCGAAGGGCGTCCAGCACTCGACCGGCGGCTACCTGCTGTGGGCGATGTTGACGATGAAGTGGACCTTCGACATCAAGCCGGAAGACGTCTACTGGTGCACGGCCGACATCGGCTGGGTGACGGGCCACACGTACATCTGCTACGGCCCGACCGCGGTCGGCGCCACGCAGATCATCTTTGAAGGCGTGCCGACCTACCCGAACGCGGGCCGCTTCTGGGAGACGATCGCCAAGCACAAGGTCAGCATCTTCTACACGGCGCCGACGGCGATCCGTTCGCTGATCAAGGCGTCGAACACGGACGAGAAGGTGCACCCGAAGAACTACGACCTGTCCAGCCTGCGCCTGCTGGGCACCGTCGGCGAGCCGATCAACCCGGAAGCGTGGATGTGGTACTACACGCAGATCGGCGGCCAGCGCTGCCCGATCGTGGACACCTTCTGGCAGACGGAAACGGGCGGCCACATGATCACCCCGCTGCCGGGCGCGACGCCGATGGTGCCGGGTTCCTGCACGCTGCCGCTGCCGGGTATCATGGCCGCCATCGTCGACGAAGCGGGCCACGACGTGCCGAACGGACAGGGCGGCATCCTCGTGGTGAAGCGTCCGTGGCCGTCGATGATCCGCACCATCTGGAACAACCCGGACCGCTTCCGCAGCGCCTATTACCCGGAAGAGCTGGGCGGCAAGTACTACCTGGCCGGCGACGGTGCCATCCGCAACAAGGACACGGGCTATTTCACCATCACGGGCCGCATCGACGACGTGCTGAACGTGTCGGGCCACCGCATGGGCACGATGGAGATCGAGTCGGCGCTCGTGGCGCACCCGATCGTGGCGGAAGCGGCGGTCGTCGGCAAGCCGGACGAGACGACGGGCGAAGCGATCTGCGCGTTCGTCGTGCTGAAACAGGCGCGTCCGACCGGCGAGGAAGCGAAGAAGCTGGCCGCCGAGCTGCGCAACTGGGTCGGCAAGGAGATCGGTCCGATCGCCAAGCCGAAAGAGATCCGCTTCGGCGACAACCTGCCGAAGACCCGTTCGGGCAAGATCATGCGCCGCCTGCTGCGCGTGCTGGCCAAGGGCGAGTCCATCACCCAGGATATTTCGACGCTGGAAAACCCGGCCATCCTGGAACAGCTGAAAGAATCTGCCTGACCATTCGGGCGCGTGATCGGTTACACTGATCACAGCAGAGTTGACGCCGCACCGGGAGACCGGGGCGGCGTTTTTTTATTCCTCCCCAGGTTGCTTGAACAGCGCGTCGAGCGGATTCGGTTTCTTCGGCGCCTCGGCGCCGCCGAACAGCGCGTCCAGCTCCGCCCGCTTGCTGTCCACCTGCGCGCGCCCGCGCTTGCCCGCAAACTCTTCCTCGATGTTGTCGCGATAAAAACTCCAGGCCGCGCCCGACGTCGAAAAGCGCCGCCAGACCTCGCTGCCGACGCCCGAATAATCGATCGCGCTGCCGTCGTCGAATTCCACGCGCAGGATGCGCTCGCGCGCGTCGTAGCCGATCGCGCGCAGCTTGCCCGCGTTGATGCGTTTCATGTCCATGATGTTGTGTTCTCCGCAAACGATGCATGGATTATTGGGACATTCGACTGATTCGGCAAGCCAAGCCGCCTTGCGCGGCCGTGCATGCCTTGTTGGGCTCCCCGGTTTGTACGTACTCTGGCTCAGCCGTACGACAATCATTAAAAAGGAGACCAACCGATGAAACGTTTCGCCCGCTGGTTCGCCGCACTCTTGTTCGCCCTGTCGTTCCTCCCGCTGTCCGCTTCCGCCGCCGGCTATACCCAGACCCGCTACCCGATCGTGCTCGTGCACGGCCTGCTCGGCTGGGACAGCATCGGCCCTTACGATTACTGGTTCGGCATCACGGACGCCCTGCGCCGCGACGGCGCCCAGGTCTACGTCGCCCAGGTGAGCGCCGCCAACAGCACGGAGGTGCGCGGCGAACAGCTGCTCACCTATGTCAAGCAGGTGCTGGCCGCGACCGGCGCCCAGAAGGTCAACCTGATCGGCCACAGCCACGGCGGCCCAACGATCCGCTACGTCGCGTCGGTGGCGCCGAACCTCGTCGCGTCCGTGACGAGCGTCGGTGGCGTCAACAAGGGTTCGGCCGTGGCGGACGCCGTCCGCGGCACGGTCGCGCCGGGGACGTTCTCTGAAGCCGTGTTGGGCTCCATCGTCGACGGCCTCGCCGGCACCATCGCCTTCCTGTCCGGCGACAGCAGCGCGCAGGTATCGACGGCGGCGCTGGATTCGCTGACCACCGCCGGCGCCGCGAAGTTCAACGCAGCGCATCCCGAGGGCGTGCCGGCCACCGCGTGCGGCGAGGGCGCCTACCAGGCCCGCGGCGTGTATTACTTTTCGTGGAGCGGCGCGCAACCGTTCACGAACCTGCTCGACCCCATTGACGCGCCGCTCAGCCTCGTGTCGCTGGCGTTCCGCGGCGAGAAGAACGATGGCCTCGTCGGCAGCTGCTCCAGCCACCTGGGCCGCGTGATCCGCGATGACTACGCCATGAACCACCTCGACGAAGTGAACCAGGTCGCGGGCCTCGTCAACCTGTTCGAGACCAATCCCGTCACGCTGTACCGCCAGCATGCGAATCGCCTGCGCGAGATGGGCCTGTGAACCGCAGTCCGACCATCGTCTTCGCGCTGGGCGCGGCCGGCACCTTGTGGCTGGCCATATTGGCGGGGCGGCCCGCACCGGCGGTACAGAGCGTGACCGTCGCCCCTTCAGTGACACCGTTCGCGCCATCGTTGCAGGGCACGCGGCCGGACGGTGCCGTGCACGTGGCACCAGACGACAGCGTCGTCGCGGACGCCCAGCTGATCGAGTTGTTCGACTATTACCTGAGCACCGTGGGCGAAACGTCGCCCGATGCGGTGCGGGCGGAAATCGAGCGTGAACTGGACCGGACCTTGCGCCCGGCCGCCGCCACGGCAGCGAAACGCGTGCTGGCGCGCTACATCGCATACCGCCAGGCGCTGGCGGGTTTGCAGGCCGACCGCAGGCTGGCCGGCCCGGACGCGGCGGCACTGAAGCGCCGGCTGAATGCGCTGCGCGGCCTGCGCGCGCAGTATTTCAGCCAGCGCGAGGTCGCCGCCATCTTCGGCCGCGAAGACGCCGCCAATGCCGATGCGCTGGCGCGCATGGAGATCCGCGAGGACCGCACCTTGAGCGCGCAGCAGAAGCAGGCGCGCCTTGCGGCGCTGGATGCCGGCTTGCCGGCCGACGTGCGCGCGGCGCGCGAGGCGCCCTTGAAAATCGTGCGCGTGCAGGAGGCGGCGGAGCGGCTGCGGGCCGGCGGTGCGGGCGAGGAGGATGTGTTTCGCCTGCGTGCGGAGGCGTTCGGCGTGGATGCGGCGCAGCGGCTGGCGGACGTGGACCGGGAAGAGGCGGCATGGAAGCGGCGCATCGACGCGTACCTCGCCGAGCGCCGCGGGATGCGCGACGAGGCGGAGATCGCGGCGCTGCGCAACAGGATGTTCAGCGAGGATGAGCAGCGCAGGCTCGGGGCGTATGAGGGCGGCCCGTAGCTCTAATCGTCATTCCCGCGAAGGCGGGAATCCAAGTTGTGCCGGCACGCTGCCAAAATTGGGTCCCCGCCTTCGCGGGGACGACGGCTAGCGTTTACAGCTTCTCGATCTGCCCCTTCGCATACCCGGCACCGGCGCCGTTCGGCGCCAGCTCGAGATAGGTCTTGTACGCTGCCTTCGCCTTCTCGCCATCGCCCGCGCGCGCGTACGCGTCACCCAGGTTCATGTACGCGATCGCGCGCGACGGATCCATCTTGATGGCGTTTTCGAACCAGCGCGCCGCTTCCGCGAACTTGTCCTGCTTGTAGAACACGAAGCCGAGATTGTTCGCCGCCAGCGCGAAGTTCGGCCGCAGCTTCAGCGCTTCCGTGAACTGCGCCTCCGCCTGCGCGTACTGCTTTTCCTTGTACAGCTGCAGGCCGTGATCGTTCGCGCGCTGCGCCTGCTGGCGGCTCGATACGGGCACCGCGACCGGCGCCTTGATCGTCTGCTCGCCGCCTTGCAGATCCTTCACGACGACGGGCGCAGTGGGCGCCGACGCTTTCGCATCCAGCTTCGTGTTGAGCGCGATGGCGTCGTTCGACAGCTGCGCCGTATTCGTGTTCAGGAATTCGCTCTCTTCGGGTAGCTCGAATACGAAATCACCGCCTTCGGAACCGGGTAGGCTGCCGAAAGCGGGCGTCTGCTGCGACACGCTGGACACGGCCGGCGCCACGTAGGCCGCCAGCTCGGTCGCGGTGATCAGGCCATCGCCGTTCAGGTCGGCCTTGCCGCCGAGGCCCTGCAGCAGCGTCCACGTGAACACGGAGTGGCCGTTCGGACCGCCGTCGGACACCATCTGGTCCGTGCCGCCCGCCGTCAGCATCTGGCGCCCGAGGCGCTTCGCGTTATCGCGCAGGAAGGCCGCGTTGGCGCCGCCGCGCGTCAGTCCCAGGCCGCTGTAGCAGGCGTCCATCACGAACAGCACGTGCTTCGCGGGCAGGCTCTCGGCGATGTTCTGGATTTCCGTCATCGGGATGGCGTCGCTGGCCAGGTTGTCCGGATCGGCGTCGTACGGGACGATGTAGCCGAGATCGCGCCCGGAACTCAGCTTGCGCGTGGCGCCGTGGCCCGCGAAGAACACGAACACGCGGTCGTTCGGCTGCAAACCGCCGGCGACATCGTGGAAGGCGGCGAGGATCCCGCGGCGCGTGGCCTGCTCGTTCTTCAGCGTGATCACATGGTTGGATGCGAAGCCGAACTTCTGCACGAGCGCCTGCCCGACGCCTTCCGCATCGCGCACGGCATACTGCAGGCGCGGCCATTTCGGATAGCCGTCGACGCCGACGACGATCGCCCATGACGCCGCATAACCCGTCGCGGCCGCGCGCGCGACGGGCGCCGGCGCCGCATTTGCACCGCCGCTTACGCGGAACGTGCTGCCGTCCCAGCCGGCGAACTGGTAGCCCTCGGCGACGAGCCGGTCGAGGATCGCCGGCAGCGCCTTCACGGTGCGCTCGTGGATGTCGTGGAACAGGATGATGCCGCGGCCTTCCTTGTCCACCGCGCGCAGCACGCGGTCCGCGATGGACGAGGGCACCGGATCGGCCCAGTCCAGCGAATCGATGTTCCACATGACGGACTTCAGGTGCGCATCGGCCAGCAGGTGCATGCCTTCCTTGTTGCGCGCGCCGTAGGGAAAGCGGAACAGCGCGGAGCGTTGCGGATCGACGGCCTTCAGCAGCGTGTCCGTATCGAGGATCTCGGCTTTCAAACTGTCGCCGCTCTCCTTCGACAACTGGGCGTGCGAGAAGCTGTGATTGGCCAGCACATAACCGGCCGCCTTCAGCTTGCGGCTGACTTCCGCGCCCGCGTTGAGGCGCGCGGCGCCATGCGCATCGAGCGTACCGATGTTGCGGCCGACGCTGAAGAACACGGCAGGCGCATCGTACTGCTTGAGGATGGCGGCGATCTCCTCGCTGTAGCGGCGATGCGGACCGTCGTCGAAGGTCAGCACGATCGTCTTCTTCGGCAGGCCCTTGCCGAAGATCTCGTCCTCTTCCTTTTGCGCGGTCGGGTTGCTGTCCTGGCCCGGCGGTTCCGGCTTGGCGGGGTAGGGCAGCACGACGCCGTAATCCTTGAGGATGCGGTCGCGCTGGTAGAGCGTCTTCAGGTAGGCGACGTAGCTGTCCCACTTCTCGCGCTTGAGCGTGATGGAGCGCGTCTCGAAGCGTCCGAAGACGGCGCGGATCTCCTTCTCGTAATTGCGCTCGATCTCGGCCAGCGCGTCGACGTCTTCCGAGATCCGCTTGTGCAGTTTGATGGCCGGCAGCGACGAATCCTTCGCCACGTTCGCCAGCAGCGACTGCATCAGTTCGCGGAAGGCGAGACGGTCCGCGTCGTACAGGCCTTCGCCCGACTCGACGTAATCGAGCAGGCCGCCGACCGCCTCGAAGCGGAGCGGATCCTGCGACCCGACGAGGCTCGCCAGCGCATCGTCGATCCGGTTGATGCGTTCCTGGTTTTCATGGAACAGCTGCTGGCCGACGCGGTTGACCTCTTCCTGGCCTTGTGAGGAGAGCCCGGCTTCGTCCTGCGTCAGCACGATCATCTTGCGGTAGGCGGCCAGCACCTGCTGCATGTCGGCGGCGATGGCAGTGGCTTCCTTCGACTGGTTTTGTTGCGCTGCCGGGGCCGGTGCTGCCGGCTTGCGGTTGGCGAGCCAGGTGCCGCTGCCGGCGCCGGCCGCGGCGACGGCGAAGATGACGAGATAGAGGGCTTTGCGTTTCACGGCGGTGTTGAAAAAGTTTTATCGCGGCAACAATACCATCAGTTGGGTGACAATTGCCAACGAAAACTTAACGTTTGCGGTGGCGCAACAGTCAAGGTAACGACAGCTCGGCGGGTTCTGTTCCGGTAAGTTGAGCAGCTTGCGTTCACTCAATTAATGCTACAGATAATCTTTTCACTTTATACACTTTATTTAAAGGAAATTTGTCAAAATCCATTTATCACGATATTTAGTTTTGCGCAAACCGGGCTCATCCAGGCGGAACTAACTTACAGATAAGCCGTGTATGAGCCGCGCGGCCCATCCCACACTCAGCGGCTCACGAGGAGAACATCATGGGTATCGAGCAATATGGCGACGACCACGAGCGGGATGACTGCAAGGATGACGACAAGCATCACGACTACTGCAAATGCAAGAAGGAGCGGGACGAGTACAAGAGGGAGCGCGACGAATATCGCAAGGAACGTGACGAGTACAAGAAAGAGCGCGAGGAGTGGAAGAAGCAGGCCTGCAAGTGCAAGAAGGAACTGTACGAGTACAAGACCTTCGTGAAGGAAGCGCTGGAGCGCCTGGGCATCTTCGTCCACAAGCTCGACTACCTGCATCATGACCTGGTCCACGGCGCCAAGAAGCTCGGCAAGCATGATCACGACGGCGACCACGGCAAGGACCACTGCAAGGATCACGACAAGCATCACGACAAGGATTGCGACTAGTCGTTCGCCGGCGGCCCGTTCATAGGCTAGAGGTCTGCACATAAACTTGGGGGAGCAATGCTGGTGGCATTGTGCCTCCAGGTTCAGCAGCACTGGACTACTGCGACGCATGCCAGGGGACATCTCTACTTTGGGCTAACACTGAACGCACGGCGCCCTTGTACTGCCGAGAAACCTTGTTATAATAGGCGGCTTCGCGAACGAGCGTGTTCGTGAGCCCATCAGGAGAGATGGATGAGTGGTTTAAGTCGCACGCCTGGAAAGCGTGTATAGGTTCATAGCCTATCGGGGGTTCGAATCCCCCTCTCTCCGCCAGAATACGAAAGCCCTTGATTTTCAAGGGCTTTTTTCTTTTCTGGACCGCCCACGCTTTCGCGGGCTCGACCGCTGGGGAATTCGCAGGGAATTTCCGGCACTTTTGCGGGTGCTCAGCGGGCGACGGGGAGCGGGCCGGTATCGTTCCTGCATGATCACCGACCGACCGAACTCCGAACTTGCCCGCGTCGTCGACGAGGCGCTGACCATGCGCGACGTGCGTGCTGCGGCCGCCTACCTCGCCGACCACGGCGCAGGCTTCGCGCTCACGTGCCGGGTGCTGGCGGAACCGGAGCGGCGACGCCCGGCAGCGACGACGGCGGCGCCGGCCACACCGCAATCACGCGACCGTCTACCGTCTGCATGACGAGCTGCGTCTCGGCCGGCGTGCTGACGAGGTAGTCCATCACGCCACCAGTTTGCTGATCGTTGCGTCCTTGACCTGCGAGCTGCGAGAACTGCCGAATTCGAACTGGTGCGCATCGCGCAGGCAGGCGCCGAAGATGCCCGAGATGGCGGACAGCAAGCCGACCACCTCGCCCGGTAGCTTTTCACGGTAGATGACCAGGACCAGCAGGCAGGCGATCAGGCCCAGCACGTCCAGCGCGACCATGACGTCGGCGCGGCGGTTGCCAAAGCCCGCCTTGTGTAGTTCGATGTCGCGTGAGCGGGCGTTCTGAACGTCGGCCAGAAACGCCTTCGTCAGATCCGAATCGTTCAGCATGGCGGCCTGCTGGAACTCCAGTACCTTCGCCGGGTCGGCCTTTAGCACCTCCAGCGCGGCGTTGCCGTCGGGCGCTCCGGTGACGCTCTTGGCGATGTCGATCACCTTGGTGGCGACGTCGGCAGCCTTGTCGCTGCCGGTGAAGAACTTGATCAGGGACGGCGCGAACTGAGCCAGCGCCAGGGCAATCGATACAGGTTCCATCTACTTTGCTCCAGTGGTTAGGGTGGCCACGTCCCAGCAGGACTGCCATTTATCAGGGTGAGGTCTGCCCGGGCGCCAGGCGGCGGTGTACTGCGCCCAGCCGTCGGCGGCGGTGGTGGCGAGCTTCGACGGCAGCGTGTAGAGCAGCAGGCGCGCGGCGATCGCGGCCACGATGTCGTGGTAGCGCATGGCTTCCCACAGGCCCGCCGGCGTCGCCTCGATGTTGAAATCCACGCACAGGTTGCGCATGGTCGACGCGACCAGGTAGTGATTCAGCACGCCCTTGCAGCCGCCCCCCTGTTCGAACTGCCAGAACGACGCGGCCGGGCCAGATTCGGTATCGCCTACCACCTGGCGGCGGTGAGCGAGGCCGGATTCTTGCAACGCGATGGCGAGCATGAAGCGTCGCGCGTCCATCGTGTCGGGGATGCCGCAGCGTGACAGCTCAGCCAGCGCCGGCAGAATGGCCAGGTTCAGTAGACGGATTGGGCTCATGCTCGTTCCCCCAGCTGCGCGGCCAGCGCTCGTTCTTCGCGCCGGTCCTTCCGGGCCATGTAGAAGAGGTTCGCAGCGCATGTCACCAGCGCTGTGACGATGCCGGCGATGACGCCCCACTGCGTGAGGGTGAGCGATGCCACGATCGCGACGATGGCGCCGGCGTAGCTTCCGGCTTCGGGTGCACTTACTTGGGTCATAGGTCAGAACATGAGTTTGGAATTTTGAAGGGCCGTCAGCAGAGCGTTGACGTTCGTTTCCAGCGCCGTCAGCGTGGCGCCAGAAGTGGGATTGACCCGGGAGCATTGCGAGGCGCCGACGATGCCGTATGGCGACCAGGTACCGGGCGTGCCCGATGTAGTGCAGAACCAGCCTTGGGGGCCGCCCGCGCTGATGCCAGCGTTCTCGTAGTAGTCGCCGATCAGGGCCGGCGTGGTCGGGAACGCAGTCGAAGGAATCGACGAGGCCAGCCCCATATACCGCGGCGTGCCCGAGAAGCTATTGATGATGGCGCCCTGCTGCATCGTGGCCTTCGTGCAGGTGTTGCCGTAGTGGTCGCCGATGATGTCGCGCAAGATCGTGACCGTCCCGCCGCCGCCGTCCTGTCCATAGCAGAGTGGCCGAGCCGTCTGATTCGGATATGGAGTGGTGAACGTGCCCCGGAAGATGAAGTCGTTCGATTTCAGGCCGTACACCACTGGCAGGCCACCGCTGCCATTCCCGAGAATGATGCTGTACAGCTGGCCTTTCGTATCGCCTTCGTTCGCCGAGCTGATGAAAGTGTTGTTGTTGATGCGCGCCTTCGGCACATAGCCGCTGCCCGATTTCAGCTGGATGCCGACGCCACCGTAGCCGTTCGCAGGAAGTGCGAGGTTCCAGCCGTTATCTTTGATTACGTTGCCGGTGATGTCGAAGTGCGATCCGACGGCAAGGACGTACACTCCGTATCCCCAGTTCGAAACTATCGTGTTGTCCTTGATGGCGTAGATGAAGTCCTCAACCCGCGGGCCGGAAACGAGCACGCCGGCTTCGAACCCTTGAATATGGTTGTCGGCCACAACGGTGCTGCCGATGCCGGCCTGGACGCCATAGCCCGACGACGTGCCGGTCCCAGGGCCGTACAGGTAATTGCCGGTGACGGTGCCACCGTTGAGGCACAGAATTCCGTAGGCCTTCTGCCCAGTCCACGACGAGGCGTAGCGTACGGTGTTCCCGGTGATGGAGATGCTGCCGTCCGACTTGCCGCCTTCCACCCAGATGCCGCAGTTCGCTTCCGTGCTGCGTGAGTTGCTGAGGTCGCTGATGGAGTTGCCGGAAATCGAAATATTCTTGTTCACTGCGGAGGTCGACGACTCCAAGCAGATGCCGATCCGGACGCAGCGCGTAATCTGGTTGCCCGTGACGACGCCGCCGACACAGGCATCCAGATAGACGCCGTCGCCGAACTTGCCGTAGGTATTGCCAGGGGCATTGTCGTCACCCAGTACCCCGTTGATGATGTTGTTGGACACCTCGAAGTTCGTGACATTGGTGAGTGCGAAGCCGGCCAGGCCATTGTTCAGGACGTGGTTATTGGTGATTGAGACCTGGTCGCCGGCGGTCAGCGTGGCGGCCCGGTCCATGCCGGTGAATTTGCAGTTCTGGATCCGCCAGTTCGAACCGCCGGCGTTCAGGTAGATGCCGACGTTCGCGTTGGAGAATTTCGCGGTGGCGCCCGCCCCGCCGAAGGTGCCCTTGCCGTCGAAAATTACGTCGCTGATATTTACGTCGTTCACCGGCTGGCTATTCGCCGTGAAAAAGGCGGAAAGCGTCTGCGATGCGGCCGAGAACGTGGCGTTGTTGCCGATGATCCTGCGCTTCGATGGCAACACCAACGGCGACGAAATGACGTAGTTCGCGAAGTCGTCGAGCCGGATCACTTTGGCAGCGTTGATGGCGGCCTGGACGGCAGTCGTATCGTCGGTGATACCGTCGCCCTTCGCGCCGAAATCGATGGGGTTGACGATTCGCCCGAGCTTGGCCTGCATCAGTGCCAGCAGCGCGGACACGCCGATGGCGAGGCCACCGCCGACCTTCGCCGAAACCTGTTGAATCATGACCACGATGCGGTCCAGAGCATCGTTGATGGCGCGCGGGTAAAAGCCGCCCTGGTTCGTCAGGTCCAGCGCCTGTGTGATATTGATATTGCTTGTAGCCGCCAACGTCGTGCCGTTTGCCGGCGCTGTCATCGTGGTGATGGTGCCGCCCGGATTGAGGTTCTGGTTGCTGTTCAGCGTGACCGTGTAGTCGGCATCCAGCGTCAGCAAGGTTTCGACGTTCGTTGCCGTGTTGGTAACGGCAACGAGCAAGTCGGCCCTGTCGAAGACCTTGAACGAGAAGGGGAAGGTATTTGTTGTGCCGTTGCCCAGAAACGGACCGGCCGTCCTGATGCTATTGCTGATGGTCATGTCGGGGGCTCCGCTGAGAAAGCTGCATTCTCAGCAGTAGCGCCCCGGGTACGTATACGGCCTATCGGTCCTTGCTGGCTGGGCTGGCGGCGCCAGTGATGACGCCCCGCGCGACGTCGGCCGGCCCGGTCGGTCGCGCTTTTCCCGTCTGCACGTCGGTCAGGTAGCCGATGGGGCGAGCCGCGGCGCTGGCCGGCACGCCCACCGTCAGCGAGATCAAGCTAGCGACGTCACGCACGGTCTTCGTCGCCGAGCCGTTGCCGGCGGCCAGCTTGTAGACGTCGGACGGCACGCTGACCGCGCTTTCGATCATGCTGATCGCGGGCGCCGTGCTGATCCTGTCGTCGTACGGCTTGCTGTTGAAGGTGTTGGCGGCCGCATTGATGGTCTGACCCACGACCGGCACCAGGGCGGTACCGGCACGCAGCGTGCCCCAGCCGAACGTCTGGGCGATCCAGTCGTCCAGATAGCTACCGTTCTTGTCCTCGTCGTCCGGACCGCCCCGAAACGCCAACGCGATGGCCTGCGCCACCCACGCCGGCGCGAGGAAGCCGAATAACAGGATGTACAGGCCGCGCCCGGCGCCCTTGCGCAGGCCGACATCCTGCGCGACCTTGGCGAATTCAGTGCCCAAGATATTGGCTTGCATGTTGAAGTAGCCGGCGAACTGGCTGAACATCCTGACGAACGCGTTGCCGGTCTCGATGCGGCTGATGTCCTCGGGCAGGGTGCTGCCCTGGGTCTCGCGCACCGCGGAGTCAGCCAAGCGCCGCGCGTACAGCTGCAGCTCTTCCTGGCTCATGCCGGCCGGCGCCGTCTCCATCGCCTGGTTGTAGGCGCCGTGCCAGATGATTGGTCCCATGACGTTGTCGACTGCCGACTGCAGGAAGTAGGTGTGCTTCTGCGTCCAGGCCACCGCACGCTGGTACACGTTCGGGCTCAGCAGGATGTCGTTGATGGCGTCCGTCATGGCGCCGACCTCGTTTTCCATCCGGTTTGCCATGTACGGCGAGGCCTCAGCTACGAAGTGGGCCATCTGCTTGGGCGAGCGGATGAAGTCGACAGCAGCGCTGGCCAGGTAGGAGGGCTTCACGCGCAGCGCGGCGATCGAGAAACCGGTGATCTGCTGTGCCGTGTTCGACACGTTGGCGAACATCGCCGCCATGCCCGCGCGGGAGCGCACCACCGAGAAAAAACGCATCAGACCATTCGACCCGGACACCTGCGTCTCGACCTGCTGGCGCGCTGCGCGGTTCAGCCAAGGGATCAGCAGCCCGTCGTAGGCTGCCGGGTCGATGCGATGCAGTGCGTCCGCCACTGTGCCGCTACCGAGAATGCGGCGCACGTCGCGCACGGGACCTTCCAGATGTGAGAAGAGCAGCACCTTGTCGATGTGCTGCGACAGCAGGCGCAGGTCTAGCAGGAGCGGACGGTTGTATTCGACACGGGCCTTCGTGAAACCCTTGCTGGTGCTCGGCAAGACGTTCATCAGGGTGGCGTTCTCGTCTTCCATGATGCCGCGCGTGCGCGCGTCGGCGACGATCCGGGAATCGGCGATCGCCGGTACGTAGCCGCCCGCGTACCGCCCCCACGGCGTGTCGAACGCGTCCGCCGTCACCTCGTCGAAGTAGCGGCCGAACACCTCGCGATGCGCCTTCTGAGCCATCGGCTTCATCTCGTCGAGCAGGTTCCACACGCCCTGGGCAAAGTCGAAGTCCTTCTTGGTCAGGGTGCCTTCGTTGATCATGCGGGTGACGAACGCATCCCAGCGGCTGGTGTCCAGTTCGCCGTTCTCCATCACCTGGCCCCAGCCGCGGCCGAGCAGGAGCTTTTTCTTGTTGCCCGCGTTCCCGGTGTGCAGGATGGCATGCAGCAGCTCGACCTTGCCCATGCCGCCCTGGTCGTAGCCGAACGTGTAGCCCAGCTCGGGCGCGGCAATCTTCACGGGCTTGAGCGTCGGCGCGACGGCGTCGAGCAGGTCTCGGTATTTCTTCAGGTACCGGGCTTTGTCAGCGCGGTACGCGTCGGCCGGATCCTTGACCGTGTTCCAGATGAACCGGCGGAACGGCCCCATGTTCGTGCCGGCGCCGTCTTTCGCATCGGCCCAGGCCTCCACGCGGCGCAGCGCAGCACGCAGCGATTGCAGCTTCGACAGATTCACTTCGCCGGGCGTGATGGCGTGGCCCTCGCCGGGGGCAGTCTCCGGGACGCCGATCTCTTCCAGCCGGGCGCGCAGCTGGTCCTGGATGTCCTGCCGGTCCAGCAGGTCGCCGTCGACCTCCATCTGGCGTGAGCGCTTGGCCAGGTACCAAAGCGATTCGACCTCGTCGCGCAGGCCGCGCAGCTGCTCCACCGTCATCTCTCTGTACGGGCGGGCATTCTCCGTGGCGGCGTCGATGCGCTCGCGCAGGACGGTCGCCATGGCCGGGTCGTGCGCCTGGACCTTCTCCAGGTATTCGGTCGCGGACGCGCCGCGCGTCCCGATGCCGAACTCAGCCAGGATGGCGCGGGTGGCCATCACCATGTCCAGGTCGCGGGTCTTCGACACTTTCTCGTTGCTTCCGCGCGTGATCGTACCGAAGCGGTCCACGATCTTCTCGACGTCGTTGCGCGCGTCCAGCGCCGCCTTCGCTGCATAGGTGTTGATCAGCTGGGTCTGCTTCTCGGCGGCCGCAGTCTGGATGTCGCCCTTCTTGAACGCGGCGTCGGCGGCCTTGCCGGCGCGCGCGGCCGCGCGGGTGAACTTGTCGGGGCGAAGCTGGTTGACCGGCGTTCGTGCCACGATCTGCTCGGCGTACATCTTCGCCGCCTTGGCGAGTACGGCCGGTTTGCCGGCGGCCTTGGCCAACGCGTTCATTTCAGTGGCGACGAAGCGCGCATGCGCGTTCGAATAGACCGCCTCGTCGACGGCGCGTGCCAGTGCCTGCTCGTCCACCAGGTCGCCGTGGCGTTCCAGCATGCGCTGGTCGGTCAGGCGCGAGATTTCCTCGGCCGGCTTCTCGGTCGCCAGCAGTTCCCGCACGAGCTGGTCGCCGGAATCGAAGTCGAACAGCTCGGCCACCACATCGGGCGTAAGCCCACCCTCAGCGGTGACGAGCCCGCGCTTGCCCGGCGGCAGGTATCGCCAGGGAGCGGCTGGGCCGTCGCCGTACATTTCCTTCAGCGCCTCCAGGTTCAGCTTCGTGCCGTTCAGGCCCGCGTCTTCCAAAATGCGGCGCTGGGTGCGGTTGCGGTCGGCGTCAGGCAGTTCACCGTGCGTCAGGAACCGGCGCGCCACGTTGATGGGCTTGGCCATCACTTCCGCGCCGACCTCGTCCCGGATCGCCTTGCGCTTCGCAGCGGCGTCGCGCTGCAGGCGGGCCAGTTCCTTCGCCTTGGCGTTCGATAGCCACTTCATGTCGTGCAGGGCGCGCGTCTCGAGCTCGCGGGTGGCCTTCTCGGTGGCGCCGATGCTCAGCGAGCGGTAGGCGGTCCATTCTTCGTCGGTCATGAATTCCGGCTTGGTGCCGAACATTCCGGCCAATCCGGCTTCCTGCTCGGCCTGGCTGATCGCCTCGGTGCTGGCCAGCATGCGGCCGAACACGCCGCGCACTTCAGGTGAGAGCTCAACGTCCAGCGCGGTCAGGGTGCGGTACACGTTGACCAGCCAGCTGCGGAAGCGCGCGAACACCCCGCGCAGTTCGGCCGCCGGTGCGCTGCCTTCGAACAGATACGCTTCGAAGCCGCGGGCAAACTGTTCGTGAAGAGGGCGCTTCTCTTCCATTTCCATGGTGTTCCAGGTGGCCAGGTCGGGCACGCCGAACCACGCCAGCGTCTTGGCCATGTCGTCCTTGACTTCCTGCGGGGCGTCCGGACGGTTCGCGATGTCGCTCATCACTTCCAGGAAGAAGTGGCCGGATTCGTGCAGGAAGGTGGAGAGGTCGGCACCGCGCAACAGGGTGATGATGCTCGGCGCCTCGGTAATGTCGTCGGCCAGTGCGATCGATCCGCGCGGGGCGTCTGGCTCAGTCCGGGTGTCGCGCGGCTGGTTGAGCACGGTGCTGGCTGGCCGGTACATCGCTTCGCCGATCTCATGGTCGGCGTTCTTGCCCTTGTTCTCGAGGAAGCCGAAGCGTTTGTAAAACTCGACCAGCCGCTTCTTGCTTCCGCCGAAGTCAGCCGACGGCGTCAGGGCGATCTTCTGGCCGCTCCGGTCGGCATACTCGACCAGCTGCTGCAGCGCCGCCGTGCCCCGGCCGTCCTCGCGCTCGTTGGGCGGCACGACGATCTTGGCCAGGGTGATGACGCCCTTGCGCTCGCTGATGAAGTGGTCGATGCCGGCCGCGTCCCACGCCTGGCGCACTGATTCCAGACCCGTGGCGCCCTGGTCGAGCGTGCGGGGGCCGACCAGCCGTTCGGCCTGAACCTCCAGCGGGTACCGCTGCGCCATCTGTTCGGGCGTGACGCCCAGCCGCGCCGCTTGCACGGCGAAGAAGTTACTGATCATGGCTGCATAGGCCTGGTTCACCTCGGGCGCGAACCGGTCGATGCTGTTCAGCTGTTCGAGGAAACCCGCCTCGACCTGCTTGCGCGAGGCCGTAAAGGCGTCGTCAGCCTGCTTAGCGGCCAGAGCGCGCGCGACCTCGTCGGCAAGTTCCTTGGCCGCGCCGCTCTGCAGGTACTCGGCGGCTGTCGTCTGGGTGAATCCACCCGGCTCATCAGACAGGTGGGGAATGATCGACTGCGCCAGCTCGGGCCCGGCCATGTTCGCCATCAGGTCGGCCACCGGGATCCGGATGTCGGCGTTCGTGGTGGCGGCCTGCTGAAGCTGCGCGGCCACCGCCGGCACTGCCTGGGCGACCTGCTCGAGCATGCCCGAGTCGGCCAGCGCCTGCGGGGTAATCCAGACGGTATCGCGGCCGTCCTGCATCAGGGATTGGAAGAACGCCTGTGCGGTACTGGCGTCGCGCTCGCGTACCTTCGACGCGGCGGCCAGGGTGTTGAGCTGGTCCAGCGCGGTGCCGACGTCGGCCGCATGCTGCGCGTCCTGTGCGCGACCGTGCACGCGCGCCAAGCCGGCGTTGCCGCCTTCCATCAGCGCTGCCTGGGTGATGGTGGCCACCAGCGTCTGGTACGCAGCGTCCGGGCGTTCGGCGGCGTACTGGGCCCACGTCTTGTCCGGGTTGGCGATGGCGGTGTCGATCGCATCCTGGGCGAGGGTGGCGATCTGTTCCCCGGGCACCTCGCGCGCCAGCAGGCCTGTCAGGAAGTGGCCGGCGCCGGTCTTGCCCAGGTTCTTCACCAGGAACGACATCGGCAGCAGTTCGGTACCGACCTCGACGGCGCCTTCGCCGGCGGCGCCGACCAGTGCCTCTCCCGCGGTGGCGCCGCGCGCGCGGTACTTGCCGTACGCATCGGCCTCGGTCTGTAGCCCGATCGTGGCCAGCATCGGCGTCGGGCTGCGCGTGGCGAGCGACGCGAGCAGGCCGGGCACGGCGCGCACGGTGCTGGAGGCGCCGCCGTAGACCGCCTGCGCGGTGCTGCTCTGGAAGGCAGGGGTATAGATTTCTTGCTCGAACTGCAGCTGTCCGTACTTGCTGCGCGCGTCCGCGCTCACGGCGTCGAAGCCGAACAGGTCTGCCAGCTGCATGCGAATGCCCTGGCGCGCCATGTCGGCGCCGGTCACGAACGTCTTGAGCAGGCCTGACGTCACGCTGTAGGCCGACGGCTTCGGCCCGACGATGGGCCCGACGGTTGCTTCTGTGCTGGAAAGGTTCGCGACGTCGTCGTGCGCGATGCGTGCGTTGTCCGGATCGGAGAGGAACTTCGTGGTGCTCGGGAAGCGCGCGGCCAGGTCGTCGTAATCGTGTTGCTGGAGGGCGGCCTGGCGCTTCACATCGTCCGGATAGGCGCGCGCGGAATCGAGCGGTACGCCGGTGCGCTCGCTGGCGCGGCGCAGCTCCGCCTCGAAGTCTGGATTGGCGCCGATGGCGACCTGCATGGAAGCCTGGGCCGCGCGCGCCGGCGCCTGCTGCTGGTTCAGGTAGGCGGCGACGGCGCCGGCGGTATCGGGCTGGAGATCGTCAGGCATTTACTGTCCTTTCGCGATGGTGATTTTCCCGGCCTTGGCCTGGGAGGACTGGCGGAACGGTGCCGGCTGCGGCGGCAGCTGCTTGAGGCGGAAGTAGGCGCCCAGCAGGTCAGCGTCGGTCGGCTTGTCGATGCCGGCGCGTTTGAAGTCCGCCACCAGCGCGTCACGCGTGCCGCCGGGGATGTCGCTGGCCTGCATCGTCAGGAGGCGCTGGCTGCTGTTTCCGGTTTCGAACCCGAGGAACGAGGTGCGGAAGCTGACCGACTTGGCGAACAGGCCGTCGATATGCTTCTCGACTTCGGCGTCCGTCATCTGCTTGCCCGTCACCTTCTGCTGCGCGAGCATGCTGTCGGTCACAAACTTCTTGATCGCGCCCACGCGCGCTGCCTCGTCGCTGCCATCCTTCGGCGTCGGATCTATGCCCAGGCTCTGGAAGCGATCGCGCAGCGCGGTGTTCATCGCGGACATGTTGATTTCCTCGACCTTGTTCGTCGCCTTGTCCTGCGCGGCCGCGCGCTGGGCGCTGAAGTGCTTGAAGTCCGATTCTGACAGCTCGCCGCGCAGGTGGAAGAACTCGTCGTCGGACAGGCGGCGCAGCACGGTCGGATCGCTCAGTCGCTGGTACACGGCCGGGTTCGTGATGTCGTCGCCCTTCGCTACCTTCTGGGCGAAGGACAGCACGTTGTCGACCTTGTCGGCCGGGATCTGCGAGCGCACGGCGTAGGGCAGGGAGGAGAAGCGCCCGCCGTTCTGCATCAGGCCCTGCATCGCGACGCTGACGCGCTGGTCCTCGTCGGCCTTGATCGCCTTGCTCAGGTCCTCGAACTGCTGGGTAGCGCTGGCCAGGGCCAGCTTCAACACGCCGGCCGGCGGAGTTGCGCCGAACTTCGCTTCGACCTGGGCACGCACCTGGTCGTGCACCTCCAGCAACGTGGGCTTACGGGCGCCGGCGCCGCTGCCGAGCGCGGCCAGGTTCTTCGTCACGTAGTCCTGCGTCTCCTTCGGGGCGAACGACAGCCAATTCGCGCCGTGTTCCTTGATCGCGGTGTCCACGTTCGCCGGCCCCCAGTTGTACGCGGCCCAGGCCTTTGCCGGGTCGCCCGCGTAATTCTTCACCAGCGCCTGCAGGTAGTCGCGCCCGACGCGCGTGCGCTCGGTATCGCTGTCGTCCTTCGCGGGCGTGACGCCGAAGCCTGGAGCGATTGCGGTCCCCGGCATGACCTGCATCGCGCCCTGCGCGCCCTTCGACGAGGTGATCAGGTTGCCGGCCGCGTCGCGTTCGCGGCCGCCGCTCTCGCTCTTCATGGTGATATTGACCATGCGGCCAAGGTCCGTCGGGGTCGCGTTCGTGCGCGCGGCGGTGACGACGTTCGTTGCGATGCTGTCGGCCACGCGCTGGTAGGCATCCTTGTTGACCACCGCTCGCACTTTTAGCAAGTCGTCAGCAGTCATCTGGGCCTTATTCCGCTCGAGGTATTCAAGTGCATACGCTGGGTTGTCGCTTTGCAGGGCGGCGTCGATGACATTGGAATGGATCGCGCTGGTAGTTTCCTTGATCTTGGCCTCAGTGAGGTTGCCCGGCTCGCCGCTGATCTGACCGGCTTTCCATACAGCAGCCTGGGCGCTTTGGACGTTCTGGTCGATTGCCTTCTGGTCTTTCCAGGCCAGCTTCGCGGCGTCCATTGCAAGCTTGACCGTGCCTTGCTGGGTCTGGAGCCCGAAGGATCGGTATTCCTGTAAGACGTGGCCCTCGACCTCCCCGTTAAACTGCGTCGCAAGCTGGTTGGCGCGTTCGAGGAATAGTCGACGCTGAACATCATTGCCGAGCTTTCCCGACAGCTCGTTGATTTTGTCCTGCATCTCCTCGCCGTAGCGTTGTGGCAGGGAGCGGCCCAGCGGGTCAGCGTCGAGTGCGGCGCTTCCTTTTTTCGACAGCAAGCCGTCTTGCGGATCGTAGGTCTGCTTTTGCTTGAACTGCACGAGCTGGTTCCACGAGTCGTCGGCACGGACCTGGTTGGCCATCATCTCGATGTCGCTGACGACGTTCGCGCCGACGGCGTTCGCGCGGACGGTGGCGTCGCCCATCTGCTGCAGCTGCTGCGGCGCGGCGTTCGCCGCCTGCGGGGCTGCGAAGCCGCCGCCAGGGGCGGACGATGGCGCGACGCCTGCGCCGTTGTAGGTTGGGACGGTAGGCATGGATCAGGCTCCCTTCGAGGTGTTGAAGACGCCGGCCTTGTTGAGCGTGTACCAGCTGCTGGCCACCTGCGTGGCGCCGCCCAGCAGGGACGTGAAGCCGGCCATGCCAGGGCTGATCGAGTCGGCGCTTGCGCGCTTGGTCAGTGCCTCGTTCGTGAAGTTCGTCGCCTGCATGCGCTGGCCCCATGCTGCGCGCACGGCGTTGGCGGTGATGGTGTTGATGTCCTCTTCCTTCTGGATGTCCGTCGACGTCAGCGTCTCGGCCGCGCTTCCGACGCCGAGGTCCACGCCGTTGGCGGCGAGCGCCGCGCGTTGGGCGCCCTTTACCTGGCCGGCGCGCATGGTGACGGCGGCCACCTGGGCGTTGCCGCGCGCGAGTTCCTGCTGGGCGGCCAGCTCCGACTGCCCGGCATTGATGTCTGCGATGGCGGCGGCGCCTCGCGCGCTGATCTGCTGCGAGCGTGCGCCGTAAAAGCTACCGATCGCGGACGCCGCGGCGCCTGCCGCCTGACCGGCTAGCAAGGTCTGGCCGATGGTTCCTGCTGCGATTCCCATGGGGGTTCTCCTAGTTTGCGATTGAAACTTCCATCGTCATGGAAGTGATGGTGATCGGGAGTGGATCCGATTGCCGGACCACGATAGCCGCGTCGTTGCCCCAGTCGGGTTTCACGTCGATTTCGATTTCGTCGGTGCGCAGCGTTGGCGCAGTGCCGTATGGTTCGGTCGTACGTTGCTTGAACTGGACCAGCTGGTCGGTCGACGGGCCGGCGAAGATGCCGCTGGAATTCACGACGCGCATCCACACCTTGTTCACGTTCTTGACGCGGCCCTGGGCGTAGCCCGTGTCGATCTGGGCGGCCAGCGGCAGCGTCTGCGCGTCGGCGGTGATGGGCAAGCCGACTTGCACGACTTTCGCCGCGTTGTCGAGTGTGATCTGCCCGCCGATGACGACGCGCTGCGGGTGCACAGCGCCGTCGGCCAAAATGCTGACGGTCTTGCCCTCCAGCCAATCCAGCCCCGAGATTGTCGTTGTCGCCCCGCCGCTGTATGTGGCGCCGCAGTCGACGACGAACGCGTCCTGCAGATTGACGAATCGACGGCTAGCCTGCCGTTCTATGAAACGGTGGTCGACCCCGCCGATGGTTCGGCGTACAACGACATACAGCACGTCTTCGCGCCCCTCGGCGACGACGGCGCAGGATTCGAATACGCCGTCGGTGTCGTGCTGATGCCAAGCGCCGACCTGCTGCTCGGGTACATAGGTCAGGCCCAGCAGCTTGCCCGACGTGCTCACGGCCCACACGATCGGCAGCGGTGCTTTCGAGTACGCCATGTCAACCAGGTCGAAGTCGTCGAACAGGTGCGTGGAGCGCAGCGACACGTCCCCCGAGATGTATCCGCCGGCGTCACGCGAGTACGACATCTCGCGCATGTGACCGCCGCGCGCAGCCGCATACAACAGGTTGCTGTTGATGAGCACCGGCTGGACGTTGCTCGCGCCGATGTACGACTGCGGCTTTACCGAGAAGCTGGTCGGCGTCAGCGCATCGGTATTGACTGAGGTAACACGGAATTCGGTCGAGCTGGTTAAGACGATCAGATCCGACAGGGGAACGAGGTGCCGAATGCTGTTCGCTTCGCGCGCGGCGATGCGGAAAGCGATCCGGTCGTCGTCTTTCGTGGGGAGCGAGTACGACATGTCCGATTCCGTGCCGGACCGCGTCATCCAGATTTTCTGCGGTGAGTTTCCCGTGCCGGCAAAGGTGCGGCGCTGCTCGTAGTAGCTGACGGCGGCCGGGTAATCGCCCGCGGCCTGGAACACCGGGTCGTACTTCGGCGGCGCCAGCGACATGTCGGCCGCAATGTTATCGTCGACGAGGCTGTTGTCGGTCGTGCGCCCGATGTAGCCATAGCTGCCGCCCACCTTTTTGTAGACCGCATACTGCGTCGTGCCAGCGACCGCGCCGACCGGTGGCGTCCAGCTGATGGTGTTTTTGGCACCGCTGGCGAAGATGTTGTTCTGGCAGGTGCCCGCTGCGCTGGCCACCGATTGCGTGAGCAGGTCTGTCGAGAACGTCGTGACCACGTACGAGTAGTCGTACTGCGTGCCCGCGCCGCTCGACGTCGCGGCGACCGCCGTTGGCGGCAATACCTGCGGCGTGAACGCGATCGAAGCCAACACCCAGTTCAGCGCGCCCATGCGCCGCAGCTCCATCGGGGCATAGTTCGGGTGCACGAGCGTGAGGACGTCGCCGGACTGGATGATGTGGATGTCGAACAGATCGGCTTCGGCGTACGCGTTCGCGATCTCGTATGGTACAGCGCCGTTCAGGAGCGTCGCGCCCATGGTATGGAAGCGGAAGTATCCGGCGCCCAGCTCGAGGATCATCGTCTGCGTGGTGGAGAACGTGAAGGGCAGAAGCCGGACCTTCTTCGTCGAGTCCTTCACCTCGCGCACGAACGCGAAGCCGGCACGGTTCTCGATAGGCCCCTGGGGCTTCACGACGAAATTGCGGCACAGCGCGAGGCCGGTCTGGAACTTGGCGTCGCCGATCTGGCCGAAGAATTCGGGGGTCAGCTCGCCGCCGTTGAAGCTGGCCTTGTACGTGCGGTTGTTGGTGCCCATGTCATCGGCTCCAGGGGTATGCGTGCACCTGCTGGCGGCTGCCCTGGTTCGCGCTCGACACCGCGGCGGCGGACAGCATAGCCAGCGCCTCGGCCTTCATCGCCCTGCCGACGTTGACGCCGGTTTCGCCCTTCAGCACCGGCCCGGCCAGGTAGCCCGCCAAGTACCAGCCAAGCGCGTCGGTGAACAGCGGTGAGAACTTGCTGGTGTCCGTGACCGCGCGCGTGTAGCGCACCAGCGCATTCGCCTGGTTCGTCAGGATGATCTGGTTGCCCGTCGTGGCGTCGATCTCCGCTGCGAACTCGGCCGGCGTGTAGATCGTGCACACCTGCGGCGCGAAGCCGGGATTGAGGCAGTCCGTCGGGAACGTCTGCGCAACGTCGCCGGTGGCATCCGACGGCAGGATGGCCAGCAACTTCAAGCAGTCGGCTGGGCGCGCGTAGGCGTGCTGCCATTGCGGGAATGGATTCACCAGTTCGGCCAGCAGCGTGCGCGTGGTGGCGAAGTGCCATTCCTGCAGCTCAAGAAGGGAGTTACGCGCGACCGGGTACCAGCGGGCGCAATGCTCGGCTTGGGCGGAACCCTCGGGCGGGTCAATACTGGCCACGGTGGCGCTGTCGCCCAGGTGCGCGAGGGCCAGGTTGCAGATTTCTACTTCGGATGACATGCGGTTCTCCAGAATGAAAAAAGGGCGACCCCGAGAGATCGCCCTTTTGCATGGTCGGGGTGCTGGCGAGGTGCCGGATCAGCCCTTGGCTTTGCTTGCGGCCTTCTCGGTCGGCTTGGCGTCGCCCGCGGCTGCTTCCGGTGCGGCCGGCGCTTCTTCGGTTGCCGATGCAGCCGGCGCGGCGGCCTGCGCCTGAACCAGGGCGGCAGCGAGCAACGACATGTTGTGTGCGGCCTCGGCCAGCTTCGTTGCCGACTCCTGCTGCAGGGCCAGCATCTTTTCCATCTGGGCTGCGTGCTCCGCGCGCTCCTCGGCCAGCGCCTTGGCGAACTGCTCGGCGAACTTGGCCGGGTCGCCCACGGCGCTTTCCTGGTTGGCGGCGATCATGGTGGCCACGCGCTGCTTGTTCGACTCCACATACTCGGCGGCGCGTGCCCGGCCTTCGTCGCACAGCGGTTCCAGGTTGTCGGCCGGGAGGCCGTCGTATTCCGCGACCTGGCCGGCTTCGAAGACCTGATTGCCGATCAGGGACTTTTCCTTCACGCGGTACTTGACCGGCTGACGGGTTTCGTTGGACATGCTGTTCTCCTATGAGACAGCGGGGCCTTCGCCCCGCATCAGATTGATGGATTAGCTGACGGAGTAGCCAGACTTCATGCTGGTCTGGCGCGTCTGGACGTTCTTCGTGACAGCTGCGGCAACGGCGAAGGTGGCGATCGCACCGGTGTTCACGTAGCGCGCACCCACGTAGCGTTTCGGTGCGTACGGCGCGGCCGGGTCCCAGTGCAGAGGCACGATAGTGCCAGCCGGCAGGTTGGCGATCGGGATGTCGTCAGTCTGGTTGATGACCTGCACGTTGCTGGTCAGGGCGGCGTCGTCCGCCTGGATCAGCTGGAAGCGCACGTTGGTGCCGCCGGTCGGCGCGGTCAGCACCGAGAATTCGACGTACAGTTCTTCGCCGACGCCGGTGTCGGCCGCCTGGTTGCCGCCGATGGTCAGCGGGGCGGTGTCGATGGTGTTCGCCGACAGGATGGAGCCGGCACCGTTGACGGCTTGGCCGGTCAGCACGCCGGCGGCGCTGTACGAACCGGAGAGGAGCATTGCTGCATCGAGGATCATGATCTTTCGTTCCTTTTCAGTGAGCCGGCTTAGACAACACGCGACTCGGTGTTCAGCAGCTGGTCGACCTTGCGCAGCGGGATGCCCATGAAGTTGGTCATCTTGTACGCGTTGCCGAACTGGTTGGTGGCGTTCTCGATCGACAGGGCGTTGTTCGACTTGTTCAGCGCCGCAACGCGCAGCATCGAATACACCGTACGGTTCGCGTAGAACACCGGGCGGCCCATCGCCAGATTGGGCGGGCGGTCCATGGCGCGGATCATCAGGTTGATGATCGCGGTCGCGGCGGCGGCGGCCTGGGTCGCGGCTTGGCCGACCAGGTCGGACACGTTGATGTTGCAGATGCGGACCACGTAGCGCCAGTCCTTCACGACCAGGCCGTTCTTCCACTGGTACAGCGCGCGCAGCGCCTGGAAGAAGTTGCCGTTGGCGTCCGGCACCGACTCTTCGCCCAGGTCCTGATGCTGCAGGCCGGCTTTCGAGCCTTTCGGGAACGGGCAGAACACGGTGTTCTCGCCCCACACCACCAGGTAGATCGACGTGTTGTTCGAGCCCGTGCCGCCGGCGTCCAGGATGTTCTGGGCGTTGCCCGCCGTGAGCGAGCTGTACCGGGTTTGCAGACCGAGGAACTGGCGCGGGTCCGTGCCCGGGTTGCCGTAGAACATGGCGCCGGCCATGGTCTGGTTCATCGCTTCGATGAAGGCTTCGTCTTCGGACAGGCGGAAGGCGGCTTCGTTGCCGTTCAGCTTCGCCAGCTCGACGTCGATGTGCGAGCGCGCTTCCAGGATGCCGCAGGCCTCGTCGACCTGCGTGCTCGTCGACTTGGAGGTCGGAACACCCTGGTTGATCATGCGGTAGAAGACCTGCGGCAGGCCGGTGCGGATGGTGACGCGGTGGCCGGTCGGCAGGTTGCCTTCCTTGAAGACCGCATCTTCCAGAATTTCGTTGGTCTGGGACAGGAGCTCGGCCACCTTCGGCACCTGGCCGTCGGGATCGAGACGCTTTGCCCAGTCGGCGAGGGTGAGGGCGCCAGCTGCTAAAAGTGCCATGTGTTGTATCTCCAGTGGTGGGAAAAACCGAGCAGTGCTTCGGTGAAACTGAAGAGTAGATAAGGCGCGCGGCGGTACGTATACCGCCGCGGTGGGGGGCGTTACTTCTTCGAGGCGGCGCCGCCGTACAGCACTTCGGCGGCCGAGCGGTTTGCGCTGGCGGGCGCGCCACCGGTGACGATCTTGTCCTCGCTGATCGCCTTGCCGGCGCGTACCATGAAGCGCACGACGTCCGGGTGGTTACCCAGGCCGGTCTCGTTCAGCATGGTCTTCAGCTCGGGCGTGCCGAACGTGTCCATGGCCTTGCGCGCGAAGCCCAGGTTCTCGGTCAGCTTGTCGCCGCCGAATTCCTTGTCGGTGGTCGACGCCGCGGCCCAGTCGGTGCGCAGCTGCTCGAGCTGGGCGGTCTGCTGCTTCGCCATCACCGGCGCCATCTTGTCGATCAGCTTCTGGGCGGCGTCCTGCGGCAGGTTCAGCTCGCGGGCGGCGGTCTCGAATTCGGTCATCACGGCGGCATCCAGCGCGGTGCCCTCGGGTGCGGTGAATGGTTCGTACTTCTCGGGCGCGCCGGCCGCCTTGGCGGCCTCCTCGGCTGCTTTGGCGGCGGCCTCGTCGGCGGCGATCTGCTCGGGCGACTTCTCGCCCGGCTCGTTGCCACCGGTGCCTGCGCCATCGCTTCCACCTGCGGGAGTGGCGCCTGCGGCTTCACCGTCAGCTTGACCAGCGGCGGGCGCAGACGCGGCAGGCGGGGCGGCAGCGGCAGGTGCTGCAGGGGTTGCGGGAGCGGCGGCGGCAGCCGGCGCTGGATCGGTGATCAGGGTTTCTCCTGGCATTGCGATTGCTCCTTCATCATGGTGACGTAGAGGTCAGGGCACTGCGCGTGGATCTGCGCGAGCAGGCGCAGGCCTTCCGAGCGGCGCCCTTCGTTGAAAGCCATGGTCATGGCGGTGGGGTCGAAACTGGACTGGAAGACGCCGGCGGCGGCGAGCTGACGCCAGACGATGCGGCGGCCGCGCGGGTCGGCCATCAGCCATTTGAAGTCGGCGATCTCCTGCTTACGGGAGAGCTCCCGGCGCTTGGCTTCGTCCTCGCGCTGGGCGTCCTGCTGGTAGGTATCGAGGGGGTCAAAGTCTTCCATGGCCGCCACTGTATGAGCGGCCATGGACGGTACGTATACGCGGCGTCAGCTGTTCGAACTGGATCCGTACAGGACGTCGGCGGCGGACTTGGTGGGCATGGTGATGTCCATGTCGGTGATCTGCAGGTCGAGACACGTACGCATCTGCTCGCCTTCCTTGCTGGACTGCGTGGCCCGCTGGCTGGTACCGGTCACCATGACGGTGATCGTGGCCGGCATCGACGTGCCCACCTTCGGCAGATCCGTGATGCCCAGCTTCTTCAGCGTGTCGTCGTCCAGGTACAGCGTCAGGCCGTACGGGTACTTCGGCAGGCTGTCGTCCGACGGCTCGACGCCGTATTCGTTCTTCGCTTCCTCTTTCGTCATGGCCAGATTCGGCATGGTGCGGTTCCTCTCGGGTGGTTGGGTTATTGGCCGAGGCCTTGGGCGAACATGCCCATGACGTCGGAGGCGGCGTTCCCGCCGTCGGTCGGCGTGGCGCCCAGGTTGCGTGCTGCGACGGATGCCTGCTCCGCGGCCTGGAGCTGCGCTGCTTGCTGCTGCGCCTGTGCGCGCTGCTGGCGGATCAATGCGACCTTATCCGACGGTGTGATCAGGCTGGGCGGCACGCCGAGCATGTCGCTGTAAGCGTCGACCCACTGGTCGGAGTCGAACTTGTCGAGCACGTCAGGTTTCATTTGCGCGATCACGCCCAGGCTTGACGTGAAACGATCGACGCCGTTCGTCGCCACTGCACGCTGCGCCTGTGCCAGCACCGACGTGTACTCGACTTCCAGCTCCATGCCGTGCAGCTCGGGCGGCGGCGGGGGCAGGGCGTTCGCCTGCAGGAGCATCTCGAAGGCGTTGTCGACCAGCGGCGCGAGGGCTTCGTTGTCCAGGCGTTCCAGCACCGGACCCAGCATCAGCAGCTTTTCCTCATGACGCTCGGCGACCTCGGTAGCCGTCATGCCCGTGTGGTCGATCTGGGACAGCATCAGGAACAGGTCGGTGTAGAAGGCTTCGTTGATGCGCTGCCGGACGTCCTGCATGTTCTCGCGCAGGTGCGACAGGTCAAGGTTGACCTGCCACGCGCTCTGGATCGTGCCCTTGCCGGCGCCGGTGGCGGGGTCGTAGTAGCTGATCCCGCCCGGCAGCGTATCCAGCGGCTGATTCTTCATCGTGAGTGGCACCTGCAGCGGCGGCTTCGTCTGGTAGTCGATGGCCTGGCCCTGGCGCAGGTTCTGGTGCTGCAGCTGCTTGACGTCGCCCAGCGCCTCCATGCCCGGGCTGTTGCCGTAGATGTCGCCGTTCAGGAGATCCCAGCGGGGGCAGATTGCCGGGAAGCGCCGGAAACCGGATTCGCGCAGGTACTGGTTGTCGTTCACGCCATGCTCAAAGTACGTGCTGCTCCAGGCCATGTTTGCGGGATCCAGCTTGGTGACGTCGCGGTCGGCGCGCGGCTCGATCGCATGGATGACGGTCACCCAGCTGTCCAGGTCGCCACGGTCGTACAGGGTCTTCACGGTCGCGCTGACCTGCTTCATCCCGAATTCCTTTACCAGGCTGCCGACAGGGGTTTGAAACTCGCGATAGATCGTGCACACCTCGCCGCGCCAGTCGGTGGCGATGCAGTATTCGCCGGTGGTCAGCGGGGTGTGGTGCAGCACGTCACGGTAGTCCGGCACGATGAGGTCGGCGCCGGTACCGAAGCCACCCATCTCGTTGTACAGGCTGTGCAGTGCGCGGTAGGTGTTCGACTTCTGGAAGACGGCCAGGATCAGTCCGGTTCCGTCGTCCAGCCACTGCTTCACGGCCTGGGCCTTCATCAGCTGCGTGTCTCTCACCTTCAGGCGGAACCACGGCCGCGCCGGCGACGTCGCGCCGCCCATCAGGCCGGCCGACAGGATGCGCAGCGCGCGCGTGCCGGTGGAGTCGTAGATGGCGTTGTGCCGGCGCTCGCCGCGGTTGCGGTCCTCGATGAAGAAGCGGCCCTGGCGCGGCAGCAGGTTGCGGGAGATCTCCTGCCAGTGCGAGAACCAGCTGGCGCGCTCGCGCTTGAGCATGCTCCAGCGGTTCAGCAGCTGGTTGCGGGTCGTGGTCTCGGCCATCAGCCACCCCCGCCCAGCAGCGTCGTCTTGCCGAGCGTGAGCGTGCTCGGGTCGATGCCGGCCGGGCCGGTAAGCATCGTGCTGGCCTGGCCGTTCTGGCCGGCGGTCAGGTTCGCCGACAGCAGCGCGTCGCTGTCCGGCTTCTTCTGGTTCGCCTTGTTGTTGGCCTGCTCGGCGGCCGTGGCCGTGGCCTTGGCGTTTGCGGTGGCCTGGTTAGTGGCGTCGCGCTGCGCCTTCGCCTGTTTATTGCCGGTGTACGCATTTAGTGCAGTGGATCCGACGGCGCCGGCGGCGAGCGCCCCGACGGCTGTGGCGCTGGCCGCGCTCGCGCCCAGAAATGTACCAATGGCGGCAAGTCCGGTTTCGATACCCATATTTAGATTTCCTTCATGACAATGACATCGGCAGGCGTATAACCCCGGCGTTCGAGCGATGCAGCGAGCGGCGTGCCGGCGCGGGTGTGCCACAACATGCGACTGGCTCCCTTCTCGGCGGCCACGCGTTCCGTCTCGGCGATGAGGCGCGCGCCGGCGCTGGTCTTCCTCCAGGCGCGGTGCACGAACAGCGCGTCGCTGTTGCAGCAGACAATCGCGGGGTTGTACGTGTGGGGGGAGATCAGTGCGGACGAATAGCCGACCATTTCGTCACCGTCGAACGCGGCCAGCACGAACATCAGGCCGGCGTCCTGCAGCCGGCGCATCATCTCGATATCCGGACGCAGGTCGAAATCGAAGCCGGTCTCGGCCCAGTTCTCAGCCAGCAGGTGCTGGACCTTGCCGATATGCTCGGCTGCTTGGATTTCACGAATGACGAGCATGGCAACCCCCTCCTATGGACGAGCATCGTAGGAGGGGGCGGAACGGGTACGTATACCGTCACATGTTGGCGTAGGGATCGTGGTCCTTCGGGCGGTTGCTGCCCAGGCCCATGCGCTCCAGCGGGGACTTCTTCGCCACTGGGTAGGCGAACGACAGCGCGAGAGCGTCTCCGCGGCCCGGAGACGGCAGCTGGCGCGCCTTCATGTCCTTCTTCGACTCCAGCTGGATCTTGCCGTCCAGGCGCGGCACGGTCTCGGGGCCGGTCAGGTCGTCGGCCAGCACCTGGTCGTTCTTGTCGATCGCGCCGCCTTCCTTGAGCCAGTCGCGGGCGGCTTTCCACATCTCGGCGCGCTTGTTCAGACAGCCCGGATCGGACGACTCACCGCTGAACCAGACGCCGATCCAGGTCCGGCCCATGGTGCGGCCGGCGCTGATGATGCCGGTACCGAAGCCGTTGTCGATGAACACGGCATCGGCCTGGTGCTGGTCTTCCAGGTTCACCAGGATGTTCGCGATGAGGATGTCGTTGTCGTTCTTCGGGATCGTGCGCAGGATCTGGAAGTGCAGGCCCTGGCGCAGACCGATCTCCAGCATGTCGTCGCCGTCCCATGCCGGGTCGCATGTGAGGATCTTCGGCGCGAAGTCGTATTGCTCGGGGCGCAGGATCCGCGCGCGTGCCGCGTCGACGTCGGCGGAGCTGATGAACTGCTTCGCCGACTGGGAAGGAAACAGGCCGCGTACGCGCACCTTGACGATGTCGCTATCCTCGCCATGCGTCGCCACGAACTCGTCCAGGTATTGCTTGTTCGTGCCTTCGACGGTGCGGCTGTCGATGTGGCGCGTGACCCACAGGTGGCGGTACCGGCGGAAGCACTCGCGGAAGCGGCCGGTAGACTGCGTCGGGTTCCCGAACGCGATCCAGATGATTTCGGTGTCCTCGTCGGTCAGTGCGCCGTCCGTGACTTCCCAGACCTTGTCGGCGATCTTCGAGGCCTCGTCGTAGATGACGATGATGCGCTTGCCCTTGTTGTGCAGGCCGGCGAACGCCTCGGTGTTGTGCTCACTCCAGGGCGTGGCGTCGGCGCGCCAGCTCTTCTCGCGGCCGGGCTCGTTCGAATAGATCGACATGGCCGGCACGTTCCACCAGTGCTCGGTGATCGTCAGGCGCCGCCACTTCGAGATTTCTGGCCACGTCTTCGTGCGCAGCTGGCCTTCCGTGTTGGCCGTGACCACGATGCGGCAGTCCTCGCACGTGTCCATGCCCCAGCCGGTGAGCATGCCGATCAGCGCGGACTTGCCGATACCGTGGCCAGCGGCGACGGCGATGCGCAGGGGCTGGTACCGGTTGGGGCCCTGCAGGTGGTCACCGATGACGTTCAGGATGTCGACCTGCCATTCGCGCGGCCCGGTGTAGCCGGCCAGCTCGCCGTTGCCCCAGTCGTAGGCATAACGGCAATAGCCGAGCGGGTCTTGCGACAGCTCGGCCATGTCATCGATCAGGGCGTCTTCGAGCTCAGCTTCGGTCACACAGCCTCGCGGTGCTCGACCAGCTGCGCTAGCGTGGCCTTCTCGATGCCGCGCGCGTGCGCACTCAGTCCGCAGGGCTTACCGTCGGCGTCGGCGATGCAGTCTAGGGCGCCATTGCGGTGGGCGTACTCGACGTGGAAATAGTCCCAGCGGCCGCCGGGATGGATGCGCTGGCGGACGATGTCGCCCGGCTTGAACTCGTTCATTGTTTCCTCCGCTCGCGCGCTTGACGCAGTCGGTCGGCCCGGGTGGTCACGTCCTTCACTTCCAGCTTGTCGGTGAGCATGCCCAGGTGGCGCATCGCGAGGTTCAGGGCGGCGACCTTGTCCGCCAGCTTCACCTTGCGGGTGTACCCGACGAAGCGCCGCTCCTCGCCAGCGCCGGCGAATTCCTCAGCAATGTCCATCCCGGCCAGTACGGCGGCCGTGTCATCGTCGAGCTCGTTGATGGGGCGAGGGGATCCGTCGGCGTTCAGCAGGCGGCGCGGATCAAAGAAGGCGACGCGGCCCAGCTCCTGCAGCACGCGCTCGGCGGTGATTTGTGTCGCCTTGGAGCGTTCTTCCATGGCTTTTGACACAAGTTCCTTAACGTCAACATCGTCCAACAAACGCGGGCCCTGCGAATGTGCCGTCTTGGCGCTGTAGCCGGCACGAATCGCAGCCTGGGTTGCGTTCAGGTCAACCAGGTATTCATCGACGAAGCGCTGCTTTTTCGGCGTAATAGGCATGGTCGTTCACGGGCGCGCCGCTTAGGCCTTCGGGGAGTTGGCCACGACCCGCAGCGCGGTCTCGGTCATCGGGGGCAGGCCGCCCGTGATCTTGCCGGCCGCCTTCATGAACTTCTTCTTCCGGGTCTGGACGTCGCGCGAGCGGGTGATCTCGGCGTGCATGAACTCGGCGGCGTACAGCTCGGCGCGCAGGGTCGGCAGGCAGCTGGCCAGCATCGCCTTGACGTTGCCGTCGTCGATGACCTTCTGCGCGTGCTGCTGCTCGGGCGTGAGGACAGGCGCGGTGGCCGGGGTCGGGTTGGTCGTGGGTGCGTGCATGGTCAATCCTCCAGGGTGTTGGTCAGGGAAATCGGGAAGTGCAACAGCAACACCTTCCAGCGCGCGATCGTCGACGCCCGGCGCTCGTAGGTGCAGATCTTCTGGACGGTGATGTACGGGACGTTGAAGCGCTCGGCCAGCTGGTCGTACGTCCAGCCCTTCAGTTCGCGCAGGTCGCGCATCTCGTCGACCTGGGCGTCCGTCAGCTTTGCGTTGGGATGGGTTTCGCCGATGCGCAACCCGTTTTCGTCGACCGCGATGAACACCTTGCGGCTGGTGGTCGGTACGACCTGGTCGAGCTCTTCGACCTGAAGCGGGATTCTGGAACCCATCGGAAATTCCCCTAGTCATTGGAATTGGGAAATTTTACAGCTTGCGAACAGGAAATTGTGTCAGTTATTTGCGTTATTCGCAGAAAAATTGGCAGGACATTGCGTGATTCGCAAAGCCTGCCAACTGTCCTATGCGTCGACCATGCCAACGCGGATGAAGCGACCGGCGAGCAGGCCGACCAACACCGAGAGGCCGAGCCAGACGACGGCGATCACGCTGCCTCCTCCACGGGCGCCGCGACGCCTTCCAGGTGCTGGGCGAGCGACAGGATCGCCAGCGCGTCGGCCTCGTTGTTGTCTTTCGGGCGGAAGCCGCGTGCGTGCGCCGTCTCACACATGACGGCCTTGTCCGCGTTGCCCTTGCCGGTCCAGTGCTTCTTCACGACGCCTACGCCGACGGGTTTGAGCGGCACGTTGTTCGCCGCGCACCACATCTCCAGGCATGCGAGGAAGCCACCGTAGACGTGCGCCGCGAGCGTGCCGGCGTGCTGCTTCACGTCTTCGTAGTAGACCGCGTGGATCTCGCCGCCGTCGACGCGCTGCTCGTTGAGGAAGGCGCGGAACTTCAGCCAGCGCTGGCCGGCCGCTTCCATGCGGCGCGGTGCGAAGTTCTCGCTGCCGCTGGTGACGGTGCCGGCGCGCGAGCTCCGCGCCCAGCCAGTGGTGGTGCCGATGTCGATGGCGAGGATGTTCATGTTGAGGTTCTCCCTTGTCGTTGTTGGCGCGCTCGCGCGCGAGGTGGCTTTGTCTCGGCCGTGGCCCGGTTCCAGAGCGGGCACGCTTCGTTGGTGTCGTCGGCGTGCCGGGGCATGTCGTAGCCGGTGCATCGGTCCTTTCGAAAGCGTGCGCATGCGGAGCAGGGCTCTGGCGTTCGGTTCATGCGGTGCTGCTCAGTGCTTCCCGCGCCATGCTCAGCATCGTGGGCGTCACCTTGTCCCCGGCCTCGAATCGATCGAGTACGCGCCGGGCCCAGCCCAGCGGGTTACCGTCGGCGGGCTTGTGCACGACCTGCCCGAGGGCACGCTGGATCGCCTCGGCAGCACGTTCTTGCGACGTCGTCGACTTGCCGGGTGCGGTGAGCTGCAGCATCGGGGCGGGAATCTCTTCCCATTCGCCGCGGCCCAGTTGCTCGGCCAGCGCGGTTTCCCACCGGGCCTTCACGGCACTGAACGTCTGTTCGCGCAGCTCCACGGCCATAGGCATGGCGGCCCAGTAGATCGCCGGGTGCGACCAGGTGCCGTGCTCACCGGCGAAGCGGGCCTGCACGCCTGCGACGGCCTCGTAGTACGCGCGCAGCGGATCGACCTGCGGCCGGCAGGCCTGTACGAACTCGGCGACGCTAGGCGGCCACGCGAAGCGGCGGCGGCACTCGCGCAGCCCGATCTTGACGTCGTTCGGCGTGATGCCTTCCTCCTCGAAGGTTTCCACCCAGCTCTCGGCCCAGTTGTCGATCGCCTGCTGGTCGGCGAAGTTGCTGCGCCACTTGTGCGGGTAGGCGCCGTCGAGGCGGTTGTACAGGTGGTCGATCATCGAGATGCCCAGGTTCTCGACGGGTTCGAACCATTTGGACCGCGGGCGCGTGCTGGGCGCGGGCGGCAGGCTGCGGGAATCGGACAGGTTGCTCATGGCTTGATCCTGTTGCGGTTGACGTAGGCGGTCGGGTTGAATTTTTCGGCTGGCGCATAGGCATGGCCGTTGACCTGGCGCGGTGGCGCGGCGCCGTTGGCGTTCAGCTCGGACGCCTCTCGGGCCCAGCGCTCGAGGATGGCGAACACGTAGGCCGGCGCGATGCGCTCGTTCGGCTTCGAGCGCTTCGCGTCTTCGCAGGCGGCGCGCATGGTTTCGACGGAGACGCCCTGGTCTGCGAGGGCGATCAGGCGTGGGTCGGCAGGCTGGCCCATGATCCCGAGTTCGCGCATGGCCTTGCTCAGGTCGCCAACGGGTGTCGGAAGGATGGGCTCCCCGCTCAACTCCGGTTGATCAGACGCGCGGTCTCCAAGGGTTTTAGTCTGGAGTCTGGAGTCTGGAGTCTGGCTAAGGTTTTTTTCAGAACCCACATGGTTTCCAACATCAGAACCATCTGGGTTTTCTCCGGGTTGTTGTCCGGTTAACGTTTTCTTAGGCCGACCGCCCTTCGAACCGTTCTCCCGGTTCTTCTCCGCTTTCGCGCTGGCGATGCCGATTTCTTCCTCGCAGCGGCCCTGCGTCCACACGCCGTCAACCAGCGTGAAGAACTCGTCGAGCACGTTGGAAAGCGCCTGGACCTCTTCCTTCGTGCGGGCGCCGATGAGACGCGCGGCCTTGTCCTCGGGGATGCCGGCCTCGCGGGTGTAGTAGACGTCCATCAGGCGGGCGTAGATGCCGTGCTCGAGCAACGTCAGGTGGCCGGCCTTCTTGATGTAGTCGCCGATGTGGCGTTTGTAGAAGTTCATGGTCGACGGCCTCCGCGACTGCGCAGGTTCATCTGCAGCAGGACAGCGGCCGCCACCCGAGCAGCACGTGCTACGCGCCGGGCTTCGGCGGTCAGCAGTGCGCGCAGGATGGGGTGGGCGGCGGGCTTTGTCATGGCGGGGTCACTCCCGCCTGGGCCAGCATGGGCTTGACCTTCAGCATGGCCGCTTCAGCAGCTGCGCAGCGGTCCCACTCGGCCTGGTAGGTGGCGATGGCGTCGACGCTGTGCCAGTTGAAGCCGTGGTCGTCGCGGCCAGCCCGGCGCGCGTACGCGGCGCGGGCTTTCGCCTGCAGCATATCGATGGAAATGATCGGGGAGTCCATCAATCCTCCGCCTGTGCGCTCGGCTTGCGAAACTTTTTCGCCTCCTTCGCCAGTTCGTTGATGCTCTTGTGGAGCCGCCCGTATTCCCGGTTCTCGGTGCCCGAGTTGCGAGCAGCCCCATACACGCGATCCCGGATGACGACGTTATCTGTCATGGACAGCAACCTCGTCATGTCGGGCTCTTGGGTCTCAGTTGTCATGGTTCTAATTCCTGTTTTGCCCAGCTCGTGGCAGGGCTGGTTCCTATTTCCGAACGCAGCCGGAAGCCATTAAAGATTCCTCCGGACACTGCCTTTCGAACCGCGTGCGCGGCTGGCCGGGCGCCCGACACCCGGACAACCTCGGGATTCCCCTCGGCGCGGCGGGTTCGTACCATGCGACTGCACAACGGAATTGCTCAGGCCGCGCAGGAGCGTGCTTCGTCCGATCCCGAACAGCTTGCGGATCATGTCCAGGCCGGCCAGCTCGTCCGGGTTGAACAGCACCTCGACGGTTTCGGTGCGGGTTGCGGGGTTCAAGCTCATGTGTTTCTCCTTGGTGGTGCGGGTTTGCGAGGATGGGACTTCTGGTGCTGCAATCGCTCAAGGGCAACTGCCCTCTTGCAACTTTTTGGGTACAGAAAAAGCCGCAGGGTTACTGCGGCTGGGATTGGGCTTCGATAAGGTCATCGGTCGGCGCAGGCTCGAACACATCCGGCCGCACGGCTCGCAGGAACTTCCGTTGCGCCTTCGGGATGCCGTTCACACGCCACTGCGACACTGCCTGGGCTGTTACCTCGCACAGGACTGCTGTCTTCGTGGTGCCGCCCAGGCGCTCGATGATCTCGGTGTCGGTATGGTTCATGATGTTTGTAAAGTTGACTTTAGTCGCATCGTAAGCTGGCTTCATTAAATAGTCAAGCCAGCTTGATATTCGGTTTGTTAAGCTACCTTTATGAATTTATTGTCGGAAAGACTCCGCTGGGCCATCGCGGAGGAAGAAAAACGTAGAGGTGGGAAGCCGATCAGGAAGGCGGATCTCGCACGCGCGGCCAAGACATCGCAAACATCTGCGGGTTTCTGGCTCAGCGACGTGAACGGCATCAAGGGCGAGAAGGCGCGCCTCTTGGGAGAGTTTTTGCACGTGAACCCTGTATGGCTTGAGACCGGGGTTGGCAGTCCGGTGCCTATAGTCACCACCAACTACGACGATCTTCTCAACCGGACCATGCAGGCCGGAGATGATGCTGACCGGCCGCCAAGTGTCATTGCCTACGACCCCGAAGACGGGTTGCCAGATGGTGTCGTGCTCGTGCCAGAGTCACGAATTGAATTCTCCGCTGGCAACGGGAAAGAGGTTACGTACGAAGTGATCGAAGATGCTGAACCGGCGATTTATCGCCGTAGCTGGCTGAGGAAACATGGATTGAAACCGGAGCGAGTACGACGGTTTCAAGTAAGCGGCGATAGCCAGGAGCCGACTTTATTTCACGGCGATACAGTACTTGTCAATTTGGACGAAACGAATATCGTTGACGGGAAGCTTTACGCGATTCGATACGATAACGACCTTCGAATAAAATTCATTTTCCGAAAGCTCGACGGAACGTTAATTCTAAGAAGTAAAAACGCGGCCTACCCAGATGAAGAGGTGCCGCCGCAACTGGCCAATGAGCACATTTCGATCATCGGTCGAGTTCGCGATAAAAGCGGTAAGGGAGGGTTATGAATTATCGACGAGGATTTTTCAGAGTGTGGGTCGTTGCAGCGTGCTGCTGGGCGGTCTTTATTCTTTTCGCTTCATTTGGCGGCCGTCATGGGTACGCTATTCTTGGAGAGAGTTCTTTCTCATATATATCCAGCACCGAATGGACGGCAGAAAAGTTATTAGGTTGGATCTTTATGGCTATAGTGCCTCCGGTCTTGGTCGGTGTTGGTGCAGTAGGCGCGTTTTATATCTTATCGCGTACGAGTCGCTGGATTGTTCGAGGTTTCAATAACGGAAACTGACGGCATTTCGTTCGATGACCATGAAAGATCCGATTCCCTTCATTCGCAGCTCCGGTGAGTACCGAATCAACGTCGCCGGCGAAAGTTTTTATCAGCAAAGCTTCGCCGCCCTGGTCGGGCCGCGCAGTGAAGAGGGTGTCAAGATCGAGACGCGCGCCCAGTTGACTCTGCAGGACGACAACCCCCACGACAAGTACGCGGTCCAGATCACGATCGGCGGCCACCCTGTTGGCCACCTCTCGCGAGAGCACGCCCGCGCGTTCCGGCGCACAGTTCGCTACGGCCAGCTGGCGGAGCATGAAACGTTCGAGTGTGCCGCAATCATCTGCGGTGGCTGGGACCGCGGCAATGGCAACGCAGGGCACTTCGGCGTCCGCCTCGACTTGAATCTCGACGACTGAACAAGCCAGCTTCAACAAAGGCCCGCCGATGTGCGGGCCTTTTTGTTTTTCATCTCGCTGACCGTCCACCCCCCCGTTTCGCTACTCAAGTTCTCCTACTGCCTCAAGGGGACTTAAATATTTTTCTAAAGCCAGCTTGACTAAAAATGTAAGTTGGCTTTAAGATTCCTCCATCGCAACCGAGCCCGACAGGGCGGATGGAGACCCGACGATGGACCGCTTCCCCTTCGACACCGATGACCGCGACGGCCTGATCGCGGACCTGACCGAGCGCCTGATGCGCGACTGGTCCCGCCGCCTACTGGCCGGCGACGCGCGCTCGATCAGCGACCTGCACAACGTGATGCTCGACCGCCTGTCGGCCGACGACGCAAAGGCGCTGTTCGTCCAAGCCGCGACCAACCCGGCCGGCGCCGACGTCCAGTTCGCCGTGCTGGCCGCGAAGACGATGCGCGACGTCTGCGAGGCGGACGCCACCCGCTGCGTCGAAAACGTCGAGAAGGGCCGCGCCGAATCCCGCGACGAGAACCGCATCGCGCGTGCCGAAGCAGATCGGGCGGCCGTATGAAGTGCGACCGCTGTCACGACACCGGCAGCCTGTCGAAGAGCGTCGTCGGTTTCCCGGATTGCCCTTACTGCGACACGGCCGACGAGCGCATGCGCCTCGAAGCCTGGGCCCGTCGCAACGCACCGAGCGCCGGCATCGTCGACCTCTGGACCATCTACCAGCACGGCAAGGCCGCTGCAGCTGGCGCCACCAACACCAACTAGCACAAGCCGAAAATGAAAACAAACCGAGAGAAGTACGACCACATCTGCAGCCAGATCGCCGCGAAGGACCAAGCAGCCATTGACGTACTGCTGCCGGGCGGCGTGCCGACTCAGTTCCACACGATCGAGCAGTACCAGGCGAAGCCGATCACTGTCACCAGCGTCGGCCGGTATCGCCGCGGCTTCTACGTGAAGGGCGCCGAGGCGCGGATCACCAAGAAAGACATCGAGGAAGCCGACGCCACGCTGGCCAACTGGGTCGCGCCGGCGCTCGACGACATCATGGTCGGCTACAGCTACAAGCAGACCTACGGCACCGTCAGCGGCGCATACCAGTACCCGAAGATCGGCGGCGACGTGACGCTGGCGTGGGATGCGGAGGCGTTGTCGCCCGAGATCGAGCGCCGCCGTGCGCTCTACGCCGAGCGCGAAGGCCACGAGCCGTGCGCGTACTGCCGCAAGCAGACGCCGTCGGGCTCGATGGTCAGCGGCACGATCTACTACCGCGATATCGGCGGACTGGCGAAAAAGACGTGTAGGTATTGCAGCCCGACTTGCCACGGTTACGACCAATGCGGACATGAGGGATAAGCCAATGATCGTCGCCCGTATCGCGCGCCGCCTGGTGCGCAAGCTGATCAAGCCGTTTGCCCTGTGGCTGGCCGACCTGCAGATCGCCGAGGCCGAAGCGCACGCCGAGCACTACGCGCGGCTGCGCGGCGACCTGGTCGGCATGGAGAAGGACATGCGCGTGTACGCCGTCGTGCTGATCGCGCGCCGAAATGAGATTCGAACATGGTGACGATGCGGCAGATCCCAGTTGAGCGACTTCGCGAGCTACTCGGCTATGACCCGGAGTCCGGCGTGCTCACGTGGCGAGTCTCGCGCCCGAAGTACGGCTGCGCGGTAGGCCAGCGGGCTGGCTGGATCGAGCCCAAAGGCTACGTGCACGTCAGCATCGACCAGGTCAAGCTGAAAGGTCATCGGGTTGCGTGGGCACTGCATTACGGTGCGTGGCCGGCAGGGAATCTCGATCACGTCAATGGCGTTCGGAGCGACAACCGGATCGCCAACCTCCGTATCGCAGACCAGCACCAGAACATCGCGAACTCTCCAATCCGCGTGAATAACAAATGCGGTGTGAAGGGAGTGGTCCGGACCGAGGACGGCAAGTGGCAAGCACAGATCACCGTCCGCGGAAAGCGTCACCACCTCGGACGCTTCAAAACTAAGGAAGCTGCTGGCCAAGCATACGAGGCAGCGGCAGAAAAACACTTCGGCGAATTCGCCAGAAAGCAGAGGAACCCATGATCCGCCACATCTTCAACCAGTACCACCTGTACCTCCGCGCCGGCTTCCGCCCGCGCCAAGCTGTTGCCCGCGCTGTCAGCAGCTACCTGATCGGCTTTTAACCAGAGAGGAATTACCCCATGAATCAAGTAGTCGCCAGCCCGGCCAAGAGCCTCAGCACGTTCCTGGACAAGTACAAAGGCCAGATCGCAAACGCGCTGCCCAAGCACATCAGCCCGGACCGCATGGTCCGCCTCACGATGACCGCGTTCAGCCAGAATCCGGCCCTGCAAAAGTGCGACCTGCACAGCATCTTCGGCTCGGTCGTCGTGGCCGCGCAGCTCGGTCTCGAGATCGGCGTCGGCGGCCAGGGTTACCTGGTGCCGTATGGCGGCAAGGCCACGTTCGTGCCGGGCTGGCAGGGCCTCGTCGACCTGGTCTCGCGCGCCGGCCGCGCCACGGTATGGACCGGCGCCGTGTACAACGGCGACGAGTTCGACTGGGCGCTGGGCGACCGCCCCTTCATCAAGCACCGGCCGGGCGCTGGCGGCGACAGCTGGAAGGACATCTCGCATGTGTACGCCGTCGGCCGCGTGAACGGCAGCGAATATCCGGTGATCGAGGTGTGGACGATGGACCGAGTCGTGAAGCACCTGAACAAGTTTAACAAGGTCGGCGGCCGCCACTACGCGCTGGAGAAGAACGGCCAGAACATGGAGATGTACGCCCGTAAGGTCGTGCTGCTCCAGGTGCTCAAGTACATGCCGAAGTCGATCGAGGTGCAGCGCGCTGTCGACGTCGCGAACGCGGTGGACGCCGGCAAGCCGTTCACGATCGACAGCGACATGGTCGTCATCGACGAGCGGGCCGACGATCAGGGTGCGACGACCGTCGACCAGGACACCGGCGAAGTCGTCAACGCGGCCGGCGCGACGACCAGCACGGCGCACGCGGCGCCGGCGCGCGGCGACCTGCCGATGTGCACGCCCGAGAAGTTCGAGCAGAACAAGAAGGCCTGGCGCGAGCAGATCGTGTCGAAGAAGAAAACTGTCGCCGAGCTCGTCGCGATGATCGAGACCCGCCAGCTGCTCACCGAAGAACAGAAGCTCACGATCGACGCCTGGGCCCACGAAAACGACTGAACCTGCAGCGTTCTCGCCCACGCGGGAACGCGCCCACAACCCCACCAAGGAAACCGACATGCAGATCCACAATCTCGTCCAGGGCTCGCCGGAATGGCAGGCCTTCCGCCTGGAACACTTCGGCGCCAGTGAGGCCGCCGCGATGCTGGGAATCTCGACGCGCGTCAAGCGCACCGAGCTGCTGCACATGAAGCACACCGGCACGGCGCAGGAGTTCAGCGACTGGGTGCAGGAAAACATCCTCGACCACGGCCACTACGTCGAAGCGCTGGCGCGCCCGCTCGTCGAAGACATGATCGGTACCGAGCTGTATCCAGTCACGTGCTCCGACGGTTTGCTGTCCGCATCGTGTGACGGCCTGACGATGGCCGAAGACGTCGCCTTCGAGCACAAGCAGTGGAACCAGGCACTGGCCGACGCGATCGCCGCGGGCCAGCTGCCGGACGAGTACATGCCGCAACCGCAGCAGATCATCATGGTCACCGGCTGCAGCAAGGTCGTGTTTGTGTGCTCCGACGGCACGCTCGACAACTTCGTGCACATCGACGTGCTGCCAGATCCGGCCTGGCAGGAGCGCATCCGCGCGGGCTGGACCCAGTTCGCCGCCGACCTGGCCGCGTACGAGCCGCGCGAGTACGCGCCGAAGCCGGAGGCCGAGCCGATCATGTCGTTGCCGGCGCTGGCCATCCAGATCCGCGGCGAGGTGGCCGCCAGCAACCTGCCAGCGTTCCAGGCCCGGGCCGAACGCTTCATCGCCAGCATTAAAACTGACCTGGTCACCGATCAGGATTTCGCTGACGCCGAAGCGATCGTGAAATTCTGCGAGAAGGCCGAAGGAGATCTCGATCACGCCAAACGCGCCGCGCTCGAGCAAACCGTCGACATCGCGGAACTGATGCGTACGCTCGACCACATCCGCGAGCAGCTCCGCGCAAAGCGCCTGACGCTGCAGACCGCGGTGAAGGACAAGAAGGAACTGATCAAGGCCGGCATCCTGGCCAACGCGAAGCAGGCCTTCGCCGACCACGTCGCCAAGCTGGAAAAGGAAATCGCACCGCTGCGCCTCGTGTTCCAGGCTCGTGACTTCGCCGGCGCCATGAAGAACAAGCGCACGTTGGCCACGCTGCAGGACGCTGTCGACACCGAGCTCGCAAACGGCAAGATCGCCGTCGACGCGGTCGCACAGGCCGTGCGCGGGCGCCTGGCGTGGTACGGCGAGCACGCCGCCGATCACGAATTTCTGTTCGCCGACCTCCAGACCATCATCCAGAAGCCAGACGACGACTTCCAGATGGTCGTGCGCACGCGGATCGACAACCACAAGCGCGCTGAAGACCTGAAGGCCGAGCAGGCGCGCCAAGCCGCAGCGGCACAGGTCGACGCTGCGCCCGCAGCGGCGGCGGCCGCGGAGCCTGCCCCGGCGCCGGCACCCGCCGCGCAGGTGACGCGCATCGCGGCCGTGCGCCCGGCCGCCGCTAGCAGCACGCCGCCGAGCCTGCGCCTGGGCCAGATCAGCGACCGACTCGGCTTCCCGCTGACGGGCGATTTCCTCGGCAAGCTGGGCTTCGCGCCGGCCGCCACCGACAAGTCGGCCCGCCTGTACCACGAGCGCGACTTCCCCGCGATCTGCGCCGCGCTGATCGATCACATCAATGCTGTCTCCCAGGCCCAACAGGCCGCCTAACTTCCAACCCGCGAGGAAAGCTGACCATGAAGAAGATCTTGTTCTACGACACCGAAACTACCGGCCTGCCGCTCTGGAGCCAGCCGAGCGAGCATCCCGACCAACCGCGCGTGGTGCAGCTGGCCGCGCTCCTATGCGACGAAGAGACCGGCGAAGAGCTGCAGCAGATGAACATGATCGTGCTGCCCGACGGCTGGACGATCCCGGAAGACGTGGCCGCCGTTCACGGCATCACCACCGAGCGCGCAATGGACGAGGGTATCGCCGCAGGCCACGTGCTCGAGCACTTCGTCGACCTGTGGACGGATGCCGACCTGCGCAGCGGCCACAACGAATCGTTCGACATGCGCATGCTGCGCATCGAAATCATGCGCAGCCCCGTCTACAGCATGCAGTCGATCGGCGACCCGGCCGTGCCATTCGCCGACTACTGGAAGGCTGCGCCGGCCTACTGCACGCAGACCAACAGCGTGAAGATCGTGAACCTGCCGCCGACACCGAAGATGGTGGCCGCCGGTCGCCGCGGTCCGAAGTCGCCGAACCTGGGCGAGGCATACGAATTCTTCACCGGCCAGAAGCTGGACGGCGCCCACGATGCGATGGTCGATGTGCGCGGCGCGAAGGCCGTGTACTACGGCATCAAGAACCACCTGAAACAGGCAGCGTGACATGGCCGGCCAGCGCCCGTGCCTGTGGACGGTCCTGCAATGCAAGCAGCAGGACTTCCAGCAGTTCCTCGGCGTCGACGGCGAAGAAGCCGCGGCGCGCCGCGTGAAGGAAGTCTGCGAGATCGGCTCGCGCGCCGAGCTGGACCGAGACGCGGCCGCGCAGGCGCGCTGGGATGAGCGGATCCGCCGCGCGTACCTCAACTATCAAAAGCAGCACCCCACCAACCACCAATAGGACCAGGAGATGTAACCCATGTTCCAACTGACCGAACACAAAGCCAAACTGTCGAACGTGAACCCGCGCGCGGAGATGCACGGCGACCAGCCCAAGCCCGCCTTCGACCTCATGATCGAGGCGGCCTGCCCGAGCACCGTGCTCAACGCGTTCCACCCCGAGCTGCGTGCCATGCTCTACAAGAAAGACGAGGCGCCCGACCTGGTCGAGCAGATCGAGGGCGACGGCATGACCTCGCTGCGCCTGCCGAAGCTGGGCTCGTTGAAGTGGGATCAGGAATACGCTGGCTACACCGTCACCGTCGACTACGGTATGGGCGGCGACAGCAACATCGTGCTGGGCGATGTGAAGGTCGATAAGTTCAAGTTCACCGCGCAGGAAGGGGGCACCGTCACCGTCTGCTGCCGCATGATCGCGCACCCCGACGAGAAGGTCATCGGGCCGCTGTGCAACTTCATCCAGCGCGACATCATCCTGTCGATCACCCCGCCCGAGCCGACCACCGTGCACGAGCTGTTCGGCGACGAAGCGCCGACGAAACAGGCGGCCTGACCATGACGTGCGCCCACTTCACCCACGCAGGCGAGGAGCGCTGCGCCCAGGGCGTCAGCTATATGGCCCTGGCCGGCGGCGGCGCCTTCCGCATGCTGCTGCGCCTGCCGTGCCTGCCGCTGTCGAACCGGCGCGGTGAAGAGGTGCGCACGTGCGTGAAATACCAGCCGGGCGCGTGCTCGGCGATCGAGACGAATGGAGACGAAGCGTGAGCCAGTTATCCCAGAATCCACTGGGCATCCGCGGCCTCAGGCCGATCGCAGAACTCGCCGCCGGCCGAGACCACGGCGACCGTCTGCGCTACAGGGCGGGTTGCCGTTGCTTCCTCTGCAGGAGCGCGAACACCGCTTACGAGGCGGCCCGGAAGATCGCGCGCGCCGCCGGCGAAGGAAACGGAATCGTACCGGCCGCGAAGGCGCGTGCGCACTTGAAGGCGCTGTCGGCGCAGGGCGTGGGACGCCGTTCTGTCGGCGCTGCATGCGACGTGGCCGATACCGTGCTGGCCGAAATCATCTCGGGGCGGAAAGCGAACATTCGCGCCTCGACCGAACGCGCCATCCTGAAGGTGACCGCCGCCGCGGCCGGCGACGGTGCGCTCGTTCCGGGCAACGCCACCTGGAAGATGCTCGACCAGCTGATCGCGGACGGATACACCCGGGCTTACCTCGCGGCGCAGCTCGGCAGCAAAGCCAAGGTTCCGGCGCTGCAGCTCAAACACGACTTCGTGACCGTGCGCAGCGCGTACCTGGTCGAGCGCCTGTTCGAGAAATTGAAGTGCGAGTGTGCCAAGCCGACCATGAAGCTGCTGGCGAAGCTGCGCGAGGAAGGCTACACGCAACACCAGATCGAGCAGCGGCTGGCCGAACTTGCCGCGCGGCTCGGCGAGGAAGTGCCGTCGCTCCAGCCAAACAAAAAAGGGAGGATCAGCACTACCACGGCTGATCTCGTCGAACAACTTTACCAGGAGCTGACCTCGTGAACCAGCTCGCGCTATTTGCCGACCCGACGCCGACGCCGCGCGCGGTCATTGACGATGGCTGGACGCGCGCAATGCGCGAACCAGTGCAGTCCGAACTTGCTGCCAGGCTGAACGACAGGCCTGGCGAATGGCTGGACCTGTGCGACTTCCGCGACATCCAGGAGCACCACCGGATCGGCTTCGGCATGGGCCATGCGCTGGCCAAACTGGTACGCGATGGACGAGCCATCGAGAAGAACATCTATTTCGGGACCGAATCCCCGTGCCACCCAGGCGAGTACAAAGGTTACACGACCGTCTACAGCACGTTCACCCACGGCCCAGCGCCGGAAACCACGATCACTACGAAAAAGCCATGGCTGAAAACTCTGCTATTGAATGGACCGACCATACTTTCAACCCCTGGGAAGGCTGCCAGAAAGTCAGCCCGGGTTGCGACCACTGCTACGCCGAGACGCGGAACGCGCGTTTCGCCGGCGGCGCGGCCGTGAACTGGGGCCCGGGCGCGCCGCGCCGCCGCACCAGCGCCTCGAACTGGAACAAGCCGCTGGCATGGAACGCTGCGCACGCGGAGTTCTTCGCGCAGCACGGGCGCCGACAGCGCGTGTTCTGCGCGTCGCTCGCCGACGTCTTCGACAACCAGGTCGACCCGGCATGGCGCGCGGACCTGCTCGAGCTGATCGACCGGACGCCGAATCTCGACTGGCTGCTGCTGACGAAGCGCATCGGCAACGTGGCCGACATGCTGCCGAACGGTTGGCTGATGGAACACACGAACGTGTGGCTGGGGGCGAGCATCGTCAACCAGGTCGAGGCGGACCGCGACATCCCGAAGCTGGTCGCGTTGCACGCCGCTGTGAAGTTTCTTTCGATGGAACCGCTGCTGGGGCCGGTCGACCTGCGCGGCAACTTGCCGGGCGAGCGCGCGCTGCGCTGGTACCGCCCGATGCTGAATATGCTGGACTGGGTCATCGTCGGCGGCGAGAGCGGCCCGGCCGCGCGCCCGATGCATCCGGACTGGGCCCGCGACCTGCGCGACCAGTGCACGGCCGCCGGCGTGCCGTTCCTGTTCAAGCAGTGGGGCGAGTGGCTGCCAGCGACCGAGGGTCGGAGTGTGCTGGGCAAGACGCTGATTTTGGAAGGTGCCGCGCCGTTACCGGACAAGCCGCAATGGCATGGCTTCGAGGGCGGACAGCAGGTCGCGCGAGTCGGCAAGAAAGCGGCCGGACGCCAGCTCGACGGTGCGCAGCACGACGGATACCCGAGTGCCAAATCTGGCACTTTTTGAGAGGACACCATGAACCACAAAATCGACCCCTGCGACACCATGCGCAACAACCTGATCGCGGCGGCCGTCGGCCTGCAGCAGTGCACGAAGACGGCCACGAACATCGTGCCCATCCCGGGTGGCGACCGCGTGATTGCGATCGGGACGCCAGCGCAGGTGCGCGCGCTGCTGCCGAAGCGTGAGCTGCCGCCCGAGCTGAAAGCCGCGATTGACGAAGCGGCGAAGACTCGCGCTCCAGGCGCCCTGCTGCCGGATGGTTCGGCCGTCTTCATCAACTACGGCGACCAGCCCGAGGATACGGCGCACCTGGACTGCACAGCGTGCGGCGGATCCGGCCACATCGATGACCAGACCCGCGCCGCGCGCGACGTCCTGGCCGAGCGCCGCCGGCAGATCGAAGTCGAGGGCTGGACGCCTGAGCATGACGACAAGTACACCGCCTGCGAGCTCGCCCGCGCAGCGGCGACCTACGCGACGTGTTCGCACATCGAGCAGTTGAGGTTGTGCGGTCAGCAGGCGTGGCCGTGGAATCCTGACTGGTGGAAGCGCGGCGACTACCGCCGCGATCTGGTGAAGGCTGGCGCGTTGATCCTCGCCGAAATCGAGCGTGTCGACCGTGACCGCGCGGCTAGCGGCGACCAGGTCGACAGCGAAGGTGGCCACGATGACTGAACGCGGCATCCTGTTCAGTGCGCCGATGGTGCGCGCGCTCCTGGACGGCACGAAGACGCAGACGCGGCGCGCGGTGAAGATGCCGCCCAGCTGGGACTGCATCGTGTACACGGACTTCGGCAACGGCTGGTGGCCATACCGGAGCGATGACGGCGAGAGCCCGAACTACGACAACAACGAGATCCCGCTGCGGTGCCCCTATGGCCAAGCCGGCGATCGGCTGTGGGTGCGCGAGACGTGGGCGCCGCATCCGGATTTCCCGGAGACCACGCGGCGCGGCATCTACCGGGCCGATACGGAATGCAAATACGACGTAGCCCGATGGCGCCCGAGTATTCACATGCCGCGCTGGGCAAGCCGCATCCTTCTGGAGGTCGTGTCGGTGCGCGTCGAGCGGCTGCAGGACATCAGCGACCAGGATGCGATTGCCGAGGGCATCAGCCGCGTTGGCCCGGGCTGGGAGCGCTGGCACCCGGATCCCGACGACACTGAGCACACCGGATCGACCCAGAAGCCGCGTCTGTCCTACATGGGTCTCTGGGAGAGCATCAACGGCGCCGGCAGCTGGGACGCCAACCCGTGGGTTTGGGTGGTCGAGTTCAAACGGGTGACGCCGTGAACCCCGCCATCGCAGCATGGCTGTGGTGGCTGATGTGGACGCCGGCGCCGCGCGCGCAGTGCACGCGGTGCGGCGGCAGCCACCCGCTGAGCCGGTGCCCGTGGCCGACGTCGACGACGAAAGGAGAGATGGATGATTGAACGGAAACAAGACCGGCGCCGAGGCGTGTCGTCGTACTTCACCAGCCCGGTGAACGACCGGCGCCGGCCGAGCTTCGAGCGCCGCGGTACCGTGCCGGCAGCGCCGCCGACGAAAACGCTGGAGCAACAAGTCTACGGCGAGCGTCGCCGATATCCGAACGAACGGTAGGAGGGAATATGCATGTGATCAACGGCAAGGAAACGACGATGGGCAATATGGCGATACATGTAGGATGGGTGCTTTTGCCCCTGTTCTGCGCCCTGACCGGTTATACCGAGAAGGCCGTCCGCAGGAAGATCGAGGACGGCATCTGGTTGCAGGGGCAACATTGGAAAAAGGTGGCCGGCCGGATACACCTGAGCATGGAGGCATACAACAAATGGGTGGAGCAGGCGGAGTAGAACTGCGCGACAAGAGCATCAGGATCCGGTTCGAATGGCGGGGGAAGCAGCGGAAGGAGACGCTGTACATCGACGACGCGCCGATGGCCCCGACCCCGGCGAACGCCAAATACGCAAAGCGCCTGGTCGCGGAGATCAGGCAGAAAATCGGCAACGGGACGTTCAACTATGCCGAGTACTTCCCGAAGTCGCCGCACGGGGAGGAATCCGAAGAAGGCGTGCCGATGCTGCACGACGTGATGGACAAGTTCATCGAGACGTTCGACGGAAAGGCGTCGACGAAGGGCCAGTACGAGACGCGCCTGCACAGCTTCTGGAAGAAGGCCCTGAAGAATCGGCCAATCGCCGAGGTGGGCTATTCAGACATCTTGGCCGCCTTGAACAGCGGCACGTGGAAGAGTGGGAAAAGTCGGAACAACGAACTGTCCCTCATCAACGGCGTGTTCGAGTTCGCGCGCCTGGACAAGCTGATCAAGGAAAATCCCTGCGCGGAGGTAAAGCGCGCCGGCTACCAGAAGCCGCCGCCCGACCCGTTCGACCTGGGCGAGGTGCACGCGATACTGGCGCACCTGCGCGAGCACCGGCCGGAGCAGATCGCGAACTTCGTCCAGGTGATGTTCTTCACCGGCCTGCGCACGTCGGAGGGCATCGCGCTGCGCTGGGGCGACATTGATTTCCGGAAGCGCGAGGCGCTGATCGATGGCGCCAACGTCTACGACGAGGAGTCGGACACGACAAAGACGTACGAGTCGCGGCTCGTGAAGCTGAACGGCATGGCCATCGAGGCGCTGCAGCGGCAGAAGGCCCACACCTTCCTCGCGGGCGAGCACGTGTTCCACGACCCGAAGACGGGCGAGCCGTGGACGTACGTGAAGATCACCGACGTGCGCTCGTTCTGGAAGGCCACGTTGACGAAGGTGGGGATCCGGTACCGACGTCCGTATAATATGCGCCACACCTACGCGACGCTGGGCCTGATGAGCGGGGTAAAGCCGGGGTTCATGGCCAGCCAGATGGGCCACAGCCTGCGCATGTTCTTCACGGTCTACGCGAAGTGGATCAGCGGCGCAGACGACGACCGCGAGATGGCGAAGCTGGAACAGGCGATATCGAAAGCCGGGGAAATTCCCGGGGAATTTGAGGGGAAAGCAAGGGAGGCTTAGGGGGCGTCTCTCCTATGGACGGCTCCCCTCGTTTACCCTACAATGCCCCAAGCGGAAGGTTCATAGCCTATCGGGGGTTCGAATCCCCCTCTCTCCGCCAGACATTCCAAAACTGGCCATCTTCGGATGGCCTGTTTTTTTTTAGCCACGTGCCTGTCGTTCAGGCGACGTGCGCCCGGCAACGCTCCCCAGATACCGTGCCACCGCTTTCCTGCTTTCCTGCAAGGCCGCGAGCCGCTCGTCGAGTGCGTCCAGTTCATTCCTGAGCGCCTCCTGCACGATCGGGCACGGGACGAATTGCGGTTCGTCGCCATACATGCAGGGCAGCAGGGCTTTCGCGGTTTTCAGCTTGATGCCCGAGGTGGTCAGTTTTTGCAGGTTCCGGACCGTTTCCAGATCCGTCTGGCTATAGAGCCGATATCCGGCTTTGCTCCGGGTAGGTTTCAGCAAGCCTTCCTGTTCATAGTAGCGAAGCATGCGTTCGCTGACATTCGTAAGACGTGAAAGTTCTCCAATACGCATTCACACCCTCTTGACCTTGACAGTACTGTCAGAGTTTAGCATCGCCGGCATCGTAGTGAATTCGGAGGGACCCATGCACAGTAGCGATATCCTGACCCATGCCGGCTTGGCGCGCCGCGCGATCTGCGTGGCGGGCGCCACGGCGTTTCTGTCGGCCATGTCGTCAGATGGCTTCGCCGCGCCCAGCCATGAAACCGCTTCTTCGCCATCTGCCGCTTCCGTCCGGGGCAAACGCGTGTACATCATCCACGGTTATATGGCGGCGCCATCCGACCATTGGTTCCCGTGGCTGCAACGCCGCCTGTCGGCCGAAGGCGTCGAGGCGGATGTGTTATCGATGCCGGAACCGGGCCGTCCCGATCCGGTCGCGTGGGGCGACTACCTCGACGCCCATGTCGTGCGCCCGGACGAAGACACGTTCTTCGTCGCCCACAGCCTCGGTTGCATCGCCTTGTTGCACCATCTGGCCCGCGTGCAGGCAAGCCGGATCGGCGGCATCGTGCTCGTGTCGGGATTCGACGCGCCGTTGCCGGGACTCCCGCAACTGGACGGCTTCGTGGCAAGCCCGGCGCGCCTGGACCGCATCAAGGACTTGGCACCGTGCCGCAGTGTCATCGCGGCACGGGACGACACCATCGTTCCTTACGTGCTGACCCGGCACTTGGCTGAACACATCGGTGCGGAATTCATTACCGTGGAAAAGGGCGGGCATTTCCTGGCGAGCGATGGATTCGTCGAGTTTCCGCTCGTGTATCAGACATTGATGTCGCACATGCGCAGCGGCAGTCGATAAGGATTGCGCCGCGTGCATGCGTCAGGCCGCCCGCGCATACCGTGCCGGCGGCTGCCCGACGTGCCGCGCGAAAGCGACCGTGAACGTGCTCGCCGAACTGTAGCCCACGCGCTCGGCCACGTCGGCGATGCTGGCGGTGCCGCGCCGCAGCAGGTCCTGTGCCAGCGCCATCCGCCAGGTGAGCAGATAGGCCATCGGCGCCACGCCGACGGTGCGGGAAAACCGCTCGAAGAACGCGGAGCGCGACAGGGCTGCTTCGCGCGCGAGGTCGGCCACGGTCCACGCCCGCGCAGGCGCGGCATGCAGGGCACGCAGCGCGTGCGCAAGGCGCGCGTCGGCAAGGCCGCGCACGAGGCCCGGCGAGGCTTGCGTGCTTGCCGCCCCGCGCAGCGCTTCGATCAGCAGCACTTCCAGCAGATGCGCGAGCACGACGTCGCGTGCGGGACGCTGTGCGCGCGCTTCGTCGTTCACGAGTTGCGCGAGCGTGGCCAGCCGCGGTTCGCCGCGCACGTGCACGACGCGCGGCAGCAGTGCCACGAGGAGCGCCGCATCGGGCGACGCGAACTCGCAGTGGCCGATGAGGAAGCGGACGTCGGGCGGACCGTCGCCGGTGCCGTGGCGGACTTCGCCGGGCGCGACGTGCGCAGGCGGCTTGTCGAAGTCGCGCGCGGGCGGTGGGCGCAGGCTCGACATCGAGAAATCCTGCATGGCGGGGATCAGCACGAAGTCGCCCGGTTCGAGCGTGACGGCGTCCGTGCCGGCGACGGCCATGCGGCAGGCGCCGTCGAGCACGAGGCAATACGACGGCTGGCCCGTCTCCGTGCGGCGCACGCCCCAGCGTCCCGCTGCGCCGACGAGCTTCGCGAAGCGCATGCCCGGCCGCAGCAGGCCGACCACCTCGGCCAGGGGATCGATCATTTCGGACTCTCGCAAAAGGAATGGGGACTTGCGATTGTAGCGCGTCCGGTCGGTGCACGCTATCGTGATGGTATCGCCAACCCACACAAGGAGTCCCCATGAAAACCGTCATGATCACCGGCTGCTCGTCCGGCTTCGGCCTCGAGATCGCCCGCCATTTCCTCGACCGCGACTGGCACGTCGTCGCCACGATGCGCACGCCGCGCACGGACCTGTTGCCGGCGTCGAACCGGCTGCGCATCATCGCGCTGGACGTCACGGACGACGCCAGCATCCGCGCCGCCATCGCCGCCGCGGGGCCGGTCGACGCGCTCGTCAACAATGCCGGCGTCGGCGTGATCAATCCGCTGGAGGCCGTGTCGATGGAGACGGCGCGGGCCGTGTTCGAGACGAACACGCTCGGCACCATCGCCATGACGCAGGCTGTGCTGCCCGCGATGCGTGCCCGGCGCGCGGGCGTGATCGTGAACGTCACGTCGGTCGTCACGATCGCGCCGCTGCCGTTGCTGTCGGTCTACCGGGGCAGCAAGGCGGCCGTGAATGCGTTCACGGAATCGCTCGCGCTCGAGCTGGCGCCGCTGGGCATCCGGGCGCGCCTCGTGCTGCCGGGCCGCGCGCCGGAGACGCGTTTCGGGGAGAACGCCCGCCCGCTCATGCAGGATGACGTGCCGGTCGAATACGTACCGCTGCGGGACAGCCTGTTCGCGGGCATGCGCACGCCGGGGCCCGTGACGCACGCCGAGGACGTGGCGCAAGCCGTGTGGCGCGCCGTGACGGATCCGGCGGCGCCGATGCGTATTCCCGCCGGTGCCGATGCGGAAGCACTGGCGGCCTCGCTCTGACCCGCGCCGATCGGAATGTCGGCATGAATGTTGCCGTACGGCATCATTCGCATGTAAGTTGATTCGCGCGCAGTCTGCAACAGGCTACAATGAAGCCATCACCGCTGCGCAGTCCCAACGCCTATGAAAAACTGGATCAGCCGCCTTCGGGGCGGTTCCGACAACACGGCCGACACGAAACCGGCGCCCGCCGCGGAGTCGGACGAACACCCGGGCGGCATTCCCGCCGAAATCGAGGCCACGTATTACCGCTGGCTGACGGCATCCCACGGCTACGACGCCTCGGATGCCGTGCAGGCGGCGATCCTCGACCAGGTGCGTGCGCTCGCGCGCGATCCGGCCAGTGCGGCCGAGCTGGTGCCGCGCGTGCCGGAAGTGATTCCGCAACTGTTGCGCAGCCTGCAGGATGAAGCGTCGAACGCCGAGCTGGCGCGCCAGGTCGCGCAGGACGTCGTCCTCGTGGCCGAGGTGATCCGCGAGGCGAACAGCGCGTATTACCGGCCGATGTCGCCCGTGAAGACGGTCGAGGCGGCCCTCATGATGCTGGGCCAGAACGGCTTGCGCATGCTGCTCGCGCGCATTGCCTTCCGGCCGATCATTAAGCTGCAGACGACGGGCTTCACGCGCCTGGCGGCGCCGCACGTCTGGGCGCAGTCCGAGAAATGCGCGCTGGCCGCGAGCCTGATGGCGCCGGGCCTGACGGCGGGGCCGTTCGAAGCCTATCTCTCCGGCCTGATGCAGAATCTGGGCCTCGTCGTCGGGTTCCGCCTCGCCGACCGCCTGTGCGAAGAGAACAAGGTGCCCGGTTCCAGCGAATTCGGCGCGCAATTGCTGGCGGAAGGCCGTCTGCTGTCGGCGGCCATCGCGAAGCACTGGGATTTCCCGCAGGAGGTCGCCGACGCAATCGCGCATGCCGGCGATCCGGGCGAGGAGAATCTGGCGCAGGCGCTCGCGCTGGGCGACCGCATCGCCAAGCTGCGCGTGCTGATCGACAGCCATGTGATCGACGAGGACGACGACTTCGTCAACGACGGCCTCGACAACTTCCAGCGCCGCTGCCTCGGCAAGCTGGGCACCGTCGAAAGCTGATCCGCCACACTTTCATCGTTGCTTCACACCCCGTGTTGCCACGGCTAGGTTTCCGTGTAATCATGATTTTCGGACACGAACCTTTTGCCTAGGCAATAAATACACGTGGAGGAGACACGATGAACCGCAAGACGAAGGTTGCATCCCTGCTGCTGGCATTCGCATTGCTGCCCGTGTGCAGCGTCCAGGCCGTGGCCGGGCCGCTGGACGAGGCGAAGGCGAAGGCCCACCTCGACGCCGTCGCCGCCGGTGACCTGGAAGCGCTGATGCGCGACTATGCCGATGACGCTTACATGGAGTGGGTCGGCGGACCGCTCGACGGCCGTTACCGGGGCAAGGCCGAGATCCGCGCCGTCTGGCAGAAATTCATCGCGGCGAATGCCGGCAAGCCCCGTCCCGCTTCTTTCGGCAAGGTGACGGCGCTCGGCAATCCGCGCGGCACGTCGCTGCAGGCGAAGGCCGAATATGGCGGCGCCGTTCCCGTGAAAGTCTGGCATGCGCTGACCTACCGCGACGGCGATCTCACCACCGAAGTGTGGCAGATCGCGCCCACGCTGCAGATCGATCCGTGATGCGCCCGCTGCTGCTCGTGGCGGTCCTGCTCGCGGGCAGTGCAGGCGCTGCGAACGTCGAGGTGCTCGTGCAGACGCCGGCCGGCACGCCGCTGGCCGACGCCGCCGTACTCGTCGAGCCGCTCGCGGGCACGCCTGCGCGTGCGCGACCACGCGGCCACGCTGCAATCGAGCAGCGGGGCCGCGAATTCATCCCGTGGATGACCGTCGTGCAGACCGGCACCAGCGTCGACTTCCCCAACAACGACACGATCCGCCACCACGTCTATTCGTTTTCCGAGCCGAAGCGCTTCGAGATCAAGCTGTATGCGGGCAAACCGGGCCAGCCCGTCGTGTTCGACAAGCCCGGTCAGGTCGATATCGGCTGCAACATCCACGACTGGATGGAGGCCCACGTGCTCGTCGTCGACACGCCGTACTTTGCCCGCACGGGCGCGGACGGACGTGCCACCGTGGCCGGCGTCCCGGCAGGACGCTATCGCGTGCGCCCGTGGCATCCGCTGCAGAAGGGCGCCGGCGCGCCGCAGGACATCGAGATCGACGACGCGCCCGCGCGCATGACGCTCGTGCTGGACGCGCGCCCGCGCCAGACCAAGCCCCATACCGAGGACCCGGACCGGTACTGACATGTCATCGAGCTCGCTGCGGCATCGGATCGCCATCGTCTTCGTGGGCCTGCTCGTGCTGGTCATGGGGCTCGTGCTGGCGCTCGTCCATTACAGCAGCGCGCGCATCGTGGAGCGCGAGACGCAGCGCGAACTGGCCGTCGGCGCCAAGGTGTTCCAGCGCCTGCTCGAACAGAACCAGCGCCAGCTCGAGACGGCGGCCGCCGTGCTGTCCGCCGACTTCGCGTTCCGCGAGGCGATCGCCACGCAGGACCAGCCCACCGTGCGCTCCGTGATCCGCAACCATGGCCAGCGCATCCACGCGCAAGTGATGATGGTCGCGGGCACCGACGGCAGGCTGATCGCCACGACCCAGCGCGCCGGTGCGGCCGGCGATCCGTTCCCGTTCCCCGACCTGCTCGCCGCCGCCGAAGCGCAAGGCCGCAGCGCGGGCTTGCGCCGGATGCGCAACGGCCAGCTTTATCAAGTGGTGCTCGTGCCGATCCTGGCCCCCACGCGCATCGCCTGGGTCGCGATGGGCTTCCACGTCGACGACCGCTGGGCGGCCGACATGGCGGGCGTGACGGGCCTCGGCGTGCAGATCGTGCGCCCCGGGACGCCGGGCGCGCTCGCGTCGTCCGGCGCGCAGGAGGGCAGGCGCTACGCATCCGTGAACGTCCCGCTGGACGGCGGCCTGCAGGCCGTGCTGCGACTGCCGGTCGCGCAGGTGCAGGCGCCGTTCGAACAGCTGCAGGGACGCCTGCTGGGCGTGATCGTCGCGGCCGTCGCGGTGTTCGCGGCGGGCAGCGTGATGCTGGCCGGGCGCATCGTCCGGCCCCTGAACGAATTGTCCGCCGCCGCCCGCCGCATCGCGCAGGGCGATTACGCCCAGCCGCTGCCGCGCGCACAGGGCGACGAGATCGGCCAGCTGGCCGGCAGCTTCGAGCAGATGCGCACGGAGATCGCGTGCCGCGAAGAGCGCATCGCCCGGCTGGCCTATGTGGACGCCCTGACGGACCTGCCCAACCGTACGCGCTTCCTGGAAGCGTTCGGCCTCCTCACGCCGGGCGCGGGCGGGGCCGTGATGGTCGTGAACGTCGACCGCTTCGCCCTCATCAACAATGCGCTGGGCCACGTCGTCGGCGACCGCCTGCTGCGCGCCGTCGCGGGCCAGCTGCAGCCGCTCGTGCCGCCAGGCGGCATGCTGGCGCGCCTGTGGGGCGACCAGTTCGCGTTCCTGCTGGAGGGGGCCGGTCCCGATGCCGCGCGCCGCTTCGCCGACACCGTGCTGGCCGCGCTGCGCGACCCGGTCACGCTGGACGGCCAGCGCCTCGACATCGAGGCCGGCGTCGGCATCGCGCTGTATCCGGACGACGGCCTCGATGCGGCCACGCTGCTGCGGCGCGCCGAGCTGGCGCTGGCCACCGCCAAGCGGCGCCATGCCGGTATCGCGTTCGCGCAGGAGACGGGCGGCGAGCCCGCGCACGAGCAGCTGTCCCTCATCGGCGACATGCGGCGCGCGCTGGCGGCCGGCGAATTCACGCTTGCGTACCAGCCCAAGCTGGCGCTGGGGAGCGGGCGCATCGTGGCGGTGGAAGCCCTGCTGCGCTGGCAGCATCCGGAGCGCGGCAGCATCGCGCCGGCGCGCTTCATTCCGTTCGCCGAACAGACGGGCTTCATCCGCGAGATCACGCCGTGGGTGCTGGAAACGGCCGTGCGCCAGGCCGCCGTGTGGCATGCGGCGGGGCTGGATATCGCCGTGTCGGCGAACCTGTCCACGCTGGACCTGCTCGACCCGCACCTGGGCCGGCGCGTGCGCGGCCTGCTGGACCAGTACGCCGTGCCGGCACGGCGCCTGTGCCTGGAGATCACGGAGAGCGCGCTGATGGACGATCCCGCGCTGGCGCAGGCGCACCTCGACGAACTGGCGGGCCTCGGCATCAAGCTGTCGATCGACGACTACGGCGTCGGCCAGGCATCGCTGGCCTACCTGAAAAGCCTGCCCGTCGATGAACTGAAGCTCGACCGCAGCTTCATCACCGCGATCACGGAATCGCCGCGCAACGCGGCCATCGTCGAATCGACGATCATGCTGAGCCACGCGCTGGGGCTGACCGTCGTCGCGGAAGGCGTGGAGACGCCGGCGGAACTGCGCTGGTTGCGCGAGCATGGCTGCGACATCGCGCAGGGCTATGGCATCGGCCGTCCGATGACGGCGGCGCAGCTGCAGGACTGGCTCGCCGAATTCGCCGTTCGCACCGTGGCCTGACCGTCAGGCGAGGAAGTCGAAGGCGGACATCGGTCTTCCGCCATTCATCAGGCCGAACAGCGAATTGCTGCCCGCATTCGCGTACTGCTTGACCAGGTTGCTGGCCTGCGCGTTGACGGCCTGGGTCATCTGCGATTTCTTGTCGGCGAGGGCGTCGCGGTCCTTCGCCACGGCCGCGGCCTGGCCGGCGAGCGTGCCGCCCGTCGCCAGCTGCTGCGCGATGCCGGTGCCGACCTTGTCCGCGAGGCCCGAACCGCCGTTCGCGAACACCTTGGCGACCCGGTCCGGGTCGGCCGCGATGGCCGCGTCCAGCTTCGCCGCGTCGACGGCCAGCTTGCCGTTCTTCGCGCTCACGCCGATGGCCGCCAGCGCGGCCGGATCCGCCCCGCCGACGAGTTTCGTCATCTGGTCCTGGATCTGCGCCAGCGTGCGGTCAGAGGCGGTGTCTCCCGTCTTCAGCGCGGCCAGGCGGCCCGGCAGGGCGTTGACGGCGTCGGCGAACGCCTTGATGTTCTTCGCGATGGCCGAGTTGTCGCCGGCCAGCGTCACGGTGCCGGCTCCCTTGGCCTTGAGGTCGAGCGTGACGCCGGCGATGGCGCCCGTGACCCTGTTGCCGGCGCTTGAAATCGTCTTGCCGTCGACGTTGACGATGGCATCCTGCGCGGCGCTCGCCTGCGTCACCGCACCGCGCGTGCCCGGCTGGTAAGCGAGCAGCGCCTGCAGGGCCGGGTCGCCGGACACGCTGATGCGCATGGCATTCGCGGCGCCGGGCTGGCTGGTGAAGCTCAGCGCGACGCCTTTGTCGTCGGAGACGAGTTTCGCATCGATGCCGGCCGCCTTGAACGCGGCGGCGATGCCGTCCGGCGTATTGTCGGGCGCGCCGATGCGGAACGTTTTCGTGCCGCCTGCCACCTCGACCTTGATGACGGTCGGTGCGCCGCTGCCGATCGTCGTCGTGGCCGTCGGGACGCGGACGGTGACGAGTTGCTGGGCCTGGGCCAGCTGTTTTACGTCGATCTTGTGCGTGCCGGCGACCGCGCCCGATGCCGTGATGCGCGCATCGAGGGCCTTGCCGTCGACCTGCGTCGCGAGTTTCAGGCCGCTCGCGGCGAGCGTGCCGGCGACGGATCGGACGTCGTCCAGCACGTTGGCCAGGCGCCCCAGCGTGGACAGGCGCGCATCGTCGCGCCGGATCTGGGCGTCGATGCCCTGCAGGCCGGTATTGCGGGCGCTCAGCGACTTCACGGCGGCGCCGTACAGGTCCGCCAGGCCCTGGCTGGCGGTGGCCGTCGTCCTCGATGGAATGGTGGTCGTCATGGCTTCGTATTATCGATGCAAACTTGCCGTTTCATTTACTGAACATCGCATGTTTTACCCGCCAATTCGAGCCGCGCGGGCGGTGCCTCGACGAAGCCGGCGACGGCGCCCACGACTTCGCCGGCTTCGTCGCGCAGGGGCACCGCATTGATGACGACGTGCAGCCGCTCGTCGTCGGCAAAGCGGACCGTCAGCATCTCGTCGCGCACTTCCTCGCCGGTGGCGGCGGCGCGGTGCAGCGGCAGCTGGTCGAGGGCCAGCAGCGTGCCGCCCGCATAGACGGCGAAGGCGCGGTTGCCCGGCGCATCCGCCACAGGGTTCTCGCCGCGGCGCAGGCGCAGCAGGCGTTCGGCGGCGGGATTCGCCTTGACGCGCCGGCATTCGCGGTCGGTGGCGACGAACAGCGCGGCGGGCGCCGCCTGCATCACGCCTTCCAGCTCGTTCGTGCGGCGCTGCTCGCGCCGCCGGCTGTCCTGCAGGGCGTCGGCGAGACGCCGCTGTTCGGTGATCTCCTCGACGACGACGGTCACGCCCAGCACGGCGTCGTTGCGGTCGACGACCGGATAGAGGCTTTCGCGCCAGATCCGGCGCACGTGCGGCTGGGCCGGCGTCGCGCCGTCGAACACGGTGCCGAGGATGGGTGTTCCGCTCATCATGACCTGGCGGAGGCGCGGTTCGGCGGCGGGGGCGATTTCCGGAATGACGTCGTGGATCGGTTTGCCGATGTGGTCTTCGACCGGCAGGCCGTTGATCTCGGCCAGCAGGCGGTTGATGCGCACGTAGCGCAGGTCGCGGTCCAGTACGGCCAGCCCGACAGGCACGTGGGCGAACGTTGCTTCCAGGGTCAGGATGGCGCGCTGCGCGTCCTCGCTGTCGCGCCGGGCGTCCGCCAGGCGCTGCTGCTGCCATCCCAGCAGGATGGCGATGACCGCCGCGAGCGGCATCAACATCAACAGGAGTTCTGCACTGACTACGGGCACGGCTGTCTCCGCAACACATCGATGGGCGTTACACAAAATATCATTTCTTTTGCGAAATTCCTAATGTATGTATCGCGATTTGCGGCGCTGGACGAGGGAATCCGGAATGCAAACCTTTACATATGTGGCTGTGCAGCATCATCGCCGCGCCGACGCGTGGTCGATTACCAGAAAGCTGATAACAGTAATTTTACGTATTTCAAAGATTTGTCCGATCAATAATAATCGGCTGCATCAAGAAGAAAGAGGAGACACATGTCATTTCTAATCGTTCTCGCTGCGCTGGCGTTCCTGATGTTCGCCGCCTATCGCGGCTACAGCGTCATCCTGTTTGCCCCGATCGCCGCCCTGGGCGCGGTGCTGCTCACGGCGCCGGACGCCGTCGCGCCCGTGTTCACCGGCATCTTCATGGAAAAGATGGTCGGCTTCGTCAAGCTGTACTTTCCCGTGTTCATGCTGGGCGCCGTGTTCGGCAAGGTGATCGAGTTGTCCGGCTTTTCGGAATCCATCGTCAACGCCGCCATCCGCTACATTGGCCGCTCGCGCGCGAATGCCGTGATCGTCGCCGTGTGCGCGCTGCTGACCTATGGCGGCGTGTCGCTGTTCGTCGTCGTGTTCGCGGTGTACCCGTTCGCGGCCGAGCTTTACCGCCAGAGCAACATCCCGAAACGGCTGATGCCGGGCGCGATCGCGCTGGGCGCGTTCTCGTTCACGATGGATTCGCTGCCGGGCACGCCGCAGATCCAGAACATCATCCCGACGACGTTCTTCAAGACGACGTCGTGGGCCGCGCCCGTGCTGGGCACCGTCGGCTCGCTGTTCATCATCGTCGTGGGCCTGGCCTACCTGGAGTGGCGCCGCCGCGCGGCGCTGGCCAAAGGCGAAGGCTACGGCACGTCGCTCGTCAACGAGCCGGAACGCACGCAGGCGACGTCGCTGCCGCATCCGGCGCTGGCGATCCTGCCGCTCATCGTCGTGGGCGTGGCCAACTTCATCCTCACGCGCATGATCCCGCAATGGTATGGCGATTCGTTCACGGTGCCGGCCGAGATCCTGCCGGGCGTGCACACCCCGGTAACGGCCACGATCAAGACCGTCGTCGCGATCTGGGCGGTGGAAGGGGCGCTGCTGCTGGGGATCGTCGTCGTGATCCTGACCGCGTTCCGGCGCGTGAGTACCCGTTTCGCGGACGGCTCGAAAGCGGCCGTCGGCGGTGCGCTGCTGGCCGCGATGAACACGGCGTCGGAGTACGGCTTCGGCGGCGTGATCGCGGCGCTGCCGGGCTTCATCGTCGTCGGCGACGCCCTGAAAAGCATCCCGAACCCGCTCGTGAACGCGGCCGTGTCGGTGAGCTCTCTCGCCGGCATTACGGGGTCCGCGTCGGGCGGCATGAGCATCGCGCTGGCCGCGATGTCGGACCTGTTCATCAAGGGCGCGCAGGCGGCGCAGATTCCGCTGGAAGTGCTGCACCGCGTGGTGTCGATGGCCAGCGGCGGCATGGACACCTTGCCGCACAACGGCGCCGTCATCACCCTGCTGGCGGTGACGGGGCTCACGCACAAGGAATCGTACCGCGAGATTTTCGCGGTGACCGTCATCAAGACGGCGGCGGTGTTCTTCGTGATCGCGTTTTATTACGTGACCGGGCTGGTGTAACGCGCCGCCCCGTGCGAGGCGGCGCGTACGACGTCAGCCGCGCTTGCGCTTGTACGCCGCCGTCATGCCCAGCAGCGCCGTCATCGCCAGCAATGCGGACGACGGCTCCGGCACCTCGGCCGCGGTGGCGGTGGCGGCCGTGATCGTGAACGTGTCGCCCGCGCGCAGGCCGCGCGTATCCAGCAGCCAGTCGGCGGCGCCCGGCACGGCCAGCGCGTTCCCGAACTGGAACTCGGCCCATTCCGGCGCGCTGAACACGACGTTCGCCGTGTGCGCGCCGGACGTCACCCCGCCCACCGTGCCGAAGGCCGGCGTCACGCTGCCGGCGGCGGAGAAGGCGATGCCGTTCAGCGTGAAGCTGAATTCGTCCAGCGCCGTGCCGGCCAGGTTGCGCACGAGGGCATTGAAGGCGAGGGGGCCGGCCAGGTCGCCCGCTTCCAGCACGAAGCTGAACGTGGTCGGCGTGAACGTGGCGAGGTCGAGGTCGAAGGAGGCCAGGCCAGCGCCGCTGTAATCCGTCACCGTGTTCGATCCCGTGGTGCCGGTAAGGATCGCGGCCTGGGCCTGCGGGAGTGCCAGCGCGGCCGCCAGGGCCAGCGCACCGATCAACGTGTTTTTCATGTCGTGTCCTTTCGATGGCGGATCAGAGCGGGCCCTTGGCCCACGGACCGGAGATCGCGAACGTGATGCCCGGGGTCTGGATGTTCACGAACAGGTAGCGGCCCGTCGGGTCGAAGCAGGCGCCCGCGAACTCGTTGCCGCGGTGGTCGCCGGCCAGCGTATCCAGCTTGCCCGCCGCGTTCAGCTGCGCCGTCGTCAGCTGCACGTTGTTCTTGGCGAAGATGTAGGCGTCGCCGCCCTGCGTGATGCCCATCAGGCGCTGGCCGTAGCCGAAGGCGTCTGTCGTGGCCGTGGACGCGTCCTCGCAGATCAGGATGGCGTTGCGCGGGCTGACCGTCAGGTTGTCGCCCATGTTGCCCACCGTCGTGTTCGGGCTTGAATAGATGCAGCGGAAGACCTGCGTGGCGAGGTCCAGTTCCCAGATCGCGCCGCGTGCCACGCTGCCGCCCGACGTGTCCATCACGTACATCTTGCCCTGTGCGTACCAGATGCCTTCACCGCGGTTCATGCGCAGCGCGCCCTGCAGCCAGCCCTGCACGAACGGACCGGCGGCGTTGTTGATCGTCGTGCCGGACGGACCCGTCGCGTTGCCGCGGTTCTGGTCCGGATTCGCGATGGGGACCCATTCCAGCACGTAGGCGTCGCCCTTCAGCGCGCCCGCCACGTTGGCGTTCGGCGTCCCCTTCACACGCGCCATCTGCAGCACGCCGCCGCGCGCCAGCGCGCCGTAGCCGCCGTTCCTGTCGTCCGGGATGTAGCGGTAGAAACCCGACTTGCCCGACGAGTCCTCCGTCATGTAGACGATGCTGGTGGCCGGATCGACGGCCGCCGCCTCGTGCGCGAAGCGGCCCATGCCGACGATCGGCTGGCCCGTCGTCTGCGTGGTGTCCGGCGACACCTCGAACACGTAGCCATGCTTCTTGCCCGACGCAGTGACGTTGTCCGAACCGATTTCCTCGCACGACAGCCAGGTGCCCCACGGCGTGATGCCGCCCGCGCAGTTGCCGTCCGTGCCGCCCAGGCTCGGCGTCACGCTGACCCAGGCGCCGTCGCGGAACAGCAAATTCGTCGTGCCGCCGCCCAGCACCGTGCTTGCGCCGGCGCTGCTGGCGCCCGTGTCGTACGCGCCGAACGCATTGATGAATTTGTTCGGGCTGACGGCGTGTGCCTCGTGGTTGCGGATCAGGACGAGCTCCGTGCTGCGGCCCACCTTGCGCGTGAGGACGACGCCCATGCCGTCGTGTGCGGCGGGGCAGGGTTTCCCGTCCGTCATCGTGTCGCCCGTCCAGCCGAAGCTCTTGTACGTGAAACCGGCGGGCAGCTGCAGCAGCGGCAGGCCGGTGGTCAGGTCATTGACGGGGGCGATGGGGCCGTACGGGCTGTCGATCAGGGCGCTGACGCCGCCGGCGGCCAGCGTCTCGCGCGCCTGCAGGGCGGCGAAGGCGCCGACGAAGGGTAGCGTGCCCATGCCTTTCAGCAGGTTGCGCCGCGAGGGCGAGATGTCGTTGTGAGTCATGCTGAGCTTTCTCCATAGGGATGGATTGCGCCGGCACTTGGCGGCCGGTTGCGTGCCGGGATGGCACGTGCTCATGCATTAAAACAAACGAAAACTACCGTTCGATGACAGTAAAATGACAACTTTCATCCATGACGTAGCGCGCGAACAGGAAATCGCGGATCGTGGCCACGCGCCCGTCCGACCACGCGAGGACGGCGAAATAATCCGGTTGCCCATCGCTTCGGATCAGCACCGCGGGCCGTCCTTCCACGATGCCCGCCCAGGCCTTCCAGCCCGGTGCCTGCCCATAGCGCGTGAAATACTCGCCGACGGCGCGGCCCTGCAACCGCAGCCGGTTCACGAGATCGAGCCGCACGTCGGCGGCCAGCATCTCGCGCAGCGCGTCGAAGTCGCGCGCGTTGAACAGGTCCACGTACCGCTGCAGCAGGCGCCGTTCCGCATCCGGCAGGGCCGGCTGGATGGCCGCCCCGGGCTGGCTGGCCAGTTCGCGCAGGCGCCCGCGTCCGCGCTGCAGGGCCGATTTCACGGCGGGGACCGTGGTGCCGAGGATGGCGCCGACTTCCTCGGCCGAGTAGTCGAGCACATCGAACAGGATCACCGCGCCCCGCTGCGCCGGCGGCAGGCGCATGAATGCGGGCAGGCTGGCCGCCGCCGCATCGCGGCGCGCCTCTTCGTCGTTCGTGTCGGCGAGCGCGTCGACGCCGTCGTCGTCGGCCGTGACGGGTGTGCGGGCCCGGCGCCGCAGCAGGTCGAGCGCCAGGTTGTGCGCGATGCGGAACAGCCAGCCTTCCGGATTGTCGACGGGCCGCTCCGGCGCGGATGCTTCCAGCGCGCGCACCAGCGCATCCTGCACGATGTCCTCGCCGTCGAGCGCCGAGCCGACCATGCGCGCGCAATAACGGTGCAGCCGTGGGCGCAGGCGGTCCAGGTCGACCGCCAGGACCGCGGACGCGGCCCCCGTCATGCGGCGGCCAAGGTGGAGGCGACGTCGCAGGTGATCGCTTCCATCTGCGCGAGCGCCTTCACGCGTGCGAAGTACGCCGGCATCTCGGGATGCTGGCGCATGGCGGCGATGGCGTCCGCGCTGCGCCACTGACCGTAGATGACGACGCGGCGGTTGTCCCGTGCGACATGCAGCGACGACGACACGAAGCCGGGGATCTTCGAGATCCACGCGTCCGTACCGGCGCGCAGCAGGGTCACGAGTTCGTCGCGGTCATCCGGTTCGACGGTGAAGATGTTGATCAGGGTGGTCAGGCCGGCGTCGGGATCGATATGCAGTGTCATTGAGGTCTCCAGTGGGTTGGCACTGACATAGACGTCCTGCGGCGGCGAAACGAATCGGTCCCGCGAAAAAAAATGTCAGCAGGGCGTCACGACCCGTACGGCCGTCTCGCCATAGTCGCGGAAACCCATGCGCAGGTAAAACTCGTGGGCGGCCTGGTTGGCGCTCATCACGTGCAGGAACGGGATCTCGCCGCGCGCCAGCTGGCGCTGGATGACCTTCTGCATCAGGCGCTTCGCGTAGCCGCGGCCCTGGTAGTCCGGGTGCGTGCAGACGCCGCTGATTTCGCGATAGGGGCCCGCCGTCGTGCGTTCTCCTGCCATCGCGACGAGGCGGCCGTTGTCGAAGCAGCCGAAGAATTCGCCCATTTCGAGCGTGCGCGGGCCGAACGGGCCGGGGCGCGTGAGCCGGGCCAGCGCCAGCGCCTCGTCCGCGTGGCCGGCACCCAGCGGCACGGCGTCCGGCGCGGGGTCGTCGGACGGACCGGGGCCGCCGTCCCACACGAGGCGGAACATCTTCGCATCGACGTCGATGCGCCAGCCGTCCGGCGCGGGACCGGACCAGACGTCGCAATAGAACTGCTCGCCGGGCGTGCAGAACGGACGCAGCGCGGCGAAGTCGGGCTGCTCCGGATCCGCAAAGCCGACGATGGGCGACAGGCCGGGCGCGTAGCGCCGCGCCTGAGCGGTGCCGGTGGAGAGGTGACGGTGCGGACCGTCCAGGCAGTTCCAGAAGATGTTGTCGAGTGGATGTCCCATGGCGTGATTATGCAGGCAGCTTCAGGATCCAGTCCAGCAGCGGCCGGGCCGCGTCTTCCCAGCGCGGATCCAGCATCAGCGCGTGCGCCAGCTGCGGCACGAGGTGCGGTTTCACGCCGTAGTAAGTCGCGGTGCCGCGCACGGCGTCGGGGCGGATGAAGCGGTCTTCCTGTCCGCCCAGCACGAACACGGGCGGGGCCTGCCAGGGCATCGGCGCGAACGGCCGCCAGCCTTGCAGTTCGATGCCCACGTGGCGCGATTCGCCCTGGATGCGGCGCGCGAAGCGGGCGTAGTCGGCGTCGGGCAGGTCGTCGGAAAACAGATGGCGGCGCATGACATCCGGGTCGAGCGTGTGCGGTTCGGCGAAGGACAGGCGCGCCAGTTGCTGGAACAGATCGGGCGAGGACAGCATCATCTGCCAGGCCGAATACGCGAGGCCCCACGGCGGCACGGACGCGAGCAGCGCGACGCCGGCCGCGTGGCCGCCGGTGCGGATCCAGTCCTGCACGACGGCGCCGCCCAGCGAGTGGCCGACGACGACGAGCGGCCCGTCGCCCAGCCGCGCGACGGTGGACCGCAGGTCGTCCGTGTAGTCGGCCAGGCGCCAGTCGTTCAGCCGTTCGCGCCCGCCGCTGCCGCCATGGCCGCGCAGGCTGAGCGCATGCACTTCGAAGCCGGCGTCGGCAAACCAGGGCACGACGTGTTCCTCCCACACCCAGGCGCCCACGCAGATGCCGTGTACCAGCAGCAGGCGCGGGCTGTCCGGACGGGGCGTCGCCGGGCGGCGCGTGATCAGTTCGAGTTCCATGCGGTCGTCGTGAGTCGCTCTCGACTGTATGGTAGCGCAAACGGATCGGAGTGTCAGTCCGGCAGGCCGAGCGCCTTCGCCACGTCTTCCCACGCCACCAGCTTGAAGTTCTGCGGTCCGTCCGGCAGGCGTTTGTGGCCGTCCTGCACGACGAGCAGGCCCTTGCCATAGGGCCCCCCCAGCCGGGCGGACGTCACGTCCAGGCCATCCGTCTCGGAGGTGCCGTCGATGCCCCTGGCTGCATCGATGCCGATCCGGAACGCGCCGCGCAGGGCGAATGGCGCCGTGGCATCCAGCACGACATAGCTGTCGTTGCCCTGGCTCGACACGACGATCCAGCTGCCCCTCCTGCCGTGGTAGATGCCCATGCCCTCGACGTCCGCATGCAGCAGGCCGCCCACCGGCAGCACGAGGCGCGGCTTCATCGGCGTCGTCGCGTCGGCATCCGCCACCCACACGCCGCGTTTTTCCTCGCCCATGAACAACAGCCCGGTGCGCTCGTCCGCCACGCAGCCCTCCGGCTGGCTCGCGAGGCGCCAGCTGCGCGCCAGCGTCGCGCCGAATGTGCCGCCGGTGCGCGTGATGCGGTATTGCTGGAAGCGTCCGTCCTTGTCGTTGACGATCGCGTCCAGGCCGCCCTGCGGCGTGCGATAGAGGCACGCGCCGTAGATGTCGGACAGCGTCGTCGGCAGGCGCGCGGCTTCCGTGACGGTGCCCGCGGCGTCGATGGCGAACAGCACGATCGCGTTCTCGTCGCGTTGCGTGGCCATGGCGAGATCGACGCGGACGCCGTCGCCGAACGTCAGGTCCTGGCGTACGTCCACGTTGTTCAGGCGGCCCGCTTCCAGCAACTGCGTCTGGCGGCCCGCGAGGTCGTACACGAGCAGGCCCTGCTTCTTGTTCGTGCCGAGGATGCGGGCGCCGTCCGGGTCCGTCGGGTGGATCCAGATGGCCGGGTCGTCGGCCGCGTCGCCCGCGCGTGCCACGGGTGCCGTCTGTGCGCGCGGCGGCACGATGGGCAGCGGGGTCCGCTTCGGTGCCGTTGCCTTCCACGCGAGGCCAGCGTCCTTCCAGCCCGCGTCCGTGCGCGCGAGCAGGCGCGGGCCGGATGCGAGCGCGCGCGCGGCCAGCGGCAGCGCGGCCTGTTCGCGCCAGCCATCGCCCGCGCGGCGCCACGCATGCAGCGTGCCGTTGCCATCGAGCGCCGCCACGCCGCCGGGCAGGACGGTGACGGCACCGGCCCCTTTGGCCAGCCTGCCGAACGGCGCCGCCAGCGCGACCGGCGCGCGGGTGCCGGCGCTTTCCGGATCCGCGTCGTAGGCCCACAGGCCCAGGCCGCTCTCGGACGCGTACAGCGTCGCATCCGCATCGTCCACGCGGCAGTGTTTCACGTGCGGCGGCAGCGCCAGGTGACGCACGAGGCGCGCCGGCTCGCCCAACAGCCATTGCTGCGCCTGGCCATCCTTCGCGATCAGGAATGCGTGATCCAGGTGCTGGGCGTCGCGGTACAGGCAGGCCGCCTCGATGCCGAAGCCCGTGTCGGGCAGCGGGGGCAGGGCGCGCAAGCCGTCCGCGTCGATACGGACGGGAACCGCGCGCTCGGCGTTCGCATCGACGACGAGCGCGAGGTCGCCGCGCATGTCGAACTGGCGGCCGCGCATGGCGACGCTGGCGCGTTCGCGGCCGTCGCTGCCCACGAGGCGCAGCGCGTGCCTGTCCAGCGCGAGCCAGCCGCCGCCGGGCAGCGCGGCCAGTTCGGTGGCGCCGTTCAGCGCGGGCGGAATGACCTGCGCGTGGGCGGTCGACGCAAGCAGCGTGGCATACAAGAACAGGTTTTTCATCAGAACAGGCTCGCTTTCAGGCCGATCTTGTACGTGCGGCCGTAGCGTTCGTACTGGACGTTGTGCCCCTTTACGCCCTGGTACACGTAATAGGTTTCGTTGTTCAGGTTCGCGGCGTCGAAGGACAGCTGCCAGCGCTTGCCCAGCTGCCAGGCGAGCGAGAAGTCGACCTGCTTCTGCGTGTCGACGATGTGATCCTGCATCGGATCCTTCGTGTCCGCGCCCAGTTCCAGCAGATAGGGCGATTTGTAGTTGACGGCGATGCGCGTGGACACGGGACCGGCCTCGTAGCCCAGCATCAGGTTGGCCATGCGCTTCGCCTGGCCGGGCATGCGGATGGTGCGGCCCTTGATGTCCGCGCTGGACGACGTGAACGTCGCGTTGGCGCCGACGAGCAGGCCGTTGAACGGGGATGGCAGCATGCGCAGCGGCTGCTGCCACGCCAGTTCGACGCCGGCGACGCGCGCATCGTCACCGTTCGCGTACGACGTGGCCGTGGTATAGCCAACCCACCGGCCCGTGCCGGCGAGGTTGGCCGCGTACGTGAAGTTGCGGATGTCCTTGTGGAATGCGTAGGCCGACACGACGCCGTCGTTGCCCAGGATGCGCTCGATGCCGACGTCGAGGTTGTGGGCCTTCAGCGGCGCGAGGTCCGGGTTGCCGATCATCGCCTCGGTGGCGCTGGCCAGGCTGATGCCGGGCGCCAGCTGGCTGAAATTCGCGCGCACGACGGCGTTCGTCCATGCGGCGCGCACGCTGGTGGCGCGGTCGATGTCGTACCGGGCCTGCACGCCCGGCAGCCAGTTCGTGTAGCCGCGGCCCGCGTGGCGCGGCGTGATCGTGGTGCCGGCCACTTCGTTGCCGTCGGCCGTGAAGCGCGTCCGTTCGGCGCGTACGCCGGCCAGTACCGTCCACGGGCCGCGCGAGAGACTCGTCTGCACATAGCCCGCATCGATGTCCTCGCGCATGCCGTAGTCGTTCAGCGCGGATTCCGCGGCGAGGCGTGCGGCGGCGCGGTCGAGCCCCGCCACGCGGGCGCGGATCAGCGCGGGATCGAGCGCGGCGCCGATCGTGCCGGGCGCATAGTCCAGCGTGGCCCCGTTCGTGAACGCGGACATCGACGTCGGCCCGGGCCCCCAATAGTTGCCGCTCGTGGCTTTGCTGCTGTTGTAGGCCCACTGGTTCGTGTCGTTGTCCTTGTCGCGCCGGATCGCCTTGGCGCCGAACTTCACGGTGCCGCGCCAGTCGCCGGCGTCGACGTCGCGCGTGAGGTCCACGCGCAGCTGGTTCGTGCGGTCGGACGAGTAGCGCTGCTGCAGCGTGATGGCGTTCAGTGCGTAGCTGGCCGGGTCGAACACGGCGGCCGGGGCGACCAGGTGCGGCTGCGTGCCGTCCGTGAAGCCGATGCCGGCAAAACTGGACGTGCCGCGGAAGCGCCCGTCATTCAGCGACTCCGGCGTGTCCTCGCTGGCGCGGGTGTTCGCGACCTCCGCGTGCAGCTTCCACGCTTCGATGCGGTGGTCGGCGGCGAGGCTCACGGAGCGGATCTCCTGCGTGTACTTGCGCTGGCGGATGCGGCGTTCCACGCGCGCCGTATCCGTCTGGCCCTCGGCCAGCGCGCCGCCCTTGACGTTGCTGACGGTGAGGCGGTCGCGCACCTCGTCGTCCGAAAAGCGCGACAGGAAACTGCGCAGCGCGATGCTGGTGTCCGCGTCCGGGCGCCAGTCGACGTTCAGCGCACCCGCACGGCGCGTGCGCACGGGCAGGTAGTCGCGCAGCTCGAAGCCGGACAGGCGGTTGCCGCTCCATGCGCCGCCCGTTTCCACGTTGTCCGAGCCGAACCTGCGCTTTTCGCCCGACAGGCCGGCCGCGATGCCCAGCCTGCCGTCGGCGAAGCGCTGCGCCCACAGCACATTGGCGGAAGGGCTCGTCCGGTGCGTGAGGTCGTCGTGACTGGCGGCCGCGCCCACGCCGAGCAGGCGGCCCGGCAGGTCGAACGCGGACAGCGTTTTCACATCGATGCTGCCGCCCAGCGCGTTCGCGTCCTGGTCGGTCGTGAGGGTCTTGGTGACGGCCAGTTCGCGGATCAGGCCCGCCGGCAGCACGTCCAGCGCGACGGCGCGGCGCGACGCTTCCGGCGACGGCACGGTCGCGCCGTTGATCGCGACGCTGTTGTAGTCGGCATCGAGGCCGCGCACGACGACGTAGCGGCCTTCGCCCTGGTCGCGCTGCACGGCGACGCCCGGCAGGCGGGCCAGCGCCTCGGCGGCGTTCTTGTCCGGCAGGCCGCCGATGTCGTCGCTGCTGACGACGGACACGATGTTGTCGGCTTTTTCCTGGGCCGCGATGGCGTGCGCGAGGCTGGCGCGCTGGCCGGTGACGACGACGGTGCCGACGTCGGGCGCATCGGCCGCGTGCACGCCGCCGGCCGCGAGCAGGCCGGCGCCGAGGGCAGTCAGGGTCTTGGGAAAATGGAGAGGTCGCATTGTTGTTCTGTCAGGACGTGGTTGATGTGCGGCGCATTCTCGGCATCGAATATGACGGGTCGGTGACGTCCGATGCCGCGCCGGGCCCGAACGACCCGTCATGAGCCGAATTGACCCGGCACGTCCGCGGGCGGGCGCGCCCCGTCATTGCGCAGACCCGTGCGACGTGAGCCGTTAAGACCCCGCGCCTGTCATGAACCTGTCACACGGCCGCGCTACCTTCGGCCGTCCGTTTTCCGCTCCCGCATCGCCATGCCTGCCTTCGTCCGTCCGCTCCTCGTCCTCGCCTGTGCGCTGGCCGCCCTTGCCGCGCTGTACGCGTCCGCCGGGACCGGCAAACCGTTCGCGGCGTGGCACTGGATGGACATCGTCGACGAGGGCGGCACGGCGCTGATGGCGCTCGTGTGGTGCCTGATCGTGCTCGCGAGCCGGCCGGACGGGCGCGTGACGCGGCTGCTGGCCGGTGGTCTCGCGTGCATCACGCTGGGGTCGTGGGCGGACTGCCTGGACGAGTTCTGGCGTATCGACAAGGACGCGCTGTGGGACAACGCGCTGGAAGGCCTCGTGCCGTTCGGGATGCTCGTGCTGACGGCGGGCCTGTACTACTGGCGCCGCGAGCAGGCGCTGCTGGCCGACCACCTGCGCAAGCGCGAGCGCCTGTTCCGCAGCCACCGGCCGTTCGACCGCGTCACGCAACTGGCCGATGCGGACTACCTGCGCGCACAGCTGCGCCGCACGGAAGGCACCGTCGTCCTGCTCGACATCGACGGCTTCCACCGCATCAACCGCGAGCATGGCCGTGCCGAAGGCGACCGCGCGCTGCAGGCCGTCGCGCACATGCTGCTGCTGAACCTGCGCAACGACGACCTGCTGTGCCGCTACGCGGGCGACCGCTTCGCCGTGCTGATGCCGGGCCTGTCCGTGGAGGCGGCAACCGCCGCCGCGCGCCACCTGTGCGCGATGGTCGGCGCCATGCACCATCACGCGGGCGAACGCCGCGTCGCGCTCAGCCTGCGCCACGACTGCGCGCCGGCGGACGGCGCGCCCGAGATCCTGCTGGCGGACCTGTGCCGCCGGATGGACGCGGCGTGATCGCCTGGTGCGCGGCCGCCGACCCGTCGATCCCGGGCTACCTGCAGCCGGCGCTCGTGCTCGAATACGGCCGCGCGGCCGACGCCGACGACGCGGCGCTGTTGCGCGACACGGGCCTGGACCCGCTCGACCCCGCGACGCCGGTCTCCGCGAACCAGCTCCTGCGCCTGCTCGCGAACCTGCTGCGCGCGCTGGACAGTCCGGACACGTCGTTCATGCTGGGCCAGCAACTGCTGCCCGGCCACGACGGCGCGGCCAGCCATGCGCTCGTGCAGGCGCCCACGTTGCGCGCGCTGCTCGAGACCCTGTGCCGCTGGCATGCGCGCCTGACGCCCCTGCTGCGCCCGCGCCTGGAAACCTGGGACGACGTCGCGCTGCTGTACTGGGTCGACAGCCACGGCGCCCCGAGCCTGCGTCCCGCGCTCGTCGAAATGCACATGACGGCCGTCGTCGCGCTGTGCCGCTGGCTCGGCGGGGAGCGGCTGCCGTGGCGCTTCTGCTTCAACCGCGCGGCGCCGCGCCACGTCGAGCAGCACCACGTGCACCTGGGCAGCGCACTGCGTTTCGATTGCCAGCTGGACGCGATGGTGATCGACGCCGCCTGGCTCGACCGCCCCTGGCCGCGCGGCAACGGCACCGCGGCCGGCCTCGCCCAGGCTGCTGCCGCGGCGGAACCGGGGCGGCCACCGGGCCTGCTGGCCGCCCTGTACGACTATCTGCTGGAGCGGGTCCGCGCCGCGCCCACGCTGGAGCGCACGGCCCTCGATTTCGGCGTCAGCCCGGCCACGCTGAAGCGCCAGCTGCTGCGCCATCACACGCATTTCCAGGCGGAGCTGGACCAGGTGCGCACGCACGTCGCGCTGTGGCTGTTCCAGGCGCGCCGCCTCGACAATGAAGCGGCCGCGGCCTACCTGGGGTTCCACGACGCCGCCAATTTCCGCCGTTCGTTCAAGCGCTGGACGGGGATCACGCCCGGGCCGCTGCGGCTGGCGCTGGACGCGGCGCTCTGATTGTCGAGCCAGGCCCGGGTGGACTGGCAAAGGCGAAATAGACGCAAGGTTACAACGGTCCGCAAACCATATGATAGGAATGTGGCGTTTGTATTGATATACTGAAACAATTCTTTGCGGAAAAGAATGTAACCGACTTCCTATCGAGCTCGCGCCATGTATCGACACCCAACGGGCATCCATGCCCTCAACGCCGCACGGACCGGCGGCTTCACGCTGATCGAACTGATCGTCGTCATCGTCATCCTCGGCGTCCTGTCGGCGGTCGCATTGCCGAAATTCGTCGACCTCGGGTCGGACAGCCGCAAGGCCTCGATCCAGGCGCTGGCCGGCTCCGTCAACACGGGCATCAAGCTGGTCAAATCCACGACGGCCGTGCGCGGCGCAGGCACGGCGGACAAGATCGTCAACCTCACGTGGGTCAACATGGACGGCACGCAGGTGCGCGTCTGGAGCGGTTATCCGGATCGCTGGTGCGACGGCGTCGGTGCGGTGCTGCAGAACATGATCGTGCCGAGCGGCGGCTGCTATCTCAAGGCCACGGCCGTCGAGGTCGATGGCTATACGTTCTACGGCTACGGCAACGACAAGCTACCCAATGGCGACGCGGGATGGCGTATCGAGAGCGCACCGGATCCGAAGCAATGTTCCGTCCAGTACACGTACAACGGGACCGGCGTTCCCGACGTCAAGATGAACACCGGCGGGTGTTGATCGGGTGATTGCCGGGGCCGCTTGATTGCGGCTGCAATGCATTAGCGCGCCATGGCGGCGTGCTTTTCGGTAGCATCAGGTCTCAAACAATCGGTTCAGTATCGATGGAGACCCAATCCTCATCCGCCGTGTCCTGTGTCGACGACGTGCTCATCACGGCGGAACTGGAGCGGCGCCCACGCCGCGCGCCGGACTACGCGGCGGAAAACCGCGCGATGGCCGCGCTCGCCCGGCAACTGGCCATCGATCCGCATGGCGTGCCCCAGAAACTGGCCGAGCTGGTGCTCGACCTGTGCAATGCCGGATCGGCCGGCATCAGCCTGCTCGAAGAGGAGGGCGGGCAGCGTGTTTTCCGCTGGCACGCGGCGGCCGGCCTGTTCGCCGATAACCTGGGCGGCACGATCGATTTCGGCAAGAGCCCGTGCGGCGTCGTAGTCGACCGCAATCAAACCATGCTCATGCGCTACGGCGAGCGCTGCTTCGCGGCGATGGCCGGCTTCGATCCGCCGATGGTCGAAAACCTGCTCGTGCCGTGGACGGCCGAGGGCCGCGCGGTCGGCACGGTGTGGGTGATCAGCCATCGCACCGACCGCCAGTTCGATGCGGAGGACGCGCGCGTGCTGCGCAACCTGGCCGATTTCGCGGCCGCCGCCTACCAGGCCATCGTGGCGCTCGAGGAAACGGCCGAGAGCCGGCGCGAGCTCGTGCAGGCGGCCGAGGAACGGACGCGCGTGCTGGCGGGGCATAACCGCATGCTCGAACACGAGATCGCCCAGCGCCGCCAGGCCGACGAGGCGCTGCGCGCCAGCGAGCAGCGCTACCGCGACCTGATCGGCGCGATCCCGGCCGGCGTCGTCGCCTGCGACGCGGCGGGGACGGTCGTGTTCCACAACGCGTGCGCCGACGAGCTGTGCGGCGGTCCGCCCGGCGAGACGCCCGCGTGCTGGGGGCCGGAAACCTGCGCGGCGAACGGCCACCCGCTGGAAAACTTCACGGCGCCGCTGCGCGAGGTGCTGGCCGGGGGCGAACCCGTCGTCGACCGCGAACTGACGATCCAGCGGCCGGACGGCAGCCGCATCGACGTCCTGCTCAACATCACGCCGCTGCGCGACCATGCGGGCGGCATCGCCGGTGCCGTCAACATCGTGCAGGACATCACGGCGCGCAAGCGCGTCGAGAACGAACTGCGGGTGTCGGAACAGCGCTTCCGCACGCTAGCGAACACCGTGCCCGTGCTGATCTGGCAGAACGACGAGGAAGGCCGCAACGTGTTCGTCAACCAGTACTACCTCGATTTCACGGGCAAGGCATTCGAGGACGTGATGGGCGTGCGCTGGCACGAGCTCGTCCACCCGGACGACGCGCCCGCCTACATCGCCGACTACATGGATGCCGTACGCACGCGCCGTCCCTGGCGCAACCTCGACCGCCTGCTGCGCCGCGACGGCCAGTGGCGCTGGTTCGACAATTTCGCGCAACCGCTGTTCGCGCCGGACGGCAGCTACGCCGGCCACGTCGGCGCCTCGCTGGACATCACGGACGCCGTGCTGGCCGAGCAGGCGCTGAAGGAGACGGACCGGCGCAAGGACGAATTCCTGGCCGTGCTGGCGCACGAGCTGCGCAACCCGCTCGCGCCGATCAGCAACGCGGTGCACCTGCTGCGCCATCCGGACGGCCGCCGCCGCGCCGACCGACTCGTCGAGATGCTGGGACGGCAGGTGCGCCAGATGGTCAAGCTCGTCGACGACCTGCTCGAGATCTCGCGCATCACGCGCGACAAGATCGAGCTGCACCGCCAGCCGCTGCTGCTGGCCGACGTCGTGCACGGCGCCGTCGAGACGAGCCGGCCGCTGATCGACCAGCAGCACCACCACCTGGACGTGCGCCTGCCCGCGGAACCGCTGACCCTGAACGCGGACAGCGTGCGCCTCACGCAGGTGCTCGCGAACCTCCTGAACAACGCGGCCAAGTACACGGACCAGGGCGGACGCATCGAGCTGGAGGCGCGGCGCGACGGCCTCGAGGTCGAGATCACGGTGCGCGACAACGGCATCGGCATTCCGTCCGGCCACCTGCCCGCCGTGTTCGACATGTTCACGCAGGCGCACCGCGCGGCCGGGCGGGGGCAGGGCGGGCTCGGGATCGGGCTCGCCATGGTGAAGAGCCTCGTACTGATGCATGGCGGGACCGTGGAGGCGAGGAGCCCCGGCACCGGGCTGGGCAGCGAGTTCGTCGTGCGCCTGCCGCTGGCCGAACCGCCCGACGCGTCGCACGACGGCGGTGCGGCGGGAGCGGACGCGGCGCCGTTGGCGGGGCAGCGCATCCTCGTCGTGGACGACAACCAGGATGCGGCCGATACGCTCGCGATGCTGCTCGACGCGGATGGCGCCCAGGCGCGCGCCGTGTACGACGGCCCGTCCGCGCTGGCCGCGCTGCCCGTCCTGCGGCCGCACACGGTGCTGCTGGACCTGGGCATGCCGGACATGGACGGCTTCGAGGTGGCGCGCCGCATCCGCGCCGACCCGGCCCTGGCCGGCGTGCGCATCGTCGCGCTGACGGGCTGGGGGCAGGAGAGCGACCGCGAACGCACGCGCGGGGCCGGATTCGATTTTCACCTCACCAAGCCGGTCGACCTGGACATGCTGCACGCGTGGCTCGGGACCACGCGCTGATCACCCGAAATACGCGGTATCCGCCGCCACGCGCGGCACGATGTGACCGTCGACCCAGTCGAGCCACGCCCGTGTGCGCGCATCCATGAAGTGGCGCGACGGCAGCAGCGCATAGACGCCGATGTCGGGTGAGCGCCACGCCGGCAGGATGCGCACGAGGCGCCCCGCGCGCACGGCGTCGATCACGGAGAACAGCGGCAGCAGCGTGATGCCGGCGCCGCGCAGCGCCACGTCCACGATCAGGTCCGGCGTGTCCGCCACCACCTGCCCGCGCGGCGCCAGGGTGAACACCGCTCCTTCTTTCCCATCGCCCTCGACGAGGCGCCAGTCCGGCCCGACGGACGGATTGGCGAGGCGCAGGCACGCGTGCGTGCGCAGGTCCTCCGGCGTCGCCGGCGTGCCGTGGCGGGCGAGGTAGGCCGGCGCGGCGCACAGGACGGCGAACGTGGTGCCGAGCCGACGCGCCACCATCCCGGAATCGACGAGGGCTTCGGCCAGGTACAGGCTCACGTCGGCCCCGCGCGCCAGCAGGTCCGGCACGTATTGCGACGTCGAATACTCCACGGTCAGGTCGGGATACGCGGCGCAGAAGTCCGCCAGCACGGGCGCGACGTAGTGCTGGCCGAAGTTCGTCATGCATTGCACGCGCAGGCGCCCGCGCGGCCGCGCGCCGGCGCCGCGCGCCTGCGCCTCCGCTTCCTCGACGAGGGCCAGCAGTTCGCGGCAGCGTTCCGCGTACGCGGCGCCGCTGTCCGTCAGCGCGTGCTTGCGCGTCGTGCGCTGCAGGAGCTTGGTGCCGAGGCGCCGCTCCAGGTCGGCCACGAGGCGCGAGACCTGGGCCGTCGTCAGGTCCATCTGCTCGGCGGCCAAGGTGAAACTGCCGCTGTCGATCGTGCGCAGGAAGGCCTGCATGGCCCAGACGAGGCCGGCGTCGAGGTTGTTGCGCATCGTTTTATTACGTTTTACGTAAAGGTCATTTTCATTTTTCTGGATTGTTGCATGAGGCGTGCGTGACCACAATCGGAACATGCCATCCGAGGAGACCGCCATGGACCGCACCGCCATCGTTTCGCCTTCCACCGCTTCGTGGCGCTGGATCCTGCTGGCCGTCCCGCCGCTGCTGTGGGCGGGGAACTTCGTGGCCGGCCGCGCCGTGCGCGACGCCGTGCCGCCGATGACCCTCGCGTTCGCGCGCCACCTGCTCGCGTTCCTCGTGCTGCTGCCGTTCGCGTGGCCGCGCCTGCGCGCGGATGCGGGGACGTTGTGGCGCCACCGCGGCGTCATCGCGCGCACGGCGCTGGCCGGCATGGCCGGCTTCAACCTGCTCGTCTACGCCGCGCTGCACACGACGACGGCCACCAATGTGCTGCTGCTGAATGCCGCGATCCCCGTGCTGATCGTGCTGTTCGGCGCCGTGCTGGGGCGGGGTGCGCCGACCCGGCACCAGGTCGCGGGCATGCTGCTGTCCTGCGCCGGCGTCCTCCTGATCATCGGCCACGGCGACCCGGCGCGCATCGCGCAACTGCGCTTCGCCCGCGGCGACCTGCTCGCGTTCGCGGCGATGGGCGGCTTTGCCCTGTATTCGCTGTGGCTGCGCGACCTGCCGGCCGCAATCGACCGCGTCGGCGTGCTGGCCGCGCAGCTGGGCGTGGCGGCCATCGGCCTGCTGCCGTTCGCCGCGTGGGAGTGGGCACACGGTGCGCAGGCGCATGCCGGCCCGGCCGCGTTCGGGGCCGTGCTGTACGTCGCGCTGGGTGCGTCGCTGCTGGCGCCGCTGCTGTACATGGCCGGCGTGGCCCGCGTTGGGGCGGCCCGCGCCGGGTTGTTCCTGCACCTGATTCCCGTCTACGGCGCGTTGCTGGCGGCGGGACTGCTGGGCGAGGCGCTGCACGCGTACCACGCCGTCGGCATCGCCGTCATCGCGGCCGGGCTGGGGGTGTCGAACCGACCGCCGCAGCCTTGTACTCAGGCGGCGAACTGCGGCGCCTGCTGACGGAACGCCTTGCGGTAGGCGGCGGGCGACGTCTGCAGCGCGGCGCGGAAGTGCTGGCGCAGCGACAGCGCGGAGCCGAAGCCCGCCTCCTGCGCCACCACCTCGACGGCCGCATCGGATGTCTCCAGCATCCAGCGCGCGTGCGCCAGCCGCTGCGCCAGCAGCCATTGCTTGAACGACGTGCCCGTCGCCTGGCGGAAGTGGCGCGTGAAGTTACGCCGGCTCATGGCGGCGCGCCGGGCGAGATCGTCGATGCCGTGCTCCTCGGCCAGGTGGCGCGTCACCCAGTCCAGCACGGCGGACAGGCGGCCGTCGCTGGGCGACGCGGGCAGCGGCCGCTCGATGAACTGGGCCTGTCCGCCTTGCCGGTGCGGCGCCACGACGAGCATGCGCGCCACGTGGTTCGCCGCGTCCGCGCCGCACAGCCGGCGCATCAGGTGCAGGCAGCAGTCGATGCCGGCCGCCACGCCGGCCGACGTCAGCACGTCGCCATCGTCCACGTACAGCACGTCCGGATCCACTTTCACGCGCGGGTGGCGGCGCGCCAGTTCGGCCGCGAGCGCCCAGTGCGTGGCGACCGTGCGGCCGTCCAGCAGGCCCGCCTCGGCCACGGGAAAAGCGCCGAGGCACAGCGCGACGATGCAGGCGCCGCGTGCGTGCGCCGCGCGCAGCGCGTCCAGCAGCGCGGGCGGCGCGGGGCGGCAGTCGTCGTACCAGGCGGGCATCACGACGATGTCGGCATCCTGTAGCGCTTCCAGGCCGTGGCCCGGCACGATGCCGAAGCCGGCGCTCGTGGCCAACGGGGCATCCGGGCCGGCGCCGCACACGGTCAGGTCAAAGCGGGAGCGCGCATCCGGGCCGGGCCGGCCGCTGAACACGAGGCAGGGCACGGACAAATGGAAGGGCGTCATGCCGTCGAAGGCGATGACGGCCACGCGCCAGGTGGAGAGTTCGGATCGGGTCATGGCCCGATTATATCGAAGGTTGTCCTGCGGGCCACTGTCGGGGACACGCCCCCGTCGCGACAATGGCGTCACACAAACCAAGGAGAGACACCATGCAAGTGACCCAGATCCGCAACGCCACCCTGCTCGTCGAGTACGCCGGCAAGACCTTCCTCGTCGACCCGCTGCTGGCGGACCGGGGCGCCTACCCCGGCTTTGCCGGCACGGCCAACAGCCATCTCGCCAACCCGCTGGTCGACCTGCCCGTGCCGCTGGCAACGCTGTTCGACGTGGACGCCGTGCTCGTCACGCACCTGCACGCCGACCACTGGGATGAAGCAGCGCGGCGCAAGCTGCCGCGCGTGTTGCCCGTGTTCGCGCAGAACGACGCCGATGCGCAGGCCATCCGCGCCGACGGGTTCACGGACGTGCGCACGCTCGACGCGCACGGCGACACGCTGTTCGGCGGTATCCGCATCGCCCAGACGCGGGGCCAGCACGGCAGCGACACCGTCATGGCCGCCATCGGCGCGCGCATGGGCGAGGTGAGCGGCGTCGTGCTGCGCCATCCGGACGAGCCGACCCTGTACATCGCCGGCGACACCGTGTGGAACGTGCACGTGGCCGCCGCGCTGGAGACGTACGACCCGGACGTCGTCGTGCTGAACTGCGGCGACGCGCAGGTGCCGGGCCTGGGTCCCATCATCATGGACCTGGACGACGTCGCCAGTGTGGTGAAGGCGGCGCCGCGCGCGACCATCGTCGCGAGCCACCTGGAAGCAGTGAACCACTGCATGCTGTCGCGCGCCGGGCTGCGGGCCTGGGTGGACGCGCAGGGCCTGGCAGCGCGGGTATGCGTGCCCGACGACGGCGAGGCGTGCGTATTTATCCAGTCCGGCGCGGGTTCGATGTAGTATCGGGGAGGCGGCGCCGTGCCGCCTTCCTGCGAGAGAGCCGATGCCCATCGATGCCACCGAATTCGACGAGTACCTGCAGTTCGCCAACGAGCTGGCCGACGCGGCCGCCGGCGCCATCCTGCCGCATTTCCGCGCCGGCAGCGGCGCCGAGAACAAGAGTGCGCACGGCTTCGATCCCGTGACGGCGGCCGACCGCGGCGCCGAGCGCGTGATGCGCGCGCTGATCCGGGCGCGCTATCCGGATCACGGCATCCTCGGCGAAGAGGAGGGGACACAGGCCGGCGGCAGCGGCCTCACGTGGGTGCTGGACCCCATCGACGGCACCAAGGCCTTCCTCCTCGGCCTGCCGCTGTGGGGTACCCTGATCGCGCTGAACGACGGCACGCGCCCCGTGCTGGGCCTGATGAACCAGCCTTTTACGCGCGAGCGCTTCGTCGGCACGGCGTACCGCGCGTGGAATGGCGGCCACGTGCTGCATACGCGTCCGTGCGCGCAGCTGGCGGACGCGCACGTGATGTGCACGTCGCCCGACATCTTCGATCCTGCCCAGCGCGCTACCTTCGACGCCGTCGCCGGCCGCGCGCGCCTGCTGCGTTATGGCGGCGACTGCTACGCCTATTGCATGCTGGCGTCCGGCCTCGTCGATGCCGTCATCGAAGCGGGCCTGCAGCCGTGGGACGTGCAGGCGCTGGTGCCCATCATCGAAGGGGCGGGCGGCGTCATCACGGCGTGGGATGGGGGCGACGTGCAGCACGGCGGCACGGTGCTCGCGTGCGGCGATCCGCGCCTCCATGCGCAGCTGGTGCACGCGTTATCCGTTCCCTAGCCACGCCGCCAGCGCGCCCAGGTCCACCGGCTTGGTCAGGTGATGATCGAACCCGGCCGCGCGGGTGCGCTCGCGGTCGGCCTGCTGGCCCCAGCCCGTGAGGGCGACGATGCGCACGTGCGCATGGCCTTCGGCGCGGATGGCGCGCGCGACGTCGAAGCCGTCCATCTCCGGCATGCCCAGGTCGAGCAGCACGACGGTGGGCGCGAACCCGGGCAGCGCCGCCAGCGCGGCCGGGCCGCCGTACACGGCGCGGGCCCGTGCCCCGTGCGTGTCCAGCAGCAGGGCCAGCGTGTCGGCCGCGTCGGCATTGTCGTCCACGACGAGGACACGGTGGCCGGCCAGTGCCGTACATGTCGTCGCTGCGTCATCGTCCGGCGCCGTGTCGTGCAGCAGGGGCAGGCGCACGACGAATTCGCTGCCGCAGCCCGGGCCCGCGCTGTGCGCCTCCACGGTCCCGTCGTGCATCTCGACGAGCTTGCGCACGATGGCCAGGCCGATGCCTAGGCCGTCGCCGTCGCCCCGGTTGCCCAGGTGCGGCTGCGCGAACATGTCGAACACGTGGGGCAGCTGGGCGGCCGGGATGCCGCGGCCGTTGTCGCGCACGCGCAGCGCGACGGCGGCGCCTTCGCGCCGGGCGAGCAGTTCGATGCGCCCGCCCGTGTCCGTGTACTTCGCCGCGTTGTTGACCAGGTTCGTGAGCACCTGCGTCAGGCGCACGGCGTCGCCATGCACGACGAGGGACTCGTCCGGCACCGTCACGTCGAGGACGTGGCCGGCGCGCTCGACCTGCGGGCGGCTCGCCTCCACGGCGTCGCGCACGATGTCGGCCAGGGCCAGCGCGTGCCGGTCCAGTTCGATCTTCCCGCGCGAGATACGCGCGATCTCCATCAGGTCGTCGACGAGCTTGACGATCTGCCGCACCTGGCGCTCGACGATGCCCGTGAGACGGTCCGCCGCGTCCCGGTTGTCGGCGCGGCGCATCAGCTGGATCGCGTTGCTGATCGGCGCGAGCGGGTTGCGCAGCTCGTGCGCCAAGGTCGCGAGGAATTCGTCCTTGCGCCGGTCCGCTTCCTTCAGCGCCTGCTCCGCGCGCACGCGTTCGATCGCGGCCCACGTGCGTTCGGCCGCTTCGCGCACGAGGTTCACCTCGGCCGCGTTCCAGTGCCGGGGTGCCGCGTGGTGCACGCAGAACACGCCGGCGACGCGGCCGCCGGAATACAGCCCGACGCCCACGTGGGACGCGATGCCGACGCTGATCCAGCCGGCGCGCGTGATGCGGTCCATGTGCGGGTCGCGCGCCGTGTCCTCGACGACGAAGGGTTCGCCCCGTTCGAACGCGGCGAGCGCGCGCACGCCCAGCGCGGGCAGCGGATACGTGCCGGCCAGCGATGCGACGCCATCCACGTGGTCGCGCCGGATGTGCACGCGGCCCTCCTCGAATTCGCCGATCAGTACGCGGCTCGCACCCAGGTGCGCGGCCACCATGCGCGTGGCCGTCGTCTCGATCGCATCGGCATCGTCCAGCGAGCGCATCGCGTCGGACAGGCGCAGCAGGAATGCCGCCCGTTCCTCGCTCTCGCGCAGGCGCGCTTCCAGCATGCGCCGGCCGGTCGTGTCGCGCGAGACGCCCACGACCTGCTCGACCGATCCGTCCTCGGCCAGCACAGGGCCCCAGCGGAACTGGAAATAGGCGCTCGTGCCGGTCGGGCTCGTGAAGTAGACCTCGTCCTGGATGGTGACGCCCGTGCGGAAGATGGTGTCGAGGTGGCCGTCCAGGCGCGCGGCCAGGTCGGACGGGAAGTCCAGGTCGGCGAAGCTGCGGCCCACGAGTGCACCGGCCGCCATCCCGTACAGTTCCTCCATCGCGCGGTTGACGTAGACGAAGCGGTGCGAGCGGTCGAACGCGTAGACGAAGTCGGGCAGGGCATCCAGCGTCGTCGCGACGAAGCGCGACTGGCGCATCAGCTCCACGTGGGCGGCCTCGCGCTCCGCCTGCGCCTGCGCGCGCTCGACGGCGGCCCACGTGCGCTCGGCCGTCTCCTGCATCACGGCCAGGTCGGCGTCGCTCCACGCGCGTGCCCGGCCGTGGTGCGCGAACAGGATGGCGACGAGGCGGCCGTCCTTCACGAGCGGCACGTCGGCCACGGAAAGGGCCCCGAGCGCGGCATGCGCCTGGCGTGCGTCCGCGTCGAGTTCGGGGTCGGACAAAATGTCCGGCCGTACGACCGGCCGGCCCGTGCGCAGCGCGGCCAGCAGGCTGGGGCCGTAGTCGGCGTAGCGCAGCCTGCCGCCGAACGCGGACGCGCTCGTGCCGTCGGCATGGGTGACGATGACGTGCTCGCCGTCGCCGCAGTCGGCCGCGTAGCCGATCCGGTCGACCGCGAGATGTGCGCGCAGCTCGCGTGCGGCTTCCTCCTGGATGCGGCGCGGATCGGCCAGCGGACGCAGGGTATCGTTCAGGCGCAGCAGGAACGCCTGGCGCCGCTCGTCGTCGCGCCGGGCCGCATGGCTGCGGTGGCGTTCGATCGCGCCCGCCGCCGTGCGTGCGAGCAGGTCGAGCAGGCCGGAGCCGTCCGCCGCCGGCGGCCGTGCCAGGGCGAGGCGGAGCGTGCCCAGTTCGGTGCCGTCGTGGGCGGCCAGGGGCAGTGCGTACGGCGCGTCCGTGGCCGCGGCGCGCGCGACGGGCACGACGTCGTTGCGGTAGCCGGCTGCCGCGCCATGCGTGCGGAGGGCCACGATGGCGCGCGCGGCGTCCGGCCCGGCGTCCAGTTCGATGCGGCCATAGGCGGCGCCCGCGAGCGCGCAGGCGCGGTTCAGCACGGGGGCCAGCGCCGCGGGCAGGTCGGCCTGGCCCGGCGGCGCCACGTGCAGTTCGAGCAGCGGACGCAGGATCGCGGGACTGGACAGCAGCGCGGCTTCGGCGCTGCCGCTGGTGCGCGTTTCGACGTGGTGGCGCAGCGTCGCGAGGTGACGGTCGACCTGGGTTGCGGACTGCGCATCGTCCAGCGCCTTCACGACCCGGTGCGCGGCGGCCGCGAAGGACGACAGTTCCGCCAGCAGGCGTGCATCCTCGGCATCGAAGTGCCGCTCGGGATCGTGGGCGATCACCCACACCGTGCCGATCGGCTGGTCGTCGATCGCCCAGGGTACGAGCAGGCATTCGAGCAGCGCGGGACCGTCGCAGCGCAGCGAGGCGAAGCGGCGCGCCGGCCCGTCGAACAGCAGCGTCGTGTTGCGTTCGACGACGACGCCGCACGGGCTGTTCGCGCGCGGCACCGTGGCGCCGGCGAGGCTCGCGTAGGCGCCTGCCATCGCGTGCCAGCGGAACACGTCCCCATGTGTGCCCGGCTCCAGGATGCTGACGCCGGCCGTGCCGGCGCGGCACAGCTGCAGCGCGAGTTCGGCGAGCCGCTGCAATACGCCGCGCGGATGGGTCACGAGCTCCTGGCTGAGCAGCGTGAGGGCGCGACTTTCCGCGCGGTGGTCGGCCGCACGCACCGGACGGCGTGCGAGTTCGTGCGTGATCAAGACTTCGTCGAGCGTCGCCTCGACATTGCCCGTGTCGTTATGCGTCATGTCTTCTCGTCCGTTGTTATTCCGGGCAGACTCTGCGCGGCTGAGCCGCGAACGGGAAGAATAGGGTCAGATTGTTTCGCAGGGCAAGCGAAAGATGAGTTTTCGTGAGATTTTGTTTAACCAGTGTTGCCGATGCGACGATTCGAATTCCGCATGGAAATGAAGAGCCGTCCGCGCCATGCGGACGGTCATTTTTACTTGCCGACCGGCACTTCGTGATCGCCCAGCAGCAGCTTGTCGGGCGTGATGGGCGTCGTGCGCAGGCGCTTGCCGGTGGCGTGGAACACGGCGTTGGCGACGGCCGCCGCCACGCCCACGATGCCGATCTCGCCGACGCCCTTCGCGCCGAGCTGCCTGCTGACGATGCGGTCTTCCTCGTCCGCGAAGATTACGTCGATGGCGTGGATGTCCTTGTTCACCGCGACGTGGTACTCGGCGTAATTGTGGTTCATGAAGCGGCCGAGGCGGTGGTCCGTGAACGTCTCTTCGTGCAGCGCCTGGCTGATGCCCCACACGACGGCGCCGCTGACCTGGCTCGCGGCCGTCTTCGTATTGATGATGCGCCCGGCCGCGACGGCGGAGACGGCCCGCGTGACGCGTACCATGCCGAGCCGCTCGTTCACGCGCACCTCGACGAACACGGCCGAGTGCACGGCGCGCGAAAACTTGCGCTGCTTGAGCATCTGCGGCGTCATGAGGTATTTTTCCTCGATGCGGTCGCGCCCCGCCCGCGCCAGCAGGCTTGTCAGCGGGATGCCCTGGTCCGGCTGCCCGTGCGGGTGGATGCGGCCGTCGGCGAAGTCCACGTCCTTGAGCTTCAGGCCCTTGAACGCGGGTTCCTTTTGCGCCAGTTTCAACAGCGCCGCCTTCAGCTTGTCGCAGGCACCGGCCACGCCGCCGCCCACGGTCGTCACGTGCGACGAGCCGCCTTCCACCGGTGCCAGCGGCAGGGTGGAATCGCCCAGCTGGAACGTCACCTGCTCGAGCGGCAGGCCGAGGCGCTCGGCCGCGATCATCGCCATCACCGTGTACGTGCCGGTGCCGATGTCGGAGGCGGCGCTCGACACGACGAGGCGCCCGTCCGCGTGCAGCACGGCCGACACGCGTGCGATCATCACGAGCGAATCCCAGATGCCCGTCGCCATGCCCCAGCCGATCAACTCGTCGCCGTCGCGCATCGAACGGGGCTCGATGGGCCGGTCCTTCCAGCCGAAGCGCTCGGCCCCGAGCCGGTAGCACTGGCGCAGTTCCTTGCTGGAGAACGGCTTGTCTTCCAGGTGGTTGTGCTCCGCGTAGTTCTTCAGGCGGAAGTCGAGAGGATCCATGCGCAGCGCGTACGCCAGTTCGTCCATCGCCACTTCCAGCGCGTGCACGCCGTGCGCGGCGCCCGGCGCGCGCATGTCGATCGGTGTCGCGCGGTCCTGCTCGACGAGCTTGTAGCCAAGGTGGATGTTGTCGCAGGCGTACAGCTGCCCGGACCAGTTGACGACGACCTCCACGTAGTCTTCCAGGCGCGACGTCTCCTGGATCGCTTCGTGCCACACGGCCTGCAACTTGCCGTCGCGGTCGGCCGCCAGCTTGATCCTGTGCCACGTCTCGGGCCGGTGGCCGAAGCTGAACATCTGCTGGCGCGTGAGCACGACGCGCACGGAGCGCTTCAGCTTCAGGGCGCCCATCACGGCCAGCGGCAGCTGATACTGCGGACGCAGGCCGGACCCGAACGCGCCGCCCACGTACGGGTTGCGCACCGTGACCTTGCTTTTCGACAGCCCGAACACGTGCGACACGTACCAGCGGCTGTTCTGCGAACTCTGGGTCTTGTCGTAGATGGTCAGGTGGCCGTCCTCGCCGTACACGACGGTGGAGGCGAATATCTCCATCGGGTTGTGGTGCTCGACGGCGTTGTAGTACTCCGCCTCGATTTTTACAGGCGCCGCGTCGAACGCCTGGTCGGCGTCGCCTTTGCTGCCAGGCGGCGTGAAGCCGGCCTTCATCGGCCGTGGTTTATAGGCCTTGTTCAGGGTCGCGAGCAGGTTCGTATCGTGTTCCTCGATGTCGTACGTGACGCGCACGAGGCTCGCCGCGTGGCGCGCCGCCTCGAACGTCTCGGCCACGACGAGCGCCACCGGCTGGCCGCTCCAGAACACGCGGTCCGAGAACAGGGGCCGGAACGGCGAGCCGCCGGGGGCCGTCATGTCCTTGTACGCGAGGTCGTTGCCGCGCATCCTGGGCCGGTTCTCGTGCGTGATCACGTCGATCACGCCGGGTACGCCCAGCGCGGCCTGCGCATCGATGGTCTTGATGCGGCCGCGCGCGACGGTGCCGCTGACGACGACGCCATACGCGAGGTCCGGTGCCGGGATCTCGGCCGCGTAATGCGCCGCGCCCGTCACCTTGGCGCGGCCGTCGATGCGCGACACGGCCATGCCGCTGTGCACGCGGCCCGTGCCGTCGGGGGCAGTCGGCGTGCGCAGGTCGGGGATCAGGTCGGTCATCGTTGATCTCCCTTCCGTGCGGCGTTCGTCAACGCCTGGACGATGGCATTGCGCGCCAGCGGTATCTTGAAGTCGTTCTGGCCATAGCCGCGCGCGCCGCGCAGGATGCGCTCGGCCGCCTGCTCGAACGCGGTCTCGCCGGCAGGCCGGCCGACGAGCAGGTCTTCCGCTTCCTCGACCCGCCACGGCTTGTGCGCGACGCCGCCCAGCGCGATGCGGGCCGCGCGCACGGTGCCGTCCGCGGCGAGGTCCAGCGCGGCCGCCACCGACACGAGGGCGAATGCGTACGACAGCCGGTCGCGCACCTTCACGTAGTCGAAGCGCTGCGCGAAGCGGTGCGCGTCCGGAAGCATGATATGTGTGACCAGCTCGCCGGGTCGCAGGGTGCTGTCGATGTCCGGCGTGTCGCCCGGCAGGCGGTGGAAGTCGGCGAAGGGGATCGCGCGCTCGCCGTTCGCCGCGCGCACGTGCACGGTCGCGTCGAGCGCGCGCAGGGCCACGCACATGTCGGATGGATGCGTGGCGATGCATTGCGCGCTCGTGCCGAGGATCGCGAGCTGGCGGTTGATGCCGGCCCTGGCGGGGCAGCCCGTGCCCGGCTCGCGCTTGTTGCATGGCGTGCCCACGTCGTAGAAATAGACGCAGCGGGTGCGCTGCAGCAGGTTGCCGCCGTTCGTCGCCATGTTGCGCAGCTGGGGCGACGCGCCGGCCAGGATCGCGGCGGCCAGCAACGGATAGCGCTCCTGCACGAGCGGGTGGGACGCCGTGTCCGCGTTGCGGGCGAGGGCGCCGAGGCGCAGGCCCGTGCCGTCAGCCTCGATCGTATCGAGGCCCGCGATCGGGTTGATATCGACGAGGCCCGTAGGCTTCATCACTCCCTCCTTCATGAGATCGAGAAGATTCGTGCCGCCGGCAACCGGACGCGCGCCCGGCGCGGCAAGGGCGGCCAGCGCGGCGTCCACGTCCGCGGGCTGCGTGAAGGCGAACGGGTTCATGGCGCGATCCCCATCACGTCGCACACGGCCCGCGCGATCTGCGGATACGCGCCGCAGCGGCACACGTTCCCGCTCATCAGTTCGCGTACGTCGTCGACCGTCTTCGCCTGGCCTTCGGCGACGAGGCCGGCCGCCGAACAGATCTGGCCCGGCGTGCAGTAGCCGCACTGGAAGGCGTCGTGGTCGATGAACGCCTGCTGCAGCGGATGCAGCGCGTCGCCATCGGCCAGGCCCTCGATCGTCGTGACCTCGTGGTCGTTCTGCATGACGGCCAGGGTGAGGCAGGCATTGATGCGGCGGCCGTCCAGCAGCACCGTGCACGCGCCGCACTGGCCGTGGTCGCAGCCTTTCTTGGTGCCGGTGAGACCGGCGCGTTCGCGCAGCAGGTCGAGCAGCGTCACCGTGGATTCGACGTCGAATGCGCGGTCCTGTCCGTTGATGCGCAGGCGGATGGGGTACTGCCGGTAAACGTCCATGGCCGTCCTTGTCGAGACAAAGCCCCCACCTTACGGTTCCGGTCGCGTCCGTTCGGTTAGGTCACACACACAATGTGATCGATCTGGCAATGCTGTGTGTCATTTGTGCAGCAGTTAGCATGGGTTTTGCATAAAAAGTGAATTCTCATCAATTATTTCGAAGTAGAATGTTTCCAAAGTTCTACAACGGAACGGCGTGTACCCGGAATGCAACGGTTGTGGCTGCAATGCACAGTTCGGTGATAATCGGATAGAATTTGTCGCAAAGGCTGCGTGCTTCGCCGATCAAGGATGTCCATGCTCAGTCAACAAGATCTCGCAGAAGAAGCACGTCTCCAGGCCTTGCACGCGCTGGGGTTGCTCGATACGCCTCCCGAAGACCGGTTCGACCGGTTCACCCGCCTCGCCCTCGCCGCGTTCCACGTCCCCATCGCGCTCGTGTCGCTCGTCGACCGCGAGCGCCAGTGGCTCAAGTCGCATGCGGGCCTCGAGTACCGCGCGACGCCGCGCCCGCTCGCCTTCTGCAGCCACGCCATCGCCCTCGACGACATGCTGGTCGTGCCCGACACGCTGGCCGACGAACGCTTCGTCGCGCATCCGCACGTGACGGGCGCGCCGGGCATCCGTTTCTACGCCGGCCAGCCGCTGCACAGCGTGGACGGCCAGCCGCTCGGCACCCTGTGCATCATCGACACGGCCTCGCGCACGTTCGGCGACGCCGACCGGCGCATGCTGTGCGACCTCGCGCAACTCGTGCAGGATGAATTGAACCGCGACGTGCTCGTCGCCGCGCGCACGCGCGAACTGCAGGACAAGAACGCCACCCTCGAGCTGACGATGCGCCTGCGCGAGACGGCCGAGCAGGCCCTGCGCCAGAAGCAGGAATTGCTGGACGCCGTGCTGGAAACGGTGGACGTGGGCGTGGTCGCCTGCGACGCCGACGGCCACCTGATGCTGTTCAACCGCGCGGCGCGCGCCTTCCACGGCCTCGACGCGGACAGCGCGCTGCCGCAGGCCGGCTGGCCCGCCCGTTACGATCTGTATGGCGAGGACGGCATCACGCCGCTCGCCCCCGCCGACATCCCGCTCGCGCGCGCGCTGCGCGGCGAGCGCGTGATCGACGCCGGGATGACGATCCACGTGCCGGGCGAAGCGCCGCGCCACCTGCTGGCGAGCGGACGCGCGCTGCACGGCACGGGCGGCGAGCCGCTGGGCGCCGTCGTCGCGATGAAGGACGTGACGGAACTGGACGCGTCGCGCGCGCGCCTGGCCGAGAGCGGCGAGTGGCTGCGCACCATCGCCGACAACGTGCCGGCGCTGATCGCCTATGTCGACACGGACCTGCGCTACCGCTTCGCCAACGAGCGCTATCGCGAATGGTTCGGTGTGAAGACGGCCGACATGATCGGCAAGACGGTGCCGGAGGCGATGGGCGAGGCGTTCTACGCGCCGCGCCGCGAAGCGCTGGAGCGCTGCCTGGCCGGGCACGCGTCGCACCTGGAGATCGAGGAACAGCGCCGCGGCCGCACGCGCGTGGTCAGCTCCACGTACCTGCCGCACGTGCGCGACGGCGTCGTGCAGGGCATCTATGTGCTGTCGACGGATGCGACGTCCGCGCGCGAATACGAGCGCCAGCTGCACGCGCTCGCCCATTCCGACCACCTGACCGGCCTGCCGAACCGGCGCAGCTACGAGGAGCGCTTCGCGCAGGCCGTCGCGCGCGCCCGCCGCGGCGCGACGCCGCTGGCGCTGGCCTACCTCGACGTCGACCACTTCAAGCAGATCAACGACAGCCTCGGACATGCGGTGGGCGACGCCGTGCTGCGCGAGTTCGCGCGCCGCCTCGGCGCGACGGTGCGCGCCACGGACACGGTGGCGCGCCTGGCCGGCGACGAATTCGTCATCGTGCTGGAGCAGGTTGGTTCGCCGCTGGAATGCGAACGCATCGCGGCCAAGCTGCTCGACGCGATTCGCGTGCCGTTCGCGGTGGACGGTCGCACGCTGACGGTCACGAGCAGCATCGGCATCGCGTGGAGCGCGCGGCCGGAGCAGGCTGCGCTGGCCCATGCGGCGGACGACGGGTTGTACCGGTCCAAGCACGCGGGGCGCGATACGGTGTCCGTGCTCGTCGTGGGCAACTGACCACCTTTTTACAAAATCTTTACGGGACCGCCAGTACGATACCAGCCACGATCATTGCTGGAGAACCTGGTTGGATACGCAGAACAAGAACATGGCCGGCCTCGCGCTGGCCGCCATCGGCATCGTGTACGGCGACATCGGCACGAGCCCCCTGTATTCGCTGAAGACCGTCTTCGATCCCGCGCACGGACTGCCGCTCACGCGGGCCAACCTGGTCGGCGTCGTGTCGCTAATCTTCTGGGGACTGTCCGTCATCGTCTCGTTCAAGTACGTGACGCTCGTGCTGCGCGCCGACAACCGCGGCGAGGGCGGCATCATGGCCTTGCTGGCGCTCGCGCTGGGCGCCGTCGGGGACCGCAGGCGCATGCAGTTCGTGCTGCTGCTGATCGGCGTGTTCGGCGCGTCGCTGTTCTACGGCGACAGCGTGATCACGCCCGCGATCTCGGTGCTGTCCGCCGTCGAGGGTCTCGAGGTCGCGACGCCGGCGCTGGAGGCGTACGTCGTGCCGCTGACGATCGTCATCCTCGTCTGCCTGTACGCGGCGCAGCGCCACGGCACGGCGGGCATCGGCCGCTGGTTCGGGCCCGTCATGCTCGTGTGGTTCGCGGCGCTGGCGGCGATGGGCGTGCTGAACATCGTGCGCAGCCCCGGCATCCTCGTCGCGCTCAATCCGTGGCACGCCGTGCGCTTCTTCCTCGACAACCGCGGCATCGCCTTCCTCGCGCTGGGCGCGATCGTGCTGGCCTTCACGGGTGCGGAGGCGCTGTATGCGGACATGGGCCATTTCGGCCGCAAGCCGATCCGGCTTGCCTGGTTCGCCGTCGCCTTTCCGGCGCTCGCGCTGAACTACCTCGGGCAAGGCGGCCTGCTGCTCGCGCGGCCGGATGCGATCGCCAATCCGTTCTACCAGCAGCTGGGCAGCTGGAGCGTCTATCCGCTCGTCGTGCTGTCCACCATCGCCACCGTCATCGCGTCGCAGGCGACGATCTCGGGCACGTTCTCGATGACGAAGGAAGCGATCGCGCTCGGCTTCCTGCCGCGCATGCGCACCGTGCACACGTCGGAGCGCGAGATCGGCCAGGTCTACCTGCCCGTCATCAACTGGCTGCAACTGATCGCCGTGCTGCTGGCCGTCGTCGGGTTCGGCTCGTCCGACGCGCTGGCGTCCGCGTACGGCATCGCTGTCACGGCGACGATGCTGGCGACGACGATCCTCACGTATTTCGTGATCCGCTACCGCTGGCGCATGAACCTGCTGCTGTGCCTGGGCGCGACCGGCTTCTTCCTCGTGATCGACGCGGCGTTCTTTTCGGCGAACGTCCTCAAGATCCTGCACGGCGGCTGGTTCCCGCTGACGCTGGGCGTGCTGCTGTTCACGCTGATGCTCACGTGGCGCCGCGGCCGCGCGCAGATGTTCGAGAACCTGCAGAAGCACGCGATCCCGCTCGACGCTTTCCTCGAGTCACTGTTCATCGCGCCGCCGACGCGGGTGGCCGGCACGGCCATCTTCCTGCGCGGCGAAAGCGATGGCGTGCCCCATGCGATGCTGCACAACCTGCTGCATAACAAGGTGCTGCACGAGCGCGTCGTCTTTCTCACCGTGCACATCGCCGACGAACCGTATGTCGACGCGGCGTCCCGGATCCGCGTCACCGGCTTCGGACACGGCTGCCACCAGGTCGACGTGCGGTTCGGCTTCAAGGACGAGCCGGACATTCCCGGCGTCCTCGACCAGTGCGCGGCGCACGGCCTGGCCTTCGACATGATGCAGACCTCGTTCTTCGTCGCGCGCCAGACAGTGATCTCGACGCCGGGCGGCGGCATGGCGCCGTGGCGCGAACACCTGTTCGTTGCGATGCAGCGCAACGCCCGCGACGCGGCCGACTATTACCGCATTCCCACCAACCGGGTCATCGAACTGGGCACGCAGGTGGAAATCTAGCGGCGCCGCTCGCGCAAAATGTGGACGGCGGCCGCCGACGCGGATAAGCTGGAGGCGGAGGGGATGTCGCACCATGCACGATGCCGACCACAGCGCCGCCGACAAGGACGGCCACGGATTGTCCGCACTCGACGGCGAGCGCCGCCCGCTGGTCGCGCTCGCCGTCGGGATGCTCGTCGCTTTTTGCCTGCTGCTGGCGGGCCTGCAGGGCTGGAGCGCCTGGCGTGCCTACCAGGACGTCCAGGACGACAGCCGCGTCGCCACGATGAACATGGCGCGCGCGCTCGCGACGCATGCGGAGACGTCGATCAGGCTGGGCGATGCCGTGCTGGCCGAGATGGTCGAGCGCATCGAGCACGATGGCCTGGGCGAGGCCGCGACGGCGCGCCTGACGGGGCGGCTGCGCGGGATCACGCACGAAGTCGGCGAACTGCACGGCCTGTTCGTCTACGGTCCGGACGGCAAGTGGCTGACGTCGTCGCTGCCGCGTCCCATGCAGGGCAATAATTTCGACCGCGAGTACTTCCAGTTCCACCTGCTGCACACCGGGCACGGGACGCACGTGGGCGTGCCCGTGCGCAGCCGGTCGACCGGCGCATGGATCCTGCCGCTGTCGCGGCGTATCGAAGGGCCCGACGGCAGCTTCGCGGGCGTGGCGCTGGCCACGCTGAACCTCGGCTGGTTCGGCCGCTTCTATGACAGCTTCGACGTCGGGCAGAAGGGGACCATCCTGCTCGCGCTCGACAACGGCACCCTGATCTACCGCCGTCCGTTCCGCGACGAGCAGGTCGGCATGGACATCCGCAGCGCCAGCATCTGGCAACGGGTCCAGCGCGACGGTTATGTCGGTTCGGTCGTGGAGGCGCCCCGCATCGACAATATCGAGCGCATCTACAGCTACCGGCATGTGCAGGGCTTTCCGCTGTTCGTCGCCACCGGCCTGGCCACGGACGAGGTCTTCGCCGGATGGCGCCGGACCACGATGCAGACAACCGTGCTGGGCGCGGCGGCGATGCTGGTGCTGGCGTGCGGCGGCGTGATCCTCGTGCGCCAGATCCGCATCCGCGAGCGGCTCGAGCGCGATCTGCGCCAGGTGAGCGTCTCGCTCAAGCGCCACAACGCGTCGCTGCAGAACCTGGCCGACAGCGACGCGCTGACGGGCCTGGCCAACCGCCGCCTGTTCGAGGACCGGCTCGTGAGCGAATACGAGCGCGCGCGCCGCAGCGGGGCGCCATTCGCCCTCATCATGGCCGACGTCGACCACTTCAAGCAGTACAACGACCGCTACGGCCACCCGGCCGGCGACGAGTGCCTGCGCAAGGTGGCGGGCGCCATCGAGTGCAGCACGCGCCGCCCGGCCGACCTGGCCGCGCGCTACGGCGGCGAGGAATTCGCCGTCATCCTCGCCGATACCGATCTCACCGGCGCCAACGCGGTGGCCGACACGATCCGCGCGGCCGTGGCGGCCCTGGACCTGCGCCACGCGGACAATCCGACCGGCCGCGTCACCCTGAGCATGGGCCTGTACGTCGGTCATCCGGCGCTGGCCGAACGCAACGACCCGCTGGCCTGGGTCGACGTGGCGGACCGGTTGCTGTACGAAGCGAAGGATGCCGGCCGCAACCGCGTCGTGTCGCGCGAGGGCCACGAAGCGGCCGCGTGATGCGCGCGCTGGGCGGCCGCGAAAGGTCTACACTGGCGTGGAGCCTGCTTCGCTGCAGGCGAGGGTGGCGAAAAAAATAGCTTGCAATTAGATAGCACGCGATTTAATATGGAAACCATGGAAGCGAACGATACATCGACCAAGCAAGCCAAGCGGACCCCGGTTCTCGACGACCAATTGTGTTTTGCGCTGTACTCGACCGGTCTGGCGATGAACAAGGTGTACCGCAAACTGCTGCGCAAGCTGGACCTGACCTACCCGCAATATCTCGTCATGCTGGTGCTGTGGGAAAAGGACGAGCAGACGGTGTCCGAGATCGGCGCCCGGCTGTTCCTGGACTCGGCCACGCTGACGCCGCTGCTCAAGCGGCTGGAAGCGGCCGGTCTGGTGAGCCGGACCCGGTCCGCGGCGGACGAGCGCCAGGTCGTCGTGGCCCTGAGCCCCGCCGGCCGTGCGATGGAGCAGGAAGCCGCCGCGATCTACGACGGCGTGCTGTGCGCCACCGCGTGTGCACCGTCCGACCTGGCTGCGATCAAGAGCCAGCTGGACATGTTGCGCGGCAAATTGGCCGACCATACGTGAGCGGTGCGGTAGCGCCGCGTCCGCTTCCGGCCAGTAAATAAGTAGTGTGCGATTTAATAGTGTGTAACTTAAAACTCTGAAAGGAAACGACCATGAACACCGCAGCCAAACTTCTCGCCGCCTCCCTGTTTGCCATCGGCAGCCACGCCGCCCTCGCGGCCGATCCGGTCCCGGAACGCACGACGCAAGGCTTCCTCGCCGCGCTGAACGGCGCCGGCGGCAAGCCGATGGAACAGATGACGCCGCAGGAAGCGCGCCAGGTGCTCGTCGGTGCCCAAGCCAGCGTGAAGACGGATTTGTCGTCGGTGGACGTGTCCAACCGGACGATCGTGCAGGATGGCCAGAAGGTCGAGCTGACCATCGTCCGTCCAAAAGGCGCGAAGGGCACGCTGCCCGCGTTCATGTTCTTCCACGGCGGCGGCTGGGTGCTGGGCGATTTCCCGACCCATGCTCGCCTCGTGCGCGACCTCGTCGGCAATTCCGGCGCCGCCGCGGTCTTCGTGAACTACACACCATCGCCGGAAGCGCAGTACGGCGTCGCGATCAACCAGGCATACGCGGCCACGAAATGGGTCGCCGCGCACGGCAAGGAGATCAACGTGGACGGCAGCCGCCTGGCCGTGGCGGGCAACAGCGTCGGCGGTAACATGGCGGCCGTCGTCAGCCTGATGGCGAAAGACCGGGGCGAGCCGAAAATCCGCTACCAACTTTTGCTGTGGCCGGTGACGGACGCGAACTTCGACACGGCGTCGTACCGCCAGTTCGAGAACGGTTACTTCCTCAGTCGGAACATGATGAAATGGTTCTGGGATAACTACACGACGGACAACGCAAAGCGCAGCGAGATCACCGCGTCGCCGCTGCGGGCCACCGAAGCGCAATTGAAAGGCTTGCCGCCGGCGCTGATCCAGACGGCCGAACTGGACGTGCTGCGCGACGAAGGCGAAGCCTATGGCCGCAAGCTGGACGCGGCGGGCGTCGACGTGACCGTGACGCGCTATAACGGCATGATCCACGACTACGGCCTGCTGAATGCGCTGGCCAGGGTCCCGGAAGTGCAGGCGGCGTTGCGCCAGGCGGGGACGGAACTGAAAACGCACCTGAAGTGAAACCGGCTTGTGGCCCAGCTGTCACGTATTGTGGTCATCATTGTAACAACGTGAAACAGCCGGGCCACAACGCTACAGCGTCGAATGTGACGCCATCTCGCGCCATCCGGATGCGATGTTTGTTGTTTGATTGACATACATATGTGACTCGACGGTCATTTATTTTCCCTTTGGTAACAGCCGCTTACGTGCCGGATGATGCGATTTTGAACGCGGACTGCTATCGTAATACGTGGTAACGATGACAACGGGGGGAACGTATGAAAACGATTCATTTCGCATTGGCCGCCGGGCTGCTTGTCGCCGGCGGCGCCCAGGCGCAGTTGCTGGACGGCGCGGCGGCACCGAAGGATTTGTCGGCCACGCCCGCGCCTTCCACGCCCTTCGCGAAGATCCAGCCCGTCCCGCGCACGTACATGGGCAATGCGGCGGAAACGGATGGCCTGCGTTACCAGGACAAGAGCGCGTTCGGCGTCTACGTGTCCGATCCCAAGCTGTTCGGGGGCGTCAACCTGGCGCCGAACTTCGCCATCGAGACGGGCTATGCGAACCTGTACACGCGCGGTTTTCACTTTGCCGATTATGCCCGTCCCGACGAGGTCAACGGGGCGCTCGGCACGAAGGGGGTGAACAGCTACCTGGCGGCGCGGCTGAACGTGCCCGTCAACGACCAGTTCTCGGCCTACGGCAAGCTGGGCGTCGCCGTCAGCGAGCGCGTGGCCCACGACAAGACCTACCGCAACACCGTGGCCGATACCGACGTGGGCCCGTACGTGGGCATGGGCGCGCGCTACAGGCTGAACGAGAAGGCAACCGTGTCCGCCGGCTACGAACAGTACGGCAACAGCGCGAAGAAATGGGGCAGCCAGACCAATAATTCGGGCCTGCAGGCCAAGTTCAGGATGGGCTTTTGAGCCTGTGTCACAATCACGGGCATGGACAAACTGCTTTCTGAATTGATCCGCCTGTACCTGCTGCCGGACAGCCCGGCCGCGCAGGGCGGCCCCGGTCCGGCCGCGGACCTCGTCTCCCGCGCGGGCCTGACCCGCGCCATCGCGATCCCGTTCCGCAAGGCGCCCGGCGAGGACGCCCAACACTGGGAACGCCTGTGCACCGTCGCGAACGGCCTGCAGGCCGATTTCGGTTTCCCCGCGCCGGCCGTGAGCGTCGCCAGCATGGGTGGCTACGTCCTGTGGCTGTCGCTGGCGGCGCCCGTATCCGTCGCGGACGCGCGCCGCTTCGTCGCGGGCCTCGGACGGCTCTGGCCGGACACGCTGCCGCCCGCCGACACCATCGGCGTGCCCGTGGAATTGCCGCCATGCCCGAACACGGCGACGGGGACGTGGGCCGCGTTCATCCATCCGGGCATGGGCGCGTCGTTCGCGGACGAATCCGGGCTCGACATGGCGCCGCCCGCGGCGGGGCAGGTCGCGTTCCTGGAACACCTGGACAGCATCGCGCCCGGCCAGTTCAGCGAGGCGCTGGCCCGGCTCGAGGCACCGCCCCCAGCCGTGCCGACGTCCGTGCCGCCTCCCTCCGCCGACGGCCTGCTGCTGAAAGACGCGACCCTGGAAGACATCGTGCGCGTCCTGCACGCGCGCGGCATCGAACCCACGTTCCGCTTCACGCTCCCGCGATGAAGCGCGCCGTGCTGGCCGTGGCTGCGGCGGTCGCCCTGAACGCGCAGGCCGCCAACCCCATCGTCAAGGGCTGGTACGCGGATCCGGAAATCCGCATTGATGGCGACACGTACTGGATCTATCCGACGTATTCCGCCGACCACGGCAAGCCACCCAAGCCATCGGTCTTCACGCCGGACCAGCAGCGCATGCGGGCCCGCTCCGACCTGGTCTGGGCGCCGTTCCTGAAGCAGACCTTCCTCGACGCGTTCTCGTCGCGCGACCTCGTGCACTGGACGCGGCACGAGCGCGTGCTCGACGTCGCCGACGTGGCCTGGGCCGCGTACGCCGTATGGGCGCCGTCGGCCATCGCGCACAACGGCAGGTACTACCTGTTCTTCGGCGCGAACGACATCAAGAGCAACGACCAGTTGGGCGGCATCGGCGTGGCCGTCAGCGACCGCCCGGAAGGCCCGTTCAGGGATGCGCTCGGCAAGCCGCTGATCGGACAAATCCACAACGGCGCGCAGCCGATCGACCAGATGGTGTTCAGGGACGACGACGGCCAGGTCTACATGGTCTACGGCGGCTGGAAGCACGCCAACGTGGTGAAACTCGCGCCGGACCTGCTGAGCGTCGTGCCGTTCCCGGACGGGACGACGTTCAAGGAGATCACGCCCGATCCGGACTATGTCGAAGGCCCGTTCATGGCCAAGCGCAAGGGTGTGTACTACTTCATGTGGTCGGAAGGGGAGTGGACGGGGCCGGATTACCGCGTCGCGTATGCGATGGGCCCGTCGCCGTTCGGCCCCTTCAAACGCATCGGCACGATCCTCGCACAGGATGGCCGCATCGCGCGCGGCGCGGGTCACCATTCCATCGTCAACGTGCCCGGCACCGACGAGTGGTACATCGCCTACCACCGCCGCCCGCTGGGCGAGACGGACGGCAACCACCGCGAGCTGGCCGTCGACCGTTTGTATTTCAACGACGACGGCACGATCCGGCCCGTGGTCATGACGAACGAGGGCGTCGCGCCGCGGTTCGTGCGCTGATCACGGCGCCAGATACGCCGCCAGCTCGTCCGGCGTCCCCTTCGGAAACGCCGCCTTCAGATAATCGAGAAACGCGGACACGCGCGCGCTGAGCAGCCGGCGCGACGGGTACAGCGCCCACAGCGCGATCTCCGGCCCGGCCACGTCGCCCCACCGCACGAGGCGCCCCGCCGCGAGATCGTGGCTGATCACCGACGCCGGCAAACAGCCCGCACCGGCGCCCGCCCGCACCGCGTCGCGCACCATCACGAGCGACGACAGGCGCAGCACGGGATCGATCGGGATGTCGGCCTGGCCCGCCACTTGCCACGCCGTCTTGTCGGTCACGGGGCTCACGACGGCGGGCACGGGCGCCCCGTCCGCCGGCCGCCGGAGCCCCGGCGCCGCCACGACGACGAGCCGGTCGCGCAGGAAGATGCGGCCCACGAGGCTTTCGTCCGGATCGGGATTGACGCGGATGACGAGATCGTAGCCTTCCTCGACCATGTCCACGGGCCGGTCTTCCGTCGTCACCTCCAGCCGCACGTCCGGATACGCCCGCGCGAACCCGGCGGCCAGCGTCCCCATCGCCGTCTGCGAGAACAGCAGCGGCGCGCTGATGCGCAGGCGGCCGCGCGGCCGGTCGCCGCCCGAGGCGAGGGCCGCCGCCGTCTCGTCGATCTCCGCGAGGAGGGCTCCCGTGCGCTCGTACAAGGCCCGACCTTCCTGCGTGAGCTTCAGCATGCGCGCGCCCCGTTCGAACAGGCGCAGCCCGAGATCCGCTTCCAGCTCCGCGACGCGGCGCGACAGGGTCGCCTTCGGCCGGCCCGTTTCGCGCGCGGCGCGGCCGAAGCCGCCGTGGCGGGCGACGAGGTTGAAATCGGCGAGGGCGAGCAAGTCCATGTGTTCCACCTGTGAGACGGGATGTCCAAATATACCGTCTATCGGTCCGCCTGTGGGATGTCTAAGCTGTGAAGCGTCAACCGACACTTTCACAACCCAACAGGAGCAAACATCATGACCATTCTCGTCACCGGCGCAACGGGCAACGTGGGCCGCCACGTCGTCGACCAACTCGTGCAACGCGGCGCCCCCGTGCGCGCACTCGTCCGCAATCCCGCCAAGGCCGATTTCCCCGCCGGCGTCGACGTCCATCAGGGCGACTTGCTCGACGTGGACGCCCTGCGCCGCGCGTTCGACGGCGTGTCGACCCTGTTCCTGCTGAACGCCGTCGTCCCCGACGAATTCACGCAGGCGCTCGTTACGCTCAACGTCGCCCGCGAGGCGGGCGTGCAGCGGGTGGTCTACCTGTCCGTCATCCACAGCGACGTGTACGTGAACGTGCCTCACTTCGCGGGCAAGTTCGGCGTCGAGCGGATGATCGAGCAGATGGGCTTTGCCGCCACCATCCTGCGCCCCGCTTATTTCATCGACAACGACGTCACGATCAAGGACGTGGTGCTCGGCTACGGTGTGTATCCGATGCCGGTCGGCGGCAAGGGCCTCGCGATGGTCGACGCGCGCGACATCGCGGAGGTCGCGGCGATCGAACTGGTCCGCCGCCACGATGCCGCGGCCCCGCTGCCGCTCGAGCGCATCAATGTCGTCGGCCCGGACACGCTGACGGGGAGCAGTATCGCCGCCATCTGGTCCGACGTGCTGGGGCGGCCCATCGCGTACGGCGGCGACGACACGGCCGGCTTCGAACAGAACCTGCGCCAGTTCATGCCGGCCTGGATGGCGTACGACATGCGCTTGATGAGCGAGCGCTTCCTCGCCGACGGCATGGTGCCGGAAGCCGGCGACGTCGACCGCCTGACCGCGCTGCTGGGCCGCCCGCTGCGCACCTATCGCGAATTCGCCGCCGCCATCGCCGCGGCCTGAACCCAAGGAGAACCATCATGATCTATTCGACCGCCACTGTCCCCGTCAACCCGGAAGGGGAGATCCCGCTGACCCGCGAACAAGCCTGGCGCGGCCTCGTACTGAAAGCACGCGACGCCCGCGCATTCCTGCCGCCCGGCCTGTGCACCCGCTGCGACGTCGTGGAAGAGAGCGCGACGCACATCGTGCGCGAGGCCACCATCGGCGGCAGCGACCTGCGCGAGATCATCGTGTTCGAGCCGGAGACCAAGGTGTCGTTCTTCCAGGCGAGCGGCCCGCGCGAAGGCGTCATCGTCAACGAGTTGTTCGAGGACGAGACGGGCGCGCTGTACCTGAAGTTTTATTGCTACACAGGCCTGCGCGGCAAGGTGCCGGGCGGCCCGGAGGAGCAGGCGGAGCAGGCGTGGATGGACAGCGACAAGGGCTATAAAAGCGCCTTGCTGTCGACCCTGAAGCGGACGCGCGAATTGTTTGCATAAGTAAAAACGAAACAATTCGTTTAACATTGCCGTGTGGTTGAGTAATGTTCGGCCTTCAGAAAAAAAAGAGGCAACATGAAGACCACACGACTCTGCGCCGTCCTGTTCGGCGTCCCCCTGCTGGCGCAGGCCCAGTCCGCGCCCGTATCCACCGAAGCGCCGTCCGTCGTCGTGACCGGATCGCGCATCCCGCGCGCCGGCCTGGAAGGGCCGTCCGCGGTAACCGTCATCAGCGCCCAGGACATCGAGCGGCAAGGCTACAAGAACGTGTTCGACGCGCTGTCGAACCAGACGCAGAACAGCGGGTTCGTGCAGGGCGCGGACTTCGGCAACACGTTCACGCCGTCCGCCAATGCCGTCAGCCTGCGCGGGCTGGGGCCGAACCATACCCTGATCCTGCTGAACGGCCGCCGGCTCGCCGATTTCCCCATCGCGTACGACGGCGCCGTCAACTTCACGAACCTGGCGAACATCCCGTCCAGCATCGTGGAGCGGATCGAGATCCTGTCCGGCGGCGCGTCCGCGATCTATGGGTCGGACGCAATCGCCGGCGTCGTCAACATCATCCTGAAGAAGAAGGCGACCGGCTTCGACGTCAACCTGCGCGCGGGCGGCACGAGCCGCGGCGGTGGCGGCGACCGCCGGCTGCAGCTGACGGGCGGCCGCGACTTCGGCCGATTGAGCACGCTGTTCGCGCTCGAAGTGTCCGACCGCGACCCGCTCGCCGCCACGCAGCGCGACTTCATGGCGACGAGTTCCGGCACGCCGTCGACCGTCCTTGCGCGCCGGGACGTCACCACCGGCAAGTACGTCGACCCGGGCGCCACGTGCGCGAACCTGGGCAACCTGTTCGACGGCAGCCTCGTGAAGTACACGGCGAAGGCGGGCAGCTATTGCGCGAGCCCGAAAGTGAGGCCGACGTACTGGACCGTGCAGACCCGTAACCTGAGCAAGAACGCGTTCGGCAGCGCCAGCTTCGCGCTCGACGACGACACGACCTTGTTCGCCGACCTGCTGCTGGGCCAGAACGCGACGCAGAACAATACGCGCGGGCCGTCGTGGACGTCGAATTCGACGGGCGCCGGCTACTTCCTCAACCAGAACACCAACCACTACGAAACGTGGACCCGCTACATCTCGCCGGAAGAGATGGGCGGCGTAGGGCAGTTCAACCGCACATGGCAGGACGACGCGGGCGCCGCCACGCTGGGCGCGCGCGGCCGCATCCCGGGCACGGGCTGGCGTTACGAAGCGGGCTACAACGTGTCGTGGTACGACAGCCATGCCCACCAGCCGCGCCTGCTGGCCAGCATCAATTCGTTCTTCCTCGGCCCGCGCCTCGGCACGGATGCGAACGGCATCCCGATCTACGCGCCGGATCCCGCCCGCCTCGCGCGCGCCGTGACGCCGGCCGAATTCGGCACGATCAAGGACCTCGCCAACAGCTCGGACAAATCGTGGACGAACACGCTGAGCGCGAGCGCCAACGGCGAGCTGCTGCAACTGCCGGCGGGGCCGCTGCAGCTGGCGGCCGTCGTCGAAGCGGGCCGCCAGGGTTTCCGGACCACGCCGGACGCCCGCATCAACCAGGGTTATTTCAACCTCGCGACGACGAGCGACGTCACGGCCGGCACGCGCACGCGCTACGCGGCCGGCGCGGAAGCGAGCATCCCGCTGCTGTCGACGCTGACGGGCACGCTGGCCGGCCGCTACGACCGCTACGAATTCGCGGACCGCAACAACGGCAAGTTCACATACAACGGCGGCCTGGAACTGCGTCCCACGAAGGACCTGCTGCTGCGCGCGAACTACGCGACGAGCTTCCGTGCACCGGACATGAACTACATCTACCAGGCGCGCGGCACGGGCTATTACGCGTCGACGACGGACTACTACCGCTGCGGCCGCGCGGGCCAGCCGATCGCCACCTGCGAATTCGCGAATGTATCGCCGGGCGCGGACTACGTGCAGTACGGCAGCCGCGACCTGAAACCGGAGCAGGGCAAGTCGTGGGGCGCGGGCCTCGTGTGGTCGCCGAGCAGCAGGTTCGACGCGTCGGTCGACTACTGGAACATCAAGATCACGGACCTCGTGACGAATTTGTCGGACGACAAGCTGCTGCGCGACGAAGCGGATTGCCGCCTCGGCAGGCAGGACGTCAACTCGCCGACATGCGTCGACGCGCTGGCCCGCATCACCCGTTTCCCAGATGATTCGCTCGTGCGCCCGGGCGAGATCAAGACGATCCGCGTGAACCCGATCAACGCGGCCCAGCAGAGCACGAGCGGCATCGACGTCAGCGCCAGGTACGTGTGGAAGCCGGCCGGCTACGGCACGGTCACGCTGCGCGGCAATGCGTCGAAGACGCTCACGTTCCATTCGCGCCAGTTCGCCGGGGACGACCTCGTCGACGACCTGCATTCGCTGAACACGCTGGACTGGCCGTACAAGGTCAGTGCGAGCCTGAACTGGGACATCGACAAATGGTCCGGCACCCTGTTCGCCACGCGCTACGGCAAGATCCCGAACTCGGCCGGCACCGCGTACCTGTCGGCGACGACCCTGTTCAACGGAAGCGTCGTGTACCGGCTGAACGACCGCCTGACCTTGTCGCTGATCGTGAATAACATCACGGACCGCATCAAGCGCGACGACTCGGCGGGCTGGCCGAACTATGCCGTGGGCAGCTACAGCCCGGTGGGGCGTGCGGGTTGGGTCGAGTTGAACTACCACTTCGGCGGTTGACTTCGGTATTTACGCAGTTGAACTTCTGTTGATACTGATTCTATTGCTTGCCTGACAGCTTTACACTGGGTTGGTCGTCAACAACAACCAAAGCTGAAAGGGAACCAAATGAATCGAGTGTCATTGAACGCGGGCGTGAAGCTCGTCCTCGCCGTCGTCGTGCTGATCCTGCTGTTCGCGCTGGCACCGTTCGGGACGGTGCCGGCCGGCCATCGGGGCGTGATGACGACGTTCGGCAGCCCGAGCGACCAGGTGCTGAGCGAGGGCATCCACTTCCGCGTGCCGATCGCGCAAAAGCTCAACCTCGTCAACGTCTCGATCCAGAAGGGCGAAGGCGATGGCGACGCCGCCTCGCGCGACCTGCAGACCGTGCACACCCGCGTGGCGCTGAACTACCACGTCCGCCCGGATGCCGCGATGACGGTGTTCCGCGACCTGGGCAACGAGCCGGGCCAGCGCATCATCATCCCGGCCGTGCAGGAAGCGGTGAAGGCCGTCACGGCCCGTTTCACGGCCGAGGAACTGATCGCCAAGCGCACCGACGTGCGCGACCAGATCGTCACCCAGTTGCGCGAGCGGCTGGCACGCCACGGCATCGTCGTGGACGAGTTCTCGATCGTGAACTTCAATTTCTCGCGCTCGTTCAATGAGGCGATCGAAGCAAAGACGACGGCCGAGCAGCTGAAGCTGAAGGCGGAACGCGACCTGCAGCGCATCGAGGTGGAAGCGAAGCAGCGCGTGGCCCAGGCCCGGGCCGAAGCCGAATCGCTGGCCGTTCAGCGCCAGCAGGTGACGCCGGAACTGATCCGCCTGCGCGAGATGGAGAACCAGCGCATGGCCATCGAGAAGTGGGATGGCAAGCTGCCCAGCGTGGCCGGTGGTGCGGTCCCGTTCATCAACGTGGGCAATGCCGTTAAATGATTCTCACCATTGTAAGTAAATGAAACGGAAATGGCGTCGGCGTTCGGCTGGCAACCTGCAGCCAACGTCGCGCTATTTCTTGTAACCATCGAAGTCGCATTTGCATGCATATTTGACTTTCGAGTCAATTATATGCACAGCGGTAACAGATCCTTACCAATCCCCGATTCTTGCTTTTCGAACACATTGCTATCGTGGCGGCCTCACAACCACTACAGGAGATAGCCATGAAAGCACTGCCCCTCATCCTTGCCGCCGCCGCGCTCGTCGCCGGCGCCGCCGCCCAGGCGCAGCAGTCGACGACCTTCAAGCCGTATATCGGCGCCGGTGTTGCGACCACCAGCAACCGGGACACCGACAGCCGCCACGCGGACGCGAAGATCTTCGGCGGCGTCGATTTCTCGAACAACCTGGGCGTGGAAGCGGGCTACGTGAACTTCTCGAGCCGCGACCGCCAGTACTCGGAGACCTACACGGGCATCCCGGGCGGCGTGAAGACCTCGACCAAGGGCTACGGCGCCTACGTCGCCGCGAAGTACACGGTGCCCATCACCGACCGCTTCTCGGCCTACGGCAAGCTGGGCCTCGCGCACAGCCAGCGCAAGTGGAGCAACAACCTCGGCTATTCGGCAACGGAAACCGACAACGACGTGTACGCCGGCGTGGGCGCGCAGTACAAGCTGAACGACATGCTGTCCCTCGTCGGCGAATACGAGAACTACGGCAAGCGCAAGGACTACGGCGCGCGCGCGGGCGTGTGGTCGGCCGGGCTGAAGGTCGGTTTCTGACCGGGGCGGGCGGCTAGGGCGGGTCCTCGCGCAGGATGGCGTCGAGCGCGTCGAAGCGGTCGTTCCACAGCTGGCGGTTGAGCCTGACCCACGCGGCGAGCACGTCGAGTCCCTGGCTGTCCATCTCGCAGACGCGCGAGCGTCCGTCCTTGCGCGTCCGCACGAGCCCGCATGCCTGCAGTACGCGCAAGTGCTGGGCGACTGCCGTCAGGCTCACGCCCAGCGCCTGCGCCAGCGTGCTCACGGTGCGCGGTCCTGCGGCCACCATCTTGTAGATCGCGCGTCGCGTGCCGTCCCCCAGCGCCGCAAAGATGCGGTCGGCGTCGTCCAGCCCCGCAATCGTTACTGTCGCAGTCAATGTGCCTCCGCGCCGGCATCGAGTTCGCGCTGCAGTTGGGCGATCAACTGCTCCCAGCCGGCGCGTCGCATCGCCGGGCCATCCGCGTGTTCGAAGAACGCGGCCTGGTGCGTGAATACCATGCGCGTGGATTTGCCCGCGCCGCCGGAAAACTCGAAGGTATGCAACGAGGCCGACATGCGCTGGCCCTGGATCGCCATCGTCGACGCGATGACGATGCGCTGCTGCGGCACGATGTCGAGGATCACACCCTCCGCTTCGAGCACGGCACCGGGCAGCGGCGTGCCGGGCCGCAGCCGGTAGCGCGCCTGCTCGCGGCCGCCCACTTCGAACTGCAGCGCATAGTGTTCCGTATCGTGCGTGCCGCCCTCGGCGAACCAGCGGCGCTTGACGGCGGGGTCGGAGAAGGCGGCGAACACGCGCGCCAGCGGCGCGGCAAATTCGCGTTCGATGACGAAGGTGTCGAACTGGGTAGACGGTTGGGTCATGGCAGCTCCTTTAGTGAAGTTGGGACTTCAGTATTCGTCGGATATACGGGAAAGTCAAGTCGGTACTTCAGTATTTGCGTCGGTACTTGCCCGGCAAGGCAGACCACGCTAGACTGCCGCTGTCGGAAAAGGCAGACTCGGTTATAGGTAGGCCCGAGTCCTTTCGGAAACGAAAGCTCTGTTTCATGCGTCGTCTCGCATGCGAACCCTCGACGAACACTGGCGCCCGTTGGCGCCGACTGTTCGTCCGTGTGGTCGTCATGTCGATGGACTGCTCCGGTCGAACAGACGATCAAGGAGCCGTCCATGGACGCATCGTCATCCCCGTTCTTCCCCCTTTTTACAAGACGCACCGGCATCATCGCCGTCTCCGTCTTCTTCAACTTCGCCGGCTTCACCCTGATCATCCCCGTGCTGCCGTTCTCGGTGGCGCGCTACGTCGCGGCGGCGGACGTCGCCTGGTGGGTGTCGCTGATCCTCGCCCTGTACTCGCTCTGTTCGTTCGTGGCCGCGCCCGTGCTCGGCGCGCTGAGCGACCGCTTCGGGCGGCGGCCGATCATGCTGGTGTCGCTGTGCGGCTCCGCCCTGGGGTTCGCCGTGTTCGGTGTCGGCGGGGCGTTGTGGGTGCTGGTGCTGGGCCGCGTGATCGAAGGCCTGACGGCCGGCAGCATCTCGGCGCTGTATGCCTACGTCGCCGATACCCACGGTCCCGAGGAACGCGGCCCGGCGTTCGGCATGCTCGGCGCCGCCGGCGGCCTTGGCTTCATGATCGGCCCCGTCCTTGGCGGTGCCCTCGGCCAGGTGTCGCTGTCGGCGCCGTTGTATGGCGCGGCCGCGGTGGCGCTGGCCAATTGTGCGCTGGTCTGGTTCTGCATGCCGGAAAGCCATCCGCACGCGCGTCGCAGCGTCAGCCTGCACTGGAGCCAGTTCAATGCCGTGGGCCAGCTGCTGCGCGCGCTGCGCGAGCCGCGCCTGCGCCTGCTGTTCGCGGTCGTGTTCTGCTTTGCCTTGGGCGGCACCGTGCTGCAGGCAAACCTGACGGTGCTGCTCAAGGATCTGCTCGCCTTCCAGCCCGGCGGTATCGGTCTCGTGCTGGCCGGCGTCGGCGTGATGGACATCGTCAGCCAGGGTTTCGCCGCGCCGCGCCTGCAGACACGCTTCGGCGAGCGTCGTGTCGCCGCTGCCGGCCTCGCGATCAATGGACTCGGCCTCGCCCTGGTCGCGCTGCTGCCGCTGCACGCCGTCGTGCCGCTGCTCGTGGCCGGGATCGCGGTCTTCACGTTCGGCGATGGCCTGTTCCAGCCATCCGCGAGCGCGTTGATCGCCAATGCCGCGCCGGCGGAACGGCAGGGAGAAGTGCAGGGCGCGAACCAGGCGCAGCAGGCGATCGCACGGACGGCGGGGCCGCTGGCGGCGGCCTGGCTGTACGGCGTCGGGGCCAGTGCGCCGTACGCGGTCGCAGCCATCATCGTCCTCGTCGCGTCGGTGGCGTTGTCACGCGCAAAATAAAAAAGGCGGGACCGAAGTCCCGCCAAGAGGGTACAGCAGAAGAGGAGATAAAGCGTTACATCAGAAGCGGTACGTCAAGGAGGCTTCCCACGCGCGACCGAAGATCGGACGGGCGTTGATCGGGCCGACACTGGCGCCGACGAGGCGCGAGTTACCTTCGGTCAGGCCGAGCGAGTTGTTGACGTTGGTGCCCGTGACGCGGAATTCCAGCTTGTCCGACAGCTCGGCCAGGATGCCCAGGTCCAGCGTGTTATACGACGGCAGGTACTGGGTGTTCTGCTGGTCCGCCCAGCGCGCGCCGATGTGCGAATAGGTGCCGTAGAAGCGCAGCGCGTAGTCGCCCACCGGCAGGCGGTAGCTCGGCGAGAAGCGGTACTGGAACTTCGGCTGGCGCTGCACCTGGTTGCCGGCGATCGAAGGATTGTCCTTGTACGTCGAATCCTGCCAGTCGCCCGTCAGCTGCAGTTGCAGGCCCGCGATCGGACGGACGGCCAGTTCGAATTCCACGCCCTTGCCGTGCGAACCGCTCACCGAGTACAGCACGCCGGACGTCGTGATCTGCTGGAACGAGATGCCCGTGAAGTCCGTGAAGAACGCGTTCACGTAGGCGCTGTACAGCGGCGTCGCCGTCTTGTAGCCGATCTCGTACTGCGTGACTTTCGGCGTGGGGACGCGGTTGCGGTCGTTCACGACGTCCTGCGTGCCGGCGTTGCGCAGGTCGTCGAAGTAGATGAACGTGTGGCCCTGGTTGGCGCGCACGAACACGCTGGAATCCTTCGTCAGCTTGTACAGGCCGCCGGCGGTAAAGGAATTCGCCGTGTCGTCGCGCGACAGGCCCGTGAAGCTGCCGCTCGGCGTCGACGTGCCGTTGTTGTAGACCGTCAGCGGATTGTTGTCCGGGTCGATCGACGTCAGGTTCGAGATCGAGCCCGAGATGTGCTGCTTCTCGTGGCGCATGCCGGCGTCGACCTTGATGCGGTCGTTGATGCGCCATTCGTCGGCGATGAACACGGCCGTGTTGCGGCCGTCGTACGAGGCGATCGGTGCGTAGAACACGTTGCCGTCCGTGCCGTTCTTCGAGACGATGGCGCCGTTGTTCAGCTTGACGTCGATGAGGCGCGCGTTCGGCGTCGCCGTCATCAGGTGGCTGTTGCCCAGGTACCAGATGTCGTGCGACGAGTAGTTCGCGACATAGGCGCCGGCCGTGATCGTGTTGTTGTAGCCGATGTCCTTGCTGACGCGAAATTCGTCCGTGAACGAGCGCAGTTTTTTCTCGACGGCCCACAGGCCCGCCTGCACCACCTGCTGGTTGCCCGCGACGGTGCCGCCGCCGTTCGTGTAGGTGATGGCGCCGCTGGTGGCGGGCGCGCCTGCCGCGGCGACCACGGCCGCGTTGCCGTTGGCGGACGCGATGGCTTGGCTCACGTAGTCGGCCGCGCTCAGCGGGTTGTTACCCGTGAACATGGCGATCGTGTTCAGGTCGCCCTTGAAGTAGTTGAACTTGTTCGACACGTCCCAGCCGTTCAGCTTCTGCTGGAAATCCGCGCCGACGAGGTTCGACGAGAGGCCGCGGCCGTCGCCCAGGTCGTACGTGAGCGTCTTGCCCGGGCCGGCTTCCACCGTGAAGTTGCGCATCTCGTTGCTCATCAGGGTGCCGCGCAGCGGATCGAAGCCGGGGAACGAGGAGATCGTGTGGCCGTTGTTCGACGAGATCAGCGGGACGCCCGTGTAGAACGCGTTCTTGTCCGACGTCGAGCGGGCATACACCGTCAGCTCGCCCTGGTTCAGCTTGCGGGTCAGCGAGGCGGACAGCTGGCCGCCGTCGTCGGCCGGGAAGCCGGCGTCGCGCACACCATTCGTCGTGCGGTAGAAGCCGCCGATCATGCCGTACCAGCCGTCGGCGATCTTGCCGCTGTAGACGCCGTCGAAGCGGCGCAGGCTGCCGGTGCCCGTCGTGAAGCGCAGGCTGCCTTCCGGCTCGTCGCCGCCTTTCTTCATGATGAAGTTCATCGTGGCGCCCGGCTGGCCGCTCGAATAAATCGTGCTGGGACCGCCGCGCAGCACTTCCACGCGCTCGATCGTGTCATCCAGGCGGAACGCGGACGAGCCTTCGAAGAACGACAGCACGGGGACCGGGAAGATCGGGTTGCCGTTCATCTGCACGGAGACGAACGGCGAATCGCTGCCCGACGGGAAGCCGCGCACTTCGATGTTGGCGCCGGACTGGCCGCCCGTCGCCTCGGCGTACACGCCCGGGACGATCTTCAGCACGTCGGCCGTGCTGGACGGGGCGGCCTGCTTCAGCTGTTCTTCGGTCGCGGTCGTGATCGAGAAGCTCGTGTCGATCTTGCGCGTGCCCGACGCCGAGGCCGTACCGGTCACGACGACTTGCTGGATTTCTTTCTGGACATTGTCCTGGGCGACAGCCTGGGACTGGGCGACGAGTGCGAGGACAGCGAGGGCAACTGCAGACAGTTGCGGGAACTGCATGGTGTTTTTCATTTTATGCTCTCTTGTGATTGGGGACCGGCTGCGGGGCGTCTCCTCCCCGGTTTTCCTCGCGATTGATGGTTCGACAAGGAAACTGCGGCCATTGAAACACTGGATTGACATCGATGTCAATCAAAATGCTATCGATGTCATTTTTTGTCGACACAGCAAAAAAATCTGTCATAATCCATTCCGCTCAAGTAATCTGTTACCGCTATCCCAAGATTTACTTCTCACGAACACTATGGCGCAAGCGAAGAAACCCCTGGCCGGCGACTCTGCCGTGACGATGGAAGACCTGGCAAAGATCGCCGGCGTCTCCACGATCACGGTGTCGCGGGCGTTGCGCGACAGTCCGCTCGTGACGGAAAACACGCGGGAAAAGATCCGCAAGATCGCGCAGGAGCAGGGCTACCGCTTCAACATCAGCGCCCGCAACCTGCGCATGCGCCGGTCGTACTCCGTCGCCGTCGTCGTCGAGATGACGCCCGTGAAGGGCCGGCCGATGTCGGATCCGTATCCGCTCGAACTGCTGGGCGGCATCACCCAGGAACTGACCACCGCCGGCTACAGCGTCGTCCTTACGTCCAAACAGTTGCTCGACACGGCGCCGGTGCAGGGCGCCGACGGCCTGATCCTGCTGGGCCAGGGTTCGCACGGCGAGGCCGTGAAAGCCTTGCAGCAGACGACCTTGCCGCTCGTCGTGTGGGGCGCGCCGGAAGAGGGCGCCACATACACGGTGGTCGGTTCCGACAACCGCAAAGGCGGCGCCAGCGTCGCCGAGCGCTTCCTGGAGCAGGGCCGGCGCAAGCTGATCTTCGTGGGCGACGTCGACCACGCCGAGGTGCAGGAACGCTGCGCCGGCTTCATCGACGCGCTGTCCGGCCGCGCCACCGTGCACATCCTGCGCCCGAAGGCGTTCACGTTCGAAGCGGGCTTCGATTGCGTGACGTCGCTGCTGAAAAAGAAGAGCGGCCACAGCATCGACGGCCTGTTCGCCGCCAGCGACCTGCTGGCGATGGGCGCCATCCGCGCGCTGACGGAAGCGGGCCTGCGCGTTCCCGACGATATTTCCGTGATCGGCTACGACGATACGCCGGGCGCCGCCAGCTTCGTGCCACCGCTCACGAGCGTCCACCAATACCTGCGCGACGGCGGCGTGCTGCTCGCGAAAAAAATGCTGGCCATGATCGAAGGCCAACCGGCGCATTCGGAAATGCTGCCGACCACGCTGATCGTTCGCCACACCTGATCGCACCATCATAAAAGCTTGAAAACGCGCCTGCGCGCACGAGACGAGGAAACTGAAGTGGAAAATGACATCGATAACAATAACGCCATCGCGGCCGAACCGTGGCGCATCCGCGAAGCCGGCCTCGACCCGGCACGCGCGTTCCTGCACGAGACCCTGTTCACCCTGGGGAATGGCTGGATCGGCATGCGCGGCACGCCGGACGAGGGCACCGTGGGTGGCGCCGGCCAGACCCTGGAAGGCACGTACCTGAACGGCTTCCACGACACCGAAGCGATCCGTTATCCGGAGAATGCCTACGGCCTCGCGCGCATCAACGAATTCATGCTGAACGTGCCGAACGCCAAGCGCATCGCCGCGGTCGTCGACGGCGAACGCTTCGCTCTCGACACCGGCAAGGTGCTCGCGTGGGAACGCACCCTCGACTTCCGCACCGGCCTGCTCGAGCGCACGGTCGAGTGGGAGACCACCACCGGCAAGCGTGTGCGCATCGCGAGCCGCCGCCTCGTTGCCCTCGGCCGCAAGCACGTCGCCGCCATCGAATACGCCGTCACGCCGCTGAATTTCTCGGGCCTTGTCCGCATCGTCGCGGACATCGATGCGGACGTGACGAACCTGCAGGCGGGCGACGATCCGCGCGTCGGTTCGGCGTTGACGGGTGCGTCGCTGATCGAGACGCAACGCGATGTCGGCATGCACGACGTGCTGCTGCTGCAGCGCACGCGCCACAGCGGTTTCACCCTGGCCACCGCGACGGATACCGTGCCGTCGGGCGCCGTACGCATCGAGCAGGCCGGACTGGGCCACACGTTCGACGCGGACGTGGAGCAGGGCGCCACGTTCACCGTGCACAAATACGTCGCCTACGCGAGCTCGCGCGACATGGCGGCCGACGCCGTCGGTCCGCACGCGCGCGCCGAGCTGGCGGCAGCCCGCGCCGCCGGCTTCGACGCGCTGGCGCGCGAACAGGCCGACTATCTGGCACGTTTCTGGGAAGATGCGGACGTGGCCATCGCCGGCGACGACGCCCTGCAGCAGGGCGTGCACTTCAACCAGTTCCACCTGCTGCAATCCGTCGGCCGCGACGGCAGGACGAACATCGCGGCCAAGGGCGTGACGGGCGAAGGCTACGAAGGCCACTATTTCTGGGACACGGAAATCTATGTGTTCCCGTTCTTCCTGTACTCCCGTCCCGAGATCGCGCGCGCGCTGCTGCAGTACCGCTACAACGGCCTGCCGAAGGCACGCGAACGCGCACGCCAGATGGCGCATGCGAAAGGCGCGCTGTACCCGTGGCGCACGATCGCGGGCGAGGAGTGCTCCGCCTACTTCCCGGCCGGGACGGCGCAATACCACATCAACGCGGACGTCGCGTACTCGATCCGGTTATACCTGCTGGCGACGAACGACTTCGACTTCATGGCGGAGCAGGGCGCAGAAATCGTGCTGGAGACGGCCCGCATCTGGACGGGCATCGGCAGCTACGACCGCGCCGGCTGCTTCTGCATCAACACCGTGACGGGACCGGACGAGTACACGGCCATCGTCAACAACAACTACTACACGAACGCGATGGCGCGCATGCACATGACGTTCGCGGCGGACGTCGCCGAGCGCCTGCGCGCCGAGCGCCCCGCCGACTATGCGCGCATCGCCGCCGCCATCGGCCTGGAGGACGCGGAGATCCAGGCGTGGCGGGCCGCAAGCGACGCGATGGTGCTGCCGTACGACGAGGACCTCGGCATCCACGAACAGGACGACAGCTTCCTGTCCAAGAAACCGTGGGACTTCGCGAACACGCCGAAAGAGAACTATCCGCTGCTGCTGCACTACCACCCGCTCGTGATCTATCGCCACCAGGTGTGCAAGCAGGCGGACGTCGTGCTGGCGCTCCTGCTGCTGTCGAACCAGTTCTCGCTCGACGACAAGCGCCGCGACTTCGACTTCTACGAACGCGTGACGACGCACGATTCCTCGCTGTCGTCCTGCATCTTCAGCATCGTCGCGAGCGAGATCGGCTACCGCGACAAGGCCTATGCCTACTTCATGGAGACGGCGCGCCTGGACCTCGACAACACGCACGCGAACACGCAGTACGGCGTGCACACGGCCGCGATGGCCGGCACGTGGCTGGGCGTCGCCTACGGCTTCGCCGGCATGCGTCTCGACGAAGCGGGCCTGCGCTTCGCGCCGACGCTCCCCGACCGGTGGACGGGCTACCGCTTCAAGGCGCAGGTACGGGGCGCACTGCTGGAGGTGTCGGTCGACGGCACCGGCACGGACTACCGCCTGCTGCGCGGCGACAGCCTGACCTTCGCGCACGCCGGCACATTGACCGCACTGAACGCGCAGCGCACCCACATCCGCATGGAGAACCAACAATGACTTCTAGATTCAAAGCCGTGATCTTCGACCTCGACGGCGTCATCACGGACACGGCGCACTACCACTACCTGGCGTGGAAGCGCCTCGCGGACAGCGTCGGCGCGCCGTTCGACGAAGCGTTCAACGAACAGCTGAAAGGTGTCGACCGCATGGGCTCCCTGGAGCTGATCCTGGCGCGCGCGCCGCGCACGTACACGCCCGAGGAAAAGCGCGCGCTGGCCGACACGAAGAACGCGCACTACCAGGAACTGATCGCGACGATGACCCCGGACGACCTGCTGCCCGGTGCCCTGCGCGCGCTGGAAGAAGTGCGCGCCGCCGGCCTGAAGATCGGCCTCGCGTCCGTCAGCCGCAACGCGTTCACGGTGCTGGACCGCCTGGGCATCCGCGACCGCTTCGACGACGTCGTCGACGCCGCGACCGTCGTCAACGGCAAGCCGGATCCGGAGATTTTCCTGACCGCGGCCGCGCACCTTGGCGTCGATCCCAGGGATTGCCTGGGCGTGGAGGATGCGGCGGCGGGCGTCGCGTCGATCAAGGATGCGGGCATGTTCGCCGTCGGCGTCGGCAGTCCGGACGTGCTGCACCGCGCGGATCGTGTGATACCGTCGATGGAAGCGTTCAGGCTGCAAGACTACTAAAAAAACGATTATAAAAACTGGAGACAACATGAACCAACGCCGCATCCTGCTCGCCCTGTTCATGATTTACTTCGTGTTCGCCATCCTGCTCAACAGCGTGGGCACGGTGATCCTGCAGGTCATTCATACGTATGGCGTCGACAAGGGCGCGGCGAGCGTGCTGGAAGGGTTCAAGGACCTGCCGATCGCGATCGTGTCGTTCCTCGTCGCGTCGACGCTGCCGCGCTTCGGCTACAAGAAGGCGATGCTGGTGGCGCTGGCGATCGTCGCCGTCGCCACCCTGGCGATGCCGCTGATCCCGGCCTTCGCGACGGCGAAACTGCTGTTCCTGTGCGTGGGCGTCGCGTTCGCGCTGGTGAAGGTGTCCGTGTACTCGACCATCGGCCTCGTCGCGCGCGACCGCAAGCACCATGCGGGCATCACAAACATGCTGGAAGGCTTCTTCATGGTCGGCGTGCTGTCGGCATACTGGATCTTCGGCTTCTTCATCGATGCCGATCATCCGGCCTCCACGAGCTGGCTGAACGTGTACTGGCTGTTGTCCGGCCTGTGCGCGGCGACGTTCCTGCTCGTGCTGGCGACGACGTTCGACGAAGTCGGCGCGGCGCCGCCGGACAGCCGCGGCCCGGCCGCCGACTTCCTCGAGATGCTGCGCCTGTTCGTGCGGCCGCTCGTGTACGTGTTCGTGCTGACGGCCTTCCTGTCCGTTCTCGTCGAGCAGGCGATCGGTTCGTGGCTTCCCACGTTCAACAATGAGATCCTGATGCTGCCGGCCACGATGAGCGTGCAGGTGACGAGCATCTTCGCGGGCTGCCTCGCGGTGGGACGCCTGCTGGCCGGCGTCGTGATGCGCCGCCTGAACTGGTATCCCGTGCTCACCGTATGCATGCTGGCGATGGGCGCGACCGTGCTGCTGTCGCTGCCGCTCACGCACGGCATCCCGCACGATCCGAACGTGACGTGGGCGACGGCGCCGGTCGCGGCGTTCCTGTTCCCGCTCATCGGCCTGTTCATGGCGCCGATCTACCCGGGCATCAATTCCGTGATGCTCAGTTCCCTGCCGCGCCACCAGCACGCGCCGATGACGGGGTTGCTGGTGATCTTTTCCGCGCTCGGCGGCACGACGGGGTCACTGATCACCGGGTATGTGTTCGGGCACGTGAGCGGGCATTTCGCGTTCTACCTGACGCTCGTGCCGATCGCGCTGATGGTCCTGAGCCTGTACGCGTTCAAGCGGCAGGTGGAAAAGACCCCCGCCGAGGTGGCCGTTACGGCGTAGGGTGGACGGCAAAGCCGTCCACCCTACGACTGGCATCCTGGGTCGGTTTGCGTCGGCTCGGCTTTCTGGGCCAGCAGCAGCGCCTTGAAATCCTGCGCCCGCATCGGTTTGCCGATCAAATAGCCCTGCAGGACGTCGCATCCCGTCGAGCGGATCGCTTCCTTCTGCAGTTCCGTCTCGATGCCTTCGCAGATCACGTCCAGCTTGAGGGACTTGGCGAAGGCGATCACGCCGTTGACGATGTCCAGGCAGCGCCGGTCCTGTTCGATCTCGCGCACGAACGAACGGTCGATCTTGATCGCGGTGATCGGCAATGTGCGCAGGTACGACAGGTTCGAGTAGCCCGTGCCGAAGTCGTCGAGCGCGATGCGGAAGCCGTCGCGCTGCAACAGCCTCAGCACGGCTGCCGCCTTGTCGATGTCCTGCATCAGCATGCTCTCGGTGACTTCCAGCTTGATGCACTCGGGGTCCAGGTCGTAGTGGGTGACGAGGTTCGTCAGTAGCGGCGGCAGGTTTTCGTCCATCAGCTGGCGTGGGGAGACATTCACCGCCATGCGCAGCCGGTAGCCCAGCAATTCCCATTCGCGCGCCTGGCGGCACGCCTCCTCGCACACCCACGCGCCGACGGCCGTGATGGCGGGCGAGCCTTCCAGCATCGGCAGGAACAGGTCGGGGGCGAGCAGGCCGAGGCGCGGATGCTCCCAGCGCAGCAAGGCCTCTGCGCCCACGACGGCGCCGTTCACGGCGCTGACCTGCGGCTGGTAGAACAGCAAAAACTGGCGCCGTTCGAGGGCCGAGAACACGTCCTGGCGCAGCTCCAGGCGCTGCTTGAGCAGGTGGCGCGCCGTCGTCGAGAACACGGCGTACGTGTGGCGGCCATTGTCCTTCGCCTGGTACATGGCGGCATCCGCGTTGTTGAGCAGTTCGTCGGCCGAGTAGTCGCGGCCGTTGCCGATCGCGATGCCGATGCTGCCGCCCACCGTCACGTAATGGCCATCGACGGCGATGGGCGTGGCCAGGTGGTGCAGGACGGCCGCGGCCACGCCCTTCGCACCGTCGACGTCCATGCCTTCGAGGACGACCACGAACTCGTCGCCGCTGATGCGCGCCACCGTGATGCCGGCGCCGGCGAGGCTCCCCAGGCGCCGGCCGATTTCCTGCAGGGCCGCGTCGCCCGCGCGGTGGCCGTGGGCGTCGTTGACTTCCTTGAAGTGGTCGAGGTCGACGAACAGGACGCCCACCGGACGCTCGTCCTCGACGGAACGTGCCAGTGCCTCGTCAAGCGCGCGCAGGCAGCTGAAGCGGTTGTGCAGGCCCGTCAGGCTGTCGTGCGTGGCCATGTGCATGAGCCGCGTCTCCGCTTCCTTGCGCTCGGTGACGTCGGCGAAGAACGCGGTGACGCCTTCGCGCGACGGGTACACACGCAGCTCCAGCCAGATGCCCAGCGGCGCGTAGTAATTCTCGCAGCGGGCGAATTCGCGGTCGTGCATCGCGCGCTGGTAGGCATCATGGAACGGGCCGCCGACGGCTTCCGGGAACTCGTCCCAGATCCTCTTGCCGATCAGCTCTTCCGGTGTCCGTTCGATCCAGGCCGCGCCGCGCGTGTTGACGTACGTGAAGCGCCACTCGCGGTCGAGCGACACGCAGCCGTCCGAGATGCTTTCCAGGACGGTGCTCAGCCGCTCGCGCGCGTGCACGGCCGCCTGCTGGGCTTCCACCACTTCCGTCACGTCCTGCATGAAGGCGACGAAATGCGTGGGGGTGCTCCCGTTCTCGTGCACGGGAAACAGGTGCATGCGGCACCAGAACAGGCTGCCGTCCTTGCGGTAGTTGCGCAGCAGCGCCGTGCAGATTTCCGCGTGCTCGATGCAGTGGCGGAGCAGTGCGATCTCGGGCTGGTCGCGGTCGTCGCGCTGCAGGAAGCGGGAGTTGCGGCCGACGGCTTCGTACAGCGCGTAACCCGTGATCCGCTCGAACGCGGGGTTGACGTAGGCGATGGGATTGTCCGGCAGGCTGGCGTCGGAAATGATGATGCCCGTGTTGCTCGCCTCGATCAGTCGCTTGAAGAACGGCACCGGCAACTGTTCGATCTTGTCGAGGAGGGAGCGGACTTCTTCGGGAGAACAATTCTGCATGATCGTCTACCTTGGCGCTGGACGTTATCAGTGTAACGCCGCGTGCGCCGGACATGCAGCACGAAAGACAGCTGTGTCCGCATGTTGTTGCTTGTGCGATCTGGCCCGTTCAATCCACGCCCAGCGCGGCCATCTTCGCGCGCAGCGCCAGCCGGTCCGCATCGATCTGCGCGCCGTTCGTCTGGCGCGACAGCGAGGCCTTGTCCTTGCGGCCGAGGAAGTAGGCGATGCGCTCGGCATTGGCGCCGGAAGGGTGGGGAATGCCGTGCAGGATGCGGTCTGCATCCAGCACGCCGCGCGCCGCGAGCCAGTCGAGCGCGAGGCCGACCTTCGGGCCCAGCGGTACGACCACCGCGTCGGGCAGCGAGCGCGCTTCCGCCGCGAAATAGTCGAGCAGCTGGGCCTGCAGCAGCGGCGTCGTCAGCATGTTCGGCGACGCGCCGTTGTAATTCCTGTCGTTGACGAACACGGGATGGCGCAGCACGGCCGTCACGTGCATCAGGTGGGCGTGTTCTCCGAACAGCGACGCGCAGCTGGCGATGCCGAGCCAGCGGTGCAGGCCCACGTGGTCGAGCAGGGCGACGAGGTTCGGGCGGATCGCGCCGGAGAACGCGCCCGTGTACTTGGCCGCGCGCAGTACCTCGTCCATGGGCGCGTCCAGCGCGAGCTGGCGCCGCGTCTCGCGCACCGCGTTCTTCCATTGCACGAAGCCGGGAGAAATGCCGACGAGGACGAGCCGGGCCGCGCGGTTCACGTAATCGAACGGAATGTAGTGGGCGCTGACGGTGCCGGCGCGCGCCAGCAGGAAGCCGTCCGGGATCTGCGCGGGCGTCGTCACGCCGTCCGGATCGGTGTCCAGGATGAGATCGCGGAACACCGGAAATGTGGCCTGCATGGAATTTCAAAGAAAGTGGGAATGCGTCGCATTTTGCCACGTGAAATCGTTGTCATCTCCTTTTACTTACTTTTACACATACAAAAAACGATATCGAAGTTGCGGAAAAATTGATTGGATCGTTCTCAATCGACCGCCTAACATTACTGTCCAGCATGCCAGTTCTGAAAGATTTTTGATGCTTTCAGAAAAACATAACAATACTTACATTGCAATAGGAGACGTATGGAACCCATCGCATCGGGCCGTTTCGCGCCCGCATCCCGCACCTTCGCATTGCGCGGCACCGTCGCCGCACTCATGGGCATCGGTCTCTTGACGAGCGTGTCCGTGCGTGCGCAGGACGCCGCCGCGCAACAAACCAGCGAAGCGAGTGGTGCCAACGTCGTGGTCGTCAGCGGCCAGCGCCAGGCGCTGCAGAGCGCCCAGACCATCAAGAAAAATGCCGAGCAGGTGGTCGACACCATCGTCGCGGACGATATCGGCAAGTTCCCGGACAAGAACGTGGCCGAGATCCTGGGCCGCGTCACGGGCGTGCAGATCCTGCGCAACAACGGCGAAGCCAGCAACATCGTGATCCGCGGCCTCGGCGGCGTGACGACGCTGTTGAACGGCCGCGAGATGTTCACCGCCGCCAGCCGCAGCCTGAACCTGACCGACGTGCCGGTGTCCATGCTGCAGCGCGTGGATGTCTACAAATCGCAGGGCGCCGACATGGTCGAAGGCGGCACGTCGGGCGTCATCGACGTGCGCACGTTCCGTCCGTTCGACTTCAAGGGCGAGCAGGTCGCCATCAACGCCCGTGCCGAGAACCGCGACAAGGCCGGCAAGACCGACCCGCAAGTGGGCGGCCTGTGGTCGAACCGCTGGAAGACCAGCATCGGCGACGTCGGCCTGCTGGGCGGCCTGTCGTACCAGCGCGGCCGCTACCATGACGAAGTGGCATGGGCCGGCCAGCCCGCCAACCTTACCACGCAGTCCGGCCAGGCCGTGCAGGGCGCGGACGGCAACGGCCGCGTGATGACGACGGGCGACCGCAAGCGCCTGGCGGCCAACTTCGCGGCCCAGTGGCGCCCGAACCGCGACATGCAGTTCTACGCGGAAGGTTTCGGCACCAAGATCGACCACGATTCGCAGAGCGTCTTCTTCGTGGGCGGTTTCCCGGTCTATGCCAATAATCCGAACTACGCGAACACGAAGTTCGAGACGATCTCGCAGGACGGCAAGAATTACCTGAGCAGCATCAGCAACCCGAGCGACAATTCGCTGGTGCTGAGCTCGACCCAGGCGCGCCGTGACTGGTCGAAGGGCAGCCAGCTCGCGCTGGGCGGTACCTGGGACGCATCGTCGACCATCCGCGTGTCGTCCGAACTGGTGCGCACGGTGTCGACCTACCGCCAGGAAAACCCGATCCTCGACTCGATCTACACCCCGCTCCACCCGGTCGTCGGCGGCACGCGCGACGGCGGCGGCTACGTCGATTACCCGGGCGTGAACCTGACCGATCCGTCCAAGTGGACCATGATCGCGCTGTACGACAACCACAACCATTCGAACGGCTCGGCCAACGACTGGCGTGGCGACGTGACCTGGACGCCGGAAAACGACGGCCTGCTGAAGGAGCTGACGGGCGGCGTGCGCTGGGCCGAGCGCAATGCATCGTATGCGCATGAACTGGGCAACTACCGTCCGGCCACCATCACGGGCGTGAGCCCGGCCAGCATCCCCGGCCTGTCGTGCCAGAGCCCCGAGATCCACGGCAACTACGGCGTGAACCAGTATTACGCCGCCTGCTACCAGTATCTGCTGGATAACACCGGCACCGTGCGCCAGGCCATCCTGGGCACGCCGAACGGCCTGCCGGACGATCCGCTGTCGTACTACTCGGACCGTGAGACGACGCAGTCCATCTACGGCAAGGCCAAGATCGGCTTCGACGCCTGGAGTGTGCCGGTCGAAGGCACGCTGGGCGTGCGCGTCGTGAACACGAAGCAGGACGTCAAGGGTAACTCGCGTGCCGGCTCCGGCCCGGTCACGCCGATCGCCGTCTCGTCCAGCAACACCGACGTGCTGCCGAGCCTGAACCTGCGCGCCAACTTCCGCGAGGACCTCGTCGGCCGCGTCGTGGCCGGCAAGGCGATCGAACGTGCCGCGTTCGGCGACTACAACCCGGGCATGGTGCTGGGTTCGCGCACCACGACCAACGCGAACGATCCGACCGGCACCGCGGGCAACCCGAACCTGAAGCCGCAGGAAGCCCGCAACCTGGACGTGGCGCTGGAGTGGTATTTCTCGAAGGATGGTTCCGTGACCGGTACCGTGTTCCAGCACAACTTCAAGAACTTCATCCGCCACCGCCAGGCGACGGAAGTGATCGACGGCGAGCGCTACCTGATCGACCGTCCGTACAACACGGATACGGCCAAGCTGTACGGCTTCGAAGCGGCTTACCAGCAATTCTTCCCGAATCTGCCGGGCTGGATGAGCGGTCTGGGCGTGCAGGCGAACTTCACGTACATGAACGGCGGCATGAACGAGCCGGACGGTACCCGCAACACGTTCCCGGGCATGTCGAAGACGGCCTACAACCTCGTCGGCCTGTACGAGCGCGGCCCGTGGTCGGCTCGCCTGGCCTACAGCTGGCGCGACAAGTTCGTGGACACGTACAACTACCGCGGCCTGGGCGTGAACCTGGTCGTCGACCCGATCAAGACGCTGGATGCATCGATCTCGTACAAGATCACGGAAAACCTGACGGCAACGCTGGACGGCAGCAACCTGCTGGACCAGGAGTACCACGACTACCACGGTACGCCGTTGCTGCCGCGTGACGTGCGTCGCTACGACCGTGTCGTCGGCTTTGCCCTTCGTTGGAAACATTGAACAAGGGCTCTGATCGATAGGCAATAATGAGGGTGCTGCTCGGAAATCCGCGTAGCACCCTGTTCGTTTGGAAGGACGTCCGTATGCATACCCAGAAACTCTCCACCCTCGAAAAAGTGGGCTTCGGCGCCGGCGACATGGCGCTCAACGTGGTGATCTCGTCGATGATGCTGATCATCACTTTCTTCTATACGGACGTCTATGGGCTCAAGACGACCGACCTCGCGCTGCTGTTCGTGCTCGTCAAGATCGTGGGCGCGATTTCCGACCTGATCGTCGGCCAGATGACGGACAGTTTTCTTTCGCGCTGGGGCCGCTACCGGCCCTATCTGCTGTTCCTCGCGATCCCGTACGGCCTGTCCGTGTACGCCGTGTTCAGCACGCCGGACTGGAATTACGACGCCAAGCTCGTGTGGGCATATTCCACCTATATCCTGATGACCCTGATGACGTCGGGCGTGGGCGTGCCGTACATCTCGCTGATCAGCGGCCTGACGAGCGATCCGCAGGAGCGCCTGTCCGCCAACGGCTACCGCCTGTTCCTCGCGAAAGTCGGCGCATTCATGGTCACGATCGTCGTGCCGATCCTCGCGCAGCGCTGGGGCAACGGCAACCAGGCCGCCGGCTACCAGGCAGCGATGGCCGTGATGGCCCTGCTGGGCGTCGTGCTGTTCCTGTTCACGTTCTTCACGACGACGGAACGCGTCGTCTATAAAACGAAGCGCCAGCCGCTGCTGGAGCAGATCGCGGTGCTCGTGAAGAACGACCAGTGGCTGATCCTGTGCGCCGTCTGCGTGACGGGCACCATCGGCTACGTGATCCGCGGTTCCGTCGCGATCTATTACGCCAAGTATTATCTGCACGGCGATACGGAGACGGTGTCCGCCTTCCTGTCGACGGGCGTCGCGGCCGCGATCATCGCGATGGTCGTGTCGACGTGGGTGACCAAGTTCTACTGCAAGGTCAAACTGTTCCGCTACACGCAGCTGATGGTGGCGGTGCTGTCCGTGATGATTTATTTCCTCGTCAAGCCGGGCGACACGGCGTTGGCCTTCTTCCTGTACTTCCTGCTGTCGCTCGTCGTCGACCTGCACGCACCCGTGTTCTGGTCCGCGATTGCCGAGACCATCGACTACGGTCAAGTAAAAACGGGCAAGCGCGTGTCGGGCTTCGCGTTCGGCGGCATCTCGGTCGCCCAGAAGGCCGGCATGGGCCTCGCGGGCGGCATGGTCGGCCTGCTGTTGAATTATTTCCACTACCAGCCGAACCAGGAACAGAGCGCGCTGGCGCTGCAGGGCATCGCGCTGATGCTGTCCGTGATTCCCGGCTTTTTCCATTTCCTGATGGGGGCGCTGATGTTCAAGTACCGCATCAGCGACGAATACTATTCGACCGTCAAGGAAGAGCTCCGCGCCAGCGCGTGACGCATTTCATCGAGATTTAGCGAGAACATCATGCAAGACACCGTACTGAAACCCCTCATCGAACAACGCGCCGACCCGTACATCTATAAGCACACGGACGGCTATTACTATTTCACCGCCTCGGTCCCGCAATACGACCGCATCGAACTGCGCCGCGCGCAGACGATCGCCGGGCTGGCCACGGCGCCCACCGTCGACGCGTGGGTGAAGCCGGACACGGGCCCTTACAGCGAGCTGATCTGGGCGCCGGAACTGCACTTCAACATGGGCGCGTGGTACGTCTACTTCGCCGCCGCGCCGAGCCGCGAGATCAAGTACAAGCTGTTCCAGCACCGCATGTACGCGATCCGCAACACGAATGCGAATCCGCTCGAAGGCACGTGGGAATTCATGGGCCAGGTCGACACGGGCATCGACACGTTCTGCCTGGACGCGACCACGTTCAACCACAACGGGGTGCTGTACTACCTGTGGGCGCAGAAGGACAACGAGATCGAAGGCAATTCGAACCTGTACATCGCGAAGATGAAGACGCCGTGGCAGATCGAAGGCAAGCCGGTGCTGCTGTCGAAGCCCGAATACGACTGGGAAATCCGCGGCTTCTGGGTCAACGAAGGCCCGTCCGTCCTGCGCCGCAACGGCAAGATTTTTATTTCCTATTCGGCCAGCGCCACCGACGAGAATTACGCGATGGGCCTGCTGTGGGCCGACGAGAATGCGGACCTGCTCGATCCGGCCGTATGGACAAAGTCGCGCGAGCCCGTGTTCCGTACATGCTACGATCACGGCATCTACGGACCCGGCCACAACAGCTTTACGTATGCTGAAGATGGCGACACCGTCATGCTCGTCTACCATGCGCGCACTTATACGGAAATCGTCGGCGATCCGTTATGGAACCCGGACCGCCATACCTTCGTCAAACCGCTGCGCTGGGACGAGAACGGCATGCCGGTATTCGGGCGGCCATCCACCCTCTGAGGATATAACAACGTGCAAAACGGAATCACCCAAGCGCCGTTCGGGACTTTGCCCGACGGCAGGCAAGTGTCGCAATACACGCTCAAGAACAACAACGGCATGGTCGTCAGGGTGCTGGATTTCGGCGGCATCATCACCGAGATCCACGTCCCGGACCGCGACGGCGTCTTTGCCGACGTCGCCCTCGGCTTCGAGACGCTCGGGCCCTACATCAAGGACAGCCCGTACTTCGGTGCCCTGATCGGCCGCTACGGCAACCGCATCGGCAAGGGCCGCTTCACGCTCGACGGCAAGCAATACCAGCTGACGACCAACAACGGCAACAACCACCTGCACGGCGGCGACCCGGGCTACGACAAGGTGTTGTGGACGGCCGCCGTCGAAGGCGACAGCCTCGTCCTGCGCTATCACAGCCCGGACGGCGAGCAGGGCTATCCCGGCAACCTCGACGCCACCGCCACGTACTCCCTGACGGACGACAACGAGATCGTCGTGCGCTTCCACGCCGTCACCGACCAGCCGACCCCCGTCAATCTCACCCAGCACAGCTATTTCAACCTGGCCGGGGCGGGGCAGGGCGACATCCTCGGCCACGAGATGACGATCGACGCCGACAAGTTCGTGCCCATCGACGCGGAATCGATCCCGTTCGGCGAACTGGCCCCCGTGACGGGCACGCCGTTCGACTTCCGCAAGCCGCGCACCATCGGGGAGCGCATCGGGCAACCGGACAAGCAACTGCGCCACGGCACAGGCTACGATCATTGCTGGGTGCTGAACAAGGGCCTCGGCGACAAGGGCCTGAAGCGCGCCGTCCACGTGTGCGAACCGACGACGGGCCGCGTGCTGGAACTGTTCACGCAGGAACCGGGCGTGCAGTTCTACAGCGGTAACTTCCTCGACGGCTCGCTGAGCGGCAAGGGCCATGCGTGGACGTTCCGTAGCGGCTTCTGCATCGAGCCGGAGCACTACCCGGATTCGCCCAACCAGCCGGCGTACCCGAACACGATCCTGCGTCCGGGCGAAGTCTACGAAACGGAATCGCGCTTCCGCTTTTCGGTGGCGCAGTAACGCAATCAGGAGAGACGCTACATGATGGAACTGGTGGTGGATGGCCGGCATACGCTGGGCGAGGGGATCATCTGGGACGACAAGGGCGCACGCCTGTTCTGGACCGACATCGAAGGCAGCGAATTGTGGTCGCACGTCCCCGCGACGGGCGCGTTGCAGCGCTGGCCGTTGCCCGAGCGCCTGTGCTCGCTGGCGCTGACGCACGACGACGGCCGCCTGCTGCTGGGCCTCGCCTCCGGCCTCGCGTTCTTCGATCTCGCCAGCGGAGAACTTGACCGCATCTGCGACGTCGAGGCGCACCTGCCCACCACCCGTTTGAACGATGGCCGCACGGACCGCCAGGGGCGTTTCGTGTTCGGCGTGTTCAACCAGGCCGAGAACCCGAAGGATCCCATCGGCGGTTTTTATCGCCTGAATCATGACCTGTCGCTGGAGCGCCTGCCGCTGGGCGACGTCGCCATCGCCAACAGCATCTGCTTCAGCCCCGACGGCCGCACCATGTATTACGCGGACTCCGGCACGCGCGAGATCCGCTGCTGCGACTATGACCCTGACACGGGCGCCATTTCCAACCTGCGCGAATTCGCGGCGGCGGACGCGGCGCCGGGCGATCCGGACGGCTCGACGATCGATGCGGATGGCTATCTGTGGAGCACGCGCTGGGGTGCGGGGCAGGTCGTGCGTTTCGCACCGGACGGCACCGTCGACCGCGTATTGACGTTGCCGGCGCCGCAACCGACGTGCCCGGCGTTCGGTGGTCCGAACCTGGACGTGTTGTATGTCACCTCCGCAACAGTCGGCCTGCGCGCCGGCCAGCTGGCGGATGCACCAAAATCGGGCGGCGTATTTGCCAAATCGCTAACAATCAAGGGCTTGGCGGAGGTCAGATTCGCTGGTCGGCGCCGATAGCGGTAACAGCGATGCCGATAACGATATCGATTGCTGCTAAAAATTGATTGGAAAGTTATCTTATCGGCCTTTAGACTTTCTCCATCGCTGAGCTGGACGACGACAAGGGTCGCTCAGATTACAAAAACGACGGAGGAAGAATGTCCGAGACAAAAAAGAAGCCCACCCTGCGGTCCGCAGCGTGGTTCGGTACCCAGGACAAGAACGGCTTCATGTACCGGAGCTGGATGAAGAACCAGGGTATCCCCGATCATGAATTCCAGGGCAAGCCGATCATCGGTATCTGCAACACCTGGTCCGAACTCACCCCCTGCAACGCCCACTTCCGCAAGCTCGCCGAGCACGTCAAGCGCGGCATCCTGGAAGCGGGCGGCTTCCCGGTCGAATTCCCCGTGTTCTCGAACGGCGAATCGAACCTGCGTCCGACCGCCATGCTGACCCGTAACCTGGCCAGCATGGACGTCGAAGAATCCATCCGCGGCAACCCGATGGACGGCGTCGTCCTGCTGGTCGGCTGCGACAAGACCACGCCTGCCCTGCTGATGGGCGCGGCCAGCGTCGACATCCCCGCCATCGTCGTCACCGGCGGCCCGATGCTCAACGGTAAGCTGAACGGCAAGGACATCGGTTCCGGCACCGCCGTCTGGCAGCTGCACGAGCAGGCCAAGGGCGGCCAGATCACGATGCACGACTTCCTCGCCGCCGAAGCCGGCCACTCGCGCTCGGCCGGTACCTGCAACACGATGGGCACCGCGTCCACGATGGCCTGCATGGCCGAATCGCTGGGCGTCTCGCTGCCGCACAACGCCGCAATCCCCGCCGTCGACGCGCGCCGCTACGTGCTGGCCCACATGTCCGGCATCCGCATCGTCGAGATGGTCAATGAAGACCTCAAGCTGTCGAAGATCCTCAAGCGCGAGAACTTCGAGAACGCGATCCGTACGAACGCCGCGATCGGCGGCTCGACCAACGCCGTGATCCACCTGAAGGCCATCGCCGGCCGCATCGGCGTGCCGCTGGAACTGGAAGACTGGACCAACATCGGCAAGGGCACCCCGACCATCGTCGACCTGCTGCCGTCGGGCCGCTACCTGATGGAAGAGTTCTATTACGCCGGCGGCCTGCCGGGCGTGCTGCGCCGCCTGGGCGAAGCGAACCTGCTGCCGCACAAGGACGCGCTGACCGTGAACGGCAAGACGATCTGGGAAAACGTCCAGGACGCGCCGATCTACAACGACGAAGTGATCCGCAAGATCGACAACCCGCTGATCGACGACGGCGGCATCTGCATCCTGCGCGGCAACCTGGCCCCGCGTGGCGCCGTGCTGAAACCGTCGGCCGCATCGCCGCACCTGATGAAGCACCGCGGCAAGGCCGTCGTGTTCGAAGACTTCGACCACTACAAGGAGCGCATCGTCGATCCGGACCTGGACGTCGACGAGAACTCGATCCTCGTGATGAAGAACTGCGGTCCGAAGGGCTACCCGGGCATGGCCGAAGTGGGCAACATGGGCCTGCCGCCGAAGCTGCTGGCCAAGGGCATCACCGACATGGTCCGCATCTCGGACGCGCGCATGAGCGGTACCGCCTACGGCACCGTCGTGCTGCACGTGGCGCCGGAAGCGATGGCCGGCGGCCCGCTGGGCATCGTCAAGGACGGCGACTTCATCGAACTCGATTGCAAGGCCGGCCGCCTGCACCTGGACGTGCCGGAAGACGAGATCAAGACCCGTCTCGCGGACCGCGCCGAGAACCAGAAGGAAGCACCGCGCACCGGTTACGCGGGCCTGTACCTGGATCACGTGCTGCAGGCGGACGAGGGCTGCGACTTCGACTTCCTCGTCGGCTGCCGCGGGTCCGCAGTGCCCAAGCATTCCCACTAAATCGATGGTGTTGGACGCGTGGACGGCCGAGCCGTCCACCCTACGGTAGGGTGGACGGGTCCTCCGTCCACGCGTCCAACTGACATGTGAACAATCGGACATCAACATGCTGCTCATCCAATACAAAACGACCGCCGGCGACCGCCGCGTCGGCATCCTGAACGGCGACACCGTCACCGCCATCACCGGCTACGCCACCACGCTGGAACTCGCCAAGGCCGCCATCGCGCAGGGCAAGAGCCTGGCCAGCCTGGCCGACGCCGCCGCCACCGGCGACAAGGAATCCTATGAAGCGATCGCGCAGGCAGGCAGCGTGCTGGCCCCGATCGACCACCCGGACGCGGCCCACACCTACGTCACCGGCACGGGCCTGACGCACCTGGGCAGCGCCGACGCGCGCGACGCCATGCACAAGAAGATCGGCGGCGACGTCGAATCGCTGTCCGACTCCATGAAGATGTTCCGCATGGGCGTCGAAGGCGGCAAGCCGGAAGCGGGCAAGGCCGGCGTGCAGCCGGAGTGGTTCTACAAGGGCGACGGCTCGATCGTGCGCGCCAGCGGCCAGGACATGGAGATGCCGGACTTCTCGCTGGACGGCGGTGAAGAGCCGGAGATCGCCGGCCTGTACGTGATCGGCGACGACGGCCAGCCGTACCGCGTCGGTTTCGCCATCGGCAACGAGTTCTCCGACCACGTGACGGAACGCCAGAACTACCTGTACCTCGCCCACTCCAAGCTGCGCAACTGCGGCGTCGGCCCGGCGCTGCTGGTCGGCGAACTGCCGGCCCACGTCGAAGGCGTGTCGCGCATCCGCGCCGCCGACGGCTCCGTGCGCTGGGAAAAGGCATTCGTGTCGGGCGAGCAGAACATGTCGCACACGATCGCCAACCTGGAATACCACCACTTCAAGTACGGCCTGTTCAACCGCCCGGGCGACGTGCACATCCACTTCTTCGGTACCGCGACCCTGAGCTTCGCCGACAACATCAGCGTGCAGGCCGGCGAGACCTTCGAAGTCGAATCGCCGCAATTCGGCCCCGCGCTGCGCAACAAGCTCGCCGTCCAGACTACCCAATTTGCGAAAGTGAAGACCTTATGACCCTCGCACAAATCACGGGCGAAGCCCTCATCGGCGGTGTCGCCAAGCGCGGCGCCGGCGGTTCGTTCAAGGCCTGGAACCCGGCCGCACGCAGCCACATCGAACCCGCGTTCAACATGGTCGACATCGCCCAGATCGACGAGGCCTGCAGCCTCGCCGGCAAGGCGTTCGACGTCTTCCGCAACACGACCGACGAAGAGCGCGCCAGTTTTCTCGACACCGTCGCCGAGCAGATCATGGCCCTGGGCGATGCACTGGTCGAGCGCGCGATGGCGGAAACGGGCCTGCCGCGCGGCCGCATCGAAGGCGAGCGCGCCCGCACGTGCAACCAGCTGAAACTGTTCGGCACCCTGCTGCGCGAAGGCTCGTGGCAGGATCCGCGCATCGACCCGGCCCTGCCGCAGCGCACGCCGCCGCGTCCGGACCTGCGCAGCCGTCTGATCGGCGTGGGCCCCGTCGCCGTATTCGCCGCATCGAACTTCCCGCTCGCATTCTCCGTCGCCGGCGGCGACACGGCCTCCGCCTTCGCGGCCGGTTGCCCGGTCGTGCTGAAGGCCCACTCGGCCCACCCGGGCACGTCGGAACTGGTGGCGCGCGCCGTCGTGAAAGCCGTCGAACTGTGCGGCCTGCCGGCCGGCACGTTCGCGCTGCTGACCGGCACGGGCAACGGCATCGGCCAGGCGCTCGTCGCGCATCCGGCCATCCAGGCCGTCGGCTTCACGGGTTCGCGTTCGGGCGGCACCGCGCTGATGGCCGTCGCCGCGGGCCGCCAGCAGCCGATCCCGGTCTACGCCGAGATGAGCAGCATTAACCCGGTGTTCCTGCTGCCCGTCGCGCTGGAACAGCACGCCGAGCGCATCGGCCGCGAATTCGCCGCGTCGCTCACCTTGGGCGTCGGCCAGTTCTGCACCAACCCCGGCCTCGTGCTGGCGATCGACGGTCCGGGCCTGGCGACGTTCTGCGCGTCGGCCACGGCCGCGCTGAACGACACGCAGCCGGCCACGATGCTGTCGGCCGGTATCGCGTCGAGCTTCCGCCGCGGCGTCGCCGCGCTGGGCAGCAACGAGGCGGTCACCACGCTGCTGCGCCTGGACCATGAAGACAACCAGGGCCACGCCGCGCTGTTCCGCGTGGAAGGCGACGCCTTCCTGGCCCGCAAGGAGCTGCACGAGGAAGTGTTCGGCCCGGCCTCGCTGCTGGTCGTCTGCAAGGACGTCGAGCAGATGCGCGCGATCGTCGAGCACCTGGAAGGCCAGCTGACGGCCGCGATCCACCTCGAGGAAGGCGACATCGAGGCGGCGCAGGTCCTGCTGCCGACGCTGGAGCGCAAGGTCGGCCGCATCCTGGCCAACGGCTTCGGCACCGGCGTGGAAGTGACGCACGCGATGGTGCACGGCGGTCCGTTCCCGGCCACGGCCGACGGCCGCAGCACCTCGGTGGGCACGGGCGCGATCTACCGCTTCCTGCGCCCCGTGGCATACCAGAACCTGCCGCAGGCGCTGCTGCCGGCGGTGCTGCGTGACGAGAACCCGCGCGGCATCTGGCGCCGCCGCGACGGCGCGCTGGGCAAGGAATAAGCAACACGCGGCGCCGGGGCGATCCCGGCGCCGCTTACAATAAGAGTAAGGAGACGACGATGGGTACTTTAGCCAAGTACGGTAGCCTCGAAGGCAAACGGGTATTCGTGACGGGCGGCGGCAGCGGGATCGGTGAAGCGATCGTCGCGGCGCTGGTAGAGCAGGGCGCGCTGGTCGGCTTCGTCGACATCATGCGCGACGCCAGCGAAGCGCTGGTGGCGCGCCTGGCGGCCGCCGGCCACAAAGCGCCGATCTACCGTTACTGCGACATCACCGACATCCCGAGCCTGCAGGCCGTGATGGCCGAGATGGCCGCCAAGCTGGGCGACTTCGACGTCGTCGTCAACAACGCGGCCAACGACCAGCGCCACCAGATCGGCGACGTCTCGGTCGAGTACTGGGACGAGCGCATCGCCATCAACCAGCGTCCGATGTTCTTCACCGTGCAGGCCGCGCTGGAAGGCATGAAGCGCCGCGGCGGCGGCTCCGTCATCAACTTCAGTTCGATGTCGTGGCACGCCAAGAACCCGAACTACCCGATCTACGCGACGACGAAGGCATCCGTCATCGGCCTGACGCGCTGCCTCGCGCGCGACCTGGGCAAATTCAACATCCGCGTCAACACCGTGACGCCGGGCTGGGTGATGACCCAGCGCCAGATCGACCTGTGGCTGGACGAGGCGGGCGAAGCGGAGATCGCGCGCTCTCAATGCCTGCCGGGCAAGCTGATGCCCGAGGATATCGCCGCCATGGTGCTGTTCCTGTCCGCCGACGACAGCAAGATGTGCACGGGGCAGGAATTCATCGTCGACGCCGGCTGGGTGTGACGAGGACGCCCGTCCTTTTTCCGCCACCCTGAAACCGTCATTCCTGGCATTGCCGGAATGACGGATTCTGTTCTTCAATAAAACAAACCATCCCTACGGAGACCACATGAAGGCATTCCAACCCACCATCCTCGCCCTCGGCCTTGCCGCCACATTCAGCGCCGGCGCCGCGTTCGCGCAGGTGAACGTCACTGTCGACACGACCAAGCCGGGCGCGGTGATCGACAAGGACGTCTATGGCCAGTTCGCCGAACACCTCGGCACCGGCATCTACGGCGGCCTGTGGGTCGGCCCGGATTCGAAGATCCCGAACACCAAAGGATGGCGCAACGACGTCGTCAATGCGCTGAAGGACATGCACGTGCCGCTGGTCCGCTGGCCTGGCGGCTGCTTCGCCGACGAATACCACTGGCGCGAAGGCATCGGCCCGCGCAACAAGCGTCCGGTGAAGGTCAACACGAACTGGGGTGGTGTGCCGGAAAACAATGCGGTGGGCACGCACGAATTCTTCGACCTCGTCGAGATGCTGGGCGCGGACGCCTACGTCAACGGCAACCTCGGTACCGGTACGCCGCAGGAGGCGGCCGAGTGGATCGAGTACATGACGTCGGAAGGCAAGTCGACGCTGGCCGAGCTGCGCGCGAAGAACGGCCACCCGGCGCCGTTCAAGGTCGCCTACTTCGCCATCGGTAACGAGTCGTGGGGCTGCGGCGGCAACATGCGTCCGGAGTACTACGCCGACCTGTATCGCCAGTGGAACACGTTCCTGAAGGCGCCGCAGCACCTGCGTCCGAAGATGATCGCCAGCGGCGGCACCGGCGACGACACGGCGTGGACCGAAGTCCTGTCGCGCGACCTGAAGGGCCGCACGGACGGCATCAGCTTCCACTACTACACGCTGCCGACCGGTAAGTGGGAAGTAAAGGGCGCCGCCACCGGCTTCCCGGAATCGGAATGGTTCTCGACGATGTCGCAGACGCTGCGCATGGAAGACTTCATCCGCAAGAACGTCGCGATCCTCGACAAGAACGACCCGGAGAAGAAGATCGGCTTCGACGTGGACGAGTGGGGCACCTGGTACGACGTGGAGAAGGGCACCAACCCGGGCTTCCTGTTCCAGCGCAATACGATCCGCGACGCCGTCGTGGCCGCGCTCAACTTCAACATCTTCCATGCCCACGCCGACCGCGTGCGCATGACGAACATCGCGCAGATGGTCAACGTGCTGCAGGCGATGATCATCACCGACAACGAGAAGATGCTGCTGACGCCGACCTACCACGCCTTCAAGATGTACGTGCCGTTCCAGGGCGCGACGTCGCTGCCGGTCTCGCTGTCGAACAACACGACCTACGGCTCGAACGGCCAGGGCGTGCCGGGCATCAGCGCGTCCGCCGCGAAGGCCAAGGACGGCAAGACCTATGTCGCCCTCGTCAACACGAACCCGCACGAGGCCACCGACGTCGTCCTGAACGTCGCCGGCCAGAACGTCGGCGCCGTGCGCGGCCAGCTGCTGACGGCCGATGCGATGGACGCCCACAACACGTTCGAGCGCAAGGACGCCGTCAAGCCGGTGCCGTTCAGCGCCAACGCCAGCGGCGGCAAGCTGACGATCAAGGTGCCGGCCAAGTCGGTGCTGGTCGTCGCCGTCGAAGGTTAAGGTATGAAAGTGCCCGCACTCGCGGCCGCGATGCTCGTGGCCGCGGCGGCGCACGCCGCCCAGGTCGGCGTGCACGACCCCGTGATGGCCAAGGACGGCAACACGTACTACCTGTACAGCACGGGGCCCGGCATCACGTTCTACTCGTCGCCGGACATGCTGCACTGGAAGCCGGAAGGCCGTGTGTTTGCGGGCGAACCGGCGTGGGCGAAACGTGCGGCGCCGACGTTCAACGACCATATCTGGGCGCCGGACGTCCAGCGGCACAATGGCCGCTGGCTGCTGTACTACTCCGTGTCCGGCTTCGGCAAGAACACGTCGGGCATCGGCGTGACGACCAACGCGACGCTCGACCCGCGTTCTCCCGACTATCGGTGGGAAGACCAGGGGATGGTGGTGCAGTCCGTGCCGGGCCGCGACCTGTGGAATGCCATCGACCCGAACGTCGTCGAGGACGACAAGGGGCAGGGCTGGATGAGCTTCGGCTCGTTCTGGGGCGGCATCAAGCTCGTGAAGCTGGACGACAGCTGGACGAAGATCGCCGAGCCGCAGGAATGGCACACGATCGCACGCCGCGAACGTCCCGCGTTCACGCCGGACGAAGACGCGGCGCCGGCCGAGATCGAAGGGCCGTTCATCTTCAAGAAGAACGGTTATTACTACCTGTTCGTCTCGTGGGGGCTGTGCTGCCAGGGGCCGAAGAGCACGTACCACGTCGTCGTCGGCCGCGCGCGGGACGTCAAGGGACCGTACCTCGACCGCCAGGGCAAGGACATGGCCAAGGGCGGCGGCTCGCTCGTCATCAAGGGCGACAGGGACTGGAAGGCGCTTGGCCACAACAGCGCCTACACGTTCGACGGCAAGGACTACCTCGTGCTGCATGCCTACGAGACGGCCGACAGGTACAAGCAGAAGCTGAAAGTGATGGACATCCGCTGGGACAAGGATGGCTGGCCCACGGTCGACCCGAAAGACCTCAATCGTTACGTAAGCGAAGAAGTCAAATGAAACTGACACGCATCGCCGCGCTGTTGTTCACCCTGGGCGCGACGTGCGCCCAGGCCGCCGACCTGTTCCCGCTGCAGGACGTGCGCCTGGGCGCCAGCCCCTTCCTCGACGCCCAGACGACGGACCTGAACTACCTGATGGCGATGGAGCCGGACCGTCTGCTGGCGCCGTTCCTGCGCGAAGCTGGCCTCACGCCGAAGCAGCCCAGCTACGGCAACTGGGAATCGTCGGGCCTCGACGGCCACATGGGCGGTCATTACCTGTCGGCGCTGGCGTTGATGTACGCGTCGACCGGCGATGCGGAAGTCAAGCGGCGCCTCGACTACTTCGTCGCGGAGCTGAAGCGCGCGCAGCAAGCGAACGGCGACGGCTATGTCGGCGGCGTGCCGGGCGGCCGTGCCGCGTGGCGCGACGTCGCCGCGGGCAAGCTCCATGCCGACAACTTCTCCGTCAACGGCAAATGGGTCCCGTGGTACAACCTGCACAAGGTCTACGCGGGCCTGCGCGACGCGTACCGCTATGCCGGCAACGAGGATGCGAAGGCGATGCTGATCGCCATGGCCGACTGGGCGCTGCGCCTGACGAGCCGCCTGACGGACGAGCAGATGCAGCAGATGCTGAAGGCGGAGCACGGCGGCATGAACGAGGTGCTGGCCGACGTCGCCCAGATCACGGGAGACCAGCGCTACATGGGCCTCGCGCTGAAGTTCTCGCACCAGGCCATCCTGCAGCCGCTGGAAAAGCATGAAGACAAGCTGACGGGCCTGCACGCCAACACGCAGATCCCGAAGGTTATCGGCTTCAAGCGCATCGGCGAACTCACGGGCCGCCAGGACATGAAGGACGCCGCCGCGTTCTTCTGGCAGACCGTCGTCGACCACCGTACGGTGGCGATCGGCGGCAACAGCGTCAGGGAGCACTTCCATGACGACAAGGACTTCAGCCCCATGATCAACGAGGTCGAGGGGCCGGAGACCTGCAACACGTACAACATGCTCAAGCTGACGGAGATGCTGTTCGAAACGTCGGACAAGGCATCGTACGCGGACTACTACGAGCGCGCGCTGTACAACCACATCCTCGCCTCCGAGCGTCCGGGCACCGGCGGCTTCGTGTACTTCACGCCGATGCGCCCGAACCACTACCGCGTGTATTCGCAGGTGGACCAGGCGATGTGGTGCTGCGTCGGTTCCGGCATCGAAAGCCACGCAAAATATGGTGAGTTCATCTACGCCCACGAAGGCGACGCCTTGTTCGTGAACCTGTTCATCCCCTCGACGGTGAACTGGCGCGAGAAGAACGTCAAGGTCACGCAGGCGAACAACTTCCCGGACCAGGCCAGCACGCGCATCACTGTCGACGGCGATGCACGGTTCGCGCTGAAGATCCGCTATCCGGCCTGGGTCGCGCCGGGCAAGCTGGGCGTGAAGGTGAATGGCAAGGCCGTGAAGGTGAACGGGCAGCCGGGCAGCTACGTCAGTATCGATCGCGCCTGGAATAAGGGCGACCGCGTCGACGTGAGCCTGCCGATGACGATGCGCCTGGAGCAGATGCCGGACAAGTCGAATTACTATGCGGTGCTGTACGGCCCCGTCGTGCTGGCCGCGAAGACGAATCCGTTCCCGACCGAGCACCTGAACTTCCTCGCGGACGACTCGCGCATGGGCCACAGCCCGTCCGGCCAGGTGTGCCCGCTGGAGGCTGCGCCCACGTTCGTCTCGGACAGCAAGGATTTCACCCGTCGCTTCAAGCCCGTGAAAGGCAAGCCGCTGACGTTCACGGCGCCCGGCGTCGTGCAGGGCGGGGCTGGGGCGTCGACGGAATTCATCCCGTTCTTCCGCCTGCACGACTCGCGCTACATGATCTACTGGCAGCAGAGCACCCCGGCCGAATTCGCCCGCATGAAGGAAGAGAACGCGGCGAGGGAAGCGGAGCGCCTCGCGCTGGACGCGCAAACCATCGACCAGGTGGCGCCGGGCGAGCAGCAGCCGGAATCGGACCACGACTTCAAGGGAGAAGGCGCGGACGCGGGCCTGAACAACGGCCGCCACTGGCGCCACGCGACCAAGTGGTTCAGCTACCAGCTGAACGATCCGAAGCACGAAGCGAAGACGCTGCGCCTCACGTTCGCGCGCGGCGATGCGGGGCGCAAGTTCGACATCGTCGTCGACGGGCAGCGTATCGCCGAAGTGGAGCTGGCCGCCGGCGAGACGCAGGACTTCTACACGCGCGACTTCGCGCTGCCGCCCGCGATCGTGCAGGGCGCGAACGGCAAGCTCGAAGTCAAGTTCGTTGCCAAAGAAGGATCGATGGCGGGTGGGCTGTATGGGTTGCGATTGATGCGTTGACCCATAAACCATTACGTTGACCTAAAAACCGTCATTCCCGCGAAGGCGAGAATCCAAGCTCTGCACGCGTCGCGGCAACGCGTGCAAATTGGATCCCCGCCAAGGCGGACGGCCAGTCCGGGGACGACGTGCTTATGCTGCGGGTGAACGTCAGCGCTTCGTCTGCGCCCTGGCCCTGGCCATCTTGTTCAACACCTTCCACCTCGACCGCTCCGCGATGCGGTCAAGCGGCGTCGCCGCCGCATGCCGCACCTCGCGCAACAGCTTGTGGTAGTTGCGCAACCGGTCCGCATCCACCGCACCGCGCACCGCGCACCCCGGTTCTTCCATGTGCGTGCAGTCGTGGAAGCGGCAGTGCGCGGCCAGCGTCTCGATGTCGTCGAACGCCGCGTTGACGTCGTCCTCGTCCGCGTCGGGCTGCCAGCTGCGCAGGCCCGGCGTATCGATCACGCACGCGCCGCCCGAGCACACCTGCAGCGAGCGTGACGTCGTCGTGTGGCGGCCGCGGTCGTCGCCCTTGCGCACGCCGCCCGTCTGCTGGTGCGCGCCCGTCAACGTGTTCGTGAGCGTCGACTTGCCCACGCCGGACGTGCCGAGCAGGACGAGCGTCTGGCCTTCTCCCGTCCACGGGGCCAGCGTGCCGGCCGCCTCAGGCTCCTGCGGATGCACGCGCACGACGGGCACTGTCGCCGGCAGGCGCGCCGCGACCTGCGCCGCTTTCTCGTCCGCGTCGGGCACGAGATCGCCCTTCGTCAAAACGATCACGGGCGCCACGTCGCAGGACCGGGCTACCATCAGGTAGCGTTCCAACCGGCGCAGGTTGAAATCGCCGTCGAGGCCCATCACGAGCAACGCCGTGTCGACGTTGGCGGCGAGGCGCTGGCGCGTGCCGTGGGCGTCGCGTCGTACCAGTTCGTTCAGCGGGTCGACGAGCGTGTGGACCCACGCTTCGTCCTGGTCGTTGCGGTCGAACATCACCCAGTTGCCGACGGCAGGCAGTGCGTCGAGGGCAGGGTGCAGGCGGGCGGGGAATTCCCGAAGGCCGTCGTGCAGGACGAGCGACGTACGGTGCACGCTCGCCACGCGCGCGGGTCGGCCGCGGTCGTGCAGGGCGAGGCGCGCGGCGATGGGGTTGGTGAGTCCGATGCGGCGCAGTGCCGCGATATCGAAGTCGATCATGGTTGTCGTATTCCTGTTGCGAAGCGCGCGGACGCGCGGGCACGCTGCCGCATGCGATGCGGCAACGGTGGATTCGGTCAGGGATGGTCGGCGCGGCTGGCGCGCCCGTTCACGACGACGTTGATCGACGGAGAGAGACGGTCAGGCGGCCGACGGGAGGGCAATATCCGGCTTGGTCATGGGGCTCTCCTCGTCAATGAAATAAAAGGCAAGTATAGCGCGGCCGCTCACTTTTTGGTGAATACGCCATCCACGACCCAGGCCGAGCCGTTCGCCGTCAGGTCGTACAGCGTGCTGCCCTGCAGCGCGAGCCCGCCGGCGACACCGGTTTGCGCCGGATACGTCCCCTCGTCCTTGATGCAGGTGGACGTGCCGTTGGGGTAGGCGATGCACCACTGGCCCGTCGTGTGCGTGACGCCGCTGCCAGTCACCGACAGCGTATGTGCCGGCAGGTTGGCCGTGAGCTTGTCGACTTTCACGGGAATCGCGGCGGCGCCCGGCGTCGGCGTGATCGACGCATCCACGGTGCCGTTGTAAGTGGCCGTTGCGTCGGCGCTCTGCGTCACGGTGCCGACGATGGCGCCCGTGCAATCGGCGTTGGCAAAGTAGTCGGACCTGTTGCTCACCGTGATCGTATCCGCCGAGCGGGCAATGACGAGGGTGGCGACCGCGTGGTCGGCGCAGGCCGAGGCCCACGTGCCGGCATAGGCATCCAATGGCGACGTGGTCGCCGCGGGCGGCGTCGAACTGCCGTCCCCGCCACCGCCGCAACCCGACAAGACCGCCGCTGCCACCCCGACGAACGCCCATGCCTTCATGATGACTCCTGTCTGTTTGATATCTAATCCGTATCAAATATTAGAACGGTCAAGGCCGGCGCACGATACGGCTGGGCATTGTATTGATGCCGAAATGGATATGGCTACCGTCAAAAAAATGATTGGATAGATATGTCAGTTCTGTCATAGTATCCATGCACAACAATTCCGGAGACTAAGTGATGATCATCACCCGCAGGACCCTCCTGGGCGCCGCTGCCGCCATCGCGTGCGCCGCCGCCATCCCGGCATTCGCCGCCAAGCCCCTCACGATCGGTTTCTCGCAGGTCGGCGCCGAAAGCGAATGGCGCACCGCGAATACCGCCTCGATCAAGGACGCCGCCAAGAAGGCCGGCGTCAACCTGAAATTCGCCGACGCCCAGCAACAGCAGCAGAACCAGGTCAAGGCCATCCGTTCGTTCATCGCCCAGCGCGTCGACGTGATCGCGTTCTCGCCCGTCGTGGAAACCGGCTGGGAGACCGTGCTGCGCGAAGCGAAGAATGCCAAGATCCCCGTGATCCTGACCGACCGCGCCGTCAAGGTCAGCGACCCGTCGCTGTACGTCAGCTTCATCGGTTCGGACTTCGTGGAAGAGGGCCGCCGCGCCGGCCGCTGGCTGCTGGATTACGCGAAGAAGAACGGCGACAAGCCCCTGAACATCGTCGAGCTGCAGGGCACGACCGGCGCCGCGCCGGCGATCGACCGCAAGAACGGCTTCGCGGAAGTCATCGCCGCCAATCCGAAGCTGAAGGTGATCCGCTCGCAGACGGCCGACTTCACCCGCGCCAAGGGCAAGGAAGTCATGGAAGCCTTCCTGAAGTCGGAAGGCAAGAAGATCAACGTGCTGTACGCGCACAACGACGACATGGCCATCGGTGCCATCCAGGCCATCGAGGAAGCGGGCCTGAAGCCGGGCAAGGACATCATCATCATCTCGATCGATGGCGTGAAGGGCGCGTTCGAAGCCATGAAGGCCGGCAAGCTGAACGTGACGGTCGAGTGCAATCCGCTGCTCGGTCCGACGCTGATCCAGACGGCGCAGGACGTCGTGGCCGGCAAGCCGGTCCCGAAACGCATCGTCGTCAACGAGGGCGTGTTCCCGGCTGAGGTGGCGGCGAAGGAACTCCCGAACCGCAAATACTGATCGGGCGGGGCATGGTCGATTCGAAGAAGCCGGTGCTGGAAGTCACCGGCATCCATAAAGCCTTCCCGGGCGTGAAGGCGTTGTCCGATGCCGGACTGCGCCTGTTCCCCGGCGAAGTCCACACGCTGATGGGCCAGAACGGCGCGGGCAAGTCCACGCTGATCAAGGTCCTCACCGGCGTCTACCAGCCGGACGCGGGCAGCATCGTGCTGGAGGGCCGGGCGATCCAACCGCGCTCCACGCAGGATGCGCAGAACCTCGGCATCAGCACCGTCTACCAGGAAGTCAATCTGTGCCCGAATTTGTCGGTCGCGGAAAACATCTTCATCGGCCGCTATCCGCGCCGCTTCGGCATGGTCGACTGGCGGTCGATGCGGTCGCAGGCCACGGCGCTCCTCGCGCGCCTCGAGATCCACGTCGACGTCAGCAAGCCGCTGGCCGATTACCCGCTCGCGATCCAGCAGATGGTCGCCATCGCCCGCGCGCTGAACACGGAATCGCGCGTGCTGATCCTCGACGAGCCCACGTCCAGCCTGGACGAGGCGGAAGTGCAGATGCTGTTCTCGGTGCTGCGCCGCCTGCGCGAAGAGGGCATGGCGATCCTGTTCGTCACGCACTTCCTCGACCAGACCTATGCGATCTCGGACCGCATCACCGTGATGCGCAACGGCGAGCGCGAAGGCGAGTACGCGTGCGCCGACCTGTCGCGCCTTGCCCTCGTCAACAAGATGATCGGCGCGCCGGCCGACGCGGAACACGCGACGGAAACCGCCGGACAGGGCGAACGACACGAACACGGCGAAGTCTTCCTGCGCGCCCGCGGCATCGCGCGCAAGGGCGTGCTGCAGCCGGTCGATCTCGACATCCGCCGCGGCGAATTGCTGGGCCTTGCCGGCCTGCTGGGCTCCGGCCGCACGGAGACGGCGCGCCTGCTGTTCGGCGCCGACAAGGCGGACAGCGGCAGCTTCGACATCGACGGCAAGCAGGTGAGCTTCTCGAACCCGCGCGACGCGATCGCGCAGGGCATCGGCTTCTGCTCGGAAGACCGCAAGCACGAAGGCGCGATCCTCGCGCTGTCCGTGCGCGAAAACCTGATCCTCGCGCTGCAGGCGCGCCAGGGCATCTTCCGCGCCATTCCTTTCAAACGCCAGCAGCAGCTGGCGACCGACTACGTCAAGTGGCTGGGCATCAAGACGGCCAGCATCGAGACGCCGATCGGCACGCTCTCCGGCGGCAACCAGCAGAAGGTCTTGCTGGCGCGCTGGCTCGCGACCGACCCGCGCCTGATGATCCTCGACGAACCGACGCGCGGCATCGACGTGCGCGCCAAGCAGGAAATCATGGATTACGTCAGTAACCTGTGCCGCAAGGGCATGTCCATTCTTTTCATCTCGTCCGAGCTGCCGGAAGTGCTGCGCGTGTCCGACCGCATGGTCGTCATGCGCGACCGCAAGGCGTGCGGCGAGTACCTTCGCGGTGAACTGGACGAGACGTCCGTGCTGCACGTGATCGCAGGGGAGACGGCATGAGCACGACCGGCGCTACCGTCAAACCGACCGCGCAGGCAGCGGCATCGCGCGCAGCACTGCTGCAGCATCCGCTCGTGCGTCCGCTCGGCGCGCTCGTCGCGCTGCTGCTCGTTGACGCGTTCCTCGTGCCCGGCTTCTTCCACCTCGAAGTGAAAGAGGGCCACCTGTACGGCGCGATCATCGACATCCTCAACCGCGCCGCGCCGCTGATGCTGGCGGCAATGGGCATGACCCTCGTCATCGCCACGCGCGGCATCGATATTTCCGTCGGCGCCGTCGTCGCGCTGTCCGGCACCGTGTCCGCGATGCTGATCGGCGGCAGCACGCCGAACACGCCCATGGCGCTCGCGCTGGCGGCTTCGCTCGGCGTCGCGCTGCTGTGCGGCCTGTGGAACGGCGTGCTCGTCGCCGGCATCAAGCTGCAGCCGATCGTCGCCACGCTGATCCTGATGGTGGCGGGGCGCGGTCTCGCGCAGCTGCTGACGGACGGCCAGATCGTCACCGTGTACTACGAGCCGTTCTTCTTCCTGGGCGGCGGCTACCTGGCAGGCCTGCCGTTCTCGCTGTTCGTCGTCGCGGCCGTGTTCGCGGTGACGATGGTGCTGGTGAAGAAGACGGCGCTGGGCCTGTTCATCCAGGCGGTCGGCATCAACCCCGTGGCGGCACGCCTCGCGGGCCTGCGCACGGCCACCCTGATCACCTTCGTGTACGTGTTCTGCAGCGCCTGCGCGGGCCTGGCCGGCATGCTGATCACGTCGAACATCAAGAGCGCGGACGCGAACAACGCGGGCCTGCTGCTGGAACTGGACGCCATCCTCGCCGTCACGCTGGGCGGCACGTCGCTCGCCGGCGGCAAGTTCAGCCTCGTGGGCAGCATGATCGGCGCGCTGATCATCCAGACCCTGACCTACACGATCTACTCGCTGGGCGTGCCGCCCGAAGTGAACATGGTCGTCAAATCCATCGTCGTCTTCGTCGTCTGCATCTCGCAGTCGAGCGAATTCAAGAACATCCTGCGGAGGTCCGCATGAGCGCGGTCGCAACCGGTTCCCGCGGCGTCACGTCGGCGCCGTGGTTCACGTCCCTCGTCACCGTGATCCTGCTGGTGGCGATGCTGGGCATCGGCGGGTCCGTGTACCCGGGTTTCCTGTCGCTGCAGGTGATCTTCAACCTCCTCATCGACAACGCGTTCCTGCTCGTGATCGCGGTGGGCATGGGCTTCGTGATCCTGTCGGGCGGCATCGACCTGTCCGTCGGCTCCGTGCTGGCGCTGTCGACGATGATCTCGGCCTGGCTGCTGCAGCATGCGCACTGGCCGCCGGCCGCCGTCATCGCGCTCGTGCTGCTGCTGGGCGCGTGCTTCGGCGGCGCGATGGGCACGATCATCCACCTGTTCAAGCTGCAGCCGTTCATCGTCACCCTGGCCGGCATGTTCCTGGCCCGCGGCCTGTGCTACCTGATCAGCGTCGAGTCGATCACGATCGACGATCCGGTGTTCACGGCGATGTCGCAGACGCAGGTGCCGATCCTCGGCGGCTTCCTGTCGCCGGGCGCCATCATCGCCCTCGTCGTGCTGCTGGTCGCCATCTGGCTCGCGCACTTCACCGCGTTCGGCCGCGCCGTGTACGCCGTCGGCGGCAACGAGCAGTCGGCCGCGATGATGGGCCTGAACGTGGGCCGCACGAAGGTCCTCGTGTATGCGCTGTCGGGCTTCTGCGCGGCGCTGGGCGGCGTGCTGTTCGCCTTCTACATGCTGTCCGGTTACGGCCTGCACGGCCAGGGCACGGAGCTCGATGCCATCGCCGCCGTCGTCATCGGCGGCACGCTCCTCACCGGCGGCTACGGGTACATCGCCGGCGCGCTGTCGGGCGTGCTGGTGCTGGGTGCCATCCAGACGCTGATCGCCTTCGACGGCACGCTCAGCTCGTGGTGGACCAAGATCGTCATCGGTGCGCTGCTGTTCGTCTTCTGCGTCGTGCAGAGGGTGATGGGCGGCCGCGCCAAGCAATAACAAGTCACGTTGCCACGGCGTTGAACTTGCGCCCCCGCCTCCGCGGGGGCGACGGGGGCTTATTGCCCACCGAATAACACATAAAAACTGGAGACTACATGCTCAAGCCCCTGATCGCCGCGACGCTGCTCGCGACGACGGCACTCGCCGGTGCCGCCAACCCCCTCACCAGCAGGATCTTCACTGCGGACCCCGCGGCCCTCGTCGACAACGGCCGCGTCTACCTGTACGTGGGCCACGACGAAGCGCCCGTCGGCGGCAAGGACTACGTGATGAACGAGTGGAAGGTGTTCTCCAGCTGCGACATGCAGAACTGGACCGAGCACCCGGCCGGCGTGCCGTTCTCCACGTTCAAATGGGCGGCCAAGGATGCGTGGGCCAGCGACGTCACCAAGCGCAACGGCAAGTACTACCTGTACGTAACGGTCGAGCACAAGACCATTCCCGGCAAGGCGATCGGCGTCGCCGTGTCGGACAGCCCGACGGGTCCGTTCGTCGACGCGCGCGGCACGGCCCTGATCACGAACGACATGACGCACGAGACGGAGATCAGCTGGGACGACATCGACCCGGCGATCTTCGTCGACGACGATGGCCAGGCCTATCTGTACTGGGGCAATACCGTCATGAAGTACGCCAAGCTGAAACCGAACATGACTGAATTGGACGGCCCGATCCACACGGTCGGCCTGGACCAGTTCACGGAAGCGTCCTACCTGCACAAGCACGCCGGCAAGTACTACCTGTCGTACTCGCGCAAGTGGCCGGAAGAGACCGTGTACATGACGGGGCCGACGGCCACCGGCCCGTGGTCGTACGGCGGCGTGATCATGGAAAAGAACACGAACGTCGGCACGATCCACCACGCGATCATCGACTTCAACGGCAAGTCGTACATCATCTATCACAACGGCAAGCTGCCGACCGGCGGCGACTTCCGTCGCTCGGTCGCCATCGAAGAACTCCACTACGGCCCGGACGGCAAGATCCTGCCTGTGCCCCAGACGGAGAAGGGTCCTGCCGCCAATCCATCGGCAGCGTGCAAGCGATGAAATTTCTGCGTAAAACTACGTAGAAGCGATATCGATAATGATATGATTGTCTGATGGACACGACCAATCCGAACTGGTTTCTCAAGGCCCGCCTCAAGACGCGGCAGCTGCTGCTCTTGATCGCGCTGGACGACTACCGCAACATCCACCGCGCGGCGGACGAACTGCACATGACGCAGCCGGCAGCTTCCAAGCAGATCAAGGATCTGGAGGAGATGCTGGACGTCAAGCTGTTCGAGCGCCTGCCGCGCGGCATGGAGCCCACGATCTACGGCGAGACGATGATCCGCCACGCGCGCATGGCCCTGACGAGCCTCGCGCTGGCGCACGACGACATCGTGACCCTGAAGGCCGGCCTCACGGGCCAGGTCGAGGTCGGCGTGATCATGACACCCGCCATGGCGCTGCTCCCGCGCGCCATCGCCCGCGTGAAGGAAGAGGCCCCGCTGCTGCGCATCGGCGTGCAACTGGAAACCAGTAACCTTCTGCTGGACAAGCTGCAGCACGGCACCCTCGACTTCATGATCGGCCGCATCTTCGACACGGGCGACACGTCCGGGCTGATCTACGAGGAACTGACGGAAGAACCGGCGTGCGCCGTCGTCCGCCCCGGCCATCCGCTGCTGGAGCGCAAGGATCTCACCTTGCAGGACATCGCGCCGCTGCCTTGGATCGTGCCGCCGCACGGCAGTATCCTGCGCTACCGCTTCGACATGATGTTCCGCCGCGCCGGCCTGGAGCCGCCCGCGAACGTCGTCGACACGACGGCGATGCTGATGATCACGGCGCTGCTGCAGCAGACGGATTCGCTGCACGTGATGCCGATCGAGGTGGCGCAGTACTATGCGTCGCTGAACGTGATGCGCATCCTGCCCATCGAAATACCGTGCAAGATGGATGCGTTCGGCATCATCCGCCACCAGGACCATTTGCTGTCGCCGGGCGCAGACTTGCTGCTGCGCGCCGTGCGGGCTGCGGCAAAGGAAATTTACTAAGTTGCACCAAAATGTTGCGTGCAAACTTCGGTGCACGGAATATTTACCCTGAATTAGCTTCTCGACATCGACTCTTTTCTTTCCATTCGGTAACAATGCCGTAAAAGCGGGAAGCCGCGAAAACGGACATCCGTGTGGAAAGAGAGAACGATGAGCATTCGAAATTTGAAAATTGGTACGCGCCTCGCGCTGGGCTTCGGCTTCCTGTGCGTGGCGCTGGTCTTCATGGTCGCGCAGGGCACGGTCATGCTGGGCCGGGTCAACGACGGCACCGACGAGATCGTCAACATGCGGCTGCCGCGCATGGAGCTGACGGCGCGCATGCTGACCGACGTGAACGACATCGCGATCGCGCTGCGTAACATGATGCTGGACGACAGCGCCGACGACCGCGCGAAGCAGCTCCAGCAGATCACCGCCGCGCGCAAGGAGCTCGACAGCCTGCTGGTGCAGCTCGACGGCCTGCTGCGCGCGCCCAGGTCCCGCGCCCTGCTGGCGCAGGAAATCGAACTCAATGCGAAGTATACGCAGGGCCAGATCGACCTGATCCGCCTGATCGAGAGCGGCGACGACGCCGGCGCGCGTGCCTATCTGAAGACGAAGCTGCGCCCGATCCTCGCGGACTACAAGGCCGCGATCGGCCAGCAGATCCAGGTCCAGGCCGGCCTGGCCGCCGACACGGCGCGCGAGGCGCAAGCCATGTATACGAACACGCGCACCCTGATGATCGTGCTGGGCGCCGCCATGCTGGCCATCGCCTGCGCGCTGGCATGGTGGATCAGCGCGTCGATCACGCGGCCGCTGCGCCGTGCGCTGGACGTGGCGACGGCCGTCGCCGGCGGCGACCTGACGACGCGCGTGGACGTCGACAGCACCTGCGAAGTGGGCCAGCTGCTGGGCGCCCTGAAGCGCATGAACGAGAACCTGGTAGCGACCGTCGGCACCGTGCGCGGCGGCACCGACGCCATTGCCATGGCGTCCGGCGAAGTGGCGGCCGGCAACCGCGACCTGTCGGCACGCACCGAGCAGCAGGCCAGCGCGCTGGAAGAGACGGCGTCGTCGATGGAAGAACTGACGTCGACCGTGAAGCAGAACGCGGACAACGCGCGCCAGGCCAACACGCTGGCCGCGACGGCATCCACTGTCGCGGCGAAAGGCGGCGACGTGATCGAGCAAGTGGTCGATACGATGGCGCAGATCCACACGGCGTCGGGCCGCATCGTCGACATCATCGGCGTCATCGACGGCATCGCCTTCCAGACCAACATCCTCGCGCTGAACGCGGCCGTGGAAGCGGCGCGCGCCGGCGAGCAGGGCCGCGGCTTCGCCGTCGTGGCGGGCGAGGTGCGCAACCTCGCGCAGCGCTCGGCCGCCGCGGCCAGGGAGATCAAGGCCCTGATCGACGACTCCACCAGCAAGGTCGACACGGGCAGCCAGCTCGTGCGCGAAGCGGGCAGCACGATGGGCGAGATCGTCGACAGCGTGCGCCGCGTGGCCGACATCCTCGGCGAGATCACGGCCGCGAGCCAGGAGCAGAGCGCCGGTATCGAGCAGATCAACCAGGCCATCACGCAGATGGACGACGTGACGCAGCAGAACGCGGCCCTCGTCGAACAGGCGGCCGCCGCGTCGCAGGCGATGCAGGATCAGGCCGCGCGCCTGGCCGAGGCCGTGGCCGTGTTCCGGATCGAAAACGGCGTGCCCGCGGCCGCGCCGGCGCGTGCGATTGGTCCTGCGCCTGCGCCTGCGCCGCGGCTGAGCAAGCCGGCTGCGAAGGCACCGGCCCGTCCGCAGGCCGCTGCCGCGAAGGTGCCCGCCGAGAGCGACTGGGAAGAGTTCTGACTGCGATTGTGATAGGCTGTCCGGTGCACCAGGGCGCAGGCCCCGTGCACCGTCACCGTCTTTACAAGGATACGCATGACTGGCTTCGTCATTACGCCTCCCGCCGTCCCGGCCCTCGCCGTGGCCGGCTCCGACCAGGTTTTCCCGCTGCGCCGCGTGTTCTGCGTCGGCCGCAACTATGCGGCCCACGCGCGCGAGATGGGTTCCGATCCGAACCGCGAACCGCCGTTCTTCTTCACCAAGCCGGCGGACGCCGTCGTGCCGGCCAGCGGCACCGTGCCGTACCCGTCGTCCACGCGCGAGCTGCACCACGAGGTGGAGCTGGTCGTCGCATTGAAAGGCGGCGGCACGAACATCGCGCCGGAACAGGCGCTGGACCTCGTGTGGGGCTATGGCGTGGGCCTGGACCTCACGCGGCGCGACCTGCAGGCCGTCGCCAAGAAGGATGGCCGCCCATGGGACATGGCGAAAGGCTTCGACGCCTCCGCGCCGTGCAGCCCCCTCGTGCCCGTCGAGCGCACCGGCCATCCGCAGGAGGCTCGCGTCTGGCTGGAAGTGAACGGCCAGCTGAAGCAGGAAGGGAACCTGAACGAAATGATCTGGCCGATCCCCGACGTGATCGCGGCCCTGTCGCGCCTCGTCGCGCTCGCGCCGGGTGACCTGATCTACACGGGCACCCCGGCCGGCGTGGACGCGCTGAACCCGGGCGACAAGGTGCGCGGCGGCGTCGACGGCGTGACCACGTTCGAACTCGAGATCGGCGCCGCCGCATGAGGGTAGTGCTGCAGATCGGCGGCTTCGCGCCCGAGATCCAGGCCCAGCTCGATGCCGAGTTCCGCTGCGTCGGACTCGACGATCTCGAGCGCGAGCCGGGCCTGGCGGATGACGTCAGCGCCATCGTCACGCGCAGCAACCACGAGGTGCCGGAAGATGTCGTGCGGCGCCTGCCGGCCCTGGAGATCATCGCCACGTGCGGCGTCGGCTACGACCTGATCCCCCGCAAGCTGGCGGCCGAGCGGGGCATCGTCGTCGCGAACACGCCGGACGTGCTGAACGCGGCCGTGGCCGAGCTGTGCATCGGCTCCCTGCTGGCGCTGCTGCGCCGCCTGCCGCAGGCCGACCGCTTCGTGCGCGCCGGCGCCTGGAAGCACGCGAACTTCCCGCTGGCGACGAGCCTCGCGGGCAAGCACGTCGGCATCGTCGGCATGGGCCGCATCGGCAAGGAGATCGCGCGCAAGCTGGAGATGTTCGGCGTGGCGCTCGCCTACCACGGGCGCACGGACCAGCAACTGGGCTGGCGCTACGAGGCGGACCTGGTGGCGCTCGCGCGCGACTGCGACATCCTGGTCGTCGTGGCGCCCGGCGGGCCCGAGACGAAGCACCTGATCGACGCCCGCGTGCTGGAGGCGCTGGGGCCGCACGGCTATCTCGTGAACATGTCGCGCGGTTCGCTCGTCGACGAGGTGGCGCTGCTCGCCGCGCTGGAAAACGGGACCATCGCCGGCGCCGCGCTGGACGTGTTCGACAACGAGCCGGACATCGATCCGCGCTTCTTCGCGTTGGACAACGTGATGCTCACGCCGCACCTGGGCAGCGCCACGCACGAGACGCGTGCTGCGATGGCCCAGCTCATGCTCGACAACGTGCGCAGCTGGTTCCGCAGCGGCCGCGCACTGACGCCCGTCGAACCCGGCTGACGCAGCGCGGGTATTGTGCGCCGCACCGCGGGCCTGTGGATTACGCTCGTCCATACGAGCGCAATCCGCATTGGAGGCCAAATGCACATCCATACGCCCGCGTGCCCCTGTTTCATCGTCCCATCGTCCATGTTGCGCAAGCTGGCCGTCCAGGCGGACGACGCGGAACGCCAGCGCCTGCTGGAGCAACTGGAACGCTCGGCCTTCCTGCGCGGCCAGCGCGCCGCCAGCGGCCTCGCCGCGCCGGGCCTGCTCGTGGCGCCCGGCGTCCGCCACCGCACCGTGTACGACGCGCACCACGGCACCCGCCTGCCCGGCAAGCTCGTACGCACGGAGACGGCGGAGCCCGTGCCCGACACCGCCGTCAACGAGGCGTTCGACGGCGCCGGCACCACCTATGATTTCTACCTGCAGATCCTGAAACGCAATTCCATCGACGGCCGCGGCATGGGCATCGATTCGAGCGTCCATTACAGCAAGCGCTTCAACAACGCGTTCTGGAACGGCCGCCAGATGGTGTACGGCGACGGCGACGGCAAGCTGTTCACCGGCTTCACGCACGCGCTCGACGTGATCGCGCACGAGCTGACGCACGGCGTCACGCAGTACACCGTGCCGGGCGGAGGGCTCGTCTACGATGGCCAGAGCGGCGCGCTGAACGAATCGGTGTCCGACGTGTTCGGGTCCGTCGTCAAGCAATGGCATGCGAAGCAGACGGTGAAAAAGGCCGACTGGCTGATCGGCGCGGGCATCATGACCCCCGCCGTCGGCAAGGCGTTGCGCTCGATGGCCGAGCCGGGGAATACGAAGCTGACGTGGTCGGGCGACGACCAGCCGGGCACGATGAAGGGCTATGTCGAGGGCGGGGACGTGCACACGAATTCCGGCATCCCGAACCACGCGTTCTACCTGGCCGCGATGAAGCTGGGCGGGCACAGTTGGGACAAGGCGGCGCCGATCTGGTACCAGGCGCTGTCGCTGCTGCATCCCGACGCGACGTTCGCGGACGCCGCCCACGCGACCGTCAAGGCGGCCGAACTGCGCCACGGCGCGGGCTCGGGCGAGGCCGCGGCCGTGCAGGCGGCGTGGCAGGAAGTGGGCGTCGTGTGATGCGGCTGTCGCTGCACGGCGTTGGCGGCTTCACGGGACCGGCGGGGGCGCAGACGCGCAGCGTCGACGTCGACGGCCTGCCCGCCGCGGAGCGCGCGCGCGTTCAGGCGCTCGTGCAGGCGCTCGGGTCGTTGCCGGCGACCCTGATGAAACCGCGGCCGCAGCCGTGGGATTTCACGTACACGCTGACGGTCGACGGCAGGCAGGTGCGCTTCCACCTCGACGCGGCGCCGGCGCCATTGCGTGAACTCGTCGGGATACTCGAAGCGCGGCCGCCGGACTGAATCAATTCGCCATGTTCTTCGCGACGATGGCATCCGTCGCGGCCTGCGCCTGCTGCAGCGGCTGATTCAACACGTTGGTCGCATACGCCGGCGCGGGCGCGGCCACCGTGCCGAGCGCGCTGCCGCCTTTCTGGCTGATGTCCACGTCGACGGTGGCCGACAGGCCCACGCGCAGCGGGTGCGCGGCCAGTTCCTTCGGGTCCAGCGAGATGCGCACCGGCACCCGCTGCACGACCTTGATCCAGTTGCCCGTCGCGTTCTGCGCCGGCAGCAGCGAGAACGCGCTACCCGTGCCGGCGCCGAGGCCCACGACCTTGCCGTGGTAGACGACCTTGCTGCCGTAGATGTCGGCCTCGATGGTCGCCGCCTGGCCCACGCGGATGTCGCGCAGCTCCGATTCCTTGAAATTGGCGTCGATCCACAACTGGTCCAGCGGTACGATCGACAGCAGCGGGGCGCCCGGCGCGATGCGGCTGCCGACCTGCACGCTGCGCTTGGCCACGTAGCCCGACACCGGCGCGACGATCGCGTTGCGGCGCGCGGCCAGCCACGCGGCCAGGTAGTCCGCCTTCGCGGCCAGCACGTTCGGGTGCTCGGCGGGCGACACGCCGGCCACCGTCACGCGCGCAGCCGCCAACTGCTTCTGCGCGACTTCCAGGGCGGCCCTCGCATCGTCCACGGCGCGGCGGGCGTGCGCGACGTCTTCGCCGGAGACGATGTTGTCGGCCGCCAGCGGCGCGCGCCGTGCCAGGTCTTCCTGCTTCGCCTTCAGTTCCACGCGGCGCTGGTCGACGAGGGCTTCGTACTGCGCCACGTTCGTGTAGCGTTCGCGCTGCTGGCGCACGGCCGTGCCCAGTCGCGCCTCGGCCTGGGCCAGCGCGACCTCCGCGTCGGACGGATCGAGGCGGACGATTTCCGTGCCGGCCTGCACGAGCTGGGTCTCGTCGGCGCGGATCTCGACGACGCTGCCCGTCACCTGCGACGACACGTTCACGAGGTTGCCGCCGACGTAGGCGTTGTCCGTCTCCACACGTTTGGACAGGACCAGGGCGTAATAGGCCGCGTAGGCCGCGCCGGCGGCGAGGAAGGCGACGGTGATGCCGGCCAGGACGACGCGGCGTTTCTTGTTGGTGGGGGCTTGGGTGCTCATGGTTTTACCGGGTAGTCGATTGGGTGTGGTAGCCGCCGCCGAGCGCTTTCACGAGGGCGACCTGCGTCTGCAGGCGGGCGTCCGTCAGCTGCAGGTCGACGTCGCGCTGGCGCAGCACGGCCAGGCGCGCCTGCAGCACGGCGGCGCGGTCGGCGAGGCCGCGCGCCATGCGCGCCTCGGCATTCGCCGCCAGCTTGCGGCTCGCGGCCAGCGTCGCGGCGTGGGCCTCGGTCTCCTTCGCGATGCCTTGCAGGGTGGCCGCTTCGCGTGCCACGTCGCGCACGGCATTCAGCACGGCCTCGTTGTACTCGGCCAGCAGTTCGTCGCGGCTGCTGCGGGCCTGGCCCAGCTGGGCATGCAGGCGGCCGCTGTCGAACAGGGGCAAGTCCAGCGTCGCGCCGATCAGCGGCGTGCGGCTCGGGTAGCGCAGCAGCTTGCCGAGCGACGTCGCGTCGAGGCCGATGGCGGCGGCGAGATTGATGTCGGGCCGGAACGCGGCTTCGCTGGCGGCCACGCGGCCCAGCTGCGCCTCAACGCGCCAGCGCGCGGCCTGCAGGTCCGGTCGGCGCGCGAGCAGCTCCATGCCAAGCTCGCGCGGCACGGCGTCGATGGCGGGCGCGGGCTGGAAGCGGGCGAGGTCGTTCAACGCGGCGGCGTCACCGCCGATCAGTGCGCGCAGGCCTTCGCGTTCGCGCGCCGCGTCGGTGTCGTAGCGGGCCGCCTGTTCCTGCAGGCTCGCGAGATCCTGCTCCGCGCTTTGCAGGCTGTCGAGGCTCACGAGCCCGTGGGCCATGCGGGCCTTGCGGCCGGCGATCACGTCGCGCTGGATCGCGATCAGGGCATTCGTGTTGTCCTGGCGCGCCCACAGCATCTGCAGGCGCAGATAGCTTTGCACGACGGACGCCGCCAGCACCTGGCGCGCCTGCGCGCTTTCCGCGGCCGCCGCATTCGTCTCGCCCAGCGCGGCGGCGATGAGGGCGCGGTGCTTGCCCCACCAGTCGACGTCGTAGCTGGCGCGCACGGACACGCTCGCGTCGTTGAACCACGCGCCGCCGATCGGCGGCGGGAAGAAGCCGTTCGACGAATAGCGCTGGCGGTTCAGGCCGGACGTGAGGTCCACGCGACCGCCTTCATTGGCCACTTCGGCACCGAACGCGGCGCGGGCGCTGGCCACGCGCGCGGCGGCGACCGTCAGCGACGGATTGTCGCGCAGGGCGCGCGCGACGAGGGCGTTCAACTGCGGGTCGTGGTAGTCGAGCCACCATTGTTCGGCGGGCCATGCGTCGGCCGGCAGCTGGATCGCCGGCGCATGCTGGGCCTTCGCGAAATCGGGGCCCGGCGCCTTGTTCGCGTCCGGCGGGACGCTGATGCAGCCGGACAGCAGGGCCAGCGCGGCGGCCGCGATGGGGAGAAGTCGTATGTGTCTCACGTTGGGGTCTTTCGGTTTATTCGAGGGCCGCATGGTCCACCTGCGCCGGCGCGGCAGACGCCTTCGGCGGGCGGATCAGCAGCAGCATCGGGATCACGGCCACGGTCAGCAGCATCATCAGCCAGTAGTCGTCGACGTAGGCGATCATCGACGCCTGGCGCGTGATCTCGTTGTTGATGAGGGCAGGGCCGGCCTGCGTGGCCATGTCGTAGAGGCTCGTCGGATCGCGCACGGCGGGATTCGCAAGGGTCACCTGCGTGGCCAGCGAGGCGTGCGCGATCTGCGTGTTGCGCACGAGGAGGGCCTGCACGAGGGCGATGCCGATCGACGAGCCGATGTTGCGCACGAGGCTGTACAACGCCGTGCCTTCCGCGCGCATCTGCGGGGAGAGCGTCGCGAACGTGGCGGCCGACAGCGGCACGAACACGAGGCCCAGGCCCACGCCCTGGATCACGCCGGGCCACACGATGTCGGACTGCGACAGCACGAGCGTGTAATGCGTCATCTGCCACAGCGAGAACGCGGTGATCGCGAAGCCGACGCCGAGCAATAACCGGAAATCGACCTTGCCCGTGAGGCGCCCGACGATCATCATCGCGACCATCGTGCCGAGGCCCGACGGCGCCGTGACGAGACCCGCGAGCTTGGCCGGATAGCCCATCAGGCCCTGCAGCATCGTCGGCATCAGCGCGCGCGTTGCGAACAGCACCATGCCGACGATGAAGATCAGCAGCAGGCCCGTGACGTAGTTGGCGTTCTTCAGCAGACGGAAATCGACGAAGGACTGGCCGGCGGGACGCGTCAGGGTGTGGCCGATGAAATAGGAAAACGCGAGCGTCGTCAGGATCAGTTCGACCCACGTCTCCGTCGACGCGAACCAGTCGTTCTGCTCGCCGCGGTCCAGCAGCATCTGCAGCGCGCCGATGGCGATGGAGAGCGTCAGGAAGCCGAACATGTCGAAGCGGATGCGGCGCGCCGGATCCGTATGGTGGATGTAGCGCCAGATACCCCAGAAGGCCAACGCGCCGATCGGCACGTTGATGAAGAACACCCAGCGCCAGCTGTAGCTGTCCGTCAGCCACCCGCCCAGCGTCGGTCCGAGGATCGGCCCGATCATCACGCCCATGCCCCACACGGCCATCGCGGACCCGTGCTTTTCGCGCGGGTTGATGTCGAGGAGGACGGACTGCGACAACGGCACGAGCGCCGCGCCGAAGACGCCTTGCAGCATGCGCGCGATGACGATCTCCGTCAGCGTCGCCGAGATCCCGCACAGCACGGAGGCGAGCGTAAAACCGGCGACGGAGACGAGGAACACGTTCTTCAGGCCGAAGCGGTCGACGAGCCAGCCGTTCAGAGGGGTCGCGATGGCGGCCGCCACGATGAATGACGTCAGCACCCACGTGATCTGGTCCTGCGACGCCGACAGCGATCCCTGCATGTGCGGCAGCGCCACGTTGGCGATGGTGCCGTCCAGCGCCTGGATGATCGTCGCCAGCATGATCGAGATCGTGATCATGGTGCGGTTGATGGGGGCCGCTGTCGTCACAGGCCGTCCTCGAGGCGCTTCCTGAGGGTCTCCAGCAGGTCGGTCGCGGCGGCCAGTGCCTGCGGATCGAGGCCGGCCAGCAGGTCGGCGCGGAACGGTTGCGCCTCCGCGAGCACTTCGGCGTAGACGGTCTTGCCGGTGTTCGTCAGCTGCACGAGTTTCACGCGCCGGTCAAGGGGCGAGGGGGCGCGCACGACGAAGCCGTCGCGCTCCAGGCGGTCCAGCATCGACACCATCGACGGGCCCTCGACGCCGACCAGGTCGGCCAGCGCCCGCTGCGACATCGGCTCGCCGGACTTGGCGATCATCGCGATCGTCATCCAGCCGGACTGGCCGATGCCCAGGTGCTTGAGGCGCTTGTCCAGCGCGAGCCGCCACAGGCGCGAGCTCGTGTGCAGGGCGGCCGAGAAGCGCTCTTCCAGCGGTACGGGTAGGCTGCTCATCATTAGGCATGAAATAGATAGGAACCTATCGATTTTACGCCGAGCAACCGAACTGCGCAAGTGACGACGTCGTTTTACTGGCCGGTGTCCTTGCGCGCGGCGTCTTCGCGGTGCATGCGCTCGCGCACGCCGCCGTCGACGCCAGTGCCGGACTGCATCGGCTCGAACAGCGTGCCGTGCGTGGGCGGTTGCGTGGCCGGGGCGTGTTCCATCTGCGACGTGTGGGCGACGTTGGCCGAGATGCGCTCCGTGAGGTCGGGCGCGATGTGGTGCGACCAGACCGCGCCGCGCGCCTTCCAGCCCGTCGGCACTTCCTCGCCGGGGTGCAGCGACGCGTAGACGATGTAGTCGGCCACCTTTTGCGTGTCGTCCATCGCGGGCATACGCGCCGTGCGGCCCGTGTAGTTGGCGGCGTGGTCGAAGAAGGGGGTGTCCGTCGCCCATGGCATCACGGTCGCGACTTCGATGGGGCCGCGCAGGCCCGCCAGCCGCAGTTCCTCGTTCAGCGCGCGGCCCAGCGCGAGGATCGCGGCCTTCGTCGCGGAGTACGAGGCGTGATAGGCCATCGGGACCTCGCTCTCGACCGAGCCGAGGTTGATCAGGACACCGCGTCCCTGCTTGCGGAACTGCTGCAGGGCCACGTGGCTGCCGTAGATGACGCCCTTCAGGTTGACGTCGACGACGCGCGCATGGTCCTCGACGGGAATGGCGTCGAACGGCCCGATCGCGCCGACGCCCGCATTGTTGATCCACACGTCGATGCGGCCGAAGCGCTGGATGGCGCTGTCCGCGAGGCGGCGCATGGCCTGCGGGTCCGATACGTCGGTCGGGACTACGAGGGCCGTGCCGCCGGCCGCCTGCGCCTGGCGCGCGACGTCGTTCAGGACGTCCGCGCGGCGCGCCGCCAGCACGACGTTCGCGCGCAGCGCGGCCAGTTCGAGCGCGGTGCCGCGCCCGATGCCGCTGGATGCGCCCGTGATCACATAGGTCTTGCCGGCGATGCTCTGGCGTTCGTCCTGGGACAGGGAGGCGCAGCCGCCCAGTAGGGTGGCCAGAAGGGCGGCCAGCAAAAGCGGGCAGGACAGCGCGAGGCGCCGGACGAGGTAGCGGGACATTGGCGGCTCCAGTGGATTCACGGGTAGGCCGGCCATGCTATCCGGGGCGCGCGCCGGACCGCCGTTCGATACGTTCCGGAACAACCGGTGTCCGTCACACGGGCGAGTCGGCCTTTTCCAGCGTGAACACGGCGTGCACGTCGCCCGCGACGATGCCGCGCGCATTCCTGATGGGCGGCGCGCGGTATTGTTCGAGATGCCTGCGGCGCGTGTCGTCCAGCAGGCCCAGTTGATCGAGCACGGCAAACGTCGCCGGGTGCAGCGCGCGCACGGCGCCGTCCGCGACCTTGATCGCGATGCCGATGCCGGCCGAGCGGATGCCGATGGCCTGCACGGCGTCCGCGCCGATCTTCGCGACCCAGTCGCCGCCGCCGGCCTGCATCCACGCGAGGTCCGTGCGCGAGTCGCCTGACACCATGTCCGGGTGCGTCGTCATCGCATCGAACAGGTCGCCCAGCGCGGCGCCGAGGCGGGCGTCCGCGCTGCCCTGCGCGAGGCGCGCGTACAGGTGCGCCAGGCGCGCCAGCGGCATCGCGTAATTCGGCGCGGAGCAGCCGTCGATGCCCATCGGGAGCGTGTCTTCCGTCATCTGCACGCAGTCGGCGAGCGTGGCGCGGATCGCGCGCTGCAACGGGTGCGCGGGATCGACATAGCCCTCGATCGGCGCGCCGTGCAGGCGGCACCAGGCGAGGAAGCCGCTGTGCTTGCCCGAGCAGTTATGGTGGACCGTGCGCCAGCGCCGTTCGGCCGGCACGGGCAGGCCGACGGCGTCGTAGTACAGCGGCGCCGCGCAGCCGCAGGCGAGGTGGCTTTCGTCCAGGCCGATCTTGTCGAGGATGGACGTCACGCCCACGAGGTGTTTTTCTTCGCCCGAGTGGCTGGCGCACAGCAGGGCCAGCTCGGCGCGGGACAGGCCGAAGCGCGCCGGGCCGTCGTCGAGCACGAAGGGCAGGGCCTGGAACGGCTTCAGGGCGGAACGCGTGAAGGTCATGAAGTCGGGATCGCCCGCCGACCACAGCAGGCGGCCGGCCACGTCGACGACGGCGATCGAACCGTAGTGGATGTTCTCGACCGCATAGCCGCCGGCAAGCTCGCCGTCGGGCGGATAGCCACGCGTGGTGGCGACCAAAGGCACTGGATGCATCGGTTCGCTCCTTCGTCTGGATGGGCTGTTCGAAGCCGACACTGTAACGGATTCCGGCCACGCAGCGCGCCCGGAAGCATGTCAAAAACTATATGCATCCGCAGCATTTCGGTCCGGTTTTTCGACAGTTCATCCCTCGTTTTCGACGGTTCGGCGGCTCCCCGATGACGCTTCACGCTGCCTTTCCTACACTGTCATCACTCGCCGCACATTAACAACGCGGCGATATGAAAAACGGTGGACCGACCGAGCATCTGACGATTCTTTTGAAATCTTGCTCTTGGTCCGTTCTATATATCGGAAATTAATATCGGAGCAATCATGCGTATCGTACAAGCCCTGGCCTTCGCCGCAGCCGCAACCCTGTCCCTGAACGCCTTCGCCGACCCGTCCGTCGCCCCGGCCTCCGCCACCGCCAGCGCCGTCATCGATGCGTCGACGCACAGCGCCTACCGCCTGACCCAGGACGAAGCGGAACACATGCGCGGTACGTTCCGCCTCACCGACGGCCGCACGATCACGGTGACGAACCGGATGAACAAGCTGTTCGTCGACCTGGACGGCAAGCGCGAGGAACTGGTGCCGGTCGCTCCGAAGAAATTTGTCACGCGCGACACGGGTGCCCGCATCGCCTTCAACCAGGTGCCGTTTGCCGACGAGGTCGTCGTCGACCAGGCCGTGCGCTGATGCGCGCGCAGAACACGGCCGGCCTGGCCGATGCGGACCGGGCCGGCGTTTGTCACCCGCGATTCAGATCGGCGCGCCGAAGCGCCCGGCCTGGTAATCGATGATCGCCTGCTGGATTTCCTCGCGCGTGTTCATCACGAACGGCCCGTGCGCCACGACGGGTTCGCGGATCGGAAAGGCGTGGCCCAGCAGCAGCACGCTGTCGTGGTCGGCCAGGATGTCCAGTTCGTCGCCCTCGACATCGAACTCGGCCAGGTGCATTGCGCTGACCGTTTCCGGCACGCCCTGGATCACGCCGCGCACGACGTACAGGAACACGTTGCGGTCGAGCAGTCCATCCACGTGCAGGCGCGCGCCCGCCTTCATCTCCACCGTGCACAGCGACACGTCCGTCAGCGATTCGATGGGTCCCGTCACGCCGCCATACGTGCCCGACACGAGGTGCACGCGCACGCCGTCGCCCTTGTCCACGACGGGTATCGCGTCGCGCTGCAGCCCGATGTAGCGGGGCGCCGTCATCTTCAGCGCGGGCGGCAGGTTGACCCACAACTGCAGGATCTCGAGCGGACCGCCCCGTTCCATGAATTCGCGCGGCGACACCTCCGCATGCACGATGCCGCGGCCGGCCGTCATCCATTGCACGCCGCCGGGACCGATGATGCTTTCATGGCCCGCGCTGTCGCGGTGCGCGAGCAGGCCGTCGAGGATGAACGTGACGGTCTCGAAGCCGCGGTGCGGATGCGGGCCGAACGGCAGGCCGCGGTTGTGCGGCGGATAGACCTGCGGGCCGTGATGGTTGAGGAACAGGAAGGGATCGACCTGGTCCAGATGCGGACCCGGTACGGGGCGTTGGGTGATGAGGTCGCCGATGTCGTCGCGCAGCGCGGGGTGGACTCGCCGGATGATCTTGTGCGTCATGGTTGTCTTCGTTCGAATGGTCTCCCGCTACGATAACCGATTGCGACCGGAGGGGTCGCCAGCAATCTTTACGCAACCCTGCTATGCTCGTTTCCCCCTTTCAATTCTGGAGACGGAGACAATGAATACGAAGACTTGCGCACGCAACCTGGCGATGGCCATCAGCCTGGCCTGGGCGGCAAGCGCAACGGGCGCACCCGCCCAGGCCGTGCCGGGCGATACGGCGATCAAGGCGGCCAAACATGCCGTCACCGCTTACCGCAACGACGTCGTCGAGACGCTCGCCAAACTGGTCAGCTACAACACGGTGGCCGACAAGGACATCCCGTGCGACCGCAATCCGCGCCACCAGGCGTTCAAGGATTACCTGAAACAGGAAGCGGGCCGCCTGGGCCTGGACTTCGCGGACTACGGCTGCGTGGCCGTCGTCGGCCTGGGCAAGGGCGATGAGCGCGTGGGCCTCGTCGCGCACGGCGACGTGCAGCCTGTCGACGCGAGCAAGTGGAAGAAGTCGCCGTTCGAACTGGATCGCACGAGCGAGCCGGGCCGCCTGCTGGCGCGCGGCGCCGAGGACGACAAGGGCCCCATCGCCACCGCGCTGTACGCGATGAAGTCGCTGAAGGACCTGCAGGTGCCGCTGTCGAAACGTATCGAACTGTACGTCTACATGGCCGAGGAATCGGACTGGGGACCGCTGGAAGAATTCATCAAGACGCACACGCTGCCGCAGATGAACATCACGCTCGATGCGGAGTATCCGGCCGTGACGGCGGAGAAGGGCTACGGCACGCTGGCCGTGACGATGCCTGCGACCACGGCCGCGCCGCCGGCGGGCGCGCCGTTCGTCAAGGCCTTCAAGGGCGGCTTCTTCGGCAGCCAGATTCCGGAAGATGCACAGGCTACGATCGCCAACGCGACGCCGGCCCTCGAAGCGCAGATCCGCGCGCGCGCCGGCAAGCAGACCGGCATGCGCTACCAGTACGAGTGGAAGGACAAGGACTTGCTCGTCGTCGCGAAGGGCTTGTCGGCGCACTCGTCGAAACCGGAAGACGGCGTCAACGCCATCAGCATGCTGGCCGACGCGCTGGCCGTGCAGGCGTGGCCGGACACGACTGCAGGCGCGCTCGTGAACTTCCTCAACGAGATGGTGGGCACCGGCTACTACGGCGAGAAATTCGGCAGCATCGCCTACCGCGACGCCTTCATGGGCCCGATGACGTTCGCACCCACCGTGATCCGCCAGCAGGACGGCGGTGCCATCGAACTCGCGATTAACATCAGGAGGCCGCAGGGCAAGACGACGGAGCAGCTGACCAACGAGATCAATGCCGCGCTCGCGCAGTGGCAGGGCGCGCACGTGCAGCTGGCGAACGTGAAAACGCAGATCGGCGACCCGTGGGTGCAGAAGGATGCGCCGCAGCTGCCGGTGCTGATGAAGACGTTCGCGTACTTCACGGGCATCAAGGATCCGAAGCCGCTCGCCATCGGCGGCGGCACGAATTCGCGCCTGTTCCCGCATGCCGTCAGCTTCGGTCCGGCGATGCCGCACACGGTCTACACGGGCCATTCCGAGCATGAGTTCATCACGACGAAGCAGCTCCTGCTGAACCTGCAGATGTACACGGCCGTGCTCGCCGAGCTCGCGAAATAAATGTGACATCCAGCGCCGCCCGGGCTCGCTCCCGGGGGCGTTTCACGATTTTGGTCGCCCGGCAGTCATGTAGGCCGGCTTCTCGCCAAAATGTGTAAATCCTTCCAAAAGATTTGTAGGTTTAGGCCTACACGGATGCCGTCTTCATAGGAGAAAAAAGCCTGTCCGGCGGCTTTTCCCTAGGAGAGACAGCAGACCGGGCCACGGTCGCCTGACTGGCCTCCGCGCGCCCAGTTGATTGTCGGAAAAGCTAGAGGTGGCGCCAAGAAAATGTGGCGAAAACGCCATGATAGGATCAGACCTGACGCACGTAGCAATGCCTGACCTGTCGATGCCATGCACAGCCAAGAACTGATCAAACCTGATGGAAGACATTTAACGTTGTACAGCAGCCGGCCGATCCCGGACGGCATCGTCGCGACCAGCCCCTTCGCCGAACCGCAACACGCCAACCCGCACCTGCGCTGGCATCCGCTGCGCGGCGAGTGGGTCACGTATGCCGCGTTCCGCCAGAACCGCACCTATCAGCCGCCGCCGCAGTACAACCCGCTGGCACCCACGCGCGACCCGGAACACCCGACCGAGATGCCGGCCGGCGACTACGACATCGCCGTGTTCGACAACCGTTTCCCATCGCTGGCGCTGGACGCGCACGAACCGCCGACGCTCACCGTGCCGACCGCACCCGCCAACGGCAAATGCGAGGTCGTCGTGTTCACGCAGGACCCCCAATCGGCCTTGAGCCGGCTGCCGTTGTCGCGCATCGAACTGCTGCTGGAAGTGTGGGGCGACCGCACGCGGCGCATCGGCGGCCAGCACCACATCCAGTATGTGCTGCCGTTCGAGAACCGCGGTGCGGAAGTGGGCGTCACGTTGCACCATCCGCACGGCCAGATCTACGCCTACCCGTTCATCCCGCCCGTGCCCGCGCGCCAGCTCGCGCAGGAACGGGAGTACTACCTGCAGCACGGCACGAGCCTCCTGTGCGACATGGCGCGCGACGAGGCGGCGGACGACAAGCGCGTCGTGTACCGCGACGACGAGGCGATCGCCTTCGTGCCCGCCTGCGCGCGCTATCCATACGAGGTATGGGTGATGCCGACCGCGCCGTGCAAGGATTTCGCTGCCTTGAGCCCCGCGCAGCGTACGAGCCTCGCGCGCGCCTTGAAGACGGTGCTGCTCAAGTTCGACAACCTGTGGGAGCGCCCGTTCCCGTACCTGATGGTGTGGTACCAGGCGCCGACGGACGGCGGGGATCACCCCGAGACGCAGCTGCATTGCCAGTTCTATCCGCCGTACCGCACGCGCGACCGGCTGAAATACCTGGCCGGCACGGAGATCGGCGCGGGCATGTTCGCGATGGACGTGCTGCCCGAGACGACCGCGTACGAATTGCAGCAGGTCGACGTGCGGCTGGAGGAAGAGACATGAGCCGCGCTGCGGAAGTGTCCGAGAAGCTCGCGCTGTTGCGCGCCGCACTGGCCGAAGCGGGCGCGCAGGCGATCCGGCTGCGCGGCACCGACTGGTTCGCGTGGGCGACGGCGGGCGGAGATTCGTCCGTGCTGCTGGCCGCCGATTGCGGCGTGGCCGAAGTGCTCGTCACGCGCGACGAGGCCGTGATCCTGACGGACGCCATCGAGGCCGAGCGCCTGCGCGTGGAGCAGGTTCCGGACGTCTTTTCGTTCCACATCGCGCCGTGGGCCGAGACGGAGCTGCGCGAGACGTATGTGCTGGGCGTGGCGAACGGCGGCGTGGTGCTGTCGGACCGTCCCCGCAACGGCAACGGACATGCCGAACAACCGCTGCCCGCGAGCCTGCGCCTGCGCCGCATGGTCCTGCTGCCGCCCGAGCAGGACCGCTACCGCGCGCTGGGCCGCGACGCCGCGCGTGCGATGTCGGAAGCCCTGCGCGCCGCGCGGCCCGAATGGACCGAACTCGAACTCGCGGCGGCGGGCAGCCAGGCCTTGTGGCGGCGGGGGATCCAGCCCGCGCTCGTGCTGGCCGCCGGGGCGCGGCGCCTGTCGCTGTTCCGCCATCCCGTGCCGACGACCGAGCCGCTGGGCCGCCGCGCGATGCTCGTGTTCTGCGCGCGCCGCCATGGCCTCGTGGCGAACCTGTCGCGCGCGATCGCGTTCGGCGCCTTGACCGACGACGAGCGCAATGCGCAGGCCGACCTGCTGCAGGTGGAAGCGACGGGGCTCGACGCCGTGCGTCCGGGCCAGTCGCTCGCCGCCGTCTATCACGCGCTGGAGGCGGCGTACCGCCACGTCAACCGGCCGGACGCGATCCGCGAGCATCACCAGGGCGGCATCACGGGCTACCAGGCGCGCGAGATCGTCGCGAGCCCGAGCACGGCGACCGGCATCGAGACGGGGATGGCGTTCGCGTTCAATCCCAGCTTCGCGGGGATGAAGGTCGAGGACACGTTCCTGCTCGGTGCGAACGGGCTCGAGAACCTGACCGCGGACCCGGACTGGCCGGCGACGACAATCCAGGGCCGTGCGCGGCCCGTTTGGCTGGAGGTGACATGACATGAACAATCCCGAAACCTTCTTCGGCGGCGCCCCGGAAGCATTCGCGTCGGCCCCCGGCCGCGTCAACCTGCTGGGCGAGCACACGGACTACAACGACGGCTACATGCTGCCCGTGGCGACGCCGCAGCGCACCGAGATCGCGCTCGCGCGCAGCCACGACGACCAGCACCACCTGTACTCCGGCACGCTGGACGGCAACGTCACGTTCGCGGCGAAAGGCGGCAGCGCGCCGCAGGGCTTCGGCAGCTATATCGAAGGCTGCATCCGCCTCGTCGAGGCGACGGGCGTGGAGGTGCCGCCGCTGCGCGTGTTCGTGACGACGAATTTGCCCGTCGGTTCCGGCCTGTCGTCGTCGGCGGCGCTCGAAGTGGCGATGCTGCGCGCGCTGCGCAATTTATTGGGCTTTGCCCTAGACGACGTCAGGCTCGCGCAGATCGCGCAGCGCGCCGAGATCGAATTCGCCCGCGTCAATTGCGGCATCATGGACCAGATGGCGTCGAGCCTGTGCGACGAACGGAACATGCTGTTCATCGATGCGCGCACGCTCGAGCACCGCCTCGTGCCGATGCCGGCAGGGACGGAGCTGATCGTCGTCGATTCCGGCGTGCCGCGCACGCTCGCGGCCAGCAAGTACAACGAACGCCGCGCCGAATGCGAAGAGGCGTCGCGCAAGCTGGGCGTGAAGGCCCTGCGCGACGTGACGGATCCGGCGGCCGTGGAGTCGCTGCCCGAGCCGCTGCGCCGGCGCGCGCGCCACGTCGTGCTGGAAGACCTGCGCGTGCTGGAAGCGGCGCAGGGCGTATCGGCCGAACGCTTCGGCGAACTGATGAACGCGTCGCACGAAAGCCTGCGCGACGACTACGAGGTTTCGATTCCCGAGCTCGACCAGCTGGTGGCCGCGCTGCGCGCCGCCCCGGGCGTGCTCGGTGCACGCCTGACCGGCGCGGGATTCGGCGGGGCCACCGTCGCACTCTGCCGCGCCGGCCAGGCAAGACAGGCAGCGGAAACTGCACTCTCCACCTACAACAAAGCAGGACGTCAGGGTCGTATCCTGATCCCGGTCCCGACCCAAGGAAAGGAAAACAATGAGCCAGTTTGAGTATCCCCGCCCGCAGCTGGTCCGCGACAATTGGATCAACCTGAACGGTAAATGGCGCTTCCGTTTCGACGATGACCTCGTCTGCAAGATGCCGGAAGGCGTGACCGGCTGGACCCACGAGATCAACGTGCCGTTCGCCCCCGAGACCGAGATGTCCGGCATCCAGGACACCGGCTTTCACCGCTTCTGCTGGTACGAGCGCGACTTCGAGCTGATGCCGTCCGAGGAGCGCGTCATCCTGCATTTCGGCGCCGTCGATTATTTTTCCCGCGTGTGGGTCAACGGCCAGCTCGTGGCCGAGCACGAGGGCGGCCATACGCCGTTCCGCGCCGACATCACGTCCGCGCTCAGTGCCGGCGGCAAGCAGACCGTGACCGTGTTCGTCGAGGACGATCCGGCCGACCTCGCCAAGCCGCGCGGCAAGCAGGACTGGCTGCTGGAGCCGCACTCGATCTGGTATCCGCGCACCACCGGCATCTGGCAGACGGTGTGGGTCGAGAAGGTGTCGCGCACCTTCATCCAGACCTTGCGCTGGACGCCGATCTTCGAAACGTTCGAGATCGGCTGCGAAGTGTTCGCCGGCGGCGATATTCAGGAAGACATGTTCGTCGAGGTCAAGATCTGGCACGGCGAACACCTGCTCGCGGACGACAACTACAAGCTGCTGCAGGGCGAGGCGAACCGCAAGATCGCGTTGTCCGACCCCGGCATCGACGATTCCCGTAACGAGCTGCTGTGGAGCCCCGAGCGGCCCACGTTGCTGGATGCCGAAGTGATCCTGCGCTGCGGCGACAAGATCGTCGACCACGTGAAGTCGTACACGGCGCTGCGCGCGTTCCACATCAACCGCGACCGCCTGCTGCTGAACGGCCGCCCGTATCCGCTGCGCCTCGTGCTGGACCAGGGCTACTGGAACGAGTCGTTCATGACGGCACCGTCCGACGAGCACCTGAAGCGCGACGTCGAACTGGCCAAGCTGATGGGCTTCAACGGTGTGCGCAAGCACCAGAAGATCGAGGATCCGCGCTACCTGTACTGGGCGGACAAGCTGGGCCTGCTCGTGTGGGAAGAGATGCCGTCGGCCTACCGCTTCTCGCCGCGCGCGATCACGCGCATGGTCAAGGAATGGACCGAAGCCATCGAGCGCGACTACAGCCACCCGTGCATCATCGTATGGGTGCCGTTCAACGAATCCTGGGGCGTGCCGAACCTGACGCTGACCCAGGCGCACCGCAACGCGGTCGAGGCGCTGTACCACCTGACGCGCACCCTCGACGCGACCCGCCCGGTGATCGGCAACGACGGCTGGGAAGCGTCGGCCACCGACATCCTGGGCATCCATGACTACGACTGCAACCCGGACAAGCTGAAGGCGCGCTACGAGGTCTCCGACCCCGTGCGCACGCTGTTCGACCAGCGCCGCCCTGGCGGACGCATCCTCACCTTGGACGGCTTCCCGCACCGCGGCCAGCCCATCGTGCTTACCGAATTCGGCGGCATCGCATTCGATCCGAACGCGACGCCGGAGGACGGCACGTGGGGCTATACCCGTGCCCATACGGCCGAGAGTTATCACGCGCTGTACCGAGATCTGCTGAAGGTGGTCAACGAGACCTTCATGTTCAGCGGCTTCTGCTATACCCAGTTCGCCGACACGTTCCAGGAAGCGAACGGCCTGCTCAACGCGGACCGTACACCCAAGCTGCCGTTCGAGGTGATCAGCGCGGCGACGCGCAACGTCACCCTCGAACCCAAGGACGTGGAAGAGGAGGGAGACCAGCCGGGCAAAGCCTGACCCAGGCGCCGCCCGGCGCGCTCCGAACCCCGACGCGAACACGGCACCCTCAGGGCGCCCGCCCCATCGCAGCGCGGCCACGGTTGGCCTGGCCACCCTTGGCCGCGCTGTGGACGGGTTCGTCCGTACCGCGCGCAGAACGGCGGTCGGTCGGCCCACGCCACCGATCAACCGAACGCCCCGAGTGGGCGAGAAGGAGCCATCATGCCCACCATCGTCGTTTTCAGTCACCTGCGCTGGGATTTCGTGTTCCAGCGGCCGCAACACCTGCTGTCGCGCCTGGCGCAGCATTATCCGGTCCTGTTCGTCGAGGAACCGGTCTACGACGACGGCGCCCCGTTCATGGAACGATCCAGCCCCGCGCCGAACGTGACCGTGTGCCGCGCGCACACCCCCATCCACGCGAACGGTTTCCACGACGAGCAGCTGCGCCTGCTCCAACCCATGGTGGCGCAGCTGGCACCGCCAGGAGAGGAGGTCGTCGCATGGTTCTACACGCCGATGGCCCTGCCGCTGCTGCAATCGCTGCGGCCCGCGCTCGTCGTGTACGACTGCATGGATGAACTGGCCTCGTTCCGCAATCCTCCCAAACAATTGCTGCAGCGTGAAAGCGCGCTGCTCTCCATCGCCGACCTCGTGTTCGCCGGCGGCCCCAGCCTGTACGAGGCAAAGCGCAACCGCCACCCGAACGTGCACTGCTTTTCCAGCAGCGTCGACGTCGTGCACTTCCAGCAGGCGCTGGACCGCACGCGCACGCATCCGCAGCAGGAGGCCATCCCGCATCCGCGTCTCGGCTTCTATGGCGTGCTGGACGAGCGCTTCGACCCGGACCTCGTCGGTGCCGTCGCCGATGCCCATCCCGAGTGGCAGATCGTGCTGGCCGGACCGGTCGTCAAGATCGATCCGGAACGTCTTCCACGCCGCCCCAACATCCACTACCTGGGCCAGCAGCCGTACTCGGCCTTGCCCGACCTGCTGGCCGGCTGGGACGTGTGCCTGATGCCGTTCGCCATCAACGAGGCGACGAAATTCATCAGTCCCACCAAGGTGCTCGAATATATGGCGGCGCAACTGCCCATCGTCAGCACGCCCATCGCCGACGTCGCCAATCCGTACGGCCACGTGGTTGCCATCGCTGACACTCCTAACGAATTCGTCGCAGCGTGCGAAGCGGCGCTCGCGCAGACGCCGGAACAGCGCCGCCACATGGTCGACGCGATGCAGGCCGTCGTCGCCGCCACGTCGTGGGACAACACGGCCGCGCGCATGCGCGAGCTGATCGACACGGCGCCGCCGCACACGGACCGGCGCGCCACGCCGCGCAGCCTCGATGCGGCGGACGACCCGGCCGCGGCGTCGCTTCGCGGCTCGAAAGTGAACCCGCTGCGCGCGCACGAGCCGCACGTGGGCACGGTCGTCATCGGCGGCGGCCCGACGGGCCTGTCGGCGGCGTACCACCTCGGCGCGGACACCCTGCTGCTGGACCGCAACGAGAGTGTCGGCGGCTGGTGCCGCTCCATCGAGGACAACGGCTTCACGTTCGATTACGCGGGCCACATCATGTTCTCGAACGACCCGTACGTGCTCAAGATGTACGAGGTCTTATTGGGCGATAACGTGCACTGGCAGAACCGCGAAGCGTGGGTCTACAGCAAGGGCGTGTACACCCGCTATCCGTTCCAGGGGGCGCTGTACGGCCTGCCGCCGAAAGTCGTCACGGAATGCATCATGGGCGCCATCGAAGCCCGTTACGAAAGTGCAGAAAGCAAAACGGCGGCCGCGCAAGCCGTCGAAGACTGCTGCGCCGACGGCACGACGGACGTGTGCAATACGGATCGTTCCGTGAAAGGCGAAGTCAGGAACTTCGAACAATTCATTTATAAAGTCTGGGGCAAGGGCATCGCGAAACACTTCGCCATCCCGTACAACCGCAAGATCTGGACGGTGCCGCTGTCCGAGATGGAAACGTCGTGGCTGGGCGGCCGCGTGCCGCTGCCGAACCTGGAAGAAATCATCCAGGGCGCGCTGGAACCGTCGCCGAAACCGCTGGGCCCCAACGCCCGTTTCGGCTATCCGCTGAAGGGCGGCTTCCAGGCCTTGATGAACGGTTTCCTCCCGCACATCAAGGGCAAGCTCGAATTGAACGCCGACGTCGTGCAGGTGCTGCCGCGTGAACACATCGTCGCACTGCGCGACGGACGCCGCTTCCGCTACGACGACCTGATTTCCACGATGCCGCTGCCGGAGCTGGTCAAGGCGATCGGCGACGAGGCGCCGGAAGAGGTGAGGGCGGCGGCGAAGGGCCTGCGCCACGTGTCGATCCGCTGCGTGAACATCGGCATCGACCGCGTCGCCACCGACAAGCACTGGATCTACTATCCGGAAGACACGATCTTCCACCGCATCTTCGTGCAGGGCAATGCGAGCCCCGGCTGCAATCCGCCGGGCGGCTTCGGGTTCACGTGCGAAATTTCATACTCGCCCTATAAGCCGCTGCCCGTCGACGGCGAGGCGCTGATTGCGCGCGCCATCGAGGATTGCCGCAAGGTCGGCATGATCCAGGACGGCGACAGGATCCTGGCCGCGAACCAGGTCGACATGCCGTACGCCTACGTGCTGTACGACCACGCGCGCGCCCGCAACGTCGAGACGTGCAAGGCGTGGCTGAAGCAGTTCGACATCACGCTCGTCGGCCGCTACAGCGAGTGGGAATACTACAATTCCGACCACGCCCTGCTGGCCGGCAAGCGCGGCGCCGACATCGTGCATGCCAAGCGCACGCGGGCGCAGAAGGCCAGTTCGGAATAGGCGCGCGCCCGGTATGGCTTAATGTTGCTCAGTGCTGAATGGTGCCGCCGGTGAGGCTGACCCTGTCGCCGGTGCGGAAATCCGGCGTCGTCTGCTGGGTCACGACCTGGGTGCTGCCGTCGTCCATGCGCAGGGTGACGCGGTAGACGCGGTCGGGGGAACTGCCCGTGCTGCCGCCCGAGCTGCTGCCCATGGCGGCGCTCGCGCTGCTGCTGTCGCCTTCCATGGCCGAGCTGCCGGAACGGGGCATGACTTCGATGGCGGCCACGGTGGCGTTCGGGCTCGTGCTGGACGCGGACGTGCCGCCGCCCGACGCGCCGTAGCTGCTCTGGCTGCCGCCGGTCATGCCGCTGCCGGTCGTGGCGCCCTGGTCCTGCATCATGCCGGACGTGCCGGAGCCGCCTTGCGAGCCCGACGTGTCGTACCCGCTCGAGCTGCCCGCGGCGCCCGAGCTGCCGGAGCTGCCGGAGCTGCCGGAGGAGCCCGAAGAGCCCGAGGAACCGGACGAGCCGGACGAGCCCGAGGAACCGCTGCCGCCACCCCAGCTGCCCGATCCCTGCGATCCGGTACCGCCGCCGGTGCCCGACATGCCGCCGCTGGTCGACGTGCCCGTGGCCGTGCCGCTGCTGCCGGTCTCGCCGGCACCGCTGCTGCCGCTGCTGCCCATGCCGCCGCCGCGCATGGAACTGCACGCGGACAGCCCGACTGCCAGCGCCAGCAAGCCCGCCAGGAAGACGCTCTGGTGTTTTTGCTTCATGATCAACTCCTTCTGAGGGGATAGTGTCAGGTTAGATGAGTGACGATGCCGCGTGCCACTTTGGTAAGAGGCGTGTTCGGTATCGGCGTTCAAACTGCCTGGCGTTGAACATGAGCCACGTCAAAGTCGTGGCGTGCCGGGTCAGTGTCCGGCGTTGACGGGGGCGCGCGCCGCCAGCAGGGCCATCGCGCTGCTCGCGACGATGGCGGCGCTGACGTCGACGGCCCAGTCGTGCACGCTGGCGCCCCGGTAGGGAAAGAAACTTTGCACGTACTCGTCGCCCGCGCCCATCGCGGCGATCGCCAGCACGGCCTTGCAGGCGCGTCCCAGCGGCGTGCCGCCACTGCCGCTGAACCACAGCGCGGCCAGCACGGCATAGGCGATGGAGTGCAGGACCCCGCCCGGTGCGTACGCGCCGATGTCGGCGCGGGCGCCCGGCACATTGCCGAGCGTAATGATCGTGAGGTAAATCAGGACAGCGCCTGCAAGGCACAGCAGGCGCATGCGGGGATTCTGCAGAAGCGTGGATAAATGCATCGTCATGGCAAGGCGGCTTCGAAAAGCGCTCACCTTACCATGCTCGTTGTGCACGTGCACATGACACGTGCGCGGGATCACCTACCGTCGGCGGACTGCCGAGCCTCAGATCGTGAGGGCCGGGGCGCCGTTCGGATAGTGGGCGTCGAAGCAGCTGGCGCAGTCGGCGCAGAACAGATGGGCCACGCGCACCGCGGATTGGCGCAGGACCAGTTTCAGGTGGCCGCTCTGGCATTTGGGGCAGATCTCTCGGACACTGCCGAAAGTCAGTACGTGAAGAGGTTGCCCTTCATCGTCGAGATGGTCGATGACCATGCGCGGATTGAGCTCGCTGAGAACCAGGCAGTCTTCCGGTTCCGCGTGGCGGCGGCGCGATGGTTCGGGGTGGTGCAGGGGTGGCGACATCGTCTCAGGTACAGGTAAAGTCATTGGACCGGCTCCTTGGAATAGTCTTGTCCCCACGCGACTGGAAAATCGCGAGGCGCGAAATTCATCATAGCGGAATCCTGAGATGGTTCAAGCACGACAACAAAAGAATTGTGCAGTGCGTGGCGAACACAACAACAAGGATACGGAACAAAAAAAAATGCCCGCCAACGGAGGACGGGCACAACCCAAGATCGGGCCAAGAGACGCAGAATCCGGTGCGGTGTGCCGCGAGCGGCACACCTTCTGCGATCACGCATATCGGTTGCGTGTATGCAGATGAACCCAGTATAAGGACACAATGTGAAAGGACCATGACACATCTCAAGAGTGTGCCCCTTTGCGCCGGAACGTTTTCGGATGGGATTGGTCACGTTGCGTGACAGGATAAAAAAAAAGCCCGCTCGTTGCGGGCTTCAAACTATTTTCTTGGAGGAGAATAGTGGAGACAGGTGCATTATGTTGCGGCGCGATATGCGTGTCCAATGATGAATTCGGATACCGGTTATTACCACCGCTGATAATGGTGGGGCTCGCTATTCATTCCCTGACGGGCATGGTGTAATTCAGCGCCATGCGGCCGCCGTCCGCATACAGCGTCTGCCCCGTCATGTACGACGCGTCGTCGCTGGCGAGGAACGCGGCGATGGCGGCGATTTCTTCCGGTTCGCCGCAGCGGCCCAGTGGCGTGCGCGACAGGATCGTGTGGCGTGCTTCCGGGCTGCCCAGCACGGCCTGCTTCGCCAGTTCCGTCAGGATCGTGCCCGGACCGATCGCATTGACCCGGATGCCGTATTGGGCGAGGCTGATCGCCGTCACGCGCGTGAGCTGGTTGACGCCGCCCTTGGACACGACGTACGGGATCTGGTTGGGAATCGTCAGCTCCGCGTTCACGCTCGACATGTTGATGATGCAGCCGCGTTGTTGCGTATCCTGGCGCTTCACCATCTCGCGGGCACAAGCCTGGCTGCACAGGAACATCGACTTCAGATTGATGCGCAGGACGCGGTCGAAATCCTCCTCCGCCAGGTCGAGAAAATCGGCGGCATGCGTGACGCCGGCGTTGTTGACGAGGATGTCGATGTGGCCGAACGCGGCCAGCGTGGCCGCGACCATCGCGTCGACCTCGGCCTTCACGCTTACGTCCGCCTTGAAGAACCGGGCAGCATCGCCCAGCGCCTCGGCCGCGGCCGCGCCTTCGGGACGCACGTCGACGAGCATCACGCGCGCGCCCTCGCGCACGAGGCGTTCGGCGCACGCGAGGCCGATGCCCTGGCTGGCGCCGGTGACGATGGCGGTTTTCTGGCTGAGTTTCATGGGGTCCTCGCTGCTGCAATGAAAAGAAAAGGCCGCCATTGTAGCGGCCCTCCCTGGACGATGGCCCGTCAGAGCATCACGGGCCGGTCCGGCAATTCGTTCGGCCGCGCGCCGCCGGACGGGAAATGCTGGCGCAGCAGCTGGTTCACTTGGGCGATCGCGGCCAGCGTCGCCGCGTGGAATTCGCCGCGGGCAAAGCCACGCGTCATCGTGTCGCACACGCCTTGCCACGTGGCCGCGTCGATCTTGCGGTCGATGCCCCGGTCGGCAATGATGTCGACCTTCCGGTCCGCAAGATTTACGTAAATCAATACTCCGCAGTTGTCCTCGGTATCCCAGATGCCGTAGTCGGCGAACAGGGCGATGGCGCGCTGGCGGGTCGTCACGCCGGCCCACGCCAGCGACAGCGGCAAGCCCTTCTCGACGATCAGCCGCACTTCGCCGCGGTGCGTCTGTTCGCCCGCCGTGATGGCTTCCGTGATCGCCGTCAGCGCTTCCGGCGGAAACGCGCGCTCGGCCTCGTTGCGCGTGCTGAACAAATGGCGCAGGGCGCGCCGCAGGCGGTTCGGTTCTTCCATCACCAGTCTCCCGACGCGCCACCGCCGTCGAAGGTGCCGCCGCCTCCGCCGGAAAAGCCACCGCCGCCGCCGTCCGAAAAGCCGCCCGAGAAGCCGCCGCCGCCGCGCCAGCGGTTGTCGTCGTGATGATGGGCAGCGTTCGACAGGATGTTGCCGAGGATGAAGCCGGTCGTTGCGCTGTCCCAGTCGGCGCCGTAGCGGCCCGGCTGCGCGAGACGCGTGCGGCGCGGGCGGAACACGGAGCGCAGCACGACGACGCCGACGATGATCAGGAAGATGCTGACGACGACGTTGGGGCCGTCATCCTCCTCTTGTTGCGCGGTCGGCTGCGCCTGCGGCGCGGGAAATTTTTCCTGGTTCAGCAGGGTGGCGATGCCGCCGACGCCCGCGACGAGGCCGCCGTACCAGTCCTGCTGGCGGAAGTGCGGGGCGATCGTGTCTTCGAGGATGCGTTTCGATTGCGCGTCCGTCAGCACGCCCTGCACGCCGCGTCCCGCTTCGATGCGCAGGCGGCGCAGCGCCTTCGGATTGTCTTTCGCGACGACGAGCAGCACGCCGTCGTCGACGCCCTTGCGGCCGAGCTTCCACGTATCGGCCACGCGGATGCTGTACTGCTCGATGGCTTCCGGTTCCGTCGAGGACACGAGCAGCACGGCGATCTGGCTGCCCGTCTTCGCCTCGTAGTCGGCCAGGACGCCTTCCAGCTTCTGGCGCTGCTCCGGCGTCAGCATGCCGATCTCGTCGGTCACGCGCGCCCGCAGCGGCGGCACGGGCTTGAATTGCTGCGCGTGCGCATGGCAGGCCAGCAGCAAGGTCAGCATCCAGGCCCACAGCAACCGCGGCAGGGCGTTCATGGTACGGCCTTATTTGCCGAAGTTGACGGTCGGCGCCGTCGAAATGGATTTCTCGTTCTCGACCGTGAACGACGGCTTGGCCTGGTAGCCGAACATCATGGCGGTCAGGTTGGTCGGGAAGCTGCGGACCGTCACGTTATAGTCCTGCACGGCTGCGATGTAGCGCTGGCGGGCCACCGTGATGCGGTTCTCCGTGCCTTCCAGCTGCGACTGCAGGTCGCGGAAGCTGGCGTCGGCCTTCAGCTGCGGATAGTTTTCCGACACGGCCATCAGGCGCGACAGCGCGCTCGACAGCTCACCCTGCACCTGCTGGAATTTCTGGAAGGCTTCCGGGTTGTTCAGGACTTCCGGCGTGATCTGGAAACTGGTCGCGGCCGCGCGCGCCCGCGTGACGGCTTCCAGCGTATCCTTCTCGTGCGTCGCATAGCCCTTGACCGTGTTCACCAGGTTGGGAATCAGGTCGGCGCGGCGCTGGTATTGGTTGACGACCTCGGCCCAGGCGGCCTTGGTGGCCTCGTCCTTGGCCTGGAACTGGTTGTAGCCGCAGCCCGACAGCAGCGTGGCGGCCAGTACGGCGGCCAGCAGCATGCCGGCCCAGCGCGTGAACAGGGAAGGTTTCATCTGACGATTCCGTAACAAGTTGTCGAATGGCCAAAATATAACCGAAATGCCACGGCAGTGGCGAGACAAGCGGGGCGGGACGGTACAATAGAGGGTTTGCAATCAGATCAGAGAGGCCGCCCATGAACTTCATCGACAAACTGAACGCCGCCTGGAAGCGCAACGATTCCCTGCTGTGCGTGGGACTCGACCCGGACACGGCCCGCTTCCCCGCGCACCTGCAGGGCACGCCGGACGGCATCGTGGAGTTCTGCAAGGCCATCATCGACGCCACCGCCGACCTGGCCTGCGCCTTCAAGCCGCAGATCGCCTACTTCGCCGCGCTCGGCGCGGAAGACCAGCTCGAAGCCATCTGCCGCTACCTGCGCGACACCTACCCGCACATCCCGTTGATCCTGGACGCCAAGCGCGGCGACATCGGCGCGACCGCGCACCAGTACGCGCGCGAAGCGTTCGACCGCTACGGCGCCGACGCCGTCACCGTCAATCCGTACATGGGCTTCGATTCGGTCGAACCCTACATGGAATGGAAAGACCGCGGCGTGATCGTCCTGTGCCGCACGTCGAATGCTGGCGGTTCCGACCTGCAATTCCTCGACGTGGGCGGCCAGCCGCTGTACCAGCACGTGGCGCGCCTCGTCGCGGAAAAGTGGAACAGGAACGGCCAGTGCGCCCTCGTCGTGGGCGCCACGTTCCCGGAAGAACTGGCGCAAGTGCGCGCCATCGTCGGCGACATGCCGCTGCTCGTGCCGGGCATCGGCGCGCAGGGCGGCGACATCGAGGCGACCGTCAAATCGGGCCGCACGGCCGCCGGCACGGGCATGATGATCAATTCCTCGCGCGCCATCATCTACGCGCAACCGCAGGGCAGCGAGGATTTCGCCGCGGCCGCCCGCCGCGTGGCGCTCGAGACGCGCGACGCGATCAACCGCTACCGCGGCTGAATCCGTTTTACGTCTTCGCCTCGCGCTGCCGGGCCACCGTCAGGTAGCGCATCCCGACCGCCAGCGCCGCGAAGCCCGACGCGGCGGCGACGCCGAGCGCCCAGCGCGGCCCCGCGTGGTCGGCCACCCAGCCGACGAGGGGCGCGCCGATCGGCGTCGTGCCCAATGCGATGCCGAGCCGCAAGGCCATCACGCGGCCGCGCATCGCGGGTTCGGTCGACAGCTGCAGCAGGCTGTTCGACGTATTCGTGAAGGTGAGGGTGGCCACGCCCGTCAGCGCCAGCGCCGCCGCGAACCACAGATAGCCCGGTGCCACGGCCGCCAGCGCGCAGCCGGCGCCGAACACCCCGGCCCCGACGAGGAGCGCGTTGAACTGCATGCGCTCGCGGCGCGCGGCGAGCAGCGCGCCGACGATGCTGCCGACGGCCATCGTCGACGACAGCAGGCTGTAGCCGCGCGCATCCGTGTGGAAGACCGAGACGGCCATCGTGCCGATGAAGATCGGAAAATTCAGGCCGAACGTGGCGATCAGGAACAGCATGCCCAGGATGGCCATCAGGTCCGGCCGTTTCCCCACGTAGCGCAGCCCGTCCAGCATCCCGCGTCCGCCCGCGCTCGCGGACGCGCGCGGATGCGCGTGCAGCTCGTCCCTGCGCAGCCACGTCAGCGACGCCAGCACCGCCACGTACGACAACCCGTTGACGATGAACGCCCACCCGGTGCCGACGCCGGCGATCAGGAGGCCGGCGGCCGCGGGGCCGATCGTCCGGGCGACGTTGAACGACGTCGAATTCAGCGCGACCGCGTTGGGCAGGTCGGCATCCCCGACGAGTTGCGCGACGAACGTCTGGCGCACGGGCGCCTCGAATGCGGATGCGCAGCCGAACAGGAAGGCGAACACGTACACGTGCCACAGCGCGACGATGCCCGTGATCGTCATGACGCCCAGCCCGAGCGCGAGCAGGCCCATCGCGGCCTGCGTGACCATCATCAGCTTGCGCTGGTCATAGTGATCGGCGGCCCAGCCCGTCCACGGCAGCAGCAGGAGCTGCGGGCCGAACTGCAGGGCCATCACCGTGCCGACGGCCGACGCGTTGTGGTCCGTGAGGGCCGTCAGCACGAGCCAGTCCTGGGCCGTGCGCTGCATCCACGTGCCGACGTTGGAGACGAGGCAGCCGGCGGCCCAGAGACGGTAGTTGAAGTTGCTTAGCGAGCGGAATGCACGGGACATCGGCGGGCGAACGCCGGCGTCAGTACCGGCTGGGGGCGATCATCTCCGCGTAATCATACAAGGCCCCGAGGATTTCCTCCGCGCGCTCGTCCGCCGTCTCGGACAGCGCGTCGATCTCGGCAAACAATTGATCGATCGTGCGCGCCCCACCCGCGCCGTCGAACAGCCGCGCGGCGCGGTGTTCTTCCCACGCCTGCTGCTCATCCTCGCCCAGGGTGTGCGGGAAGTTGCGGGCGCGGTAGCGGAACAGCAGGTGCGCCAGGCGTTCGTCCTCGAACGACGGGCGCAGGGTCGCCAGCTTCGGCGCCGCTTCCGCCCGCAGCGATTCCAGGCGGCGCCGGTCGGCGCTCGAGACGAAGCCGCCGTACAGGTCCTCGTCCACGTCGATTTTCGCCGCGACCGCCTCGCGCTGGAACACCTTCTGCCAGATGGCCGACATGTCGGGACCGCCCGCCGCGATGCGGGCGTGGGCGAGACACTGTTCGACGTCCAGTTCCCACCGTGCCGCCATCTGCGTGCTCAGGGTTTTCAGGTTACCGACCAGCATCGGCGACTTGTTCAGGTGCACGCTCTTGATTGGAAGGCGCGTCATGCCTTCGGGCATCTCGGCGGCCCGCGTGAACAGGCGCTGGCGGATCGTCTCGACGTTCAGGTTGAACAGTTCGGACGGGTCGTGGCGGCAGTCCCACACGAGCACTTCGTTCTTGTTCGTGGGGTGCGTCGCGAGCGGCCAGACGACGCCGAGGCAGCCGCGTTCGGCCGGGAACATGCCGGAGACGTGCAGGAACGGCTGGCGCAGCGCGCGGTCCAGGTGCAGGCCCATCTGTTCCGCGACCTTGTCCTTGCGGCGCAGTTCCAGGCAGAAGTCGAACAGTTTCGGTTGCTTGCTGCGCAGCAGGCGCGCCAGCGCGATGGTGGCGCGCACGTCGGACAGCGCGTCGTGCGCCGCGTCGTGCACGAGGCCATTGTCGCGCGTCAAGTGTTCGAGCTTGAAGCTGGGGCGGCCGTCGTCGTGGCGCGGCCACGTGATGCCGTCCGGACGGAGCGCATAGGCCATGCGGACGACGTCGAGCATGTCCCAGCGGCCGCAGCCGTTCTGCCATTCGCGCGCATACGGGTCCATCAGGTTGCGCCACAGCAGGAAGCGCGTGACCTCGTCGTCGAAGCGGATCGTGTTGTAGCCGACGCCGATCGTGCCCGGCTCGGAAAACGCGGCGTAGATGCGGGCCGCGAATTCATGCTCGGGCACGCCGTGTTCCAGGCAGTGCTGGGGCGTGATGCCGGTGATCAGGCAGGCTTGCGGGTCGGGCAGGTAGTCGGGCGCCGGCCGGCAATACAGCATGATCGGTTCGCCGATCTCGTTGAGGTCGGCGTCGGTGCGGATCGCGGCGAATTGCGCGGGACGATCGCGCCGCGGTTCCGCGCCGAAGGTCTCGTAATCGTGCCAGAGGAAGGTGTGGTTGCTCATCGTGGCGCCATTCTAACTTGCAAGCATCGCACGGCCTAGCACCGGCTCAATCCGCCTTTGGGAACCTTCAGGAACTTCAGGTGCCGATCCGGTCGCGGCCCGCTTCCTTGGCGCGGTACAGGGCAGCGTCAGCGGCCTCGATCAGGCTCCGTTCGTCCTGGCCGGGGAGCAGGGTGGCGACGCCGAACGAGCCGGTGACGTGCGGCAGCGGCAGGCGCATGTCGTCGAACACGACGGCCTCGCGCATGCGCGCGCACAGGCGCTCCGCGACCGTCACGGCCTGCGCCTGCGGGGTGGCGGGCAGGATCGCCATCATCTCTTCGCCGCCGTAGCGCACGGCGAAATCGGTCGGGCGCAGGCCCGCGCGGATCACGCCCGCGGCCGCGCACAGGGCGGTATCGCCGGCGATGTGGCCATGCGTGTCGTTGAAGCGCTTGAAGTGGTCGAGGTCGATCATCACGAGCGACAGCGGCCCGCTGTCCTGGCGCGCGCGCGTCACCAGCTTGGGCAGCGCGTCGTTGAGCCAGGCGCGGTTGTACAGGCCCGTGAGGGCGTCGTTGAACGACAGCTGGCGGTAGAACTCGCCCAGCTTCTGGCGCCGGCGCAGGCGGGCGTTCGTCGCGCGGATGCGGAACGACAGCAGCCGCAGCAGGTTGCGCGCCACGCCGTTGTGACCGTCGATCAATTGCCACACGCGGTCGGGTTCGATGACGAGCAGTTCGCTGTCTTCCAGCGCGACGATGGCGTCGAGGTTGGCGGCATCGTCCAGCACGGATTGTTCGCCCACGCTTTCGCCCGGCAGGATGCGTTCGACATTGCCTTCGCCCAGGGCGCCTTCCACGGCGAGGCTGCCCGCGAGCAGGATGTAAAGGCGGGCGCGCAGGCCGTCCTCGAGCGCTTCGCCCCGCGCCAGCCGCACGACCCGGCAATCGGCGAGCGCGCGCGCGACGGCGGGATCGTCGATGTCGCGAAAGAGCTGCAGGTCGCGGATACGGTAGGGGGACGCACCGAAGGTGCCGGTCACGATCATCAGGATGGACTGCCAGGCGACAACTTATATTGACAACCTCGCATGATACCTGAACGAAACACCATCGCCGATGCTTGGCGCCGATAAACAACAGTGTTTCAATGGCGGCATGAATACCGCACCCAATTCCCTGGTCGACGCGCTCGGCCACCGCCATGTACCGGCACCCGATGCACGCATCGTTTGCCTCGTGCCCTCGATCACCGAACTGCTGTGCGACCTGGGCCTGGCCGGCAAGCTCGTCGGCCGTACCGGCTTCTGCATCCATCCGCGCGACGTCGTCGCCGCCATCCCCAAGGTGGGCGGCACGAAGGACGTCAACATCGGGAAGATCCGCAAGCTCGCGCCCACGCACGTCGTCGTCAACATCGACGAAAACGAGAAGCCGACCGTGGATAAACTGGCCGAATTCGTGCCGCACGTCGTCGTCACGCATCCGAACACGCCGCGCGACAACCTGCACCTGGCGCGCCTGATGGGCGGGATCTTCGGCGCGCAAGACGCCGCCGCGCGCTGGTGCGACGCGTTCGAAGCGGAGTACGCGGCACTGCACGCGTCGCCGCAAGGCCCGGCGCGCACGGTGCTCTACTGCATCTGGCAGGACCCGTGGATGACGGTGGCTAAGGGTACGTATATCGCGAACATGCTCGCCGAACTGGGCTGGCGCGTGCCGGACCTGGGCGCGGACCGCTATCCCCGCTTTGCCTGGTCGCAGGACCTTGTCGACGGGCTGGATGCCGTGCTGCTGTCGACGGAGCCCTACCGTTTCACGGAAGACCATGCGGACGCGCTGGAAAAGCAGCTGGGCATCCCCGTCTTCCTCGTCGATGGCGAAATGATGTCGTGGTACGGCAGCCGGGCGCTGGCCGGGCTGCGTTACCTGCGCGCGTTGCGCGAGATGGTCAAATAAAGGTCAAGTAAAGGTCAAGTAAAGGCCGGCGCCGCGCCGCGGCGGGCCCACACGTTGCGCAGCCATGTCGCGACGGGTTTTTCCACGCAACGGTGCACGACCAGCGCCGCCACGCAGGCGACGGCGACGGCACCGGTGAGCAGCAGCGCGCCCGATCCGGCGTAGTGCAGCTTGCGCGCGACCTCGACGGTGATACTGATCGCGATGCCGTGCGTGAGGTAGAGCGGATAGGACAGCGCACCCAGCAGGGCGCCGATGCGGCCCACGCGCAGGCTGCCGGCCGTTTCTGCGGCGACGAGGCCCATGATGAGGCAGGCGGAACTCGCGCCGTACAGCAGGACCGGCAGCAGGCCGTGCTCGGCCATGCTCTTGTAGAGGCCGGTGTTTTCCACGAGGCCCGTGGCGAGGAAGCCGGCGCCGCCCGCCAGCGCGAGCAGCCGGGGGAACGGCACCGTGCGGTGGCGCAGCACCCACGACACGCCCATGCCGAGGAGGAACAGCAGGTTGTAGGGCGAGGCGAGCGTCCTGACCGTGTCGCCGAACAGGCCGGGTGGCAGGCGCAGGTCGACCACGCGCGCCGTGCAGAACAGGATCGCCCACGCGAGCAGCACCCAGCGGCTCAGGCGCACACGCCAGATGGCGAGGCCGAACAGGGCGTAGAACAGGACTTCGTGGACGAGGGTCCACGACTGGACCAGCATCGGTAACTGGCTCTGCGGCAGCAGCAGCACGGATTTCATCCAGTAGTCCCACTCGAAGTTCCCGGCGAACCAGTATTTCGCCGTGATCAGGACCATCACGATCAGGTACAGCGGATAGATGCGTGTCGCGCGCTTCCACGCGAACGCCCCCAGCCTGCCGGGACGGTCGAGGTCGGCATGGTGGATGTAATGGATGATGTAGCCGGACAGGACGAAGAAGAACGGCACGCCCGCGTGGCCGAAGCCGAAGAAGCCGCCGAACGGCGCGCCGCGTCCCGGCTGGGCCAGTTCGACGACGTGCGATCCATGGAAGAAGGCGACGAGCAGGGCGGCGATGCCGCGGGCTGCTTCGATGGTCAGGAGCTTGTCCGCACGGGTGGCGGATGTGGAATGGGCAATGGTGGTCATGGTGCTTGAGGTTGTCCGGACAAGCGTAGCTGGACGTTCCGGATGACGCAAGCACATTTTAATTTTTGCAACACTTTTCGCGGGCAACGGACATGGTGGTCCGTTGCCGCGACGGAGATCAGGAATTGCTGGTCAGGTTTTTATCGGACTCGGCGTCCACGGGCAGCGGCTCCCGCTTGTTCTTGTCGTTCAACCGGCCGATGGCGCTGTCCAGGGCGCGCTTGAGCTTGCCGGCGGCGCTCGAGATCGACATTTGCAGGTTTTCCGCATGCGCATGCACGACGACGGGCGCGTAGCCGGACACGAGCGCTTCCATCATGCAGTAGTTGCTGCCGTCTTCGTGCTTCTCGCTGTTTTCGTTGGAGAGGTGCACGTCCACGCGGCGCACGTGGTCGCCGAAGCGGGAAATGGCGTCTTCGACCTGGGTGCGGACGCGTTCGTCGAGGCCCTGGTGGCGCTGGATGGTGTTGTCGGTGTTGACATTAACTTCCATAAACTCCTCCAAAAGTGGTCACATTTGCATCGATGTTACCCGCTCCGGAGAAAACCCGGCGTCCCGCACGCGCACTCAGGTGTTCACGAGGCTTGCCGCGATGTTCACGGACAGGCCGAGGATGACGAGGTTGAAGAAGAACGCGAGTACGCAATGGCCCAGCACGAGCTTGCGCATGGCGCGCGTCCTGACGGTCACGTCCGACGTCTGCACGGCCACGGACAGCGTGAACGAGAAGTACAGGAAGTCCCAGTAGTTCGGCTGCGTGTGCTGGTCGGGGAATTCCAGCGGGAGGGCGTGCTTGCTGGCCGTGTAGTAGATGTGCGCGTAATGGAAGCAGTACATGACGCCGACCAGCAGCCAGGAACCGATCACGGTCAGCGCCGTGAACCCGTAGTGCAGCGCCTTCACGTGCTCCGACGCTTCCTTCATGTTCGCCAGTTCCGTCACGATGGCGTAGACGCTCAGGATCGCGCCGACGATGACGGCGCCCAGCACGGCGCCGCCGCTTTCGTCCTGTTTTTCGGCGATCGCGCGCACGCGGCTGTGGTCCGCCCGGAACATCGTCCACGCCATCGCCAGCAGATAGGACCAGACGCCGCTGTTCCAGCCGATCAGGGCGCGGCGCAGGTCGTTGTAGTGCGTCGGCACGAGGATCCCGACGATTACGCCGAGCACCAGCGCGCCCAGCAGGTACGGGCGGCTGCGGATGAAGCGGAGCAGGAAGTTGGGCCGTTGATGCGCGGGGCGCTGTTCCATCACGCGGCTCCCGCCTTGGCGGCCCGTTCCGCGTCGTGGTGCGGGAAGCGGTCCATGCGCGACAGCACGGGGAACAGCTTCATCCACGTGCCCGTGACGACGAGCGTGGCGACGCCGCCGAACACGATCGCGCGCACGAGACCGAACCAGCTCGCCGTGAGGCCCGATTCGAATTCGCCCAGTTCGTTGGAAGCGCCGATGAACACGGCGTTCACGGCGCTGACACGGCCGCGGATCTCGTCCGGTGTCTCGTACTGCACGAGCAGGTGGCGGATGTAGACGCTGACCATGTCGCCCGCGCCCAGCAGGAACAGCGCGACGAGGGCGACATAAAAACTGTGCGTGAGGCCCATCGTCACGGTGGCCGCGCCGAACAGGGCGACGCCGCCGAACATCCACGGGCCGACCTTGCGCGTGATGGGCCAGAACGCGAGCGCGATCGAGCACAGGGTGGCACCCGCGCCCGGTGCGGTCCGCAGCAGGCCCAGGCTCGTCGGCCCGGCATGCAGCACGTCGTGGGCGTATGCGGGCAGCAGGGCGGTGGCGCCGCCGAACAGCACGGCGAACAGGTCAAGCGAAATGGCGCCCAGCACGATCGGCCGCGACCACACGAAGCGCAGGCCTTCGAGCAGCGTGTGCCAGCTGACGGGCGCCTTGTTCATCGCCTGCGGCGCGCTCTTCGTGCCGGACATCAGCAGCACGGCGATGACGAGCAGCGTGCTCGACACGCCATACACGACGTTCGGCCCGAACACGTACAACAGGCCGCCCAGCACGGGACCGGCGATCACGGACACCTGGAACGTCGACGAGCTCAGCGCGACGGCCTGCGAAAAGTCTTTCGTGGAGACGAGGTTGCGCAGCACGGCCTGCGAGGCCGGCTGCATGAAGGCGCGCGCGCTGCCGAACAGCACGAGCACGGCGTACACGGGCCATACGGTCTTGCTGCCGGACAGCGTAAATGCGACGAGCAGCAGGCTGCACAGCAGCTGCGTGGCCATGCAGGCGATGACGATCTTGCGGCGGTTGTGCGTGTCCGCCACGTGGCCGGCCCACAGGATCAGGACGAGGAACGGGGCGAACTGGGCCAGGCCGATGAGGCCGAGGTCGAACAGGCTGTGCGTGATCTGGTAGACCTGCCAGCCGATGGCCACGCTCTGCATCTGGACGGCGAGCGTACCGAGGAAGCGCGAGGACAGGTAGAAGGAAACGTTACGGTTGCGCAGGACGGCCAGGCGCCCTGTCGGAGAAAGCACGGACATAGGTTGGGAGAGGGAATGGCGGGAATGCAACCCTCATTGTGCCTGATGTCCGCGCAACGCGCTGTCTTGACCTTACTTCTTGACGAACCGGATCGCGAACTTGTCGTCCGGCGCGCCCTTCATTTCGAAGAACGGCTGCTCGCGCGGGTCGGACGGCGCGCGCAGGTAGTCGCTGCGGGCGTCGACCTTGAAGCCGGCCTTCGTCACCTCGTCGACGACCGTGTCCTCGTCGATGCGGTGCAGGGTCTTCGTGGCCGTGAGGCCGCTGCCTTTCTTGGCCGCGTTGTCGATGATGACGAGGTGGCCGCCCGGTTTCAGGGCCTCGTACAGGCGCTTGTTCATCGCGGCGCGGTCGGCCGGCGTGTTGACGATGTCGTGGTACGACATGTTGATCGTGACGAGGTCCAGCGGCGGCGTGCCTTTCGGGACCGGGTCGTTGAAGTCCGCCACGACGGCATGCAGGTTCGGCAGCGTGGCCTGGCCCAGGCGCGCGTCCAGCTTGGCGTTCGGCTTGGCGTTCTGGGCCCAGACCTCGCCCTTGCTGCCCACGGCCGCCGTCAGCAGGGCCGCGGTGGCGCCGCCGCCGGAGGCGATGTCGAGCACCTTCATGCCCGGCTTCACCTGGGCGAACGAGAGGAATTCGGCGGATTTGCGGTGTTCGTCGCCCTTGCGGTCGTCATCGGTGCGCAGCGGGCTCGCGAGGACGGATTGCCAGTTGCTGCCGGCCTGGTCGGCAGCGTGGGCAGGGAGAGTACCCGTCAGCAGGGCGGCCGACAGGGCGAGCAGGACAGGGGCACGGCGGAGCGTCTTATGCATGTTGTTTGACCCTTTCTTGTTTGGAACCGGCCGGCGTGGCCGGGGCAAACGGGAACATACCGCAAATCCTTGTCGAGATATACAGGAATCGCGTCTGCATGTGCGCGCCCCGCGCGCATCAGGGCTGCGCCAGGTCCGCTTCCGTCGTGAAGGCGTCGGCGTAGAACTCGTCGGCCGGCAGGCCGCATTGCTCCACGTAGTCGCGCCGGGCGGAATCGACCATGATCGGCGCGCCGCATGCGTACACCTGGTGGTTGGACAGGTCGGGGATGTCCTGCATCACCGCCGCGTGGACGAAGCCCGTGCGGCCGGTCCAGCCGTCTTCCGGCAGCGCGTCCGAGATGACCGGCACGTACGTGAAATGCGGCAGTTCGCGGGCCCACTGCTCGCACAGGTCGTGCATGTACAGGTCCTGCGGGCGGCGTCCGCCCCAGTACAGGGCGACGGGACGTTCCGACTTCAGGTGGATCATGTGCTCGACGAGCGCCTTGACGGGGGCGAAGCCCGTGCCCGACGCCAGCAGCACGATCGGCTTGCTGGAGTCTTCGCGCAGGAAGAACGTGCCCAGCGGGCCTTCGAAGCGCAGGATGTCGCGCTCCTTCATCGTGGTGAACACATGGTCGGTGAACAGGCCGCCGGGGAGGTGCCGGATGTGCAGCTCGATCGGGCCGCCCAGCGACGGCGCGCTGGCGATGCTGTAGGCGCGGCGCTTGCCGTCCTTGAGCATGAATTCGATGTACTGGCCGGCGCGGTAGGCGAGGGCTTCGTTGGCCGGCAGCTGGAGCGTCAGGATGGCGACGTCCGGCGCGGCGCGGCGGATGGCGGTCACGCGGGTCGGCATCTTGCGCACCGGGTATTCGCTGCTGCCGCCCACTTCGCGCGCTTCGATCACCACGTCGCCCTCGGGCACGGCACAGCACATCAGTGCAAAGCCCTGCAGCTTCTCCTGCTCGGACAGGGCGCGCGCCTGGTGCGGCTTGTGGTGGATCGTGCCTTCGACGACCTTGCCCTTGCAGGAACCGCAGGCGCCGTTCTTGCAGCCGTACGGCAGGCCGATACCGGAGCGGATCGCGGCCGCGAGCACGGTTTCGTCCGCGTCGCAGTCGAAGTGGTGGCCGCTGGGCTGGACAGTGATCTGAAACGTCATACAATCCTCGGAATGAATACAAAAAACAATGTCAGGTTCAACAAGCCGCGCCTCCTGATCGTGGGCTGCGGCGACGTCGGCATGCGTCTGCTGCCGCTGGTGCGCGAGCATTTTCGCGTGTTCGCCGTGACGAGCCAGCCGGCCCGGCGCGCGGCCCTTCGTGCGGCGGGCGCCATCCCCGTCGTGGCCGACCTCGACCGGCCCGCGACGATGAAGCGCCTGGCCGGCCTGGCGCAGCGGGTCGTTCATCTTGCGCCGCCACAGCAGGACGGCGCGCTCGATTTGCGCACGCGCAATTTGACCGCCATTCTACCCGAGGGCGCGCAGGTGGTTTATGTCAGCACCACGGGCGTCTACGGCGACCGTGGCGGCGCGGCGACCCCGGAGACGACGCCCGTCGCCCCGCGCAACGCGCGCGCGCGGCGCCGCGTGGATGCCGAACGGGTGCTGCGCGCGTGGGCCGTGGCGAGCGGGGGCAAGGTGGCGATCCTGCGCGCGCCGGGCATCTATGCGGCGGACCGCCTGCCCATCGAACGGCTGCAGCGCGGCACGCCGGCGCTGGCGCCCGCGGACGACGTGTACACGAACCACATCCACGCGGACGACCTGGCCCGGCTGTGCGCGCTGGCGCTGTTCCGCGCCCGGCCGGGGCGCGTCTACAACGCGTCCGACGATACGCGCATAAAGATGGGGGAGTATTTCGACCTCGTGGCCGACGCCTTCGGCCTGGCCCGGCCGCCGCGCCTCGCGCGCGCCGAGCTGGAACAGGCGGTGTCGCCCATGCTGTTGTCGTTCATGTCGGAATCGCGCCAGCTGGACAACCGCCGCCTCGGCAAGGAACTACGCGTCCGCCTGCGCTATCCGCACGTCGGCGACGGAATAAGGGCGGCTTAAGCATTTCGCAACTATTCCATGTATCATTCGGGTACGCCGTAGAGCGACCATACAAAGAACTTATATTTCCCGAAACTGGCTGATTTTCCATAACCCGCTATGGGTTGTGGAAAATTTCCCATGGATGTCACAAGCGAAAGACGAACATGCCCATCAGACGTATACCCGAGGGCGCCGAATACGACCCGAACCGGGTCCTCGACGCCATCATCAATAAACTCAAGCTCAAGAACGACGCCGCGCTGTCGCGCGTGCTGGAAGTGGCGCCGCCCGTGATCAGCAAGATCCGCCACAACACCCTGCCGATCGGCGCGACCATTCTGCTGCGCATGCACGAGGTGTCCGACTACAGCATTCGCGAGCTGCGCGCGTTGATGATCCGGGCGGACGTGGCGGGGGTGGGCGCGGCGTGAGCCGGACGTAAAAAAAATCCGCCCCGGAATCGGGGCGGACCGCGCAGTGGTAACGCGCTCGCTTCAGGCGTTCGCAATGGCCTTGCCCGTGACGTGCGGGCTGGCGCAGAACGCGGTGTCTTTGCCGTGCGGGCTGGCGCAGAAGGCGATGTCCTTGCCGTGCGGGCTGGCGCAGAACGCGGTGTCGGTCTGGATGTCGGCAGCGCGCAGCGTGGTGCCTCGACGGGTGTGCGGGCTGGCACAGAAGGCGATGTCTTTGCCATGCGGGCTGGCGCAAAATGCGGTCGCCGTCACATGCGGGCTGGCGCAGAAGGCCGTGTCTGCCTGCGTCCGCTCCGTCGCGGCGGCGGCGCCCGGGTAGGTTTCGCCGAACGTCGCTTCGTACAGTTCGCGCATGCGGTCGCCGCTGTCGAGGCGGAATTGTTCGTCATCCTCGCCACCCATGCCGACGTACGGATAGTGGTGCAGGAAGTAGCCGAACGCCTGTTCGCAGTCGGCGGCGTATTTCATCGTGTCGAGGATGTGGTAGTGCCAGAACGTGTCGACGTCGACCAGCGGTGCGGTGTCCTCGTCCGGATACATCTTCATCAGGCACAGGAAGCGGCGGTATTCCTTTTCCACGGCATTGGCCTTCTCCAGGCTCCAGCCTTCGCCCGATGCGGCGTGCATCAGCTTCATCTTGATCGGTTCCAGGTCGAGTTGCATCACGGCTTTAAACAGGTCGTTGGTGTTCATGGTCATCCTTGTGAAGGGTTAAGGAATGGTCGGGCGTGTCTTGCACGTGCTCAATGTAGTTGAGGCAATTCACCCGGATTTTGATATTTGTCAAACAAATAACATGCATTGCTTGAATGGCTATGCAAAGGCGCGATAGTGATGTAGGGCTAGCCGATGAGGATGTCAGATGACGGCCGAGCCCGAGCCGTGCTCCTGCTCGTGGGAGAGAACGGGCGCGGGCCCGCCGATGACGGGCGCCGACACCATGACGGTCGTGCCGCCGCCCGGTTCACTGAACACGGCGCAGGTGCCGCCGAGGATCACGATGCGCTCCTCGATGCCCACGAGACCGAAAGAGCCGTATTTGTTGCGCCCGCCGGGCGGCAGGCCGCAGCCGTTGTCGCGCACCGTCAGCGACAGCCAGCCGCCGTTCAGGCGCAGCTCCACCGTCACGCGCGTCGCGTTGGCATGGCGGACGATGTTCGTGAGCGACTCCTGCAGGATGCGGAAGAAGGCCGTGGCGCAATGGTCGGGCAGGGCGATCTCGCCGTGGTCGTCGCGGATTTCGCACTGGATGCCCGTGCGCTTCCGGAACTGGTCGACCTGCCATTCGACGGCCGCCGAGAGCCCCAGGTCGAGCACGGTGGGGCGCAGGTCGTTGATGATCTGGCGCACGCTCTTGATCGTCGTGTCGATCTGCTGCAAGGTGGAACGGGCGCGCTTGTTCAGGTGGCTGTGCGTGCCCATCGTGCGTCCAGCCAGCAACTCGGCCTCGATGCGCAGCGCGAGCAGGCTCTGGCCGAGGTCGTCGTGGATTTCGCGCGCGATGCGCTTGCGTTCCATTTCCTTGATCTGGTACGCATGGTCGGCCAGGCGCCTGAGCTTCTGGTGCGACAGTTGCAACTTGGTCTGGCTCTCGCGCAGCTCGCTCGTCATTTCCTGCGCCAGTTCGAGGGCGGCACGGCGCGACGACGTGAGCGTATGCAGCAGCGCGTAGAGCAGGATCGAGCCGAGGAAGCCGAAGGCCATCATGAGCTTCGGATAATACGTGTCGAATTCCGTGTTCAGCGCCGACTTGCGGACACTGTAGATGGTTTTCCACGGGCGGCCGTTGAAGTCGAGCGGCAGGGTTGTGGTGAACACATCCTCGCCACTGTCGAGCGGCGGCGTGGGCTCGCTGGCGCTGCCCTGGCTGTCGAATAATGCGAGTGGCCGGCCGTTCGTATCCCGGCCGGCGGCATCCATACCAGGGCCGATATCGTACAACGTCATACGCAGGCCGCTGATGGGGATCTCGTCGATCACCCCTTGCAGCAACTTGGGCAGGCTGAATGCGATGCCGAGCGAGCCCGCATAAGCTGCACGGCGCTGTTGGACCGTGTCGTGCGGTAAGCCGAAACGGTAGATCGGTATGCGCAGCCCGAGGTAAAAATTATTGGGGCTGGACAGCGCCGGAATTGGCGTGCCGGACGCATAAATCGTGCCTTGGTCGCGCGACTCCATCAATTGTTTGCTGAAGTAGCGATTCATCGCCAGGTCGATGCCGTATAACGAAGAATCCTTTGGGTCAGGTTCGAAATAGGCGATTGTCAAATAGTAGGGGCGGATGCCCGGGGGCGAGATTTCCACTTGGGCGTCCTTGCCCTGGTGGCGTTGCACTTCCTCGCGCAAGTCGTCCATGAAGCGGACCCGGTCGGCCTCCTCGACATACGCGGCAAAATTCATGTCTTCGACGGCCGGATAATGGCGGGGCAACTCCAGCCCGCGTACGTATTCGTGGAACCGGCGGTGGGTCATGACGTCCACGCTTTGCAGCATGCTGCCGGCCGCGCGGAGCAGGTCAGTGTATGACTTGACGCGTACGCTGATCACGCTCTGCGCGTGTTTTGCGTGGTTGACGAAACGCGCTTGTGCATCGTCTTCGATCGAGCGCGCCGTGACAATGTACAACAGACTACCCACCAGCGACGACAGCAGCGCGCCCACCCAGAACGAAAGCCGGCTGACCGAAAATGCGTCTCTCAGTGTCGTCGTCATAACAATACGCTTCCTAAAGGTGGGTTCCAGGCCACTGGACATGCGATGTTAATTTAATGCAAAACTCATGTCGAGAGCCACGCAATCCGGGCAGTTGGACAGTGGCAACGGGACAGATTGGTACTGGGACGGAGGGAGAAAACAAGAAGGCTGCGCGCGTGCTAATTGCAACGGATGCTGCATGTGCGACGGCTGAGGACGCCTGCGCACCTGCTGCGTGTAGTAGTCCGGGCCGTTGGATGGAGCAGTTACCGAATCAACGCGCACACAGCCAATAAGAAAGCCCGCCCGCTCCTGGAAGCGTGGCGGGCATGGTCAGCGTTGAAAATGCTGAAGGAGGAACGCAGCCTTGTCGTGGCAGGTGTTTGACCGTTCGTCCGGACGACTATGCAGCGGCGGCTTCCTCATGACAGGGCTGCGCTTCGATACGCGGGCTGGCGCAGTACGCCGTGCCGACGCGCGGGCTGGCGCAGTAGGCTGTCGCCTGGACGCGCGGGCTGGCGCAGTATGCGGTCGCAGCGACGGCGCCTTCGCCTGCCTTGATGCGCGGGCTGGCGCAGTAGGCTGTCGTCTGGACGCGCGGGCTGGCGCAGTATGCTGTCGCAGCGACGGCACCTTCGCCTTCCCTGATGCGGGGGCTGGCGCAGTAAGCCGTGCCGACACGCGGGCTGGCGCAATATGCGGTGGCAGCGAGGGCACCTTCGCTTGCCCTGATGCGGGGGCTGGCGCAGTAGGCGGTCGCCTGGACGCGCGGGCTGGCGCAATACGCGGTGTCTTCCACGCGCGGGCTGGCACAGTAGGCTGCTTCGATCCGCGGGCTCGCGCAGTAGGCGCTGGCGCCGTCCGCGGCCTGGGCGATGGCGCCCGGGTAGGTTTCGCCGAACGTCGCTTCGTACAGTTCGCGCATGCGGTCGCCGCTGTCGAGGCGGAATTGTTCGTCATCCTCGCCACCCATGCCGACGTACGGATAGTGGTGCAGGAAGTAGCCGAACGCCTGTTCGCAGTCGGCGGCGTATTTCATCGTGTCGAGGATGTGGTAGTGCCAGAACGTGTCGACGTCGACCAGCGGTGCGGTGTCCTCGTCCGGATACATCTTCATCAGGCACAGGAAGCGGCGGTATTCCTTTTCCACGGCATTGGCCTTCTCCAGGCTCCAGCCTTCGCCCGATGCGACGTGCATCAGTTTCATCTTGATCGGTTCGAGGTCGAGTTGCATCACGGCTTTAAACAGGTCGTTAGTGTTCATGGTTATCCTCGTAAGATTTAATTAAGTACTACTAACCCTAGTTATGGTTTTATGCGGTGAATCTGCTGCTTTGAAACAACATTTCCATTAGGCATGTAATGACTTCCGGCAACATATTGTCAAGTTTGCGGACGTGTCTTACACGTGCTCAATGTAGTTGAGGCAATTCACCATGTTATTGATATTTGTCAAAGAAACAACATTTGTTGCTTAGCTGGATACACCCAAACCTTTAGATGAGGTAGGTATATCCGGAGAGAATAACGGAGGGAAAGAACCGAAGGGGGAGAATCGAAGTCAGATGACGGACGAGCCCGAGCCGTGCTCGGTCGGCACAGGCAGGGTACGGTCCGGCGTGCCGACGACGGGCGCCGACACCATCACGGTCGTGCCGCCATCCGGTTCGCTGAACACGGCGCAGGTGCCGCCGAGGATCACGATGCGTTCCTCGATGCCCACGAGACCGAACGATCCATACTTGTTGCGCCCGCCGGGCGGCAGGCCGCAGCCGTTGTCGCGCACCGTCAGCGACAGCCAGCCGCCGTTCAGGCGCAGCTCCACCGTCACGCGCGTCGCGTTGGCATGCCGGACGATGTTCGTGAGCGACTCCTGCAGGATGCGGAAGAAGGCCGTCGCGCAGTGGTCGGGCAGGTCGATTTCGCCGTGGTCGTCCTGGATCTCGCACTGGATGCCGGTGCGCCGCTGGAACTGGTTGACCTGCCACTCGACGGCCGCCGAGAGCCCCAGGTCGAGCACGGTGGGGCGCAGGTCATTGATGATCTGGCGCACGCTCTTGATCGTCGTGTCGATCTGCTGCAAGGTGGCGCGGGCGCGCTTGTGCAGGTGGCTGTGCGTGCCCTTCGTGCGTCCAGCCAGCAACTCGGCCTCGATGCGCAGCGCGAGCAGGCTCTGGCCGAGGTCGTCGTGGATTTCGCGCGCGATGCGCTTGCGCTCCATTTCCTTGATCTGGTACGCGTGGTCGGCCAGGCGCCTCAGCTTCTGGTGCGACAACTGCAGCTTGGTCTGGCTCTCGCGCAGCTCGCTGGTCATTTCCTGCGCCAGTGCGAGGGCGGCGCGGCGCGACGACGTAAGCGTGTGCAGCAGGGCATAGAGCAGGATCGAGCCGAGGAAGCCGAAGGCCATCATCAGCTTCGGATAATACGTGTCGAATTCCGTGTACAGCGCGGCCTTGGGCGCACTGTAGGTCGTCTTCCAGGTACGGCCGTTGAAATCCAGCGGGAGGGTCGTGCTGAACATGCGGTGATCGCCCTGCGCGAGCGGTGGCGTCGGATTCGTGCCGGTACCGTGGCTGTCGAACAGGGTGCGCGGCGTCCCCGCGGTTTCATGGCCACGGATGTCCAGGCCGGGGCCGATGTCGAACAGCGTCATGCGCAGCCCCTTGATCGGTATCTCGTCCATGACACCGTACAGGAGTTTCGGCACGCTGAACGCAATGCCCAACGACCCGACGTAGGCGGCGCGGCGCTCTGCCACGGTCTCGGGCGTCGTGCCGAAATAATAGATCGGCATGCGCATGCCGAGATGGGTATCGTTCGGGCCGGACAAGGCAAGAATGGGTGTGCCGGAGGCATAGACCGTTCCATTGTCGCGCGAATCGGCCAATTGCTTGCTGAAGTAACGGTTTGCCATCAGATCGATGCCGTAATGGCCCGGGCCCGACTGGTCCGGCTCGATATAACTGATGATCAGATAGGCGTCGCGCCGCCCCGCCGGCACGATGTCCAGGGGCTCCGCGGCATGGATGTGCCCGCCCATTTCCTCGCGCAGGTCGCTGAGGAAGAGGTCGCGCTTCTCGTCGGTGACGTACAGCGCAAAATTGATCGAATCGACCGCCGGGAAATTGTTGACCAAGTCCAGCCCCAGCACGTATTCGTGAAGTTTGCGATGGCTCAGGATGTCGGTGCTGTGGATCAGGCTTCCGGTCGCCCGCAGCAGGTCGGTATACGATTTGATGCGCACGTTGATGACGCTCTGCGCATACTTGGCATGGTTGATGAACCGTTCCTGGGCATTCGTTTCGATCGACCGTTGGGTCATCACATACAGGACGCTGCCGACGATCGTCGACACCAGTGCGCCGGTCCAGAACGAGACCCGGTTGACGGAAAATGCGTCCTTCAGAACGGCCTGCATAATCTTCCCAGAAGCATGTCGTGGAATCGCGTTCGACGACACAAAATTAATACTGTGCAACTTACTCGTGTCGGATGATGCGCGACACCTAGTTATTCGAAGAGTTGTTCACTGGCAGAATTATCTCAAAAGAAAAAGGCCCGCGCCTGACTGGAGCGGGCAAAAGTATCGCGCGGGGAGTGCGTACGAGGAACGCGCTCCCCGGAGGGAATTCAGATGTCCAGCGACGACGTCGCAGTGCTCGGCTTCCAGGGACCGGCGCAGTAGGCGGTGCCGGCCTGTTTGTCCCACGGGCCGGCGCAATAGGCCGTTGCGGCGGCGGCAGTGGCGGTCTCGGCCGTGCGATGGGCCTGCGGCTTGTCCCATGGACCCGCGCAGTAGGCGGTGTTGGCGTGCTTGTCCCACGGACCGGCGCAATACGCCGTCGCGGCGGCGGCTGTGGCGGTCTGGGCCGCGCCATGGGCATGCGGCTTGTCCCACGGACCCGCGCAGTAAGCGGTCCTGGCGTGCTTGTCCCACGGGCCTGCGCAGTAGGCGGTCTTGGCATGTTTGTCCCACGGGCCCGCGCAGTAGGCAGTCTTGGCCTGTTTGTCCCACGGACCGGCGCAGTAGGCGGTGTTGCCCTGTTTGTCCCACGGACCGGCGCAATAGGCCGTGCCGGACGCGTCTACCGGCGCCGCATCCGCCACCGGATAGGCTTCGCCGAACGTGGCTTCGTACAGGCTCTGCATGCGTTCGCCGCTGTCGATGCGGAACTGGTCGTCGTCGCCGCCGCGCATGCCCACGTACGGGTAATGGTGGACGAAGTAGCCGAACGCCTGCTCGCAATCGACCGCGTACTTCATCGTGTCGAGGATGTGGTAGTGCCAGAACGTGTCGACGTCGACCAGGGGAGCGATGGCTTCCTCGGGATACATCTTCATCAGGCACAGGAAGCGCCGGTACTCCTTTTCCACGGCATTCGCTTTGTCCAGGCTCCAGCCTTCGCCCGACTCCACGTGCATCAACTTCGTCTTGATCGGTTCCAGATCGAGTTGCATTACGGCGCTAAACAGGTCGTTGGCGTTCATCGTTCTCATCCTCATTGGTTGTTGAAGATCGCGTTGTGAGTGCTTCCCTAGTTGTGGTTGTGTCGGCTTGTCGGGCCAGCGCTGAACAGTAATTCCTCACGGTTCGTAATGACATCTGCCAACGAGCGGATCGATTCGTTGGCGCGCCTTACACGTAATCAATGTAATTCAGGCAAATTGATGATATATTGATATTTGTCAAAGAAACAACATTCATTGCCGAAGCCGCTACACAGTTTTTCTTTGATGAAGTAGCAATACCCGCGCGGAATAGACGCGACAAAGCGTCGCCGGGCAGGGACGCTGGTCGTTATGAAGGGAAAGAGTCAGATGACGGCCGAGCCCGCGCCGTGTTCCTGCTGCTGGGTGAGGACGGACTCAGGCCCGCCGATGACGGGCGCCGATACCATCACGGTCGTGCCGCCGCCCGGTTCGCTGAATACGGCGCAGGTGCCGCCGAGGATCACGACGCGTTCCTCGATGCCCACGAGACCGAACGATCCATACTTGTTGCGCCCGCCGGGCGGCAGGCCGCAGCCGTTGTCGCGCACCGTCAGCGACAGCCAGCCGCCGTTCAGGCGCAACTCCACTTTCACGTGCGTCGCGTTGGCATGCCGGACGATGTTCGTCAGCGATTCCTGCAGGATGCGGAAGAAGGCCGTCGCGCAATGGTCGGCGAGGGCGATCTCGCCGTGGTCGTCCTGGATCTCGCACTGGATGCCCGTGCGCTTCTGGAACTGGTCGACCTGCCATTCGACGGCCGCGGACAGTCCCAGGTCGAGCACGGTGGGGCGCAGGTCGTTGATGATCTGGCGCACGCTCTTGATCGTCGTGTCGATCTGCAGCAAGGTGGAACGGGCGCGCTTGTTCAGGTGGTTGTGCGTGCCCTTCGTGCGCCCGGCCAGCAGTTCCGCTTCGATGCGCAGCGCGAGCAGGCTCTGGCCGAGGTCGTCGTGGATCTCGCGTGCGATGCGCTTGCGTTCCAGTTCCTTGATCTGGTAGGCGTGGTCGGCCAGGCGCCTGAGCTTCTGGTGCGACAACTGCAGCTTGGTCTGGCTCTCGCGCAGCTCGCTCGTCATCTCCTGCGCCAGTTCGAGGGCGGCGCGGCGCGACGAGGTCAGGATGTGCAGCAGGGCGTACAGCAGGACGGAGCCGAGGAAGCCGAAGGCCATCATCAGCTTCGGATAATAGATGTCGAAATCCGTGCGGAGCCGGGCTTTTTGCACGCTGTAGGTGGTTTGCCACGGACGTCCGTTGAAATCGAGGGGCAGCGTGGCCGTGAACACATCGTCGCCGCTGTCGAGCGGCGGCGTGGGGTTGGCGACCGTGCCGCGGCTGTCGAACAATACCTTGGGCCACGTCGACGTATCGTGGCCGATGACCTCGCGCGGGCCGACGTCGAACAGGGTCATGCGCACGCCGGGGATCGGCATCTCGTCCATCACGCCGTTCAGCAGCTTCGGCAGGCTGAACGCGATGCCGAGCGAGCCGAGATAGGCCGCGCGCCGTTGTTCCACGCTGGTCAGCAGGGGACCATGCCGGTACACCGGCACGCGCATGCCCAGGTGGTTGTCGTTGGATGTGGACAGGGCCGCGATGGGCCGGCCGGAGGCGCGCAGCATGCCGTCGTCGCGCGACTGCGCCAGCTGCGTGCGGAAATACGGATTGCTCATCAGGTCGAGGCCGTACAGCCGCGTGTTCTTGGCGTCCGGCTCGATGTAGGTGACGACGAGATAGGCGAGACGGATGCCCGAGGGCGTGATGACCGGGCGCGCGTCAGGGCCGAGGAAGGCCTGCAGTTCGCGCGTGAACTCCGCCTCGAATTGCGGACGCTGGTCTTCGCGTACCCAGGTCGCGAAGTTCAGGGTGTCGACGGCCGGGTAATTTCGCGCCAGGTGCAGCCCCTGCACATAGTCGTGGAACTGGCGGTGGGTGAGCGTGTCGCCGCTCTGCAGCACGCTGGCCGCGCCGCGCAGCAGGTCCGTGTACGACTTGATGCGCATGTTGATGACGGCCTGCGCATACTTCGCATGGCGGACGAAGCGTTCGTGTACGTCGCTCTCGATCGAGCGCGTCGTGACGACGTACAGCACGCTACCGACGAGCGTCGACAGCATGACCCCGGTCCAGAACGAGAACCGGGTGACGGAAAATGCGTCTCTCAGCGTCGTCGACATGAGGTTCCGCAGGGGGCACGGTTGTTGATTTATTCCAACTTACTTGGCTTGGGTGCCGGACGGACCTAGCAGATCAGGGGGTTGCCGGACCGGGGCGTCGATGGATTCTGAGGGACAAAGAAAAAGCCCGGTTCATTGCTGAACCGGGCTTTTGAGCTGGATCAAATGCGTGTTACTTGCCCCAGCTGTCCTTGAGCGTCGTGACGCGGTTGAACACGGGCTTGCCCGGGACGGAATCCACGCGGTCGGCGACGAAATAGCCGTGGCGCTCGAACTGGAAGCGCTGGTCGGCCTCGGCCTTGGCCAGGCCCGGTTCCAGGTACGCCGTGACGATTTCCAGCGCGTTCGGATTGAGCACGCTCATGAAATCCTTGCCGCCGCCGTCCGGTTGCGGATCGAGGAACAGGCGGTCGTACAGGCGCACCTCCGCTTCCAGCGCGTGGGTCGCGCTGACCCAGGTGATGTTGCCCTTGACCTTGTAGTTGTCCGCGCCCGGCGTGCCCGATTTCGAGTCCGGGAAATAGTTCACGTGCACGGCGGTGACGTTGCCGTTCTCGTCCTTGTCGAAGCCCGTGCATTCCGTCACGAAGCCGTATTTCAGGCGCACGCGCGAGCCCGGCTTGTCGTCGATGGGCGGGTAGAAGCGGTGGTAGCCCTTGGTCGGCACTTCCATGAAGTCTTCCTGCTCGATCCACAGTTCGCGCGAGAACGGGAACGAACGGGTGCCCCATTCCGGATGGTGCGGGTGGACGGGCGCGCTGCACTCGACCGTTTCGCCTTCCGGGAAGTTGTCGACGATGAGCTTCAGCGGACGCAGCACGGCCACGGCGCGCGGCGCCTTCGGGTCGAGGTCATCGCGCAGGGCGCCTTCCAGCGTGCTCATGTCGATCCAGCCGTCGGCCTTGGAGACGCCGATGCGCTCGCAGAACAGCTGGATCGATTCCGGCGTGTAGCCGCGGCGGCGCAGGCCGACGATGGTGGGCATGCGCGGATCGTCCCAGCCGTTCACGACACCTTCGGTCACGAGCTGGCGCAGCTTGCGCTTCGAGGTGACGACGTAGGTCAGGTTCAGGCGCGCGAATTCGTACTGGCGCGGCACCGGGCGCTCGAAGAAGCCGCCGTCGGCCAGCGTGTCGACCAGCCAGTCGTAGAACGGGCGGTGGTCCTGGAATTCCAGCGTGCACAGCGAATGCGTGATGTTTTCCAGCGCGTCCGAGATCGGGTGCGTGAAGTCGTACATCGGGTAGATGCACCACTTGTCGCCCGTGCGGTGGTGATGCGCGTGGCGGATGCGGTACAGGGCCGGGTCGCGGTTCGTCATGATGGGCGACGACATCGCGTCCTCGCTCATCTTGGCGCGCAGCACGTGTTCGCCATCCTTGTACTTGCCGGCCTTCATGTCGCGGAAGATCTGCAGCGATTCCTCGACCGGGCGGTTGCGGAACGGCGAGTTCGTGCCCGGCGTGGAGAAATTACCGCGGTTGCGCGACATGTCTTCGGCGCTCTGGCTGTCGACATAGGCCTTGCCGTTCTGGATCAGGTATTCGGCCATCGCATAGAGCTGGTCGAAGTAGTCGCTGGCGTAGTGCAGGTATTCCTGTCCGCCTTGCTCCCACGTGAAGCCCAGCCACTTGACGCTGTCCATGATCGTGTCGACGTATTCCTGGTCTTCCTTTTCCGGATTCGTATCGTCGAAACGGAGGTGGCAGCGGCCCTGGTAGTCGCGCGCCAGGCCGAAGTTCAGGCAGATGGATTTGGCATGGCCCACGTGCAGGTAACCGTTCGGCTCCGGCGGAAAGCGCGTGATCACGGACGGCATGCCCGGACGCGCGTGGGTGCCCGCGGCGAGGTCGGATTCGACGATCGCGCGAACAAAATTCGACGACGGGGTGGCCGCCGCAGCGTTCTTGTCGTTACTCATGAAACCTATTGGAGATGGGTATGATTCCCGGCATTTTACCGTAGAAGACGGCATCCGGGCCGCTATGTGGTCAAGCGCACGGTCCGCGTGGAGGGCAGTCCGCATACTGGGTGACGGTGTCCCGGGCGGCGGCCTGTCAAGTTGGCGCTTTCTATAGGATAATCTCGGTTTAATGTTTTTTCGGCCACAGCCGGAGAGTTTCAAGTGGAAAATTTATACGCGATCCTCGGCGTCGCGCCGAATGCCAGCGACGACGACATCAAGAAGGTCTACCGCTCGCTCGCCATGCGCTATCACCCGGACCGCAACCAGGCGCCGGGCGCGGAAGCGCGCTTCAAGGCCGTCACGAAGGCGTACGAAGTCCTGTCCGACCCCGTCAAGCGGGCGGAATACGACCAGAGCGTGAACCACCGCATCGTCCTCGACGCGGAAGCCGAGGCGTTCGAATTGTGGCGATCGGTCTTCGCCCTGAATGGCGTGAACTTGGCCGCCTGAACACGTTCCAACAGAATACGAGTCAATCATGAAAAAAGTACATCCGGAGTTCGCCTTCCAGTCGCGCGAGCTGGAAGGCCAGATCGAAGGCACCCTGGGTGACCCGCCCAATCGCAAGAACTACGACATGATGGTGCAGGCCCTCGTGTCCGAATACGCCAACGGCGACGGCCTCGACGACGTCAACATGATGGCGTTCGCGCTCGTCGACCGCATCCGCTTCACGGACCCGAAGGGTCTCATGCGCGAAGCCTACGACTACGAGGGCGGCGATCCGGCCAAGGTGTTTGCGATGGCCAACTGCGACGGCGACGACGAGGGCAAGGCGATGTATGCCGCCATCTGCGACAACCATCCGGAACTGGCGCGCCAGGCCATCGTGACGGCGTTCCTGTACAAGAACCAGGCCCGCTGGGAAGACGACGACCAGTCGCTCGACCAGCTCGCGAAAGACGACGAAGGCGACGACGAGGAACTCGATGAAACGGCAGCGGGCGACGACTTCACCCAGCTGTTCGACCAGGAAGGAGGTGACCGCGAATGAGCGACGACAACAAATCCAACCTGCCCGCGCTGACCAAGCAGGTCGGCGAACTCGTGCTGGCCGGCTCGCTGCAGCATGCCGAAGAGGCGCTGTCGCAGGCGGCCGACGAGCATGGCGACTATGCCGTGGCCGAAGTGCTGTCCACGTTGCCCCCGCAGGTGACGGCGCTGCACCTGGCCGGCTTCGACGGTGCCAAGACGTCCGTCGCGACCCTGCTGGTGCCGCCGAAGGCCTGGGCCGAAAGCCTCGCATACCTGGCCGCCACGTGGCCGGACGACATGATCGAGGACGACCCCGAGCGCATCGCGGAAAACCTGTTCAACCATATCCACGGCATCGTCTACGCGACGGATGACGAGGATCGCCGCCACGAACTGCTGGCGGAAGCCTCGGCCACCGACTACGGCGCGACGGCATTCGCCATCGTGTGGTCGCTGGCGCCGCGCGAGATTCTCGAAGTGGCGGGCGAGATCAACAACCGCGGTCCGCACATCAACGTGCACACGACGTCGGACAGCGACATCGTGCCGCTCGCCGTCGACCTGGCCAAGGCCAGCGAGGACGGCTGGCAGCGTTCGCTGCTGGAACTGTTCCCGGAATACCGCAACACGGCCGACCTCGCGGACGTCGAGTTGCCGGACGATCCGGACGAAGAGACGGAATTCCAGCAGCGCAGCACGCGCGAACTGCTGTACCGCCTGCGCAAGCAGGTGCCGTCCGTCCGCAGCCTGCAGCGCCGCAGCGGCCGCCGCAGCATGGGCACGGACATCTTCTCGTGACGGGGGCGAGCGCATCGATGCTGCCTGCAATCGTCATCGAAAAACTGCCCCGGCTGATCCGCGCGATCCGGCTGATTCCCGGCAACGCCAATGCCGACGAGGCGGCCGGCCTCGCCGACGAGCTGGCCGGCATCACGGCGATGGTGGCCGAGAAGTTCACCAACGACCGCACGGCCGAAGGCATCCAGCGCGCGCAGCTGCTGACCATCGGCGGCGTGTCTTTGGGCCTCGAACACCTCGTCAAGGAAGAGATGGAAATGCGGGACGACGAACAGGGCGACCTGGACGCGCTCGACGTGTTGCTGGACGAGGGCGCGGAATTCGTGTTCCAGCAGGGCTTCCGCCTGATCCGCGAACTGGCGGCGCTGCCGGAGGACACGCTGGTCGGCGAATACGACAACGACCCCGTGTATTCGGCGCGCCGGCTGAAGGAGCTGTTCGTCGACATCTGCACGGCCGACCCGGGCGAGACGTGGTCCGGCTACGAGCGCTACCTGGGCCAGCTGAAGCAGCGCCAGGAGGTGCAGGCCGTCGTGCGCGCCGCGCAATGGCTGCGCCGGCACCACTGGGAAGGTCCCGTCAAGGATCCGGACCTGAACGCGGAAGGCGTGATCGCGCTCGCGATCATCTTCGGCATCGAAGGCGGCGGGCGCATCGTCGCGCGCACGGGGCAAAAGGAATTCGAGCGCTTCGTGCAGGCCGTCCGCAAGGGCAAGCCGGACTTCGACGCGGGCTGGGCCGCGCTGCTGGAACAGATCCCGGCACCGCACCAGGCCATCATCGCTGACCGCATCCAGAGTTACCGCAACAGCCTCCTGCTGCAGAACATCGCAGGCAAGGTGCCGCTGAAGGAGCTGTTCGTGGAGCTCGAGAACTACGCAGGTTCCGAGATCGACGCCGAGTATCCGTAGTCGTCAAATCCGGTAATTCAGGGGCGGCGCGCCGAGCTCGTCAATACGGTTCGTGCGCCCCCCGATTCCCATCAGGACTACCATGACGTCCCAGCCCCGCATCCCCGGCGGATGCGGTATCGAGCCATCAATGCAAGGAGTACGTCATGTTGCAAGCAAACGAAATCCAGCAGCGATTCACTCATATTCAGCAAACCATCCAGGAGGCCCAGCAGGCCTGCCAGCAGGATGCGCCGAACGAGATCCGCGATTGCATCGAAAAACTGTCGCGTGAAGCCCAGCAGGCCCAGAGCGTGATGCAGTCGAACGACCAGCAACGCATCCAGCAATGCGTGGACAGCCTGGAAGACATGGGCGACGAAGCCAAGCGCATCAGCCGCTCGCTGCCGACGATGCCCGCCCACCTCGAAGCTGCGGTGACCCGCGTGCATGCCGAGCTGTCGGACCTGAAGCACAAGCTGCACTGACCGAGCCTCACACGACGCCGCCCGCCCGCAGGGCGGCAATCTCCTCGTCGGTCTTGCCCAGCACGTCGCGCAAGACTTCCTCCGTGTGCTCGCCCAGCAGCGGCGGCGCCTTGTCGCTCGTCGCCGGCGTGGCCGACATGCGCATCGGGCTGCGCACCAGTTTCACCTGCCCGGCGGTCGGATGGGGCAGCGCGATCTCCATGCCGCGCGCGCGTACCTGCTCGTTGGCGAACACCTCGTCCAGGTCGTTGATCGGCCCGCACGGCACGCCCACGGCTTCCAGCATGGCGATCCATTCCGCGCGCGGCCGCTCGCGCACCATGTCCGCGAGCAGGGGCACGAGTACGTCCCGGTTCTGCACGCGGGCCGGGTTGGTGGCGAAGCGCGGGTCGCGCGCCAGCTCCGGACGGCCGCCCGCTTCCACGAATTTCTGGTACTGGCCGTCGTTGCCGGCGGCAACGATGATGTGACCGTCGCTGCATGCGAACGTCTGGTACGGCACGATGTTGGCGTGCGCATTGCCCCAGCGTTTCGGCCGCTTGCCGCTGTTCAGGTAATTGCTGCCGACGTTCGCGAGCATCGCGACCTGGGTGTCCAGCAGCGCCATGTCGATGTGCTGGCCCTCGCCCGTGCGGTCGCGGTGGGTCAGCGCCGCGAGCACGGCGACGGTCGCGTACATGCCCGTCATCAGGTCCGTCAGCGCCACGCCCACTTTCTGCGGACCGCCGCCGGGCAGGTCGTCGCGCTCGCCCGTCACGGACATCAGCCCGCCCATGCCTTGGATCAGGAAGTCGTAGCCGGCGCGGTGCGCGTACGGCCCGTCCTGGCCGAAGCCCGTGATCGAGCAGTACACGAGGTCCGGCCTGATCGCCTTCAGCGCGTCGTAATCGAGGCCGTAGCGCTTGAGGTGGCCGACCTTGAAGTTCTCGATCACGACGTCGCAATGGCGCACCAGTTCGCGCAGCAGCGCCTGGCCTTGCTCGCTCGCGATGTCGACCGTCAGCGAACGCTTGCCCCGGTTCGCGGACAGGTAGTAGGCCGCTTCGGTGGTCGGCCGGCCTTCCGCGTCGGGAGCGTACGGGGGACCCCAGGCGCGCGTGTCGTCGCCGGCGCCGGGACGCTCGATCTTGATCACGTCGGCGCCGAGGTCGGCGAGGTTCTGCGAGCACCACGGCCCGGCCAGCACGCGCGACAGGTCGAGCACGCGGATGTGGCCCAGTGCGCCGTGCAGGCGATTGTCCGGACCGTTGTGCGGTCCGTTCGGATGGAATGCCATCTTGTCTCCGATCGATGAGTTGTTCTCGCGGCGGATTATACGTCGCGCTCGTCGCGCTCCCGCTCGCGGGCGTCGTCCAGCGCGGCGGAGAAGGCATCGCGTTCGCGGTCGACGATGTCGTCGACGATGCGCTCGTCGAGCCCCATCCCTTCGAGCACGAACGCGGACAGCTGCAGGCTCGCTTCCAGCGTCTCCGGCACGACGACGTTGGCGCCGGCCCGCTTGAGGGCGCGCGCATGCTTTTCGTCGCGCGAGCGCGCATACAGGCGCACGTGCGGGAACTCGCGCCGGATGCCGCGCACGGCCTGCATGGCCGATGCGGGATGGTCCATCGTCAGCACGATCGCCGGCGCTTCGTCCGCATGCACGCGGCGCAGCAGTTCCGGCCGCGCCGCGTTGCCGAACCAGACGGGCACGCCGGCCGCGTGGAGTTGCGAGACGAGCTTCGCATCGTTCTCGAACGCGACGTAGGCAATCCCCTGGGCCGCGAGCAGCTTGGCCAGCTGCTGGCCGACGCGCCCGAATCCCGCGATGATCACGCGGCCGCGCGCCGCCTCGAGTTCGTCGTCGGCGAGGCGCGCCGCGGCGCCGCGGGGTTCCGCCGCCGAGCGCTTGCCGATCGCGTGCCCGATCCGCGCCAGCAGCGGCGTGATGAACAGCGACAGGCCGACGGCCAGCATGACGCGCGCACCGAGGGCACCGTCCAGCAGCTTCGACGCGATCGCGTAGCCGATCACGATGAACGCGAATTCGCCGCCCTGGCCCAGCAGCAGGCCGCCTTCGATCGCGCGGCCCCACGGCAGGCCGCCGAGGCGCAGCAGCGGCGCGATGACGAGGCCTTTCAACAGCACGAGGCCGACGACGGCGCACGCGAGCCACAGAGGTGCGTGCAGGATCTGCAGCGCGTCCATGCCCATGCCGACCGTCATGAAGAACAGTCCCATGAGCAGGCCCTTGAACGGCTCGACCATCAGCTCGACCTCGTGCTTGAATTCCGTCTCGGCCAGCAGGAGTCCCGCGATCAGCGCGCCCAGTGCCATCGACAGGCCGGCCAGGTGCGACAGCGCCGCGATGCCGAATGTCGACAGCAGGATCAGGGCCATGAACACGTCGGGCTGGCGGTGGCGGGCAAACGCGCGGAACAGCGGGTGCACGACCTTGCCCCCGACGAGGTAGATGAGGGCGATGGCGCCGGCCGCCTTGGCCATCGCGAGCAGGGCGATCAGCGCCACGTTCGTGCCGGCCCCGTCGTTCCGGCCGAGCGCCCCGATCAGGATCAGGATCGGCACGACAGCGAGATCCTGCAGCATCAGCACGGCGAACGCGGCCTGGCCGAGGGGGCTCGCCGTGCGCTGGCTCTCGGCCAGCAGCTGCATCACGACGGCCGTCGACGACAGCGACAGCACGAGGCCCAGCACGAGCGCCGTATCGAGCCGGCGGTCGATGAACAGGTAAGCCGCGCCCCCGATCAGCGCCGCGCACAACACCACCTGCGCGCTGCCCGTGCCGAATACCCACCGCCGCATGGCCCACAGGCGCGCGGCGGACAGCTCCAGGCCGATCATGAACATGAGGAACAACACGCCCAGCTCGGCCAGCATGGCGACGTTGTCGTTGTTGGGGAACGTGAACAGGCCGAGCGGCGCGAAATCCTCGGCCGTGCGGCCGAGGCCGAACGGACCGAGGAGGGCGCCGACGGCGAGGAAGCCCAGCACCTGGTTGATGCGCAGGCGCTGCAGCAGCGGGATCAGGATGCCGGCAAGGGCGAGGAACAGCAGGATTTCGCGCAGGAAGGGGAAGGCGTGTTGCTCTTGCACGGGGTAGAACCTTTATCGGATGGTCACCCCGGCAATTTTAACGCGCCCCGCCTTTACGCCTGCCGGCTCTCCGCCATCAGGATGACTTCCTCCATCTCCTGGTCGATCTCGTTGCGCAGCTCGAGATAGCGCCCCAGCGCATGGTCCAGCGACGGCAGCAGGATCCCGCGCTCGCTGTGCAAGCCCGTGTAGCGCGGCCGCGGCGCGGCGAAGCCGATCGACTCGGCCGACACGGCTTCGAGCCGGCTCGCATCCACGCCCGCCCGCGCGGCGGCCTGCTCGGCCAGCTCGGCCCACGTCAAGGTGCCCACGTTGGCCAGGTGCCAGACACCGGACTCGCCGTCGATGGCGAGGTCGAGGCAGGCGTGCACGAGGTCCGGCACGTAGGTCGGCGACACGGCCATGTCGCGCGCGGCGCGGAACGGTTCGCCCCGTTCCAGCGCCTGCAGCGCCAGCGTGACGAAGTTGTACTTGTCCCACGGGCCGAAGAAGGCGCTCGTGCGCACGACGAGGGCGCCCGGGTGCTTGTCCTGCACGCGCAGCTCGGCCTCGGCCTTGCTGCGGCCGTAGACGTTGAGCGGGGCCACCGTGTCGCTTTCGACGTACGGCCGGTCGAGCGCACCGTCGAACACGAGGTCGCTGGAGAACGTCGTCAGGTGCACGCCGTGGCGGGCGCACGCGGCGGCCAGGATCGCGGGGCCGATCGCGTTCTCGCGGAAGCAGCGTTCGGCATCGCGTTCGGCATCGTCCACGCGCACGTAGCCGGCCGTGTTGACGACGGCCCACGGCCGGTACTTGTCGAGCGCGCGCTCGACGGAGGCGGGATCCGTGATGTCCATGTCCTGGCGCGACAGCAGCCGGTACGCGAGGTTGCGCTTGCGGCAGATGCGGGCGAACGCGCGGCCCAGGGTGCCCGTCGCGCCCGTGATGAGGATGGGTGCCGCATCCTTGCCGACGAGCGTATGGCCGTCGGCCGTGATCGACGTCAGCGCATCCGGCGTCGCGACGGGTTGGCACAGCCAGCGGCCCGGCCGGCGCCACCAGCCCTGGCCGCGCAGCACCGGGTGCGACAGCGGCGCGCCGGCCGAAAGTTCGCGCATCATGCGCGCGACGGCCGTCGGACGCGGTTCCGGCGCGCGCACGTCGAACGGGCCCGGTTCGTAATAACCGTTGTTGCAGGTGACGAGGCTGTTCCAGTCGAACGAACCCAGCAGCGACCAGACGGTGACGGCGCGCAGGTCGACGCCCGTTGCGCGCACTTCCTTCGCCGCTTCCCAGATCTCCAGCAGCCAGCGCAACTGGTCTTCGCGGTTGGCGTCGATGTGGGCCTCGGTGACGGCGAGCGGGATGTGGTACCGGTCCCAGATCTCGTGCAGCAGCGGGGCGATGCCGGCCGTGGGCGTCGCGAGCGCGCGCGACGCCTCGATGTCGGCGCACGGGATGCCGTCGGCCACGCCGCGGTGGTGCGGCGGATAGCGGTCCGGGCGGTGATCGAGCCAGCGCTCGCTCGTGACGTAGTAATTGACGCCAATGATGTCCGGCGGGCAGGTGTTCTCGCGGAACCACAGGAATTCTTCTTCCGGGATGCCCGTCTTCGTCAGGTAGGCCCACAGGGGGTGCTCGGGGCCGACCATGCCGCACAGCAGGTCCCATGCGAGCCAGCGGCGCTCGTTGTAGAACTCGGCGACCTGCGCCATCTCGGGCGTGCTGTACGTCTTGCCCAGGTCGTCCGTCTGCACGAGCTTCGCGTTCGGGTTGACGGCGCGGATGGCGCGCATGGACAGCACCACGGCGCGGCACTGGTTCAGCAGGGCCTGCACGAACGTGCGGTCGTCGCGGCCGTGCGGATACCACACGCCGTACAGGCCGGCGAAGCGTGCCGTCGTGCACGGTTCGTTGACGGGCGTGTAGTACTCGATCCACGGATAGCGCGCGGCCACGGCGCCGGCGTATTCCGCCAGCTGTTCCGCGAACGCGGGGTCGACGAGGCTCGTGTGGCGCGGGCCGCTGCCGTGGTGGATCAGGCCCGCGATGGGGGTGACGCCGTGCGCGCGCAGCGCATTCAGGCGCTCGTCCGCCCAGGTCCAGTCGGCGGCGTGGATGCCGTCGGGTGCGGTGCGTTCCCACAGCACGGGATAGCGGATGGCGCGGATGCCGAGGGAAGCGAAACGGTCGATGTCGTCGGCGCGGGTGGCGTGGCCGTTACGGTCGAGCTGGTGAAAGTAGTCGTCGCGGACGCGGTTGACGGTGCATTCGAGGCCGCCCCACAGTTCGAGGGGGCGGGCGTGGCTGTTCGTGCTCTTCGTAGAATTCATAAATCACCAATGTGTTAGTTTTATTGCAACAAAAAATCCAGCATGGTCCCGAACTGGCAAAAAAGTCGGGGAAGCGCTTTGGCTTTCGAGAGGTGGCGGTTGACAGCGGCGCGTCAACCTGCAACCATGCCATCCATGAATTTTTCGTATCCACATCCTGTTCTCACCTGGTGGCGCCGCTGATTGCGCGCGGCCAGTGAATTGGATAGGTATTCCGAACGCCGCCTCGATTCAGGTGGCGTTTTTGTTGGCGCAGCAGGATCGGGGCAGGGCGATAACACCCAAGGAAAAACTCGATGAGTCTGCAAACCCCCACCGCTACCACGCCCATCATCCTCACCGGCGACCGTCCCACCGGGCCGCTGCACCTCGGCCACTTCGTCGGCAGCCTCCGCAATCGCGTCACTTACCAGGACCAATATCGCCAGTTCATCATGCTCGCGGACGCCCAGGCGCTCACGGACAATATGGATGATATCGGTAAGGTACACCGGAACGTGATCGAGGTGGCGCTCGATTACCTTGCCGTAGGGATCGACCCCGCCAAGTCGACCATCCTGATCCAGTCGCAGATCCCGGAACTGGCCGAGCTGACCTTTTATTACCTGAACCTCGTGACCGTCGCGCGCCTCGAGCGCAACCCCACCGTCAAGCAGGAAATCATCCTGCGCGGCTTCGAGCGCGACATCCCGGCCGGCTTCCTCACGTACCCGGCCAGCCAGGCGGCCGACATCAGCGCGTTCAAGGCGACCATCGTGCCGGTCGGCGAAGACCAGATCCCGATGATCGAGCAGTGCAACGAGATCGTGCGCAAGTTCAACCGCAACGCGGGCCGCGACATCCTTGTCGAGTGCAAGGCGATCGTCCCGGAAGTGGGCCGCCTGCCGGGCATCGACGGCAAGGCCAAGATGAGCAAGTCACTGGGCAATACGATCAACCTGGGCGCGTCCGCCGACGAGATCCGCGCCGCGGTCAAGATGGTCTATACGGACCCGCTGCACCTGAAGGTGTCCGACCCGGGCCACTTGGAAGGCAATGTCGCGTTCCTCTACCTCGACGCATTCGACACGGACAAGGAGGGCCTGGCAGAGATGAAGGCGCATTACGTGCGCGGCGGCCTGGGCGATTCCGTCGTCAAGAAGCGCCTGGAAGGCATCCTGCAGGAACTGCTGGGCCCGATCCGCGAACGCCGCGAGGAATTGGCCAAGGACAAGGGCCAGGTCATGCAAATCCTCAAGGAAGGCACGATGAAGGCGCGCGAAGTGGCGGCGCGCACGACGGACGAGGTGCGCAAGGCCCTGGGTCTGTCCTACTTCTAAATCGCTGCGGGTAGCAATCCACGCGACGTGAGGTAGCGCAAGGCGAGCGTCTTGCGCTTTCTTGTGGTCCGGTCTGTGTATCGATGGCAAGCTGCGGCTTTCGCCATCGATGAAGGAGCCGCACCATGAGCAAGGGTTTGCGTTGGACGGAACAATGGATGCGCCGGGCGCTGTGGCTCGTCGCATTCGTCTTCGCCGGATTCCTGATCGGGCTCGGTAACCAGGTCGTCGACAACGTCATGTACCTGGAGCCCGTGCCTGCGCCCGAGCAATTTCTTGACCCTACCAAGGCCGCGCCGCTGCAGGCTGCGGTCCGCCAGGCGCAGCAGACACGCGAGCAGGCGGATGCGGCGCTGGAGCAGGCCCGGCAGCAACATCGCGTGGCGCAGGCCAACACGAAGAGCGCGCGCGACGCGTTCGAGAACTGGATCGCGACGCGTCACGCGACGGCGCGCCCGGACCAGGACACGGAACTGATCGCCCGCAACCGCGAACTGGACAAGCTCGTCGCAGCGGAACGCGCTGCGCTCGGCGCCGTCCAGGCCCAGGAACAGGTCGAACTCGACGCCAGGCAGGCCCAGCAGAAGGCCGAGGCGGCCTATGAAGCGCTGCTGGAACCGGCACGCGACGCGTCGAACGACGCGGCACGCCGCGCCGCGCGCAAGGTCTTCCTCATCCGCCTCGGCGTGACCCTGCCGCTGCTGCTGGTCGCGGGCTGGCTGTTCAAATACAAGCGCAACGGCACCTACTGGCCGTTCACGTGGGGTTTCATTTTTTTCGCGCTGTTCGCGTTCTTCGTCGAGCTGGTGCCGTATCTGCCCAGCTATGGCGGCTATGTGCGCTACGGCGTGGGCATCGTCGTGACGGTCATCGTCGGCCGCTACGCCATCCGCTGGCTGCACGCGTGGCTGGAGCGCCAGCGTGCCGCCGAAGCGATGCCCGACGCGCAGCGCCGCACGACGCTGCGCTACGACGTGGCGATGGAACGTATCGCCAAGAACGTGTGTCCGTCGTGCGAGCGCGCCACCAACTTCAAGGATGAGCACCTTGCCCATTGTCCGCACTGCGGCATCGGCCTGTTCGACCGCTGCCCGGCGTGCACGACGCGCAAGAACGCGTTCACGCGCTACTGCTTTTCGTGCGGCACGCCGGCGAATGTCAGCCTGGCCGATTAGTCCTTGAGGTCGGCCGGCACCTTGCCGCCGTTTGCCGCCAGCTTGTTCATGACCTGGCGGTGCAGCCAGATGTTCATGCTGGCCGAGTCGTTGGTATCGCCCGTGTAGTGCAGTTCGGCGGCCAGTTCCTTGCGTGCCTGCAGGCTGGAATCGAGGCCCAGCAGCTTGAGCAGGTCGACGATCGACGTGCGCCAGTTCAGCTGCTGGCCGGACTGTTGCTGCATGTTGTTCAGCACGGCTTCCACGTCGACCTGCTGCATGGGTGCGGCCGCTGGTGCGCTTGCCGCGGGCGCGGCCTGCGGTTGCTGCGCGGGCTGTTGTGCCGGCTGTTGTGCCGGTTGCTGCGCGGGTTGCTGCGGCGGCTGCGGCGCGCGTTGCTGGGCGCCCGGGGCCGCCTGGCTGCTGTTCTGCGCGGCGGGATGCGAGGACGGGAAGATCTTGTGGAAGATATTGCTCAGGATACCCATGTCGACTCCTTCTCGATGATGTTGATGCGCTCAGTGGCGCTGCATGCCCTGGGCCATGTGGCCGAGCGCGATCGCCAGCGCGGCGCCGCCGATGGCCTTGACCAGGGTCGGGTGTTCGGCATAGAAGTCGCCCATGCGTTCGACGATGCCGGGATTCTGCTGCTCGGCCTTGGCGGCCAGTTCCTGTACCTGTTCCGGCGACACCTGGTTCGCCTGCTCCGGCGACACGCGGGCCTGGTCGGCCCCAAGCAGGTTGCCGAGCGCGCCGCCCGCGACGGACGCGAGCACGGACGGTCCCACGTTGGCCAGCAGGTGGTTCAGCATGCCGGCGCGCTGGTCGGGATTGCTGTTGCCAAACAGCTGGCCGACCATCTGAGCGAACGGTGGCGTCTGGTCCGAGCGCAGCGCCTGCGTCACGCCCTGCGCGACGGTGGCGCGCGGCACGTTCTGCGCGACGTGGTCGAAATCGTTCTCGGCCTGCGCCGGGTTGACGTTCGGGTTGGCACCGCCCAGGTATTGTTGCAACAGGTTGCCCAAATCAAAGCTCATGATGTTCTCCGCGTTGAAACCTCGAAGCGCAAGGGTAGGGGTTCGTGGGCGATCCCTCCGTACGTTCGCTAACGGACGGGCGGCATCTATAATCCGGGTTGCATTACATAAATAAAACGACTGCCCGAGAGAGACTATGCATTTCTTCTTCCGTTCGGCCGCGCTCGCCGCCGCCGTCCTGTGCGCCTCCGCCCACGCCGCTGCCTCTGCCGCCAACGCGGGCGCCATGCAACCCGGCGAACACCAGGTCGTCGTGGGCGACGTGCGCCTGTGGTACAAGGTCGCCGGCCATGGAGCGAACGGCGCGCCGCCGCTGCTGTTCCTGCACGGCGGCCCCGGCTACAACAGCTACAGCTTCGAAGCGCAGGCCGGTGCGGCACTCGAACAGAAGCTGCAGGTCATCTACCTCGACCAGCGCGGCAGCGGACGCTCCGAGCGGCCGTGGCGCGGCGAGTATTCCATCGCCGCCCTCGTCGACGACATCGAGGCGCTGCGCAAGACGCTCGGCGTGGACAGGCTCGCGCTGATGGGCCATTCGTTCGGCGGCACACTGGCGCTGGAGTACGCGGCCAGGTATCCCGGCCACGTGGCGAAGATGGTGCTGGTGAGCGCCGCGTCGGACATCCCGGCCGCCTGCGCGGCGCGGGTCGAGTACATCGCGCGGCACTACGGCGACCGGCTCGACAAGGCGCGCGCCGAGGCGAAGGCGCGCAACGAGACGCCGGACGCGTGCTTCTACGCGTTCAACACGGTGGGCCCCGACCTGCACCAGCGCGTCAACGACGAGGTGATGTTCCCCGACATGTCGGTCGGCAAGCGCCAGGACGCCATCGATGCGCAGAGCGGCCTGCGCAACACGGGCGAACTGGGCAACGCGCTGTTCGGCGGCGGTTTTACGTCGTATCGCTTCGCCCATCCGGAACGCGTGACGATGCCCGTGCTCGTGCTGGCCGGCGCCGAGGATTATGCGATCGGCCTGCCGGCGCAGCGCGCGCTGGGCCAGGCATTGCCGCATGCGCGCGTCGTCGAATATCCGGGCGCCGGCCACTTCCTGTACCTCGATGCCCCCGAGCGCTTCACGCGCGACGTCACGAACTTCCTGGCGACGCCCTGACAGCCGATCTTGCCCGGTGGACACCCGCGCCGCCGGCGCGTAAGCTGGCGCCATGACGTATGCGCCACTGCTCCTGTTCTTCGCCCTGTATGCCTACGCCGCGCTGGCCCTCGGCCTGCCGGCCGCGGTGGGCGTCGTGTACGCGCTCGCGAGCGTCGCCGGTTTCGCGCTGTATGCCTGCGACAAGGCGGCCGCGCGGCGCGGCGACCGGCGCACGCCCGAGCGTCATTTGCTGCTGCTGGGGCTCGTCGGCGGGTGGCCGGGCGGCTTGCTGGCGCAGCAATGGCTGCGGCACAAGACCGTCAAGCGTCCGTTCCGGCATGGGTTCTGGCTGACCGTCGGCCTCAACCTGGCCGGCTTCTGCTGGCTGGCGCGCGCGCTGGCGCCGGCCTGAGCATCGTTCAGGGGGAATCATCATGTGGCCTTATCCCAGGATCCTCGCCCACCGCGGCGGCGGCACGCTGGCGCCGGAAAACACGATCGCCGGCCTGCGCCGCGGCATGGACGCGGGCTTTCGCGCCATCGAATTCGACGTGATGCTGGCGCGGGACGGTGTCCCCGTCGTGCTGCACGACCCCGAGCTGGGCCGCACGGTGGCCGGCACGGGATCGGTGGCGGACGTCGATGCGCTCGATCTCGCCGCGCGCGACGCGGGCTCGTGGTTCGGCCCGCAGTACGAGGGCGAGCCGGTGCCGCTGTTCGTCGAATTCGCGCAGTATTGCAAGGCCCACGGCGTGTGGATGAACATCGAGATCAAGCCCGTGCCCGGCCACGACGACGAGACGGGCACCGTCGTCGCGCGCCTGACGGCGGCCCTGTTCGCCGACGAGATCGCCGCGGGCAGGGTGGAGCGGGTGCCGCTGCTGTCCTCGTTCAGCGAGTCCGCGCTGGCGGCGGCCCGGAACGCCGCGCCCCAGGTCCCCCGCGCCTGGCTGACGGAGTCGCTGCCGCCGGACTGGGAAGCCCGCGCGCGGGTGCTGGATGCCGTCGCGATCCACACCGACCACACGCGGCTGACGGCGGCCGCGGCCGCGCAAGTGAAGGCGGCCGGCTTCGGCCTGTTCTGCTACACGGTCAACGCGCCGGCGCGTGCGCGCGAACTGTTCGGCTGGGGTGTCGATGGATTGTGCACGGACCGGATCGACCTGATTTCGCCTGCTTTCGCGTAGCCGAAAAATTTTCCCTCAAGAATTGTAAGGAGTTGTCGTTAATGACATTCGGCTACCGGTTACGGCCTTATGTCATTATCGATCAACAATCAATCCCTGTCCCTGCACGCCCAGCGCAAGCTGGCGGAGCACACGAACGAGGTCACGCGCCTCGTGTCGCGCCTGAGCTCGGGCACGCGCATCACGAACGCCGCGGACGACCCGGCCGGCCAGGCCGTGACGGGTCGCATGAAGTCGCAGCTGACGGGGATGCGCCAGGCCATGCGCAGCATCAACGATGCAACGTCGATGCTGCAGGTCGCGGACAGCGCGCTGTCCAATATTTCGGACAGCCTGCAGCGCCTGCGCGAACTGGCCGTCGCATCCGGCAACGGGTCGTACACGGATCGTGACCGCAGTACCCTGCAGGTGGAGGCGAACCAGATCCTCGCCCAGATCACGGAGACGGGCAATGGCGCGTCGTTCAATGGCCAGGCGATCTTTTCTCCGGCGCAGACGAGCGGCAACGAGGACAAGCGCAAGCGCGCCGTGCTGGACAGCCTGAAGGCCGGCTGGCTGAGCGCCGCCGAAGACATGGTCCAGCAGTACTACGGCCTGCAGGGCGACGGCTCGACCATGAAGATCAACCTCGATACGACGGACGGCAAGGGCGGCGTGCTCGCGTCCGTCACGGGCGCGTCGGGGCTCGGCAACGACGTCACGCTGAATATCGACATGGCCGATTTCAACGACATCAGCACGCCCGACGGCGGCACCGGCCCCGTGTACGACGACCGCGTCATCGCCCACGAGATGGTGCACGCGATCATGCTGCACTCGACCGGCATGAATCTTCCCCAGTGGTTCATCGAAGGCACGGCCGAGCTGATCCACGGCGCGGACGAGCGCGTGGCCGGCGCGCTGGCAGGCGGCCAGACGGCGCAAGGCATCGTCGACACGATCACGGGCGGCGGCTTCACCTATGAAGGCGGCTACGTCGCGTCGCGCTACCTGCACGACCGGCTGAAGGCCATGGGCGTCGACGGCGGCATGAAGGGCCTGATGACCTGGATGAGTGGACACCAGGGGACCGACCTGGACACGGCGCTGAAGGCCGTCACGGGCGGGCAATACCAGGACACCGGCGATTTCATGACGGAGTTCGCGGCCAATGGCGCCGGCTTCATCGCGGGCATGGACCTGGCCAATGCCGACACGGGCGCCATCGGCGGCCTGGACGCGGACGGCGGGCCCTCGCGCGACGCGCAGGGCGTCGTGCCCGAATCCGGCTTCGGCACGGGGGACCGGCCCCTGCGCAACTTCAAGGTCGAGTATCCGGATATCGGGGGCGGGGGCATCTCCACGCACCGGGTGCAGATCCAGGTCGGCGCTTCCGCCGGCGACCTCGTCGATATGGAATTTGCGGCCGTCAACGCCAGCGCGCTGGGCCTCGCGGACCTGGACTTGCGCAACCCGGCGGTGGCACTGCTGCGCATCGACGACGCGCTCGCGTCCGTCACCGGGCAGCGCGTGCAGGTCGGCGCCTACAGCAACCGCATGGACGCCGCGGCGAGCAACAACCAGACGGCGTCGATGAACCTGGAAGCGGCGCGCAGCCGCATCGAGGACCTCGACTATGCCGGCGCCGCGGTCCGGCTGACGCGCGCCCAGATCCTGCAACAGGCGGCGTCGGCGATGTTGACCCAGGCCAACGGGGAGCCGCGGGCGGTGCTGGCGTTGTTGCGTTGACATGCCGTTGTCGGACCTGCAACAACCCATCTCGGGAAAACTATTTAGTTTCAATAGCTACGCTATAATCGATTTTCTTTATATAGCAAGCTGCCTGAATCCGCCCCTACGACATGAAATCCACCGAAATACGCGAAAAGTTTCTCAAGTTCTTTGAGTCCAAAGGCCACACGATCGTCCGCTCCAGCCCGCTCGTGCCGGGTAACGACCCGACGATGTTGTTGACCAACAGCGGCATGGTGCAGTTCAAGGACGTGTTCCTGGGCCTGGATACGCGTCCGTACAAGCGCGCCACCACCGTGCAGCGCTGCGTGCGCGCCGGCGGCAAGCACAACGACCTGGAAAACGTCGGCTACACCGCGCGCCACCACACGTTCTTCGAAATGCTGGGCAATTTCAGCTTCGGCGACTATTTCAAGCGCGACGCCATCCACTTTGCCTGGGAACTGCTGACCAAGGTCTATAACCTGCCGGCAGAAAAGCTGACCATCACCGTCTACTTCGAAGACGACGAAGCCTACGGCATCTGGGCCAACGAGATCGGCGTGCCGACGGAACGCATCATCCGCATCGGCGACAACAAGGGCGCGCGCTACGCATCGGACAACTTCTGGCAGATGGCCGACACCGGCCCGTGCGGTCCGTGCACGGAAATCTTCTACGACCACGGTCCCGAGATCTGGGGTGGTCCCCCGGGCTCGCCGGAAGAAGACGGCGACCGCTTCATCGAGATCTGGAACCTCGTGTTCATGCAGTTCAACCGCGACGAACAGGGCGTGCTGACCCCGCTGCCGAAGCCGTCGATCGACACCGGCATGGGCCTCGAGCGCCTGGCGGCCGTGCTGCAGCACGTGCACAGCAACTACGAGATCGACCTGTTCCAGAATCTGATCAAGGCTGCCGCCCGCGAAACGGGCGCGACCGACCTCGCGAACAACTCGCTGAAGGTCATCGCCGACCACATCCGCGCGGCCAGCTTCATGATCGTCGACGGCATCATCCCGAGCAGCGAAGGCCACGGCTACGTCCTGCGCCGCATCATCCGCCGCGCGCTGCGTCATGGCCACAAGCTGGGCCAGACGAAGCCGTTCTTCTACAAGCTCGTGGAAGACCTGGACATCGAGATGGGCGCCGCCTACCCGGAACTGCACGACGCGAAAGAGCGCGTGATGCAGACCCTGAAGGCCGAGGAAGAGCGCTTCGGCGAGACCCTCGAGCACGGCATGAAGATCCTGGAAGCGCAGCTCGCGAAGGATCCGCAGAACCTCGACGGCGCCACCGCCTTCACCCTGTATGACACCTACGGCTTCCCGCTGGACCTGACGGCGGACATCTGCCGCGAGCGCGGCGTCAAGCTGGACGAGGAAGGCTTCGCTGCCGCCATGGAGCAGCAGAAGAAGATTGCCCGTGCCGCCGGCAAGTTCAAGATGGCCGCCAACGTGGAGTATTCGGGCGAGAAGACGACCTTCGTCGGCTACGAAGCCCTCGTGCACAACAGCCGCGTGCTCGCCCTGTACTCGGGCGGTGCACCCGTGCAGGAACTGAAGGCAGGCCAGGACGGCATCGTCGTGCTGGACACGACCCCGTTCTACGCCGAATCCGGCGGCCAGGTGGGCGACAAGGGCCTGCTGAAGGCGCAGGGCGGCGTGTTCGAAGTGGAAGACACGCTGAAGATCCAGGCGGAAGTGTTCGGCCACCACGGCGTGCTGCAGTCCGGCTCGCTGAAAGTGGGCGACATGGTCGACGCGCAAGTCGATGAAGTGAAGCGCGCCCGCACCATCCGCAACCACTCGGCCACGCACCTGATGCACAAGGCGCTGCGCGAAGTGCTGGGCAGCCACGTGCAGCAGAAGGGCTCGCTGGTCGATCCGGACAAGACCCGCTTCGACTTCAGCCACAACGCCCCGCTGACGGCCGAGCAGATCGCCCAGGTGGAAGCCATCGTCAACCGCGAGATCCTGGAAAACCACGCGACCGTGGCCCAGCACATGACGTTCGACGACGCCGTCAAGCATGGCGCGATGGCCCTGTTCGGCGAGAAGTACGGCGACACCGTGCGCGTGCTGGACATCGGCTCGTCGAAGGAACTGTGCGGCGGCGTGCACGTCACCCGCACGGGCGACATCGGCCTGTTCAAGATCGTGTCCGAATCGGGCGTCGCCGCCGGCATCCGCCGCGTGGAAGCCGTGACGGGCGAGGGCGCGCTCGCCCTGGTGCAATCGATCAACCGCAAGCTGAACGAAGCGGCCGGCGCGCTGAAGACGAGCCCGGACGAACTGCCGGCGCGCATCGCCCAGGTGCAGGACCAGGTCAAGTCGCTGGAAAAGGAAGTCGCCGCGCTGAAGTCGAAACTGGCCGCCGGCCAGGGCGACGAGCTGGTGACGAAGGCCATCGACGTGAACGGCATCAAGGTGCTGGCCGCCACGATGGAAGGCGCCGACGTCGCGGGCCTGCGCGAAACGATGGACAAGCTGAAGGACAAGCTGAAAACGGCCGCCATCGTGCTGGCGTCGGTCGCCGACGGCAAGGTCAGCCTGATCGCCGGCGTCACCTCCGACGCGACGTCCAAGGTCAAGGCGGGCGATCTCGTCAACTTCGTCGCCAAGCAGGTGGGCGGCAAGGGCGGTGGCCGTCCGGACATGGCCCAGGCGGGCGGTACGGACCCTGCCGCGCTGCCGCAGGCGCTGGCAGGCGTCGTGGACTGGGTCGGCGAGCGCGTCTCCGCTTGACTGTTGTAACCGCGCCGCCGCAATATGCATATTGTGGCGGCGCGTGCGCCGTAAAGAAATGGGATTTGAGCTGTATCAACTCTTATTTCGACGAACCAGTGGGCGGCACAGCCGTCCACGCCTCATCCCTCTCATCCGGTCGTCACCGCCTCAACTCTGTCCGTCTGTCAAGTAATTGACGTTGTTACAACGCAACACGGATACCAAATTTTGGTGCGGCGCGTCATAATGGGCTAATTGGAGTACTATCGGGTCCATGCCCTACCAACTAGCAGGCAATCGATGAGCGAAACCATAATCGACACCGGCACCATCGAGGTCCAGAAGGACCTGGATGCGCGTGGCTTGAATTGCCCGCTGCCGATCCTCAAGGCCAAGAAGGCCCTCGCGGAACTGGCCAGCGGCGAAGTGCTGCGCATCGTCGCCACCGACACCGGTTCGGTACGCGACTTCCAGGCGTTCGCCAAGCAGACAGGCAATGCCCTGCTGGCGCATACGCACATCAACGGCGAATTCACGTTCTGGCTGCGCCGGAAATAACCACAGCCTTTCCGCATTTCCCCAACCGCGCCCGGTTCGCCGGGCATCCCTCAAGCTTCCAAGGAAACCTGTCAGCGCACAATCAAGTACGATTAGGGTATTTCCTCTAACCGAAAAACGCACGATCGTGCTTTAATTCTGACCTGAACGGAATTTGCTCTTATAATTCGGATCATTTTTAGTCTTCATTCCATTTTCCAAAGGCACACTATGAAAGTCCTGGTACCCGTCAAACGCGTGGTCGACTACAACGTCAAGGTCCGCGTCAAGTCCGACGGCAGTGGCGTCGATATCGCCAACGTCAAAATGTCGATGAACCCGTTCGACGAGATCGCGGTGGAAGAAGCCACGCGTCTGAAGGAAGCCGGCAAGGTCACCGAGATCGTGGCCGTGACCTGCGGCGTGGCCCAGGCCCAGGAAACCCTGCGTACCGCGATGGCGATCGGCGCCGACCGCGGCGTGCTGGTCGAGACCGGTGCCGAGATCGAGCCGCTGGGCGTGGCCAAGGTGCTGAAGGCGCTGGCCGTCGAAGAGCAGCCGCAACTGATCATCCTGGGCAAGCAGGCGATCGACGACGATTCGAACCAGACCGGCCAGATGCTGGCTGCGCTGCTGGGCTGGCCGCAGGCGACGTTCGCCTCGAAGGTCGTGCTGGAAGACGGCAAGGTCACCGTGACCCGCGAAGTGGACGGCGGCCTGGAAACCGTGCAGCTGACGCTGCCGGCCATCGTCACCACCGACCTGCGCCTGAACGAGCCGCGCTACGTCACCTTGCCGAACATCATGAAGGCCAAGAAAAAGCCGCTGACGACCGTCAAGCCGGAAGACCTGGGCGTCGACGTCACGCCGCGCCTGAAGACCGTCAAGGTCGCCGAGCCGGCCAAGCGTTCGGCCGGCGTCAAGGTCCCCGACGTCGCGACCCTGGTGCAGAAGCTGCGCACCGAAGCAAAAGTCATCTGAATATAAAGGAACATCATGGTCGCACTCGTCATTGCTGAACACGACAACGCCCACCTGAAGGCTGTCACCCTGAACACCGTCACCGCAGCCGCGCAATGCGGCGGCGACGTCCACATCCTCGTCGCCGGCAGCAACTGCGGCGCCGTCGCCGAACAGGCAGCCAAGGTCGCGGGCGTGTCGAAAGTGCTGGTCGCCGACGCGCCGCACTTCGCCGACGGACTCGCCGAGAACGTCGCCGAGCAGATCCTCGCCGTCGCAAGCGCTTACTCGCACATCCTGGCCCCGGCTTCGGCCTTCGGCAAGAACGTGCTGCCGCGCGTGGCCGCCAAGCTGGACGTCGCCCAGATCTCGGAAATCACCAAGGTCGATTCGCCCGACACGTTCGAGCGTCCGATCTACGCCGGTAACGCCATCGCCACCGTGCAGTCGACGGACAACGTGAAGGTTATCACCGTGCGCGGCACCGGCTTCGACGCCGCTGCAGCAGAAGGTGGCTCGGCCGCCGTGGAAACGGTTGCCGCCGTCGCGGACTCGGGCAAATCGAGCTTCGTGGGCCGCGAACTGGCCAAGTCGGACCGTCCGGAACTGACCGGCGCCAAGGTCGTCGTGTCCGGCGGCCGCGGCATGGGCTCGGGCGAGAACTTCAAGATCCTGGAACCGCTGGCCGACAAGCTGGGCGCCGCAATGGGCGCATCGCGCGCCGCCGTCGACGCGGGCTACGTGCCGAACGACTGGCAGGTGGGCCAGACCGGCAAGATCGTCGCGCCGCAGCTGTACATCGCCGTCGGTATCTCGGGCGCGATCCAGCACCTGGCCGGCATGAAGGATTCCAAGACCATCGTCGCCATCAACAAGGATCCGGAAGCGCCGATCTTCTCGGTCGCCGACTACGGCATCGTCGGCGACCTGTTCGAGGTCGTGCCGGCCCTGGTCAAAGAACTGGGCTGATCCACGTCGTACCTTAGGGGCGGGAACCCTCCCGCCTTTTTTGCGGCCGGCGATTGACGTATACGTAAATCGAGAAAACTAGGAGACTGCGGTGACCTACAACGCCCCCCTGAAGGACATGCTGTTCGTCGTGAACGAACTGGCCAACCTGTCCGAGATCAATCAACTGCCCGGCTGCGAAGACGCGACGCCCGACACCGTCGAAGCCGTGCTGGAAGAGAACGCGAAGTTCTGCGGCGAAGTCGTCGCCCCGCTGAATCACCCGGGCGACAAGGAGCCGAGCTACTGGCACGACGGCCAGGTCACGACGTCGAAGGGTTTCAAGGAGGCGTTCCGCGGTTTCGCGGACGCCGGCTGGCAGGGCGTCCAGCATCCGGCCGAATTCGGCGGCCAGGGCCTGCCCAAGCTCGTCGCCACGCCGTGCATCGAGATGCTCAACAGCGCGAACATCGCGTTCGCTCTCGTCGGCCTGCTGACGGACGGCGCCATCGAAGCGCTGCTGACGGCCGGCAGCGCCGAGCAGAAGACGCGCTTCATCGAACCGCTCATCACCGGCAAGTGGACCGGCACGATGAACCTGACGGAGCCGCAGGCCGGTTCCGACCTCGCCGCCGTGCGCACGCGCGCCGTGCCGCAGGGCGACGGCACCTATAAAATTTTCGGCACCAAGATCTTCATCACCTACGGTGAGCACGACATGGCCGAGAACATCATCCACCTCGTGCTGGCGCGCACGCCGGATGCGCCCCCGGGCGTGAAGGGCATCTCGCTGTTCATCGTGCCGAAGTTTATGGTCAATGACGACGGTTCGCTGGGCGAACGCAACGACGTGCACTGCGTGTCGATCGAGCACAAGCTGGGCATCAAGGCGAGCCCGACCGCGGTGCTGCAGTTCGGCGACCACGGCGGCGCCATCGGCACGCTCGTGGGTGAAGAGAACCGCGGCCTCGAATACATGTTCATCATGATGAACGCGGCCCGCTTCGGCGTCGGCATGCAGGGCATCGGCCTCGCCGAGCGCGCGTACCAGCAGGCCGTCGCGTTCGCGAAGGAGCGCATCCAGTCGCGCGCCGTCGAAGGGTCGAGCGGTCCGGTCGCCATCATCAATCACCCGGACGTGCGCCGCATGCTGATGTCGATGCGCGCCCAGACGGAAGCGGCGCGCGCGCTGGCCTACGTCGGTGCCGGCCTGTCCGACCTGGCGCACAGCCATCCGGAGGAAGCGACCCGCAAGGCCAACCTGGCCGTGTACGAATACCTCGTCCCCGTGATCAAGGGCTGGTCGACGGAGATGAGCGAGAACGTCGCCCGCGACGGCGTGCAGGTGCACGGCGGCATGGGCTTCATCGAAGAGACGGGCGCCGCGCAGCACTACCGCGACGCCAAGATCCTCACGATCTACGAAGGCACGACGGCGATCCAGGCCAACGACCTCGTGGGCCGCAAGACGGTGCGCGACGGCGGCGCCGTGGCCAGGTCGATCCTCGCGCAGGTGCGTGCGACCGAGGCGCAACTGGCCGAGGTGCAGGATGCGGACCTTGCCGCGATCCGTACGCAGCTGGGTGCCGGCAGCGCGGCGCTGGAAGCGGTCGTCGACTACGTCGTGGCGAACGCGAAGTCCGACGTGCGCGCCGTGTTCGCGGGCAGCGTGCTGTATTTGAAGCTGGCCGGCATCGTGCTGGGCGGCTGGCAGATGGCGCGCGCGGCCCTCGTGGCACGCCAGAAGCTGGAGGCCGGCGACGGCGACGCGGCGTTCTACCGCGCCAAGATCGCCACCGCGCGCTTCTTCGCCGACCACCAGCTGGCGCAGGCGGACGGCCTGCGCCACGCGATCGTGGACGGCAGCGCCGGCGTGCTGGCGCTGGACGTCGAGCAGTTCTGACCCTTTCTCGTGATTTCAAAGCGGCCTGCGGGCCGCTTTTTTCATGGGCCGCAGCAGGCGATTTGTTGTGTGCTGCCGACCGGCGCTCTGCATTTGATGCCCGTCATGCGTAGCGGGTAAGCGGCGCTCCTAGAATCGATTCGTCGCATCCACAATCGAAGGAGCGCCCCATGATTCCCCTGAAGCCTGGCAAGGTGTTACCCATCGCCGTCGCCTGTACCGCGTTGTCCGTGCTGGTCGCCTGCGGCGGCGGCGGCGACGACGCCACCCCCACGACGGCCGCGAACGATCCGCCGACGGTGCCGAGTCCCACTCCTGCGCCGACACCTGCGCCGACACCTGCGCCGACGCCGACGCCCACCCCGGCACCGCCGCCGCCCAGCGATCCCTCGCCGTCGAAGGACATCGTGCTGGAGCCGGGCTATACCAAGCTCTATACGACCCTGGACAGCAGGCCGCACTGGCCGGCCTGGAGCCATACGGGCACGGCCGTCGTCGATGGCGTGGGGTGCGCGAAGAACGAGGATTACCACATCCACGCACTCCTTTCGATCTACCAGGACGGCATACGGCTCGGCCTGCCGGATTCGATCGGGCGCGGCAGCGGCTGCTCGTACGAGATGCACACGCACGACATCACGGGCATCATGCACATCGAGACGGACGTGCCCAAGGTGTTCACGCTGGGGCAGTTCTTTGCGCTGTGGGGGCAGCCGCTCGGCACCGCGGGGGTGGCGGGGTTGCCCGGCAAGCCGACCTTTTACGTGATCGACAAGGAGCAGGTGGCGCGCTTCACGGGCGACCCGGCTACGATCGTGCTGAACGCGCACCGCGAGATCGTGATCGTGACGGGCACGCCGCCCGTGCAGGTGCCCCGGTATGACTGGAGTGCGACCGGGCTGTGACGCCCGTCAGCCGTATGCGCCGCCCGTGTAGAGCAGGTCGAACAGGCGCGAGATCGTGGCGACGAGGGCCGTCGTTCCCACGAACATCGTGAGCACGACGAGCAGGATCACGAACCAGTGCGACGCGGACCGGCGGCCGGAGCGCGCGTTGTAGCGGGCATCCCATTTCTCGTCCGGCGTGAGGCCGAGGATGAGCGCTTCGCCGAAGCCGACGAGCCAGGACAGGATGAGCGGCAGCAGGACCCAGAAGGGATTCGGTGCGTGGCCGAGGCCATACACGAGGCCGGCCGCCGGGAGACTGCAGACGTGGAGCAGGCCGAGGCGGTCGACGCTGCCCTTGAGATAGAAGCGGTGCGCGCCGAGTCCGCCGAGCAGGAAGGCGAGGGCGGTGGCGAAGGTCTTGTTCTTGTGTTGCGACATCGATAGATTGTTGAAAGGAAAGCCATCAGTATCGTCCAAAAGCGGGCTCCATAGTGGCGGAGTGTCGCAAAATCGGCGATAATCTTGGATTCGGCCGGGACTGCGCGCCAGCGTTCTTGGTTTTTATGTAAATGCTTGCTGATGCAGGATAGAGCGCGCTATAATCGTCGGCTTTCTCCGTCCAGCTTACTTTTGGAAATATTATGGTCGTTATTCGTTTAGCTCGTGGTGGTGCCAAGAAGCGCCCGTTCTACAACATCGTTGCAACCGACTCGCGCAATCGCCGCGACGGCCGTTTCATCGAGCGCATCGGTTACTACAACCCGATGGCTTCGGGCAAAGAAGTCGGCCTGAACATCACCGCTGACCGCCTGTCGTACTGGCAAGGCGTGGGCGCACAGCTGTCGCCGGCTGTTGCTCGCCTGGTCGCTACGCAAAAGGCTGCTGCTTAATACAGCGGCAAAGGTTTTACGGTTTGACCGATTCGGCAGCACATTCGGCATCGGCCCCGGCGCAATCCGGGGTACAGGTGCCTGACGACCTGATCCAGGTCGGCCACATCACCGGCGCCTACGGGATCCGGGGCGGCATCCGCGTGACGCCGTATTCGATGGATGCGGATGCGCTGCTGAGCGTCAAGACCTGGTGGATCGACAAGCCGTCGCTGCGTACCGTGCAAGTGCGGAACGCGAAGTACCACAGCGGCGACGTGACGGCCACGCTGGTCGACGTGACCGACCGTGACATGGCCGAGGCGCTCAAGGGCGCGACGGTGCAGGTGTCGCGGGCGGATTTTCCGGAACTTCCGGAAGACGAGTATTACTGGACCGACTTGATCGGCTTGGATGCGGTCAACCTGCAGGGCGAAGCGCTCGGCAAGGTCACCGACATGATGCACAATGGCGCGCAGTCCATCCTGCGAATCACGCCCGTGTCCGATCCGAACGCCGCTCCCGATGCGAAAGCGCCGGAGCGGCTGGTGCCGTTCGTGGACCAGTACGTCAAGACGGTCGACCTGCAAGCCAGACTGATTACCCTGGACTGGGGCCTGGATTATTGATCCCGTCCAAAGAAGCGAGGTCTCGATGCAATTTGACGTCGTGAGCTTGTTTCCCGAAATGTTTGCCGCATTGACGCAGTCGGGCGTGACCCGGCGCGCGCATGAGCAGGGCCTGTGGAACCTGTCGATCTGGAATCCGCGCGATTTCACGACGGACCGCCACCGCACCGTGGACGATCGCCCGTATGGCGGCGGTCCCGGCATGGTGATGCTGGCCAGGCCGCTCGAAGCGACGATCAACGCGGCGAAGCAGCGCCAGATCGACATGGGCTTGCCCGCGCCGCGCGTCGTGTTCATGTCGCCGCAAGGCAAACCGCTGACGCACGAACGCGTGATGGGCTTGAAGAACGAGCCCGGCCTCGTCGTGCTGTGCGGACGCTACGAAGCGGTCGACCAGCGTTTGCTGGACCGTGTCGTCGACGAGGAGATCTCCCTCGGCGATTTCGTGCTGTCCGGCGGCGAACTCCCGGCGATGGCGCTGATGGATGCCGTGGTGCGGCAGCTGCCCGGCGTGCTGGGCGACGATGCGTCCGCGGTCGAAGACAGTTTCGTCAACGGCCTGCTGGATTCGCCGCATTACACGCGTCCGGAAGTCTACGAAGGCGTGGCCGTGCCGCCCGTGCTGATGGGCGGCAACCACGCCGAGATCATGAAGTGGCGCCGCCAGCGCATGCTGGAGGCGACCGCGAAGAAACGGCCGGATCTGCTGGACAAGGCGCGTAGCGCCGGTCTGCTGACGAAGGCCGACGAGCAGTTTCTCGCAACCTTGCAAAAGGTCGCGGAATAAAGGCAGTACCCATGGTGGTACTGCATGTCTAACCCCATCCTCTACCGGGCATAGCACGCGCCGGCAAGATGGTCATAGGAGTCATAAAAATGGATCTGATCCAGCAACTCGAGCAAGAAGAAATTGCGCGCCTCGGCCGCAACATCCCTGATTTCGCACCGGGCGACACCGTTGTCGTCAACGTCAACGTCGTCGAAGGCAACCGCAAGCGCGCCCAGGCATACGAAGGCGTCGTCATCTCGCGTCGTAACCGCGGCCTGAACTCGAACTTCATCGTTCGCAAGATCTCGTCGGGCGAAGGCGTCGAGCGTACGTTCCAGCTGTACTCGCCGCTGATCGCTTCGATCGAAGTGAAGCGTCGTGGTGACGTGCGTCGTGCGAAGCTGTACTACCTGCGCGAGCGTTCGGGCAAATCGGCACGTATCAAAGAGAAACTGCCGAACCGCAAAGCCGCTACGACCGCTGCTGCGGAGTAATAGCGTCTGTGCTAGGGAAAAGGCATCCGGTTGGATGCCTTTTTCTTTTGGAGACAGCCTTTGGCAAAACTGCACATCGATCCCAAGCGCCTGCCCGTCGACGCCATCGCCGGCGAGCCCGCCTTGCCGGCCGAGCGCCTGGAGGTTGACTGGCTGCGCGAGCGCCTCGCCCATCCGCCGTCGTGGGTGCCGGAGCTGCCCGACGACATGCGCCAGCGCTTCCCCACCTTGCGCCGCGCGGCCGTCCTCGTGCCCCTCGTGCGCCGGCCGGATGGCCTGACGGTATTGTTGACGCAGCGCACCGAACACTTGAGCAACCACGCGGGCCAGGTGAGCTTTCCCGGCGGCCGTGCGGAAGAGGACGACTCGTCGCCCATCGAGACCGCGCTGCGCGAGACGGAAGAGGAGATCGGCCTCACGCGCCACCACGTCGAGATCATCGGCGTGCTGCCCGACCACGTCACCGCGTCCGCCTACATCGTCACCCCCGTCGTGGGCCTCGTCACGCCGCCGTTCGACCTCACGGCCGAATCGAACGAAGTGGCCGACATCTTCGAAGTCCCGTTGCGGTTCCTCATGGATGGCATGAACCACCAGGTCATGTCGTTCGAGCTGCCCGACGGCACGGGCCGCCGCAGCTTTTATGCGATGCCGTACGAACGCTTCTTCATCTGGGGCGCGACAGCGGGTATGCTGCGCAACTTGTTTCATCTGCTACGGGCTTGACGAAACGTAGACTCGCGCCGGTCTCTGCGCTACCCTAGCGGGCAATGAAGTAAGGCAACAACGTACAAAGGACCGTGCATGACTTTTTTCTCCATTCTGTGCGCGCTGCTCATCGAACAGCTGAAGCCGCTGCGCGCGGATAACCAGATCTACGCCGAGATCAAGCGCTTTGCCATGAAGATCGAGAGCTGGTTCAATGCCGGCCAGGTCAGCCATGGCCGGCTGGGCTGGTTCCTGATGATGGCCGTGCTGATGGTGCCGACGGCCGTGATCTACGGTGTCCTCGTGCACTACCGCTTCGTGTTCGCCGCGTTCGCTTGGAACGTGCTGATCGTCTACCTCACGCTCGGTTTCCGCCACTACAGCCATTACTTCACGTCGATCCAATTCGCCCTCAACGCGGGCGACGAGGCGACGGCGCGGACACTCCTCGCGGAATGGGCCAGGATCGACACGGTCGGCATGGATGCCACCGAGATCGCCCGCATCGCCGTGGAAAAATCCCTGATCACGACGCACCGCAACGTGTTCGGCGTGTTCTTCTGGTTCCTGATGCCGCTGGGCCCGGCCTGTGCCGTCATGTACCGCGTGTCCGAATACCTCGCGCGCGCGTGGAACGAACCGGATCACATGCGCAACGAGGCGTTCGGCCAGTTCGCAGCCCGCGCGTTCTACTGGATCGACTGGATTCCCGTGCGCCTGACGGCGATCGCGTTCGCCGTCGTCGGCAATTTCGAGGATGCGATCTATGCGTGGCGCAATTTCGCCAATCGTTGGACCGACGAATCGAAAGGCATCATCCTGGCCGCGGGCGGCGGTGCGATGGGCGTCCGCCTGGGCACGCCTGCCGAGAACGCGCCGCACATCCTGCCGGCCGACGCGGCGACGGTCGACAGCTCGGCCAGCGAGGACGACATGCTGCCCGGCGACGAGCCGAGCGTGCGCGCACTGCAAAGCACGGTCGGCCTGGTCTGGCGCGCGCTGTTATTATGGATGCTGCTCCTGCTGCTGCTCTCCGGCGCGGTCCTGCTCGGCTGAACCCGATGGAAGGCTGAGATTCGCGCCACGCATGTGCCGGCTCCGAACGGACCGGCACGTGGGGCTCGTCCGCAGGTCTTCTATAAGATATAATAGTCGGGTTGTTCTCATCCACGCCTTTGTTTCAGAAGCCGCACTATGGCCGACTCACCGCAAACCGGGAAAGGCGCCGACGAATTCTTCATTCTCGGCGTGACAAGTAAGGGCAGGCAATTCCGCCCGAGTGACTGGGCCGAGCGTCTGTGCGGCGTCATGTCGTGTTTCCGGCCGGCCGGCAGCGGCGGTCCGAACGCCCACCTGAAGTTCTCTCCCTACGTGCACCCCACCGTCGTGAACGGTGTCAAGGCGGTCGTGGTGAACAATGCCCTCAAAAGCATCGAACCGCTGGCCTACCACTTCGTGTGCAATTTCGCCAAAGACAACGACTTGCAAGTCGTCGAGGCGTGCTTCGTGCCCCCGGCCGACGAAAAGAAATCCTGACCCGAACGGGTTTGATTTGTCTCAAACCACGGTCTATGCTCTATGGGTAGCGTAAGCGCCTGACGTTGGAGGCGGCCATGGAAGTCGGAAAACTCTGCACGGTCGATACCGTCTGCTGCGCCCGCGATGAAAGCGTGCAGGGCGCGGCCTTACTCATGCGTAAACATCATGTGGGCGACATCGTCGTCGTCGACGATGTGGACGGCGAACGCACGCCGGCGGGCATCGTCACGGACCGCGACATCGTCGTGTCCGTCGTCGCCCTCGGCCTCGATCCCGCCGGCCTGCAGGTCGGCGACATCATGACGGACGACCTGCTCACGGCCGACGAGCACGACGACGTGTCCATCACCATCGAACGCATGCGCCTGCGCGGCATCCGGCGCGTGCCCGTGGTGGGCGAGGGCGGGCGGCTCGCGGGCATCGTCAGCGCGGACGACCTGCTCGGCTTCCTGGCCGAGGAAATGGAAGACCTTGCCCGCATCAGCCCCTACCAGCAACAGCACGAACGGCGCGTGCGCCAATGAGGTAAGGCTGGCCTAAGTCCCCGTCTGTTACCATGTCCCGAGGACAACAGTAACTGACGGAGTGACATGAGCTTGACGTTCTTCCAGCGCGGCCTGGCCGCTTATACGGTCGCGGGCGGCCTCACCTTCATCGCGGCCGGCAACGCCTGGGCCTTCGACCTGCCGAAGGGCGTGGTGCAAGGCCCGTCCGTCGAAGGCATCACGGAATACCGCCTGCCGAACGGCCTGAAGGTCTTACTGTTTCCCGACTCGTCGCGACCCACCGTCACCGTCAACGTAACCTATCTCGTCGGCTCGCGCCACGAGAATTATGGCGAGACGGGCATGGCCCACCTGCTGGAACACCTGATGTTCAAGGGCAGCCCGAAGCATCCCGACATCACGCGCCAGTTCCAGGACCGCGGCATGCAGTTCAACGGCACCACGTCGCTCGACCGCACGAATTACTACGAGGTGTTCCAGGCGTCGGACGATAACCTGAACTGGGCGCTGGGCATGGAAGCGGACCGCATGACGCATTCCAACATCGCCAGGAAGGACCTCGATTCCGAAATGACGGTCGTACGCAACGAGTACGAAAACGGCGAGAACTCGCCGGGTGCCGTCCTCATGAAGCGCATGCAGAGCGTCGCCTACGACTGGCACTCGTATGGCCGCTCGACGATCGGCAACAAGAGCGACATCGAGAACGTCAGGATCTCGAACCTGCAGAATTTCTATCGCACGTATTACCAGCCGGATAATGCCGTGCTGCTCGTCGCGGGCAAGTTCGATCCCGCGAAAACCCTCCTGTCCATCAACCGGCTGTTCGGCGCGATCCCGAAGCCCAGGCGCACGTTGCCGGAATTCTGGACCGTCGAGCCCACGCAGGACGGCGACCGTACGTTCACCGTGCGGCGCCAGGGCGACGTGCAGATCGTCGCGCTGGGCTACAAGGTGCCGTCCGGCCTGCACGACGACAGCGACGTGTTGAGCTTCGCGTCGACCATCCTCGGCGATTCGCCGACGGGCCGCCTCCACAAGCTGCTCGTCGAGACGGGCAAGGCGAGCCAGGTGTTCGCCTATGGCCAGACGGGGTATGCGCCGGGCCTGCAGTACTTCGGCGCCGTGGTGAAAAAGGACGCGCCGCTCGAACCCGTGCGCGCTGCCCTCACGCAGGCAGTGGAAGAGTTCGCCAAGAATCCGCCGACGCCGGAAGAAATGGAGCGCGCGAAGCGCGGATTCCTGAACGAATTCGAGCGCAGCCTGAACGATCCGCAACAGGTCGGCGTCGCGCTGTCGGAAGTGATCGCGCTGGGCGACTGGCGCCTGTTCTTCGTCGGCCGCGACCGCGTCAGCAAAATCACGTCGGAACAGGTCGCGGCGGCAGCGGGGCGCTATTTCAAGCGCGACAACCGCGTCACGGGCGAGTTCATTCCGGACGACAATCCGCAGCGTGCCGTCATTCCGCCCGCGCCCAGCGTGCAAAACCTGCTGAAGGACTTCAAGCCGCAGGCATCCACGCTGAGCGCCGAGGATTTCGACCCGAGCCAGGCCAACATCATGAAGCGCACGACCTTGACGACCGCGGGCGGCGTCAAGCTGGCGTTGCTGCCGAAGAAGAACCGCGGCCAGACCGTCACGGTCGACCTGCGCCAGCACATCGGCGACGAGCAGAACCTGTTCGGCAAGGCGGCACTGCCCGGCCTGACGTCCGCCATGCTGATGCGCGGCACGACAAAGTACGACCGCGTGCAACTGGCCGACGCCTTCGAGAAGCTCAAGATTTCCGGCAGCCTGACCCATTTCCAGACGACGCGCGAGAACCTGCCCGAAGCGTTGAAACTCGTCGCCCACGTGTTGCGCGAGCCAGGCTTCCCGGCCGCCGAGTTCGAGCAGCTGCGCCAGCAATCGATCGTGAGCCTGGAGGCGAGCCGCAGCGAGCCGACCAATGTGGCGTCGCGGGCGCTGAATGAGCATTTCGACATTTATCCCAAGGGGGATATCCGCCACGAGACGACGCTCGAGGAAGATCTCGCTGACATCAAGAGCGCGACCCTGGACCAGGTCAAGGCCTTCCACCGCGATTACTACGGTACGGTGCCGGCCGAGATGGCCATCGTGGGCGATTTCGACGCCCAGGCGATCACACCGCTCGTCGACCAGTTGTTCGGCCAGTGGAAAGCGCCGATGCACGTGGCGCCCGTGCTGCGCAAGAACGGCGACATCGCGCCGATCCACACGTTCCTGAATACCCCGGACAAGGAAAACGGCTTTTATACGGCGCGGATCAACGTCGACCTGAACGTCGAGGATCCGGACTACCCGGCGTTGATGCTGGCCGATTACATCTTCGGCGGCGGCGGGATGCGTTCGCGCCTGATGGACCGTATCCGCCAGAAAGAGGGCCTGTCGTATGGCGGCGGCTCGAACCTCGTGGCCGGCGACCTCGACCGCGCAGGCATGTTCGCCATCAGCGCCATCGCGGCGCCGCAGAATCTGGCCAAGGTGGATGCCGCCGTACGCGAGGAACTCCTGCGCGTGCTCAAGGATGGTTTCACAACGGCGGAACTCGCCGGCGCCAAGTCGGGTCTGATGCAGCAGAGGATCCAGAACCGTGCCGACGATGGCGCGCTGGCCGCAGGCTGGACGTCGTACCTGTACCGCGGCCGCACGTTCGAATGGTCTGCCGAGTTCGAGCAGCGTTTGATGGCCGTCACGCTGCCCCAGCTGAATGCGGCGTTCCGCAAGGCGATCGACCCGGCGAAGATGTCCGTCGTCATGGCTGGCGACAAGGCAAAAGTGAAATCTGCACCCTGATTGCAACACTCGGCCGTACATTATCTGGTAGATCTGCTGAGAAACTTGGTCAATATCCGGGACGGGCGCTATCATGTTGCCTGAGCGCAGTATTGCTTGTAGGAAGCAAAGCTTGCGTTAAGATATTGAAAAGGAAGCATGATGAAGGGCATGACCAAGCAGACTCCGAGCGGCATTTCGTTTGCAGGCAAGGTAGTGCTGGTAACCGGCGGCGCCAGCGGCATCGGCCGCGCGACGGCGCTGGCATTCGGGCGCGCGGGCGCCTGCGTCGTCATCGCCGACACGTCGGTGGACGGCGGCCACATGACCGCGGCCTTGATCGTCGAGGCGGGCGGCAAGGCACTGTTCGTCAAGGCCAATGTCACGGTCGCGGCGGAAGTGGAAGCCCTGATGGACAAGGCGGTCGGTCATTACGGCCGCATCGACTGCGCCGTCAACGGCGCTGCCGTCGAGGAAGAATACCTGCCGCTGGCCGAAGGTGAAGACGACCAGTTCGACCGCATCATGGGCGTCAACGTCAAGGGTGTCTGGCTGTGCATGAAGAGCCAGCTGCGCCAGATGCTCAAGCAGGAAGGCGGCGGCGTGATCGTCAACATCGCGGACGCCGGCGGCCTCGTGGCGGCACCGCACCGCGCCATCTATTCAGCGTCCAAGCATGCCGTCGTCGGCTTGACGAAGAGCGCGGCCGTGGAATACGCGAAGGACGGTATCCGCGTGAACAGCGTGTGCCCGGGCGCCGTCAAGACCCCGATGCTGGCACGCATGCTCGAGCGCGAGCCGGGACGCGACAAGAAGCTGAAGGCGGCCCATCCGATGGGGCGCATCGCCGACCCGTCCGAGATCGCCAACGCGGCGCTGTGGCTGTGCTCGGAGCAGTCGTCGTTCGTCACGGGCCACCAGCTGGCCATCGATGGCGGCCTGACGGCGATCTGACAGGCGCTTGCCTAACGTTTCTTGTGGGTGGCGCGCTGTTGTTTCGCTTGCGTGCTCACCCGCGCCTGGCGCGCCTTGTACAACGCCACGGCGTCCTCGCGGGCGCGCGTCAGCGTGCGCATGGCCGGGTGGTCGTCATGCGGTGAAAAATACTCGGCCGCCTGCGCGTCGACGACGAGCTTGATGGCGGTGGCGTCGTCGAGGTCGTACAGCTCGGTCAGCAGGGTGGCGACTTCGTCGAGATAGGCTTCGTAGGTCAGGTTGGCCATGGCGTTGTTATTTTAAAAAGTTGATCAGCCGGCGCTCAGCTCGGCCACGAAGTCGTACATATCGCCGCGGAAATAGGAGCGGCAGAACTCCACCGCCTGGCCATCCGGCAGGAAGCCCAGCCGTTCCACGCACAGGCCCGCGTCGCCTTCCTTCGATTGCAGCAGCTTCGCCTGCTCGGCGTTCAGCAGCAGGGCAGACAGGCGCTGCAGGGCGCGCACGGGGCGCTTGCCGTTCGCCTCCAGCGCTTCGTACATCGACACGTCCACCGCGTCCAGCGAGGGCAGGGCGGATGCGGCGATGGTCGCGTATTCCAGGCACATCGGCATGTCGTCGGCATAGCGGATGCGGTTGAAGCGGTAGACGGCAGCGCCCGGCGACAGACCGAGACGCAGTGCTTCTTCCGGCGTCACCAATCCTTCCGACCGCTTGAGCCACACGCTGCGCGGCGTACGGCCGCGCGAGCGCATGTCTTCCGAAAACGACGTCAGCTTGGCGAAATTCTTTTCGATCCGCGTGTTGATGAAATTGCCCGACCCTGCCCGGCGCACGAGCAGGCCTTCCTCGACGAGGCCGTCGATGGCCTTGCGCACGGTGATGCGCGAAATGTCCAGTTCGGCCGCGAGCTGGCGCTCGGCCGGCAAGGCTTCCGCCGGGCCGTAGACGCCGCGGTCGATCGCGTCGCGCAGGGCGCGCTGCAATTGCTGGTAGAGCGGCAGGTTGCTGGTGGCGGAGAGCTGCTGCATCAGCTGCGCGAGGTGGGACATGCGACGGGATTCGGTGACAACGATCCCTGGATAATACCAAAAAAAGACCGCCTGTCACTTCGGCCGTGGATTGGCCAGCTTCCGGTCCGGCTGCAGCAGTTTGCCCGAACGGACGGCGGCGACAGCCGCGGACACGGACCGCGCCACGTTGCGCACTTCTTCCTGGAACGCCGTGTCCTTGTCGAGCGTGTCGTGGCTGTCCGCATACGATTCGTAATAGCCGACGTAGCGGTCGAGCAGGGCGGTGGGACCCGCGTCGATGAGGCCCATCCAGTCGAGCCAGTCGGACAGCGAGCGCCGCGTCGATTCGATGCCGGCCACGTCGCCATGCACGACGAGGCCGTAGACGCGGCCCGCGAGATGCTTCGGATAATGCCAGTCCTTCTCCAGCGCCTTCGCTTCCTCCGCTTCCTTGCCGTGCGTGGAACTGGGATCGGGATTGCCGCCGTCGGCGCACACGAGGCGGTCGATCATCAGCTTCAGCACGGACGGCGACTGGTACCAGTACGTGGGCGTGAGGATGATGACGCCGTGGGCACTCACCCAGCGCTCGTAGATCTCGTTCATCCAGTCGTTTTCCTGGTTCAGCGAGTGGTTCGGGTAGCAGCTGCACGGCCAGTGGCACAGCGGCATTGCCGTCGACACGCAGGCCTTGCACGGGTGGATGTGGCGGTCGTAGTCGGAAATGAGGCGCGACAGGTCGAGCAGGTCCGTCTCCACGGCCTCGGCCGCGAGAACCTCCTCGCACATCTTCGCGAGACGCCACGTCTTCGAGACTTCGCTGGGACAGCTGCCGTCGTTGCGCGCCGCGCCATTGATCAGGAGGATGCGGTGCGGCGTCGCGGGATCTTTCTGGCGCGCTTCGGCGGCCAGCAGGCGGTCGTGCGCCTCTTTCCATTCGACGGACAGGTCGTAGTCCGGATCGGCGAACCCGGGGCCTGCTTTTACGGTGATCGGGGCCTTGTGCGAATCGACATAGGCCTTCCAGGCGACCTCTTCGACGGCCGCCAGTTCCTTCGCGACGGCCCGGTAGGCGGGGTCGTAGAAGTCGCGCGAAAAGACGACGTGGAATTCGTCGCGGCTCAGCTTTGCGGGCGCCTGGCCCTTGCGTACGGTCGTCATGGCGGCCCCTTCCGGAAGAGTTGCCGCGATTATCGGCCGGCCGGTCGGGCTTGCCCGTTCGCTAATTCACATAGACGAAAAAAAAGCGGCGCGAAGGGGAGTTCGCGCCGCTCGTTCGCCGGAAGACCGGCGGGATTACTTGGCCGCCATCGCACCCGTCGGGTGGTTCAGCAGCAGGATCCAGTACTTGGCCGTGTCGGACAGGCCGCCGCCGGCTTTCACTTCCTGGAAGGTCTGGATGGCCTTGTCCTTCTGGCCGGCTTTCGCGTAGGCCATGCCCAGGCGCAGCTTGGCTTCGTCCGGCGACTTCAGGCCGCCCTTGGCGATACCCTGCTGGATAAAGCCGATACCCTTGTCGAACTGGTCCATCGTGACGTACGCCCAGCCCAGGTTGACGAGACCGGCACCGGTCTTGGCCTTGGCGGCGCCCGCTTCGCCCGCAGCGATGTTCTTCGCGTCGCTGGCCGCTTCCTTGGTGGCGCGGTCGCGCAGCTGGCGGTCCTTGGCGGCGCCGCTGCCCGTGCCCAGCACGCCGGCCGCGAAGCCCGCGTCGACGACCTTCTTCGCTTCGGTCGGGAAGCCGTCCTTCAGGGCCAGCTCGGCCAGTTCCGTGTACGCGTCCGACGACATCTGCTTGACGGCCGCGAATTCGAGGCGCAGCACGTCCGGGATGTTGGCGTCCTGGAAGCCCGGCTTGCGCACGATGCCGCGGCTGATCAGGTCGGTCCAGAAATCGTCGGTCGGGTAGTAGGCGGCCAGTTTTTCCAGGCCGCGCAGGTAGGCGGCGTCATCCTTGACCTTGTTCGCGGCCGACGCGTACAGGCGCAGGTCTTCCTGGGTCGGCGTCTTGCCGGCCTGTTCCGCGGCCTGCAGCACCGGTTCCTGGGCTTTCAGCGCCGACGCGTAGTCGCCGCTCAGGTAGTACGAGCGGATCAGTGCCGAGTTGATCTGGTCCGTCGACTTGCCCGATGCCTGGATCTGCTTGTACAGCTCGATCGCCTTCGGATAATTCTTGGCGTTGTAGTACATCGTGGCCAGCGCCTGCGTGAAGTTCGGCTTGTCCGCTTCCGGCAGCTTGCCCGACGCCAGGATCGCTTCCAGCGCGCCGATCGACATCTGGTCGTCACCCGTCGCCGTGCCCAGCGACAACTTCATGCGGTTCAGCACATAGGTTTCGTACGGCGTCTTGTCCGCGAACGCTTCGGCCTGCGCGATGCGATTCTTGACTTCGCCATAGTTCTTCGCATCCATCAGCGGCTTGATCTGGGCCGGGTCGAGCAGCTTGTACAGTTCCGGGCGGACGGAGTCGGGCTTCGGCGCGGCGGCGTCGGCTTTCTTGTCCTGCGCCGACGCGCTGTGCATCAGGGCCGGTGCGGCGTTCAGGCCAAGGGCGGCCAGCATCATGGCAAGGCGGGCGAAACGGAATTGGGACATTGAAAAATCCTCTCTTAATGACGATAAAGTTGCACCGATCAGTGGTTGCGAATACATACGCCGACGGTGCCGGGTGCCGATCTCGGACAAAGCGTGCATTGTCCCACAAACTGCTGACGGGCGTGGCAATTGTGCCCCAGCCGTGCGAGGTCGGTATGCGTCGTTACAAGTGGTTACCCGGCGTCCTCAAAACCCGGGCACCGGGCAGCGTCCCACCGCCTCGATCTCGCCCGCCAGCCAGGCCCGGACCGCATCCAGCGCGGGCGGCGCGAAGCCATAGGTCATCAGCGCGGGCGCCGCGAAGTCGAGGGCCTGGTACGGGTTCCACAGCGCGAGGTGGAGATGGGGCGTCCACGTGGCGCGTGCATGGGGGCCGTAGCGGCGGCGCGAGGTCGACGCGAGGATCGTGAAGCGCCCGTCATCCGGCAATGCGTTCCAGTCGAACGTCTCGGCATCCGCAAACGTCACCAGGTCCACGTCGAACAGCGCCGACAGCATCGTCGCGATGGCGCTGGCGGGCACGCCCGCTTCCGACACGCCGTCGCTGACCACGTCCTGGCGTGCGACCAGGCGTACCCTTGCACCCGGCGCGGGGCGCTGCGGATTGCCGCGTGCCGTGAGCGCCCGGCGCCACGCGTCCGCCATCAGCGCGCGGTCCGCGTCCTCCGTCGTGTACTGCACGGCACCGGCCGGATGCGTGTGCGCGAGGCGGTCCAGGCGTTCCAGGCGCGCCTGCACCTCGGCCAGCGGCAGGCGCCCGTCTTCGATGGCGGCCGCGATCGCGTCGATGGTGGCTGCCTGCGTCTCGCGGCTGCCGATGGCCATCACCATGTCCGCGCCCGCCATCAGCGCGTTGACGGCGGCTTCGCCGGCATCGTAGCGGTGCGCGATCGCGTGCATGTCCATGCCGTCCGTGATGATCACGCCGTCGTAGCCCCATTGCGTGCGCAGCAGGTCGTGCAGGATCGCGCGCGACATCGTGGCCGGGTTGTCCGGGTCGAGGGCAGGGTAGACGATGTGCGCTGTCATCACGGCCGGCGCATGCGGCGCGGCCGTGCGGAACGGCGCGAATTCGAAGCGCTCCAGTTCCGGCAAGGGTTTGTCGACGGTGGGCAGGTCGCGGTGCGAGTCGACGTGCGTGTCGCCGTGGCCGGGGAAGTGCTTGACGCAGCAGGCCACGCCTTCGCTGTCGCTGCCGGCCATCCAGGCGAGGGCGAGCGCCGTCGCCTGTTGCGGATCGGCGCCGAACGAGCGCTCGGCGATGACGGGATTGCGCGGGTTGTTGTTCAGGTCCAGCACGGGCGCGAAGTTCCAGTTGAAGCCCATCGCGCGGATCGCCCGCGCCACCGCGGCGCCCACGTCGCGCGCCAGCGTCTCGTCGCCGGCCGCGCCCAGCGCCATCGCGGACGGCGGCGGCGGCACCCACAGCGCGCGCACGACGGCCCCGCCTTCCTGGTCGAGGGCGATCAGGGCATGCTCGCCCATCGCGTCTTTCAGGTCGCCGGTGAAGCGCGTCAGCTGGGCGGCGTCCACCATGTTCTGGCGGAACAGGCACGCGCCGCGGATGCGGTTGGCGCGGATGAAATCGGCCGTGTCGGCGTCGAGGCTTGTCCCGAACAGCCGGATCATGATCAGGCGGCCGGCGAGGTGGCGAAGGTCGTTCGTGTGCATCAATGGGTCTTCGTGACTTTGTTCAGGTGGCGCGGCTTGTCCGGATCGAGCCCGCGCGCTTTCGACAGGTGCGCCGCCATCACGTAGAACGTGTTGATCGCGACGATCGGATCGAGGTCGGGGCAGCACGACACGGGCAGGTCGAGGTCGCGCGAGGCGATGTCGGTCGGCGCCGCGAGCAGCACGCGCGCGCCGCGGCCGCGCATCTCGTCGGCCAGCGCGACGAGGCCCGCCTGCGCGGGACCGCGCGTGGCGAAGATCAGGAGAGGATAGCCTTCGTCGATCAGCGCCATCGGCCCGTGCTTGATCTCGGCGCCGGAGAACGCCTCGGCCTGCAGCGCCGACGTCTCCTTGAATTTCAGACCCGCTTCCAGCGCGATGGGGAAGCTGATGCCGCGGCCCACGACCATGATGTTGCGCGCCGGCGCCAGCACGTCCAGCGCGGCCGACCAGTCGGTCCGCGCGGCCTGGCGCAGCGCGTCCGGCAGGGCGGCGAGGCCGTCCTTCAGTTCCGCGTCCTGCTGCCATTCCGCGACGAGGCGCGCACCGGCCGTCAGGCTCGCGATGAAGCTCTTCGTCGCGGCCACGCTCTGTTCCTTTCCGGCGCGCAGCGGTAGCGCCCATTCGGCCGACGCCGCGAGCGGCGAATCGATGTCGTTCACGAGCGCCACGGTCGTCGCGCCGCCCTGGCGGAAGTAGCGGATCGGTTCGACGACGTCCGGGCTCTGGCCCGACTGCGAGATCGATACGGCGAGCAGGCCCGCGGCCTGCAGCGGCGCCTTGTACAAGGTGAGGAGCGACATCGGCAGCGACGTCACGAGGCGGCCCATGCGCGCCATGATCAGGTAGGCGAGGTAGCTGGACGCGTGGTCCGAACTGCCGCGCGCCACCGTCACCGCGTTGTGGAAGGAGGCGTTGCGCAAGTGGTGACCCAGCGCGGCGTAGCGGTCGGCGTCGTTCGACAATTGCAGGGCGACGCAGTCGGCCGCGGACAGGGCCTCTTCAAGCATCAGCGAGGTCACATTGTTCTCCTTCGATATAAACGGTTTTCAAATTCAGGTCGCGGTCGAGCACGACGAGGTCGGCGAAGCAGCCCGGTGCGATGCGGCCGCGGCGCGTCTCGCCCAGGTAGTCGGCGGCGTTCGTCGATACGCGGCGGGCGGCGTCCGCGAGATCGAGGCCGATGGCGACGAGGTTGCGCAGCGCCTGGTCCATCGTCAGCGTGCTGCCGGCCAGGGTGCCGTCCGCGAGGCGCACGCCGCCCATGCATTTGTGGACGACCTGGCGGCCCAGCATGTACTGGCCGTCCGGCATGCCGGCGGCGGCCGTGGAATCCGTCACGCAGTACAGGTTCGGGATGCAGCGCAGCGCCGTGCGGATCGCGCCCGGATGCACGTGCAGCAGGTCGGGAATGATTTCCGCGTACTGCGCATGGGCGAGCGCGGCGCCGACCATGCCGGGATCGCGGTGGTGCAGGCCCGGCATCGCATTGAACAGATGCGTGAAGCCGGCCGCGCCGTGTTCCAGCGCGCGCACGCCGTCGTCGTAGTTGCCGTTCGTGTGGCCGATCTGCACGCGGATGCCGGCGTCGGCCATCTGGCGCACGAGCGCGAGGTGGCCGTCGATCTCGGGCGCCACGGTGATCAGGCGCATCGGCGCCTGCGCGTTGAAACGCTCCACTTCCGCCATCGTCGCTTCACGTGCGAACGGCGGTTGCGCGCCCAGCTTGCCCGAGTTGATGTACGGGCCTTCCAGGTGCACGCCGAGGATGCGCGCTTCTCCCTTGCCGCGTTGCTCGCACGCGGTGCCGATGGCGCTCAATGCGCGGTCGATGTCGTCCAGCGGCGCCGTCATCGTCGTCGCGAGCAGGCTCGTCGTGCCGTGCCGCGCGTGCAGTCGGGCGATCACGTGCGGGGCGTCCCCGCCTTCCATCATGTCGCGTCCCGCGCCGCCGTGCACGTGCAGGTCGATGAAGCCGGGCAGGATGTAGTCGTCGCCGTTGGCGCCTGGGTCGGCGGCCTCGCCTTCGATGGCGGCGATGGTCGTCGTGCCGTCTGCGACGACGATGCGCCCGCGGATCCAGCCGTCCGGGGTCAGGATGTTGCCTTGCATGGTGGGTCCTTTCATGCCGCGACGTGCAGCTCGATCATCTTCAACGCGCCGCGCGCGGAATCCCCTTCCGGCGCGCGGGCGCGGGCCGCGAGTGCGGGCGGGAGCCAGTCGCGCAGGGCGGCACCCAGGCCGCCGCACAGCGCGAGCGGCAGCGTCCCGTCCGGGTCGAGCGCGCGGGCGATGGCGGCCGCTTCTTCGCCGGCCTTCGTCAGGATAGCGCGCGCGGCCGGGTGGTCCGCGTGCTGCAGCACGAGCGGTGCGAGCGACGCGTACGCCGTCTGCGTGGCCTGGCCGAGCCAGACCTGGATCGCGGCCCGGGTGCCGCCGCAGGCGTGAATGACGGCGTCGGCGAACGCGCTGCCGGGACGGCGGCCGTCGAGCACCTGTTCGATATGGTTGATGGCGGCAAGGCCGATCCAGCCGCCGCTCGCTTCGTCGCCGGCGGGGAAGCCCCAGCCGCCCACTTCGCGCCGCGTGCCGTCCGGCAGCAGCACTTCGCCGACACTGCCCGTGCCGATGGCGACGATGGCGCCGGGGTTGCCGCTGTGCGCGCCCAGAAGCGTCGTAAAAGCGTCGGTTTCGAGGCGCAGCGCGGCGTAGCCGGGATCGGCGTCCACGAACGCCTGCGCCCACTGGCCATTGTGCACGCCGGCGAGGCCCAGGCCGATGGCCATGCGTGCAAGCGAAGGTTGGTCGATGCCGGCCGCGGCGAAGGCCTGGGCGACGGCATCCTGGACAGACGCCCAGGCCCGTTCGATGCCGAGCCCCAGGCCGGACGGGCCGCTGGTGCCCTGGGACAGTTCGATGGCGCCGTCGGGAGACAAGCGTGCGAGGCGCGCGCGCGTGCCGGTGCCGCCGCCGTCGACGCCGATGAGATAGTCGATCATATGAGTGCTGTGCCGGGAAGGTCAGGGCACTATAGGCAGCACTGATAGGCTTGTCAACAGGTATTTAATTGGTATTATCGCGCTGATCGGGTGAGGCGGAACTGGTCTCGTTTGCTCTGCTGGGGACGTCCCCGTCGGGTGATAAATTGGTATTAAAAGCGGTATTGTCGCGCAGCCACTCGAACAGAATCGCCATCATGAACGGACCGACGAACAGGCCGATGACACCCAGGGTCGAGACGCCGCCGAGGAGGCCGAACAGCACGGCGAGGAACGGCAGGTTGACGCGCCGGCCGATCAGTTTCGGGCGGATGAATTTATCGACGAGGAACAGCTCGAACGCGCCCCAGCAGAACAGGCCGAGCGCGGCGCCGGAATGGCCCTGGCCCAGCAGCAGCAGCGAGACGAGCGAGAACGACAGCGGCGCGCCGCCCGGCACGAGCGCGAAATACCCCGTGAGCACGCCCAGCAGCGCGGGCGCCGGCGCGCCCGCGATGGCGTAGGCGGCGCCCAGCACGCAGCCTTCCAGGATGGCGACGGAGACGAGGCCCAGCGCCGTGCCGCGCACGGACAGCGGGAACACGCGGCGCAGCATCGGATACTGGCGCGGCAGCGCGCGCATGCCGGCCGTGTCGACGTGGCGGATGGCGGCGGGGCCGTGCAGGTACAGCACGAACAGCGTAAGCAGGGCAAGGAACAGGTACAGCGCGTTCGCGAGGATCGTCGAGCCCCACAGGCGCGCGGCGCCCGTCAGGTGCGGGGCGAAGTCACCGGCCGCGCTGCCGACGAGGCGGTTCAAACCGCCGGGCAGGGCAAGGTGTTCGTTCCACCACTGGACCGCGTGTTCGGCCACGAGCGGCAGGCGCGCGATCCAGGCGGGGACGGGGATGCCCGTCTCGTTGGCGCGGGCGAGAAGGCGCTGCACGCCGGCGAGTTCGCCGCCCAGCGTATCGAGCAACACGATGGACGGGCCGACGAAGCCGAGGATCAGGAGGCCCACGAGGCAGGCCGCGCTGGCGGCTGCCGGCCAGCCGCGGCGCTGCAGGTGAACGTGCGCGGGCCAGGTGATGACGGCGAGCAGGCCGGCCCAGGCCAGCGCGCCGAGGAAGTGCTGCAGGAGGACGGCCAGTGCCAGCGCGAACAGCGCCGGCACCAGGAGCTTGGAGGCGCGCCGGTCCGTCATGCCTGCTGCAAGGCCGCGATGCGGTCCTCGCACGACGGGTGGCTGCTGAACAGGGCCAGCACGCCGCCGCCGGCGATGCCCGAGGCGGCCAGGTTCTTCGGCAGGTCGGCGTGATCCAGGCCGCCGAGGCGGCGGAGCGCGGCGATCATCGGGCGGGGCGTGCCCATGATCTGCGCGGCGCCGCGGTCGGCACGGTATTCGCGCTGGCGCGAGAACCAGGCCACGATGATGCTGGCCAGGAGGCCGAACAGCAGGTCGCATACGACCGACGTGATCGTGAACGCGATGCCGGGGCCGCGCTCTTCGCCGTCGCGGCGCAGGAACTGGTCGACGGCATAGGCCACGACGCGCGCCAGGAAGATCACGAACGTGTTCACGACGCCCTGGATCAAGGTGAGCGTCACCATGTCGCCGTTCGCGACGTGCGCCACTTCGTGCGCCAGCACGGCTTCCACTTCATCGTGCGTCATCGACGTGAGCAGACCCGTCGACACGGCGACGAGCGACGCGTTCTTCGACGCGCCGGTCGCGAACGCGTTCGGCGCGCCTTCGTAGATCGCGACTTCCGGCATCGGGATGCCGGCCTTCTGCGCCTGGCGCGCGACGGTGTCGAGCAGCCAGCGCTCGGTGGGGTTGGACGGTTGTTCGATCACGCGCGCACCGGTCGTCCATTTCGCGATGGGCTTGGACAGCCACAGCGAAATGAAAGCACCGCCGAAGCCCATCAGGCCGGCGAAGACGAGGAGGGCGCCCAGGTTGAGGCCTTTCGCCGTCAGGTATTGGTTAACGCCCAGCAGGCTCGCCGTGATACCCAGCACGAGCATGATGGCGAGGTTGGTGGCAAGGAAAAGCAGGATGCGTTTCATGGTCGTCTCTCATCAATAACAAGAATCGCGGCCGGGACGGCCGTTGTCAAGGCAAGAGAATAGGACAATGACTGATCTTGAAAAAGCGAAGTAAACAGAAGGATTTCTTCGAAAAAATGGAATTATATATTGCGCACGTCGGCCGGTGGGGTATTCCAGTCGTCCTCGCGGCCGTTCAGGTACGTGACGGGCAGGGCGGCACGTTCATCGGCCGGCAAATCGTCCAGGCAGTGTACGCTGACCGCGACGTAATCGCCCCAGCGGGGCGACGTGCCCGTGCCGAACGGCCGGATGCCGCACGCGGCGCAGAACAGGTGCCGTTCCGTGCGCGTGTTGCAGCGGTATTCCGTGAGCGCGCCGCCGCCCTGCAGCAGGCGGAACGCGGCCGCGGGCACGACCGCGGCCCAGTTGCGCTGCTTGGTGCACAGCGAGCAGTTGCAGCGGATCGTGCCGCGCGCGAAGTCGATGTCCGCGGCGAAGCGCACGGCGCCGCAATGGCAGCTGCCGTGCCACGTGCGCAGGCCGCCCGTCATTGCGCGGCTTTCACGAGGGGCAGTTCGACATAGCTGCTGTGGTAGATGCGTTGCGTGGCCTTGCGGTAATCGCCCGGCTGGGCAAAGAAGATGTTCGGCACGAAGGTCTGGGGATTGCGGTCGTACAGCGGGAACCAGCTCGACTGCACCTGCACCATGATGCGGTGGCCGGGCAGGAACACGTGGTTCGCCGTCGGCAGGCCGAAGCGATACGACAAGGCCTTGTTCGGCGCCAGCGCCTTCGGCGTATCGAAACCTTCGCGGTAGCGGCCGCGGAAGATGTCGCCCGCCACCATCAGCTGGTAGCCGCCCAGCGCCGGCTGCGATCCCACCTGGTCCGGGTACACGTCGATCAGTTTTACCACCCAGTCCGAGTCCGTGCCGCTCGTCGATGCGACGAGGTGCGCGACCGGCTCGCCGCTGATCTTCACGGGCGCCGTGAGCACGTCGGACACGAACGTCGCGACGTCCGTGCGGCCGGACGCCTCGCGCTGGTCGTCGACGAGCCAGCGCGGCCACGTCTGGCCTTTCGCTTCGTCGTAGCCGTACGGCGGAATGGGGCGCTGGCGGAACGGCACGGGCCTGGCCGGATCGGACACGTATTCGTCGTAGCCTTTCGCATCCGGCGCGCCGCCCAGCACGGCCTTCTGGTTCGCGGCCAGGCGCAGCGCGACGGGTTCGATCGTGCCGCTCGGCCATGCGGGCAGGTTGCGCCACTTGTTCGTGCCCGTCTCGAACGCCGTCACTGTCGGGATCGCGGGCACGTTCGCATCGCCCTTCAGGTAGCGCGCGAGGAACGGTTTCAACACCTGCTGGCGCCAGTACAGCGCCGTGTCGCTGCCGAACTTCAGCGTGCCGAGCGTGCTGCCGTCGCCGATGGCGCCGCCGTGCGACCATGGGCCCAGCGACAGGAACACGTTGTTGCCCGTGTCGTGCGGCTTGATGGCCTTCCACACGGCGATGGCACCGTAGATGTCTTCCGCGTCCCAGTAGCTGTGCACGAGCAGCGTCGGCACCGTCACGGGCTGGCGGGCGAGGATCCGGTCCATCGCCTGCTGCTGCCAGAATGCGTCGTAAGCAGGATGCGCGACGATCTTGTTCCAGAAGCCGCTCTGTTCCAGGCCCCGTTCGCGGCCCAGCGCGCCCGCCGAACCGGCGCGCATATACATGTCGTAGTCGTCCCAGTTCGTGACGGGCCACTTGGCCGTGTTGGCGCGCGTGACGACCTGCTCGAGGATGTACGACATATTGATCTGCCGGAAGGCGCCGTTGTGGAACCAGTCGTCGCCCATCCAGCCGTCGACCATCGGGTTCATCGGCACCGCGACTTTCAGCGCCGGGTGCGGATTCACGAGCGCCATCAGCGGCAGGAAGCCGTCGTACGAGATGCCGATGATGCCCACGCGGCCGTTCGTCTCCGGGACGTTCTTGGTCAGCCATTCGATCGTGTCGTACGTGTCGGTGGAGTGGTCGACGGGCGTCGGATTCAGCGGCCCGTGCAGCGGGCGGTTCATCACGTAGTCGCCTTCGGAGCCGTACTTGCCGCGCACGTCCTGCACGACGCGGATATAGCCTTCCCCGGCGATGACGTCGGCCGCGTTGTCGTAGCCCGTCAGGATCGTCTCCAGGTCCGAGCTGTCCGCGTGGTTCACGAGGCTGGATGCGTCGTACGGCGTACGCGTCAGCAGAATGCCGGCGTTCTGCACGCCCTTCGGCACGATGATGATGGTGTTCAGCTTCGTCCCGTCGCGCATCGGGATCATCACGGTGCGCTTCACGTAGTTGAAGCCGGCGTCGGGCGCCTTGAATTCGGCCGGGGTCTCGGAAGGAAGCTCGGGGTATTGCGGCGCCGTTTGCGCGTGGGCGAAACCGGCGAGCGCCAGGGCGCTGACGAGGGGAGCGAGGCGAACGAGGGGTGGCGTCATCGGGATCCTTGGCGTGTCGAGGGCAGCGCCGCTACATTAGCACAAGGACCAGGCGTTCATCCGTGGGCAGTGCGGGTCGCCGGATGCGGAGGATCGAGGTGGACTTCGCGCAGCGCGGCCTCGAACAGCACCACGCGGCGCGTGCGCGGCAGCGCTTCCCACCACGCGAGCGGGAAGGTCAGGCGGCGGTCGGCCATGCGCACGAAGGCGTCGAAGCCGGGCTGCGTCTCGGCCAGCACGATGGCGTTGTCCAGATGCGCGGCCCGCACCTCGATGCGCATGCCGTCCTCGTTCGCATAGGCCAGCACGCGGCTCACGTCGTCCCACGGCACGACGGTGTCCTCGGCCGCGAAGCAGTCCGGGAACACGCGCACGGCGGGGGCGGACGCCGGCGCGAGACGGCGTTTCAGGCGGGCGAACATAGACAGCATGGCGACCTCCTTACCGGGTCGTGTGCGAACCGCTGCGGTCGACGAGCAGCAGCTGGCCGCGGGCGACGGTCTTCGACGCCGCGCGGTCGTTCCCGTCGACGACGTTGACGGACGCGGTGCCCGGTCCGTGCACGACGATGTCCGCGTGCCCCGCCGTCAGGCCGTGGCCATCGAGGCTGCCCGAGCCCGTGATCTGCGCGTCGACCTGGGCGACGGTCCCGTCGATGCGGGCATCGCCCGGACCGTTCATGCGCAGCAGCAGGCGCTTGCCGGACAGGCTCGCCTTCAGGCCGCCGGAACCGTACAGGGCCGCGTCCAGCGTGTCGCCCACGTTCGCCAGCGTGACGCCGCCGGGGCCACGGCCGCGCACGGTCGCCTTGCCCGTCTTGAGACCGGCCGCATCGAGGTCACCCGAGCCGGCGACTTCCACGTTCAGGTCGCCCACCGTGCCGGCCAGCGCGACGTTGCCCGGTCCGTTCATGCGCAGCTGCGCCGTCCCGGCCTGCAGGCCGCGCACGGCCAGTTCGCCGGAGCCGTCCACTTCGCCGTCGAACTTGCGGATCGCGCCCGCGAGGCAGGCATTGCCCGGTCCACGCTGCACGCTGCGCGCGCCGCCGTCGATGCGCAGGTCGCAGCCTTCGAAGTCGCCCGAGCCGGACATCTCCAGGTCCAGTTCGCGCGCGCTGCCGGACAGCTTGACGTTGCCCGGGCCGCGCATGCGTGCCGTGACCTTGCCGGCGCGCAGGCCGTCCGCTTCCAGGTCGCCGGAGCCGCCCGCCTGCACGACCAGCGTGCCGCTCACGTCGGCCAGTTCCACGTCTCCTGGGCCGTTCAGGGTCAGGTCGACGTCGCCGGCTTTCAGGTGCTGCAGTTCCAGGTCGCCGCTGCCGCTGGAGGTGACGGTCAGCTGGCGCACGGCGCCGCTCGCGCGGACGTCGCCCGGGCCGTTGCCGGCCAGGGTGAAACTGTCGCCTTTGATGTGGTCGATCTCGACGTCGCCGCTGCCCGCCACCGTCACGCGCTTCAGGGCGGCCGCGCCGATGCGGACGGTGACCGTCTCGCGGCGCTTGCCGAAGTTGAAGAAGAAGCCGTTGCGCTGCACCGGCCGCACGACGAGCGTGTCGCCGCGCACGACGGTCTCGATCTCGGCCAGCTGCTTGCGTTCGCCGCTCAGTTCGAGCGACGGCTTCGCCTGGGCATCGATCACGACGTGGTACGGGCCCGCCAGCTCGATCGCGCTGAATGCCGTGACGGCGCGCTGCTCGGTGGCGACGGCATTGCCCACGTCCTGCGGCTGGGCGAACGAAGCGGGCATCGTGGCGATGGCGCCGGCCGCGAGCGCGGCGGCCAGGACGGTGAGCTTGAGGGCGGTTTTCATGGTGTCGTCGTTGTTGTCTGCGGCAGCGCCGGGAGACTGCACGATACGGCAGGCGACGCACCGGCGCAGCCGCCTTTCGACGAATGCGCGAAAACGGGGGACAGGCTGCCAAAAAACGGGGGGTGGATGGATGCCGGTTATCTCACCGGCGCGACCTTGAAACCGGCCTGTTCCAGGTCGGCCAGCAGCCCGCCGCAATCCGCATCGTCATGCCGTGACGCGAACAGGTTGCGCACGGGGACCACGTAGAAATGCGCGCGGCCGTCCGTCACGGCACCCATGCGCGCGATCCAGTCGCGGTTGCGCGCGCAGACGAGGCCCGCGTCCAGCGGTGCCAACCGGGCCAGCGGGCTGCCGTCGGAGGGCGCACGGCCGAGCAGCAGGGCGTCGAAGTCGCGGGTCAGGCGCGGCACGGCGGCCGCTGCCGTGGCGGCATCCTGCGGCACGCTGTCCACGACGTCACGCAGCATCATCGTGCGGCGCGGGCCGGCGGCGCAGTAGGCGTGCATCATGCCCGTGCGGTAATCGATGTCGTGCACGGGGATGTCCGGACGGGCGTGGACGAGCGCCTCGGCGACGTTGCCGATTTTTTTGTGGTCCGGCGCGGCGGGTGCGAGCGAGGCGCTCTGTACCCGCGCGAACTGCAGCAGCGTGAATTCGTCGCTCATCTCGACGAGGCGCGCCCAGGACTGCGCCTGCGTGTCCGGGTCGGGTGCCTTCGCGAGCGCCTTGACGTCGAGCGCGTCGCGCCGGGCCATGTCTGCCTGCAGCGCGAGCGTGAGGATGCGCTGGCGCGCGTCGTTCAGCATGGCGATGCCCTGCTCGTCGAGCTCGCGCAGGTCGCATCCGGGTGTGACCGGGCCTTCCTCGCCGTCGCCCACGCCTTCGACCGACAGCGTGGCGGACGCGCGCAGGGCCGGCAGCACGGCGCGCGTGTAATACGCATCGAATTCGACCGGCAGGCCGGCGGGTGTCGTGGCCAGTACGTACAGCGTCGTCCTGCCCTGGGTGGCTTTCCAGAGACGCGGCGTGGCGGCATGCGCCGTGCCGGCCGCCAGGGCGAGCAGGCATGCGAGGAGACGGGGGAGGAGGGCGGACGTCATGCCTGGAATTATAGCTAGGCGGCATCGTCCGTTTCGAAGACATCCTCGATTCGGCACGCGCCGTTCGTGATAGTCTGACATGGTCCAATGTCTGTTTTTGGGAGACTCCCATGTCCACGCTCACCGTCCGCAAGCTGAACGTCGACCTGTCGCGCGGTTTCGGCCGCTGGTGGCTGGGCGGCGACGCCTGGCGCACCGCATTCATGAATGCCCTGTCGATGAGTTTCCCGCTCGGCGAGCAGATGTTCATCGACAGCGTGCGCGCCGTGCCGCCCGAGACGATCCGGGATCCCGCCTTGCGCGCCGAAGTGAAGGATTTCGTCGGCCAGGAAGCGAGCCACCGCTTCGTGCACGAGCAATACAACGCGGAGCTGGCGCGCCAGGGCTATCCGTACACTCTGGAGCCGCGCATGCGGCGCCGGGTCGGGTTCGCGGCGGCGCTGCCCGTCGCGGACCGCCTGGCCATCACGTGCGCGCTGGAACATTACACGGCGATGCTGGCCGACTACGTGCTGCGCCATCCGCACTGGCTGGAAGACGCGGAACCGCAGCTGCGCGTGCTGTGGTCGTGGCACGCGGCGGAGGAGACGGAGCACAAGGCGGTCGCCTACGACGTCTACCGCGCGGCCGGCGGCGGCTACCTGAAACGGGTACTGTGGTACCTGCACGTGAGCGTCGTGTTCTGGCTCGACACGTTCCAGCAGACGGCCCACAACCTGCGCCGCGACGGCCAGCTGTTCGCCCTGGGCACGTGGACCAGTGCCGCGCGCAGCTGGTTCGGCCGGCGCGGCCTGGCGTGGGCACTGGTCGTGCCCGCGCTGCACTACCTGTCGCCGCGCTTCCACCCTTGGCAGCATGACAACCGCGACCTGCTGCAGATGTGGCTGGAGCGCAACGACGGGGCTTACCGGGCCATTACAAGCACGCCATCCTGACGCACGCCTGGCGCCCGGCCGTGGCCGGAACCGAGGGTGAATGTCATAATGGGCGCCTCGTCAAGGAGATCATCGTGATTCGCTACATGGGCACCCGCAAGAATGCGGAAGGTGCCTCCGTCTATATATTCATCGTCAACGGCATGGAAAAGGAAGTGCGCGAGCACGCGCTCAAGCAGCATCCGGGCTGTTACGAGGCCCTGCCGGCCTCGGTGAAGGCGAAGATCGCCGCCAACCGCGCATGGTTGGGAAAATTGTAGGCCCGCTGGCCGCGATGCTGGCCACCTTGCTGGCGCTTGCCCTGCCTGCGCACGCGCAGACGCAGGACAAGCAGCCGTCCACGTTCGGTCCCGTCATCGGCGCGGCGCTGCTGTGCCACGACCATCTCGACAACAAGTATTTCTATACCTGGCTGAAGACCCATTTCGGCCCGGCCTACAAGCACGAGGGCGGCGCGTACTGGTTCCGCACGGGCGAGACGACCCTGTGGGGCGCGCCCGTCACCGAGGTGATGGTCAGCGACGACACGAGCGAATGGGTGTTCGTGGGGGCCGTCGCCGAAGTGGCGCCGGACGAACTGGAACAGGCCATCCGCAAGGCGGCCGGCGTGCGCCACCAGGCCGCCGATGCGTCGCCTTACCCTTTGCGCGTATCCGTCCCCGGCAGCACGATCGCTTACTACAATGCCAAAAGCAAAATATACTGCGCGAAGTTCAAACCGCTGCCGCCGCGCCGGTAAGCTTTTGGTATGTACACAAATTACTTTCATCTGAAGCAGGCGCCGTTCTCGATCGCGCCCGATCCGCGTTACCTGTTCATGAGCGAACGCCATCGCGAGGCGCTCGCGCACCTTTTATATGGGATCGGCAGCGGCGGCGGGTTCGTGCTGCTCACGGGCGAGATCGGCGCCGGCAAGACGACCGTGTGCCGCTGCTTCATCGAGCAGGTACCGGACGACTGCCGCCTGGCCTATATCTTCAACCCGAAGCTGACGGTCGAAGAACTGCTGCAGACGATCTGCGACGAATTCCGCATCGCCGTGTCTTCCGCGGCCGGGGTGAAGGCCTATGTGGACGCCATCAACGCCTACCTGCTCGACAGCCACGCCCAGGGCCACAACAACGTGCTCGTGATCGACGAGGCGCAGAACCTGTCGGCCCAGGTGCTGGAGCAGCTGCGCCTCCTGACGAACCTCGAGACGAGCGAGCGCAAGCTCCTGCAGATCATCCTGATCGGCCAGCCGGAACTGCGCGCGATGCTCGCGCGGCCGGAACTGGAGCAGCTGGCCCAGCGCGTGATCGCCCGCTACCACCTCGGTCCGCTGTCCGCCGCGGAGACGGGCGCCTATGTCGCGCACCGCCTGGCCGTCGCGGGCGAGCCGGGCGCGGGGCCGATCCCCGCCGCGCTGGCGCCGCAGATCCACCGCCTGACGGACGGCGTCCCGCGCCGCATCAACCTCCTGTGCGACCGCGCGCTGCTCGGCGCGTATGTCGAGAACAGCCGCGACGTCACGCCGGCCATCCTGCGCCGCGCCGCGCGCGAAGTGTTCGCGGGCGACGATGCGCTGGCCGGTGCGCCCCGCAAGCCGCTGCGCTGGCCGTTCGTGGCCGGCGGCGTGCTGGCCGGTGCCGCCATCAGCGCGGCGGCGTGGCAGGCGGTGCCGCATGGCCCTGCATCCGTTTCTGCAGCGGCGCCCGCGCCGGCGGCCGTCGCGCCGAAGGCCCAGGCCGCGCCCGCGAAGGCGGCCCTGCAGCCGAAACCGCTCGCGCTGGCCACGCAGGACGATGCGCTGCGCGAACTGGGCACGCTGTGGGGCCAGCAACTCCCAGCCGCGGCCCCGTGCGACGCCGCGCCGCGCGTCGGCCTGCGCTGCTACCAGGGCCGCGGCGGCCTGTACGAACTGCGCCTGCTCGACCGGCCGGCCATCGTCGGCCTGCACGACGGCCCCCGGGTCGGCTACGCCGTGCTGACCGGCATGGACGACGACACGGCCACGCTCGCGATCAACGGCCAGCGCCACCGGGTGAGCCTGGGACTCCTCGCGACCCGCATCGACGGCGAATACACGACCTTGTGGAAGGTGCCGCGCGGTTTCCGCGACCAGGTCGGGCCGGGCGACAGGGGGCCGGACGTCGACTGGATCGCCGCCCGCCTCGCGGAACTGGACGGCAAGCGTGACGCGCCGCCGGCCGGGCAGGTGCTGGACGAGCCCACGCGGCGCCTGCTGCGCGCGTTCCAGGTCAAGCAGAACCTGAAGGCGGACGGCCTGGCCGGTCCGCGCACCTACATGCGCCTGAACCAGCTCGCCGGCGTCGACGAACCGCGCCTGCTGGCAGCCACCGGGAAGTGATATGTCGTACATCCTCGAAGCTTTGAAGAAGGCCCAGGCCGAACGCCAACTCGGCAACGCGCCGACGATCCACGCGCCGCAGCCCGTCGCGCCCGCACCGGCCGCCGCCGCGGCGAGCCGCAAGCCGCTGTTCGTGGGCCTCGGCGCCGGCGCGCTCGTCGTCGTCGCGGGCGCGCTGGTGCTGTGGCGGCAGACGCCCGCACCTGCGCCGAAGGCCGTCGCGGCAGCGGTGACGCCCGCACCGGCACCGCGCCCGACGGAGGCATTGGTGGTGAGCGCGCCGCCCGCGCCGCCGCCCGCGCCCGTGCGCGAACGCGTGCCCGAACCGGCCGTCGCGGCGACCGCGCCGGCGCCTTCCCGTCCGGCCCCGCCGCCGGCCGCACCCGCACCCGCGCCAGCCCGCCCGGTGCCGGCCCCCGTCGCCGCGGCGCCCGCCGTCGCCAGGGCTGCCCCGGAAGACAGCCTGCCGTTCCTGCAGCAACTGCCCGACGCCCAGCAGCGCGACATCCCGCGCGTGACCTTCGGCGGCTACATGTATTCCGCCAACGCGGCCGACCGCCTGCTGATCGTCGACAAGGCCCTGCGCCACGAAGGCGAGGAGATCGCCCCCGGCCTCGTGCTGGAAAAGCTGCTGCCCAAGGCGGCCGTCCTGAACTTCCGGGGAATCCGCTACCGTGTCGCTTACTGATTCCGCCGGCCGCGGGCCCGTGCTGGGCGTGATCGGCTGGTCCGGCAGCGGCAAGACGACGCTGCTGGAATTCCTCGTGGGCCGGCTTGCGGCCTCCGGGCTGCGCGTCAACGTCGTCAAGCACAGCCATCACGACATCATGCTGGAACCGCCGCACAAGGACAGCGCGCGCATGCGCGCGGCCGGCGCGGCCGAGGTCATGATCGCGTCGCCGTACCGCGTGGCCATCATGCGCGAGCTGCGCGGCGCCGCGGAGCCGTCGCTGGCCGAGCACCTGGCACGCCTTGCGCCGGCCGACCTGACCCTGGTGGAGGGGTATAAATGGGAAGCGCTGCCCAAGCTGGAAGTGTACCGGCCGGACGTCGGCAAGCCGCCGATGTTTCCGGGCGACCCGCACATCGTGGCCGTCGCATCCACGATGGCACGCCCGGAAGGGCTGGCATCGCAGGTGGCGTGGCTGGATCTGCTCGACCTCGACGCGGTCTTGGGCTGGGTCAGGCAATTCAATGGTTTGCCGGCCTAAAGTTCCTGCGCGGCCTGTCGTTAACCGGGGATAAGCGGTAGTGCGGGCGAACCCCGCGCCGCCCGACCGTCGACACACCCACCAGGAGCGCACATGGACGCCTTAGGTATTGCCAAGCTTGCCACCAGCATCGCCGAGACCGGCACCCGCCAGGACGTCGCCGTGGCCGTGCTGAAAAAGACGCAGGACATCCAGGCCGCCGCGGCCACCCAGCTGCTGGAAGCCGTGCAGTCGGCCGCGCCGACGCCGAACCTGCCGCCGCACCTGGGCAACCACATCAACACGACGGCCTGACGCGCACGCATCGGCAGCGCAAGTCAACGGAACGGCCGCCGCCCGCGTTATCGGCCCAGTACCCGGCGCGACGGGGGCGGCCACACAATACCATCCGCTCAGCCGCCACCATCGGGCTGCCGCCAGCGACGACAACGTCCGGCGCGCAGCCGACAACGGCCGCCCCGGCCGGCGTACTTTTCCCCTCAGCACGTCCCGGCCGGGATAGAATGCCTGCCGCATCGTACGTACCCGTATTTTGGAGACCCGAATGAACAAACGACAAGCCCTGATCGCCGCCGCGCTCGCGAGCGTCTGCGCCACCCAGGCAACGGCCGGCGGCCAGATGGGCGCGCAATCCGGCGACGAAGAAAAATGCTACGGCATCGCCAAGGCCGGCCAGAACGACTGCGGCACCGCCACCCACGGCTGCGCGGGCATGGCGACGGCCGACAAGGACCCGGCCGAATGGAAATTCGTCCCGAAGGGCACGTGCGAAAAAGCCGGCGGCAAGCTCGCGCCGCCCAAGCAGGACAAATAAGCCGTCCCATGGCCGCCGGCATCGGCCTGCGCGCGCCGCATTACCGCGATTTCCTCGACCGCCGGCCAGACGTCGGCTGGGTCGAGGTCCACACGGAAAACTTCCTTGCACGGGCCGGCCATGACTGGCGCGTGCTGTCCGCGGTGCGTCGCGACTATCCCGTCAGCCTGCACGGCGTGGGCCTCGGCCTCGGCGCCGTGCACGGCTTTTCCGAAGATCACCTGGCCCGCGTCGCCGCCCTCGTACGGGCGCTCGATCCGGTGCTCGTCTCCGAGCATCTGTCCTGGGGCGCGCTGCGCGACCGCCAGCTGAACGACCTGCTGCCCCTGCGGCTGGACGGGGAAGCGCTCGCCCTCGTCGCCGCGCGCGTCCAGCGCGTGCAGGATGTGCTGGGACGGCGCATCCTCGTCGAAAACGTCTCCACGTACGTGCGCTTCGCGGGCGATGCGATGAGCGAGGCGGACTTCCTCGCCGAACTTGCGCGCCGTACGGGCTGCGGCGTGCTGCTGGACGTGAACAACCTGTACGTCAACCAGCGCAATCACGGCGAGGACCCGTACGCGGCCATCGCCGCGCTGCCGCCCGGATGCGTGGGCGAGATCCACCTGGGCGGCCATCTCGTCACGGACGACGGCCTGATCGACCACCACGGCGCCAGGGTCGCACCGCCCGTGTGGGACCTGTACCGCGCGGCGCTGGCCCGCTTCGGCGCCGTGCCCACGCTCGTCGAATGGGACACGGATTTGCCGCCACTCGACGTGCTGCTGGACGAGGCGGCGCAGGCGGACGCGATTGCCGCGACGGTGGAGCAGGGCGTCGTGGCCGACGTCATCGTCGTGCCGCCCGGCCCGGCGCCGGCCGCCGGCCTGGACGCGCTCCAGCAAACGTTCGGCGCCGCCCTGTTCGACAGCGCGCACGACGCCGCACTGGCCCCGCTGCTGAAGGGCGATCCGCGCCGTATCGGCATCTACCGGGGCAACCTGCTCGCGCACTGGACGCGCGCGCTGGCGTCGGCGTATCCCGTGCTGCGCCAGCTGGTGGGCGACGAGTTCTTCGAGGCACTCGCGGGTGTGTATGGCCGCGCGCATCCCGCCGTCGATCCGGACCTCAACGGCTTCGGCGCTGCGCTGCCGGGCTTTCTCGCCGGTTTCGCACCCGCTGCCGGTCATCCCTACCTGCCCGACGTCGCGCGTCTCGAATGGTGCGTGCACGAAGCGTGGTTCGCACCAGACGGCCACGCGCCGCCCGTGTCGTTCGCGGGCCTGGCGCCCGATGCATTCGAGGCGGCGCGCGCCGTGCTGCATCCGTCGCTGCGCCTGCATGCGTCGCCTTGGACCACGGTGGCGCTGTGGCGCGCGCACCAGGCGGGCGGTCCGGACTTCCCGGATGAACTTCGCGCGCCGACGCACGCACTGGTGCTGCGGCCCCGCTTCGACGTGGTCGTGGACACCATCGCTGCAGCGGAGTACGCGGCGCTGGCGTGCCTCGCACGCGGCGGGACGTTCGGCGCGGCGCTCGATGCGGCATTCGACGTGGACGGGGACTTCGACGTGGCCGCGCACCTGGGGCGCTGGCTCGATGGGGGAATCGTGGTGGGACTGAACGAGGAGGCAAAGGCGGCGCCGTGAACGGTGGCGCCGTGCAATCAGTGATAGAACGCGCGCAGGATGCGCTCTTCGCCGGTCTTGTCGTGGTGCCGCTCGTTCGCCGCGCGCGTCGCTTCCATCATCCGGTTCAGCTGTTCTTCCTCGAAGCGGGCCAGTTCCTCGTTGGCGGCATTGAGCGCGACGGCCAGCTTGGCACGGGCGTTCTGGTACACGACACCGGTGTAGTGATCGGTATTCTTGAGCAGTTCTTCCGCGTTTTCGATGACGAGACGCAGGTCGCCGATCAACCGCTGCTGCGTCATGGAGCTTGGTTCTGGGGTTTCCATCTTCCTCACCTTTAGCCGAATGTTACGACTTCAATATAGAGAAGGGGGACTGCCCAAGTTTGTCAGCGCGCAAACGTCAACCCTACCGTCGGGGACGGCTCGCGCGGTGCAACCGTCGGGTGCGCGCGGTGCTCCTCAGCGCCTCAGCGAACCTGGATGCGGATATCGCCCAGGGTCACGACCTGGCCGGCGCGGATCTTGGCCGTCTTGCGCAGTTCCTTCTTTCCATCGACCGACACGTCGCCGCTCGCCACCACGTGCTTGCCGGCGCCGCCGCTGTCCACCACGCCGACCAGCTTCAGCAGCTGATTCAGCTCGATGAACTCCGAAGTCAGTTCAAAAGTTGTTGTTTGCATTTTATCCTCTGTTAAAAAACGGCGTCGTACTGTTGTGTTCGTTTAGACAACACCGCATAAAGACGTCGCCCCCGCGGGCGGGGGCGACGATATTCAGGCCGGGCTGGGCCGCGTCATTTCGATGGGCACGATCCACTGGTCGAACTGCGTCTCGTCGACGAAGCCCAATTGCAGGGCCGCCTGGCGCAAGGTCAGGCCGTTGTGCTGGGCCGTCTTGGCGATTTGCGCGGCGCGATCATACCCGATATGCGGGGCCAGCGCGGTCACCAGCATCAGCGACTGTTCCATCAGCTCGCCGATGCGTTTGCGGTTCGGCTCGATGCCCTGGGCGCAATGCTCGTCGAACGAACGCATGCCGTCCGCCAGCAGGCGCGCGCTCTGCAGGAAGTTGTGGGCGATCATCGGCTTGAACACGTTCAACTCGAAGTTGCCCTGCGAGCCGCCGACCGTGATGGCGACGTCGTTGCCGAACACCTGGCAACACAGCATCGTCAGCGCCTCGCACTGGGTCGGGTTCACCTTGCCCGGCATGATCGAGCTGCCCGGCTCGTTTTCCGGGATCGTGATTTCTCCCAGGCCGGAGCGGGGGCCGGACGCCATCCAGCGCACGTCGTTGGCGATCTTCATCAGGGCCGTGGCCAGGGTCTTGAAGGCGCCGTGCGCCAGCACCATCGCGTCGTGGCCGGCCAGCGCCATGAACTTGTTCGGCGCCGACTTGAATTGCAGGCCGGTGCGCGACGAGATCTCGGCCGCGATGCGGTTGGCGAATTCCGGATGCGCGTTCAGGCCCGTGCCCACGGCCGTGCCGCCCGCGGCCAGCAGCAGCAAGCCGGGCAGCGTGTTCTTGATGGCATGTTCGGCGAATTCCAACTGCGCCACATAGCCGGAGAATTCCTGGCCCAGCGTCAGCGGCGTCGCGTCCTGCAGGTGCGTGCGGCCGATCTTGACGATGTCGGCGAAATCGCGCGACTTCACTTCCAGCGTGCCGCGCAGTTTCGCCAGCGCGGGCAGCACGTCCTTGGCGACGGCCTGCGCGGCCGCCACGTGCATCGCGGTGGGGAACATGTCGTTCGACGACTGGCCCATGTTGACGTGGTCGTTCGGGTGCAGCAGGCGTGCCTCGCCCCGTTCGCCGCCCAGCAGTTCCGAGGCGCGGTTCGCGAGCACCTCGTTCATGTTCATGTTGCTCTGGGTGCCGGAACCGGTCTGCCACACGGACAGCGGGAATTCGGACGGATGGCGGCCCTCCAGCACTTCGTCGGCCGCGCGGATGATGGCGTCGGCCTTGTCCTGCGGGAGCTTGCCGAGCGAGCGATTGACGGCGGCGGCGGCGCGCTTCACCTGCGCCAGCGCGGCCACCAGTTCCGGCGGCATCTTTTCGCTCGAAATGTGGAAGTGGTGCAGCGAACGCTGGGTCTGCGCGCCCCACAGGCGATCGTTCGGTACGTCGATCGGGCCGAAGCTGTCCTTCTCAATCCGGTTTTCCATGGATGCATCCTGTTGGTTTGACAATGGAATTAAAGAGTGTACCGCAACGGCCGTTAACCACGTTGAAGCCCCCATTTTCCGACGTCATGGCCCGCCGCACCCGCCTTTTTCTCTCCAGCCTCGCTCTCGCCGTGCTCCCGCTGTCCCACGCGGCCGAGCTGGGCGACCCGCGCGTGTCGTCGCACATCGGCCAGCCGCTCGTGGCCGACGTGGAGCTGACGATGCTCGACGATGCCGCCACTCCCGTGCAGGTGCGCGTGGCCAGCCCGGAGGTGTACAACGGCGCCGGCATCGCCATGCCGCCCGTGCTGTCCAGCCTGAACCTGTCGGTGATGCGGCGCGACGGCCGCCAGTTCCTGCACGTGACGTCGCTGCGTCCCGTCGACGCGGACCATGTCCACCTGTACCTGGAGCTCGTCGACAAGGGCCAGCGCGCCGTGCGCCTGGCCACGCTGTGGCTGACGCCGGATCCGAATCCCGCGCCTCCCCCCGCGCCCGTGCGCGTGGCGGCGCCGGCACCGGCACCTGCGCCGGGGTCTGACGCGGTATTGCTCGCGCAGGTCGAACGGGCCCGCGCGGCGCACGCTGCGCCGGTGGTCCGGCGCGAAGCCGCAAAATCGGTAACGCCGCTGCCCAAGCCGGTGGTGCGTCGTCCGCCGCCGGCTGCCGTCGCGAAGCCGGAGACGCCGCCCGTCTGTGCGCCCCGGGCCGAGGAAGTGCAGGCCTGCGCGGCCCTCGGCGCGAAAAACGACGAATTGCGCACGCGGCTCGGCCAGGTCGAGGACCGGATGAAGAAGCTGCAGGTGTCGCTGGCGGCGCCGGCCGTGGCGCACGAGGCGGCCAGGCCGGAAACCAGGCCGAAGGAAGCGGAGCTCAAGCCGGAGCCGCCGAAGGACGCGCCGCCGAAGGAAGCCGACAAGCCGGCGCCGCCGCCGCCGAAACCCGTCGGTCCGCGCCCGATCTCGTCGATCAAGCCCCTGGTGCCGCACAAGCCGAAGGCGCCGCCGCCGGACGAGGGCTTGCCGTGGGGCTGGATCGGCGCCGCCATCGGCGTGCTGGCGCTGGGCGGGGCGGGGGCGTATGCCGTCGTCCGCCGCCGCAAGGCGACGCCGGCACCCGCGGAGACGCCGGGCCTGTTCGAGGCATTGAAGGCCCGTTTCGCGGCGCGCACGAAGGCCCCGAAGGCGGAAGACGGGGCCGCCGAGCCGACGCTCGAATAGTGTTCAAGATCTGCGCACGAGTCGTCTACACAAGTGCGGATTTTGCGTTATACTGATCCCGAACAAACGGCCCAGGGTCCGCCGCAGTCACCACCGATAGCGTGGCGCGGGTGAGGACGGTCGCTGATGAAGCGCCTGACGCCGGAAGCGGTTCGCCAGCCTACAGTGGCCGGCGGACGCCGGAGGCAACCGGCAAGAGGCGACGCCAGGGGATGCCTGGTGCTCGCGCTCCCCATTCCAGGAAACCGCGCAGATGACCCACGTCGCTGCGCGGTTTTTGTTTGGTTTTTGTTAGTGCTGCGTGCGTTGGCCCCCCGCTCGGGTTATCGCTACCATATGGTCAGACCATCGATCGAGGAGGGGGACATGAACGACGTCGTGCGCGCGGACCTATTCTCAGAGTATTGCCCGTCGCGTGAAGTGCTGAAACATGTGACGAGCCGCTGGGGCGTGCTCCTGCTCGTCGCGTTGATGGACGGCACGCACCGCTTCGGCGAACTGCGCCGCAAGGTGGGCGGCATCAGCGAAAAGATGCTGGCCCAGACCCTGCACTGGCTCGAGCAGGACGGTTTCGTGCAGCGCATCGCCCATCCCGTCGTTCCGCCCCACGTGGAATACCGGTTGACGCCGCTCGGCGAACAGATCGGCTACAAGCTCGGCGACCTGGCCGCGTGGATCGAAGGGAATCTCGATGGCATCCTGGCTGCGCAGCGCAAGGCCGCAGTTGCTGGCCTCGACCAGGAAGCAAAAAGCCCCTTGGACGGGAAGTCGAAGGGGCTCGTCGCGGAGTAGGGCGGATCAGTGGGCCGGGCTCAGCGCGCGGTCCAGCTGGCCCATCCACGGCTCCGTGATGTCACGCACGGCGCGGTCGTTGGCCATGATCTGCTTGAGCAGGTCGATCTTGCGCTTGCGGGCGGCGCCGTCCAGCGGCGGCACGCCGCTCTTCGCCGCGCTCGACTGCAGGGCGCACTGCGTTTCCAGGCGGGCCAGGCCGTCCCAATCCCCTTCGCGCGCAGCGACCGCCATGCGGCTGCTCAGGGCGGCGATGTTTTCATACATTGCGAGGACTTCGTTGGACGTCATGACTGCGCTCCACCAATTGAGGCAAACTCCGGCCGGATTGCCGGTTGTCTGCCTTTTACGGCAGCGTTTTGGAGAACTTTAGGGTTTCGAAAGATTTTTTTGAAATTTTTTTTTGGGGCGCGCGTATAGTGCACGCCAGCTTCACCAACGAAACCTGAAAACATAAAGGGACATCATGAACATCAGCTTGACTCCGATCAAGACCGCCATCGTTCTCGCGATGTGCGGCACCGCGTTCGTTACCACGGGCGCGATGGCATCCGGGCAGACCCCGCCCGCGGCCGAGGAGGACGTAAACGCGGCCGGGAAGACTGCCCAGGCCACTCTGCGGCCGGGCGACGATTTCTTCGCCTGGGCCAACAAGGACTGGCTTGCCAAAACGGCCATCCCCGAGGACCGCAGCCGCTGGGGCGCGATGGACAACCTGGCGGAGGACACCAACCAGCGCATCGTCAAGCTGATCGAAAGTGTAAGTAACGACAAGAAAGCGGGGCCGGAAGCCCGCAAGGTCGCGGATTACTACAACGCCTACATGGACGAGTCCGCGATCGAGGCGCGCGGCGCCGCTCCGCTGAAGCCGCTGCTGGCGCAGATCGGCGCCATCAAGGACAAGGCCGGCCTCGTGCGCGCGCTGGGTGCGTCCGTGCGCGCGGACGTCGACCCGCTGAACAATACGCATTTTGCGACCGAGAACATCTTCGGCGTCTGGATCTCCCCCGGCCTGCACGACCCGGCGCACAACTGGCCGTACCTGCTGCAGGGCGGCCTCGGCATGCCGGACCGTGCTTATTACCTGGACAACAGCGAGCGCATGGCCGGCCTGCGCAGCCAGTACCAGAAGCACATCGCCGCGATGCTGAAACTGGCGGATAAGGTAGGAACTGCGGCGACGACGGATGCGGACGCCGACGCCCGCGCCGCGAAGATCTTCGCGCTGGAAGTGGACATCGCCAATACCCACGGCACCCGCGCCGACTCGGCCGACGTGCTGAAGGCCGACAACACGTGGACCCGCAAGGACTTCGCCGCCAACGCGCCGGGCCTGGACTGGGACGCGTTCTTCAAGGCCGCGCGCCTCGGCGACCAGGACAAGTTCATCGTCTGGCACCCGTCCGCCGTGAAAGGCGAGGCGGCCCTGGTCGACAAGATCGACCTCGCCACGTGGAAGGATTATCTCGCCTTCCACACCATCAACCGCATGGCCAACGTCCTGCCCAAGGCCTTCGTCGACCAGCGCTTTGCGTTCTACGGCAAGGCACTGTCCGGCACGCCGCAGCAATCCATGCGCTGGAAGCGGGCGCTGGGCGCCACGAACGAGGCGATGGACGAGGCCGTCGGCAAGCTGTACGTCGCGAAATACTTCCCGGCCGAGAACAAGGCGCAGCTGCAAAAGATGGTTGCGAACATCGTGGCGGCGTTCGGCAAGCGCGTCGACAAGCTCGACTGGATGGCGCCCGCCACCCGCGCCCAGGCGAAGGAAAAACTGAAGACCCTGTACGTGGGCGTCGGCTATCCGGACCGGTGGAAATCGTATGCCGGCCTAAAAGTCGATCCGAAGGATGCGTTCGGCAATGCGCTGCGCGCCGAGGCGTTCCACACGGACCAGGAACTCGCGAAGCTGCATGCGAAGCCGGACCGTACGGACTGGTCGATGCCGCCGCAACTCGTCAATGCCGTCAACCTGCCGCTGCAGAACGCGCTGAACTTCCCGGCCGCCATCCTGCAGCCGCCGTTCTTCGACCCGAAGGCGCCGGATGCCGTCAACTATGGCGCGATCGGCGCCATCATCGGCCACGAGATCAGCCACAGCTTCGACGACCAGGGCTCGCAGTTCGACGCCCAGGGCCGCCTGCGCGACTGGTGGACGAAGGAAGACATGGAGCATTTCAAGGCGGCGTCGCACAAGCTCGTCGAGCAGTACAACGCCTATAAACCGTACCCGGACCTCGCCGTCAACGGCCAGCTGACCCTGTCCGAAAACCTGGCCGACCTGGCCGGCCTGGAAGCGTCGTACGACGCCTACCGCGCCGCCGCCGGCAAGAACGCGTCGGAAGAGAGCGACCGCCAGTTCTTCACCGGCTACGCGCAGAGCTGGCGCACGAAGGCGCGCGAGGCGGCCGAACGGCGCGGCATCCTGACGGACGGCCACGCGCCGCCGCAATACCGCACGGCCACCGTGCGCAACATGGATGCCTGGTACAAGGCGTTCGACGTGCAGCCGGGCCAGGCCCTGTACCTGCCGCCGGAGGAGCGCGTGCGCGTCTGGTAACGGGAGGCTTTATGTCTCGCGGGTAAGCTGCGCCGGTCGGAAAGAGGCCCGGACTAGAATGGTTCGGGCTTCTTTCAGCGTGGTTATTGCTTATGAAACAGCACTATCTCGACGTCGACCGGCGCATCATCCACCACTTTGCACACATGATCGAAGACGACGACTACGAAGACATCACGCGGCGCACGCTGCACCATTACGACGACAATGCGCGCCGCTTCTTTGCCGGCACCATCGACCACGACGTCAGCCAGAACATCGATGCGCTGCTGGGCGCGATCGAGGCGCCGCCCCCGGCCACGATCCTCGACTTCGGCTGCGGCCCCGGCCGCGATCTGAAAACGTTCACGGCGCTGGGCCACCACGCCATCGGCCTCGACGGCAGCGAGAAATTCGTCGAGATGGCGCGGGCGTACAGTGGCTGCGAGGTGTGGCACCAGAACTTCATCGACCTGCATTTGCCGGACGCCACGTTCGACGGCATCTTCGCGAACGCGTCGCTGTTCCACGTGCCGCGCGAGCTGTTGCCGAAAGTGTTGCGGGAACTCCATGCGGCGCTGAAGCCGGGCGGCGTTCTGTTCAGCTCGAATCCACGCGGCCATAACGAGGAGGGCTGGAACGGGCCGCGCTACGGCTGCTTCCACGACTATCCGGCCTGGGAACGCTACGTGACCGCGGCCGGCTTCGTGCCGCTGCGCCATTATTACCGCCCGGAAGGTTTGCCGCGTGACCAGCAGCCGTGGCTCGCGAGCGTGTGGCGCAAGGCCAGTTAATCTTTTGTTAGTTTGCGTACAGAATGAAGGTCGCCATCCAACTATCCTGAATGCATCCCGCTTGATTCCGCAAGCGGTCTTAACTCATCAAGGAGGATTCCGACATGAACGACGACCAGATCAAAGGTAAAGCCAAGGATATCGGCGGCAAGGTTCAGGAGGAAGTCGGCAAGGTTGTCGGCAGCAGCGAACAGCAGGCCAAGGGCCTGTCGAAGCAGGTCGAAGGCAAGGTGCAGGAAAAAGCCGGCGATCTGCGTGACGCGATCAACAAGGGCAACCGCTGATCCGCGCGTTGTCCCCGTCTGAAAACGGCCGCTTCGTGCGGCCGTTTTACGTTAACCGGTCGGCCGGTCGCCGAGGATGTCTTCCACGTACAGCTTGTCGACGAGCACCATCAGCATGGCCGTCAGCGGCGTCGCCAGCGCGATGCCCGCGAAGCCGAACAGGCTGCCGAACACGAGTTGCATGACGATGGTGAGTGCGGGCGGAATCTCGACCGCGCGCGCCTCCACGAGCGGCTGCAGCACATAGCCTTCGATCGTCTGGATGCCGAGGAACAGCAGCACCGTGTACAGCGCCAGGTCGGGACTGATCGACAGCGCGATCAGGACCGCCGGCACGCCCGCCATGATCGGGCCGATGTAGGGAATGAAATCGAGCAGCCCGGCGATGATGCCGAGGATCAGCCCCAGCGGCACGCCCAACAGCGTGAGCCCGCCCGCCGTCGCGATGCCGACGATCAGCATCGACAGCGATTTGCCGATGAGCCAGCGTGCCAGGTTGTCGCCGATGTCGTCCAGCACTTGCACGGTGCGGTCGCGCTTGTCCTGCGGTACGAGCTTCACGATGCCGTGCTTGTACTGGCGCGGGGACAGCGCGAAATAAATGCCCACGAACAGGATGATGGCGACGTTGCCGATCGCACCGAGCACGCCGCCGAAAAAGATGCCCGCATTGGGCACGAACTGCTGCATCGACCCGATGAGCTCCTTTGCATCCGGCAGGTCGGCGGCGATGCGCGCGAGCAGCGGCTTGCTTTCCACCATCTGGCGTAGGCGTTGCAGGGATTGCGGAATCTGCTTCGCCAGTTCGGTCGACTGCTCCGCGATCTGCGGCGCCATCGCCCATCCGCCGAGCCCGATGACGAGCAGCAGCGCCAGCACGACGACGACGAGCGCGAGCTTGCGGTTCCAGCCGAAGCGGCGGTGCAGGATCGCGCTCAGCTCGTACAACAGCACGGCGAACAGGACGCAGGCAAACAGCAGCAGCAGTGCGTCGATGGCAAGCACGACGGCTGCGATGAGGGCGAGGAACAGCACCGCGATCCCGTCGATGAGGACGAAGCGGCGCATCAGCTTGCGCTGGGCCGGCTTGACGGCGGGGGAGGAGGACGTGTCGTTCATGACAGAATGCTATCAGCCGCGCGACTGGACCGTCGCGCGGCTGGCAGTGTCAGTGAATTCGGGTCAGGGCCCCAAAAGCAAATTCGGGCCCTGACCCCTGCCTTATTTCGGCTCGGTCCCGCCCAGGTGCTTCTTGAAGAACGCTTCGATCAGGCCGTACACGTGACGCTGTCCCGCGCGCGACGAAATGCCGTGCTTGGCGCCCGGGTAGGTCATCAGTTCGAAACGCACGTTGCGGTTGACGAGTGCGTCGATCAGGCGCGTCGAGTTCGTGAACAGCACGTTGTCGTCGGCCATGCCGTGCACGAGCAGCAGCGGCGACTTCAAGCCGTCCAGGTGCGCGAACACGCCGCTGCGCTCGTAGGCGGCCGGGTCCGACTGCGGCGTCGCGCCCACGAACTGCTCCGTGTAGTGCGTGTCGTACAGCGCCCAGTCGGTCACGGGCGCCACCGACACGCCCATCGCGATCTTGTCCGAGCCCGCTTCCAGCAGGCGCAGGGTCATGAAGCCGCCATAGCTCCAGCCGAACACGCCCACGCGCTTCGGATCGACGAAGCTTTGTTTGGACAGCCAGTCGATGCCCGTCAGCTGGTCCTCGACTTCATGTGCGCCGAGGTTGCCGTAGATGACGTCGGTGAACGCGCGCTCGCGGCGCGACGAACCCCGGTTGTCCAGCACGAACACGACGAAGCCCTGCTGCGCCATGTACTGGTTGAACAGGTTGCCCCACTGGCGCGTCACGCGCTGCGAGTGCGGGCCGCCATACGTGAACAGGAACACCGGGTAGCGCTTCGTCGCGTCGAAGTTGGCCGGCTTGATCATCGAGTAGTACAGCGTCTGGCCGTCGTGCGCCTTGATGGTGCCGTATTCCGTCGGCAGGTGGTCCTTCGCGTAGTTCGCGTACGGGTGCTGGGCGTTCAGCTCGTTGTGTTCGAGCCACTCGACCATGCTGCCGTCCGCGCGGCGGATCGACACTTGCGGCGGCGTGTTCGGATCGGAGAACGTGTCCACGAACACCTTGCCGTTGCGGGCGAACACGTCTTCGTGCCAGCCGTCCTGCTTCGTCAGGCGGACCGGCTTGTTCGCATTGCTGCCGTCCAGGTTCAGCACATAGGTCTGCTTGTCGATGACGGCATCCTTGTTCGACGCGATATACACCTTGCCGGCCTGCTCGTCGACGGCGAGGATGTTGTCGACGCCCCATTCGCCGCTGGAGATCGGGTGCAGCAGCTTGCCGGACAGGTCGTACAAATACAGGTGCTTGCGGCCGCTGCGCTCGGAGGCCCAGATGAAGGCCCTCTGGCGGGCGAGGAAGCGCAGGTCGTCGTGGATGCTGACCCATGTCTTCGACGTTTCCGTCAGGAGCGGGCGCTGGGCCAGCGTGGCCGCGTCGACGGCGACGAGGTCCAGGCGCTTCTGGTCGCGCGACTGGCGCTGGTAGACGAGCGTCTTGCCGTCCGCGCTCCAGTCCGCGCGCACGAGGTAGATGTCCTTGTCGGGACCGAGGTCGACCTTCTTCTGCGCGCCCGTCGCCGGGTTCACGATCATCAGGTCGATCTCGACATTCTTCGCGCCCGCGGCCGGGTAGCGCTGGTCGATCACTTCCGTGCGGTCGGCAAAGATCTCGAAGCGGCGCGCGACGGGCACCTGCGCCTCGTCGTAGCGGCGGTAGGCGATGGCGGAATCGTCCGGGGCCCAGTAATAGCCCGTGTGCTGGTCCATCTCTTCCTGCGCGACGAATTCCGCCTCGCCATTGTGGACGGTGTCCTTGCCGTCCGTCGTCAGCTGGCGTTCCTGGCCCGTCGCCAGGTCGATGACGAACAGGTTCTGGTCGCGCACGTACGACACGTAGCGGCCTTTCGGCGAAATCTTCGGATCGCCGACATTGCCCGACGCCACCTTGCGCGCGGCCTCCGGCTTGTTCACGTCGACGAGGTACAAATCGCCCGCGATCGGCACGAGCAGCTGCTTGCCGTCCGGCGACCAGCTATAGCTCAGGATGCCGGACAGGCTGGCCGTACGGGCGCGCTCGCGCCGCGCCTTCTCTTCCAGCGACAGGTTTTCGTTCGGGACCAGCTGTTTGGAGTCGACCAGGCGGTGCGTGGTCTTGTCCTTCATGTTGAATTCCCACAGGTCCAGCTGGAACTGGTTGTCGGTGCGTCCGCGCAGGAAGGTCACGCGTTCGCCGTCGGGCGAGACGCGCAGGCTGCGGACGCCTGGGCCGGCCAACGCCGGGTCGGCGTGGATCCGGTCCAGCGTCAGCCGTTCCGCCGATGCGGGAACGGCCGACAATGCGGCTAAAAGGCAGAGAAGAAGGCGCATGAGGTTCTTGGGTAAAGAATTGGAAATTTATGGTGTGCAACGGCGGAACGATACCAGAGTCGTCCGCGAAAAGCTGTAAAGACGGCGGGCGGGGAGGAAGGAATGATGGACGAACTGTAATGATGACGTTCGCTGCAATGCACTATGATCATTTCGTCGGCGCCCCAATGCCGACATTAGGATGAAACTCTCTCCTAGGGTTACGCCGATGGATTCCCCGTCCATCGGCTTTTTTTTGCGTTCAGGCCGCGTCGCGGATGCGCAGCTTCGACAGCTGGTTCAGTGACCACGCCAGCAGCACGGCGGCCACGGTCAGCCCGAGCACGAGGCCGATCCAGAAGCCGGTGGCGGCCATCGGCTTGCCCGGCGACCACGGGAACCAGTCCGGGGCGAGGCCCAGGATCCAGCCGACGGGCAGCGCCACGCCCCAGAACGCGATCATCTGGATCACCATCGGCGAGCGCGTCACCTTGTAGCCGCGGATGGCCGAGGCGGCCGCGACCTGCGTGGAATCGGACAGCTGGAACAGCGCGGCGAACAGCAGCAGCATCACGCACGTGGCCTGGACGGCCGCGTCCGACGTATACATGGCCGCGATCTGCCAGCGGAAGAGGGCGATGCCGATGGCGGACAGCAGGCCGAACGCGATGCACATGCCCGTGCCCACCCACGCGACGAAACGCGCGCGCACCGGATTGCCTTCGCCCATCGCCTGACCCACGCGCGTGAGCGCGCCGATGCCGAAGCTCAGCGGCACCATGAACACGAGCGACACGAAGTTCAGCGCGATCTGGTGTGCCGACACCTCGACGACGCCGAAGCGCGCCACGAGCAGGCTGATGACGCCGAATGCGCTGACCTCGGCGAAGTGCGTGACGCCGATCGGCAGGCCCAGGCGCAGCATGTTGCCGATCTCTTTCCAGTTCGGCCCTTCCCAGTGCGTGAACGGATACGTCTGGCGGTAGGCGCTGGACAGCCTGATCCACACGACCATCGCGCCCAGCATCAGCCACATGCCGCTCGCCGTCGACACGGCGCAGCCCAGCGCGCCCAGTTTCGGCAGGCCGAATTCGCCGAAGATGAACAGCCAGTTCATGACGATGTTGTACAGCAGGCCGCCGATGGCGATGATCATGATCGGCTTGGTCTGGTTGATGCTCGTCGTGTAGCCGTACAGCGCGCGGTAGCAGGCGAACGCGGGCATGCCGAGGCTGATGATGTGCAGGAAGGCCGAGGCGCGGTCCGCGACGGCCTGGTCGAGGCCGATGTGGTCGAACACGAGCGTGCACAGGTTCGCCGCGAGACAGCCGGCGACGCCGACGCCGAGGCCCATCCACAGCGCTTCGCGCACGGAGTGGGAGATGCGGTCGAAGCGGGCGGCGCCCATCTCGTGCGACACGACCGAGTTCACGGCCATCATGATGCCCATGACAGTCACGAGGATGATCGACCACACGGACGTGCCGAGCGACACGGCGGCGAGCTCTTCGGCGCTGACGTGGCCCGTCATGGCGACGTCCGCCACGCCCATCCCGACGGTCGCGAGCTGGCCCACGAGCATGGGCCACGACAGCCGCCACAGCGTGGCGACTTCGGTGCGGATGGGATGCGCCGCGGGGGCGCCGGTGCGGGTCAGGTTGGACGTCATGATCGGTTTGCTGGGGAAACCGATCATTTTACTGAGGAATGGCCGACCCCGCGTGACGCGTGCTCACCGCTGCGCCAGGGTCGTCCCCGGCACCGATTTCAGGTAGACGTACAGCGCCCGCATATCCGTCTCGTTCATCTGCCGGAACGACCCGAACGGCATCACGGCGCTGATCGCGCTGCCGTCCGGCCGGTGGCCCGTGCGCAGCATGGCCATGAACGCCTCCGGCGTCGGATAGCGGTTCATCGCGCTGCCTTTGCCGGGCGCCAGCCGCGCGGCGGGCGGCCAGGCGGGCGGGGCACCGGGGACGCGCCCGCCGGCCAGGTCCGTGCCGTGGCAGCCCGTACAGGTGGCGGCGACATAGGCGCCGTACGCCGGCGTGACGGCGGCCGGCATGGCCTGCGGCGGCGGCAGCGCGTGGTCGATCTTTTCGGATGCATCCTTGATGACGCCGAACGCGTACAGCGCTTTCACGGGCACCGGCACGTCGATGACGGCCTTCACGCCGGGCACGGGACGCATCTGCTCGAGGTAGGCGACGAGGGCGGCCATGTCCTCATCGCTGAGGCGGCTGTAGTCCTCGCTGGGCATGATCATGACGGGATTGCCGTTCGGTTTGACGCCATGGCGCACGGTGCGCACCCAGTCGACCACGCGGTAGTGCGCCGTCGTGCCGTTCGGGCCAGTGGTGATGTTGGGGGCGACGATGACCATGCCGCCATCGCTCACGACCGTCCTGCCGGCGCCGTTCGCGCCATGGCACTCGGCGCACCCGCGCGTGTTGTACAGGTAGCGGCCGTGCTCGACGCGGGCGAGGTCCGGCACGATGTCGAGCGGACGCACGTCGAGCGCGATGCTGCGCGCCATCTTGCGTTCCCCCAGCACCTTGCCGACGCCGGCCGTGGCGACGCCCAGCAGGGCGAGTGTCGCCAATGCGATGCTCGTGCGCTTGACCCATTTGCTCACCATGTCTCCCTCCTTGTTGGACGAACGGCAACCTGAGGAATCTAGCACTGCCGTTCGTGGCCGGATACTGGTTGAAATGCTAATTACGGCCAAAGAGACGTGACGAGGCATGCATCAAGCATGCGTCATTGATTTACTTCGTCGTGAAGTTGGTGAGCCACTGCAGATTGGTGTCCTTGCTCCAGTTCGCCGTGCCGTTGTTCCAGTTGCTGTCCAGGCTGTTCTGGCTGCCGAAGCAGTCGCCGGACGCGCGCATGTAGCAGTGATCGGCCGAGCCGTCCGCGACCTGGCTGTTTTTCACGATGATCCAGCCGCTGCCGTTGGCGTTCGTGCAGGCGGTGGACCCGGCCGCGCAGGTCAGCCCCGTCACGTTCTGCAGCGAGGACTGGACCGCGGACTGCGTCCCGCCCGCGAAATTATCCCGTTCGCCGTCGACGGCGCGCAGCCGGTCGCTGGGCAGCGACCGCTTGCCGTTCGAGACGCAGCTCGACAGGTCGTACGTGGAATACACGTTGCTCATGCCCGTGCCGTAGGCGGCCTGCACGCGCGCGTCGTAGTTCTTCGCGAGCAGCGCGAGGATGGATCCCTGGCTGAACCCGCCAACGACGATGCCCTTGCTGCAATCGGCCTTCGCGCGCGCGCACAGCTGCGACACGGCGCTCAGCGTGCTGTTCGGATTGAACACGCAGCTCGATTTGCCGCTCAACACGGAGCACGTGCCGAACTGGGACTCCGCGTAATCGACGGTGGCCGCGACATAGCCCTTGCTTGCCATGGCGTTCACGGCCGCCATGGCCGCCGCATTGTTGTACGTCTCGTTCGTGCCGACGAGGTAGATGAACACGGGGAACGGTCCCGTCCCGGACGGCTCCACGCCGGCGATGCTGTAGCTCATCGAACACGAGCCGCCCGTGGTGCTTGCGCCGTTGTAGGTGCCGGCGAAGTTCGTTTGCGCGATGGCGCCGGCGGCGGCCAGCATGCCTGCGATGAAGAAGGATACGGTCCGTTTGGTGTGCATCGTCTGTCTCCGTTTGTCATGGATGAGTGACATACGATGCTAGGCGGTCGGTATGCATGCCTCAAGCGGCGCGCCATGGCGTCAGGAGACAATCGAGAGCCTTTCCGAGCCTTCATGCGGTCAACAGGAAACACGCAGCCATGACGGCATACACGGCAAGCGTGCCGCGCAGGAGATACATCGAGAAGTGTGCCTTGTATTTCGGTTTGCAGTCGCCGTCAGTGCAGGCGAGCAGAACGACGTAGATGCCGAGGGGAATTGGCGCGGCGACCGACCACCAGTTGGAAATATCCGGGAAGTTCTCATGGACCGCCATGGAAACGAGAGGCATCGCAAACAGCCCGCAAGCGACGCGGTCGCCCACTGCCTTGATCGGCTGTCCCTGGCCATCCTTTCCCCACAGGACGCCGAGGACGCAGGCCGCGACGAACAGCGCCGCGGCCAGGCCAAGGCCGTTTTCGAAGAGCTCGTCCATGTCCGCCTCCGGGTCCGGATATGTGCAACTGACAGCAGCCGCAGGAAAAAGTGCCTGGGGATGAGTAGTTGAAAAGCAAGCCGTCCGTCACAACATATCGGTCAATCAACCATCCAACCGATCCAGGAGCAAGCTCGTGGAATACAAGGACTATTACCAGACGCTTGGTGTCGAAAAGACCGCGACCCAGGACGACATCAAGAAGGCTTACCGCAAGCTGGTGCGGCAATACCACCCCGACGTCAGCAAGCACAAGGACGCGGACACGAAGACCAAGGAAATCAACGAGGCCTACGACGTGCTGGGCGACCCCGAGAAGCGGGCCGCCTACGACGAACTGGGCCGCGGGCACCGCCCCGGCCAGGGTTTCCAGCCCCCGCCGGACTGGGGCACGCAGTTCGATTTCGGCGGCGCCGGCGCGGACGATTTCTTCAACGACCTGTTCGCCCACGTGGGCAGGCGCACACGCGCGGGCGCCGGCGGGCATGGGGGCGGCGGCGGGTTCCAGATGCCCGGCGAGGACATCCACGCGACGATGTCCATCGACCTGCGCGACGCCTACCAGGGCGCCACGCGCACGATCAGCCTGCGCGTCCCGCAACACGACGCGCAGGGCCGCACGACCATGCAGGACAAGACCCTCAGCGTGAACATCCCGAAAGGCGTCACGCCGGGCCAGCAGCTGCGCATGCGCGGGCAGGGGCATCCGGGTTTCGGTGGCGGGCCGGCCGGCGACCTGTACCTGGAAATCCAGCTGAACCCCGACCCGCGTTACCGCGTCGAAGGGACACACGTGTATCAGGACGTGCCGGTCGCGCCGTGGGAAGCGGCGCTCGGCGCGAGCATCTCGGTGCCCACGCCGTCCGGCACGGTCGAGGTGACGGTGCCGCCGGGGTCGCAGAGCGGACGCAAGCTGCGTTTGAAAGGACGCGGCATTCCGGCGAAGACGCCGGGCGACTTGTACCTGATGCTGAACGTGGTGCTGCCGCCCGCCACCAGCGACCGTGCGCGCGAGCTCTACCAGGCGATGGCGCGCGACCTTGCCTTCAATCCACGCGAACGCATAGGAGCCTGAACGATGCATGACGATATTCTCACCGGCGTGCTGCTGGACGACGTGGCGCTGACGCTCGACGAACTGGCGCGCGCCTGCAACGTGGAGCCCGACTGGGTCGTGCGCCACGTGCAGGCGGGCGTGCTGGGCGGCGAGGCCAGCGTGCAGGTGACGAGCTGGCGTTTCCGCAGCGGCGACCTGGCCCGCGCCCGGCGGCTGCTGCGCGTCGAACGCGACTTCGACGCCAACGAGGACCTCGCCGCGCTCGTCGTCGACATGGCCGACGAGATCCGCCGCCTGCGCGCCCGCATGCGCGTGCTCGGCATCGAATGAGGTCCGGCCGGCGCCTTCGCGCCGGTCTTTTGGCGGGCGCGGCGGATCACGGTGTGCGCTAGACTCCCCGTGCTATCTTGCCGCCTATGCTCAAACTACCGACCAACGCCACCGCTCCGTTCTGCCCATCCGAGGTGTCCGGCACCGTCAACGTGCCGGAGAACGATCCGTTGTGGAAAAAGATCCTGCGCTATGCCGGCCCCGGCCTGCTGGTGTCGGTCGGCTACATGGACCCGGGCAACTGGGCGACCGCCATCCAGGGCGGCTCGCAATTCGGCTACGACCTGCTGTTCGTCGTCGTGCTGTCCAGCCTGGCGGCCATCGTGTTGCAATGCCTGAGCATGCGGCTCGGCATCGTCACGGGCAAGGATCTCGCCGTACATTGCCGCGAACAGTATTCGCCGGTGCATGCGAAAGGGTTGTGGGTGTTCGCCGAGCTGTCGATCATCGCCTGCGACCTGGCCGAAGTGCTCGGTTGCGCGCTCGCGTTCCACCTGCTGCTGGGCGTGTCGCTGCCCGTCGGCGTGGCGCTCACGGCCCTCGACACCATCATCGTGCTGGGCCTGAAAGGGAAGGGTTTCCGGCAACTGGAAGCCATCGTGCTGGCCCTGATCGCGACGATCGGGATCTGCCTCTTTGCCGAACTGTTCCTCGTCGACCCGGACCCGCGCGCCGTCCTGGCGGGCCTCGTGCCGTCGCTGGAAAAACTGGGCCAGCGCGACGCCTTGTATCTCGCGATCGGCATCCTGGGCGCCACCGTCATGCCGCACAACCTGTACCTGCATTCGTCCGTCGTGCAGACGCGCATCCTGCGCCACGACCTCAACCAGGACGGCGCCCACCTCGCCGAAGCGATCCGGCTGTCGCGCATCGACACGGTCGTGTCCTTGTTCCTGGCGCTGTTCATCAACGGCGCGATCCTCGTGCTGGCCGCCGCCGCGTTCTATAAACCGGGCGGCGGCAACGTGATGGACATCGACCAGGCCTATTACCTGCTCGCCCCCGTCGCGGGCACGGCCGCCGCCGCGATCCTGTTCGGCCTGGCGCTGCTGGCATCCGGCCAGAGCTCGACGTTCACGGGCACCATCGCCGGCCAGGTCATCATGGAAGGTTTTTTGAAACTGAGGATTCCCTGCTGGCAGCGGCGCCTGATCACGCGCGGGCTGGCGCTGGGGCCGGCGATGGTCGGCGTGCTCACGCTGGGCGACCATGCGATCGGCAAGATGCTCGTCGGCAGCCAGGTCGTGCTGAGCCTGCAATTGCCGTTTGCCATGTACCCGCTGATCCGCCTGACGGGGCGCGGCGACCTGATGGGGCAGTTCGTCAACAAATGGTGGACGACGGCGTTGTCGTGGTTCCTGTTCGTCGTGATTTCTTCCGCCAACCTGTGGATGGTGTGGCAGGCACTGTTTGCCTGAACGCATGCGCGCGCCGGTCCGGATCGGCCAACCCTAAAATGCGCTTCCTGCTTAGCTATTTCTAAACGCTGACACGGAGGACACATGCAACAAGCAACGAACCAGGCCCTGCAGGGCAAACGGGTGGCCATCCTCATGACCGATGGCGTGGAACAAGTCGAATACACGGGCCCGCGCAGCTTCCTCGAGGAGCAGGGCGCCCAGGTGACCTTGGTATCGCCGAAACCCACCGGCGACGAAATCCAGGGTTTCAATCACCTGACCCCGGCCGACAAGTTTAAGGTCGAACTGGACGTGCGCGACGCGCGCCCGGCCGATTTCGATGCGCTCGTGCTGCCGGGCGGCGTCGCCAACCCGGACCAGTTGCGCCTGTCGATGGAAGCCATCACCTTCATCCGCGAATTCGGCCGCGAAAACAAGCCCATCGCCGCCATCTGCCACGGTCCGTGGACGCTGATCGATGCAGATCTCGTCACCGGCAAGCACGTCACCAGCTGGCCGACGCTCCAGCTCGACCTGCAGAACGCCGGCGCCCAGTGGACGGATGAGCCGGTCGTCGTCGACGGCAAGCTCGTCACGAGCCGCAAGCCGGACGACATTCCCGCCTTCAACCAGGCACTGCTGAGCGAACTGCGCCACTGAGTCGCGGCGTGCGACGCGCCCCGTATGCCCTGCCTAGAATGGTTGATCGTCCCCATACGTTCGACCAAAAGGAGTTTATATGGAACAAGTTGCCAGCAAGCCTTTGCAGGGCAAGCGCGTCGCCATGCTCATGACGGATGGCGTGGAACAGATCGAATACACGAGCCCGCGTTCTTTCCTGGAAGAGCAGGGCGCCACCGTCGTGTTGCTGTCGCCGAAGTCCGCCGGCGACGAAGTGCAGGGTTTTAACCACATGCAGCCGGCCGATCGCTTCAAGGTCGACATGAACGTGGCCGACGCGAAACCGGCCGACTTCGACGGGCTCGTGTTGCCGGGTGGCGTCGCCAATCCGGATCAACTGCGGATGAGCAAGGAAGCCATCGCCTTCATCCGCGACTTCGATGCCGAGGACAAGATGGTCGCCGCCATCTGCCACGGCCCGTGGACCCTGATCGACGCGGGCATCGCCACCGGCAAGCATCTGACCAGCTGGCCCAGCCTAAAGCGCGACCTGACGAACGCGGGGGCCGAGTGGTCCGACGAGGAGGTCGTGCTGGACGCGCGCCTCGTCACGAGCCGCAAGCCGGACGATCTGCCGGCTTTCAACGACATGTTGCTGAAGGAATTGCTCGTCGCGCCGGGAACGGATCCCGGGCCCACGTCGTAATCCAGTAAACTGGAAAAATAGTCCAGGATAGTTGACGTCGCATCTTTCATATTGGAGAATATCTCCATTATGAAAGATGACTCTACCGTTAACGAACGCATCGCCCAGCAGGTGCGTCTCCTGCGCAGCGAGCGCGGATTGTCGCTGGATGCCTTGTCGACCCAGTGCGGCGTCAGCCGATCGATGCTGTCGCTGATCGAGCGGGGCGAGACGAGCCCGACGGCGGTCGTGCTCGACAAGCTCGCGGCCGGCCTCGGCGTACCGCTCGCCTCCCTGTTCGACGATCCCGCTCGCAAGGCCGAGCCCGTCTCCCGATACGCCGGCCAGGTCACGTGGCAGGATCCGCATTCCGGCTATCTGCGCCGCAATGTCTCGCCCGAAGGCTTCCAGTCGCCGACGCGGATCGTCGACGTGACGTTTCCGCCGCATACACGCGTGACATACGAGGCCGGCCCCCGCACGCCCGCCGTGCTGCAACAGATCTGGATCCTCGAAGGGCGCATGGAGATCGTCTACGGCAGCGAATCCTGGCTGCTGGAGGCGGGCGACTGTCTCGCCATCCCCCTCGACGCACCGAATTCCTTCCACAACCCCGGGGACGTGCCGGCGCGCTATGCCGTCGTCCTCACCACGCTTGCCAGGAGCTGATCATGAGTTGCCGCGTTCGCCGTATCCATTCGCTGACCGATGCCGACATCGAAGGCCTCGCCGCCGTCCTGTTCGATTGTGTCGAAGGCGGCGCGTCCGTCGGGTTCATGCACCCGTACACGGTGGGCCAGGCGCTCGGCTGGTGGCGCGGGCTCGCGGCCGATGTCGAGGCCGGCCGGCGCGCGCTGTTCGTCGCCGAGGACGAGCACGGCATCGTGGGCACCGTCCACCTCGTGCTGGCGATGCCGGACAACCAGCCGCATCGGGCCGACCTGTGCAAGATGCTCGTGATGCGGCGGGCGCGCAAGCAGGGCGTCGGCGCGGCGCTGATGGATGCGGCGGAGCGGGAGGCGCGGGCGCTCGGCAAGACGCTGCTGGTGCTGGACACGGCCAGCGCGGATGCGGAGCGCCTGTATGCGCGCATGGGGTGGACGCGGTTGGGCGTTGTTCCCGGGTTTGCGTTGCTGCCGGAGGGCGGGCTGTGCGATACGACGTATTTTTATCGCGAACTGGCTGCGTAGCCATGCGGCCAGGTATGCATCAAATTTTTGCAAGGATCCCGATGTCGATCTGCTAAGCTGAACCGCGTTCAGAATCCGCAGCTCCGACATCGAGGTCATCGTGAATCCTGTCTTCCGCCGCCTTGTTCTTCCGCTTGCCATCGTCTCGCCGTTGATCGCGTCACCGGCGTTCGGGCAGTCGAATGCGCCTGCGGCCACCGTATTCGTCGACGTCAACGTCGTGCCCATGGATACGGAGCGCGTGCTGCCGCACCAGACCGTGCTTGTTGTCGACGGCAAGATCGCGGCCATGGGAACGCACGTCGACGTGCCGGCGAACGCGCGCACGATCGATGGCCATGGCACGATGTATCTCGCGCCCGGATTGGCGGACATGCACACGCATGCGCACACGCGGCGCGACATGGCGGTCTTTCTCGCGAACGGCGTCACGACCATCCTCGACATGGGCAACGCATCGAACGAGTTCATCGCGCAGGTGCGGCCGGCCATCGACAAGGGACGCGTGCCGGGACCCCGCGTCTACGCGGCGTTTCTTGTCGACGGCAGTCCCCGCTACGGCAATTTTGTCGTGACCACGCCGGAGGAGGCGCGTGCGGCTGTGCGGCTTGCGAAAGCAAACGGCTATGAATTCATCAAGCTCTATACGGATCTGACGCCAGTCTGTTTCGATGCGGTCATGGACGAGGCGCGCCGCCAGCACATGCCGGTGGCCGGGCACGGTGTGACGAGCGTGGGACTGGAAAAGCAAATGGCGGCCGGCCAGTTGCTTGTCGCGCACACCGAGGAATTCATGTACACCGTGTTTTCGCAGCCGCCCGCGGGACAGGACAACCGGCCGCCGCCCGTTGAGGAAATTCCCCGTGTAATCGAGAGCATCCGCAAGACCGGCGCCTTCGTGACGGCCGACCTGAACACGTATGCGACGATCGCCCGGCAGTGGGGGCGCCCGGACGTCGTGACGGGCTTCCTCAAGGCGCCCGAGTCACGCTACGTGTCGCCCAACGACAGGATCGCCTGGCGCGACGACGGTTATGTAAAGCGCACCGGGTCGCTGGACGGCCGCGTGGTGTTCCTCGCGCGGTTCACGAAAGCGATGGCCGATGCGGACGTGCCGCTCGTCGCGGGGACGGATGCGCCATCCATCCCGGGGCTTGTGTCGGGTATGGCGCTGCACGACGACCTGCAGGCGCTCGCCGGCGCCGGGCTGACGTCTTACCAGGTGTTGGCGACGGCCACGCGCACGCCTGGACGCATGATTGCGCAGAACGTGCCGGGTACGACGCCGTTCGGGACCATTGCGGTCGGTAATCGGGCGGATCTGGTGCTCGTGAATAAGAACCCGTTCGTGGAGCTGGGGACGCTCAGGCAGCCGGCGGGTGTGATGGCGAATGGGCAATGGTATGACAGGCAGGCGCTCGATCGGCTGCAGGAGCAGGTAGCGACCGATTATGCGCAGGCCGTGTGGACTGGTGGCGCGAAGGTGTGGCCGGGGAAATAGGATTGAGCATAAATGCGACATTTTTGTTTCTTTGTGGAAATGCTTCCATGTTTCCCATGGGAATCAATATAAAATGTAAGCCGTGATTTTGGCGAGCAACGTACTGTTGTTGACGATATGACGTGGCCGGGAAGGCCATGCAGATGTCCCTGACTGGACTGCGCCGCCGCCGTCCTGGATAGCGCCGGTCCAATCAAAGGCTATCTCATGGTGTCGCACGGTACTCGCGCCGGCGCTGCCCTCCCGGATAAGAAGGTCGCTGAGTGAGCTCCAAATCGATCGGCCTGCCGTTGCAGGTTTTTTTTCGGCTTCCGTTGCCTGGGCAACTTGCCCTCATTGCGGCACTGATCCTGCCTTGCCTGTGGGCCGTCGTGATCGCGTCCTTGCACGGTACCTATGAGAAAACCTTGTCCGAGGCCGCCAAGGACAGCAATAACATCGCGCGTCTTTTCGCCGAAGAAGTCAATTCTTCCATTAATGCCATCGACGTGACGGCGATTGACCTGCGCGAACGATGGCTCGACGACCCGGACGGGTTCGATGACTACGTACGCAAGCGTCAGGAAATCCTCGAAAAACCGGTGGCGTTCCAGGTAAGTATCATCGACGCCACGGGGCACCTGGCATATTCGAGCGTGGACCGCGCCGCGCCGCGGATCGATTTGAGCGACCGCGAGCACTTTCGCACCCATCTCGGCGGGACCGACAGGCTGTTCGTCAGCCGCCCGCTCAAGGGCCGGGTGTCCGGACGGGGAAGCATCCAGTTCACCCGTCCATTACTGGCCGACGGGAAGCGTTTCGCCGGCGTGATCGTGTTGTCGGTGGCACCGGAGTACTTCACCCGGTTTTCAGGGAAGCTTCAACTCGGCGAGCACGGGACGGTGGCCCTCATTCGCGCAGACGGCACCATCGTCGCGCGCGAGCCGGCATTGCCGTCCGCGCCGCGCAACGTACTGAAAACCGTGCCGGACTTTGGCGTGATCGGCACGGAAACACTGATGTATTCGCGTGCCTCCCAGATCGACGGTGTCGTCCGGCTCTACGCCTGGCGTGTATTGCCGAAGAAGGCGCTGGCCGTGGCGGTCGGTCGTAGCCGGGACGGAATTCTCGAACCGTACGTCCGGCAACGGAACCTGGTGTTGGGCGGCGCCTGCGGGTTGTCCATCCTGATTGTCCTGATCGGTTACAGTGTGTTGACCGGCATGCGCGACCGTGCCCGCGCCCGCGTCGCGCTCGAGGAAAGCGAGTTTCGCTGGAAATATGCGCTCGAAGGCGCGGGCGATGGCGTCTGGGATTGGGACGTGCCGACCGATGCGGTGTACTTTTCTCACCGCTGGCGCGACATGCTTGGCTATGGCGGCGACGAGATCCGGACCGGGAAACAATGGGAAAACCTGATCCATCCGGAGGACCGCGAGCGGGTTATCGACGCGACGGCCAGGCTGGGGGCCGGGCTGATGCCGACCTACGCGATGGAATACCGCATGCAGGCGAAGGACGGAAGCTGGCGCTGGATCTTCAGTCGCGGCATGGTCGTCGGTACCGATGCGGGCGGGAAGGCGGCGCGGGTGATCGGGACCCATACGGACCTGACCGATCGTAAACTGCGGGAAGAAGCCCTCCACCAGATGGAGCAGATGCACGCCGCGCAGGCGCTGTTCCGGAGCGAACAGCGCTGGCACCAGCTGGCCGATGCGATGCCGCAGATCGTATGGACTGCCGACCCCGACGGTGCCATCGATTATGCGAACAATTGGGTGTACACCTACACGGGACTGGTCGACGAGATCAATGCCGAAAACTGGGTCACGATCCTGCACCCGGATGACGTTGCTCCAACGCTGGGCATCTGGGAAGCGTCGCTTGCCTCGGGCGCCATCTTCGAGACCGAATATCGCGTGTTTCGCAGCGCCGACCAGAGCTATCGCTGGCACCAGGCCCGTGCCTTACCGATCCGGGACGAACACGGTACGATCGTCAAATGGTACGGCACGACCACCGATAACCACGACACGCGTCTGGCGAACGACGAGATCCGCAGGCTGGCGCACCGTCTCGGCACCACGCTCGAAAGCATCACGGAGGCATTCCTCACCGTCGATCTGGACTGGAAATTTACCTATGTGAACAAGGAAACGGAGCGCCTGCTTCAGCGTGAACGCCAACAATTGCTTGGTCGAATGTTATGGGAAGAGTATCCGGAGCTCGTCGGCGGGATCGCCGAGACCCAGTTCCGAAGGGCCATGCGTGAACATTGCACGGTCGAGTTCGATATTTACTTCCCGCCGCTGAATCGCTGGTTCAAGGTGCGTGCGTATCCGTCATCGGAAGGGTTGGCGGTATATTGCCGCGACATCAGCGCAAGCCGGCGTCTGCAGAAGTTCAAGAATGAGCAGATGAAATTGCTGGAGCGCATGGCACTGGGGGCGCCGCTGCCCGAGCTCCTGGGACTCGCCACGCACATTGTCGAGTCGTCCGGAAAAGCCATGCACTGTGCCGTGATGTTGCTGGGCGCGGACGGCGACCCCTTCGAACTCGTCGTCGCGCCAAGTCTTCCCGCGTCGCTGCGAGGCCTCCTGGAAGAATTCGACGTCGACAAGGTATTGTCACCGGACCGGCGCGCAGGGCTGCATGCCGGGCCCGTCTTCGTTGCCGACGTGGGGCAGGATCCGCGCTGGATCGGCGCGCACGATGCCGCCGCACTGCATGGGAATCGTGCCTGCTGGTGGTATGGGATCTGCTCCGGGCAGGGCCGGCTGCTCGGTACGCTCGCGGTATTCACCGAGGCCGGACGTGTGCCCGATCGGGACGAAATGGAGATTCTCGGGCTGTGCGTCCACACGGTCAGCATCGCGGTCGAACGGCTCCACATCGAACGCAAGGCGCGCGCAAGCGAGGACCAGCTCGAATACCAGTCGAACTACGACACCCTGACGGGACTCGCCAACCGTAATTTTCTTTGCGACAGGACGAGTGAGACCTTGGCGCGGGCCATGGGCCGGGGCGAACAGGCCTGGCTTGTCTGTATCGATCTCGACCGCTTCGCCCTGGTCAACGAAACGCTGGGCCACGAAGCCGGCGACCTGGTCTTGCAAGAGACGGCGGCCCGCTTGCGGGCGGCACTGGGGCCGAACGATACGGCCGCGCGCACCGGTGGCGATGAATTCGTCCTGGTGCTCGCCGATATACCGGACGAGCATGCTGCGATCCATACCGTCCAGCGCATCATGGCCGCCCTGGGCGATCCGATCAAGGTCGGCGAGCATGAGCATTTCCTGAGTTGCACCTCCGGGTTGTCGGTGTTCCCGGCCGACGGCGACACGGCGAACGCCCTGATCAAGAATGCGCACATCGCGATGCAGCGCGCCAAGGAAGCGGGCGGCGGCGAGTTGCAGTTTTATACGGCATCGATGAAAGCGCGCGCGATGGAACGGCTGCGGTTCGAGGGTGACCTGCGGCATGCTGTCCAGCGGGGCGAGTTCCTGTTGCATTACCAGCCGCAGGTCGATGTGCGGACGGGCCGGATCGTCGGCGTGGAAGCCCTGCTGCGGTGGGCGCATCCCGAGCTGGGCATGATCGGGCCCGACCGGTTCATCGACCTGGCGGAACAAACCGGGCTGATCGTCCCGATCGGCACGTGGGTATTGCGGACCGCGTGCGCGGACGCCAGGCGTTGGCATGATGCCGGTTGGGAAGGCCTGCGCGTGGGCGTCAATCTGTCGGGCAAGCAGTTCTACCAGCCGGATCTGATCGAGGTCGTGACCGGGGTCCTGGCGGAATCGGGACTCGAGGCACGCTACCTGGACATCGAACTGACGGAAGGCCTGGTGATGACCGACATCGACCAGGCACTCTCCACCATGAATACGCTCAAGGGGCTCGGCGTACAGCTGTCGCTGGACGACTTCGGCACCGGCTACTCCAGCCTGTCGTACCTGAAGCGCTTCCCGATCGATGTGCTGAAGATCGACAAGTCGTTCGTCAGGGACATTACCACCGATCCGGATGCGGCGGCGATCGCGCGGTCCATCATTTCGCTCGCCCAAAGCCTGCAATTGCAAGTCATCGCGGAAGGCGTGGAAACCCAGGAGCAGCTGAGCTATCTGACGACCTACCGTTGCGACCAGATCCAGGGCTACTATTTCAGCCGTCCGGTACCGGCTGCGGCCTTCGAGCAGTTGCTGAGCGAGGGGCGGGCGCTGCCTGTGGCGTCTCCTGACGAACAGGTGCGGACGGTGCTGGTCGTTGACGACGATCCTGGCGTCAGCTCGGCGTTGCGCCGGCTTCTGCGCCGCCAGGGCTATCGGGTACTGTACGCGTCCGGTGGAGATGAAGGTTTGAGCCTGCTGGCCTTGAACGACGTCCAGGTCGTGATTTCCGATCAGCGCATGCCCGGCATGACGGGCATCGAATTCCTGTCGCGGGTCAAGCAGATTCATCCGAAGATTATCCGGATCATGTTGTCGGGCTATACGGCGGTCGACGCGATCATCGAAGCGACCAACAGCGGCGCCGTATTCCGGTTCCACACGAAGCCTTGGGATGACGAGGCCTTATGTGCAAGTATTGGCGAAGCATTCCGTTATCACTGGCTGATGCGCAATGCGGAAACTGCGGAGGCATGAGCGTTCGGTAGCGCAAAAACAAAAGCCCCACCGGCTTGCGCCGGTGGGGCTTTTGTTTTGAATACTGGTGGAGACGGAGGGGTTCTCCAACCTCCACCATCTGTTCGTAACCCTCTGATTCTACAGGCTACCTATCCCGACCTAGCTAGAAAAAGCCCCCTATTTTGGGTGCAGGCTTAGTGGCCTGCTGCCGACTCCACAGACACCATGTTAAGGTGGAAAATGGAGTCAGGAGGTGTCAATGGCAGCAGGCCAAGCCGGGAAACGGACGGCGAAGGCGGCTTCCCGGGTAAAGGATTGGGCAGCTTAAGCTTAACGATTGCGGACGAACTGGCGCTGGAAGTCGCATTGTCGCGACACCTTGATCAATACATGACCGCAGGCGTACAGAATGTATTCAATGACGTCTTTAGCACGCTCGGATGATTTCGGGGAATTTGTGGTTGGGTACATGCAGTTTAGAGCCACCAGGGTTTATAATCTAAACAATACGATGCAAACAGGTACCGCTCGTAATTTAAGTGACCACTCTAAATTTTATCGAAAGCAGCGTAAAGCTAAATGACAGCATGACATCTGTAGCAAAAGAATGTATAAACGTCGCTTGGTGGAATGCTGGAAATTTCTATCACTTCGATCAGGAAAAGGCGGGAAGGTCTAGATGGCCTCAGTCGCAAAACGAGTACGATGCGAAAATGGATTCGGCTGTTCAGGCGATCGAAGAATTGATCCATCTAGCAGGGAAGCCAGATGTGTTTTTTTTGTGCGAGATAACGGCGAATGCGCTTGCAGAGTTGAGAGATCGTGTCTTTCAGGACTATCGAGTCATATCGCTCGACGTAAAGAAGGATTCTCCAACACTGCAAGTTGGCGTAATGTTTCGCCCTAATTCACAAACGTTGTTTTTTTCTGAGCAACCCCCAGTAGTTGTTGCATCAACGCCAAACGGGACGAGGCCGATGCTTGTCCTCGATGCTGCAACCCCAGAATTTAAAATAAGACTTATTGGTTGTCATTGGCAGTCAAGATTTGATGAGCATGGTTCCGATCGAGTTCGTTTTCGATTGGCAGATAATCTTGCGACATATGCGTTCGATTTTTTAAGTGAAAAACCAGGTTTCCATCATACTGTTATATTGGGTGACCTAAACGAAGAGCCGTTTGAACATAATCTCGGAACTCTTTACGCTCATCGTAATCGGAATAAATCGAAAGCAAAAGCCCATTGGGCTGATGAAGATGTTAAGCGCGTTCACTTGTACAATACGTCATGGCGATTGTTGGGCGAAAAATTTGCACATCCTATAGGCTCCGCAGGGACCGGTTTCGATGATTGTGCAGGAACGTACTATTGGGAAAGTCAACGTACTTGGCATCACTTTGATCACATAATTGTTAGTGGCGGATTATTGCAAAATGCGGCTCCTTATTTTAATGAGGATGATTTGCATATAGTCTCATCTCCCAAATTTCTGTTTGATGGATTGCCGATAAAATTCCACGAGAGAGCCGGTGTTTATCACGGCTTATCGGATCATCTTCCGTTAGTTTGTAAAATATATATTAAATAGGAGTAAATATGAACTTTGATGCAATTCTAAAAAGTTCCTTAGCCGCTGTGAATGATAACTATCAGATCGCTGTTGGGGAAGTCCAGGATGTCGTCAATAGTGTGCACACGGCAGTTCGACACAATGCCGGGAACAGATATGGGCTGATATTCACAGAAATGTCTGCGGATATTAAAGGTACAACTTTTCGCATCTATTTCGATACGAACGTCGATGTCATGCGGGCCAGGGTTATCGACGTCCTGTTCATCCGAATCCCTTCAACGGGATACCCCATTGCTATCGGGACGGTAGATAAGGCGACAAAAAATTTCTTTACTGAGCAAAATGTTAATAATAAAGAGGAGCTTGAAAGGGTGTTCGCTCAGCTATTGCAAAACCCTGAATCAAGTTTGATTCAGGCGATTGGTTTTGCGCTGCGTACCCAAGACGACGACGATGACTCACCTTTCTGACATTGTTGGTCTCCTCGATAAGGCATCAGGCTGATGACTTGCCGGGGCCTCGAACGCGCGCCTGAGAGCGTGTTACAGCTTCGCGCAGTTCGGCAAGTCCAGTCGTCTCGCCTTCAACCCGTCGTAATTAAGAACGTTGTTGAAGTTGAAAGCATTCACTGCGTGCTTGCGGTCGGCAATGCTAAGATCGTTCTTGCTATTGCAGTAGGGATCGTGCACGTCGTCGGTGGGAGTATGACCGACCACAATCATTCTGAGTTCTTTTGGTATCCCGGCCGCGCGCATGTGCCCAACAGCACCTTGACGGAACTGTGAAATACCAGTGCAGAGTCGCTTAACCCGACCCGGCCGAAGGATGCCCGACCGGGCGCGATTTAGATGTGATCGAGGTCTGATTGTCATTCCGGTCTCTTGGGCGTTCACTTGGGGAAAAGCCACGACTGGGGCAGCGGAAAAAGAAAACCCGCTGACGAATCAGCGGGTTCTCGGAGTTCTGGTGGAGGCGGAGGGAGTCTCCAGCCTCCAACATCGTAGATGTTAAGTCGTTGGTTCCTAAGGGCATTTGTTCACGCCGTGCATGAAGGAATACGGTCGCTTGGGGTGCCTGGTCGTGGTATTGTACAGTGGCAATGTGCTAAATCAACAACGAACCGAATATTGTGACAGTACTGCAACTCTTCCATTCGTACACGCGTGAGCAAGTACACGCGATTTTCTCACCAGACACAGTTTTTGTACCGCAAGCGGGAACATGGGGACTTCACGGCATTGTCGACGTGCCGGACCACCCTGGCGACTATGTTTTCTTTGTCACGTTCGGCCAGGCTCAGGGTGATCATCAATTCGACGAATTCATCACACATGACGGCGTGCTGTCGTGGCAGTCACAGCCGCGGCAAGGTTTCGACGATCGTCGGATTCGAGACTTCATCCGGCATCGAGAAGAGGTCAACAACATCCATCTTTTTCTGCGCCCTGGCCGCAATCGGGACTACACATACTTTGGCAGGCTCAAGTACCTCGACCACGATCCGATGCGAGAGCGTCCGGTCTATTTTCAATGGCAGATTCTTGATTGGCCGCCGCCGGAACAAGTGCTTGCGATGCTTGGGCGGAAGCTCGTTCCTGCTGAGCCTAACAGCCCGACGTCGGCCCCGCCGGCAAATGACCAGCAGACCAGCCATCGACTTGTCGAGACAGATGCCCCACGCCGACGTAAGGCTGGCCGAACGAAAGCTGAACCTGGTCAGCCGGTCAGGGCACGCCGACCTGACTACGTCGCAAACCAAGCGGCCAATGAGGCGCTTGGATTGCTGGGTGAGCGGCTTGTACTCCGGATAGAGCAGGAACGCTTAACTAATGCCGGGCGCACCGATCTCGCGGCGAAAATACGTCATGTTTCGGTGCTCGAGAACGATACCGCGGGGTACGACATTTTGTCGTTCGACGACGTTGGCGAAAAAGTTTTCATCGAGGTGAAGACGACCCGTGGCTCGATCGATTCTGACTTCTTCATAAGTGCGAGTGAGCTAGCGTTTGCGCGTGGCCACAGTGCACAGTACCGCTTATATCGCTTGTACGAATATTTGGATGACGTCGACTCTGCAAAGTTTTACATTTTGACCGGAGCACCCGACGACCATAAGCAACTTAGCTTGGCACCGACTAACTTTAAGGTAAGTATGCGGCGCGAAGAGGAATAAATGATGAGTAATTTATCAGTGTCAGATAAAGAGTGTGGGTGTTTTTTTTGCGAAATGCCAGCTCAGCGTATTGTAATGGAAAATGCCTTCGCATTTGTGGTGCGAGATGGGTTTCCTGTCACAGCAGGACATAGTTTGGTTATTCCCAGGCGCCACACGCTGGACTACTTTGGCTTAACTCAGGATGAGTTAATAGCGTGCCATGAATTAATACACTCCACGCGTCAGGTGATCATAAATGAAGACCCGACGGTCACCGGTTTTAACCTCGGTACGAACGCTGGTATCGCGGCCGGGCAGACGGTATTTCACTGCCATCTCCACCTTATACCAAGACGCGAAGGTGATGTACAAAATCCACGTGGTGGAGTACGTCACATCATTCCTGGCAAAGGGCACTATTGATGACGCGAACAGATCGCACGAACGAGGCCGACAAACCTGAAACGATCGACAACGCTGATTGGCGTATCGATACGCTTGCCGCGGTTGGTCAAGCCTGGCAAAACCCCTGGACAGGTGAACTTGTGCCGGTCGGCACACTTTTAAAAAAGGTGACTGTCGCCAAGTTAAACAAGAAGCAGACCTTAACTGTGACGATTCCAAATGCTTCCGCATTGCTCCTGAATATAGCTCGGCGGGCTTATATTGCGGCGGTAGAGGTTAGGCGCCAACATGTGTACTCAAAAACACGCGAGCCCGAACTTCATCTTCAGGAACAGCTAGCATTCGCGTACCTGGAGTCTATGTTTGAAGCTGTTATATGTGCTCATACCGCCGTTGAGGCGTATGTAAACGAGCTTCTCCCCGAAGGGGTTACTTATACGCGTTTAAATAGAAACGGCGAAGCAGAGATTCTGTCAAAAGAGCAAATAGAACGCCGTGCATCTTTAATTGAGAAGGTAAGTAAGTTTTTACCAGAGGCGCTTGGAAAGCGTTCGCCAAAAGGAATACATCGGGCGTATTCCGACTTGCAGGCACTTACTAAACTTCGTGATCGGCTTATTCATATGAAAAGCGCCGACAGGAAATCATCCGGACCCGACGTCGACACCGTGTGGCATCGACTTCTAACCTGCGATTCGCCAATTGATCAGGCAATGTCCGTAATTAAATACTTCGCGCCGGTAGGCGATGCTGCGCCACGTTGGCTTGGTAAGATGCCAAGACGTCAAGAATAGACGCCGTTCAACTCATGAGCGTTTCTGCGATCTACTGAGTACCCTAAGCGCGATGGTAAGGGGCACAAGGTGCGAACGTAGGAATGCAGCGCTAGGCCCGATACCGTGTTGGTCTCGTAGCTCGACCGCGGCGTCAATAATGGCCCTCGTCAACCAGTCCGGCCGACCGTGATAGTTCTCGTGGCGGTATCGTTTTTGCATGTCATCAGTCTGTACAGGACCGGCAGCGTCGCGTTGATTTCGAACAGTCGCCGGCTGCTTCAACTCGTAAAACAGCTGCGTTAGGTCCGCATTACGTCCGCGTTCTGGTCAGCTCGCCTTATCGCATGATGCGGAAGGGTTTGCGTTGATATCGGCACCTACCGTGAACAGTTCGACCACTTCCACGCCCAGGGCGTCGGCCAGCGTTTGTATCGCGTCTAGTGATGGATTGCCAGCGCCGCGCTCCAGGCGACTCATATAGCTCCTTGCAAAGCCGCACACGTCGGCGAAGGCTTCTTGCGATAGACCTTGCCGCTGCCGTAGTTCTCGTAAGCGTTGTCCAAATGTAACTCGTAACGGTATTTTCATACCGTCAACTTTCGCCTGCGTGTACACTATTAGGCCACGCACTTATCGTGCACGCACTAATCGTGACATTTTGTCGTTTAAACGGGGATGATATGAAGGCTCTACTACAGGCAAGCACGGCTGCTGCACTCATCGCAGTCTTGAACATCGGTCACGCGGCGCCGGACCCGCGTTACTGCCAGATGATGAGCACACTAGCAAAAAAAATTGCAGAGGACCGCGACAAAGGCGTTTCTTATAAGGCGGAGCTTGGGCTACTGAAGGGAGCTACGGAAGATGGCACGGCCAGCATGACCGCGATCTACAAGGCAGCGCGCGGAATGGCTAAGGTGATCTATATCGACAACCCGAACCTGACGCCGGAAGGCGCCTACAAGCTGCATTACGTGATCTGCATGAGTGCTAAGTAAGGCGGTAAGGCGATCGCCACGCCGGCGCCGAATGACTTTTCTCAGCGAAAGGAAAGCGGGGTAAGGTTCGGTCGCCAAAATCCCGGAGTTGATGAACGGTACCCCCTCAAGGTCAAGTGTTGCATCTAAGACATCGCCTTTCGGCTGGTCACCCTTTACCGACAGCAGGGGATGTTAAAACTTTCTTCTCGTGTATGTTCTGTAGGGTATATCCTCACCCCTTATAAGACTGGACGCGCGAAAGTCGTCAACCTCAAGCAGCATGCGGTTTTCGGCCGACACGTGCTCCATCACCTCACGCGAATTTTCTGACAGTTTTAGTTTCGTAAGCTGCTTGCCAAGACGGTGCAGAGCGTCACCGATACGGCGCCGCGCCTCGTGATGGGGATGCACCGCGTAGGCTCGCTTTGCTGCCCACATCGCACCGCCTTTATCCCAGCCGGCGCGGGTCTTACTCAACTGGCGTTCGTTGTACGCCCGGGTTTTCTTGTCGGTATCGCTACCGGGTTTGTGCCGCGCGCGCTTGAGCTTCGGCTTGATGCCGTCAGCGATCTGGAAGCATGGCGACAGCACCCGGCGCAGGTGATCACCAAAGGTGGCTAACTGCCAAGCTTTTGCCAGGCCAACGTCGCTGCACCCGCCCATACTGAGCGTTGCCTCAAGCCGTACACAAGGTCTCTCAAAAACACGATTGCCGTCGCGGTCCTTGATATATAACTTCTGTTTCACGCGTTCCGGAACGTCACGCCATACAATGGTCGTGATCGTGTCGCATGGGCCATCGGGGGCCTTGATATACGGTTTTTTTGGGCCGGGGGCGGTCAGGTCGCACATATAGCGTTTGGCTTTTGGAACCACTGGGTACAGCGCATCGGCAAACCATTTGTACACTGGCGCCAGCTCGCTCAAGTCTGTTTCGCCGCTCGGCCTCAGGTCGACGCTGAATTCGATCGCGTAGATCGACGCGTTCGGGTACGTGTCGATAATCTGCTGAAGCTGTGCCAACGTCGGATCATGGACGGTGATGACATTGCGGCCACCGTCCTGAGCTAGCTTGACGCACGTATCGCGCACCTCTAGAACTTGCTTAAGCGCATGACGTTGATCATTAGTCAGATTGGTGAGGCTCAGGAAGTCAATGCTTGCTGAGACGGTCCACGTATCAAGGTGGACCGGCAATGCGATCTCGTGCGGCACGGAGTTCATACCGAACTTGTGAAGGCTCGTGCGCGTCGCGCACTGCTGCCAAAAACCACATGCGTCGACGACGCCACCGACAGCTTGCGCGTGTACCAGGGTCGGGTATCGGTCGGGTCCGTGTACGCGGTTTTAACTTGGTAGGGCACGTGACGTGCGGTGCCGAGAGCGGCCGCGCGCACGGCGGCGATGAAGGTCAGCACGTCGGCAACCGCGTACATCGGGCGCCACGCGCCAGCGTACTTGCCCTTGCAGATCGGAAGCAGGGTGTCGCCATTTACCTCGACGCGACCGCGTCGCATGTCAGCAAGGGTGTCGTCCCAGTTGCGCAGCGGGCCGAGTTCTCGCCGCAGCAGGTAGGCCACTTCCGGCGCCGAAAGCACTTTGATTTTCATGGTGGTCTTCGGTGATCAGTTAAATGGAGAATGAATGGCGAAGTGCAGGCCGTCGCGCATGCGGTTCTTGATCCAAATGCAGTCGGTACCGTGCTCGTCGAAGCCAAACAGCACTTCAAAGCCGCCGAAATCGGAACCGCCCTGGACTGACGCGCTTTTCAATGTCGACTTGAGTGTGTTGTCGTCGATCGGCGCGGCGTTGCGCATCAGGGCGTGGTTGTTCTGTAGCGCCAGCTGTTCGGCACGGTCTTCGAGGTCGGGAAAGATCGTGGCGCCGAGCAGGCCAGCCATTGCCGCCTCACGTACGGCTGCGGTCATGTTCTCGTCGCCTGTGATGTTGACCAGAACGTGTTTGCACCACTCTTGCCAGGTTTGGCCACGTCCGCGGGCTAGCCATTCGACAGCTTGCCACGTTGGCTCGTCGAGCTTAATGGTCGCGCGCTTTCCGGTCATGATGGTCAGCGTACGTTGCTTTATGGAAGGCATGTTTGCTCCGTAGTAGATGGAAAACATGAGCATGCCATGATTCACAGGTGTGAACCAGAGAATTTCCTTGATTTCTTAAGGAATTTTCCGAGCTGTTAGAAATTGACCGTTTGTTCATATAGTCACGCAGAGGGCCAGCAACATGTTAGAAAAATAGGATTTGCATTTTCTAACAGGTGAAGATATTCTGACACCGTTTTCTAACATGTTAAAACTCAACAGGAGCAGCAAATGGCCACGTTCGGATACACCCGCGTTTCCACGAAAGAACAGACGGTCGAGAACCAGCGCCGCGAGATTGCTGCCGCCGGTTATCAAGTGGATTACTGGTTCGCTGACGAGGGCGTGTCGGGCAAGGTGTCGGCAATGCAGCGCCCACAGTTCGCCAAGATGCTTGAAAAAATTCGCGACGGTGAAACCCTGGTCGTTACCAAGCTCGACCGCCTGGGCCGTGATGCGCAGGACGTCGGCGCCACGATCAAGACGCTGGCCGCGCGTGGCATTCAGGTCGTCGTGCTCCAGCTGGGCAAGCTCGAACTGACCAGTGCCGCTGGCAAGCTCATGTTGGCCATGTTGGCCGCCGTCGCGGAAATGGAACGGGATCTATTGGTCGAGCGTACCCAGTCCGGGCTGGCACGCGCAAAGGCGGAAGGCAAGACGCTCGGGCGCCCGGCTAAAACAACTGAGCAACAGCGGCAGGCTATTAAAGCCGCACACGGCGCCGGAACGTCCGTGAGTGCGCTGGCGCGTGAGTATGGAATCAGCCGGGCCAGCATTCTTAACATCGTAGGCTAGTGAGGCGGTCAAAGCCTCCGAGAGACGAAAAGATGATGCGCTGTGGCTCTGCAATGTCTCTCGACCGAGGGGTAAAAATGGCTCGACATGCTGTTTTTAACTCAAGCGTGAAAACGCATCTGTATAGGTGTGAGAATTCCCTTACCAAAAAATTAAATTTGTTTTGCTGTCTTCGTTCTCTACTAAAGCTTTGGCCTCGTTATAACGCACCCATAATGAGTACTCTGCCGGGCGAAATGCTTTTAAAAATTCATCCCCGCCAAATATTGCGATTAGTCCGTCGATGCGCGCGACGTAGTCAATGTCGCCGTCTAGACTCTGTTCGTGTCTAAGCCATTTCGCGTTTTCGCTGAACATCGATTTATCAAAGAGTCGTGCGGCGACAATGTTTAGAATTGCCGAGTGTACCAAATCACTTACTATAGTCCCGTATTTTATTTCTATGGTAGTGTCGTGTTGCATCCTGCTGAGCATGAGTTTTCCACTAGCTTTTGCATTGCTAAAGTTTGCCTCTAAGTTTGTTAATGTCGTTCGAAGCAACGCTAGCCAGGCCTCATCAGTTGCGTGGTGGTTAGGCGTTGAGTTTAAAGCATCGAAAAACCGTTTCAAAGGCGGTATGATATAAAATTTGCTAAATCTGTACGAATCAATTTTTTCCAAAAAATTTAGAACTACACGTAATGTTCTGTGCGTGCCAATGGCGTATTCGTAAAATCGTGCGGCAAATTTTTCGTTTGATCTCATTATGAATGCGGCGGCGAAATACTCCGCAATACTCATGTGAAGAAAGGATGTCTGATCAAACCCATCATCTAGCATTAAGCATGCAACTTTAGTGATATCTTGTTTGAAATTCTCCGCTGAACATTGAGCATCTTCTACCAAGTTAAGCGCACTATCAAATACTTGAGAGAACTGCTCCCCGGTAAGCGTGCGCCCAATTCCTTTTTGTAGGGTTAGAAAACAAAAAGCCTCAAAAAGAAGCTGGAGCTTTCTATCCGAAAGCCCACTGTGATGGTGCCTTCTAAAGCCACCTCCTTTTTGTTTATCGTGATTTACAAACGTAGTGGCAAAAAGACGCTCAAAAAATAGAGGTAGTTCTGAGGGTATTTCTTTTTCGGCAGCATAGACGTGAGCTACCAGAGTTAACATTAATGGGGTAGAAATCAGTTCCACAATATCAGCGGGCGACGTTTTGATTGCATTTGTAATTTCTTCGCGCCGTACTATATCTACGCTAAGCTTTTTTAAGAATGGATCATAATCGTCATATTCCAATCCGGATAGTTGTAGTACATCGAGACGTTGTGACTTTTGTATGTCACTATTTGGCCGTGACGTGATTATCACTCGCATCATCGGATACTTGAAGATTAGCGAATCAATTTCCGTGATAGTCTCAGTCACCAGGCTGGGGTCGAGTTCATCAAATCCATCGAGCATTAAAATCAAATGTTCTGATTTGGCTAGGTAATCGAAGACAGCATTCGATGGTTCGATTTCTAAGTTTGACAAAGCATCGTTCAAATGTTCTGCTAAACCTCGCTTAGGTGTAATTGTTCGCAAAAAAATTAATAAGGGAAGGCCTCCGCTTCCTTTGCCCGAAAGCTCTTGTAGGTACAGGTATTGAATAAACATTGATTTGCCCTGACCAACAATCCCTTCAATTACTACGTGCCGATGAGGTAATTCATTGATGGAGTTAATGGTGAGACTGGCGCTTTCTTTGTCAATGCGCGATGGATAGTAGCAATCAGTGAGGGAAACAAAGCGGTCGCGAGACCAAATCGTTTTAACACGGTCTGCGGATGCCAACTTGGTTAGTAGACGCTTAGCAAATCCTTTGGCCTTCCATTTCTCGATCCCCTTTTCTACTGGGCCAGACGCTGTCTTCGTTAAAGCTCCAAATAAAGGTGTCATGGCTTTGACTGCAAGTGCTATATCGAATCCACTAGTCATAGTGCTTCCATTAATTATAGATTGTTAAAAAGGTCAACGAACTTTAAAGCACATTTCTATTACTAACTCGACCGCGAGCGCGTGTTAAAGCTTTGTGCAGTTCAGTCAGCGCTGGCCGCAACGCCTTTAAATTGTCGTAGTCGAGTACACCATCAAATCTCAAGGTGTTGATCGCGCGCTTGCGGTCGGCAATGCTGAAATCGTTTTTGATGTCACCGTAGCCGTCGTGTGTATCTTCGGCGGCGCTGTGCCCGACCACGACTTTCCTAAGCTCTTTTGGTATGCCGGCCGCGCGCATGCGGCCAACTGCACCATGACGAAAGCTATGAAATACAAGGTCGCGATCACGTAATCCCACCCGGTCGCAGTATCGCGCGAACTGTTTTGATGCAGGCTGACCGGGACCATCGCGACCGCCGATGAGTTCCGGGAACAATTCGCAGTGCCCATCCTGGCGTAAGGCTTGGACATAGTCGAGCAGGCCCAGGTTTACCAATGCGTCATGAACCGGAACGATACGGCGCCCGGCGTCGGTTTTTACGCGCTTCGCACGGCGACCTTGTCCCTCATCTTCATCGTTATCAGTGACATGAAAGCATGTAATGCCGTCGTGCACATCAATGTCGGCAAGCGCTAGCTGGGCGATCTCATTGATGCGCATGCCGGTGTGCAGACCGATGAGCGGCAACCAGTACATGTAGGGACTTTGCTGGCGCCCTTGAGCGTACGTACTGGGGTTGAATAGCGTACGTAATTCGTCGTCGGTGAACACGCGACGTTTGACGGATTTTGACCGAGTCGTGATGCGCGTGTTGTTCATCAATTCGAACGGGGGCTTGCTGCCTTCGCGCCGGAACGCCCAGGCTAGAAAGTTGTTCGTGCGCTGGGCGTTGTTCTTAGCCGTTTGCGAACTAAGTTTCGGCACATCTAGGACGACCATCTCGTCAATCGACAACGACCGCGTTTTCGCAATCTTAGTACGATTCGCCGGCACCTTTACGATAACGTCTTCATACCGGTTCTGGTCGGCGACGCTGAGTTTGTGCAGCGGCTTGTCGCCGACGATCTCGATAAAAAGACGGATCGCTGCGCGGTAGGATTCAAGCGTCTTCTCGTCGGGCTTGCTGGCCGTGAAGGCGTTTGCAAGGTATGGTTCTACATAGGTCGACAACGGCTGAGCTGTCTGAACAATGGTACTGTCGACGGAGACTTCTGGTGGGCGCGCGGCCGGCGCGCTGTCCAGCACCTCGCGTATCGCCGCGGCCATTGCACCCGGTGGGTCGCCAGGTTCACTGGTGAACTTTACAGTCTTCGGGCGGCGAAACTCGTCAAGACTGATCTCTGTGGTCCATCCAAACTGGATGTTAGTACTTTGCTTTTTCTTCGTCGCGCACATGCTTTCTTCCCTAAGCTGGCGGAACAGTGCCTTGAAAGACAGCGCCAACGTCTGGGCTGAGAGTGCAGCGTCAACTACCCGCGCCGTGCGCAGCGTGCGGTACACCTCGGCCATGCCGAAATGATGACGTAGGTCAGTGGGAATAGCAATTCGGAAATACAGCACGCCGTGTCGGCTGCGATGCAGGTGGGAAGGTAAGCGGTAGGCCATATGTTCTTGGGGTTGTTTTTTGGGGCCCCACGACCGAAACCGACGGCGAAAAAGAAAAAGCCGTTGACGAATCAACGGCTTCTTGGAGTTCTGGTGGAGGCGGAGGGAATCGAACCCTCGTCCGCAAGCACTCTACAGACAGTTCTACATACTTAGCACTGTCTTTTGATTTAACTTAGGCGACGGGGACGTGCACCCTTCGACTAAGCGAGTTACCTAAAGTTTCGGAAGCAACCAGGTAACCCGGTTGAGTCCTAGCCTCTGTAAATGACTCTACTTGCCTTGCGGCACACCCCAGAGGCGAGGTGGTGTAGAGCTAGCAGCGATTAGGCTGCGAGTGCGTACGAGTTATCGTTTGCAGTTATTGATTTCTGGATGTATTTACGAGGTAACCAGTCCTCGGTATGCCCTGTTCTGCTTTGCAACCCACGTCGAAACCAGGTCGCCCCCAGAAAGGAATGCTCATTGTACCGCAATCGGCCCGTGAGCGGAGAGCCCTGAAGCGCCCTCACACCCGATGTGGGTGCGAGGTGCGGAGAATCAAGGGCAGGGTGTGATCAACGACCCTGGTTCTGGTTGGCGATCTGGTTGCCCAGCATGCCGCCGCCGATGATGCCGGCCACCGTGGCCAGTTTGCGACCGTTGCCGCTGCCGACCTGGTTGCCCAGCAGGCCGCCGACGACGGCGCCCGTGCCGATGGCAACATAGTTCGGCTGTGCCGGCTGCGGTGCCGGACGCGGTGCCGGTTCACGGTACGTATCGTTCTGGGCGTAGCTCGTGTTGTGGTGCGTCGTGTGGCGCGGTGCCGGTTTCGCCGGAACTTCCTTGATGATCGTTTCCTTGATCACGGTCGGGGCCGGGGCCGGTTGGGCGCTCGCGACGGCCGGCTGGGCGTAGGCCACCGGTGCCGGCTGCGCATAGGCGCCCTGGACCGGCTGCAGGCCTCGCGGTGCCGTTGCATCCGCCGCCATCGGCAGGGCCGGAGCGGTCGTCGGGGCGGCGGCATAGGCCGGGTTCACCTGGGTCGGGGCAGCCTCGGGAGCGCTGTGCGAGCTCGGCAGGAGGCCGGTGATCGCGGCGGTACCGGCCAGGCTGACGACGATGACGGACACCGCGGCAGCTGCAACCAGCGGGTGGATACGGGAGGTGGTGGTCTTGATCGTTTCCATTTTGTCTGCTCCTGAGACGTTGTTGTCGTATGGCTGTAGATTACCGAGGGGCATCGCGAAGAGATAGACGATTCCCTGTATCAATCGTAAAGATATGTAAATGACGAGCTGGACGCCCGTAGAGACGATCTAACGACAACCAAGGCGACGGCGGCGTATTTGCAACTAACCGACGAGAGGCCGCGACGACAGAGCCATGCCACCAGGGCAGGCGGCACGGCCAGGATGAGACAGCAATGAAAACCGGATCAGGCGGCCGTGACCGCAGCGCCCGCCAACTCGCGCAGCATGTGCAGCAGATCGCGCGGCGTGTCCAGCAGGTAGTCGGCGCCCCACGTCGCCGGATCGATGGACCCGCAATAGCCCCAGTTGCAGGCCACGGTGACCATGCCGGCCGCGCGGCCCGCTTCGATGTCGCGCTGGTCGTCGCCCACGTACCAGCAATGGGTCGGGTCGATGTCCAGCCGGCGCGCCGCTTCCAGCAGCGGGGCAGGGTGGGGTTTCGCGTGTGGCGTCGTATCGCCCGAGACCACGCAGCCGGCATGCGCCAGGCCGATTTGCGGGACGAGCGGATCCGTGAAGCGGGCCGGCTTGTTGGTGACGATGCCCCAGGCCATGCCGGCCGCCGCAAGCCCGTCCAGCAGGTCGGGAATGCCGTCGAACAGCGTGCTGTGCACGGCCATGTTCGACTGGTAACGCTCGAACCACTCCAGGCGCAGCTCTTCGTAGCCCGCGTCCCCCGGCGCCAGGCCGAAGGCGGCGCCGATCATGCCGCGGGCGCCCGCCGACGCGGTCGGGCGGAGGATCGCGTACGGCGTCGGTTGCAGGCCGCGCTCCGTGCGCATCCAGTTGACGGCCGCCGCGAGGTCGGGCGCGGTGTCGGCCAGGGTGCCGTCGAGGTCGAACAGGACGGCGCGCGGCGCGGACAGGGAAGAAGAGAAGGTCATTGTCGATACTGCTTATTCAAGTGGTTTGCTGCAGGCCATCATGTAGTTGACGTCGGTGTCCTGGTTCAGCGAGTAGATCTTGGTCAGCGGGTTGTAAGTCAGGCCTTTCAATCCGTCGACGATGAGGCCGGCGTCGCGCACGAAGTTCGACAACTCGGCCGGCGTGATGAACTTGGCGTAGTCGTGGGTGCCGCGTGGCAGCATGCGCAGCACGTATTCTGCGCCGACGACGGCGAACAGATACGATTTGACGTTGCGGTTCAGGGTCGAGAAGAACACGCGGCCGCCCGGTTTGACGAGGGTCGCCGCCGCGCGCACGATGGACGCCGGGTCCGGGACGTGCTCGAGCATCTCCATGCAGGTGACGACGTCGAACTGGCCCGGCTCTTCCGCGGCCATGTCTTCCGCCGCGATCAGTTTGTAGCGCACTTCCACGCCCGATTCCAGGCTGTGCAGGTCGGCGACCTTCAACGCCTTTTTCGACAGGTCGATGCCCGTGACCTTGGCGCCCTTGCGCGCCATGGATTCGGCCAGGATGCCGCCGCCGCAGCCGATGTCGATGACGTTCTTGCCCGCGAGCGGCACGCGCGCGTTGATCCATTCCAGGCGCAACGGGTTGATGTCGTGCAGCGGACGGAATTCGGACGTCGGGTCCCACCAGCGGTGGGCCAGTTCACTGAACTTCTGGATCTCTAAGGGATCGGCGTTGGTCGTCGTAGTCATAGGACGGAATGATAGCGGAAATGGGTAGCGGGTACGGATGGGATCGTGAAAAAAACCAGGGCATAAAAAAACCCCGCCGCAGCGGGGTTGTTCAGGCGTGAGCCGGATTATTGCTTCTGGCTGCTGCGGGTACCGACGACTTCGATTTCCACGCGGCGGTTCTTCGCACGGCCGGCGGCGGTCTTGTTGTCGGCGACCGGCTGCTTCTCGCCTTTGCCTTCGGTGTAGACGCGGTTCGCCTCGACGCCCTTGCTCTGCAGATAAGCCTTGACGGCTTCGGCGCGGCGGACGGACAGCTTCTGGTTGTACTCATCCGTGCCGACCGAGTCGGTGTGGCCGACGGCGATGATGACTTCCAGGTTGATGTCTTTCAGCTTGCCGACCAGGTCGTCCAGCGACGCTTTGCCGGCCGGCTTCAGGACGGCCTTGTCGAAGTCGAAGAAGGCGTCAGCCGAGTAGCTCACTTTTTCCGAGGTCGGGACCGGAGCCGGTGCCGGGGCAGGGGCCGGTGCCGGGGCAGGTGCCGGAGCAGCCGGCGGCGGCGGCGGAGCGACGCACTTGCCGTTTTCCAGGCGTTCCGGTTCCACGCACAGCGGTGCGTCGCAGCCCGGGACCGCGTCGGCCGGGGTCCAGTAGCCGGTGCGCCAGCACAGGCCGAAAGGATTGCGGGCGATGACACCACGGGCATCCTGCACGTAAGCGCTGTACGGCGTCGGCGCCTTGATATCGGTGGTCAGCGGCGCATACGGAGGCGCGCTTTGCGCGGATGCGCTGCCCGCCATCGCGGCCGTAGCTGCGAATACGAGGGTTGCCAATTTATTCATATTTTTTCTTCCTTTCGGTAAAATCTTCTAGCGGCGAAACTGCCCTGAGGCAATAAGACGTGAGCATAATATTAACACTCGAGACAGCACGTCAGTTCCGCATTGTGAAACAAGCAATTAACGTCTCGGCCATTTTGCCACATACGCCACATCCGCACGACCGGCCGTCGGCCAATTGCAGTGCATGCTATTTGTCGCGTTGTTTCTGCGCAACAAGGTGTCGGCAATCGAGCGCAAGCTTGACGAATGTTTATGACAGGCATGTGTCAAAGGGTTAATTGTGCCAGTTTGTCATCGGCTTGGGCTGCCGTTGAAATACGTTATGGATAGGGCTGCCGTGGTAAAATCATGGGCTTGGAATATCACTTATCAGCCTGAAGGCGCCGACCCGCACAATGGATCAATTCGCAAAAGAAACAGTTCCAATTTCCCTGGAAGAAGAGATGCGCAAGAGCTACCTCGATTACGCCATGAGCGTGATCGTGGGCCGTGCTCTGCCGGACGTGCGCGACGGCTTGAAGCCCGTGCACCGCCGCGTGCTCTACGCGATGCACGAGATGAACAACGTGTGGAACCGTCCTTACCTGAAGTGCGCGCGCGTGGTCGGCGACACGATGGGTAAGTACCACCCGCACGGCGACGCGTCGATCTACGACACCCTGGTCCGCATGGCCCAGGACTTCTCGCTGCGCTACACGCTCGTGGACGGGCAGGGCAACTTCGGTTCGATCGACGGCGACTCCGCCGCGGCTATGCGTTACACCGAGTGCCGCCTGGACAAGATCTCGAACGAACTGCTGGCGGACATCGACAAGGACACCGTCGACTTCCAGCCGAACTATGACGGCAAGGAAAAAGAGCCGACCGTCCTCCCGACGAAGATCCCGAACCTGCTGATCAACGGCTCGTCCGGTATCGCGGTCGGCATGGCGACGAACATCCCGCCGCACAACCTGTCCGAAGTGATCAACGGCGCGATGCACGTGCTGAAGAACCCGGACTGCACGATCGACGAGCTGATCGAGCTGATCCCGGCGCCGGACTTTCCGACGGCCGGCATCATCTACGGCGTCTCGGGCGTGCGCGACGGTTATCGCACGGGCCGCGGCCGCGTCGTGATGCGCGCCAAGACCCACTTCGAGGAATACGGCAAGGACGGCGGCCGCATCGCGATCATCGTCGACGAGCTGCCGTACCAGGTCAACAAGAAGTCGCTGCTGGAGCGCATCGCCGAGAACGTGCGCGACAAGAAGCTGGAAGGCATTTCCGACATCCGCGACGAGTCCGACAAGTCGGGCATGCGCGTCGTCATCGAACTGAAGCGCGGTGAAGTGCCGGAAGTCGTGCTGAACAACCTGTACAAGCAGACGCAGCTGCAGGACACGTTCGGCATGAACATGGTGGCCCTCGTCAACGGCCAGCCGAAGCTGCTGAACCTGAAGCAGATGCTGGAGTGCTTCCTGTCGCACCGCCGCGAAGTGGTCACGCGCCGCACCGTGTTCGAGCTGCGCAAGGCGCGTGAACGCGGCCACATGCTGGAAGGCCTCGCGGTCGCGCTGGCGAACATCGACGACTTCATCGCGATCATCAAGGCCGCGCCGACGCCGCCGGTCGCGAAGACGGAACTGATGTCGCGCGCGTGGGATTCGTCCCTCGTGCGCGAAATGCTGCTGCGTACCGAGACGGGCGCCGCCGGCGGCATCGAGGCGTTCCGTCCGGAGCACCTGCCGAAGCACTACGGCATGCAGCAGGACGGCCTGTACAAGCTGTCGGACGAGCAGGCCCAGGAAATCCTGCAGATGCGCCTGCAGCGCCTGACCGGCCTGGAGCAGGACAAGATCGTCAACGAGTACAAGGAAGTGATGCTGCACATCGCCGACCTGCTCGACATCCTGGCCCGCCCGGAGCGCGTCACGAGCATCATCGTCGACGAAATGGCGCAGATCAAATCCGACTACGCCGAGAACGGCAAGGACCAGCGCCGTTCCGCCATCGAGCACAACGCGTCCGACCTGGAAACGGAAGACCTGATCACGCCGCAGGACATGGTCGTGACCCTGTCGCACACGGGCTACATGAAGTCGCAGCCGATTTCCGAATACCGCGCGCAGAAGCGCGGCGGCCGCGGCAAGCAGGCGATGGCGACGAAGGACGAGGACTGGATCGACCAGCTGTTCATCGCGAACACGCATGACTACATGCTGTGCTTCAGCAACCGCGGCCGGATGTACTGGCTGAAGGTGTGGGAAGTGCCGCAGGGTTCGCGCAACTCGCGCGGCAAGCCGATCGTGAACATGTTCCCGCTGCAGGACGGCGAGAAGATCACGGTGATCCTGCCGCTGTCGGGCGAAAACTCGACGTTCCCGGAAGACCATTACGTGTTCATGGCGACGAGCCTCGGTACCGTCAAGAAGACGCCGCTGCGCGACTTCAGCAATCCGCGCAAGGCCGGCATCATCGCCGTCGACCTGGACGAGGGCGACTTCCTGATCGGCGCCGCGCTCACGGACGGCAAGCACGACGTGATGCTGTTCTCGGACGCCGGCAAGGCCGTGCGCTTCGACGAGAACGACGTGCGCCCGATGGGCCGTACGGCACGTGGTGTGCGCGGCATGAACCTGGAAGAGGGCCAGAACGTGATCGCGCTGCTGGTCGCCGAAAACGAGCAGCAGTCCGTGCTGACCGCGACGGAAAACGGCTTCGGCAAGCGCACCCCGATCACGGAGTACACGCGCCACGGCCGCGGCACGAAGGGCATGATCGCGATCCAGACGTCCGAGCGCAACGGCAAGGTGGTCGCCGCGACCTTGGTCGACGAGACGGACGAGATCATGCTGATCACGACCGGCGGCGTCCTGATCCGCACCCGCGTGGCCGAGATCCGCGAGATGGGCCGCGCCACCCAGGGCGTCACGCTGATCGCGGTGGAAGACGGCACCAAGCTGTCGGGCCTGCAGCGCGTCGTCGAGACCGACCTCGAGGAAACGGAACTGGAGCCGGCACCGGAATAAGCCGGACAGCCCGTCCACAAAGCCGCCCTGACGCGCTGCGTCTCGGCGGCTTTTTTTACGCACTTCCCCCGAAATGGCAGCGGTTGAGGATTTTTTGCAAGTTTCGTGCGAAAATCGAGGAACCCGCATTGTCATGCCGGGATAGCAAGCCCCCGCACCAGCTCTCATTCAAGGATATTCGTGAAGAAATCTCTCGCCATCATCGCCTCCGCTTTCGTCGTCACCTGCTCCTCCGCCGCGTTTGCCGCGACGCCGGTGCCGTCCGCCGATCCGGCTGTCGTCGCCGCCACCAAGCAGATGCTGGCGTCGATGAAGATCCGCGACGTGATGCAGGCGTCGCTGAAGCAGGCGGAGCAGCAGATGCCGGCGCAGCTCACCGCGTCGCTGAATGCGATGATCGACAGCGACGCCACGCTCTCCCCGGAGAAGAAGGCCGAGGCGCACAAGAAGCTGCAGGAAGCGCTGCCGACGCTGACCGCGCAATTGCACGCCGTATTCAGCGATCCGACCCTCGTCGACGACATGCTGGCCGAGATGGTGCCGCTGTATGCCGAGACCTATACGCTGGACGAGATCCGCCAGCTGTCCGCGTTCTACGCGTCGCCGCTGGGCCAGAAGATGCTGGCGAACATGCCCAAGCTGATGAGCCGCAGCATGGATATCAGCAACCGCGTCATGATGCCGCGCATCCAGAAGATGATGGCGCAGAGCGCGCAAAGCATCGTCGGCAAATAAGGAGAAGGCGATGACCCAGGTGTACAACTTCTCCGCCGGCCCCGCCGTCCTGCCCAAGGAAGTGCTGCGGCAGGCGGCCGACGAGATGCTCGACTGGCACGGCAGCGGCATGTCCGTGATGGAGATGAGCCATCGCGGCCCCGAATTCATCTCGATCGCGAAGCAGGCCGAAGCCGACCTGCGCGAGCTGCTGGCGATCCCGGACAACTACAAGGTCCTGTTCCTGCAGGGCGGTGGCCTCGGCCAGAACGCGATCATCCCGCTGAACATGGTGGGCCGCAAACCGCAGCCGGCCACCATCGACTTCGTCCACACGGGTTCGTGGTCGGGCAAGTCGATCAAGGAAGCGAAGCGTTATGCGAACGTGAACGTGGCGGCGTCCGCCGAAGCGAGCCGCTTCACCACGGTGCCGCCGCAGGAGACGTGGAAGCTGAGCGCAGACGCCGCCTATCTGCACCTGTGCACGAACGAGACCATCGACGGCGTCGAGATCGGTTACGTGCCGACCGTACAAGGCGATACGCCGCTCGTCGTCGACATGTCGTCGCACATCCTGTCGCGCCGGATCGACGTGTCGAAATACGGCGTGATCTTCGCCGGCGCGCAAAAGAACATCGGCCCGGCCGGCCTGACGATCACGATCGTGCGCGAGGACCTGCTCGACCATGCACTGCCGATCTGCCCGGGCGTGTTCAACTGGCGCGCCGTGGCCGAGGCGGAATCGATGCTGAACACGCCGCCGACGTATGCGATCTACATCGCGGGCCTCGTGTTCGCGCATCTGAAGAAACAGGGCGGCGTGGCCGAGATGGAACGCCGCAACATCGAAAAAGCGCGCCTGCTGTACGCGGCGCTGGACGCCGACGACTTTTACCAGAATCGTGTGGCGCCCGAATATCGCTCGCGCATGAACGTACCGTTCTACCTGCGCGATGAGTCGTTGAACGAACAATTCCTGGCCGGCGCCAAAGCGCGCGGCCTGCTGCAACTGAAGGGCCACAAGTCCGTCGGCGGTATGCGGGCATCGATCTACAACGCGATGCCGATCGAGGGTGTGCAAGCCCTGGTCGATTATTTGAACGAGTTCGCGGGCCGCTGAGTCGCCGCCAAACCGTCGTTCCCGCGGAGGCGGGAACCCAAGGTGGGCCTCCGAAGTCTGGAGCGCTGGCATTTCGGTGCGCATACAAATTGGGTCCCCGCCTTCGCGGGGACGACGGATCCATGGTACGGGCCACACGCGAACCGCACCCAATGAGCAGACAATGACAGACAAACTCAAACCCCTGCGCGAACAGATCGATGCGATCGACGCGCAAATCCTCGAACTCCTTTCCCGCCGCGGCAAGGTCGCGCAGGAAGTCGGCCACGTGAAGGCCGAGACGAACGCCCCCGTGTTCCGCCCCGAGCGCGAAGCGCAGGTGCTGCGCGGCGTCGCCGAGCGCAATCCCGGTCCGCTGAAGAACCAGGACGTGCAGACCATCTTCCGCGAGATCATGTCGTCCTGCCGCGCGCTGGAAAAGCGCGTGACGGTCGCGTTCCTCGGCCCCACTGGCACGTTCAGCGAACAGGCCGTGTTCCAGCAGTTCGGCAGCGCCGTCGAAGGCCTGCCGTGCGTGTCGATCGACGAAGTGTTCCGCGCCACCGAGGCCGGCACGGCCGACTACGGCGTCGTCCCCGTCGAGAACTCGTCCGAGGGCGCCATCAACCGCACGCTCGACCTGATGCTCGCGACCACCACGATCATCAGCGGCGAAGTGTCGATCCCCGTCCACCACAGCCTCATGACGAAGACGGGCAGCATGGACGGCGTGAAGGTCGTGTGCGCCCATTCGCAGGCGCTGGCCCAGTGCCAGGTGTGGCTCAACCTGCACCATCCCGGCATCGAGCGCCGCGCCGTCGCGTCGAACGCGGAAGCGGCCGTGCTGGCGAGCCAGGATCCGACCATCGCCGCGATCGCGAGCGAGATGGCCGGCGAGCAGTACAAGCTGGGCGTCGTGCAGGCGCACATCCAGGACGACCCGCACAACCGCACGCGCTTCGTGATCATCGGCAGCCAGGCCACGGGCCCGTCCGGCAAGGACCGCACGTCGATCGTGCTGGCCGTGCCGAACAAGGCCGGTGCCGTCTACAACCTGCTCGCGCCGCTGGCGAAGCACGGCGTGTCGATGACGCGCTTCGAATCGCGTCCGGCCCGCATCGGCACGTGGGAGTACTACTTCTACGTCGACGTCGAAGGCCATATCGCCGATCCCGCCGTCGGCCGCGCGCTCGAAGAACTCAAGGACAACGCCGCCTTCTTCAAGGTATTGGGATCCTATCCCGTCGGCCTCTGAGTCACAGAATCACCCCACTACAGCCAAGAGAATCCCATGTCGCAATTCGGTCCCGATTACGTCCGCGCCATCGCCCCTTACCAGGCCGGCAAACCCATTTCCGAAGTCGCCCGCGAGTTCGGCCTCGATGAAGCCAATATCGTGAAACTGGCGTCCAACGAAAACCCGTTCGGCATCCCCGAGTCGGCCAAGGCCGCGATGGCCGCCGCCGCCGCGGAACTCGGCCGCTACCCGGACGCCAACGGCTTCGAACTGAAGGCCGCGCTGGCCACGCGCTACGACGTGCCGGCCGACTGGATCACGCTCGGCAACGGCTCCAACGACATCCTCGAGATCGCGGCCCACGCGTTCGTGCAGAAGGGCCAGGCCGTCGTCTATTCGCAGTACTCGTTCGCCGTGTACGCGCTGGCCACGCAGGGCGTCGGCGCGCGCGGCATCGTCGTCCCGGCAAAGCACTACGGCCACGACCTCGATGCGATGGCGGCCGCCATCGACGCGGACACCCGTCTCGTCTACATCGCCAACCCGAACAACCCGACCGGCACGTTCATCGCCGCGCCCGAGATCGAAGCGTTCCTCGCGAAGGTGCCGGCGTCCGTCGTCGTCGTGCTGGACGAGGCGTACAACGAATACCTCGAGCAGAAGGACCAGTTCGAATCGACGCAGTGGGTCCGTAAGTACCCGAACCTGATCGTCTCGCGCACGTTCTCGAAAGCCTATGGCCTCGCGGGCCTGCGCGTCGGCTTCGCCATCGCCCAGCCGGCCGTGACGGACCTGATGAACCGCATCCGCCAGCCGTTCAACGTGAATTCGCTCGCGCAGGCCGCCGCCATCGCGGCGCTGAACGACAAGGCATTCCTGCAGAAGGGTTTTGAAAACAACCGCGCCGGCTACCAGCAACTGACGGCGGCCTTCGAAGAACTCGGCCTGGAATATGTCCCGTCCTACGGCAACTTCGTGCTCGTGAAAGTGGGCGACGACGAGGGCGCGGGCGCGCGCGTGAACCTGGCGCTGCTGAAGCAGGGCGTGATCGTGCGTCCGGTCGGCGCGTACGGCCTGCCGCAATGGCTGCGCATCTCGATCGGCCTGCCCGAAGAGAACGCGCGTTTCGTCGAGGCCTTGAAAAAGGCCTTGAGCTGATGTTCGCGAAAGTCGTCATCGTCGGCGTCGGCCTGATCGGCGGCTCGTTCGCGCTGGGACTGAAGGCGGCCGGCGCCGCGGGCCACATCGTCGGCCTGGGACGCTCCGCGCAGGCGCTGGCGCGTGCGCGCGAGCTGGGGATCATCGACGAAGCGGCCGCGTCGCCGGAAGTCGCGTTGCGCGGCGCGGACCTCGTGCTGCTGGCGGCGCCCGTCGCGCAGACGGGGCCGATTCTCGCGTCGCTGCTGCCGCACCTTGAACCGCAGACGATCGTCACGGACGCGGGCAGCACCAAGTCCGACGTCGTGGCGGCCGCGCGCGCGGCGCTGGGCGACAAGGTCAACCAGTTCGTGCCGGGCCACCCGATCGCGGGGCGCGAATCGAACGGGCCGGACGCGGCCATCCCGGACCTCTACCGCGGCAAGAAGACGGTGCTGGCACCGCTGGCGGAAAATGCGCCCGAGGCCGTCGAGAAAGTGGCGGCCGCGTGGCGCACGTGCGGCGCCATCATCCACATGCTCACGCCGCAGGAACACGACAAGGTGTTCGCCGCCGTCAGCCATCTGCCGCACCTCCTCGCGTACGCGCTCGTCGACGACATCGCCAACAAGCCGCACGCGGACCTGCTGTTCCAGTACGCCGCCAGCGGCTTCCGCGACTTCACCCGCATTGCCGGGAGTTCTCCGGAAATGTGGCGCGACATCAGCCTCGCGAACCGCGACGCGCTGCTCGGCGAACTGGACGCCTATCTCGCTCAATTGACACACCTTCGCGCGCGGCTCGCCGCCAGTGACGGACCCGCGCTGGAGGCGACCTACGCCAATGCCCAGCGCGCCCGCCGCGCGTGGATCGAAGCGATCGAAGCCGCGGAAAAACCGCCGGCGCCCGATCAGGAATCTGGAAAATGACACAAGCTAAAATCTATCCCCAGCACATCGACCTCGAACCCGTGATGCGCGTACAGGGCACCGTACGCCTGCCGGGCTCGAAGAGCATCTCCAACCGCACGTTGCTGCTGGCCGCTCTGTCCGAAGGGACGACGACGATCCACGACCTGCTCGCATCGGACGACACGTCCGTCATGCTGGACGCCCTCAAGAAGCTCGGCATCCGGTGGGAACAACTCGACGAGCGCACGCACGTCGTGCACGGCGCCGCCGGCAAGCTGCCCGTGGGCCAGGCCGACCTGTTCATGGGGAATGCGGGCACGGCGATCCGTCCGCTGACGGCGGCGCTGGCCGTGATCGGCGGCGACTACACCCTGCACGGCGTCGAGCGCATGCACGAGCGTCCGATCGGCGACCTGGTCGACGCGCTGAACGCCGTCGGCGCCAACATCGAATACACGGGCAATCCGGGCTATCCGCCGCTGCACATCCGCGCAGGCAAGGTCCAGCCGGACCGCATCGCCGTGCGCGGCAACGTGTCCAGCCAGTTCCTCACGGCCCTGCTGATGGCCGCCCCGCTGATGGCGGTCGACAAGCCGGTCACGATCGAAGTCGTGGGCGAGTTGATTTCCAAGCCCTATATCGAGATCACGCTGAACCTGATGCGCCGCTTCGGCGTGACGGTCGGCCAGGACGGCTGGGCGTCGTTCACGGTGCAGCCGGGCCAGAAGTATCAAAGCCCGGGCAGCATCCACGTCGAAGGCGACGCGTCGTCGGCGTCGTACTTCCTGGCCGCGGGCGCCATCGCGGGCGGTCCCGTGCGCGTGGAAGGCGTGGGCAAGGATTCCATCCAGGGCGACGTGCGCTTCGCCGACGCGCTCGAGCAGATGGGTGCCACCATCACGAAGGGCGACAACTGGATCGAGGCGAAGTCGAACGGCGTCCTGAAAGCCATCGACGCCGATTTCAACCACATCCCGGACGCCGCGATGACGATCGCCGTCGCCGCGCTGTACGCGGACGGCACGAGCACGCTGCGCAACATCGCCAGCTGGCGCGTGAAGGAAACGGACCGCCTGGCCGCGATGGCGACTGAGCTGCGCAAGGTCGGCGCGACGGTGGAAGAGGGCCCGGACTACATCCGCGTGACCCCGCCGGAACTGCTGCAGCCGGCCACCATCGACACGTACGACGACCACCGGATGGCGATGTGCTTCTCGTTGGCGTCGCTGGACGGCGCGGCCCGTCGCGGCAACGCGATGCGCATCAACGATCCGAAGTGCGTGGCCAAGACGTTCCCGGATTATTTCGAAACCTTTTCCGGAATCGCGCAAGACACATTATCCTGACGGGGTAATCCTGGATATCAAACACGTACATGCCGAACTCGAACATTCCCGTCATCACGATTGACGGCCCGACCGCCTCGGGCAAGGGCACGGTGGCCCACAAGGTCGCCGACCGCCTGGGCTTCCACCTGCTGGACTCCGGCGCCCTGTATCGCCTGACCGCATTGTCCGCGCTGCGCCGCGGCACCGACCTGCGCGACGAGCACGCCCTCGCCAAGGTCGCGGAACACCTGCCCGTCCGCTTCAACGGCGGCCACATCTACCTGGGGACGGAAGAGGTGAGCAACGCCATCCGCGAGGAGGAAGTCGGCAATACCGCGTCGAAGATCGCCGCGCTGCCGGCCGTGCGCCAGGCGTTGTATGGCTTGCAACTGAGCTTCCGCGAGACGCCCGGCCTCGTGGCCGACGGCCGCGACATGGGCACCGTGATCTTCCCCGGCGCCCAGCTGAAGGTGTTCCTGACCGCAAGTGTTGAGGCACGTGCGCAACGCCGGTATAAGCAATTGATTGACAAAGGATTTTCTGCTAATATGGACGATCTGCTGGCGGATTTGCAGGCCCGCGACGCGCGCGATACCCAGCGTGCCGTGGCCCCGCTGGTGCCGGCGGAAGGGGCGCACATCCTCGATACCTCGCACATGACGGCGGACGAAGCCGTCGAACAGGTGTTGGCCTGGTACGCGCACCCCTGAACAAGAATTCATCCCTGGAGTCGTGGGGACTTTGTTGGCGCCGTGAGAGCGGCGTTTTTTGGTGCCCGGGATGTCCCGGGTGTGGTTCAACTTGACCCAGTTCAGATCGCATATTGCCGGTCTGCTGGCTAACATCTCAAAACTTATGGCTACTGCAGCAAATCAAGCAACCGGTATGGAAAGCTTCGCAGCACTCTTCGAAGAGTCGCTGGCGCGTCAAGACATGCGTTCGGGCGAAGTCATCTCCGCCGAAGTCGTGCGCCTGGATCACAACTTCGTGATCGTCAACGCCGGCCTGAAATCGGAAGCTTTCATCCCCATCGACGAATTCAAGAATGACCAGGGCGAACTGGAAGTCAAAGTTGGTGACTTCGTCTCCGTGGCCATCGAATCGCTGGAAAATGGTTTCGGCGATACCATCCTGTCGCGCGACAAGGCCAAGCGCCTGGCTTCGTGGCTGGCTCTGGAAAAAGCAATGGAATCGGGCGAGATCGTCACCGGTACCGTGAACGGCAAAGTCAAGGGCGGCCTGACCGTCCTGACCAACGGCATCCGCGCATTCCTGCCGGGTTCGCTGGTCGACACCCGTCCGGTCAAGGACACGACCCCGTTCGAAGGCAAGACCCTGGAATTCAAGGTCATCAAGCTGGACCGCAAGCGTAACAACGTCGTGCTGTCGCGTCGCGCCGTCATCGAAGCATCGATGGGCGAAGAGCGTGCGAAGCTGATGGAAACGCTGAAGGAAGGCACCGTCGTCACCGGCGTCGTCAAGAACATCACCGACTACGGTGCGTTCGTCGACCTGGGCGGCATCGACGGCCTGCTGCACATCACCGACCTGGCATGGCGCCGTGTGCGTCACCCGTCGGAAGTCCTGTCGGTTGGTCAAGAGATCACCGCTAAGGTCCTCAAGTACGATCAGGAAAAGAACCGCGTCTCGCTGGGCGTCAAGCAACTGGGCGACGATCCGTGGACCGGCCTGTCGCGTCGCTACCCGCAAGGCACCCGCCTGTTCGGCAAGGTCACGAACCTGACCGACTACGGTGCGTTCGTGGAAGTCGAGCAGGGCATCGAAGGCCTGGTGCACGTCTCGGAAATGGACTGGACCAACAAGAACGTGGCGCCGAACAAGGTTGTCCAGCTGGGCGACGAAGTCGAAGTCATGGTCCTGGAAATCGACGAAGAGCGTCGTCGTATCTCGCTGGGCATGAAGCAGTGCAAGGCGAATCCGTGGGACGACTTCGGCATGACCCACAAGAAGGGCGACAAGGTCAAAGGCCTGATCAAGTCGATCACCGACTTCGGCGTGTTCATCGGCCTGCCGGGCAACATCGACGGTCTGGTGCACCTGTCCGACCTGTCGTGGACCGAGCCGGGCGAAGAAGCCGTTCGCCGCTTCAAGAAGGGCGACGAGCTGGAAGCCGTCGTTCTGGCGATCGACGTCGAGCGCGAGCGTGTCTCGCTGGGCGTCAAGCAGCTGGAAGGCGACCCGTTCAACACCTTCGCATCGCTGAACGACAAGGGTTCGCTGGTCACCGGTACGGTCAAGTCGGTTGAGCCGAAAGGCGCCGTGATCGCCCTGACGGACGAAGTCGAAGGCTACCTGCGCGCTTCGGAAATCTCGCGCGACCGCGTGGAAGATGCCGGCACCCACCTGAAAGTGGGCGACAAGGTCGAAGCCCTGGTCATCAACATCGACCGCAAGGCACGCAGCATCCAGCTGTCGATCAAGGCCAAGGACAACGCCGACACCCAGGAAGCCATGCAGAAGCTGGCTTCGGACAACAGCGCAGCAACCGGCACCACCTCGCTGGGCGCCCTGCTGAAGGCCAAGTTCGACAATAAAGGCTAATCACCGAGAGTGAGCAGATGACCAAGTCCGAGCTGATCAACCGCCTGGCCGAGCGCTATTCTCAGCTGGTGGCAAAAGACGCCGAGTTCGCCGTCAAGACCATCCTCGATGCGATGACCAACGCTCTCGCGAGCGGCCAGCGCATCGAGATCCGGGGTTTCGGCAGCTTTGCCCTGAACAGCCGGCCGCCCCGCATCGGCCGCAATCCGAAGTCCGGCGACAAGGTGATGGTGCCCGAAAAACGGGTGCCTCACTTCAAACCGGGCAAGCAGTTGCGCGAGCGGGTGGATGCGATGGTTGGGCAACCGATCATCGAAGACTGAACGCGTCTGCGACAGACTCACGAAACGGCGTCCTTCGGGGCGCCGTTTTTTTTTGCAGCCCGGCACCCGTGGCAATACAATGAAGTGCCATCTCCCATGCGTTGCGCAGGCCTCGGCGATGAAACAGAAAGAATTACGGTTGGCAATCGTATTCTTCGGCGGCGTGTCGCTGGCCGTGTACCAGCATGGTATCAACCGCGAAATCCTCAATCTCGTGCGGGCGTCGAAGTGGTATCACCGGCACGACGGCACCAGCTCCATGCACGACCACTATCCCGACGAGCCGGAACGCTCGACGGGCGACGTGTATTGCCGGTTCCTCGAAGCGGTCGGCAGGCACCTGGATCTGCAGGTGATCGTCGACGTGGTGTCGGGGTCTTCGGCCGGCGCCATGAATGGCGTTGCATTGAGCCGCGCGCTCGCGCACGATCTCAGCCTGGCGCCGTTGACGGACATGTGGCTGGCCGACGCGGATATCGGACAATTGCTGCACGCCGACGCCAGGGCGAAGCGTTGGAGCAAGTGGTTTTTCTGGCCCTTCGTGCGGCCCCTGCTGTCCCGCCTGAAACGCGAAGGCCTCATCATCGGGCCCATCGATGCTGAAATGCAAGAAAGGGCGTCGATGTTCCTGCGTTCGCGGTGGTTCAAGCCGCCGCTCGACGGGTGCCGCCTCGCCACCCTGATCCTCGACGGCCTTACCTCCATGGAGCGCCCCGGTGGGGCAGGCGAATCATTACTGCCTCCCGGCACCCGGCTGGACCTGCTGGTCACGGCGACGGATTTCCGGGGCCTCGACCGTTCGATCTTCATCCACGATCCGCCCGTGCTCACCGAGCGCGAGCACCGGCGCCCGTTCCACTTCCAGCTCTATCACGACAAAAGCGGGCACCTGCGCAGCGACTTCGATCTCGACAACATCCCGTCGCTCGCCTTCGCCGCACGCGCCTCCGCGTCGTATCCCGGGGCGTTTCCGCCCGCCCAGATCCGTGAGCTGGACGACTTGCTGGCAGCGCGTCATCGGCTATGGCCCACGCGCGCGCAGTTCATCAAGCATAATTTTGGCGGATACCGCGACCAACGCGTGGATCCCGAGAATGCCGTGCTCGTCGATGGCAGCATCCTCGACAACAAACCCATCAAGGCCACACTGGACGCCATCCGCACGCACAGCGCATTCCGCGAGGTCGACCGCCGCCTGATCTTCGTCGACCCGCACTCCCAGCTCGACAAGCCGCCGCCCGGCCCGGAGATGCCCGGTTTCTTCGCGACGCTGCGCGGCGCGCTGTCCGACCTGCCGCGCACCGACCCGACGTACAAGGAACTGGCCGAAGTGGGGCGTTATAACAAGCAGGTGCGGCGCCTCAAGCAGGCGATTGCCTACGCCCGGCCGCAGGTGGCAAAACTGGTCGACGACGTCACCGAGGGGAAATCCAGGGGCAGCTATACCGTCAGCGACCTCCGGCATTGGCGCCTCAGTTCGACCAATGCGCTGGCCGCCACGCCGATCGTCTACGATTCCTTCATTCGGACACTGACGCTGGAGGCACTGGATTTCGTGGCCGAACTGATTGCCGGCGCGTGCGGCTTTGCGCGCGAATCCACCGCCATGCACCGGGTGCAGGAGGCGGTCGAATCGTGGGCAAAACAACATGGCATCCTGCTGGCCGACTCCTACCAGGCGGCGGAACACGCCTATGAAAACGTCGACATGCCCGCCTTCGCCAAAATGACCATCGATTTCGGCGTCGTGTACAAGAAACGCCGCCTGAATTTCGTGCTGCACGAGATCAGCGACCTGTACGACACCGGCGAGTCGCCGGCGGCGGATACGGCGGCGGAAGATCTCGATCTCATCAAGATCCAGGTGCACAAACTCATCGACGCGTTGGCGATGTACGACGACCCGGGTTTTCTCAGCGAGCGCGCGGTCGCCATGTGCCGCAAGCTCTTTGCGCCGCTGGCCACGGGGCAGGTGGACGTCGACACGTTCGTCGCCGGGCATGATGCCGACCTCACGGCACTGGTCCGGCGCCTGGCCATCGAGTGCGACCTGGCGGGCCGCAACGACGATGCGGACACGCTCCTGTCGTCGCCGCTGGTGCAGAATCTCGAGCCGCGCTACCGCACCGCCATCCTCACCGGTTACCTTGGCTATTTTTATTGGGACGTCATCCTGCACCCCGTCGTGAGTGCACTGGCACTGGAGACCGGGCCGATCGAAGAAACCCTGATCGACCGGATCAGCCCCGACGACGCGCGCAGTCTCGCTCCGCCAGGCAATCCGCGTGTCCTGCTGGGTGGGACGTTTGCCGGCTTCGGCGGCTTTCTCAATCGCTCCACGCGGGAGAACGACTACCTGTGGGGGCGCCTGCACGCCGTCGACCGCCTGTTCGACATCCTGGCCAGCACGCTGCCGGGCGCGATCCGGGCCACGATCGATCTGCATGCCCTCAAAAAGGCGGCGTTCGAATGCGTGATCGGGGAGGAGGCCGGGCGCCTGCACCTCGTTCCGGACCTGGTATCCCGGCTGCGCGCCTCGATCGCGGCGTTTTGACTGCAAATGTAACCGCGCATTGCATTCCCGATGCCGTTCGTGCAACCCACGTATAATCACGCCGCATGCGCACAACGGCCGGCCCGGCCGTCCTAGGAATATCGTTTCAAATATGCGACACTGCGCCTTTGCCGTCTTACCATTCGGGACCTGCTGATGAAACTCGTCTCCACCATCGTCGGATGCCTGCTGTTCGTCCTGTTCTTCAGTTTCGCCCTGAAGAACACGCACCAGGTCGACCTGCATTTCTTCCTGAATTACGAGGTGCGGGGACCGCTGGTGCTGATGCTGCTCGCGTTTTTCATCGCCGGCGCCTTCCTCGGCATCCTGGCCGTGACGCCGACCGTGTTCCGGCACCGGCGCGAAAGCTCGCAGCACAAGCACACGATCCAGGCCCTGCAGAGCGCGGCCGGTACCGCCGCCAATGCGCCGCAGCCGGATAGCGTCGCGCCGCGCGGCTGAGCGAAACGAAGTCGTACTACATAAGAAAAACATATGGAATTTGAAATCTGGTGGCTGCTCGGCATCCCCGTCTTTTTTGCCCTCGGCTGGATTGCCGCCCGGGTCGACATCAAGCAACTGGTCTCCGAATCGCGCAGCCTCCCGCGCGGCTATTTCAAGGGCCTGAATTTCCTCCTCAACGAACAGCCGGACAAGGCCATCGACGCGTTCATCGAGATCGTCAAGCTCGATCCGGAAACGGCCGACATGCATTTCGCGCTGGGTAACCTGTTCCGCCGCCGCGGCGAGACGGAGCGCGCGATCCGCGTCCACCAGAACCTGCTGTCGCGTCCCGACCTGCCGATCGAGCAGCAGGTGCACGCGCAGTACGAACTCGGGATGGACTACCTGAAGGCGGGTCTGCTGGACCGCGCCGAAGAGACGTTCAACCTGCTCGTCGATACGCAGTACGGCGTGCAGGCCCGGCGCGCGCTGCTGGAGATCTTCCAGCGCGAGAAGGAATGGCGCCGCGCGATCGCTGCCGCCGAGGGCCTGATGGAATCCGGCGCCGGCGCGCACCACAAGGAAATCGCGCAATTCTATTGCGAGCTGGCGCAGGACGCCCTCGTGCACATGCAGTCCGAGGAAGCGAAGGCGCTGCTGGACAAGGCCCTGCAGGCCGACCGCAAGAGCGTGCGCGCGACCATGCTGTGCGGCGATGCGCTCAAGGCCGAAGGCGACATCGAAGGCGCGCTGAAGACGTGGCGCCGCGTCGAGCAGCAAAGCGTGCCGCACGTGGCCCTCGTCGCCACGCGCCTGATGGATGGCTACCGCGCCGTCGGCCGCCCGCAGGAAGGCGTCAACCTGCTGCGCTCCTACCTGGAAGAAGCGTCGTCCATTGATCTGATCGAGGTCGTCTTCAAGGCCGTCATTGAACTCAACGGCGTGGAGGCTGCCAAACAGCTGGTGGTGGAAGAGCTGCGCCGCAATCCGACCCTGCTCGGTCTCGACAAGCTGCTGGAAGCGCGCCTGATGGATGCGCCGGCGAACGTGTGGGAAGAGCTGTCGATGGTGAAGAACCTGGTGCACGGGTACACGCAGAAGCTGGCGCGCTACCAGTGCAGCCATTGTGGTTTCAAGGCGCGCCAGTATTACTGGCAATGCCCGGGGTGCAGCAAGTGGGAGACCTACCCGCCGCGCCGTACCGAAGAACTGAACGTGATGAACTAAGTAAAGCGAACCATGAAGATTACGATTATCGGCACCGGCTATGTCGGCCTCGTGACCGGCGCCTGCCTGGCGGAACTCGGCAACGACGTCTTTTGCCTCGACGTCGACCAACGCAAGATCGACCTGCTGAACAGCGGCGGCATCCCGATCCACGAACCGGGCCTGGAAGAAGTCGTCGCGCGCAACCGCGCCGCGGGCCGCCTGCAGTTCTCGACCGACGTCGCCGCCAGCGTCGCGCATGGCCAGCTCCAGTTCATCGCCGTCGGCACCCCGCCGGACGAGGACGGTTCCGCCGACCTGCAATACGTGCTGGCCGCCGCCCGCAATATCGGCCGCCACATGAACGGCTACAAGGTCATCGTCGACAAGTCCACGGTGCCCGTCGGTACCGCCGACCGCGTCGCCGCGGCCCTGCGCGAGGAGTTGCGCAACCGCGGCGAGGAGAGCATGGAATTCGCCGTCGTGTCGAACCCGGAATTCCTCAAGGAAGGCGCCGCCGTCGAAGACTTCATGCGTCCGGACCGCATCGTCATCGGCCACGACGACAGCCCTGCGGGCCTGCGCGCGCGCGACCTCATGAAGCTGCTGTACGCGCCGTTCAACCGCAACCACGAGCGCGTCTACTGGATGGACGTGCGCTCGGCCGAGTTCACGAAGTACGCCGCGAACGCCATGCTCGCGACCCGCATCTCGTTCATGAACGAACTGGCGAACCTGGCCGACCAGGTGGGCGCCGACATCGAAGCCGTCCGCCACGGCATCGGCTCCGACCCGCGCATCGGCCACAGCTTCCTGTACGCGGGCGCCGGCTACGGCGGCTCGTGCTTCCCGAAGGACGTGCAGGCGCTCGAGCGCACGGCACGCCAGTACGACCAGGAACTCCTGATCCTGCGCGCCGTGGAAGCCGTCAACGACCGCCAGAAGCAGGTGCTGGGCCGCAAGGTCGTGCAGCGCTTCGGCGAAGACCTGACGGGCATGACGTTCGCCGTCTGGGGCCTTGCGTTCAAGCCGAACACGGACGACATGCGCGAAGCGCCGTCGCGCGTGCTGCTGAAGGAACTCATCGAGCGGGGCGCCAGGGTCGCCGTGCACGATCCGGTCGCGATGGAAGAGGCGAAGCGCGTGCTGGCGCTGGACCTCTCCGAAGCCCAGCTGGCGCGCATCGACTTCAGGAAAACGCCGATGGAGGCGCTGGACGGCGCCGAGGCCCTGGTGATCGTCACCGAATGGAAGGCGTTCCGCAGCCCGGACTTCGAGCAGATCAAGGCACGCCTGAAGCACCCGGTGATCATCGACGGCCGCAACCTGTTCGAGCCGCCGCTGATGACGGGCCTGGGCATCGAATACCACGGCATCGGCCGTTCGGTCCTGACGGGCAAGTGAGGCGCGCATGACCGGACCGATCCCCAGCCGCCTGCTGCCGACCGACAGCTACCGCCAGGCCGAGGCGCCGCCGCTGGAAAGCGTGCGCCTGCTCGTCGTCGGCGACGTCATGCTCGACCGCTACTGGTTCGGCGACGTCTCGCGCATTTCTCCGGAAGCGCCGGTGCCCGTCGTGCGCATCGAGCGCCGCGAGGAGCGCCTGGGCGGCGCCGCCAACGTGGCCCGCAACGCCGCGGCCCTGGGCACGCATTGCGGCCTGCTGGGCGTCGTCGGTGCCGACGAGGCGGGCGACCACGTCGAACGCATCCTGCGCGAATCGAGCATCCACAGCTATCTCAAGCGCGACGAGGCGATCTCCACGATCATCAAGCTGCGCGTGATCGGCCGCCAGCAGCAGATGGTGCGCATCGACTTCGAGGATGCGCCGACCGAGACGATCCTGCGCGACAAGCTCACGCAGTTCAAGGCGCTGCTGCCGGACTACGACGTGATCATCCTGTCCGACTACAACAAGGGCAGCCTCGTGAACGTGGCCGAGATGATCCGCGCCGCGCGCGCGGCCGGCAAGACCGTCATGGTCGACCCGAAGGGCGACGATTTCACGCCGTACGCGGGCGCCACGATGCTCACGCCGAACAAGTCGGAGCTCAAGCGCATCGTCGGCAGCTGGAAGACGGAAGAGCAGCTGACGGAAAAGGCCCAGAAGCTGCGCACGGACCTCGGCCTGGAAGCGCTGCTGCTCACGCGTTCGGAAGAGGGCATGAGCCTGTACACGGCGAACGAAGTCCTGCACGTGCATGCGGACGCGCGCGAGGTGTTCGACGTCTCCGGCGCGGGCGACACCGTCATCGCGACGATGGCCGCCATGCTGGGTGCCGGCGTGTCGCTGCCGGAAGCGCTGGCGACGGCGAACCGCGCGGGCGGCATCGTCGTCGGCAAGCTGGGTACGGCGACCGTCACCCGCGACGAGCTGTTCGCGCAGCGGCGCAAGGATGACGGCCACGCGTGATTGCGTGGCCGCAAATCGCGCCGTCAACCCACCGTCGTATTGATCCGTTATGGCAACAGGCGGCCACCTCCGGCCGCCACCACGATAACGGAGAAAACGAGATGATCAAGAAGCTGATGCTTGCAGTCGCCACGCTCGTGGCGTCGATGGGCTTTGCGTTCGCCCAGGTGGACGTCAACAAGGCCGATGCCGCCGCGCTGGATTCGGTCAAGGGCGTTGGTCCGGCCATGTCGAAGGCAATCATCGACGAGCGCACGAAGGCCGGTCCGTTCAAGGACTGGGCCGACTTCCAGAAGCGCGTGAAGGGCGTGGCCGACAAGCGCGCCGCCCAGCTGTCGAAGGCGGGCCTGCAGGTGAACGGCCAGTCGAAGGACGGCGCGCCCATGACGGCGACGGCCGCTGCCAAGGCCGAGCCGAAGGCCGACGCCGCCGCCAAGCCCGCCAAGGCCGGCGCCAAGCCGGCCGATGCGAAGGCCAAGCCGGAAGCCGCCAAACCGGCCGCCTGAGCCGCCGGACGCCCTGTCGGAACCCCGCCGCGCGCGGGGTTTTTCTTTGGCGGTGGCCGGCTCGCTGACCGGGTCCCGTACGTGCCGCCCCGTCTCGGATTAGAATGTCGGTTTCGCGTTCGCAAAAGAGTAGGCAATGGCATACAAGACCATCGAAGACACGATCGGCAATACCCCGCTGGTGCAGCTGGTGCGCATCCCCGGGCCGGAAGCGGCGGCCCGCAACAACATCATCCTCGGCAAGCTGGAAGGCAACAACCCGGCGGGTTCCGTGAAGGACCGCGCGGCGATGTCGATGCTGCGGGGCGCGGAGGCGCGCGGCCAGATCAAGCCCGGCGACACGCTGATCGAGGCGACGAGCGGCAACACGGGCATCGCGCTGTCGATGGCGGCCGCGATCCGCGGCTACAAGATGGTGCTGGTCATGCCGGACAACCTGTCCATCGAGCGCCGCCAGAGCATGGCCGCCTACGGCGCCCAGATCATCCTGACGCCGAAGACGGGCGGCATGGAATACGCGCGCGACCTGGCCGAGCAGATGCAGAGAGATGGCCAGGGCATCATCCTCGACCAGTTCGGCAACCAGGACAACCCGCGCGCCCACTACGAGACGACGGGTCCGGAAATCTGGCGCGACACGGAAGGCCGCGTCACCCACTTCGTCAGCGCGATGGGCACGACCGGCACCATCATGGGCGTGTCGCGCTACCTGAAGGAACAGAACGAGGCGGTGCGCATCATCGGCGCACAGCCGGAGGAAGGCTCGTCGATCCCCGGCATCCGCAAATGGCCGGAAGCCTATCTGCCGAAGATCTTCGATAAATCGCGTGTCGACCAGGTCGAGAGCGTGACCCAGGCCGCCGCGGAACAGATGGCGCGCCGCCTGGCGGCTGAGGAAGGTATTTTCTGCGGTATTTCCGCGGCCGGCGCCTGCGAAATCGCCTTGCGTATCTCGCAGACGGTGGAGAATGCGACGATCGTGTTCATCGTCTGCGACCGCGGTGATCGTTATCTGTCGACGGGTGTGTTCCCCGCCTGATTGTCCTGCTTGCCCGGCGCGGGTTCTCGGCGCTGGGTCTTCCCATCCCACATCCGATGCGGGGAAATACTATCCCTGGTCCGGCAAGCCGATCGCTCGGAGGCCGGCAGAGTCGGGCGGTGCGGCGGCGTCAATGGCCGCCGTCCGGTCCGGTGCGCGCCATTATTGCTCGGCGCCGCTGCCTGGGGTGTTGTCCTTGTCCTTCGGCTTGAACTGCTTGTCGCTGATGCGGAACTTGGCACGGCGGTCGCCCATCAGGTAACGCAGGTCACGGATCGACAGATCGGAGACTTCGTGCATGCGGATCAGCAGCGAAGCACCGACCGGCAGACGGTGGTGGCGGATCTTCGAGATCACCGGCGGCGCAACTTCCAGGGCGCGCGACAGTGCTGCGTCGTTCTTCAGGCGCAGGTTCTCGATCAGGGTGTCGAGCAGGCGATTCGGGTTGTATTGCAGCAGTTCGTCGTTTTCCGAATCGCTGTTCATATCGATACCGACTTGGTTCGTCATGATTCACTATTCCTATGAGGGTTTGTCAGAGCTCGCGGCGAACTTCCACGTCCTGTAAGGATATGAAAGTTTCTACTAAATTATACAACTAATTTCCAATTTAGTACTTAAGAGCAATAAAGATCAGTGGCTTTCGTTGAGTTCGTTGTCCCATCGCAACAATAGCCGCAATGCAATTCTCTCACAAACTCACTGAGAACATAATTGTTTTTTATTTAAACTTAAGTGTAGAGCAATTAACGATGCGCCGCCGCACGTTTAGGAATTGAATGGTGGAATGACAACTTGAGAGGGGGTATCGGGGAGGATGCTATGTTTCTTAGGAGAACTGTCTAGAAGAAATAAGCATACCCCCGGGAGTATAAGGTTGTCGCGACTGCATCACTCAGTCGTTTTTATGACAATCCTGTTACAAAATGATACAAACTTGTTGGTTCCGGAACACTAGATTCCGCGCGCCAACCGCACCGCACGGCCCAGTTCGACGACCGACATGGCATAGAAATAACTACGGTTGTATTTAGTAATAGCAAAAAAGTTAGCGTTCGCGACCCAATACTCCGTCGGGTCCGCCCCGTTTTGTAAATCGACGAGGCCGTACAGGCGGCCATCCGGCAGGGCGGACCGCGTCGCGATCCCGGCGCCGCCCAGTTCGTCCGGGCGGTAGCGCGCCTCCAGGCCGCCCAGCAGCGGCTGCCAGGCGAGGCTCGGTGCCACGTCGGCGGGGAACACGGCCGGGCCCGTGTTGTTGCGATCCCAGCCGTGCTGGACGAGGAAGTTCGCCACGCTGCCGATCGCATCCGCGGCCGAGCCGCGCAGGTCGACGATGCCGTCGCCGTCGAAGTCCACGCCATATTTCAGAATATTGCCCGGCATGAATTGCGGCATGCCAACGGCGCCCGCGAACGAACCCAGCAGCGAGAACGGGTCGATGTTTTCCTTGCGCGCGAGCAGCAGCGTGTTTTCCAGCTCGCTGCGGAAGAACGCCATCCGGTCCGCGCGGTTCGGCGCTTCCGGGTAGGCGAAGGCGAGGGTGGTCAGTACGTCGACGACGCGGAAACGGCCCGTGTCGCGGCCGTAGATCGTTTCCACGCCCAGGATGCCGACGATGATCTCGGCCGGCACGCCGTAGGTCGCCTCCGCGCGTGCGAGGAGGTCCGCATTTTCGTTCCAGAAGCGCACGCCGGCGTTGATGCGGATCGGCTCGATGAAGCGGTCGCTGTACGCCTGCCAGTTCTTCGGCTTGCCGGGCGGCGCCGGCTTGACGAGCTGGACGGCGGAATCGATGAAGCGTGCCCGCTTGATCACATCCTCGATCTGCGCGCGATCAAAACCGTTGCGGGCGACGATGTCGTCCTCGAAATCGCGCACGGCCTGCCAGTCGCTGAAATTGATCGCCTCGCCGTCGTAGTCGATCGTGGGACGGGCGGGGGCGGCGGCTTTCGCCTTCTTGCCGGCCTTTTTCGCGGATTTGGCGGATTTGGCCGTAGCCTTGGCGTGATGGAGCGAGGATGCGGCGGCCGCATCCGCCACCGGCCCGGCGCCGACGGCCAGGGCAAGCAGCAGGGGAACGAAGGATTTCATCGAACTCGGGACAGCAATTCTCTCAGGATGGGTACGAGGCCGGTGCCCGGACTCTGCGGTCCGTAGCGGTAGGCGCTGTAGCGGCGCAGGAATTCCGTCGCGGCCGCGCCAGTTTCGGGAGCCAGGTCGGCAGCGGCGAGGCGCTGCGCATACGCGGTCGGCCCTTCGTCCGGCGCACGCGGCAGGCCAAGCTGGCCGAGGCGCTGGCACAGGACCGAGTATAGCGCATCGACGGGGTCGGCTTTCCGCCTCCGCGAGAATTTTCTAACCAGGAACAACAGGGCGCAGAGCATGACGATCAGCGCCAGGCTTTGCCAATGGGACAATCCTTCTTGTAAGCGTTGCACGAGATGATGCTGGCGCTGCGGCGTATAGTTCAGCACCCACTGGTTCCAGCCGTTGTTGACGGCGCTGATCGCATAGCGGAGCCGGCCGAGCAGGGAATCCGGATCGGGCTGCAGCAGCCGGCCCAGACCCTCGAGGCCGAACGGCGCCGGCGGCGGCAGCGCACGCGCCAGGCTGCGCTGCACGCGCTCCGGCGCCACGGCGGCCGTCGGGTCGACGCGCACCCAGCCGCGCCGCGGCAGCCACACTTCGGCCCACGCATGCGCGTCCGACTGGCGCACGGTGAGGTAGCCGTCGATCGGATTCATCTCGCCGCCCTGGTAGCCCGTAACGACGCGCGCCGGCACGCCGGCCGAGCGCATCAGGAACACGAAGGCACCCGCGTAATGCTCGCAAAAGCCGGCGCGCGTGCCGTACAGGAAATCGTCGATCGCGTCCCGCCCCGGCAGCAGCGGCGGCTGCAGCGTGTAGACGAAGCCGCCTTCCGTAAACTGGCGCAGTACGGCCGCCACGCGGCGCGCAGGATCCGGTTCGGACGCGAGCGCCTGGCCGGCCGCGCGCGTCCGCGGATTCAGGCCGTAGGGCAGCATCAGCCATTGCCCGTCGACGGGCGTCGCGTCCGGCTGCAGGCTGTAGTGCGGGAAGGAGACGAGGTCGTAGCGCACGCGTTCGCCGATCGGGTCGAGCGACTGGAACTCCAGCGCGCCGGACAGGGTTACGCCGTGCCCCGGCAGCTCGGGGATGGCGCGCGGCATCTCGAGCGCGAACAGCCAGCGCGTGTTCGACGGTTCCAGCGTGACCTGGTAGCCCACGGGCGTGCCGCCCACGGACAGCGACAGCGGCTGCGGGCGCACGTGGCGTGACGGGCGCACGCGCGTCCACGTACGGCCGTCGTAGCTGCCAAGCACGGGGCCGCGCCAGTACAGTTGCGGCTGCGCGGGCACGGGCCCGTCGAATTTCACGCGGAACGCGACGTCTTCCGACTGGGCCAGGTTCGACATCTGGCCGGGTGCCATCGTGTCGGACAGGCCGCTCTTCGCGCTGTGACTGTCGTCCGGCATGCCCCACAGCGGGCCTTCGATGCGGGGGAACAGGACGAACGCGGCCCCAGCCAGCGGCAGCGCCAGCCCGAGCAGTTTCGCGCCCATCCACAGGCGCGTGCGCAGCGGGGGCACGGCGCCCGTCAGCTGGAACGACAGCTGCGTGGCCAGCAGCGCGACGAGCGAGGCCAGCATCAGCAGCGCCGTCGGGATCGTCTGCGAATAAAAGAAATTGGTGAGCACCAGGAAGTAGCACAGGAATACGACGACGAACAGGTCGCGCCGCGCATGCATCTCCAGCATCTTGAAGGCGACGAGCAGGACGAGCATGGCGACGCCCGCGTCGCGTCCCAGCAGGGTGTGATAACTCTGCAGCACGCCGAACATGGCCGCTGCCGCGATCGGCACGAGGATGGCATTGGAGGGCAGGCGCCGGCCCAGCAAGGTGACCGCGGCGCGCCAGGCCAGCGTGGCGCCGCACAGCAGGCTCACCCACAGGGGCAGGTGCGCCGCGTGCGGCGCGAGCACGAGCAGGCTGCTCGCGATGAGCAGCAGCGTGTCCTGCTTGTCGCGCGCAACGGGAGCCGTGAAGCGGGGCATCTTCACGCCGGCTCCTCCGGCAAGCCGTACAGCGCCAGCGCGCGCAGGCAGGCCGCCTGGTGCGCCGTGCCGAGGCCCGCGTCGTAGCGGATGCGGCCGAGGATGAAGCCGTAGGGCAGGGCGCGCTGCTCCGCTTCCAGGACCCAGCGGGCCATGCGTGCAAGGCGCTGCTCGACGTCGAGCCGGGGCGGCAGGGCGTCGAAGTCGAGCACGAGTTCGTCGACCGTGCCGCCTTCGAAATGCTTGGTGACGAGCTGGCCGCCCAGTTCCGGATCGAGGCGGGCGATCTGGCGCCACGCGAGGTGGCGCAGCGGGTCGCCCGGCTGGTAGCTGCGCACGCCCCCGAAGTCGTCGCTGCCCGCGCTGCCCACGCCGTCCGGGCTGGGACGCCCCAGCATCGGCAGCGGCGGCGCATCCTGCTCGGGAAACGGGTAGACGAGCGCGCGGCTGTCCGGCTGCCACCAGCTCCATGCGCGGAACAGGCCGAGCGGGAAATGCGTGGACAGGCGCACGCGCGGCGGGCGCATCCACCCGCGCGTGGTCGTTGCCGTGCGCAGCACGAGTGTCGTGCTGCCGCCGGCGGGCACGTCGATGGCCTGCCGCGGCTCGGGCACGTGCTCGAAATCGATCCAGACGGCGTAGCGCGCGAGGCGCGTGGGATTCTCGACGCGCAGCTCGAACGGCGCGTCCTCGCCCGCGTACACGTCGGGCGCGCGGCCGGGGCTCAACACGAGGCCGGCCAGGTTGCGTGTCGTCTGCACCATGTCGACGATGGCGCAGGCCCCGGCGACGAACGTGAGGCCGAAGCCGAGGCCCAGGTTGTAGTTGATCGAGCCGATCAGGAGGATGAGCAGCAGTGCGCAAAAGCCGAGGCCCGCGCGCGTGGGCAGGATGTAGACGCGCCGCTGGCTCAGGAGCACGCTGCCCTTGTCGCGGGCCGTCGCCTTCGTGCGCCATTGCGCGCGCCGGCGGGCGAGCCAACGATGCGGCCACCCGCGCGGTTGCGTCATCGTGCCGGCCGCGTCCGCCATGTCAGAGGGGGACCGATTTCTGCAACTGCAGCACGAGGTCGCGGCTCGCCATTGCCACGCCCTGCGCGGATCGCAGCGGCCGCAGGCGGTGCGCGCACACGGGCACGAGCAGGGCCTGGATATCTTCCGGAATCACGTGGTCGCGGCCTTCCAGCGCGGCCCACGCGCGTGCGGCCTGCAGCAGCGCCAGCGTGGCGCGCGGCGACAACCCTTCCGCGAACAGCTTGCCCGAGCGCGACGCCTGCGCGAGCGCCTGCAGGTAATCGATGAGTTTCTCGGATGCGTGGATCGCGCGCAGCGAGCGCTGGGCGTCCAGCAATTCTTCCGGCCGCATCACGGGCGCGATGGTCTTGAGCATCGCGCGCCGGTCCTCGCCCATCAGCAGGGCGCGCTCGGCGGCGGCGTCCGGATAGCCGAGCGACAGGCACATTAGGAAGCGGTCGAGCTGGGACTCCGGCAGGGGGAACGTGCCGACCTGGTGCGCGGGGTTCTGCGTCGCGATGACGAAGAAGGGCTCCGGCAGCGGCCGGGTGACGCCGTCGGCCGTGACCTGGCGCTCTTCCATCGCTTCCAGCAGGCCCGATTGCGTCTTGGGCGTGGCGCGGTTGATCTCGTCCGCGAGCAGCACCTGCGTGAAGATCGGTCCGGGGTGGAAGACGAAGCCGTTCTTTTCGCGCTCGTAGACGGAGATGCCGGCGACGTCGGCGGGCAGCAGGTCGCTCGTGAACTGGACGCGGTTGAACTTCAGGCCCAGCGCCAGCGCGAGCGCATGGGCCAGGGTCGTCTTGCCGACGCCGGGCACGTCGTCGATGAGCAGGTGGCCGCCGGCCAGCAGGCAGGTCAGCGCGAGGCGGACCTGCTGGTCCTTGCCGACCACGATCTGGCTGACCTGGCGGGCGGCGGCGTGCAATTTGTTGAACATGGATGGGTTCCGGTCGTCGTTCGGGGCGGCAGGGTGCGCAGGCATGGTAGATTAACGCTGTTAGCAATCTTGATATGCGTGCGGTTGCCTTTCCCGTCGATTCTATGCGAGAACGGAGGGACTTGCGGTATCGATGAGCACCAACCAGGAATCATGAGTACAGCCATTTACAGCCACCCGGACTGCGCCCTGCATGAGATGGGCAGCTGGCATCCCGAAACCCCCGAGCGCCTGCGCGCGATCGAGGACCAGCTGATCCTCGCGCGGCTGGAGGGCCTCGTCGAGCAGGTGAGCGCACCGCTGGCCGACGAGGCCGACATCCTGCGCAACCACACGCAGGGCGCACTCGACCTCGTGCGCGAGAACCTGCCGCAGGCACCCGGCGAACACTATCCGCTCGACGGCGATACGCTGCTGTGCAAGGACAGCTACCGCGCCGCCCTGCGCGCGGCCGGCGCCGCCGTCGCCGCGACGGACGCCGTCATCGCCGGCACCGTCGACAACGCGTTCTGTGCCGTCCGTCCGCCGGGCCACCATGCGCGCCCAAACGAGCCCATGGGCTTCTGCCTCTTCAACAACGTGGCCATCGCCGCACGCCGGGCGCTCGACGTGCACGGCCTGGAAAGAGTCGCCATCGTCGACTTCGACGTCCACCACGGCAACGGCACGGCGGAGTCGTTCAAGGGCGATCCGCGCGTGCTGATGGCCAGCTTCTTCCAGCATCCGTTCTATCCGTACTCGGAACCGGAACCCATCACGGCGACGAGCGTCAACGTGCCGGTGCCGGCCTACAGCGGCGGCGACGTCGTCCGCAAGCTCGTCGCCGAACAATGGCTGCCCGCGCTGCACGCGTTCCGTCCGCAGATGATCTTCATCTCGGCCGGCTTCGACGCCCACAAGGAAGACGACATGGGCGGCATGGCCCTCGTCGAGGCGGATTACGCATGGATCACGCACCAGGTCGCCGACATCGCGCGGCGGTACGCGGGCGGACGCATCGTCAGCTGCCTGGAGGGCGGCTACGCGCTGTCGGCGCTCGGACGCAGTGTCGTGGCCCACGTCAAAGCCCTCGCGGAACTCGACTGAAGCGCCGGACTCTAACCTTCACGATATGGATGAGTGGAGGTCTCGATGAAACCGCTGCGGTTCGTGCTGGTGCTGTGCCTGCTCCTGGTCTCCGGACTGGCGTCCGCGACCAATTACACCTTGTGGATCCACGGCCGCACGGGCGGGGCCACGATCGGCAACTACGCCGATTTCTCCTACTGGGGCCCGGCGACGATGGATGCCGGCGTCAACAAGAAGGCCGTCAACTGGGACGGCCGCAGCAGCATCGCGTCGCAGAGCGGCACCATCCGCAACGCCCTCGACTGCTTCTGCACGGGGGATAACTGGTGCTACATCGCCACGCACAGCGCCGGCGACCTGCTCATCGGCTATACGCTCGCCAACTACGGCGGCTCCACGCGGGTCAAGAAGAACGCCCGGCCGAACGCGGCGGGCGTGTGCGGCAACGGCGACGGGTCGTCGCAAACGGGCTGGAACATCAAGTGGATCGCATCCGCCGCGGGCTCGGGCGGCGGCTCCGAGCTGGCGGACATCGGCGCCTGGGTGACGTCGGAGCCGCTCGTGCAGGACCTGCGCGTGAGGACGGCGCGCGCCATGTACAACCACAACGACACCCGCGGCATCTGGTTCTGGATGTATGCGGGCGCCGACGGCGGCCTGACCTCCGCGTTCCTGCCGGGCCAGGACGACGGCGTCCAGGCCTACCACAGCGCAGGTGCCATCGCAGGCTCGTCGGGTGGAACCTATTGCAACCCGCGCGACTGGTTCTGCCATACGCTGACCCTGGGATCCGGTCCGGCCGAGGGCGGGCATGCCAAGTGGGCCAATCACTGGGTCGCGTTCCGGGACGACGGCGAGAACTACAACCATCACACGGACGGGCACTGGGGCGGCATCGTCGCCGTGATGCGGGCGGCGGTCGCAGCGAGTGCGCGCTGACCATGGCCGTGCGAGCCACTTGTCTGGCTCGCACGGCAATTGACATACATACCAACCCTCTCTAGAGTCGATTCGGCCGTAAGCTAAGCGGCGCCGGACCAGCGTACGGCGACACATCCAACGACGACAACATGGAGGAGTGGAGATGAAACTGATGCGCTGGCTGACGGCGCTGTGCCTGCTCGGGATGACGGGACTGGCATCGGCGACGAATTACACGCTGTGGATCAACGGCCGCACGGGCGGTGGCACGATCGGGGACTACAACAGCTTCACGTACTGGGGCCCGTCGTCGACGGCGGCGGGCGTCAACAAGAAGGCCGTCAACTGGGACGGCTACAACAGCATCGCTTCCCAGAGCTACCACATCCGCGACGCCCTCGACTGCTTCTGCACGGGAAATAACTGGTGCTACATCGCGACCCACAGCGCGGGCGACCTCATGATCGGCTACACGCTCGCGAACTACGGCGGCTCCGCGCGCATGAAGAAAAACGCGGCGCCGAACTCGTCGGGCGTGTGCGGCAACAGCGACGGCACGTCGCAGACCGGCTGGAACATCAAATGGGTGCGCGCCGCATCCGGCGCGGGCGGCGGTTCCGAGCTCGCCGACTACGGCTCGTGGGCCGTCTCCGACCCGATCACGCAAGACCTCAAGACGACGACGGCGCGCGCCATGTACAACCACAACACGACGCGCGGCATCTGGTTCTACATGTACGCGGGCGCCAAGGGCACGGCGTATTCCGGCATCCTGCCGGGCCAGGACGACGAGGCCGTCGCCTACCACAGCTCGGGCGGCGTGGCCGGCACATCCGGCGGCTCGTACTGCAACCCCAGCGACTGGCTGTGCAACGACCTGACGCTCGGCACGGCCGCGAACGAGGGCGGCAGTACGAAGTGGAGCTACCACTCCGTCTCGTTCCGCGACGACAGCGAAGCCTACAACCATTACACGAGCGGTAACTGGGCTGGCATCGTGTCGGTCGTACGCAATGCGATGGTGAACAGTGCCCTCTAGCCGTAACGAAAAGCCGCAACGGCGCCCGTCCTCGGCGCCGCGGCCGCGTCTGCGCCGGTTGGCGCTGGCGACGGCCGCCGTCGCCGTCATCGGGCTGCTCGTGTGGAGCGCCATGGACCACGGCGCACCCGCGCCCGCGGCCACGGTCGCCCAGGCCCCGGCGCCGCGCGGGCCGCACTTCTTCGGCCAGGTCCAGGCCAGCGACCTGCCTCTGCCGGACGACCGGAATAATCGGCGCCGGCAACTGGTCGAGAACGTCCAGCTGGCCGACCACACGTATTGCAGTTACCGCACGTCCAGCCAGTATCCGGTCGGGTCGCGTCCGATGTCGGAGAATCCCGACCAGGTCCGCCCCAACGACCCGGTCGCGTCAACGAACCCGATGCGCCTGGACGGCGGCGGCGCCAACACCGGCGTGCAATTGCAGACGTCGCAGTCGCGCGTCTACATGGCGTCCGGCGAATCGGTGGCGTTTTCGCTGCGCGCCGTCGACGCGGACGGCAAGACCTTGCCCCTCGTGATCACGCGCGCCCTCGCGCAAGGCATCACGTATGCCGGCACGCGCCAGACGCCGCAGGTCAGCATCCCGTTCGTCGACGACGGCACGGGCGCGGACCCGGTGCCGAACGACGGCGCCTTCGCAGGCGTACTGGCGCCCGCGCAGACGGGGCTCGCATCGTTCAACGGCACCATCCGCACGGAGGTGCGCTACAACGTGGGCGGCAAGACGGGCGTCGTGCAGTTCGACGTCATCTACACGCCCGAACTGCCGGCCGTGTGGACGGGCGCCCCGCGCGAAGCCGTCGAGGAGGGCTCGCTCGTATTCCACCTGCCGCTCGACGTGCGCATGCCCGGCCGCTACATCGTGAACGGCCGCGTCGACGACGCCCGCGGCCAGCCCGTCGCGCTGCTGACCTTCAACGAGATGCTGGGCCCCGGCCCGAACGACATCAAGCTGACGATGTTCGGCAAGCTGCTGCGCGACCAGGCACCTGCCGCGCCCCTCACGTTGCGCGACGTCGACGGCTACCTGCTCAAGGAAAACACGGACCCCGACCGCGCGCTGCTGCCGCGCCTGCAGGGCAAGGTCCTGACGGCGGCCTCGCACTCGCCGAAAAGCTTTTCGGACGCCGAATGGCAGAGCGAGGAACGGTCGCGCTATCTCACCGAATTCGGCAAGGACCTGCGCGAGGCGCGGGCCCGGCTCACCGCGTTCGACCCGGCCGCGCCGCTGCCGCCCAGCGAGTGCATGCCCGCAACACGGTAGGGAGATTTGCGTGGACTAGAGTAAAATAACCGGTTGCACGCAAATTTTTGAAGGTAGAGCATGTCGATTCAATGGTTCCCGGGCCACATGGCCGCCGCCCGCAAGCAGGCCGCGGAGCAGATGGAAAACACCGATGTGGTCATCGAGGTCCTGGACGCCCGCCTGCCGCAGGCGAGCAGCAACCCGATGGTCGAAGAGTTGCGCAAGTTCCGCCAGCGCCCCTGCCTGAAGGTGCTGAACAAGACGGACCTCGCCGACCCCGCCGCCACCGCGGCCTGGGCCGCGTGGTACGACGCCCAGGAAGGCGTGACCGCGTATCCGATGACGACCAAGAAGCCGTCGGACGTGGCGAAGATCCCCGACCTGTGCAAGGCGCTGGCCCCGCACCGCGGCGTGCCGACGAAGCCGCTGCGCATCATGATCATGGGCATCCCGAACGTGGGCAAGTCCACGCTGATGAACGCGCTGCTGAAGAAGCGCGTGGCGAAAGTCGGCGACGAACCGGCCGTCACGAAGTCCCAGCAAAAGCTTTATCTCGACAAGTTCACGGTGCTCGTCGACACGCCGGGCATGCTGTGGCCGAAGATCGAAATGGAAAGCGACGGCCTGATGCTGGCGGCCAGCCACGCGATCGGCACGAACGCCGTGATCGAGGAAGAAGTGGCGGAATTCCTGGGCGGCCTGCTGCTGCAGCGCTACCCGCAGCTGCTCACGGCGCGCTACGGCATCAAGACGGAAGGGCTGGACGGCTTCGGCGTGATCGAGGGCGTCGCCCAGCGCCGCGCGTTCCGCGTCCGCGGCGGCGACTACGACTACGAAAAGGCGGCGCACGTGCTGCTGCAGGACTACCGCCAGGGCGCGCTGGGCCGCATCAGCCTGGAAACCCCGCAGACGCGCGCCGAAGCACTGGAACGTCACCGCATCGAGATGGAAGAAAAGGCGCGCATCGCGGCCGAGAAGGCGGCGCGCAAGGCGGAAGAGGCGGCGCGGGGGAAGCGCGGGACTTGATCCTTCGAAGCGACGACGCCCTCCGATAGGGTCTCGTCGTTGTCACAAACCCGCTGCCCGGAGACGGCGAAGCAACTGCCGCGACTCTCTAACTCCAGAGGTAACTAACGTGCACGACGTTTTCGAATTCGGATTTAGAGAAAGTTTATCGATCGACTCCCTGGTGGGATTCCTTTCGGAATACTTTGGCCTCGATAGGAAGTGCATCGTCTCGGAGGACGATTATTGGTCGGAGATCTGGGAAGGAAGGGAGCGTGTCGGTGTTTGTGTTCAAACCGCTGCTGATGGACTGAAGACGAATTTGTCGGGTGTATCGTATCGCCCACTAAACGACCTCGCGCTCGAACATCTGGGTAAAGCGGCTGCACGCAGCTTAGGATCGGAGACCGTGATTGGCGACTTCCGCAAACATGGGCCAATGCACGGGGACGATTTCTTTCTTACTTCCCCGATGGCTCCGTTTGGGAAGCCGTGGACGATTCCCGCGGTTCAGTTAGCGACGTGAAGGTTCTTCGTCAAATTTAGTTTAATTTGGCAACGTCCTGTGGTCCGGCTGAGGTGATTTGTTGTTCTAACGCCTGACGTAGCGATCATGCCGCGCACATTCGTTGGTGGCTGCCCGTGTCGACCATCACTTCATTTAGCCGGCTCTCCGAACCTGAAACTCGACACCGTCAACGCCCCAAAAAAACTCTCTTCGTGATACACGCACGCGGCAGCTTCCTGCTCGGCCGCCCCGAGCGCCACCCACAGCGGCACGAGATGATCCTCGCGCGGATGCGCCATGCGCGCGTACGGCGCCTCGCTCCAGTGTAAGAGCGCCTGCTCGCGGTCGGCGGGCGACAGTTCCAGCAGCACGTGCTGCAGCCACGCATCGAACGCGTGCGACGCCAGTGCGCCGCCCGGGCCGAACTGGCGCAGGTTGTGGAACGACAGGCCGCTGCCGAGGATCAGGACGCCCTCGTCGCGCAGCGGCGCCAGCGCGCGGCCGGCGGCCAGGTGCACGGCCGGGTCGTAGCCGTGGCGGATCGACAGCTGCACGACGGGCACGTCGGCCTCCGGATAGATCGGCGCGAGCATCGAGAACGTGCCGTGGTCGAAGCCGCGCTCCGCGTCCAGGCGGGCCGGCTGGCCGGCGTCGTTCAGCAGTTGCGCGACTCTTGCCGCCAGCTGCGGTTCGCCCGGTGCCGGGTAGTGGATCTGGTACGTGTGCGGCGGAAAACCGCCGTAGTCGTAGATCATGCCCGGTGCCGTGCCGGACGACACCGTGAAGTCGGCCGTCTCCCAGTGGCTCGTCACGACGAGCACGGCCTTCGGACGCACGCCGATCTGCCGCTTGATGTCCACCAGCGACGCTTCCAGTTCCGCATACGTGGGGCCGTACTGGTCCTTCATCCACGGCCACGGGCCGCCTCCGTGCGAGACGAAATAAGTGGGCAGGCGGGTCATGGCGGGCTCCTTCAGACGACAATCGAAGCGTTCATGGTAGCCGATCCACGCCGATCGCGTGGATCAGCGCAGCAGGGCCGTCAGCGCGAACAGGCGCGCCATCCGCATCCACCCGAGCACGAGCACGACGAGCTGGGCCAGCACGACGGCGCCGGCGGTACCGGCGGTCCCCAGCGCCGGCACGTGTACGCGCGCGAACGCGAGCAGTGCGGCCACGACGAGACCGGCCGCGGTGATGCCGAGATACGTGCCCAGCAGCGCCAGCGGCCGGCGCACCAGCTGGCCGCAGCCGCGCCACCACGCGCCGATGGCGGACGTGCGGCGGCGGTCGGCGGCCAGCATGGCGCGGCCGATGTCGACCGTCGCGTGGGCCAGCAGGAGCAGGACGACGGTCGCCAGCGTGGCCAGGTGCGACGCGCGTTCGGCGTCGGTTTCGAGCACCGCCGTCTCGGCAACCTGGCCCGCCAGGTGGTGGGCCGAACTGCCCACCAGTCCGGCCACGCCGAGCGGTACGATCGACCACGCCAGCATGCGAGCCATGCGCGGGTAGCATTGCGCACCCGCGGCCAGCAGCGCGCCCGATGCGAGCGGTTGCGGCGCACGCGCGGCGGCGAGGGCCATGCCGGCCAGCAGCGGCGACAGCAGCAACGTCAGCACCAGCGCGACGAGGCTGCCCGCGCCCAGTGCCGGCGCATACCGTTCGCGCGCGGCGTGCAGGATGTCGGCGTACGCGATCATGTCGAGGCGCTCGGCGAGACGCGCCGCGTACACGGAGTGATCGAGGCTGGCGGACAGCAGCTCCCACACGGGCAGCGCGGCGACGACGGTCGGCAGCAGCAGGAGCACGGCCCACCACAGCAGCAAGCGCCATTGCAGACTGGCGCGCGCCGCCTGGAGCACGCCGTGCGGGCCGCGGGCGGTCGGTGCGAGGGAAGGAGGCGTGAGCGTTTCGGTCGTCATAAGGTGGCGATCAGGGCAAGGAGGTAGTTGACGACGGCGGTGAATTCGAGGCCCCAGCGGTGCGATGCGCGCGTGTCCGGGTCGAGCGTGCGGCTGTCGTCGAGCTTGTTCACGTCCAGGTAGTGCAGCCGCTGCGGATCCAGTTCTGCGGAGATGGCCTTCGCCGGCTTTGTCCACGTGAACTTGTGCCAGCGTTCGTCGGCCTCCCAGCGGGCGGTCTCGGTGCTGCCGTCGGCGAACTTCACGACGAGCGTCTGCGGCACCGGCGCGCCGTGGCGGCGGACCGTGACTTCCGTGCGGTACGGGTACGGGCCGGTGCCGTCCGGATGCGTCTTGCGCCATGCCGCGCGTGCCGCCTCGATGCGCTTGTCGACGGCCGACTGGCTCGCATGTGCGCCCGGGACCGGCACCTGCTCCGTGCTCGTGAGGTCGGCGATGCTGTCGTCGACGCGGGACACGGCGTAGACCTGGCGGTCGAACGCGTCCTCGATGACGGCGCGCTGGCCCGTCACCTCGGCGAGCGTTTCGCGCAGGTCGGCGGTGCTCGGGTGGCGGAACTTCCAGCGCCGGTAGTATTCCCTGAACGCGCGCTCCATCGGCGCGCGGCCGATGCGCGCTTCCAGGTCGCGCATCAGGATCGCCGTGCGCGTGTAGACGGGACCGATGTCCTGCAGGCGGTGCCACGCGTTGGCGCCGGGCGGGTCGGCCGGGTCGTGCCGTGGCGTCGCGGCGCGTTCGGCGTCGAAGGTCGGGTAGCCGGGTGCGAAGCCGAGCCGGCGGAGCAGCGGCGTCGCGATCCAGGCGAGCTGGCCCTGGTCGCGCATCATGCGGTTGTCCCAGTATTCGTTGAGGCCTTCGTCCAGCAGCGGTTCCTCGAATTCGTTCGACGCGAGCAGGCCGTAGAAATAGCCGTGGCCGAATTCGTGGATGGTGACGAAGGCGAGGGCGAACTGGTTCGCCGTGCGCGGTTCGACGGTCCGGTAGGCCTCGGCCGTGAAGAACGTCGGGTATTCCATGCCGGCCGCTTCCTCCGCGTTGTAGGGCGGGATCACGATGGTCAGCGTCTTGTACGGATATGGACCCAGCGTGTTCGAGAAGTACGTCAGCGATTCTTTTGCCGCCTTCAGCGCGGGCGCCGCGCTGGCCGCGAATTCGGGCGGGTACAGCACGGTCACCGTCACGGGCGGGCTGCCGGGGCCGGACCACGTGTCGACGAGCGGCTTCGCGGTCTGGTTGTCCGCCGTCCAGGCGAAGTCGTGGACGTCGCCCTGCACGAAGCGCCACGTGCGCATGCCGTCCCTGTCGACGGGTGCCCCGGCCGGTTCGCCCGTCGCGCCGACCGTGTAGTCGCGCGGGACGGTGAGCTTCACGTCGTAGCTGCCGAAGTCCGCGTAGAACTCGGAATTCAGGTGGTACTCGTGCACGTTCCAGCGCGCGGCCTGTGCCCCCCGTTCTCCCGGCAGTTCCAGCACGCCGATCTTCGGGAACCACTGGGCCACGAGGTGGAACGTGCCGAAGTACCCGGCCCGTGCGACGACGCGCGGCAGTTGCGTGACGAAGTCGATGTCGAGCGTCGTCGATGCGCCCGGTGCGACGGCCTGCGGCAGGTCGAAGCGCACGACGGTGCGGTCCGTCGCCGGCCCGTTGTCGGGATGGACGAAGGTCCACGGCACGCCAGCGCTGCCTTGCGCGACGCGGCGCAGGGCGATGTGGCCCCACGCATCCTTGATGTCGACGCCCGAGCGGAAGGTGCCGTCGCGCTCGCGCCGCTCCGTGAAATACGTGCTGCCCGCGCTTTCGAACGCGTTCATGTACAGGTGCAGGTAGACCCTGCTGACGGCGACGTTGCTGCGGTTGCGCCACGTGAGCCGCTCGCGGCCCGTGACCGTGTGTTTGACCGGGTCGAGCGTGGCGGCGATGTCGTAATGGACGACGCGGTCCGACAGCGTGGGTTCGCGGCCCGTGCGCGGCCCGCGCCAGGCGTCGGGGCTGCTGGGCACGCGCACGGCGGCGGCATCGGGCGGGGCGAGGGCGATGCCGTCGGACGCAGGTGCGGCCCACACGGCGCCCGCCAGCAGGAGCACGGCGGCGAGGGCGAGGCGAAATCGGAAACGAGGAAGCATGCGGGATCCCGGGCGTGGCTGTTATTTTTGTGCCCACACTATACAGGTTATAATCTCGGGGTTCTGGTGCCCGCGTGCGCGTCTGCGCATGCAGTTAAACGGGAAACACGAAGCGGCGTCGCCTCCGGCGGCGTGCCAACGTGTGCTGCCCCCGCAACGGTAAACAAGCGTCGCCGCATGGCGACAGGCCGCCCCGACGACCACTGTGCTTGCACAGGAAGGTGGGCCGGTCCGTCTTGGAGCCCGGAGACCGGCCAGACAGGGGAAGCCGGCGTCATGCCGCGCTTTTGTGTACGCCGGCGTGCGGGGACGCTTGCCGGCGCCAAACGAACACTGAACATCCAATGCATACTGCCGCCTCCACCCGCGGCGCGCCGGCTGTCAAGCCGATCGCGCTGGCCTGTGCCATCGTCCTGTCCTTCTCCACCGGCGCCGTGCGCGCCCAGGACGGCAACCCATCGACTGTCGTGATCACCGGTTCCCGTTTCCCGAGCGTGGAAACCCTGCGCCCGATCGGCGCCACCGTCATCACGCAGGACGACATCCGCCGCGCCGGCGTCAACGACGTGAACAGCGCGATCCGCAAGATCGGCGGCGTGTACGGCCGCCAGAGCCTGGACTCGTCGCCCGACTTCGCGCTCGACCTGCGCGGCTTCGGCACGAACAGCGCGCAGAACATGGTGATCATGGTCGACGGCGTGCGCCTGAACGAGAACGAACTGGCGAACACCGTGCTGTCGACGATCCCGATCGACACGGTCGAACGCATCGAGATCACGCGCGGCGGCGGCAGCGTGCTGTATGGCGAAGGCGCCACCGGTGGCGTCATCCAGATCACGACGCGCCGCAACGTGGCTGGCGGCCTGCACGGCTCCGTGTTTGCGGAAGGCGGTTCGTTCCACGAGCACGACGTGCGCGCATCGCTGTCGCAGACGGCCGGTAACGTCAGCGCCGACATCGCCGTCGCGCGCCAGGGTTCCAATAACTACCGCCGCAACAGCGATTTCGACCAGACGACGGCCTCGCTCAACGTGCAGACCCGCTTCACGGGCGGCCGCGCCGGCATCCACGTCGAAAGCGCGCGCCAGGATTCGCGCCTTCCCGGCTCGCTGTCGCTGGCCCAGTTCGACGCGGACCCGCGCCAGGCATCGACGCCGAACGATTTCGGTTCGCTGAACACGGACCGCGCGAACGTCTTCGCCGAGTACCGCCTGGGCGCGGTCGACCTGGCCGCGGACCTGTCGCACCGCGAGCGCAACGTGCGTTCGAACTACCTGTCCTTCGGCTCGAACAATGCGTACGATGGCCGCCAGGACCAGTTCTCGCCGCGCGCCCGCTGGCTGTCCGACGTGGGCGGCATGCTGAACGAACTGGTGGGCGGCGTGGACGTCACGCGCTGGAAGCGCAAGACGACGGCCTCGTTCTCGAGCGCCGACGCGAGCCAGTCGTCGAAGGCCGTGTACCTGCGCGACGAGCTGCGCTTCGACCCGGCCCACGACGGCCGCATCGCCCTCGGCGCACGCCACGAGAACTTCGACAAGAGCGTCGTGGACGTCGTGGGCGGCGTCGCGCCGGAAGACCGCTCGCAGTCGCAGAACGCGTGGGAAGCGCAGGCCAGCTATCGCGTGCACCCGCTCGTCGAGGTGTATGCGAAGGCGGGGCAGAGCTACCGCGTGGCGAACGTCGACGAGAACGGCTACCGTTCCAGCGCCGACATCCTGAAGGCGCAGACGTCGCACGACCTCGAACTGGGCACCACGTTGCGTCACGCGCCGGGCGACGACAGCCGCACGTTGACGGCCCGCGTGTTCCGCCATCGCCTGAACAACGAGATTTTTTATGACCCGACCCTGAACGGCGGCTGGGGCGCGAACACGAACCTCGATCCGACGGAGCGCAAGGGCTTCGAGATCGATGCCGAGGCCGCGCTGGCTGCCGGCTGGCGCGCGAGCGCGCACCTGCAGCACGTGATCGCGCACTTCACGGACGGCCCGAACGCCGGCCGCGAACTGGTACTCGTGCCGAAGAACGTCGTGACCGCGCGCCTCGCATGGGTGCCGGGCAACGGCCAGTCGGCCGATATCGGCGCACAATGGGTCGACAGCCAGCGTTACGGCGATGACTTCAGCAACAAGTGCGGCGCGCGCATCCCGTCGTACACGACGCTCGATGCACGCTACAGCATCAAGCTGGGCGCGTGGGAAGTCGCGGCGACGGGGCTGAACCTGGCGGACCGTCATTACTTCAGCAATGCGTTCTCGTGCAAGGGCGGTATCTACCCGAGCGACGGGCGTCAACTGAAACTGTCGGCACGTTACGACTTCTGACCCCGGTGTTGGTTACGACGGTAACCAATTGCAATAAATAAGCCCGGTCTAAGGCTGGCGGCCGAAAAAGTGGTAATCTCGCGGACGTTCGCTTAACCAATCCAAGAAGGAAAACTATGCGCTCCCTGCGTTTTGCCCTGCTCGCCACCGTCCTCGCCGCCAGCACCGCTTTCGCTTCGCCGACCGACCCGAAGAGCGGTGTCGAGTACGTGACGCTCGCTCAGCCGCAACCGGTGCAGGCCACGGGTAAAAAGGTCGAGGTGATCGAGTTCTTCATGTACCACTGCCCGCACTGCAACGCGCTGGAACCGCAGCTCGAACAGTGGGTCAAAAAGCAGGGCGACAACATCGTGTTCAAGCGCATCCACCTGCCGGCGTCGGGCCCCAACGATCCGGAAGCGCACCTGCGCCTGACCTTGGAAGCGCTGGGCAAGGCCGAAGAGTTCCAGGCTAAGGTCTTCAAGGCCTGGCACGTGGATCACCTGCGCCTGAACACGGACGCAGCCATCATCGACTGGGCGTCGAAGAATGGTCTCGACCGCAACAAGTTCCTGGAAGCCTGGAACTCGTTCGGCGTGACGACGAAGCTGCGTCGCCTGCAGCAGATCGCCACCGACTACAAGGTCGACAGCGTGCCGACCATCATCATCGACGGCAAGTACCAGACGTCGCCGGCGATGGTCTACAATTCGGTCAAGACCCAGAGCGAGCCGGTCCTGTTCGGGGCCACGCTGCAAGTGATGGACGCCCTGGTCGCGAAAGCAGCCAAGTCGAAATAAGCAAAGGTAGAAAACAGCGCAATGAGTGATGTCGAAGGCAAGATCCTGAGGATGTACGACAAGTCCAAGCCGGACGAGGAACATCTGTTTGATTCGAGTAACTGGAACCACGCGGCCTGGGTCCTCGTGGTCGTGCTCGCGGGACTTGTTTTCTGGCTTGCCATTGCGCTGGTGAACGCCGAAAACCAGCGCAACGCGCTGATGACGAATCGGTGCCCGGACCCCGTGTTCAAGGGCGAAATCGACCGTCAATGTCTGCTGACCGTGCATTCGCGCGAGCATTGGTGGGAACACCTGTGGTACGCGATGCGCCACGTGAAGCCGGAACCCCCGGCACCGGTCGGGCGTCGATAATTCCTTGAAGAAATGGTAACCTTCAGGTTTCCCATGACCTGAAGGAATGCCCATGCACCTCCTGCGTGCCGCCGGCCTCGGCCTGCTGCTGTCCCTGTCGGTGTCTCTCGCCTGTGCGTCGCCTGCCGTCCCGCAGAATGGCGTCGACTATGCCACGCTCGCCCGTCCGCAATCTGTGCAGGCGAACGGCAACAAGGTCGAGGTCATCGAATTCTTCATGTACCACTGCCCGGTGTGCAATGCGCTGGAACCGTTACTTGAGGAGTGGATCAGGAAGGAGGGCGACCGCATCACGGTGCGCCGCATCCACTACCCGTCGACGGGACCGGCCGATCCGGAAGCGCACCTGTTCCTGACGCTCGAGGCGCTGGGCCGGCTCGGTGACATGCACGAGAAAGTGTTCAAGGCCGTGCACACGGACCATATCCGTTTGAACAAGGACGACGTCATCATCGATTGGGCGGCGAAGAACGGCATCGACCGCGCGACTTTCCTGGAAGCGTGGAATTCGTTCGGCGTGACGACGCGCCTGCGCCAGCTCGAAAAAATCGCGGCCAACTACCAGGTCGATTCCGCGCCCACGCTCATCGTCGGCGGCCGTTTCCTGACGAATCCGGGCCTCTTGTCTCCCCAGATGCAGGGCGCCGACCGCGCAGACGTGTTCAAGGCCACGCTGCACGTGGCGGACAAGCTCGTCGACAAGGCTGCGAAAGGCCAATAACGGTTCAGGCGGACAGCACGCCGTCCGGCAGGCTGATCACGAAGCGGGCGCCGCCCAGCGCCGACTGCTCGACTTTCAGGTGCCCGCCATGCAGCGCGATCGCCTTGTGCGCGATCGACAGGCCGAGGCCGAAGCCGCCGGTGGCGCGGTCGCGGCTGCGGTCGAGGCGATAGAACGGTTCGAAGATGCGTTCCCGTTCCTCTTCGGGGATGCCCGGGCCGTCGTCCTCGACGGCGATCTCGATGCGGCAATCGTCGCGGCGCACGCGCAGCGCGACCTCGTGCGCCGCGTACTTCTGGGCATTGCGCAGCAGGTTGCCGATGGCGCGGCCGATGAGGCGGCGATCGCCGTCCACGCTGCCCAGGCGCTCGCCCAGGTCCACGTGCAGCCGCTGCGGCCGCGGATGCAGGCCGTCCGTGCATTCGCGCAGCAGCGGTTCCAGTTCGAACAGGGCGCGCTGCGGGCCCTGGGCGCTGTCCAGCTTGCTCATCGACAGCAGTTCGTTGACGAGATCGTTCAACTCCGTCAGGTCGCCCTCCATCGCCGCGATGCGCTTGGACAAAGCGGGATCGCCCGCGCGCTCGGCCAGCAGTTCCAGCGCGAATTCCAGCCGCGCGATCGGCGTGCGGAGTTCGTGCGACACGGAGTGCAGCAGGTTCTTCTGCGCTTCCAGTAGCCCCTGGATCCGCTCGGCCATCGCATTGATGCGTTCGGCCAGCGGATAGACGGCATCCGCCGGCTTCAGGTTCGCCCGCGCCGACAGTTGCCCGGCGCCGAATTCGTCCGCCACGCGCGACAGCGTCTGCAACGCCTGCCAGTGCGAGCGCGACCACAGCGCAATCGGCACGAGCAGCGCCAGCGCCACGACGACGTAGCGCACCACTTCCATTGCGAGCGCCTGCCCGAGGTCGATCGGCAGGTTGTAGGCACGGATCGCTTCCTCGTTGCTGCCGATGTAGCGGTCGCCGTGCAGGTCGACGCGCCGGAAGAACGCCTTGTGCTGCGGATCCAGCACGACCTCGCCCCGCTCCAGCGCCGCGTGCTGGCGGACAGGCAGGGCGGCGCGCGCCTGGTCCAGCGGAATCAGGTCGAAATGGGCTTCCGACACTTCGCGCACCTTGTTCAGGCGGCCCAGCCACTCGTCGGCCGGAGCGCGGTCGACATATTGCTCGAGCAGGAAGATCTGGGCCGATGCCTGGCGCCGCGCGATGTCGTCCAGTGGGTCGCCGAACAGGCGTGCGAAGACGAAATAAATGACGAACGTCGCGGCCGTAATCGACAGCATGACGAGCACGAAGAAACGGAAGAACAGGCGATTCAAGCCGCTGTCCTCCGGTCGTGGCAAAGCTTCGGGCCTGGATTTGTCTTGCACATATCGAAATTGTATAGGAGCAATGATCTAAAAAACCATCCCTTACAAATTGAGGACAAATGCCCGACAGTCCGCGGATGAAGTTATTGCGCCTTGACCGTACGATGCACAGCATTGGGTTTTCCGTTTGGGTCCGCCCGATGCGCGAGAGAAGGCGGACCCTTTTTTTATTCGGGATGCGTGCCGGGCACACGGCGCCATCGTTTCCAGGAGAGGGAGAGTATGAGCATGTTTGGACGCGTGATGCCGCCACTGGGCGCCATCGTCGTTGCCGCGGCACTGGCTGCCTGCGGCGGAGGAAGCACGATGCATGACCAGCAAGCCAGCCCCGGCATCGCGGTCGGCGAGCCGAACCCGGCCGCGCTGGCCACCGCCCCGTTCGTCGAGATGGCGCGCAATGCCGCCTGCGCCGAAACGAAGAACCGCCTGTACGTCATCGACGGCAAGCAAGTGTTCTGGGATCACGCCGGTCGCTGCGCAGATGCGTCCTATGAGCAAGTTCTGTTCGGTAACAAGCCGGAAGCCCGCCTGTGCTCGTATGGCGACACGATCGCCGGACCGAAGACGTATTGCCAGGACGAGAGCGCCCGCACGCTGTTCGAGACGATCGTCAAGAATGCCGACCAGCCCGATCTCGGCCTGGGCAGCGGCCACAAGGTCGAACAGCTGAACTTCCTGCCGGCCGCCGGCACGGGCATCACGTTCGACACGGTGGTGAAGGACACGTTCTCGGGCGTGACGGCGCCCCAGACCGTTGTCGTCAAGGACCAGGCCGCCTGGGACAAGCTGTGGGCCCAGCACACCGCCGGCCGCACGCCGGTGCCGACCCAGCCGAAGATCGATTTCACGCGCAAGATGCTCCTCGCCGTGTTCGCGGGCGACTACGCCAGCGGTTGCCGCAGCATGGTCGTCGGCCGCGTGGCGGCGGGCGCCAGCAAGCTGGAAGTCGAGATCGACGAGCGCGACGTGACGCCGGTCGCCATCTGCCTGCCCGTCGTGACCCAGCCGATGCAGGTCGTGGCCGTGGACCGTGTGGACGCCGACGTCGCCTTCAACAAGGTGGCTGCCTCGGACATCTTCTTCCAGACCGCGGACGCGACGAGCCTGTCGGGCGTCCACGACGCGCGCACCGTCGTCGTCAAGGACGAGGCTGCCTGGACCCGTCTGTGGAACGAGCACGCACCGGGTCGCGCCAAGCCTGCCGTCGATTTCGCATCGCAGATGGTCGTCGGCGTATTCATGGGCAGCGGCGCCAACAGCTGCTACTCGACGGCCATCGACGGCATCCTGGGCACGGCCGACAAGATCCTCGTGCGCGAGGTGCGCTCCGTGCCGGGACCGGACATCATGTGCGCCATGCACGTGACGACGCCCGCCCACCTGGCCGTGATCCCGCGCAGCGATCTGCCGGTGGTATTCTCGACTGAAGTTGCGACGAGGCATTAAAGCAGGAAAGGATATGGGAGGAAGGAAGACAAGGACGTAGAATGTTGTCTTCCCGAATCTTTTAACCCTGAACATGAACAAGCTTCTCTTCCTTGCGCTCAGCAGCGCCTGTGCCACGACGTGGGCCCAGACGCCGGCGACCAACCCCATGCCCGACGGCAGCCGCGACATGTACGTGGGCCTCGGCGTGCAGTCGGCGCCGCGCTGGGACGGGACGGGAAGCCGCAAGGTATCAGCGTTGCCGGTGCTCCAGATCCAATGGAGCAACGGCCTTTTTATTTCCGGCATGAGCGCCGGCATGCACCTGACGGACAGCCCGACGGTCGAATACGGTCCGCTGCTGGCCGTGCAGCCCGGCCGTGACGATTCCGGCACGGGCGGGTCCATCGACGGTATCGGCACCGCGGGCACGGCCCTGATCGGCCCCGTCCCGGACCCGATCGACAAGCGCAACATGACGTCCACGGACTTGCATGGGATGAACAAGATCGGCGCGCGCCTGCAGGGCGGTGCCTTCGCGAACTATTACCTGACGCCGCAGTGGCGTCTGACGAGCAGCGTCCTGTACGGCGCCGGCAACGACCACGACGGCGCGCGCCTGGACCTGGGTGTGCAGCGGCTCGCGTTCGAGCTGGGCAGCCAGCACCGCGTGTCGGTGTCGGCGGGCGTCTCCATCGTGAACCGCAATTACAACCAGACGTATTTCGGCGTCTCGCGCGAAGAAGCGTCGCGCAGCCGTTTCTCGTACTACGAGGCGGGCGGCGGCCTGCAGGAGGCGCACGTCGGGGTGCGCTGGAACTGGGCCCTGTCGCCCTCGTGGATGCTGACGTCGAACCTGCAGGCCAAGGGCCTGCTGGGCAATGCCGCCAAGAGCCCGCTCGTCGAGCGGTCCACCAACCTGACGGTTTCGACCGCCTTCGCCTACCGGTTCTGACGATGCGCGCATCCCGCCACCTCATCGCTGCCTTCGCCTCGCTGCTCGCGGTCGTTTCGACCGGCGCGCAAGCACAGGCACAGGCCGGCGAATGGGTGAGCTACCGGGATGCGTACCGGGCCATGGTCCAGTTCGAGAAATACGGCGGCCCGAAGAATTTATTACAAAGCCAGTTGCAGGTGCAGTCGCGCGACCACGTCGGACTCGGCGAGGGCGCCCAGCTTACGCTGACGGGCAAGACGACGCAGCTGAACCTGCCGCTGGACGCCCTCGGCCGCACCGTGTTCCCGCTGCAGAAAGCGGCCTACGACGAGAATGCGGCGCTCGTCCTGAACCGCAAGGGCATGCCGTTCGTGCTGCGCCCACAGGTGACGATCGCGCCGCGGGCCGACGGCCAGTACGACGCCGCCGACCTGCGCACGGCCTGTGCCCAGGCGCTCGGCTTCGTGCGCTACGTGGACGCGTCGCAGCGCGCGCGCCAGTGCGCCGGCGTGCGCTTCGTGTTCCCGAAGAAGGAATCGGCCGGCGCCCGCCTGCGCCATGCGGAGGGCGGCGAGCAGGCGCTGCCCGTGACGTCCGGCGCCGCCTTCACGGGCGATCCGGACGAAGGGTTCCCCATCGTGACCTGGCGCTTCGGCACGGCGCCCGGACGCGCCCAGGTCATCACCTATAACGCGCCGCTGGCGATCGTCCCGATCTTCGAATAACGCGGTATGCTCGTCCGGTAGCATACAATAAGGACGACAATGAACAAGACCATCCTGATCACGGGCGCGAGCCGCGGCATCGGCGCCGCCTGCGCGCTGCTCGCCGCACGGCGCCGGTACACGGTTTGCGTGAATTACCGGGACAACGAAGAGGCGGCACGTGCCGTCGTGCAAGCCATCGAAGCGGCCGGCGGGCAGGCGTTCGCGGTGGCCGCCGACGTGGCCGACGAAACGGACGTCGCGCGCCTGTTCGCGGCCGTCGACGCCCGCTGCGGCCGGCTCGACGCCCTCGTCAACAACGCCGGCATCCTCGCGCGCCAGACGCGGGTCGAACACATGGACGCCGCGCGCATCAACCGCATCTTCTCCACGAACGTCACGGGCAGCTTCCTGTGCGCGCGCGAAGCGGTGCGGCGCATGTCGACCCGGCATGGCGGCCACGGCGGGGCGATCGTGAATGTATCGTCGCGCGCGGCCGTGCTCGGGTCCGCCAACGAATACGTCGATTACGCCGCGTCGAAGGCGGCCGTGGATGCGCTGACGATCGGCTTGGCGAAGGAGGTGGCGCAGGAGGGAATCCGCGTGAACGGCGTGCGACCGGGCCTGATCGACACGGACATGCACGCCAGCGGCGGCGAACCGGGCCGCATCCAGCGCCTGCAATCGTCCGTGCCGATGGCGCGCGGCGGCACGGCGGACGAAGTGGCGGCCGCCGTGCTGTGGCTGCTGTCCGACGAGGCGTCGTATGCGACCGGCACGTTCATCGACGTGTCGGGCGGACGCTAGGTTTCAGTTCCAGGCCGACGGGGAGAACAGATAGCCTTCGCCCCACACCGTCTTGATCTTCTCGGACAGGTTGTCGTCGAACTTGCGGCGCAGCTTGGAGATGCAGTTGTCGATGCTGCGGTCGAGGCCGTCGAACTCGATGCCGCGCATCTTCTTGAGCAGCTCGTCGCGCGACAGCACGCGGCCGGCGGCCTCGGCCAGTACGAGCAGCAGCTTGTATTCGGTATTGCTGAGCACGCACGGCTGGCCGCGCCACGTGACGCTGCGGTCGCTCGTCATGATGCGCAGCGCGCCGAACTCGAGCACGCGGGAATCCGTGACCGTCTTCGTCTGCGTGCGGCGCAGCAGGGCGCGCAGGCGCGCCAGCAGTACGCGCGGCTGCACGGGCTTGTTGACGAAGTCGTCCGCACCCTGTTCCAGGCCCGAGACTTCATCGTAGGTATCTTCGCGCGCCGTGAGGATCAGGATCGGCACGTCGGACACGTCCCGGATCTGGCGGCACACGACCATGCCGTCCATGCCGGGCAGCATGAGGTCGAGCACGACGATGTCCGGCGCGGCCGTCTTGAAGTGTTCCAGCGCGGCGTCGCCCCGCGTGACGAGGTCGACCGAGAATTCATAGCCGGACAGGTATTCCGTCACCAGTTCCGCGAGGCGCGGATCGTCTTCCACCAACAGTACGCGATACATGATGTTCTCCTTGAGCCCGACATTTTATAAGAGCGGGCAAGGTTGGAGCATGTTTGGTGGGTAGGCAAGACAAAATCGTACAGTTTTGAGACAAAACTGGCGGTTTGCCATCGCCGTGGCGCGGCTGGGCGACTTGGCCGCCACAGGTGATGGCGCAGACGTCCGTACCTCTTCAGCACGGTGCGATTGCTACCATCTCAGACGAGGTGGCGACTGTGGGATTTGGTTCCCATGAAAATACGATGTCTTCAAACTATCTTTTATATAGCCAGGAATATTTTCCATCACGTAATCAAGCTCGTCTTGGGCATCGCCCATGTTTTCCGAGCCTTGAGGAAACCCGGCAGCATTTCGCGCAAACAGGACAGCAAGAACATCACCGAAAGCGAGTATTTCCTTGGGCGACAGGGAATGATCTATGGTCACCGGTTTTTCGATACACAGCGAACCGAACATTCGATCTATCATCTCGACCAGGACCTTCTTTTCCCGCTGCTCGAAGTCGGTCTTCTTTTTCCAAAATTCGCTGGTCCCGGTGTCGAGGATCATGACTTTATAGGTCGATGCAGCGGGGACCCAACTTCGTGTCAGAGGCGGACTGACATAGCCATGTGGCGGCGTGGCGAGCATGACGTTTCCGGCGTGGGGATCCCCGTGATAAATCCCTTGGTCATACAGATGTAGCATCGAGGCCGAGTACTGAGTCCAAATGCGCACGCGATCAAGAGGGGAAGCGGGGGTCGTAAGCCATTTTTTCAAGGATTGTCCCTCTACGTATTCCATGATGGCGTAGGGTACATTCCTGATCTGGTCGAACAAAAACACCGGCACGAAATTGTGATGGCGTATGTTCGCAAGCTTTTTTATCTCGCCCAGTGCGCGACAACCCGCATCCGTGATGAGGTTATTCCACACCTTGATCGCAACCTGTCGTCCTAGCGTATTGTCCTCCGCAAGAAACACATTTCCATTGAAGCCGACGCCAAGCTCCCGTACGAATTTGAAGCCGGGAACAGCAAACAATTCTTTATTTCTCAGCAGTTCGCCACTCGGCGTGATTTGATAATCGATCAGAATTTTTGTTCTTTTCATGAAGTGGACGTCCAGAAAGAATGATGAGTCGTACAGCAGGCAGCGTGAAGGTGCGTAAAAAGCGATGGCCAAAATAAGCACAGCCCGCAGAAGCGGGCTGTGACACATCAAACTTGACAGATGTTTCGATCCTGTCAGACGACGTCGCGTCTAATTTTGACGAAACAACCTGCTGTCGAGTTTACGCGAAGTTCTTGTTCACGAAGTCCCAGTTAACGACGTTCCACCATGCCTCGACGAACTTCGGACGGGCGTTGCGGTAGTCGATGTAGTAGGCGTGTTCCCAGACGTCGCAGGTCAGCAGGGCCACGTTGTCGGTGGTCAGCGGGGTGCCAGCGTTCGAGGTGTTGACGATGTCGACGGTGCCGTCCGTCTTTTTCACCAGCCAGGTCCAGCCCGAACCGAAGTTGCCGACGGCCGACTTCTGGAATTCTTCCTTGAACTTGTCGAACGAACCCCACTTGGCGTTGATCGCATCGGCGACCGGGCCGGTCGGGGCGCCGCCGCCGTTCGGGGTCATGCAGTTCCAGAAGAAGGTGTGGTTCCACACCTGGGCCGAGTTGTTGAAAATGCCGCCCTGCGATTTCTTGATGATCTCTTCCAGCGACAGGTTTTCGAACTCGGTGCCCTTGATCAGGTTGTTCAGGTTGGTGACGTAGGCCTGATGGTGCTTGCCGTAGTGGTATTCCAGCGTCTCGGCCGAGATGTGCGGCTGCAGGGCGTCCTTAGCGTACGGCAGTGGGGGCAGGGTATGTTCCATGTCTTGTTCCTTAAAAGTTGACGGGAGACTCGAGAGTCTCTGCGGTACATCAATTCGGGCGCTTATTCTAAACCGGTTAGCTAAACGTTGCAGATATGACTTTGCGAATACATCAGATTGTCATTCGAGTAAGTCCTGTACGCCGGCCACGCTGACCTCGGCGCTGCCTTCCGCCAGGCGGATGCGCAACACGTCGCGCGGCTTGATCTGGCCCGGCGCATGTAGAACTTTACCTTTCGCATTGCTGACGATCGCATAGCCGCGCTCCAGCGTGCGCTGCGGGTTCAGCAGTTCCAGCTGCGCCGCCAGGGCGTTCAATGCCTCGCGCCGCGCGCGCAACTGGTTGCCGACGCTGGCCACCAGGTGGCGCCGGTCGGATTCCAGCCGCGTACGCAGCCCGCTCCAGTCCGGGCGATGGCGGGCCCAGCGCTGTTGCAGCTGTGCCAGCAACAAGCCATGCCGGTTCACCGGCGCACGGACGGCATGCGTGAGACTGCTGGCCATGCCAAGAAGTTTCAGGCGCTGGTGCTGGATCTGGCTCGACGGGCTCAGCAGGCGGCGCGACAGGTTGTCGAGCCCCTGGCTGGCGTCGGACAGGACGCGGTCCATCGCGCGGCGCAGGTCGCCCGCGTCCGCCTGCAGGGATGCGAGCCAGTCCGCGCGCGCCGTCGCGGCGAGCTCGGCGGCGGCCGTCGGCGTGGCGGCGCGCAGGTCGGCGGCGAAGTCGGCGATGGTGAAATCCGTCTCGTGGCCCACGCCCGAGATCACGGGCATGCTGCACGCCGCGATCGCGCGCGCGACGGCTTCCTCGTTGAAGCTCCACAGGTCTTCGATCGAGCCCCCGCCGCGGCACACGATCAGCACGTCCACTTCGCGCCGGTACGACGCGATGGCAATGGCCTCGGCGATCTTCTGCGCGGCCAGCTGGCCTTGGACGGGCGCCGGATACAGCACGACGCGCACGTGCGGCACGCGCCGCTTGAGGGCCGTCAGCACGTCGCGCAGCGCGGCCGCCTGCGGGCTCGTGACGATGCCCACCGTGCGCGCGAACAGCGGCAGGGAACGCTTGCGGGCTTCGTCGAACAGGCCCTCGGCCCCCAGCTTTTCCTTCAGGCGCATGAACGCTTCGTACAACGCGCCCACGCCGGCGCGGCGGATCGCTTCCACGTTGATCTGGTAATCGCCCCGTGCGCCGTACAGCGTGACGAGGGCGCGCACCTCGACCTTGTCGCCTTCGCGCGGGGTAAAGCCCGCGTACTGGGCGCGGCCGCGGAACATGACGGCGCGCACCTGGGCCGCGTCGTCCTTCAGCGTGAAATACCAGTGGCCACTGGCCGCGCGCGTGAAATTCGAGATCTCGCCGCCGATCCACACGAGGGGAAAGGTGCGCTCCAGCAGGCGCGCGACCTGCTGGTTGAGGGCCGTGACGGTCAGTACGGGCGGGGCGGCATAGGCCGGATCGGCGTCTTCGGTGGGGAACATAGGGTTGAGCTGGTTTGAACTGTCCACAAAAACATGGCTGCGCGCAGTGTAAGATACATCTGCTGTAGAACAACAAGTAGTTTTTGTAAACGCCTGATTTTTATAGTAAAACGACGCTGCTCGATTTCAATGCAGCAACCAAATTGCCTTATGGATCAATGGCTTGAGTGCATCTTCGGATACTTGGCCACAATCTTATCCACAGTTTATGTGTGAAAGTGGACAAGTCGGCGGTGCTCAAAAATTCAGCGTGAATATATTTTCCTAGAGCAATCAAACACTTAGGATGCTGTCCCGGCTCTTGCTCACATCGTTTTCCACAGTTTGTGTGAACAGAGGCCCTTCGGCGCGGGGCCGCAGGACCGGTTGTCCACTGCCTAAAAAATCTGCATGGAAAAAATACTGTTTAGATTCAATGACTTTGTCCATGATCAAGGGCCTTGCTCACAATCTTTTCCATAAAATTTGTGAAGAAGGTCGGCCGGCGCCGGGACGCGACTATAACCCAGGTCGCGGCATGGCCGGAACAGGCAACCGGCGCGGCGTCGTCGCTGTGGGCAAGTCCGGCGTGCCTAAAAATTGGGCTCGGCTAACAATGTTGAGCGAAATCAAAGGCTTAGTGGGCGAACGATGTGCTTGCTCACATCTTTTTCCACAGTTTGTGTGAAAAATCCTGCGGGCGTTCATCCCTGGGGCGTGGATAAGTGCCTGCTCAAAAAACGGGCGCATATTGTTTATCTTTAAAAATCAATGACTTAGATTATGGTTGGTGCGCTTGCGCACAATTTTGTCCACAAAAAATGTGCAGAAGGGCAGGGGAGAGGCGGACTTGTAGTCAGGCACAACCGTGCCTATTTTTTGGACGTCGAAATTTCTCTGATTAAAATCAAATACTTACCTTATGGAAAGCTGATTTCTCACAAATTTATCCACAGAAATTGTGGGCAACTACATGCAATCTGGCTCCCGGCCAGTCTCGAAGTTCTATGCAGGAAAACGTACTCCTGTCCTGCCAAGTTTTTACGCACGGAAAAATATCCTTTAAGAATCAAGGTGCTTAGCGCAACTGGAGCGCCTTGCACACACTTTTATCCACAGAAAGTGTGCAGAACTCTACTTGCCGCAATCCGGGCAACACGTTACATTGCGCAACTAACTTGTTTCATTGTTTTTTACTTATCCGGGAGTCCCATTTGCTCGCCATTCTTCAAGCCGCCGGCTGGCCCATCTGGCTGTTGCTGATCGCATCGATCATCGCCCTGGCCCTGATCATCGAGCGCCTGATCTACCTGCGCCGCGAGAAGATCCTGCCGCGCCAGTTGCTCGATGAAGTCATTCAGGTCTATCGCAGCGGCAAGGTCACTCCGGACATCATCGACAAGCTGCAAACGAATTCCCCGCTCGGCGCCGTGCTGGCCGCCGCGCTGCGCAACGTCGACGCGCCGCGCGACGTGATGAAGGAATCGATCGAGGAAGCGGGCAGGGGCGTTGCCCACGTGCTGGAACGCTTCCTGACGACGCTGGGCACGATCGCGTCGCTGGCGCCGCTGATGGGCCTGTTCGGCACGGTGGTCGGCATGATCGAGATCTTCGGCGCGCAGAACGCCAGCGGCACGAATCCCGCGCAACTGGCCCACGGTATCTCCGTCGCGCTGTACAACACGGGCTTCGGCCTGGCGATCGCGATGCCGGCCCTCGTGTTCTACCGCCACTTCCGCGCACTGGTCGACAGCTTCATCATCGACATGGAGCTGCAGGCCGTGAAATTCGTCGACGTCGTCCACGGTGCCCGCAAATGATCGACTTCCGCCGCGGCCGCAAACGCGAGGATCCGGAAATCAACCTGATCCCGTTCATCGACGTGCTGCTGGTCGTGCTGATCTTCCTGATGGTGACGACCACGTACAGCAAGTTCACCGAACTGCAGATCACGCTGCCGACGGCCGATGCCGAGAAGGCGATCGAGAAGCCGTTCGAGATCAACGTCACGGTCGATGCCAAGGGTAACTACACGGTGAACAACGTGCCGGTCGCCTTCCACGGCGTGGCGAGCCTCGCCGACGACCTCAAGCGCGCGGCCGCCACCGGTCCGGACGGCCAGCCGCTGGCGGCGCCCGTGAAGGACCCCGTCATCATCGTCAATGCCGACCAGTTCGCGATGCACCAGATGGTCATCAACGTGCTGGAAGCGGCGCGCATGGCCGGTTACGACAAGCTGACGTTCGCGGCGCAGACGGGCGGGCAGAAGTAACAATACCCGTCGTCCCCGCGCAGGCGGGGACCCAAGTTATGCTTGCGCTGACAAGACGCGGGCAGGATGGGTCCCTGCCTACGCAGGGACGACGTTTCGGCTTTTACATGGCATCCTCTCTCGAATCCACACTCACCCGCGCCTGGCTCCGCCGCGGTCCCCTCGCCATCGCCCTGTTGCCGCTTGCGCTGCTGCTGCGCGTGCTGGTCGCGCTGCGCGTCGCCCTGTACCGCGCCGGCGTGCTGAAGGCCGAACGGCTGCCCGTGCCTGTCGTCGTCGTCGGCAATATCTTCATCGGCGGCACGGGCAAGACCCCGCTCACGATCTGGCTGGCGCAGCAACTGCGCGCGGCGGGCATGACACCCGGCGTGATCTCGCGCGGCCACGGCGGCGCCGAAGACGCACCGCGCGAAGTGCTGCCCACGTCGCGCGCACAGGACGTCGGCGACGAACCCGTATTGATCGCGGCGCGGGCAGGGTGCCCGGTCGTCGTCGGCCGCAAGCGCGTCGAGGCCGGGCGCCGTCTGCTGGACCTGCATCCGGACGTGGACGTCGTGATCACGGACGACGGCCTGCAGCACTATGCCCTCGCGCGCGACGTGGAGATCATCCTGTTCGACGGCCGCGGCGCCGGCAACGGCTGGACCTTGCCGGCCGGCCCCTTGCGCGAACCGCCGTCGCGGCGGCGCGACTTCACCGTCGTCAACGCGCCGGAGATCACGCCGCAACTCGCGGCAGCGGTGGGCGGCCGGCCCTGGCAGATGCGCCTCGCGGGCGACCATGCCGAGCGCCTGATGGATGCGGGCGAACGCGTACCGTTGTCCGCGTTGCGCGGCGAGCGCGTGCTGGCGGCGGCCGGCATCGGCAATCCGGGGCGCTTCTTCGCGCTGCTGCGGGCCGCCGGCCTCGACGTTGCCGAGCTGCCGCTGCCCGACCACCACGACTTCCTGGACGACCCGTTTGCGGCCGTCGACGCCGACGTCATCCTGGTGACGGAGAAGGATGCAGTAAAATGTCGGCAACTTGAAACAATCAACAACGACCCGCGCGTGTGGGTCGTGCCGGTCGGCGCGCAGATCGATGCCGCGCTGGCTGCCCAAATCGTGGAGAAATGTCGTGGACGCCCGACTGCTTGATATCCTGGTCTGCCCGCTGTGCAAGGGACCGCTCGAATATGACAAGAAAGCGCAGGAACTGATCTGCCGCCCGGACCGCCTCGCGTATCCGATCCGCGACGGCATCCCGATCATGTGGGCCGAAGAGGCGCGCAAGGTCGAGCCCGCGCTGTAATGGGTTTCGTCGTCATCATCCCGGCCCGCCTGGCGTCGACGCGGCTGCCGAACAAGCCGCTCGCGGACCTGGGCGGCAAGCCGATGATCGTGCGCGTGGCCGAACGCGCGCAGCAATCGGGCGCGTCCCGCATCATCGTCGCCACCGACCACGCCGACATCGCCGCCGCCTGCGCCGCGCACGGCATCGAGGCGTGCATGACGCGCGCCGACCACCCGTCCGGCACGGACCGCATCGCCGAAGTGGCGCACCTGCTCGGCCTCGCGCCCGACGCCGTCGTCGTCAACCTGCAGGGCGACGAACCCCTGATCGACCCCGCGCTGCTGGCCGCCTGCGCCGCGCGCATTTCAAGCGACGTGCCGATGGCCACGTGCGCCCATCCGCTCTCCGACGTCGCCGACGCCTTCAATCCGAACGTGGTGAAGGTCGTGCTGGACAAGCTCGGCAGGGCGCTTTACTTCTCGCGCGCCACGATCCCGTGGCACCGCGACGGCTTTGCCGCCACCCGCGAGCAATTGCCGGCTGGCTACGTGCCCCTGCGCCACATCGGCCTGTACGCGTACAGCAATGCGTTCCTGCAGCGCTACCCGCAGCTGGAACCGTCGCCGCTCGAATCCATCGAAGCCCTGGAACAATTGCGCGTGCTGTGGCACGGCGTGCCGATCGCCGTCCACGTGACGGACGAGGCGCCGCATGCCGGTGTCGACACGCCGGCCGACCTCGAGCGCGTGCGACTTTTCTATACGTCTTGATCCGCGTGGAAACTACTCTTCAGCCTGCTTGCGCCACGTCAAACGGCTGAGAGATCGGCCGCCTTCAGTGGCGTTTGATGCTGCTTTTGTGGTAAGTTTCGTATCAGCTAGTCAGACATGCATCAATGCGGTTATCTGTTCCCAACTATAACCGCCTCGACAAGAATTATTAAATACCTTTAGGAATCCCTTCATGCGTCTCATTTTGTTAGGAGCCCCCGGCGCCGGTAAAGGCACCCAGGCGAACTTCATCAAAGAAAAATACAACATCCCCCAGATTTCCACCGGCGACATGCTGCGTGCGGCCATCAAGGCCGGCACCGAGCTGGGCCTGGCTGCGAAAAAAGTGATGGATGCTGGCCAGCTGGTGTCGGACGACATCATCATCGGCCTGGTGAAGGAGCGCCTGAAGGAAGCGGACTGCGCCAACGGCTACCTGTTCGACGGCTTCCCGCGCACGATCGCGCAGGCCGACGCCATGAAGGACAGCGGTGTGCAGATCGACTACGTGCTGGAAATCGACGTGCCGGACGAACTGATCCTCGAGCGCATGACGGGGCGCCGCAGCCACCCCGGTTCGGGCCGCGTGTACCACGTCAAGTTCAACCCGCCGAAGGTCGAAGGCATCGACGACGTGACGGGCGAACCGCTGGTCCAGCGCGACGACGACACGGAAGAAACGGTCAAGAAACGCCTGGCCGTGTACCACAACCAGACCGAAGTCCTGCTCGGCTATTACAACAAGTGGGCGGAATCCGGCCTGCCGGGCGCGCCGAAGTACCGCAAGATCTCGGGCGTCGGCCCGGTCGAACAGGTGCGCGACGCCGCTTTCGCGGCACTCGCAGGCTGAGCATTCCAGGGCGGCGCAAGCCGCTCTTTTTTGGCTCCGGATGACTCATGCCATCCGTCCAGGTTTTTAGATCAAAGTTTTGTCGCACTTTTGTGCGGCGAATGCAGCAAGGCAGGCCGTATCGCAGGCAAGTGCACGCGGCCTTTCGACTCTGTGGTGGTTTGATCGAAGAACGAGGGGGACGACATGGCATCCGCGCAGCTCATCTTCGCCGTCGCGTGCGGCGTCATCGCGGTATTCTACGGCTTGTGGTCGCGCAGTTGGGTCCTGCACCAGGATCCCGGCAACGGCCGCATGCAGGAAATCTCGCTGGCCATCCAGCAGGGGGCTTCGGCCTACCTGGCGCGCCAGTACCGGACCATCGGCATCGTGGGCATCGTCCTGCTGATCGCCATCTTCCTGTTACTCGGACCCGCGACCGCGGGCGGCTTCCTCGCCGGCGCGCTGCTGTCCGGGGCCTGCGGCTTCATCGGCATGAACGTGTCCGTCCGCGCCAACGTGCGCACGGCGCAGGCGGCGGCAACGGGGCTCGACCAGGCGCTGAACGTCGCCTTCCGCGGCGGCGCGATCACGGGCATGCTCGTCGTCGGACTGGGCCTGCTGGGCGTGGCGCTGTTCTACTGGATCCTGGTCCTTCGCGCGGACGCCGCGCTGACCCACCATGAAGTGATCCAGCCGCTCGTGGGGCTCGCATTCGGCGCGTCGCTGATCTCGATCTTCGCGCGCCTGGGCGGCGGCATCTTCACGAAGGGCGCGGACGTCGGCGCCGACCTCGTCGGCAAGGTCGAGGCCGGCATTCCCGAGGACGATCCCCGCAATCCCGCCGTCATCGCCGACAACGTGGGCGACAACGTGGGCGATTGCGCCGGCATGGCGGCCGACCTGTTCGAAACCTATGTCGTCACGCTCGTCGCCACGATGCTGCTGGGTGCACTGGTGATCCCCGGCATGGGCGGCACGGGCACCGTGTATCCGCTGCTGCTGGGCGGGATCTCCATCATCGCGTCCATCGTCGGCTGCTCGCTCGTGAAGAACCATCCGGGGCACAAGATCATGTACGCGCTGTACACGGGGCTGTGGTGGTCGGCCGGGCTGTCGCTGATCGGGTTCGCCGCCGTCACGTGGCTCGTGTGGCCGGACGATGCGATGCGCTGGCGCATGCTGGGCTGCGCCACGGTCGGCATCGCGCTCACGGGCCTGATGGTCTACATCACCGAGTACTACACGGCCACGGAGTTCGGCCCCGTGCGCCACATCGCGGAAGCATCGACGACGGGCCACGGCACCAACATCATCGCGGGTCTGGGCGTGTCGATGAAGTCGACCGCGTATCCCGTGCTCGTCGTGTGCGCCGCGATCCTCGTCGCGTACCAGCTGGGCGGCCTGTACGGCATCGCCATCGCGGCAACGGCGATGCTGTCGATGGCCGGCATCATCGTCGCGCTGGATGCCTACGGCCCGATCACGGACAACGCCGGCGGCATCGCCGAGATGAGCGGCATGCCGGACCAGGTGCGCGCCGTCACCGACCCGCTGGACGCCGTCGGCAACACGACGAAGGCCGTCACGAAGGGGTATGCGATCGGCTCCGCGGGGCTCGCGGCACTCGTGCTGTTCGCCGACTACACGCATGCGCTGGAAGCGCACGGCACGCGCATCGCGTTCGAGCTGTCGAACCCGATGGTGATCGTGGGCCTGTTCATCGGCGGCCTCGTGCCCTACCTGTTCGGCGCGCTGGCGATGGAAGCGGTGGGGCGGGCGGCGGGGGCCGTCGTGCTGGAGGTGCGGAGACAATTCCGCGACATCGTCGGCATCATGACGGGCGCCGGCAAGCCGGAATACGACAAGGCCGTCGACATGCTCACGGCGTCCGCCATCCGCGAGATGGTGCTGCCGTCGCTGCTGCCCGTGATCGTGCCCATCCTCGTCGGCATGCTGCTGGGGCCGGCGGCGCTGGGCGGCATGCTGATGGGGACGATCGTGACTGGACTCTTCGTCGCGATCTCGATGACGACGGGCGGCGGCGCCTGGGATAACGCCAAGAAATACATCGAGGACAACCACTACGGCGGCAAGGGCTCCGATGCGCACAAGGCCGCCGTGACGGGCGACACGGTGGGCGATCCGTACAAGGACACGGCCGGGCCGGCCGTGAATCCGCTCATCAAGATCATCAACATCGTGGCGCTGCTGCTCGTGCCGCTGTTGCCGGCGGGCGGCTGGCTGGCCGTCACGGAACCGCAGGCGTTGTACGGCAAACCCGCGGCGACCGCGCAAACGCCCGCAGGGGCCTCGAAAGCAGCGGTTCAGCGCCCGAGCGCCTCGCTGAGCGCGCTTTCCAGCGATGCCCGGTCCGAATCGCCGCGGTAGCGCACGCCGTTGATGTAGAAGGTCGGGGTGCCGGTCGCGCCGTCGTGGTGGGCGCGTTCGGCATCGGCCTGCACGCGCGCGCGGTGGCGGCGTTCCAGCACGTCGGCGCGGAAGCGTTCGATGTCGAGATCGATGCTTTCCGCCAGCACGGCAAGGTCCTGCTTGTCGAACACCTGGCGCTGCTGCTCGTACAGCGCGTCGTGCATCTCCCAGAACCGGTCCTGGCTGCCGGCGGCCTCGGCCGCTTCCGACGCCAGCTCGGCCAGCGGGTGCAGGTGTGCCAGCGGCAGGTGGCGGTAGACCAGGCGGATGCCGCCGAACTGCTGGTCAAGCTCGCGCAGCGCGAAGTGGGCGCGGGCACTGTACGGGCACTGGAAGTCCGCGTATTCGATCACCGTCAGCGCGGCATCCGCCGGGCCGCGCACGTGTTCGTCGTTGCCGATCTCGTCAACTCGTTTCATCGATCTCTCCTCGTCGCGTCATGGGCGCCCATGATGCCATGGCATGCAGAATTGTGTAGTAAATTTTCACCTGGAAAGAAGATAGGTGTAAAAACAAAACAGATGGCGACGAGTTAGGCTCCGTTGCGGTACAGTAGCGTCATTAGCGGTTTTGTTTATTGAACAAGCTGCGCCAGCTTACTAACCAAATGGAGAAAACCATGACGACCAATCTTGGACGAAAGGGCGTAGCCGACGACCTCGGCCTCGATCCCGCCACCCCCGCACGGCAGGACAGCATGCAGCAGGCCGACGGCGCCGACCGCGCCGAACTGCAGCGCGCATTGCTGGTCTACGGCATGGCCGGCGCACTGGGCGCCGAGCACGCACGCAGCGCCATGAACGAGACGCGCGCCTGACGGCGTCACGTCGACCGACGAACGGGACCGCGAGGTCCCGTTTTTATTTCAGAACACGCACATGCGATCCGCTTCCTCGCGCAGCCACGGCCGGAAGTCCGGATGCGCGATGGCAATCAGCGCCTGCGCGCGCTGCTTGGCCGACTTGCCGCGCAATTGCGCCACGCCCCATTCCGTGACGACGTAGTTGACGTCGTTCTTGCTCGTCGTCGCGTGTGTGCCGGGCGACAGGGTCGGCACAATGCGCGAGACGGTGCCGTCCTTCGCCGTGGACGGCAGCACGATGAACGACTTGCCGCCGCGCGAACGGTTCGCGGCGCGCACGAAGTCCACCTGGCCGCCCGTGCCGGAGTAGGGCAGGTGGCCGATGCTCTCGCTGCCGCACTGGCCGAGCAGGTCGACCTGCAGGCTCGCGTTGATCGACACGAGCTTGTCGTTCTGCCCCGCGATGTACGGATCGTTCGTGAAGTTCGACGGATGCATTTCCAGCATCGGGTTGTGGTGCATGAAGTCGTACAGGCGGCGCGAGCCGAGCGCGAACGTCGCCACCATCTTCCCCGGCAACAGGGTCTTGCGGCAGTTGTTGACGGCGCCCGCTTCCACGAGTTTTAAAATACCATCGCCGATCATTTCCGTGTGGATGCCGAGGTCGCGCTTGTCCGTCAGTTGCATGACGACGGCGTCCGGAATGCCGCCGTAGCCGATCTGCAAGGTGGACCCATCCTCGATGTGCTCGGCCACGAGACGGCCGATCGCTTCCTGCACGGGGCCGATGTGCGGGAGGCCCACTTCCATGATCGGGTCCTCGCTTTCGACCAGTGCCGTGACCTGCGAGATGTGCACGTGGCACTGGCCGTGCGTGAACGGGACGTGCGGATTCACTTCCAGCACGACGGCGCGCGCCTTCGCGACGGCCGCCATCGTGTAATCCGTGCCGAGGCTGAGCGCGAAGTGGCCGGAGGCGCTCATCGGCGACGCCATCGCGAACACGACGTCCGCCGGCATCAGGCCCCGTTCGATCAGCATCGGGATCTCGGAAAAATAATTCGGGATGAAGTCGCACCAGCCGCCCTGGCCACCTGCGCGCGACGCCCCGCCGAAGAACAGCGCCGCGTGACGCACGTGGGGCCGGCACTCGGGGGCGAAATAGCCGTACTTGCGCATCGCGAGGATCTGCGCGACCTGCACGTCGTGGAAGCCCCGGCATTCCTGCGACAGCGCGTGCAGCAGGGTGGGCGGTTCGCCGACACCGGTCGGCACGACGATCATGTCGCCGTCGCGGACGTGGTTGAGGGCATCGAAGGCGCTGCCGCGTTTGGCGCGATACATCTCCTGCATCGTCTGCATGGTCGTCTCCTGTGTGTTTTTGTTTGTAAAACATGCACTCTGGCAGCTTAACAGCGTGGGGCAGGAAACTGACGCGCACCTGACACTCATCTGACGCACAGCAGCGCGCCCACAACGCGCCGTGCAGCCGATAATGGAACGCGAGGAGTGACCGATCATGGAACCGAAACGATATGTACTGACCGCATGGGCGCTGCTGGCCTGGACGTGCGTGGCGCACGCGCAGAACGCCGCCACGCAGCACCAGGCCCAGCGTACGGACCAGGCGAACCGCGACGCCGCCGTGGCCGACGAGGCGAGCACGGTCAAACCGGCGCGCACGCCGCCGCCCGCGCCGCTGAGCTATGGCCCGGTGCTGAACCCGCGCGCGCAACAGGGCGCGGACGCCGTCCGCAAGGACCCGGCCGAGGTGCACGACGAAGCGGACACGTTGGCGCGGCAGGCCCCGCCGCGGGAGAAGCAACTCACCGACAAACAGCTCGAGGAACTGCGCCGCCGTGCGGCGCGCCGTCACCCGGCGTGGCAGGGGGAGGGCGCGATGGCGCCGCGGCCGCTGCGGTCCGGCGAAGTGCCGCCCGCCACGGCCGCTGTCCCGATCCCCCCGCCGGCGACGGCGCCGCAGCCGACTGTACCCAGCACCACCGTCATTCGCGGCTGCCAAGGCATTGTCTGCACGGATGGGGCCGGTAATACGTTCAACGCGGGCGGTAATGCCGGCGTCAGCAGCACCGGCCGCGCCTGTGCGCGGAACGGCACCACGGTCACTTGTTTTTGACGTAACGCCCCAAACCCCGCTAGAATCCGCTGGTTGACGTTTACGTAAACGGAAATTTCAGCAGATAACGAAAGGGAGACAGATGCAAATCCAGAATCATGTGTTCATCGTGACGGGCGGCGCTTCGGGCCTGGGCGCGGCCACCGCGCGCACCATCGTGGAAGCGGGCGGCAAGGTCGTGCTGGCCGACGTGCAGCAGGAAGCCGGCGCGGCGCTGGCCGCCGAACTGGGCGCGGGTGCCCGTTTCGTGAAATGCGACGTGACGTCGGAAGCGGACGGCCAGGCCGTCGTGGCGGCGGCCCTCGAACTGGGCAGCCTGCGCGGCCTCGTCAACTGCGCCGGCGTCGCGCCGGCCATCAAGACGGTCGGCAAGGACGGCCCGCATCCGCTGGACGCTTTCCAGCGTGCCATCAACATCAACCTCGTCGGCACCTTCAACATGTGCCGCCTGGCGGCCGATGCGATGGGCAGGGAAGAGGCGCTGGAACACGGCGAGCGCGGCGTCATCATCAACACGGCATCCGTCGCCGCGTTCGACGGCCAGATCGGCCAGGCCGCGTATGGCGCATCGAAGGCGGGCGTGGCCGGCATGACGTTGCCGATGGCGCGCGACCTGTCGCGCAGCGGCATCCGCGTGATGACGATCGCACCGGGCATCTTCGAGACGCCGATGCTGATGGGCATGCCGCAGGAAGTGCGCGATTCGCTGGGCAAGATGGTGCCGTTCCCGCCGCGTCTCGGCATGCCGCGCGAGTATGCGCACCTGGCGAAGACCATCATCGAAAACGTCATGCTGAACGGCGAGACGATCCGCCTGGACGGCGCCATCCGCATGCAGCCGAAGTGAGCACTCAGTGAGTGATTAGGCGATTTCGGTTACGATGCCCTCTGGTATTTCCGGAGAATCGTATGACCAAGAAGTTGCTCGCCCTCGCTATGGGCGGCGTATTGACCGCCGCCCTCAATCCCGTCGCCGCACTCGCCCAGGACACCTCGTCGCTGCAGCAAGCCCCCGAGGCTGCCAGCGGCTACGCCGAGAAGGCCGGCTGGACCGCCCGCAAGTACATGGTGGCGGCCGCGAATCCGCTGGCCGTCGAGGCGGGCTACGAGATGCTGAAGCAGGGCGGCACGGCGATCGACGCGGCCATCGCGACGCAGCTGGTGCTCACGCTCGTCGAGCCGCAATCGTCCGGCATCGGCGGCGGTGCGTTCTTGATGTACTACGACGGCAAGAAGGTGCAGGCGTTCGACGGCCGCGAGACGGCGCCGTCGAAGGCGGACGAGCATCTGTTCCAGCGTCCGGACGGCACGCCGATGTCGCGGACCGAAGGCATCGTGGGCGGCCGGTCGACGGGCGCGCCGGGCGTGCTGCGCATGCTGGCGCTGGCCCACCGCCAGCACGGCAAGCTGGCGTGGAAGACCTTGTTCCAGCCAGCGATCCGCCTGTCGGAACAGGGTTTCGCCGTCAGCCCGCGGCTGAACGCCTTGCTGGCCGAGGACCGGTACCTGCGCAACGACCCGACGGCGCGCGCCTACTTCTACGCGCCGGACGGCAAGCCGTGGCCCGTCGGCCACGTCCTGAAGAATCCCGAACTGGCGCGCACCCTGCGCGAACTGGCCGCCGGCGGCGCCGAGGTCTTTTACACGGGCCGCATCGCGCGCGATATCGAGGCGAAAGTCAGGAGCCACCCGACGAATCCGGGCCTGCTCACCGCGGCCGACATCGCGGCGTATCAACCGAAGCTGCGCGAGCCGGTCTGCAACGACTACCGCGCGTACACGGTGTGCGGCATGCCGCCGCCGTCGTCGGGCGGCATCGCCGTCGCGCAGATGCTCGGCATGTTCGAGACGCGCGACATGAAAGCGCTGGCGCCCGCGAACGGCATCCCCGGTGCCGATGCCGTGCACGTGTTCTCGGAAGTGGGCCGCCTCGCGTATGCGGACCGCGACCGCTACGCCGCCGACACGGATTTCGTCCCGCTGCCGGGCCGCGGCGTGCCCGCGCTGCTGGACAAGGACTATCTCAGGCAGCGCGCGAGCCTGATCGGCCAACGTTCGATGGGCAAGGCGCCGGCCGGCCATCCGCCCGGCGTGGAGATGGCGTGGCACTGGGGCCTGGACAATTCGATCGAGGCGCATTCGACGTCGCACATCGTCGCGGTCGATCCGTACGGCGCCGGGCTGTCGATGACGACGAGCGTCGAGGATGCGTTCGGGTCGCGCCAGATGGTCGACGGTTTCATCCTCAACAACCAGCTCACCGATTTCTCGTTCGATGCGCGCGACGCGAACGGCCCCATCGCCAACCGTGTGGAACCGGGCAAGCGCCCGCGCAGCGCGATGAGCCCCACGATCGTGTTCGACAAGAAGACCGGGCGTTTCGTGGAAGCGGTGGGTTCGCCGGGCGGTCCCCTCATCATCAACTACGTGGCCAAGGTCCTCGTCGGCACGCTCGACTGGGGCCTCGACATGCAGCAGGCGATCTCGCTGCCGAACTTCGGCAGCCGCAACGGCCCGACGGAGCTGGAGGCCGGGCGCTTCCCCCTGTCCGAGGTGAAAGCGCTCGAGGCGCGCGGCCACAACGTGCGCGTGTTCGAGCAGACGTCCGGCCTGCAGGGCATCGCGCGCATGGAGATCCACGGCGTGCCGTTGTGGTTCGGCGGCGCCGACCCGCGCCGCGAGGGTGTTGCAAAAGGTGACTAAAAGTCGTTTTTCTTGTTGGCTGAGAAACAATTATTCCCCTCAAGGTCAGCAGAGTTTGCTAATCTTGCTCTGTGGATATTGAATGTAAAACGGGTTTGATCCTCAGCGGTGGCGGCGCGCGCGCGGCCTACCAGGCGGGGGTTCTGCAAGCGATCTCCCGCATCCTGGGGGAGGCGGGCTGGCCCGCTGCGCGCAACCCGTTCGCGATCATCTGCGGCACGTCGGCCGGCGCCCTCAACGCGGCCGGGCTGGCCTGCCGCGCCGACGACTTCGGCGACGCCGTCGACCAGCTGGCGGACGTGTGGGAGGGCATCGATGTCACGCAGGTCTACCGCGCCGATTCCTTGGGCGTGCTGCGCTCCGGCGCGCGCTGGCTGTCGCTGCTCTCGTTCGGGTGGATGCTGCGCCAGTGGCATGCGGCGCCGCCAACTTCGCTGCTCGACAACACGCCGCTCGTGGGCCTGCTGCACCACATGCTCGACCTGCCGCGCCTGGACGCGGCGCTCGCCAGCGGCTGCCTGGACGCCCTCGCGGTCACGGCGTCCTCGTACAGCGGCGGCCAGCACATCACGTTCTACCAGAGCGAACGCGAGATCGCGCCGTGGAAGCGGCACCAGCGCGTCGCGCTGCAGGGACAGATCGGTGTCGACCACCTGCTCGCGTCGAGCGCCCTGCCGTTCATCTTTCCCGCTGTGCCGCTGTACCTGGACGGCCACCTGGAATTCTGCGGCGACGGTTCGATGCGCCAGCTGGCGCCGATCGCGCCCGCGATCCACCTGGGCGCGCGCCGCGTGCTCGTCGTGGGAGCGGGGCGCATGAACGAGACCGTGAACCACCTGCCGGCGCAAGTGCGCTATCCGAGCCTGGCGCAGATCGCCGGCCACGCGTTGTCGTCGATCTTCCTGGACGGCCTCGCGATGGACATCGAGCGCCTGCAGCGCGTCAACGAGACGCTGTCCATGCTGCCGGAGGAGGCGCTCGCGAAGACGCCGCTGCGCCGCATCGAACTGCTCGCGATCGTGCCGTCGGAACGCCTGGACGACATCGCCGCGCGCCACACGCACAACCTGCCGGGCCCCGTGCGTAACTTGCTGGGCGGGATCGGCGCGACCGAGCGGCGCGGCGCCGCGCTCGCGTCCTATCTGCTGTTCGAAGGCGGCTACACGCGCGAACTGATGGCGCTGGGCCAGCGCGACACCTACGCCCGGCGCGCCGACGTACTGGAGTTTTTCGAAGCATGAAACGATGCCTGTTCCTGGTCCTCGCGCTGTTGTGGACCGTTGTCGTCCATGCGGCGCCGAACCCGACCCTGCGTTTCGAGCACCTGTCGGTGGACGACGGCCTGGCGCAGGAATCCGTGCTGTCCATCGTCCAGGACCCGGACGGCTTCATGTGGTTCGGCACCCAGTCCGGCCTGTCGCGCTACGACGGCTACCGCTTTACGAACTTCCGCAACGTCGTCGGCGATCCGAAGACACTCGCCAACAACTGGGTGCGCGTGCTGTACGTCGACCGCAAGGGCCGGCTGTGGATCGGCACGGACGGCGGGCTCGATCGCTACGAACCGAAGACGGGCACGTTCACCCACTTCCTGCCGGACGAACCGGCCAAGCGGGGCAACGGCAACCGCCACATCCGCGCGATCCTGGACGACGGCAAGGAAGGGCTGTGGCTCGCGACGGCCGACGGCCTGCAGCACTTCGACATCGCGACCGGCCGCTTCGACACGTGGCACCACGTGCCGGGCGTGCCGGACAGCCTCGCGTCGGACAAGCTGACGGCCCTCGCGCGCGGGCGCGACGGCCGCCTGTGGATCGGCACCGCGGCGGGCCTGGACAGCCTCGATCCGGAGCGGATGCATTTCCGCCACCACCCGTCGCCGCGCGGCGGCAAGTACGACTTCGTCCAGACACTGATGGTCGACGCGGGCCAGGGCCTGTGGGTCGGCAGCATGGGCGGCCTGGAACGCCTGCCGCTCGGACCGAAGGGCGAGATGCGCACCTTCGGCCCCGACGACGGCATGCCGCCCGGCGAGATCAGCGTGTTGTACGAGGATGCCGAGCGCCAGGTCTGGGTCGGCTCGCACGACCGGGGCCTGTACCGCTGGCTGCCCGCGCTGGGCCGGTTCGAGCGCCATCCGCACCGCATCACGGACAGCTACAGCCTCGGCGACAACCAGGTCACGGCGCTGTACGGCGACCGCGTGGGCACGTTCTGGGTCGGCACGTGGTACGGCGGCGTGTCGCGCGCGGACATGGGCAGCGGCGGTTTCGCGCGCATCGTGCGCGGCGACGACACGCCGCTCGCGCTGGAAGACAACAAGGTGCGCGGCATCGTCGGGGAGGGCAGCGGCAAGCTGTGGCTCGCCACGAACGGCGGCCTGCACCTGTTCGACCCGGCGACCGGTGCGGACCAGGCGTGGCGCCTCGCGTCCGCCGAAGGGGGACTGACGGGCGACGCGATGGCGACGTCGGTGGCGCTCGGCCGCGACGGCACCGTGTGGGTCGGCACGCGCAACGGCCTCGCGCACTTCGACCCGAAGACGGGGAAGTTCACGCGGCGCGCGCTGTCCGCGGACGACGTCGACGCCAACTACGTGCGCAACGTGCACGTCACGCGCGACGGCACCATCTGGGCCGCGAGCCGCGGCGGCCTGCACCGCATCGCGCCGGACGGCAGGCAGACGACGTACCAGCACGACCCGACGGCGGCCGCGAGCCTCGCCGACAACATCGTGCGCCCGATGCTGGAAGACCGCCACGGCCGCTTCTGGGTCGGCACGTTCGACGGCCTGGACCTGCTGGACCGCGCCACCGGCAAGTTCCGCCACTTCCGCCACGATCCGGACGATCCCACTAGCCTGTCGCACGACGAGGTGCACTACCTGCTGGAAGACCGGCGCGGCGACCTGTGGGTCGGCACGGCCGTGGGCCTGAACCGCATGGTCATCGGCACGGACGGCACGCCGCGCTTCCAGCGCTACACGGTGCGCGACGGCATGGCGGACGACGTCGTCGCGGCGATGCAGGAAGACCTCGACGGCTTCATCTGGGTGTCCAGTTCGAGCGGCCTGCACCGGCTCGACCCGTCCAGCGGCGCCTGGCGCAACTACAACGCGACCGACGGCACGATCGAGGGCGCCTACTTCGACGCGTCCGCGCTGCGCGTGGCGGACGGCACGCTCTACTTCGGCGGCAACAACGGGATCACCGCGTTCAATCCGCGCGCGCTGCACGACAACCTGATCGCGCCGCGCGCCGTCATCACGGGCCTGCAGATCTTCGGCCAGCCATGGCAGGACGTCCGTCCGGGCATGCTGCCGGGCCCCATCGAACGGCTGTCCGGCATCACGCTCACGCCGCAGGATTCCGTGTTCTCGCTGGAGTTCTCGGCGCTGCACTTCGCCGCACCGGGCCGCAACCGCTTCGCCTATCGCCTCGTCGGTTTCGACCAGGACTGGATCGGCGTCGACGCCGGCAAGCGCTTCGCCACGTACACGAACCTGGATCCGGGCAGCTACACGTTCCAGGTGCGCGCGGCGAACAAGGACGGCGTCTGGAGCGATGCGGCGGCGACGCTGGAAGTGACCGTGCTGCCGCCGTACTGGAAGACGTGGTGGTTCCGCACCCTGTGCGCGCTGGTGGTGATCGGCTGCGGCTACGGCGCGTACCGCATCCGCGTGGACGTCCTGCGCCGCCAGAAGGCCATGCTGGAGCAGCAGGTCAGCGCGCGCACGGAGCGGATCGAACAGCAGAACCGACTGCTGGAACGCCAGACCGAGGAGCTGCGCGAGCAGGAACGCCAGGTGCGGCGCCGCACGAACGAGCTGGCGCTCGCCAACGACGCGCTGCAGGAAAACGAGGAGCGCCTGTACCAGGCCAAGCAGCGCGCGGAAGACGCCACGCGCCAGAAGTCCGAATTCCTCGCCAACATGAGCCACGAGATGCGCACCCCGCTGGCCGGCGTGATCGGCATGCTGGGCTTCGCGCTGCGCGACACGGGGCTGAAGGAATCCACGCGCGAACAGATCCTGCGCGGCCAGGCGAACGCGCAGTCGCTGCTGGCGATCATCAACGACCTGCTCGACTTTTCCAAGATCGAGGCGGGCAAGCTGACCATCGAGAACATCGACTTCGCGCTGGACGAAGCGATTTCCCATGTGGCCACCTTGTTCGAGGAACAGGCCGGCGCGCACAGCGTGGGCTTCGCCGTGCAACTCGACCCGGACCTGCCGCGCTTCGTCGTGGGCGACCCGACCCGGCTGCGCCAGATCCTCGTGAACCTCGTCGGCAACGCGTTCAAGTTCACCGAGAGCGGTTCCGTCACCGTGCACGTGGAGCGCCGTCCCGAAGACCAGCACGACCGCGCGGGCCGCAACATGATCCGCTTCTCGGTGCAGGACACGGGCATCGGCATCGCGCCGGACGCCTTGCCGCGCCTGTTCCAGAAATTCGAACAGGCCGACGCGACGACGACGCGCCGCTACGGCGGCACGGGCCTGGGCCTGGCGATCTGCCGCCAGCTCGTCGAACTGATGGGCGGCACGATCGGCGTCGCCAGCACGCCGGGCGTGGGCTCCACGTTCAGCTTCGTGCTGCCGCTGGCGGACGGCGTGCAGCCGACGACCGTCGTCGACCAGCCGCGCGCGCCGCACACGCACCGCCTGCGCGTGCTGTGCGCGGAAGACTATCCGACGAACCAGATCATCGTGCGCATGATGCTGGAAGAGCTGGGCCACCAGGTCGACGTCGTCGAGAACGGCCTTCTGGCCGTGGCGGCGTGCGCGCGCACGCGCTACGACCTGATCCTGATGGACGGCCGCATGCCCGAGATGGACGGCGCGACCGCCACGCGCCTGATCCGCGCGGGCGGCCCGCTGGAAGCGCCCGTGCTGGACCAGCACCTGATGATCGTCGCGCTCACCGCGAACGTCAGCGAGGAAGACCGCACGCGCTACCTGGCCTGCGGCATGGATGCCTTCATCACCAAGCCCATCGACGACGCGCAGCTGCACTACCATCTCACGCGCGCCATCGAGCGCCAGCTCCAGCGCGGCATCGAGCTCGCGCCGATGCCGGAGCAGGCCGCGCGCGCGCCGTCGACGGCGGAGCTGGACGCGATGTTCGACGTGCCGGCCGATGCGCCTTCTCCCCCTGTGCCGCCGGCCGCGCCGGAACCCGGCATCGTGCGGCGCCCGGGCGACCTGAAGGACCGCCTGCGCGGCGCCTTCCTGGCCGACCTGCCGCGCCGCCGGGCCGAACTGGACAAGGCGCTGGCGACGGGCGACCACGACACGGCCGGACGCGTCCTGCACGGCATGAAGGGCAGCGCCGGCTACCTGGGCGAGGATGGGCTGCGCACGCTGTGCGCCGAACTGGAGGGCCTGGCCGACGCCGGCCAGCTCGACGCGGTGCGCATCGGCCTGCCGCGCCTGTGGGACCTGCTGGCCCGCTTCGAGGCGGCACCCGCCTGAATCGTGCGCGTGTCACTTATCTGTATAATTGCCATTTAACAATTGCGACACAATGGGGCAGGGATGAAGGTATTGATAGTCGACGATGACGTGGTGTCGCGCATGATGCTGATGCACATGATCGACAGCGCCGCGAGCGGCGTGTTCGACGTGCTGGAAGCGGAAGACGGGGAAGACGCGTGGGCGCAGCTGGATGGCGGCGCCGACCCGTCGCTCCTGTTCTGCGATCTGCGCATGCCGCGCCTGTCCGGCATGGAATTGCTGGCGCGCGTGAAAGCGGACGCGCGCTTTGCCGGCCTGCCGTTCGTCCTCGTCTCGGCCGCGGCCGACGGCGCGACGATGGAGCAGGCCCTGTCCCTGGGCGCGGCCGGCTACATCGTCAAGCCGTTCGACGCCACGCGCGTCGCGCAGCACCTGCAACCCCTGATGCGCGCGGCGGACGAGCAGCCCGACGCCACCTTGCGCCGCCTGGGCATCGACGCGACGCGCCTGCTGCTGTACCTCGGCGGCCTGCAGCGCCAGCTCGTCAGCGCCGGCACCGACCTGGCCGCGCTGCTGGCCACGCGCCAGCTGGACGCCGCCCGCGCCCACCTCGCGCGCCTGTGCGAGGGCTGCCGCACGCTGGGCCTGCACGGCGCCGCGAACGGCTTCGACGCCTTGCGCGATGCGCCCGACGGCGCCGCCCTGATGCGCGAACTCGAAGCCGCGCACCGCGCCGTCCTGCGCCAGACCGATGCCACCCGGCACCTGGCCATGTAAGCTTTCGCGCCTGTCCGCAACGTTAAATTCCTGCTGGAAAACAGGAAAAATTGTTATAAAAAATGTTGTAAATCACCCCTCCACACGGCTGCGGATTCCGGCATACTGATCTTTTGCCGTGGCCGGCATGCAGCACCTCCCAGGCAGAACGGCAACTTGTCGGGCGTCTTTTTTGCCCCCGTACGGACACGCCAAGCGCGCGCCGTCCGTCACGAGCTTGTCATTAAAATAGTCGACTTTTTACGGCAGCAAAGAACTGTCGGGATGGACTTACGACCAGGGATTGCATGAGCGAGGACTATGAAGACCACGGTTTCCCCCAGCCTGACCTTCCTTACCGGCGGCGGCCAGATGGCCGCGCGTATCGCCGCACATGACTGGCGCGCCACGCCACTCGGCCCCGTCGAGGACTGGCCCGCCGCACTGCGCACGGCCCTCGGCCTGGCGCTGAATTCCCGGTTCCCCACGTTCCTGTGCTGGGGCGCCGACCTCATCAGTTTTCATAACGACGCGTACACCCCATTGCTCGGCGACAAGGCCGCGCTGGGCCTGCCGTTCCGCACGGTCTGGCCGGAAGTGTGGGACACCGTCGGACCGATCGCCATGAAGGCGTATGCGGGCGAAGCCTGCTTCCACGAAGACATGCCCGTGCTGATGGAGCGCCACGGCTATCCCGAACAAAGCTGGTTCACGTTTTCGTACAGCCCCGTGCGCGACGACGACGGCACGGTCGGCGGCATCCTGTGCACGGTCGTGGAGACGACGGGCAAGGTGCGCGCGCTCGCATCGCTGCGTCGCAAGGAAGAAACGCTGCGGCGCATGAACGAGGCGCTGGCGCACCAGGTCGCATCGCACACGAGCGACCACGAACGCCTGTGGCGCATCTCGCCCGACGTGATGGCGGCCGCCTCGCTGGCGACGGGCCGCTTCCTCACCGTGAACCCGGCGTTCACGACGTGTTTCGGCTGGAGTGCCGAGGAAGCGACCACGCGCCCGTTCATGGACATGGTCTATCCGGACGACCGCGAGGGCGTCCTGCAGAAGATGCAGATCCTGGCCGACGGCACGCCGCTCGTCGGCTACGAGACGCGCGTGCTGCACAAGGACGGCTCGTACCGCTGGGTGTCGTGGACGATCTCACCGGAAGGCGAACTGCTGTACGGCGTCGCGCGCGACATCACGGCGGAAAAACACCAGGCCGACGCGCTGCGCCAGGCCGAGGAAGCGCTGCGCCAGTCGCAGAAGATGGAAGCCGTGGGCCAGCTCACGGGCGGCCTCGCGCACGATTTCAACAACATGCTGGCGGGCGTGACGGGCCACCTGGAATTGATGAAGCTGCGCCTGCGCATGGGCCAGACGGGCGATCTGTCGGCCCGCATCGACGCCGCCCTGGGCGTGACCCAGCGCGCGGCCGCGCTCACGCACCGCCTGCTCGCGTTCTCGCGCCGCCAGGCCCTCGATCCGAAGCCCACCAGCGTCAACGCGCTCGTGATGTCGATGGCGGACCTGATCGAGCGCGCGGCCGGCCCGTCGATCGCCGTGCGCACGCGGCTTGCCGCCGCGCTGTGGACGACCTTGTGCGACCCGAACCAGCTGGAAAGCGCGCTATTGAACCTGGCGAACAATGCGCGCGACGCGATGCCGGAAGGCGGCCTGCTCGTCATCGAGACGGAGAACGTCACCTTGAGCCCGGCCCAGGCGCGCCGCCACGGCGACCTGCGGCCCGGGGAATATGTGCAGGTGAGCGTGCGCGACAACGGCGCCGGCATGGCGCCGGACGTCGTCGCGCGCGCGTTCGATCCGTTCTTCACGACGAAGCCGATGGGGCAGGGCACGGGCCTGGGCCTGTCGATGGTGTACGGCTTCGCGCACCAGTCGGGCGGCAACGTGCGCATCGAATCGCGGCCGGGGCAGGGGACGGAAGTGCGCCTGCTGCTGCCGCGCCACCTGGTCGAGACGCAGCCGGCCGCGAGCCCGGACGTCGAGCCGCCGCTGGAAGCGGGCACCCGCAAGGGCGTCGTGATGGTCGTCGACGACGAGGCGGACATCCGCGCCGTGATGACCGAGGTGCTGGAACTGCAGGGCTATACGGTGCTCGTCGCGTGCGACGCGCCGCAGGCGCTGCGCCTGTTGAAGGACGCGCGGCCGGACATGCTCGTCACGGACGTCGGCCTGCCCAACGGGATGAACGGCCGCCAGCTGGCCGACCACGTGCGCGTGCAATGGCCGCAACTGCCCGTGCTGATGGTGACGGGCTATGCGGAAAGCACGGTCATGAAGAACGAGAAGCTGCCCACGCAGATGGAGATTCTCACCAAGCCGTTCGCGATGAATGCGCTGGTGGAGAAGGTCGGCTGCATGCTGGCCGCCAGTGTGGAGACGGGAGCCGAAGCCGCCTGAGCGGCTCCGGCTGACCGGACGAACGTCAGGCAGCCAGGTCGTTCCGGCCGTCGTCCAGGGTGACGAGTTCCCCGAAGTGCACGGTGCGCGTGGCGATGTCGTGGTACGCGCCCACGAGACCCATCTCGCCGCGCGCGATGCGCTCGCGCAGGAAGGCGCTGCCGGCGATGATCTCGTCCAGCGAGTTCTCGATGTTGCGGCGCGTGACCTGCTCCAGCAATTCCTTGCCTTCGGGCGGATGGTGGGCGCCGCACCGGCACTGGTCGACCGCCTTGCGGATCTTGCCCGTGATCGCCCCCATGCTGTGCGCGCCTTCGTTCTGCAGCGCGAGGCCGATCGCACCGCAGCTCGAGTGGCCCTTCACGACGATCAGCTTCGCGCCCAGTTTATGGGCGATTTCCAGGCTGCCGATGATTTCTCGGCTGATCACGTTGCCCGCGATGCGGATCGTCAGCAGGTCGCCGAGGCCGGCATCGAAGATGATTTCCGGCGACGTGCGCGAATCGATGCAGTTGACGACGACCGCCATCGGGTGCTGACCGCCCGCCGTGGCCTCGACCTGGTGCAGATAGTATTTCTTCGTCGTGCGGCCCGCGCGGAAGCGCTCGTTACCGTCGCGCAGCAGTTGCAGCACCTCTTCCGGACGCAGTTTCTTCTGCGTGTCCTTGTCGAGGGCGGGGACGAACTGGATCGGATCGTGCAGGCGGTATTCGTCGCGCAGGCCGACGACGTTCAGCTTGACGTTGCGTTCCGCCGCCACGACGCGGTAATCGTTGATGACTTCGAGCACGTCGTGGTCGATGTAGTCCGAGTTGGCCGCGTCGATCAGCACGTTCGCGTTCGCCGGGATTTCCCACAGCGCGCTCTTGATCGTCGCCTTGTTCAGGAACGACACCTGGTTCGGCAGTTCCATCTTGACGACCTCGCCGATGTGCAGGCGGTACTGTTCCATCGAGAACGGATTCTTGAAGTGGCTGCGCATCAGGTAGAACAGGCTCGCGGCCAGGCCGATCAGCACGCCGGTCAGCAGGTCCGTCAGCACGATGGCGGCCACCGTGACGGCGAACGGCACGAACTGCGACCAGCCCTTCTTGTACATGTCGCGAAACAGCGAGATCTTCGCCAGCTTGTAGCCCGTCACGATGAGGATGGCGGCCAGCGCGGCCAGCGGAATCAGGTTCAGCATGGGCGCCAGCACGAGCACGCTGGCGAGCAGCAGCAGGCCGTGGATGATCGTCGAGGCCTTCGTCCGGTTGTCGTTCTGGATGTTGACGGAGCTGCGCACGATGACGGACGTGACGGGCAGGCCGCCCAGCAGCCCGGCGCAGATATTGCCGACGCCCTGCGCGACGAGTTCGCGGTTCGGCGGCGTTTCGCGCTTGTGCGGATCGAGCTTGTCGACGGCTTCCACGTTCAGCAGCGTTTCCAGCGACGCGACGATGGCGATCGTGAAGCCGACGATCCAGACGTCGTGGTTCGTGAAATGGGCAAGGTCCGGGAAATTCAGGTAGGCGCCCAGGTTGCCGATATCGACGGGCGGAATATCGACGAGGTGTTCCGGATCGATGCTCAGTGCCGGAAAGAAACGATTGAATGTCACATTCAGTGCAACACCCAATGCCACGACGAATAATGGCGCCGGCAGCAATTTAATGTTTTTTAGTGGCGTCTTGTCCCAATAAACCAGGATCAGCATCGAGACGAGCGCAATGATCATGGCGCCGGGCGTGATCGCATTGAATGCGTGCGCAATGGCGGAAAACGTGTTTTCGCCGTTGGCCTGGACGAATGAGGTTTCGTCCGCCGCGTTGGCGTCATAACCGATGGCATGGGGAACCTGTTTGAGAATGAGCAGAATTCCGATTGCCGCGAGCAATCCCTTGATCACGTTCGAGGGAATGTAATTGGCGATAAAGCCGGCGCGCGCGAAACCCATGGCCAATTGCATGACACCGGCAATCAATACGGCCGCCAGCAGGATTTCGAAGGCGCCGAGTTTCGTGATCGAGGCGAGCACGACGGCCGCCAGCCCGGCTGCGGGGCCGCTGACGCTCGTATGGGAACCGCTGATGGCGCCCACGACGATGCCGCCGATAATGCCGGAAATAATCCCGGAAAACAAAGGTGCGCCCGACGCGAGGGCAATACCGAGACACAGGGGCAAGGCGACAAGAAACACTACTATGCCGGCCGGCAAATCGTACTTGAGGGTATTCGTATGCATGGGAATCTCACGGAAGAACGATGGTTGTCAGTCAGAATGCGCTTATTTGTTTTGCGCATGGCGATATAACGATTTGCATCGGCGGATTACCGATGAATCGGAATTCATGAACGTTTGATTTGGGATGAATCAAAACGGTGCAATGCACCGTTTTGATGCATTTTCAGGAACGTCGATTGTTAAAACGACGGGGAAAAAATATAGCATGCAGTTTGCAAATGCGTCCAGCATGCACATCAAAACGTTACAATTCTTTCGGCCGAAATAGATTTGAATGAAAGCGATTTTCTTCCGTTTATTTTTATTGCTTTGAATAACGCCAGATTGGGAATCTGATAAACCTGCTGATGAGGTCGTATAGACGTCCGGCGTTGCCGAACGTTGTGGGAGGGGCTTGGGTCAGGTAGAATAGCTGGCTGCAGTACGCAGAGTGTCGCCATAGTACAATGGATAGTACAAGGTCCTCCTAAGACTTAGATGCAGGTTCGATTCCTGCTGGCGACACCACTTCCACCGCCTCCCACACTTTTACGGAAGTCCGCGCACCGATCGGCGTCGCGGCCGCTTACACCATGGCTGTCATTTCCCTCTCTTCCGCGCAACTGGCATTCGGCCACGTCGCGCTGCTCGACCATGCCGATTTCTCGCTGGAAGCCGGCGAACGCGTCGGCCTCATCGGCCGCAACGGCACCGGCAAATCGTCGCTGCTGAAAATCATTTCCGGCCGCTCGAAGCTGGACGACGGCCTGCTCGTCATGCAGCAGAACGTCAAGATCGCGTACGTCGAGCAGGAGCCCGTGTTCGATCCGGAAATGACCGTGTTCGATGCCGTCGCTACCGGCATGGGCGACCAGCAGGCGATGCTCGCGGAGTACGAATCCCTCACGGGGCAATTTGGCCAGGGCAATGACGATGCGATCATGGAGCGCATGCACGATTTGCAGGCCAAGCTCGATGCGACGGATGCGTGGAACCTGGGCAACCGGGTCGAGACGACGCTGGGCCGTTTGGGCCTCGCGGGCGATGCGAAGATGGGGACATTGTCAGGTGGCATGCAGAAGCGCGTGGCGCTGGCCGTCGCGCTCGTGTCCGGCCCCGACGTGCTGCTGCTGGACGAACCGACGAACCACCTGGACTTCACGTCGATCCAGTGGCTGGAAGGCCTGCTGCGCGAATTCCGCGGCTCCGTGCTGTTCATCACCCACGACCGCCGCTTCCTCGACAACGTCGCCACGCGCATCGTCGAACTGGACCGTGGCCGCCTGCTGTCGTTCCCCGGTAACTTCAGCAAGTACCAGGAGCGCAAGAAAGAACTGCTCGCGATCGAGGAGAGCGAGAACGCCAAGTTCGACAAGGTCCTCGCGCAGGAAGAAGTGTGGATCCGCAAGGGCGTGGAAGCGCGCCGCACCCGTAACGAAGGCCGCGTGCGCCGCCTGGAAGACCTGCGCCTGCAACGTGCCGCGCGCCGCGACCAGCAGGGCCAGGTGCGCATCGACGTGGCGACCGGCGAGCGCTCCGGCAAGATCGTCGCGGAACTGGAAAACATCTCGAAGTCGTACGGCGACAAAGTGATCGTGAAAAACTTTACCGGCACGATCATGCGTGGCGACAAGGTCGGCCTGATCGGGCCGAACGGCGCCGGCAAGACGACGCTGCTGAAGATCATCCTCGGCGAAGAGACGGTGGACAGCGGCAACGTCAAGCTGGGCACGCGCCTGAACGTCGCGTACTTCGACCAGATGCGCGCGCAACTGAACGAGGAAGCGTCGCTGGCGGACACCATTTCTCCGGGCAGCGACTGGGTCGAGATCAATGGCCAGCGCAAGCACGTGATGAGCTACCTGGGCGACTTCCTGTTCGCGCCCGAGCGCGCGCGCTCGCCCGTGAAATCGCTGTCAGGCGGCGAGCGCAACCGCCTGCTGCTGGCGCGCCTGTTCGCCAAGCCGGCCAACTGCCTCGTGCTGGACGAACCGACCAACGACCTCGACATCGACACGCTCGAGTTGCTGGAAGAACTGTTGACGGATTACACGGGTACCGTCTTCCTCGTCAGCCACGACCGCACGTTCCTCGACAACGTCGTCACGCAAGTCATCGTGTCCGAAGGGCAGGGGACGTGGCGCGAATACGTGGGCGGCTACAGCGATTGGGAACGCGTGAAAGCGACGCCCGCGCCCGCCGTGGCACAAAAGGCCGCGCCGGCGAAAGCGCAGGATATGTCATCCAACGCACAGAACGCGCCCGGCAAGAAGGTAAAGTTGAGTTACAAGGAGCAGCGAGAGCTGGAAGAGTTGCCGCAGCTTATCGCCAGCCTTGAAGACGAGCAGTCGGCCATCACGGCACAACTGAATGCGCCCGACTTCTACAAGACCAATCCCGCTGACGCGCGCCGGATGAATGCGCGTTACGCGGAAATCGAGGAGCTTCTGCTCGACGCCCTGGAGCGTTGGGAAGGCCTCGAAGCGCGCGCACGGGGAGAATAGCCCATGCGTTAGCGCATCGCTGAGCGCGGGCCAGGCGCCCGCTGACGGAGAGACATGACTGAGCATGACGACCGCTACGCCGTGCCTGCCACGGCAGCCATTCCCGCCGCCGCTCCCATGTTCAACCGCGCGGCCTGGCTTCGCATCCTGCCCTTCGCCGCCTACCTGGCCTTCATCGTCATCGGCGACGTGCTGGAACGCCTCGGTGTCCCGCAGGACACCCTGCGCTGGCTGTACCCCGCCAAGATCGCCCTCGTGGCCCTGTTGCTGGCGCTGTTCTGGCGCCAGTATCAAGAACTTTCCCGCTTTCATCTCGCACCCACGCAGTTGCTCGTCGCGCTGGCGACGGGCGTGCTCGTGCTCGTACTATGGATCAGCCTGGACGCCGGCTGGATGGTCATCGGTTCCCCCTCCGGCTTCGATCCACGCGTCGACGGCCGCATCGACTGGCTGCTCGTGGCGATCCGCATCGCCGGCGCGGCGCTCGTTGTTCCCGTCATGGAAGAGTTGTTCTGGCGCTCTTTCCTGATGCGATGGGTGGATGCGCCCGACTTCGAGTCGGTTGCGCCCTCTCAACTTTCCATCAAAAGCTTCGTGATCACTGTCCTGCTGTTCGGTGTCGAACATAACCTCTGGCTTGCCGGGATCGTTGCGGGCGCGGCCTACAGTCTGCTGTACATGCGTCACCGCAACTTGTGGTCGCCGATCCTGGCACACGCCGTCACCAACGGCCTGCTGGGCGTGTGGGTGGTTCGGACCGGCAGCTGGTCTTACTGGTAAGCCGTCCGCCATTAACTTCAAGAAAAAGACAAACAATCATGCTGAATTACCGCGTGCGTCCCCTTGCCCTGTTGCTCTGCACCCTGTTCACCTTGCCCGCCGGTGCCGGTCCCAGCGATGCGCTGCACCTGTATGCCGGCGTCGGCTACGGCCACGACGACAACCTGCTGCGCGTGCCGGAAGGCCAGCCCGCCTTCGACGGCACCCGGGCCGATTCGTGGTGGATGCGGGAGGGTGGATTGATCTTCGATAAGACCTATAGCCGCCAGCGGATTTCCATCGTGGCCAAGCTGTCCAAGTACGACTTCGACCATTTCAAACAGCTGAATTACGATGGCAAGGATTTGCAGGCAACCTGGTTCTGGCAACTCGGGAACCACCTCGAAGGCAAGGTCGGCACCACGTATCAACAGGTGCTGGCGCCTTACACCGATTTCCAGAGCAACGAGCGCAACCTGCGCCGCAGCCGCTCGCAGTTCGCGGAAGGCGCGTGGCGCTTCCACTCGTCCTGGCGCGTGCGCACGGGCTTCCAGCGCGACAAGTACGACTACGAGCTGTTCGCCCAGCGCTACAACAACCGTACGGAGGATGCGGGCGAAGTGGAGCTCGACTACCTGCCCAGCAGCGGCAGCACGGTCGGCCTCGTGGCGCGCCGGGTCAAGGGCAAGTATCCCTATCCCCGTCCCGTCGGGCCGAACCTTCTCAACGACAACTTCACGCAGGACGAACTGAAGGCGCGCGTGCTGTGGATCGCGACGGGCTCCACGACGTTCGACGCCCTGGTCGGCTACACGCGGCGCGACCAGCCGTCGTTCGGCACGGGCAAGACGAGCGGCGTGGCCGGCAAGGTGAAGGCCATGTACCAGCCGCGCGGCAAGATGACCTACAAGGCCGCCGTCTGGCGCGACTTCGCCCCGCTGGAAAGCACGGTGGTGAGCTATACGCTGAACAAGGGCGCCAGCGTGGGCGCGCAATGGGATGCGACTGCCAAGATCAAGGTGAATGCCGACGCCGTCTACGAGCGGCGCAACTACAACGCGCGCGAGTCGTTCGCCCGCGCGGGCGACATCCGCGACTCCATCCGCACGCAAAGCCTGTCCGCGACGTGGACGCCGCGGCCGACCATCCAGGTATCGGCCGGGCTGGCCCATCAGGCGCGCAGCGGATCGCCCGTGCTCGGTACGGGCAGCTTCAAGTCGAACAGCGTGTCGCTGTCGGCCAATGCGCAGTTCTGATCATTCTCATGACCGTCAATGACATACCGTTAATCTCATTCTTCCAGCGCGTACTCGATCCGTTGATCATCATGGGCACGCTGTACCTGGCGGCGCTGCTGTTCCATGAGCCGTTTTCGGGCTACCTGCTGGTGCTGATGGTGCTGGCGTTCTTCGTCTCGTCGGCCGTGTACCAGCACGTCGATCCGTACCGCACGTGGCGCAGCGGCCGCATGTGGGCCTATGCGCGCGACACGATCTTCGGCTGGTGCGTGACGCTCGCCGTGCTGATGTTCCTCGGCTCGTCCAGCGGCCTCAAATACTATTACGACGAGCGCGTGCTGCTGGCCTGGGCCGTCGCCACGCCGCTGATCCTGCTGGGCAGCCACATCGCCGTGCGCGTGGCCAAGCGGCCCGGCAACAGCAAGGAAGTGCGCTCGGTGGTGGTGGTCGGCGTCAACGACGTGGGCCTGAAGTTCGCGGGCATCTGCGACCGCCATCCGAATCTGTTCATGCAGGTGCACGGCTTCTTCGACGACCGCGACGGCGAACGGCGCCCGGCCGAGCTGCCGCATCCGATGCTGGGCAAGACGGGCGAGCTGGCGCAGTACGTGCGCAACAACGGCATCAAGATGATCTTCATCAGCCAGCCGATCTCCGCGCAGCCGCGCATCCGCAAGCTCATCGACGAGTTGCAGGACACGACCGCGTCCGTCTATTTCCTGCCGGACGTCTACATCTTCGACCTGATGCAGGCACGCTTCGACAACGTGGGCGGCATGCCCGTCATCGCGATCTGCGAGACCCCGTTCATGGGCCTGAACAGCATGATCAAGCGCACCTCCGACATCGTGCTGTCGGGCCTCATCCTGCTCCTGCTGGCACCGCTGATGCTCGTGATCGCCGTGGCCGTCAAGCTGAGTTCGCCGGGGCCCGTGATCTTCCGCCAGCGCCGCTACGGCCTGTATGGCGAAGAGATCATCGTCTACAAATTCCGCTCGATGAAGGTGATGGAAAACGGCGATGCCGTCGTGCAGGCGCGCAAGGACGACGACCGCGTGACGCCCATCGGCCGCTTCCTGCGCCGCACGTCGCTCGACGAACTGCCGCAGTTCATCAATGTGCTGCAGGGCAGGATGAGCATCGTGGGTCCCCGCCCGCACGCGGTCGCGCACAACGAGCAATACCGCAAGCTGATCAAGGGATACATGCTGCGCCATAAGGTCAAACCGGGCATCACCGGTTGGGCGCAGGTCAACGGACTGCGTGGCGAAACGGCCACGCTCGACAAGATGGAAGCGCGCATCCAGTACGACCTCGATTATTTGCGCAACTGGTCGTTGTGGCTGGATCTATGGATCGTCCTCAAGACGGTGAAGGTGGTGCTGACGCGCGAGAACGCGTTCTAAAGCATGAACATGTGGGGTCGCTTAGGACCGGCTTAAAGGGCCGGGTTCAATCGGATCGGCGCTTGCGGCGCCCGATGGGCTGCGTGAGAATAATTGCTGAGATTGCAATTTTTTATTGATTTTGCATAACAATTCGCCAGGACAACAGCCAATGAAGAAAGCGTTGATCACGGGTGTCACCGGCCAGGATGGTTCCTATCTCGCGGAACTCCTGCTGGCCAAGGGTTATGAAGTGCATGGCATCAAGCGGCGCGCCTCGCTCTTCAATACCGAGCGGATCGATCACATCTACCAGGATCCGCACGTCGAGGACAATCACTTCCATTTGCATTACGGCGACCTGTCCGACACGTCGAACCTCAACCGCATCATGTGCGAAGTCCGGCCGGACGAGGTCTACAACCTCGGTGCGATGAGTCACGTGGCCGTGTCGTTCGAATCGCCGGAATACACGGCCGACGTCGATGCCATCGGCACGTTGCGCCTGCTGGAAGCGATCCGGTTCCTCGGCCTGGAAAAGACGACGCGCTTCTACCAGGCGTCGACGTCGGAGTTGTACGGCCTCGTCCAGGAGACGCCGCAGCGCGAGACGACGCCGTTCTATCCGCGCAGCCCGTATGCGGTCGCCAAGCTGTACGCCTACTGGATCACCGTCAATTACCGCGAAGCGTACGGCATGTATGCGTGCAACGGCATCCTGTTCAACCATGAGTCCCCGCGCCGCGGCGAGACCTTCGTCACGCGCAAGATCACGCGCGGCCTCGCGAATATCTCGCAAGGCCTGGAGCAGCAACTTTTTCTCGGCAACCTCGACGCGCTGCGCGACTGGGGCCATGCGCGCGACTATGTCGAGATGCAATGGCTGATGCTCCAGCAGGACACGCCCGAGGACTACGTCATCGCGACGGGGCGCCAGTATTCCGTGCGGCACTTCGTCGAGGTGGCCGCGCGCGAGTTGGGCATCGAGATCGCGTGGCAGGGCGAGGGCGTGCACGAGCGCGGCGTGATCGCCGCCATCCACGGCGACAAGGCGCCCGGGGTCGTGGTGGGCCAGCCGATCGTCGCCGTCGACCCGCAATACTTCCGTCCGACGGAAGTCGACACGCTGCTCGGCGATCCGGGCAAGGCGCGCCGGCGGCTGGGCTGGGAGCCCCGGACTTCTTTCGAAGCGATGGTGCAGGAAATGGTGGCGCACGACCTCGAGACGGCGCGTCGCCACAAGCTGCTCGCATCGCATGGCTACAACGTTGCAATTTCACTGGAGTGAACGTTGAATACTCAACCCCGCATCTACGTGGCCGGCCATAACGGGCTGGTCGGTTCGGCCATCGTGCGCGTGCTGCGCGCGCAGGGCCACACGAACATCGTCACGCGCAGCCACGCGGAACTCGAACTGACCGACCAGGCGCAGGTCCGCGAGTTCTTCCGCACGGAGCGCATCGACCAGGTCTACCTGGCGGCCGCCAAGGTCGGCGGCATCCACGCGAACAACACGTATCCGGCCGAATTCATCTACGACAACATGATGGTGCAGGCGAACGTCGTGCACGAAGCGTGGCGCAACGGGGTCCATAAGCTGCTGTTCCTCGGGTCCTCGTGCATCTATCCGCGCCTGGCCCAGCAGCCGATCAAGGAAGAGTACCTGATGAGCGGCATGCTGGAGCCGACCAACGAACCCTATGCGATGGCAAAAATTGCCGGCATCAAACTGTGCGAAAGCTACAACCGCCAGTACGGCACGGATTACCGCAGCGTCATGCCGACGAATCTGTACGGTCCCGGCGACAACTACCACCCGGAAAACAGCCACGTGATCCCTGCCCTGATGCGGCGCTTCCACGAAGCGAAGCTCGCGGGCGCGCCCGAAGTCGTGATCTGGGGCAGCGGCAAGCCGATGCGCGAATTCCTGTACGTCGACGACATGGCGGAAGCGAGCGTGTACGTGATGAACCTCGACCACGCCACGTACGCCGCGTACACGGACCCGATGCATTCGCACATCAACGTGGGCACGGGCGAGGACGTCACGATCGCGGAACTGGCGCGCCTGGTCGGCGAAGTCGTCGGCTACCGCGGCCGTATCGCGTTCGATCCCAGCAAGCCGGACGGCACGCCGCGCAAGCTGCTCGACGTGTCCAAGCTGAAATCCCTCGGCTGGCAGGCGCGCACGCCGTTGCCGGAAGGATTGCGGCGCGCGTACGCGGCATTCGTCGACCTGATGGCCGACCAGGAGAAACGGGCCGCCGCCTGAAGCATTGCGGCCGGGGCCGTACGGCAGAGTGTTAATTGACGAACAGAGTCCGAGCCGTGCGGCTCCCAGAATGAGCGGGCTATAACAAGAGTTCCACCCATCCCCCAAGGACACCAATTGAACAACAACCACGTGGCTGCCAACATGAACACATCCTCACCTACGACTCCGAAGCGCGTGCTGTGCGCCGCGCTGATCCTGGTTGCGGCAACCTTGAGCGCGTGCGGCGACAAGGCGAAAGAAAAGAAACCCGGCCAGGCGCTGGCGAGCGTGAATGGGGAAGAGGTCACGGTACTCCAGCTCAACGAGGAATTGCAGCGCGCGGGCGTGTCCGCCGCCCAGCAGGATGCCGCCAGCAAGCAATTGCTGCAGGCGTTGATCGACCGCCAGTTGCTGCAGGAAGCGGCCGCGAAGGAGAACCTCGACCGCGACCCCAAGGTCATGCAGGCGATCGACCGCGCCAAGTCGCTGATCATCGCGCAGGCTTATTTGCAGAAGCGCATCGGCAACGTGGCGAAGCCGACGCCGGCGGAAGTCGAGGATTATTACAACAAGCACCCGGAATTCTTTTCCAACCGTAAGCAGTTCAGCATGAACGAACTCGTGATCTCCGCCAACGACCTGACGCCCGAGCTGCGCAGCGCGGCCGATAGCGCGAAGTCGCTGGAAGAGGTCGCGGTATGGCTGGACACGCACAAGATCAAGTACGGCCGCAACCAGGTCACGCGCTCGACGGCCGACGTGCCGCCGCAACTGTCGTCCAAGCTGCTGGGCATGCCCAAGGGCCAGCTCTTCGTCGTCAAGGAAGGGCCGCGCGCGATGTTCATCTCCGTTGCCGAGATCAAGGATGCGCCCGTCTCGCTGCAGGTCGCGTCCAACCAGATCGAGCAATTCCTCGTGAACCGCAAGAACAAGGAACTGGCCGCGGCCGAGCTGCAACGCCTGCGCTCCACCGCGAAGATCGAATACCTGAACAAATCGATGATGCCCGATCCCAAGGCCGCGCCGGCATTGCCGGCCGGCGCCGGCCCGACGAGCGCGGTGGCGAACGCGGATCCCGCCGCGCCCGCCGTGACGCCTGCGGCCGGTACGCCGGCCGCCGACAACGCACCGGCCGACAACGCATCCGGACCCGACAAGGCAGCGCTGGACCGCGGCGTCGCCGGACTGAAGTAATCCCCAACATTGACGAACAAGAAGGAGTGAACATGAAACGACTCGTACACTGGATGATTGCGGCAGTCCTCACGCTCAGCGCGGGCATGGTGGGTGCGGCGGAAATCCTGCTGGGCCCGGGCGACGTGGTCAAGGCATCCGTCTATGGCAGCCCCGATCTCGCGATCGAAACGCGCGTCTCCGAAAGCGGCACCATGACGTTCCCGCTGCTGGGCGAAGTGCAGGTCGGCGGCCTGACGACGCAGCAGGCGGAAAAGAAGATCGGCGGCCTGCTCGAGAAGGGCGGCTACCTGAAGAAGGCCCAGGTCAACCTCCTGATCACCACGCTGGCGAGCCAGCAGGTGTCCGTGCTGGGCCAGGTCAACCGTCCGGGCCGCTATCCCGTCGACGGCCCGCGCAAGGTGCTCGACCTGCTGGCGCTGGCCGGCGGCATCGGCCCGGAAGGCGGCGACATGGTCAGCCTCGTGCGCACCCGCAACGGCGTCACGACGCGTGAAACCATCGACGTCGTCGACATGGTTCGCAAGGGCGAGCTGAACCGCGATTACGAAGTCGCCGGCGGCGACATCATCTTCGTCGAACGCGCGCCGCGTGCCTACATCACGGGCGAAGTGCAGCGTCCGGGGCCGTTCCGCCTGGAGCGCGCGATGACCGTCCAGCAGGCCCTGTCGGCCGGCGGCGGCCTGACCCAGCGCGGCACGCAACGTGGCCTGCGCATCACGCGCCGCGATGCGAGCGGGACGCCGCACACGATCGAAGCGAAGGCCGATGACCTGGTCCAGGTGGACGACGTCATCACCGTCAAGGAATCGTGGTTTTAAGGTAGCAGGCTTCGGTTTTTGATCCACTCCGTTTTAAAGGTTCATCATGAACGTCCATCAATTCCTGCTGATCTTGCTTGCACGGAAGAAGATCATCCTGACGACCCTGTTGGTCACGGTCGCGCTGGCCCTCGGGTTCAGCCTGATCCAGGCCAAGACGTACAAGGCAACGGCATCCGTTCTGTTGAACTACAAAGGCGTGGATCCATTGACCGGGCTGACGATGCCGGGGCAACTGCTGCCGGGCTATATGGCGACGCAGATCGACATCATCAGCAGCAAGAACGTGGCGCTGCGGGTCGTCGATGCGCTGCACCTGGCCAATAGCCCGGCGGTCATCGAACAGTTCAGGGACGCGACCGACGGCAAGGGTTCGGTGCGCGACTGGCTGGCCGACCTGTTGCTGAAGAAACTGGAGATCGTACCGTCGCGCGAATCGTCCGTCGTCGAGATCAGCTTCAAGGGTGCGGACCCCGCGTTCGCGGCGGCCGTCGCGAACGCATTCGCCGACGAGTACCAGAAGATCACCGTCCAGCTGAAGACGGACCCGGCCAAGAAGACGGCCGCGTATTTCAACGAACAGACCAAGCAGTTGCGCGACAACCTGGAGGCCGCGCAGGCCCGCCTGTCCAAGTACCAGCAGGAAAAGGGCATCGTCAGCCTCGACAACAACCGCGTGGACGTCGAACTGGCGCGCCTGAACGACTTGTCCGCCCAGCTCGTGGCGGCGCAGGCGGCCGCGATGGAAGGGACAGCCCGGCAGGCGGCGGCCGGCTCCGCAATGACGTCGCCGGACGTCGCCAACAACGCCCTGATCCAGACGATGCGCGCCAACGTCGCGCAGGCCGAAGGCAAGTTCGCCGACACGGCCCAGCGCTACGGCAAGAACCACCCGCAATACCAGGCCGCCCAGGCCGAGTTGAACAAAGTCCGGGGCGAGCTGAACGCCGCGCTGGGCACCGTGTCGCGCAGCGTGGGCGCGAACGCCCAGGTGCTGCGCCAGCGCGAAGCGGAACTGCGCGAAGCGGTGGCCCAGCAAAAGGCGAAGGTGCTGGAAATGAACCGCGCCCGCGACGAACTGGGCGTGCTGCTGAAAGACCTCGACAGCGCCCAGCGCGCGTTCGACGCCGCGTCGCAGCGCTTCTCGCAGACGCGCATCGAAGCCCAGTCCGAGCAATCCGACATCTCGCTGCTGAACCCGGCCGTGCCGCCGACCGAACCGTCGGGCCCGCGCGTACTGCTGAACACGCTGATCGCGTTCCTGCTGGGCACCATCCTCGGTGTGGGCCTCGCCCTGCTGCTGGAACTGCTGAACCGCCCGGTGCGTTCGGCCAGCGACGTCAAGGACATGCTGGGCATCCCCGTGCTGGGCACGATCGAATGGAAGTCGCCGCGTGGACGGACGGGTGGCATCCGCTCGCTGATGACGCCGCGCCGCCTGCTCCGTCTTAACTGATCCAGGAATTCAACATGAACTCTCCGATTTTTAATACGCTGCCTGCCGGCCCCGGTCCCGAGACAAGCATGGGCGCGCTTCTGCTCGATTCGGGCAAGCTCAAGCCGGAAGACGCCGAACGCGTGTTGCGCATGCAGAAGGAGACCGGCATCCGCTTCGGCGAAGCGGCCGTGCGCCTGGGCCTGGTCAGCGAGGACGACATCCAGCAGGTGCTGGCGCGCCAGTTCTCGTACCCGTACCTGCAGAAAGGCCAGGCCGGCCTGTCGCCCAAGCTGCTCGCCGCCTACGATCCGTTCTGCCCGCAGGTCGAGTCGCTGCGCGCGATCCGCAGCCAGCTGATGCTGCGCTGGTTCGCGCGGGGGCGCCGCGCACTGGCCATCGTGGGCGTGGATCCGGAAGACGGGTCGGCGCTGTTCGCATCGAACCTGGCGATCGTGTTTTCCCAGCTGGGCGAACAGACGCTGCTCGTGGACGCGAACCTGCGCGCCCCGCGCCAGCAGGACGCGTTCGCCCTGAAGCCGCGCCAGGGCCTGTCCGACCTGCTGGCCGGCCGTGCCGACCTCGACGTGATCGCGCGGGTGCCCGCGTTCGTCGACCTGTCGATCATGCCGGCGGGCACGCTGCCGCCGAACCCGGGCGAATTGCTGGCGCGCGAAGGCTTCCGCAACCTCAACACGCAGCTGGAAAGCCGCTACGACGTCGTGCTGTACGACGTGCCGCCGTTCCAGCTGGGCATGGATTCCGTCGCGGTGGCGAGCCGCGCGGGCGGCGCGCTGCTGGTCACGCGCAAGAACTACACGCGGATCTCGCATATCGGCCGCGCCGCCGAGCAACTCGTCGACGCCGGCTGCGAAGTCCTCGGCTCGGTGGTGATGGAGTTCTGACATGGACACCGGAGCACGCGCCAGCACCGTGCGGCAGCATGCGCCGGACCTGCGTGCGCTGCGCGCCGTCCTGCCGGAATGGTGGCCGGTCTTCCTCGGCCTCGCCATCCTGTTCGTGCCCACGTTCTACGACCTGTTCACCGGTGCCTGGGTCGGGGAAGAGCAGGGCCACGGGCCGATCATCTTCGGCCTCGCGCTGTGGCTCATCTACCGCAAGTGGCCGGAAGTGCTCGAGGCGACGACGCCTCCGCGCACGAGCTGGACCGGCTGGCCCATCCTCGCAATCGGCCTCCTGGCCCATCTGCTGGGCCGTTCGCAGAACATCCTGATGCTGCAGATCGCGGCGATCATCCTCGTGATGGCGGCCGTGCTGCTCGTCAAGCGGGGCAGCCGCGCGCTGCGCGTGCTGTGGTTCCCGTTCTTCTTCATGCTGTTCATGGTGCCGCTGCCCAGCGAATTCGTCGCCGCGGTGACGATGCCGATGAAGATGGCCGTGTCGTGGGCCACGGAGCACCTGCTGTTCGCGTTCGGCTACCCGATCAGCCGCTCCGGCGTGATCCTGCAGATCGGCCAGTACCAGCTGCTCGTGGCGGACGCGTGCGCCGGCCTGCAGACCCTGCTGACGCTGGAAGCGCTGGGCCTGTTCTACCTGAACCTGATGCGCCACCCGTCCGCGTTCCGCAACATCGGCCTCGCGCTGTTCATCATCCCGATCTCGTTCTCCGCCAACGTCATCCGCGTGATCGTGCTGACCCTGATCACGTACTACTTCGGCGACGCGGCGGGGCAGGGCTTCCTGCACGGGTTCGCCGGCATGGTCCTGTTCGTCACGGCGCTCGTGCTGATCCTGTCCATCGACTCCGCGCTGCAATGGTGGGCCCGGCGCAGGGAGGCGGCATGAACCGCAAATTCATGGCCAGCGTGATCCTGGGCGTGGCGATGGCGGGCACGTCCGCGCTGACGGGGGCGCTCACGCCGAAGCAGAAGGTCGCCGCCGTCCAGGAACGCTTCGACCTGGAGGCGATGATCCCGAAACGCTTCGGCAACTGGACGGTCGACAACACGGTCGTGCCGCTGACGCCCGACGAGACGCAGAAGGAACTCATCGCCACCCTGTACGACCAGACGCTGGCGCGCACCTATGTCAACGACGCGGGCCAGCGCGTGATGCTGTCGATCGCGTACGGGGGCGACCAGAGCAAGCAGCTGCAACTGCACCTGCCGGAGGTCTGCTACGTGGCGCAAGGCTTCGACATGGTGCAGGATCGCAAGGGCGAACTCCCCACGCATTACGGCAGCGTCCCCGTGAAACGCCTCGTTGCGCGCCAGAACGCGCGCAACGAACCGATCACGTACTGGGTGACGGTCGGCGACAAGGCCGTGATGTCCGGCCTGGGCCAGAAATACCAGCGCTTCCTGTACGGCGTGACGGGCAAGATCCCCGACGGCATGCTCGTGCGCGTGTCGACGATCGAGGCCGACGAGAACAGCGCCTACCGCGTGCAGGACCGCTTCGTGAACCAGATGCTGGACGCCATGTCGCCCCATGACCGGACGAAGCTGCTGGGCGCCTCCACAAACAAGGGCTGACGGTCGATGCAGAACTTCCTCCTGTACTTTTATACCTCGCTGCCGTTCATCGCCGTCGTCGTGCTGGCGATCATGGCCGTGGTCGGGATGGGCGTCGGCATGGTGTGGCCGCGCTTCCTCGCCTACGTCTACATCGCCGTGTTCTTCTTCAAGAACTCGACGAGCTACGGCTCGCTGGCGACGATGGCCACGCCCGGCATCTACAGCCGCGGCTCCGGGGTGCTGTTCTTCCCGCTGCTGCTGTGGTGCATGGCCGGGGCGTGGGTCTGCGCGCGCGTGTCGGCCAGCTTCCAGCGCTATCCGGCGCCGCCGTGCAACCTGCGGCCGTGGTTCCTCGCCTGGGTGCTGCTGCTGGGCGGCCACGTGGCCGTGGCGCTGTTCTCCAACGTGACCCTGGCCGAAGCGCTGGCACCGTCCGGCTTCTCCAACATCATCTGGATGGCGCCGCTCGTGTCGCTGATGCTGCTGTCGTTCCGCACCCGTGAGCACGCGGTCGAGTTGTCGCGCTTCATCATGCTGGCGGGCCTCGGTCGCGCCCTGTTCGGCCTCGCGCGCTGGGCCTTCCTCGGCGGCGACCCGAACAACGTGTATGCCAACATGAACGCCATCAAGATCAAGCTGACGTTCTTCGACATCAACGACAGCCTGCTGTGCACGATCGCGTTCGCCATCGCCGCCGTGAATCTGTTCCAGGTGGTGAAGAACAAGCGCTCGCTGTTCTGGACCGCGGTCGACTGGGCCACCCTGTGCACGACGGCCGCGTGCATCGTGCTGTCGTACCGCCGCAGTGCGTGGATCGGCTTCGTGCTGGCCTTCCTCATCATCATGATGCGCTTCCCGCTGCAGCGCCGCATCCACATGATGGCGCTGGGCGCGCCCGTCATCGGGGCGGGGCTGCTGTATGCGGCGTTCAAGCGCCTGGGCCATACGAAGGGCGCCAGCGGCGGCCTGTCGAGCCTGTTCTACGACATGGAATCGAAGCGCTTCGGCGCGGAAAGCGAGCGCGTGCTGGAACTGAAATTCGCACTGGCCGATTTCATCTCGCATCCGCTCACGGGGATCGGCACGTGGGGCCGCTATACGGGCTACCAGCACATTTCGTGGCAGGCGGGGCAGGACGGTGGCCTGTTCCTGCACAGCGGCGTGCTGCACATCGCCCTGAAGGCGGGGCTGCCCGGACTGATCCTGCTGTTCGGTACGATCTGGGCATTCACCCGCTTCGCGCGCCACGCGCTGCGCACGCTGCCGCCCGAGTTGCTGGGCCTGGCGACGGCGGGCGCCGCAGGCCTCGCGTTCATGCTGCCCGACCTGCTCGTCGGCACGCCGTTCCCGCAGGTGCGCACGACGCAGATGCTGGCGATCTGCCTCGCGTTGCCGTACGTGGCGATGGCCGTCGCGAGCGCACAGCCGGCGGCGCAGCCCGTCGAGACCCGCAAGCGCCGCCACGTCAACCTGGTGCCGGCGCACGTATGAACCTCAGCCTCGTCCGCAACGCCTTCTCGAACCTGCTCGGCGCCGTGATCCCGGCGCTGGTGGCGCTGGGGACCGTGCCGCTCGTCGTGAAAGGGCTGGGCGATGCCAGCTATGGCGTGTATTCGCTCGTGACGGCGATCGTCGGGTACTTCGCCGTCATCGACATCAACGTCACGGCCGGTTCCGTGAAATACATCGCGGAATTCAACGCCCACAAGGACCAGGAACGCATCGACGAGACCGTGTTCTTCGGCCTGTCCGTCTATTCGCTGCTGGGCCTCGTGGGCGGGCTGGGCCTGTTCTTCGGCGCGCACTTCTTCGTCACGCGCGTGTTCTCCGTGCCGGCCGCGCTCGAGCACGAGGCGATTGCGACGCTGAAACTGGCGGCGCTCGGCTTCTTCCTCGGCCAGTTGCAGAGCTACCTGCAGAGCGTGCCGCAATCGCTGATGCGCTACGACATCGCGAGCCGCATCGAAATGCTGTTCGGCACGGGCGTGCCGCTGCTGACGGTGGCCGTGCTGATGCTGGGCTATGGCCTCTTTGAAGTGATCCTGCTGCGCGTGATCACGAGCGCGATCAATTGCCTCGTGCTGTGGCGCTGCATCCGGCGCCTGTTGCCGGACCTGCGCTACCGGCGGCCGGGCGCGGCGATTCGCAAGGAGTTGCTGGGCTTTTCCGCGTATTCGTTCCTGAGCCGCTTCGCGACGCTGTCGTATGCGTATGCCGACAAGCTCATCATCGGCGCCCTCGTCGGCGTGACGGGGCTCGCGTATTTCACCGTCGCGTCCACGCTCGCGAACCGCATCCTGAGTCTCACGTACCGCCTGTCCGGCGTGTTTTTCCCGGCCGCGAGCGCGCTGGCGGCCCGTGGCGAGCTCGAGCGTTTGAACCGGCTGTACCTGAAGGCGAGCCGGTACGTCGTGTTCATCAATGCGTCCGTGCTCGTGCTCGTGGCCGTGTTTTCGTACCAGATCCTGTATTACTGGATGAACCCGCAGTTCGCGCGCGCGGGGCAGGTCGTGCTGGCCGTGATGGCATTGTCGCAATTCATCGATTCGCTGACGAGCCTGCCGTCCCTGGTGAACGACGGCATGGGCCATCCCCGTTTCTCCGGCATGTTCGCGCTGGCGCGCGCCGCGTTCGGCCTGTTCGTCGTCTATCTCGGCGTGGCCGGGTGGGGCATCGACGGGGCCGCGTGGGGGCATTTGATCGCGTCCGTGCTGCTGACCTGCGCCTTCCTCGTCGCCGTGCACGGCCGCACCGTGCCCGCGCGGCTGGGCGACCTCGTCCGTCAAGCGTATCTGCCCAGCGTGGCCGGCGTCGTCGTCGTCGCGGTCGTCGCGAACGCGGGCAACCGGCTGTTCGACGGCGGGCCCCTCGACCTGATTCTCCTCGTGCTGCTGACGGCGGGCCTGCTGCTCGCGTACGGCAGCCTGTTCGTGATCGACAAGGACGACAAGAACATGGCGTGGACGAGGGTGAAGGGATTGTTATCGATGAGGAAAGCGGCTTGAAAGTCCTGATGGTTTCGGAAGACTTGCCGGGCACGCAGGTAGGCGGGCTGGGCAAGCATGTCGTGACGTTGTCGAACGCGCTGCTGGAGCTGGGCCACGACGTCGATATCATGGGGCGCAGCGACCGGTTCCACGGCGGCAGCGCGGCCGAGATCGGTTTTAAAGGCCGCGTGCTGCCCGGCTTCGATTTTTCCCGCCCGGGCTGGAAGGAGTCGCAGCTGGGCTTCTTCAATCCGGTCAAGCGGCCGTGGTTCGCGCGCAGCATCGCGCGCGCGCTGCTGCGCGAGGCGGGCAAGTACGATGTCGTGCACTACCACGGCCACCTGCCGATGGCGGGGCGCTACGTGCCGCGCAGCGTCAACTTCGTGCAGACGCGCCACGACCAGGGCAGCGAATGCGTGATCCACCTGCGCTTCAGGCAGGAACACGTGTGCACGACGCTCGACGCGCGCGACTGCGCCGCCTGCATCCACCCGGCGCCGAACGTGGTGCGCCGTGAAATGTCCGGGCTGGCCGTGCGGCGCTACCGGTCCGAGACGGCGGAGGCCTTCTCGCGCCACAAGACGATCTTCGTGTCGGATTTCCTGCGCCGGGCGTTCCTGCGTGCCGTGCCGGATGCGGACCTGTCGCGCGCCCGCGTGATCCACAACTTCATCCGCTACCCCTACCTGAAGGAACGGGCCGCGCGGCCGGATGAAGTCCGGGTGGGCGAGGTCCTGCTGGTGGGCCGCATCGACGCCGGCAAGGGCTTCGGCGAATTCCTCGCGCAGGTGCAGGGCTGGCTGCCGAAGCATGCGCGCGTCACCATCATCGGCGACGGGCCGCTGCGGGCCCAGCTGGAGAGCCGCTATGCGAACGGGCAGGTGCGCTTCCTCGGCTGGCTGCCGTACGACGAGGTGATCCGCATGTCGGCGCGCAGCCACGTGCTCGTGATCCCGTCCGTGTGGGAAGAGCCGTGCGGCACCACCGTGCTGGAAGCGCTGGCGCTCGGCAAGCAGTGCCTCGCGCTGGCACGGGGCGGCACGCCGGAGCTGGCGGCCTACCAGTATTACGACGGCCAGCTGCAACTGGCCGAGACCATGCCGCGGCTCGTGGAGCGGCTGGCCCACACGCTGGGCCGTGCGCCGGTGACGGTGCCGCTGCCCGATGCCTTCCCGATGGACGTGTTCCACGCCATTCCCCAGATCCTGGACTTTTATCACGAGTGAATGATGAACAAACCGACCTTCTCGATCGTCACGTGCACCTGGAACAGCGCCGCGACGCTGGCCGACACCCTCGCGTCCGTCCAACGGCAGACCTGCCAGGACGTGGAGCACATCTTCGTCGACGGCGGTTCCACCGACGGCACGCTGGAGATGATCGCGGCGTACCCGGGCAGGAAGCGGGTACTGCGCGACGTGGGCGGCGGCATCAGCCGCGCCATGAACCAGGGCATCGAAGCGGCCACGGGCGAATACGTGGCGCACCTGCACTCGGACGACTACTACGCGAGCGACGACGTGCTGGAGACCGTCGCGCAGCGCTTCGCCAGCGAACGGGTGGACTGGGTGTTCGGCACCGTGCAGGTGTTGAAGGATGGCCAGCTGATCCCGCCGTACCGGATGGTCCCGTTCAGCTACCACGCGTTCGCCGCGGGACGGGCGTCCGTGCCGCATCCGGCCGTCTTCATCCGCCGCAGCGCGTTCGGCCGCGTGGGCATGTTCGACGAGACGCTGAAATACGCGATGGACATCGACCTGTGGCTGCGCCTGGGCAAGGTGGCGCGGCCGGCGGCAATCGACCGGCCGCTGACCGTGTTCCGCGACCATGCGGGCAGCGTGTCGTCCGCCAACAAGATCAAGGCGCGCCAGGAAGAGTTCCAGGTCCGGCGTCGTTACCTGAAGGAGGCGCCGCTCGCGTTCGGGATCTATTGCCTGCGCTACTACAAGCGCATGCGCGCACTGCGTGCCGAGGCGGCGCACGGCGCCATGCCTGCGCCGGCGCGGACGTAATGCGATCGTAATGTTCGTTCCGGATTAATTCAATAACATACTTGTCGAACCCATTAAGACCATGGCCGATTGATAAACTTTGCCGGATCGGCCGCACAGTTTTCAAAAAGTCTTTTCTGTAAAAAAACGGCTTTTAGCTGCCTGGAAATATTACCGTTAATAAGGGGTCTACAGGGTCGTTGGATTTGTGCGAATACGAGAAAAATCTTTGATTTCTAAGGGAATTTTTCCGCAAGAAAATTTATTTGCGGTACTATTTCTCGTATCGAACAGCGCTCATTTGCATCAGCGGAGCGTTTCAAGCAAATCGGGCCCAGGCGTTCTGCCGACGGGCTGACCCTCTAGTCGTCCAGTTAATATTTCTCGGAGCAAGTACATGAAATTTCACCGGAAGGGCATTGTCGCCGTCGTTGCACTGTCGTCGCTGTTGATGTCGTTCAGCGCACACGCGGACTGGGCCCAATCCACCGATCCGCTGGTCGTCCAGCCCGCGCCCGCGAACGGCGCCGTGCAGGCACAGAACCCGCCGAGCTTTGCCTGGGCGCGACATCCGTCCGGCCCGGCCAGCTACGAGATCGAGATCACCCCGACGGGCGGCTCGCCGGTGAAGGCGACGGTCGACCGCAACTGGTATCTGCCGACCAAGGCGCTGGCACTGGGCAATTACACGTGGCGCGTGCGCCCGGCCGGTTCGAGCGAATGGTCGAGCCCGCGTGCGTTCGCGATCACGAGCAAGTCGACCACGTTCGAAGTGCCCGACAACGCTACCCTGCGTTCGCGCATCCTGAACAAGGCGCGTCCCCGCTCGCTGGCCCCGTCCTTCACGGCGTACTCGACGTGGAGCTCGGCCAAGAAGAGCGACCTGGATCCGTACGTCAGCCGCCTGATCAACGAAGTCAAGCTGCAGATGACGGCGCTGCCCGACCTGTCGGACGCGCGCTGGCCGATCGCCATCACGACGCCGTTGACGGCGCAGATGGCGTCGCAGCAGACCGACGTGCGCAACCGCATCAACGAATCGTCGCGCCAGCTGGAAGCGGCCGCCGTGCTGTGGCGCCTGAAGAAGGATCCGGTCCACCTGGCCGAAGCGCTCAAGCGCGGCGACCAGCTGGCATCGCTGAACCCGACCGGCCCCACCAGCTACGCCAACCAGGACCAGGCGACGCGCCAGATCGCGCTGTCGCTGCTGAAGGGCATGGACCTGCTCGCCGGCGACCTGGACGCGACCCGCAAGGCCAAGTGGCTCGCCGTCGTCAAGACGCGCGTGACCGAAATGTACGGCAGCATCGCGGGCGACAACGGCCGCCTCGACCAGTACCCGTTCGATTCGCACGGCAATACGCTGATGATCTACATGGCCCTGATCTCGACCCTGGCGCTGGGCGACATCCCGGAAGCGCAGACGTGGTTCGACTTCACGTTCCGCGCCTACGTGAACAACCCGTCGCCGTGGTCGGGTTCGGAAGGCGGCTATGCCAACGGCACCGCATACGCCGAGTATGCGGCCGGCTACATGACCGCGCTGTGGGACCCGATCGTCCAGGCGACCGGCGTGAACCTGTACGCCAAGCCGTGGACGCTGGGCTTCCTCGACTTCGCGACGCAGTTCACGCCGCCGGGTTCGAAGGTCCATGCCTTCGGCGACGGTTCCGAGACGAAGCCGGATCCGCGTGTGTTCCGTGCCTTTGCCAACCGCATGGTATCGCCGCGCGCGGCCTGGTACGTGGCCAACCTTCCGGGCCTCGAGGATTCGCTGTCCGTCGTCGAAGCCCCGTACCCGATGCCGGTGACCGGCACGTCGGTGAAGATTCCCCCGTCGAACTCGGCCTACTACCCGAGCACCGGCTGGGTGGCGATGCACAGCGACATCGGCTCGACGAACCGCACGTCGTTCTACTTCAAGTCCAGCCCGTACGGCTCGTTCAACCACAGCCACGGCGACCAGAACGGCCTGTTGCTGTCCGTGGCCGGCCAGCCGCTGCTGGTCAAGGCCGGCTGGTACGACTGGTACGGTTCGCCGCTGTGGACCGACTGGTACCACCAGACCAAGTCGCAGAACGCGGTGACGTTCGACGGCGGCAAGGGCCAGATGGTGGGCGGCTACCGCGAGCAGCTGCAGCGTAACGGCCGCGTCACCGGCTTCTCGGCCCAGTCGTCCTACGACTACGCCGAAGGCGACGCGACCCCGTCGTACGGCGGCCAGCTGACGATGGCCAAGCGCCAGATCTGGTACCTGCACGGCCAGGACGCCATGGTCGTGCGCGACAAGCTGCAGGCCGTCGTGGCCCACACCTACGAGTGGAACTTCCACGCGCCGGTGGCGATGACGGTCGAGAGCCCGTCGAGCGTGAAGATCGCGGCGGGCGGCCAGTCGGTGTGCCTGCGCGACCTGAACGGCAACGCGCCGTTCGCCAAGTGGAGCGGTCCGGCGGCGAAGTCCGGCGTGACGGAAGACCACGGTGCGTTCTACCTGAAGAACGATGGCAAGTCGGTGGCCGAGTTCCTCGTGCTGATCGACGTCGGCTGCAAGCGTCCGGCCACGAAGGTCGCCACGTCGGGCACGACCCGCACGCTGACCGTCGGTTCGCAGTCGGTGAACCTGAACTGACCCAGGCGTCACCTGGGCCCGCCACGCGCCGTGCTACACTCGGCGCGCTGGCGCGACAGTCCTCCCGGACCTTGCGTCCGCGGAGGATTTTTTTCGTTCACGAGACATGACGACACAGGTATTCCTGATCCAGGCGCACAAGGACCTGGACCAGCTCAATGCGCTGGTCGAGCAGCTGCGCGACGACGAGTTCCTCGTGTACGTGAACCTCGACCGCAAATGCGCGCTCGACCCGGCCGCCGTGCACCCGTCCGCGCGCCAGGTCAGGCATCGCGTCGATGTCCACTGGGGCACGTTCAGCCAGGTGCAGGCCGTGCTCAATTCGCTGGAACAGATCGTGGCCGAGGTGCCCGACTTCGACAAGGTCGTCTTCCTGTCCGCGCAGGATTTCCCGCTGCTGTCGAACGCGCGCCTGAAAGACGCGCTGGCGCGCCACGTGGATCATGAGCTGCTGGACACGGTCGCCATCGGCGACGAACCGGGCCAGTGGGCCGCCGGCTTCCGCTACCAGTATTTCCATCGCGAGGACGGCCCGCGCCCGCTGCGCTGGGCCTGCCGCATCGCCAACCGCGCGATGCGCGCGACGGGCGTTTCGCGCCGCCTGCCGGGCGGGATGCGGCCGTACGGCGGCTCGTCGTGGTGGGCGTTGTCACGGGCCTGCGTGCAGGACATCCTCGCACGCGTCGCGCGCGACCCCGGCCTCGTGCGCTTCTTCCGCCGCTGCGCGTGTCCGGACGAGATGTTCTTCCAGACCCTCGTGATGAACTCGCCGTTCGCGCCCCGCGTGCTGGGCCAGAACTTCCGCTACGTCCAGTGGCCCGAGCACGGCGCCCGCAACCCCAAGATCCTCGACGAGGGCGACTTCGACCGCATCGCCGCGTCGCGCGCCCACTTCTGCCGCAAGATCGACAGCGAGGCCAGCGCCGCGCTGCTGCCGCGCCTGCGCGCGCTCAGGGGCGCTTAAGGCACGCGCAATTGTGCGCGCTGACGAGTAAGCTAGAATCGGATTCCATGCGTTGTTCATAAGGCAAGGAATCCATGCGCTCCATCCTCTTTGTCGTCCGCGATCCACTGCCCCCCATCCGCGCCGACGTGCGCACCCTGTTCGGTACCGAGATGCCCCGCTACGGCGTGGCGACGGAGCTGGTGGGGCAGGGCGGCAGCGGCGACGCATCGCCGTGGCCGGCCGGCGGCATGCACGTCGTCGGTTCGCTGCGCAGCCGGTTCGCGAGCGTGTGCGCGCCGCTGTGGGACCTGCTGGGCCTCGTGCGCGCGCTGCGCCACGGCCGGCCCGACTGCATCCAGGTACGCGACAAGATCGCCAGCGGCGTGCTGGGACGCATCGCCGCCGCGCTGCTGCGCGTGCCGTTCCTGTACTGGATGTCGTTCCCCATCGTGGAAGGCTTCGAAGTCCGGCGCGACGACATTGGTGCCCACGGTCGTGGGCTGAAATGGATGGGGCATGCGCTGCGCGCGTGGGCGTCGCGCGTCGCCATCTACCGCTTCGTGCTGCCCGGCGCGCGCCATGTGTTCGTGCAAAGCGATGCGATGGCCGACTGGCTCGCGGCGAAAGGATTCGACCGGTCGAAGATGACGGCCGTGCCGATGGGCGTGGACGCGACCCTGTTCGACCGCGCCCGCGTGGAACCCGTCGACGACCCGCGCCTGGACGGCCGCCGCGTCGTGCTGTACCTGGGCCGCATCGCGCGCTCGCGCCGGTCCGACTTCCTGCTCGACGTGGCAGAAAAACTCCGTGAAAAGAATCCCGACGTGCTGCTCGTGATCGCGGGCGACGCCCCGTCCGACGACGAGATGGCGTGGATGCGCCGCGAAATCGCGCGACGCGGCCTCGACGACCACGTGCTGCTGACGGGCTGGCTGCCCCAGCGCACGGCGCTCGGCTATGCCGTGCGGGCCGAGGTGGGCCTGTCGCCGATCCCGCGCGGCACCCTGTTCGACGTGTCGTCGCCCACGAAGCTCGTGGAATACCTGGCGCTCGGCATTCCCAGCGTCGCCAACGATATTCCCGACCAGAAACTTGTCATCGACGAGAGCGGAGCCGGCCTGTGCGTGCCGATGGAGGCGGCGCCGTTTGCCGACGCCGTGCTGCAATTGTTACATGACCCGGCGCTTGCGGCAGAGTTCGCGTTACGTGGGCCACCGTACGTAACGAGCCACCGCACGTATGATATTCTTGGTAACAATGTTGCAAAAATTTACAAGAACATCCTGACGGGGTCGAAGTAACGATGTCGATGTGGACCTACTCGCTGAAGTGCTCGCTGCGTTCGCTCGTGCGCGAAGTGGTCCGCAACGTCTGGGGCAGGGCGTTCGTGTATCCCGGTCTCGTCGCGAACGAACGGTCGCGCGAGGCGCTGGCCGCGTACGTCGCGCGGCGCGCGCGCCAGGTCGGCGTCCCGCTGGACGGCGACGGCACGTCGCTGCCGCGGCTGGCCCCCGGCAGCGCCATGCTGACGAAGGCCGAGGTGCGCCAGCATCCGGAAAAGCTCGTGCGCCCGCGCGGCCCCGGCTCGTGGATCCGCACGACCATCAGGACGAGCGGCACGTCCGGCTCGCCGCTGACCATCGTGCAGTCGCTCGGCAACCTCGTGCGCGAGGAAGGGTTCATTCACCGTCAGCTGCAATGGATAGGCTGGCGCCGCGGCCAGCCGCGCGCGTGGATCCGCGGCGACATCGTCTGCCCCGACCATCCGCAGGACGGCCGCTACTGGTGCCGCGACTGGGTGGGCAACATGCTCATGATGTCCTCGTACCATTTGTCGAACGAGACGATCGGCCGCTACATCGATGAACTGGAACGCTTCGATCCCGTCGTTATCCACGCCTACCCGTCGTCGATCGCGGCGCTGGCCGCCTGGCTGAAAGCGGCGGGCCGCACCTACCGCGGACGTGCCCTGCGCGGCGTGATGACGTCGTCCGAGACGCTGGCGCCGGACGTGCGTGCGGCGGTCGAGCAGGCGTTCGGCGTGAAGGTGTTCGACTGGTACGGCCAGGCCGAGCGCGTGGCCGCCATCGGCACGTGCGAGGAGGGGCGGTACCACGTGCTGACGGATTATTCCGGCGTCGCCCTGCTCGAGACCGACGGGGAGGCGTGCGAACTGGTCGGCACGTCGCTGAACAATGCCGCGATGCCGCTCGTGCGCTACCGGACGGGCGATACCGTGATCCCGGACGGCGAACCTTGCCCGTGCGGCCGGGTGTTTCCGACGATTAAGGCCGTGATCGGGCGCCAGGAAAAGATCGTCACCTTGCCGGACGGGCGCATCATCGCGCGCCTGGACCGGATCTTCCAGGGCCACGACCGGCACCTCGTCGAAGGGCAGGTGCTGTACCGTGGCGACGCCGAGTTCGTGCTGCGCGTCGTGACGGCCGACGGGTTTTCCGATGCGGACGAACGGGCGCTGGTCGACAAGTTCCTGCTGCGCGTGCCCGGCGTGAACGTCCGGGTCGAGCGGGTGGCGGCGATCCCGCGCGGGCCGAACGGCAAGTTCGAGTTCATCGCCATCGAAAGTTGAAGCGTGCGCGCGGCGGGAAAATCGTGATGTATTATCGAAATATTGTCCAATTTATAAGGGCTTGACCGTTGGAACGACCAGCACAGATGCGGACGAAAGCCCCGCCACGGGTCCTGATGGTCGGCACCGCGCTCGACGGCAGGGGCGGGGTGGCGGCGGTCGTGTCCGTGCTGCGCCGTCATGGCCTGTTCGAGCGCGAGTCGGTGCGCTACGTGGCGACCCACCGCGACGGCTCGCCGCTCGTGAAGGCGCGCATGCTGCTTTCCGGGTTCTGGCAGACGCTCGTCACCTGCGTGGTCCGGCATCCGGCCATCGTCCACGTGCACGCGGCGTCGCACGCGAGCTTCCTGCGCAAGTCCCTCGTGCTGCTGATCGCGCGGGTGGCCGGCTGTCAGACCATTTTCCACCTGCACGGCGGCGGCTTCCGCACCTTTGCCACCGAAGAAGCCGGTTCCCTGCTGCGGCGCTGGATCCGCCACACGCTGGAAGCGAGTTCGCGCGTGATCACCCTGTCCGAGGGCTGGGCCCAGTTCGTGCACGCGTTCGCGCCGCGCGCCCGCGTGGCCGTCGTGCCGAATGCCGTGCCGCTGCCGGCGCTGCCGGCCGTCGACACGGCCGTGCCCGGCCGCATCCTGTTCCTCGGCCGGCTGGAAGCGGCCAAGGGCGTGTATGAATTGCTGGAAGCGGGCGCGCGCCTCATGCGCGAAGCGTCCGGCCCCACGCCGCTGCGTCTCGTGTTCGGCGGCGAAGGCGATGCGCAAGGCCTGCGCCGGCGCGCGGCCGAACTGGGCATCGCCGAGCGCATCGAACTGCTCGGCTGGGTCGGCCCCGAGGCGCGCGATGCCGAACTGGCGAAGGCCAGCGTGTTCTGCCTGCCTTCCCACGCGGAAGGCTTGCCCATGTCGATGCTGGAAGCGATGGCGGCGCGCAAGGCCGTCGTGGCGACACATGTCGGAGGTATTCCGGAAACCCTGCGCGACGGCGACAACGGCCTCCTGGTGCCGCCGCGCGACGAACGGGCGCTTGCCAGAGCGCTTGCACGACTCCTGGGCGACACCGCCCTGCGCGACCGGCTGGCGGAACGTGCGCGCGCAACCATCGAACAACAATACTCAACCGAGGTGGTGTGCGGGCAACTGTCCGCGATCTACCGTGAACTGGCGGGGGCACGATGATGAGCGAAGCGACAGGGATGGTCTGGCTGGTCAACCGATTGCGCTGTATGTCCGTGGCCGAGGTCGGCTACCGGATCCAGCAGGCGGCGGTCACGCGCGTGGCGAAGCGCATGCGCGCCCGCGCGGCGCCGCCGCTGCCCCGGGCCCGGACGTTCAACGTCCACGGGTCGCCGACCCTGTCGCAGGCCGAGCGCGACGCGCTGCTGGCCGACGCCGACAGCATCTGCGCCGGCCACGTCGTGCTGTTCGCCAACCGCCGGTTCGACGTCGGCCTGCCGCCCGTGTGGAACCGCGATCCGGACAGCGGCGTCGTGGGGCCCAGCATCTTTGCCGGCGACATCACGATCACGAACCGCGACCAGGTCGGCGACATCAAGCACGTGTGGGAACTGAACCGCCACCTGCACCTCGTGCGTCTCGCGCAGGCGTGGGCGTGTACGTCCGACGTGGCCTGGCTGCACGCGCTGCAGACGCAACTGCGCAGCTGGCTCGACCAGTGTCCGCCGCTCGTCGGCCCCAACTGGACGAGCTCGCTGGAACTGGGCATCCGCCTCATCAACTGGGGCCTCGTGTGGCAGCTGATCGGCGGCGAGGGCAGCGGCCTGTTCGCGGGCGAGGAGGGCCAGCGCCTGCGCGCCGACTGGCTCGACTCGATCCACGCCCACTGCAGCGCGATCGCGCGACATCTGTCCCGCCATTCGTCGGCCAACAACCACCTGATCGGCGAACTGGCCGGCCTGTACGTGGGCGCGTCGATCTGGCCGTGCTGGAAGGCGTCGGGCGCATGGCTGGAACAGGCCCGGCGCGAACTGGAGCACGAAGCGCAGGCGCAGTTCTCGCGCGACGGCGTGAACCGCGAGCAGGCGTTCGCGTACCACATCTTTTCATCCGAATTCCTGTTCGTGGCGGGCCTCGTCGGCCAGGCCTGCGACCACCCGTTCTCGCGCGCTTACTGGACCGCCTTGCTGCGCGCATTGCGTTTCCTGCGCTCCGTGCGCGACGTGGGCGGCAACGTGCCGATGGTCGGCGACGCGGACGACGGCATCGTGTTCCGGCTGGATGCGCCCGGCAGCGACCGAGCCGAACAATTGCTGGCGCTGGGCGACGCCGTGCTGCGCCGCATGCAGACGAACCATCCGGGCGTGCGCTGGCTGCTGCACACGTTGCCCGGCAAGCGGCCGGAGGCGGATCCGCACGAGTCCGAGACGGGCTGGGCGTTCCCGGACGGCGGCTACCTGCTGTTCGGTTCGCACTTCGGCGAACCCGACGAGATCAAGGGCATGGTCGATTGCGGCCCGCTGGGCTATCTGGGCATTGCCGCCCACGGTCACGCGGATGCGCTGGCGCTGACCCTCTCGGTGGGCGGCGAAGAGTGCCTCGTCGACCCCGGCACGTATTCGTACTGGCAGGAACACAAGTGGCGCGACTATTTCCGCGGCACGTCGGCGCACAATACGGTGCGTATCGACGGGCTCGACCAGTCGGTGTCCGGCGGGCGCTTCATGTGGCTGAAAAAGGCGCGGGCCTCGATCGAGCGCATGCCGCAATCGCCGCACGAGTTCGATTTCCGCGGTTCGCACGACGGCTATGAACGGCTGGCGGACCCCGTCCGGCACATGCGCAGCGTCCGCTTCGACGCCGCCAGCGCGACCCTCACCGTGCGCGACGAGATCGCCGCAAAGAAACATCACCAGGTCGAGCTGTTCTGGCATTTCGCGCCCGGACTGGACGTCCGGCTGAACAGTGTCGGCCTGCACGTGCGGGGCAAGCGCTTTGCCATGCAGATGCATGCGCACGGCGCGGACCTGAAGCTGGAACTGGTGCGTGGCAACGAAAATCCGCCGCTCGGCTGGTACTCGCGCTGCTATGAAAGCAGGCAGCCGTGCGACGTTCTGAAGATCAGCACCGTATCGTCCGCCGTTCCGGTCGAGTGCAAGTTTACAATAACGTTTTTCTAACAGCGTTTTTCCATAACCATAGGGATTGTTTCAAATGCTCATCTATCTGGTCGCAGGTGCCCGCCCCAATTTCATGAAGATCGCTCCGATCGTGCGCGCGCTGCAGGCGCGTGCGGATGCGCCGGCGTTCAAGATCATCCACACGGGGCAGCACTACGACCGCGAGATGAACGACGTGTTCTTCGAAGAACTGGGCATCCCGCAGCCGGACGTGTTCATGGCCGCGGGCGGCGGCAGCCACGCCCAGCAGACGGCCAAGATCATGATCGGCTTCGAGGAACTGTGCCAGGGCGAGCGTCCGGACGCCGTGCTCGTCGTGGGCGACGTGAATTCCACGCTCGCGTGCTCGATCGTCGCCAAGAAACTGAACATCCCCGTCGCCCACGTCGAAGCGGGCCTGCGCAGCTTCGACATGGCGATGCCCGAGGAAATCAACCGCCTCGTCACGGACAGCATCTCGGACTGGTTCTTCGTCACGGAACCGTCGGCGGTGGAACATCTGCGCCGCGAAGGCAAGAAAGAGGACGCGATCCACTATGTCGGCCACGTGATGGTCGACAACGTGCTGTACCAGGCCGAGAAGCTGGAACACGCCGACACGTCCGCGTTCGAGACGAGCGCCTGGAAGGCCGAACGCAAGAACGCGGGCCAGCGCTACGGCGTGGTCACGCTGCACCGTCCCAGCAACGTCGATGACGCCACGACGTTCACGCGCATCGCCGGCGCGCTGAAGGAGATCGCGGCCGACCTGCCGCTGATTTTCCCCGTGCACCCGCGCACCCGCGCGAACATCGAGAAATTCGGCATCGACCTGGGTCCGAACGTCACGCTGGCGGGCCCGCAGGCGTACATGGCCTTCCTGAATTTGTGGAAGGACGCGGCCGTCGTGCTGACGGACAGCGGCGGCCTGCAGGAAGAAACGACGGCGCTGGGAGTGCCCTGCGTCACGATCCGCGAGAACACGGAACGTCCCGTGACCGTGGACGAAGGTTCGAACGTGCTGGCCGGCACCGATCCGGCCGCCATCCTCCTCGAGGCGCGCAAGATCCTGCGCGGCGAGGGTAAACAGGGCCGCCGGCCGCACCTGTGGGACGGTCGTGCGGCGGAACGTATCGTGGACGTCCTGACGAAGGAAATCCGCGGGCAAGGTTAATCATGAGGTAGCCACATGAACGAGCGCATCACGCTGATGGGGTGTTCCATCGACAACCTGACGATGGAAGAGACATTGCAGACGGTCGAGGGGTTCATCCATAGCGGACGGCCCCATCAACACGTGGTGGTCAACGTCGACAAGCTGGTCAAGGCCAGCCGCGATCCGGAACTGCGCCGGATCATCAACGATTGCGCGCTCGTGAACGTGGATGGCATGCCGGTCGTGTGGGCGTCGCGCCTGCTGGGCCGGCCGCTGAAGGAGCGGGTCGCGGGCTGCGACCTGTTCGAGGCGCTGATGCGGCGCGCGGGCGAGAAGGGCTGGCGCGTGTTCCTGCTCGGTGCCAAAGAGGAAGTCGTGAGCAAGGTGGCGTCCACGTACCGGCACAAGTATCCGAACCTGGTGCTGGCCGGCTACCGCAACGGTTACTGGAAGGGCGAAGCGGAAGAAGCGGACGTGGTCGAGCAGATCCGCGCCGCCCGTCCCGACCTGTTGTTCGTGGCGATCAGTTCGCCGAAAAAAGAGCAGTTCCTCGGCCGCTGGCAGGCCGAGATGAAGGTGCCGTTCGCCATGGGCGTGGGCGGGACCTTCGACGTCGCGATCGGACACGTCAAGCGCGCGCCGCTCTGGATGCAGAAGTCCGGGCTGGAATGGTTCTACCGTTTCCTGCAGGAGCCGCGCCGGATGTTCCGTCGTTATTTTATCGAGGACATGGCCTTCATCTGGCTGTTCCTCAAGGAGTTGAAGTTGAAGGGCGCACGATAGCGTCCACGAGGTTGCAGTACACCAAAACACCAGACAGGGATGGCAGCGGTTTCGTACCGCCGCCGACAACATAACGATGCGCGCCGGCTCATGGAAAGGGCACGGCGGCAGCAACACTTTTAAGAAAGAAGAGCATTCATGAAGATTCTCGTTACTGGCGGCATGGGTTACATCGGTTCGCACACCGTCGTGGAACTGCAGAACGCCGGCCACGACGTGGTCGTGTACGACAACCTGTACAACGCGGTGCGTTCGGTACAGGACCGCGTGCAAAAGATCACCGGCAAGCCCTTCGAATTCGTCGAAGGCGACATCCGCGACCGCGCGGCCATGGAAGCCGTCTTCGGCGCCCACAAGATCGATGCCGTGATCCACTTCGCCGGCCTGAAGGCGGTCGGCGAATCGGTGGCGCAGCCGCTGCGCTACTATGACAACAACGTCTACGGCAGCGTCGCGCTGTTCGAGACGATGGCCAAGTTCGGCTGCAAGACGCTCGTGTTCTCGTCGTCGGCCACGGTGTATGGCGATCCGGCTTCGGTGCCGATCAAGGAGGATTTCCCGCTGTCGGCCACCAACCCGTATGGCCGCAGCAAGCTGATGATCGAAGACATCCTGCGCGACGTGTTCAAGGCCGACCCGGACTGGCGCATCGCGCTGCTGCGCTATTTCAACCCGGTGGGCGCCCATGAAAGCGGCCTGATCGGCGAAGAGCCGAACGGCATCCCCAACAACCTCGTGCCGTACATCGCCCAGGTCGCCAACGGCCAGCGCGAAAAGCTGTCCGTGTTCGGCGGCGACTACCCGACGCCGGACGGCACCGGCATGCGCGACTACATCCACGTCGTCGACCTGGCCATCGGCCACGTGAAGACCCTGGACAAGCTGGCGCAGGGCGCCGGCCTGCACACCTACAACCTCGGCACCGGCAATGGCAACACCGTGCTGGAAATGGTGCACGCCTTCGAAAAGGCCTGCGGCAAGCCGATTCCCTACCAGATCGTTGACCGTCGCCCCGGCGACATTGCCAAGTGCTACGCCGACCCGACGAAAGCGCGCGAGGAACTCGGTTGGACCGCGCAGCGTGACATCGCTCAGATGTGCGCTGATTCCTGGCGCTACCAGACTACCCCAAAATAAACGTATGAGGACCGAACCATGAAAGCGATGATTCTTGCAGCAGGCAAAGGGACGCGCGTACGTCCGCTCACCTATGACCTGCCGAAACCGATGATCCCCGTGCTGGGCAAGCCCGTGATGGCTTACCTGATCGAGCACCTGCGCAAGCACGGCGTGACCGAGATCATGGTGAACGTCAGCCACCTGCACGAAAAGATCGAGGAGTATTTCGGCGAGGGCGAGCAGTTCGGCGTCCAGATCGGTTATTCCTTCGAGGGTTACACGAAGGAAGATGGCGAAGTCGTCGCCGTGCCGATCGGCTCGGCCGGCGGCATGAAGAAGATCCAGGAATTCGGCGGCTTCTTCGACGACACGACCATCGTCCTGTGCGGCGACGCGCTGATCGACCTCGACCTCAAGGCCGCGCTCCTCGAGCACCGGCGCAAGGGGGCGATGGCATCCGTCATCACGAAGGAAGTCCCGTGGGACAAGGTGTCGAGCTACGGCGTCGTCGTGACCGACAAGAATGGCCGCATCACCCAGTTCCAGGAAAAGCCGAAGCAGGAAGACGCGCTGTCGAACTTCATCAGCACCGGCATCTACATCTTCGAACCGGAAGTGATCGACCTGATCCCGTCGGGCGTGGAGTTCGACATCGGTTCCCAGCTGTTCCCGCTGCTGGCCGAAAAGGGCATGCCGTTCTATGCCCAGGGCCGTCCGTTCAACTGGCTGGACATCGGCAGCGTGAGCGATTACTGGGAAGTGCTGCAGAACGTGCTGACTGGTGAGGTCAACCATATGGATGTGCCGGGCATCCAGATCGAGCCCGGCCTGTGGACCGGCCTGAACACGAGCATCGACTGGCGGGGCACGACGATCAAGGGCCCCGTCTACATCGGTTCCGGCGTCAAGATCGAGGCAGGCGCCACGATCATCGGCCCCACGTGGATCGGCCACGGCAGCCATATCTGCGAGGGTGCCGAGGTCGTCCGTAGTGTCCTTTTCGAGTACACTCGCGTGCTGAACGACGTTACATTACATGAAATGATCGTTTTCAAGGACTACAGTATCGACCGTGCCGGCGAGATGAAGCATTCGTCCGAATACAGTTCGTCCGAATGGCTGAACGCGCGCGATCGCCGCCGCAGCCGGCGCAAAGAACAGGCAGAAGAAACAGATTCGACATTAGAGAAAGCCAACGCATGAAAATTTACCCAGTCATCCTCTCCGGCGGTGCCGGTACCCGTCTGTGGCCGCTGTCGCGGGCAGTGATGCCCAAGCAGCTGCTGCCGCTGGTGACGGACAAGACGATGCTGCAGGAAACCGCATTGCGGGTCCGCGGCTGGCCGGGGTTGATGGCACCGCTGGTGGTCTGCGGCAATGAGCACCGCTTCCTCGTGGCCGAGCAACTGCGCGGCGTCGGCATCACGCCGCACGGCATCCTGCTCGAGCCGGCGGGCCGCAACACGGCCCCGGCCGTGGCGGCCGCGGCGGCCTTCCTGAAGGCGCAGGATCCGGACGCCGTGATGCTCGTGCTGCCGGCCGACCACGTGATCGAAAAGAACGAAGCGTTCCGCCTCGCCGTGGAACGCGCCGCGGCCCAGGTGGAACAGGGCGCGCTGGCCACGTTCGGCATCGTGCCGAGCAGCCCGGAAACGGGCTACGGCTACATCCGCCGCGGCGAACCGCTGCCGGGCTGCGACGACTGCTACAAGATCGACCGCTTCGTCGAAAAGCCTGACCGCAACACGGCCGAAGGCTTCGTCGCCGACGGCGGCTTTTACTGGAACAGCGGCATGTTCATGTTCCGCGCCGACCGCTTCCTGGCCGAGATCGACAAGCATGCGCCGACGATCGCCCAGGCTGCCGGCGCCGCCGTGCAGTCGGCCTACCGCGACCTGGACTTCTGCCGCCTGGACGAAGCCGCGTTCGCGGCCAGCCCGTCCGATTCCATCGACTATGCGGTGATGGAACACACGCGCGACGGCGTCGTCGTCGCGGCCGACATCGGCTGGAGCGACGTCGGTTCCTGGTCGGCGCTGGCCGACGTGCAGGACAAGGATGCCAATGGCAATGCGATCCGCGGCGACGTCTACCTCGACAGCACGAGCAACACGCTCGTGCGCGCCGAGAGCCGCATCGTGGCCGTCGTGGGCGTGAAGGATCTCGTCGTCGTGGAAACGAACGACGCCGTGCTCGTCGCGCACAAGGACCAGGTCCAGCGCGTGAAGAACGTCGTCGACCACCTCAAGGGCAACGAGCGCACGGAACACCTGTACCACACGAAGGTGTACCGTCCGTGGGGCTATTACGAAGGCATCGACGCGGGCGACCGCTTCCAGGTCAAGCGCATCTGCGTCAAGCCGGGCGAAAAGCTGTCGCTGCAAATGCACCACCACCGCGCCGAGCACTGGATCGTCGTGTCGGGTACGGCACGCGTCACGTGCGGCGACAATGTCACCCTGCTGTCCGAGAACGAGTCGACCTATATTCCGATCGGCATGACGCACCGCCTGGAAAACCCGGGCAAGCTGCCGCTGCACCTCATCGAAGTGCAATCCGGTAGCTACCTCGGCGAGGATGACATCGTCCGCTTCGAGGATATCTACAAAAGGGCGTAAGCCCGCATCCCCGCGTCCGCATTTCCCGTGCGGACGCGTCTTTTCCCCAGGTCTACAGTGCGTATGGCCGCGCGCATGCGGCATACAATGCATCGTCGAAACCCATCGGGGGAACATCATGAAGATGAAGACGATCATCGCGGCATGCGCGCTCGCCGGCGTCGGCGGCACGGCGGCGGCAGGCGACATCATCGGTGGATCTGCTCTGCTGGACGCGGACAGCCACGCCCAACTCGAACGCTGGCTCGGCGCCGGCGAATTCAATCTCGATAACGTGTACACCTTGCGTCCCGGCGATACGTCGGACGCGTTCCACGCGGGCGCGGACGGGAAGGGCGCAACGTTCACGCTGCTCGAAGTGACGAACGATACCGGCGCGAGCTTCCTCGTGGGCGGCTACAACCCGCAGAGCTGGGCGTCGGACGACGGCTGGCACGAGACCCAGCGCGACTGGCAGCGCACGGCCTTCCTGTTCAACATGACGACCCCGGCCGTGTACCGCCAGGTGCTGACGGACTACGTGCTGCCGAGCCAGGGCTTGCGCCAGACGTACAACGAGGCGGGCTACGGTCCCGTGTTCGGGTCCGGTCCCGACCTGTTCGTGAACGACGAGTTGACGGCGGCATTGTCGTGGCAACTCAGCTACGGTAATCCGGCCAACGAGGGCCACAGCATCATCGACGGCAGCCTGCACGGCGAGATCGTGCGACTGGACGCCATGGAAGTCTTCGCGATTTCGCCCGTGCCGGAGCCAGGGAACGTCGCGATGCTGCTGGCCGGCGTCTGCATCCTCGGCGTCGCGGTACGCAAGCGCACACTAAGCCATTCCTAAGTTGTCCAGCTTGCAAGCTGTGGCATGATGAACGGGAGCCTCGCGCTCCCGTTTTTCATCCACGTCGCCACTGCCCATGATCCGGATCCCGAGACTCTGCCTGTCCCTGCTTCTCATCGCTTTCCTGGTTGCGCCGGCCCGTGCCCAATTCGTCAGCGCCTCCCACCTGCAGCCGGATCAACTGGCCATCGTCATCAACGACGCCGAGCCGAACAGCGTCAAGATCGGCGAGTACTACCGCAAGCGGCGCGGCATCCCGGCGGCCAACGTCGTGCACGTGCGCATTCCCGGCAAGCCGCACGAGATCAGTCCGGAACGCTTCGCGCAACTGAAGGAAGAGATCGACGCGCACCTGCGGCCCGACGTGCAGGCCGTGCTGATGGTGTGGACGGCGCCGTACAAGGTCGCGTGCAATTCGATCACGGGCGCCTACAGCCTCGGGTTCGATCCCGACCAGTGCATCAAGACATGTTTGCCGGGGCGACCGAGCCCTTACTTCAACTCCAGTTCCTCGCGCCCCTATACCGACCTGAAGATCCGCATCTCGATGCTGCTGCCGACGGAATCCGTGGAGCAGGCGAAAGCCCTCATCGACCGCGGCGCCGGCGCGGGTTTCCGGATCGTGCCGGCCACCGCGTACTTCCTGGCGACGTCGGAAAAGGCGCGCAATTCCCGTGCCCAGTTCTTCCCGCCCGCCGGCAGGATCGCGGCGCGCAAGCTGGCGACGAAGACGATGCAGGCCGACGTGCTGGAGGGCGCGCAGGACGTCATGATCTACGAGACGGGCATGGCCGAGGTCGCCAAACTGGACACGTTGCACTTCCTGCCCGGCGCGCTGGCCGACCACCTGACGTCGCTGGGCGGCGACCTGCTCGGCGGCGAGCAGATGAGCAGCCTGCGCTGGCTGGAAGCGGGCGCGACCGCCAGCTACGGCACCGTCAGCGAGCCCTGCAACCACTGGCAGAAATTCCCGAACCCGGCCGTGCTGCTCAAGCATTATGTGCAGGGAAACAGCGCGATCGAAGCGTACTGGAAGAGCGTCGCCTGGCCCACGCAGGGGCTGTTCATCGGCGAACCGCTGGCCGCGCCCTACCGGAAACGCTGAATTGGTCCGTTCGGACTAATGCCTGGTCATGATGTTGTCAATTTGCGCATTTAATATTCATTTGTTAAGTGTTGCACTGACAAATCATTTCTAGGAAACCCCATGACACATTTGCATTCCCCAGGACGCATGACGGTGCTGGCCGCACTGCTGGCCGGCTTGTCGGCACCCGTGTTCGCCGCACCGGGCGGCGTCGTCATCAGCCAGGTCTATGGCGGCGGCGGCAACTCCGGCGCGACGTACAAGAACGATTACATCGAGCTGCTGAACACGGGCGACACGGCCGTCACGTTGACCAACTGGAGCGTGCAATATGCGTCCGCCACGGGGACGACCTGGCAGGTGACGAAGCTGCCGGCCAGCGTGACCCTGGCGGCCGGCCAGTACTACCTCGTGCATGAAGCGTTGGGCAGCGGCGGCACGGACGCGCTGACGCCGGACGCCACCGGCACGATCCCGATGAGCGCGACGGCCGGCAAGGTCGCGCTCGTCAGCTCGACGACGGCCCTGTCGGGCGGCAAGCCGGTCGACAACGTGGTCGACCTCGTCGGCTTCGGCACCACCGCCGGTTATTACGAAGGCTCGGGCGCGACGCCGGCCCCGTCGAATACGCTGGCAGTGCTGCGCAAAGGTAATGGCTGCCTGGACACCAACGACAACAGCAGCGACTTTGTCACGGGCGCCGCAAGCCCGCGCAACACGTCCAGCGACCGCGTGTCGTGCAGCGGCGCACCGCTGCCGCAGCCGATCGTGCTCGCGTGCCCGGGCAGCGTGGGCATCGACGCGGGCACGGGCACGACGGCGCCGCTGCAGGCGAGCGACGCCGACAGCCTCGTCAACAGCGCCGTCATCAGCAAGGGGGCCGTGGCCGGCATCAGCCTGACCGGCTTCACGGCCGCGACCACCGCCAACCGCACGGCGACCGCGAACCTCGTCGTCGACGCGAGCCTGCCGGCCGGCACGTATCCCGTCGAGATCACGTTCGCCAACGACGCGAGCCAGAGCGCGAGCTGCACCGTCAACGTGGCCGTCAGCGGCCTCGTCAAGATCCCGCAGATCCAGGGCAGCGGCCTGACGAGCCCGTATGTGAACACGGTGCAGACGACGTCCGGCGTCGTCACGAAGAAGCTGGGCAGCGGCTTCTACATCCAGGACCCGCAAGGCGACGGCGACCCGAACACGTCCGACGCGATCTTCGTGTTCGGCGCCACGACCGCAGCCGCCGTGAAAGAGGGCGACCTCGTGCGCGTGACGGGCACCGTGACGGAGTTCACGCCGAACGGTTCGAAACGCTCGTACACGGAACTGAAGGACGTCAGCGCCGCCACGGTCGTCAGTAGCGGCAACACGATCCAGCCCGTGAACATCCAGCTGCCGACCGAGCTGAGCCACTACGAAGGCATGCTCGTGCGCTTCACGAATCCGTTGACCGTCAACGGCAACAGCTACCTGGGCGACCGCGGCGAGCTGGTACTGGCCAACGGCCGCCGCGAGACGCCGACGAACCGCTACCGCGCCGGCACGCCGGAGGCGAACGCGCTGATCGCCGCCAATGCGCAGAACATGGTGATCCTGGACGACGGCATCTTCACGACGCCGCCGCACATCCCGTACCTCGCGGCCGACAAGACCGTGCGCGCGGGCGACACGGTGACGGACCTCGTCGGCGTGCTCGACTTCGGTGCGATCGGCGGTGGCGGTGGCTGGTACAAGCTGCAGCCGACCGAGACGCCCGTGTTCAGCCGCACGAATGCGCGCGAGGATGCGCCGACGGTCGTCGCCGGCAACGTGCGCGTGGCCAGTGCCAACGTGCTGAACTTCTTCACGACGTTCACGGACGGCACCGACGCGTGGGGCCGCACGGGGCAGGGCTGCACGATCGGCTCGTCCGCGCCGTCCAAGAGCAATTGCCGCGGCGCCGACAACATCACGGAGTTCAACCGCCAGCGCGACAAGATCGTCAATGAGCTGAAGGCGATGAACGCGGATGCCGTGGGCCTGATGGAAATCCAGAACAACGGCGACATCACGGTGAGCTACCTCGTCGACGCGCTGAACCAGGCCATCGGTTCGAAGACGTACGCGTACGTGACCAAGCCGGCCGCGACGGGCACGGACGCGATCCGCGTGGCGATGATCTACAAGCCGGCCGTGCTGACGCCGGTGGGCGGCGCGCTGTCGGACGGCGACGCCGTCAACAACCGTCCGCCGATGGCCCAGACGTTCAAGGTCAATGCGAACGGCGCGAAGTTCTCGCTGATCGTCAACCACCTGAAATCGAAGGGCAGCTGCGGCGGTGCGACGCCCGGCGACACGGACAGTGGCGACGGCCAGGGTTGCTGGACCGCGACCCGCGTCCAGCAGGCCAAGCGCCTGTTCACGTACTTCATCCCGACCGTCGTCGCGGCCGCGGGCGATCCGGACGTGCTGGCCGTGGGCGACTTCAACGCGTACGGCCATGAAGACCCGATCGCATACCTGACGGACAACGGCATGGTCAACGAGCTGGAGCGCTTCGTGCGGCCGAACGGCACCCCGTATTCGTACGTGTTCGACGGCCAGAGCGGCTACCTCGACCACGCACTGGCCAGCAGCGCCCTGGACCCGCAAGTGGCCGGCGTGACGGAGTGGCACAACAATGCGGACGAGCCGGACGCGATCGACTACAACCTGGGCGACACGGCCGACGATCCGTACGTGAACAATCCGTTCCGTGCCTCCGACCACGATCCGGTCGTCGTGAGCCTGAACCTGGCGCCGGCCTACACGGACGTCACGGCCAGCGTGAAGATCGTGCCGGGCACGCTCGGCTACAACCGCGTCACCGGTAAATTCACGGGCAACGTGGCGTTCACGAACACGAGCGGCGCGGCGCTGTCCGGCCCGCTGCAATACGTGCTGAAGGGCTTGCCGGCCGGTGTCACGCTCGACAACAAGAGCGGCGATTTCAACGGCGCACCGTACGTGACCTTGCCGGGTACCACGCTGGCGCCGGGCGCCACCGTGACCGTGGCACTGACGTTCACGAACCCGTCGAAGACGAACATCACGTTCACGTCGGCACTGTATTCCGGCACCTTTTGATTGAGAGAACGCACATGATGAACCTGAAAAACTTTTTCTCCGGCGCGCTGCTGGCGCTGTCCCTGCTGGCCGGCGCGGCGAGCGCGAGCCCCGTCTACCACGTGGCCCTCGATACGACGGGCACGAGCGGCGACGGCTTCATGCAGATCGACTTCCTGCCGTTCGCCACGAGCGACGTGCTGACGGCGACGATCAGCGGCCTGGACGGCGCCTTCACGGGCACCCCGTTCCTCGACAACGTGGTCCAGTCGGGCGGGGCGTACACGTTCTCGAGCGACGCGTTCTCGGAGTTCTTCCAGTCGATCACGCTGGGCGGCACCTTCGGCTTCGACGTCACGTTCGGCGGCGGGCCGACGGACGGCGGCAGCACGGGGCTGTCCGTCAGCCTGCTCGACAGCGTGGGCGACTACCTGGCGTTCCAGGCGGTGCAGATCAGCCTCGTGGCGGGCGAGCCGCCGGCGGTGGCCGTCGATCCGGCGTTCGCCACCGTGAACCCGGTGCCGGAGCCGGCGGACTGGCTGATCGTCGCGACGGGCCTCGTCTTGCTGGGTGCGATGCAGCGGCGCCGATTTATTCGATAAACATATGAATTTCCAATAGAAATCATATTGTTCAGAGGACTTTGCTTAGTGCATATTCGATCCCGTTGTCGCCAAGACAAGGATCTGATATGCGCGCACATGTCCTCGTGGCCGACCCCGACCCGGCCGTCCGCCAGCTGCTGGCACTGAACCTGACCCGCGCGGGCCATGACGTCCGCCTGTGCGCGGACGCCGAGGCGGCGCTCGTCCTGCTCGACGCCGCCGTTCCCGACATGCTCCTGCTGGAGTGGGACTTGCCCGGCCAGTCGGGCGAAGCGCTGATCCGGCGCCTGCACGCGCAGGCGCGCACGCGCGGGATCGCCATCATCATGGTGTCCGCGCGGGCAGGGGAGCACGACAAGATCCTCGCGCTGGAAGCCGGCGCGGACGACTACCTGACGAAACCGTTCAACCCGCGCGAACTGCTGGCCCGCATGCAGGCCGTGCTGCGCCGGCGCGTGCCGCATGCGTCCGTCGACGCTGTGCAGATGGCGGGCCTGCACCTCGATCCGTACACGCAGCGCGTGGTTGCCGGCGCGAGCCCGGTCGCGCTGGGACCCGTCGAATTCCGTTTACTAAACTTCCTCATGCACCATCCGGAACGGGTGCACACGCGCTCGCAATTGCTGGACAAGGTGTGGGGCCGCCACGCCGTGCTGGATGAACGCACGGTCGACGCCCACGTGGGCCGCCTGCGCCACGCGCTGCAGCCGAGCGGTCACCAGGAACATATCGAGACGGTGCGCGGCACCGGCTACCGCTTCGTTGCCTGACCGTGGAGCCCGTCGTCATCCTCAGCCGCCAGGAGCAGGAATACCTGCTGTGCGCCATCGAATCCGGCCTGCGCGTGGCCAGTCCGTACCAGTTCTTCCTGTGGACCCAGGGCCAGGTGCAGGCGCTGCTGCCGCACCGCGTGCTCGTGTGCCTGCAATTCGGCCATGGCGGCGCTCTGACGCGGGTGGAATGCCTGCACGGCACCGTGCTGGCGCCGGGGGCGCAGCAGGCGTTGACGGACTTGTCGTTGCGGATCGCGCAGGGAAGACGGTGGCCGGTGGCGATCGACGCGCACGACGTGCGCGACGGCCCGGGTGGCGAGATCCGGCGGCTGGGGTTCGACAACGTCCTCGTACACGGCACGGGGCCGACGAGTGCCGGAGGGAGCGTGTTCCTGCTGTTCGGCCTGGCGATGCGGCCGACGGCACGTCACGCGTATTTCCTGGAACTGCTGCTGCCGCACCTGCACCTGGCGCTGGGGCGGCTGCCGGCCGCGCGGACGTCCGTGGATGGGGCGCCGGCGCGCCCGCTCTCCGCGCGCGAGACCGAGATCATCGGCTGGCTGCGGGCGGGGAAGAGCAATGACGAGATGGGGAGGCTCCTGGGGATCAGCGCACTGACCGTCAAGAACCATTTGCAGCGCATCTACCGCACGCTCGGTGTCAACAACCGGGCGCATGCGCTGGCGCGCTGCATGGATTTACGCTTGCTGGAGGGCGATCAGGACTGCGGTGCTTCGGCCGCGGCGCGGCGCATGGCTTCGTAGCGGAAGGCTTCGGCATTCGCATCGATGATGCGCAGGCCCTTGCAGCCTTCGGCCGCGCAATCCGGTGCCGGCGAGTTGGCCGACGCGACATCGGCGGCGGTGCCGGTCATCGCGGCGGTCTGGACCGGCTGGTCGATCTGGGCACCACTGCCGCAGGCGGCGAGCAGGGTGGCGAGGCTGATGGCGAAAACGGTACGGAGAGCGGAGATTTTCATGATTTAAGGCAACGCAAAACTCATCGATGCGTCACTGTAACCGCGGTTTTTCCGTAGCTCAATATTTTTGTTGTTAATTTCGTGCAAATATTATCCTTTCGAAAGATTTTCGTGTGGAAATAGACGAAGATAAGCGATGATGAAGGGAAATATCCTCACAGAAACTTTAAATGCATGTGAGAAAAAATTCGCCTAAAAACGACAGAAATCCTTCCCTGATTAACGAAAAAACATAAAGGATTTCACACAGATAACAGGGTATGCTAGGCATTCCGTCATCCCCGACCCCAGGGATGGGGGAACGATTGCGGCAGGAGTGTTCAGACAGGCAGAACAAGGTTAAAATTTTGCGAACAAGAAATCCGTTTGCGACCGACCGACGATCGATGCGGGAAAACGATTTGTCGCCATGACGGGGCCATGGTAGCCTTCATGCAAGGCTTTACACTAAAGCAATAGAGGAGTCGGTTGGATGTATCGTGTGCAGAACCAGGACACCGCCGCGCGGGTCCGCCAGGCTGGTTTCACCCTGCTTGAACTCTTGGTAGTTATCGTTATCATCGGCTTGCTGGCGGCTTACGTCGGGCCGAAATATTTTTCGCAACTGGGCAAATCCGAGGTCACCGTCGCCAAGGCCCAGATCGAAGCGTTCGAAAAATCGCTGGACACCTACCGCCTCGACGTCGGCCGCTACCCGACGACGGAAGAAGGCCTGAACGCACTGCTCACGGCACCGTCGACGGCGTCCGGCAAGTGGAACGGCCCGTACCTGAAGAAGGGCATCCCGCTCGATCCGTGGGGCCACGCCTACCAGTACCGTTCGCCCGGCACGAAGGGCGAGTATGAAGTGGTCTCGCTCGGCAAGGACGGCCAGCCGGGCGGCGAAGGCGAGAACGCCGACATCAGCTCCCAATAACGCTCCCCGCCTGTCGCTCCCCATGCAGTTCGCGGTTCGCACCCTTGCGCCCGACATGCGCATCGCCAGCGTGCTCGTCGACGCCCTCGACGAGGCGGACGCGCGCCGCCAGGTCGAGGCGCGCGGGCTGTTCGTCAGCGCGATCGAGCCCGTGCAGGCGCCGCTGCTGCGTCGCCAGCGCGGCGGCAAGCTGTCGCTCGTGCTGTTCAGCCAGGAGTTGCTGGCGCTGCTGACGGCGGGCCTGGGCATCGTCGAAGGGCTGGAAGCGCTGCTGGAAAAGGAAGCCAGTCCCGCCACGCGCGGCGTGCTGGAACGGCTGCTGGCCGGCCTGCGCGAAGGCAAGCGCCTGTCCACCGTGATGGCCGCCCAGCCCGCGCTGTTCCCGCCGCTGTACGTGGGCATCGTGCGCGCGGCCGAAGGCACGAGCGATTTGCCGCGCGCGCTCGAACGCTACATCGAATACCAGCAGCGCATCGACACCGTGCGCGCCAAGGTCGTGAGCGCGTCGATCTATCCCGCCATCCTGCTGCTCGTGGGCGGCGGCGTGTCGATCTTCCTGATGTCGTACGTCGTGCCCCGCTTCGCCGAGGTGTACCAGGGCGCGGGCCGCAACCTGCCGTGGATGTCGCGCCTGATGCTCGACTGGGGCCAGTTCGCGGGCCGGCATGCGGGCGGACTCCTCATCGGCTTCGCGGCCTTCGTCGCCTTGGCCGCGTGGGCCATCCGCCGCGCCCTGAAGCGGGGCGGCGCCGCGCGTCTGCTGGCGAAGCTGCCCGGCATCGGCGAGCGCGCCCGCATCTACGAACTGTCGCGCCTGTACCTCACGCTGGGCATGCTCAACGAGGGCGGCATCACGCTCGTGAACGCGATCGACACCGTGCAGGGCATGGTCTCGCCCGGTATCGCCGGCGGTCTCAAGGCGGCGCGCGCGGCGATCGAGGCGGGGCGGCCGCTGTCCGACGCGTTCGAGGCGAACGGCCTGACGACGCCGATCTCGCTGCGCATGCTGCGCGTGGGCGAACGCACGGGTGCGATGGGCACGATGCTCACGCGCTCGGCCGCGTTCTACGACGGCGAGATCGGGCGCTGGATCGACCGTTTCACGCGTACCTTCGAACCCCTGCTGATGGCGGCCATCGGCCTCGTCGTCGGCGCCATCGTCGTGCTGTTGTACATGCCCATTTTCGACCTCGCCGGAGACATGTCGTGAACGCGCTCCCTATCGTGCTGGATGGCGCATTGCTGGCGCGCGCCCGCGCCCAGAGCCGGCAGTCGCGCCGTTCGCTCGTCGAAGAGCTGCAGGGCTTATCTAGCCTGGAGCCGCGCGAGATCGTGCGCCTGCTGGCCGAGCCTTTCGGCCTGGCCACGATGGAAACGCCGGAGATGTTCGGCCAGCAGCCCGCGTTCGACCTGCTGCCGCTGGCGCAGGCGCTGGCACGCCACTGCGTGCTACTGCGCGACGAGAACAAGAACCTGACGGGCGTGATCGCCGACCCGTTCGACCTCGACCTGCAGACATGGCTGCAGGCGCAGTCCGGCGCGACGGCGGCGGCGCCCTTGCACCTGCGCCTTGCGCTGCAATCCGATATCCAGGCCTACCTCGGCAAGCACGAGGAATCCGCGCGCGCCGTCGACACGCTCGTCGGCGAGAGCGGAGAGTCGCGCCGCGACGGCAAGAGCGCGACCGTGCTGTCGTTCGCCTCCGTGTCGGAAGCCGCGAGCCCCGCCGTCAAGCTCGTGAACTCCACGCTGTACGACGCATTGAAGGCCGGCGCCTCCGACATCCACCTGGAGAGCACCGCGGGCGGCCTCGCCGTCAAGTACCGCGTGGACGGCGTGCTCGATCACGCCGCGTCCGTCGGCGGCATCGAGCTGGCGGAGCACATCATCTCGCGTCTGAAGGTGCTGGCGGAGCTGGACATCGCCGAGCGCCGCATCCCGCAGGACGGCAGCTTCCGCGTCGAATCGGCCGGGCGCGAGATCGACCTGCGCGTGTCGATCATGCCCAGCATCCACGGCGAGGACGCCGTCATCCGTATCCTCGACAAGCGCGCGATGATCGAGGCGTACGGCTCGCTGACGCTGGAAGCGCTGGGCTTCGACGCGCCGTCCCTCGCGACGCTCCGGATGCTCGCGCAGGAGGCGTACGGCATGCTGCTCGTGACGGGGCCGACGGGTTCCGGCAAGACGACCACCTTGTACGCGGCGCTGACGGAGATCCACAACGGCCGCGAAAAGATCATCACGATCGAGGACCCCGTCGAATACCAGCTGCCGGGCATCCTGCAGATCCCCGTCAACGAAAAGAAGGGCCTGTCGTTCGCGAAGGGCCTGCGTTCGATCCTGCGCCACGACCCGGACAAGATCATGGTCGGCGAGATCCGCGACCGCGAGACGGCGGAGATCGCGGTGCAGTCGGCGCTGACGGGCCACCTGGTGCTGACGACGGTCCACGCCAACAACGTGTTCGACGTGTTCGGCCGCTTCACGCACATGGGCATCGACCCGTACGCGTTCGTGTCGGCACTGAACGGCATCTGGGCCCAGCGCCTGATCCGCATGAACTGCCCGCGCTGCGCCGTGCCGTACACGCCCGATGACGCCGAGCTGGCGTCCGCGCACCTGACGCGTGCGGACGTGCACGACTATCAATTCATGCACGGCCTGGGCTGCGGCGATTGTCGCGGCACCGGCTACAAGGGCCGCCGCTCGATCGCCGAGATCCTGACCCTGAACGACGAGATCCGCGAGCTGATCGTCGACAAGCAGCCGATCCGCCGCATCAAGGCGGCGGCCGCCGCCAACGGCACGCGCAGCCTGCGCCTGGCCGCGCTGGACCTCGTGAAGCGCGGGGCCACGACGATCGAGGAAATCCGGAGGGTCACGCTGCATGCTTAATGGTTTCAAGTCGAGCTTCGGCCAGTCCCTGCGTATCGGCATCGCGCCGGACGCGCTGGCGCTCGTACGCACCAGCATCTGGCCGCACGAGCGCGCGCGCCTGCTCGGCCAGGTGGCCGCGACCGGCAACGATCCCGTATCGCTGGGCGCGGCGCTGGGCATGCTGCTGGGCGAGCACGACGTGGCCGGCCTGCCGGTGACGGTGGTGCTCGCCGACGACCTCGCGCGCCTGTGGCAGGTAACGCCGCCGGAAGGGGCGACGCGCCTCGCCGACCTGGAAGCGGCGGCCATGCTGCGGTACCAAGCGCTGTTCGGCGGGAGCGTGTCCGGCTGGACGATCAGCGCGGACTGGGATGCGGCCCGTCCGTTCCTCGCGGCCGCGCTGCCGCTGTCCCTGCTCGAACAACTGACGACGGCAGCAATCTCCCAGCGTTTCAGGCTGGTCGAGATCGTGCCGCAATTCGTCGCCGCGTTGAACCAGCACCGTCGCATGCGCCGCACGGGCGCGTGGTTCGGCGTCGTGCACGGAGGGGTGCTGTCCATCGCCGCGTTCGACGGCGACCTGCTCGCGGCCGTGCGTACGGCCCCGATCCCGGCGGGCGCGGACCGCGACTGGCTCGAGGGCCACGTGGCGCGCGAGGCGCTGCGCGTGGGCCTGTCGCGGCCGGAGCGCCTGCAGATCTGCGGCCCGGCGCCGAAGGGCTGGGCGAGCAGCGCGGGGCGGCTGAAATTCGCCTGCACGCTGTTCGAGGACGAGACCGATCCGCTGTGGCCCGATTGCGCCCGGCTCGCGCTGACGGGGAGGGCGCCATGAAGAAAGTCCGCATCGATTTCGCGCCGCCGAGCCTTGCCCGCACGTGGCACCGTGCGCCGCGCGGGACGTGGAGCCTGCTGATCGCCGCCCTCGCGCTGGCGGGGCCGCTGGCGAGCAGCGTCGCGCAATACCGCAGCCTGCAGCGCGTGGAGGCAGAGCGGGCGGCGCAGGTGGTCCAGGCGCAGGCCCGGGTCGCCGCGCGCGCACCCGTCGCCGCGCCCGTGCGCGCGGTGCCGCCCGCGCAGGCGGGCGCCGTGAACGCGTCCGTGCAGCAGTTGAACCTGCCGTGGCGCGGGCTGCACGACGCCGTCCAGGCGGCGACGCCCGCGACCATCGCGCTGCTGGCCCTGGAACCGGACGCGAGAAAGAGCAGCGTGCGCATCACGGCGGAAGCGAAGAACAGCGACGACATGATCGCCTACGTCGAGGCGCTCCAGCGCGTCGAGTGGTTCACGACCGTGCTGCTGGCGCGCCACGAGATCAACGAACAGGACGCGAACCGGCCGATCCGCTTCCAGATCGATGCGCAATGGAGGGCCGCGCGATGAAGACGACCTTGACGTCGCCGCTGCTGCGCCTGCGCATCATGATGCTGCGTGCGAATCCGCTCGTGCTGGCGGCCGGCATCCTCGTCCTCGTGATGGCGGGTGCGCTCGTGTGGACCCTGAATGCCGTGTGGGCGCTGGAACGGGCGCAGGCGGCGCGGGACGCGCTGGCGAAACAGAAGGCGCAGGTGGCCACCGCACCAGAGCCCACGCCCGTGCAGGCCCCGGCGCAGGCACCCGATAATCTGGCAGCGTTTTATGGTGCTTTGGGCGCGCGCGGCAGCGCCGAGCAGCAGGTGAAAACGCTGTTCGGCCTCGCGACGAAATCGGGCCTCGTGCTGCGCCAGGGCGAGTACAAGCCGGGCTACGACCGCAACGCGCGGGTCTACACGTACCAGGTCAACCTGCCCGTGAAAGGCAGCTATGCGGCGATCTGGCAGTTCGCGATGGCGGCGCTGCGCACGATCCCGTTCGCGTCGCTGGACGAGATCACCTTCCACCGCGACGCCATCGGCGACGCGACGGTGGACGCGCGCCTGAAGCTGACACTGTACCTGCGCGACGGGACGGATCCGTCATGAAGAAGACGGATATCAAGGCGCGCCACGCGATCCTCGCGCTGGCCCTGGTCGGCGCCGCGCTGCTGGCCGCGTTCGGCGACCGGTCGCCGGCGGGCGACATCGCCGAACCGGTCGAGCGTCCAGCCGCGCATGCGGCGCTCGTGCGCACGCCGGCACCCGCGCCTGCGCCCGTGCCGGTCGTGCCCGCATCGAAGACGAGCGACGCGCCCGCGGGACAGCCGATCCTCGCGCTGGTACCGCGCGACGTACTGATCGGGGACAGCGACGCGGCGTTCGGCCAGGGGCAGAATGGCGCCGGTCCGTTCGCGCACCACGACTGGACGCCGCCGCCACCGCCGCCACCGCCGCCGCAACCCGCGCCGCCACCGCCGCCACCGACCGCGCCGCCGCTGCCGTTCACCTTCATCGGCAAGTCCGTCGGCGACGGCGCCTGGGAAGTCTACCTGGCGCGCGGCGACCGCACGTACATCGTGCGCGAGAAGGGCGCCGTGATCGACGGCACGTACCGCGTCGAGTCCATCGCGCCGCCGGTCCTCACCCTGACCTACCTGCCGCTGAACCAGGTTCAGCAGCTCAATATTGGAGTATTCGATTGATCGCTTGCCCCACTCTGGCCCGACGCCTGCTTCCGGCGTGTCTCGCCATCCTGCTGTCCGGCTGCGCGGCCCAAATGGCCTATCGCGAAGGGAACGAGCTCGTGGCCCAGGACAAGGTCGAGGCCGGGCTCACGAAATACCAGGAAGCGCTGGCCGCCGACCCGACCAACGTCCAGTACAAGTCCGCGTACCTGCGCGCGCGCGACGCCGCCACGAACCGCCTGCTGCCGCAGGCCGACCGTGAACTGGCCGACGGCAAGGTGGAGCTGGCCGTCGCGGACTACCGGCGCGTGCTGGCGATCGATCCGCTCAACGACCGCGCCCGCGCGGGCCTGCGCCAGGTGGATGCCGACCGCCGCCACGGCGTGTTGATGGGCGAAGCGCAGGCCGCGCTGGACCGCAAGGATTACGACACGGCGAAAACGAAGCTCACCGCCATCCTGACGGAGCGCCCGACGCACGAACCGGCGCGCCAGCTGCTGGCCGAGGTGAACGACAGGATCGCGGCGAATTCGCCCGAGGCGGCGCTGGCGGCCGCGTTCCGCACGCCCATCAACCTGGAATTCCGCGACGCGCCCATCAAGCAGATCTTCGAAGTCATCGCGCGCCACTCGGGCCTGAACTTCCTGTTCGACAAGGACGTCAAGACGGACCAGCGCGCGTCGGTCTTCCTGAAGAACAGCACGGTGGAAGCGGCCGTGTACTACCTCCTGATGACGAACCAGCTGGAACGCCAGGTCATGGACGGCAACACGATCCTGATCTACCCGAACATCGCGGCCAAGCAGAAGGAATACCAGGAGATGACGGTGAAGACCTTCTACCTGGCCAATGCGGAAGCGAAGTCCATCGGCAACACTCTCAAGACGATCCTGAAATCGCGCGACGTCGTCGTGGACGAGAAGCTCAACCTCGTGATCCTGCGCGACACGCCGGAAGCCGTGAAGCTGGCGTCGCAGCTGGTGGCGCTGCAGGACGTGCCGGAAGCCGAGGTGATGCTGGACGTCGAGGTGCTGGAAGTGCAGCGCAACCGCCTGCTCGACCTGGGTATCGACTGGCCCACGAGCCTGGCGTTCGCGCCGCTGACGACGACGGCCGGCGGCGCGATCACGATCGACCAGCTCCACCACCTGGACAGCAAGACGATCGGTGTGACGGGCATCGCCGGTTCGATCACCGCCAGCAAGACGGACGGCGATTCGGACACGCTGGCCGCGCCCCGCATCCGTGTGCGCAACAAGGAAAAGGCCAAGGTCGTCATCGGCGACAAGCTGCCGACCATCACGACGACCATCTCGTCGGGCGTGGGCGGCTTCGCATCGGAATCCGTGAACTATGTCGACGTGGGCCTGAAGCTGGACGTCGAGCCCACGATCTACCTGAACAACGAAGTGGGCATCCGCATCTCGCTGGAAGTCAGCAACCTCGTCGACACCGTCACGACGAAGGGCGGTACGACGGCATACCGCATCGGCACGCGCTCGGCGTCCACGATGCTGCAGCTGAAGGACGGCGAGAACCAGGTGCTGGCGGGCCTGATCAAGAACGAGGACCGGTCCAGCAGCACGAAGCTGCCGGGCGTCGGCGACCTGCCGGTGCTGGGCCGCCTGTTCGGCAGCCAGCAGGACACGCGCAACAAGACGGAGGTCGTGCTGTCGATCACGCCGCACCTGATCCGCAACCTGCAGCGTCCGCCCGCATCGAGTTCCGAATTCAGCGCCGGCACGGAGGGCAGCTTCCGGCGCCGCCCCGACACGAACGTGCGCACGCCGGTGCAGATTCCGGCGCAGGGTGCCCGTGCGGTGCCGGCCGGTGCGCCTGCGCCATCCGCCGGCGCAGCGCAACCGCCGGCGCAGCCGCGGGCAGCGCAGCCGCCCGCTGCCGCGCAGCCGCTGCCGGTGATCGGGGAAACGGGGATGGTGCCGGCGACGAGCGTCGGCGCGACCGGCACGCTGCCGCCCGCGCCCGCATCCACCTCGCCGTCGGAACTGCCGTCCGCGCCCGCGATCGAGATCACGCCGCTGCCGCAGCCGGAAGCCACGCCGGTGCCGCCGGCGGCCAACCGCGTGCCGGCGTCGCAGGCCGCGTTCCCGAACCAGAAATGACATGGACACCCGGCGCGCGCGCGGCTTCACCCTGATCGAGCTGCTCGTCACGCTCGCGATCCTCGCGCTGCTCGGGACGCTGGTGGTGCCGACCGCGCAGATCGCGCTGCAGCGCCGCCACGAACAGGAGCTGCGCGTGGCGCTGCGCGAAATCCGCGCCGCCCTCGACGCCTACAAGAAGGCGGGCGACGAAGGCCGTGTGGCCCGCCAGGCCGGCGCCAGCGGGTATCCGCCGAAGCTGGAGGTGCTGGTCGAGGGCGTGCCGGACCAGCGCAGCCCGAAGAAGGCGAAGATTTATTTTCTGCGACGCCTGCCGCGCGACCCGTTCAACGGCGACCCCGACCTGAAGGATGCCGAGACGTGGGGCAAGCGCAGCTACGCCAGCGAGCCGGACGAGCCGAAGGAGGGCGACGACGTGTACGACGTCTACTCGACCTCCGACAAGGTCGGGCTGAACGGCATTCCCTACCGCCGCTGGTGAGCCTATGAACATGAAACGCACGCGGGGATTCACCCTGATCGAACTGCTGGTGGTGCTGGGGATCGTGGCGCTGCTGCTCACGCTCGCGGCGCCGCGCTTCTTCCCGAAGGTCGACAGCACCAAGGAGACCATCCTCGCCGAGAACCTGCGCAATACGCGCGCCGTCATCGACCAGTTTCACGAGGACACGGGGCGCTATCCGGATTCGCTGCAGCAGCTCGTCGAGAAAAAATACCTGCCGGCGCTGCCGTTCGACCCGATCGCGGACAGCGACTCGGCGTGGACGGTCGTCCCGCCCGAGGATGGCGACAAGGGCGGCATCTACGACATCCACAGCGGCGCGCCGGGCACGGGCCGCAACGGCAAGCCGTATGCGGAATGGTAGGGCGCCGCGGCGCGAGGGTGGTTTTACTTACCTCGGCCTCATCATCTTCGTGACCGTGATCGGCCTCGTCGGCGCGGCCACGTTGAAGGTCGACGCGCTGCTGCGGCGCGCGGCCGCCGAGGAAGAATTGCTGGAGATCGGCGCCGCGTTCGGCGAGGCGTTGCGCACGTATGCGGAGGCGACGCCGAAGGGCCAGCCGCAGCAGCCGCCGACCTTGCAGGAATTGCTGAAGGATCCCCGTTTTCCCGGCGTGCGCCGGCATTTGCGCAAGATCTTCGTCGACCCGCTGACGGGCAAGGCCGAGTGGGGCATCGTATGGGCCAACCCCGGCGACAAGCGCGGCGTGCTGGCCGTGTACAGCCTGTCGAAGGCGAAGCCGCTGAAGGTGGCAAATTTCGACAAGCGCTTTTCAGGCTTCGAGAACAAGAAGCACGTCTCGGACTGGAAGTTCGCAGCGACCGGACAGGCGCTGATGCAGGGGCAGATACTCGCGCAGGACAAGCCACCCCCGCCGGGCCAGCCGTCGCTGTTCCAGCCGCCGGCGGGCACGCAGCAGGAGCCGCCGTCGCTGTTTCCCGGACGGGGCGCCACGCAGTCCCCGCCGGCGGAGGAGGCGCCGCCGTCCGCGCCGCCACCGTCCGAGCCGGCACCCGACAAGGAAGACAAGGAAAACAAAGAAGACGAGCCCGCGGCCGGGGACCGCCAGGCCCCGCCGGTTACTTAGCGCGGCGCATGAACTGGCGCGGCCGGAAGCCCAGCGCCAGCAGCACGGCGAAGTAGACGACGGCGGAGACGCCGATGATGAGGAACAGGGCGCCCGCGCGCATGATCGGATGGGCGCGCAACGCTGCCCAGTCGAGCTGCGCCTGGCTGAACCACGCCACGGCGCCCATCAGCGCGACGGCCACGACGACTTTCAGGAAGAACGGCAGCCAGCCCGCATGCGGCACGTAGATCGCGCGCCGGCGCAGGCCCGTGAACAGGAAGCTCGCGTTGATGCAGGCGCCGAGGCCGATCGACAGCGCGAGGCCCGCGACGCCCAGCACGGGCACGAACACCAGGTTCATCAGCTGCGTGGCGACGAGCACGCCGACGGCGATCTTGACCGGCGTGCGGATGTCCTGGCGCGCATAGAACGCGGGGGCCAGGATCTTGACGAGGATGATGCCGAGCAGGCCGGCCGCGTAGGCCATCAGCGGCGCCGTGGCGGCCGCGACGGCGTGGGCGTTGAACGCGCCGTAGTTGAACAGGGTGGCGATCAGCGGTTCGGCCAGCGCCGCGAGGCCGACGGCGGCCGGCAGCGCGAGCAGGAACGTCAAACGCAGGCCCCAGTCGAGCAGGGCGGAATATTCGACGGGGTCGCCATCGGCATTCGCCTTCGACAGGCTGGGCAGCAACACCGTGCCCAACGCGACGCCCAGCATACCGGTCGGGAATTCCATCAACCGGTCCGCGTATTGCAGCACGGAGACGCTGCCGGCGCCCAGGCGCGACGCGATGTTCGTGTTGATGAGCAGGCTGATCTGCGCGGCCGACACGGCGAACACGGCCGGTCCCATTTTCTTGAGGATGCGGCGCACGCCCGGATCGGACAGGCCGGCGAACGGATTGATCGACAGGCGTGGCAGCATGCCGATGCGCTTCAGCGCGGGCACCTGGATGCCGACCTGCAGCACGCCGCCGACCATCACGGCCACGGCCATCGAATAGATCGGCACGTCGAAGTACTTCACCATGAACAGCGAGAAGAAGATCGACGACAAATTCCACAGCACGGGCGTGAACGCGGGAATCTTGAATTCGCGCCAAGTATTTAGCACGGCGCCGGCCAGCACGACGAACGACATGCACAGGATGTACGGGAACATGAGCCGGGTCATCACGACGCCGGCGTCGAATGCCGCACCCTTCAGGCCGCTGGCGATGACGTACAGGACGACGGGCGCGCCGATGATGCCCACGAGGCTCGTCGCGAGCGTCGCCCACACGAGGGTGTTGGCGACGTGGTCGACGAGGGTGCGGGTGGCGGCGTCGCCTTTCTGGCTCTTGTATTCGGCCAGGATCGGCACGAACGCCTGCGAGAACGCGCCTTCGCCGAACAGGCGGCGCAGCAGGTTGGGCAGGCGGAAGGCGATGTTGAAGGCGTCGGTATAATCGCTGGCGCCGAACGCGCGGGCAAAGAGGGAATCGCGCAACAGGCCGGTGATACGGGACAGCATCGTCATGCTCGAGATGGCTGCCAGGGTCTTGAGTAGGTTCATAGCCCGCGATTATAGCTGGGCTATTGCACAAAAACGAACCAGGATTTGCCCTCCGATGAAACCTTCGCTATAATCGAGGGCTGTATTGAATTCTGTTAGCAGACACTCGTTTGGCAGGCACTGGAATGGGCCGGTTTGAATGTTTGCAAACGCAACTTGACCCCGATTAGGAAATTCCATGGCAAATACCGCACAAGCACGCAAGCGCGCTCGTCAAGCAGTCAAGCAAAACGCACACAACTCGGCTCAGCGCTCGACCCTGCGTACCGCAATCAAGGCCGTCAAAAAGGCCATCCAGGCTGGCGACAAAGCTGCTGCTTCGCAAATCTTCCAGCAATCCGTGTCGACCATCGACAGCATCGCTGACAAGAAAATCATCCACAAGAACAAGGCCGCTCGCCACAAGAGCCGCCTGGCTGCCGCCATCAAGGCCCTGTCGGCTTAATACGCCCGACGGTAACGCCCGCGCGACTCAGGTCGCGCGCCAGCGTGGATGAAAGACCCGCCTCGACGCAAGTCCGGCGGGTTTTTTGTTGCCTGAAACCTGTTGTCAAAATAAAAAAGGCAGCCCGCAGGCTGCCTGGATGTGCGCTGGTGCGCTTACTTTGCTGCCGGCTCGGCCGGCGTGGCGGCGGCGTCGGCTGCAGCGGCCTTCTTGGCCTTCTTGTGGTGCTTCTTCACTTTCTTCGCGGGAGCGGCGGGCTGCTCGGCAGTGGCGGATGCGGCCGGAGCGGCGGCGGCCGGAGCCGGAGCCTGGGCGGCGAAAGCGGAGACGGCGAACAGGGAAGCAACCAGGCCAGCGATCAGTTTGGACATTTCGGGTTCCTTTAAAGAAGAAGGTGATCCACAACGGTGAATCTGCCCCCTTAACGGGAGCCCAGAATTGCCGGTTGACAGTTTTTTGGCGGCCCTACATTAACGTTTGGAAAGGTTGACCTACCTCAAACGTGCTACCGCTTGCCGCCCACGGCCGCGGCCGGCACTTCCATCCATTCGCCCGGCATCAGCGGATGCGTCGCCAGCGAAAATGGCCCGATGCTCGAGCGCACGAGCCGCAACGTCGGCAGGCCGACGGCGGCCGTCATCCGGCGCACCTGGCGGTTTTTCCCTTCCTCGAGCGTGATGGCGATCCAGCTCGTCGGCTTGTCCTGGCGCATGCGGATGGGCGGGTTGCGCGGCCACAGCCATTCCGGCTCGGCGATGAGGCTGGCGCGGCACGGCTTCGTGACGAAGTCGCCCAGGTCGATCGGCGCCTGCAGGCGTTCCAGGCTGGCGCGGTCGGCGACCCCCTCCAGTTGTACCAGATACGTCTTTGCTTCCTTGTGGTCCGGATGGGCGATCTGGTGCTGCAGGCGCCCGTCGTCCGTCAGCAGCATCAGGCCTTCGCTGTCCGCGTCGAGGCGGCCGGCCGGGTAGATGTTCGGGATGTCGAGGTAGTCGGCGAGGGTTTCGCGCTCGTCCTCGCGCGAGAACTGGCACAGCACCTGGTAGGGTTTATTGAACAGGATGAGGGACATGAAGGATGGATTTTGGAGCAAAATAGCGAGCCTCTGGCCCGTCGCGATCAATACTGGTGCATAATGTTGTGCCAGTGTTGCGTCTTAGACAAGACGACGGCCAGCCCACTATTCTAATGGAGATCGCAGACCTGGCGGTCCGCCGCCGCCGCGTGCCCACTTCGGAGAACATGATGTATCAACATATCAAAGTACCTACCGATGGTCAAAAGATTACCGTCAACGCGGACTTCTCGCTGAACGTCCCCGACCAGCCAGTCATTCCCTATATCGAAGGCGATGGCACCGGCGTCGACATCACCCCGGTGATGCTGAAGGTCGTCGACGCGGCCGTCGCGAAGGCGTACGGTGGCCAGCGCAAGATCGCGTGGATGGAAGTGTTTGCCGGCGAGAAGTCGACTCAGGTGTATGGCCCTGACGTATGGCTGCCGACCGAAACGCTGGACTGCGTGCGCGAGTACGTCGTGTCGATCAAGGGCCCGCTGACGACGCCCGTCGGCGGCGGCATCCGCTCGCTGAACGTGGCGCTGCGCCAGGAGCTCGACCTGTACGTCTGCCTGCGCCCCGTGCGTTACTTCAACGGCGTGCCGTCGCCGCTGCGCGAACCGCACAAGACGGACATGGTGATCTTCCGCGAGAACTCGGAAGACATCTATGCGGGCATCGAATGGGCCGCCGAGTCGGCCGACGCGAAGAAGGTCATCGAATTCCTCACCCGCGAGATGGGCGTGCGCAAGATCCGCTTCCCGGAGACGTCGGCGATCGGCATCAAGCCCGTGTCGCGCGAAGGCACGGAGCGTCTCGTGCGCAAGGCGATCCAGTACGCGATCGACAACGACAAGCCGTCCGTCACCATTGTCCACAAGGGCAATATCATGAAGTACACGGAAGGCGGCTTCCGCGACTGGGGTTATGCGCTGGCACAACGCGAATTCGGTGCCGAGCTGATCGACGGCGGTCCGTGGTGCAAGTTCAAGAACCCGCGCACGGGCAAGGAGATCGTCGTCAAGGATTCGATCGCGGACGCGTTCCTGCAGCAGATCCTGCTGCGTCCGGCCGAGTACAGCGTCATCGCCACCCTGAACCTGAACGGCGACTACATCTCGGACGCGCTGGCGGCCCAGGTCGGCGGCATCGGCATCGCGCCGGGCGCCAACATGTCGGACTCCGTCGCGATGTTCGAAGCGACGCACGGCACGGCGCCCAAGTATGCGGGCAAGGACTACGTGAACCCGGGTTCGCTGATCCTGTCGGCCGAGATGATGCTGCGCCACATGGGCTGGACGGAAGCGGCCGACCTCATCATCAGCTCGATGGAAAAGGCGATCGCGTCCAAGCGTGTCACGTACGACTTCGCGCGCTTGATGGAAGGCGCGACGCAGGTGTCGTGCTCGGGCTTCGGCGACGTGATGATCGAGAATATGTAAGCGCGTGCTGACTGACGCAGATCAAGCCCCGTATGCGTACGGGGCTTTTTTCTTTGCAGGGGAGGGATGATGCGTGGCGGCGGGCGCCAGAAAAAAACCCCGCCGGGGCGGGGCTTTCTGCTTCCGGAGGGTGTCGATTACACGCCCACGATGTTGGAAGCTTGCTTGCCTTTCGGGCCTTGCGTGACTTCGAATTGGACTTTTTGACCTTCTTTGAGGGTCTTAAAACCGTTCATATTGATTGCGGAGAAGTGTGCGAACAAATCCTCGCCGCCATCATCAGGGGTGATGAAGCCAAAACCTTTGGAATCATTGAACCACTTAACAGTACCTGTTGCCATAAAATAACTTTCGATTAAAAACAAATCACACGAGCCATAAAAGCAAGAAGCTTCTTGCCCCCTCCTCAGCCTGCTCACTTCTTATCAACAAGTACATAAGTACATGTCAATAACTGCATTGTTGGTGCAATAATCTTGTAAGTCAAGCGGTTTTGAACGCGTGTTGTGAAAATTTTCACAATCGCCTAAAAACAACCTCTTGATTTTTGCAATCGGACCGCCATCTGCGCACCAACTGGAAAACGCGTAAGATGGAAAGCAAATGGGATTACCCTGAGCGTTAGTTTCCGCACACACGAAGATCGAAAGCAATTTAGAATACCCCTATGGCAACCAAGCACGATACCGAACAGCTGCTGGAGCGGCAGACAGTCAAGCCACCTCCCTTGTATCAGGTGGCGTTGCTCAATGACGACTACACGCCGATGGAGTTCGTGGTCGCCATCATCCAGGAGTACTTCAACAAGGATCGCGAGACGGCGACGCAGATCATGCTTTCCGTACACCGCCATGGTAAAGGAGTGTGCGGCGTGTTTTCCAAAGATATAGCGTGTACCAAAGTGGAGTTTGTATTAACGCATGCGCGCAAGGCAGGCCACCCCCTGCAGTGCGTGATGGAGGAAGTATGATTGCGCAGGAATTAGAAGTATCTCTACACATGGCCTTTGTCGAAGCGCGGCAGGCTCGGCACGAGTTCATCACGGTCGAACACCTGCTGCTGGCGCTGCTCGACAACCCGTCGGCCGCTGAAGTCCTGCGTGCGTGCGCGGTCAATATCGAAGACCTGCGTAAGACCTTGACGAATTTCATCGGCGATAACACTCCGACCGTGCCGGGTACCGGCGAAGTCGACACCCAACCGACGCTGGGCTTCCAGCGCGTGATCCAGCGCGCGATCATGCACGTCCAGTCGGCGTCGAACGGCAAGAAGGAAGTCACCGGCGCGAACGTGCTCGTGGCGATCTTCGGCGAGAAGGATTCGCATGCCGTTTACTACCTGCACCAGCAGGGCGTGACCCGTCTCGACGTGGTCAATTTCATCTCGCACGGCGTGCGCAAGGACCAGCAGATCGACAGCCAGAAGGCGTCGGAAGGCGTGGAAGAAGCGCAGGTCGAAGGCCAGACCAAGGAAAGCCCGCTGGATCAGTTCACCCAGAACCTGAACAAGGCTGCCGCCGACGGTCGCATCGATCCGCTGATCGGACGCGAAGAGGAAGTGGACCGCGTGATCCAGATCCTGTGCCGCCGCCGCAAGAACAATCCGCTGCTCGTGGGCGAAGCCGGCGTCGGCAAGACCGCGATCGCGGAAGGCCTGGCATGGCGCATCGTCCAGGAAGACGTGCCCGAGATCCTGCAGAATGCCGTCGTGTATTCGCTGGACATGGGCGCGCTGCTGGCCGGCACCAAGTACCGCGGCGACTTCGAGCAACGCCTGAAGGCGGTGTTGAAGCAGCTCAAGGACACCCCGAACGGCATCCTGTTCATCGACGAGATCCACACGATCATCGGCGCCGGTTCGGCATCGGGCGGCACGCTCGACGCGTCGAACCTGCTCAAGCCAGCCCTCGCGAACGGCCAGCTGAAGTGCATCGGCGCGACCACGTTCACGGAATTCCGCGGCGTGTTCGAGAAGGACCACGCGCTGTCCCGCCGCTTCCAGAAAGTGGACGTGAACGAGCCGTCGATCGAGCAGACCGTGCAGATCCTGCGTGGCCTCAAGTCGCGCTTCGAGGAGCACCACGGCGTGAAGTATTCGGCGTCGGCGCTGTCGACCGCGGCCGAACTCGCCGCTCGCTTCATCAATGACCGTCATCTGCCCGACAAGGCGATCGACGTGATCGACGAGGCGGGCGCGGCCCAGCGCGTGCTGCCGAAGTCGAAGCAGAAGAAGACCATCGGCAAGACCGAGATCGAGGACATCATCGCGAAGATCGCGCGGATTCCTCCGCAGACCGTCAACCAGGACGACCGCAGCAAGCTGCAGACCATCGACCGCGACCTGCGCAACGTCGTGTTCGGGCAAGACCCGGCCATCGATGCGCTGGCCTCTGCGATCAAGATGGCGCGCGCCGGCCTCGGCAAGCAGGACAAGCCGATCGGTTCGTTCCTGTTCTCCGGTCCGACCGGCGTCGGCAAGACGGAAGTCGCGAAGCAGCTGGCGTTCATCCTCGGCATCGAGCTGGTGCGTTTCGACATGTCCGAGTACATGGAGCGTCACGCCGTGTCGCGCCTGATCGGTGCGCCGCCGGGCTACGTCGGCTTCGACCAGGGCGGCCTGCTGACGGAAGCCATCACCAAGAAGCCGCATGCGGTGCTGCTGCTGGACGAGATCGAGAAGGCCCATCCGGACATCTTCAACATCCTGCTGCAGGTGATGGACCATGGCACCTTGACCGACAACAACGGCCGCAAGGCGGACTTCCGCAACGTGATCATCATCATGACCACGAATGCAGGTGCGGAAAGCCTGACCAAGCGTTCGGTGGGCTTCGTGGATTCGAAGGCGCAGGGCGACGAGATGGCCGACATCAAGCGCATGTTCACGCCGGAGTTCCGCAACCGCCTGGATGCGATCATCAGCTTCCGCGCGCTGGACGAGGACATCATCCTGCGCGTCGTGGACAAGTTCCTGATGCAGCTGGAAGAGCAGCTGCACGAGAAGAAGGTGGAAGCCATCTTCACCGAGAAACTGCGCAAGTTCCTCGCGAAGAAAGGTTTCGACCCGCTGATGGGTGCCCGTCCGATGTCGCGCCTGATCCAGGACATGATCCGCAAGGCGCTGGCCGACGAACTGCTGTTCGGCCGTCTCGTGAACGGCGGCCGTGTCACGGTCGACCTGAACGAGAAGGACGACGTGTTCCTCGAGTTCCCGGAAGGCGACGTCCCGCCGCCGCCGGAGCCTGTCGAGACCGTCGAGATCGAATAAGCGATTTCTTGATCGCTATCAAAAGCCCGCCTCGTGCGGGCTTTTTTTTCGTCATGCGCATGTCACAAAAGAATGCCTGGGGTGTCACACATATTCATTTTGTTGTCATACGGCATTCATATAATCGGTCGCATCCCTCCCATCCGGACACGATCATGCGACTCGCACAGCTTTCCACCGGCACCAAGATCATCGGCGCCTTTGCCGTGGTGTCCCTTGCCATTGTCATCATTTCCATCGTCGCGCTGTGGCGGATGCAGGCCGCCGACGCCATCACGAACGACCTTGTCAACAACAAGCTGGCCCGGCAACAGCTGACGGCCGAGCTGCTGGGCGTGACGCGCCTGAACGGCGTGCGTGCCGTCGCGATCGCCCGCAGCGACAGCCTGGAGGCGGGCGATTATTTCCAGGCCATGCTCCAGCAGGGCGAAAAGAACGCGGCCGCGCTCGAGGCGAAGCTGGGTGCGCTGCCGTCCGTGGCGGACGAGCGCGCGCTGATCGACGCCGTCGCCCAGCGCAAGGCCGCCTACGTGAAAGTCCGGCAGCAGGTATTCCAGGCCAAGGATCTCGGCAAGACGCAGGAAGTCGAACAACTGGCGTCCGGCGACCTGGCCACGACCTTCGACGCCTACACGCAGGCCCTCGACGCGCTGCTCGCGTGGCAGGCGCGCGAGGCGCACGCGCTGGCCGCCACGTCCGCGCAGGCGTTCGCCCTCAGCCGCGTGCTGCTGCCCGCGTTCGGCCTGGCCGCGTTGCTGGTCGGCTGCGCCGCCGGCTGGCTGCTCACGCGCAGCATCGTGACGCCGCTGCAGGATGCCGTCGTGCTCGCCGAGCGCGTCGCGACGGGCGACCTGTCCGCCACCATCGAGCACGCACGCGGCGACGAGATCGGCCGCCTGTTCGACGCGCTGAACCACATGACGGACGGCGTGTCGGCCACGGTCGTGAAAGTGCTGGACAGCGCCCGCATGATCGACGGCGCATCGGCCGAGATCGCGGCCGGCAACCGCGACCTGTCGCACCGCACGGAAGCGCAGGCGCGCAGCCTGCATGCGACCGTGCAGGCGATGGCCGACCTGACCGAGGCCGTGGAACAGAACCACGTGAACGCCCACGACGCGAACGAGCTCGCGCTGGCCGCGTCAAGCGTCGCGAAGGACGGTGCCGGCGCCGTCGGGCAGATGGTGGAGCGCATGGAGACGATCCGCCAGTCCGCCGCACGCATCGGCGACATCACGGCGATGATCGACGGCATCGCGTTCCAGACGAATATCCTCGCGCTGAACGCGGCCGTCGAGGCGGCGCGCGCGGGCGAGCAGGGCCGCGGCTTCGCGGTGGTGGCCGGCGAGGTGCGCAACCTGGCCCAGCATTCCGCCTCGGCGGCGAAGGAAATCAAGAACCTGATCGGCGAGTCGACGCTCGCGATCGCGTCCGGCGCCGGCATCGCCAGCGCGGCGGGCGACACGATGCGCGAGATCCTCGACCGCGTCCAGCAGGTGGCCGACCTGCTGCATGCGATCGACGGCGCCAGTTCGGAACAGGCGGCCGGCATCGCGCGCGTGCGCGGCGTCATCGCCGAGATCGACGAGGCGACGCAGCAGAATGCCGCCATGGTCGAGCAGGCAGCCGCCGCGGCGGCCACGATGCGGGCGCAGGCGGAGGAGTTGACGGACGTGGTGTCCACGTTCCGCGTGCGCGGGGCCGAGGTTGCGCGTCACGTGCTCATTGAGGAGAATCAGGACGAGCGGGGGCTTGCGTTGCCGGCACCGGCGTATGCCTGAATAGCCTAAGACATTCTGCAACGTCGTCCCCGCGCAGGCGGGGACCCAATTTGTACGCGCAGCGATAACGCATGCAGAGCTTGGATCCCCGCCTTCGCGGGGATGACGCATTTGGGGCGCAGGCCTACATTGCCGCCAACGCTCTCTCCAAGTCGGCCCGCTGGTCTTCGACGTGCTCGATCCCGACGGACAAGCGGATCAACCCGTCGCCGATTCCGAGCCTTGCCCGCTGGTCCGCCGGAATGGTCGCATGCGTCATGATGGCCGGATGTTCGATCAGGCTCTCGACGCCGCCGAGGCTCTCGGCCAGCGTGAAGATCTCGCACTGTTCCAGGAAGCGGCGGGCACCGGCGATGTCCGTATCGAGGTCGATCGAGATGATGCCGCCGTAGCCGTGCATCTGGCGCCTTGCCAGCTCGTGCTGCGGGTGCGACGTCAGGCCGGGATAGTAGACGTGCCGCACCTTGGCCTGACCCTGCAGCCACTGCGCCAGGTCGAGCGCGTTGCTGTTGCTGCGTTCCACGCGCAGGGCCAGCGTCTTGATTCCGCGGAGGACGAGAAAACTGTCGAACGGTCCCTGGATGGCACCCACGGCATTCTGGATGAAGCCGAGGCGCTCGCGCCATGCCTGCTGGTGCGCGTGGCCGCCCACGACGGCGATGCCGCCGATGACGTCCGAGTGGCCGTTCATGTATTTCGTCGTCGAGTGCACGACGATGTCGATGCCCAGTTCCAGCGGGCGCTGGTTGATCGGGCTCGCGAACGTGTTGTCGCACACCGTCATCACGCCGCGCTCGCGGCACAGCTGCGCGATCGCGTGCAGGTCGGCCAGCTTGAGCATGGGATTCGTCGGCGTCTCGACCCACACCATCTTCGTGTCCGGCCGGAGACTCCCCGCGAGCGCGAGCGGGTCCGTCAGGTCGACGTACGTGAAATCGTGGCCGGCGCTTGCGCGGCGCACGCGTTCGAACAATCGGTAGGTGCCGCCATACATGTCGTCGCCCGCGACGATGTGCGAGCCGGCCGGCAGTAGTTCCAGCACGGCCGCGATCGCGGCGAGGCCGGACGCGAACGCGTACGCGGCGCCGCCGCTTTCGATGTCGGCCACGCAGCGCTCCAGCGCCCAGCGGGTCGGGTTGTGCGAGCGGCCGTAGTCCAGGCCCTTGTGCACGCCCGGGCTTTCCTGGGCAAAGGTCGACGTCGCGTAAATGGGCGGCATCACGGCACCCGTCGTGGGGTCGGGCGCCTGGCCGCCGTGGATGACGCGCGTGGCGATGTGGCGTTGGTTGTCGTCTTGATGGCTCACGTGAGTGTCCTGCGCAGGTGGTTGAGAAGGTCGAAGCGGGTGATCAGGCCATAGAACCGGTCGCCGTCGACGATGACGGCCGTCAGGCCCCGGTCGAGGATGTCGCGCAGCTGTTGCATGCTCGCGGAGGGCGCCAGCGTCTGCAGGTCGGACGTCATCGTGCCGGACACGGGCGCCTTGAAATGTTCCCTGTCATTCGTCACGTGCAGCAGCAGGTCGGATTCGTCGATCAGGCCCACGAGCTTGCCCTTGTCGACGACGGGCAGCTGCGCGAGATCGGCGCTGCGCATGCGGTTGAAGGCGGTCAGCAGGGTGTCCGTCGGGGACACGGTGATGACTTCGCCGTCGTCGAAGCGGCGGCCGATCAGGTCGCGCAGGTCGCCCATGCGGGGGCGGTGCAGCAGGCCCTGGTCCACCATCCAGCCGTCGCTGTACACCTTGGTCAGATAGCGCGTGCCCGTGTCGCACACGAAGGTCACGACGCGCTTGGGCGTCGTTTGCGCGCGGCAGTAACGCAGCGCGGCCGCGAGCAGGGTGCCCGTCGACGAGCCGGCCAGGATGCCTTCCTGGCGCAGCAGTTCGCGCGCCGTGTTGAAGCTTTCCTCGTCGCTGATGGAGTATGCCGTCTTCACGCGCGACATGTCGGCGATGGACGGGATGAAATCCTCGCCGATGCCCTCGACGGCCCAGGAGCCGGAGACGTCGCTGACCTTGCCCGTCCTGATGTAGTCGGCCAGGATCGAGCCTTGCGGGTCGGCCAGCACGAATTCCAGGTCCGGCTGCACGCGCGCGAAGAAGCGCGACAGGCCCGTGAGAGTCCCGGACGAACCGACACCCACGACGATGGCGTCCAGTTCGTGGCGCATCTGGTCCCAGATCTCGGGCGCCGTGGTGGTCTCGTGCGCCGTCGGGTTGGCGGGATTGTTGAACTGGTCGGCGAACCAGGCGCCGGGGATCTCGCGCGCGAGCCGCGCCGCGTAGTCCTGGTAGTACTCGGGGTGGCCTTTGCCCACGTCGGAGCGCGTGAGGTGGATCTCGGCGCCGAGGGCCTTCAGGTGCAGGATCTTTTCGGACGCCATCTTGTCGGGCACGACGAGCACGACGCGGTAGCCCTTGATGCGGGCGACGAGGGCGAGGCCGAGCCCCGTGTTGCCGGCCGTGGCCTCGACGACGGTGCCGCCGGGTTTCAAACGGCCGTCGCGTTCGGCCGCCTCGATCATGGCGCGGCCCACGCGGTCCTTGATGGAGCCGCCGGGGTTCTGGGATTCGAGCTTGAGGAACAGGCGGCAGGGGCCCGTGTCCATGCGGGTCACTTCCACCATGGGGGTGTTGCCGATCAGCGAAAACAGTGCAGCTTGCGACAAGTCTTGCATATTGCCTCCGTGCGGACGGGCGGTGCGTCACCTCATGGGTGGCGCATCAGGGAAGCTGGCACCGGTCGGGCACCAGGCCGTAGTAAAAAAATAATAATACGGTTTTTCACGCGCGTGTGGGTTGGCCCGCATTAAGGCGGGCCCGGCGTACGCGTGGTGGATGGCGGTTCAGGGCGCGTAACCATACCTGTTCTTGCCGTCGGAGCAACAAGGGCGCGTCACCGTGACCATCCGTTCCCGCAGCCGGTAGTAGAATCGTCCCATCCCGACAGGAGCTGCCGATGCGACGACGAACGATGCTGGGCGCCGCGCTGTGGGCCGTGACGGCCGCGGCCGCGGGCGCCGATGGAGAACGATTGATGAACGTGCATGCGAGCCTGAGCGTCGACGCCAGGCATGACAAGGTGCTGGTGACGATCAAGATCGAGAACCGCGGCGAGCAGCGGATCGGCCTGCCGCGCGAGATCGCGGCCGATTCCGAACTGTCGCGGCGCGTGTTCGATCTGCGCCGGCATCCGGACGGCGCCGAGTTGCCCTACACGGGCCGCATGGTCAAGCGCGGGGCCCTGACGCTGGACGACTACATCGCGCTGCCGCCGCACTCGGCCCGTACGCACACCATCGACATCACGCGGGCCTATGCCTTCGAGCCGGGCACGCATGCGTATGTGATCCGCTACCAGGGGGCGGTGCTCGCGGACGCACGCCAGCTGGAATCCGCGACCGAACTGTCGACCGAGCCGGTGACGTTCAGTCATACCGGACGCTGAGCGTGGGCACGTAGGCATTTGAGGCTACCGGCCTCAAATGCCCACGCTTGCAGGCTTATTGAAGCGCCGGCGTATTCTCGCCGAAGTACTCGTGCGAGTCGGCGTTGTCGATCGCCTGCGACGGATTGCTGACCGCCAGGCTGGCCGCGCCCGACTGGCCGTACACCCAGTCGTCGGTGCCTGCCACCACGTTGAAGTGGCTCATCTCGTGCACGAGGGTACCGCCTTTCGAATCGGTGCCCGTCATCGGCGCGCTCCAGAAGGCCTTGCACACGTGGATGGTGTAGGGCTGGGTCGGATACACATAGGCGTAGTAGGTCTTCTTGCAGCCGCAATCGACCGTGATCGGCTTGGTGGCGAAGGCGTCCTTGATCGCCGCGAAGTGGGACTTGACGGTCGCCACGCGGGCGCTGTCGACGGCGCCGAACCACTTGGTGTAGCGCGTACCCATCGTGCCCTTGGCCATGTAGGCGTCGCCGTCGGTCGCCATGGCCAGCGCGCTCGATACGGCGGTGGTGATGTCGGCCTGCTGCGAGGCCGTGCACTTGTTGAAGGAGAGGGCGCCGCCGGCCGCCGTCACCATGCCGGCCTGGGCCTGCATCTCGGCCAGCGACCTGGTCTCCTCGTTCGAGCCGCGCGGACGGACGCCGTCGATCCAGACGGTGGCGGCCTCGGACTTCAGCTCGTCGCCGGCCTTGCCGCTGCCGTTGCCGATCCTGTAGCGGATCGCATAGTCGCCGGTGGTGGCCATGTCGTACAGCGCCGACAGCTCGACCTTTGCAGTGTAGGAGGCGCCGGGCTTGAGCAGGAAGTAGTCGGCGGCGGTGGGCGCGCCGCGCTTGGCGATCGCACCCAGGTAGCGCACCGGCTGGCCGTCGCGGGTGATCTCGAACAGCGGCGCCTCGATCTCCTCGAACGGCGTGCGCGACTTCAGCACGTACTGCGGGCTGCCCGAGGTATTGGTGAAGGTGACCTTGACGACCACGTCGTCGCTCTTGCCCAGCGAGGTCTTTTCCGGTGCGACCGAGACGACCACGCCATTGCCGTTGCCGGGTGCGGCGTGGGCGGACAGGGCAGACAGCGATACGGCCAGCGCGGCGGCGCCCGCGGCGAGTTTCAGCAGATCTTTTCTCATCGTATTCTCCAATGGTGGCCTTAATTCAGCGCCGGATTGTTCTCGCTGAAGTATTCGTGCGAGTCGGCGTTGTCGATCGCCTGCGACGGATTGCTGATCGCCAGGCTGGCCGCGGCGGACTGGCCGTAGGCCCAGTCGTCGGTGCCGGCCACCACCGTGAAGTGGCTGGTTTCATGGATCAGGGTGCCGGCCTTGGAGTCGGTACCGGTCAGCGGCGCGCTCCAGAAGGCCTTGCACACATAGATCGTGTAAGGCTGGTTCGGATACACGTAGGCGTAGGAAGTGTCGGTGCAGCCGCAGTTCACGTTGATCGGCTTGGTCGCCAGCGTGCTCTTGATGTTCGCGAAGTGCGAGCGGACGGTCGACACGCGGGTGCTGTTCACCGTGCCGAACCACTTGGTGTAGCGCGAGCCCATCGTGGTTTTGGCCATGTAGGCGTCGGCGTTGTTGGCGTAGGTCTGGGCTGCGCTCAGGGCCGAGGCGATGGTGCTTTGCTGCGAGGACGAGCAGCTGGTGGTGGACAGCCCGGCCGCCGTCACCGTGCCGGCGGCGGCCTGCATCTCGGCCAGTGACTTCGTCTCTTCGCGCGAGCCGCGCGGACGGGTGCCCTCGATCCACATCGAGGCGGTGTCCGACTGCAACTCGCCGCCATGCTTGCCGCTGTCCTGGGCGCCGGCACTCAGCGCGGTCACGTTGGCGCCCGGGCCGCCGTCGGCGAACAGCTGCGGCGAAGCGGCGTGGTAGCGCACTGTGTAGTCGCCGGTGGTGGCCATGTCGTACAGGGCGGACAGCTCCACCCTGACGGTGTAGGAGGCGCCCGGCTTGAGCAGGTAATAGTCGGCGGCGGTCGGTGCGGCGCGCTTGACGATCTTGCCCACGTAGCGCACCGGCTGGCCGTCGCGCGTGACTTCGAACAGCGGCGCGCTGACGTCTTCGAACGGTGTGCGCGACTTCAGCAAGTACTGCGGGCTGCCCGAGGTGTTGGTGAAGGTGACCTTCACGACCACGTCATCGCTCTTGCCCATCGATGCCTTCTCGGGCGCGACCGAGACGACGATGCCGTTGTTGCCGGCGGCTTGGGTGGACATGGACATGGCCAGCACGGCGGCGCCGACAGCCATTTTTAACAAATTCCTGCTCATGTGATTTCTCCGTAGGCTTCGTTATTGCTGTTGTGCAGCGTTTGTTGTGACGGGCCGCCGCCACATCCAGAACTTGCTACGGATGTAACAAAAGCCCGGCAACCATCCTCGTAGAAATCATGAGAACAATCAAACAAAATTTAACACTGTTGTATATACGTTTGACATTCTTCAAACAATTGAATCGTGCGACTGGAAAAACTGTTGAGCCCGTGTTAAATGCGGGCCCGGCGCACTGGCATCAGGCGCTGTTAGTTGCCGGCTTTTAATCTGCGCCACAAGGTCGTGCGGCTGATGCCCAGGTAGCGTGCCGCCGCGTCGCGCTGGCCGTCGAAGCGCGCCAGCACGTCCGCCAGGCTTTCCTGGGCCTGTGTCTGCGGCGCCACCGCGGGCACGGCAGGCAGCGTTCCCAGTTCCGGCGCCACGGACAATAAAAACGCGGGCGTCAGCGCCTGCAGCGGCTCGGCCGCGAGGAACAGCGCCAGGCGTTCCATCAGGTTGCGCAACTCGCGCACGTTGCCCGGCCAGGCGTAGGCCTGCAACAGCGGGGCGCACGCCGCGATCTCGGCCGCCAGGTTCGGATGCGGCCGCGCGCTCAGGGCGGCGAGGGCGTTCTTCAGCGCCCATTCGGCCAGTTGCGGCACGTCCTCGGGGCGGGCGCGCAGCGGCGGCAGGGACAGGCGCAGCACGGCCAGGCGGTAGAACAGGTCGGCGCGGAACCGCCCCTCGCGGACCCGCGCCTCCAGGTCGCAGTGCGTCGCGCTGATCACGCGCACGTCGATGGGCACGGGACGCGTGCCGCCCACCCGCATCACTTCGCGCTCCTCGAGCACGCGCAGGAGGCGGGTCTGAAGCGCCAGCGGCATCTCGCCGATCTCGTCGAGGAACAGGGTGCCGCCGTCCGCCGCCTCGAACAGGCCCGCGTGGCCGCCGCGGCGGGCACCCGTGAACGCGCCTTCCTCGTGGCCGAACAGTTCCGATTCCAGGAGCGACTCGGCGATGGCGCCGCAGTTGACGGCGACGAACGGCCGGTTCGCGCCTCGCCGCGGGCTTTCGCGGTGGATGGCCTGGGCGACGAGTTCCTTGCCGCTGCCCGTCTCGCCCTGGATGAGCACCGTCGCCGGCGAGCGCGCGTACAGCACGACGGTCTGGCGCAGCCGCTCCATCGCGGCGGAGTCTCCGCGCAGGTCGGCCAGGCCGCGGCGCGCGCGCCGGCTGTCGGTGGCGGCCACGCGCCGTCCCCGTCCGCTTTCGAGCCGCGTCAGGCGCGCCATCTCGAGGGCGTCGTCGAACGCGCGCCGGATCGAATCGAGCGAGTAGACGAACACCGTCTTCAGGCCCGCTTCCTCGGCCAGGTCCGTGATCAGGCCGGCGCCCACGATCACCTCGACCCCGTCCGCCTTCAGCTCGGCGATGCTGGCGCGCGCATCGTCTTCCGTGACATAGGTGCGCTGTTCGACGGCGAGACCGAACGTGGCCGCGAACTCGGCCAGCTCGGCCACGGGCCGCTGGTAATGGACGAGCCCGATGCGCGCGGACATGCGCCGCGCCCGCGCCAGCGCCTGCATGACGTCGAACCCGCTCGCGGTCGCGACGACGACCGGCACCGACACGCGGCCTTTCAGGTACGCGGCGTTCGAGCCGGCCGCGATCACGACGTCGCAGTGTTCCGTCGCCATCCGTTCGCGGATGTGACGGGCGGCCTCGTCGAAGCCAAGGTGCAGCGGTTCGATCTGGGCCAGGTGATCGTATTCGGGCGTGATGTGGCGGAACAGGTCGGACAGGCGCGACACGGAGACCGTCCAGATGACGGGCTTGCCGGCGCCCTGGTCCGGCGCGGGCGCGGGACGGGTCGGGTAACTCATGTTGCAAGTGTACCGCAATGTGCAACGCGTGTTTCATCGCAGTCTCACGCTGAAACGGTTGGGCGCAAACATTTACGCGAGCCGTAAGAATCGGGTAAGGCGGCCCACTTAGCATCATTACCAGCCCGTCCACCTGAGCGGCGCATTACTAGAAGATTGGAGACAAAAGTGGAAGATGATATTGTCCAGCGGGTCAAAGCCGACCCGAATTACCAGAAGCTCGTCAAGACGCGTTCCCGCTACGGCTGGATGCTGACCTGGGCCGTGATGATCGTGTACTACGGCTTCACGCTGCTGAACGCGTTCGACAAACAGTTCATGGCCTCGAAGATCGGCGCCGGCGTCATGTCCTGGGGCGTACCGCTGGGTCTGTTCGTGATCCTGTTCACCATCGCCGTCACCGGCATCTACGTGCGCCGCGCCAACAGCGAATTCGACGCGCTGACCGACGCCATCCAACGCAATGCCGCCTCCGGCAAGGAAAAGGTGCGCGCATGAAGTCCACGACCCTCATGAAGAGCGCCGCCGCCGCGGCGCTGCTGGCCGCCACCGGCGCCGTCATCGCCGCGCCCGACCTGGGCCAGGCGCAGAAGCAGGCCACCAACTGGACCGCGATCACGATGTTCGCCGTGTTCGTGATCCTGACCCTGTTCATCACCAAGTGGGCCGCCGCCCGCACCCGTTCCGCCTCCGACTTCTACACCGCAGGCGGCGGCATCACCGGCTTCCAGAACGGCCTGGCGATCGCCGGCGACTACATGTCGGCCGCGTCGTTCCTCGGCATTTCCGCCGCCGTGTTCGCCAACGGCTTCGACGGCCTGATCTATGCGATCGGCTTCCTCGTCGGCTGGCCCGTCATCACGTTCCTGATGGCCGAGCGCCTGCGTAACCTGGGCCGCTTCACGTTCGCCGACGTGGCCGCCTACCGCTTTGCCCAGAAGCCCGTGCGCATGTTCGCCGCCTCGGGCACGCTCGTCACCGTGCTGTTCTACCTGATCGCGCAGATGGTCGGCGCCGGCCAGCTGATCAAGCTGCTGTTCGGCCTGGACTACGGCATCGCCGTCGTGCTCGTCGGCGTGCTGATGATGGTGTACGTGCTGTTCGGCGGCATGACCGCGACGACCTGGGTGCAGATCATCAAGGCCGTGATGCTGCTGGCAGGCGCCTCGTTCATGGCGTTCTCCGTGCTGGCCATGTACAACTTCAGCCCGGAAGCGCTGTTCGCCAAGGCCGTCGAAGTGCACAGCAAGAAAGACGCGATCATGGGCCCGGGCGGCTTCATCAAGGATCCGATCTCCGGTATCTCGTTCGGCATGGCGCTGATGTTCGGTACCGCCGGCCTGCCGCACATCCTGATGCGTTTCTTCACGGTCCCGAGCGCCAAGGAAGCGCGTAAATCGGTGCTGTGGGCGACCACCTGGATCGGCTACTTCTACATCCTGACCTTCATCATCGGCTTCGGCGCGATCGTGCTGGTCGGTACGAACCCGGCGTTCAAGGACGCTGCCGGCAAACTGCTGGGCGGTAACAACATGGCGGCCGTGCACCTGGCGAGCGCCGTCGGCGGCGACGTCTTCCTCGGCTTCATCTCGGCCGTCGCATTCGCAACGATCCTGGCCGTCGTGGCTGGCCTGACCCTGTCCGGCGCCTCGGCCGTGTCGCACGACCTGTACGCCACCGTCATCAAGAAGGGCCAGCCGGCCCCGGGCAGCGAACTGCGCGTGTCGAAGATCACCACGATCTGCCTGGGCATCGTCGCCGTTTTCCTGGGCTATGTGTTCGAGACGATCAACGTGGCCTTCATGGTCTCGCTGGCCTTCGCGATCGCGGCTTCGGCCAACTTCCCGGTGCTGTTCATGTCCGTCCTGTGGAGCAAGTGCACCACCCGCGGCGCGACCGTGGGCGGCTTCCTGGGCCTGGCCACCGCCGTCATCCTGACCGTGCTGTCGAAATCCGTGTGGGTCGACGTCTTCCACAACAAGACCGAGATCTTCCCGTACACCTCGCCGGCCCTGTTCTCGATGATCGTCGGCTTCGTCGGCGTGTGGCTGTTCTCGGTCACCGACAAGAGCCAGCGTGCCGCCATCGACAAGGCCGGCTTCGAAGCACAGGAAGTGCGTTCGGAAACCGGTATCGGTGCGGCTGCCGCATCGGCACACTGAGCGGCACACTGATCGACCGTCGATCCACGAAACCCGCACGCGCCCGCGTGCGGGTTTTTGCGTTTACGGTGCCACGTCGCCGGCCTTCTCGGCGAACGGCCGCGCATACTTCACGAGCGACACGAGCGTCTTGCCCGGCTCCTCGTTGAAGATCTCGTGCGCCGAGTCTTCGAACCACACGAGCTGTTTCGCCGGCGCCTTCACCTTCGCGAACCATTCCGCCGTGGCCGACGCGGACACGTTGTAGTCGTGCCGGCCGTTGAAGATGACGATCGGGCAGTCGAACTTCGTATAGACGCTGAAATCCTGCGCGAGTACGTCCGTCAGCATGCGGCTGGACGAGAATTCCGTGCCGTCCCACATCGTCTTCAGGTCCGCATCCGTGTATTCCGGCGCCAGCTTCGCGGCCTTCGACTCCGCATCGGACCCGGTCCGGCCATACACGGCGCCGCCGTAGCGGGCGAGCCATTTGCGCTGCAGGTACAAATCCTTCAGCGCGAGCGGCTTGCCCGGCGCGGCGTAGGGTGCGATCGAGGCCAGTTCGCGGATCGCGTCCTCATTGCCTTCCTTGCGCGCCGCATCCATCGTGTACTGCCAGCCGCGCCGTTCGCTCTCCATGCCGTCCGTGATCTGGCCGATGCCGATGTACGCGTGCAGCCAGTCCGGATGGCGCTGCGCGAGCTGGATGCCGAGCGACGAGCCCCAGGAGTGGCCCAGCACGAAGATGCGGTCCTTGCCGAATTCCTTGCGCAGGAACGCGACCATCTCCTCGGCGTCCGCCAGCATGCGCGCGCGTGTCATCGTGGGTGCGACCTTGGCGGGATCGTTGGCGGCATACGTCTTGCCGGCGCCGCGCTGGTCCCATTGGACGACCGTGAAATACTCTTCCCAGCCGCGCTGGAAATACCAGCTCGTCGGCATCGCGACGTAACCGGGGCCGCCGTGCAGGAACAGCAGCACGGGATTCCTCCGGTCCGTGCCGCGCACGCTGATCCATTGGTCGATGCCGCCGATGCGCACGGCCCGCGTCTGCTCGATGCCTTGCGGGGTCACGATGCGGCGCATGTCCGCGATGATTTTCACGGCTTCCGCGCGGCTGTCCGGGCCGGTGGCCTGCGCGAGCGTGGTAAGGGACAGGCCGGCCAGCAGCGCGGCGCACAGCCTGGAGGAGCGTTCGAACATGGTGTGTCCTTGTCGTGGTGAGGTGCGCGCGCAGTCTGTTCCGTTTCCTTTCATGTGTCAACGTTGTTTCATTTTGAAACGCGATGAAACATGTGATGGCCGGGCGAACCGCGCAACCCCTTGAATATCCGGGCTGTCTGCCGTGCCGGACGACTGGCATGGTCCTTGCAAACCAATGGGCCACCATCACAGAACGCATCATGAAAGGGTAGGACATGAGCCAACAATCCGCCGGCGCCAAATTCCGCCAGGCCGTCCAGGAAGAACATCCGCTGCAGGTCATCGGCGCCATCAACGCCAACCACGCGCTGCTGGCCAAGCGGGCCGGCTACCGTGCGATCTACCTGTCCGGAGGCGGCGTCGCGGCCGGGTCGCTGGGCCTGCCGGACCTCGGCATCTCCGGGCTCGAAGACGTACTGATCGACGTGCGCCGCATCACCGACGTGTGCGACCTGCCGCTGCTCGTCGACATCGACACGGGCTTCGGCGCGTCCGCCTTCAACGTCGCGCGCACGGTCCGCTCGCTGATCAAGGCCGGCGCGGGCGCCTGCCACATCGAAGACCAGGTGGGCGCCAAGCGCTGCGGCCACCGTCCGGGCAAGGAGATCGTCAGCCAGGGCGAGATGGTCGACCGCGTGAAGGCCGCCGTCGACGCGCGCACGGACGACAACTTCGTCATCATGGCGCGCACGGACGCGCTGGCCGTCGAGGGTCTCGACAAGGCCGTCGAGCGCGCGGTCGCGTGCGTGGAGGCGGGCGCCGACATGATCTTCCCGGAAGCCATCACGAGCCTGGAGATGTACGCGCAATTCAAGAAGGCGGTCAAGGTGCCGATCCTCGCCAACATCACGGAATTCGGCGCGACGCCGCTGTTCACCGTGGACGAGCTGCGCGGCGCCGACGTCGACATCGTGCTGTACCCGCTGTCCGCATTCCGCGCGATGAACAAGGCCGCGGAAAACGTGTACGAGGCCATCCGCCGCGACGGCACGCAGAAGAACGTCATCGACACGATGCAGACCCGCGCCGAACTGTACGAGCGCATCGACTACCACAGCTACGAACAGAAGCTCGACGCGCTGTTCGCCCAGAATAAATCCAAATAACAGGAGACCCAAATGACCGATGTGAAGACCGACACCCCGACGTTCAAGCCGAAGAAATCCGTCGCCCTGTCCGGCGTCGCTGCCGGCAATACGGCGCTGTGCTCCGTGGGCCGCTCCGGCAACGACCTGCACTACCGCGGCTACGACATCCTGGACGTCGCCGGCAACAGCGAGTTCGAGGAAATCGCCTACCTGCTCGTGCACGGCAAGCTGCCGAACGAGGCGGAACTGCGCGGCTACAAGGCCAAGCTGAAATCGCTGCGCGGCCTGCCGCATGCCGTGAAAGCGGCGCTGGAGGCGCTGCCCGCCGGCGCGCACCCGATGGACGTGATGCGCACGGGCGCGTCGGTGCTGGGCTGCGTGCTGCCGGAAAAAGAGGACCACAACATCGCCGGCGCGCGCGACATCGCCGACCGCCTGATGGCGTCGTTCGGCTCGATGCTGCTGTACTGGTATCACTACAGTCACAACGGCAAGCGCATCGACGTGGAGACGGACGACGATTCGATCGGCGGCCACTTCCTGCACCTGCTGCACGGCGTCAAACCGTCCGACGAGTGGGTCAAGGCGATGCACACGTCCCTGATCCTGTACGCGGAACACGAGTTCAACGCGTCGACCTTCACCGCGCGCGTCGTCGCCGGCACCGGGTCCGACATCTATTCCGCCATCACGGGCGCGATCGGCGCGCTGCGCGGTCCGAAACACGGCGGCGCCAACGAAGTGGCGCTCGACATCCAGAAGCGCTACGAGAACCCGGACGAAGCGGAAGCGGACATCCGCAACCGCGTGGCGAACAAGGAAGTCGTCATCGGCTTCGGCCACCCGGTCTACACGATCTCCGACCCGCGCAACAAGGTGATCAAGGAAGTGGCGCGCACGCTGTCGCAGAGCGCCGGCTCCATGAAGATGTTCGACATCGCCGAGCGCCTGGAATCCGTGATGTGGGAAGTGAAAAAGATGTTCCCCAACCTCGACTGGTTCTCGGCCGTCTCTTACCACATGATGGGCGTGCCGACGGCGATGTTCACGCCGCTGTTCGTCATCTCGCGCACGTCCGGCTGGTCCGCGCACATCATCGAACAGCGCATCGACAACAAGATCATCCGCCCGAGCGCCAACTACGTCGGTCCGGAAGACCTGAAGTTCGTGCCGCTGGCCGAGCGCAAGTGAAGATGGACGCCGGCGGCATCCACATCCGTTCCCTCGGCGTCGCCGACGCGGCGCCTTACCGCGCGCTGCGCCTGGAAAGCCTGCGCAACTTCCAGTTCGCGCACGGCCCCGCGTACGAAGACGCACTCGCGCAGTCGGAAAGCTGGCATGCCGACCGGCTGGCGCGGCGCGACTACACGTGGTTCGGCGCCTTCGACGGCGACGCATTGGTCGGCGCCATCTGCCTGCGCGCGAAGGAGGGCAGCCGGCTGCGCCATTCGGCGAGCCTGAACAGCCTGATGGTCGCGCAAAGCCACCAGCGCGCCGGCATCGGACGCCTGCTGACGGCGCACCTGATCGAACACGCCCGCGCGCTGGGCCACGTGCGGCGCCTCACCCTGACGCTCATCGACGGCAACGATCCCGCGCGCCGCCTGTACGATGCGTTCGGCTTCCAACCGTTCGGCGTCGAGCCGGACGCCATTTTCCATGAGGGCGGGTACCGTGCGATCCACCACCTGCACCTCTCTCTCGTTTCACAGGCAACGCCATGAACAGTCAATACCGTAAGCCCCTGCACGGCACCAACCTGCATTACTTCGACGCGAAAGCGGCCGTCGAGGAGATCCAGCCGGGTGCCTGGGACACCCTGCCGTACACCTCGCGCGTGCTGGCCGAAAACCTCGTGCGCCGCTGCGAGCCGATGGCCCTGGTGCCGTCGCTGAAGCAGATCATCGAGCGCCGCCGCGACCTCGATTTCCCGTGGTTCCCCGCGCGCGTCGTGTGCCACGACATCCTCGGCCAGACGGCCCTCGTCGACCTGGCCGGCCTGCGCGACGCCATCGCGGCGGAGGGCGGCAATCCGGCCCTCGTGAACCCCGTCGTGCCCACGCAGCTCGTCGTCGACCACTCGCTCGCCGTGGAATGCGGGGGCTTCGATCCGGACGCTTTTGAAAAGAACCGCGCCATCGAGGACCGCCGCAACGAGGACCGCTTCCACTTCATCGAATGGACGAAGAAGGCGTTCGAGAACGTCGACGTGATCCCGCCGGGGAACGGCATCCTCCACCAGATCAACCTGGAGCGCATGAGCCCCGTCGTGCAGGTGAAGGACGGCGTGGCGTTCCCCGACACGCTCGTCGGCACCGACTCGCACACGCCGATGGTCGATGCGCTGGGCGTCATCGCGATCGGCGTCGGCGGCCTGGAAGCGGAAAGCGTCATGCTGGGCCGCGCGTCGTACATGCGCCTGCCGGACATCGTCGGCGTCGAGCTGACGGGCAAACCGGGGCCCGGCATCACGGCGACGGACATCGTGCTGGCGCTGACGGAATTCCTGCGCAAGTCGAAGGTGGTGTCCGCCTACCTCGAGTTCTACGGCGAAGGCGCTGCGAACCTCACGCTGGGCGACCGCGCGACGATCTCCAACATGGCGCCGGAATACGGTGCGACGGCGGCAATGTTCGCCATCGACGAGCAGACCATCAAATACCTGAAGCTGACGGGGCGCGACGACGACCTCGTGAAACTGGTCGAGCTGTATGCGAAGGAAACGGGCCTGTGGGCCGACACGCTGCAGAACGTGCAGTACGAACGGACACTTCATTTCGACCTGTCGACCGTCGTGCGCAACATCGCCGGCCCGTCGAACCCGCACAAGCGCGTGGCGACGACGGAACTGGCGCAGCACGGCATCACGGGCACGGTCGAGAACGAGCCGGGCAAGATGCCCGACGGCGCCGTGATCATCGCGGCGATTACGAGCTGCACGAACACGAACAACCCGCGCAACATGGTGGCCGCAGGCCTCCTCGCGCGCAACGCGAACGCGCGCGGGCTCGCGCGCAAGCCGTGGGTGAAGTCCTCGCTCGCGCCGGGCTCCAAGGCAGTGCCGCTGTACCTGGAAGAAGCGGGGCTGTTGCCGGAGCTGGAGAAGCTGGGCTTCGGCGTCGTCGCCTTCGCGTGCACGACGTGTAATGGCATGTCCGGTGCGCTGGACCCCGCGATCCAGCAGGAGATCGTCGAGCGCGACCTGTACGCGACGGCCGTCCTGTCGGGCAACCGCAATTTCGACGGCCGCATCCACCCGTATGCGAAGCAGGCATTCCTCGCGTCGCCCGCGCTCGTCGTCGCGTATGCGATCGCGGGCACGATCCGTTTCGACATCGAGAAGGACGTGCTGGGCACGGACGCCCAAGGCAATCCGGTGCGCCTCGCCGACATCTGGCCGAGCGATGCGGAGATCGACGCCGTCGTCGAACAGGCCGTGAAGCCGCAGCAGTTCCGCAAGGTCTACGACATCATGTTCGCGCGCCGCGACGCCAGCGAGGAAAGCGTATCGCCGCTGTACGACTGGCGCCCGATGAGCACCTACATCCGCCGTCCGCCGTACTGGGAAGGCGCGCTGGCCGGTGAACGGACATTGAAAGGCATGCGCCCGCTGGCGGTCCTGGGCGACAACATCACGACCGATCACCTGTCGCCATCGAACGCGATCATGCCGGACAGCGCCGCGGGCGAATACCTCGCGAAGATGGGCCTGCCGGAAGAAGACTTCAATTCGTATGCGACGCACCGGGGCGACCACCTGACGGCGCAACGGGCCACGTTCGCGAACCCGACGCTGAAGAACGAGATGGTGCGCAACCCGGACGGCAGTGTGCGCGCCGGTTCGCTCGCGCGCATCGAGCCGGAAGGCACCGTGACCCGCATGTGGGAAGCGATCGAGACCTACATGGAGCGCAAGCAGCCGCTGATCGTGATCGCCGGTGCCGACTACGGCCAGGGCTCGTCGCGCGACTGGGCCGCGAAGGGCGTGCGGCTGGCGGGCGTGGAAGCCATCGTGGCCGAAGGCTTCGAGCGCATCCACCGCACGAACCTCGTCGGCATGGGCGTGCTGCCGCTGGAATTCCAGCCGGGGACGACGCGCCTCACGCTGGGCATCGACGGCACGGAAACGTTCGACGTCGTGGGCGAGCGCACGCCGCGCGCGACGCTGACGCTGGTGATCCACCGTCGCAACGGCGACACCGTCGAGGTGCCGGTGATCTGCCGTCTCGACACGGCCGAGGAAGTGTCGATCTACGAGGCGGGCGGCGTGCTGCAGCGGTTCGCACAGGATTTCCTCGCCTCTTCCAAAGTCGCCGCGTAAAGGACACCCATGGCCCACGTACCCCAAATCAAAGTCCCCGCCGTCTACATGCGCGGCGGCACCAGCAAGGGCGTGTTCTTCCGCCTGCAGGACCTGCCGGAAGCGGCGCAGGTCCCCGGCGCGGCGCGCGACAACTTCCTGTTACGCGTGATCGGCAGCCCGGACCCGTACGCCAAGCACATCGACGGCATGGGCGGCGCCACGTCCAGCACGAGCAAGACCGTGATCGTCGCGCCGAGTACCCGTCCCGGCCACGACGTCGACTATCTGTTCGGCCAGGTCGCCATCGACAAGCCGTTCGTCGACTGGAGCGGCAATTGCGGGAACCTGTCCGCCGCGATCGGCCCGTACGCCATTGCCAACGGCTTCATCGATCCCGCGCGCATCCCGGACAACGGGACGGTCACCGTGCGCATCTGGCAGGCGAACATCAACAAGACGATCGTCGCCCACGTGCCCGTCGCGGACGGGCAGGTGCAGGAGACGGGCGACTTCGAGCTCGATGGCGTCACGTTTCCCGCGGCCGAAGTGCAGCTGGAATTCATGGACCCGGCGGCCGAGGAGGGGGAGGGTGGCGGCGCGATGTTCCCGACCGGGAATCTCGTCGACGACCTGGAGGTGCCCGGCGTGGGCACGCTCAAGGCCACGCTCATCAACGCGGGCATCCCGACCGTGTTCGTGAACGCGGCCGACATCGGCTACACGGGCACGGAACTGCAGGACGCGATCAACGGCGACCCGAAGGCGCTGGCGATGTTCGAGACGATCCGTGCCTACGGCGCCATGCGCATGGGCCTCATCGCGCACGTGGAGGAGGCCGCGCGGCGCCAGCACACGCCGAAGGTCGCCTTCGTCGCGCCGCCCGCGGCCTATGTCGCGTCGAGCGGCAAGCGGGTCGAGGCGGGCGACATCGACCTGCTCGTGCGCGCCCTGTCGATGGGCAAGCTGCACCACGCGATGATGGGCACGGCGGCCGTCGCCATCGGTACGGCGGCCGCGATCCCGGGCACGCTGGTGAGCCTCGCCGCGGGCGGGCGCGCCCACGAGGCCGTGCGGTTCGGCCATCCGTCCGGGCTGCTCCGCGTGGGCGCCGAGGCGCGCCAGGAGGGCGGCGACTGGGTCGTCACGAAGGCCGTGATGAGCCGGAGCGCGCGGGTGCTGATGGAAGGCTGGGTGCGCGTGCCGGGCGACGCCTTCTGATACCGTCGATACCGTTGCTGCGCCGCGTCACACGCCGAATTTCATCTTTCCCGAACGATAAATCGGGTTGATTTTCGGCTATGATCCATCCAAAAAATCGACAAAGCGTCTTGTCAACAGGCGCGCCAGGGACAGAGGGATGGATCGGGGAACGAGCACAGCGGCCTTGGTGGCCGACGCATTGGCATTGATCGCCGCGCCGGCCTGCGCCTGCGATGGAGAAGGCACGATCTGGGCGGCGAACGCGGCGCTCGTCGAACTGGCCGGCGGCGACGTGGTGGGGCGGCCGCTGGTGTCGCTGTTCTGTCCCCGTACGGCCGCGGCGATGGCGGTCGAGATCCGCCTGTCGCAGGCCGGCGAACGGCGCTGGGACGGCCTGATCGAGCATGGCACCACGGGCCGGCCCGTCGAGGTGCGTGCGAAACCGCTGCCGGAGGGCGGCGCCACGTTCGTGTTCGGCGACGTGCTCACGTTCGGCGACGGCCAGGCGGCGCTGCGCGGACGCCTGCTGGAACAGGCGGCCGTCGTCGAGCATGCGCCGGTCGGCATCGCCGTCACCTTGCCCGACCTCGTCAAGTCGTGCAATCCGCGCATGGCGGAGATGCTGGGCTATACGCCGGAAGAACTCATCAACCACAGTCCCGCCCAGGTGTTCGCCACGCGTGCCCAGTACGAGGCGTTCATCGGCGAGGCCGTGATCGTGCTGACGGCAGGCAGCCTGTTCGAAAAGAACGAGGTGCCGCTGCGGCGGCGCGACGGCAGCACGATCTGGTGCCGCATCCGCGCCAAGGCCGTCGACATGAGCGCGCGCGAGGCGGGCACCGTGTGGATCGTGGAAGATGTCACGGAAGCGCGCCAGGCGCTCACCGAGATCCAGTCGATCATGACCAATGCCACGATCGGGATCTTCTTCACGCGCGCCCGCACCATCACTCGCTACAACCACTGTTTCGGCTCGATGTTCGGCTATGCGCCGGGCGAGTTGCTGGGCCGCTCGACGCGGGTGCTGTACGTGGACGACGCCGCGTTCGAGGAAATGGGCCGCACCGCCTACGGCGTGCTGGGGCTGGGCGGTTCGTTCAAGACCGAGACGACGATGGTGCGCCGCGACGGCACGCGGATGTGGGTGAACATGATCGGCTATGCCGTCAACCCGGAGGAGCTGGGCACCGGCACGATGATCTGGATGATCGAGGACCGCACGGGCCAGAAGGCGGCCGAGGAATCGCTGCGCAACGCGCTGCTGGAAAACCAGGCGATCCTCGACAACGCTGTGCTGGGCATCGCCGTCGTCGAGAAGGGGCGGACCCTCCATTGCAACCGCAAGATGGAAGAACTGTTCGGCCACCATGGCGGCAGCATCGAGGGCTTGCCGGTGCGCGAACTGTATCCCGACGACGCGGGCTGGATCGCCGCGCGCGAGCAGACGCGGCGCGATTTCGAGGCGGGCCGCGTGCACATGGCCGAGTACGAACTGGTGCGGCGCGACGGCCGGCGCTTCTGGGCGCGCCTGTCCGGCCGTCCGTTCGACATGGCGGACCGGGGCGGGCGCAGCGTGTGGCTGATCGACGACGTCACCGCCCAGCGCGAAGCGGCGGACGCGCTGCGCCGCGCGCGCGACGAACTGGAGGTGCGCGTGCAGGAGCGCACGGCGGAATTGCAGGCGGAGATCGTCGAGCGGCGCCAGGCGGAGGCGCGTGTGCATCACATGGCCTACCACGACGCGCTCACGGGCCTGCCGAACCGCGCGCTGCTGTCCGACCGGCTCGACCGCGCGCTGCTGTCGGCCCGGCGCGACGGCATGAAGCTGGCGTTGCTGTTCATCGACCTGGACCGCTTCAAGACGATCAACGATTCGCTGGGCCACCTGGCGGGCGACCACCTGCTGAAGGAAGTGGCGCAGCGCCTGTGCCGCGTCGTGCGCGCCAGCGACACCGTCGCGCGCCTGGGCGGCGACGAATTCGTCGTGCTGGTGCCGGGCGTGCAGGCGGCCGAGGAGTGCGGCTTCGTGGGCGACAAGATCATCGAGGCACTGGCGGCGCCCATCGAATTCGAAGGCCGCAGCCTGCACATCTCGCCGTCGATCGGCATCTGCCTGTACCCGGACGACGGCGACGACGCGGCGGGCCTGATGCGCAAGGCCGACGCCGCGATGTACTACGCCAAGGCGGCGGGCCGCAACAATTACCAATACTACGCGGAGCCGATGAACGCGGCGGCCGCGCGCCATTTCGAGATGGAGACCCGGCTGCGCGGCGCGCTGCTGCGCGAGGAATTCGTGCTGTTCTACCAGCCGATCGTGGGCGTGCGGGACGGTCGCGTGCATGGCCTGGAAGTGCTGCTGCGCTGGCGCCATCCCGAGCAGGGCCTCGTGGCGCCCGACGACTTCATCCCGATCCTGGAAGAGAACGGCCTGATCGTGCCGGTCGGCGAGTGGGTGATCCGGCGCGCCTGCGAACAGTCGATGGCCTGGCAACGGGCCGGGCTGCCACCGCTGCCGCTCGCGGTGAACCTGTCCGCGCGCCAGTTCATGCACCGGGGCCTGATCCAGTCGATCCGCGCCATCGTCGACGACACGGGCATCGATCCGGGCCTGCTGGAATTCGAGATCACGGAAACGGCACTGATGCAGCACGGCGGCCAGACGCTGGAGACGCTGGGCCAGATCTACCGCATGGGCATTCGCCTGTCGATCGACGACTTCGGCACCGGCTATTCGAGCCTGGCGTATCTGAAGCGCTTCCCGGTCCGCAAGATCAAGATCGACCGCGCGTTCGTGCGCGACCTCGAGACGAGCAGCGAGGACCAGGCCATCGTCGCCGCCATCATGGCACTCGCGGGAAGCCTGGGGATGGCCGTCGTGGCGGAGGGCGTCGAGACCGACGCGCAGCTGGCGCTGCTGCGCCGGCACGGGTGCCAGTATGCGCAGGGCTATCTGTTCGCACGGCCGGTCGATGCCGGAGCCGTGCCTGCGCTGCTGGGCAAACCGGCGCGGACCTGGACTCAGGCGGCGCCGGGCAAGTAGCGCATCGCCACGTTGCAGCGTGCGTAGCGCGCACCATAGCGCGCCATGATGTCGGCGTCATGCTGGAAGCCCGCCTTTTCGTACAGGTGGATGGCGGCAGCGCATTTGGTGTTGGTGAGCAGGTAGAGCGGCTCGGCGCCGATCTGCATGGCGCGTTCGATCATGGCGCGCAACAGGAACTCGCCGACCTTCAGACCCCGCGCGGAAGCACGTACGCCCATCTTGGTCAGCTCGAAGCTGCGTTCGCCAGTTTTTTGCAGTGCGCAAGTGCCGACAATGCCGAGGCCCTTGGCTTCCGCGAACAGGATCACACCGCCTGGGTCGACAATCCGCGCGCGCGGGTTTTCCAGCACTTCCCGATCCGTCGCTTCGAGCTGAAACATGTCGTTGATCCATTCGGCGTTGATGTCGTGGAAGTACGGCGCAAGGTCGTCGCTGTACTCACGGATTGTCAGGATCGACGGGCTCGATCGGGCGGCAAGGACATCGATCGACGTCGCGTCCAGTGCGGTTTCGAGTTCGGTCAGCCGCGCCATGAAGGCGTCGAGCTGGTCCTGCAGCAGCGTAGCGACGGCCGCCTCGACCTGCGGAAACACATTCAGGCGCGCGTGCGCCATCGCCGCTTTACCGGCGGGCGCAAGCGAGATCGTGCGCAGGCGCTGGTCGTCCCCCGTCTGCGAATGCGCCAGCCCCAGTTCGACCAATTGGCCGACCGCGCGCGTGACGCCGGGCTGGCTGACGCCGACGGCGTGCGCCAGCTGGCCGATCGTCATCGGTTGCCTGTCCAGCGCGGCCAGCAATGGCATGTGGGCAGGCTGCATGGGCAACCCGGTATCGGTAATCACCCTGGCGGCGCCAGCCTGCATGCGTTCCCCCAGTCGCTTCAAGCGGCTGCCGAGAAAGACCGCACCGTAGTCTCGCAAGATATCCATCGTCGTCGACCCTTTCACAGTTGCATAACCAGATATATAACACTGTATGGATCGGCGTGCTGCATGTCAAGCGTCGTTAGGGGCTCTCGGCCGTACTAGGCGAGCGTTGCGATCACCGGCGTGTGATCGGACGGCTGTTCCCACTTGCGCGGTTCGCGGTCGATAACGCACGCCTCGCACCGCTTGGCCAGCGCCTGCGACAGCAGGATGTGGTCGATGCGCAGGCCGCGGTTGCGGCGGAAGGCCATCTGGCGGTAGTCCCACCAGCTGTACTGCTTCTCGGGCTGTTCGAACAGCCGGAACGCGTCGACGAGACCGAGGCCGCACAGTTCGCGCAGCTGCTCGCGTTCCAGATCGGAGCAGTGAATCTGGCCGGCCCACAGTTCGGGGTCGTGCACGTCGCGGTCTTCCGGCGCGATGTTGTAGTCGCCCAGGATCGCGAACTGGTCGTGGATCTTCAATTCTTCGCCGACCCAGGTGCGCAGCGCGGCCAGCCAGCCCATCTTGTAGGCGTATTTGTCGGAGCCGACGGCCTGGCCGTTCGGCACGTAGGCGCAGATGAAGCGCACGCCGCCGATGGTGGCCGCGATCAGGCGCTGCTGCTCGTCCTGGTAATGCGGATTGTTGCGCACGACGTCGGCGATGGGGAGGCGCGACAGGATCGCCACGCCGTTATAGGTCTTCTGGCCGCTGAACACGACCTCGTAGCCGGCCTCGTTGATCTCGGACACGGGGAATTTGTCGTCCGTGAGCTTGGTCTCCTGGATGCAGAGTACGTCGACGGGGTTGGCGGCGAGCCACTGGAGCAGGTGCGGCAGGCGCACTTTCAGCGAGTTCACGTTCCAGGTTGCAATTTTCATGGGCTATCTTGGTGCGGAGGCCGGACCGTCCGGCGCAATCCGGGCAGTATCGTGGCTTTGAGTCATTCTTGCAACATAACTTGGCCTCTGAAGCCATGACACGATTGTCATTATTTGTGCGGATTGCAACAAAGATGTCGTAAAATTATTGTCCACGGAGTAAAAAATCGTAACGATGCTGGAAAGTTGCGCCGAACTGTGACAAGATGTAACAATCACAGCAAGAGAGGAGACATTTACGTATTGTCTCCTTCTCGAAAGAAAAAAATTGCAGTAGGCCAACTTTGGTTGTACTATTGGCATATTGCTCTGGAACCAAGTATTCAAAAGCAATCCATTGCTTTGAACAGATGGTTGCCGTGGTCGGTCGAGCGGCCGGCTTAGGCAGGTGTGTAACGATCGCGGATCCGAGAGCAGGATTTGCACACAGCTTTGTAAAGGACAACAATGCGCCAAGCATTTGAAGCATGGGCCCAACGCGATGGCCACATTGTCCGGCGTCGTGAAGACAAGCCGGAAGAGTACCTCGTGTACGAAACCCAACGCCGCTGGCTGATCTGGCAGGCCGCGCTGGCACACGGACAGAAGGCTGCGGCCGAAGCGCCGCAGAAATTCGCACCGTCCGAGAACCAGCCGCAGAAGATGCAGACTGACGAGGCGAGCGTGCGCAACCGCGTCCTCAACGAGGTGCTGGACGCGTTCAGCGAACTGGATGACAACGCCGGCATCGAAGGCATCGTCAAGGTCATCCAGAACCTGAAGAAGAAGAACCGCGCCGCGGCCGAAGAAAAGGCCTGATGCGCTACCGCCATTACAAGGGCGGGGTGTACGACGTGGTCTGCGAGGCTTTCCTCGAGGCAGACCACACGGCCGTGGTCGTGTATCGCGGGCAGGACGGCCAGACCTGGGTCCGCCCGAAGGACGCATTTTTCGAAACGGTCGAGGTGGACGGGGAGCGCATGCCGCGCTTCATGCCCCTCGATCCGCAGCCGGCCGCAGCGTAGTTACGCTATCCTGACGCCATCCCGGCGACCCCGGGATGCGCTTCGCCTCATGTCTTCCCGATTGCCGCCGTAAACGGATGGTATGCATTCTCGGTGAAGACATGTCCCTTCTTTATTTCCGTACCGCCTGCGCGCTTGCGCTGTGTACCGTCATGGCCGGTTGCGTGACGACGCCGTCCGAGGCGCCGACGCAGCAGCTGGAAGTCCACACCATCCTGGGCCACCGCGAGGTGACGGGCGTGGGCTGCGTGCTGTCCAACGCGGCGGGGCGCTGGTTCGTCGTGGCGCCGGGGCGGGTCACGGTCGAGCGCAGCAGGAGTCCCCTGACGATCGACTGCGCACGCGACGGCACGGGCGCCGCGCGCGAAGTTGCCGACGCGCATGCGACCTCGTTCTTCGACACCGACCGGCTGATCGGCAACATCATCGTCAGCGCCGGGGGCGACGGCTACGTCAAGCCCTACGACGGCAATGGCGTTGCCTACCAGTCGACCCTGACCGTGCTGATGCGGCCGGCCGCGCCGCGGGCTGTGGACGCGCCGGCGCCCGGCAACGTCGTCTTCTGACGCCGCGATAAAAAACGGACGCCCGCGGGCGTCCGTTTTTCATGGAGCCGAAGACGCGCTTACACGCGGTTCAGCAGGAACGTGGTCAGCAGGGGCACCGGACGGCCGGTCGCACCCTTGGCCGCGCCCGACTTCCACGCGGTGCCGGCGATGTCCAGGTGGGCCCACGTGTAGTTGCGCGTGAAGTTCTCCAGGAAGCAGGCCGCCGTGATCGACGCGCCGCCCGGCGTGCCGATGTTGGCCAGGTCGGCGAAGTTCGACTTCAGCTGCTCGTTGTAGTTCTCGCCGATGGGGAAGCGCCAGGCGACGTCGTTCGCCTGCTTGCCGGCGTCCAGGAGTTCCTGGGCGAGGGCGTCGTGGGCATCGTCGTGGCGCGTGAACAGGCCCGACGTGTGGTGGCCCAGCGCGACGATGCAGGCGCCCGTCAGCGTGGCGACGTCGACGACGGCGGCCGGCTTGAAGCGCTCGGCATAGGTCAGGGCGTCGGCCAGGATCAGGCGGCCCTCGGCATCCGTATTCAGGATCTCGATGGTGGTGCCGTTCATCGCGGTGACGATGTCGCCCGGCTTGGTGGCGCGGCCCGACGGCATGTTCTCGCACGCGGCGACGATGCCGACGACGTTCAGCTTCAGGCCCATCTCGCCGATGGCGCGGAAGGTGCCCAGCACCGAGCCGGCGCCGCACATGTCGTACTTCATCTCGTCCATGTTCGGACCCGGTTTCAGCGAGATGCCGCCCGTGTCGAACGTGATGCCCTTGCCGACGAGGACCACCGGCGCGTCGTTCTTCTTGCCGCCGTTGTGCTTCAGGACGATGAACTTCGGCGGCTCGTCGCTGCCGCGCGTCACGGACAGGAAGCTGCCCATCTTGAGGGCTTCGAGCTGCTTGCGGTCCAGGACTTCGATGTCGAAGCCGTAGTCGGCCGCCAGCTTCTTCGCCGTGTTCGCGAGGTAGGTCGGCGTGCAGACGTTCGGCGACAGGTTGCCCAGTTCCTTCGTCAGGTTCATGCCGTTCGCGATGGCCTGCGCCTGCGCCAGCACGGCCTTGATCTGCGGGGTCGCTGCCGGGACGGCGATGGCCAGCTTGCGCACGCCGGTGGGTGCCGGGTCCTTCTTGCTCTTTTGCGCGTCGGTGCGGAATTCGGCTTCGTTCGCGGCGATGACGATGCTCTTGATCGCCCAGTTCAGGTCGCGGGCTTTCACATTCTCCAGCGGGAATGCGATAATGGCATCCTGCGCGCCCAGCGAAGCGAAGGTTTTGAGGGCAGCGGTCACGGCACCGGCAAAGCTTTTCTCGCTCACGGCTTCGTCGGCGCCCATGCCGACCAGCAGTACGCGGGCAGCGGTCACGCCGGCCACGCCGCGCAGCAGCAGGGTGGAGCCGGGCTTGCCGGAGATGTCACCCGACTTGACGGCCGCGCTGATCTCGCCGTTCAGATCGAGGGCTTTCGCCGCCTCCGACAGTTTCTTGTTTTCGAACACCGCGACTGCCACACAGCCCGATTTGGCTGCGGCCAGCGTGTTTTTTGTGTCGAATGCTTTTATGCTAAAGTCCATTTGATTCTCCGTTTCGAGTTTTTGACGCGCGTGCTGTCCGAGGAACCTCCCAATGGCGCCCGCTCGTGACGGTTCCTTTGGGTTCCTTCAAACCTGCAATTATAACTATCGAATGATTTTCCAACGCGCCCTACAGCGTGAATTGGCCAGCGTGGCCGGTGCCACCTTCACGGTCCTGTTTACGATCTTCGTCACCTGGACCCTGATCTCCATCCTCGGCAAGGCCGCCGGCGGCAAGGTCGCCTCCAGCGACGTGCTGGCGCTGATCGGCTTTTCGGTGCTGAATTATCTGCCAACAATCATCATTCTTACCAGCTTTATCGCGGTCATCGCCACCGTGACGCGCAGCTATCGCGACTCCGAGATGGTCGTGTGGTTCGCGTCCGGCCAGTCGCTGATGCGGTGGGTGCCGCCGGTGCTCGTGTTCGGCCTGCCGCTCGTGGCAATCGTGGCCGCGCTGTCGTTCGTCGCGACGCCGTGGGCGAAGATGAAGAGCGCGGAATTCGTCGAGCGCTTCGAGAAGCGCGAAGACCTCAAGCGTGTGTCGCCCGGCCAGTTCCGCGAATCGCCGTCGACCAACCGCGTGTTCTTCGTCGAAGGCAGCACGAGCGGCGCGACCGTCGTGCAGAACGTGTTCGTGAATTCCGTCGACGAAGGCGGCAATTCCATCGTCGTCGCCAAGGAAGGCGTGATCGAGCCGGACGGCAAGGGCGGCCAATACCTCGTGCTGAAGAACGGCCGGCGCTACCTGGGCCAGCCGGGACGGGCCGACTTCCAGTCGATGGAGTTCGAGCGCTACCGCATGCGCGTCTCCAGCCAGGCGCCCGTGATCGGCACCGAGACGCCGGCCGACGCCCTGTCCACGCCGGCGTTGCTGGCGCTGCCGGACAACCGCTTCACGAACGCCGAACTCCTGTACCGCGTGTCGGCGCCGATCACCTGCGTCGTGCTGATGCTGCTCGCGATCCCCCTCGGCTTCGTCAATCCGCGCGCCGGCAGTTCCGCCAACCTGATCCTCGCGCTGCTGATCTTTTTCACGTACAGCAATCTGTCGAAACTGTTCGAGGCCAGCGTCAAGCAGGGCAAGATGACCTTCGGGGTGGCGTGGTGGCCGCTGCACCTGTTCGCGCTCGTGATCGTGGCCGGGCTGTTCGCGTGGCGCCTGAACGTCAACCACCCGTGGCACCCGCTCGCCCTGCTGGGTGCCTTCAAGCGCCGCCGCCTGCTGCGCGGCGGCGACAGTCCCGACGCCACGCAGGAGGGCGCGCAATGAAGATCCTGCAGCGCTACTTCTTCGTCAACATCGCGCAAGCCGTCGCCTTCGTGCTCGTGGCCTTCCTGGGCCTCATCGCCTTCATGGACCTGACCCAGGAGCTGCCGTCGGTGGGCAAGGGCGGCTACATGATGCAGCACGCGATCCTGTACGTGCTGCTGCTCATCCCCGGCCACGTGTACGAGGTGATGCCCGTCGCCGCGCTGATCGGCACCATCTACACGATGGCGCAGTTCGCGCAAAGCTCCGAATTCACGATCATGCGGGCGTCGTCGATGTCCACGCAGCAGGCCGGCATCATGCTGGCGAAGATCGGCGTGCTGTTCGTCGCCATCACCTTCCTGTTCGGCGAACTGATCGCGCCGCGCACGGCGCCCATCGCGGAACGCGTGCGCCTGTCCGCGAAAGGCGCCACGGTGTCGGCCGAATTCCGCTCCGGTATGTGGACCAAGGACACGGTGCACACGGGCGGCACGAAGGGGCCCGTGACGGGGTCGCGCTTCTTCAACGCGCGCCAGATCCGCCCGGACGGCCAGCTGATCGACGTGCGCCTGTACGAGTTCGACAACAGCATGCGCATGCGCTCGCTGATCACGGCCGCCAGCGCCACATTCAGCGGCAACAGCACCTGGCGCCTGAAGGATGTCACGGAGACGCTGTTTTCCAATAGCCGCGAGCTGCCCGCGCCGGGCACGCCCATTCCGGCCGGCCAGACCATCCAGAGCACCTTCGGCCAGGACACGGCATCCGTCTCCACGCGCAAGGTCGCGAGCCTCGACCTCGTGTCCGAGATCACGCCGAAGATCCTGTCCGTGTCGCGTTCCGACCCGGAGCGGATGTCCGCCAACGAACTGGCCGTGTACACGCGCCACCTGGCCGAGAACCGCCAGGAGACGGAGCGCTTCAAGATCGCGTTCTGGAAGAAGTTGTTCGACCCGCTGTCGATCTTCGTGCTGATGGCGCTCGCGCTGCCGTTCGGCTATCTGCACACGCGCAGCGGCGGCGTGAGCCTGAAGATCTTCATCGGCATCATGATCGGCGTGAGCTTCCTGCTGATTAACTCGTTGTTTTCGCACGTGGGCATGTTGTCGACCTGGCCGGCCTTCGTGACGGCGGCCGCGCCCAGCCTGCTGTTCCTGCTGCTGGCTGTCGGCGCCCTGCGCTGGGTGGAGAGACACTGATGGAAAAAGCACTCGTATTGTTCGCCCACGGCGCCCGTGCCGCCGCCTGGGCCGCGCCGTTCCAGCGCCTGCGCGACCTGACCGCCGCGCGCCGTCCGGACTGCGCCGTGGCGCTCGCGTTCCTCGAACTGATGACGCCCAGCCTGCCGGACGAAGTCGGGGCCCAGGTGGCGCTCGGCGCGCGCGACATCACCATCGTCCCCGTGTTCCTGGGGCAGGGCGGCCACCTGCTGCGCGACCTGCCGCTGCTGCTGGACCAGCTGCGCGCCACCCATCCGCAGGTGACGTTCCGCACCGTCCCCGCCGTCGGCGAGGACCCCGCCGTGCTGGCGGCCATGGCCGCCTACTGTGCCGGGGCGGACGCCACCTGAGCCTTCCTGTCGACCGTCACCGGACACATCTGGACCGGTGACGGCGTCGTCCCGATCGCCGCCGGATAGCGCTTGCAGCCGGCGGGGTCGAGCGTCAAGCCGTAACGGGCCAGGTTCTGCGTGGCCGCCTTGACCACGGCCTCGTCCTTCTCGACCTGGTCGCGGGGATCGGCGGCCAGCATCGCGTAATGCGGACCGGGCCGGCTCGCGATCACGGACTGGATCCGCTCGAGGTAGGCGGGCGACTCGGGGAAGCCCGCGCCGAGCGAAATGACGCGCACCTCGCGCGGGACGAAGGTCGAGACCCAGCCCATCGGCGGATCGCCGTGCGCGGTGAAGACGAGCGTCGACTCCGGATGTTCCATCGGCGGCAGCTGCGCGCTGAAACTCTTCTCGGCCCAGCCGGCGTGCCCCCACGTGATGAACGGATAGACGTAGAGCGACGTGAACAGCAGCATGCCGCCGGCCAGGTACGGGCCGACGCGCGGCCCGGTCAGGCGCGGCACCAGCACCCATACCATCAGCGGTCCCAGCAGTTCGATGGGCACCAGGTAGCGGTAGATGCTGAACAGCTTCAGCCACACGAGATAGCCGACGATCCCGAACAGCAGCAGGAAGCGCGCGCGCGGCGCCAGGCGCTCGGCGGGCGCGCCGCCGCGCACCGTGTCGTACAGCCAGCGCGCGAGGAATGCGAGGGCCAGCGCGTACAGCAGCGGCACGATCGCCTGCTTGAACGGCAGTTCCGAGACGCGGGCGAATTCCCGGGTGAACACGAACGGCCAGAACAGGGCTTCCAGCGCACCGTGCGGCAGGTGGTCCGTGTCCATGACGGCGACCTGCTGCGCCAGGGGGCTCTTGAAGATGCTGTTAAATTGCGGGAACAGCGGATTGCCGAACGTCTTCCACATCCGCCACCACCACGGCCCGGCCGACATCGCGACACCGGCCAGCGTGCCGCACCCGTACGTGAAGGCCGCCGCGATCCCCCGGCCGAACGTGGCGGGCACCGCCAGCAGCGCGACGCACAGCGCGAGCGCATACGACGCATTGGTGAGCTTCAGCCCGGCGCCCAATCCCATCACGACGCCCGCCAATAGCAGCGTGGCGACGGCGCCGTTCGACAGGGCCTGCAGCCGGTCCCAGCCGCGCATCACGATGCACAGCGAGGCGAGGATGAACAGGGCGCTCAGGTTGTCGCCCATCGTATTGCCGACCTGCGACAGGAAGCTGGGGCCGCACATGCCCGCGAGGGCCAGCAGGATGCACAGGCGGATGTCGGCCTTGTCCCGGGGCAGGACGAGGCGCGCGAGCGCCAGCAGCAGGATGAAGTTGAGTCCATGGACGAAACCCATCACGAACCCGACGGCCCGGCCCGGCAGCCACTGGTTCAGCAGGTAATAGGGGACGTCGATCGCCGGATTGAAATAGCTTTGCCAATTCCCGGCCGCCATGTCCATGTGCAGCCGGTCATTGAACAGGGCGTAGGGGTTGTACCAGTGGTAATTGCGCAGATCCCAGTTTTCGTCCTGGCCGAGCCACACGGAGAGCAGGCCGAACAGGACAGGGACGAGCACCGACATGAGCACGGGGGCGCGCTCGTGCCGCAGGAATGCGGTACAGCGATTCAGAAAACGCATGTTGATCCTTCAGGTGTATCGGTAAATCGTGTGAAGCGGTGAACAGGACAGCCCGCAAAGGGCGCTGGGATGCAGGTGCGGGGGGATGCCAAACTGTTGCTCCAAAGATTATAACTGCTCGCGGGCATGGCCGATTCGGCAAGCTGGCGGGTTCGATATCTCTGTTGTAACCGTTGAATTTATTCCTGCCAATTTCATTGCGCTGGTAGAAATGTTCCGTTGGTTTACGCGCGTCTTTACTCGCGAAAAGTAATTTCCCCATTGAATTTATGTTTTCCATGGGGAATCATATGCGAATGGGGTAGCCACACTCCCGCAACCCGCCATCGATCATCGACGCCATGACCACTCCCACGACCTCCCTCTACGTCCGTCCGGGCCAGGCCAGCTCGACCTGGAGCTATGCCGGCGCCACGCTGCCGTCCGGCGCCTCGACTTCCGCCGTCACCGCCGTTGCCTTCGATGCGTCCAGCAGCCTGGGCCAGGCATTCGCGCGCGGCGACATGCAGTACAGCCAGGACAACGGCCGGACGTGGCTCACCTACACGATGCCGGTCGACGGGCAGGGTGCGTACGTCGCGACGGCCGGCACGCTGTGGCGCTTCCAGGATCGCCTGGCCGGCGACGCGTCGACGCCGGACACGTTCGGCGTCCACTACAGGCTGGCGGACGGCAGCGTCGTCACGGCCGAGGACATCGTGTACCCGGACAACCAGCCCGTGGGCATCGTCGGCGGCGACGGCATCGTGTTCACCACCGCGCACGCGGGCGACATCGTCGACGTCGTGGCCGGGATCGATACGGGCGACCTGACGGGCGGCCGCTGGGTGATCGAGAGCCAGTCGCAGCCGGGCCTGTTCGGCATCAGCTACAATCCCGCCGTCGACACGGCTGCCCGGCTGGTGGTGGCCGACGCGAGCCAGCTGCCGGCCGGCGGCCTGTCGGCCGCGGTGACCGTGCACTACTACGACCGCTACCAGGTCGACGGCAACGGCAACCCGCTCCCGAACACGGGCGTCTCGCAGGTCCTCACCTATGCGGTGGAAGACGGCGCGACGGACGGCCTGCCCGGCCTGGCCAACGAATCGAAAGCGGGCGCCGCGCTGGACGCGTGGGCGTCCGCGCCGGCGCTTGCCACCCTGTCGGGCGGCGGCGTCGTCGCCGTCTGGCAGGGCCAGGGCGCGGGCCTGTGGGCGCAGCTGCGCGACACGGCGGGTAATCCGCTGGGCGCCGCGTTCGCGCTCACGCCCAATGGCGATGCCAGTGCCGAAGGCCAGCCGGCCGTCGCCGCGCTGTCCGGCGGCCGCTTCGTCGTCGCCTACACGTTGAACGACGGCGGCGCGAACAAGATCGCGTACCGCGTCGTCGACGCCGGCGGCAGCGCCGGCGCGGAGCACGTGCTCGACACCGGCGCGTCGGGCGACGCCGCCATGCCGGCCGTGGCGACGCTCGCCGACGGGTCGTTCGCCATCGGCTGGCGCAGCGGCGCGGCCGTGCACGTCCAGCAGGCCGCTGCGGACGGCACCCCCGCCGGCGCGCAGCAGGTCTACAATGCCCTCGGTTCGGCCTACAGCCCCGCGCTGGCCGCGCTGGCGGACGGCGGCTACGTCGTGTCGTGGGGCGAGATCAACGACGGCAACGTCTACGCCGCATTGAGCCGCGCCCCGGCATCCGTGTTCGTCGCGAGCGGCGACGGCTACGCGGCCAGCACGACGACGGCCGCGCCGCTGCCGCACGTGGCGGCGCTCGCGGGCGGCGGCTTCGTCGTCGCGTGGGACAGCTATGCGAACGACCCGTGGGGCTTCGCGAACAGCGATATCTTCTTCCAGCGCTTCGACGCCGCCGGCCATGCCGTGGGCGCCGTCACGCAGGCCAACGTGGCATCGGGCGGCGGACATTACGACGCCGACGTCGCGGCCCTGTCCGACGGTTCCTTCCTCGTCGCGTGGCAGGGCGCGGACGGCGACGGCAACGGTATTTTCGGCCGCCGGTTCGACGGCGACGGCAACGCCATCGACAGCCAGGAATTCGGCATCAGCCAGCTGCGCAGCGGCGACCAGGCCAGCCCGGACGTGACGGCGCTGGCCGGCGGCGGCTTCGCCGGCGCGTGGATCGATACGAGCGTGTCCGGCACGGCCGGTGTCGAGATGCGCGTGCTGCCGGGCGTGGCCCCGGCAGCGGTGCCGGCGAGCGTGCCGGCACCCACGCCTGCGCCCGCACCCGCGCCTGCACCCGCGCCTGCACCCGCTCCCGCACCCGCTCCCGCACCCGCGCCTGCACCTGCGCCAGCACCCGCACCCGCGCCTGCACCTGCACCTGCGCCTGCGCCTGCACCGGTCGGGAGTCCGCCGGCCGCCGGCACGTCGACGGCGCTGTCGAAAGTGGCCAGCGTGGCCATGACCAACAGCACGCACGTGCTGGCGGCCGTGGCGGGCGAGAGCAAGGTGGCGGGGACTGCCGGCGTCGACACGCTCGTGTACACGACCGCGCGCGCCGGCGCGACCATCGTCGCGGACAACGGCGTCGTGTCCGTGAAGGATGCCGTCGGCAACCACGCGACGCTGACGGGCGTCGAGCGCCTCCAGTTCAGCGACGGCATGGTGGCGCTGGACGTGAACGGCAACGCGGGCGAAGCGTATCGCCTGTACCAGGCCGCGCTGGGACGCACGCCGGACAAGTCCGGCCTCGGCTTCTGGATCGACGCGCTGGACAAGGGCGCGCCCCTGGCGCAGGCCGCTTCCGGCTTCATCGGCAGCGCCGAGTTCGGCAAGCTGTACGGCACCAACGTGAGCGACACGCAATTCGTGCAGGCCCTGTACCAGAACGTGCTGCACCGCGCGCCGGATGCCGCGGGCTATGCGTTCTGGACCGATGCCCTGCATTCGACGTCGCGCGCGGACGTCCTCGTCGGTTTCAGCGAGAGCGCGGAGAACAAGGCCCAGGTCGCCAACAGCATCAAGAACGGCATCGATTACGTGGCGCCGGCCGGCGGCACCCTGTCGGGCTCGGGCGCGCTGAAGATGGCCAACGTCGCGTTCAACGGCAATACCCACGTGCAGCAGGCCGTGGCGGGCGACAGCAAGGTGACGGGGAGCACCGGCGTGGACACGCTCGCGTACACGACCGCGCGCGCCGGCGCGACCATCGTCGCGGACAACGGCGTCGTGTCCGTGAAGGACGCCGTCGGTAACCACGCGACGCTGACGGGCGTCGAGCGCCTCCAGTTCAGCGACGGCATGGTGGCGCTGGACGTGAACGGCAACGCGGGCGAAGCGTACCGCCTGTACCAGGCCGCGCTGGGCCGCACGCCGGACAAGACGGGGCTCGGTTTCTGGATCGACGCGCTGGACAAGGGCACGTCGTTGACGCAGGCCGCGTCCGGTTTCATCGGCAGCGCCGAGTTCGGCAAGCTGTACGGCACCAACGTGAGCGACGCGCAGTTCGTGGAGGCCCTGTACCAGAACGTGCTGCACCGCGCGCCGGACGCCGCCGGCTATGCCTTCTGGACGGACGCCCTGCATTCGACGTCGCGCGCGGACGTCCTCGTCGGTTTCAGCGAGAGCACGGAAAACCAGGTGCAGGTCATCGGCAGCATCCAGAACGGCATCGACTACCTGCACTGGGGCTGAGCGAACGAAGTTTGTCGCGCGTCATGGCTATCGGCAGAGGGAAGCCGGAGACTGCTGCGATGTCCAGCAAGCTCGCCTCCCTGTTCGCCCGCCTGCGCGCGGCCTTGCCGCCGATGCCCCCGATGCCGCGCGCATGGGTGGAATTGCGCTGCGCCCGCCGCCTCGACCGCCTCGCGGGCCGCCTGCAGCGCATGCACGCACGCATCGCGCGCATGCAGGATCACCTGACGGACGCCGCCGCACCAGGCGGTCCCGCGTCCGATGCGGATGGCGCATTACGGCGCATGCTGGCCGGCCTGCGCGCGGAACTGGCGCGCATGCGCTGCGACCTCGCGCTATGGCATGTGCGCGAATGCGGGGGAAGAAGCGGGGCGCGGCTGGCGACGGCGCTGGCGCGCCTGAACCGCATCGCGGTGGATACGCATGCGGCCGCGCAGAGGCTCGAGGCCGAGCTGGAGGCGCGGGCGCGCTGAATCAGAGGGTCTGATGCGGCCGGTGCGCCATCGCTTCGCCGATCATGACGAGCACGGGACCGTGCGCCACGTCGAGGCCATGCGCCAGGTCGGACAACGTGAGCCGGCGCACGCGCTGGTCCGCGCGGCTGCAGTTTTCCACGACGACGACGGGCAGGTCCGGCCTGCGGCCTTCGGCCAGCAGGCGTTCCGCCGTGGCCGCCGCTTCGCGCCCGCCCATGTATTGCACGAGCGTGTCCGTTTCGGGAAGAGCAGGGTGGTCGGGCTGGTCCGGCGCCGTGCTGGACGTGAAGAAGGCGACGCTGCGCGCCACGCCGCGCTTGGTCAGCGGCTGCAGCGTTGCGGCGGCGGCGGCGACGGCCGTCGTGATCCCGGGGACGACTTCGACCTCGATGCCCGCTTCCTCGAGCGCGCGGAGTTCTTCGTCGGCGCGGCCGAACAGCATCGGATCGCCGCCTTTCAGGCGCACGACGCGCTGGTAGCGCCGGGCCGCTTCGACGAGTTTTTCATTGATGACGGTTTGCGCCGTGGAGCGCTGGCCGGAGCGCTTGCCGACGGGGATCAGCTCGGCCTGTTTGCACAGGTCCAGCATCTCGGGGGTGACGAGGGCGTCGTACAGCACGACCTCCGCCTCCCCGAGCAGGCGTGCCCCGCGAACGGTGATGAGATCAGCAGCGCCGGGACCGGCTCCAACCAGATAAACTTTTCCCAACGCCGCCATGGATCCCTTTCGTTCGTTTGTTACGCGTCAATACGGATCATACCCGCTGCGACCGTCTGATGGGTAACTTCATCGATGAGGATGAAGGCGCCCGTTGCGCGGATCGCATCGTAGGCATCGGCAGCCAGCGGCTGCTGCACGACCAGTTCGATCTGCGCGATGTCGTTCAGCTTCAAGCCTTCGGCCGGGTTGTCGACGGTGCGGCGTTGCTGCGTGTTGACGTCCAGGACGGAGTCGATGGACTTCACCTTGGCCATCGTCTGGCGGGTGCCGTGCTTGATCCAGTACTTGCGGCGCACGTCCAGGGGTTCGTCGGCCATCCAGCACACGTCCGCCTTTACCTGCTTGAGCAGGGTGGCCGGTTGCTCGGCCGGGGCCAGCACGTCGCCGCGCGAGATGTCCACGTACTCGTTCAACGTGATGGTGACCGACTGGCCGGCGACGGCCTGCTGCAGCGGACCGTCGAACGTGAGGATTTCCTTCACGGTGGCGCTGTGGCCGGACGGCTGCACGACGAGTTTGTCGCCCACGGCGACCTTGCCCGACTCGATGCGGCCCATGTAGCCGCGGAAGTCGTTGGCTTCGTGGCCGTTGTGGCGCGCGACCAGCTGCACGGGGAAGCGGAACGGGGCGGCGTGCGTCTCGTCGTAAACGGACAGGCCTTCCAGCAGCTCGATCAGCGTGGGGCCTTCGTACCACGGCATGTTGTCGCCGCGCTCGACGACGTTGTCGCCGGCCAGGGCCGACAGCGGGATCGCCGTGATGTCCTTCAGGCCCAGCGTGTCCGCGAACTTGGTGTATTCCGCGACGATGCGGTCGTACACGGTGCGGTCGTAGTTCACGAGGTCCATCTTGTTGACGGCGACGATCACGTGCTCGATCTGCAGCAGCTTGGCGATGGTCGAGTGGCGCTTCGTCTGCACCAGCAGTTCCACCGAGCCGTCTTCACCCAGCTTCACCTTCGACACGTCGACGAGAATGATGACGGCGTCCGCGGTCGACGCGCCCGTCACCATGTTGCGGGTGTACTGCTCGTGGCCCGGGGTGTCGGCGATGATGAACTTGCGCTTCGGCGTGGCGAAGTAGCGGTACGCGACGTCGATCGTGATGCCTTGTTCGCGCTCGGCTTCCAGGCCGTCCGTCAGCAGCGACAGGTCGATCGTGTCGCCCACGGTGCGCTTGTGCTTGGAGCGCGACACGGCGGCCAGCTGGTCGGCGAAGATGCCCTTGCTGTCGAACAGCAGGCGGCCGATCAGGGTGCTCTTGCCGTCGTCGACGGAGCCGGCGGTGATGAAACGCAGCAGACCGGCCTGGCCGCTCTGGTCGTCGTTGTGGTTCAGTTTCTCAGTCATGGCGTTCATCAGAAATATCCTTGTTTCTTGCGCTTTTCCATCGAGGCTTCCGAGGTCTGGTCGTCCATGCGGGTCGCGCCGCGTTCGGTCACCTGGGTGATCGCCGTCTCGGCGATGATGCCGTCGACGGTGGCCGCGTCGGACGCGACCGGGCACGTGCACGAGATGTCGCCCACGGTACGGAAGCGGACCGTGCGCGTCTCGACCTGTTCGCCTTCGCGGGCCGGGGTCAGCGGCGTCAGCGGCACGAGCAGGCCGTTACGCGGGATCACCTGGCGCTCGTGCGCGAAATAGATCGACGGCAGGGCCAGCTTTTCGCGGGCGATGTACTGCCAGACGTCGAGCTCGGTCCAGTTCGAGATCGGGAACACGCGCATGTTCTCGCCCGGGTGCACGCGGGTGTTATACAGGTCCCACAGTTCCGGACGCTGGGCCTTCGGATCCCACTGGCCGAATTCGTCGCGGAACGAGAAGATGCGCTCTTTCGCACGCGCCTTTTCTTCGTCGCGGCGGGCGCCGCCGATGCAGGCGTCGAAGCCGTATTCGGCGATGGTTTCCAGCAGGGTCACGGCTTGCGCGGCATTGCGCGAATCCGTCTGCGGGTTGCGCAGGCGGACGGTGCCCTTCTTGATCGAGTCCTCGACGGAACCGACGATCAGGCGCTCGCCCAGCTCGGCCACGCGCGCGTCGCGGAACTGGATCACTTCGTCGAAGTTGTGGCCCGTGTCGATGTGGACGAGGGGGAACGGGAATTTACCCGGACGGAACGCCTTCTCGGCCAGGCGCAGCAGCACGACGGAGTCCTTGCCGCCCGAGAACAGCAGCGCGGGGTTCGAGCATTCCGCCGCGACTTCGCGCAGGATGTGGATGGCTTCGGATTCGAGCGCGTCCAGGTGGCGCGCATTCACGTCGCTGAGGGCGAGCGGGGTGTCACTAAAAGTCGTCATGTTAGCTGTGCCTGATGTCTTTGTTGGGCCGTGCCATTAGGCCGGGGCCACGGATTTGATTCGGATGAGCTTGCCGTCCACGAGGTGCAGGCCGCATTCCTTGGAGTCGGCGTTTTCCCACCACCAGCGGCCGGCGCGCACGTCCTCGCCCGGCTGGATCGCGCGGGTGCAGGGTTCGCAGCCGATCGACGGGTAGCCGCGGTCGTGCAGGTCGTTGTACGGCACGTTATTGCCGCGGATGTATTCCCACACGTCATCTTCGCTCCAGTCGGCCAGCGGATTGAACTTGGCCATGCCGTGCGCCGCATCGTCTTCCTGCACGGGCAGGTCGCTGCGCGTCGTCGACTGCGCGCGGCGCTGGCCCGTGATCCACGCCTTGTTGCCGGCGAGGGCGCGGCCCAGCGGCTCGACCTTGCGCACGTAGCAGCAGCCCTTGCGCAGCTCGACGCTGTCGTAGAACGCGTTCAGGCCGTTCTTGGTCACGTACTCGTCGACCAGTTCCTGCTTCGGGCGCATCACGACGATGTCGTAGCCGTAATGGGCCTTGACCTTGTCGATCATGGCCAGGGTTTCCTTGTGCAGGCGGCCGGTCTCCAGCGAGAAGATGGTGATCGGCAGGCCTGCCTTCAAGATCAGGTCGGTGAGGACCATGTCCTCGGCCGCCAGGCTGGAAGCGAACACGGCAGGCGAAAAATCGCGCGCAATGCGCTCCAGGATGCCGCGGGTTTCATTCACCCGCGCGTTCAGGTCGCTCATGGGTTTCCTTGCTCAGTTACCTTGGTCGGTCAGATACCGGCGCCGATGTCGCTGTGCTCGGGCAGCGCGCCGCGCTGGTGGCGGCGGAACAGCGGCAGCGGGTTGTCGACGGCCGCCTGGTAGGTTTCCGAGAACACCGTCAGGCCTTTCAGTGCGTCATGGATGTTGCGGTCCTGGCGCGTTGCATAGGCGTTGAAGCCGCAGCGGTACATCTGGAACAGCTGGTCGCGCAGCACGTCGCCGATCGCGCGCAGCTCGCCCTGGTAACCGAGGCGCTTGCGCAGGTTGTAGGCGATCGAATAACCGCGGCCATCGCTGAACTTCGGGAAGTCGACGGCGACGACGGCGAACTTGTCGAGGTCGTCCTTGACCGTGTGCGCCAGCTCGTCCGACGCGAACCAGATGCCCAGTTCTTTACGTTGCGCGCGGGCCAGCAGCTGTTCGCGCTGTGCCAGCCAGACCTTCAGCGGCACGATGATCTTGCCGGCCGGGACTTCCACGGTTTCCGGCGTGCCGTCTTCGACGAGTTTCAGGACGCTCCAGTCGTCATCCACGACTTCGCGGTGCTTGATGATCTGCTTGTGCGAGTGCAATTCGAAATTAGGCATATTCGTCTTCCCCAACCTTGGTGCCGGCCGGGATCGGCGTGGCATACACATGTTCCTTGAACGGCGCGACACCGAGGCGCTGCGCCACGTCGACGAAGCGTTCGCCTTCGACGCGGTTCTTCACGTACACCTCGAGCAGGCGGCCGATGACTTCCGGCATCTGCGGTGCGGAGAACGACGGGCCGATGATCTTGCCTATGGCCGATTCGTTGCCCTGGGCGCCGCCGATCGACACCTGGTACCACTCGGAACCGTCCTTGTCCACGCCCAGCACGCCGATGTGGCCCACGTGGTGGTGGCCGCAGGCGTTGATGCAGCCCGAGATGTTCAGTTCGATGTCGCCGATGTCGTGCTGGAAGTCCAGGTTGTCGAAACGCTCGGCAATGGCGGCCGCGATCGGGATCGATTTCGCGTTCGCCAGCGAGCAGTAGTCGCCGCCCGGGCACGAGATCATGTCGGTCAGCAGGCCGATGTTCGGCGTCGCGAGGCCTTTCGATTTCGCCAGCTGCCATACTTCGAACAGTTTCGACTGCTCGACGTCGGCCAGCACGAGGTTCTGCTCGTGCGTCACGCGCAGTTCGCCGAAGCTGTACTTGTCGGCCAGGTCGGCCACGAAATCCATCTGCTCGGCCGTCGCGTCGCCCGGCGGCACGCCGGTCTTCTTGAGCGACAGCACGACGGACGCATAGCCCGGCACCTTGTGCGGCTTGACGTTGCGCTGCAGCCAGTTGGCGAACGCTTTATTGTCGGCATGTTCCGCGCGCGGATCGATGCTCGGCAGGGTCAGGTAGGGCTTCGGATTGAACCATTGCGCCACGCGTTCGACTTCCTCGCGGGTCAGCGTTTCCGGACCGTCCTTCAGGTCGGCGAATTCCGCCTCGACCATGCGCGCGAATTCTTCGGCGCCCACGGCTTTCACGAGGATCTTGATGCGGGCCTTGTACTTGTTGTCGCGGCGGCCGAACTGGTTGTACACGCGCATGATCGCTTCCGTGTACGTCAGCAGGTGCTGCCAGGGCACGAATTCGTTGATCACGCTGCCGATGATCGGGGTACGGCCCAGGCCGCCACCAACCATGAACTTGAAGCCGACTTCACCGGCCTCGTTGCGCACGGCCGTCAGGCCGATGTCGTGGACGGCGATCGCGGCGCGGTCTTCCACGGCGCCATTGATCGCGATCTTGAACTTGCGGGGCAGGGCGATGAATTCCGGGTGGAACGTGCTCCACTGGCGGATGAGCTCGGCATACGGGCGCGGATCGACGATCTCGTCGGCCGCGACGCCGGCGAATTCGTCCGTCGTCGTGTTACGAATGCAATTGCCCGACGTCTGGATCGCGTGCATTTCGACCGAAGCCAGGTCGGTCAGGATGTCCGGGGTCTGTTCCAGTTCGATCCAGTTGAACTGGATGTTCTGGCGCGTCGTGAAGTGGCCGTAACCGCGGTCGTACTTGCGGGCGATGTGGGCGAACATGCGCATCTGCGCCGTCGACAGCAGGCCGTACGGCACGGCGATACGCAGCATGTAGGCATGACGCTGCATGTACAGGCCGTTCTGCAAGCGCAGCGGCAGGAATTCTTCTTCGGTCAGCTCGTCGGCGAGACGGCGCCGTACCTGGTCGCGGTACTGGGCGATGCGTTCACGTACGATGAGATGGTCGTATTGGTCGTAACGGTACATGGGCAAGATTCCTTAGGGGCGGGCCAATCCTGACCCAAACTATCCCGAATATTAATAAAATCCAGCTATATTCCAAACGACGGAGAATTTATTTGCTTATATGAGCCTGCGGTATAAGCATCCTTGTAAAATGCGGCATCAGATTGACAAGATAAGGGCAATGAACCTACACCAACTACGTTTCGTGCGCGAAGCGGTCCGCCAGAACTACAACCTGACCGACGCTGCCAAGGCGTTGTTCACGTCGCAACCCGGGGTGTCGAAAGCCATCATCGAACTCGAGGAAGAGCTCGGGGTCGACATCTTCACCCGCCACGGCAAGCGCATCCGCGGCCTGACGGAGCCGGGCCGGCTCGTCCTGCACTCGGTCGAGCTGATCATGCAGGAGATCGACAGCCTCAAGCGCATCGGCAAGGAATATGCCGCCCAGGACAGCGGCAGCTTCACCATCGCCACCACGCACACGCAGGCGCGCTACATGCTGCCCAAGGTCGTGCAGGCGTTCATGCAGCGCTTCCCGAAAGTCAGGTTGTCTTTGTTGCAAGGTAATCCGCGCCAGATCGCCGACATGGTCAAGAACGACCAGGCCGACCTCGCCATCGCGACGGAATCGATCGCCGCCGTCGACGGCCTGATCACCTTGCCGTGTTATCAATGGGAACACGTCCTCGTCGTGCCGCACGAGCACGCGCTGACGAAGTCGAAGGCGATCTCGCTGGAAGAGATCGCGGGCTATCCCTTGATCACGTACGACGCCGCGTTCGCGGGCCGCAGCAAGATCGACCATGCGTTCGAACTGCGCAACCTCAAGCCGGACGTCCTGCTGGAAGCGATCGACGCCGACGTCATCAAGACGTACGTGGAACTGGGCATGGGCATCGGCATCATCGCCGGCATGGCCTTCGACCCGGAACGCGACCGCAACCTGCGCGCGATTCCCGTCGGTCACCTGTTCGGCATGAACGTGTCGCGCGTGGCCGTGAAGCAGGGCGCCTACCTGCGCAGTTATATTTATACGTTCATCGAGCTGCTGGCGCCCACGCTCAACCGCAAGATGGTCGAGTCGGCGATGCGCGGCACCAGTGAAAATTACGAGCTTTAAAACCATGAATCGACAGAATGACCCCGTCGCGCGTTACTACGCGAGCAGCACGCAGGCCGCGGACGCCGCGCTGTCCCGGGCGGAACGCGCCAACGACTTGTCGAAGGTGCGCGAACGCATCGCGCAACTGGTGCGCGGACAGACCGTGCTGGAACTGGCCTGCGGCACCGGCTACTGGACGGAAGTGATCGCCGCGACGGCCGACAAGGTGCTGGCCACCGACATCCTCGACGAGATGATTGCCCGCGCCAGGACCCGCCGTTTCCCGGAGGGCAAGGTCGCGTTCCGCACCGTGGACGGCCTCGACCTCCCGGAGGACCTGGGCACGTTTTCCTGCGTGTTCATCGGCTTCTGGTGGTCGCACCTGAAACGCGACGAGCAGGATGCGCTGCTGACCCAGCTGCGCGCGCGGCTCGGCCACGACGTCACCCTGATCCTGCTGGACGACGCATACGTCGAGGGCAGCAGCACGACGATCGCACGCACGGACGCACAGGGCAATACGTATGAAATCGTCGCGGCGCCGGATGGCGAGCGGTTCGAGTTGCCGAAGAATTATCCGGCCGACAGCGCGCTGCGCAAGCGGCTCGGCGGCGAGGTGAGGGAGATCCGGATCGAGCGGTTGACCTATTACTGGATGCTGACCTGCCGGCTCAAGTAAAAAACGGGCGAACGGCAACGCCGTCCGCCCGTCGTTGACGGTGCCGATTAGAACGTGTGACGCATGCCGAGGGTGAAGACCGACGGATCGCCACCCAGCGACGTCGCGGCCGGAGCCAGGGTGTTCGAACCCGAGTTCAGGCCGAAGGTGGCCAGGCCGTTGTTGTTCAGGTTGGCGTACGACGCGTACAGGTTCGTGCGCTTCGACAGCGAGTAGCTGTAGGCCAGTGCCCAGGCATTGCCCTTGGCGCCGTTTTCCAGCTTGTTCTGCTGCAGGTTGACGTAGATCTTGTTCGGGCCGAACGGGTAGCCGGCGCCCAGGTTGTACTGCTTGAACTTGTTGTTCGCGCCGTCCGGATCGGCCGACAGGTAGTTGGCCTTGATCTCGAAGCCGCCGAAGTCGGCGAACGTGTAGGCGGCACCCGCGCCGTATTCCTTGTCGTTGCCCGTCGAGACGCGCTTCAGCGTGTGGTAGGCGGCGCCCAGGTACAGGCCGCCCAGCTTGTATTCGGCGCCGATGCCCTTCAGGTCGCCCGACGGACCGGTCGTCTTTTCGCCGGCCGAGTAGGTGGCCAGCAGGTCGAAGCCGTTGAACGATGCGCTCTTGTAGTTGACCGAGTTCGCCAGGCGGCGGGTCACCTTGCCCGAACCGAAGGCCGACAGGTTGCTGCCGTAGAAGCCTTGGCCGAATTCGTCGGTGGCGGCGGCGACGGTGGCGATCGGCGAGTATTCGCGGCCCAGGGTCAGGGTACCGAATGCGCCTTCCAGGCCGACGACGGCGCGGCGCTGGAACAGACCGGCGGAATCCTGCGCGCCGGTGTCGACGGCCACGCCCGCTTCCAGGTTGAAGATGGCTTTCAGGCCATTGCCCAGGTCTTCCGAACCGCGGAAGCCGAAGCGGCTGCCCGACTGGTTGCCCGACTGGACGTTGGTGTGGCGGCCATCCGGATTGCCGGCGTCGGCGGACTCGATGGCGGCGTCGACGACACCGTACAGGGTCACGTTGGTCTGGGCGGCGGCGAACAGGGGGGCGAGGGCGACCACGGCTGCGGCCAGGCGTTTGACTTGCATTCAGGATTCTCCAATAAGATGTCGGACGACTCAAACAATGTCATTTGGTCTATTGCTTGATTGGCAGGCATCTTATCGAAGCGATATGTCGATTTGATGACACAGCGAAATGTTGCGCAATTACTACATTTGCGTTGTCATCAATCTGTGACGGCAGGATTACACGAGGTGGTCGTGCAGCGGCAGCACGATGTCGATGCGGGTGCCTTGCGGTTCGTCGGCACCGATCGTGATCTCGCCCTTCATGGCCCAGACCCGCTCGCGCATGCCGATCAGGCCCAGGGACTCCGCCTTTTCCATGTCTTCCGGACGGATCCCGCGGCCATCGTCGCGGATCGTGATGAGCAGGTCGCTGTTCAGCCGGAACAGGTTCATCATGACGCGCGTGGCCTGCGCATGGCGGGCGATATTCGTCAGGGCTTCTTGCACGATGCGGAAGATGGCCGTGCTGGCCGTGTCGTCCAGTCGCAGCTCGGCCTCGTCGGCCAGCAGCGTGGTGGGGATGGCGTAGCGTTCGATGAAATCGTCGCGCAGGCCCTGCAGCGCGAAATACAGGCCGCCTTCGTCGAGCGCGCGCGGCCGCAGGTTGGTGGCGATGCGGCGTAGCGACGTGATGGCCGTGAGCAGGTTGTCTTCCATGCCGCGCATCAGGCGCAGGCTTTCGCTGGGCGTGCCGTCGGCCTGCTGCAGCAGGGTGAGGTCCATGCGCAGCGACGCAAGCAGCTGGCCGAGGTCGTCGTGGAGTTCGCGCGCGATGTGGGTGCGCTCTTCCTCGCGGATCGTCTGCAGGGCGGCGGACAGCTGGCGCAACTGGTCGTTCGAGCGGCTCAGCTTTTCCTGCACGCGGCGGCGTTCGCTGACGTCGCGCATGACGACCGTGTAGAAGGGCGTACCGCCGTCCGAGCGCGAGATGGAACCCTCGATGGGGAAGCGTTCGCCGTCGCCGCGCAGGCCCATGACCGTGTAGTCGGTGGCGCGGCGGCCCGCGCGGCCGCTGCCGGGGCGGAAGTAATCCACGGGTTCGTCCGTGTCGCCGTCCGGTGACACGATATAGCGTCCCAGCGGACTGCCCACCATCTGCTCGACGCTCGTGCCGAACAGGGCGGCCGCGGCCGGATTGGCCATGACGATGGTGTTCGACTGGTCGGCGGAGATGATGGCTTCGCTGACGTGGTTGACGATCTGGCGGTTGGCCTGCACGGTGTCGAGCTCCTCTCGGAAGCGCCGGCCCAGCCAGAAGCCGGCCGCGAACCCGGCCAGAAGCCAGGCGGCGGACCTGCCGGAAGCGCGGAGGCGGCGCGGGCGTTTCATCGAACTTTCTTGATGGAAAACAACCCGCTTTGCGGGTCCGGCATCTACCTTACCCGCCGTGCAAACTGCTGGCTTGACTTACATCTGCTTGAAGAGGTGGAGGAAGCTGCGGCTGACTTCGAGTTTTTCCGGACGGCCCTTGATCAGCACCAAGTGGCGGCCACGGATGTCGCGCGTCACGCCTTCGATGGCGTTGACGTTCACGAGCGTGGCGCGGTGGATCTGCCAGAACAGCGACGGATCGAGTTCTTCGGCCAGGTCGCGCACGGGCTTGCGGATCAGCGCCTCGAATTTCTCGGTCTGAACGCAGGTATATTTTTCGTCGGAACGGAAGAACAGGATTTCCTCGACCGGGATCATGCGCAGGTCCTGGCCGATGCTGGCCTGGATCCATTGCAGGTATTTCGGCTTCGGCGCGGCGATCTTTTCGGCCAGCTGGGACAGCATTGCCGTCACCGTGTCGTTGACGTTCACGGACGCGCTGGCGGCCTGCGCCGGCGTGGCGAGGCGCTCCTTCAGGCGCTCGACGGTGATTTTCAGGCGCTCGGGCTCGGGCGGTTTCAGCACGTAGTCGATGGCGCCCCGCTCGAACGCTTCCACGGCGTACTGGTCGTAGGCGGTGACGAACACGACCTGGCTCGCGTCGCCGATGTCGCGCGCCGCTTCCATGCCCGTCTTGCCCGGCATGCGGATGTCGAGGAAGGTCAGGTCGGGCTTCAGCTCGCCGACGAGCTGCACGGCCTCGTCGCCATTCTTCGCCTCGCCCACGATCTCGAGGTCCGGCCACACCTGGGACAATCGGGTGCGCAGCAGGTCGCGCATCAGTCTTTCGTCGTCGGCAATGATAGCGGTAGGCATGGTCGGGGACAGGCAGTGAAGGAGTGTCGATTATTCAACGAATTGTCGGTACAAGCAATACCCGGAATGCTTACTTTGGTGCAAGCTGGTACGGCACCTCGATGGTGGCGATCACCCCAGTCGGGCTGTTCGCGGCGATGTGCAGCTGGCCCGCCTCGCCGTGCAGCAGTTTCAAACGCTCGCGGATGTTCGACAGGCCCAGGCCGGTGCCCTTGCTGGGCATCACGCCGAAGCCAACGCCGTCGTCCGCGACGGTCACGCGCAGCTTGCTGTCGACCACTTCCGCCCTGACGGCCAGGTGACCGCCCTCGGGCTTGCATTCGAGGCCGTGCTTGATCGCGTTCTCGACCATCGATTGCAGCATCATCGGGGGAAACGCCGCGCTGCGCAGGCCGTCCGGCACGTTCAGCTCGACGGTCAGGCGTTCTTCCATGCGCATCTTGAGCAGGTCGAGGTAGGACTTGACCATGTCGACTTCGCGGCCCAGGTTCGTGACGAGGTTGTTGTCGCGCATTTGCGGCAGCACGGCCCGCAGGTACTGGATCAGCGTGCGCTGCATGGCGGACGCGCGCGGTGGATTGGTCTCGATCAGGTGCTCGACGGAAGCGAGGGTATTGAACAGGAAGTGCGGTTCGACCTGGGCCTGCATGGCCTGCATCTTTGCTTCGGACAGCTGGCGCTGCATCGACTCGCGCTCGGCGGCGGCCGTGGCGGACTGCATCTCGGCTTCCGCGCGCTTCTTGCCGCCCACGAGGGCCTTGGTGCCGAACAGCGCGAGGATCAGGAGCCAGACGAAGCTCGTGAACCACGTCGACGCCTGCTTGTGGTAGCTGCGCGCTTTTGCTTCGGCCGCGTCGTCGACGGCCGCTTCGATGGCGTTGGACAATTCTTCGCCGATTTGTGGCGGCAGGTCGATGTGGACTTCCTCGCCGTTGGCGCCGCGCAGGGTCTTCGTGACCGGTGCCTTGGCCGGAGCGGGCGGTGCCGGCGGCGCGGGCGGGGCAGGTTCGGCGGGGTCGGCCGCATGTTGCGCCTCCTCGGCCGCCTGTTCGGCCGCGTCGGCCTTCTCCTGCGCCGCTTCCGCCTTGCCCTCGGCCGCCGCATGCGCCGCTTCCGCCGCCTTGGCTGCCGCTGCCGCCTTGGCCGCTTCGATTTCCGGGTTGATCGTGATCGTGCCGCGCCGGCTGTTCTTGCCGGGATTGATGTGGATGCCGCTGTCGTCGATCGTGACGGTGGGTTCGGGCCGGCGTGCGCTGTGTTCCGTGCGGGCGATTTCTTCCTCGCCGCCGGAGAACAATTCATCCTGCAAAATCTTGCCGGCGACGAGCATCAGCGCGGCGAACAGGAAGAACTTCCACCACGACAGCTGCGTCACCCACGTCGCGACCGCGTCGAAGGCCCGGTACAGCGCCGACAGGGTGTTCGAGAAAGCTTGCTGGGTAGAACGCCGTGTTTGCATGAAACTTATCTTTTTCAAAAGGTGCGGCGAGTGTAACCGCTGCCATCGCGGTCGGCCACTATTGGGATGTTGCAACTTTAGTTCCGTGGCACGCGGGATGCCATCGTTTTGCGACAGCCTGCACGATTCGGGCCCTGGAATGCACAGGTTGATGACGCCGTGATGACGTATAGAAAAACTGTTAATCAGCAATATTGCGCGGTATGATGAACGACGTCCTGGCTGCGCCAGCCCATGCTTCATTCTCGACATGAAAGGGGTTTGCCGATGTCTGCCGTTCCCAAGCGTTACCGCCTCGTTACCCGCAGCGATTTCGATGGCCTCGTGTGCGCCGTCCTCCTCAAGCACCTGGACCTGATCGACGAGATCCTGTTTGTCCACCCGAAGGACATGCAAGACGGCAAGATCGCAATCAGTGCGCGCGACATCACGACGAATTTGCCGTACGTTGCCGGTGCACACCTGGCATTCGACCATCATTTGTCGGAAACGATCCGCAACACGGGCCGGCGCGACAACCACGTCATCGATCCGAAGGCGCCGTCGGCCGCCCGCGTCGTCTATGACCACTACGGGGCCACGCGTGCGTTCCCGGCCGCCTGGCGCGACATGATGGACGCCGTCGACAAGGCCGACGCCGCGCGCTTCACGCGCGAGGAGGTGCTGGATCCGCAGGGCTGGAACCTGCTGAATTTCCTGATGGATGCGCGCACGGGGCTGGGGCGCTTCCATGACTTCCGCATCTCGAACTACCAGCTGATGATGGACCTGATCGATTACTGCCGCAATCACACGATCGCCGAGATCATGCAGCTGCCGGACGTGCAGGAACGCACCCGGCTGTACTTCGAGCACAGCGAGTTGTGCAAGGAGCAGATCCGGCGTTGCGCGAAGGTCCACGGCAACCTCGTCGTGCTCGACCTGCGCGAGGAACCCGTGATCTACGCGGGCAACCGCTTCATCATCTACGCCCTGTTCCCCGAGACCAATATCTCGATCCACGTGCTGTGGGGCCTGAAGAACCAGAACACGGTGTTCGCGACGGGCAAGTCGATTCTCAACCGCACGTCGAAGACGAATATCGGCGCGCTGATGCTCGAGTACGGCGGCGGCGGGCACGAGAACGCGGGGACGTGCCAGGTGTCCAACGACATGGCGGAAGACGTGCTCGGCGCCTTGATCAAGCGGATCACGAGCGAGGGCTGATCACGCCGGCTGCTGTTCCTCCAGCATGCGCTGCGCCGCCTCCGCCGGGAGCGGCTCGCTGATCCAGATACCCTGGATCTGGTCGCAGCCGAGCGAAGCGAGAAAGTCCAGCTGGGGCCGCGTTTCCACGGCCTCGGCCACCACTTCCATGTTCAGGTTGTGCCCGATGTCGATCAGGCTCTTGGCCACGGCCTGGCCGCCGTCGGCCAGCGCCTGCACCGTCGTGTGCGCCAGCTTGACCTGAGTGGCCGCCAGCTGCTGTAAAAAGCCCAGGTCGCACAAGCCCGCGCCAAAGCCGTCGACGGACAAGTCCACACCCAGCGTATGCAATTGCTCCGCCAGTTCCTGGCCCAGCGCCGGATTGCGGATCAGGGCATCGATGCGCAGGTCGAGCTGCAGGCTGCGCGGCGGCAGCCGGTGGCGCGTCAGGCGGTCGGCCACGCAGGCGAGGAAGCCCGGCTGGGTGTATTCGCGCTGCGAGACGTTGACGGTCACGGGGACCTCCGTGTACCCCGCCGCGCGCAACCGGGCCGCGAAGGCGCACGCCTGGTCGAGCACGCGCTGGCCGATGGGAACGATCACGCCGCTTTCTTCCGCTTCGGCCAGGAAGCGGGCAGGGGACAGCACGCCCTGGTCCGGGTGGCGCCAGCGCAGCAACGCCTCGAAGCCCGCGACGCGCTGGGTCGCGATGGCCACGCGGGGCTGGTACAGCAGGAACAGTTCGTCGTGGTCGAGCGCGTCGCGCAGCGCCAGTTCGATGCGGTGCTTCGCTTCCGTGCTCGATTTCATGTCGGCCGAGAAGAAGTGGACGTCGTTGCGCCCACTGCCCTTGCCGTGGTACATCGCGAGGTCGGCCGCGCGCACGAGCTCCGCCGCCGTGGCGCCGTCGTGGGGATACAGCGACACGCCGACGCTGGCGCCCACGGGGATCTCGCGGTTGTTGAAGGCGACGGGAATCGCGAAGCTCTGGCGCAGCCGTTCGACCATGCGCAAGGTGAAACGCAGCGACGGCTGGTTGGCGAGGATCAGCACGAACTCGTCGCCGGACATGCGCGCCACCGTGTCGCTGTCGCGCACGGACGCCTGCAGGCGGCGCGCCACGACTTTCAGCACGACGTCGCCCGCCTCGTGGCCGAACGTATCGTTGATGGTCTTGAAGTTGTCGAGGTCGATCAGCACGGTGGCGACCAGCGACTTGTGGCGCTGCGCGAGGTGCAGCGCCTGCTCCAGCCGGTCCCACAGGAGGTTGCGGTTGGCGAGGCCCGTCAGCGGGTCGTGGTTGACCTCGTGCTCCAGGTGCGCCGTGCGCAGCATCGTGGCCGTCACGTCCGTGATCACGCCGATGTAGTGCGTGACGACGCCGTGCTCGTCCTGCACGGGCGTGATGGAGAGGTCGTTCCAGAACAGCTCGCCGTTCTTGCGCAGGTTGCGCAGCACGACCTTGGCGCCCGTGCGCGCCGCGATCGCGTCGCGCAACTGGGCCCGCTCCGCCAGGTCCATGCCGGGCGCGGCCATGAAGCGCGGATCCGTGCCCATGACTTCGTCCGCCGCGTAGCCCGTGATGCGCTCGAAGGCCGGGTTCACGTATTCGATGGCGCTCTGGCCGTGGTCCAGTCGCGTGATCACGATGCCGTTGCTGGCCGCGTGCAGGGCGCGTTCGCGCAGGCGCAGCTGCTGTTCGTGCGCGCGCCGCTCGGCCACGTCGATCCCCGTGCCGACCAGGTACTCGCCGCCGTTGCAGCGGATCTTCGTCCCGTTCAGCAGCACGGGCGTCTCGCGGCCGCTGCGCGACACGAAGTCGATTTCCAGCTTCAGTTCGCCGTTGTCGTCGAACACGTGGCGGATGCCGTTCGCCAGCGGCGCGCGCTGCGGCAGCTCGATGAGGTCGAGGGCGCGCGTGGCGCCCAGCTCGTCCGGCGTCATCCCCGTGACTTTTTCGAGATTGCGGTTCCAGAGGACGAAGCGGCCCTCGCGATTGAGCACATAAAACGTGCCGGGAAAGGTGTCGACGATGGCGGACAGGGGCGTGCGCGCAACCCGTTCCGCTTCCGTGCCGCCCCGCGCGCAACCGGTGGCGACGCCGACGGCGCAGCCGTGTGCGTGTCCGTCCGCATCGATCAGCGGCGCGAGCGTCAGCGTGCCTTCCAGCACGCGTCCGCGCGCGCACATGAGTTCGACATGGACTTCGGCGCCTTCGGGATGGCCGGCGAGGGCGCTCCAGCCGGCGCTCCAGGCATCGCGCCCCTGCGGCGTGAACAGCGTGGTGACGGGGCGGCCGAGCACCTGCCCGGCCGCCACGCCGAACACGGCGGTGCAGCCGTCGTTCCAGGCGTGGATGGTCCCGGTCTCGTCGGTGAGGAAGACGCACCGGCTGGGCGCTTCGGACTCGGACATGCCGGCTCCCGGTGTCGATGGAACCCGTTGGACAGCCTTGCCGCGTTTCCGTTCCGCCAAAAAGAAAGGCGTGCCACAGCACGCCTTTCGGCGTGCCACAGCACGCCTTGCACGAGATCGTGATAGCCGTCAGGCAGCCGCTTCCTGGCGCGGCGGCAGCGCGATCTGGTTGTCCACGCTGAACTGGTAATCCTTGAACACGTGTTCGGCGGACAGGATCTGGTAGGTGCCGTCCGACAGCTTGTGCGTCGTGTCCTTCAGGCGGTGCGTCGTCGCGCCGCAGGTCCAGCAATTGAAGTTGCGCATGTGGGTGCAGAGGCACGTCTTGTCGAACACCTGGATGTTCTTCTGGCCCGGATTTGCCTGCACTTCGCGGTTGTACGAGTTGATGTAGGCGCAGTTGCCCGTTGCGTCCAGCAGGTAGCCGTACGATTCGCAGCCGGGACGGATGCCCGAGCCGATCGCCGGCGTCTGCTTCAGCATCCGCATCGGATAGCCCGTCGGCGACACACCGTTGACGATGATGTCCTCTTCGCTGGCGCGGAAATATTCCTGCTTGACGGCGTCCGGCAGGCCGCATTCGTGGGTCACCGTGAAGCGGGTCGCCACCTGCACGCCGCCCGCACCCTTTTCCAGGAACGCCACGGCGTCGCTGCCCGTGAAGATGCCGCCGGCCGCGATCAGCGGGATGTCGAGCTGCTCGGCCTTCAGGTACGCATGGATCTCGTCCATGATCGTGTGCAGGTCGTAATCCTTCCAGTCTTCCATGCCGAAGCCCAGGTGGCCGCCGGCCAGCGGGCCTTCCACGATGACGTAGTCGGGCAGGCGGTTCAGGCGCGAGACCTTACGCAGGAACAGTTGCAATGCGCGAACGGAGGACACGATGATGCCCAGCTTGGCATCGCGGAAGCGGGGATGGTCCTTGACGAGTTCGAACGAGCCCAGGTGCAGGCCGGCCGACATCGTGATGCCGTCGATGCCCGCGTCCAGCGCCGCCGACAGGCGGGTGCGCAGGGTTTCCTTCGGCGCGTTCATCGTCAGCTTTTCCATGCAGTTCACGAAGATGAGGCCATCGCCTTTCTTCGCCGCCATGGTGGCACCCACGTGCAGGCGCGTTGCTTCGGCCAGGCGTTCCAGGTCGAACTGGACGACCGACTTGTCCATGTTGTTGATGTTGAACTTGTAGAGCTTGGTCTTTTCCTTGACGAAGCTGGTATCGAACTTGCGGTCCGACACGTCCGGCACCATCGCATCGGAAATGTGGCCGATACCGCCCAGCCGGGCCGCTTCCAGGGCCAGTTCCGACGTGGAAATGTCCACGCCCATTCCGCCGATCATGATGGGCACGTATTCCTTGTTGCCCAAACGCAGGCGGAAATCATCAACACGTTTCATTGCTATCCAACTCGTTGTTATAGGTAACGCCGCCGACCGGCGTGCTCGCACACCCCGCATTTTACCCCACGCGGGGATGGGCGGAGAGCACCATTTGCCGCACGGTCGTGCGGAGCCGGCGGGGACGTTCAGTCGCGGAAGTTGTTGAATTCCAGCGGCAGATCCTTCACTTCCTTGCGCATCAGTGCGATCGCTTCCTGCAGCGTATCGCGATCCTTGCCGGTCACGCGCACGGTTTCGCCCTGGATCGAGGCTTGCACCTTCAGCTTGCTTTCCTTGATGAGCTTGGTGATCTTCTTCGCGTCTTCCGTCTCGATGCCGTTGCGCACCTTGAGCACCTGCTTGACCTTGTCGCCGCCGATCTTCTCGATCTTGCCTTCGTCGAGGAAGCGCACGTCGACCTTACGCTTGGTCATCTTGTTCAACAGCACGTCGCGCACCTGGCCGAGCTGGAAGTCGGAATCGCCGAACACGGTGATCTCGCGTTCCTTCTGCTCGACCTTGGCCGAGCTGCCCTTGAAGTCGAAGCGGGTGCCGATTTCCTTGTTGGATTGCTCGACGGCGTTCTTGACTTCGACCATGTCTGCTTCGCAGACCACATCAAACGATGGCATCGTGTTTTTTCCTTGCACAGTAATGAATGGCGATATTGTAACCACTATAATGCGCCAAACACTACCCGCCCCAGCCATGCCAGCCGACCTGCCCCTGTCCACCGACGTTCCTCTCGACACCTTCAACACCTTCCGCATCCCCGCACGCGCCCGACGCTACCTGCGCGTGACCGACCCGGCCCAGCTGCGGGCCGTCGCCGCCGACGCCGCGCTGTCCGCGCTGCCGCGCCTCGTGCTCGGCGGCGGCAGCAACCTCCTGATCGCGCGCGACGAGGTCGACGCCCTCGTGCTGCACATGGCGCTGGAAGGCAGGGAGATCGTCGGGGAGACGGATGACGCCATCCTCGTGCGCGCCCGCGCGGGCGAGAACTGGCACGCCTTCGTGGAATGGACGCTGGCGCAGGGCCTGGGCGGCCTGGAGAACATGGCGCTGATCCCGGGCACCGTCGGCGCGTCGCCGATCCAGAACATCGGCGCGTACGGTGCCGAGGTCAAGGACCGGTTTCATGCGCTGACCGTGTTCGACTTCGCGGACGGGGCGATCCGCATGATGGACGCAGCCGCCTGCCGCTTCGGCTACCGCGACAGCGTGTTCAAGCACCCGGATGGCGCCTCCCTCGTCGTGCTGGACGTGACCTTCGCGCTGCCGCGCTCGTGGACGCCGAACCTGCGCTATGCGGAGCTGGCGCAGGCAGTGCAAGGGATCGCCGCGCCCACCCCGCGCGACGTGGCCGACGCCGTGATCGCGATCCGCCGCCGCAAGCTGCCCGATCCGGCCGAGATCGGCAACGCGGGCAGCTTCTTCAAGAATCCGGTCGTGACAGGCGAACACTGCGCGCGCCTGCTCGGCACGTGGCCGGACCTCGTGCACCACGTCCAGCCGGACGGCAGCGAAAAGCTGGCCGCCGGCTGGCTCATCGACCGCTGCGGCTGGAAGGGCAAGAGCCTGGGACGCGCGGGCGTCTATCCGAAGCAGGCGCTCGTGCTGGTCAACAATGGCGGCGCCACGGGCGCGGAGATCATGGCGCTGGCGCGCGCCATCCAGGCCGACGTCGAGGCGCGCTTCGGCGTGCGCCTGGAGCCGGAACCCGTCCTTGTCTGACGTTCAGCCGGCCGGAAAGACCCGGTTGCGGCCGCCGCGCTTGGCGTCGTACAGCGCGGCGTCGGCCCGCGCGATGAGGTCCTCCAGGCTGTCGTCCTCGCCCGGCACGAGGCAGGTCACGCCCATCGACATGGTGACGTACCCGCAGGCTGCCCCCGGATGCGGCAATGCCAGCTGCTCGAGGCCTGCCCGGCACGCCTCGCCCACGCGCAGGGCGCCGGCGAGGTCGGTGTCCGGCAGCAGCAGCGCGAATTCCTCGCCGCCGTAGCGTGCCGCCAGGTCGGCCGGGCGCTTCAGCTGGCCGGTGAGCACCGCGGCCACTTTTTTCAGGCACAGGTCGCCGGCCGGATGGCCCAGGTGGTCGTTGTACAGCTTGAAATGGTCGACGTCGCACAGCAGCAGCGCGAGCGGCGATTGCCGGCGCCGGCCGCGGCCCCATTCCGCCTGGACGGCTTCGTCGAACCGGCGGCGGTTGGCGATGCCGGTCAGGCCGTCCAGCGCGGCCAGCCGGCGCAACTCCTCGTTGGCACGCGCGAGCTCTTCCTGGCTCGCACGCAACGAGCGGTAGGCGGCGTCGCGCTGCAGGCCGCTGATGTAGCCGGCGGAATGGCGGCGGATGCGGGCCGTCAGTTCCAGCTCGTCGGGCACCTTGACGAGGTAGTCGTCTGCGCCCATGGCGAACGCCTGCGCTTTCAGCTTCGGCTCGTCGCGCGTGGACAGCACGATCACGGGGATGTCGCGCAGCGCGTCGTCCGCCCGGTACCCCTGGATCAGCTGGAAGCCGTCGGTGCCCTGCATGACGAGGTCCTGCAGGATCACGGTGGGCCGGTAGCGCAGCGCGGCCGCATGCGCCGCATGCGGGTCGGTGACGAACCGGAATTCGATGTCGTGGTGCCGTGCCAGCATGCGGCGGACGGCTTCGACGATGATGAGCTGGTCGTCGACCAGCAGGACGCGCACTTTGTAGTCGCCATCCTGCTCATCGACGCGGATGTGGCTGACTGCGGACATCGCGGAAGATCGTTGAGGAGATTGAATATGTACGTTGGGTCGACATTCTACCCCAACGCGGCAGCGATATTGTCCAGTGGCAAAATTTTTTCAGCCGCGCCCAGTTCCGCCGCCGCCCGCGGCATGCCGTACACGGCGCTCGTCGCCTCGTCCTGCGCGATCGTGGCATGGCCGGCTGCGCGCATCGCGAGCAGGCCGGTGGCGCCGTCGCGGCCCATTCCCGTGAGCAGAACGCCGGTGGCGCTCCCGTTCCAGTGCCGCGCCACGGAATGGAAGAATACGTCGATCGATGGCCGGTAGATCTCGTCGCGCGGGTGGGCATCGTAGACGAGGCGGCGTTCGGGCGTGAGGCGCAGGTGGTCATCGCTGGCGGCGACATGCACGACGCCGCCTTCGACCGTCTCGCCGCCGGCGACGGCGCGCACGGGCACGGCCGTCTGCTCGCCCAGCCAGCGCGCCAGCTGGACGGCGAAGGCGGGATCGATGTGCTGCACGACGACGGCGGCCGTGTCGGCCGGCGGCCGCCAGCGCGCCAGCAGCCGTGCCAGCGCGACCGGCCCGCCGGTGGACGCACCGATGGCGACGAGGCGCGCGACGGCCGGGCCGGAGGGCGCGACCACGGCCGGCGCGGGCACGCCGGCGGGGGCACGCGTCCCCGCGATCAGCTTGCCGATGGTACGGATCTTCGCGAGAAGGGCGGCTTCGCCACCGGTGCGGCCGAGCAGCACGGGCGTGGCCGTCACGTCCAGCGCGCCGGCGCCGAGCGCGCGGAACACCTGGCCCACGTTGTCCTGCGGCGCGGCCGTGACGACGAGGATCGCGCACGGCGACTCGTGCATGATGCGGCGGGTCGCCTCGACGCCGTCCAGCACCGGCATGGCGAGGTCCATCAGCACGAGGTCGGGCGGCAGGTCGCGGCACAGGCGCACGGCGTCGGCGCCCGTGCGCGCAACCCACGCGACGTGGTGCTCGCTGCCCGCCAGCGCGCGGCGCAGGGCTTCGGAAGCGGTGGGACTGTCGTTGGCGATGCCTATCTTCATGGCGTCCTTTCCTCGTGGGCGCCGCCGACCAGGTCGCGCACGGCATCGAGCAGGGTAGCGTCATGGAAGGCGCCCTTGGCCAGATAATAATCGGCACCCGCCTCCAGGCCGCGCGCGCGATCCTCCGGCCGGTCCTTGTACGAAACGATCATCACGGGCAGGCGGGCGAGGCGCGGGTCGCGCCGGATGCGTTCCGTGAGGCCGATGCCGTCCAGGCGCGGCATGTCGATGTCCGTGATCACGAGGTCGTAGTCGGCCCCGCGCAACTGGTTCCAGCCGTCCAGGCCATCCAGCGCCACGTCCACGTGGTAGCCGCGCGCGGCCAGCAGCTTGCGCTGCATCTCGCGCACCGTGAGCGAATCGTCCACCACGAGCACGCGCCGTGCGCGGCCGGCCGGGGACTCCCCGGCGGCGAAGCCCAGGCGCAGCGCGGCGCCGTCGTCCAGCAGGCGCGCGATCGAGTGCAGCATGTCGGGCACGTCCAGGATCAGCACCGGCGTGCCGTCGTCGAGCAGGGCGGCGGCCGCGATGTCGCGCAGCTTGCCGAACGTCGGCTCGAGCGGCTGCACCGTCAGGCTCTGTTCCCCGCGCACGGCGTCGACGACGAGGCCGTAGCGCTCGCGCCCCGTCCCGATCGCGACCAGCGTGACGTCCGTGCCCGCCACGGCCTCGCCCAGGTCCAGTACCTGGCTGGCGGCGACGAGGCCCAGCTGGGGGCCGTCGGTGGTGTCGACGTACTGGCGGCCGTGCAGGGTGCGCACGTCGGCCGCGGGCACGCGGCGCACGCCTTCCACCCGCGCGATCGGCAGCGCATAGGCTTCGCCGGCCACGTCGACGACGAGGGCGCGCACGATCGATTGCGTGAGCGGCAAGGTGATCACGGTCGTGAACCCCGCGCCCGGCACGGATTCCGCGCGCACGGTGCCGTTCAGGCTCCGCACGGTGTCGTGCACGACGTCCAGACCCACGCCGCGCCCGGACAGTTCGGTCGCACTCTCCTTCAGCGAAAAGCCGGGCAGGAACAGGAATTCCATCAGCTCGGCCTGGGACAGCTCGGCCGCGAACGCGGGCGCGGCCACTTGCCGGCGCACGGCGGCCGCGCGGATGCGCTCCGGATCGACGCCGCGGCCGTCGTCCGCCACGACCAGCGCCAGCATGCCGCCGCGGTGGCGCGCTTCCAGCCTGATCGTGCCGTGCGCGGGCTTGCCGGCGGCCGTGCGCTCCGGGGGCAGCTCCATGCCGTGGTCGACGGCGTTGCGCAGCAACTGGTGCAGCGGTGCTTCCATGCGTGCCAGCACGGCACGGTCGACGAGCGTGTCCGCGCCCGCGATCTCGACGCGCACGTCCTTGCCGAGCCCGCGCGCGAGGTCGCGCACCATGCGCGGCAGCCCGTGCACGCCTTCCGCGAAGGGGCACATGCGCAGCGCCAGCACTTCGTCGGCGAGCCGCGCGGACACGGCCTGCGCCTGCCGTTCGTAGTGTTCGGCGCCCTCGATCGTGCGGTGCAGGGTCTCGCGCAGCGGCGCCGCGCGGTCGGCCACGCGCTGCGCCAGTTCGGCCAGGCGCGCGTCGCCCGTGGCGCGGATCGCGTCCTGCAGGTCGCCCAGCGCCTCGTACACGGCGCGCTGGTGGCGCTTGTAGCGCTGCAGCCCGGCGATCCACGGCCGCAGCTGGCCCGCGTGCAGGCGCGCCTGTCCGGCCAGCGTGAGCAGTTCGTCGCTGCCGGCCTGCGCGGCGGGCGGTTCCGCTGGCGCGGGCAAGGGGGCGGGCGGCGATGGCGGCGCCGGCGCGGGTGGCGGAGGCGGGGCGGCCGGCGCCGCCTGGCCCTTGCCGTGCAGCGCGCCCAGCGCCGCGACCATGGCCGCGACACGGTTGCCGCGCGGTGCCCTGGCGTCATCCGCTTCCGCCAGCTGCTGCAGCAGGTCGACGGCGCCCAGCAGCACGTCCACGCCGTTCGCGTCCAGCTGCGCGCGGCCTTCCTGCGCGGCGACCAGCACGTCCTCCATGGCGTGTGCGAGGCGCACGGCCGGCTCCAGGCCGACGATCGCGGCCGCGCCCTTGACGCTGTGCGCCGCGCGCATCATCGATTCCAGCCGGGCCCCATCGACGGCGCCCTGTTCGAGCAGCAGCAAGCCTTCCGTCAGCACGCGCATCTGCTCGCGCGTCTCCATGCGGAACAGGTCCAGCATGGAGTAGCCGCTCAGGTCTTCATGGTCCGTACTCATCGCAGCAGGTCCTCCAGCCCGGCGCGCAACCGTGCCGTGTCGAGCAGGCCGGCCTCGATGGCGCCGTCGACGATCATGCCGGCGACCAGGCCCGGCGGGGCGTGGCCGACGTTGGCGGCCGGCGGGCGCATGGCATCCTGCGCGTGGCGCACCACGCCGTGGACTTCGTCGACGGGCAGCGCGTAGCGGTGCGGACCGATGGCCAGCACGAGCAGGCGCGCGAACGCGTGGCGGCCCGGCGGGGGCGGGACGTCGTTGGTGTCCACGTTCATCAGGCGTGCGAGCGACACGGCCGGCAGCAGGCGGCCGCCGACGTTGACGATGCCGAGCAGGGCGCCGCGGCTGCGGTGCGGCAGGCGGTGCGCGGGCGCCGGCGGGGCGACTTCGACGGCGATCGCCATGGCCACGGCCAGCCATTCGCGGCTGACGCGGAACGCCAGCGCGGCCGCGTCCGTGCGCGCGGGCGGCGGTTCGGGACGCGCCAGTTCGCGCGCCCACGCCTCGCGGTAGTCCGCGTCCACGGGACGCTGCAGATTGTGCTGGGCGGCGCCGGCGTACACGGGGCAGTTACGGCAATGGACGTGGCGCGCCAGCTCGGGGCAACTGCGGTCGCCCGCGACGCCGATGCGGCGCCAGCAGGCGTCTTCGTTCCAGGCGCGGACCGGCAGGTGGATCATGCGTGCTGCCTCCCGCGCCGCGCATGCACGCGCGCGGCGCGCTCGCGCAGGCCGGCACCGAGCGCCAGGTCGCCGCGCTGTTCGGCGAGCAGGGCCAGCGCGCACAAGGCTTCGTAATGTTCGGGATCGAGGTAGACGCAGCGCCGCCAGGCGTCTTCCGCCTCCCGCGGCCGCCCCGCGCATTCGGCCGTGAGCCCGAGCAGGAACCACGCTTCGGCATCGTCCGCGTGCACGGCGAGCAGCGCACGGCACGTCTCTTGCGCCTCCGCCAGGCGGCCCGCGTCGGCGTGGGCCTTCGCTTCGGCCAGCAGGTCGCGCGGCGGTGCGGGTGCCGCCGGCGCTGCGGGCGGGACCTGCGCGGCGGGCCGGGCAGGGGGGCGCCGGACGTCCGCTGCGCCTCGGCCATGCTTGCGCAACGCGAACGTGTCGTGCGGCGTGCGCGGCGCGAAGCCGTGGCGGCACAGGGCGGGTGCTTCCGCATAGCCGGCCAGCAGCAGGCCGTCGTCGGCCAGCAGCGCGGCAAGGCGTGCAGCCGCCTGCTGCTGCGTGGCCAGGTCGAAGTAGATCAGCAGGTTGCGGCAGAACACGAGGTCGTAGGTGCCCGTGACGGCCGGGTCGACGTCGAACAAATTGGCCTGGGCAAATGCGACGTAGGCGCGCGGTTCCGCGCCGAGCACGTGGTCGTCGCCGTCCTCCGTGAAGAAGCGCGCGCGCAGGCCCTGGTCGTCGCCGCGGAAGGCGTTGCGGGTGTACCGGCCGGCGCGGGCGCGGGCGATCGCGGCGTGCGACACGTCGAACGCGTCGATGCGGCAGTGCTCGGGGCCGACGCCCGCGCGCGCCAGCAGCATCGCGAGCGAATACGGCTCCTCGCCGCCGGCGCAGGGCAGCGACAGCACGCGGACCTGTTGTCCGGGGCGCGTCAGCAGGCGCGCCTGCACGAAGCGCAGCGCCGTCGCGAACACGGCGGGGTCGCGCAGGATCCAGGATTCCGGCACGACGACGAGGTCGACGAGCGCATCGAACTCCGGCGTGCCCGGCTGCGGATCGTAATCGATGCCGGCGCCGCTGCTGCGCATGCGTTCGCGCACGGCCCGCTCGACCGTGGCGACGCCCAGGTCGAGGCTCGTGGCGGCGCGCAGGCGCATCGTCAGGCGCATTGTCAGGTGCATGCGCCTTCTCCGAACAGCAGCGCCTCGACGTCGGGCGCCAGCAGCCGGTCCGGATCGAGCAACTGCAGCATGCCGTCCGCGCCGGGCGCGACCTGGCCGAGCCAGGGCGCGCTCGCCACGCCCGCATCGGCCAGTTCGCCGTCGATGGACGCCACGCCGATCACGCGCTCGGCCTTCAGGCCCAGGCGGCGCCGGCGTCCCGCCGCGTCGATGTCGACGAGCAGGATGCGGGTGTCGTAGCGCACGGCGTCCGGCGGCGTGCCGGCCAGGCGCGACAGGTCGATCACGGGGATCGCTTCGCCGTGCAGGTCCAGTAGGCCGGGCACGAAATGGGGCGCGCCCGGCAACGCTTTCAGGCGCGCCACCGGCAGCACGCGCAGCACGCTCGCCAGGGGCAGCGCGTAGCGTTCACGGCCGATATGGAACACCATGGTCTTCATGCGGGATTGACCGAGAACGTCGCGACGGACTGCTGCAGGTCGGTGGCGGCGTACTGCAACTGGTGCACGGCCTCGCTCGTGGCTTTCAATGAGTCGACGGTCTGCTGGCTCGCGTCGGACAGCTGCGTCATCGTCGCCGTGATCTGCGACGCGCCCACGGCCTGCGACTGCATCCCCTGCAGCACGAGGTCGAAGCGAGGCGCCAGCTTGCGCACCTGCTCCGTCATGCCGGACAGCTGTTCGGCCACGTGGCGCACTTCGTCCACGTTGCGGCGGATGTCCTCGGTAAACTTGTCCATGCCCATGACGCTGGCCGAGACGGCGGACTGCATCTCCTTCAGCATCTGCTCGATGTCCCACGTGGACACGGACGTCTGGTCGGCCAGGCGCCGGATCTCGGCGGCGACAACGGCGAAGCCGCGGCCCGCCTCGCCCGCCTTCTCGGCCTCGATCGCGGCGTTCAGCGACAGGATGTTGGTCTGGTCGGCGACTTTGGTGATGGTCGTCAGCACGCTGTTGATGTTGCTGGCCTTTTCCGACAACGTCGCGAGCTTGGCGCTGATCGCGTCCGTCGCCGCGACCATCTGCTGCATCGACTGGTCCATGCGCTTGAGGTTGTCCTGCGCCTCGGTCGTCGCGGCCGTCGTGTAGTCCGCGACTTCGCCCGCTTCCTCCATCGTGCGCAGCAGCTGCGTCGTGTTGGCCGAGATTTCGCGCGTGGTCGACAGCACCTCGACGGTCGTCTGCGCCTGCTCGATGCCCGTCGCTTCCTGCTGGCGCGCGGATGCGGCGATCTGCGTGGCCGACGTCGTGACCTGGATGCCCGCGCGCTGCACGTTGCTCAGCAGGGTGCGCAGATTGCCCAGCATCGTGCCCACGCCTTCGCCCAGGCGGCCGATGGCGTCGCTGCCCGCGATCGTGACGGTGCCCGTCAGGTCGCCGCGCGCGGCACGCGACACGACATCCAGCAGCGCATCGACCTTGGCGCGCAACTCGTTCGTCGTGGCGAGTTCCTTCGCCTGGCTGTCCTCGATGGCCTGGGCCATGCGGTTGAATTCCAGAGCCACCTGGCCCAGTTCGTCGCGCGACAGCACCTCGGCACGGGCGCCGTGCACGCCGCCGGCGATCTGGCCCGCAGCAATCATCAGGCTGTGCAGCGGACGCGAGACGGCACGTATCAGCAACGTGGAGATGAGGGTGGCCAGCAGCACGCAGACGACGCCGCCCGCGGTCAGCAGCGTCCTCATGCTCTGGCGCAGCTCGTCGGTGTCCTTCTGGCGCTGGACCAGCAGGCGGTTTTCCTCGGCTTCCACGTCGTCCAGCACCTCGCGCATCGCCGCGACCGAACTCGTGCCGGCCAGCACGGCAGCCTCGGTCTGCGACGTTACGGTCACCAGGCCCGATGCGCCCTTGTCCCGGGGGCGCTCGATCTGGGGCCGGATCGCCTGGTCCATCCAGGTCGACATCAAGGTGTCGAGCCGGCGCAGGCGGTCCTGTTGCTGGCCATTGTCGACCGTCAGGGCCTGCGCCCGTTTCAGGTGTGCCCGTCCGGCTGCGAATTCGTTCCGGATGGGCGCGACGAGCGTCTCGTTGCCCGTCAACAGGTAGCCGCGCGTGGAGGTCTGGATCTGCAGTACCGACGTCGCGATCATGTCGATTTCGCGCAGTACGTCGAGCGTGTGGCGGTTCCACTGGTTGGCCTCGGACAGCCGGGCGAAATTGTTATAGGCGAGGATGAGCAGGCACAGGATGATCGCGACGATCGCGCCGAAGCCGGCGACCAGTTTGTTCCTGATGCTCAAGTTGTGAAACATGCGCGCTCCAAGTGGCGGGAAGACAGGGTCAATGTAACATTTTTGCCCGGATGCACAAGCTCCAGTGCATCGGCCGATCAGGGCAGGGCGGGCAGGGCGTGGCGCGCGCGTGCCTGCAGGCACTTGTCGTCGCCGATCTGGACTTCGCGGCAAGGTTCGGGCCGCTGTTCGTACACGGTGCACGCGTACCGGCCACCGGGCGTGCCCTGCAGGGCGGCGCACCGGGGCGCTTTCGCATTCGTGCCGGCCATGCACGAGAAATGTGCGTTGACCTGCTCCGTGAGCGCGGGCGGCAGGCCGCGGGCGTCGGCGTCGGCCCAGTAGAAGGAGACGCGGTAGGTCATGCAGCAGGCGCCGCACGACAGGCAGGGATTCTCGCTGTGGTCGCTCATGCGCGCATGCGTCCATCCTGTTGGCAAACGAATACGCGATGGTAGCGCGCCGGCGTGCGGCTGAAAAGGGCAGGGATTGTATTGTTAACGCAAATGAGAATGATTCGCGTTTACTTATCGATGAAATGTTGGTACAGTGCGTGGCGTTTCGACAAACATTCAAAAACGATATCCGACGACCACGATGAGAACACCGATCACCAGCCGCAAACATCCTTCCATGCCGCGCCGCGCGGGCGCCGCACTCGCCCTGCTCGTGCTGCCGTTCGCCGGCCACGCGGCGCCCGACCTTGACGCCGCCGCCGATGCGGACGCCGGCGCCGGCCGCCCGCACCGCGTCCACGTCAACGGCGCGCGCGACAACGAGTACAAGGCCGACCATGCGCAATCGGCCAAGTACACGGAAAAGCTGGTGGACACGCCGCAGACCCTCATCGTCATCAAGAAGGAGTTGTTCGAGCAGCAGGGCGCCACCACGCTGACGGAAGCGCTGCGCAACACGCCCGGCGTGGGCACGTTCTTCCTCGGCGAGAACGGCAGCACGAACACGGGCGACGCCGTCTACATGCGGGGCTTCGACACGTCCGGCAGCCTGTTCGTCGACGGCATCCGCGACATCGGCTCGATCTCGCGCGACGTCTTCAACATCGAGCAGATCGACGTGCTGAAGGGCCCGGCCGGCACGGATACGGGACGCGGCGCACCCACAGGTTCCATCAACCTGAACACGAAGCAGCCGACGCTGAAGAACTTCGGCGACGCCAGCCTCACGCTGGGCAGCGCGGACCGCGTGCGCGGCACGGCCGACATCAACCGCGTCATCGACCGCGAATCGGGCGCGGCGTTCCGCCTGAACGTGATGGACCAGGGCGGCGGCAATCCTGCGCGCGACGAGGTGCGCGACAAGCGCTGGGCCATCGCGCCGTCGCTCGCGTTCGGCCTGCACGGCCCGACCCACGTCTACCTCGACTACCTGCACGTCAAACAGGACAACCGGCCGGACGGCGGGGTGCCGACCATCGGCCTGCCGGGCTACGCGAGCCCGGACCCGAAGCGGCCCTTCCTCACCGGTGCCGCGCCCGTCGACCCGCAGAATTTCTATGGCGCGCTGTCCGACTTCGACAGGGTGACGGCCGACATGGCGACGGCCATCGTCGAGCACGAGTTCCGCAGCGGCATGCGCCTGAAGAACACGAGCCGCTACGGCAAGACGAAGCAGTTCTACCTGCTCAGCGCCTTCATGGGCAACACCGCCAACATCCTGACGCCGAGCGCCACCGACCCGTCCACGTGGTCGCTGGCACGCACGACGCGCACGGTCAAGGACCAGGAAAACACGGTGCTCGCGAACCAGACGACGTTGACGGCGGACTTCGACACGGGCAACCTGCGCCACACGCTCGTCGCGGGCCTCGACCTCACGAACGAAAAGCAGACGAACCGCAGCTACGTCGGCGGCGGCGTGCTGGTGCCGGCGAACCTGTACCACCCGGATCCGACCTTGCCGATCGCGGGCCTGAACCTGACGCCGAGCGGCGCCCGTACGCGGGGCGAGTCGTCCACGCAGTCCGGCTATTTGCTCGATACGATCAAGCTGGGCGAGCGCTGGATCTTCAACGCGTCCGCGCGCCTCGATCACTTCGACACGACGTATGACGCCATCGCGCTGTCGACGGCCACGTCGGCGCCGGCGCTCCCCGTGGGCACGCTGGTCCCGACGCATATCGAACTGTCGGACAACCTCGTGAGCGGCAAGGTGTCGGCACTGTACAAGCCGACGGAAAACAGCAGCGTGTACGCGCTGTGGGCCAATTCGAAGAACCCGCCGGGCTCGAACCTCGCGCTCTCCGGCAACGCGAACAGCGCGGCGAACCCGATCTACGATCCGCAGGTCAGCACGACGACGGAACTGGGCGCCAAGTGGGAAGTGTTCGACCGCCGCCTCGGGCTGAACGCCGCCTTGTACCGCACGGACGTGAAGAACGAGGTCGAGCAGGATCCCGTCGACCTGAAGTACTACCAGACCGGCCGCAAGCGTGTGCAGGGCATCGAACTGGCCGTCACGGGCGAGATCACGCGCGCGTGGTCGATCAATGCCGGCTACACGTACATGGACACGAGCATCGAGGCGGGCAAGCTCGTCACGGCGAGCGGCGCGAACGCGCTGTCGTACACGCCGAAGCAGGCCTTCACCAGCTGGACGACTTATAAACTCCCGCACGGCCTGACGGTCGGCGGCGGCGTGCGCTACCAGGGCAAGCTGCTGCGCGGCACGGACGGTGCCGTCGGCACGCCGGCGTACGCGGACAGCTACTGGGTGGCGGATGCCGTCGCGGACTACCAGGTCAACCGCTGGATGGACCTGCGCCTGAACGTCTACAACCTGTTCGACAAGGAGTACGTCGCATCGATCAACAAGAGCGGCTACCGCTACACGCCGGGCGCGCCGCGCTGGGCGAGCCTGACCGCCAATTTCCATTTCTGAGTTGTGAGCCGGCGTCAGCCGCTTCCGCCTTACGCCGCAGCCGTGGGGGCAATGCGGAGTAGGGCGGGGATCAGGCGGTGCGCCTCCCTTTGCCGTCCTTTCGCGCAAGCGGGAGGGCGGCTTTTTTATGGACGAAAAAAAGCCGCCGGTCCTCGCAGACCGGCGGCTTTTACGTGACCTTCAAAAATTACTGGCCGCGCTTCTTGCGCGCGTTCGCCGCAATACGCATGCGCAGCGCGTTCAGCTTGATGAAGCCGCCCGCATCCGCCTGGTTGTACGCGCCGCCGTCTTCGTCGAACGTGGCGATGGTCTGGTCGAACAGCGAATCCGTCTTCGAATCGCGCGCGACGACGATGACGTTGCCCTTGTACAGCTTGACGCGCACCCAGCCGTTCACGCTCTTCTGCGTGTGGTCGATCAGCGTCTGCAGCGCGACGCGTTCCGGTGCCCACCAGTAGCCGTTATAAATCAAGGAAGCGTAGCGCGGCATCAGGTCGTCCTTCAGGTGCGCCACTTCGCGATCCAGCGTGATCGATTCGATGGCGCGGTGCGCCTTCAGCATGATCGTGCCGCCCGGGGTTTCGTAGCAGCCGCGCGACTTCATGCCGACGTAGCGGTTTTCCACCAGGTCCAGGCGGCCGATGCCGTGCTTGCCGCCCAGGCGGTTCAGTTCCGTCAGCACGGCGGCCGGGGTCAGCTGCTTGCCGTTCAGGGCCACGATGTCGCCGTTCTGGAATTCGATGTCCAGGTATTCCGGCTGGTCCGGTGCCGCTTCCGGCGACACGGTCCAGCGCCACATCGATTCCTCGGCTTCCGCGCTCGGGTTTTCCAGGTGGCGGCCTTCGAACGAGATGTGCAGCAGGTTGGCGTCCATCGAGTACGGTGCGCCGCCGTTCTTGTGCTTCATGTCGATTTCGATGCCGGCGTCTTCCGCGTACTTCAGCAGCTTTTCACGCGACAGCAGGTCCCACTCGCGCCACGGGGCGATGATCTTGACGTCCGGCTTCAGCGCGTAGGCACCCAGCTCGAAACGGACCTGGTCGTTGCCCTTGCCGGTCGCGCCGTGCGACACGGCGTCGGCGCCGGTTTCGTTGGCGATTTCGATCAGGCGCTTGGCGATCAGCGGACGCGCGATCGACGTGCCCAGCAGGTATTCGCCTTCGTAGACGGTGTTCGCACGGAACATCGGGAAGACGAAGTCGCGCACGAATTCCTCGCGCACGTCGTCGATGTAGATGTTCTCCGGCTTGATGCCGAACTTCAGCGCCTTGGCGCGCGCCGGTTCCAGCTCTTCACCCTGGCCCAGGTCGGCGGTGAAGGTGACGATTTCGCACTTGTAGTTATCCTGCAGCCATTTCAGGATGACGGAGGTATCGAGGCCGCCCGAGTAGGCGAGGACTACTTTTTTGATGTCGCTCATGGAAGTTCCAGTGGTGTCAGATGTGGAGGGGGATGGTGGTCAGCCGGCCCTCGGCGGGCCGACGATCAGGCTCAATGGTTGTGGGTGTGATTACTTGTCTTCGATGCGGCCCAGCAGCAGGTATTCGATCAGCGCCTTCTGCACGTGCAGGCGGTTCTCGGCCTCGTCCCAGACGACGGATTGCGGACCGTCGATGACGCCGGCCGACACTTCCTCGCCGCGGTGCGCGGGCAGGCAGTGCATGAACAGCGCGTCGCTGCTCGCGCGCGCCATCTTGGCCTCGTCGACGATGAAGCCGTCGAACGCCTTCAGGCGCTCGGCGTTTTCCTTTTCGTAGCCCATGCTCGTCCACACGTCCGTGTTGACGAGGTGCGCGCCGGCGCACGCGTCGGACGGGTTCTCGAAGAAGGTGTAGTTCTTCGTGGAGACCAGCTTCGGATCGATGTCGTAGCCCTTCGGCGTGGACACGTTCAGGTGGAAGCCGAACACTTCCGCCGCCTGCAGCCAGGAGTACAGCATGTTGTTGGCGTCGCCGATCCACGCCACCGTCTTGCCGACGATGGAGCCGCGGTGTTCGTAGTACGTGAAGATGTCGGCCAGCACCTGGCACGGGTGGTGTTCGTTGGTCAGGCCGTTGATCACGGGGACGCGCGAATTCGCCGCGAAGCGCTCGATGATGTCCTGGCCGAACGTGCGCACCATGATGATGTCGCACATGCGCGACATGACCTGGCCCGCGTCCTCGACGGGCTCGCCGCGGCCCAGCTGGCTGTCGCGCGTGTTCAGGTAGATCGCGGCGCCGCCCAGCTGGTGCATGCCCGCTTCGAACGACAGGCGCGTGCGCGTGGAATTCTTTTCGAACACCATCACGAGCGTGCGGTCGACGAGCGGGTGGTAGATCTCGTAGTTCTTGAACTTGCGTTTGATGACGGTCGCGCGCTCGATCAGGTACTCGAACTCGTCGCGGGTGAAGTCGGAGAACTGCAGGAAATGCTTGATGTTGGTGGGAGTCGTGCCAGCCATTTTTGTGCCTGAGATACGATAATCTCTTGGATTATAAGCGTTTTTGTTTATCTTCCGGGAAATTAGGCCCGGAAAGTTGTCAGTACAAGGTCTGTGCGGACTCGTGCAACAGCTGCGCGTACAGCTCGTGGCGCAGCTTCGCGATCTTGCCGTCCGCGACCGCTTGCAGCACTGCGCACTGCGGTTCCGCCAGGTGGCGGCAGTTGTAGTACTTGCAGCCGCCCAGGTAGGGTTTGAATTCGACGAACGCCCGTTCCAGCATGCCTTCCGTCAGGTGGTATAACCCGAATTCCTGGAAGCCCGGCGAGTCGATCAGCGTCCCGCCGCCCGGGAGTTTGTACAGGCGCGTGAAGGTCGTCGTGTGCTTGCCGGTGTCCAGCGCTTCCGAGATTTCGCGCACGGCGATGTCCGCGTCCGGCACGAGCAGGTTCACGATCGACGACTTGCCCATGCCGGACTGGCCGATCAGGATCGAGGACTGGTCCTGCAGCAGCGGGGTGAGCGTGGCGACGGTCTCGTCGGGATGCGTCTTCGCCGACACTTCGTGCAGCGGATAGCCGAGGTTCGTGTACAGGCTCGCCCGTTCGCGCGCGCGGGCGAGGTTGGGTTCCAGGTCGACCTTGTTCAGGATGAGGTGGGCATCCACGCCCGCCGCCTCGCAGGCGACGAGGGCGCGCGACACGAGGTCGTCCGCGAAGCTCGGCTCCGTCGCGATGACGATGAACAGCCGGCTGATGTTCGCGGCCAGCAGCTTGCTCTTGTACTGGTCGGAGCGGTACAGCAAGGTGGTGCGCTCCGCGATCTTCTCGATCACGGCCTGGTCGTTCGACGTGCGCTTCAGGTGGACGATGTCGCCCACCGCCACGTTCGTCTTCTTGCCGCGTGTGACGCACTGGAGGAATTCGCCGTCCACGTCTGCCAGATAATGGCGGCCGTGTGCGGCGACGATCGTACCGGTCAATTCTGGTTTGCTCATGCGCCGGCCCGTCCCGCGTACAGCGCGTCGGCCTTGGCCGCGCAAATAAAATCGTTGTCGGACAGGCGGTTGCCTGCCGAGTGCGTCGTCCACGACGCCGTGCAGCGGCGATAGCCGACGGCGAGGTCCGGATGGTGGTCTTCGCGGTGGATCATGAAGGCGAGGGCGTTCACGAATTCCATCGTCTCGTGGAAGTCGCGGAACACGAATTCACGCTCGAGACGGGTGCCGTTGATGTGCCAGTCCGGAATCTCGGGCAGCAGCGACCGGATGGCGGCATCGTCCAGCGCGGGCGCGCCGTGCACGCAGTGGCGGTCGATCAGGTTCATGCGGCCCCCGCCAGACGGAGGTGACGGATGCGCACCGAGGCCGGCGGGTGCGAGTCGTAGAACGCGGAATGGATCGGATCCGGCGTCAGCGTGGAGGCATTGTCCTCGTACATCTTGACGAGAGCCGACACGAGGTCGCGTGCATCGCTGTGGCTCGCGGCGAACGCGTCCGCCTCGAATTCGTGCTTGCGCGACGTGATCGACGTCAGCGGCGAGAACGGGAACGTGAACACCGGCAGCACGAGCGAGAACAGCAGCAGGGCCATCGCATCGTTCGACTGTCCCAGCAGCGGCAGCACGCCCAGGCCCGTGTAGAACCACACCTGCGTCTTGAGCCAGCCGAGGAGGGCGAGGAACGCGAGCGACAGCGCGAACAGCACGGTGATGCGCTTGATGATGTGCTTCAGCTTGAAGTGGCCCAGCTCGTGCGCCAGCACGGCCTCGATCTCTTCCGGGGCGAGGCGCGACAGCAGCGTGTCGAAGAACACGATGCGTTTATTGGCGCCGAAGCCCGAGAAATAGGCGTTGCCGTGCGCGGAGCGCTTGCTGCCGTCCATCACGAACAGGCCCTTGGCCGCGAAGCCGACGCGCGTCATGAGGCCTTCGATGCGGTCCTTCAGCTTGTCGTCCGTGAGCGGCGTGAACTTGTTGAACAGCGGCGCGATGACGGTCGGGTACAACACCATCATCAAGAGCTGGAAGCCGCTCCACACGAACCAGGCGTAAAGCCACCACAGGGCGCCCGTCTTGTCCATCAGGGTGAGCACGACCCACAGCAGCGGCAGGCCGATGACGGCGCCGACGAGTCCGCCCTTGACGGCATCCATGATCCACAGCCCGACCGTCATCTTGTTGAAGCCGAAGCGCTCTTCCAGCACGAACTGGCGGTAGTACGAGAACGGCAGGTCGAGCGCACCGGAGACGATGGCGAACGCGACGATCAGGAGAATCTGGTGCACCATACCGGGACCGGTCGCGTGCAGCAGTGCCGTCGACAGCGCCTGCAGGCCGCCCAGCAGGGTGAAACCGGTCAGCACGAGCGTGTTCCACAGCGCGGCCCACAGTCCGAAGCGGGTCTTGGCGACCGTGTAGTCGGCGGCCTTCTGGTGCGCGGACAGCGGGATCTTCGCGGCGAATTCGGCCGGCACCTGGTCGCGGTGCCGCAGGACGTGGCGGATGTGGCGACGCGCCAGCCAGTACCTCAGGCCGAGCGTGAGCAGGAGAAAGACGACGAACAAAACCGAAAACGCGGATGAAAGCATTCTATGCCTGTGAGAAAATCCTGTTTTTCGGGGTCAGAGCACGGAATTTTATGAAGTGGGGTCAGAGCACGGTTTTCACGATTGTGCTCTGACCTCACCAAATTACGCTCTGACCCCGACTGATTAAAAGCTTATAAGCGAAGAGAGAATTATGTCACAAGCTACCACTACCGAAGCATCCACCCAGCGCCCGAACGAATTCAACCTCGTCTGGATCGACATGGAGATGACCGGCCTGGATCCGGACAACGACCGCATCATCGAAGTGGCCGCCGTCGTCACGGACGCCAACCTGAACGTGCTGGCCGAGGGCCCCGTGATCGCCGTCCACCAGAGCGACGAGACGCTGGACAAGATGGACGCCTGGAACAAGGGCACGCACGGCCGCTCGGGCCTGATCGACCGCGTCAAGGCGTCGACGGTCAATGAGGCCCAGGCCGAGGAGCAGCTGATCGCCTTCCTGAAGCAGTGGGTGCCGGCGAACAAGTCGCCGATGTGCGGCAACTCGATCTGCCAGGACCGCCGCTTCATGGCGCGCGGCATGCCGAAGCTGGAAGCGTTCTTCCACTACCGCAACCTGGACGTATCCACCTTGAAGGAATTGTGCCGCCGCTGGAAGCCGGAGCTGGCGTCCGGGTTCAAGAAGGCGCAGAAGCACACGGCGCTGGCGGACATCATCGAATCGATCGAAGAGCTGCGCTACTACCGCGAGCATTTCATTAAACTGTAAAAAGAGACCAGGCGGGCTCGGACACGAAGTTGCAATCGTGCATGGGTCCCGCCGCCGGGTATGCGAGAATCAGGCCATGGCTGACATTCTGCGTACCACCGCCGGCCTTGGCGGAGACAGCGACGTCCGGCGTCTCCTGCGGGAGCACGACTGGAGCGCGTCGCCGCTCGGCCGGCCGGAAGACTGGCCGCCCGAACTGGCCACCGCCGTGTCGATGACCGTCAGCTCCGCGTTCCCGATGTTCGTCGCCTGGGGGCCGGACCTGCGCTTCCTGTACAACGACGCCTACGCCACGATCCTCGGCGCCAAGCACCCGGCCGCGTTCGACATGCCGTTCCAGCAGGTGTGGGCCGAGATCTGGCCGGACCTTGTGCCCATCGTCGACCGGGCGCTGTCCAACAAATCCGCGTATTTCGAAGACCTGCCGCTCACGATGGAGCGCCACGGCTTTCGCGAACAGACGTGGTTCACGTTCTCGTATTCGCCGCTGCACGACAGCCACGGCCGCGTCGCCGGCATGTATTGCACCGTCATCGAGACGACGAGCCGCGTGCAGGCCGAGCGCCGCGCCGCGTTCGAACTGACGGTGGCGGACGCGCTGCGCCCGCTCACGTCCGCCGACGAAGCCATCCGCACCGGCTGCACCCTGCTGGGCCTGGAGCTGGGCATGGCGCGCGTGCTGTACGGCGAAGTCGACGAGGCGCTCGATACGCTGGACGTGGCGCGCGACTGGAACCGCCCGGGGCTCGCCAGCGTGGCCGGCCACACGTTTTCCGTCGACGCCTTCGGTCCCGGGCTGACGCACGCGGGCCGCGCCGGCGAGATCGTGCGGCTGGCCGACGTGCGTACCGACCCGCGCGCGGCCGCCCGCCAGGGCACTTACCTCGCCATGGACATCCAGGCCTGCCTCGCCGTCCCACTGCGCAAGGGCGGGCGGCTGCAGGCGTTCCTGGTGCTGGGCCTGGACCGGCCGCATGCGTGGACCGACGCCGAGGTGGCGCTGGCGCGTGGCACGGCCGAGCGCATCCGGGCCGCCGTCGACCTGGCGCGCGTGCAGGGCACGCTGCGCGAGGAACGCGACCGCAGCCGCACGATCCTCGACACGATCGCGGAAGGCTTCATGCTGCTCGGGCGCGACTGGACGGTCCTGCAGATGAATCCCGCCGGCCTGCGCATCGCGCACAAGGATCCGGATGCCATCATCGGACGCAACCACTGGGACGTCTGGCCGGAAGCCATCGACAGCGAGGCGGGACGCATGTACCGCCGCGTGATGCGCGACCGCGTGGCCGGCACCGCCGAGTACCGCCAGCGCATGCCGGACGGTGTCCAGATCTGGTGCGAGGTGCGCGCCTATCCGACGGCCGATGGTGGCGTCGTGTCGTTCTTCCGCGATATCACGGAGCGCAAAGCGGCCGAGGACAAGCTGCGCGCCGCCGACCGGCGCAAGGACGAATTCCTCGCGATGCTGGCGCACGAACTGCGCAACCCGCTGGCGCCGATCAGCGCCGCTGCCGACCTGCTGCGCATCGGCCGCCTGGACGAAGCCCGGGTGCGCCAGAGCAGCGCCATCATCGGCCGCCAGGTGCGCCACATGACGAGTCTCGTGGACGACCTGCTCGACGTGTCGCGCGTCACGCGCGGCCTCGTGACGCTCGCGCGCGCGCCCGTCGCGGCCCGCACCATCGTCGACGAGGCCATCGAGCAGGTGCGGCCCATGTTCGAGGCGCGCCGACAGCACCTTGCCGTCACCATCGCCGACCCGGATGCGATGGTGCTGGGCGACAAGGCGCGCCTCGTGCAGGTGCTCGCCAACCTGCTCAACAACGCGGCCAAGTACACGCCGGAAGGCCGCCGCATCGACGTCGCCGCCACGGTCGACGATGCGCGCCGCCGGCTGCTGCTGACGGTGCGCGACGAAGGCATCGGCATGGAACCGGAATTGACGGGCCACGTGTTCGACCTGTTCACGCAAGGCCAGCGCTCGGTCGACCGGGCCCAGGGCGGGCTGGGGCTCGGCCTCGCGCTCGTCAAGAACCTCGTCGAGCTGCATGGCGGTGCCGTCGCCTGCACGAGTCCGGGGCTGGGGCGGGGCAGTACCTTCGAGGTGGCGCTGCCGCTGATGGAAGGGGGCGCGCGTCCGCCGGGGGGCGAAGGCGGCGCCGGTGCGTTTGGTACGGCCGGCGGCGCGCGGCGTCCGCTGCGCGTGCTCGTGGTCGACGACAACGTCGACGCGGCGGCCACCCTCGGCATGCTGCTGGAAGCGTGCGGCTACCTGGTGGAGGTCGAACACGATTCGCACCACGCGCTGGAACGCGCGCGGCACCAGCGGCCGGACGTGGCGTTGCTGGACATCGGCTTGCCGGAGATGGACGGCAACGAACTGGCCCGCCGCCTGCGCGCGGATGCGCAGACGGGGGCCATCGTGCTGGTGGCCGTCACGGGGTACGGCCAGGAACAGGACCGCCGCACGGCGTTCGAGGCGGGGTTCGACCACCACCTCGTCAAGCCCGTCGACATGGACGAGCTGGCGGCGTTACTGGCGGAGATCGAAACGGAGCGTTAGCGCATCTGGGTGTAATTGACCGGCACCCAGCGATACCCTTTACCCTGCGTCTGCAGGTGACCCAGACCCGGGAACTGCAGGTGCGCGCCACCCACGAGCCAGCCGTTCTTCGCCGCGTCGTCGAACACTTTCTTGCGCGCCGCAGCGGCCGCTTTCTCGTCGCTGTCGAACGCGATCGTCACCTGCGGATTGTCGAACTGGACGGCCGCCAGGTGGATCAGGTCGCCGATCAGCACGAGCTTCTGGCCGCGGCTTTCCACCGCATACACCGTGTGGCCCGGCGTATGGCCATGCTCGGCGAGGGCGGAGACGCCCGGGACCAGTTCGCCATCCTTCTCGATGGGCTTGAACTTGCCGGCCTGGATGTACGGATTGATCGACGCCATCGCGCCCTTGAAGAAATCCTTCTTGTCGGCCGGGGCCTTGTCCATGTTCGCCTGGCTCAGCCAGTAGTCCGCATCGGCCTTGCCCGCACGCACGACCGCGTTCGGGAACACGCGCTGGCCATTGTTGACGAGGCCGCCGACGTGGTCGCCGTGCATGTGCGTGATGTAGATCTCGTCGATCTGCTCCGGCTGGTAACCGGCGGCCTTCAGGTTGTTGACGAACTTGCCCACGGTCGGGCCGAACAGCGCGCCGGCGCCCGTGTCGACGAGCACCAGCTTGCTGCCCGTGTTGATCAGGAACGCGTTATCGGACGTTTCGACCGGCAGCTTCAGGAAGTTCTTCATGATGGCGGCGCGCGTCAGTTCCGGCTTCTGGTGCATGAACTGGTCCATCGGCAGGTCGAAGGTGCCGTCGCTGATCGGCGTGATTTCCACGTCGCCCAGCATCACGCGGAAGAAACCGGGGGCCGGGGTCTTGACCATCGGTGCGGCGGCCTGGGCGCCAACGGTTGCTGCCGCGAGTGCGGCGGCGAGCAGGGTGTGCTTGAGTGATTTGATCATGTTGTTATCCTCTCTATGTGACACAACGCGCGAACGCGGGTTGCTTATCGTACATGATTGTTCAGTAACACGCTGGACCCTGCTTGCCCTATCTCAAGGACGGCGCACCAGGGGCAGGGTGCGCAAGGTGCGGCGTTCGTGCTCCTCGTCGTGCAGGGTGGCGGTCGCCTTGATCAGGTCGCTGCGGCTGACGACGCCCACCAGTTGCGCATGCCCCGTCTGCGCGACGACCGGCAGCCGCTCGATGCCGTGCACGGCCAGGCGCGTGGCCACGGCGCGGCACGTTTCGCCGGGCAGCGCGACGAGGGGCGGATTGGCACCGAACAGGTCGCCGACCGGCATCGAAGGCGGATGGCCGTTCAGCGTGTCGCGCTCGACCATGCCGACGACGAGCCCGTCGCGCGTGACCGGGTAGCCGCGGTGCTTCTGGGCCGGGCCGAACTGCGCGGCCAGCACGTCGCCGATGGTGGCGCTGGCGTCGATGTGGTGCACGTCCGTCGTCATCACTTCCGCCACGCTGTGGCGCTCGAGCGGATCGATGCCGTACTCGCGGTAGATGTGATGGCCGCGGCGTGCGATCTTTTCCGTCAGGATCGAGCGGCCCATCGTCAGCACCGTGAAACCGTACGCGCCTGCGGCGGCGGCGAGCAGCGGCAGCAGGGCGTTGGCGTCGTGCGTCAGCTCGAACGCGAACACGACGGCCATCACGGGCGCGCGCATCATGCCGCCCAGGGTGGCGGCCATGAACACGAGCGGCCACAGCGCGGGATCGGCGCCCGGCAGGTAAGGGCCCAGCAGCGCGCCGAGGCCGGCGCCGAGCATGAGCAGCGGGGCCAGCACGCCGCCGGACGTGCCGGAGCCGAGCGCGATCAGCCAGATCACGAGTTTTACGGCGAGCAGCCCGACGATGGCGCTGACGACCATGTGATTGTGCAGCAAATCGCCGATGACGTCGTAGCCGACACCGAGCGCGCGCGGTTCGACATAGCCGCCGATGCCGACGGCGAGGCCGCCCAGCGCCGGCCACCACATCCAGTGGATGGGCAGGCGGTGGAAGCCGTCCTCGACGCGGTACAGCGCCGTCGACATCAGCCACGCGAGCGCACCGCACGCGATGCCGGCCAGCAGGCAGGAGAGGAGGGCAATGGGCGCGACGGGCGCCGTCTCCACGGGGAACAGCGCGCCGGCGCCGATCGCGAGCGGACGCAGGAAGCCCGCCACGGCGCATGCGGTCGCGACCGGCAGCAGGCTGCGCGGACGCAGTTCGAACAGCAGCAGTTCGACGGCCATCAGCACGGCGGCCACGGGCGTGCCGAACACGGCCGTCATGCCGGACACGGCGCCCGCGACGAGCAGCGATTTGCGCTCGCCGCCCGTCAGGTGGAAGTGCTGGGCGATCAGCGAGCCGATCGCGCCGCCCGTCATGATGATCGGCCCCTCCGCGCCGAACGGGCCGCCGCTGCCGATGGCGATCCCCGACGACAGCGGTTTCAGCACGGCCACCTTCGGCGACATCGCGCTGCGCTTGAACAGGATCGCCTCGATGGCCTCGGGAATGCCATGGCCGCGGATCGCCTCGGTGCCGTAGCGGGCGATCAGGCCGATGATCAGGCCGCCGACCACGGGGATGCCGATCATCCACGGGCCCAGCGTGTTGTCCGCGGGGGACAGCTCCGCGAACGAGAATTTTCCGTAGAAGAAAAGGTCCGTGAAGAACCGGATCATGGTCAGGAGGACGCGCGCGGCAACGGTGCTGAGCGCGCCGATGAACGCGGCGAGGGCGGCGATGCGCAGCAGGCGGACGTCGCCCGAGAAATCGCGCCGCGGTAGCGAAGGATGCGTGGCAGTTTTCATTTTGTTATGCAAGATTGGGAACGGTAAAGACGCCCTGCAGGGCGCGCAGCTCGGCGCGGTGGACGGCGGCCAGCCGCGTCAACAGCGCTTCGCCCTTGGGCAGCAAGTGCACTTCCACGCGGCGCCGGTCCTCGGCATTCGTGCGGCGCGCGACCAGCTCGCCCGCCTCGCACCGCGTGACGAGGGCGACGACGCCGTGCTGCTTGGCCTGCAGGCGTTCGGCCAGCTCGCCGACGGTGGCCCATTCGCGTCCGGGAAAACCCTTGATGTGCAGGAGGAGCAGGTATTGCAGCGGCGTGATGCCTTCCTTCTGCACGGCGTTTTCGGAGAAGCGCTCGTAGCGCCGCATCTGGTAGCGGAATTCCGACAATGCGGCGAAATCCGTCTTGGACAGCGGGGGAGATTGGTCTTTCACAGGCTGGAACGTGCGTAGGCGTTGGCTTTGGGAACCAAATAATATATCATAACGTGATACATTTTTGCGACGCTTGGCGTTGCCGCTTTTTTACAATCGACAGGAATGATGCTGGAACACAGTCTGGAATGGTTGCGCTCGTTCGTACCGCAACCGAATACGGTGCCGCGCGGAGAACGCATGCGCGCGGTGGCAGGGGCCCTCGTGGGGTTGTTCGTGACGGCGATCCTCAGCGACATGCTGACGAAGGGCTCAGGCATCGTGCCGCTGGCCCTCGTCGCGCCAATGGGCGCATCGGCCGTGTTGCTGTTCTGCGTGCCGGCCAGCCCGCTGGCCCAGCCGTGGTCGGTGATCGGAGGGAATACGATTTCCGCGCTGATCGGCATCATCTGCGCCAAGAGCGTCGCCAACCCGGCGCTGGCCGCCCCGCTGGCCGGCGCTTGCGCGATCTTCGTGATGTTCCTGCTGCGCTGCCTGCACCCGCCCAGCGGTGCGGTGGCGCTGACGGCCGTCCTCGGCGGCCCGGCCATCCACGCGGCCGGCTTCAAGTTCGCGTTCCTGCCCGTATGCCTGAACTCCACGCTGATCGTGCTGGCGGCGCTCGTCTTCAACAACCTGACGGGCCGGCGCTACCCGCACAACCAGAAATCCGCGCTGCGCACCGCGCAGCAGGCGGCGCACGCGACGCGCGACCCGGCCCCGATGGCGCGTCTGGGCTTCACGGCCGAGGACCTCGATGCCGTGCTGGCCCGCTACGGCCAGGTGCTGGACGTGAGCCGCGACGACCTGGAAGACATCCTGCTGCAGACGGAACAACGCGCCTACGCGCGCCGCTTCGGCACGGTGAACTGCGGCGCGATCATGTCGAAGGACGTCGTGACGGCCACCCCGGACATGCCGCTGGCCGAAGCGTGGCGCCTGCTGCGCCACCACAACCTGCACGCGCTGCCGGTGCTGGACTCTTCGCATCGCGTGGCCGGCATCATCGGGCAGGGCGATTTCCTGCACCACGCGGGGCTGGACGATTACCAGACGGTGGGCGAACGCCTGCGCGGCCTGTTTGCCCACGTGCTGGGCGTGCGGCCGGAGCGGGCGGCGACGGTGGGGGAGTTGATGTCGACGAAGGTGGCCGTCGTCGACAGGAACGAACCGATCGCGACGCTCGTGCCGCTGATGAGCAACGGCGGCCTGCACCACATTCCCGTGGTGGACGAGCGGGCGGTGTTCCTCGGGGTCGTCAGCCAGTCGGACCTGCTGGCGGCGTTGTTCGAAAGCCGCCTCGCCGAAGCGGCTTGACGGCAGGGGTCAGTCCTGGCTGGCCCCGCAGCACTTCTTGTATTTCTTGCCGCTGCCGCAAGGGCAGTCGTCGTTGCGGCCGACCTTGGGCTCGTCGCGGCGCACCGTCTCGACGGCAGCCTTGCGGCGCGGCAGCCAGAAGCGGTGGATGCCGGGCAGGTTGGCCTCGATCTCCAGCGCCAGCTTGTGCGCTTTCTTCGGGTCTTCCACCTCGGCCAGCTCGCTTTCCTCGATCTCGTCGGCGCCCAGCAGGTAGATCGGGCGCATCAGCGGGGCCGCTTCGGAATCCCAGATCTCGTTCCACGAGCCGGGTCGCAGTTCCATGCCTTCCCAGAACCCCCAGCACCACGCCTCGGCGTCGATCAGCGTCTCGCCGCCGATGTCGTGCTCGACGTACAGCGGCTCGAATTCCTTCGGCGCGACCTCGAAGGTGACGAGCACTTCGTTCATGAAGCGCATGATCAGGTTGACGATGCGTTCTTCTTCCTTCGGGTTCTTCCATTTGGGCACGGCGCCTTCTTCGCCCCACACGCGCGGCAGCCATTCGGCCGGCATGATGGTTTCCGGACCGATCGCGATGGCGGTCAGGTAGCCGTGCAGCGTGTCCATCGTCATCGCGTCGTCGGAGCAGCGATCGGACAGGAGGAAGTTGTCGAGGTCGTCGAATTCTTTTTCGGTGAGGGGCTGGTCGAGTTGCATTGTTGCGGTTCCTTGCATTGAAGGCGCCAGTGTAACGCTTCCGCCCTCCGGCCGGCGAAAACCTTACAATGGCAGGATGGATAATCCCTCCGACAACACCTCGAATCACCCCTTTTCCCGGCTCGATCCGGCGATGGTGCTGGACGCCGTCGACAGCGTCGGCCTGCGCGGCGACGGCCGCCTGCTCGCGCTGAACAGCTACGAAAACCGCGTGTACCGCGTCGGCCGCGAAGAAGGCCAGCCCGTCGTCGTCAAGTTCTACCGGCCCGGGCGCTGGAGCGACGCCGCCATCCTCGAAGAGCACGCGTTCGTGCAGGAGCTGGCCGACCAGGAAGTCCCCGTCGTGCCCGCCCGCGTCCTCGAGGGCCGGACCCTGCACGAACACGGCGGTTTCCGCTTCGCCGTGTTCCCCAGCCGCGGCGGCCGCGCGCCGGAGCTGTCCGACCCGTCCACGCTGGAATGGATCGGCCGCTTCATCGGCCGCATCCACGCGGTGGGCGCCGTGAAACCGTTCGCGGAGCGCCCCCGGCTCGACCTCGACACGTTCGGCAGGGAGCCCCGTGCCTGGCTGATCGGCCACGGTTTCATTCCGCCGGAATTGCTGACGGCCTATACGAGCGTGCTGGACCAGGCGCTGGACGGCGTCGCCCGCTGTTACGACCGCGCCGGCGAACTGTCGCTGCTGCGCCTGCACGGCGATTGCCACGCCGGCAACGTGCTGTGGACGGGCGACGGTCCCCACTTCGTCGACTTCGACGACAGCCGCATGGGCCCGGCCGTGCAAGACCTGTGGATGCTGCTGTCGGGCGAGCGCCACGAGATGGTGCGGCAGTTGTCCGACGTGCTGGCCGGCTACGAGGATTTTTGTGAATTCGATCCGCGCCAGCTGTACCTCGTCGAAGCGCTGCGCACCTTGCGGCTCATTCACTACTCGGCGTGGCTGGCAATGCGCTGGGACGATCCGGCGTTCCCCGCGGCATTTCCCTGGTTTAATACCCAGCGCTACTGGCAGGATCGCATCCTCGAATTGCGCGAGCAGGTGGCGCTGATGGATGAGCCGCCCTTGTTCCCCGTCTAACGCCGGAATTGACGGTGGTTTACGATTCAGCTCGGCGTGACATGAAACAGAACCATGTCGCATAATTAAGTGCGGACCCGCCTGGGCCCGCACGCCACCTGACGAGCCACCCATGACCGACGCCGACCGCACCGATCCATCCGCACAGAAAGACGACGCCGATTTCACGATCGACCTGATGCCCGCCGCGCAAGACCACGCGGCGCCGCAGGTCGAGCCGCAGCGCGAGCATCTGGAACAGCGCGCGATCAAGGAAGGCATCGCGCGCGTGGAAGCGGAAGCGAAGGCGGCCGTGGCGGCCGAGAACCGCGCCCACGCGGAAGCCCGCGCGCGCAGCCTTGCCGAGGAACGCGCCGCGATCGACGCCGAAGCGGCGGCCGCGGCCCTCGCGAACGCGCAGGCGTCGGAAGAGGCGATCGAGGCGAACCGCGACCGCATCGAGACCTTGCGCGCAGCCGCCAAGGCCGCCGCCGAGCGCCTGGAAGCGATCCGCCAGGAGACGGCCGAGCTGCGCGCCCGCGTCGAATCCGACACGCAGATCCGCCTCGCGGCGGAAGCCCGTGCCCGCGCCGAGGAAGATGCCCGCAAGCGCGCGGCGGAACAGGCGCGCATCGACGCCGAGATCGCGGCCCGCGCCCAGCGCGATGCCGACGATCTCGCCATCCAGGCCGAGCAGGCGCGCCTGCAGGCGGCCGAACGCGTGGCGGCCGTGCACGCGGCGCGCGAGGAAGTGCATCACAGCGCCAGCGCCGACGCCCGCGTGGCGATTCTCGCGCGCGAACGCGAACGGGCGGAGCGGGCCGCGCGCCAGACGTCGGAAAAGCTGGCGCAGGCCGAGGCGGAAGCGCTGGAACTCGCGCAGCAGCGCGAACGGGCGGACCAGGTGGCGCTCGCCTCCGCGTTCGCGCGCGCGGCCGCGGAAGCGCGCGCGCTCGAGGAAGCCCGCGCCCTCGCGCACATCGAGCAGGAACGGGAAGCCATCGCGCTGGCCCAGGTGGAATCCGAGCGCACGGCCGCGCAGTCGCTGCGCATGCGCCTGCAGACGGAAAAGGAATTGCGCGACGCCGCCATCCACCGCGAACGCCTGGAACAGATGGCGGCCGATGCCGCCGCCGCCCGGCGCGAAGCGGAGGCTCGCATCATCGCCGCGACCGAAGCCCGCATCGAAGCCGACCGCAAGCTGCGCGACGTGGCCCTGGCCCGCGCCGCGGCGGAAGAGGAAGAGTCCCAGCAAAGCCAGGCCCGCCTGGACGCCGAGCGCGAGGCGACCGAACAGGCGCGCCTGCGGATGGAAGCGGACCGCGTGGCGCAGGAAGCGGCGCAGCGCGATCTGGAGACCCAGCAGCGCGAGCGCCGGCTGGCCGAGGAGCGCGCCGCCCTGAGCGAAGCGGCCGCTGCCGCGCGCGCCGCGCAGAACGCGGCGGCGGAAGCCGAACTGGCCGCGGAGGCGCAGCGGGTCGAACACGAGCGCGAAGCGGCGCGGCTGGCCGGGGAGCGCGCCGCGCAGGCGCAGGCATTGGCCGAGGCCGAGCAGGCACGTATGCAGGCCGAGCAGGAGGCGCTGGCGCGCCAGCAGGCCCGTATCGAGGCGGAACGTGCGCTGGCCACCGCGGCCGAAGCCCGCGCCGCCGCGGAGCAGGAGCAAACGATTCAACTGGCCGAGCGGCTCGAAGCCCAGCAGCGCGAGATCGCCGCGTTGCGCGCCGAAACGGAAGCGCGCTTCGCCGCGGCCGAACAGGAACATGCCACCCGGCTGCAGGCCCAGCGCGACGCGTTGGCCGCGCAGCAGGCCGAATTCGACGCGCGCCGCGTCGCCGCCGAACAGGAGCACGCGGCCTTGCTGGCCGCGCAGGCCGGGAGCGAGCAGCGCGCCGCCGCCGAGCGCCAGGCCGCGCTCGATGCCCAGCGCGCGATCGCGGAACATGCGGCACGCCAGGCCGAACACGAGCAGGCGATCGCCGACGCCCAGCGCGAACAGGCCGCACGTGCGGCCGAACTGGCGCAGGCGCAGGCCGACCGCGCCGCCCACGAACGCCGCCAGCAGGCGTTGACGGAGGAATTGCTGGCGGCCGAACGTGCGGCCGCCGATGCCGCGCACGACGCCTTGCTGCTGCTGGAACAAAAGCTGTCGTCGCAACAGCAGCAGACGGCCGCCGATGTGCGTGCCAACGAAGCGGCGGCGGCCCGCATGGCGTCCGAGCGTGCCGCGGTGGCGGCGGCCGAGGCCCGCGCTGCCGCCGAAGCGGAGCGTGCGCAGCTGGCGAAGATGCGCGAAGCGGCCGAGCAGGCCGCGGCCCAGGCCGCGATCGACAAACGCGACGCCCAGCGCGCGCTGCTGGCCAACGCCCAGCTGGCGGCCGAAATGCAGCGCAAGACGGCGCTCGCCACGCAGGAAATGGCCGAGGCGAAGAAGCGCCTCGTGGAACTGGAATCCGTCCGCCAGGAAGAGCAGGTGGCGGAACTGGCCGCGCTGCGCGAACAGATCGAGGCGCGCCAGGCCGAAGCCAAGCAGCGCGCCGAATCGGAAGACCTCGCGCGCGAGGTGCTGGGCCGGTTCTCGCAGCAGCCGTCCAAGGTGCAGGCGGCAATGCGGCTTGCGGATGCGGTGGCCAAGCAGCGCGCCGACCGCGATCACGAGTGAACGGCGGGCGGTTACGCCGCCTTGCCCACCATCGGCGCCTTCGCGTTCTTCTCCAGGTACGCGCTGTGTGACGGCATCTTCGCCACCGTCTGCGCGATGAGGTCGCGCAGACCGGCAAAGTGCCCGTGCAGCTGGCGCATGTCGACGTCGTCCACGAACGGATCGTAGCGCTTCGGCTCGACGCCCAGGCCGACCAGCATCGAGACGAACGAGGGGAGCAGGAAACTGTCGCGGTCGAGGATCGCGACGCGGCCCGTCTCGCGGAACAGTTCGATCTGGTGCGCGAGCGAATCGGGGATGCGCATGTTCGCGCAATAGCGCCAGAATTCCGTGTCGTCGCGCTTCGTCAGCTTGTAGTGCATGACGATGAAGTCGCGGATCGACTCGTAGCGGCTGCCGATGATGCGGTTGAATTCGTCCGCCAGCTCGGGACGGAAGTCGCGGTCCGGGAATTGTTCGATCAGGGTGCCGACGGCCGTTTCGATCAGGCTGATGCTGGTCGACTCCAGCGGTTCGACGAAGCCGGCCGACAGTCCGATCGCCACGACGTTCTTGACCCAGGATTTCTTGCGCTTGCCGGTGACGAAGCGCAGCTGGCGCGGCTCGTCCAGTGCCGCGCCGTCGAGGCCGTCGAGCAGGTCCTGGCGCGCCTTGTCGTCCGTCGTGAACGCATTGCTGTATACGTGGCCGTTGCCGGTGCGGTGCTGCAGCGGGATGCGCCACAGCCAGCCCGCGCCCTTGGCCGTCGAACGGGTGTAGGGCGTCAGCGGTTCGACGCGCGCGCACGGGACGGCGAGGGCGCTGTTGCAGGGCAGGTGCTCGCTCCAGTCCTCGTAGCCGGCCTGCAGCGCGCCTTCGATCAGCAGGCCGCGGAAGCCCGAGCAGTCGATGAACAGGTCGGCGTCGAGCGTGCGGCCATCGGCCAGGCGCACGGCCGTGACGAAGCCCGTCTCCGGATGCTGGTCGACGCTGGTGATCGTGCCTTCGACGCGCTTTGCGCCGCGCGCCAGCGCGTAATCGCGCAGGTAGGCGGCGTACAGGCCGGCGTCGAAGTGGTAGCCGAACGAGTAGGCGTCCGTGACGCCCGGCTGGGTGTCGTTCGGCATCGTGAATTTGTTTTCGCGCGCCATGACCGACGCCATCGACCAGTTTTCCATGGCCGGCATCCGGTCGAACGTGCGCGCGAGGCGCAGCCAGTAATGGTGCGGCTGGATCCCGTTGAGGGCGGGACCGAAGTCGCCGAAACCGTGGAAGAAGCGGTTGCCGACGTGGCCCCAATCCTTGAATTCGATGCCGAGCTTGAAGCTGGCCTGCGTCTTCTTGATGAAGTCCGCGTGGTCCAGCTGGAGGGCCGCGTTATAGAAGCGGATCGTCGGCAAGGTCGCTTCGCCCACCCCGATGGTGCCGATGTCCGGCGATTCCACCAGCACGATGTCGCAGCGCCGGCCCATGCGCAGGGCCAGCGGCGCCGCGGCCATCCAGCCGGCCGTGCCGCCGCCCACGATGACGATTTTGCGGATGGGGTTTTGTTGCATGATGTCTCCTGTTGTATTGCTTGCTCAGGAGAGTGTAGGGCAGGGGCCAGCGGGCGGCAACAGAAATGTTTGCGTATAACATTTCTTTAACAAAAGCCACGCAACAACGCGTCACATATTGCTGGGCGCCACCGGATTCGACCCGCCGACGACGGCCTTGTCGACGAAGTATTCCGTCTCGCCGAAGCACGAGGTCGGGATGCCGACATGCTGCGAATACGTCAGCTGCACGCGCTGCCCCATGGCCGCCTGCAGCTGGCGCACGACGTTCTCGTCGCGCACCGTGAAGTTGAAGCGCTCGGGAATCGCGCCGGGCATGCTGGACAGCAGGATCTCGCCTTCCCACGTCTTGCACAGCCAGCCCTTGCGCGACAGTTTCTGCAGGTAGCCGGCCCGTTCGCCTTCCGAATACGACCAGTTCAGCACGATCCACGTGTACAGGGCGAACAGCGCCACGGCGGCGATGACGACGGAGGCGAGGATGGCGATGGCGCGGCGCGGCAGGGTCTTGGGCATGGTCGGTGTGCGAAATTAAAGTCACGGGGCGTGACGAAGCGCGCCCATTCTGACACGGGCGCGTGGATTGTCAATTAGACCAGACTTAGACGTTCACTCCGAAGGAGCGGGCGAGGGGGCCGAGGCCGCCGTTGTAGCCCTGGCCGACGGCGCGGAATTTCCACTCGCTGCCATAGCGGTACAGTTCGCCGAAGATCATCGCCGTCTCCGTCGAGCTGTCTTCCGACAGGTCGTAGCGGGCGATCTCGCGTTCGCCTTCGGCATTCAGGCAGCGGATGAAGGCGCGCGCGACCTGGCCGAAGTTCTGGCGGCGCTGGTCGGCCTCGTGGATGGTGACGGCGAACGCGATCTTTTCGATGTCCGGCGGCACGCGCGTGAGGTCGACGAGGAGGCGCTCGTCGTCGCCTTCGCCCTGGCCCGTGCGGTTGTCGCCCGTGTGCTTGACGGAACCGTCGCTGGACTGCAGGTTGTTGTAGAAGATGAAGTCGGCATCGCCGCGCACCTTGCCGTCGCCGCGCAGCAGGAAGGCGCTGCCGTCGAGGTCGAAGGTGGCGCCGTCGGTCGCGCGCGGGTCCCAGCCGAGGCCGATGATGACCTTTTTCAGGTTCGGATCTTCCTTGGACAGGTTGACGTTGCCGCCTTTCTGCAAACTGATCGCCATCTTACTTCCTTTCCGTTGATGTCTAGAGTTACGTCGCCGATTCGAGCGCCTCGCGCTTCTTGTAGCGGATCGACGACCACAGCGAAACCAGGATGAAGGCCACGCCGGACAGGCCGGTGAACCATTCGGGAATCTCGTATTCGACGCTGGCGAACATGATCAGGGCCAGGATGCCGATCGCGTAGTGCGCGCCGTGCTCGAGGAAGACGAATTCTTCCAGCGTGCCCTTGTGCACGAGGAACACGGTCAGCGACCGCACGAACATGGCGCCGATGGCCAGGCCGAGCATGATCACGACGACGTCGTTCGTGATCGCGAACGCGCCGATCACCCCGTCGAAGCTGAACGACGCGTCCAGCACTTCCAGGTACAGGAAGCCGCCGATGCTGCCCTGCGAGATCAGCTTGCCCACGGCCGGGTCGGATTCTTCTTCTTCCAGCAGGCCGGAAAACCAGTTCACGCCCACGTACACGAGCACGCCCACGACGCCCGCGATGAGCACGGACAGCTTGCGCTCCTGCGGCATGAGGCTCATGCAGCCGAACACGGCGAGCAGGGTGAGCAGGATGGCGAGGCCTTCCGAGCCGTACTTGCCGACCTTTTCTTCGATCCAGCCCAGCCAGTGGAGTTCCTTTTCCTCGTCGAACAGGAAGTTGAGGAAGACCAGCAGCAGGAAGGCACCGCCGAACGCGGCCACTTCCGCATGGCGCGACGTCAGGTTGCGGGCGTATTCGGCCGGGTTGTCGACGGCCATGTGCCAGACGTCGATCAGGCCCAGGCCCGTCGCCACCGACACGATGAGAAGGGGGAACAGCAGGCGCATGCCGAACACGGCGACGACGATGCCGACCGTGAGGAACAGCTTTTGCCAGAACGCGTTCCAGTTGCGCAGGACGGACGCGTTGACGACGGCGTTGTCGAACGACAGCGAGATCTCCAGCACACCCAGCACGGCCGCGATCCACAGGGCCTGCAGGAGGCCGGCGGTGCCGCCGTGGGAAAAGCCCCACCAGCCGGCCAGCGCCAGCAGGACGGCGGTGACCACGAACGACAACCTGAAATGTTGCATGCACTTCTCCTGTTTTTATCTGCGCATTGTCTGAATGACCACACGGCGCATATTACCCCGTTTCCCACTTTGGCGGGCGCATCGATCGCCGCCCGTGAATTGCTCACGTGACATCGCATCTGCCATAATGCCGCCCGGCGTCATGCCTCCCGTTTCCCTTGAATGGATTTCACATGGATGTCTCTTATCTGGTCACCCCGGTGCTGACCTGGCTCGTGGTCGGCCCGATCAAATTCCTCATCAACAGTGCGCGCCAGCGGCGCTGGGCGTTCAACCTGGTCGGCAATGGCGGCTTTCCGAGCAACCATAGCGCCACGGTCACCAGCATGGCGACCCTGATCGCGCTGCGCGAGGGCATCGGCCATCCGGCGTTCGGCGTGGCCGTCACGTTGTGCTTCATCGTGATGATCGACGCCAACAGCCTGCGCCAGCACGTCGGCCGCCAGGCCGCCGCCATCAACCGCCTGGCCGAAGGCAAGCCCGACCACAAGACGCTGCGCGAGCGGATGGGGCACACGCTTGTCGAGATCGGCGGCGGGATCGTGACGGGTATCCTGATGGGGAACCTGATCTATCATCTGTTCGCCCGCTGAGTATTCTCGAGTACGGGGTTGACGCATACGTCAATCCCGGACGTCCGCCCGGTCGTCCGCCTGTCCGTTTTGCCGTACATTTCAACCTCGGCCAAACGCATTTCATCCCGTCTATCTGCAGTTCATCCCACCAAAACCGCGCTTTGCCGAAACGTCAATTGACGGTCATGACGGCCTAATCGATACTGCGCGCTGGCCTTTTCCATTCTTATTTTTACAGGTAACGAGTCCATCCTCGGGGGAACCAAGAAATGCTGCGCAAAACTATAATCTTCCTTGCCATTGCCTCCGCACTCAGTGCGTGCGGCAAACATGACAAGGACCCTGCCAAGCCCGACGCCGCCAACGCGCAGGCGGATGCCAAGCAGAAGGATGGCAAGGCCGTCCAGCTGCTCGTCGCTCCCGAGGATGTCCTGACCGTGCAGAGCAGTGCGCTCGCGAACGGCCCGGTGATCACGGGCTCGATCCAGCCGGAACGCAAGGCCGACCTGCGCGCGGAAGTGTCCGCCATCGTGCTGCAGGTCCTGAAAGAGAACGGCGACCCGGTCAAGAAGGGCGACGTGCTCGTCAAGCTGGACGAGACGTCGATCCGCGACAGCCTGATGTCGGCCCAGGAAGCCCAGCGCGCCGCCACCCAGGCCCTGGAGCAGTCGAACCGCGCCCTCGAGCGCCTGAAGACGCTGCGCGCGTCCGGCATGACGTCCGCCCAGGCGCTGGACGATGCCGAAGTGCGCCGCAACAGCGCCCAGAGCGAACTGTCGGCCGCCAGGGCGCGTCTCGTCGCGGCCCAGCAGCAGGTGACCCGCACCGTCGTGCGCGCGCCGTTCGACGGCATCGTCTCCGACCGCAAAGTCTCCCCCGGCGACACGGCCGCCATCGGCAAGGAATTGCTGAAGGTGATCGATCCGACGAGCATGCGCTTCGAAGGCCGCGTGTCGGCCGACAAGATCGCCGCCGTCAAGGTCGGCCAGCCCGTCTTCTTCCGCGTCAACGGTTACGGCGAGCAAAAATTCACCGGCATCGTCAAGCGCATCGACCCGACCGCGAACGACATCACGCGCCAGGTCGAGGTGCTCGTCGGCTTCAACAGCGAGGCCCGCCCGCGCGTGGCCGGCCTGTATGCCGAGGGCCGCATCGACGCCGAACTGTCCGACGCGATCACCTTGCCGGAATCCGCGATGGTCAAGGCCGGCGACAAGACCTATGCCTGGAAAGTGAAGGGCGGCCAGCTGGCAAAGATCGACCTGACGGTGGGCTCGCGCGATCCGCGCACCGGCAATTTCGAAATCAAGAACGGCCTGGCGTCCGGCGACACCGTGCTGCGCCACCCGGGCTCGACCCTGAAGGACGGGCAGAAGGTGGAAATGGCGGCCGCTGCGCGCGTCGCCAGCGCCGCCAGCACCGGCGGCAACGCGACCCAGGGTAAATAAGCGGGATTAACCACCATGTTCCTGTCCAATTTCAGTGTCAAGAAGCCCATCGCGACACTCGTGCTGATCATCGGCATGATGTGCATGGGCCTGCTCGCGCTCAAGCACTTGCGCGTGAACCAGAACCCGGACGTCGAGATTCCGATCATCGTCGTCACGGTCCCGTATCCGGGCGCGTCGCCGGAAACGTCGGAGCGCGAACTCATCGACCGCCTCGAGAAGCAGATGCAGGCCATCACGGGCGTGACCGAGGTGAATGCGTACGCCAACGAGGGTAGCGCCACGATCGTGCTGCGCTTCGACTTCAAGCGCAACCTGATCGAGGCATCGGATGACGTCCGCAATGCCATCGCGTCCGTGCGCTACAAGCTGCCGATCGAGATGCGCGAACCGGTCCTGCGCCGCGTGGACCCGTCCGCCCAGCCGATCATGAACCTGGCCCTGTCGTCGAGCTCGCAGACCCATGCCGAGATCTCGCGCCTGGCCGAAGACCAGCTGGCCGACCGCTTCCGCGCGATCGACGGCGTGGCCAACGTGCAGGTGAACGGTTCGCTGCGCCGTGAGCTGTCCGTGCTGCTCCATTCGGAAAAGCTGCGCGAGTACAACGTCTCCGTCAGCGACGTGACCAACGCGCTGTCGCGCCAGAACACGAACGCGCCGGTCGGCAAGGTGCGCAGCGAACTGGACGAGAAGGGGATCCGCCTCGTCGGCCGCATCGAGCGTCCGGAAGATTTCTCGCAGGTCGTCGTGAAACGCAACGGCGACACCATCGTGCGCCTGAACCAGGTGGCCGACATCAAGGACGGTTTCGCGGACGTCGACAGCGTGTCGATGCGCAGCGGCAAACCGAACGTCGGTATCCAGATCGTGCGGTCGCGCGAAGGTTCGACCGTCGGTATCGCCAAGAAGGTGCGCGCGGAAATCGAGCAGATCCGCAAGGAACTGCCGGCCGGCACCAAGCTGGACATTTCGTACGACGGCGGCGAAGACGCCCAGGACAGCCTGAACAACGTGATCGAATCGCTCGTGTTCGGCGCCGTGCTGACGATCTTCGTCGTGTACGCGTTCCTGAACTCGTGGCGTTCGACGCTGATCACGGCGCTGTCGCTGCCGACGTCCGTGCTGGCCGCGTTCATCGCCGTCTGGCTGTGCGGCTTCACCCTGAACTTCATGACGCTGCTGGGCCTCTCGCTCGCGATCGGCGTGCTGATCGACGATGCGATCGTCGTGCGGGAAAACATCGTCCGCCACATGGAAAGCGGTTCCGACCGCCGCACGGCCGCCCTCGAAGGTACCGCCGAGATCGGCATGGCCGTCGCGTCGACGACCTTCTCGATCATGGCCGTGTTCATCCCCGTCGCCTTCATGCCAGGCATCTCGGGCGAATGGTTCCGTCCGTTCGCGCTGACGGTGGCCTGCTCCGTGATCGTGTCGCTGTTCATCTCGTTCACGCTCGACCCGATGCTGTCCGCCTACTGGGGCGACCCGCCGGGCCACCACCATGCGCCGCGCAAGGGTATCGAGAAATATCTCGCGAAATTCAATGTCTGGTTCGACCACCAGGCCAACCGCTACGGCCACGTGATCGCGTGGGCGCTGCATCACCGCCGCTGGATGGCGCTGATCGCCGTTGCCAGCCTCGTCGCGGCACTGGGCCTGCACTTCAAGTTCGGCGGCACGTCGTTCCTGCCGAAGATGGACAGCGGCCAGCTGCTGATCGAAGTGCGTACCCCGGCCTCGTCGTCGGTGGGCTATGCCCGCATGAAGATGGAAGAGGCGGCCGCGCTGGCCCGCACCTTGCCGGAAACGAAGGACACGAACGCGTCGATCAATTCGGGCGGCGGCCGCATCTACGTCGACATCGGCAAGCGCCGCGAGCGTCATCGCAGCGCGTCCGAGATCGCCGTCGAGCTGCGCGACAAGATCGCACGCCTCGTCGGTGCCGAGTACACGGTCACGGACGACCTGAACGGCAACGGCAAGCCCGTGCAGATCGAGTTCACCGGCCCGGATTCGCGCAAGCTGATGGACCTGACCAATGCCTACATGGAAAAACTGCGGCAGGTGCCGGGCGCCGTGGACGTCACGCTGTCCCAGCAGGATCCGAAGGACGAGCTGCAGATCGAGATGGACCGCGGCCTCGCGAACATGATGGGCATCTCGGTGGGCGACGCCGCCAACGCGCTGCGCGTCGCGTTCGCCGGCATCGAGGTGGGCGACTGGGTCGACCCGACGGGCGAGACCCGCGACGTGGCCGTGCGCCTGGCGCCGGAAGACCGCGTGGGCCTGGAGAACATCGAGCGCCTGCCGATCGCCGTCAGCGGCAGCAACATGATGGTGCCGCTGGATCAGATCGCCAAGATCACGATGGGCAAGGGCCCGTCCGCGATCGAACACAAGGACGGCAAGCGCGTCGTGCGCGTGTCGGCCAATGCCCAGGGCCGTTCGAACGGTGAAGTCATGGACGACGCGCTGAAGCTGGCGAAAGCGATGGACTTCCCGCCGGGCTATGGCCTGTCGCTGGGCGGCCAGAGCAAGGACCAGCAGGAAGTGTTCACGCAGATGACGATCGCGCTCGTGTCCGGTATCGGCCTGATGTACCTGATCCTCGTAATGCAGTTCGGCTCGTTCACGGCGCCGCTCGCCGTGATGCTGTCGCTGCCGCTGTCGCTGATCGGCGTCGTCCTCGCGCTGATCATCACGCACGCGACCTTGAACCTGATGAGCTTCATCGGCATCATCATGCTGATGGGTCTCGTGGCGAAGAACGCGATCCTGCTGCTGGACGCCGCCCGTTCGCGCGAAGCGGAAGGCATGGACCGCGAAGAGGCGCTGATGGCCGCCGGCCGTGCCCGTCTGCGTCCGATCCTGATGACGACGTTCGCGCTGATCGCCGGCATGCTGCCGGTGGCGCTGGCCCTCGGCGACTCGGGCGAGTTCTACCAGCCGCTGGCCATCTCGATCATCGGCGGCACGATCACGTCGACCCTGCTGACCCTGCTGGTCGTCCCGACCTTCTACGACAGCATCGAGATCGCCCGCGACCGCATGGTGGCCAAGTTCCACCGCCGCGCAGCCCGCTTCACGGCACTGCCGGCGTTCGTGATGACTTTCGTCGAGGCGATCCTCACGCTGGTGCTGGTGCGCCTCGTCTTCCGCATGATCGTGAAGGCTGGCCGCTTCGCCATCGGTCGTGGCCGTCCGGCGACGGCGTGATGTAACGCTTTGCCGGCCACGGCCGGCATGCATGCAAAAGGGCCTGCTCGCGCAGGCCCTTTTTTTTACTGTCACGGCATGCACTAGGGCCGCATCCGCCGCGCCCAGTGCATGCCGGTGCAAAGGGCCGTTCACGACCCTTTGCCGATGCGCCACGGCGATCAGCGGCCGGAAGTGCCGGTGCCCGAGGTGCCGGTGCCCGAGGTGCCGGAGGTGCCCGACGTGTCGCTGCCGGTCGTACCTGACGTACCCGACGTACCCGACGTACCCGACGAGCCGGAGCCGCCGGTCGTGCCGGTTGCGCCCGTGCCCGTGGTGCCGGTTGCGCCCGTGCCGGTCGTGCCGGTGCCCGTTGCGCCCGTGCCGGTGTCGCCGGTCGTGCCCGTTGCGCCGGTGGTGCCGCCCGTGGTGCCGGTGGTGCCGGTTGCGCCGGTGCCGGAGGTGTCACCCGTCGTGCCCGTGCCGGTCGCGCCGGTCGTGCCGCTGGTGCCGGAGCTGCTGCTCGGCGCGGTGGCCGACGTGTCGCCGGTACCGGTCGTGCTGGTAGTGTCATTCTTCTTGCAAGCGGCCAGGCTGGCCATCAGGGCTGCAGCAAACAGAATTTTCGATGCGTTGTTAAGAGCTTTCATTTGTTTTACTCCTCGTTCACGTCTATCGTTTACCGCCGTCTCCCGGTGAGTCAATGGAAGTGAGGCGGGGCTTAGGGTTCCCGATGGACCATGCGGCCCAAACGCGAACCATCAGGGAACCGACGCAATACGCGGCCCCGGTGGCGTACGAATCCGACTGTCTGCATTTGACCGGCATCGTGCCGGCCGGTTCGTCGGATTGCACGCCTTCTGCTTTGGGAAACCGAAGTCTCCCTTCATCCGCCGTGACGTCTGCAACGTCGACACGTGCGGATTAGATAAGAGCCGAACCGTCATCGTTCAACCCTTTGTCCACCGGCGAAACTGCCGGATGGCCGTGCCGCCGCGTCGGCGTTGTCGCCGGCGGCCTGTTCGAGCAGGGCGGGAATGACGTCACACAATTCCCGCGCCAGGTAACCCAGTCTGCCGAAGCGTTCGGCGAGGCGCTCGCCCGCGCGCGCATGCAGCGCGACGCCCCAGGCGACGGCCTGCGCCAGGCTGGCGCCGCGCGCCGCGAGCCCCGCGGTGATGCCCGCCAGCACGTCGCCCGAGCCCGACGTGGCGAGCCCCACGTTGCCGCCTTCGTGTTGCCACCGCTCGCCGCCCGGCGCCGCGATCACGGTGCGCGCGCCCTTGAGCGCGACGACGGCGTTCCAGTTCTGCGCCGCGTCGATCGCGTGGCGGTCCGGCGCCGCGCCGATCTCTTCCTTCGCGATGCGCGTCAAGTGGGCCATCTCGCCCGCATGCGGCGTCAACAGGACCGGCACGTTAAAGCGGAAGGGCGCGCTGTTCGGCGTGCCTCCGGAAGGCGGATGCAGCACCGCGCCCATCGCCTCGGCGTCCAGTATCACCTTCGTGTCGCTGCCGTCCAGGCGCGGCAGCAGCGCGTGCACGAGGCGGGCCGTCGCGGCCTCGTCCTGCATGCCCGGGCCGATCAGGATGGCGCTGATCTTGTCCGCCAGCGGATCGAGCGCGGCCACGGCTTCGACCGTGAAGCCGCCGGCGTCGTTTTCCGCGAGCCCCAGCACGCGCGATTCCGGAATAGCGAGCGCTACCAATTGCGCCACGCTGCGTCCGGTGGCGATGGTCAGCTTGCCGGCGCCCGCGCGCAGGGCCGCCGTGGCGGCCAGGATCACGGCACCCGGCATCTCGCGCGAGCCGCCGAGGACGAGCACGTGGCCGCGGTCTTCCTTGTCGGCATCGTTCGAGGGCACGGGCAGCGGCCAGCTGCGGAGCAGGCTCGTATCGACGTCGCGCGGGCGGGCGTGGGTATGCAGCGTCATGGGGAGAGGACCTCAGGCCTTGGCCGCGGTAGGTTGATCTTTGGCGACCGTCACCGGCGTGCCGGTGGCTTCGAGCGGGGCGACGAAATTGACCAGGCGGACGGCCAGCTTGCCGTGCTTGCCCAGCGTGGGATCGAAGACGTAGGACGTGACGGAGCAGTTCGGCACGTCGCCGGCGCGGTCGTGCGCGAGGATCGTCGCCTCGTCCATCCGCTCCAGCAGGTAGCGGAAGCAATTGACGATGACCTGGTGCGCGACGATCAGCACACGCTCGCGCGGATACTCGCGCGTGATCGTGTCGAGGACGCTGCGCAGGCGCAGGATGACGTCGCACCAGCTTTCGCCGCCGGGCGGGCGGAAATAGAACTTGCCGACGTGGTGGCGCTGCTCATGCAGCTCGGGATATTTCTCGGCGATGCCGCGCACCGTCAGGCGGTCGAGGATGCCGAACTCCTTTTCGCGCAACCGTTCGTCGGCGTGGACGGCCAGCAAGTCGTCGCGGTTCAGGCGCTGCATCAGGATGTTGGCGGTCTCGGCCGCGCGCACGTACGGCGAATGCAGCACGACGTTCGGCTGGCCCTCGCGCGGCAGCGCGGCGAACCAGCTCGACAGCGCCTGCGACTGGCGCACGCCCAGCTCGGACAGGGGCACGTCGACGTCGCGTTCGGCGATGTCGATGTGCAGGCCCGCTGCGGCTTCGGCGGCATCGCGCGCGACATTGCCGGCGCTTTGCCCGTGCCTGACGAGCCAGATTTCCTGTGGCCACTTCTGATCCATCATCCGACCGTTTGTGATTTTGACATGATGCGATCATAGACGGATTCGGCGGGATTTCCGCGCACGATTCCGGACGAAAATGTCTGCCGAAACGACGTGTAGGCGCGGTCTTACGTGGCCAGGAGAATGTGGTTACGCCACCTGTTCCTCGCTGTCGAGGTTGACCTCGGCGTCGCTGTCGAACACGGCCATGTCGGTCTGGCCGAGCACGCGGCTGGCGAACGTGCCGGCCGTGATGGAACCGCTGACGTTGAGGGCGGTGCGGCCCATGTCGATCAGCGGTTCGATGGAAATCAGGAGGCCCGCCAGCGCGACGGGCAGGTTCAGCGCGGACAGCACGATAAGTGCCGCGAACGTGGCGCCACCGCCCACGCCGGCCACGCCGACGGAACCGATGGTGACGATGCCGACGAGCGGCAGCAGGAAGCTGCTCGTGAACGGATCGATGCCGACGGTGGGCGCGATCATGACGGCCAGCATCGCCGGGTAAATGCCGGCGCAGCCGTTCTGGCCCATCATCGAGCCGAACGACGCGGCGAAGTTGGCGATGCCTTCCGGCGTGCCCAGGCGCGCCGTCTGCGTCTGCACGCTCATCGGGATGGAGCCGGCCGACGTGCGCGACGTGAACGCGAACGCGAGCACGGGGAAGATCTTCTTCACGTAGCGGCCCGGGTTCAGGCCCACGGCCGCGACGATCAGGAGGTGCACGCCGAACATCAGGATCAGCGCGCTGTACGAGGCCATCACGAAGCCGATCAGCTTCAGGATGTCCTGCACGCTGGAACTGGCGAGCACTTGCGTGATCAGCGCGAACACGCCGAACGGGGTCAGGCGCAGCACGAGCGTCACCATGCGCATCACGATCACGTGGGCGACGTGGACGAACTCGCTGAACTTCTCGAACACGTCCGGCTTCTTGGCGGCGATGCCGGTCGCAGAGACGCCAATAAAAATGGAAAACAGCACGACGGCGATCGTCGACGTCTTGCGCGCACCCGTCATGTCGAGGAAGGGATTTTCCGGAATGAACGACAGGATCATCGTCGGCAGCGACACGTCCTGCGCCGTCGCCAGCTTGCCTTCCAAATAGTGGCCACGCGCGACTTCGGCCGCGCTCGACGTCAGGCCGACGGCGGACAGGCCGTACAGCTTGGCCATCAGGATGCCGATCGACGCCGCGATGGCCGTCGTGACCATCAGCGTGCCGATCGTCAGCGCACTGATCTTGCCGAGCGACGAGGCATCGCGCAGCTTCAGGATGGCCTGGATGATCGACACCATGATCAGCGGCATGATGATCATTTGCAGCAATTTCACGTAGCCCGTGCCGACGATGTCGAGGTAGGCATTCGTCTGCGCGATGACGGGCGAACCGTTGCCGTAGAACGCCTGGAACGCGGCGCCGAGGACGATGCCCAGGCCGAGGCCCGTGAACACACGCTTGGTGAAGGACAAGTGGCGTTGCTGCATCGTATACAGCAGGCCGCAGGCGGCGAGGGCGATGGCCAGGTTCAGGATCAGGGGGAGACTCATGGTTTCCTCATTTCGTTATCCGGACGCCTTATATGCGTTCAGGAAATATAAGAACCGCATTCTATATCCAATGATGCAGGTTTGCATGACGGCCATACTGTGTTGCAAATTGTTAAACGTTGTTGACACTGCAAGCCGAGTTTGCAACACTCAGCCGTCGTCCGTCCGCCATCTCCCGGGAGAAACCATGGCCGTCCTGCGCCGCCTGCTGTGCTTCGTCTTGTTGTGCTGCTGGTCGGGCGCGTGGGCGCAGACCACCGTGTCCGGCTTTTCGCCGGAAGGACAGGTGCGGCGCGTGCGCCAGGCGGTCGCGCGCTTCTCGCAGCCGATGGTGCCGTTCGGCGACCTGCGCGCCGAGATCCCGTTCGACGTGGCATGTCCGGTGCCGGGCAGCGGCCGCTGGGTCGATGCGCAGACGTGGAGCTACGACTTCGAACGCGACCTGCCGGGGGCGACGAGCTGCCGCTTCACGCTGAAAGCCAGCGTGCGCGATCTCGCCGGCCAGCCGCTCGCGGGCCAACGCATATTCGACGTCGGCACGGGCGGCCCTGCCGTGCTGGAATCGCTGCCGCACGAAGGCGCGTCCGGCATCGACGAGAAACAGGCCTTCGTGCTCGCACTGTCCGCACCCGCATCGAACGACAGCATCGTCAAACAGGCCTGGTGCCGCGCGGACGGCGCCAGCGACAAGATCGGCGTGACGCTGCTCACCGGGGAGCAGCGCGAACAGGTGCTGCGCACGGACCGCTGGTTCGTGCGGCAGGTCGTCGCGCAAGACAGCGGCAAGGAAGAGATGGGGCCGTACACGGACGCGCGACTGCGCGCCGACGATAAGGCGGGCCGCCTGGCCCGCATCGTCGTGCTGCAATGCCGCCGCACCTTGCCGTCGAACGCGGAAGTGGCGCTCGTGTGGGGCGCCGGTGTGGCCGCGCCGAACGGCATCGCGACGCTTGACGACCAGACGCTGTCGTTCAAGACCCGTGCCGATTTCACGGCCCGCTTCAACTGCGAAAAAGTGAATGCCCGGTCCCAATGCATCCCGTTCCAGCCGATGCGCGTGGACTTCAGCGCACCCGTGCGCGCGGCCGATGCGGCGCAGATCTACCTCGAAGGACCGGGCGGCAAGCGCTGGCCTGCGCGCGTCGAGAAGGAGGGCGGGCAGGCGCCGGATTTCGTCGGCCAGGTGAGCGTTCCGGGCCCGTTCCCGGAACAGTCGAAGCTCACACTGCACCTGCCCACTGACCTGCGCGACGACGCGGGCCGGCCTCTCGTCAACGCGGGCCGCTTTCCGCTGGCCGTGCGCACGGGCGAGCAGCCGCCGCTCGTCAAGTTCGCGGCGCCGTTCGGCATCATCGAGGCGAACGGCGACCGCCTGCTGCCCGTGACCGTGCGCAACGTCGAGGCGCAGCTGGCGGGACGCATGCACACGAACGGCACCGCGATGCGCCTCGATGCGAGCCGCACGGCCGACGTGCTGACGTGGCTGCGCAAGGTCGCGGGACCGCACGGCGGCCTGAATCCGAGCCAGCCGGAAGGCGACCAACTGAAAGTGTCGATCTTCAAGGGCGCGAAGGCCGACGCGCTGCAGCGCTTTACGTTGCCCAGGCCGCTCGGGCGGCGCGCGTTCGAAGTGATCGGCATCCCGCTGCGCCAGCCCGGCTTCTATGCCGTCGAGCTGGAAAGCCCGCGTCTTGGCGCCGCGCTGAACCCGAAGGGGCGCACGGCCTACGTGCGCAGCGCGGCCCTCGTCACCAATCTCGCCGCGCACTTCAAACTCGGCGCGCAATCGTCGCTCGTGTGGGTGACGTCGCTCGACAAGGGCCAGCCCGTCGCGGGCGCGCGCGTGGAAGTGCGCGACTGCGGCGCGCGCCTGCTGTGGAGCGGCACGAGCGACGCGGCCGGCCTCGCACGCATCCGCCAGGCGCTGCCGCATGCTCGTTGCAAGGAAGGCGATATCTACGTCGTGACGGCCGCGCGCGGCGACGACTTCACGTTCACGCTGTCCGACTGGCAGCAGGGCATCGAGGCATGGCGCTTCAACCTGCCGACGGGCAGCCGCGACGAGGACAGCCGCATCGTCGCGACCGTCTTCGACCGGACCCTGCTGCGCGCCGGCGAGACCGTCCACATGAAGCACTTCCTGCGCCGCCGCACGCAGCAGGGGTTTGCGTTCGTGCGCGCGAAAGACCCGGCGCCATCGGTGCTGCGCGACTGGCGCGCGCAGGAACTGGGCACGGACAAGACGGCGCTGCCCGCGCGCGGCTTCCTCGTCCACCAGGGCAGCGGGGAGAAGGTCGAGTTTTCCCTGCGCTGGGATGCGAACGGCAGCGCCGAGGGCGAGTGGGCGATTCCCGCGGAGGCGAAGCTCGGCGTGTACGACGTGCTGATCGGCGGCCAGGTGGCGGGCGACTTCCGTGTCGAGCAATTCCGCGTGCCGACGATGAAGGCCCAGCTGGCCGGACCGAAGCAACCCACCGTGGCGCCGCAGGCCGTCACGCTGGATGCGCAGGTGAGTTATCTGTCGGGTGGCCCAGCGGGCCTCGCGCCCGTGAAACTGCGCAGCGTCGTGCAGGACATCGGTGTGCAGTTCACGGACTACGACGAGTTCTCTCTCGGCGCAGGCGACGTGAAGGAGGGCGTCGTCGACCAGGGGGGCGAGGGCGAGGAGGAGGTCGAATCCGAAGGCACACCCGGCCAGGAAGTCGCGCGCACGCAAAGCCTGCAGCTCGACCGCGCGGGCGGCGCCCGCATCGTCGTCGACAAACTGCCCGCGATCGAGCGTCCGAAAAGCCTGCTGGCCGAGCTGTCGTACCAGGACGCGAACGGCGAGACATTGACGGTTTCCACGCGCGTGCCGCTGTGGCCCTCCGCGTACGTCGTCGGCATCAAGCCGGATGGCTGGCTGCTGCGCCGCGACGCGCTGAAATTCCACGCCGTCGTGCTGGACGTCGCCGGCAAACCCGTCGCGAACGTGCCGGTGACCGTGGACCTGCTCAAGCGCGTGACGTATTCGCACCGGCGCCGTCTCGTCGGCGGTTTCTATGCGTACGAGCACAGTGCCGAGATCAAGCGTGTCGGCGAAGCGTGCAGCGGCACGACGGATGCGCGCGGCCTGCTCGTGTGCGACGTGAAGGCGCCCGTCGATGGGGACCTGATCCTGCGGGCCCGCGCGACGGATCCGCAACAGCGCGTGGCGGCCACGTACCGCGAAGTCTACGTGGCGGGCGACGACGAGCAGTGGTTCGCGAACGCGGACCATGACCGCATCGACCTGCTGCCGGCGCAGAAACGCTACGAGCCGGGCGAGCAGGCGCGCTTCCAGGTGCGCAGCCCGTTCCGCCGCGCGACGGTGCTCGTGACCGTCGAGCGCGAAGGCATCCTCGACACGTATGTGCGGAGGCTCTCCGGCCGTGACCAGACGATCTCGATTCCCGTAAAAGGCAGTTATGCGCCGAACGTGTTCGTCTCGGCCCTCGTCGTGCGCGGGCGCGTGGCCGGCGTGCAGCCGACGGCGCTCGTCGACCTCGGCAAGCCCGCTTATAAACTCGGCATCGCGCCGATCCGCGTGGGATGGAAGGGCCACGAACTGAAGGTCGACGTCGCGGCCGACAAGCCCGTGTACAAGGTGCGCGAGCACGCGCAGGTCAGGATCCGCGTGCGCGACCCGGACGGCACGCGGCCCGCGGCCGGCACGGAAGTCGCCATCGCCGCCGTCGACGCCGGCCTGCTCGAGCTGATGCCCAACACAAGCTGGAACCTGCTCGAGACGATGATGCACGAGCGCAGCCTGCAGGTGGAGACGTCGACGGCGCAGATGCAGGTCGTCGGCAAGCGCCACTTCGGCCGCAAGGCGTTCCCGCACGGCGGCGGCGGCGGCCGGGGCGCGGGACGCGAGCTGTTCGAGACGCTGCTGCTGTGGAAGGGCAAGGTGGTGCTGGATGCGAACGGCGACGCGAGCGTCGACGTGCCGCTGAACGATTCGCTCACGTCGTTCCGCATTGTCGCCGTCGCGAGCAGCGGCGCGGGCCTGTTCGGCACGGGCGGCACGGACATCCGCACGTCGCAGGACCTGATGCTCGTCTCCGGCCTGCCGCCGCAGGTGCGCGAAGGCGACCGCCTGCGTGCCGGCTTCACCGTGCGCAACGCGTCCGACCGTCAGCTGGCCATCCGCCTGGACGCCGGCGCGACGGCGGACGGCGGCAAGGCGCAGGCGCTGCCCCGGCAGGACATCGTGCTGGCGCCGGGCGAGTCGCGCGAAGCGGGCTGGGACTACACGGTGCCCGCAGGCGCGACCAGGCTGCAGTGGGACGTGGCGGCGGCGGGCGAGGGCGCGAGCGACCGCATGCGCGTCACGCAGCAGGTGAACGTCGCCGTGCCGGTGCGCACCCTGCAGGCGACGCTCGTGCAGATCGACGGCACGAAGTCGATGCCCGTCGAGCGCCCGGCGGACGCGCTGCCGGGCCGCGGCGGCATCCGCACGACGTTGCAGGCGCGCCTCGGCAGCGACCTGCCCGGCGTGCGCGACTACATGGCCGCGTATCCGTACACGTGCTTCGAACAACGCACGTCGCGTGCGGTGGCGCTGCAGGACAAGGCGCTGTGGGACAAGGTCGTCGCGACCTTGCCAGCGCACCTGGACGGCGATGGCCTCGTCAAGTATTTCGCGCCGATGGACGAGGGCAGCGACGTGCTGACGGCCTACGTGCTGTCCGTGACGCACGAAGCGGGTTATGCGATTCCCGACGAGCTGCGCGGCCGCATGGAAGGGGGGCTCGCGGCATTCGTCGAAGGGAAGATCGTGCGCGGCAGCGGCCGCGCGACGGGCGAACTGGCCGTGCGCAAGCTGGCCGCGCTGGAAGCGCTGTCACGCGATACCGGGGTGCAGCCGGCCATGCTGGACTCGATCGAGGTCCAGCCGAATTTGTGGCCCACGTCCGCCGTCATCGACTGGTACCTGATCCTGAAACGCACGCCGGCGCTGCCGCAGCGCGACCAGCGCCTGGCGCAGGCGGGCCAGATCCTGCGCGCGCGCCTGAACCTGCAGGGCACGACGATGGGCTTTTCGACCGAGCGCGCGGATGGCTGGTGGTGGCTCATGACGTCCGTCGACGTCAACGCCAACCGCCTGCTGCTGGCGACGCTGGACGATCCGGCATGGAAGGCCGACGCGGGCCGCCTCGCGCGCGGCGCCCTCGGCCGCCAGCAGCACGGCCACTGGGACACGACGACGGCCAATGCCTGGGGCACCGTCGCGCTCAAGCGTTTTTCGGAGACCTACGAGCGGGAGCCGGTGACGGGCAGCGCGAACGTCGTGGTCGCCGGTGCCGACGGAAAGCCCGTCAGCTGGACGGGGACGGTGCCCGCGACCGTGCTGCAGGCGTGGCCGCAGGGCCGCGGGACGCTGACCGTGCGCCAGCTGGGCACCGGCAAGCCGTGGGCGACGGTCCAGAGCCTGGCGGCCGTGCCGCTGAATGCGCCGCTGTCGTCCGGCTACCGCATCGCGCGCACCGTCACGCCGGTCGAGCAGAAGGTCAAGGGCACGTGGTCGCGCGGAGACGTCTACCGCGTCCACCTCGACATCGACGCGCAGTCTGACATGACGTGGGTGGTCGTCGACGACCCGATCCCGGCCGGCGCCAGCGTGCTCGGCTCCGGCCTCGGGCGCGATTCGCAGATCGCCACGGCCGGCGAACGCCGCACGGGCTGGACGTGGCCGGCGTTCGAGGAGCGCCTGCACACCGGCTACCGCGCGTACTACGAATGGGTACCGAAGGGACGCTTCACCGTCGAGTACACGGTGCGGTTGAACAACGAGGGCCGCTTTGCGCTGCCGTCCACGCGCGTGGAAGCCATGTACGCGCCGGAGATGTTCGGCGAGGTGCCGAATGCGGGGATGACGGTGCAGTGATGAAGTACCTGGTCTGGTTGCTGCTGCTGTTGGCGTTGCCCGCGCGTGCCGCGGTACCGACGCCCCAGGAAGTGAAGGCGGCGTGGCGCCCGTCCGACGCAACCCTGCTCGACCGCCACGGCGAGACGATCGCCACCGTGCGCGTGGACATGGCGGGACGGCGGCTCGACTGGGTGGCGTTGGACGACATCTCGCCGACCCTGGGTCGCGCCGTGCTGCAGGCCGAGGACCAGCGCTTCATGGAACACGGCGGCATCGACTTCCAGGCCATCGGCAAGGCCGCGTGGGACAACCTGTTCGGCGTGCAGCGTACGCGGGGCGCGTCCACGATCACGATGCAGCTCGCGGGCCTGCTCGATCCGAAGCTGGCCCCGCGTTCGTCCGGCCGCACGTGGGCGCGCAAATGGGACCAGGCGCTCGCGGCACGCGAACTGGAAGCCGGCTGGAACAAGCGCCAGATCCTCGAAGCCTACCTGAACCTGGCCAGCTATCGCGGCGAGCTGCAGGGCATCGGGGCCGCCGCGCGCGGCCTGTTCGGCAAGGCGCCGTCCGGGCTGGACGCGGGCGAGGCCGCGATCCTCGCGAGCCTGTTGCGCGCGCCGACAGCACCGTCGCGCACGGTCGCGAAGCGGGCCTGCGCGCTTGCGCGCGAGCTCGCGGATGAGCTCAAGCGGCGTGCGGATTGCGCGGCCATCGAATGGGAAGTCGACGCTGCGTTCGCGCGCACCGCGTCCACGTCGAATCTTGGGGCGGCAGGTGTGACGCCGCAATTCGTGCGGCGCCTCGGCGGCGTGCCGGGTGGCGTGGCGCGCAGCACCCTCGACTCTGGCCTGCAGCGCTTCGCCGTCACTGCACTGCGCCGCCACCTGGCCGCACTGGCCGAACGCAACGTGGGCGACGGCGCCGTGATCGTCATCGACAATGCCAGCGGTGACGTATTGGCCTATGTCGCCAACGGGGGCGCCGGCGAAGTGGATGGCGTGACGGCGCTGCGCCAGGCCGGGTCCACGCTGAAACCCTTTTTGTACGAGCTGGCGCTGGAACGGGGCCAGCTCACGGCCGCGTCGCTGCTGGACGACACGCCCGTCGACATCCCGACCGTCGGCGGCCTGTACGTGCCGCAGAACTACGACCACCAGTACCGCGATGCGGCGTCGGTGCGTACGAGTCTCGCCGGCTCGCTGAACGTGCCCGCGGTGCGAACCCTGATGCTGGCCGGGCTCGAACGTTTCCACGAGCGCCTGCGCGCCCTCGGTTTCACGAGCCTGACCGAGGCGCCCGAGTTCTACGGCTGGTCGCTGGCGCTGGGCTCGGGCGACGTCAGCCTGCTGGAACTCGCGCACGCTTATCGCACCTTGGCGAACGGTGGCGTGCAGGACGGCAAGCGGCGCGTGCTGGATGCGCGCGCCAGCTTCATCGTGGCCGACATCCTGTCCGATCGCGCCGCGCGCAGCACGACGTTCGGTCTCTCCAACGAACTCGCCACGGGCTTCTGGAGCGCCGTCAAGACGGGCACCAGCAAGGACATGCGCGACAACTGGTGCGTGGGTTTTTCGGACCGCTACACGGTGGGCGTATGGGTCGGGAATTTCGACGGGCGCTCGATGTGGGACGTATCCGGCGTGTCCGGCGCGGCACCTGTCTGGCGCGACGTGATGGACTACCTGCACCGCGAACGCCCCAGCAAGCCGCCCGCCGCACCGCCGGGCCTCGTGCGCCAGACCGTGCGGTTCTCTCCGGCCGTGGAGCCGGAACGCAGCGAGTGGTTCGTGCGCGGCACGGAAGTGGCGCTGGTCGAGATACTGCCGCCGGCGAAGCGCGCGCCGCGCATCGTGTATCCGGCCGCGGACAGTGTCATCGCACTCGATCCGGACATCCCGGCGCCGCTGCAGCGCGTGAGCTTGCGCGCGTACGGCGGCGCGGGCCTGCGGTGGGAACTGGACGGCGCGAACGCCGGTCCGGCCGACCGGAGCGCCACGTGGACGCCGCAGCCGGGCGGGCACGAACTGAAGCTGGTGGGAGAGGATGGCCGGGCGGTCGCCGCCGCCCGGTTCGAGGTGCGCGGTGGTCAGGAGGCTTCGACTTTTTCGACCAGCAAGGGCGGATCGGCGGGAAGGTCGAGCGGCAACGGCGTGAACAGCGGCGAGTCCGAGCGGTAGGGCACGCGTCCGGACGGCACGTGGCGCGCGGCCGGGTCCAGGTGCAGGTCCTGGTCGTCGAAGAACAGGTGCGCGCGGAACGCCTTGACCACCTTCGACTTCGGCACGCCGCCGAGGAAGAAGATCTCGTTCACGTACACGCCCCAGTGACGCAGGGTATTGATGACCCGCATCTCGGCCGGCGCGCTGCGCGCCGTGACGATCGCGATACGCACCGGCGACACGTCCGCGCCGAACGGCAGCCGTTCCTGCAGGCGCGCGAGCCGGCGCAGCAGGATCGCGTACGGGCCGTCCTTCATCGGCTCGTTCTGCTTCTCGTCCTCGATCGTGTGGAACCGGTCCAGACCCTCCGTCTTGTAGACCAGTTCGCTGGAATCGTCGAACAGCACGGCGTCGCCATCGAAGGCGATGCGCACCTGGTCTTCCGGCGGCGCCTCGGCCGTGTGCGGCGGCGGTTTCAGGACCGCGGCCGCGCAGGCCTGCGCATCGATCACGCGCTGGGCGTCTTCCACATTCGTCGTCAGGAACAGGTCGACGGCAAAGGCGTCCAGGTAATCGACGACGGACTCGCCGCCCGTGAACGCGTGACGCGAGATCGGCAGGCCGCGCGACCGGATGTTGTTGAAGACGCGCACACCGGTCTCCGGACTGTTGCGCGACATGACGACGACTTCGACGAGCGGCTTCGTCTCGGATGGCGCATAGCGATTCAGGCCGAGCAGGGCGCGCACGAGAGCCATGCCGGTGCCGTCGCGCAGCGGCTCGTTCTCGCGCTCGAGCATGTAGGCGCGGTATTCCTCCAGCGCGCTTTGCGGATTCTTGACGTATCGGGCTTTATAGACGGCGTCGGCTTCCGCCAGGTCGAACAGGGCGGTGGCGGAGATGCCGACCACGAGGGTATCGGAAAGGTCGAGGGGCATGGCGGCGGATTCCTTGGTTGCGGAACGGGATCATTCCAAACGGAAATTATCGAGGGCGGTGTAGAAGGATACTTGAGTTCAATCGATCGCCCCGCCTGAGCGAGCGCAAACCGATCATGCAATCCGGGTAGCACCATGGAACGCATGAAGTAACGAGACAGGTGGCGACATGGCCGACCCGATGGTGTGTACCGAACCCCTTGCGCGCCTGCGCGAGATCCGCCGACTCGTGCACGAGAATAACCGCTCCTGCCTGCCGGACGAGATGATCGTCTGCCAGATCTACATGGAGTCGCGTTTCGACGCGTGCGCCCAGCCCGAAGGCAGCAGCGCGCGAGGCCTGATGCAATTGTTGAGAGTGGCAAACCGCGAACTGTTCCGGCTCGATAATCTTTGCAAGCCGGCCAAGCAGCGCTGCGCCGAGACAGTGTTGTATGCCCAGGCGGACGCCTTCCACGCGAGCCCGGCCTTCATCGACGAGGCGACCAATATCCAGATGGGCACACGCTATCTGCAGGCGCTGATCGACCGGGCGAAACGCGAGCACCGGGCCGATCCGATCGCCGAGGCATACATGGACTATCGGGGCGTGAGGAACGGCATCTACTACCGCAAGATTCGCGCCGCGGCCGACAGGTTGAAGCGCGATCCGGACGATATCGATGCGCTGCATGCGATGACGTCGTAGACGCCGCTACCCGTCTGTAATGAATCCGAGCAATTGCAATGACGGCGCGCAAAGGTTGCGCGACCGGCTCGGTTATCTTGGCAAACGCCCCGCATCCACCAAGACGAGGAGAGCGTTTGCACATGACTGCGTCGACGGCCCAGCTTCGCGCCGCGCTGGCGGCTTTTACGGGCGGAACCCGGCTGTACTCGCTTTTCGTCGGCGCGGCGCCGCGGCCCACCGAACTGTTGGTCGAGGCTTTCGCGGCCGATGAGGCCATCCAGGAGGTCGGCATCCGCGACGTCATCGTCCTGTCGACGAGCGCCTACCTCGACCTCGATGCTTTGCTGGGTCAGCCGGCCGCGCTGGAGGTGAGCCTGGCGAATCGTACGCGCACCCGCTTCGCCGGCGACATCTGCGAGGCGGCGATGCTCGGCAGCGATGGGGGCTTCGCCCGCTATCGTCTGCGCATCTCGCCGTGGCTTTGGCGTCTGGCCCACGTGCGCAACAGCCGCGTCTGGCAAGACAAGACCGTCCTGGACATCGTCGACAGTGTCTTCGAAGCTTATCTTCCGCATGCGCGCTGGCGCTGGAGCGAGGACGTGCGATCGTTCATGGCCGATGTCCCGCCGCGCGGATATTCCTGCCAGTACCGCGAATCGGACCTCGATTTCATGCGGCGGATCCTGACCGAAGAGGGGCTGTGCTGGCGCTTCGAGGACACCGCTGACGACCCGTGCATGGTTCTGTTCGCCGACAGCAGCGTGCCCGGGACGCTGCCCGACGACGTCTGTAGCGCGGCCGACGGCGGCATCCGCTTCCACGGCATCAGCGCCGTCGAGCGCCAGGACACCGTACAGTCGCTGCGCGTTCGCCGCAGCCTGCATGCATCGATGACGACCTTGCTCAGCAGCGATTACAAGGCGAAGCAGATCGTGGCAGCAGAGGCGCCGACGCGCTGTGCCGTCCCGCCGGGACTGCCTGCGTTGGAAGTCTTCGATACGCCAGGCCAGTACGCCTATCCGACGCGCGCACTGGCCGAGCATCACGCCGACATCCTGATGCAAGGCGTGGAAGCCCGCGCCCAGCTGTGGAACGGCCGCTCCACCGTGCGCAGCCTGCGTGCGGGCACGCGCCTGACCGTCACCAGGACGCCGTTGCGGGCATTGGGCGATGCGGCCATGTTCAGTGTCCTGCGCGTGACGAGTGTAGGTGTGAACAATTTACCGCCACCGGCCCAGCAGGCGCTGGCCGAACTGTTCGGACCGATTCCCGAGCTGTTGCAGGACAGCGTTCGCGCGGGGCGCCCGGATGACCTCGCGCTGGCGATTGCCCAGGCGACCAAATCGGGCTATGCAAACTGTTTCGAGGCGATACCGGCCGACTTGCCATGGCGCCCCTATCTGCCGGACGGGGACGGGCGACGCGACGCGAAGCCGACCGCGTTTGGCGCCCAGAGTGCCATTGTCGTCGGTCCCGACGGCAGTGACGAACCGAATGGTGCCGACGAGTTGTACTGCGACCGGTTGGGCCGGGTTCGCATCCGCTTCCACTGGCAGGACGAGGCCAACGCAACGTGCTGGGTCCGTGTCGCCCAGCGGGCGGCCGGCGGCGGCATGGGCAGCCAGTTCCTGCCGCGTATTGGACAGGAAGTGTTGGTGCAATTTCTTGAGAACGACATCGACCGCCCGATCATCGTCGGCGCCCTGTACAACGGCCAGGGGGAGGGCGGTATCGCACCGACGCCGGGTGGCCGTACCGGCGCGGACAACGACAGCAATTGTTTCGCCCTGGCGGAAGACCATATGCCGTCCGGGCAGGGCAACATCGCCGGCGGCAACAGTCCCGTGTGGCATGGTGCATCGGGCAGCATCGCGGGGCACCGCAACGTGGCAGCCCAGTGGGGGATCCGCAGCAAGGAATTCGGTGGTCGCGGCTATAACCAGCTGTTGTTCGACGATACCGATGCTCAGGGGCGGGTCCAGCTGCGCTGTACGCATGCGGCGACGGAGCTGAACCTAGGGCACCTCATGCACGCTGCGGACAATTACCGCGGCAGTTTCCGTGGCTTGGGTGCAGAGCTGCGCACAGATGCTCAGGGTGTCGTGCGAGCGGGGCAGGGCATGTTGATCTCGAGCTACGGCATCAACCACACCGCCGAGATGCGTGATCCGGCAGGGGAAAACGCACCCGGTATCGCATCGCTACGGCAAGCTGCAGCCCTGGTCAACTCCTTCCACGCGGTCGCCACGACGCATCAGACGGTTGGCCTCACGGCACCGCTGAATGACATGATGGAATCCGCGGCCGGCGCGACCGATCCATTGATCACGATCACCGCACGAGACGGCTTCGCCGCGCACGCCGGGCAGAACCTGCAACTGGCCAACGGCGAGACCGTCGCACTGGCGAGCGGCCAAAACACGCAGTTTTTTACGGGCGGCCAGCTGCGCATCCACGCGGGCCTGGCAATCGGCATGCTGGGCGGTGCTATGAAGACCGGTGAGGACGGCCTCGGCCTGCAGTTCATCGCCGCCAAGGACGCGGTCGACATTCAGGCCCAGCACGACGAACTCAGGGTGCGCGCGCGCGATGAGGTCAATGTCATCAGCGCGAACGCGCATATTGATTGGGCGGCGGCGAAGCGGATCAGTTTATCGACGGCTGGCGGGGCGAATATCACCATCGAAGGCGGGAACGTGACGGTGCAGTGCCCCGGAAAAATTAGCGTAAAGGCAGGTAAGAAAAATTTTGATGGACCAAAGAAACGTACCTATCCATTACCTGCGTTACCCGCAAGCATTTGTGTTGAATGCCTGATGAAGGCCCGAAAATCAGGTTCGCCGTTCATAGTGAGGTTCTAAGTGAGTTATTTTGTTGATTTAGGTCGCGTGGTGGAAAAGTTCCTTGTTGCTTGTCCGAACTCAAATCTCTATTTTCTGCTCGATCATGGTGGATTGCCGGGTCTTCACAGGGAATTGTTGAAGAGTTGCGTTGCGTGGATGAGTCTTTTTGAGCATACCTCTGAAACGAGTGCATTGGCGGTCGCACCGATTCTGGTATTGGTATGCAAGAAAAACAGGAGGGTGGCGCCTCGATCATTATTGGAATGGACTGCAAATAACGGGACCTTTTCCTCTAGTATTGTAATTCTTGCTTCACCTCTGGATCTCGACGAGATTGGAGAGCGTCTATCGTCGCGTCTTGATGCCAGACTTTCAGATAATTTGGAGGTAATGCTGCGCTTCTTCGATCCAAGAGTTTTGGGAAGTTTGATAAAAATCATGCCTGAAGACCAAAAGAATGCGTTTCTTGGCCTTGCGGAATCTTGGGCATACGTCGATAGAGCGGGAGATTTGATTGATATTTCAGTAACTTTCAACGATCGAGAAAATTTTTCAACCCCTTTTGCGATCAGTCAACAGCAAGAATTCGCGCTGCTTGAGGCCTCAGAAATAGATCAGGTGCTGGATGTGCTCCGGTCAAATTTTCCTGATAGTTTGGCATTAATAAAGAAGCCAGAACAATCTACTTTTGTGGCGTGCCAAATCGATTCGGCGCGGAAATTGGGATTTAACTCAGTCCTTCAGTTTTCGCTCCATGCCGCCCGACTGTTGCTGGAGGGGGATGGGTTTGTCAATAGCCCTGTATATCCCGAGTTCCTAGATGAGGTACGGAGTAATGGTTGGTAATGGTTGCTTTTTATTAACAAGGTTTGTGAGATATAAGAGGAATTTATGATCCGGTTCTTTGGGGCGGGGATTGCGAGAAACATAATTGTGATCTCATTTTTTTCGTTGATGTCTATGCTTGTCTTTTCAGTTTGTCGCGCTCAACAATCTTTAGTGCCGTTCCAAAAGCGGAAACCGGATCATGTGCTTTTGGGATTGGTCGGTTATAACTACACCGATCGTCATATTTCAAACTACAGCGTGAACGGAGCCGATGGAGGCGACATTATTATGAGTTCGCCCACGAGCGGCGGAAGCGGCGTTAGCTGTTGCTTACGGCTATCGAATAATCAAGGTGGGTTGATGCGAGTGAAAGTACGATGGCAAGTTGACGGATGTGTCTATTTAATTAGGGATAATTCAACGGGCAAAGCCGACAAGATAAGGCACTACTATTACAAGGAAGTTGAAGCTGATGTGCAGCGTCCTGTCGGAGTGTTATCAAAATACGTCGAAACGCACTTTTATCCAGACGGTTCCGTGCAAGTGGTGTTAACTAAGAATATGTCGAGCCCTCGTCTCGTTCTGGATGAGCGACGCCCTGATAAGTCCTCTTTTCCGAGATGCAAAGATGACGAAAAACCAGAAGAGTGATCAAGTTGGCGACTCCCGTTCGCCAGCGCTGCGGGCAACGGAGCGAGGCCTTAGAGACGGCGTCGATCAGGCTCAACATATCGTAGCGGAGCGGTCTGGCCAAGTGCCGAAGCCATCGCCTTCTGTCAACGTTGTTCCCGCTATTAAAGCTGCGTATGCGCAAAAAGGGGTTCCAACGATATGCAGACAGATTCTTTGGCTTTCCTTTTTCTTTGACGGTACTGGAAATAATCGTACGGCTGATGAGGGAATTTTGAAACACAGCAATGTCGCTAGACTGTATCGTGCTCACAAGAGAAATAGTCCGGCAGAAGGCATATATTCTATTTACATTCCTGGCGTCGGGACATATTTTCCGGAAATAGGTGATGACGGTGGCAGTGCACTCGGGTTGGGATGTGGCGCAATGGGAGAGGAGCGATTGAACTTCGCGCTCGATCAATTTGATGCATGTCTTGAGGCGCCATTGGCGCGAGCAAATGCTCCAGGAAACGCTATTCAGGAGATAAATGTTGCGGTTTTCGGGTTCAGTCGGGGAGCTGCGCTCTCACGGGCATTTGTTAACCTCATAATGGAGCGCCGTTGTGTCTTACGCGGCGATAAGTGGGCGTTACGCAGTGGATCTTGGCGGGTCCGGTTCCGCTTCTTGGGCCTGTTTGATACCGTTGCCTCAGTCGGACTGCCCATGAGCGCGAACACGACTGGCCTGCGCGAGGCGTACGGCGGCGATATTACAGGCATGATTGCGAAGCGACTAAAAAATTATAAAGCGACTCGTCCCACAGCATTGGCTTTTACGGCAACTGCAAATGCAGGCGCGGATCCCGCGCCGGGAGTTGAGAACGGGCATCGCGGATGGGGCAGCAGGCTTATGGTTCACGAAACGGTCGAGGAAGTAAGACATTTCGTTGCTGCACATGAGATTCGGAATTCGTTTCCATTGGACAGCGTAAGCGTGGTTTTGAACGGCCAGATATCAAAGCCTTCGCATTTTTATGAGAGCCTCTATCCAGGTGCGCATTCCGATGTTGGTGGAGGATACGCGCCCGGTGAAGGCGCAAAAGGGATTTTTCCATCTGAAAAGTTGAGCTTAATTCCTTTGCGTCACATGTACGATTTCGCACTACGTCAGGGCGTTCCGATGTTAGCAGAATGGGCACCCCTCAACAAAGAAGATTTTGACACAGACCTACAGATGTGCGAAACCTATGACCACTATTTGAAAGCAGTAGGGAATTTCTTGAGCTTGGGCGATGGAATCAACAGGCATATGGCGTTATATTATGCCTGGCGTTTCAGGGCGATCAGGCGCAAGGCGGCAGGTGATGTCGCCGAGACGAAGCTCATACATGTTCAGGAAGACAGGTTTCGAAGATCCGGCGGAGCTGCGGCTAAAGAGGTGGAAAATCTTGCGATGAGGGAAGCCGTGGCGAAGGTTTCCTTGAATGCCTTGTTGGAGGCGCAAGACGTGCAAGCTAATGCCGAGGTTGATGCGAATGCACCGAGAAGTGGAGCAATTAAAGAATCAGATATCGACGCTGCACGGCAAAAGTACGAAAATATGCATGTCGAACGCTTACGAGCGAAGGCTCGAAAAGATTCGATTCCTGATATGACGAATTTCCAAGCAAACTTGGATTTGTACGATCGCCAACTATTGGCTGATGTCAAAGCGATTCGAATTTTGTTGAGCGGCTCTGGCGATGGCAGAAAAGAAACCGAACTCCGCCCGCATTATAAGGTTTTGCTTACGGCTTACGAGAACGAGTTCGAGAAAAACAGCGGCTTGAAAGACGAAATGGTGATCCGTTTTTTCGACAGCTATGTACACAATTCTTTAGCGGGATTTGGCAAGGACGCGACGCTTCCGTCTGATCCGCGTGTTGTTTATCTTGGCGGCGATGAAAAGTATAGATATGCGCAAGTGGAGAATAATGCCGTATTGGCAAATGAAGAGAAAAGGTTGGCTTGAACGCATTGTTTCAATAGCGTTTCGGCAAAACAAAAAAGGCATCCAAATCGCTCTGGATGCCTTTTTCATTACTACTGAATTCTGGTAGGCCGTGCTGGGCTCGAACCAGCGACCAACGGATTAAAAGTCCGCTGCTCTACCAACTGAGCTAACGACCCGAAAGAAGCAAGATTATAGGGGGTAACCGCGGTCGTGTCAAACGGCTTACTTCAGCGCCGCCAGGCGGTCCTTGGCTGCCTGTGCGGCCGCCGAGTCCGGGAACTTCGACACGAGCTGTTGCAGGGCCTTCTTCGCGTTCTTCTTGTCCTTCAGCTCCGTGTAGCTGGAGGCGATGTTGAGCATGGCGTCCGGGGCCTTGGCGCTCGTGCCGTAGTTGGCGACGACGGCTTCCTGGGCGGCGATCGCGTTCTTGTAGTCGCGCTGGGCGTAATAGGCGTTGCCGAGCCAGTACTGGGCGTTGGCGGCGTAGGCCGAGTCGGGGAAGCGGCGGACGAAATCCTGCAGGGCGCCGGCGGCAGCCTTGTAGTCGCCCGATTTGAACAGCTCCATCGCGTTGTCGTAGGTCTTCTTTTCACTCGGCAGAACTTCGGCGGTCTGGCCGTCGATGGTTTCCTGGCGCGGTTCGAGTTTCTTGATGCGGGCATCGAGGTCCGCGTACAGGTCTTTCTGGTTCTTCTGGGCGTTGGCGATCTCGTTGGCGAGGACTTCGACCTGGCCGCGCAGGCGCGAGATTTCCTGCATGGTCTGTTCGTGCTGGTTCAGCATGTCGACGCCGATCGATTTCTCGGCCTTGTTGTCGAGGCGGGCATTGATGTCGCGTGCCAGTGCGTCGACCTTGGCGCGCAGGTCGAGGATCGCCTTGCGGGCTTCATCGTCGTCGAGCAGGCCGGCGTTCGCCTGCAGGGGCAGCCAGGCGGTCAGGGCGAGGGCGACGGCGGCGAGGCGGAACTGGGACAGTTTGATCATCATGACTTTTCTAGACCTATGAAAACTTGGGAATCCAAATGGAAACGGGGCGGGATGCAGTCTGCACCGCATCCCGCCCCGCTGTCAAATCTGCCGGGAGCGCCAGCGCTCAGGCAGGTGCGACAGCGTCCCGATTATTGATAGACGATGTCGGCGCGGCGGTTTTCAGCCCAGGCAGCTTCGTCGTGGCCGAGGGCCTTCGGCTTTTCCTTGCCCAGCGAAACGGCTTCCATCTGGCTGTCCGAGACGCCCAGGGCAGCCATCGACTTGCGCACGGCTTCGGCGCGCTTCTGGCCCAGGGCCAGGTTGTATTCGGTGCCGCCGCGTTCGTCGGTGTTACCCTGGATCAGGACCTTGCGCTGCTTGTTCTTGGTCAGGTAAGCCGAGTGGTTCTCGACGACCGGCTTGCCGTCGTCACGGACAACGTAGCTGTCGAAGTCGAAGTACACGCTGCGGTTCGCCAGGACGCCTTTCGGGTCGTTCAGCGGATCGACGTTGCCGGTTTCGACCGGGCGGATCTCACGGGTATCAGCCGGCGGGGTCGGTGCTTGTGCGACCGGCTTTTCTTCGACTTTCGGGGCTTCCTGCAGCTTGGTCGACGAGCATGCCGACAGCAGGGCGGCGGCGGCCACGATGAACGCTACACTTTTTACATTACGCATGGTTTTTCTCCTGGTCAAAAAATTTTACTTCATAAACGGGCCCCAGCTGGGCTCCCGAATGTTTCCCGCTTGGGTGCTCAAGCGCTGCTTGACGCGTCCGTCGACCGACACAACGGCCAACGCGGTACGCCCGCCACCCTTCGTCGCATACATGATGTATTTGCCGTTCGGCGAAAAACTCGGTTCGGTGGCCCCATCGGCCAAGCGTTGTTCCTGACCGGAAGCCAGGTCCATCGCATACAGGGAAAAACCCCCATCGCGTTGCGAAATCCACGCCAGCGTCTTGCCGTCCGGGGATACACGAGGGCTGATATTGTAGTTGCCGTTGAACGTGACGCGGGTTGCCTGCCCGCCGTTCACGCTCATCTTGTAGATCTGCGGACCGCCGCTGCGGTCGCTGGTGAAGTAAATCGACTGGCCGTCATGCGAGAACTGCGGCTCGGTGTCGATGCCGTTGCTGTTCGAGACGCGGCGCAGGCCGCTGCCGTCCGCGTTCACGATCCAGATTTGCGTATTGCCGGTCTTCGACAGGGCGAGGGCCAGCTTCGTGCCGTCCGGCGACCAGGCCGGTGCGGAGTTGTTGCCCTTCTCGTTGGCGACGACGGTACGCTGACCCGTCACCAGGTTCTGCACATAGATCACGGGCTTGCGCAGTTCGAACGAGACGTACGCGACCTTCGTGCCGTCCGGCGACCACGACGGCGAGATGATCGGCTCGCGGCCATGCGCGGCGACTTGCTCGCCTTCGCCGTCCGCATCCGCCACGACGAGCTTGTAGTCGCGCGCGGCCGGGTCCTGCTTCACGTACGTGATGCGGGTTGAGAAGATGCCGCGCACGCCGGTCAGCTTTTCGTAGACGTCGTCCGCGATGCGGTGGCCTTCCAGGCGCGTGTTGCGCGCGGTAACGGCATCCGACAGTTGCGACAATTGCGTTTGCTTGACGGTGTCCAGCAGTTTATAACGCACCTGGAAGCGGCCGTCCGCGAGACGCTGCACGGAGCCCACGACAAGCGCGTCGGCACCGCTGGCCTTGAACGCGGCCAGGTCGATGTTGGCGGTGTCGGAAATGGTCTGGCGCGCGTCGATGACCTTGAATACGCCGCTGCGCTCGAGGTCGGCGCGGACGATGGCGGACACCTGTTCGGGCGCCACCGATTCGTCGGCGAACGCCGCGACCGCGACCGGGATCTGGTTGCTGCCCACGCCGGCGATTTCGACTTTCAGCTGGGCATGTGCAGCCACGCCCATCAGGAGGGTGGCCGAAAACAGCAGGGTATGTAGTTTCTTCATGTTTCTCTCAGCAATGGTTAAGGTCGGAGCGCGATCACTGCAGATCCTTCATATGGAACTCGATCACGAGGGAACGCTCTACCGTACCATCTTTCTTCTTTGGCAGTGGGGACGATTTGGTGATGCCCTTTTCGACGGCGTCGTCGAACGCCGGCACGCCACTGCTCTTGATCTTCCTGACCGAAATGATCTCGCCGGTCGGCAACTGCTCGACGCGGAAAGTCGCCGTCGGATTGCCCGGTTCGTCGAGGCTGCCCGCATACGACGTGTTGCCCTTCACCTTGGCCGTGATGGCCGCGGTATAGCCCTTGTCGATGCGTGGCGCCGTCGATTTCTCGGCCGTGCCGGTGCTGGTCGGATTGCCGGCCGCGCCCGTGATGCGGCGCATTTCCTCGGCGCGCGCGGCTTCCAGTTTCTTCTGTTCTTCGGCGGCCTTTTTCTTCTTGTCCGCTTCCTCTTTCTTCTTCTTTTCCGCTTCCTCTTTTTTCTTCTTCTCGGCTTCTTTCTTTTCAGCGTCGGCCTTGGCCTTCTTCTCTTCGAGTTCGCGTTCCTTCTTCTCGGCGAGCGCCTTCGCTTTCTTTTCCTCGGCGCGTTTCTGCTCCGCCAGTTCGCGTTCGCGCTCTTCCTCGATCTGCTTGCGCTTCAGTTCTTCCTTGCGCTTCTTTTCGCGCTCGAGGGCGATGTCCGGCGCCTTCGGCTGCGGCTTCTCGACGACGGGCGGCGGCTCCACGGCTTTCGGCGCAGGTCGGGGCGGCGGAGTCTCGGGTTCGGGTTCCGGCTCGGGCGCCGGCGCAGGAGCGGGCGGCGGGGCGGCGGTCTGCGTCGTCACGTCCCAGATCTCCGCCTCGACGGCGACGGGCGCATTGTTCTGCCAGCTCACGCCGATCCACAGGAACGCCAGCAACAGGGCGTGCACGCCCACCGCCAGGCCGATGGCCGGCCAGCGGTTCGGTTCAGGCGGCACGTGATAGGGGGCGCCGTTGCTGTTGCCGATGTTGGTCTGCTTCGTTGCTGACATCAGTTCTTCTTCACTTCGTGGCCAGTCCGACGCGGGTGATACCCATCTTCTTGGCTTCCGAAATCAGCTGGATGACGTCATCGTATTTGCTGTCGCGATCGCCGGCTATCAAGACCGGATAATCCGGATGTTCCGCGTGGAGGTCGCGCAGGCGCGTGACGAGCGTCGAACGGCTCGATACGTCTTCGAGCGGCTGCGGCGTCTTGCCCGTGATGCCGATCTGCAGCTGGGCGTTTTCCTTGATCGCGATCTGGATGTAGTCGTCCGGCGGCTGCGTCGAGCGCTCGGCGCTGGGCAGCTTGATTTCGCTGGGGTTCTGCGTCGGCGGTACCGCCATGAAGATGATGAGCAGCACCAGCATCACGTCGATGTACGGCACGACGTTGATCTCGGACTTGAGCTTGCGACGGCTGCCCCGCAGGCTGCTGTTGAAGGCCATGTCGGTTCCTCGTGGCGGCGATCAGCGCGACTGGCGCTGCAGGATGTTCGAGAATTCCTCGACGAAGCTTTCGAAGCGGATCGCGAGGCGGTCGATGTCGTGGGTGAAGCGGTTGTACGCGACCACGGCCGGGATGGCGGCGAACAGGCCGATGGCGGTGGCGATCAGCGCTTCGGCGATGCCGGGCGCAACGGTCGCCAGCGTGGCCTGCTGCACGTTCGCCAGGCCGCGGAACGCGTTCATGATGCCCCACACGGTACCCAGCAGGCCGATGTACGGCGAGACGGAGCCGACCGACGCCAGGAAGTTCAGGTGCGTATCCAGCTGGTCCAGTTCGCGGTGGAAGGCGGCGCGCATCGCGCGGCGGGCGCCATCCAGCACGGCGCCCACGTCGAACGCGTCGCGCGAGGCCTGCTTGCCCTTGATGAACTCGCCCATGCCCGCTTCGAAGATGCGGGCCAGCGGACCGCTCTGGTCGCGCTGGCTGCTGGCGCTCTGGTGCAGGGTATGCAGGTTGCCGCCGGCCCAGAAGCTGCGCTCGAACTGTTCCGTCTGGCGGCGCGCGGCGCGGATCGCGAACAGTTTGCGGAAAATATACGTCCAGCTCATCAGTGAAATCGCGAACAGCAGGGCCATCAGCAACTGCACCAGCACGTGCGCATGGCGGATCAGTTCAATGAATGAGAGGTCTTGGACTGCGTTCATTGGATATATATTTGGTCAAATGGATGATCAGGCGGCACGCATTTTAGCAGCGGCAAGGTCGGGTAGGGAACGCGGGCGCATCGTGACGGCATCGATGCAGCCGACTTTCACGTCGGCGCTCGACAGCAGCGTGTCGCCGCGCCAGGCCTGCTGGGCGAACTGGACGGAGGCGCGGCCGAGCTTTTCCACGTTCAAGGTCAGTTTCACTTCGTCGTCCAGGCGCGCGGAGGCGACATAGTCGACACTGGCATTGCGCACGACGAAGATCGCGCCGTGCTGGTCGCGCAGGGCTTGCTGATCAATGCCGAGCGAGCGCAGCCATTCGGTGCGCGCACGTTCGAAAAACTTCAGGTAATTGGCGTAGTACACGATGCCGCCGGCGTCCGTATCCTCGTAATAGACGCGAACTGTCCAGGTGAAAACTGAAGGCATTTCAGCTGCCATAAATGAAAATGGGAAACATTTTACGCCATTTCTACCCGCCATATGTGCGCCAGGGTACATATACATAGGTATGAGTGACAGGCGTGAGAATGTGAGAGGCTCATGCCAAGCCAGCAACTGTAGCACTTTTTCATTTTGGACGGCGCCGCTGTTACAAAGCGAAAACAATTCGTTCGCCGGTCGGCCGATTCTTGTGCTTGAACGATCAGCCCTGGTTGCGCTTGATGTTGAGCGGACCGTAGCCCTGGCAGGTCGGCATCATCTCGATGTGGTTGATGTTGACGTGCGGCGGCAGGGAAGCGACCCAGTAGGCGGTCTCGGCGATGTCGTCGGCCGTCAGCGGCTGCGTGCCTTCGTAGACCTTGGCGGCGGCCGCGTCGTCGCGCAGGCGGACGTTCGAGAATTCGGTGCCGCCGCACAGGCCCGGCGCGATGTTCGTCGCACGCACGCCCGTGCCCACGAGGTCGGCGCGCAGGTTCAGGGTGAACTGCTCGACGAACGCCTTGGTCGCGCCGTACACGTTCCCGCCCGGATACGGCGTGCGACCGGCCACGGAGCCGATGTTGATGACGAGGCCGCTGCCGCGTTCGACCATCGCGGGCAGCAGGGCGTGCGTCATGGTGACGAGGCCCTTGATGTTCGTGGCGATCATCGTTTCCCAGTCTTCCAGCGGCACTTCGTACGCGGGCTTCGTGTTCAGGGCCAGGCCGGCATTGTTGATCAGCACGTCGATCTGGCGCCAGGACTGCGGCAGCATCGACAGCGCTTCCTCGATCGAGTTCTTGTCCGTGACGTCCATCGCGATCGGCAGGGCGGATTCGCCCAGTTCCCTGGCCAACGCGTCCAGACGGTCCTTGCGGCGCGCCGCCAGCACCACCTGGTGGCCGTTCTTGACGAAAGTGCGCGCCATGGCGGCGCCGAATCCGGCCGATGCGCCGGTGATGAAAACGATCATTTTGGTTTTTGCCTGGCAGGTTGTAACCGTGAGATTGTAGCTGAAATGACCATGTGGGGCAGCGCCGCAGGCCGGGTTGACAGGTCGGCATCGGTTTCCTTGCCTGCCAGCCGCACAATCCCGTACAATCTGGAGTTCCATTTACATCTCACGTGACTGGCGAAAACCGTGCGCTGCCGTCCGATCAGGAGCGATCGGCCTGCCGGCGCGTGGCGAAGGTGGGCACCCACCGGGGAACGTGAGATTTCAAACTTGCCGTTCGCCTGGGCAGCCACCGACTGGTACGCGTTGGTATCGCGGCTGCCCCGCATGTGTTTCGGCTCCCGCCTGTTCAGCGCTGACCGTTGCCTGGTTCTCTTATCGATTGGAGTTTTTTCATGTTTGCAAAAGATCACACGCTCGCCAAGGTTGACCCGGAACTGTTTGATGCCATCCAGAAGGAAAACAAGCGCCAGCAGGACCACATCGAGCTGATCGCATCCGAGAACTACACGTCGCCGGCCGTGATGCAGGCCCAGGGCTCGCAGCTGACCAACAAGTACGCCGAAGGCTATCCGGGCAAGCGCTACTACGGCGGCTGCGAATACGTCGACGTCGCCGAGCAGCTGGCGATCGACCGCGTGAAGCAGCTGTTCGGCGCCGAAGCCGCGAACGTCCAGCCGAACTCGGGTTCGCAGGCGAACCAGGGCGTGTTCTTCGCCATGCTGAAGCCGGGCGACACCATCATGGGCATGTCGCTGGCCGAAGGCGGCCACCTGACCCACGGCATGGCGCTGAACATGTCGGGCAAGTGGTTCAACGTCATCTCCTACGGCCTGACCGAGCAGGAAGACATCGACTACGAGCAGATGGAACGCCTGGCGCGCGAGCACAAGCCCAAGCTGATCATCGCCGGCGCGTCCGCTTTTGCCCTGCGCATCGACTTCGAACGCTTCGCCCGCGTGGCGAAGGAAGTCGGCGCGTACTTCATGGTCGACATGGCCCACTACGCCGGCCTGATCGCCGCGGGCGAATACCCGAACCCGGTGCCGCACGCCGACTTCGTCACGTCGACGACGCACAAATCGCTGCGCGGCCCGCGCGGCGGCATCATCCTGATGAAGGCCGAGCACGAGAAGGCCATCAACTCCGCGATCTTCCCGGGCATCCAGGGCGGTCCGCTGATGCACGTGATCGCCGGTAAAGCCGTCGCGTTCAAGGAAGCGCTGTCGCCGGAATTCAAGGCGTACCAGCAGCAGGTCGTCAAGAACGCCAAGGCACTGGCCGACACGCTGATCGCCCGCGGCCTGCGCATCGTCTCGGGCCGTACCGAGTCGCACGTGATGCTCGTCGACCTGCGTTCGAAAGGCCTCACCGGCAAGGAAGCGGAAGCGATCCTCGGCCAGGCCCACATGACCTGCAATAAGAACGGCATCCCGAACGACCCGCAGAAACCGTTCGTGACGTCCGGCATCCGCCTGGGCAGCCCGGCGTTCACGACCCGCGGCTTCAAGGAAGAAGACGCCGTCAAGGTCGGCAACCTGATCGCCGACGTGCTGGACAACCCGCACGACGCCGCGACCATCGAGCGCGTGAAGGCCGAAGTCAAGCAACTGACCGACAAGTACCCGGTCTACGAAGCGTAATGTAATATCGGGGCGCCCCCATGGCGCCCCTCCGACCCCATGAAATGTCCGTTCTGTCAGCATGACGACACCCAGGTCCTCGATACCCGCGTATCCGAGGAAGGCGATGCCATCCGGCGCCGCCGCCGCTGCGTCGCGTGCGACAAGCGTTTCACGACGTACGAACGCATCGAACTGTCGATGCCGTTCATCGTCAAGAAGAACGGCAGCCGTACCGAATACGAATCCTCCAAGCTGCGCGGCAGCCTGATGCTCGCGCTGCGCAAGCGTCCCGTGGCGGCCGAAGCCATCGACCGCGCCGTCGCCTCCATCGAAGAAAAACTCCTCACCAGCGGCCGGCGCGAAGTCGATACGGGCTATGTCGGCGAACTGGTGATGCAGGAACTCAAGCGTCTCGACAAGATCGCCTACATCCGCTTCGCGTCCGTCTACAAGAACTTCGAGGACCTGGCCGAATTCCAGGAAGCCATCGCGGAAGTCGGCCAGCCGCGCAAGTAGAGCGCGTCACTTTTTCCTGTTTTTAGTTCCCTCTCCACGGTTGAGTCGCGACACGGCTCGCCGGAGCTCGACTGTTACCTTTTCAGCTCTGTTCGACAAAACGCTGGAGGTCGTCGATGCGGTCGCTGTCGGGTTCGTTTTTGCGTGCGCGCGCCGGATTCACCCTGGTCGAAGTGCTCGTCGCCCTGTTCGTCGTGGCGCTCGGCATTGCCGGTGCGGCCGCGCTGCAGACGCTGGCGGTGCGCGCCGCGCGCGACGCGGCACGCCTGTCCGACGGCACCCGCCTGGCCCGCTCGCTGGCCGAGCGCATGCGCGCCAATCCCCGTGCGCTGTCGCTGCCCGACAATCCCTATCTCCACCTCGACTACGACGCCGGCAGCGGCGCGCCGACGGCGCCCGCCCTCTGCTACGCGGATACGAATTGCGACGCGGACGAATTGGCGCGCTTCGATGTGTTCGAAGTGGCCGAAGCCGTGGCCGCCAGTTTCCCTGGCGGACGCATCCGTGTATGCCGTGACGCCGCCGAGCCGGATGCGACCGGCGCGCTGCCCTGGACCTGCGACGCGGAAGATGGGGCACCCATTGTCGTCAAGCTCGGCTGGCGCGCGCAAGGCGAGCGCGAGACCGGTGCGCCGAAGGTGACGATGCCGTTGGCGGGAGCGGCGCCATGAGCCCATCGATCCATCAGCGTGGCCTGACGCTGGTCGAGGTGATGGTGGCGCTGACGATCGGTCTCGGCATCGTGCTGATGGCCGGGCGTCTGCTCATCCTCGCGAACGTCGCGTACGCGGCCCAGGTCGAATCGGCCGGCGTGGAGGATGGCGGACGCTTTGCCTCCGACCTCATCGGCCGCGCCGTGCGCCAGGCCGGCGCCGCCGACGCCGACATGGTGGCCGATCCCGCCGCGGACAGCGCACCCGCGCGCCTCGCGGGACTGGACGCACGCACCTTGTCGCGGGCCACGGCCGGCATCGACGATCCGCTGTCGGCCGCCGTCAACGGCAGCGACGTGCTGGCCGTCCGCTTTCCCGGCGACGAGAGCGCCGTCGATTGCGGAGGCTTCCCCGTCGCCGCCGGCGAGGAGGGCTGGAGCATCTTCTACGTGGCGCGCAACGGCGAAGGGGAGGCAGAGCTGCGCTGCAAATACCGCGGCGCCGCGCACTGGAGCGCGGATGCCGTGGTGAGCGGCGTGGACGGCTTCCAGGTGCTGTACGGCGTGGACACGGACGACCCGCCGGACGGCGTCGCCAACCGCTACGTGAGCGCGACGGCAGTCGACGCCCTCGACGCGGGCTTCGCCGGGCTGCCGCCGGCCGAATTCAACCGGCGGACGCATTGGAAGCGCGTCGTCGGCGTGCGCGTGGGGCTGCTGCTGCACGGCAGTCGTCCCACGCGCGCCGAGCCCGGCGGGGCGCGCTACGACCTGCTGGGCGCGGGTTACGCGGCCGCGGCCGGCGGCGAAGATGCCGGCAGCTCGCTCGACGAGGCCGGCATGACGCCGGACCTGCGGCGGCGCGAGCGGCGGTTGTTCACGTTCACCGTCGCGTTGCCGGCACCGCCATCATGAAGACGACCGCGCACGAACGCGGACTGGCCCTCGTCTGCGCGCTGACCCTGATGCTGGCAACGATGGTGATCGGCGTGGCCGTCGTGCGCGGCGCGTTCGTCCTGCTGGCCTCCGCGCGCAACGAGCGCGACCGCGAGGTGGCGCAGGCGGCGGCCGAGGCGGCCCTGCGCGACGCCGAGCACGACATCACCGGCACGGCGGCCGTGCCGGCGGAGCGTGCCGCGCACTTCGGCCCGGCGGGCGGTCACGCGTTCGCGGATGACTGCGGGAGCGGCGCGGACGACCTCGGGTTGTGCCGTGCGCGGTCGCCGCCCGCGTGGCAGACGCTCGACCTCACGGACGCGGAAAATCCGGCGCTCGTGCCCTATGGCCGGTTCACGGGCGCAGCGCTGCCGGTGGGGCGAGGGGCTTTGTCCGCGCGGCTGCCGGCCTATGTCATCGAAAGGGTTAGCCCGGCGGGAGCAACGGCGCAGATGGGCAGTTTTTATCGCGTCACGGCCATCGGGTTCGGGACCCGGACGTCGACGCGGGTCGTATTGCAGTCGCTGGTCCGCTTGCCGCCGCCGGCGGGCGGCCACGGAGGTGGCCACGCAGGTGGCCACGGACATGGAAGCGCAGGGGGAAATGACAGCGATGAGGAACATGACGATGGCAACGATGATGCACACGGGCACGGCGACGGCGATCTTCTGCCGGCGCGGCCGCAGGAGCGCCGGCTTCCGGCCGGCCGTATCGGCTGGCGCGAGATCGCGAACTGGGACGAGTTGCACGCCCGTGCCAGGCCATGACAGGGGATTCACGCTCGTCGAACTGATGATCGTGCTGGCCATCGTCTGCATCCTCGGCGCGCTCGCGTATCCGACCTACGCCGGCGTCACCGTGCGCGCCAAACGCGTCGAAGGCCAGGTGGCGCTGATCGACGCGATGCAGCGCGAGGAGCGCTACCGCCTCCAGCACCATACGTATGTCGCGTTTTCGGCGGACGAGCCCGGCACGGACGGCTTCGCGTGGTGGTCGGGCACCAGCGCATCCGCCAGCGCCTATGAACTCGACGCGCATGCCTGTCCCGACCGCGAGATCGGGGAATGCGTCGAGATCCGCGCCCGGCCCGGCACGGCGCGCGTCGACGCGCGCTTCCGCGATCCCGACTGCGGCGCGCTGACGCTGGACAGCACCGGCCGCCAGGGTGCGGAACACGCGGAGGCACGATGTTGGCCATGAGCGCCGCGCCAGCGCCTTCGCCGGCGCCACCGGGCCGGCGCGCATCCGGTTTTTCGCTGCCCGAACTGAGCATTGTCCTGGCCGTGGCGGCCATCGCGCTGGCCATCGCCGTGCCCGACCTGCGCGACCTCGTGCGGACGCAGCAACTGAAGGCGGCCACCGGCGACCTGTTCGCGGCGATCGACCTCGCGCGGGCGCAGGCGCTCGCGCGCGGGCGGCAGGTCAAGGTGGTACCGCGCGATCCGGCCGGGGCCGACTGGCGTATGGGCTGGCAGGTGCTCAGCGAGCATGACCGCGACGGCAACGGCCGGCCGGGCACGGACGAGGTGATCGCGGAGCACGGGCCGCTGGCGCCCGGCATCGCGGTCGGCTTCGCTTTCACGAATGTCGCACGGCCGTACTATATCGCCTACAATGGCGCGGGACGCAGTTGCGCCGACGGTAATAGCGCGGCGGCGCGCTGGGGAACGGTGTCGCTGTTTCACGGCGGGCACATCCGCCGTATTAAAATCAACATGCTGGGCCGGGCGCGTGTCTGCGATCCGGCGCGCGACGCGGGGTGCGACGGCGCGCCGGCGCCGTCCTGACCGCAGCGGGCGACGCCCGCGGCAACACAACGTAGCGAGACCGGAAACGAGAGTGCAGATACAGAGCGATACCGACGGCATGGCGCTGGCCCTGGAATGGGCGGCGAAGGGCATGTACATTACCGCGCCCAACCCGCGCATCGGCTGCGTGATCGTGCGCGACGGCACCGTGATCGGTGCCGGCCACACGCAGGCCGCGGGCCAGGCCCATGCGGAGATCCAGGCCTTGCGCGATGCCCAGGCGCGCGGCAACGACGTGCGCGGCGCCACCGCCTACGTCACGCTGGAACCGTGCAGTCACTACGGCCGCACGCCGCCGTGCTCGAACGCGCTGATCCAGGCGGGGCTCGGCCGGGTCGTCGCGGCCATGGTCGACCCGAATCCGCTCGTCGCCGGCCGCGGCCTCGCGCAGCTGGAAGCGGCCGGCATCGAGGTCAGCGCGGGCCTGCTGGCCGAACCGGCGTATGAATTGAACATCGGCTTTTTCACGCGCATGCGCCATGGCCGGCCATGGGTGCGCCTGAAGACGGCGGCCAGCCTGGACGGCGTCACGGCGCTGGACAATGGCGAAAGCCAGTGGATCACGAGCCCCCAGGCACGTGCCGACGGCCACGCGTGGCGCGCCCGCGCGAGCGCGATCCTGACCGGCATCGGCACGATCAAGGTCGACAATCCGCAGCTGACCGTGCGCGGCATCGACACGCCGCTGCAGCCGCGCCGCGTGATCGTCGACAGCCGCCTCGACATCGACCTCGACGCCTGCATCCTGCAGGGCGAACCCTGCTGGATCGTGGCGGCCGTGCCGCACGCGGACAAGGAGGCGGCGCTGCGGGCGCTGGGGCACGAGATCATCATGTTGCCGAACGCATCCGGCAAGGTCGACCTGCCGGCGCTGATGCGCGAGCTGGGGCGGCGCGAGATCAACGAGTTGCACGTCGAGGCCGGTTCCAAGCTGAACGCGTCGCTCGTGCGCGAGGGTTGCGTGGACGAGCTGCTCGTCTACCTGGCGCCCAGCCTCGTCGGCCCGGGCCAGGGCATGTTCGCCTTGCCGCCGCTCGCGCACTTGTGCGACAAGGTACCGCTGTATTTCCACGGCGTGGCGCAGGTCGGGCCGGACCTGCGCATCCTGGCGCGGTTCCGCCCGGACGAAGATCCGAACCGTCACGCGTAACACGATACAAGACCAAGCAAAGGAAGAGATTATGTTCACCGGAATCGTCGCTGCCGTCGGCAGCATCAAATCGGTCACCCCGCTCGCGGACGGCGCGGATGCCGGCGTGCGCCTGGACATCGACGCGGGCGGCCTGCCGCTGGGCGACGTCGCGCTGGGCGACTCGATCGCCATCAACGGCGCCTGCATGACCGTGGTCGAGAAGACGGACAACGCCTTCTCCGTCGACGTCTCGCGCGAGAGCCTGAACCGCACCGTGGGCCTCGACCAGCCGGGCGAAGTGAACCTGGAAAAAGCATTGACGCTGGCCGAGCGCCTGGGCGGCCACCTCGTCTCGGGCCACGTCGACGGCCTGGGCGAAGTGCACAGCTTCGAGCAGGTGGGCGAGTCGTGGAAGCTCGTCATCGACGCGCCCCGCGACCTGGGCAAGTACCTGGCGTATAAAGGGTCCGTCGTCGTGAACGGCGTGTCGCTGACCGTCAACAGCGTCGAGGACATCGACGCCGCGGGCAGCCAGTGCTGCCGTTTCTCCATCAACCTGATCCCGCACACGATCGCCGTCACGACGCTGAAGCACCTGCGCGCCGGCGCCAAGGTCAATCTCGAAATCGACCTGATCGCGCGCTACGTGGAGCGCATGCTCAGCGCCGCCAAGGCCTGAGCGAATGGCGTAGACTGCCTGCTGGCATCCATGCCAGCGTAGCCGGCCTGTCCGTCTTTACGTTGGCATCACAACGATAACAAGGACGAGACATGACCCGGGACATCTCCTTCGATGGCAAGACCGTCGCGCGCGGCGCGGCATTGGCCGTGCTGCTGGCGGCGGCTGCGTTGGCGCACGCCGATCCGGCCGGCATGCGCACCTACCGCACGCTCGCGCTGACGGCGGGCGGCGAGCGTGTCGCGGCGGTGGAGGCGGTGGAGGGAGAGGCGAAGACGGAGCCGCGCATCGTCGTGCGCGACGCGGCCACCGGCCGGATCGCGTCGACGTGGCAAAAGTCCGATTGCACCCAATGCCGCGTGGAGTCGCTGGCGTGGTCGCCGGACCAGAAGACCCTGGCCGTCATCGTCCTCGACCTGCGGGCCGGTACGGCCAGCGTCGTGCTGGTGCGCGATGGCCGGATGTCGACGCTCGCCACGGTCAAGGGCGTGGCGGGGACGGTGCGCTGGTCGCCGGACGGGCGCCAGGTCGCCTTTCTCGCGACGGTCGGCGCGAAGAAACTGACCGGTGCCGTCGAGGCGGGCGCGCGCCAGGTCGGCGAGATCGGCCTCGCACAGGAAGAGGACGAGCAGCGCATCGCGGTCGTGCCCGCGGCCGGCGGCGAGTATCGCCTGGTGTCGCCGGGCGATACGTTCATCTACGAATACGACTGGACGCCGGACGGCAAGGGCTTCGTCGTCACGAGCGCGAAGGGCAATGGCGACAACAACTGGTGGATCGCGACCCTGGGCCACGTCGACCTGGCCAGCGGCCGCCTGCGCGTCATCGCGGCCCCGAAGATGCAGATGAACATGCCGCACGTGGCGCCGGACGGCCGCACGGTTGCGTTCATCGGAGGGCTGATGAGCGACTTCGGTTCCGTCGGCGGCGACGTGTACACGGTGCCGCTGGCGGGCGGAGAGCCGGTCGACGTCACGCCGGATTACAAGGGGTCGTTCAATGGCATCACGTGGCGCGGCAAGGAATTGCTGGCGTCCGTGCTGGCGGGCAGCGAGGCCGGCATCGCCGCGATCGATCCGCAGGCGCGCAGCGTGCGCATGCTGTGGCAGGCGCCCGTCACGACGTCGGCCGGGCGCGACGGACGGGTCGTGTTCAGCGCGGACGGCCGCGTGGCCGCATCGGTGACGGAGGACTTCGAGCGCGCGCCGCGCATCGTTGTCGGCCGTCTGCCGGAACTGGTGCCCATCACCCGCGACAACGACGGGTTCACCGCGCAGGTGTCCGCGCGCAGCATCAGCTGGACCAACGAAGGGTTCGACGTGCAGGGCTGGCTCGTGGGCCCGCGCAGCGTCGAGGCGGGCCGCACGTACCCGATGATCGTGCAGGTGCATGGCGGCCCGGCGGCGGCCGCGACGCCGCGCTACGTGTCTGCCGGCGACAACGGCAATCCGCTCGTGCGCGACCTCGTGAAAGAGGGATATTTCGTGTTCATGCCGAACCCGCGCGGCAGCTATGGACAGGGCGCGGCGTTTACCCGCGCGAACCGGCGCGACTTCGGCGGCGGCGACTGGCGCGACGTCCTGGCCGGCGTCGATACCGTCATCGCCCGCGCACCCGTCGACGGCAACCGCCTCGGGCTGATGGGACATTCCTACGGCGGCTTCATGACGATGTGGGGCGTCACGCACAGCCAGCGCTTCAAGGCGGCCGTGGCCGGCGCCGGCATCGCCAACTGGATCAGCTATTACGGCCAGAACGGCATCGACCAGTGGATGGTGCCGTTCTTCGGGGCGACCATGTACGACGATCCGGCCGTCTATCGCGCCGCGTCGCCCATCGAATCGATCAAGGCGGCGCGCACGCCCACGCTGATCTACGTGGGCGAACGCGACGTCGAGTGCCCGCCGGCGCAATCGTTCGAGTTCTGGCACGGCCTGAAGGCGATGGGCGTGCCGACCACGCTGCTCGTGTATGACGGCGAGGGACACGCGTTCCGCAGGCCGGAGAACCAGCGCGACCTGCGGGCGCGCGAGATCGCGTGGTTCAACAAGTACCTGCGGTAGGGTGGACGGCATAGCCGCCCACCCTACGATTTGTTGGGCTTTTTCTCGGTGTCGTTTCTGGCCTGGGCCGCGGCGGCCTTGGCTTCCGGATTGAGCACCACCTGGACATAATTGTCGGTGTTCAGGTAGCGCTGTGCGGCCCGTTTGACGTCGTCCACGGTCAGGTGCTGCACTTCCTGGTCGAACGTGAGGATGGTGCCCGGATCGGTGCCTTCCGTCAGCGACGTCTGCAGGGCGGCCAGCCAGTATGTGTTTTCCTGTAGCGACTTGCGGTAGGTCTGCAGCCAGTTCGTCTTGACCTTGTCCAGGTCTTCCTGCGTGGGACCTTGCGTGCGCATGCGCTCGATTTCGGCGAACGTGGCGTTCAAGACCTTGTCGACGTTGTCCGGGCCCGTTGGCAGCTGGACGCCGATCGTGTAGTGGCTGTACGGGATGCGCGTCATCGAGGCTTCCATGCCGCCGCCGTAGATCAGGCCCAGCTTTTCGCGCAGCACGTCGATGATGCGGATGTTCATCACTTCCGTCAGCGCGGACAGGCGCAGTTCTTCCAGTTCCGTCACCTCGGTCGGACCCGTGAACGTCAGGGACACGTTGCTGCGGTCTTCCGAACCGCTCTTGATTTCGCGCTTGACGACGCCCGTGACGGGGCGGATGCCGAGGTCGCGGTAGGCGGTCGGGATGTCCGGCGTGGGCAGGCTGCCCAGGTAGGCGGCGATCAGCGGCTTGATGGCGGCGACGTCGAAGCTGCCGACGAAAATGAACGTCAGGCCCTTGGCGCTGGAAAAGCGCTGGCGGTAGATGGCGATGGCGCGGTCGAGGTCGATCTTGTTGATGTCCTCGGGACGCAGCGCGCGCGGTGCGCGCGGGTTGTTGTCGTACAGCGTGGCCAGCACGGTGTCGCCGAACAGCGCGCCCGGCTGCGACAGGCGGTTGCGCGCCAGTTCCATCTGCTTGCCGATGAAGGATTTGTACAGGTCCTCGTCGCGGCGCACGCCGGCGAACTTCAGCCACACCATCTGCAGCATCGTCTCGACGTCGGTGGCGCCCGCCGTGCCCGCGACGACGTCCGTGTTGTTGCCGAGGCCCGCGCTCACGGAGGCGGCCTTACCGGCCAGGATCTTGCGCATGTCGAGCGGGGAGAAATCCTTCAGGCCCATCGCGGCGACGATGGTGTCGGCGTAGCGGGCGTTGAACATGTCCTTGTCGTCGAACAGGCTCTGGCCGCCGAAGCGGGCGGCGCTCATCAGGACCTGGTCGTTGCGGAACGTGGTCGGCTTCAGGATCACCTTGACGCCGTTCGACAGCGTGAGCCGCGTCAGGCCGAGGGCCGCGTCGCGGCTTTCGTCGACGATCTTGCCGGGCGCGGGCGGCTGGTCCATCAGGTGCGCGGCCACGGCCTTTTCGTCGTGCGCCTGCACGTCGCGCTTTTCGGCGTTCGCGACGGCCGCCAGCAATTGCTCGCCGGTGGGAATCGGTGCGTCGCCTTCCGTCTTCGTCGAGCCCGTGTAGATCACGAGCTTGCCGGAGTCGGCCGGGATGGTCTTCGCGGCATAGGCATTGATCTCGGCCAGCGTGATGCCGGGCACCAGTTCGTTCACGTAGCGGTACTCGGCATCGATGCCGGGGATCGATTCGCCTTCGAGGAAGTTGCGCATCAGCTCGGCGGCGTGGACGGCGGAATCCGTCTTGTCGCGTTCGTTCCAGGCGCGCTCATAAGTGCGCATCATCGTTTTCTTCATGCGCTCCAGTTCGGCTGTCGTGAAGCCGAAGCGGCGCGCCCGCTCGTTTTCCTGCACGAGCGCGTCGATGGCGACGGTGGCGCCGTTCATGCCGAGCGCGGCCATCGCGTTGTACGACCGGTAGCGGGGCGTCAGGCGCGACAGGGCGCTGCTGGCGCCGATGAACGGCGGAGAAGGCAACGCCGACAATTCCTGCAGGCGCTGGTTCAGCATGCCGGAGAACAGCGCTTCGACCAGTTGCTCGCGGTAGCCGCGCAAGGTGGCGCGCTCGTGGAAGGGCTGCAGCGGGTAGCGGATCAGGATCGAGGCCGGGCCCGCTTCCTTGTCGGTGACGACGAGCGCCTCGTTGTCCGTGCGGGCCGGGATCCTGGCGTAGTCGCGCGGACGTGCGTGCGCGGGGTTCTTCAGGCCGGCGAAGTGACGACGGATCAATTTCTCGGCCTGCGCAGGGTCGATGTCGCCCACGGCCACGACGGCCATCAGGTCCGGGCGGTACCAGTCCTTGTAAAAACGGCGCAGGGTGTCCGGCTTGAAGTTGCGGATGACGTCTTCCTGGCCGATCGGCAGGCGGTCGGCATAGCGCGAGCCGTTATAGATCTTCGGCATCAGGACTTTCTGCATGCGGTCGCCGGCGCCCTTGCCGAGGCGGGCTTCCTCGAGGACGATGTCGCGTTCCTTGTCGATGTCGGCGTCCGTCAGCGTGAGGCCGCGGGCCCAGTCCTCCAGCACGAGGAAAGCCTTGTCGAGGTCCTCCTTGCGGTCGGACGGCACGGGCAGGATGTAGACGGTCTCGTCGAACGACGTGTACGCGTTGAGGTCGGCGCCGAACTTCACGCCGATCGACTGCAAATATGAGACGAGCTCGTGCTTCTTGAAATGGCGCGAGCCGTTGAAGGCCATGTGTTCGGTGAAGTGGGCCAGGCCGCGCTGGTCCTCGTCCTCAAGGATCGAGCCGGCCTTGACGACGAGGCGCAGTTCCAGCTTGTGCTCGGGCATGCGGTTGCGCTGGATGTAGTAGGTCAGGCCATTGTCGAGCTTGCCGACCTTGACCTGGGCCCCGACCGGCAGCGGATCGTCGAGCTTCAGGGACGCGCCCGGCGCCAGGCCCTGCACGAGCAGGGCGGCGACGAGGAAAGAGATGCGGGCGATACGGATGAGCATGCGACGACGTCCTCAGCACGGAAAAAAATCATTCTACCTTGCCCGACTTAAGCCATACTTGTAAATGAGCATGATGTAACACAGGTCCGGCAGGGCGGGTCGTTGTCATTATGCAACGAAACCACGCCGCGCCTGTGGTAGCGGGACTCTAGAGTGCGGCGCCCCCGACGGGGATACGGCCGAGGACTGGCAAATCCTTTAAAATAGCGGATTTCCGCACCAGCCGGTCCGTACTCTCGAGGAATCCACATGCCCATCTCCACCACCCAGGAAATCGTTGACGAACTGCGCGCCGGGCGCATGGTCATTTTGGTCGACGAGGAAGACCGCGAGAACGAAGGCGACCTGGTGCTTGCCGCCGAGCACGTCACTCCGGAGGCGATCAACTTCATGATCCGCCACGCGCGCGGCCTCGTCTGCCTGACGTTGTCGGAAGAGATCTGCGACCGCCTCGAACTGCCGATGATGACGACCCGTAACGGCACGTCGTTCGGCACCAACTTCACCGTCTCGATCGAGGCGGCGGAAGGCGTCACGACCGGCATCTCGGCGGCCGACCGCGCCCGGACCATCCAGGTGGCGGTGGCGAAGGATGCGAAGCCGGAAGACCTCGTCCAGCCGGGTCACATCTTCCCGCTGCGCGCCGTCAAGGGTGGCGTGCTGATGCGTGCCGGCCATACGGAAGCGGGCTGCGACCTCACGGAAATGGCGGGCCTGACCCCGGCGTCCGTCATCTGCGAGATCATCAAGGAAGACGGCACGATGGCGCGCCTGCCGGACCTGCTGGAATTCGCGGAGGAGCACAATCTCAAGATCGGCACCATCGCCGACCTGATCCATTACCGCAGCCAGAACGAGACCCTCGTCGAGCGCGTGGCGGAGCGTCCGCTGGCCACCGTGCACGGCGAGTTCAAGCTGGTCGCCTTCCGCGACAAGCCGAGCGGCTCGGCGCACCTGGCGCTCGTCCACGGCAACCCGCAGGAAGACCGCGAGACGCTCGTGCGCGTGCACCAGCCGGTGTCGATCCTCGACCTGCTGGACAGCGCGTCCACGTCGCACTCGTGGAACCTCGCGGCCGCGATGCAGGCCGTGCAGCAGGCGGAGGCGGGCGTCATCGTCCTGCTCGACTGCGCGGAGACGGCCGACGAACTGTTCGCCCAGTTCGCAGACAAGCCGGTGCGCCCGGTCGGCCGCGCGGCCAACCTGGACCTGCGTACCTACGGTATCGGCGCGCAGATCCTGCGCCAGCTCGGCGTGCGCAAGATGAAGCTGCTGGCCAACCCGCGCAAGATGCCGTCGATGGCCGGCTTCGACCTCGAGGTCACCGGCTATCTGGCCAAGCCGGGCTGCGAGGTGAGCTCGTAACGAGCAACGCGTAACGCGGTACCATTACCACATTAATTAATTCACGAAACAAGAGAACAAGAGGCATAGCCATGACGGTAGGAACTTTTGAAAGCAATCTGGCAGGCGAGGGTCTGCGCATCGGTATCGTGCAGGCACGTTTCAATGCCGATGTCGGCCATGGCCTGCTGTCGGCATGCCTGGCGGAACTGAAGCACCTGGGGGTGGCCGACGAGGACATCCTGCACGTGACCGTCCCGGGCGCGCTGGAAATCCCGCTGGCCCTGCAGAAGATGGCCGAGACGCAGCAGTTCGACGCCCTGATCGCGCTGGGCGCCGTCATCCGCGGCGAAACCTACCACTTCGAGCTCGTGTCGAACGAGTCGGGCGCCGGCATCACCCGCATCGGCCTGGATTACGGCATGCCGATCGCCAACGCCGTGCTGACGACCGAGACCGACGAGCAGGCGGAAGCCCGCATGGCCGAGAAGGGCACCGATGCGGCACGCGTCGCCGTCGAGATGGCCAACCTGCTGCTGGGCCTCGAAGAACTGCAGGCCGAAGAAGAGTAAGACGAGTAGAAACCATGACTGACAAGACCACGCACGCCAATCCCAACAAGAACCGCACGCCGCGCCACCGCGCGCGCGAGTTCGCACTGCAGGGGCTGTATCAATGGCTGCTGAACAATGAGCCGGCCTCCACGGTCGTCACCAACATCCGCAGTGCGCACGGCTTCGACAAGGCCGACGGCGAGTACTTCACGGAACTGCTGAACGGCGCGATCGCCCAGTCGGTGGAACTGCGCGAAGTGATCGCCCCGACCGTCGACCGTCCGATCGCGGAGCTGTCGCCGATCGAACACGCCGTGCTGCTGCTCGGTGCGTACGAGCTGAAGAACCAGATCGAGATCCCGTACCGCGTCGTGATCAACGAAGCCGTGGAACTGACCAAGTCGTTCGGCGGTATCGATGGCCACAAGTACGTCAATGGCGTGCTCGACCGCCTGGCCGGCAAGATGCGTCCGGACGAGGTGGCGGCGGACGCGCGACGCTGATTTTTTACCCGCTACATATATATAGTAAGAAAGCCGCTTGGGAAACCGGGCGGCTTTTTTTATGTCAGTCCCAGGATGACGGCCATGGCAGGCACGGGTAAAAAATGAAAGCCACCGCAGCTTGCGCCGACGGTGGCTTTCGACCAGGAAAGGAGTGTTTGGGGTGGACTCAGAGTCCGGCGACTGTCTCGCCGCTCTGGTTGCCGCCGTGCGCCGCTTCGGTCGACGCGGTGTCCGGCTTGGCCGGGGCGCTGGCCGATTTCTGGGCCAGCGTCGTGCTCGGGGCCGGCGACGGCGGGAAATAGATCGGAACGTTCTTGCCGCTGGCGACCTGCTTCAGGCGCTTGTACTCCGTCAGGACCTTGGAGCCGTAGCCGGAATCGTCGTCGATGGCGCCGGCGCCGACATAGCTCTTCAGGCCTGCTTCCACCGAGCCCGTGCGGGTGACGTAATCCTTCAGGATCTGGGCGCCGACGCGGATGTTGGCCACCGGATTCAGGGCAGCCTGCGAGCCGCCGACTTCCTCGAACTTGTCGCTGTGGACCTTGGACATCACCTGCATCAGGCCCTGCGCGCCCATCGGGCTTTCCGCGAACGGATTCAGGCCGGACTCGATGGCCATCACGGCCAGGATCAGCAGGGGATCCAGCTTGATCTCGTGCGCCGTGCTGTACGCGGTCGTGACGAGCATGTTGGCGGCATCGCCGGCCACGCGGTAACGGCGCGACAGCCAGTCCGTCACGTATTTCTGCTGACGGGTGGGGCGGTTCGCCGCCTTGTCGTCGCTGTTGGCGATCTCGACGGCGTCCGCGCCGCGCGCAGCTACGAGCTGGACCGCGGGATTGGCGGTGGCAACCTGCGTCGGCACAGCGCGTTGCGGGCTCAGGAAATCCGACACCCGTTTTGCAAAATCGGGGCGGCTGTACAGCAGGGCAATCATTGCTACTGCGGAAAGACCGAAAACGGTCAGGGTATGTTGTGCGGTGGTCAAAACACCGCGTGCCGCTTTGATCACGGAAGACCACGTGACTGGCTGGCTGGCCATCTGTTGGACGAGCCTTGCGCTCGTGCCGATGAAGCGATGGATCATCGTCTCTCCTTTGTCGCGGAAAAAGCCATCCCGTCGCCGCGCAGGGGCGCAGCGTTCGAACGAACTCATGCCGTGCATCAGAAAACCGTCCGTCGCCGCGCATAGCGGTCGAGGAACGCCGTCATTGCTTGCTTCAGCTGGGCAGCGCTGCAGTGGAGGCGCCCAGTGGCTAACAACTGTCTCGGGGTTGGTTGGGCAGACGCCCAGTGAAAACACTCCTTAAAATGTCGCTGGGGCCCCGACCCCGTGAAAGAATGAGACCGGATAAAATCACGTGCTGGACGGGACCGGCTCAATTTGTACGGCGGATTGTAGAAGCTCGTTTATATCAAGTCAATACTAGCACTCACGTGCTTAATTACTTTTAGATCTAATATTCGCCCAGGCGCTCATCAATTCTTTGGCAAATCAACCACTTGCCGGTGATTGTTAGCACTCCTCAAAAGATGTAAAAAAGAATTAAAAATTCAATGAACTACTCTGATCTGCGGGATTTTATTGCTAAGTTGCAAGAAAACGGTGACTTCAAGCGCGTATCGGCGCCTATTTCACCGAATCTTGAAATGACGGAGGTGTGCGACCGGACGTTGCGCGCCGGCGGGCCCGCGCTGCTGTTCGAAAACCCGGTGGATGCCGCCGGCAAACGCTATCCGATCCCCGTGCTGGCCAACTTGTTCGGCACGCCGCGCCGCGTGGCGCTGGGCATGGGCGCGGACGACGTGAGCGAGCTGCGCAAGATCGGCCACGTGCTGGCGCGCCTGAAGGAGCCCGAGCCGCCGAAGGGCTTCCGCGACATCATGGACCTCGGTTCGCTCGTCAAGGCCGTGTGGGACATGGCGCCGAAGGAAGTGAAGGGTGCTCCTTGCCACGACATCGTCTGGGAAGGCGCCGACGTGGACCTCGCCCGCCTGCCGATCCAGCATTGCTGGCCGGGCGACATCGCCCCTTTGATCACATGGGGCCTCGTGATCACGAAAGGCCCGAACAAGAAGCGCCAGAACCTGGGCATCTACCGCCAGCAGGTGCTGGGACCGAACAAGGTCATCATGCGCTGGCTCGCGCACCGCGGCGGCGCGCTCGACTTTCGCGAGCACTGCATCGCCAATCCCGGCAAGCCGTATCCGGTGGCGGTGGCGTTGGGCGCCGACCCGGCCACGATCCTGGGTGCCGTGACGCCCGTGCCGGACACGCTGTCCGAATACCAGTTCGCCGGCCTGCTGCGCGGCCAGCGGACCGTCCTGACGAAGGCGATCGGCAGCGAGCTGCGCGTGCCGGCGTCGGCCGAGATCGTGCTCGAGGGGCATATCTATCCAGACGAAAACCATCCGTCCGGCTTCGAGCATGCACTGGAAGGGCCGTACGGCGACCACACCGGCTATTACAACGAGCAGGACTGGTTCCCCGTGTTCACGATCGACCGCATCACCATGCGGCGCGACCCGATCTACCACTCGACCTATACGGGTAAACCGCCCGACGAGCCGGCCGTGCTGGGCGTCGCGCTGAACGAAGTGTTCGTGCCCCTGCTGCAAAAACAGTTCACCGAGATCACGGATTTCTATCTGCCGCCGGAAGGCTGCAGCTACCGCATGGCCGTCGTGCAGATGAAGAAGCAGTACGCCGGCCACGCGAAGCGCGTGATGTTCGGCGTGTGGAGCTTCCTGCGCCAGTTCATGTATACGAAGTTCATCGTCGTCGTGGACGAGGACGTCGACGTGCGCGACTGGAAGGAAGTGATCTGGGCCATCACGACCCGCGTGGACCCGACCCGCGACACGGTCATGGTCGACAACACGCCCATCGACTACCTCGACTTCGCATCGCCGATCAGCGGCCTGGGCAGCAAGATGGGGATCGACGCCACGAATAAATGGCCGGGCGAGACGAACCGGGAGTGGGGCACGCCCATCGTCATGACGCCGGAAGTGAAGGCGCGCGTGGACGGGATCTGGCAGCAGCTGGGGCTGTGAGGCGGGCGTACTCTATATAGGTAGCGGCGGGGCTTGCCGGGGGCGGTTTGCCGGTCGCCCCGTTAGCGGTTATAATGCGAGCTGGCGGGCCCCTGCGCATTGTGGCATGGTTTACCTGGTCAGGTCGGGAACGAAGCAGCCAAAGCCGTTCACCGCAAGTGCCGCAGATCAGGCTCGCCTACTACCCTCGGTTTTTCCTTATTCGTCGATCTCCGCTTCGAGCGGGCGCATCGACACCTCCACCAGCGGGTTTTCCTTCAGCAGATCGTCGTCGAGCTTGAGCCTGACATGGTGCTTCGCGTCGCTGGCATAGCGCTTGTCGCCGCCGGCGGCCTTGATGGTCAGCTGGGCCGGCTTGTCGAACTTGAAGATCACCGATTTCATCGTGGGCACGAACAGGCTCAGCGCGCCGGCCACCTTGCCGATCGCGGCATTGGTCTGGGGAATCGCGCCCATCACGGTCGCGTAGCGCCACTGCGTCGCTTCGGGCAGCACGGCGCCCAGGTCGAAGCCCATGCGCATCTTTTCGCCCTTGGGCAGGCTCGTCCAGATCTGCGCGTCATGCGCCATCCACTGCGGATTCAGCACCATGCGCGCGCGTCCGCTCGCATCGAGCGGCAAGGGCGTCCGACTGGTGCCGTCCACGACGACGAGGCCGGCATCCAGCGGCGAGATCGCCTTGTTGACGGGTACCAGCTTGGCGTACAGGATCACCTTGTCGCGCTCGGCCGGGGGCAGGGCATCGAACTTGTCCAGTTTGATGACGTCGACGAGCTTGCGGTACGGGAGCCATTCGCGTTCGGCGGCATGGACCTGGACGGCGAGCAGCAGCGAAGCGAGGATCAGCGGAATGCGCGGCGACGTTTTCATATTTTCCGAATTGACACAAAATATCAGTGTAGGGGAATTCCCGACGAGCGTCTAATGTTGCCGCGCCTGGCCCGGTCTACGGTAAAATCCCGGTATGTCCTATCAAGTCCTCGCCCGCAAATACCGTCCCCGGAACTTCGAAACGCTGGTTGGCCAGGAGCACGTCGTCCGTGCGCTGACCCATGCCTTGCGTACCGGACGGCTGCACCACGCCTATCTGTTCACCGGCACGCGCGGGGTGGGCAAGACCACGCTGTCGCGCATCCTGGCCAAGTCGCTCAACTGCGTCGGGCCGGACGGTAACGGGTCGATCACGGCCGAGCCGTGCGGCCAGTGCGAACCGTGCCGCGCGATCGACGCCGGCCGCTTCGTCGACTACGTCGAGATGGACGCCGCGTCGAACCGCGGCGTCGACGAGATGGCCCAGTTGCTGGAGCAGGCGGTCTACGCGCCGAGCAATGCGCGCTTCAAGGTCTACATGATCGACGAGGTGCACATGCTCACGAACCACGCCTTCAACGCGATGCTGAAGACGCTGGAAGAGCCGCCCGAGCACGTGAAATTCATCCTCGCGACGACGGACCCGCAAAAGATCCCCGTGACCGTGCTGTCGCGCTGCCTGCAGTTCAACCTGAAGCAGATGCCGCCCGGCCACATCGTGGGCCACCTGGAAAACATCCTCGGCCAGGAAGGCGTGACGTTCGAACAGCCCGCGCTGCGCCTGCTCGCGCAGGGGGCGCACGGTTCGATGCGCGACGCGCTGTCGCTGACCGACCAGGCCATCGCCTATGCGGCCGGCGCCGTCACGCTCGACGCAGTACAGGGCATGCTTGGCGCGCTCGACCAGTCCTACCTGATCCGCCTGCTCGATGCGCTCGCGAACCAGGACGGCGCCGACCTGATGGCCGTCGCCGACGAGATGGCCAGCCGCAGCCTGTCGTACAACGGCGCACTGCAGGACCTGGGCACCTTGCTGCACCGGATCGCGCTCGCGCAGACCGTGCCGGCCGCGCTGCCGGACGACCTGCCGGAACTGGCCGACATCCAGCGCCTGGCGACGCAATTCGATCCGCAGGAAGTGCAGCTGTATTACCAGATCGCCGTCATCGGCCGCAACGAGATCGGTCTCGCACCGGACGAGTACGCGGGCTTCACGATGACCCTGCTGCGCATGCTGGCGTTCCGCCCGGGACAGGGCGGGGCCGAGCAGGCCGCGGCGCCGGCACCGGCCGCGCTGGCGCGCACGATGCCGCAGGCGGCGCCCGCGCGTCCCGCCCCTGCCGCAGCCCCGGCTGCGCCGGCCGCGGCGGCTCGTCCGGCGGGCCCGGCGGCTTCCGCGGCACCCGCACCCTTGTCTGCACCGGCTTCCGCGCCTTCCGCACAAGGCGCGGGCCGTGCCATGACGTCGGCCCGTGCGGCCCTCGATGCCGCGCTGGAAGCGGCGCGCGCCGGTGCCCGCATGGGCGGTGCGCCGCGGCGTCCGGCCGCGGAACCGCCGGCCGCCGCTGCCGCTCCTGCCGCTCCTGCCGCTGCGCCGTCTGCGCCCGCCGCACCGGCGGCGCCTGCCCCGAGCGCCCCCGCGCGTGCGGCCGCGCCGGCACCGTGGGACCAGGGCGCACCGAACGGCGCCGCCGCTGCCGCCGTGCGAACGCAACCCCAGTCCGCCGCCCAGCCGCAGCCGGCGATGATGCGCCAGAGCGCGCAGGGCCAGGCTGACGCGCAGGCCGTCGCAGACGACGAGCCGCCGGCCTGGGTCACCGAGTTTTCCGACGACAGTGCCGTGGCGATGGAAGCCCCGGCCGTTCAGGCGCCACCGGCGCCGGCCCGCGTCGCGGCACCTTCCGCGCCGCCGTACGCCTACGTCATCACGCCCGTGCCGGCCATCGACTGGGACGGCAACTGGCCCGCGCTGGCCGCATCGCTGCCGCTGCGCGGCGTGGCCCAGCAGCTGGCCTTCCAGACCGAGCTGATCGAGTGCGTGGCGGATGGCGCCGCCGCGACGTTCCGCCTGCGCGTCCCCGTCGACACGCTGCGCGCGAGCGGCAACAGCGAAAAGCTGTGCGCCGTGCTGCAGGAACGCTTCCCGGCCGTGCGCGTGAACGTGGAAACCGAGATCGCGCCGACCTGGTACACGGCCAGCGCCGAAGCCAAGGCCCGGCGCGAGCGCTTGCAGCGTGAAGCCGAGGCCACCGTCGATGCGGATCCGTTCGTGCAGGACATGGTGCGCACGTTCGACGCGTTCGTCGTGCCCGGTTCCGTCCGTCCGATCGCGTCCTGACCCGCCTCCGCGCCGGTATAAACTGTATAAACGATTTACCCATCCGACTTTTTTGAAGAACACATCATGATGAAAAACCAGCTCGCAGGCCTGATGAAGCAGGCGCAGGCCATGCAGGACAACATGAAGAAGGCGCAGGAGCAGCTGGCTCAGATCGAAGTCGAAGGGCAGTCGGGCGCCGGCCTCGTGAAGGTCGTCATGACGTGCAAGAACGACGTCAAGCGCGTGTCGATCGACCCGTCGCTGCTGGGCGACGACCGCGACATGCTGGAAGACCTGGTCGCCGCCGCGTTCAACGACGCCGTGCGCAAGGCCGAAGCCACCGCCCAGGAAAAGATGAGCGGCCTGACCGCCGGCCTGCCGCTGCCGCCGGGCTTCAAGATGCCGTTCTGATGTTTATTGTTACGCTGACTTATACGGCGCCGCTCGAGCGCATCGATGCCTACCTCCCGGCGCACCGCGCGTGGCTGGCAGAGCACACTGCGCGCGGGCTCATCCTGATGGCGGGGCGCAAGGAGCCGCGTGACGGCGGCATCATCATCGCCCACGCGGCCGACCGCGCCGAACTCGAGGCCGCGCTGCGCGACGATCCGTTCGCACAGGCCGGCCTGGCGACCTACGCCATCACCGAGTTCGTTCCCACCATGACCGCCGAGGCGCTGTCCGCCTGGCGCGCACAGTAAGCACGGCGGAGACTACCATGTCCAAATCGCTCGACTTCCTCACCGAGGCCTTGCGCCGCCTGCCGGGCGTCGGGCCGAAGTCGGCGCAGCGCATGGCCTTCCACCTGCTGCAGCACGACCGCGAAGGCGCCGCCATGCTGTCGCGCGCGCTGTACCAGGCCGTCGACGCGGTGCATCACTGCGCCATGTGCAATACGTTCTCGGAAACCGAGGTGTGCGACCTGTGCGCCGACGAGCAGCGCGACCGTGCGCTCCTGTGCGTCGTCGAGACACCGGCCGACCAGATGATGATCGAGCAGACCCTGACGTACAAGGGCCTGTACTTCGTGCTGATGGGCCGCCTGTCGCCGCTGGACGGCATCGGCCCCAAGGACCTGCACCTGGAAAAACTGGTGGGCCGCGCGGCCGATGGCGAGGTGAAGGAAGTCGTACTCGCCACCAATTTCACCAATGAGGGCGAAGCGACCGCCCATTACATCAGCGAAATGCTGAAGGCGCGCGGACTCAAGGTCAGCCGCCTTGCGCGCGGCGTTCCCGTCGGGGGCGAGCTCGAGTACGTGGACGCGGGCACCATCGCGCGCGCCATGCTCGACAGGCGCAGTGCATAATGGGCCTCCCCAAAACGGGGAGCCCTTTCACCGTCGCGCGACAGTGACGGCATCGTAGCGGCGCCGGACGGCGTGCGCGACCAGGACCGGCTCCCGGCAGCAGGCGTTGTTCGCTTGACAGTGCGCAAACCCGGCGCACCGTCTACGCTGCTATCGTGGGGATACTTTGACCGGACCCCAAGCATGCATCTCGTCGACATCACGATGTTTTACGCGGCCGAAGGAGGCGGCGTCAGCACCTATCTGAATGCCAAGGCCCATTGGCTGGCACGGCGCAGCCGCGTCCGGCACACGATCATGAGCTCGAACGTGGAGACGTGCGACGACACGGTGCCCGCGCTCGTCAAGATACCGTCCGCCGGCCTGCCGGGCTTCCACGGCTTCCGCATGCCACTGTCCGTCGAAGGCCCGGCGCGCCTGCTGGAATCCGTCCGGCCCGACGTCGTCGAGGCGGGCGATGCGGGGCACTGCGCCTGGGCCGCGCTGCGCATGCGCAAGCGCTACGACATCCCGGCCGTCGCCTTCTACCACTCCGACCTGCCGCGCCTCGTGCAGCCGCGCTTCGGCCGCTGGATCGCGCGCGGCACGTGCCGCTACCTCGCCAACCTGTACCGCCAGTTCGACCTCGTGCTGGCACCCAGCCGCATCATGGTCCAGCAGCTCGAGGCCATCGGGGTGCGGGGGGCCGTGCACCAGCCGCTCGGCATCGACAGCAGCGTGTTCCGCCCCCAGCGCCGCGACGAGACCCTGCGCGACCACCTGGGCCTCGCGCCGGACGCGCGCCTGCTCGTCTATGCGGGCCGCTTCACGCCGGAAAAGAAGCTGCACGTGCTCATCGAAGCCGTGCGCAAGCTGGGCGACCCGTACCACCTGATCCTCGTCGGTGGCGGTGCCGAGCTGCCGTATTGCGAACGCGTCACGCACATCCCGTTCCAGCGCGACCAGCGCCAGCTGGCCACGCTGCTGGCCAGCTGCGACGTGCTCGTGCACCCGGGCGACTGCGAAACGTTCGGCCTGATCGTGCTGGAAGCGATGGCGTGCGGCCTGCCTGTCGTCGCCACGACGCAGGGCGGCGTGGCCGAGCTGGTCGACACGGAGACGGGCATCCTGGCCGAGCCGAACGACGTCGGCAGCCTCGCCGGCGCGATCGAAGCCATCTTCCAGCGCGACCTCGCCCGCATGGGCCAGGCGGCGCGGCGCAAGGCTGTCGAGCGCTACGACTGGAACGAGATCCTGCCGCAAGTGATTGGCCGCTACGAGGGCTTGCTGAGCGGGTATCCGCATGCGGTCCATGATGTGTCGAGCATATTGACGAACGAGCGGGAGCGCATCCGTGTCACAGACTGACTGGTCCCCTGACGAGCACATGCTGTGCGTCTCGATCCACGACGTGGCGCCGGCCACGTGGAGCGATTGCCTGCGCCTCGTGGAAGCCGTGCGCGCCGTGGCGGACATTCCGCTGACGTGGCTCGTCGTACCGCATTATCACTTCCGTCCCGAGCAGTCGCCCGCGATGGAAGCCTGCCTGAACGTGGCGCTGGAACGGGGCGACGAGCTGGCGCTGCATGGCTACAGCCATCTCGACACGGAGGCGGGCAGCGGCGGCCTGCGTGCGCGCTTCCTGCGCAATGTGTACACGCGGCGCGAGGGCGAATTCGCGGCGTTGACGGAGGCGGAGGCGCGGCGCCGCCTGGAGCTGGGCCTCGACTGGTTCGCGGCGCGCGGCTGGACACCGACGGGCTTCGTGCCGCCGGCCTGGCTGCTGGGCGAGGGTGCATGGCGGGCCCTGCGTGATGCGCCCTTCGCGTACACGACCACGTTCAGCCATTTCCATTGCCTGCCGGGGGCGCGCGAGCGTCGCCCGGTCGCGCGACCGCAGCGTCAGCAGGTACTGCATGGCGCCGGCGACCGGGCAGGCTATCGCGGCGATTCCAGCGCGAGTGTCCAGGGTGGTAGCGGGGCTGTCCAGACCGGGCAGGGCAATCGCGCCGGCCAGGGCGGCGGGAACATGCAGTTCGACCCGGGGGCGTGGACGGATGCGGCCGGCCCTGACCTCCGCCATGACACGCCCAACCGGGACCACGTTCCCGCGCCGCACGCGCTGCATACACCGCACGCGCCTTTCGCGCAGAACAATCGCCGCGGCACCCACGCCATCCTGTCGCCGTCACTCGTGTACGCGGCACGCAACAGCAGCGGGCGCATCCTGTCGCCACGCGTCGCGGATGCAACGGCGGCCATGCTGGCGCGCTCGCCGCTCGTGCGCTTCAGCCTGCATCCGCCGGATGCGCGCTATCCGGAACTGGTCCGGCACATCCAGCGGGTGCTGGAGCGCCTCCTGGAACAGCGCGAAGCGGTGACGAAAACCGAGTTCGCGCGCCGGGTCGCCCAGCGCCTCACCCCGCCCTTCACCAGTACGGATCCCACCAGCCGCCCCGCCAATAGCCCGGACCCCAGCCGTAGTAGCCCGCAGGCGGTCCATAGTGCTGAAGATCGTACTTCGCACCCAGGCTGAGCACGCAACTGCGCCACGCATCCGTCTGGGCCGCATAGCCCAGCCGGACGCACGCCGGTCCATAGATCGCCATCATCCGCTCGATGTCGGCCTGCGCCTGGGCGGCGCGCTCCTGCGGCGTCGTGCACGCGGCCAGCGCCAGCACGATGCACGGCCACGCGAACTTGCAACCAAGCACCCGAACCATGGTGCCCCCTTATCCAACACGCGCGTCCTGCGCGCCTTCCCACAGCTTAGAAGTCGGAGCGGGGCCGCGAGCGAGCCCGCTCAATCGGACGCCGGGAACCATTGCGGGTAAGGGTTGTCACGTACTCGCCCGCACGTGCAAATTCTGGCAAGATTCCCCTTTTTACAAAGGGATGAGCGGCATGCGACAACGTGGATGGCGGAAGTGGGGACGGCGGGTTGCGGTCGGGGTCGTCGTGCTGCCGGTGCTTGTCGCGGGCGGCGCGTGGATGACCTTGCGCGCGAGCCTGCCCGAGCTGGACGGCCGGCATCGCTCGCCGCTGCTGTCGGCGCCCGTGACCGTGGAGCGCGACGCGAATGGCGTGCCGACCATCAGCGGGGCGAACCGGCTCGACGTCGCGTATGCCACCGGGTTCGTGCACGGCCAGGAGCGCTTTTTCCAGATGGACCTGCTGCGCCGCAGCGCCGCCGGCGAACTGGCCGAGCTGTTCGGGGCCAAGGCGCTGCCGCTGGACCGCGCGCACCGCCTGCATCGCTTCCGCGCCCGCGCCGAACAAGTCCTGCAGCGCATGACGCCGGCCGAGCGCGCGCTGCTGGACCGCTATGCCGCCGGCGTCAACGACGGCCTGAACGGGTTGCGTGCGCGGCCGTTCGAATACCTGCTGAGCGGCGCGACGCCGCGTCCGTGGACACCCGCCGATTCGCTGCTGGCCGTGTGGGCCATGTATTTCGATTTGCAGGGCAACCAGGAGCCGCGCGAACTGGCGCGGGGATGGCTGGCCGCGCACCTCGATCCGGCCCAGCTGGCTTTCCTGCTGCCCGAGGCGACCCGCTGGGATACGCCGATGGATGCGGACGCCGTCGCGCTGGCGCCGGCCCCGATTCCGCCCACGGCGCCGGCGTGGTGGGGCCGCAAGGACGCCGTGCCTGCGCGGCAAGTGGCCGGCATCGCGTTCACCGATTCGGTCGGCAGCAACAACTACGCCATCGCCGGCACGCGCACGGCCAACGGCGCCGCCATCGTCTCGGACGACATGCACCTGGGCCTGCAGCTGCCGAACACGTGGTACCGCCTCGCGCTGCGCTTCCCGGATACGAACGGGCAACCGCGCCGCGTCGTCGGCGTGAGCCTGCCCGGGACGCCGCCGGCCGTCATCGTCGGCAGCAACGGCCACGTCGCTTGGGCCTTTACGAACAGTTATGCGGACACGCTCGACCTCGTCCGCCTCGGCGCCGACGCGGACCACCCGGGCCAGGTGCGCACGACGAACGGCTGGGAGACGCCCGTCGCGCACACGGAAACCCTGCTCGTGAAGGGCGAGCCGGCGCAGACCATGACCGTGCTCGAGACGAGCCTCGGTCCCGTCCGCACCGTCGACGGCGTCCAGTACGCCTTGCACTGGGTCGCGCACGATCCGGGCGCACTGAACCTGAACCACCTGAAGCTGGAATCGTCGACGAACCTCGACGAGGCGCTGGCCGCGGCGGCCAGCGACGGCATCCCGGCGCAGAATATCGTCCTCGGGGACGACCGCGGCGGCATCGCGTGGACCATCGGCGGCGCGCTGCCGCAGCGGACGCAGGGCGGCGCCGCCGTGTCGTTCCCGCTCGCGTCCGATGGTGCCGTGCCGACGTGGAGCGGGCTGCTGGCGCCGGCACGGCACCCGCGCGTCGTCAATCCGCCCGGCGGCCAGCTGGTGACGGCGAACAGCCGCCAGCTCGCGGGCACCGACGCGCAGACCATCGGCGACGGCGGCTTCGACCTCGGCGCGCGCGTGCACCAGTTGAGCGGCAACGTGCGCCAGCTGGGCGACAGGACGGACGTACCGGCCGCGTTCCAGGCATCGCTCGACGACCGCGCACCGTTCATCGCCGGCTGGCGCGAGCGCGCCCTGGCCGCGCTGGATGCCCGTGCGCTGGACCAGCATCCGGACCGCGCGGAGTTCCGCCGCCTGCTGGCGCAAAGCTGGGATGGCCGCGCCAGCACGACGTCCGTCGGCTATCGCCTGGCGCGCCAGTTCATGTGGTCGCTGCACGACCTGCTGTTCGCCGGCGTCGACGCGGAGCTGGCGAAACTCGATCCGAAGGCCGGCATCGTGGTGGCGACGTCGCGCTGGCCGGACGTCGTCGCGCGCCTGCTGGACGAGCGGCCGGCCGCGTGGCTGCCGGCCGGCTACGCGAGCTGGCAGGACCTGCAACTGGCGGCCATCGACCGCGCCATCGCGGACCTGAAGGAAGACGGCACGCCGCTCGCGCAGGCCACCTGGGGTCGGCGCAACACGGCGACGATCGCGCATCCGTTCACGATCGCGGTGCCGGCGCTGCGCCGCTGGCTCAGCGTCCCGCCGGACCAGCTGCCGGGCGACGCCAACATGCCGCGCGTGGCGGGGCCGAAGTTCGGGCAATCGGAACGGCTTACGGTAGCGCCGGGGCGCGAGGAAGAAGGGCTGTTCGACATGCCCGGCGGGCAAAGCGGGCATCCGCTGTCGCCGTACTTCCTGAAAGGGCACGAGGACTGGGTGCGCGGGAAGCCGGTGCCGTTGCTGCCGGGGGCGGCGGTGCACACGCTGACGTTCACGAACTAAACGAACGTCGTTCCCGCGCAGGCGGGAACCCAAGTTCAGCGTGTCGGCGGCGCAAAATTGGGCCCCCGCCTTCGCGGGGGCGACGTTAACGGGCGGCCATCGGCACCCACAACTTCTGCAGCATGCCGGTGACTGCCTCCGGCGGCGCCGGCCGCCCGAGATAAAAGCCCTGCACGAGATCGCAGCCGTATTCTTCCAGCAGCACGAGCTGCTCGCCCGTCTCGACGCCTTCCGCCACGACGATCATCTTGAGACCGTGCGCCATCGCGATGATGGCGCGCGTGATCGCGGCGTTTTCGGAATCCTGCGGCAGGCCGCTGATGAAGCTGCGGTCGATCTTCAGCGCGCGCACGTCGAAGCGCTTCAGGTAGTTCATCGACGAATAGCCGGTGCCGAAGTCGTCGATCGACAGGTACACGCCGATGCCGCGCAGTTGTTCCAGCGTGGCCAGGGTCGCTTTTGCATCGTCCATCAGCGTGCCTTCCGTCAGCTCCAGCTCGAGCAGGCGCGGGTCGAGGCCCGTGTCGTGCAGGGCCGAAAGCACGATCTGCGACAGGTTCTCGTCCTTGAACTGCTTGGCCGACAGGTTCACGGCGATGCGCACGGGACGGCGCGCGAGTTTCTGCCAGTGGCGCGCCTGGTTGCACGCGGTGCGCAGCACCCATTCGCCGATCGGCACGATCAGGCCCGTCTCTTCCGCCAGCGGGATGAATTCGTTGGGCGAGACGACGCCCCGTTCCGCATGGCGCCAGCGCACGAGGGCTTCCACGCCGACGATCTCGGACGAGCGCACGTCGAGCTGCGGCTGGTAGAGCAGGTACAGCTCGTCGTTCTGCAGCGCGCGGCGCAGGCCGACTTCCAGCTTCACGTGGCTCATGATCTGCATCGTCAGCGACGACGAGTACAGCTTGGCGTTGTTCTTGCCGCAGTTCTTCGCGTGGTACATCGCCGTGTCGGCGTACTTCAGCAGCGAGGTGCAGTCGTCGCCGTCTTCCGGGAACAGCGAGATGCCGATGCTGGCCGTCACGAAGATCTCGTTGCCTTCGATGAGGAACGGGCGGCGCATCGCATCTTTCACGCGGTGCGCCACGTTGAGCGCGTGTTCGACCCGTTCGAGGTCGGGGATGAGGATCGTGAATTCGTCGCCGCCCAGCCGCGCGAGGTTCGTGCCCGCGCTGTTGGGAGTGTCCGCGCGCGGGAGCAGGTCGCCGCGCGACAGCAGGTCGTTCGGGCGGATCGTCTCGCGCAGGCGGTCCGACACCTGCTTCAGCAACTGGTCGCCCACGTTGTGGCCCAGCGTGTCGTTGATGCGCTTGAAGGCGTCCAGGTCCATGAACAGCACGGCGAACTTCTTGTTGCCGATCTTCGAGCGCTGCAGCTCGCGTTCCAGCATCTCGAGGAATGCCTGGCGGTTCGGGATGCCGGTCAGGCTGTCGCAATAGGCGAGGCGGCGGATCTGTTCTTCCGCGCGCTTTCTCTCGCTGATGTCGCGCACGAGGCCCAGCACTTCGTTCGGGCCGGTGGCGACGAGGCGCGCCTCGAAATGCTGCGCTTCGCCGAAGCGGATCAATTCGTATTCGACGGAGCGCACCTGCTGCACGTGCAGGGCCATGCCCACCTGTTCGAGCAGCCGCTCCGCGATGTCGCGCGGCAGGACGTCCGTCACGTGGCGGCCGACGATCTGCTCGTCCGCGCCGGCGTCGCGCACGCCGCGGCCGGGACCGTCGCGGCCCGGCTCGTAATCGAGGTAGAAGCCATCGCGCGACATGCGAAAGAACGTGTCCGGAATGGCGGCCAGCACGGCCCGGTTCTGGGCGTCGGCGATGCGCAGGCGGACGATGGCGTCGGATGCGCGCAGCACGTACAGCACGCGGTGACCGAGGATGGGCCAGTTGATCGGCTTGGACACGAAGTCGGTGGCGCCGGCTTCGTAGGCATTGGTGACGGCTTCCAGGTCGTCGCCGCCGGTCACCATCACGATCGGGACCATCGCGCCGTTCGGCAGGTCGCGGATCGCGCGGCACGCGGCGAAGCCGTCCATCTTCGGCATCTCGACGTCCAGCAGGATCAGGTCGGGCGTGCGCGCATGCGCGAGGGCCACGGCTTCCTGGCCGTCCGCGGCCTCGATGCCTTCCAGGCCGACGCCCTCCAGCATCTCGAGCATCAGGAGGCGCATCACCGGATCGTCGTCCGCGACCAGAACGACGGCGGGCGAATGAGCGCGCTGGCGGGTAGGTTGGGCTGGCATGTCAGGTTTCCTTTTCGAGGATGGCGGTAAGCGAGTGCCGGACGGCCTGGAACTCCTGTTCCATGTCGTTCAGGATCGCGTCCGCGCCTTCGGTGGTGTCGGCGCGGCCCAGGTGCTCCAGTTCCTTGCACAGGGCGGCGAGGGCCTCGGCGCCCACGTTGGCGCTGGCCGACTTCAATGTGTGCGCGATGCGGCGCACGTTGCCCGTGTCGAGGCCGTCGATGGCGGAGCGCAAGGTGCGCAACTGCTGCGGCGTGTCGTCGACGTAGGCGGCGATCACTTTTTGCACGAGGGCGTCGCCGCGGTCGCGCGACAGGGCGCGGATCTTGTCCAGCGCCACGCGGTTGATGACGGCGCGCTGGATCACTTCGACGGATTCGGGCGGCAGCCGCGGCGGTTCGTCGTCGTGGTGCACGGTGGCCGCGAGCGGCAGCGCCATCCAGCGCCCGATCACGGCCGCGATTTCCTGCTGGCTGAACGGCTTCGACAGGTAATCGTCCATGCCGGCCGCGAGGCATGCTTCGCGGTCGCCCTGCAGCGCGTTCGCCGTGATCGCGATGATGGGCAGCACGCGGCCGCGGCCCGCCTCGCGCTCTTCGCGCCGGATCGCGGCCGTCGCGGCAAAGCCGTCCATGACGGGCATCTGGCAATCCATCAGCACGGCATCGTACGCATTCGTGCGCACGGCCTGCAGCGCATCCTCGCCGTTGCGCGCGCAATCCACTTGCAGGTCGAGGCTTTCCAGCATCGCGCGCGCCACCTCGATGTTGACCGGATTGTCCTCGGCCAGCAGCACGCGCCGGGTGCGCGGGCGGTTGGCGTCCAGTTGCAGGGGACGCGGCGGGATGAATCGCGGCGCCGGCGCCACCTGCCCGCGCGGCGGCGTCGCCAGGCACGCGAACAGGTCGGCCGCGCGCGCGGGCTTGATCAGCTGGTAGGCGACGCCGGCCTCGCGCCGCTGCACGGGGTCGGCGGCCAGCCGTTCGGGGCTGAGCAGCACGAGGCGCGTGGCGCGCGTGGCCGGGCTGGCCTTGATCTGCGCGGCCAGCAGCAGGCCGCTCGTGTGGGACAGTTCCATGTCGAGGATCGCGGCGTCGTACGGCTGCCCGGCGCGTGCCGCTTCCTCCAGGCGCTCCAGCGCTTCGTCCGCGCTCTCCGCGGCGTCGCATTCGATGTGCCACGTGGCCAGGTGGCGTTCGAGGCCGATGCGGCTCGTCTCGCGCTCGTCCACCAGGAGCACGCGCAGGCCGTCGATCGTGTGCTGGTGGTCGCCCGGCGCATCCGGATCGACCCGGCGCTTGTCGAAGGAGACCGTGAACCAGAATATCGACCCCTGCGTCAGCGCGTTCTCGACGCCGATCGAACCGCCCATCAGCTCCACGAGCTGCTTGGAGATCGCGAGGCCCAGGCCCGTGCCGCCGTACTTCCTCGTCGTGGAGTCGTCGGCCTGCGAGAATGCCTCGAAGATGCGGCTGCGGGCTTCCCTCGAGATGCCGATGCCCGTGTCGTGCACTTCGAAGCGCAGCATCACGGCCTGGTTGTCCTCGCTCGCGATGCGCACCTTGGCGAGGATGCGGCCCTGGTCCGTGAACTTGATCGCGTTGCCGAGCAGGTTGGCCATGATCTGGCGCAGCCGGTTCGGGTCGCCGCAGATGGCGACGGGGATGTCGTTGGCGATGTCGAAGTGGAGCAGGATGTTCTTCGCTTCGGCCTGCGGCGTGTAGACGGTGTGGATGTCGTCCAGCAGGTCCCACAAATTGAAATTGATGTACTCGACGGTGAGTTTGCCGGCCTCGATCTTGGAAAAGTCGAGGATGTCGTTGATGATCACCAGCAGGTGCTCGCCCGACTGCTTGACGAGCCGCGTGTAGTTGCGCTGGGTGTCCGTGAGCTCCGTCCCCAGCAGCATTTCCGTCATCCCGAGCACGCCGTTCATCGGGGTGCGGATCTCGTGGCTCATCGTGGCGAGGAAGGCGCTTTTCGCGCGGCTCGCCGCCTCGGCCGCGTTCTTCGCCTTTTCCAGCTGCTCGGTGCGCACGCTGACCTGGCGTTCCAGTTCGTCGCGGTGGTGCGTGAGCGCGGCGCCGCGGCCTTCGATCTGCGCGAGCATGTTGTTGAAGCTGTCGATCAGCACGCCCAGCTCGTCGTTGCGGTTGTGGGCGATGCGCAGCGTGTAGTTCTGGCTCGCGGACACCTTCTGCGCCGCATTGATCAACTTGCCGATCGGGTCGCTGATGCTGCGCCGCAGCCGGCGCACCAGCACGAACGCCGTCAGCAGCGCGGCGGCCAGCGCAACGGCCATCACGCCCAGCGCGCGCGCGATGTCCAGCCACAGGGGCACGAGGTCGCTTTCGATCATGACGGCGCCCACGGGCGGCAGCGCGCGCCCTTCCGCATCCACCGGGGACCCGAGCATGCGGTAGACGCGCAGCACGGGCAGCCAGGGACGGCTGCCGGCATCGGCCGCCGCCGCGACGGTGTCGGCGTCGAGCCCGCCGAGCGCCTCGACGGGGCCGGCCGCGTCATGGCCGGGCGCGTGCCAGACGGCGAACGGTTGCCCCTTGCGGTCGTACAGGACGGCGGATGCGAGGCCCCGGCGCGCTTCCAGCGCGGCCAGCAGCTGCGTGGCGAGGCGGCGGTCGTTGAACTGCACGGCATCGAGACCGCCTTGCGCGAGCACGGCGGCCAGCGCCTCCAGTTCCTGCCGTTCCTCGCGGCGCTCGCCGGTCACCGTCGCCAGGGCAAAGGCGACGTACACGACCAGCAGCGCACTGGCGGCAGCCTGCAGGCACATCGACGTCAGTTTTCGGTTGAGGCTTGAGCGCTCGAGAGTCTGCATGGCTTGGGCGGATCCGGCGGTCGGCGCTGCGAACGAACCTGGCGTACAGGTTCACCATGCAAGAAAGCAAATTCTTGCAGGAACTGACTATAGGTGAGGGATATGGGGCGCCGTTTGTGCTGGCGCAAAGCGGCGGGAGCGGAGAGGAGGGGAGGGCCGATAAAACATCGCCCCCGGCGGGCGGGGGCGATGATGTTTTGCACTACGGTAAAACTGCTGGCTCAGCAACAACCTCCGCGCTTGCCGTTACCGTAGCGGGCCTGCTGGCGCTCGCGGAAAAACTCCTCGTAGCTCATGACCGGCTGGTCCGGATGGGTCTTCTCCATGTGCGCCACATAGGTGTCGTATTCCGGCAGGCCGACCATCAGGCGCATGCTTTGCCCGAGGTAGCGGCCTGCCTGTGCCAGCGCGCCGAGCATCACTGCACCTCGGCCATCGACGCGGCGGGCGCGGCGACGTACGGCGTCTCCTGCGCGCTCGGACGGGCGCTCTTGCGGGCGGCCAGCGCGGTGCGGAAACCGTACAGCACGACGGCCAGCACGACGATCATGAAGAAACCGCACAGGGTGGCGTCGACGTAGTCGTTGAAGATGATGCGGCCCATCTGGTCGAGCGACTTGGCCGGTGCCAGCACCTGGCCCTGGTCGAGCGCGGTCTGGAATTTCTTCGCGTGCGCCAGGAAGCCGACCTTGACGTTCGGGTCGAAGATCTTCAGCCAGCCGGCCGACAGCGTGCAGATCAGCAGCCAGATGGTTGGGACGATCGTCACCCAGGCGTACTGGCCGCGCTTCATCTTGAACAGCACGACGGTACCCAGCGTGAGCGCGATACCGGCCAGCATCTGGTTGGCGATGCCGAACAGCGGCCACAGCGTGTTGATGCCGCCCAGCGGGTCGACGACGCCCTGGTACAGGAAATAGCCCCAGGCGGCGACGCACAGGCCGGTGGCGATCAGGTTCGCCGGCAGCGAGTCCGTGCGTTTCAGCGACGGGACGAAGGCGCCCAGCAGGTCCTGCAGCATGAAGCGGCCGGCGCGGGTACCCGCGTCGACGGCGGTCAGGATGAACAGTGCCTCGAACAGGATCGCGAAGTGGTACCAGAACGCCATCATCGCCTTGCCGCCCACGACGTTGGACAGGATGTGCGCCATGCCGACGGCCAGCGTCGGGGCGCCGCCGGCGCGCGAGATGATGGTGTTCTCGCCGACGTCCTTGGCCATCTGGGTCAGCTGGTCCGGCGTGATCACGAAGCCCCAGTTGGAGACCGCGGCGGCGGCCGTCTGGGCGGTCGTGCCGAGCACGGCGGCCGGGCTGTTCATCGCGAAGTAGACGCCCGGGTCGATGGTCGACGCGGCGACGAGGGCCATGATGGCGACGAACGATTCCATCAGCATGCCGCCGTAGCCGATGAAGCGGGCGTGCTGTTCGTTCTCGATCATCTTCGGCGTGGTGCCCGACGAGATCAGCGCGTGGAAGCCGGACACGGCGCCGCAGGCGATGGTGATGAACAGGAACGGGAACAGCGTGCCGGACCAGGCCGGGCCGGTGCCGTCGATGAAGCGGGTGATCGACGGCATCTGCAGCATCGGGGCGACGAACACGATGCCCAGCGCGAGGCCGACGATGGTGCCGATCTTGAGGAAGGTCGACAGGTAGTCGCGCGGCGCCAGCAGCAGCCACACGGGGATCACGGAGGCGACGAAGCCGTAGCCGATCAGCATCCAGGTCAGCTGGGTGCCGGTGAACGTGAACATCGGGGCCCAGGTCGGCGAATCGTGCACGAACTGGCCGCCGACGATGGCGCCGATCAGCAGCACGAAGCCGATCAGCGACACTTCGCCGATGCGGCCCACGCGGATGTAGCGCGAGTAGATGCCCATGAACAGCGCGATCGGGATCGTCGCCATCACGGTGAACGAACCCCACGGCGAGCCGGTCAGTGCCTTCACGACGATCAGCGCCAGCACCGCGAGGATGATGACCATGATCATGAAGGTGCCGAACAGGGCGATGACACCGGGAACCTCGCCCATCTCGGACTTGATCAGGTCGCCGAGCGAGCGGCCGTCGCGGCGCATCGACAGGAACAGCACCATGAAGTCCTGCACCGCGCCGGCGAACACGACGCCGGCCAGGATCCACAGCATGCCGGGCAGGTAACCCATCTGCGCGGCGAGCACGGGGCCGACCAGGGGGCCGGCGCCGGCGATCGCGGCGAAGTGGTGGCCGAACAGCACGTAGCGGTTCGTCGGCACGTAGTCGAGGCCGTCGTTGTACTTGTACGCCGGGGTCTGGCGACGGGCGTCGAGGCCCATCACCTTGTCGGCGATGTAGAGGCTGTAGAAGCGGTACGCGATCAGGTAGACGCAGACGGCCGCCATGACGACCCAGACCGCGTTGATGGATTCGCCGCGCTTGAGGGCGACGTAGGCGAGCGAGACGGCGCCCACGAGCGAAAGCGCAGCCCATCCGAGCTGGCTTGTTAGACGTTTCATTATGACTCCTCCGATTTGGATGCGCTGCACGACCGGTCGATGCCGGCTTACACGAACAGCAGCGTGCCTGCCAGTATCTTGCACGCGTCGGCGACTCACAAGCGCATGATTACGCAGCGCTCTACGTAGTCCTACGTAGTCAATTCCCACAAGCAGCAACCGCTGATCAGTCGTACAATTTCATGTTACGACTAATTCGATGCGCACGGCATGCAATTACGGCAGAAGGTCATCTTTCTCGCGATCGCCCCGCTCATCGTGGCGCTGTGCGCGATCGCCCTGTTCGTCCGCCAGCAGGCGATCGCCCTCGCGCACGAGCAGCACGCCACCATCCAGCAGGCCTACCTGGCCACCAAGCAGGCGGAGCTGCGGCACTACGTGGATCTCGCGTCCCATTCGATCGCCCACCTGACGGCATCCGGCCGCAACGACCCGGCCACCCTCGCGGAGGCCAAGCGCATCCTGCAATCGCTCAGCTTCGGCGATGACGGCTATTTCTTCGTCTACGACATGGAAGGCCGCAACCTGATGCACCCGCGCCAGCCGGAGCTGGTCGGGCGCGACCTGTGGAATTTGCATGACCAGTTCGGCGCACCCACCATCCAGAACATCGTCGCCGTCGCGAAGCAGGGTGGGGGACTCGTGCGCTACAACTGGGTCAAGCCGTCCACGAACAAGTCCGCGCCCAAGCTGGGCTACGTCGTGCCGATCCCGCAATGGGGCTGGATCATGGGCAGCGGCCTGTACCTGGACGACGTGCAGACCGCGCTCGACCAGGTGGACGCCCAGCAGTCGCGCAACATCGAGACGACGATGTGGTGGATCGCCGGCCTCGCCATCCTCGCCACGCTCGTCATCGGCGGCGCGGGCCTCGCGCTGAACATCAGCGAATCGCGCGTGGCGGACATGAAGCTGAAGGCCCTCGCGCAGCGCGTCGTCGATTCGCAGGAACAGGAGCGGGCGCGCCTGTCGCGCGACCTGCACGACGGCATCAGCCAGTGGCTCGTGTCGATCAAGCTGCAGATCGAGGCCGGCATCATCCGCATGAAAGGCACGCCGGACCAGCAGCGCCAGGCGCACGCGAGCTTCGAGCGCACGGCGGAAGAACTCAACAAGGTGCTGGGCGAAGTGCGCCGCATCTCGCACGACCTGCGGCCCACCCTGCTGGACGACCTCGGCCTCGCGGCCGCGCTCGACCACCTCGCCGAGGAGTTCTCGCAGCACAGCGGCATGCCCGTGACGTTCAACGTGACGGGCGATGCCGAGCACCTGCCGCAGGCGGTGGGCACGACGTTCTTCCGCATCGCCCAGGAAGCGCTGACGAACATCGAACGGCACGCGGGCGCGCACCACATCGACCTGGCGCTGCACGCCGGCGACGGCCGCGTGCTGCTCACCATCGCGGACGACGGCGCCGGCTTCGATGCCGAGGGCGTGGCCACGCACCCGCAGCGCGGCATCGGCCTGCGCAACATGATGGAGCGGCTGGACGCGATCGGCGGCCACCTCGACATCGCATCGTCCGCGGCCGGCACCACCGTGTGCGCGAGCGTCGAACTGGAGGCTTGAATGACAGACAAGACCGTGCACATCATGCTGGTCGACGACCACCCCCTCGTGCGCGACGGCCTGCGCGCGCGGCTGGAAGCGGTATCTCACTTCCGCGTCGTGGCGGAAGCGGATTCCGGCGCCGAGGCGCTGGCCCTCGCGGGCAGCACCCGCATCGACCTCGTGCTGATGGATATCACCATGCGCGACGGCAGCGGCATCGAAGCGACGGCGCGCCTGTACGCGAATTATCCGGACATCGCCGTGCTGATCCTCTCCATGCACGACAAGCTGGAATACGTGACGCAGGCCATGCAGGCGGGCGCCCGCGGCTACGTGCTGAAGGATGCGCCGGGCAAGGACATCGTCCTCGCCATCGACACCGTCATGGCCGGCGGCATCTACTACAGCGCCGCCGTCGCGCGCCAGCTCGCGCGCCCGGCCGCGCAGGACAACCAGCTCACGTCGCGCGAACAGGAAGTGCTGCGCCACATCGCCAACGGCGAATCGAACAAGCAGATCGCGAAGGCGCTGGACCTGTCCGTGCGCACCGTCGAGACGCACCGCCTGAACATCAAGCGCAAACTCGGCATCGAAGGGCAGGCGGAGCTGATCAAGTTCGCCGTGCAGCATGGCCGGGTCGGTGGCGCCGGTGTGTAAATATATATGCAAAACCGTGTCCGAGAGGAAACAGAAACAGTTGCTTTCCGATAAGGGGTGCTCTACTATTAGCTGGTTACTATCAATGCATATTCGCTAATGTCCAGCGCCCCGTTCCCGGTGGTTGAAGTACGCTCCGTCGCCAACGCGCAGAACGAGTGGGTCGCTCTGTTGCTTGGCACGCCGGGGGCAGGACTCGACGATCCCGCGCTGCAGGACCTGTTCGGCACACCGGACCTGCTGGCCGCCATTGCCCCCCTCGACTGCATCGTGCTGCTGGACGATGTGGCCGTTCTCACGCCCCCCGTCCTGAACGTGCTGCCGGCCAACCGCGTGATGCTGGCCATGCGCGCGGACGCGCTGGCGACCGACGGCGCAGCGCGCCGCCTGGCGGAACTGCAGATGACCGGCTATCGCGTGCTGCTCGACGGCGTGCTGCCGGAAGGCGTCGCCGCACCGATCGCGCTGCGCACGGTGGCGCGCGACGCCGGCGGCGAACTGCCGCGCGCGGGTTCGCTGCCGACGCTGTTCGGACCGCACCTCGCCTACAACGTCGACGACCTGGCCGCGTACCGCGCCTGCGAGAACGCGGGATTTTCCTGGTTCAGCGGCGACTACGCGCTGGAAGGCAGCGTGGCCGAAGGCGACGACGGCACGTCGCGCCGGCGCATGCTGACGATGCTGGCCCTGCTGGCGCGCGACGCCGACTCGCGCGAGCTGGAAGCGCAGCTGAAAGCGGATCCGGCGCTGTCTTATCACCTGTTGAAACTGGTGAACTCGGCCGCGTTCTCGGTCGGCACCCAGATCACGAGCTTCGGCCAGGCCATCAGTCGCCTGGGCCGGCGCCAGCTACAGCGCTGGCTGCAACTGCTGCTGTACGCGCGCCAGCACCCGGACAGCCCGCCGAACCTGATGCTGCCGGCGGCCGCATTGCGTGGGGCGGCGCTGGAAGCGCTGTGCAAGGGCGACGGCGGCGACCGCGATGAGCAGGACCTCGCCTTCATGGCCGGCGTTTTTTCTCTGCTGGATCGCCTGTTCCAGATGCCGATGGCCGAGATCGTGCAGGACCTGAACCTGCCCGAACACGTCGAAGCCGCATTGCTGCGGCGCGAAGGGCAACTGGGACAACGGTTGCGGCTCGCGGAAGCGGGCCGGCCCGATCCCGCGACGCTCCAGCAAGCGGGCGTCGACGGGCCGGACTGGTGGCAGAGCCAGTTGCACGCCTATCACTGGGCCATCCAGGTAGCCCGCAATGTCTAAGATGCCAGCCGCTGCGCCAATCGATTTCGTCGGCGGCAGCGCTGCCGTCTGCGACGCCGTGTTGACCCGCCGGGGGGACGATCTGTATGCCGAACTGGGACGGATTGCCGGCGCGCTGCTCGCGAGCCCGCACTGCGCCTTCATCCCGGAAGGCGTCCTGCACCCGCACATGGTGGAAGGCGCGCTGCTGCAGGAAGTGCGCGCCGACGGCGTGTGCTTCGGCCGCTACGAAGTCGCAGGCCGCGCGTACAGCGTGGACGACCTGCGCCAGCTGGAAGCCTTGGCCGGCCTCACCGGCACGCTGATGCAGGTGCATTCGCTGGCCCAGCGCACGACGCACGCCTATGCCCAGGTCGAAGCGCAGCTGGCGCACCAGTCGCAGATCCTCGACCAGATCCACGAGTCCGTGCTGACGATGGACCGCATGGGCTACATCACCAGCTGGAACAAGGGCGCCGAGCGCCTGTTCGGCTACACGGCGGTGGAAGCCGTCGGCCGCCACATCCTGTTCCTGTACGCGGACGACGACCAGGACTTCCAGGACGCCTTCGCGGAGCAGGGCGGCCGCATGATGGAAGTGCGGCGCCGGAAGAAATCGGGCGAGATCTTCTGGGCCAGCCTGTCGCTGTCGCCGCTGTGCGACCTGGAAGACCGTCCGACCGGCCTGATCGCCTACCTGACCGACATCACGGAACGCAAGCTGGCCGAGGAACGCCTGCATCACCTGGCCTATTACCAGGAACTGACCGGCCTGCCGAACCGCACGCTGTTCGGCCGCCTCGTGGACCAGGCCCTGATGGTCGCCCAGCGCAACGAATCGACGGCCTGCGTGCTGTACCTGGACCTGAACCGCTTCAAGCTGATCAACGGCACCCTCGGCCGCAAGGTCGGCGACGACCTGCTGCGCCAGGTCGCCGAACGCCTGCGCAACGCGCTGCGCGACGAGGACGTCGTGGCGCATCTGTCCGGCGACGAATTCGCCGTCGGCCTGTTCGACATCCGCCAGCACTTCGAGGCCACGACGGTGGCGCAAAAGCTGCAGGGCGCACTGGAAGCCCCCTTCCTCGTGCAGGGCCACGACCTGCGCGTGGGCGCGAGCATCGGCATCTCTGTCTACCCGCAGGACGGGCAGGATGCGGAAACGCTGCTGCGCATGGCCGACATCGCGATGGAGCGCGCCAAGGAGCACGCGGAAAACCCGGACCGCAGCGTCGCGTTCTACCGCCTCGACATGAACGAGGGCATGCAGCAGCGCATGCTGATCGAATCCGGCCTGCGCCATGCCCTCGGCAACGGCGAACTGATCCTGCACTACCAGCCGAAATTCGAAATCGGTTCGAGTCGCCTGGTGGGCGCCGAGGCGCTCGTGCGCTGGAAGCATCCGGTGCGCGGCATGGTGCCGCCGATCGAATTCATCCCGCTGGCCGAGAGCACGGGCCTGATCGTGCAGGTGGGCGAATGGGTGCTGGAACAGGCGTGCGCCCAGGCCGCGATCTGGCAACGCGCGGGCCTGCCGCCGTTCCGCCTGGCCGTGAACGTGTCCGCACGCGAATTCACGCCGTCGTTGCCGGGCCGCGTGGCGGAAACCCTGCGCCGCTACCGCCTGGACGCGCACTGGCTGGAACTGGAGATCACGGAAAGCACGCTGATGCACGACATCGAGCACGTGATCGCCATCATGGACCGCATCAGCGCACTGGGCGTGGCGCTGTCGCTGGACGATTTCGGCACGGGCTATTCGAGCCTGTCGTACCTGAAGCGCTTCCCGATCGACACGCTCAAAATTGACCGCTCCTTCACGACCGGCATCCCGCAGGACCCGAGCGATTGCGCGATCGCGAGCACCATCATCGGCATGGGCCGCAAGCTGGGGCACCGCGTCATCGCCGAAGGGGTGGAGACGCTGGAACAGCTGGAATTCCTGCGCCAGGCCGGGTGCGACGAGGTGCAGGGCTATCTGTATGGGAAGCCGTTGCCGGCCTACGAGTTCGAGAAGAGTTTGCGGGAGAACTGGCTGTTGATGGGCATGGGGGAGGCGTCGACCGTCCGTTTGCTGCCCGTGGGGCAATGATTTATGTATAATGCCGGTTCCTCAGGAAGCGTGGCCGAGTGGTTGAAGGCAGCAGTCTTGAAAACTGCCGACGGGGGAACCCGTTCGTGAGTTCGAATCTCACCGCTTCCGCCAGGAAACAAAAGAAACCGCCCTGAGGCGGTTTTTTTGTTTCCTAGCGGAAGCGAGGAGGGTGCCTGCGCGTCCTCCGAAGCGCCACTTTGCTGTCCGCGCAGTGGACAGCGCCGCAGGCACATACCGAATAGGCTGATCAGACGACGCCGACTGCCCCAGCCTTGACCCGGCCGCTCGTCATATTCGCGTTCGAATTCTCGATTTAAATCTTCAGTCACGGGAATTGGTAACGATCTCCGGATGATTAATTCTCGCGCAAATTCACACGGGTTTATTTCAACAACGTTCCGGCCAAAGCTAATTCAGTAAGCCCGTTTCCACTCCCGGATAAGACGGAATATCGCAAAATATTGCACCCCGTTTTTCGTTTGTATTCCTATTTCTTTATGCTAGAGTTTTTGCCGCGTCATTCCGGCGTCAGTAATCCGATCCGATGATTTGGAGGACATACATGTTCCACGGCTTTTCCGTCCGCAATAAAACTGCGGCATTGACTCTTTTTGCCACTTCATTTGCCCTGCATGCGGTCGCATATGCAACGCCGCCCGAAAACCCGGTGCTCGCCTCCATGGATCCGGGCAGTTTCATCGGCGTGCGCACCAATGAAATCTTCCAGCGCGACATGCCGCAGAACACGGCGATCATTACGGTGAAATGGAAAACGCCCGGTCCCACGTCGACGTTCCGCTACTACGTGGTGTCGCTGCTCGATGACACCTATACGAGCCGGGTGCGGGTCCTGAAGGAGGGGTCTTATTCCGGCACTGGCCTGTTTACGTTCGCTCTCGGGCCGCAGGCGAAGGACAAGAAAATCCGGGTGTCGCTCTATAACTCGAGCATGTCGGAAATTGCACGTTGGGACAGCCCCCTCTTCAACGTCGGTGAAGTCTTCGTGGTCGCTGGCCAGAGCAATGCGGCAAGCTTCGGCCATGTGGATTCGGATCTGGATACGGTTGCCGATCCGAGACACCGCAGCGTGACGCCGGCTGCGCTCAATTCGACGCTGCCCAGTCCCGCCAGCACCTGGACCACGTTGTATGCGCAAACGGACGACCCGTCGCACATCAATGCCGGGGCAAGCCCCGACAATGGTTCTCCATGGTTGGCCTTTGCGAAGGAACTGAACGCCAAACTGGGCGGGACCGTGCCGGTCGCTATCCTCAATGTGGCGGTGGGCGGTTCTCCGATGGAGTGGTGGCAGAGACAGGATGCATTAGGCGGGAAAACGTATCCAAACGAAATATATTCGTATCCAAGACTGTTGCAAGCCGGTCAGACGCTGACGCGATTGACGCCAGGCGGCGGCACGATGTGTAGTTTCCGTGCTGTCCTGTGGCATCAGGGCGAAGCGAATTCCGATCGGAGTTTGACCGCGGTGTCAGCAGCAGGTTACGGGCCTGCCGACAGGAAATATTATGCGTGGGCGCTGGACGAGGCTGCCCGGGACTTCCGCGACGATACCGGCTGTGCCCAGCCGTGGATGGTGGCGACGGTGACCTGGGTCGACCAATACAATTACATTTATGACCAGGGTAGCGCCGACGACAAGTTCAAAACGGAAGCCGAAATCCGTGCCGCGCAACGTCATTTGTGGAGTCGTGCCCCCGTGTCGGGTGCACCCGTATTCAAGCCGGGTCCCGATACCGACATGATGAACGGCGAGGGCCCCGCATACGGCCAGCCGGGGTATCGCTATGCCGGCGACCTCGGTTTTCCTGGCCTGCACATGTCGGGCAAGGGCCTTCAGTTGCACGGCAAGCTGTGGGCCCGGAACGTCGCGAATCTGATCAATTCCTCGCTCCCCATCAATAACCTGGACCCGACGCTGCCGGCAGACCTGTTTTCGGGTACCAACGTCAACCCGGGTTCGTCGATCCCCGAAGTGGCGACGGTGTGGCAGGCATTCAAGGATTCGATGGGCCGCAATGACAACGACATCCTGTACGATAATGAAGGCTTGCGTTATTGGGTCCAGGCGCTGGTCATCAATCCGAATCTGGATCTCGCCAGTAACTTCGTGGCTTCGGACGAGCGCTATGTCCGCGATACGTTCCAGAACACCCTGGGCCGCCGCCCGGCGGTGTGGGAAACGAAGTATTGGCTGAACAGGCTGTTCCTGAACACCGTAACGCGTGCCGACCTGCCGATGCCGGCCAATGTCGGCTACGAGAATTCCCTCAGCGTCAACGGGAAAAAAGTCTTTCGACTGTTCGTGAATGTCATGGGCCGTAACCTGGACGAGATCAAGCAGGATTCGGCAGGGCTCGCATATTGGACCAGTGTTCTGGACAATAATCAGGCGACCGAATCGCAGATCGCGGATTCGTTCCGTTCGTCCGCGGAGTATCGCGTGCGGAACGCTTTCGTCAAGTCATTCAACCGTCAGCCGACCCCGGCGGAACTGAACAACTATATGTCGGGCCTGGGCTCGAAGACGGACGCCGCGCTGGCCGAAGAGATCTGGCAAAACGAGAAGCCGTGAGGCCATGGCCCGGCGCCCATCCCGGGCGCCGGGCCGCACCGAATCAGTGCCCCGTGCACAGGTCGCTGTCGATGTTCGTTCCCGCCTGCAGGGTGCCGCTCGCATGTCCTGCGCCGATCGCATTCCTGACCATGATGCCGTTGTTGCAGGCCAGCCTGATGTTGACGCCATTGGGACGATCGGACGGTTGGGACATCGCGACGACGTTGAGGCTGTTCCCGCTCGTCGCCGCGTTCAGCATGCCGTCCACGACGATGCCGGCCTGTACCTGGACCGTCTGGTTGACGTCTCCCAGGATCGTCCTGTTGTTGCTGATCTGCCCGCCGGAGCCGCAATGCCCGTCACGGGATACGGCACAATTCGGCGGCGCCCACGAACCTGTGCCATTGAACAGCATGATGTCGGAATGCTGGTTTTTGCCTGCAAAAATCGTGTTATTCGTGAAGCCGGAGCCCGAGAACGAGCAGGAGCCCGGAGAAGAATAGAGGCATTGGATCGCATCCAGGCCCAGGGAACCGTATGCGGAATGCCCGGCATGGAGGATCACGTTGTTCGACGCGGTGCTGGACTGGTTCGAACCATCGTGGCCGAACATGACGATGCCGACGTCGGTCGGATCCACGATGTCGTTTTGCTGGATGGTCGCACCCGTGATGTGGTTGGAAATGCCGTCGGCCCAGGGAATCAGCGTGCCGTCGCCATAGTGGCGCTGGGCGTACCCCGTCGTCAGGTTGTTGTAGATGAACACGGTACCGTTGAACGCCGTCGGCGATGTCGGAATCGGCGGGGTCGGCACCGGGAACGTGGCGATATGCGTGGCCGACAGCGGCGCGTCGCTGCGCACGCCCTGGATCGTACCGCCATTGCCGCCGACATAATTAATATTTGGGAAGACGTTCGCCTGCTGGTCCCCCTGTGTCGGTAACGTCGACTTGAAACGGTCGCGTCCACCCGACACCCAGACGTTGCGCACGGTAGAGCCCGGCTCCATGACGATCAGAATGCCCGGCGTCGCACTGTCACGGACGATACGGGCCTGGCGCGCGTACATCGTGCGGTCATACCCGCCGGCCGTTTCGAGAACCTTGCCGGCCGGGACGGTCAACGTGGACGTCAGGTACACGACCGTACGCGGCGGCAGGCTGCACACGGCGTTGTTGCTGAGGCACGATTCGAGCTGGGCCTGGGTCCAGGTCCCGGAGCCTGTGTCGAGAGGACGCTTGGGAGCGCCGATCGGGTCGTACCCATTGCCGGCACAGATCGCAGGGACGAGGGAAACGAATTCCTGGCTGCCGATGAAGGACTGGACCATTTCCGTCACCGTGTGGCCGGACTTCAGGCTGTTCACCCAAAAACTGTACCCGGACGGATCCGGCTCGCGGCTGAAAATGGCCCGGTAGACCGTCAAGACCTGCTCTTCCGGGATATAGCCCTTGGATGTGTATTCCTGCGACTGAAAAACGTTCAGGGCCAGGGTTTGCAGCGAGCCGGCCGAGCAGCCGGCGGACAATGCGTAATTCGTCGCGCCCTGCCAGCCGCCGCTATCCGGTGCGCGCCCCAGGCCTTCCGTATATTGTTTGGCGATGAACTGGGAAGGGACAGCCGCAAAACATTGGGCGCTGACCAGGCCGGCCAACAGCAATGAATTCCTGAGCATACGATTCCTTGACTAAATAAAAGGTGGATATTTGCAATGACCTGATCGGGATATTGCAAATCCAAGATAGCACAGGGAATTCGAAGGAAATCTCACCAATTATTATGAGTAAAACGAGCGAATTGCGCCGCCAATTGAAACGCGCGCGTATTCATAATTGGTGAAATTCGGATTTTCTTGCCATTTACACTGGTGAGGATGGATTATCATCCGTGCGCCATTGCCGGAATCCGGTCGAACCACGGCTGCACGCTTTCCAGTTGCCGCGCCACCTGCAACAACCGATCCTCGCTCCCAAACGGCCCCATGAATTGCACCCCCAGCGGCAATCCCTCCGCCGTCCAGTGCAACGGCACGTTCATCGACGGCGTCCCGGTCAGATTCGACAACTGCGTGAACGGCACATAACGCAAATTGTCGGCCGCAATCTTGTCGACCGCCTTGTCGAGCAACCCGAGCCGCGCCAGCACGCCCAGGATGCCGGTCCCGTGCAGGAAGCCCAGCAACCGCTGCTCCGCCGCCGACGGATCGCCCGTCCCATGCGCGATCGGCGGATGCGCCAGGGTCGGCGTCAGGAACAGGTCGTAGCGCCCGAAGTACTCGCCCACCACGCGCGAAAATTCGTTCCAGCGATTCAGCTCCGTCGTCAGCCGCGTGGCCGACACGTTGTCGCCCAGCGTGACGAGAATCCGGTTCATCAGCTCCACCTCGTCGGGCCGCGCACCCAGCGCCTGCGCCCGCCGGACCATCGCCGGGATCTGCCCGAAGTACACATGCAGATAGCTCTTCGCGAGCGCGGCGCCGTCGATGGCGGGCGCCGCTTCCTCGACGTCGTGGCCCAGCTGCGCCAACAGCGCCGCCGTCCGCTCGACCGCGCGCACGGCTTCCGGATGCACGTCGGTGCCGATCGGCGACGCGGTCGAATACCCGATGCGCAGCTTGCCCGGATCACGTCGCATCAGCTCGACATAAGGCGCGGCCGGCGGCGCAATGACGAACGGATCGCCCGGTTCCGCACCGTGCAGCACGTCGAGCGCGAGCGCCGAATCGCGCACGCTGCGCGAGATGACGCCTTCGCTGGACGCGCCGAACCAGACTTCGCCGATGCCCGGCCCGGACGACACGCGCCCGCGCGACGGCCGCAGCGTGAACAGGCCGCAGCACGCGGCGGGGATGCGGAGCGACCCGCCACCATCGTTGCCGGCCGCCATCGGCACGATGCCCGCGGCGACCGCCGCGGCCGCGCCGCCGCTCGAGCCGCCCGGCGTGCGCGACACATCCCACGGGTTGTTCGTGCGGCCGTACAGCAGCGGGTCGGTAACACCGCGCGTCGCAAATTCGGGCAGATTGGTCTTGCCGAAGATGACGAGGCCGGCATCAAGGTAGCGTTGCACGACGTGGGCGTGGCGGGCCGGCACGTTGTTGGTCATGCTGCGGCTGCCGTAGGTCGTGGGGATGCCGGCATAGTCCTGCACGCCGTCCTTGATGAGGAAGGGGACGCCGGCCAGCGGGCCGGTCAGCGGACCCGCGATCCGGGCCCGCGCCTCGCGCTCCATCAGCCGCACGACGGCGTTCACGCGGCCGTGCACGCGCGCGTGCTGCGCGAGGGCGAGGTCGAGCAGGCCGGCGGGCGTGACGTCGCCGGCGGCCACACGCGCGGCGAGCGCGGTGGCGTCGTGGGCCAGGTAGTCGGCGTGGTTCATCATGTCTCCTTCATTGTTGTTCTGGCCAGTCGGCCATCTTGTCATGAAGGAATTGTTGCTGCAAGGGCGGACGTGCTACGATCCCTGGAATCCGAGGCCATCCTCTAGACCTTCGTATCGGAATCCGCGACCATGTCCGAAGTCACGCAAATCATCGGCACGATCAAGCGCCAACTGAAGCTGCAAGGTAAAACGTATCGGGACGTGGCCGCCGCGCTGGGCCTGTCGGAGGCGAGCGTCAAGCGCCTGCTGACGTCGGACACGCTCGGTGTGGACCGCCTCGTCGAGATCAGCAACATGCTCGGATTTACCTTGGCGGAACTCGCGCAGGAGGCGGCGCTGTCCGGCACCCGCCTGCACACGCTCAGCGCCGAGCAGGAGAAGGAGCTCGTGTCCGACACGAAGCTGTTGCTCGTGGCCGCGTGCGCGCTAAATCACTGGACGATGGCGGACATCCTCGCCGTCTACCGCCTGACGGAAGCCGAGTGCCTGCAAAAGCTGCTGCATCTCGACCGCCTGCACCTGATCGCCCTGATGCCGGGCAACCGGATCCGCCTGAACGTCGCACGCGATTTCGACTGGCTGCCCGACGGCCCCATCCGACAATATTTCCGCACGCAGGGCCTGGCCGATTTCCTCGACGGCCGCTTCGACCGCGCCGACGAGACGCTCGCTTTCACGCACGGGATGCTGACGGAGAGCGCGCTCGCGTCCATGCAGGTGGAGCTGCGGCGGCTGCGCGCCCGCTTTGCCGAGTTGCACGAGGAAAGTCTCGCATCGCCGCTGCCCAAGCGGCGGGGCAGCGGGCTGCTGCTGGCGCTGCGCGAGTGGGAGCCGGCCGGTTTCACCGCGCTGCGCCGCTGACAGCGCTGTTAATTACCGCGCGCGTCGATCCGGTAATCCCACGCTGCCAGCGTCTGCGGCTTGCCTCCCGGCAGGCTGAAGCGCTGGGCCTCGCCGGACACGTTGACCGTCACCTGCACGCTGTTGCCCTTCAGTGCACGCCGGAACGCGAACACCTTGTCGTTGCCCGTCTTGAGCACCTGCACGGGACCGCCGTACTGGCCATTCCACAACGCCGGATTGGCATGCTTGAGTGCCAGAAGCTTCGTGTAGAGGGGACCATAAGCGTAGTCCTTCCACTGGATCGGATCCTTTTCGAAGAACGCGATGCGCTTGTCCAGGCCGGCTTCCTGGCCGCCATAGATCAGTGGCATGCCGGGCAGGGTCGCGGCCAGCACGGCCATCGCCTTGAAGGCGGGACCGTACAGTTCGACGTCGCTGCCGGCCCAGGAATTCTCGTCGTGGTTGCTCGTGAAGCGCATGCGATACGCGCCCGGCGGGAATGCTTTCGGCGGATGCTCGAGGAAATCCGCCAGCGTGCGCGCGTCCGCCTTGCCTTTGGCGATGGCCTTGAACAAGTCTTTCGTGTCCCAGCCGTAGGTCATGTCGAAGGCGTGCTCGTGCAGCTCCGGCTTGTCGGCCTCGGCCAGCATGAAGACGGGTTTCACGCGGTCGAGTTCCGCTCTGGCCTGGTTCCAGAACGGCGTCGGGACCTTGCCGGCGACGTCGCAGCGGAAGCCGTCGATGTCCGCTTCGCGCACCCAGAACAGCATCGCGTCCGTCATGCCTTTCCACAGGCCGGGCTTGCTCCAGTCGAGACCGGTCACGTCGGTCCAGTACTCGGGTTCGGCGCCGTCCGTGTAGGTGACGGGATAGATCTCGCCTTTCTCGTTCTTGAGATACCAGTCGCTGTGTTCCTGCGTCCACGGGTTGTCGAATGCCGTGTGGTTCGCGACCCAGTCGATGATCACGTGCATGCCCAGCCCGTGCGCCTGTTTCACCAGTGCCTTGAGGTCGTCGAGCGTACCGAACTCCGGGTTCACGGCCGTGTAGTCGCGCACGGCGTAATAGCTGCCCAGCGTGCCCTTGCGGTTCTTTTCGCCGATGGGCTGGATCGGCATCAACCACAGGATGTCCACGCCCATTTTCTTCAGGCGCGGCAGGTGCTGGGCGAACGCCTTGAACGTTCCTTCGGGCGTGTATTGCCGGATGTTCACTTCGTAGATGTTGGCGTTGCGCGACCAGCTTACGTGCGGCATCGGTGCATCATTCGCTGCTGCGGGCGTGGCGGCAAAGGCGGGCAGGGCAGCGCACAAGGACGCAGATAAGGCAAGGGAAAGTGTAGTCAGGGTACGGCGTAGCTGTCTCATCGTTCTCGTTTTCATGTAGTTTAGTTACAAAGCCTGGCCGTGCGATTCTAAAACGGAATTCCTGGGCTGTCATCTTGCCCGCATGCAGATGTCAGAATATGCTGACAACAACGCGGGATAAGATGAGAGTGGATTTGTGCGATATTGGACAGATAGGACTGCGGTGTAGCGGATATTGTTAAGGCGTAGAGAGGACACGCCATGGACAAGGGTTTCGTTGCGTGCGTATTGCTGAGCGGATGCGCCTCGCTCGCATGTGCACAGGATTCGGGAAGCGCGGCCGCCAGCGGCAAGCGCTCGGGACTGGACTATGTCGGCGAACCGCCGGGCGGCCACGATATCGCCGTCTTCACGGGCCAGCCGAGCCGGAGCAGCAATGGCGCTGCCTGGCACTCGACGCCGCGCCGCACGTACGGCCGCCTCGACGACATCGGCGTACGGCCCGGCATCGGCGGCTTCACGCTGGGCCACCAGTACAACTTCGAGTATCTCGCGCGCCCGGACGTGGGCGACCCGTTCCACGCCGGCACGGCCGGCAAGGCCAGCAATCTCGTCACGCAAAGCGGCATGCCCGTCGACAGCAGCGTGCGCTACTACAACACCCAGTTCAAGCACCTGAGCACGGGCGCGTCGTACACCATCGACACGCTCGGCGGCGACCCGATGGCCGACCGCGCCTGGGGCATGACGATCGGCTTCGACTACGGTCCCATCTCGCTGCGGGCCGCGCACCAGAACCGGCACGTGGCCCAGGTCCATTTGTACGACCTGGCCGGCAGCAACATGGACGCCAAAAATTCCCTGATCGCGGCCAACCTGCGCACGCGCTGGGGCACTGCCTATGCCGCGTATTCCGCCAACCGCGGCTGGGGCAGCTCGCCGCTGTACAACCCCGACAATCCGTACGGCGCCGGCGTGGCGAGCACGTCGTCGACGGACAGCCGCGACACTCTCGTCGGCGTGGCCGTCCCGCTGACGCGCTCGACCACCTTCCTCGCCTCGTTCATCCACAAGAACGACCGCGACCTGGCCAACCGCGATGCGAACCAGTTCGCGATCGGCGCCAGCTACGTCGTCTCGCGCAGCACGGACTTCTACGCCGCGTTCTCGCGCACCGTCAACACGAACGGCACCGGCATCCTCATCGGCGGCGCGGCCCGCCCGAGCGGCAGCTCGGCCGTGAACGTCGGCATGCGCCACGCGTTCTAGCGTTCCTGGGCAGGCTGCCCTGCGTTGCGCCGTCGCGCGACGAAAGCGGGTAGCCTGTCCTCATGATTTTTGCATTATTTTGGAGGCAACATGACTGGCACGAGCACACTTGATCCGGATAACTTTCCGGAAGCACCCGACCGCAGCCTGGGCAAGGGCCACGGCGTCGATTCGCTCGGCCCGAGCGATATTTCGGACACGGGCAGCGACGTCGTCGGCGGCCCCGGCTTCGCCGCGAACCTGGATGACGACCAGAAGATCGACCTGGACACGGGCACGACGTCCGACAACGAAGCAAGCTACGCCCACGACAGCGCCGGCGCCGACATGGGCGACCCGAACTTCGAAAGCGACAGCGACTTCGGCGGCACGGGCGAACGGGCGGCGGCCGGACGCGACATCCTGGCCAAGGACGGCAACGACATCGACACCGATCATATCGAATCGATTCCGGACCTGCCGCTGACGGACGAGGATGTCGATTTCCTCGGCAGCGAGCCGCCGAAGGGGCCGGCGCCGGGTAGGTAATCGATGTAACCTTGCTCGTTGAAGGGCCGGATGGTGGATGCCATCCGGCCCTTTTTCTTGCGGGCAATTGCAATGAGGTTAAACAAGATGTGAATGCGTGAGTTAGGTATGTTGGCCGATGTTTTCCTTTTCCCAGAGCCATCTGCCTGTGCCCATGACCAATGCATTGACGGCGCAACTCGCCGCTGCGCTCGCACAATTTTCCAGCACTAGCAGGCTCTACGAGCTGAAGCTCGAAGGAAGCGATGCGCGTCGGGGAACAGGCAGCTTGTTGGTCGAAGCATTCCTCGCCAACGACGTGGTAGATGGCATCGGCGTCCGCGACGTCATCGTCCTGTCGACAAGTGTGCATGTCGACTTGACATATTTTCTCGGTCAGCAGGCATGTCTGGCAATAAGCCTGGCGGACGGCACTCGCATCCATTTTTCCGGCGAGATCAGCGAACTGGCACAGTTGGGCAGTGACGGCGGGTTCGCCCGCTATCGGGTACGTATCAGCCCATGGTTGTGGCGGCTCGGCCAGGTACGCAACTGTCGCGTGTGGCAAGAAAAGACCGTCATCGAGATTGTCGACTCAGTGTTCGAGAGCTACTTGCCGCTAGCAAGGTGGCGCTGGAGTGAGGACACGTCGTCATTCATGGCCGATGTCCGGCCGCGCAGTTATTGCTGCCAGTATCGTGAATCCGATCTCGATTTTGTGCGTCGGCTGCTGGCGGAGGAAGGCCTGAGCTGGCGTTTCGAGCACGTCGATGATGGTGCAAACATGGTGCTGTTTGCCGATAGTAGCCAGCCGAGTGCCGTTCCGGAAGATCGCAGCAGCAAACTGGATGGCGGACTCCGCTACCACGGCGTCAGCGCAGTCGAGCGTCAGGACACGGTACAAGCCCTGGTTGCTCAACGCCGTCTTCACGTCTCGCTTTCGACAGTAATTAGTTACGACTACAAAGCGAAGCAGGTCGTAGCAGGCAGCTCCCCCTCGCGTGTTCCCGCCGGCCCCGGCTTGTCGTCGCTGGAAGCTTTTGACTTTCCCGGACAATACACGTACGCGGACATACGCCAGGCACAGCGTTATGCTGACCTGCAGATGGAGGGGAAGGAAGCCCGTGGCCAGACATGGCATGGGCGGTCGACTGTGCGTACATTGCAGGCCGGCACACGGATGAGGGTTACAGGCACGCCGCGGCGAGCGCTCGGCCAAGCGCCGGAATTTACGATACTCCGCGTTGTCAGCGTCGGCGTGAACAACCTGCCGCCACCAGCCCGGCAGGCACTGGCCGAACTGTTCGGACCGGTTCCTGAGTTGTTGTGGGAATCGACATGTCTGGACATGCCCAAGGATATAGCACTGGTAATCGAACGCGCCGTCAAGTCGGGATATGCCAACTGCTTCGACGCGATCCCGGCCGCTCTGCCGTGGCGGCCGCAGTTACCCGGCAGCGATGGCCGTTCCCATCCAAAGCCTACGGCGTTCGGTACCCAGAGCGCCATCGTGATCGGCCCGGACGGCAGCGCCGAGCCGAACGGCGCCGACGAGTTGTATTGCGACCGCCTGGGCCGTGTGCGCATCCGTTTTCACTGGCAGGATAGCGACGGTGCGAGTTGCTGGGTGCGGGTTGCCCAGCGCTTGGCAGGCGGCGGAATGGGCAGCCAGTTCTTGCCGCGTATCGGCCAGGAAGTATTGGTGCAATTCCTGGAGAACGATATCGATCGGCCGATCATTGTCGGGGCGCTGTACAACGGCCGGGGCGAGGGCGGCATCGCGCCGACGCCCGGTGGACAGGTCGGTGCCGAAGGTGACGCATCGCTCTTCGAATATGCCCATGATCATGCTCGATCCGCGCAGGGCAACGTGGCCGGCGGCAACAGTCCTGTCTGGCATGGCGCTTCGGGAGCGAGGGCGGGCCATCGCAACATGGCTGCGCAATGGGGAATACGTACCAAGGAATTCGGCGGCTTCGGTTACAACCAGTTGGTCTTCGACGACACCGATGCGCAGGGACGTGTGCAGCTCAAATGCAGCCATGCCGCCACAGAGCTGAACCTCGGACATCTCATCCATGCCGTCGATAACTACCGTGGCAGTTTCCGCGGGCTTGGCGTCGAACTGCGTACCGATGCCTGTGGTGCTGTGCGAGCGGGATCGGGTCTGTTGGTGTCGAGCTACGGAATTCATCATGCTGCGGACTCTCGCGATCCCGTGGGCGAGAACGCAGCGGGTATCGGAATGCTGCACCAGGCCGTCAAGTTGGCGGAGGCGTTCAACTCTGCGGCGGTGACACACAAAACGGTGGGTTTGGGGGCCGCCATCGGAGCGGCAGAAGCAAATTTGAGTGCGTTGTCGGGCATGGTCGAACAGCTGCCGAATCCAGGAGATCCCCTTATCGCAATACTAGCCAAGGACGCCTTCGCGGCACATGCGGGGCAAAGCATTCAGATAGCGACTGGCGAAACCGCCATGCTGATGAGCGGCCAGGACACTCAACTCGTCACCGGCGGGCAAATGAGGATACATGCCGGACAGAGCATCGGTGTGCTGGGGGGCTCCATCCGGGCGGGAGCGGAGGCTGTGGGAGTCCAGTTAATCACCTCGAAGGATGCAATCGACATCCAGGCGCAGGGTGACGGATGCGCGGTACAGGCGCGGGATCAGGCGGACGTCATCAGCGCCAATGCGCATGTTGATTGGGCTGCGGCAAAGCGCATCAGTCTATCGACAGCAGGCGGCGCGAACATCACGATCGACGGCGGGAATATTACGGTGCAGTGCCCGGGAAAGATCACGGTCCATGCGGGGAAGAAGCGTTTTACCGATCCCGAAAAGCTGGGCTTCGACATACCGGTTTTCCCGCGCAGTATTTGCATCGAATGTCTCAGGAAATCATTGGCCGCGGGCCTCGCGTTCACGATGGTGGAATAACATGCTCATAGATGCATTTGCCTCAGGCTGGCTCGACGAATTGCATGCGCGTGCGGCGACGATTCCTCCGCCCAATCACCTGTACGTTCTGGTCGATGGCGCTTTCGTTCCGGGAGTGCACGAGATACTTCCGCGCGAATGCAAAGCCATCCTTTACGAGTCGCTTCCAGGCTGCTCCACTCAAGCGGTAGAAGTCTCTCCCTTTTTGGTGCAATTCGATCCTGCCGACAGGAAGCTGAGGTCACTCCTGCGGCGCTGCGACAAGTGGCCCATGCTGAGCGTGATCGAAACACCGGAATCCCTTGAACAGTTGACCCGTCGTTTGGCTGTCTGGTGTGTCGTTCAAGCGGATGGCCAGCATTTCAATTTCCGTTTTTCGGATACGCGCCGTTTGCCGGCAATAGTGCACACGCTGAGCAACTCGCAGCGTGAACAGTTCACCGGGCCGGCAGAGCGCTGGGCTTATGTCGGGCGAGATGGGGGCTGGCGCGAGATCCAGATGGTGAACTCGAACGCGGGCCCCGCCTCTGATCCTCAATTTGACGATCGCCAATTCGCCGCTCTTGTGGATGACAGCCTAGCCGATGAACTCATGGTGTTGTTGAGCGACCGTGGGCACGACGTCTTCAGGTATCCCTCCAGAAGCTACGCATTGCTGAGCAGTTCGGTGCGGGCGGCGCAGGTCGGGAAACTGAGCGAAGACAACCTGTTTGAATGGTGTGTGTGGTTTTGGGAAAAAGATCGGCTCTGCGAAGAGGCGGTCGTCGAAGACATGCTGCAGATGTGGCGCAACACTTTATCGTGAGGATGGGCATGGTCAAATCAGCTCGAAATCCTGCAATTCGCTGGACGGTTTGTTTAGCCATGGTATGTGGTTCGTCTGCATGTGGAAGGCATACGACTGTGGATGTCAGCCTTCACGGGGTCAATTACAGCGACCGCGTGTTCAGCTATTCCGTCAAAGATCCGCTTGCCAAGGATAAGAGTGGTGCTGGGGGCGAATTGATCGACCCTTTCGGAGCGGGAGGGACGATGTGTTGCGTTACGCTTCCAATGACTTGGCGGCCCGGGCTCAAGCTCCAAGTGGACACGACATATTGGCTGGATAAGCGCCCCGATGGGGTTCTTCCTGAAATTAAGGAAACCCGCCTCGTGGATGTGCCGCCATATGTTGATGGTAAGCCGGGAGAGCTTTGGGTACTTCGTGCCGTTGATGGAAGTGTGAGCGTGGTCTCAAGCGATTTTCAACCCGATCATCCTAAGTGGCCCGGGAAAACAAAAGGGTGGCCGGTGCCATCATTGGAGTATCGTCGAGAACGATGGAAGATTCTTTACGATCACGAACAAGGCGGGGTTGAGAACGCACTATCATTGCTGGAAGAGCTAAAAAAAGATCCGAAGAGTCGAGCTAAAGAGGCCTGGGAATTCGCTAGGGAGCATGATCGAAAAAGTATTGAAGGTTTTTCTGGGCCGGATGATCCAAAATATGTTGTTTTCTTAAAGAGGGATTACGAAGCATATTTGGAGTACAGTCGTGGTCGCGTAAGGCAGCTCATGGAGGAGAAGCCATGAGCGCCTCCCTGTCGCCTCCGGTTGATGAAGAATTTGCGTTGGCCTCGGATGATCAAATTTTTTTTAGCCGGGAGCTTCGGCGGAAAATTCAGGTGCAGTTTGAGAGCCGCGAACAGCCGGCAACGGCCGCACCAGGGAAATCTTGTACAACAAATTTATTCTTCGGGTTCTTTTTCGACGGAACAAAAAACAATTATGAGCAAGCCGAACTCACGAAAAACCATTCGAATGTCGCGCGGCTGTATGATTGTTACCCCGGTCTGAGCGTGCCAGGCGTCCTCCCACCCTCTACTGACTGGACAAATAACCCATCGAGATACACGCATTTCTTCCGGGTGTATATTCCCGGCGTCGCATCACCGTTTCCTCAGGTGGGAGATGTAGGAACATGGTGGCAGAGCAAGTCGGGTGCGGGAGCAGGTGGCTTGGGGGACTACAGGATAGCTTGGGCGCTGATACAAGCGGTAAACAATGTTCATCGGTACTTTCTGAAGGCACCATTGATTTCACCGGCCGAGGCCAAAGAGCTGAGCCGAAAGTTGGTGTTAAACAAGGTCACTCGCGCATTGCTGGACGATAGCAAAACCAAGACCGGCAAGCTATCGAACCTGGAACAAGAGACGCCGAAAGAGTTTGAGGCGATGTTGCGCAGACTTCATGCAGCGGTCTCAAAACACTGGCCCGATGAGAAAACAGGTAAGCCTGCTAAATCGGATCCCGGTATCGTCAAGACAATCTATGTATCGGTCTTCGGGTTTTCCCGCGGAGCCACGGAAGCACGGGTTTTCGTGAACTGGCTTTCGTCGCTGTGCAAACTCGACGCGAAGGTCCGGGGAAAAACGGGAGGGAAGTCGCTGGGCGGCTTTGATATCCAATTCGATTTCCTGGGTCTGTTCGATACGGTCGCATCCGTCGGGCTGGCGAATTCGTTCGGCATTTTTGATGGGCATGGGTTCTGGGCCGATGCCGAAGAGAGCCTGCGCATTCCTCCTGGGATCAAATGTTTGCATCTGGTTGCGGCGCATGAGTTGCGTCGGAGCTTCCCGGTCGACTCGATATCGGTAAAAGGCGTATTGCCGGAAGGGTGCGAAGAGATCGTCGTCCCAGGCGTGCATTCCGACGTAGGTAGCGGGTACTGTCCCAGCGAACAAGGTAGAGGGTGCGATCCCGGCGGTGCCGACATGCTGACGCGCATCCCGCTTCTCATGATGTACAAGGCGGCACGATTGAATGGCGTTCCATTAAAGCTTGAATTGGCGAACAGTGTGGCAAAAGAAAGGTTCGCAATAAAACCGGAAGTCATCAAGGCATTCAATGCGTATATCGCTACTTGCTCCGAAAAGCATGGGCCGATTCATCGGATCATGCGCGAGCAGGCTCGCAAGCAAATCGAGTGGCGCCTCGTCAGGCGAGTCGTCGGCACGACACCGATACAAAAAAGCGGCAGCTTCGCGCGGGCGTCTACATTCGACCAGAACGATCTTTATAGCGCGGCCTGTGAATTTGAGGAGGAAATCAAGGCATTCATGCAGTGGTTGGCAGGTAAAGGGAACGGTTTTCGCGCCTCCATGCAGGCAGCAGGGTTCGGAAACAGCCACGCTGCCGAATGGGAAGAAATAGCGACATGGTGGAGCCGAGCGCCCGTCGTCAGTCCCGCCGTGGTGGAGTTCTTCGACAATTACGTGCACGATTCCAGAGCGTGGTTCAAGATCGTTCCGGGAAATCCGGACAACGAAAAAGACATGCGCGACAAGCTCGATGCATGGGTGCGACGGCGTAAGGAGGTTGCGAACCACAATGCGGTTCGATCACAATTTCATGGCCGGGGGAGCTCTGTTTACCAGATGCACGCGGACGATGGTTTGACCGAGGATCAACGGCGAGCCAGGGATGAATACGAAAAGACGGGAAGGATTCCTCGCTTTGTTACAGAGGGGCGGGAGCCCTGGGGGACGCCTTCTGATCTGGTCAGATGCGCAGGTTATTTACGTTTCCGAAAAATTTACGGAGGGTCGGATTCTGACCTGCTCTCCTAGCCTCTATGTGCCGCGCCAGCTTCATTTGTTGCTGCATACGATGCTGAGTGGGCCGCGACGACAGATGCAGATGGAGTGCCGTCGCGGCATCATGCAGGGCGGTCGTGCCCAGTTACCTTAAAACCCGACCCATGCAATTGGCGTGGAAGTCAGGTTCATGCATGCCACACCGTCCTCTGCCACGGCCTGCGCGTCAACGCCCACGCCGCCAGCAGCGCCCCGCCGAGCAGCACGGTCTTCGTTGAGGCCGACCGCATCTCGAACGACGTGTACGGACTCCGCTCGACAACGCGGTGCTCGCCGTTGTTGCGTGCCCGGAGTTCCTGGTCGGCATTCGGCGCGTACAAGGCGTCGCGGCGTGCGCTCGAGTTCGGGCGGTCGGATTGCTGCTGGCTGAACATCGTACGGGTCATGAAGCGGTCCAGCGCGCGCGGCATCAGGTAGCCCGCCACCGACGTCAGCTTCGAGTGCCCGCCCACGTACAGGTCGCGCTCGGGCACCTGGGCCGCGTGCACGATGGCCTGCGCCACCAGCTCCGGCGCGTAGTTCGGCGGGGGCAGGTCGGGTTCGTGCTCCATGTAGCTCTTCGCGTGGTTCGGGAACGGCGTCGCGATCGCGGAAGGCTTGATCACCGTCAGTGAGATGCCCGCGTCTTCCTTGTCCAGTTCCATCCGCAGCGATTCCGTGAATGCCTTGATCGCATGCTTGGACGCGGAATAGGTGCCCTGCAGCGGCACGGAGCGGTCCGACACTTCGCTGCCGAGGTTGATGATGGCGCCGCCGCCGCGGCCCTTCATGAGCTTGACGGCTTCCAGCGAGCCGTGCACGACGCCCCAGAAATTCGTCTGCATGACCTTGCGCATGTCTTCCAGTGCGACGTCTTCGTTCCTGCCGTAGACGCTGATGCCCGCGTTGTTGACCCACGTGTCGACGCGGCCGAAGCGTTCCATCGCCACCTGGCTGATGCGGGCCACGTCGGCCGGGTTGCCGACGTCCGCCGTGACCGTCGCCACTTCCACGCCGCGCTGGCGCATTTCGTGGGCGAGGGTGTCGAGGGCGTCGCCGTCGCGTGCGGCCAGCACGAGGTGCGCGCCGCCTTCGGCCGCCATGCGGGCCGTGGCCAGGCCGATGCCGCTCGTCGCGCCCGTGATCACCATCACCTGTTCATTCAGTTTTTTCAGCTTTTTGGACATGATGCCTCCTCACAGTGCCTGGCGCAGACGATTCGAAGACCAGGTGCGGCTGGCCGGACGGCCCGCCAGCTTCCATGCGGCGAACAGCGCGCCGGCGCCCAGCAGCACGCCCATCACCTTGCCTTTGCGCAGCGACAGCGCCGTGTACGGGCACGTCTCGACCACGTGCTGCGAAATGCCCTGGCGTTCGCGCAGCTCATGCTGCGGATTCGGCGCATGCAGGGCGTCGCGGCGGTTCGGCGAGCTGGGGATGTCCGTCTGCTGCTGCCTGAACATCGTGGCGCGCATCACGCGGTCGAGCACGGACGGCATCGCGAAATTGCCGACGGAGAAGGCCTTGGCCGCGCCGCCGACGAACACGTCGCGCTTCGGGTGCTGGGCCGCGTACAGGATGGACTTCGCCACGAGCTCGGGCGCGTAGATCGGCGGCGGCAAGGTCGGTTCCTTGTCCATGTAATTCTTCGCGTGGGCGACGAACATCGTGTCGATGGCGGCCGGCTTGATGAGCGTGACGGCGATCGGCGCCTTGTCCTTCTCCAGTTCGACGCGCAGCGAGTCGGTAAAGGCCTTCACGGCGTGCTTCGACGCGGCGTAGATGCCTTGCAGGGGGATCGAGACGTCCGAGAGTTCGCTGCCGAGGTTGATGATGGCACCGCCGCCGCGCGTCTTCATGTGTTTGACGGCTTCCAGCGAGCCGTGGACGACGCCCCAGTAATTCGTGTCGAACAGGCGCTGCATGTCGTCCAGCGAGACGTCTTCGTTGCGGCCGAAGATCGAGATGCCCGCGTTGTTGACCCACGTGTCGATGCGGCCGAAGCGTTCCATCGCGGCCTGGCCGATGCGTTCCACGTCGGCCGGGTTGCCGACATCCGCGACGACCGTCGCGACTTGCGTGCCGGTGCGGCGCAGCTCGCTCGCCAGCTGGTCGAGCGCCTCGGCGCTGCGGGCGGCGAGGACCAGTTTCGCACATTGCTCCGCGGCCATGCGCGCCGTCGTGAGGCCGATGCCGCTCGTGGCGCCGGTGATGACCATCACCTGCTCGTTTATCTTGCGTAATTGCACTGACATGAATGCTCCTTCGCTCAGGTTGGAGAACGGCCGCCGCGGTGCGCGGCAAGCGGATCCGCGCGGCCGGTTCGGTGATAACGCGTTCGTTGCTGAACACGACAATCGTAGCCGTACGGCGGATTTCAAGTCATTCGTTACAAGATGGCGCTGTGTTCAGGCTTTGCAAGCCTCGGATTCGCGACGCAGCCAGTCGGCGACGGCCAGCGCCGCGGTGCCCGGCGGCGGGTCGGCGCGCATCGCGAGGTGGTACGTGTACCCGGGGATGGCCGGCCCGAACGGTTGCACGAGATAGCCCGCCGCGATCTCTTCGGCGACCAATGCCAGGCTCAACAAGGCGACGCCCTGGCCCGCCACCGTGGCCTGGATCGCGTGGCTTTCGTCCGAGTACCGGAGCTGTCCACGCGACGGCTGCCATGCGAGCCCCGTGCGCGCGAACCATGTTTCCCATGTGGGATTGGCAGGAGATGCTTTTTGCCAGTCGAAGTGGATGAGCGGCACGGATTGCAGGTCCTCGATCGAGCGGACGCCCAGCATCGGGTTGACGACCGGTGCGTACGTGTCGGCGAACATGACCTCGGTCATCAGGCCGGGGTAGGGGCCGTTGCCGTAGCGCACCGCGATGTCGATGCCGTGCGCGTCGAGGTCGACGATCTGCTCGGACGCGTGTGTGTGCAGGTCGATGTCCGGATGCAAGGCGTGAAAGCGGGCGACCCGCGGCACGAGCCATTTCGCGGTGAACGCGTGTGTCGCGGACACGGTGACCCGTTCGCGTCGGTTCGGCTGCGTGAGCCGCGCCAGCACGGCCTCGATCGCATCGAACCCCTCGCGCAGCACGGGGTACAGCTGCGCGCCCGCGTCGGTGAGCGTGACTTGCCGCACCTGCCGCACGAACAGCTTCAGGCCCGTGTGCTCTTCGAGGACGCGGATGCGGTGGCTGATCGCCGTCGGCGTAACGGCCAGCTCGTCGGCCGCGCGTTTGAAACTGCCGTGCCGTGCGGCCGCCTCGAACGCACGGAGGGACGAGAGCGGCGGCAGCCGGCGTGTCGCCCGGTCGTTGAATGGGTGAGTTGAAATCATCTGATGCCTGAGAAATCGTCGTTTGTCGCTGGATTATATGAGAGCGATTATTCCAGGCATGGGTGAGTTGAGTTCATCCCGTTTCTTTTTTCGACTTCAGGAGGCAGACATGCTTGAACGTATCATCACGCAGCCAGACCCGTACGAACCTTATCTGCTGTCGCAAGGCATCCGGTTCGGCGACCTGCTGTTCATTTCCGGCCAGGCGGGCGCCGGCGACGACGGCCGCATCGTGGAAGGCGGTTTTCTCGCCCAGGGCGAGCAGGCATTTGCCAACCTGCGGCGCGCGCTGGAAGCGGGCGGATCCAGCCTGCGCGACGTCATCAAGGTGACCATCTTCGTGACCGACATGGGCCACTTCCAGGACGTCGTCGCGCTGCGCAGGAAATTTTTCTCGGCACCGTATCCGGCCGATACGATCGCCGAAATCAAGGCCCTCTACGACCCGCGGGCGATGATCGAGATCGAAGCGATCGCGGCCGTGCGTCGGCAGGGAGGCAGCGATGCGCGATAACGCACAGGTCGCCAGTCTGTTCGAACCCGTTGCGCTCGGGCCGTCGACGCTGCCCAACCGCCTGGCCGTGGCGCCGATGACGCGTGTGAGCGCCACGGCCGACGGCTTGCCGACGGCGCGCATGGCCGATTATTACGCGCAGTTCGCGCACGGTGGTTTCGGCCTCGTCATCACGGAAGGCCTGTACACGGATGAGGCTTACTCTCAGGGATATCTCTGCCAGCCCGGGCTCGCGAACGCGGTGCAGCGGGATGCATGGCGGCCCATCGTCGCTGGCGTGCAGGCAGGCGGTGGCCGCGTGATCGCGCAACTGATGCATGCGGGCGCACTGTCGCAGGGGAATCCGCACCGGACGGGCACCATCGGCCCGTCGGCCGTGCGCCCCAAAGGCAGTCAGATGACGTTCTATCGCGGATCTGGCGACTACGCCGTGCCCGCAGCGATGACGCAGCAAGACATCGATGCGGCCGTGGCCGGTTTTGCGCAGGCGGCCGCGCGGGCGCGCGAGGCAGGGTTCGATGGCGTCGAGATCCATGGCGCGAACGGCTATTTGCTGGACCAGTTCCTGTCGGAAGGGATCAACCTGCGCGAGGACCGCTACGGCGGCGGCATCGAGGGCAGGCTGCGCCTGTTCGTGGACGTCGTCGACGCGGTACGGGCCGCGGTGGGAGAGGACTACGTCGTCGGCGTGCGCCTGTCGCAGGCGAAGGTCAACGACTTCACGCATCGCTGGGATGGAGAGGATGAGGCGGTCACGATCTTCCGCACGGTCGGCGGGCTGGACGTCGATTACCTGCACGTGACGGAGTACGAAGCGTGGCAGCCTGCCTTCGGCACGGGCCCGAGCCTGGCCGCGCTGGCGAAGCGCCATGGCGGCAAGCCCGTGCTGGCCAACGGCTCCCTGCACGATCCGGCACAGGCGCTGGGCATGGTCGAGCGGGGCGAGGCGGACGTCGTGTCGCTCGGCCGCGGCGCGCTCGCCCAGGCGGACTGGCCGCAGCGCGTCAGGAGCGGCGCGCCGTTGGCGCCGTTCGATCCGGCCATCCTGTCCCCGCTCGCGGATCTCGAGAACGCGGACCGGTGGCGTGCGCAGGCGGATTACCTACGGCCCGGCTGATAGATCTGGTCGAACAGGCCGCCGTCCGCGAAGTGCGTCTTCTGCGCCTTCGTCCAGCCGCCGGCGACTTCGTCGATCGTGAACAGCTTGATCGCCGGGAATTGCGCGGCGTACTGCTTGGCATAGGGCTCGACGACGGGGCGATAGTAATGCTTCGCCGCGATCTGCTGGCCTTCCGCGCTGTACAGGTATTTCAAATAGGCCTCGGCCACGGCCCGGGTGCCGCGCTTGTCGACCACCTTGTCGACGACGGCGACGGGCGGTTCGGCCAGGATGCTGACGGACGGCGCGACGACCTCGAATTTGCCATTGCCCAGTTCCTTGACGGCCAGCAGCGCCTCGTTCTCCCACGCGATCAGCACGTCGCCGATGCCGCGTTCCGTGAACGTGGTGGTGGCGCCGCGTGCGCCGGAGTCGAGCACCGGCACGTTCTTGAACAGCTTCGTCAGGTACGCGCGCGCGGACGCTTCCGTCGCGCCCGGCTGGCGCAGCGCATAACCCCACGCCGCCAGATAGTTCCAGCGCGCGCCGCCCGACGTCTTCGGGTTCGGCGTGATCACGGACACGCCCGGCCTGGCGAGATCGGCCCAGTCCCGGATCCCTTTCGGGTTGCCTTTGCGGACCAGGAATACGATCGTCGAGGCGTATGGGGTGCTGCGATGCTCCAGGCGTTGCTGCCAGTTGTGCGCGATAAGGCCGCGTTCGCTGATAGCATCGATGTCGTACGCGAGGGCCAGCGTGACGACGTCGGCCTGCAGTCCGTCGATCACGGAACGGGCCTGCTTGCCGGAGCCGCCATGCGACTGCTTGACCGTCACGTTGTCGCCCGTCTTGACCTTGTACTGGCGCGCGAACGCGGCATTCAGGTCCGCGTACAGCTCGCGCGTCGGGTCGTAGGACACGTTCAACAGGGTGATGTCCGCCGCCTGTGCGGCGGATGAACCCAGTCCAGCGACCGCGAAGAACGCAGCGACAAAAGCGGAGGCGACCTTTTTATTGAACATCGTTTTCTTTCGGTTGAGTGTCTGTAGCCAGCGCCGTAGGGTAGGCGCCTGCTCAGCGAAAGAAAACGAATGAAAACGATGAAGCTTATGAATTTAATGCGCTTTGGACAGGATGAGCAGCCAACGGCGCAGCAGCAGCACTTCCACGTGGCCCGGTTCGACGCCGGTATCGCACTCGATGATCGGGTTGACCGGGTAGAAGCGCTTGCGGAAGTCGCGCGTCACCAGAATCTCGCGGCGACCAAGGCGCAGCAGGAAAGGCGTCGGTGCGTATTCCATGCCGAAGGAGCTGTTCAGAGTAGTCATGACGATCCCTTTATCGAGTTAGGTTGCGTTGTTGTGGAGCGTTTGTCTTGCTCGAGTGAGTACAGAATAGCACAACCACTGTATAAATCTACAGGTACTGTACAAAAAAACAGTTGTTGCATATTTGTGTGGTTTTTTCGCCAATCTGCCCCATCTGGAGCGGTATGCTGAATACCGCTCCATCACGCCTGCGCCGCTTCGTCGCCGCCCGTCTGTCGCCCGAAGGGCAGATGGGCCTGCACCTCACCGTCGGCCTCGCGCTGCTGGTGCTGGCCGCCTGGATCTTCGGCGAGATCGCCGAGGACGTCGTCACCGGCGACACGATCACGCTCGTCGACGTCCAGCTCGCGCACTGGTTCCACGAGCGGGCCACGCCGGGCTTCACGCGCGCCATGCTGGTCGTCACGCACTGGAACGGCATCGTCGGATCGAGCATCATGGCCGCGCTGCTGGCGCTGTGGTTCTGGCGCCGTCATGCGCATTACTGGCTGATCGTGTGCTTCGTCGCCGTGCCGGGCGGCATGCTGCTGAACGTCGCGCTGAAGCACGTGTTCCGGCGCGCCCGCCCCAGCTTCGACGATCCGCTGCTGAGCCTGATGACGTACAGCTTCCCCAGCGGCCACACGGCGGCCGCCACCGTGTTCTATGGGCTGCTCGCGTGCTACGTCGTCCGCCGCGTCCGGACGTGGCGGGCGCGCGCGCTCGTCATGCTGGGCGCCGTCCTGATGGTGATGCTCGTCGCGCTGTCGCGCATGTACCTGGGCGTGCACTACCTGTCCGACGTGCTGGCCGCGGCGGCGGAGGGCGCCGCCTGGCTCGCGATCTGCATCACGGCCGTGTCGACCTTGCACCGGCGCCGGCTGGCGCGGGGAGAAACATCGTGGAGCGAGCGCGCGTACCGTGCGGACGCGGCGGAGGACCTGCAATGAAGCCCGTCACCGTGATCGTCAACGCGGGCGCCGGCACCGGCCACGACGAGGCCGCGTGCGATGCGCTCAGAACGCAACTAACCGACGCGGGGCTGGAGGCGGAGCTCGTGCGGGCACATGGCGGCGACGAGATGATCGGCGCGGCGAAAAAGGCGCTGGCGCAGGGTGCGCGTCTCGTCGCGGCCGGTGGCGGCGACGGCACGATCAATGCCGTGGCTTCCGTGATGGTCGATTCCGGCGTACCGTTCGGCGTGCTGCCGCTGGGCACGCTCAACCACTTCGCCAAGGACCTCGGCATCCCGCTCGACCTCGGCGCGGCCGTGCGCAATCTCGCGACGGGGCGCCCCGTGAAGGTCGACGTGGGCGAGGTGAACGGCCGCATCTTCCTGAACAATTCCAGCCTCGGCCTGTACCCGGACATCGTGCGCGACCGCGAAAAGCAGCAGCGCCGCCTCGGCCGCGGCAAATGGCCGGCGGCCGCCTGGGCCGCGCTCGCCGCGCTGCACCGCTATCCGTTCCTGTCGATGCGCCTGACCGTGAACGGCGAACGCCTCGCACGACGCACGCCGTTCGTGTTCATCGGCAATAACGCCTACACGATGCAGGGCCTGGCGATCGGCGAGCGGGCGCGCCTCGACGAAGGCGTCCTGAGCCTGTACGTGGCCCAGCATCCGACGCGCCTAGGCCTGCTGCGCTTCGCCCTCGATGCGTTGCTCGGGCGCCTCGGCCAGGAGCGCGACTTCGACGTGCTGACGGCGCCCGAGTTCGACATCGATACCCACCGCAGCCACCTGCTCGTGGCCACCGACGGCGAGGTGACGGAGATGACGCCGCCGTTGCGTTACCGGATGCGGCCTGGCGCACTGACGGTGCTCGTGCCGAAGATAGAGAATGGCGTCAACGAACCATAACGGAAAGGGGAACCCCATGCGCACACTCGTCCACCTGTCCGACCTGCATTTCGGCCGCGTCGACCCCATGCTGCTCGACCCGCTGCGCGAACTGGTCCACAAGCTAACACCCAACGTCGTCGTCGTCTCCGGCGACCTGACCCAGCGCGCCAAGAGCGAGCAGTTCGAAGAGGCGAAGGCGTGGCTGGATACGCTGCCGGGCCCGCAGATCATCGTGCCGGGCAACCACGACATTTCGCTGTACAACGTGTTCCGCCGGTTCCTGCTGCCGCTCGACCGCTACAAGCGCTACATCACGGACGACCTGGATCCCGTCTACATCGACGACGAGATCGCCGTGCTGGGCGTGAACACGGCGCGCTCGCTCACGTTCAAGGACGGGCGCGTCAACAAGGAGCAGGTGGAAAAGATCCGTGCGACGCTGTCCGGACTGCCCAAGGAGGTGACGCGCGTCGTCGTCACGCACCACCCGTTCGACCTGCCCAAGGGCGCGGAAGAGGACGACCTCGTCGACCGGGCGCACATGGCGATGGACGTGTTCGCGGAACTGGGCGTCGACCTGCTGATGGCGGGCCACCTGCACATGAGCCACGCGGGCAACACGCAGGCGCGCTACAAGATCAGCGAATACGCCGCGCTCGTCGTGCAGGCCGGCACGGCCACGTCCACGCGCGGGCGGGGCGAAGTGAATTCGTTCAACGTGATCCGCGTCGAGCCCATGCGCATCGAGGTCGACCGCTATGGCTGGGACAGCATCCACAACCAGTTCCAGCTGCTCGTGACCGAGAAGTTCATGCGCAGCGGGAACATCTGGACGGAGGTGGCGGATGGGATGATGGCGGCGGGGATTTAGTCACAGACGCATATGAACGTCGTCCCTGCGGAGGCAGGGACCCAATTTTGCGTCTGCTGCGACTCAAACTTGGGTTCCCGCCTGCGCGGGAACGACGGTGTTCATCAGATCCAGTACTCCCCCAGCCTCGCCATCCATTCCTTGATCCGGTCGGACCACGGCCGGTGCCGCCACCGTTCCAGCGTGACTTCCTTCGAGTCGCGCAAGTCCTCGTTGAACGCACTCTCCATTGCCGCGCCGAACGCGGGGTCGACGACGACCACGTTCAGCTCGTAGTTGTGGATGAAACTGCGCCGGTCGATGTTGGCCGAGCCGATCGTCGACCAGGCGCCGTCGATCACGGCCGTCTTGGCGTGCAGCACCGCGATCTGCAGTTCGAAGATGCGCACGCCGCCCGCCAGCAACTGGTCGTAGAAGCCCTGGCCGGCGTAGCGGATCAGGCTGTGGTCCGACACGCCCGGCAGCACGAGCCGCACGTCCACGCCCCGTTTCGCCGCGGCGATGAGCGCATCGACGATCTGCTGGTCCGGCACGAAATAGGCCGACGTGATGTGGATCGATTTCTTCGCCTCGCTGATCGCGACGACGAGCGCCTTGTAGATGTCCGATTCGTGGTCCGGGTCGGACGCGAGCACGCGGACGATCTTGTCGCCCACGGCCGTGAGCGTCGGGAAATACTCGGCCTGCGGCAACTCGCCGCCTTCCTGCTTCACCCACAGGTCGATGAACGACCATTGCAACGGCGCGACGGCCGGGCCTTCGATCTTGACGTGCGTGTCGCGCCAGCCGACCTTGTCGCCGTCCACCTGGCCCGGCTTCTGGCGCGAGCGGAACAGCGAGCTGTTCGCATACGTGCTGCTGATGTTGATGCCGCCCGTGAACGCGACCTTGCCGTCGACGACCATCAGCTTGCGGTGGTTGCGGTTGTTCAGTTCCCACTTGCCGCGCGCCTTGGCCGGGTTCACGGGGTTGAAGATCAGCACGCGGATGCCGGCCTGTCGCATGCGGTCGAAAAAGGCGGCCGGCGTCGCGAGGGCGCCGACGGCGTCGACCATCACGTTCACGGCCACGCCCTCGCGCTGCTTCTCGATCAGCAGGTCGGCGAACTCGTTGCCGACCTGGTCCTGGTCGAAGATATACGTTTCGAGGTTGATGGAACTGGTGGCGACGCGCGCGGCGGCCATCATTTCGCGCATCGTCGCGGGCCCGTCGAACAGCAGCGTGACCTTGTTGCCCGCGATGAGGGGGACGCCCGTCGCCTGTTCTTCCAGCGCCGCGAGCGCCTTCAGGTTGCCGCTCGCATTGGCCCAGCGCCGCGCGACGAGGGCGGACGCTTGCTTCGGCGGCAACGTCCCTTTCGTCGTCGCGATCGTGGGCACGGCCTTCGCGGGCGCTTCGGGTTCGACATCCGGCAGCGACTTGCACGCGACGACGCCGCAACTGAGGCACAGGGCCAGCAGCCAGGCGAACGGTGAGCAATAACGTGCAAAGCGCTGTCGGAGTGTCATTTGAAACCTCTAGTGTTGGCAACTGCGGCCTCGTCGAGGTCGCGCGGTCCGATGAAGAAGTCGAGCGGTGCCGCGCGCAGGCGGCGGCCCAGTGCGCGCAGCAGGCGGAATCCATGGCGGAAGCGCACCTTGCGGGCCCGCAAGGCCACCCACAGCGCGAGGCCGAAGCTCACCAGCAGGTTGACCATGCCGATGAGGGCGATGCCGAGGAATGTGATGGCAATCGTTTCCGGATCGAGCTGCTGGCCGAGCCCGACGTAGCCGATGGCGAAATTGGCGGACGAGAATGTCACGTGGCGGACGTCGAGCGGCAGGCCGAGGAGGTAGCCGACGGTGCCCGTGACGCCCATCAGCACGCCGAACACGAAGTTACCCATCAGGCCACCGAGGTTGTCCTCGACGTAGCGGGCGAAGCGGGCGCGCCGCTCCTCGCCGAGCAGCCGGCGCAGCCAGCGCAGTTGCTGCACGCGCTGGCCCATGCGCGTGTACATGGCCTTGTTGTCGTAGTAGCCGGACACGAGCCCCGACACGAACAGCCACACGCCCGCGATCGCCGCATGCAGGAGCGCGAGCGAATGCCACGGGTGGCTGTCCGCGATCAGGTGCTCGGCCTTGGCGGGATTCACAAGGTGCGTGCCGAAGATCCAGTACCAGGCGAGGGCGATGAGCCACGCGACGGGAATCACGGTCGCGAGGTTGCCCAGCACGGCGACGATCTGCGTCCGGAACACCTTGTTGACGAGGGCGGCCATGCTGTCCACGTCGACCTGGCGCCGGCTCGAGCCCCGTTGCGCCGTGTCGTGCAGCGCGGCGGCGATGCGCGCGGCCGTCATCGCGGGCTGCTTGGTCGCGATGGTGAAATGCAGCACATGCACAAGCATGAAGCCGGCCGCGTAGTTGAGGCTGTAGAGCAGGGCTTCGATCAGCGGGGCGCGGTGCTGGTACGAGATCAGGATCTTGATGAGCGCCATGAAGCCGATGATGATGCCGGCCCCGGCGGACGACGCGAACATCCCGCGCAGGTCCGCGCGCCGCTCGGCGATGTAGTGCTCGCCCGTGCGGCTCGCGTTTTCCGTGACGTTGCGCGCCAGCAGGTCGATGTTGTCGCGCAGCAGGCCGCGCACCTCGTACTTCGTGTTGTGCGCCTCGGCCAGTTCCTGCGCGAGGTCGACGGCGGCGGCACGGCGCAGGCTCGTCGGCGGTTCGGTCGCCGGGGTCGCCTCGTTCGCCAGGGCTTCCACGTCCACGGTCGGCGCGGATGGCAGTTCTCCACTCGTATCGACGAGGAACAGCAGCTTGCGCAAGCGGTCGATGCTCTGCGTCAGCGCGACGAGCAGGTAGGTCAGCGCGACGCTCGTGCCGGAGGCGAGCGCGCCACGGCGGATCTTCAGCACGACCTCCTCGCACTGGTCCAGCATGACGAGCAGGTGGCGCGCATCCTCCATCGTGTCGATTTCGCCGGCCATCAGGCGGCCGTAGTCGTCGAGGTATTTGTTCGCCTCGATGTTCTGCATGAGGAAGGGCGAGTCGACTTCCTCGATTTCCATATGGGCGTGGATCAGGCGCGGCTCCAGGCCCAGCGCGCAGACGCGGCACGACAGGGTGCGAATGGCGTCCAGCAGGCCCGCCAGCACGATGTTGCGGGCGCGCGAGGATTCGGCGTCCTGTTGCGCTGCACCGTCCGGCGGCGCCGCGTTCGCGACCACGTCGAACAATTCGAGCCAGTCGGCGTTCGGCACGGCGCGGATCCACTGGTAATCGTCTTCGCGGCACAGCACGCGGTCGAGCGTGTCGGACAGGTATAAATCGTCGAGCGCGGGCGGCAGGATGCGGTAGGCGATGCGTTTCTTCAGCTCGGTGAAAAAGCCGTCGTTCGACAGGATGCCGACGTCGGAATACAGGCTCGTGTGGCGGCGCGTTTCGAGCAGCCGGGTCAGGTAGCGGCGCAGGGCCCAGGCCTGGCCCGGATGGCCCTTCAGCAGCTGGGTCAGTGTGCGCACCTGGGCGCGCGCGTAATCGTGGTCGCGCGCGCGGCGCGGGCGCAACCGGTCGACCAGGTCGACCAGCAGGTCGATGCGGTCGCTGTCCGGGTCGATGTGTTCGAGGATCGAGAGCATGGGAATATTCGCAGCTTGGAAAGGTCAGTGTACGCGTGGATACCCGGCGGCCACTGTACGCTGACGAACCGAGCGGGCAGCCCTGCGGTACACTTGATGATTGAAGTCATCACTGGGGAAGCGATATGTATCTGACTTACTATAACGGCCAATGGGCCGAGGGGAATACGCCGTTGTTCGGCGCGATGGACCACAGCGTCTGGCTGGGTTCGTCCGTTTTTGACGGCGCGCGTGCGCTGCGCGGCCACCTGCCGGACCTGCGTCCGCACCTGGAGCGCGTGATCGCATCGGCCGACAAGCTGGGCCTGCGCTGCCCGTTGAACGTCGACGAGATGGAAGCGCTCGTGCGCGAAGGCGTCGCGCGTTTTCCGGCCGACGCGGAGCTGTACATCCGTCCGCTCGTGTTCGCCTCCGAAGGTTTCCTGATCCCTACGCCGGAAGCGGCCGCTTTCGCGCTGACGCTGTTCGACGCCCCGCTGCCGCCGTTCGCCGGCTTCTCGGCCTGTCTGTCGCCGCTGCGCCGTCCGGAACCGACGATGGCGCCGACGGATGCCAAGGCATCCGCACTGTACGCCAACACGGCGCGCGCGCTGCGCGAGGCGAAGGCACGGGGCTTCGACAACGCCGTCCTGCTGGATGCGGCCGGCAACGTGGCGGAGTTCGCGACGTCGAACCTGTTCCTCGTCACGGGCGACGGCGAAGTCGTCACGCCCGCGCTGAACGGCACCTTCCTGGCGGGCATCACGCGCGCCCGCGTGATCGCGCTGCTGGCCGAGGCTGGCGTGAACGTCGTCGAGCGCACGGTCAAGCCGGAAGAACTCGATACGGCCCGCGAGATCTTCAACACCGGCAACTACGGCAAGGTCATGCCGTGCACGCGCTACGAGACGCGCGAACTGCCCGCCGGCCCGGTCGCGAAGCAGGCGCGCGACCTCTACCTTGCCTTCACCGAGACCACCTGAGCGACCGACGAAAAGCCATTTCCCAAATTCGGGGGCAGAGAGCACATTTCTCGCTAAATTCGGGGTCAGAGTGAGATGCACCGGTTTGGTGGACAGGGAAATTAGGTACACCTGTGCAGGGCTTCGACCTGGGCCGGTGTGCGATAGCCC
>NZ_FMZS01000008.1 GCF_900101265.1 Massilia sp. PDC64
TGCCACTCGATCATGAACTGCACGGACGTGTGCCCGAAGGGTTTGAACCCGAACAAGGCCATCGGCAAGATCAAGGAATTGCTGGTGCGTCGCGCCATCTAACGATGTCGTTACGGATGGGCTGATGCCCATCCGGCGGCATCTGGCGCCAAGTATTGCTCTAAATACAGTAAAACTACCGTACTGCCGGCAACCGGCAGCCGGAGTATAGTGTTGACCCAACAACGGACTCTAGTGTGAATACGCATCAATCCGACCCCGCCAACCGTGCCCGCCTGCGCTGGCGCGCCCGCCGCGGCCTGCTCGAGAACGACCTGATCCTCACGCGCTTCCTGGATGCGCATGAAGAGACCTTGACGGACGAGGAAGTCGATGCGCTGACCCGTCTGCTGGACCTGGCGGATAACCCGCTGATGGACCTGCTGCTGGGGCGCGCCGAGCCCGAAGGCGAGGTCGACCTCCCGCATGTCCGCGCCCTCGTGGCGCGGCTGCGGCAAGCCTGAGCGAAACCGGAAGATTTCGTTTTATTTTGTCTTGTAGACCCACCTCCCAAAGAAGGAAGTGCCATGAACATCTCTGATACCAAAGCCACCCTGTCGTTCTCGGACGGCAGCCCATCGGTAGACATGCCGATCTACAAAGGCACGATCGGCCCGGACGTCATCGACATCCGCAAGCTGTACGGCCAGACCGGCAAGTTCACCTATGACCCTGGCTTCATGTCGACCGCCGCCTGCCAGTCGGCCATCACCTACATCGATGGCGACAAGGGCGAGCTGCTGTACCGCGGCTACCCGATCGAGCAGCTGGCCGTCAACTGCGACTTCCTGGAGACCTGCTACCTGCTGCTGAACGGCGAACTGCCGAACGCCAAGCAGAAGGAAGAGTTCGTCAACACCGTGACCAAGCACACGATGGTCCACGAGCAGATGCAATTCTTCTTCCGCGGCTTCCGCCGCGACGCGCACCCGATGTCGGTGCTGGTGGGTACCGTCGGCGCGCTGGCGTCGTTCTACCACGACTCGCTGGACATCAACGACGCCAAGCAGCGCGAGATCTCGGCCATCCGCCTGATCGCCAAGCTGCCAACCCTCGTCGCCATGGCCTACAAGTACTCGATCGGCCAGCCGTTCGTGTACCCGCGCAACGACCTGTCGTACAGCGCGAACTTCATGCGCATGATGTTCGGTAACCCGTGCGAAGAGTACAAGGTCAACGACGTCCTCGTCCGCGCCCTGGACCGCATCCTGATCCTGCACGCCGACCACGAGCAGAACGCATCGACCTCGACCGTCCGTCTGGCCGGTTCGTCGGGCGCCAACCCGTTCGCGTGTATCGCAGCCGGTATCGCCTGCCTGTGGGGCCCGGCACACGGCGGCGCGAACGAAGCCGCACTGAACATGCTGAAGGAAATCGGCACGGTCGACAACATCCCGGCCTTCATCGAGAAGGTCAAGGACAAGAACTCGGGCGTGAAGCTGATGGGCTTCGGTCACCGCGTGTACAAGAACTTCGACCCGCGCGCCAAGCTGATGCGCGAAACCTGCCACGAAGTGCTGAACGAACTGGGCCTGCAGGACGACCCGCTGTTCAAGCTGGCGATGGAACTGGAAAAGATCGCCCTGAACGACGAATACTTCGTGTCGCGCAAGCTGTACCCGAACGTCGACTTCTACTCGGGCATCGTGCAGTCCGCGCTGGGCATCCCGGTCTCGCTGTTCACCGGTATCTTCGCGATGGCCCGTACCATCGGCTGGATCGCCCAGTGGAACGAGATGATCGCCGATCCGGAACAGAAGATCGGCCGTCCGCGCCAGCTGTTCGTCGGTTCGACCGTCCGCGACGTGCCGACCATCGACAAGCGTTAATCGTTTCTTGTCGTGATCAGAAAGCGAGCCTGCAGGCTCGCTTTTTTTGCGTCTCCGTATAAAATATACAGCGTATAAATAAGGAGACTCCATGACTGGACACGTATTCATCGCAACCAGCCTCGACGGCTACATCGCGCGCCCCGACGGCGACATCGGCTGGCTGCTCGCCCGCGACGACCCGCAGGAAGACCACGGCTACGACGCCTTCATCGCCGACAAGGATGCGATCGTGATGGGCCGCGGCAGCTACGAAAAGGTCGCCACGTTCGACACCTGGCCGTACGACCGGCCGGTGCTCGTGCTGTCGCGCCAGCTGGCCGGCACGCCCGTTCCCGACCGATTGCGCGGCAAGGTGCGTTTCGCCGACCTTGCGCCGCTGGATGCCATGCGCGCGCTGGAACAGGACGGCGCCCGCCGGGTCTACGTGGACGGCGGCCAGGTCGTGCAGGCGTTCCTGCGTGCGGGGCTGATTGAAGACATGGTCATCACGACCGTGCCGGTACTGATCGGGGCAGGCCGGCGGCTGTTCGGCGAACTGCCGGGCGACCGCGACCTGGCCCTCGTTGCCAGTCGCAGCTTCCCGTCCGGCCTCGTGCAATCCACGTACCGCGTGTTGCCATGACGCGTCCGCGCGGCCGTCCCGCGCGCGGGCAGGGCGTCACGCGCGACGCCATCCTGGATGCCGCACTGGCCTTGCTCGACGAGGATGGCGACGCCGGCCTGACGATGCGCTCGCTGGCAGCGCGGCTGGGTGTGACGCCGATGAGCCTGTATCACCACGTGACGGACCGCGCCGGCCTGCTGCGGGCGTTGTCGGACCGGTTGTATGGCGACGTGCTGCAGGGTGTCGACGAGGCCGGCGGCCCCGTCGAAGGAATACGGATGCTGATGACGCGGTATTACGACGCCGTCGTCATGCATCCGCAGCTGACGCTCGCGATCTTTGCGGAGCCGGCGGCCTTTGCCGGGGCGAGCCTGGAGATCACGGAGCGCCTGGGGGCGCTGCTGGCGGCCGTCACGCCGGCGCATCTGGTGTGGCGCGACATCCTCGTCGACCATGCGCACGGTAGTGGGCTTGCGCTCATCGCTGCCCGCGGCGACGTAGCGCGCGTGGGGGCGTTGCGGGATGCGTATCGGCAGGCGCTGGATTGCCTGCTGGCGCAATTCCCGGTCGTCTGAAACGACAGCCACCACGGATTGCTCTCGCCACGAACGACGGGACCCGAAGCGGTCTTTCAAGGCATGGCCTGAAGGGGGGCTAGCACATGGCGGTACAGGACGCGTTACGAAAATCAGACATTTGCTGTTGTGTTGTCGGATAGGCTGTAGTTTTACATCTTCTTTCGATCATGCCCACTCATTATCCAAAGACGCTACCTGAAGCCCACCGAGCATTCATCGACACAGCATTGCGTGTGTTACCGGAAGATTCCAGGATTCTTGGGCTAGCGGCCGCCGGCTCCTATCTGACTGATAATATGGATCAGTTCTCCGACCTGGACCTGATCGTCATGACGGAGCCTGGCAAGCAAGATGAGATATTGCATGATCGTGTCGCGATAGCGCGAGAACTTGGAACCTATCTGACGGGATTTACTGGTGAGCATGTCGGGGAACCACGGGTACTCATCACTTTGTATGGTTCACCTTTGCTGCATGTCGATCTCAAGTTCGTTTCATTGGCCGATGCGCATATCCGGGTTGAGGAACCTGCCGTTCTCTGGCAGAGGGACGAACGCGTTTCTGTCGCACTATCGCAAGGTCGTGGAGTTTATCCTCAGCCAGACATTGCGTGGATCGATGAACGTTTTTGGGTCTGGATGCACTACGGTGCGTTGAAGATCGGCCGCGGAGAAATTTTCGAGGCCATCGATATGATCAACTACGTCCGGTCCAATGTACTGGGCCCACTAGCGCTACGCAGGGTGGGTGCCCGGCCTCAAGGAGTACGCAGGTTGGAGACCGCGGACCCGGACTTCGCAGCCGCATTGCGGGAAACGATTCCGTCCTATGCGAAAGGGGACTGCTTGCGAGCGCTATATGTCAGTATCGACTTGTACCGCCAGTTGCGCGCCGACTACTCCAACCTGAAACGAAATGAAGCCGTTGAGCAGGCCGTATTGGCATATATGCAAAAGATTGAAGCCGGAATTTAAGACGTGCCATGTGCCGAAAACCCGGCATGACGGGAATGACGGCGAATCGAGCGATAACGCCAAGTGAAAAAGGCCGCCGGATCGCCCCGGCGGCCTTTGCGTTTCCATGTTATCGACGAATGATCAGACGGCGTAATACGGCTCGACCGTACCTTTCAGCTTGATCAGCATGGGACGGCCCTTGCGGTCCAGGACCTTGCCGGCAGCGACCTTGATCCAGCCTTCGCTCTGGCAGTATTCCTCGACGTCCGTGCGTTCCTTGCCGTTGAAACGGATGCCGACCGGGTGCTTGAAGACTTCCGCGTTGTGGTGCGGGCTCTTCGGGTCGATGGACAGGCGGTCGGGCAGGGGTGGGAGTTGGGTAGTATCGTTCATGGCCAGAATTATCCACGATTCTGTGCGGACGCGCGAGCGCCGCGCGTCACCGCTACTGGCACTTGCCCCGGATCTTGGCCACGGCGACGAAGGGCAGGGCCAGCAAGCCGGTCAGGAAGAACGTGGGCTGGCGCTTCAGGCCGTCCGCATGCAGGCAGTCCGGCACGGTGGCGTCCTCGACCTGGCGCGCGAAGATGTCGTAGCGGTTCGCGCGCAGCGTGTCGGCCTCGTGCAGCCGAGGGTTCTCCGGCCTCTCGGCCAGCGTGTCGCGCACGGCCTTGCGGATGGCGTCCTCGTCCAGGTGCGGGCGGACGCCGGCCGGCGGCGGCTCCGGATCCGCCGCCCAGGCGGCGGACGAGAGGGCGGTCAGCAGGGCGGCGAGGACGAAAGCTTTCATGTGTCGAGAGCGTCGTGATGGCTTGACAAATGTACACCAGTTCGCTGCGAGTTGTTGAACTGACACGTTTCGTTACACAATGCCTGTTTCGACCCAACCAGGAACCCACATGAAATCACTCATCCTCGCGTGCTGTCTGTTCGTGGCCGGACTGGCCCACGCCGCCGGCATCGACCCGGCCCTCGCCCAGCAGGTCAATGCGTTCGTGGACGGCTGGCACGACGACGCCGCGCACGCGCGCATGCGCTACTTCGACAAGATGGCGCCGGACGGCGTCTACATCGGCACGGACCGCACGGAGCTGTGGCAGCGCGACGCGTTTCGCGAATGGGGCCGCAAGTACTTCGAGGGCAAGGAGGCCGCCTGGGTCTTTCATCCCACGCGCCGCAACGTCTATGCGACGGCGGATAATTCTCTGATCTGGTTCGACGAATTGCTCGACACGGAAAACATGGGCCATTGCATGGCGAGCGGCGTCATTCGCAGGACGCCGGCCGGGTTCGAGATCGTGCATTACCAGCTGTCGCTGGCGGTGCCGAACGAGGCGGCGAAGAAGGTGATCGAGGTCGTGAAGGCCGCCGAGTCAAAATAACTCGAGGTTCTGGGGTGCCGACGGCGGCGGCGTCTTTTTCACGGGCGCTTTCGGCGCTGCCCACGCCTTCATCCCGTCCGCCGGATACGGCCGCAGGAAGCTGCGCGCCACCTCGGGATCGCGGCAGTGCAGCCACGCGTCGACCTCGTTCGGCGGCAGCACGACGAGCGCGCGCTTTTCGTCGTCCGGCTTGTGGAAGCGCCGCATCAGCGGGTGGTCGTCCGCATTGATCGTGATCTGCGTGAACGACGCCGCGATCGTGCCGTCGGCCTCGGACCATTCGCGCCACAGGCCCGCCACGAAGAACACGCTGTCGTCGCGCATCCCGATGCCGAAGCGCTCGGCGCGGCCGCTTTCGTAGTTGGGCTCATAAAAGCAGGTCATCGGGACGGCACACAACTGGGCACGGCGCCAGGCCGGGGCGAACGAACGCTTTTCGCCCAGCGATTCCGCGCGCGCGTTCATCGTGTCGAACGGTTTCACGCCCGCGGGGATGTGGCGGCGCGGGACCATGCCGTAGCTCGCCAGTTGCAGCATGCGCTCGCCGCCCGCGCCCGCGCGCACGATGGGTGCCGTGTAGTCCTTCCACGTTTCGCTGGGCCAGTCCCAGTCGCGGTACAGGTCGACGAGGGTGCCGAGCACCATGTCGAGTTGTTCGGGCAGCGGAGGGCGGTAGTTGACGCACATGGCGCCAGTTTGCCACAAATGCGCGGCCCTCGGCGGGCCTTCAGCACCCTCAGAAGCGGTAACGCGCGCTGACCAGCACGGTGCGCGGCTCGCCCGGCATGTTGTAGTCGTTGGCGCCGCTGTGGGCGGACACGAAATAGGTCCGGTTCAGCACGTTGCGCACAGTGACCGTGACGTCGACCTTGCCGCTATCGTAGCCGGCGCCCAGCTGCAGCACGCCGTAGCCCGGCAGCGTGGTCAGGTCATCGGGCGACGCGTAGCGGCTCGATTCCGCGCGGCCGCCGGCGGCGACCCAGAAGTGGCCATCGAGGCGGTGCTTGATCCACGCGTTGAACGTGTGGCGCGGCGTGAGCGCGGCCGTGTTGCCCTCGAACGGCTTGCCGGCGGACGTCAGTTCCGTCGAGTCCTCGATCCTGCCGCGCATGTTCGCATAGCCGGCGATCGCATCCCAGCCCGGCGCCAGCTCGCCCATGTAGCTCAGTTCGAGGCCGCGCGTGCGCTGGCGGCCTACGGGCAGCGAGAAGTTCGTGTTGGTCGGATCGGCGACCTGGATGTTCGATTGCGTCATGTCGAACAGCGCGGCCGTCAGGCTCGAGCGGGCCGTCAGGTCGAGCTTGACGCCCGCTTCCTTGTTGACGGTCTGTGTCGGCTTCAACGTGTCGCTGTTGGCGCGGAACGTGAACGAATCCGCGATGGGCTGGAACGAGCGGTTCCACGATGCGTAGACCGCCACGCGGTTGGTCGGCTGGTACACGGCGCCGAGACGCGGCGACCACGTATCGTCCGTGCGGTGCAGGTCGACGTTCTTCGCCGTGCGGTCGTCGCGGTCCTGCTTCAGGTGGTCGTAGCGCACGCCGGCCAGGACTTTCCATTCGGGCGTGAGCGCCACGAGATCCTGCAGGTACAGGCCCGCGATGTCGACGCGGTTTTTATTGTCCGCGCTGGGCGTGACGCTGTCCGGCAGCACCGGCAGGTCGACGAGCACGGGGTGGAACAGGCTGTACGTCGCCACGTTGTTGCGCGAGCGGAGCACCTCGCTCTTGTTCTGGCGGCCGAGTTCCACGCCGTACAGCAGCTTGTGGTTCGTCGTGCCCCAGTCGACGGTCTGGGAGAGTTCGTTCTGCAGGTAGCGGCCGTCCTCGTCGCGCAGGCGGTGACTCTGGCCGATGGCGACGGTCGGGTTGGCACCGTCCTTGATCGTGCCGATCGACGTGTAGTTGCGGTCCAGCGCGTAGTCGTAGGCACGCAGCACCGTGTGCAGTTTCAGGTCGGGTGTGAACGCATGGTCGAGCGTCGCCGTGGCGCTTTTCACGTCGCTCTGCACGAACGCGCGCGCGGTGGCGTTGGCGGCGCCGAAATAGGTCTCGACCGGCACGTCGACGGGGCGGCCGTGGTAGCTGGGCACGCCCTGGTCGGCGAGGCGTTTGTCGTGCAGGTAGTCCGCCTGCAAGGTCAGGGTCGTGGCGGGCGACAGCTTGAACGTGGCCGACGGCGCGAGGGCCTGGCGGCGCAGGAAGTAGCGGTCGCGGAAGCCGGTCGAGTCTTCGACGGCGCCCGTCAGGCGGAACAGCGCATCCTTGTCGGCCGTCGTCGTACCGAGGTCGAATTCGCCGCGGCGCTGGCCGTGCGAGCCGAGCGTGACGCCCGCCTCCAGCAGGGCGTTCTCGAGCGGCTTCTTCGTCACGCGGTTGACGAGGCCACCGGCCGACCCGCGCCCATACAGCACGGAGGCCGGCCCCTTGAGCACTTCGACGCGCTCGATGTTGGAGAGGTCGCGGAAGTACAGCGCGTCGTCGCGCACGCCGTCCACGAACTGGTCGCTGATGGCGGAGAAGCCGCGGATCGTCACCTGGTCGCGTTGGCCGTCGCCGACGGAGAACGACAGGCCCGGCACGTTCTGCAGCGCGTCCTGCAGCGACAGCGCGTTCTGGTCGTGCAGCACGACGGCCGGCACGACGTTGACCGTCTGCGGGATGTCGCGCAGCGGCACGTTGATCTTGGTGGCGGTGTTCGTTTCCGTGACTTCGTACGAGCCGGCGTCGATCTTCTTGTCGCGGATGACGACTTCCGGCATCGCCGGCTCTTCGGCGCGGACCGGCGTCCACACGCTGCAGGCGAGGGCGACGAGATAGGGGAGGGGGCGAAGTGCTTGTTTCATGATATCCCTGTTGTTGTTTGGATGGGTTGGTAATGATCGGATCGGGTACGGATGGCACGCATGCCGACGGCGGCGACGGCGTACAGCAGGGCGACGGTCCAGAACATGGCGGACAGCGGCACCCACGCGAGTGCCAGGCCGCCGGCGCCGGCGCCCACCAGCGCGCCGGCCTTGGCCGCGCCGTTGCCGGCGCCGAGCACGCGGCCCTGCTGGGCGTCGTCCGCCTCGCGCGAGAGCAGGCCATAAAAGACGGGCAGCAGCGCGGCGAGGCACACGCCCCACAGCACGCGCGCCAGCACGAACAGGACGATGTTCGTGGCGAGAGCCTGCACCGCGACGATGGCGACGCAGGCCCAGAGAATCCATTCGACCTGCGCGAGCACGCGCGCATGGGCCAGGTGCGCGAACCGCCTGGCCCAGAACGGCGCGGCCAGGCACAGGCCCAGCGCCGTGCCGGCATAGCACAGGCCCGTCACGCGGTTCGACACGTGCAGGACTTCGTCGGCATACAGGCCGAAGAACGTCTGCGGCATCATCTTCCCGGCCTGGACCAGCACGATGCCGAGCAGCAGGCCAACGGCACCGGTGGGCAGCGGCGTCTTCTGCGCACCTGCACGCACGGGCTGCGACGGGAGCGGCGCGACAGAGGGCAGGACAACAGCGGCCAGCGCCGCGCACAGCAGGCACGCGGCGCCCGCCCACACGTTCACGCTGGCGAAACCCCGCGCATCGAACAGCCAGCCGCCGAGGACGGGACCGGCCACGGAGCCGATGGCCGTCGCGGCCTGCAGCTGCGCCATCAGCGCGCCGCGCGCCGCGCGCGTCACGAGCTGCGCGCCATAGGCTTGCGCCGCCGCGATGTAGCCGGCGAGGGCGCCCTGCAGCAGCCGGATGAAGAGGATGACGGCCACGCTGTCCGTCGCCGCGATCCACCACTGCGTGGCGGCCAGCGCGAGCAACGCGCGCAGCAGCATCGGCTTGTGGCCGACCTTGTCGCCCAGGCGGCCCCACCATGGCGTCGTGCACATGGCCATCGCCATCGGACCTGCGTAGGCGATGGCGCTGACCCACGCCAGCGCGTGCGGCGACAGCTCGCCCAGATGGCGCAGGTGCAGGGGCCAGAACGGGCCGCTCATCTCCATGGCGCCCATCGCCACGAGCTGCAGCGCGAACAGCCAGCGCGTGGTCGTCATGCGAGCGGATTGGGCATGGTGCCGTGCACGTCGTCCTGCGTGTCGGACAGGCGCATGCGCAGGAACGCTTTCGCGGGCCAGTCGTGCTCCAGCAGCGCCTCGCGTTCGGCGTGCCAGCGGGCCGCGTCGACGCGCGTGCGCACGGCGCTGAACACGGCGTCGATCTCGCGTCGCAGGACATCCCAGAAGTGATGCTCGGGATGGCCGTACGCGCGTGCCAGCAGCAGTGCCAGTTCGGACAGGTGGCACAGCAGCACGGCGTGCAGCAGCTTGTCGCGCACCGGTTCGTCGTCTTCGTAGACCGTGAAGCCGGCGCGGTACGTATCGATCGCGAGGCCCGTAGCGCGCAGCGTGGGGCCGTGGATGCGCAGGTCGCCGAAGTCGCGCGCGAGCAGCTGCGCAGGGGCGTAGTCCCCGTCGAGCATGATGAAGCTGTTCTGCTGGTGCGCCTCGAACGCGATGCCGTACACGAGATACGCGGACAGCAGCGCCGTCAGCACGGTGCGCGCATGGCGCTCGAAGTACGCGACGGCGCCCGCGGCATGGTCGCCGTATGCCAGCGCGACGGCCTCCGTCGCGAGCGGACGGCCGCTGAACGGCGATTCCGCGAACAGGGCGCCGACGGGCACCGGGAAGCGCGCGCCGTCCGCCCTGGCCATCGGATTGGCGCGGTACAGGATCGCGAGGTGGCGCGCGCGGTCGTCATCGCCCTGCGGGTCGAGGTAATACAGGCCCACGTCTTCGCGCACGATGTCGAGCGTGTTATCGAAACCGGCTTCGGCATCGAGGATCGTCGCGAGCAGGCGTGTGATGCGCGGGCCCATCACGGCGGACTTCGGAGACACCGTCCGCTGCACGCTGGTCAGGCGCAGCGACACCGGCAGCTTCAGGTGCGGCAGGGTCGGCGAGCCGGCCGGGACGACGGTGCGGAACGACATCGTCGGCGTGGCGTCCAGCACGACGTCGTCCGGCAGCAGCAGGTCGCCGCGCGCAATCTCGGCCGCGAATTTTTCCGGGATCACCCTGCCGGCCTGGAACGGGTGAAGGGGCAGCGGGAGCCAGTCGGACGGCGACTTGCCCAGCGCGGCGAGGGCGACCTTCCAGCGCAGCAGCGCATCCGGGAAGTGGCGGCCGAACCACGCGAGGTAGTCGCCGTCGCCGGTCGAGAAGGTCACGCGCGCCTTGTCCGCACGGAGCGCGGCCAGCGGCACGGACAGCGTCGGCTGGAATTCCGGCGACAGCGCCGTGACCTCGTCCGCGGACAGGCCCAGCTTGGTCTTGAACGTGGGATGCCACGGGTGGCCCAGCGTGCCCCATTGTTCCAGCAGCAGGGCGGGATTCGCGTGGTTCGACTGGCGCAGCGCGGCGATGAAATGATCGTGGGACGAACCGAGTTCCGCGCGCAGCGTCCGCGCCCAGCCGCGGCGGTAGCTCAGGCACAGGACGTCGTTCGCGAGGCTGTTGTCGAGTTCGTGGATGAGCCGTTGCAGGTCTGCACCCTGGCCCGGCAGGGAAGGCGCCACGCAGGCCAGCAGCGCCGACGCGTGCACGACCGGCTGCGGCCGTTCCCCGGTCGCGTAGTACGACACGCCCCCGGCCAGCCGGCAATCGCCGATGCGGCCGAGGCTCAGGCCCTCGAAGCGCAGCATGCCTTGTTGCGCCCACAGCGGCAGCCACGATACCGCGCCCTCCGTGATCAACTGGTCCCGGTTCAGGAGGCCTTCGCGGAACAGTGCCTGCAATGTGCGCTGCAGGCTGCGCCGGCGCGCGTCGGACGACGCCAGCTCGGCGGCGACGGCGTCCAGGGAGTGATCGACGGGTTTGAGCGGTTTCGGTATCGCGTTCATAAGCTTGCCTTCTCAATAACGACGGGAACGCAGCATAGCGTAAACGCGAATCATTCTCAATACTATTCTCAATATTACCCGACATGGATCAAGGCGGGGGCATATGTTAAGGTTGCGCCGATGAATACCCGATCCAACGGCGGCTACGTCGGCCGCTTCGCTCCATCGCCCACGGGCCCGCTGCATGCCGGGTCGCTGGTCGCCGCGCTGGCGAGTTATCTCGATGCACGCGCCCACCAGGGCACCTGGCTGATCCGCATCGAAGACATCGACGAGGGCCGCAGCGTGCCCGGTGCCGCCGAGGAGATCCTCGACCTGCTGCACCGCCTCGGCATGGATTCCGACCGCGAGGTCGTGTGGCAGAGCCGCCGCAAGCAGTTGTACGAGGCCGCGTACGACCGCCTCGCCGGCCACGTCTACCCGTGCGGCTGCAACCGCCGCGAGATCGCCGACTCGCGCCTCGGCTTCGCACCCGACGGCGCCGCCATCTACCCGGGTACGTGCCGCCACGGCCTCGCACCGGGCCGCAGCCCGCGCAGCCTGCGCCTGCGCGTGCCGGAGGCCGGCGAGGACGTCATCACGTTCCAGGACCGCCTTGCGGGCGTCGTCACGCAACGGCTGGCCAGCGAGTCGGGCGATTTCGTGCTGAAGCGCGCGGATGGCTACTGGGCGTACCAGCTGGCGGTCGTCGTGGACGATGCGGAGCAGGGCGTGACGGACGTCGTGCGCGGTGCCGACCTGCTCGATTCCACGCCGCGCCAGATCTTCCTGCAGCGGCTGCTCGGCGTGCCGACGCCGCGCTACCTGCATGTGCCGGTGGTGCGTAACGAGAATGGCGAAAAGCTGTCGAAGCAGACCGGGGCGCTGGCCGTGCGGCCGGGGGACGAGGCGGGTGCCGTGGCCGCGTTGCGGCAGGCGGCGGGGTTTCTGGGGCTGGACGTGGGCGAAGCGGGTTCGCTGGAAGGATTCTGGCGAGCCGCGGTGCCTGCCTGGGCTGCGTTGTATGGAAGTTGATGCCTCCCCGCATCAACCATTCATCTCACACCATCGGCCGCCTCCGGCTCATCCACATCAACCCGGCGAGACCCACGGCCAGCATCGACCACTCGGCTGTCTCCGGCACGGGCGGCGCGGCCACCAGCCAGCCGCGGATTTCCCCGTTCGGATACAGACTCGTGTGAATGTTGACGTAGGCTTCGTTGGCGTTGATGGCGTCGATGAGGGCCGACTGCGCACCCGACGCCGTGCCGCCATTCGAGCTCAGGAAGGCCGGATCGTAGGACATCTCGTCACCCAGCGGGATGGCGTTACTGTAGGTGCCCGCGCGCACGCCCAGCGGGAAGTCCTGGAATGGTACGGCCACCGGCGCCACGCCAGTGAAGGCCGAGCTGGTGCAGCAATGGATGTGGGCATCGGTAGTGGTGCCTTCCAGGTCGCGGAACGGCATGTCGACGAACATTTGCGTGCCGTTCAGGTCGATCGTCACGAGGCTGGTGCCGGGTGACGCATTGGGCGGGCTTTCCAGCGCCCCGCTGGCGACGGCCCGGTAGCTCGGGTCGGCCGGTGCGGCGCCGGCGGGCACGGCGACGGCCGTGGAAGCCGCTGCCAATGCGAGTACGGACAAAACATGTTTCATGAGTACCTCCTTTGAGCAAAAGTCCAGCACGCACCCCGTCCTGGGGTGCTGCTCAAAAACTTAGCATCGAAGACTTGAGCGGCCTCACACCATACGGCTGAGATAGTGCCCATGGGCGACTGAGATTTGGAAAGCTTGGCATAATCGTCAACTAACCTGAACTGAGTCCATTCATGCGCCATCTTTACAGCATCTTTACGCTTCTCACTATTTCCTCCATTGCCCAGGCCCAGGACGCGTCCCTGCTGGCCGGTGCCATGCGCGCCGACACGGATGCCGGCAATACCTCGTTCGCGGTCAACGTCGGTTATACGCAGCACCTGCACAAGTATTTCTCGGTGAGCGCGGACTACCTGAACGAGGGCCATCCGAAGTTCCACCACCGCGACGGCCTCGGCGCCCAGCTGTGGGCGCACACGGCGATCCCGGAACGGGGCTGGTCGTTCGGCGCCGGCTTCGGTCCCTATTACTACTTCGATACGACGACAGGCAATGGCTCCCTGGGCGATTACCGCAACGACCACGGCTGGGGCCAGCTGATGAGCGTGAACGCGATCTATCACCTCCATTCGCGCGCCTACGTCGAGGCACGCCTGTCGCACACGCACGGCATCACGTCGCACGACAGCTCGATGCTGATGGTCGGCATGGGCTATGAACTGGGCAGCGTGCCGCGCGCGATCCGGCTCGAAAACGCCGACCGCGGCGACAACCTGGTCATGCTGCTCGCGGGCCGTTCGATCGTGAACAGTTTCAAGTCGGAGACGTCGACGTCGACGGGCCTGGAGTACCGGCGCACGTTCACGCCGAACATCGAGGGCAGCGTGATCCTGATGAACGAAGGGAAGGTGGATGCGGCCGAGCGCAAGGGCGTCTCGGCCCAGATATGGCTGCTGCGTCCGTTCACCGAACGCACCGTGCTGGAAATGGGCTTCGGCGCCTACGCCATGCGCGACCAGCTCGACCGCACCGACCCCCACGCCGAGCGCGAGAGCCACGTGGCGCCGATCGCCTCGATCGGCATGCGCTACCGTATCGACGACCATTGGCGCGCCCAGCTCACGTGGAGCCGCGTCATCACGAACTACGAGCGCGATTCGGACGTGTTCCTGCTCGGCGCCGGCTACGCGTTCTGACGGTCAGGTGCGCACCGGATCCGTCGCCAGCGGCCGCTTCATGATCGTGATGCTGCCGTCGGCTTCGAGGAAGGCGCACTGCATCTCGTGACGCGCGCAGTCGGCCTGGCGCAGGGCCTGCTGGATGTCCGACTCGCCCACGCGGTTGCGGCGCAGGACCTTGTCGAAGAACACGCCGTCGCGGCCGATGAGCAGCGAGTCGCCGTCCAGCAACGTTTCCATGCGGTGGCTGTTGGCCGCGAGCATGCCGAAGCCTGCGTTCAGCACGATCAGCGTGGCCGCGATGATCAGGCCACCGCTGACGGAATCGTCGCCGCCCGACAGTCCATTCGACACGGCTTCCGACAACAGCATCACGACGAGCAGGTCGAACGGCGTCAGCTGGCTGATCGTGCGCCGTCCGGACAATCGCACCATGACGAGCAGGGCGACGTAGACCATCGCGCCCCGCGCAACAAATTCCCACCAGGGAAGATCCATATCGAACATAGCGGCCTCTCCGGAATGCAGCGGATGCATCCATCGTAATGACGGGGCCGGTAATTGACTGTTCGCTGGAGAACGTAACGGTGCTCTACAGTTTGCCGATCTGGCGGTCGATGGCTTTGCGCGCCCGTTCGCTGCGTTCGCTGTAGCGGTCGGTCAGGTAATCCGTGCGGCCGCGCAGCAGCAGCGTGAATTTGAAGAGTTCTTCCATCACGTCGACGACGCGGTCGTAATAGGCGGACGGGCGCATGCGGCCGGCGTCGTCGAATTCCTTGTACGCCATCGGGACGGACGACTGGTTCGGAATCGTGAACATGCGCATCCAGCGGCCCAGCAGGCGCAAGGTGTTGACCACGTTGAACGATTGCGAACCGCCGCAGACCTGCATCACGGCAAGCGTGCGTCCCTGGCTGGGCCGCACCGCGCCCTGTTCCAGCGGGATCCAGTCGATCTGGTTCTTCATGACGGCCGTGACGGCGCCATGGCGCTCCGGGCTGCACCACACCTGGCCCTCGGACCACAGGCACAGTTCGCGCAGTTCGACGACCTTCGGATGCGTCTCGGGCACGCTGCCCACCATCGGCAATTCCATCGGGTCGAAGATCTTCACCTCCGCCCCGAAGTGTTCGAGGATGCGGGCCGCCTCGTACGTGAGGAAGCGGCTGAACGAGCGCTCGCGCAGCGAGCCGTACAGCATCAGGATGCGGGGCGGATGATCGAGGTTGCCGATGGGTTCCAGCTTGGCTTGTGTCGGCACGTCGAGGCGTTCGAAGTCGATGTTGGGCAGGTTGTCCATGATGGGTCCGTGTCAGGAAAGCCGTAGCGCCAGCGCGGCCAGCGTCACGAGCAGGATCGGCAGGGTCAGCACGATGCCGGTGCGGAAGTACTGGCCCCAGGAAATGCGGATGCCCTTGTCGGCCAGCACGTGCAGCCACAACAAGGTGGCCAGGCTGCCGATGGGCGTGATCTTCGGACCGAGGTCGCAGCCGATCACGTTGGCATACACCATCGCTTCGCGCATGGCGCCCGTGGCGGGGACGGCATCGATCGCCAGCGCGCCGACCAGTACGGTGGGCATGTTGTTCATCACGGATGACAGCAACGCCGTGGCGAATCCGGTGCCGAGCGCGGCGCCCCACGTGCCGTGTGCCGCGCTGCGCGCCAGCAGCGCCGTCAGTCCGTCCGTGAGGCCGGCGTTGCGCAGCCCGTACACCACGAGGTACATCCCCAGCGAGAACACGACGACCTGCCACGGCGCGCCCTTGAGCACGGCGCGTACGGAAATGACGTGGCCCCGCGCCGCGACGGCCAGCAGCACGAGGGCACCCGTCGCGGCCACCGCGCTGATCGGCACGCCCGCGCGTTCCAGCCAGAAGAAGCCCGCGAGCAGCAGCGCCAGCACGTACCAGCCGGCGACGAAGGTCGCGCGGTCGCGGATGGCGTCGACGGGACGCTTCAGCTGGGCGACGTCGTAGCGGGCGGGCAGGTCGCGGCCGAAGTACGCGAGGAGCGCGACGAGCGTGGCCAGCACCGCGACGATATCGACCGGCACCATCACGGCCGCGTAACGCGCGAAGCCGATGCCGAAATAATCCGCGGACACGATGTTGACGAGGTTCGAGACGACCAGCGGCAGGCTGGACGTGTCCGCGATGAAGCCGGCCGCCATCACGCATGCGAGCGTGGCGCGCGGCGGGAAGCGCAGCGCCGCCAGCATCGCGATGACGATCGGCGTGAGGATCAGCGCCGCGCCGTCGTTCGCGAACAGCGCCGCGACGGCCGCGCCGAGCAGCACGAGCAGCACGAACAGGCGCCGGCCGTGCCCGCCGCCCCAGCGCGCGACGTGCAGTGCTGCCCATTCGAAGAACCCGGCGCGGTCGAGCAGCAGGCTGATGACGATGATGGCGACGAAGGCGCCGGTGGCATTCCACACGATGTGCCAGACGACGGGGATGTCGTCCACGCGGATCACGCCCGCGAGCAGCGCAACCGCGGCGCCGGCGGCGGCGCTCCAGCCGATGCCGAGGCCGCGCGGCTGCCAGATGACGAGGACGAGCGTGGCGAGGAAGATGAGCAGCGCCGGCAGCATCACGGTACGAGGCTGCCGATGTTGTCCAGCGCCGCCTTGAAGGCCGCGCGGTCGCCGGCCAGCCGCTCGGGCGGCAGCGCGAGGAATGCCTCGATGCGCGCGCGCAGGATCGCATAGGCCCGCTCGAACGCGGCACCGATTTCTTCCTCCGTGCCGGTCACGTGGCTGGGATCCTCCACGCCCCAGTGCGTGCGCAGCACCGGGCCGAGGTAGGCCGGGCACGTTTCGCCGGCCGCGCTGTCGCACACGGTGACGACGACGTCCGGCGTGACGGGGAGAGTGTCCCACGATTTGCTGTAATAGCCGTCGGTCGGGATGCCCTTGGCGGCCAGCAGGGCGAGCGCGCGCTCGTTCAGGCGGCCCGTCGGGTGGCTGCCGGCGCTGAGGGCATGCCAGCCGGCGGGGGCGAGGTAGTTGAAGACGGCTTCGCTGATGAGCGAGCGGCAGGAGTTGCCGGTGCAGAGGAAAAGAATGTTCATGGTATGGGGATCAGCAGCAGGACTGGCCGCCGCAGCAGTTTTCGGTGAGGAAGCCGAGCAGCGTGTTCATCGTGTCGAAGCGGGCGGCATAGATGACGAACCGGCCTTCCTGGCGCGGCACGACGAGATTCGCGTGGGTCAGCTCTTTCAGGTGGAACGAGAGCGACGAGGGCGGGACCCCGAGCGCTTCCGCGATCCTGCTGGCGGCAAGTCCGTCCGGCCCGGCCTGCACGAGGAGCCGGAAGGTCGCCAGCCGCGATTCCTGCGCGAGGGCGGCGAGGGCTGCCACCGCGTCCTTGTTGTCCATGGTCGCTCCGCTAATCAATTCGATATTTCGATTATAGTCGAAATGACTTGACAGGATGGAACAGTCGGCAATATTCTTCATTCGTCGAATAACGAATAAGGCCGGCATGATATTCGTTATTCGACGAATATCGATAATTCGGGAGAACGATAATGACGACGAATGAACGACAACGCACGGTCGCGGTACTGGGGGCCGGTCCGGTTGGACTCGCGGCAGCCGCGCACCTGATCGGGCGCGGCCTGACACCCCTGGTGTTCGAGGCCGGAGTGGCGCCGGGTGCCAACCTGTCGACCTACCGCCACGTGCGCTTGTTCTCGCCGTGGCAGTACGACGTCGACAAGGCGGCGCGGCAGCTGCTGGAACGCCACGGGTGGACAGCGCCGGCCCCCGACGGGTTGCCGACCGCCGGCGAACTGCTCGACGACTATCTGGCGCCGCTCGCGGCCACGCCCGAGATCGCGCCGCACCTGCTGCTCGGGCACCGCGTCACCGCGATCACGCGCGCCGGCTTCGACAAGGTCAGGACGAAGGGCCGCGACGGCGCGCCGTTCCTCATCCGCGCCGATACGGCCGACGGGCCGCGCCAGTACCTGGCCGGCGCGGTGATCGACGCGACCGGTACGTGGTCGCATCCGAATCGGTTGGGCGCGGACGGCATTCCTGCGCTCGGCGAAGCGGCGCTGGCCGCGCGCATCGATTACGGCATGCCCGACGTGCTGGGCGCTGCACGCGCCCGTTTCGCGGGAAAGCGGATCCTCGTCGTGGGCGCTGGACACTCCGCTGCCGGTACGCTCGTCGCGCTCGCCCGGCTGGCACAGGACGACCCGGGGACGCACATCGTGTGGGTGACCCGCGGCACCCGGCTCGACCGCGTGTTCGGCGGCGGTGACGCGGACGGATTGCCGGCGCGCGGCCAACTGGGGATGCGCCTCAAGGCGCTGCGCGACACGGGCGGCCTGGAATTGCGCCAGGGCTTCCGCATCCAGGCACTGAGCGAGATCGATGGAAGGCTACGGGTGACGGGCGCGCCGGTGGAGGGGAGCGTGCCGGTGATCGACGGCATCGACCGGATCGTCTGCGCGGCGGGTGCCCGGCCCGACCTGAGCCTGAGCCGGGAACTGCGCGTACGCCACGATCCCTGGCTCGAGAGCACGGATGCGCTGGCGCCGCTGATCGACCCCAACGAACACAGTTGCGGCACCGTCCGGCCGCACGGACATCGCGAGCTGGCGCACCCGGAGCCCGGCTATTACGTCGTCGGTGCCAAGAGTTACGGCCGCGCGCCGAACTTCCTGCTGGCCACCGGGTACGAGCAGGTGCGTTCCGTCGTCGCCGCGCTGGCAGGCGACCTCGCGGCCGCCGACGACGTGCAGCTCGACCTGCCGGAGACGGGCGTCTGCAATACGCGGCTCGACTACGACGCCGCCGCATCCGGAACGGCGGACGGCTGCTGCGGCGTGGTCCCCGAGGCAGCGGCGGCCTGCTGCGTGCCGGCACCGTCTTCGTCCGGTGCGTGCGGCTGCCGCACACCTGCCGCGGCAGGCTGCTGCGCCTGACCGGAGTCCGCATGCACCGGCCATCGACGACCATCGGCATCCTCGCCGTAACCCAGATCGTGTCCTGGGGTTCGCTGTACTATGCCTTCACCATCCTCTCGCCCGGCATCCGGCGCGACCTCGGCCTCGCGCCGGAGCTGGTGTTCGGGGCATTTTCGTGGGCGCTGCTCGTCGCCGGGCTGGCCGCCACGCCGGTCGGCATCCTGCTGGACCGCCACGGCGGCCGCTTCGTGATGGCCGGCGGCTCGTTCCTGTGCTTCCTGGGTATGGCGTGGCTGGCCCGTTGCTCGGACGTGGTGTCGTACTACGCCGCCTGGACGCTGATCGGCCTGGCGATGGCGCTGACGCTGTACGAAACCGCGTTCGCGACGATCCAGCGGCGGCACGATGCCGAGGCCCGGCAGGCGATGTCGGCGCTGACGCTGTTCGGCGGATTCGCCAGCACGCTGTTCTGGCCCTTGACGGCCTGGATCGAGGCATCATTCGGGTGGCGCGACACGTATCTGTGGTACGGGATCGTGCAACTTGCCGTGTGCATGCCGCTGCACCTGTGCCTTGGCGCCGACTCGTCCCGTACTCGTCCGCAACAGCACGCCGGCTCGCCGCGGGGACAAACCCTGGCGCAAGCCGTGCGCCATCCCGCGTTCTGGACGCTGGCGCTGGCATTCGCGGCCAATACCTTCGTCTTCTCGGCCATGGCGGTCCACCTGATTCCGCTGTTCGAACGCCTCGGCCAGGCGAGAGGAACCGCGGTCCTGCTGGCCGCGCTGATCGGTCCCATGCAGGTCGCGGGACGCGTCGGGGAGATGGCGTTTGCGCGGCATACGGCACCGCAAACGGTGGGCAGGCTGACGTTCGCCATGCTGCCGGCGGCCCTGGCCGTCATGGCGCTGGGCGGTGCGCAAGCCTGGTCGCTGGCCGCGTTCTGCGTGCTGTATGGCCTGAGCAACGGCATCCTCACGATCCTGCGCGGATCGTTGCCACGGGCACTGTTCGGACGCGACCACTACGGTGCCATCGCGGGCGCCATGGCAGGGCCCGCGCTGTTGTCGAAGGCGGCGGGGCCGTTGATCGCGGCCGCGCTGCTGCGCCGTGCCGATGGTGCGGCGCTGCTGCTCTCGGTGCTGCTGGCCATGTCCATCGTGTCCCTCGCGTTGTACCTGCGCGCAGTCGGTGTCGGGGCGCGGCCCGAGGAAACTTTTGACAAGCGTCCTGTCTGACGTCTATCCTGCGTTCGCCCAACAACGAACGAACCATGTCAAAGTCCTGCTGCCCCCCGGCGACCGATCGCGCCCGCACGACGGAATTCGATGCCGACGACCTCGCGCGCATGTGCAAGGCGCTGTCGCATCCCGCGCGCGTCCAGCTCCTGCGCCATCTGATCGATCATGGCGAGTGCTATTTCGGGAACCTGGCCGACGTGTTGCCGCTGGCGCCGTCGACGATCTCGCAGCATGTCACGATCCTGAAGGAGGCCGGCCTGATCGAGGGCTCGTCGGACGTGCAACGGGTCTGCTACTGCGTGAGCCAGGACCGGCTGCAGCAGCTGAAGCAGGCGATCGGGGCGCTTTAACGTGCGCCGTCCCTTGCGAGGTTCAGCTCCCAATACCCGACGTCGACCCAGCGGCCGAACTTCATCCCGACTTCCGTGAAGTGGGCCACCTTGCGGAAGCCCAGCGCTTCATGCAGGCCGACGCTGCCCGGGTTGGGCTGGGCGATGCCGCCGATGACCAGGCGCAAGTCGCGTTTGCGCAGTTCCTCCAGCAGCGCCCCGTAGAGAGTCCGCCCGAGTCCCCGGCCCGTGCAATCCTTGTCGAGGTAGACCGTGCTCTCGACGGAGGTACGATAGGCCGGCCGCGCACGCCACTTGGTCGCGTACGCATAACCGGCCAGCACCCCGTCGACTTCCAGCACGAGCCACGGCAGCCCGGCGGCGCCGACGTCGGCGATGCGCTGGGCCATCTCCTGTTCGCTCACGGGGTCTTCTTCGAAGCTGACCGTCGTCGTCGTGACGTAGTGGTTGTAGATGGCGCAGATGCGGGCGGCATCCTGCGGCGTCGCGGGGCGGATATGAGTGGTAGTCATGGTTGGGGTGGCGGTGCTTCGTCCGCCGCTTCCGGATGCCGCGCTTCCCACGCCGCCAGCGCTTCCTTGTAATTGGCAAGCAGCATCTGGTAGACGTCGAAGATGCAGTTCGGACAGCCGGAGCCGCAGCAATCTTCCAGCGCGGGTTCGATGGGCGGCAGCGGCCGCGGGTCGGGCAGGGGTGGGACGGGATCGGACATGCGGGCCAGCATACCGCAAACCCGCCCGGTGCGTCGAGTGTGCCTACCCGTTCAGCTCGTAGCTGCGCAGCACGAACACCGTCTTGCCGTTGCGCTTCGCGCAGACGCCTTTCATGACTTCGCCGCCGCCCAGGTCCCACGTGAGGGTACTGCCGGCCGGCTTGGCGGCGCAGGCCGCATGCGCCTCGGCCGGGACCGGCGGCAGCTTCGGCGGCGGCGGCGGTGCGGGGACGGGCGGGACGCCGGGCACGGCCGGGATGGCCGGCAGGGCGGGCGGTACGCCGGCTTCCTGCGCGTCCGGCGCGGGCGGTGCGGGCGGTGCCGGTGGCGCGGGCGGGGCCGGCGGGACAGGGGGCACGGGCGGGGCCTTGCACTTGCCGGTGGTCGTCTTGCAGTGGATGCTCACGTGGACGTGCTGGTCCGCGGCATCGTTCGTGTTTTGCGCCAGCGCGGGCAGCATGACGGCGCCCAGCAGGAGGCCGAGGGTGGTGGTTTTCATGGGTCTTCTCCTTGTCGTGGCCCGCACGATGCGGCGGGCCATGTCGGTATCGTGCATCCCGATTGTGGAGAAAAAATGAAGATGCGCTGTTCAGAGATCGAAGCGGTAGCCCAGCCCGTAGATCGACCGGATGGCGTCCACGCCGGGCAGCACGGCGTCGAGCTTGCGCCTGAGGTTCTTGACGTGGGTGTCGATGGCGCGGTCCGTCACGTCCAGGCTCGCGTTGCCCTCGCGCGCGAGGTCGAGCAGCTGCGCGCGCGAAAAGACCTGGCCGGGACGGCGCGCCAGTGCGGCCAGGATGCCGTATTCCGTCGGCGTCAGGTCGAGTGCCTTGCCGTGGACGGCGATGCGGCGGGCCGCCGTGTCCACGGCGACGACGGGCGCGGGACGCCCCGCGCGGCGCAGGATCGCCTTGATGCGGGCGACCAGTTCGCGCGGGCTGAACGGCTTGCACAGGTAATCGTCGGCACCCGCCTCGAGGCCCAGCAGGCGGTCGATCTCTTCCACGCGCGCCGTCACCATCACGACGGGCAGGTCGGCGAGTACCGGGTTCGCGTCGGCCCGGAGCGCGCGGCACAGCGTCATGCCGTCGAGCCCTGGCAGCATCAGGTCCAGCACGACCAGCGCGGGCGGATCGCGGCGCACGGCATCCAGCCCCGCGGCGCCGTCGCCGAACACGTCGGCCGTGTAGCCGGCCGCGCGCGCGTAATCGGCCACCAGCGCGGCCAGTTCCGGCTCGTCCTCGACGATGACGATGCGCCCGCTCATGCCTGCTCTCCCGCGCGCGGCAGCGTGATGGTGGCGCGCAGGCCGCCCGGCGGCGCATGCGCAAACGCGAGCGTACCACCCTGGGCTTCCACCAGCCGCCGGCACAATGCGAGCCCGAGACCGGCGCCGCCGTGGGCGCGGCTGCGTGACGCGTCCACGCGGTAGAAGCGGTCGCCGAGGTGGGCCAGCGCGGCGTCCGGTACACCGGGCGCGCTGTCGTCCAGGTGCAGATGGATGCTGCGGCCGTCGTCCTGCGCATGCAGGTGGACGCGGCCGCCAGGCGCCGTGTAGCGCAGGCTGTTCTCGAACAGGTTGGCGAGCACCTGGCGCATGCGGTCGGGGTCTGCCATGACGAGCGCAGACGCCGGGCCGGGGCCGAGTTCCAGCATCAGGTCGGCCTGCGTAAAGCGTTCTTCGAAGCCCTGCGCTTCGGCACACGCGAACGCCCACAGGTCGAGCGGCACCGGTCTGCATTCGAGTGCGCCGACGTCGGCCCTGGCCAGCGCGTACAGTTCGTCGATCAGTTTATTGAGCGCGAGCACCTGGCGCAGCATGGCGTCGAGGGTAGCCGGCGTCGCGCTGCGCACGCCGTCCTGCAGCGCTTCCAGCTGGGCGCGCAGCACGGCCAGCGGCGTGCGCAGTTCGTGCGACGTGTCCGCGACCCACTGGCGGCGCGCCTGCTCCGCGCCGGCCAGCCGGGCCGCGAGGGCATTGAAGTGGCGCGCGAGGTCGCCCAGTTCGTCGCTGCGGTGCGCGGGCAGGCGCAGGTCGAAGTGACCTTCGGACAGCGCCCGGCTGCCCGCGGCCAGTTGCCGGATCGGACTGCGGAAGTGGCGCGCCAGCAGCACGGCGGCGAGGGCGCTGAGTCCCACCGCGAGCGCGACGATCTGCCACAGGCTGCTCGTGAGCTGCTGCAGGAAGGCATAGGCCAGCGCGTCGCCGGGGCGGGCGTCGCGGGCGACGGCGAGATAGCCGACCGTCCGGCCGTCCACCTCGAGCGCACGCCGGACCGTGGCGGCGTCCGGACCCAGACGGCGGCCCGCGAGCCAGGCGCCGTTTGCATCCAGCAGCGACACGCGGCGCACCAGCGGCAACGGGCCGGGCACAGGCAGATCGGGCACGACGGGGAGATCCGCCACGCGCGGTCCGGGCAGCGGGGGCAGCGGCGGGGCAGGCGGCGCCGGCGGAGCAGGCGGCACGGGCGCGACGGGAGCCACGGGCATCAAGGCCGGCGTCCCGCGCGGCTCCCCATTCTCGCGCAGGCGCTGCAGGCGCGCGAGCTCCTGCGCGATCCAATCCTGGCGGTCGGTGTCGGGAATGAACCCCCAGCCGTTGCCGGCGCGGTAGCGGCGCGCGAGCGTGGTCGACAGCTCGTCCAGGCGGTCCAGTTCGATGCCGGCGGCGTAGTCGCCAAAGCTGGCCAGCACGTTCTGGCGCAACAGGAACACGGCACAGGCGGCCACGGCCAGGATCGCCAGCAGGACGGATGCGAACAGGCGGTGGCCGATGGAGAACTTCAAGACGTTAGCAGGTAGGAATTGACGAAGAAGCATTCTAGGACAATTCGTGTGGTAAATACGACGTGATAGCGAGCGTCTACCCGATTTGGCTGGACAGGGTATTGATTTTTCGCGAATGATGACATGTATCCAGAATGCAGCTATATTTTCCTCAAATAAAAATCGGCCACCGAACCAATAGAGCCGACTACCCGGGAGACAAGTCATGTTGAATTGGTTGAAAACGACGCTGATACCGTCCGCGTCGGCGTTCGCGCCGACGGGACGGTCCGGCATGACGGCGCGCGTGCGCAGCCTCGTGCTGAATGCGCGCGACGGCAGCATCCGCACGGCGATCAACGCGGCGCGCCTGCGCAAGGAGGTCGACCAGTCGCTCGAGAAGGCGCGCCAGCAGTACACGGCGTCGCGCGAGCTGGCGGCGTCGGCGCGCGAGGTGACGGCATTGTCGGCCAGCGTCAAGGCCGGCACGGACGACATCGCGGGGACGGCGGACCGCAACCTGGCCGTCGCGCGCGTGTCGATGGACGAGCTGTCGCACCTGGAAGCGCGCATGCGCGCGATCGAGGAAAAAGTGGATGGTTTCGCCCGCACGGTCGGCCAGCTGGACCACCACGCCCGGTCGATCAGCGAATTCGGCGGCATCATCCAGCGCATCGCGAACCAGACGAACCTCCTGGCCATCAATGCCGCGATCGAAGCGGCACGCGCGGGCGAAGCCGGCCGCGGTTTCGCCGTCGTGGCGGCCGAGGTGCGGCGCCTGTCGCAACTGGTCAACGAAGAGACGAGCAAGATCGCGGGCGTCAACAGCGAGATGCGCACGCTCGTCGAGTCGACGACCGGTGCGACCCAGGAGATCCTGGAAGGCGTGAACGCCTCGGCGCGCGAAATCGGGTCGGCGGCAGGCCACTTCAAGACCTTCGTCGCCGATTTCGAGCGCATGACGGGCACCGTCAACGAGATGGCCGTGGCGATGCAGTCGCTGGACAGCATCAGCCAGTCGATCGGCCGCCAGGTCACGGACATGGCGACGAATGCGTCGGAGACCGGTAAATCGATGGCCGATGCGTCGCGCCGCGTCGACGAAGTGTGCGCGACCACCGAGGAAATGCAGGGCGTGCTGGCCGAGTTCCGCACGGGCGGCACGACGTTCGACGGGCTCGTCGAAGCGACGACGCAGCTGCGCGACGCCGTCGGCCGCTGCCTCGCCGGCCATCTGGCGCGCGGCGTGGACATCTTCGACCAGAAGTACCGGCCGATCGAAGGTTCCGACCCGCCGCGCTTCACGACGGGCTACGACCGCACCGTGGAGCGCGACCTGCAGGCGCTGTACGACCGCGTGCTCGGCGATCTGCCGGGCTGCACGTACGCGCTGGCCGTCGACAACCGCGGCTATGCGCCGACCCACAACAGCAAGTTCTCGCAGACGCCGACGGGACAGCGCGAGCACGACCTCGTCTACTGCCGCAACAAGCGCATCTTCGACGACCCCGTGGGCGCGAAGCTGGCCGCCAACCGCAAGCCCTTCCTGTTCCAGACCTACCTGCGTGACACGGGGGAGGTGATCAACGACCTGTCGATGCCGCTCGAGATCGGCGGCCGGCACTGGGGCGCGGTGCGCGTCGGGTTCGACTCCTCCAAGCTGTAACGCCAAACAAAAAGGCCGGCGCCCTTGTGAGGCGCCGGCCCGTCATCCGCGCACGTCGCGCATCAGAATTTGTAGTTGTACGCCAGCCCAATCAGCTGCATACGGGTCTTCCACGTCCCGCGCGTCGTCTCGCCGTTGCCGGTGCAGCCGGTCATCACGGGATTGCAGTTGTTCGTGTAGTTGCCGCTCGCGTCGTTGAAGTGCAGCCAGCTGTAGGCCAGGTCCAGCGACGAGGCCGGGGTCAGCTTCCAGTTCGCACCGAACGACAGTTGCAGGCGGTCGGCGTCCGGCAGCGCGGCGTGGCGCAGCGTGTCGCCGCGGACCGGGGCGTCGTCGTGGGCGATGCCGCCACGCAGGGTCACGGCGTCGTTCAGGGCGTAGTTCGCGCCCAGTGCCACGCGCACGGTGTTCTTCCACTGCTGGCGGATCACGAGGTCGCCCTCGTTGGTGCCGACGAACTGGATGTTGATGTCCTGCATGCGCGAGTTGCGCGTCCAGGTCACGTCGGCCATGCCGGCCCATTTCGCGTCGAACTGGTGGAACGCGTTCAGCGACAGCGTTTCCGGCGTGCTGACGTCCACGCGCGCGGCGGAATTCGCGTGGTGCGATGCGCCCTGCAGCACCTTGTTGACGACGGCGTCGCCGGTGACGGTCGAGAAGTCCCACACCGCGCCGCCTTTCAGTTCATGCTTGATCGACGAGCGGTAGGCGATGCCGAAGCGGGTATCCGGCGTCGGCGAGTACAGGTAGCCCAGGTTGAAGCCATAGCCCCAGTCCTTGCCTTCCACCCCCGCGTGCGCGTCGCCGGCCGTCGCCAGCGCGGCCGGGTTGCCGCCCAGAGAAGCGATCTGGCGCACCAGCGCGGCGCCGCTGCCGGCAGCCTGCGCGGCAGCGATCGAGCCCGGCACGTCCACGCCCTGGCGCAGGCTCGCCTTCATGTGCTCGATGGAGATGCCGAAGCCGAAGCTGTGCTGCTCGGAGAGCTTGAACGCCACGGACGGGTTGATGTTGACGGATTCCAGCTTGATGTTGGTGAGCGAGTAGCGTCCCGACCAGTTGTCGTCGTAATCCAGCTTGGTGCCGTACGGGACGAACACGCCGACGCCGGCCGTCCACTGGTTGTCGATCTTCTGGCTGTAGTACAGCGTCGGGGCGGCGACGACGCTCGGCGCGTAGTCGTCCTGCGACTTCACGCCGCCGGTGGAGGTCTTCGTGAAGCGGGTCGAGCCGGCATCCTGGAACGTCGAATGGGGGACGACGGCGGTGATGCCGCCCACGATCTGGCGGCCTTCGAGGCGCGACAGGCCGGCCGGGTTGGCGAAAATGGTGGATGCGTCGGCGGCTTCGGCGCCGTTGGCTTCCGCCGTGCCCTGGGCGGACACGCTCTGGGAGCCGAAGCGGTAGCCGGAGGCGGTCGCGTCGAGCGACGTGCCCAGGGCCAGGGCGACGAGCAGGGTCAGGTGTTTCTGGTTCATCGGTCTCACTCCAAGTATCGATTCGTAGCCCGCCCCCCGGGCCGGAAAGGCCGGGGTCGGCGGGAGCCGAAGCATACACTATTTCGTACGACCGTTCTATTTCTGTTGTGTAACGTACACCGTTCAGGGACGCAGCAGGCGCAGGTCGACCTGCTGCGCCATCAGGCGGTAGCCCGCGTCGTTCGGGTGCAGGTGGTCGCCGCTGTCGTAGGTGGGATTCAGGCGCGCCGGTTGCGCCGGGTCACGCAGGGCGGCATCGAAATCGACGACGGCGTCGAACACGCCGGACGTGCGGATCCAGGCATTCAGCGCCACGCGGCCGCGCTCGGCCTCTTCGGACCAGAAGTTCTTCGTGCCGGCGAACGGGAGCAGGGTGCCGGCCCAGATTTTCACGCCGCGCGCGCGGGCCCGCTCAGCCAGCTTGCGCATGCCGGCCTCGATCTGTTCCACCGTGACCCGGTCGGCCGGCGCTGCCAGCAGGCGCGCGCCCGTGATGTCGTTGACGCCTTCGTGCAGCAGCACCCAGCGCACGCCCGGCTTGTCGAGGGCGTCGCGCTCGAAGCGCGCCAGCACGCTGGGGCCGACGTACGGTTTCGACGCATCGTTCAGGATGCGGTTGCCCGCGATGCCTTCGTTCGCGATGCCGATCGCGGCCAGCGCAGGCTCGGCCTGCAGGCGGGCGGCCAGCGCGTCCGGCCAGCCCGCCTCCGTGGCACCGACGCCGTCCGTGATCGAGTCGCCGACGATGGCCAGCGTGCGGCCCGTGTCCGGCCCGAGGACGTCCACGTCGCTGAGGAAGTAGAGGTTGTCGTCCGTGGCCGCGGAAGGGAAGTCGGCGGCGCCGGTCGCGTCCCCTGGCGCTTTCAGGTACGTCGGCCGCAGCACGAAGCCGTGGACCGTCGACACGGCCACCGGCGCCGGCAGGTACAGGCTGACGGCCAGTGGCTGCAGCGGGGCGACGGCGAGGTCGACGGGATCGGACAGCGCGCTCGAACCCGCCGCGATCGTGACCGCGGGCCGCCCGCCGAACAGCAGCGGGCGATCGCTGCCGGCAGTCACGCGCGCATCGCCCGCGGACAGGCCCACGTGCGCGGCGCCCACCGTCAGCGGCTGCGTACCGTACAGGTTCGACAGGCGGATGCGCACGCGGGTGCCTTTCGTACTGGTGCGCACGACCTGGCGCAGCGTCTGCGCGGACAGCGCCGGTCCCGCCGAATCGGGCGCGGCCGACCAGGCGGTGCGCCAGCCGCCGTCCGCCGCGGTGGCGGCGGTCGTGAGCAGGGCGGAAAAGAGCAGGGTGGCGAGCGCGCGTCCGGTCATGGTGTCTCCAGCGATGAGTGGGACGATGATGCTCGCATCGGCCCTGGACCCGCGCAACTGATACTTGTGCTAGCAGTATGTCATAAGGTCGACCGCCCGATAGCTGGCCTGTTCGCGCCCTTCGCCTGTCGTGATGAACGCCCCCGCGCCGAGGCGGTACAACCGTCCGCCGCCGGCCGGGATCATCACGTGCACGCGCGCGACCACGCACGCGGCGCGGCGCGCGCCCGCGCGCACGACCAGCACCTGGCCTTCTTCCGCCGGTACGTGACCCGGGCGGCGCAGGTCGACGACGGGGATGGTGGCGTCGCCCCAGCGCATCGTCGCGCCGGGCGTGTCGACCAGCGGCAGTACGCGTTCCAGCGCGTCGAGCGGCGTGGCGGCCAGGCCGTCCGCGTCGAACACGACGTACGCGGCGTCGTTCGGCTTGCCGGGGCCATTCGACGTGGGAGCGGCAATGTGCGCGGACCGGGACAACGCCGCCTCGGGACGGCGCGCGAACAGCGCCGCCACGTCGACGAGACGGACTTCGGCGCCATCGTCATCGTAGACCGTCGCGGCCGGGATGAAATCCGCCAGGCGCAGGGTTGCCCGCACGGGCACGCCGAGCGCGAGGCCGTCGTGTTCTAGCACGGCGAGCAGGCCCGATTCGCCATCCGCCAGGCCGGGATCGACCGCGGCCGGCGGCACGATCGCGAGGTGCCGGCCGCGCCACGTGCACCACGCGCCGTCGCCGATCGCCGCGCGCGCCGGCATGGGGATCACTTCCGCGAGCGCGCCGGCGGGAACGCCCAGGCGCAGCGTGCCCGCGTCGAGCACGGCATACGTATGCGTGTCGCGCGCGGCGGGTGGCGGCGGGGCGTCCGTCACGGTCGCCGCTCCGCCGGTCCACGCGCAGGCCAGCGCGGCGAGCCGGCCGACGTCCAGCACGCTGAGGACGCGTCCCGTGTCCGGCGAACGCACGACGCTGTGGAACACTTCGTCCGCATCGTCGTCGTGATGCAGCCGCGTGACGGCATCCGCCGCCACGTCGACGAGGCCGCCGACGGCCGACACGCGCAGGCCCAGCAGGCGCTCGCCGTCGCGCAGGATCAGGATGCGTGCATGGGGCCCGTCCTGCCGTTCTCCCGTGCCGACCCAGCGCGCGAGGTCGACGACGGGCACCAGCACGCCGCCGTGGTCCACGATGCCGGCCAGCGCGCCGGTACGGCGGGGCGGGGCGGCCATCGCATCCGGCTGCGGCAACGCCTGCACGACGGCCTCCGCCGCGATGCCCACGTCCACGGTGTCGATGCGCACTTCCGCCAGTCGCATGTCAGTGCTCCGTCGCGACGCGTTCGAGCTCGGCCAGCAGCGCGGACGCGTCGCGCGTGGCGCTGGCCTGCGCGCTCGTCGACGCGTGGATGCGGGCAATCGATTCGCTCGTCGCCGCGACCGAACGCACGATGCGGCCGAACGCATCCTCGACGTCGCCGGACAGGCGCGTGCCTTCGCCCACGCGGGCAGCCGTCTCGTTGATCAGCTTCGCAATCTCGCGCGCCGCCAGCGCGGACTTTTCCGCCAGCTTGCGCACTTCGTTCGCGACGACGGAAAAGCCGGTACCGTGTTCGCCCGCGCGCGCCGCCTCGATCGCCGCGTTGAACGCGAGGAGGTGCGTCTGGCTGGCGATGTCGCTGATCGTGTCGATGATCTCGTGCACGTCGTCGGACGATTTCTGGATCGCGAGGATCGCTTCCTTCGAGCGTGCGAGCAGGGTGCTGCCTTCCGCGGCCTGGTCGCGCGTCTGCACCGCGAGGCCGGCCGACTGCTGCGAGCCGTCGGCGATCGAGGCGATCGATTGCGACAGGTCGGCCAGCACGCCGGACATGGCGCGGATCTTGGCGCCCAGCTGCTCTTCGCGGTGCACCTGCTCCGTCACGTCCATCGCGAACTTGATGACTTTATAGGGCTTGCCGTCGGCGTCGAGGATCGGGTTGTACGTGGCCTGGATCCAGATGTCGGCGCCGTGCTTGCCGCGGCGGCGGAAGCGGCCGGACTGGAACTGGCCGCGCGCCAGGTCGGACCAGAAGTTGCGGTACTCGGCACTCTTGATGAGCGCGTCGTCGCAGAACATGCTGTGGTGGCGGCCGACCACTTCGTCCTCGAGGTAGCCCATCGTGCGCAGGAAGTTGTCGTTCGCGGCCAGCACGTTGCCGTGCAGGTCGAACTCGATCACGGCCTGCGAGCGGCCGATGGCATCCAGCTTGCCGCGCGTCTCGGCGGCGAGCGCCTTGCGCGCCGTGATGTCGGTGGCGAACTTGACGATCTTGACGGGCTTGCCGTCCGTATCGAGGATCGGGTTGTACGACGCGAGAATCCACACGGTCCGGCCGTCCTTCGTCACGCGCCGGTACTCGCCGCTGTCGGCCTGGCCGCGTCCGAGCCGTTCCCAGAACGCGAGGTATTCGGCCGAGCGCGCGTGCTCCGGCAGGCAGAACATGCGGTGGTGGCGCCCGCGCACCTCGTCCAGCGTGTAGCCGGTCACGGCGAGGAAGTTCGCGTTCGCGTGCAGCACGTTGCCCTGCAAATCGAATTCGATGACGGCCTGGGTGCGGTCGATCGCGGCCATCTTGCCCTCGAAGTCGATGTTGCGCAGCTTGGCTTGCGTGATGTCGGTGGCGAACTTCACGACTTTGGCCGGCTTGCCGTCCGCATCGAGGATCGGGTTGTACGTGGCCTGGATCCACACCGGGCTGCCGTCGCGGGCCACCCGCTTGAACTCGCCCGCGTGGTACTCGCCCGCGGCCAGGTGCTTCCAGAAGTCGCGGTAGGCCTGCGAGCGGACGTACTCCGGTTCGCAGAACATCGCGTGCGGCTGCCCGACCACTTCGTGCAGCTCGTAGCCGAGCGCGTCGAGGAAGTTCTGGTTGGCGTGCAGGATGCGGCCGTCGAGGCCGAATTCGATCACGGCCTGGGCGCGGTTGATGGCGTCCAGCGCGGCGTCGGCAAGGTCATTCCGGGACGTGACCGGGGGAGGGGCGATCATATGCATGGCTTCTCGTTGTGGCGTCATGATGTTCATAATATTGCCGTATGGCAATGCATTTGATGATTTAATCATTTTTCGCGTGAGAAAGCGAGAGAATTTTGACGATTTCGATTATTTGTTGCGACGTACTTACGGCACACGGCAAGGTTCCGGTTGACGGGTTGCCATACGGTCATTAGGATCGGTTGCACCCATACCCACAACAAGGAGACACCATGCCACGTCCGACCCTGCCATCCCTGCTCGTGTTAGCGCTAACTACCTTCGCCTGTGCCGCGCAGGCCGCGAGCGGCCCCGTCGTCGCCGTCGACACCGGCAAGGTCCAGGGGGCCGTCGAGAAGGGCGTGGCCAGCTGGAAGGGCATCCCGTTCGCCGCGCCGCCGGTGGGCGACCTGCGCTGGCGCGCGCCGCAGCCGGCCGCCGCCTGGACCGGCGTGCGCGAAGCGACCGCGTACGGCCACGACTGCATGCAACTGCCTTTCCCCAGCGACGCGGCGCCGCTCGGCACGCCGCCGGCCGAGGATTGCCTGTACGTGAACGTGTGGCGTCCCGCGAAGGCGAAAGCGTCCGCGAAGCTGCCCGTGATCGTGTGGATCTATGGCGGCGGCTTCGTCAACGGCGGGTCGTCACCGCCGACGTATGCCGGTGCCGCGCTGGCGAAGCAGGGCGTCGTGCTGGTCAGCTTCAACTATCGGCTGGGCCGCTTCGGTTTCTTCGCGCATCCGCAACTGACGCAGGCGGCGAACGGGGAACCCGTGGGTAACTACGCGTACATGGACCAGATCGCCGCGCTGCAATGGGTCAAGCGCAACGTGGCGGCGTTCGGCGGCGATGCGTCCAACGTGACGATCATCGGCGAATCGGCCGGCGGCATGTCGGTGAATGCGCTGCTGACGTCACCGCAGGCGCAGGGCCTGTTCGCGAAGGCGGTCGTGCTGTCCGGCGGCGACGGCAAGTCGGCCGATCCGGGGCTGGCCGCCGTCGAGCAGATCGGCGTCAACTTCGCACAGGCCAAGGGCATTGCGGCCGACGATCCGCAGGCACTGGATAAACTGCGCGCGCTGCCGGCCGAGCAGGTCGTCGACGGCATGAACCTGGCCAACCGCGCGCCGCAGAATCCGCCGACGTATTTCGGTCCGTTCGCGGACGGCAAGGTGGCCGTCGAGACGGGCGCCGCGTTCGCGTCCGGCCGCTTTGCGAAGGTGCCCGTGATGATCGGCGCGACGAGTGCCGACATCGGCGGCAGGACGGGCTTCATGGTCGCGGGCGCGCGCAGCCTCGCGGGCCGCCTCGCCGCGCAGGGCGTGCCCGTGTACGAATACCGCTTCTCGTACGTGGCCGACAGCATCGGCAAGCCGGGCGCGCAGCACGCGAGCGACATCCCGTATTTCTTCGACACTGTGGACGTCAAGTACGGCGATGCCGTCACGAAGAAGGACGTGGCGATGGGCCGCGCGATGAGCGCCTACCTCGTGAACTTCGCGAAGAAGGGCGATCCGAACGGCCGCAAGCTGCCCGCGTGGCCGCGCTATGCGGGCGACAAGGACGTGATCATGGACTTCGCCGCGGATGGCAAGCCGGTCGCGCTGCGCGATCCGTGGGGTGCGGAAATCGACGCCACGACGGTGGCGGTGAGCGGTCAATAAACGCTCAGTACACGTCCCTGCGGTAGCGGCCCTCCTGGGCCAGCGCGTCGAGCTGTGCGCTGCCCAGGATGGCTTGCAACGCCTCGTGCACGCCGCCGGCCATGCCTTGCAGGCTGCCGCAGACATAGATGGCGGCGCCGCGTTCCACCCACGCGCGCAGCCGGTCGGCCCGGTCGCGCAGCACGTCCTGCACGTAGCGGCGCTCGGCCTGATCGCGCGAGAACGCGAGGTCCAGGTGGGCCAGCTGGCCGTCGTCTCTCCATGCCTGCAGCTCGTCGCGCAGCAGGAAGTCGTGGATCTGGTTGCGTTCGCCGAACAGCAGCCAGTTATCGATCTGCCCCTTGGCGATGCGTGCCTTGAGCAGGCCGCGCAGGCCGGCCAGGCCGCTGCCGTTGCCGATCGCGATCAGGGGCCGCTGCGCATTCGCGCCGAGGCGGAAGCGCTCGTGCGCGCGCAGGCGCAGGCGCACGATGTCGCCCCCGGCGGCCTGCCCGCACAGCCAGCCGGACGCTGCGCCGGGACTCCCGTCTTCGCGCCGCTGCAGGCGCACGAGCAGTTCCAGTCGGCCCTCGATCGGCAGTGACGCAATCGAGTATTCGCGCGGGTGCTCGGGGTCCGACGGCGGGCTGACCTGGGCGAGGTCGCCCGCTTCCCAGTCCGGCAGCGCGCCGCTGGCGGGGGCCAGGGCGATGCGGTACAACGGCGCCCCCGCGCTGCCGGGATTTTCCAGGGTACGCGCGACGATGCGCCAGTCGCCATAGGCCGGGGCATCCCAGTCCGGCGCGTCCATCGTACCGGCCAGCCGGCCCACGTGGTGCTGCCATGCCGCGAGCGCTGTCGCGTCGCCGCGGTCGACGTCGATGCGGTCGAACAGGCGCGTGGCGCCCTGTTGCGCGAGCCAGGCGTCCAGCGCGCGGCCGAAGCCGCAGAAATTGGCGTAGTTCCTGTCGCCCAGCGCGAGTACGGCATAGTGCAGGTGGGACAGGTCGAGACCGGCCGCCATCAACCGGCCCGCGAACTGCGCGGCCGTGTCCGGCGCGTCGCCTTCGCCGTACGTGCTGGCGACGAACAGCACGCGCGTGGCGCCGGCCAGCCGGTCCCGGTCGAGCGACGAGATGCACACGGTGTTCGCAGCGAGGCCGCCGGTCGCCAGCAGTTCCGCACTGCGCTTCGCGAGCGCTTCCGCGCTGCCCGTCTGGCTGGCGTGGACGACGAGCCAGTCGGCATCCTGCGCCTCCGCGGCACGTCCGTTGCGGTGGACGCGCCACATGTTGAAGGACAGCCCGAGCCAGCCCAGGATGAACGCCAGCGCGCCCGCGAGGCGCAGCGGTTCCGTCGTCATTGCAGCAGCGCTTTCCACGCCGGCGTCGCGATCTCGTCCAGCGTTCCCGCGCGCCGCACGAGGACCCTTGCCGCCAGCGCGCGCGCCTCGGCGAACGCGAAGCCGTCGTCGGGGCCCAGCACGGTGAGGACGGTCGACAGCGCGTCGGCCTCCATGCACGTGCGCGCCAGCACGGTCACGGAAGCGACGTCCCCCGCGACGGGCCGCCCCGTGCGCGGGTCCAGCGTGTGCGACGCGCGGCGCCCGCCGTGCTCGAAATACTGGCGGTAGTCGCCCGATGTCGCGATCGATAAACCGTGCAGCGCGACGACGGCCTGCGGTGCGGCGCTGTCCGGCACGGCCGCATCCGGCACGCCTTCGATTTCCACCCACCACGGATGCCCGTCCGGCTTGACGCCCGCGCCGCGCAGTTCCCCCCCCACCTCGACGAGGTAGTGGCGCATGCCGTGCCGTTCGAGGCATGACGCGAGGCGGTCGACGGCGTAACCCTTCGCGATGGACGACAGGTCGAGCCGCAGGCCGCCCGGCTGCTGCAGCCTGCGCCCGTCGCGGTCGAACGACAGGCGGGCCGCGGCCCGTCGATCCAGCGCGCGTTCGATGGCAGCGTCGTCCGGCGCATAAAAGCCCGTGTGGTCGTAGCGCCGCGCGGCGCCGAAGCCCCACAGGTCGACGAGCGCGCCCGCGGCCGGGTCGTAGGCACCGCCGCTGGCCATGTGCGCCCACAGTGCGTAATCGATCACGTCGAAGAATGGCGCGGGCAGGTCGATCCACGTGCCGGCCGGTGCGCGGTTGTAGCGCGACAGCAGGGAGTCCGGTTCCCAGTGGCTCATCTGGGCGACGATCGTGTCCAGTTCCGCCTGCAGTGCCGGCCGCAGGTCGCCGACACGGTTCGCGGCGACGCGCGCCGACCATGACGTCCCCATGCTCGTGCCTTCGAAGGTGTGAATCCGGCTGCCCGGCGGCGGCACGGCCGGGTCCAGGTCGAGGGGAATCAGGACGGCGCGTTCAGTCAAAGTCACTCCGGCAGGATCTCGAACGTGGCCGAGTAGCTGTAGCGCCTGGCCGGGCCGTCCATGCCGCGCGGCGCGTTGGCGGGATACGCGGCGCTGAGCCAGTACATGTTCGGCGCGGGCAAGGTGAAGCTCGCTTCGCCGTTCGCGTCCGTCGTCAGGCGCACTTCGTTCAGGGTGCCGCGGTATTTCACGCCGCCCGGGATCAGGCTGAACGGGAAGTTCGCGAGCGGCTTGCCGTCCAGCTGGAAGCGGAACTTCGCCTTTTCGCCCGCGCGCAGCTCGGTGGGATTCGTCAGCGCGACGAGCTCCAGGCCCGATCCGGTCGGCTTCAGCGCGCCCGCCGTCGGCTTGTTCAAGGTGACGAACGTGTCCTGGCGCTGCACCATCGTCATGCTGCGCACTTCCGTGGCGCCGGCCGGGATCTCGTCCTTGACGGTCTGCTCGGTGGCGCGGAAGCGTTTCGTTTCGCCGTTCAATTTATAGGAGCCCATCACGTTGACCGCCGCCAGGGTGATGCGATAGGTGCCGTCCTTCGGCAGGCGGATGTCGACGGTGGAGCGGTGCTTGCCCAGCGTCGCGGCCGGCGCGGGGGCCGTGTTGCCGTCCGGGTCGGTGACCGTGAGGCCGTCCAGCTTCTGCGGCATGAAGTCCGTCTCGAACAGGCCTTCCGAGATGGCGGCGTCGATGGTCGCCCAGGCTTCGCCGCGGTCGGATTCGATGAGGCTCGTGTTCGGGATCATCCATGGACGGTGCGCCTGCGCGGCGCAGGCGATGCCGGCCAGGGCGATGGCGATGGCGAATTGCTTGATCTGCATGTGCGTCTCCTTACTGGATGGCGACCGACACGGCGCCCAGTTCTTCCTTGCCGGCCGCGGAGGCCGTCACCTTGCCGTTCGGCTGCCACGTGAACGGCACGCGCACGAGCTCGCGCCCGCCCGCTTCGCGCGCCGCTTCGATGACGAGCCGGTAGTCGCCCGCCGGCAGCTTGTCCAGGCCGGCGCGGGCGGCCGGGAAGGTCAAGGTCTGCACGCCGGCCGTGCGCGTCGCGCCGCTCACGCCGTCCATCGGCAGCGTGACGTCGCGGCCGGCCTTGCGCCACCACGTGCGCAGGTCCTTGACCCACTTGGTGCCCGCGTTGTCGCGCTTCTTGACGTCGTACAGGACGGCCAGCGTGTTGGCGACGCTCTGGTCCGCGCGTTCGATCCAGATCGCGACATACGGTTTGTGGTACTCCGCCACGTTCAGTTGCGGCAGTTCGAACTTGACGGTGAGGTCGGCGGCCATCGCCCAGCTCGAGGCGAGCGGCAGGGTCAGGGCGAGCGAGTGGGACAGTTTCATGTCGGCTTTCGGAAGAGATGATTAATGGACGAACAGCAGGGCCAGCACGACCGGCAGCACGATGCCGAGGCCGATCACGGGCCACGTCGACGGCCGGTTGGCCGCGTGGTATTTCAGAATCAGGAAACCGGTGACGCAGAAGACGACGCAGGCGATGGCGAAGATGTCGATGAACCAGCCCCACACGGGACCGGCGTTGCGGCCCTTGTGCATGTCGTTCAGCCACGAGATCCAGCCGCGGTCGATCGTTTCGAATTCGGCATTGCCGTCCACGCCGATGCGCAGCCAGGCGTCGCCGCCGGGGCGGGGCAGGGCGACGTAGGCGTCTTCCTCGCTCCATTCGGCGCGCACGCCGCGCACCTGCACGGGGAACGTCTGCTCGGCCCAGTCCGCCAGCGGGGCGGGCAGCGGGACGTTGGCGTCCGCATGGCCGGCGGCGAATTCTTCGATTTGCGTGCGCAGCGCGGGCGGCAAGGCCGCCTTCTGGCGCGTGACGGCCGGCTTCGCTTCGATCTGGGATGCGTGATTCAGGGTGAATCCGGTGATGGCGAACAGCAGCATGGCCATCAGGCACAGTGCGGAACTGATCCAGTGCCATTGATGCAACTGGCGCAGGAACGTGGCGCGGCGCACGCCGGGAAGCGCGGTGGAAGTGGGGGAGGAGCCGGACGGGTGCATGCGCAAATGATAACGATTATCATTTAGCAGGTCAACCATCGGTTCATGATTTAGTTGACAAGTTGAAAAAAAGTAATATCGGAATGAATAAAATGTCGGTGCGGGGTCAGCGGAGGGACTATCCTTGCGTTACAATGTCGTGCGCAAATGGGCAGGTCGGCCGCATTGATTTGCCTAAAGAGTCCTTCCCCCACAACTTGATATGTAGTAAGTGCGATCCGCTAACCGGTCAGGCCGTGTCGCGGAAGGTTAGATTAACCCGCCCCATACTCGCGAAGCGCGAAGAAAGGTGAGCAAGAATGATGCAACAATATAACGCCAACTCGTACCTGTTCGGCGGTAATGCGCCGTACGTGGAAGAGTTGTACGAAGCGTACCTGAACAATCCGGGCTCCGTGCCCGACAACTGGCGCGCCTATTTCGACGCGATGCAGCACATGCCCGCCGTCGACGGTTCCGCCAAGCCGGACGTGGTTCACTCGTCCGTGATCGCTTCGTTCGCCGAACGCGCCAAGCAGGGTCCGATCCGCACCGTGACCGCCTCGCCGGACGCCGAACTCGGCCGCAAGCGCGTCGCCGTGACCCAGCTGATCGCCGCCTACCGCTACCTCGGTTCGCGCTGGGCCAACCTGGACCCGCTGCAGCGCCAGGAACGTCCGCCGATCCCGGAACTCGATCCGGGCTTCTATGGCTTCACCGAAGCCGACCTGGACACCAAGTTCAACATCAGCAACACGTACTTCGGCCAGGAAGAAGCCTCGCTGCGCGACCTGCTGAACATGTTGCGCGACACCTACTGCCGTTCCATCGGCGCAGAATTCATGTACGTCAGCGATCCGACCGAGAAGCGCTGGCTGCAGGAGAAGCTCGAGTCGATCCGTTCGACCCCGACCTTCACCGCTGAAAAGAAAAAGCACATCCTCGAGCGCCTGACCGCGGCCGAAGGCCTGGAGCGCTACCTCCACACCAAGTACGTCGGCGCCAAGCGCTTCTCGCTGGAAGGCGGCGAATCGTTCATCGCGTCGATCGACGAGGTGATCCACCGTGCCGGCGCGCACGGCGTGCAGGAAATCGTCATCGGCATGGCCCACCGCGGCCGCCTGAACGTCCTCGTCAACACGCTGGGCAAGGCCCCGTCCGACCTGTTCGAGGAATTCGAAGGCAAGCACGCCGACGACCTGCCGGCCGGCGACGTCAAATACCACCAGGGCTTCTCGAGCGACATCTCGACCCAGGGCGGCCCGGTCCACCTGTCGCTGGCGTTCAACCCGTCGCACCTGGAAATCGTCAACCCGGTCGTGGAAGGCTCCGTCAAGGCACGCATGGACCGCCGCGGCGACCGCCAGGGCAAGGAAGTCCTGCCGATCCTCGTGCACGGCGACGCCGCGTTCGCAGGCCAGGGCGTCGTGATGGAAACGCTGAACCTGGCGCAGACCCGCGGCTACGGCACGGGTGGCACGGTTCACATCGTCATCAACAACCAGATCGGCTTCACCACGTCCGACCCGCGCGACGCGCGCTCGACGCTGTACTGCACCGACGTCGTCAAGATGATCGAGGCACCGGTGCTGCACGTGAACGCGGACGATCCGGAAGCCGTCGTGCTGGCCTCGCAGATCGCGATGGACTACCGCACCGAGTTCCATAAAGACATCGTCGTCGACGTCATCTGCTACCGCAAGCTGGGCCACAACGAGCAGGACACCCCGGCCCTGACCCAGCCGCTGATGTACAAGAAGATCGCCAAGCACCCGGGCACCCGCAAGCTGTACGCGGACAAGCTGGCCGCGCAGGGCACCATCGGCGCCGAGGACGGCGACGCACTGGTCGCCGCTTACCGCGCCGCGATGGACGCCGGCAAGCACACCGTGGATCCGGTCCTGACCGACTTCAAGAACAAGTACGCCGTCGACTGGGCGCCGTTCCTGAACAAGAAGTGGACGGATTCCGCCGACACCGCCGTGCCGCTGACCGAGCTGAAACGCCTGGCCCAGCGCATCACGACCGTGCCGGAAAACTTCAAGCTGCACTCGCTCGTCGAGAAAGTGCTGGCCGACCGCGCCAAGATGGGCCAGGGCGAGCTGAACCTCGACTGGGGCATGGGCGAACACCTGGCCTACGCGACCCTGCTGGCGTCGGGCTACGCCGTCCGCCTGTCGGGCCAGGACGCGGGCCGCGGCACGTTCGTGCACCGTCACGCCGTGCTGCACGACCAGAATCGCGAGCGCTGGGACCAGGGCATCTACCTGCCGCTGGCCAACGTGTCGGAGAACCAGGCCAACTTCACCGTCATCGACTCCGTGCTGTCGGAAGAAGCGGTGCTGGGCTTCGAATACGGCTACTCGACCGCCGAGCCGAACACGCTGACGATCTGGGAAGCCCAGTTCGGCGACTTCGTGAACGGTGCACAGGTCGTCATCGACCAGTTCATCGCGTCGGGCGAAGTGAAGTGGGGCCGCCTGTCGGGTCTCGTGATGATGCTGCCGCACGGCTACGAAGGCCAGGGTCCGGAGCACTCGTCGGCTCGTATCGAGCGCTTCCTGCAACTGTCCGCCGACCACAACATGCAAGTGGTGCAGCCGACCACGGCCGCGCAGATCTTCCACCTGCTGCGCCGCCAGATGGTCCGCCAGTTCCGCAAGCCGCTCGTCATCTTCACGCCGAAGTCGCTGCTGCGTAACAAGGACGCCGGCTCGCCGCTGACCGACCTGGCCAAGGGCGGCTTCCAGACCGTCATCGGCGAACTGGACGACAAGATCGACGCCAACAAGGTCAAGCGCGTGATCGTCTGCTCGGGCAAGGTGTACTACGACCTGGTCAACGCACGCAAGACCCGCGGCACGACGGACACGGCCATCATCCGTATCGAGCAGCTGTACCCGTTCCCGCACAAGGCGTTCCAGGCCGAACTGAAGAAGTTCCCGAACGCCACCGAAGTGGTGTGGACGCAGGACGAGCCGCAGAACCAGGGCCCGTGGTTCCAGATCCAGCACAACGTGTTCGAAAGCATGGAAGCAGGCCAGCGCCTGGCATACGCCGGCCGTCCGGCTTCCGCGTCGCCGGCTGTCGGCTACACCGACAAGCACGTTGCGCAGCAGAAGGAACTGCTGGACACCGCGTTCTCGAAACTCAAGGGTTTCGTCCTGACCAAATAAGCAGCGCTCATTGACCCCGCGCCCACGGCGCGGGGTTTTTTGCACAGAATACAAAAACGGAGTTTTCTAAATGGCACAAATCGAAGTCAAGGTCCCCCAATTGTCGGAATCGGTCGCCGAAGCGACCCTGCTGTCGTGGCACAAGAAAGTCGGCGAAGCCGTCTCGCGCGACGAGAACCTGATCGACATCGAGACCGACAAGGTGGTCCTGGAACTGCCGGCCCCGGCTGCCGGCGTGATCGTGCAAATCATCAAGAACGACGGCGGTACCGTCGTGTCGGGTGAAACCATCGCCATCATCGATACCGAAGCCTCGGCCGGCGTGAGCCCGCTGCAGGTGACCGCTGCCCCGGCCGCTAGTGCCGAAGCCGCTGCTGCGGCCGCTGCCCCGGCAGCTGGCGCATCGACGGGCGCCAAGGGCGACGTCGCCATGCCGGCCGCCGCCAAGATCCTGGCCGACAACAACCTGACCGCCGCCGACGCCACCGGCACCGGCCGTGACGGCCGCGTGACCAAGGGCGATGCCCTGGCCGCCGTCGCCAACAAGGGTGCTGTCGCTCCGGCGCCGGCCGCTCCGGCACCGCTGCAGCAAGCCGCACCGAAGGCAGCCCTGCCGCAAGTGGCCGCACCGGCCGTCAACCTGGGCGACCGTCCGGAAGAGCGCGTGCCGATGAGCCGCCTGCGCGCCCGTATCGCCGAGCGCCTGCTGCAGTCGCAGTCGACCAACGCGATCCTGACGACGTTCAACGAAGTCAACATGCAGCCGGTCATCGACCTGCGCAACAAGTACAAGGACAAGTTCGAGAAAGAGCACGGCGTCAAGCTGGGCTTCATGTCCTTCTTCGTCAAGGCCGCCGTTGCCGCGCTGAAGAAGTACCCGATCCTGAACGCGTCGGTCGACGGTAACGACATCATCTACCACGGCTATTTCGACATCGGTATCGCCGTCGGTTCGCCGCGTGGCCTGGTCGTCCCGATCCTGCGCAACGCCGACCAGATGTCCATCGCCGACATCGAGAAGAAGATCGGCGAATTCGGCCAGAAAGCCAAGGACGGCAAGCTGACGCTGGAAGACCTGACCGGCGGTACGTTCTCGATCTCGAACGGCGGCGTGTTCGGCTCGATGCTGTCGACCCCGATCATCAACCCGCCGCAGTCGGCAATCCTGGGCGTGCACGCGACCAAGGACCGCGCCGTCGTCGAGAACGGCCAGATCGTCATCCGCCCGATGAACTACCTGGCGATGTCGTACGACCACCGCATCATCGACGGCCGCGAAGCCGTCCTGGGCCTGGTCGCGATGAAGGACGCGCTGGAAGATCCGGCCCGCCTGCTGCTCGACCTGTAATTCACGAAGGGAGGGGCGCGCCGCCTGGCGCGCTCGTGCTGTGTCTGATGGAAGGGAACGATCATGATCTCCGATGAAATCAAGCGTTTGCACGAACTGCACCAGGCCGGCGCCCTCACCGACGCCGAATTCGAACAGGCGAAGGCGAAGGTTCTGTCCGGCGCCGCGTCGACCGTGAACCTGAACAAGACCGCGAGTGCCGACGGCACATTCGCGTCCGAGCTGAACACCCTGCGCCGCTCGCGCACCGACCGCTGGCTGGGCGGTGTCTGCGGCGGCCTCGCCCGGGTCTCGGGTGTGGATGCGTGGGTGTGGCGGCTCGTGTTCACCCTGTTCACCATCACGTTCGGGTTCGGGATCGTGATTTACCTGTTGCTGTGGATTTTCGTCCCGGAAGAATAAAGTTGGTTGGACGGCTGGGCCGTCCAACCGGCGAAAACAAGGAATTCATTAATGAGCACTGAAAAACAATTCGACGTCGTCGTGATCGGCGGCGGTCCTGGCGGCTACGTGGCCGCGATCCGCGCTGCGCAGCTGGGCTTCAAGACCGCCTGCATCGACGAATGGCAGAACGCCAAGGGCGGCCCGGCACTGGGCGGCACCTGCACGAACGTCGGCTGCATCCCGTCGAAGGCACTGCTGCAATCGTCGGAACACTTCGAGCACGCCGGTCACGCGTTTGCCGAGCACGGCATCGACGTCGCTGGCCTGTCGCTGAACCTGGGCCAGATGCTCAAGCGTAAGGATGGCGTCGTCAAGGCCAACAACGACGGCATCGTCTACCTGTTCAAGAAGAACAAGGTCACCTTCTTCCACGGCCGCGGCACGTTCGCCGGCAAGGCCGAAGGCGGCTACACCATCAACGTGTCGGGCCCGACCACCGATTCGATCACCGCGAAGAACGTGATCATCGCGACCGGCTCGAATGCCCGCGAACTGCCGGGCGCACCGTTCGACGAGAAAGTCATCCTGTCGAACACGGGCGCGCTGACGGTCGACGCCGTCCCGGCCAAGCTGGGCGTCATCGGCGCCGGCGTGATCGGCCTGGAGATGGGCTCCGTGTGGCGCCGCCTGGGTGCCAAGGTCACCGTGCTGGAAGGCCTGCCGACGTTCCTGGGCGCGGTCGACGAGCAGATCGCCAAGGAAGCGCACAAGCTGTTCACGAAGCAGGGCCTGGACATCCACCTGGGTGTGAAGATCAACAGCGTCACCAAGGGCGACAACAGCGTCACCGTGGACTACGCCGATGCATCGGGCGCAGCGCAGAGCGCGACGTTCGACCGCCTGATCGTCTCGATCGGCCGCGTGCCGAACACCAACGGCCTCGGCATCGAGACCGTCGGCGTGCAGCTGGACGAGCGCGGCTTCGTGGCCGTCGACGACGAATGCCGTACCAACGTCCCGGGCATCTGGGCCGTGGGCGACGTCGTGCGTGGCCCGATGCTGGCGCACAAGGCGGAAGAAGAGGGTGTCGCCGTCGCCGAGCGCATCGCCGGCCAGCACGGTCACGTCAACTTCAACACGATCCCGTGGGTCATCTACACCTCGCCGGAAATCGCGTGGGTCGGCAAGACCGAGCAGCAGCTCAAGAAGGAAGGCGTCGCCTATAAAGCCGGCACGTTCCCGTTCATGGCCAACGGCCGTGCACGCGCGCTGGGCGACACGTCGGGCATGGTGAAATTCCTGGCCGACGCGACGACCGACGAAATCCTGGGCGTCCACATCGTGGGCCCGGTGGCATCGGAACTGATCTCGGAAGCCGTCGTCGCGATGGAATTCCGCGCGTCGTCGGAAGACATCGCCCGTATCTGCCACGCCCACCCGTCGCTGTCCGAAGCGACCAAGGAAGCCGCGCTCGCCGTCGACAAGCGTTCGCTGAACTTCTAAGCAGCATCCGGGGCCGTGCGCCTCGTTGGGTGGGCACCCTGTGCCCACGCGTGACGCATGCACATCGCCGGCGTCCGCGTGGGCACGTGGTGCCCACCCTACGTTTTTATACACGACATCCATGAACGTCCAAGAGTACTACCAGCACGCGCTGACCGAGCGCGGATTCAAGTCCGATCCCGCGCAGCAGCGCGCCGTCGACCGCCTGCAGCAGGCCTACGACGACTGGGTCGACTACAAGGCCCAGCGCTCGTCCGCGTTCAAGCGCCTGATCAACCGACCCGACGTGCCGCAGGGCGTCTACATGTGGGGTGGCGTCGGGCGCGGCAAGTCCTTCCTCATGGACAGCTTCTACTCGGTGGTGCCGGTCGTGCGCAAGACGCGCCTGCACTTCCACGAATTCATGCGCGCCGTGCACCGCCAGCTCGACGAGCTGAAGGGCATGGAAGACCCGCTGATCGAGGTCGCCAAGCGCATCGCCAAGAAATACCGCCTGATCTGCTTCGACGAATTCCACGTGAACGACGTGGCCGACGCGATGATCATGTATAACCTGCTGTCCGCACTGTTCGCCAACGGCGTGTCGTTCGTCATGACGTCGAACTACGACCCGGACAAGCTGTACCCGGACGGCCTGCACCGCGACCGCATGCTGCCCACGATCGCGCTGATCAAGGAAAAGCTGGACGTCATGAACGTCGACGCCGGCATCGACTACCGCCACCGCGCGCTGGAACAGGTGCAGGCCTATTACACGCCGCTGGGCGCGGCCTCCGACCGGCTGCTCCGCGAGGCGTATGCGAAAGTCGCCGACACGGCCGACGAGGATCCGCGCGTGCACATCGAACAGCGCGAGCTGCGTGCGCTGCGGCGTGCCGGCGGCGTGATCTGGTTCGATTTCGCCACCTTGTGCGGCGGCCCGCGCTCGCAGAACGACTACCTGGAACTCGCGAGCCAGTTCCATACCGTGATCCTGTCGGGCGTGCCGCGCATGTCGGCCGCGATGTCGTCGGAGGCGCGCCGCTTCACGTGGCTGATCGACGTGTTCTACGATCACAAGGTCAAGCTGATCATGTCGGCCGAGGTCGAGCCGGAGCTGCTGTACACCGAAGGCGCGATGTCGAACGAGTTCCATCGCACCGTGTCGCGTATCATTGAGATGCAGTCGCGTGAATACATGCTCGCCGAGCGCCGCGGCGCGGCCGATTCACTGGCCTGACTCGCTGGCCCGAACGATCAAAGGAACCGAATGAAAGCAGACTTCGTCACAGACACCCGTACCCGTTTGCGCACGCTCGCCGGCGCGCTTGCCGTCGCCTTGCCCGCTGCGTTGCTCACCGCGTGCGCAAGCCAGGACGTGGTGCCGCACGAGGTGCCGCCGCCGCCCGTGACGTCCGTCGCGCAGGCCGACCAGCAACTGGCCGCCGTCGCACGCGAGCGCGCGGCGATCGAGGCCCGCTTCGCGGAACGGGAACGCGTCTGCTACGACAAGTTTTTCGTGAATAACTGCCTCGACGAGGCCAAGGAACGCCGCCGCAGCGCGCTCGCCGCCCAGCGCGCGATCGAGATCCAGGCCGAGCGCTTCAAGCGCCAGGCGATCGTCGAGGAGCGCGACCGCAACCTGGCCGAGGCGGAACGGCGCTTCAAGGAACAGGAAGCGCGCCTCGCGCAGGAACCGCCGAAGCCCGCACCCGAGCCGGCGCCCCTGCCGCCGCCGCGCAAGTCGACCGTGCCCGCACGCATGGCCGAACACAACGCCCGCCTGCGTGCGGAGCAACAGGCGGAAGCGGCGAACGCGGCCAAGCGCGCGCAGAACGTGCGCGACTACGAGGCACGCAAGGCCGAGTCGGAAGAACGCCAGCGCAAGGTCGCCCAGCGCAAGGCGGAGAAGGCGGCGAAGGCAGCGAAAGAAGCCAAAGAAGCGAAGTAGGGTGGGCGGCCCTCCGCCCACGCGTGACATTCGCGTTACGTTGGCTTACGGCCGATCGATCACCGGCTTGACCAGCTTGACGATGGCCATGCTGCAATTCCCGCCCTTGCCCTGCGACCGCTCGCCGGCTTTGTTGATCAGCATCTCGGACGCCTGACGGGGGCTGGCCTTCGCGGTCACGGCACCCAGCTCGGCATCCGTGAAGAAATGCCACAGGCCATCCGAGCACAGCAGGAAAACATCGTTCGGCGCCAGGTCGAGACGTTGGCCGAACGTGACGAACGGATCCTTGCGGCTATTGCCCATCACATTCAGCAACAGCTTGGACTTGCGGTGGTTCTTTGCCGCATCCGGCGGCAGGCGGTCGCTCGACACGAGGTGCTCGATATACGCGGCGTCGCTCGTGCGCGCCAGGCACTTGCCGTCGTGGAAGTAATACAGGCGCGAATCGCCGACGTGGGCCCAGACAGCCTCGCCGTGCGGCGTCAGGACGAGGCCGACGAAGCTGGCGTGCGCCTGCACCTGCGTCGTAACGGCGTTCATGTTGATGACCAGGTGGGTTTCCTGCACGATGTCGCGCAACAATTGTTGCAGACGCTCCACGGACGGGCGGTCGCCCGGCTTGAATTCGTCGAACACCTGCTTGGCCGTGTGCAGGACCTGTTCCGCGCCGGCCGCGCCGGCGATGCCGTCGGACAGCACGGCCAGGACGTAGCCGGGCGCGCGGGCACCCGTCATGAGCGCGACCCGGTCGTTCTGCTGGGGGCGGTTACCGATATGCTGGGCGGTTCCCGCTTCTAACTTGTATGAGGTCATAAACGTGGCTTTCCGATGCCGCCATGCCGGACTTTGTTGGCGGCAACGGCGGTGTAGTTTAAACTATGCACCGGTTTGCACTGGAGTTGCAAGCCGTAACAATGAATAGCGCGCCGCCCCGAGCCAGCGGGCATGCGTCTTCCCACCCCATTACGCTTAACTGTTCGGAAATGCCTAACATGATCGACGTCCAGGAGATCCAGCGCCGTATTATTGAACTCGACGTGGAACATCGCGACCTCGATGCTGTCATCGACATGCTGACCCGCGACGGTCACGCCGACCAGTTGCAGCTGCGCCGTCTGAAAAAACGCAAGCTGCAGTTGAAGGACCACATCACACTGCTGAAAATGCAGTTGGTGCCGGACGTGCCGGCATAAGCCTACGTTTTTAAGCTTTCCATTTTGACCGATCATCTCCCCTTGTCTGAAGCCGACCTCGACGCCGGCCACGACGCCGCGCAAGCGCCTTCCGAACCTGCCGGCAAGTACGACGCCGAAGTCGAACGCATCTTCGGCGCCGGCGGCCCGCTCGCGCCCGCCGTCGGCACGTTCAAGCCGCGCCAGTCTCAGACCGAGATGGCGAAGGCGATCGCGCACGCCATCGGCACGCAGGGCACGCTGATCGCCGAGGCCGGCACGGGCACGGGCAAGACCTTCGCCTACCTCGTCCCCGCGCTGCTGTGGGGCGGCAAGACGATCGTCTCGACCGGCACCAAGAACCTGCAGGACCAGCTCTTTTCGCGCGACATCCCGACCGTGCGCGCCGCATTGCGCGCCCCCGTCTCGGTGGCGCTGCTGAAGGGCCGCTCGAACTACGTCTGCCACTACCACCTGGAACGCACGCTGCAGAACGGCCGCCTGACGTCGCGCGACGACGTGGGCCACCTGCGCGAGATCTCGCGCTTCATCAAGATGAGCCAGTCGGGCGACAAGGCCGAGCTGACGAAGGTTCCGGAAACGGCGTCCGTGTGGAACCTCGTGACGTCCACCCGCGAGAACTGCGTGGGCCAGGAGTGCCAGTACTACCAGGACTGCTTCGTGATGAAGGCGCGCCGCGAGGCGCAGCAGGCGGACGTCGTCGTCGTCAACCACCACCTGTTCTTCGCCGACGTGGCGCTGAAGGAAGGCGGCATGGCGGAACTGCTGCCGTCCGCGAACACGATCATCTTCGACGAGGCGCACCAGTTGCCGGAAGTGGCGACGCTGTTCTTCGGCACGACCGTGTCGACGGGGCAGGTGCTGGAACTGTGCCGCGACGTGCTGGCCGAAGGCCTCGCGCACGCGCGCGGCGGCGTGGACTGGGCGAAGGTCGTGACCATCGTCGAGAAGGCGGCGCGCGACCTGCGCCTGACGTTCCCGGAAGGCGGCACGCGCCTGTCCTTGCCGCAGATCCCGCCCAGCTCGGAATTCTTCCCGGCGCTGGACAAGCTGAAGGAAGAACTGGAAGGCCTGATCGACGTGCTGGAGTCCCAGGCCGAGCGCGCCGAGACGATCGAGCAGTGCCGCGTGCGCGCCGTCGAGATGCTCGAGCAATACAAGGCCTGGAAGTCGGAACCGAAGAAGGGCAAGGAGATCGAGGGGGACGATGCCGTCCTGTGGGTCGAGGCGTTCTCGTCGTCGCTGCAGCTGCACAAGACGCCGCTGTCGATCGCGCCGATCTTCGCCGGCCAGCGCGCCGGCACGCCGCGCAGCTGGATCTTCACGTCCGCGACCCTGGCCGTGAAGAACGATTTCAAGCACTTCACCGCGCAGCTCGGCATGACGGGCGAACCGGCGCAGAGCTGGCCCAGCCCGTTCAACTACCAGGAGCAGGGCATCCTGTACGTGCCGACCGGGTTGCCGGAACCGAACACGTTCGGCTACACGGACGCCGTCGTCGACATGGCGCTGCCCGTGATCGAGGCGGCGGGCGGGCGCTGCTTCTTCCTGTGCACGACGATCCGCGCCGTGAACCGCGTGGCCGAACGCCTGCGCGAGGAATTCGCCGCGCGGGGCCTCGATTTCCCCCTGTTCGTGCAGGGCGAACGGGGCCGCACGGAATTGCTGGATTCCTTCCGCAACGCCGGCAATGCCGTGCTCGTGGGCAGCCAGAGTTTCTGGGAAGGCGTCGACGTGCGCGGCGAGGCGCTGTCGCTCGTCATCATCGACAAGCTGCCGTTCGCGCCGCCCGACGACCCCGTGCTGGCCGCGCGCATCGAAGTGATGGAAAAGAAGGGCATGAACGGTTTCGTTCACCACACCTTGCCCGAAGCCATCATCAACCTGAAGCAGGGCGCCGGCCGCCTGATCCGCGACGTCGAGGACCGCGGCGTGCTGATGCTGTGCGATCCGCGCGTGATCAGCAAGCCGTATGGGCGGCGGATCTGGCAGAGTTTGCCGCCTTTCCGTCGCACGCGGGTGCAGGCGGACGTCATCGAGTTTTTCCGCTCACCTAAAGCTTAGCGGCGACTTCGAATCCGTCGCGGAGTCGGAGATTCGGGGTCAGAGCCCAAAAAAGCAAATTCGGGCTCTGACCCCCGGCTTCGTTAGCCGTCGCGTATCTGCTTGGCCTGGCTTCGTTTGGTTGTACTTTTCAGCTCGTCTGCCGGTACGCCGCAGATTTGCTCTTCTCCCCCTTGTGCTCCCACAACATGCAGGATGGGTGACTTGTTTAGAGTCTCACAGGCCCGGCCGGTGGCAGACTTCAAGGGGGAGCAATGGCGATACGTTATGGCTGCTTTTTCAGCTACGCCCATGGACGGCACGAGCTGATGCAGCGCTTCAAGGCCACGCTGGCCGATGCACTGCGCTGTTACCTCGAACCGTATTTCGACAACGAAGACGAACTGTTCATCGACACCGAACAACTCGGTGGCGGTGACGACCTCGACCGCAAGATCGCCCGCGCGCTGTGCGAAAGCGCGTGCATGGTGCTGATCTACACGCCCAAGTACGAGGCCCATCCCTACACGCGGCGCGAATACGCCGCGATGCGCATGATCGAGGCCGAGCGCAGCACGTGGTACACGCTGCCCAGCCAGCTGATCATTCCCGTGATCATGACGCAGCACCCCGTCAGCCTGCCTCCGCAGATCAGCGAATCCACGTTCTACGTCGACTTTTCGCGCTTCACGATGGCCACGGCCGACATGAAGTCGAACCCCGATTTCCTGCCGGACATCGACAAGATGGTCCGGCGCATCGTCACGCATTACCAATACCAGAAAAAAACCATGCCGCCGGCGCATGACTGCAACCAATTCGTCCTTCCCGCTGTCCCACCCGCATGGCGTGAGTTACCGGATCCAACCTTCCCCAAAAAATGAGGAGCCTTATGGAAACCAACCGCATCACCGCAGTACCGGCCGGGCAGGCCGGCGAGGTGACGACGTTCTACTCCTACGACAGCGCACCCGTGCGCAGCCTTGCGCTGGCCCATGCCGCCTGGCTGCTCGCCGGGCGCGCGCATGCGAAGACACCGGTGCTGATGATCGACTGGGACCTGGAAGCCCCCGGCCTGCATCACTATTTTTCCCGCGCGGACGAGGGCGTCGATGCCGGCGGCCTGCTCGAACTGTTCGAGAGTTGTCGTGAGCAATTGAAGGGCAACACGTCGAACGACGACGCCGAGACGCTGGCCGCGCGCGTGCTCGACACGCTGGACTGGGACGACTACATCGTCCGCGTCGACGACAGCCGCCCGCTGTACCTGATGCGCGCGGGCCGCTTCGACGACAGCTACGGCGAGCGCGTCGACCGGCTCGACTGGGACGCGCTGTTCTGCGCCTGCCCGGCCCTGTTCCGTACGTTCGCGGCGCGGGTGGCGCGGCGCTTCGCCCGTGTACTGATCGATTGCCGCAGCGGACGCTCGGCGGCGGCCAGCGTCTGCACGGCGCTGTTGCCGGACAAGATCGTCGGCGTGTTTACGCCCGACGCGCGCAGCCTGGACGGCTTGCAGGGCGTCGTCGCGCGCGCGCTCGACTACCGCTGCAGCCACGAGGACGAACAGCGCCCGCTGCTCGTCTATCCGCTGCCTTGCCCCGTCGACGGGACGGGCGAAGGACGGCTGCGCTGGCGCTTCGGTGACGCGCCAAGGAGCCAGCCGGGCCAGCCGGGCCAGCCCGGCCAGTCAGGTCAGGCCGGCTACCAGGCGAGGCTGGAGCGGATGCTCGCCGAGTGCTACGGCCTGTCCAGCGTCGTGCTCGACAGCTACCTCGACGAAGTGCAACTGCCCCAGGCGGCCGTCAGCGGCATGGCGCCCGGGGGCAGCCGGGCCCAGGCGGGCGAGCACGACCGGCTGGGGCCCCAGCGCGCCGTCGAAGCGCTGCTCGAATGGCTCGAGCCCGGCCATTTCCCGTGGCGCCCGCTGCCCGAGGTGCGGCTCGTGCAGGCCGTCGAATCCCTGCGCGAACGGGCCGCCGATCCGCAGGCGCCGAGCCTCGTGCGCGAACTGGCCCGGCTGGCGCAATTGTATCTAGGCCAACAAAGCGAACTGGAGGCCGCACGGCGCATCGAGCAGCACGTGATCGCGCTGGAGCAGGGCCTGCACGCGATGGAGGAAGGCAAGCGCGGCCACGGTGCGCCGCGCCGCACCGGCGAGCCGTCGCCGGATGCGCTGGACGACAAGCTGTCGCGCCTGCAGGAATTGATCGACAGCCGCAGTCCCCGCGAGGCGCGGGCACTGGCGGACAGCCTGCGTTCGACGATCCTGCGGCCGAGTGTGGCGCATCCGCTACGACGGCGCGGCGCAGCGATGATCAAGCAGGTGTACCTGCAGGAAGGCGACAAGGACGCGCTGCTGGCCTTCACCCTGGACGAGGTGTCGTCCCTCGAAGGGGCCCTGATCCAGGCGGCGGAAGGGCGTCCGCTGGTGACGGGCTGAGGCCGGGGCGGGGAGGGATTCGGGGCGAATAAATGTGACGTCCGATTGGTCGATCTCGCCGTTGCTTCAGGTAAAATCGCAGGATGCGTATCCTTATCAGTAACGACGACGGCTATCTCGCCCCCGGCATCAACGCCCTGGCCGATGCGCTTGCGACAGTCGCCGACATCGTGGTCGTCGCGCCCGACAGCAATCGCTCGGGCGCGTCGAACTCGTTGTCGCTGGACCGTCCGCTGTCGGTGTCGAAGGCTGCCAATGGGTTTTATTTTGTTAACGGCACCCCCACCGATTGCGTGCACATCGCGTTGACGGGGATGCTCGACGCACGCCCGGACCTGGTCGTTTCCGGCATCAACAATGGCCAGAACATGGGTGACGACACCCTGTACTCCGGTACGGTGGCGGCGGCGACGGAAGCGTATCTGTTCGGCATCCCGGCGATCGCCTTTTCCCAGGTCCATGGCGGCTGGGCGGAGGTGGAATCGGCCGCGCGGGTGGCGCGCGACATCGTGCTGCGCCGCTTCGAGATGCTGGAATCGCCGTTTTTGCTGAACGTAAATATCCCGAATCTGCCGTACGAGCAGATGGGACCGCTCGTACCGACCCGCCTGGGCCGGCGCCACCAGTCCGAACCCGTCATCCGCGGCCAGGATCCGCGCGGGCGCGAGATCTTCTGGATCGGCGCGCCGGGCGCCTGCCGCGATGCGGGCGAGGGCACGGATTTCTACGCGACGAGCAAGGGCTGCGTGTCGGTGACCCCGCTACAGGTCGACCTCACGCATCGCGACCAGCTGGACCTGCTGCGGCGAGGGCTGGGATGAGCGAAAAGCGCAGCCAGTTTCCTCTGCCGCTCTCGTCCGTAACGGGCGAGAAAACGCGCAAGGCCGCTGCGCCGGCGCCGGTCGCCACACCGCAGACGGCGACCCAGAATGCGCGCCAGAACCAGGCGCACCAGCCCGGCAGCCATCGCGGCAGTGTCGCGCCCGCTACGCCGGGTACAACCAAGCCGGCCCAGCCGCAGCAGACCGTCGTGCGGTCCGACCTGGCGGCCACGGAAGCGCCGCGCCGTGCGATGGCGGCCCGGGCCGCGCGCCAGGGCGTCAAGGATCCGCAGGTGCTCGCCGCGCTGGAAATCGTGCCGCGCCATATGTTCGTCGAGCCGGGCATGCTGGCCCAGGCCTATGTCGACATCTCGCTGCCGATCGGCCACAACCAGACGATTTCGCAGCCGTACATCGTGGCGCGCATGATCGAGTTGCTCAAGGGAAGTGGTCAACCGCTGCGCCGCGTGCTCGAGATCGGTACGGGTTGCGGCTACCAGGCCGCCGTGCTGTCGTGCGTCGCGCAAGAGGTGTATTCCATCGAGCGCATCAAGCCGTTACATGAGCTGGCGAAGGCGAATCTGCGCCCGTTGCGTATCGCCAATCTGCGTTTGCAGTACGGAGATGGTATGCTAGGGCTCCCGCAGGTGGCCCCGTTCGACGGCATCATCCTGGCGGCGGCCGGTCTCGAGGTGCCGCGTGCACTGCTCGAGCAGATGGCCATTGGCGCCCGCCTGGTGGCGCCCGTCGGTGCTCAGGTCCAGCACCTGCAGCGCATTACCCGTACCGGCAAGGCGGAATGGACCAGCGAAACGCTGGAAGCCTGCCATTTTGTCCCGCTGCGGCCAGGCATCGCTTGAATGCCAGTTTGTTGTAAAAGAATTATAGAGAGAATGAAACTTACGCCCCGCTTAGCCCTGTTGACCCTCAGTCTCGGCATCCTGTCCGCCTGCAGCACCGAGACCCGCGTTGCCCCCGTGATCGACCGTCCGGCCCCGACCGCATCCAGCTTCCGTCCCCGTCCGCAGCCGGCCCCGGCGCCGGCCGCCGAGGACACGAAGCCCGACGCGCGCGGCACCTATACCGTACGCCGCGGCGACACCCTGCTGCGCATCGCCCTCGACCACGGCCAGAATTACCGCGACCTCGTCGCGTGGAACAACCTGGCCGATCCGGACGACATCAAGGTCGGCCAGGTGCTGAAAGTGGCGGCCCCGGAGCGGGGCGGTAACGCCGTCGTGACGTCGCCGATCGCGATGCCGGGGGCCGAGAAGGCGCCGGCCGTGCCGAAGAAGACGGAACCGAACGGCGCCAAAAAGCCGTACAGCGAATCGAACCTGGCCAAGGAAGACAATCCGAAGGCGGAGAAGGTGATCTCGGCCGGCGTGACCCCGGGCACCACCGTCACCGCCAACGACGACGAGAAACTGAGCTGGATGTGGCCGTCCGACGGCAAGATCATCGCCACGTTCGACGAAGGCAAGAACAAGGGCATCGACATCGCCGGCAAGATGGGCCAGCAGGTGATGGCCGCGGGTTCCGGGAAGGTGATGTATGCCGGCAGCGGCATCCGCGGATATGGTAATCTCGTGATTGTTAAGCACAGCAACAGCCTGTTGTCGGCATATGCGCACAACCGCACCATCCTGGTGAAGGAAGGTCAGAACGTGACCAAGGGCCAGGCGATCGCGGAGATGGGCGATTCCGATGCCGACACGGTCAAACTGCATTTCGAGATACGCCAGCAGGGCAAGCCGGTCGACCCGGCCAAGTTCCTGCCCAGTCGCTAGAGAGAGCCGATGACCCTGCCCCCCGACCCGCTGGACAACGACACGCCGGAAGACAATCCGGATGAACCGCTGGACGACGGCGGGTTCGGGGTGGATGGCGCCGATCGTGCCGAGATGCTGCCGGAAGCGGCGAGCGCGCCCGTCGATACCGTCGACGAACTGAAAAGCGTGCTGCAGGCCGAGCTCTCGACGGACACCACCCAGCACTACCTGAACCGCATCGGCGCCAAGCCGCTGCTCAGCGCCGAGCAGGAAGCGCATTACGCGACCCTCGCCAAGGCCGGCGACTTCAATGCCCGCCAAAAGATGATCGAGCATAACCTGCGGCTCGTCGTCTCCATCGCCAAGCACTACATCAACCGCGGCGTCGTGCTGCTCGACCTCATCGAGGAAGGCAACATCGGCCTGATGCGCGCGATCGACAAGTTCGAGCCGGAGCGCGGCTTCCGCTTTTCCACGTATGCGACCTGGTGGATCCGCCAGAGCATCGAGCGCGCGATCATGAACCAGGCCCGTACCGTGCGCCTGCCCGTGCACATGGTGCGCGAGCTGAACCAGGTGCTGCGCGCGAAATACCACCTCGAGGCCCAGCACCACGACGGCAAGGAAGCGAGCGCGGAAGACATCGCCAGCCTCGTCGGCCGGCCCGTGGAGGAAGTGCAGGACATCCTCGCGCTGTCCGAGCACGCGACGTCGCTCGACGCGCCGCTCGACAACGATCCGCAGAGCAGCCTGATGGACATGCTGCCGGACGAGGGCGACGTCAGCCCGGACGCCCACGCGGAACAGCACGAGATGACGGTACTCGTGCGCGACTGGCTGCAGAAGCTGCCGGACAAGCAGCGTCTCGTCGTGATGCGCCGCTTCGGCCTCGACAACGACGACCCGGCCACGCTGGAAACGCTGGCCGAGGAAATGGGCGTGACGCGCGAACGCGTACGCCAGATCCAGCAGGAAGCCCTCGTCAAACTGAAACGGGCGATGGCCGCCCGTGGCGTCGTCCGCGATTCCTTGTTATGATGCCCGGCTGGCCGGAATGGCCAAATGCCGTCGTCCCCGCGCAGGCGGGGACCCCATTTTTCTTGAGCAGTAATAACGCCCGATTCGGCTATGCACCGAACTTGGGTTCCCGCCTTCGCGGGAACGACGTGCTTGCTACGAGTCCTAGTTCTCATCTTCTTCAGCCATGCAAGAAACCTTCATCAACATCAAATCCCTCGACATGGACGCGCGCGGCGTCGGCCACCTGGAGAACGAGGACGGCACGCCGGGCAAGGTGATCTTCGTCGAAGGCGCGCTGCCGGGCGAGCGCGTCAGCTTCGAGACCCTGCGCAAGAAGAAGAACTGGGAATCGGGCCGCATGGTCACGCTGCAAAAGGCGTCGAGCATGCGCGTCGAGCCGAAGTGCCCGCATTTCTGGCATTGCGGCGGCTGCTCGATGCAGCACCTGGAGCCGTCGGCGCAGGTCGCGATGAAGCAGCGCGTCCTCGAAGACAACCTGTGGCACATCGGGAAGACGAAGGCCGAGAACATCATGCGCCCGATGTACGGCCCCACGTGGGACTACCGCTACCGCGCGCGCCTGTCGGTGCGCTGGGTGGCCAAGAAGGGCACGGTGCTGGTCGGCTTCCACGAGCGCCATTCGTCGTACGTGGCCGACATGACGAGCTGCGAGATCCTGCCGGACCATTTGTCCGCCATGCTCGTGCCGCTGCGCGAGCTGGTGGGCGCGCTGTCGATCTACCAGCAGATGCCGCAGATCGAGATCGCCGTCGGCGAAGAGACCACCGTACTCGTGCTGCGCATCATGGCGCCGCTCACGCCCGCCGACGAAACGCTGGTGAAAGCGTTCGCCGACAAATGGAACATCCAGTGGTGGCTGCAGCCGAAGGGCCCGGACACCGCCGCGCCGTACTACCCGCTCGGCAAGGAACTGTATTACACGCTGCCGGAATTCGGCATCAAGATGCCGTTCAAGCCGACCGATTTCACGCAGGTGAACCACCAGATCAACCGCCTGCTCGTGCACAAGGCGCTGACCCTGCTCGAGGTGCAGCCGAACGACCGCGTGGCCGACCTGTTCTGCGGCCTCGGCAACTTCACCCTGCCGCTGGCCACGCAGGCGCGCGAAGTCGTCGGCATCGAAGGCAGCACGGCGCTGACGACGCGCGCGCTGGAAAACGCCAGGGCGAACGGCCTGGACGACAAGACGACGTTCTACACGCGCAACCTGTTCGAGGTGACGAAGGACGACCTGATCGCGCTCGGCAAGTTCGACCGCATGCTGGTCGACCCGCCGCGCGACGGCGCCGTCGCGCTGGCGATCGCGCTGGCCGAACTGCGCCTGACGCATCCGGACCTGCTGCCGCAGCGGATCGTGTACGTGTCGTGCAGCCCGTCCACGCTGGCGCGCGATGCCGGCATCCTCACGCACCGCGCCGGTTACGTGCTCAAGAAGGCGGGTGTGGCGAACATGTTCCCGCACACGTCGCACGTGGAATCGATCGGCGTGTTCGAGCGCCTCGACAATTTCCAGCCGCGCGAATTCGCGGCGCCGGACGTCGCCGACAATGCGTCAGCGGGCGGCGACGCGGTCCAGTAACGCGAACAGGCCGGCCGGATCGACCGGCTTGACGAAATAACTGTCGAAGCCGGCGTACGCCGCGCTCGCCTGGTCCGACTGCTGGCCGTACCCCGTGATGGCGACGAGCGTCGCCTCGCTGCAGCCTGGCAGCTTGCGCAGCCGGCGCGCCAGTTCGTAGCCGTTCATGCCCGGCAGGCCGATGTCGAGCAGGAAGGCGTCGTAGTGGTCCTGCGCGGCCTGTTCCAGCGCCTCGCCCGGGTGGTGCACCACCGTCACGCGGTGCCCGCCGGATTCCAGCAGCAGGCCCAGGGTCATGGCCGCGTCGACGTTGTCGTCCACCAGCATCAGCGACAGGGACTTGTCCGTGCCCGGCGCGTGCGCACCCGGCACCGCGGCGTCGGACGATGCCGCGGGGGCCGTGTGCAGGCGCGGCAGGCGGATCGTGAATTCGCTGCCCAGGTTGCGGCCTTCGCTGGCCGCCGTCACCATCCCGCCGTGCAGTTCCACGAGACTCTTCACCAGCGCGAGACCGAGCCCGAGGCCGCCCTGCGAGCGGTCCGGCGTGCGCTCCGCCTGCGAGAACAGGTCGAACACGGTCGGCAGCAGTTCGGCCGAGATGCCGATGCCGTTGTCCGACACGGAGACGAGCACCTGCTCGGGCGTGATGCCCATCCAGATCGACAGCCGGCCCCCTTCGTGCGTGTACTTGGCCGCGTTGTTCAGGAGGTTGGCGATCACCTGCACGAGGCGCTTCGGATCGCCTTCGACGATGGCCGGTTCCGTCGACAAGTGCAGCGCCAGCTGGTGGCGGCGCGCCTCGATCAGCGGGCGCACCTGTTCGACGGCGTCGCCGATCACGCGGCGCAGGTCGACTTCCTCGCGCGCCAGCACGACGAGCCCGCGCGTGACGCGCGAGACGTCCAGCAGGTCGTCGATCAGGCCCGTCATGTGCGCCACCTGGCGCGCGATGATGGCGCTCGTGCGCTCCACGCGGGCGTTGTCCGGCGGACCCAGGTTCAGCAGTTGCGCGGCGGCGGAAATCGGCGCCAGCGGGTTGCGCAGCTCGTGCGCCAGCATCGCGAGGAATTCGTCCTTGCGGCGGTCGGCGAGGCGCAGCGCGTCTTCCGCGCGCACGCGCTCGACGGCGCTCCACGCGCGCTCGGCGACGTCCTCGATCAGGCGCACGATGTCGGCGCTCCACACGCGCGGCAGGTTGTCGTTGATGAACAGGCAGCTCGTCAGCGCGCCGTTGCGGTTCAGCGGCACGACGACGGCGGAGCGGATCTGCAGCGCCGCGTAGTTCGGCCAGACGTCGGGGCCGCTCGTGCGCGGGTCGCGCTGCAGGTCGCTCGACACCCACGTGCCCAGGCTCAGCGTACTGAAATTCGAGACGCCGAACAGGGCGGCGGGGAAGGTGCCGTTCAGTTCGGCGACGATGCCGTCCGTGTAATTCGAATGGAAGGTCACGAGCTGCTTGTCGGCGTCGTAGTCGCCGTACAGCACGCGGCTGGCCTGCAGGAAGCGGCCCAGCATGGCGCCCGTCTGGACGAAGATCTGCACGGGATCGTTCAGGCGGCGCAGCAGGTCCGACACTTCGAGCCGGAATTCGTTCATGTCGAGCAGCGTCGTCTGGCGCGCGACGGCGTCGCGCAAGGCCTGCTCGGCGCGCACGCGGTCGAGTGCTTCCCAACTGCGCTCGGCGATGTCGGTGGCGAGGCGCTGCGCTTCCTCGTCCCAGTCGCGCGGCTGGGTCGAATAGCCGACGAGGGCCGCCACGAGCTGGCCGCGCCGGATCTTCGGCACGATGAGGATCGCGCGCGCGCCCGCCGCCGCGTAGCGCTCGCCGCGCGCGGGCAGGCGCGGGTCGGCCGTCGCGTCGCGCACGGCCAGCGGCGAACCCGTGCGCAGCAGGGCCAGCGCCTGCGGGCCGAAATCGTCGAGGCGGGCGCGCCGGCCGACGAGCGGCGTGCTCGCGTCGCGCGCCCAGTCGTACATCACTTCGAAGCTGCCGTCTTCTTCGTCCGTTTCGACATAGCAGGCGTGTTCGAGTTCCAGGTGCTTGCCCAGCAGGGTGCACGATCCCTCGACGATGTCGGACGGGTGGTGCAGGCGGCGCAGGCTATCGACCACCTGCAGCTGCACGGCGTGGCGCCGCTCCAGTTGCACGCGCTGGGTCGTCTCGCTCGTCACGCACAGCATGCCGCGCACGGTGCCGGCATCGTCGCGCACGGGCGAGTACGCCAGCGTGAACCAGGCGTTGTACGGCTTGCCGTTGCGGTCGATCGGGCTCGGCACGTCCTCGCCGTACGTGGCATGGCCGGCGAGGGCGCGCTCGACGAGCGGCTTCAGGCCGGGCCAGCGGTCGGGCCAGACCTGGGCCAGCGGGCGGCCGAGCGTAGCGGGATGGGTGCCGTCGAGGAGGGGAATGAAGGCGGCGTTGTACAGCAGCGCCAGGTGCGGACCCCAGGCGAGGTACATGGGGAATTCGGATTCGAGGATCAGGCTGACCGCATTGCGCAATGCGGGGCTCCAGCGGTCCGGCGGGCCGAGTGGGGACGCCGACCAGTCATGGACGTGGTAACCGGCGCGGACGGCGCCGGTGCTGCCGAGGAGATGAAAGTCGCGCGTCGCTGCTTCCATGCTGATCGCTTCCGAGTCCGAAAGCGGTCATTCTATGCGCAAATGCATAAGCTGGAACGGCTATGAAAAAAAATACATTTTCCGAGCGAGAAAGTCCGTTGATACCTGGAGAACAAAATGTCTCCGAAGGACCATTTTGGGCGGCGGACGTGCTGCAAATGCCGGTGAGATTCGGTTTGATGGCAAGACTATAACGGACGTCCCGCACGCGCGGCGCACGGGACGTCAATACGGCCCGGGCGGACCGTCAGAACTTCGCGCGCACGCCGAACGTGATGTTGCGCCCCGGCAGCGGCGCAATATCCTTCAGCAGCGACGTCGACAGGCGGATGTCCTCGTTGAGCAGGTTTTTCGCCGTGACGAAGTACGTCAGGTCGACGTGCTCGAGCTTCTGCGTGTACGAGAGATTGGCGTTGACCTGGTTGTACGACGGCGTCGTGGTCGTCTCGAACGAGGCGAGGCGGTCCTGGCCGCGGGCGTGCGTCCAGTCGAGGCCGGCGCGCCAGTGCGGCTGGCGGTAGCCGATGGCGGCGCCTACGCGGTCGGCCGGCTGCAGCGGCAGGTTGCCGGCGTCGTCGAGGTAGCCGCGCGACGTGTCCGCGAACACCCGGCCGTTCCAGCCCATGCCGACCTGGTTCCACGTCATCTCCGCTTCCGCGCCCTGGATGTGCGCCTTCGCCTGTTGGAAGAGTCGCTGGCGGAACTCGCCGCCCGGGTTGCCGTCCTCGTCGAACGTCGCGTCCGTGATATGGCCGAAAATGAAGTTGTTGACGTTGTTGCGGTAGGCGTTCACGCGCCAGCGCAGCAGGCCGCTCGTCTTCTGCAGCGACAGCTCGATGTTGCGCGAGATTTCCTTGCGCAGGTCCGGGTCGCCGATGTCGAACGTGAGCGTGGCGTCGTGCGGACCGCCCGAGTACAGCTCCTCCGTCGCCGGCGCGCGCTGGGCGTACGACACCGTCGCACCGACCGAATAGCCCTTCGTGAACGGCCAGAGCGCACCGATCGAGCCGGAGCCCAGGTCGAAGCTGCGCTCGCGGTTGCTCACCGGCTTGCGGTCCACGTTTTCGTAGCGCAGGCCCGCATTCCAGCGCAGCGGACCCTGGCTCCATTCCTCGACGAGGAAGGCGGCCTGCGTCGTCGAGTGCGTGACGGGCACGGTGTCCGGCCCGCCTTCCGCGCTCAGCGCCGAGAAGTGCGTGTTTTCCGTCTGCACGCCGAATGTGCCGTGCAGGCCCAGGCTCGTGATGGGCTGGTGCGTCAGCTCGATGCGCGATTCGAACGATTTATTGGAGAACAGCGTGGCCGGCACGCCGTCGTCCAGCTCGGCGTGGTAATAGTCCGTATAGCCGGCTTTCACGCGCGCGCTTTCGAAGCCGGCGAGCGGGTTCTTGACGACGCTGTCGAAGTCGTAGCGGTTCTGGCGCTGGTCGATGTGCGATCCCTCGTTGGTCGGGATGCCGTACAAATTCGTCAGGTGCGATGCCGACAGGCCCGCATAGCCCCAGTCGTCGATGTACGACCCGCCGATGCCGATGTTGCGCTCCTTCGTGTCGGAATTCGGCAGGCGATTCATGCGCGACGTCGGATCGTTCACGACCCGCAGGTCGGGGATCTGGTAGTCGTCCGTGTTGCGCAGGTTGGCGTCCAGGTGCAGGCCGATCTTGCCAACGGCGCCGTCCAGGGTGCCGGACATGTCCTTGCCGTTGTCGACGGTGCTCAGGCGCGTCTCGACCTGGCCCGTGAGTTTGGGTTCCAGCGTCGTCGGGATGCGTTCGTTGACGACGTTGACGAGGCCGCCGATGGCCCCGGAGCCGTACAGCAGGGCGGCGGGGCCGCGCAGGATCTCGATCTGGCGCGCGACGGCGCCTTCGGACGCGACGGCGTGGTCGTTCGACAGGCCGGACACGTCCGACGTCGCCATCCCGTTTTCCAGCATTTTCACGCGCGAGCCTTCCATGCCGCGGATGATGGGGCGCGACGCGCCGGCGCCGAACGCGGAGGCGGACACGCCCAGTTCGTTCTGCAGCGTTTCGCCCAGCGAGCTGCCGACCTTGTCGCGCAGTTCGTCGCCGGCGAGCACCTTGGCCGGCGTCAGGATCTGGTCGCCTTCGCCGTTGCGCAGGGGACTGGCGGTGACGACGACTTGCTGGATCTTGCCGTCGTTGAGGGTTTCCTGGTCGTCGGCCGCGCGGACGGCCGGGTGGAAGGCGAGCAGCAGCGCGCTGGCGAGCAGCGTACGTTCGATTTTCATGGTTTTTTTTACAATCTCAAGCGAATGGATAACGGCCCACACCGCCGGGACGCGCCGGGCGGTGCAGGAAACAGCGGAAGTGTTATCAGGCTTGAGGCGGGCCGCGCGACTGGAATGGGCAGGCCGTGAGCAGGCAGATCCCCGGCGTGGCCGGTACGGCCGGCGCGGCATAGGCCAGCTTGGCCGGCACGAATTGCCGCAGCGTGGACGGCAGCGCAAACGCGATCTGGGCACTCGCCGCGCACTGGCCGCACAGGTCGTGCAGGCCGGGTTTGGGCGGCTTGCCGCTGCCCTCGTCGTCCGTATCGGCGGCGACCTGCTGGACGAGCGTGTCGCCGCCCTCGGCCCAGTGCGTATAGCCGTGGCCGAGCGACAACTGCTGCGAAACGAGCAGCAGCAGCGACAGCAATACGTGGACCAGGCTACGGGACATGGGGGACGGGATCGAAAGCGAACGGATATTGTACGCAGGGGCGTGCGGTTCTGCCAACCATACTTTCGGTAAGCTAATGTCCGCCAATTGTGCGCAGAACATTTCCAAAAACCGGGGTCTGTGAACTGACCCCGGTTCTGGGCAATAAAAAAGCCGGCCCGCGGGCCGGCTTGTCATGACGTCTGAAGATCAGTCGCGGTTGCCGAAGCCGATGCCCAGCAGTTGCAGCATGCTCGTGAACACGTTGTAGATGTCCAGGTAGATGGCCAGCGTCGCGCTGATGTAGTTGGTCTCGCCGCCGTTCACGATCCGGTTCACGTCGAACAGGATGAAGCCGGAGAAGATCACCATCGCGAGCACGGACACGACCAGCATCAGCGCGGGCAGGTGCAGGAAGATGTTGGCCAGGCCGGCCAGGATCACGATGATCGCACCGGCGAACAGCCAGCTGCCCATGCCCGAGAAGTCGCGCTTGGACACGGTCGCGATCGTCGCCATCGTGGCGAACACGGCCGCGGTACCGGCGAACGCGGTCATGATCAGCGTGCCGCCGTTACTGAAGCCGAGCGTGAAGCGCAGCAGCGGCGTCAGCCACAAGCCCATGAAGAACGTGAAGCCGAGCAGGATCGGCACGCCGGCCGCCGAGTTCTTGGTCTTCTCGATCGCGAAGATGAAGCCGAACGCGATCGCGAGGAACAGGATCACGCCCATGCCGCTGGCAAAGATCGGCAGGGCCATTTGCAGGCCGATATAGGCGCCGAGCACCGTCGGGACCATCGACATGGCGAGCAGCCAGTACGTATTGCGCAGGACGCGGTGACGCGTGGCCTGGATGGCCGAGACGTCGTAGGTTTTCTGCAGGCTGGGAATCATAATGCCTCCGTTGGAAGAAATCGCTTTGCTCCCCATATGGGGACTGGACCCGCCGTCAACAGGGGTGAATGTGCTGGAAGCGCAAGTTTTAAGTCTTGCCTAAGCGCCAGCGGTCACCCGGTATGGACGAGGTCGAACCGATGTCACTGTATCATCCGCGGTCCTCCCCACGCAATATCGGTGGCATGGCGGATGTATGGTAAAATAGAAGGTTGATTGAGTTCCCAAATCTCGATTTAAACCTTTCTTTTTATTGGAGTTTTTAAATGGCAATCGAACGCACCCTGTCGATCATCAAACCTGACGCTGTCGCCAAAAACGTGATCGGCCAAATCTACAGCCGTTTCGAAGGCGCCGGCCTGAAGATCGTCGCTGCCCGTATGGCCCAGCTGTCGCGCGCCGAAGCCGAAGGTTTCTACGCCGTCCACAAAGAGCGTCCGTTCTTCAAGGATCTGGTCGACTTCATGGTCTCGGGCCCGGTCATGATCCAGGTGCTGGAAGGCGAAGGCGCGATTGCCAAGAACCGCGAACTGATGGGCGCAACCGATCCGAAGAAGGCCGACAAGGGCACCATCCGCGCCGACTTCGCTGATTCGATCGACGCCAACGCCGTCCACGGTTCGGACGCTGCCGAGACCGCCGCTGTCGAGATCGCTTACTTCTTCCCGGCACTGAACGTCTACTCGCGTTAATTTTAGTATCAATTTATTTCTGTTGATCGGCATCAGGCCGGTTTAACATTGCAATATCCCGCTCGCCCATGCTCGTAGAGCCCGGCGGGCGGGACTTATTTTGAAGGCACAGGATTCAATCATGGCAACTCTCACCAACTTGCTGGACTTCGATCCCGCGCAGCTCGTCGCTTACTGCGCCGAGTTGGGGGAGAAGCCGTTCCGCGCGAAACAGCTGCAGCGCTGGATCCACCAGTTCGGCGTCGCCAACTTCGACGACATGACGGACCTGGCGAAGTCGCTGCGCGAAAAGCTCAAGACGCGTGCCGAAGTCCGTGCGCCGGCGATCATCAGCGACCACACGTCCGCCGACGGCACCCGCAAGTGGCTCGTCGACGTGGGCAACGGCAACGCCGTCGAGACCGTGTTCATCCCGGAAGAGACGCGCGGCACGCTGTGCATCTCCACGCAGGCCGGCTGCGCCGTCAACTGCCGCTTCTGCTCGACGGGCAAGCAGGGCTTCAACCGCAACCTCACCGTGTCCGAGATCATCGGCCAGCTGTGGATGGCCGAGTTCGAACTGCGCCGCACGAAAGGCATCGAGCCGGGTCCGAAGGGCGAGCGCCAGATCACGAACGTCGTCATGATGGGCATGGGCGAGCCCCTGCTGAACTTCGACCCGACCGTCACCGCGCTCAAGCTGATGCTGGACGATAACGCGTACGGCCTGTCGCGCCGCCGCGTGACCGTGTCGACGTCGGGCGTCGTGCCGAACATGGACAAGCTGTCGCAGGAATGCCCGGTGGCGCTGGCCGTGTCGCTGCACGGTTCGAACGACCCGCTGCGCGACATGCTGGTCCCGCTGAACAAGAAATACCCGCTGCGCGAGCTGATGGCCGCGTGCAAGCGCTACCTGGAATTTGCCCCGCGCGACTTCATCACGTTCGAATACTGCATGCTGGACGGCGTCAACGACACGGACGAGCATGCGCGCGAACTGGTCGCCCTCGTCAACGACCCCGAAGTCGGCGTGTCGTGCAAGTTCAACCTGATTCCGTTCAATCCGTTCCCGGAATCCGGCCTCGTGCGTTCGAAGAACCCGCGCATCAAGGCGTTCGCCCAGGTGCTGATGGATGCCGGCCTCGTCACGACGATCCGCAAGACGCGCGGCGACGACATCGACGCCGCCTGCGGCCAGCTGGCGGGCGAGGTCAAGGACCGTACCCGTGTGAACGAGCGCATGAGCAAGATGGCTGAATACCAACAGAAATTCGGCCCCAACTTCGGCAAGATCGTGGAGATCTCGTCCTGATGCCGCGGCTGTCCGGACGCGTCGCCTGCGCGCTCGCTGTACCGCTACTCGTGTCGGCGTGCGCCGGCAATGGCGGCATGGCGGGCGAATCGCACGAGCTCAAGACGCTGTCCGACCAGACGGCCGCGGAAAAACGCGCCCAGATCCGCCTGCAGCTGGCGGTGGGCTATTACCAGGAGCGCAAGTACGAGATCGCGCTGGACGAGGTGAAGCAGGCCATCGCCGCGAACCCGGACGATGCCGACGCGTACGGCGTGCGCGCCCTGATCTACACGGCGATGGGCGAGAACCGCCTCGCCGACGAGAACTACCGGCACGCGCTGCGCCTGGCGCCGCGCAATCCGGACCTGTCGAACAATTACGGGCTGTTCCTGTGCGACGCCGGCGGCAAGCCGGCCGAGGCAATGACCTATTTTGACGCGGCGCTGAAGAATCCAAATTACGCAACGCCGGTCAAAGCAATGGTCAACGCAGGAAACTGCAGCCTGAAGATGAAGAATGTCGACGCGGCCGAGCGCTATCTGCTCGATGCGCTGCGTTACGATCCCGACCTGCCGGCGACGAGCGTCGGCCTGGCCCGGGTGTATTTCGAGCGGCGCGATTACACCCGCGCCGGGTTTTTCATTAACCGCCTGACGGAGACAGCAAAGCTCGATACGCTGTCGGCCGACGTGCTGTGGCTGGCCATCCGGGTCAAACACATGCTCGGCGACCGGGCCACGGAAGCTTCGCTGGCGGCGCAGTTGCGCAAGCGTTTCCCCGGCTCGCCCGAGTACGCGGCCTTCGAGCGCGGTGCATTTAGTGAGTGAGACAACGACAATGAGTTCCGAGCGTGCAGATCAGCCGGCGACGCCCGACAACCAACCTCCTGTGCACGGTGTTCCCGGCCAGGTACTGGCAGCGCAGCGCGAGGCAATGGGTTGGTCGGTCGAGCAGGTCGCCGACCAGTTGAAACTGGCCGTGCGCCAGGTCGTCGCCCTGGAGGCGGGCGATTACGCGTCGCTGCCGAGTCCGGCCGTGACCCGCGGTTTCGTGCGGGCCTATGCCAAGCTGGTGAAGCTCGATCCGGCGCCGCTGGTGGCCCAGATCGCCATGGAGACCGAGCCCGCGCCCGATACGAGTGCCGTCACGGCGAACCGCCGTCCGACCCCGACCTCGTTCTCCCAATCGAAATTCCCGAGCCACGGCAAGCGTTCGACCTTGCCGCTGGGGATGATCGCGGGCGCCGTCGTGGTCGTCGTGGCAGCCGCCGCCGCGGCGTGGCATTTCGGCTTCGTGCCGGGCAGCCAGCATGCCGAGACGGGCAACACGGTCGCCACGCCGGCCGCGACCGGCGCAGCGACCGAGGTCGCCAACGGCAGCTCCGTCGAAACCCTGCAGAACCCGGCCGTGCCGCTGATTTCCGTGCCGGGCCCGAGCGCCAGCGCATCGGCACCGGCCACCGCGCCGGCTGGCACCGCAGCTGCGACCACGGCTGCGCCGGGTCCCGTCGTGAACGTGCCGGGTGCGACCGCGACCGGTGCGCCGCCGACAGCTGTTCCCGCGGCACCGGCCGCCGCGCCGGGCGCCACGTCGCCCGCGACGCCGACCCCGGCCGCGACCACCCCGGCGGCCCCGGCCGCCACCGGCGCCAACGCCCTCGTCCTGAACGTGCGCGAAGATTCGTGGATCGAAGTGCGTCCTGCCAAGGGCGGCGCGCCGCTGTTCTCGCGCCTCGTCAAGGCCGGCAGCACGGAGACCGTCAATGTCGAGCAGCCGGTCCGTGTCACGGTGGGTAACCCGGGCGGCGTCACGGCGACGTTGCGCGGCACGGCCGTCGCGCTGCCGCCGGTTCCCGGCAAGACGCTCTCCCGCGTCAACCTGCAATAAACGGAATACATACGAGATGACTTTTTCGAACAACGCCAACGAGCCGATCGGATCCGGCCCGCTCCCGCGCCGCGCCAGCCGCGGCGTGGTCGTGCAGCACGGCGCGCGCAAGGTGGTGGTCGGCGGCGACGCCCCCGTCGTCGTGCAGTCGATGACGAACACGGACACGGCCGACGTGATCGGCACGGCCATCCAGGTCAAGGAACTGGCGCGCGCCGGGTCCGAGATCGTGCGCATCACCGTGAACACGCCGGAAGCGGCGGCCGCCGTGCCCGCGATCCGCGAACAGCTCGACAAGATGGACATCGACGTCCCCCTCGTCGGCGACTTCCACTACAACGGCCACCTGCTGCTGCGCGATTATCCCGAGTGCGCGCAGGCGCTGTCGAAATACCGCATCAATCCGGGCAACGTGGGGCAGGGCGCCAAGCGCGACACCCAGTTCGCCCAGATGATCGAAACCGCGATCCGCTACGACAAGCCGGTGCGCATCGGCGTCAACTGGGGCAGCCTGGACCAGGCGCTGCTCGCCCGCATCATGGACGAGAACGCTGCCCGCGCCCAGCCTTGGAGCGCGCAGTCCGTCATGTACGAGGCGCTGATCACGTCGGCGATCGAGAACGCGCAGCGCGCCGAAGAGATCGGCCTGGGTCGCGACAAGATCGTCCTGTCGTGCAAGGTGTCGGGCGTGCAGGACCTGATCGCCGTCTACCGCGAACTCGCGAAGCGCTGCGACTACGCGCTGCACCTGGGCCTGACGGAAGCAGGCATGGGGAGCAAGGGCATCGTCGCGTCGACCGCCGCGCTGTCCGTGCTGCTGCAGGAAGGCATCGGCGACACGATCCGCATCTCGCTGACGCCGGAACCGGGCGGCGACCGCACGAAGGAAGTCGTCGTCGGCCAGGAAATCCTGCAGACGATGGGCCTGCGCAAGTTCACGCCGATGGTCATCGCGTGCCCGGGCTGCGGCCGCACGACGTCGACCGTGTTCCAGGAGCTGGCCGACAACATCCAGACCTTCCTGCGCGAGCAGATGCCGGAATGGAAGAAGACGTACCCGGGCGTGGAAGCGATGAACGTGGCCGTGATGGGCTGCATCGTGAACGGTCCGGGCGAATCGAAGCACGCGAACATCGGCATCTCGCTGCCGGGCACGGGCGAATCGCCGGCGGCCCCGGTCTTTGTGGATGGGCAAAAGGTCGCTACACTGCGGGGCGAGCGGATCGTGGATGAGTTCAAGACGATCGTGCTCGATTACGTACAAAAGAACTACAGCCGCGACACCGTCGCGTAATACAGAAAATGTCCGAGAAAAAAGAGAAAATCGTCGCCATCAAAGGCATGAACGACATCCTGCCGGCCGACGCGCCGCTGTGGGAATTGTTCGAAAACACCGCGGAATCCGTGCTCAAGAGCTACGGCTACCAGAAGATCGTCACCCCGATCGTCGAAGAGACGGGCCTGTTCGCGCGCGCCATCGGCGCCGTCACCGACATCGTCGAGAAGGAGATGTATTCCTTCACCGATTCGATGAACGGCGACCAGCTGACCCTGCGTCCGGAAGGCACGGCCGGCGTCGTGCGCGCCGTCATCGAGCACAACCTGGCCTACGACGGTCCGAAGCGCCTGTGGTACAAGGGCCCGATGTTCCGCCACGAGCGTCCGCAGCGCGGCCGCTACCGCCAGTTCTTCCAGTTCGGCGCGGAAGCCATCGGCTTCTCCGGCCCGGACATCGACGCGGAACTGATCATGCTGTGCCGCCGCCTGTGGGACGACCTGGGCCTGGACAACATCCGCCTCGAACTGAACTCGATCGGCAACACGGAAGAGCGCCAGCGCCACCGCGCCGACCTGATCGCCTACTTCGAAGCGAACATCGACGTCCTCGACGCCGAAGCGAAGCGCCGCCTGCACGCGAACCCGCTGCGCATCCTGGACACGAAGAACCCGGCGATGCAGGACCTCGTCAACAATGCGCCGAAGCTGCTCGACTACCTGGGCGGCGAATCGCTCGCGCACTTCGAGGGCCTCAAGAAGATCCTCGACGCGAACAACGTCCAGTACACGGTCAACCCGCGTCTCGTGCGCGGCCTCGATTACTACAACCGCACCGTGTTCGAATGGGTCACGGATATGCTGGGCGCGCAGGGCACCGTCTGCGCCGGCGGCCGCTACGATCCGCTGATCGAGACGTTCGGCGGCAAGCCGACGCCGGGTATCGGCTTCGCGATGGGCATCGAGCGCCTGATCGAGCTGATGAAAGAGCAGGGTGAACCGGCGACGCCGGCCCAGTGCGACGTCTACCTCGTGCACCAGGGCGAAGAAGCGCAGATGAAGGCGTTCATCCTCGGCGAGCGCATCCGCGACGCGGGCCTGGACGTCGTCCTCCACTGCGCCACCCCGGCCGGTGCGGGCAGTTTCAAGAGCCAGATGAAGAAGGCCGACGGTTCCGGCGCCGCGTTCGCCGTCATCATCGGCGAGGACGAGGTCAAGAACGGCGTCGTGGCCGTGAAATCGCTGCGGGAAAGCGAAGGCGGCCAGCAGCAGCAAAGCGTGCCGTTCGACGAAGCCGTCGACTTCATCGTCGACCAGATCGTCGGTGGCCACGACCACGATCACGACCACGATCACGTGCACTACCACCCGTAATCCCGATCCACCAACGATAACAAAAGACATGGCATACGATCTCGAAGAACAAGAACAGATAGCCAATTTCAAGGCCTTCTGGGACCGCTTTGGCAACCTGATCACCTGGGTGCTGATCATCGCATTGGGCAGCTACGCCGCCTGGAACTTCTGGAACTCGCACCAGCGCTCGCAGGCCGCGGAAGCGTCCGGCCTGTATGACAGCCTGACCGAAGCGATCGAAGCGAAGGATGCGGCCAAGGTCCAGCGCATCACGGGCGACATCGAGAACAAGTTCGGTTCGACCGCCTACGCCCCGATGGCCGCGCTGGCCGCCGCCAAGGCCGCGTTCGACGCCAACGACCTGAAAACCGCGAAGGCCCAGCTGCAATGGGCGGTCGACCATGGCGACGACGAGTACAAGGCCATCGCCAAGCTGCGCCTGTCCGGCGTGCTGCTGGACGAGAAGGCGTACGACCAGGCGCTGGCGCTGCTGAACGGCGAGTTCCCGGCGCAGTTCGCGGCCGAGGTGCAGGACCGCAAGGGCGACGTCCTCGTCGCGCAGAACAAGCTGGCGGAAGCCCGCACGGCGTACCAGGCCGCGCTCGACAAGATGGAGAAGAACCATCCGGGCCGCCAGGTCGTGCAGGTCAAGCTGGATGCCATCGGTGGCACGCCGGCGCCGAAAGCAGCTGCGTAACTAACCCAGAGTCAAGAACAAGGTAAGAAGAATATGCGTATTACCCGGAAGCTCGTTGGTGTCGGTATGTTCGCCCTGATGGCGGGCTGCTCCTCGCTCAATCCGTTCGCGTCCAAACCGAAGGGCAACCAGCCCGCGCCGCTGGTCGACCTGAAAGGTTCGATGGCCGTGCGCACGGCGTGGAAGCTGGAAGTCGGCAAGTCGCAGAACTACATGTTCTCGCCCGCCATCGCCGATAACACCATCATTGCGGCCGGGGCCGACGGCACCATCGTGCGCGCGGAAGCGGCCACGGGCCGCCAGATCTGGCGCACGAAGGCCGGCATGGACCTGACGGCGGGCGTCGGCACGGACGGCAGCGTCATCGTGCTGGGCGGCGCCAAGGGCATGCTGCTCGCGTTCGACATGGACGGCAAGAAGCTGTGGGATGCGCAGCTGTCCTCTGAGATCCTGTCGTCGCCGGTCGTGGGCCAGGGCATCGTCGTCGCGCGCAGCATCGACAACCGCATCGTCGGCTACGACGCCAAGACGGGCCAGAAGAAATGGACCGTGCAGCGCACCGCGCCGGCCCTGACCCTGCGCCTGGCGCCGGGCATGGTCATCCACGACAAGGACGTGCTGATCGCCCAGCCGGGCGGCAAGCTGATGTCGCTGATCCTCGCCACCGGCGCGCCGCGCTGGGAGATCGAGGTCGGCGTGGCACGCGGCGCGACGGAACTGGAGCGCGTCACCGACATGGGCGGCACGCCGGTCATCATCGACAACGACGTGTGCGCCGTGTCGTACCAGGGCCGCGTCGGCTGCTTCGACCTGGCCACGGGCAGCCCGCGCTGGACCCGCGACCTGTCGTCGGAAGTCGGCGTGGCCGCCGACCAGCGCTTCGTGTTCGTCCCGGACGACAAGGGCGCCGTCTACGCGTACAACCGCGACAGCGGCACGAGCGCGTGGAAGAACGACAAGCTGGCCTACCGCCGCCTGTCCACGCCGGTGTCGTACGGCCGCGCCGTCGCCGTCGGCGACTACCAGGGCTACGTGCACTTCCTGTCGCGCGAGGACGGCTCGTTCCTGTCCCGCGCCGCCACGGACGGCAGCGCCATCGAATCCACGCCGCTGGTCGTCGGTTCGAACCTGATTTTTCAAACACAAAATGGAACCGTGACCGCCATCGCGGTCGAATAAAGATTCAATGAAGCCGGTAATCGCACTCGTAGGTCGTCCCAACGTCGGAAAGTCGACCTTATTCAATCGCATGACCCGCTCGCGCGACGCGCTGGTGGCGGACTTGCCCGGCCTGACGCGCGACCGCCACTACGGCGAAGGGCGCATGGGCGAACGTCCGTTCCTGGTCATCGATACCGGCGGTTTCGAGCCGGTCGCCAAGGAAGGCATTATGCACGAGATGGCGCTGCAGACGCGCCAGGCCGTCGCCGAGGCGGATATCGTCATGTTCATCGTGGACGGCCGCCAGGGTCTCACGCCGCACGACAAGACCATCACGGACTTCCTGCGCAAGTCGGGCCGCAAGGTCATGCTCGTCGTGAACAAGAGCGAGGGCATGAAGTACACGTCCGTCACCGCCGAGTTCTATGAACTGGGCATGGGCGATCCGTACGTGATCTCCGCCGCCCACGGCGACGGCGTGCTGGACCTCGTCAACGAGGCCATCGACGAAGCCATGCAGCAGCGCCCCGAGGAAGCCGAGGAACTGGAGCCGGCCGACCACGGCGTCAAGATCGCCCTCGTGGGCCGTCCGAACGTGGGCAAGTCGACCCTCATCAACACGCTCGTCGGCGAGCAGCGCGTGATCGCGTTCGACATGCCGGGCACCACGCGCGATTCGATCGAAGTCCCGTTCGAAAAGGGCGGCAAGCACTACACGCTGATCGACACGGCCGGTATCCGCCGCCGCGGCAAGGTCTTTGAAGCGATCGAGAAATTCTCGGTCGTGAAGACGTTGCAGTCGATCTCGGAAGCGAACGTCGTCGTGCTGATGCTGGACGCGCAGCAGGACATCTCGGAGCAGGACGCGCACATCGCCGGCTTCATCCTCGAATCGGGCCGCGCGCTCGTCGTCGCGGTCAACAAGTGGGACGGCCTCACGTCCGACCAGCGCGACCAGGTCAAGAACGACATCGACCGCAAGCTGAACTTCCTCGACTTCGCGGAGACGAAGTTCATCTCGGCGCTGAAGGGCACGGGCATCAACCACCTGATGAAGGCGATCGACACGGCATATGCCGCGGCGACCGCGAAGCTGTCCACGCCGCGCCTGACGCGCGCGCTGCAGGAAGCCGTCGAGAAGCAGGAACCGAAGCGCAAGGGCGGCACGCGCCCGAAGATGCGCTACGCGCACCAGGGCGGCCAGAACCCGCCCATCATCGTCATCCACGGCAATGCGCTGGATGGCATCACGGAACCGTACAAGCGTTACCTGGAAAAGCATTTCCGCGATACGTTCGATCTCATCGGCACGCCGCTGCGCATCGAACTGAAGAGCGGCAAGAATCCGTTCGCGAAGGAGTAAAACCGTCCGGGGGCCGGTTTTACGAAAACCGGCCACGCACCGTTTTACAAAAATGGGCGCAGGGGGCGCCCACCCAGAGCGGGTTTTAAGCCAGGTTTAACCATAGCAGTACGACAAAAAACACCAAAACAGGTTACAGTTAGCTTGGGCGAACATTCACAGCTTGAGAATGTTGGCGCAGCCACTTGAAATCCGGCATCCCGCCACAATTTTTATACGACAACAACATCACGGAGCTGTCATGAGCAACAAAGGGCAACTGTTACAAGACCCATTCCTCAACGCCTTGCGCAAAGAGCACGTCCCTGTCTCGATCTACCTGGTCAACGGGATCAAGCTCCAGGGCCACATCGAATCCTTCGACCAGTACGTCGTCCTCCTGCGTAACACCGTCACCCAGATGGTATACAAGCATGCGATCTCTACCGTCGTTCCGGCCCGTGCCGTCAACCTCAACCTCGAACAAGACGCTGAGTGAGGCCGATGGCTGACGTTTCCGGCAACACCATGCGCGCCGCCCTGGTCGGTATCGATTTCGGCGCTGGCGACTTCAAAGCCAGCCTGGAAGAACTGGCCCTGCTGGCGCGCTCGGCAGGGGCCGAACCGATCACCACGATCACCGCGAAGCGCAACAGTCCCGATCCTGCGCATTTCGTCGGCAGCGGCAAGGCCGACGAGATCGCGCAGGCCGTTCTCGCCGACAAGGTCGAGATCGTCATTTTCAACCACGCCCTGTCGCCCGCCCAGCAGCGTAACCTGGAGCGGCGGCTCAACGTGCGCGTGGTCGACCGTACCAGCCTGATCCTCGACATCTTCGCGCAGCGCGCGCAGAGCCACGAGGGCAAGCTGCAGGTCGAACTGGCCCAGCTGCAGCATCTGGCCACGCGCCTGATCCGCGGCTGGACCCACCTTGAGCGCCAGAAGGGCGGTATCGGCCTGCGCGGTCCGGGTGAAACCCAGCTCGAGACCGACCGCCGACTCATCGGCGAGCGCGTCAAGATGCTGCGCACCCGTCTCACCAAGCTGCGCAAGCAGCACGAGACGCAGCGCCGTTCGCGCGGGCGCAATCAGACATTTTCCGTGTCGCTCGTCGGCTATACCAACGCCGGCAAGTCGACCCTCTTCAACACCCTGACGAAGGCCGGGGTGTACGTCGCGAACCAGTTGTTCGCAACGCTCGACACGACGTCGCGCCGCCTGTACCTCGGTCCGGACACCGGCAACGTGGTCGTGTCCGATACCGTCGGTTTCGTGCGCGAACTGCCGCACCAGCTGGTCGCCGCATTCCGCGCCACGCTGGAAGAAACCATCCACGCCGACCTGCTGCTGCACGTCGTCGACGGTGCGTCGCCCGTGCGGATGGAGCAGATCGAGCAGGTCAACGAGGTCCTGCGCGAGATCGGCGCCGACCACATCCCGCAGATCCTCGTCTGGAACAAGATCGATGCGGCCGATCTCGAGCCGGGGATCGAGCGTGATGAATATGGTAAGATCAGCCGCGTTTTCATCAGCGCCAGGAGCGGCGCCGGCCTCGATCTGCTGCGCGACGCGATCGTCGAGGCGGCCGGCAGCGCGGCGGCCGTGCCCGGTGCCGACGAGCAGGAAGGGGAAGAGCCCGGCTTTGCACCCGACGTGCAACCCGGTGCGGCCGACCTCATGCCCGCGACTCCCCATCCCGGACCACACTAGTCTATGCTTGTTTCTCTGATTAAACGGATCGGCGCGCGGCTGGCGCCGACCGGTCGTCACGCCGGCGCGCGCAAGGCCGGCGTTCCCATTTTTTCGCTCAACGATCCGCGCTGGGGCCACAACCCCAAGTCGAACGAGGGGCGCCGCCCGAACAATAACAACAAGAACGACAGCGACGGTCCGCCCGACCTCGACCAGCTGTGGCGCGATTTCAATCAACGCCTGAATCGCCTGTTCGGCGGCAAGCGCGGCGGCGACGGCGGCCCGTTCCGTCCGGACGCGCGCGGCATCGGCCTCACGGCCACCGTCGTCGGCGCCATCGCCTTGCTGATCTGGCTCGCCAGCGGCGCGTTCATCGTGCAGGAAGGGCAGGTCGGCATCGTCACGACGTTCGGCCGCCTGTCGCACGTGACGGGTGCCGGCTTCAACTGGCGCTGGCCCGCGCCGTTCCAGTCGCACGAAACCGTCAACACGGCGCAAGTGCAGACGGCCGAGATCGGCTATCGCGCCAACGTGCGCAACAAGCAGCCGAGCGAGGCGCTGATGCTGACGGGCGACGAGAACATCGTCGACGTCCAGTTCTCCGTGCAGTACAAGATCAAGGATCCGGTCGCCTGGGTGTTCAACAACCGCGACCAGGTCGAGACCATCCGTGACTCGGCCGAGACCGTCGTGCGCGAACTCGTCGGCCAGAACAAGATGGACACCGTCCTGTACACGGGCCGCGACAAGCTGGCGGCGGAAGCCCGCGAAGCGATCCAGCGCCTGGCCGACCGCTACAGGATGGGTGCGGAGATCGTCGGCGTGACGATGCAGTCCGTGCAGCCGCCCGACCAGGTCGTCGCCGCGTTCGAGGACGCCGGCAAGGCCCAGGAAGAGCGCGCGCGCGCCCGCAGTGAAGCGCAGGCGTTTGCCGACGAAGTCATCCCGCAGGCGAAGGGCAAGGCCGCCCGCCTGCTGCAGGATGCGGAAGCGTACCGCGCCAGCGTCGTGAGCGTCGCGACGGGCAATGCCGCGCGCTTCGACAAGATCGTGGCCGAGTATGCGAAAGCCCCGGCCGTCACGCGCGACCGCATGTATATCGAGACGATGCAGCAAATCCTTTCCAGCACCAGCAAGGTCATGATCGACGCCAAGACCGGCACCAACCAGATCTACCTGCCGCTCGACCGCCTGCTGGCCCAGTCGACGGCCAACGAGGCGGCGCGCGGCGCCAATTCCGGTCCGATGATGGCGCCTTCGACGAACCCGGCCCAGCCGGCGCAGCAACAGCAGGCTCAGCCGCAACCGCAGCAACAGCCGGCGCCGGCCCAGTCGCAGCCGCAGCCTGAAGCCTCGTCCGGCGAGTCGAACCGCACGCGCGACCTGCGCAGCCGCGACACGGGCCGCGAACGGGAGAGCCGCTGATGAGCCGCCTGTTAGCCAGCCTGTTCGGCGCCGCCATCGCCGTTGCGCTCGTGTCGTCGTGCGTGTTCGTCGTCGACCAGCACCGTTACGCCGTCGTCTATGCGCTCGGCGAACTGCGCGAGGTCATCCAGGAGCCGGGCCTGAACGTCAAGGCGCCGCCGCCGTTCCAGAACGTCGTCTTCCTCGACAAACGCCTGCAGACGCTCGACACGCCGGACGGCGAGCGCTATCTGACGGCCGAGAAGAAAGACCTGCTCGTCGATGCGTTCGTCAAATGGCGCATCGTGAATCCGCGCCAGTACGTGATCGCCATCGGCAGCAACGCCGACCGCGGCGGCGAGCGCCTGAACCAGCTCGTGCGCAATGCGCTCACGGCCGAGATCGGCAAACGCAACCTGGCCGACGTGCTGACGGGCGGCAAGCGCAACGACGTCGCCGCCGCCGTGCGGGCCGACCTGGCCCCCGAAGCGAAGGACCTGGGTGTGGAAGTCGTCGACGTGCACCTGAAGCGCATCGACTTCATCGACCAGGTCAACAATGCCGTGTACGAACGCATGAAGGCCGACCGCGTGCGTGTGGCGAACGAGTTGCGCGCGACCGGCGTGGCCGAGGCGGAAACGATCCGTGCCGACGCCGAGCGCCAGCGCAGCGTGATCCTCGCCGACGCCCAGCGCGACGCCGAGACGATCAAGGGAGAGGGCGATGCGCAGGCGTCGCAGATCTATGCCCAGTCGTTCGGCAAGAACCCGGAGTTCTACCGGTTCTATCGCTCGATGGAAGCCTACAAGGCGACTTTTAAAGGGCGCAACGACGTGATCGTGATCGACTCGAACTCCGAGTTCTTCAAGTATTTCAAGGGCCCCGGAGCAGGCAAATAAGCCCTCTGGTCGTGGAAGATCGGCAACGTTGGCATTCGTTTCATCGCCAACCGACCCGCGTTTTCGGTTAAAATCGTCGATTCGGCGGAATGAACGCGTGCAAAGCCGCGTTCATGCTGCCCGAATGTTGTCCGACTTTTAATAACCCGACCCGCTTTGCCCATGCCCACCTGGCTCCTGCCCGAGAATATCGCCGACGTCCTGCCGTCCGAAGCGCGCAAGATCGAAGAGCTGCGCCGCCTGATGCTCGACACCTTCCGTACCTACGGCTACGAACTCGTGATGCCGCCGCTGCTCGAATACGTCGATTCGCTGCTGGCCGGCGCCGGACAGGACACCGATTCCCGCACCTTCAAGCTCGTGGACTCCATGAGCGGCCGCCTGCTCGGCCTGCGCGCCGACATGACGACGCAGGTCGCCCGCATCGACGCCCACCTGCTCAACCGCGACACCGTCACCCGCCTGTGCTATGCCGGCAGCGTGCTGCACACGCAGCCGTCCGGCCTGCACGCGACGCGCGAGCCGCTGCAGATCGGCGCCGAGATCTACGGCCACGCCGGCCTCGAAGCGGATGCGGAGATCCAGGAACTGGCCCTCGCATCGCTCGCGCTGGCCGGCTTCGACCAGCCGCGCCTGGACCTGTCGCACGTGGGCGTGCTGCGCGCGATCCTCGCCGAAGACGCCGCCGCCAAGCGCGACGAGCAGCTGCTGTATGCCCTGCTGCGCTCGAAGGACGTCCCTGGGCTGGAAGAAGCGACGGCCAACTACACCGAACAAACCCGCGCCGCGCTGCTGGCGCTGCCGAACCTGTACGGCGACATCGACGTGCTCGCGCGTGCGAAAGAGGTGCTGCCGGCGCTGCCGGGCATCGCCCGCGCGCTGGCGGAACTCGCCGCGCTGGCCGGCTCCGCGCTGGGCCGCGCCCAGGTCGCCATCGACCTCGCCGACCTGCGCGGCTACCAGTACGAAAGCGGCGCCATGTTCGCGCTGTACGTGCCGGGCCTGCCGAACGCCGTCGCGCGCGGCGGGCGCTACGACCACGTGGGCGAAGCCTTCGGCCGCGCGCGTCCGGCCACGGGCTTCTCGCTCGACCTGCGCGAACTGGCCCGTCTGCTGCCGACGGCCGAGCGCAAGCACTCCATTCGTGCCCCCTGGGGCAACGCGCCCGAGCTGCGCGAAAAAATCGCTGAACTGCGCAAAGCGGGCGAAGTGGTGATCCAGTCGATGCCGGGTCACGACAATGTACAGGACGAGTTCGAGTGCGACCGTGTGCTCGTCCTCGAACAAGGAAATTGGATTCTCAAAAACTTAGGTTAATGATGTCAAATACTGCTAAGAACGTCGTTGTCATCGGCACCCAGTGGGGCGATGAAGGCAAGGGTAAGATCGTCGACTGGCTGACCGACCATGCCGCCGGCGTGGTGCGTTTCCAGGGCGGCCACAATGCCGGCCACACGCTGGTGATCAAGGGCCAGAAGACCGCGCTGCAACTGATCCCGTCGGGCATCATGCGCGAAGGCGTGGCCTGCTACATCGGCAACGGCGTCGTCGTCTCCGTACCGGACGTGATGCGCGAGATCGACAAGCTGGAAGCGGCCGGCGTGGAAGTCGCGTCGCGCCTGAAGATCTCGGAAGCCTGCCCGGTCATCCTGCCTTACCACGTCGCCATCGACGTCGCCCGCGAAGCGAAGCGCGGCGTCAACAAGATCGGCACGACGGGCAAGGGCATCGGCCCGGCCTACGAAGACAAGGTCGCGCGCCGCGCGATCCGCATCGCCGACCTGCTGAACGAAACCCGCTTCGCCGAGAAGCTGCGCGAAAACCTGGAATACCACAACTTCGTGCTGACCGGCTTCCTGGGCGGCCAGGCGCTGGACTTCCAGAAGGTGTACGACGACGCGATGGCCCTCGTGCCGCGCCTGCGTCCGATGGTCGGCGACGTCTCGTCCGCGCTGTACGCGACGCACAAGGCCGGCGGCCACCTGCTGTTCGAAGGCGCGCAAGGCTCGCTGCTGGACGTCGACCACGGCACGTACCCGTTCGTCACCTCGTCGAACTGCGTGGCCGGCAATGCCGCCGCCGGTTCGGGCGTGGGTCCGGGCATGCTGCACTACATCATGGGCATCACCAAGGCCTACACGACCCGCGTGGGTTCGGGTCCGTTCCCGTCGGAGCTGCCGACGGACGCCGGCGTGGGCGAACACCTGTCGCGCATCGGCCACGAGTTCGGCACCGTGACGGGCCGCGCCCGCCGCTGCGGCTGGTTCGACGCCGCGCTGCTGCGCCGCTCCGTGCAGATCAACGGCGTGACCGGCATGTGCCTGACCAAGCTGGACGTGCTGGACGGCCTGGAAACGCTGAAGCTGTGCACCGGCTACAAGATCGACGGCCGCGACGTGGACATCTTCCCGGTCGGCGCGGAAGAAGCGGCGGCCTGCGTGCCGGTGTACGAAGAGATGCCGGGCTGGAAGGACAGCACCGTCGGCGCCAAGTCGATGGAAGAACTGCCGGCCAACGCGCGCGCCTACATCAAGCGCATCGAAGAACTGGTCGGCATCCCGGTGGACATGGTGTCGACCGGCCCGGACCGCGAAGAAACCATCGTGCTGCGCCACCCGTTCGCAGCGTGATATGAAACATCGTCCGCGTTGCGCCACCCGCGCGGCGCGGACGTCAGCCACAAGCAGAAGTTAGCTACAAGCAAAAACTAGGATAATCCAAATGACGACGCCTCCATCGACCGACAAGGACCTGTGGGTCTCCTGGGATGAATACAACCGCCTGATCGAGCGCCTGGCGCTGAAGGTGTACGAGTCGAACTGGAAGTTCGACATGGTGCTGTGCCTCGCGCGCGGCGGCGTGCGCCCGGGCGACGCGATCTCGCGCATCTTCGACGTGCCGCTGGCGATCCTGTCGACCAGCTCGTATCGCGAAGAAGCGGGCACGAAGCAGGGCGACCTGGACATCGCCAAGTACATGACGATGACCAAGGGCCCGCTGGCCGGCCGCATCCTGCTGGTCGACGACCTGGCCGATTCGGGCGTCACCCTGATGCGCGTGCGCGAGCACCTGCAGGAGAACTACCAGGACGTGACGGAAGTGCGTTCGGCCGTCATCTGGGTCAAGGGCACGTCGTCGATCAAGCCGGATTACCACCTGGTCGACCTGCCGCACAATCCGTGGATCCACCAGCCGTTCGAGGACTACGACGGCCTGCGTCCGCATCAGTTGGCGGCATGGCTGAAGAAGTTCGAGCAGAACTGATTCGGACAGATGCGAAAAGGGAAGGGCGACACCGCGGTGCCGCCCTTTTTCTTTTGATCGGTTAAGATCACACCTGCCATAACAATAACAACGTCCCATGACCCAGAGTTTCTTCCAGACCTTCATCCTGCTGCTGCTGGTCACCGACCCCTTCGGCAACGTGCCCCTGTTCGTGACGGCCCTGAAGGACGTGGCCCCGGCCCGCCGCCCGCGCATCGTCGTGCGCGAATGCGCCATCGCCTTTCTCCTGCTGCTGCTGTTCATGTTCTTCGGCCGCCACTTCCTCGCGGCGCTGCAACTGACCGACATCTCGCTGCGCATCGGCGGCAGCGTCATCCTCCTGATCATCGCGATCCGCATGATCTTCCCCCATCCCGACGGTGTGCTCGGGCGCAGCGAAGGCGGCGAGCCGTTCATCGTGCCGCTCGCGATTCCCGCGCTCGCCGGCCCGTCCGCGCTGGCGACCGTGCTGCTGTTCACGTCGCAGTCGATGGAGGAGGTGATGGTGCACGTGGCCGCGCTGGCGGCCGTCGCCGTGATCTGGCTCGCCGTCTTCCTCGGCGCCGAGCGCCTGCAGAAGGTGCTGGGCACGCAGGTCATGACGGCATTCGAGCGCCTCATGGGCCTGATCCTGACGGCCATGTCGATCGAGATGCTGCTGGGCGGCGTGCGCGCCTTCGTCAAGACTCTCCAATAACAAGGATTCCACCATGAACACGATGCTCCGTGCCTGCGCCCTCGGGCTTGCTCTCGCGCTGTCCCTCGCCGCCTGCAAGCGCCGGGAAGAAGCCCCGTCCGCGCCGCTGAAGGCCGATACGTCCGCCATCCAGTTCCAGAAGATCGACACGGCCGTCGGCACGGGCGCCGAAGCGAAGGCCGGCTCGCACGTCACCGTCAACTACACGGGCTGGCTGTACCTGCCGGACGCGCCCGACCACCACGGCGAGAAGTTCGACAGCTCCATCGGCCGCAAGCCGTTCACGTTCCGCCTCGGCAGCGGCATGGTGATCCCGGGCTGGGACCAGGGCGTCGAGGGCATGAAGGTGGGCGGCAAGCGCACGCTCGTCATTCCCGCCGCGCTGGGCTATGGCGCGGAAGGCGCGGGCCCGATTCCGCCGAACGCCAACCTGATCTTCGACGTCGAACTGCTCGACGTGCAGTAAGCCGCAGCGCATGCACGCCTGGATGCACCATCCGCAGGGCGAACTGGCCGAGGCGGTGCACGGTATCGGCTTCGTCTCGACCGTGGACGAGCTGTGGCCGCCGGCGCAGCCGCAACTGAACCGGTTCCCGGCGATGGTGTACTGCAGCCTGAACTTCTTCACGGCGGGTGCCGTCGCGTTGCCCGACGACGCGGGCGAACTGCGCGCCTTGCCCGACTGGGTCGTGGCCGGGCCGCGCACGCGACCGGTCGCATCGCTCACGCTGGCACCGCTGCGCACGGTGGGCGTCGTGCTGTATCCCGATGCCTTCGCGTTGCTGACGGGGCTTTCTCCGGCGGCACTCCAGGACCGCAACGACCCCGCCGACGGCCTGCTCGACGAAAGCTGGGCGGACTGGCCGCAGGCACTGCGCGCGTGCCCCGACGACGCCGCGCAAGCGGCATGGATCGAAGCGCGGCTCGCCGAACGCTGGCACGCCGTGCGCGGACGCTGGGATGCGGAGCTGGGCGCGAGCCTGCGCAGCATCGTCGACTCCGCACCCGAACTGGGTGTCGGCGAGCGCCAGACGCAGAGGCAATACCGGACCCACATCGGCCTGAGCCCGGCGCAGGCGCGCCGCCTGCAGCGCATGAACGCGGCCGTCTACGCGCTGCGCGACCCGAACTCTCCCGCGCGCACGCTCGCGGACCTCGCCGCGGAACTGGGCTATGCCGACCAGGCCCACATGGCGCGCGAACTGCGCCAGCTCGCGTTCCTGCCGCCGTCCCGGCTGGAAGAGCACATCGGTACCGATCCCGAGTACTGGCCGTATCGGTTGTGATTCGGCTGTGATGTCGGGTTTATTCAAGCCGGGCCGGGAGCGTCTGGCGAAAATCGTGCCTTTCCGAACGAGGCACGACCATGAAGATCACGTTTCTCACCTACGGTACCGAAGGCGATACCCGGCCGCTGCTGGCGCTGGCACGCGAAGTCGTCAGCCGCGGCCATGAGGCGCACGTGCTGGCCGACGTGGCGGGCGCCCCGCGCGCGCAAGCCCTCGGCATTCCGTTCACGGCGCTGGCTGGCGACATGCGCGGCGCCTTCCTGCCCGGCGGCGCATTCGGGGCGTTGCTGAAAGACGGCGCCAGCATGTCGCGGCTCATGCGCGCGTGCGCGTCCCTCGCACGCGACAACACGCTGCCCTGGATGGAAGCGGCCAGCGCAGCCGCCCGGGGGAGCGACCTGCTCGTGTATTCGGGGCTGGCCGGCTTTGTCGGGCTGGCGGTGGCGGAAGGCCTCGGCATCCCGTGCATCGGCGCCGCGATGTGGCCGATGACGCCCACCCGCGAGTTCGCGCCGCCGTTCCTGAACGCGGCCCGCCTGCCGGGCTGGGCCAACCTGCTGGCCCATCGCGCGTTCGAACGGATGGCCTGGTCGATGTTCGGCCCGGAACTGAACCGCGCCCGCGCGCGTGTGTTCGGCGCGCCGCCGCGCAAGCAACCGTGGCGCGACGTGCCATTGCTCGTCGGCTGCTCGCCCACGTTGCTCGCGCGCCCCGCCGACTGGCCGCCGAACGTCCACGTCACGGGTGTCTGGCAGTTGCCGGCAGGGCAGGGTTACGAACCGCCCCGGGCCTTGCTGGACTTCCTGGAAGCGGGCCCGGCGCCCGTCTACATCGGCTTCGGCAGCATGGCGGGCATCGCCCAGGGCACGCTGGTCGACGCTATCGCGGCCGTGGCGGGCGGACGGCGCGTGCTGTTCCATCCGGGCTGGAGCGGCATCGATCCGGCGCGCCTGCCGCCCGACGTGTTCGTGCTGGACGACACGCCGCACGACTGGCTGTTCCCGCGCACGGCGCTCGTCGTGCACCACGGCGGCGCGGGCACGAGCCATGCGGCCGCGCGCGCGGGCGTGCCGTCCGTCGTCGTGCCGTTCGCCGGCGACCAGTTCTTCTGGGCGCGCCGCAAGGCGCTGCGCGGGATCGCCGCGACCTGTCCGGCGGCCGGGCTCGACAGTGCACGCCTCGTGCAGGCCGTGGCCGCCGCCTCGCAACCGGCCATGCGCGACGAGGCACGGCGCGTGGGGCAGGCGATGCGGGAGGAAGATGGCGTGCGCACGGCCGTCGACCGGCTGCTGGGCGCCTGACGTTGTTTTTTGTTCCCGATCTCTCCCGGTTTTGCCTAATTTCCAATTCAATTGCATTTTGGAAATTCAGACAGTTATAATTTCCAGATCAATTATAAATACTGAGAGAGTTCATCATCCATTCCCGCGCAGTCGTTTTCATCGATCCCGCCATCGCAGGCTGGCAGGACATCGCCGCCGCCGCCGGCCAGGCACGCGTCGTCGTGCTGGACGACGGACAGGACGGCCTGGTCCAGATCGCCGCCGCGCTGGCGGCCGAGCGCGATCTTGCCGCCATCCATATCGTCTCGCACGGCAGCGCCGGCCGAATCGTGCTGGGGAGCACGGTCGTGACGGCCGGCGTGCTCGCGCACTACGGCAGCACGCTCGCAACGATCGGCCGCAGCCTGTCCGCCGCGGGCGACATCCTGCTGTACGGCTGCGAGGTCGGCCAGGGCGACGCCGGCGCTGCGTTCCTGGAGCAATTGTCTGACTACACGGGCTGCGACGTGGCGGCATCGACGGGTCTCACCGGCGCAGCCGCGCTGGGCGGCGACTGGGATCTGGACGCGCACGTGGGTACGATCGCGGCCCGGCCCCTGGCGGCCCCGGCCTTTGCCGGCACGCTGGCGCTCGTGGGCGGCACCGCCGGGGATGACCGCCTGAACGGCACCGCGGGGGCGGATTCGATGTCGGGCGGCGCCGGCGACGACGTCCTCCTCGGCAGCGCAGGCAACGACACGATGGACGGCGGCGCCAACGGCGCCTACGGCGATACCGTCGACTACTCCGCCGGCCCGGCCGGCGTCACGGTCAACCTGGCGACGGGTACCGCCACGGACAACTGGGGCAACACGGACACGCTGGTCGGCATCGAACACGTCAACGGCTCCGCGTTCGCCGACATGCTGACCGGCTCGGCCGGTGCGAACTGGTTCCGTCCGGGTAAGGGCAACGATACCGTCATCGGCGGTGGCGGCGACGACGTCGTCATGTACGAGGGCATCTCGACCAGCGTCACCATCAACCTGCGGACGGGCACGGCCACCGGCGCGGACGTCGGCATCGACACGCTGACCGGTATCCGCAACATCCACACGGGCGCGGGTGCGGACATCATCCAGTTGTCGGACCAGGGCGGGTATGTGTTCGCCCGCGGCGGCAACGACCGGATCATCGGCGGCAATGCCAACGACACCTTCTTCGGCGGCAGCGGCAACGACACGATGGACGGCGGCGCCGGCCGCGACTCGGCCAATTACATGGACGACACCTATGACGGCACCGCAAACGTGGCGGTCACGGGCCTGGGCGTCAAGGTCAACCTGGCCACCGGCATCGCGACGGACAACTGGGGCCACACGGACACGCTCCTCAATATCGAGGACGTGTCCGGTTCGCGCTTCGGCGACACCATCACCGGCAATGCGGTCGACAACAACCTGCGCGGCGAGGACGGCAACGATACGATCTCCGGCGACGCCGGCAACGACTGGCTCGACGGCGGCAACGGTGCCGACAGCATCCTGGGTGGCGCGGGCTTCGACCAGCTGACCGGCGGCGCCGGCAGCGACACGCTCGACGGCGGCGCCGACCGCGACCGCGTCAACTACAACAACGAGTACCCCAGCACCGGGCTCACCGGCAAGGGCGTGACGGTCAATCTTGCGACGGGTAGCGCCATCGACAACTGGGGCAATACGGACAAGCTCGTCGGCATCGAAGAAGTGACGGGCTCCCGCTTCGCCGACGTCATCACGGGCGATGCGCAGGACAACTACCTGTGGGGCGAAGAGGGCAACGACAGCCTGGCCGGCGCGGGCGGGTCGGACATGCTGACCGGGAATAGCGGCAACGACACGCTCGACGGTGGCGACGGCCGCGACCGCGCCAATTACTCGGACGACTACCGCGGCCCGGCGCCCACCGGCAAGGGCGTGACGGTCAACCTCGTCACGGGCGTGGCCACCGACAACTGGGGCAATCTCGACAAGCTCGTCAGCATCGAGGACGTGTCCGGCTCGCGCTACGCCGACACGCTGACCGGCAACGCGGCCGACAACAGCCTGTCCGGCGACGACGGCAACGACACGATCTCCGGCGACGGCGGCAACGACTGGCTCGACGGCGGTGCGGGCAACGACAGCCTGCTGGGCGGCCTCGGCGCGGACATGCTGTCGGGCGGCGCCGGCAACGACACGATCGACGGCGGCGCCGACCGCGACCGCGTCACGTATTTCAACGACTACGGCACCATCGCGCCGACGGGCCTGGGCGTCAAGGTCAACCTGGCCACCGGTATCGCGACGGACAACTGGGGCCACACGGATACGCTCCTCAACATCGAAGACGTGTCCGGCTCGCGCTACGGCGACACCATCACCGGCAATGCCGTCGACAACAACCTGTCCGGCGACGACGGCAACGATACGATCTCCGGCGACGCCGGCAACGACTGGCTCGACGGCGGCAACGGTGCCGACAGCATCCTGGGCGGTGCCGGCTTCGACCAGCTGACCGGCGGCGCCGGCAGCGACACGCTCGACGGCGGCGCCGACCGCGACCGCGTCAACTACAACAACGAGTACCCCAGCACCGGGCTCACCGGCAAGGGCGTGACGGTCAACCTGGCGACGGGTAGCGCCATCGACAACTGGGGCTATACGGACAAGCTCGTCGGCATCGAAGAGGTGACGGGCTCCCGCTTCGCCGACGTCATCACGGGCGATGCGCAGGACAACTACCTGTGGGGCGAAGAGGGCAACGACAGCCTGGCGGGCGCCGGCGGATCGGACATGCTGACCGGGAACAGCGGCAACGACACGCTCGACGGTGGCGACGGCCGCGACCGCGCCAATTACTCGGACGACTACCGCGGCCCGGCGCCCACCGGCAAGGGCGTGACGGTCAACCTCGTCACGGGCGTGGCCACCGACAACTGGGGCAATCTCGACAAGCTCGTCAGCATCGAGGACGTGTCCGGCTCGCGCTACGCCGACACGCTGACCGGCAACGCGGCCGACAACAGCCTGTCCGGCGACGACGGCAACGACACGATCTCCGGCGACGCCGGCAATGACTGGCTCGACGGCGGCAACGGTGCCGACAGCCTGCTCGGCGGCCTGGGCATGGATCAGCTGTCCGGCGGTGCCGGCGCCGACACGATCGACGGCGGCGACGGCCGCGACCGCGTCACGTATTTCAACGACTACGGCGCCATCGCACCGACGGGCAAGGGCGTCATCGTCGACTTGGCGTCGGGCATGGCGACCGACAACTGGGGCAATGTCGACAGGCTCGTCGGCATCGAGGACGTGTCCGGCTCGCGCTACGGCGACCTCCTGACCGGCGATGCCGGCGACAACAGCTTCTACGGCGACGACGGCAACGATACGATCACCGGCGGCGCGGGCAACGACTGGCTCGACGGCAGCACGGGCAACGACAGCCTCGTGGGCGGCATCGGTACGGACCAGCTGTCCGGCGGCGCCGGCAACGACACGATCGACGGCGGCGATGGCCGCGACAACGTCATCTACGACAACGACTACGGCAGCATCGCGCCGACCGGGAAGGGTGTCGTCGTCAACCTGGCGACCGGCACCGCGATCGACAACTGGGGCAATACCGACAAGCTCGCCGGCATCGAAGCCGTCGTCGGTTCGCGCTACGGCGACTTCATCACGGGCAACGCGGGCGACAACGACCTGTTCGGCCAGGACGGCAACGACACGCTGGCGGGCGACGCCGGCAACGACTGGCTCGACGGCGGCAACGGCAGCGACGTCCTGCAGGGCGGCAGCGGCATCGACGCGTTCTCCGGCGGGAGCGGCAACGACACGATCGACGGCGGCGACGGCCGCGACCTGGTCTCGTACACCAACGACTACGGTACGCAGCCCATCACCGGCGCGGGCGTGAAGGTCAACCTCGCGACCGGTGTCGCCACCGACAACTGGGGCAACACGGACATGCTCGTCAGCATCGAAGACGTATCCGGTTCGCGCTTTGCCGACAAGCTGACCGGCAATGGCGCCGACAATGCCCTGATGGGCGGCGACGGCGACGACGTGCTCGCGGGCGGCGGCGGCGCCGACCGGCTCAACGGCGATGCCGGGGCCGACACGCTGGACGGCGGCAGCGGCATCGACACGCTGAGCGGCGGCGACGGCAGCGACACGTATTACGTCGACAATGCCGGCGACATCGTGATCGAGACCAATGCGTCCGCAGCGGGCGGCATCGACGAGGTGGTGGCGTCGGCCAGCCACGTGCTGGGCCTCAACGTCGAGAACCTGACGCTGCTGGGCGGGAACATCAACGGCACCGGCAATGCGCTGGACAACCTGATCATCGCCGGGTCCGGCGTGAATGCGATCGACGGCGGCGCGGGCATCGACACGCTGTCGTTCGAAACGGCCGTCGCGGCGTCCGGCACGGCGGGCGTGACCCTGGCGCTGGGTGCCGCCGGCGTGAAGACGGTGGCGGCGGGGATTTCCGGTGCGGACACCGTGGTCAACGTCGAAAACCTGATCGGGTCGGACTACAACGACACCTTGTCGGGCAATGCCGGCGTCAACGTCATCCACGGCGGCGAGGGCAACGACGTCCTCAACGGCATGGGCGGCAACGACGTGCTGGTCGGCGGCGCGGGCAGCGACGCGTTCGTCTTCACGACGGCGCCGGGCGGCAGCGTCGTGCGGATCGAGGACTTTTCGAAAGGGGAGGACAAGATCCGGCTGGAGAACGCCATCTTCACGAGGCTGCTGGCCACGGGCACGCTCGGGGCCAACAACTTCAAGGTGATCGGTTCGGCGGCCCTCGATGCGGACGACTACATCCAGTACGACAGGACCACCGGCGCCCTGTACTACGATGCGGACGGCTCGGGGTCCGGCGCGGCGGTCAAGTTCGCCATCGTCGGCGTCAACCTGGCGCTGACGAATACGGACTTCACGGTGATCTGAGGCAGACCACATCGGTTCCTGGGTACGTCCCGGGTATATACTGGATCAACGTTGCCCGATGTCCAGTCCAGGAACCCGTGGTGCCCACATGAACCAGTCGCTCTCCCGTCCGACGACGATCAGCTATTACCTGGTCATCCTGTTGTTGCTGGCGACGCCCCTCCTGCTGGTCTGGCAGCACTACGGGATGGTCCGGACGATCGAGATTTCTCCCGCCCAGCCGCACGGCGCGCGGGTCGCCGACGACCGGCCCGAGTTGAAAGGCAACTCGGTCGCCATCCTGGAGCGCACGCCCGATGCGCTCGTCATGCATTGCGCGCTGGGCACGGTCGCGACGTACGGGTTCTGCAAGATGCAATTCCTGCTGGGCCGGCCGGGCAAGGGGATCGATTTGTCCGGCTTCGATTCGATCGATTTCGACCTGCGCTACACGGGGCGGCCGCCGCATCTCATCAAGCTGCACCTGATGAATTTCGAGCCGGAGTTTTCCACGCCCGGCGACTGGAATTCGCAGCGGTTCAACGAAGCGGAAATCGAACTGCCGCAGCAGGCCACGTTCACGATTCCGATGAACGTGCTGCGCACGGCCGACTGGTGGCGCAGCACGCACAAGGTCCCGCTGTCCAAGAGCTACCCCCGGCTCGACCGGGTGACGGCCGTGGAATTGTCGACGGGGGCCGTCCCGCACGGACAGACCATCACGCTCGCGGTGCGCTCGATCCGCTTCCACGGCAAGTGGATCTCGAAGACGGCACTGCTCATGGGCCTCGTGTTCGCCTGGATCGCCTGCGGCATCCTCGGCCTGTCGCTGGGCCTGCTGCATTTCCGGGACAGCCTGTCCGCCACGAAGTCGCGCCTGGAACACCTGGCCGCCGTCGACCGGGAACGCAAGGCGGCCGAGGCGGCGCGCGAGGCGGCGCTGGCGGAGGCGGTGGGCCTCGCGCGCCAGCGCAGCAATTTTCTGGCGCAGATGAGCCATGAATTGCGCACCCCGCTCAACGCCATCATCGGCTATGCGCAATTGCTCAAGCGCGAACGGCACCTGCTGAACGACCGGCAGGCCGCCGGCCTCGCCACCATCCACGAGAGCGGCCAGCACCTGCTCACCCTCATCAACGACATCCTGGACCTGGCCCGGGTCGAGGCCGGCCGGATGGTGCTGTATCCGGCCGCGGTTCACCTCGGCACATTCCTGCAGGTGGTGGTCGACATCATGCGCGTGAAAGCCGAAGAGAAGGGCCTGGCGTTCGAATACGCGCTCGCGCCCGACGTGCCGGCCGCGGTGACGGTCGACGAGACGCGCCTGCGCCAGGTGCTGCTCAACCTGCTGGGCAACGCGGTGAAATTCACGGATCGGGGAACGGTCTCGCTGCGGGTGTCGCGCCTGCCTTCCACGGCCGGGGACGACGCCTGCGTGCGGCTGCACTTCGAAGTGGCCGACACGGGCATCGGCATGAGCGCGCAACAACTGGGGCGCCTGTTCCAACCGTTCGAACAGGTGGCCGACATGCCGCGGCGCGCCGGCGGCACGGGCCTGGGCCTGGCCATCAGCCAGCAACTGGTGCACCTGATGGGCGGCCACATCGACGTGGCCAGCGAACCGGGCAAGGGCAGTACGTTCCGGTTCGAACTCCCGCCCCGGTCGCCACCGGCAGCCCGGCCAGCGCACCGTCGCCGCGCACGATCGTCGGCTATGAAGGCGAGCGCAAGCGGTTGCTGATCGTCGACGACATACCGCAGAACCGCGCGATGCTGGTCGACCTGCTGCAGTCGGTGGGCTTCGTCGTGGCCGCGGCCGAGAACGGCCTGGAGTGCCTCGTGCTGCTCGACAGTTTTAGGCCCGACCTGATCGTGATGGACGTCATGATGCCCGTCATCGACGGCAACGAGACGACGCGGCGGATCCGCCAGATGCCGGCCTGGAGCCGGGTCCCCGTCATCGCCGTTACGGCGGGCGCCAGTCCCGACGACGAAGCGCGGTGCCTGGAAGCGGGCGCGAATGCCTTCGTTCCCAAACCGGTCGAACACGATGTCCTGCTGCGCGCCATCGGCACGCAACTGGGGCTAGCCTGGATCACGGGCCGCCCTGCGCAGGAAACCCCGCCGGAGGAGGAAGAGGCCGCGCTGGTCGCTCCGCCCGCCGACGAGATCGAGGTGCTGTGGCAACTGGTACGGATAGGGAACATGCGCAAGATCCGCGAACAGGCCGGCCACCTGCGGACGCTCGATCCGGCCTATGCGCCGTTCGCCGACCACCTGGATGCGCTGGCGCGGGGCTATCACTCGAAGGACCTGGCCGCGTTCGTCGCGCGCTACCGCACGGAAGACGCGGTACGGCCAGCGGTTTGATGTCAAACAAACATTTGTGTGTCGAAAAAATTTACATCAATACAATTTTCTCGACACAAAGAATCCAGCAAAAGTGAAACAAGCGTTTGATTAATCAGGGAAATAACTCTTGGTTACAGAAAATGGCATACCCCTTGCTTGACTGTTGATGAGCCTGCCGCTGCCCGGTGGGATCTTCAACAATCGACAGGGAGTCCGCTTTGAGAACGCTTACCGCTTGTGCCGTTGCCATCGGCGTGCTGACCACGTCGCTGGCACACGGCGCCACGACCTCCACCCAGTTCCACCTCGACCGCGATGCACGCATCGCCGACCTGGGCCTCGCGCCCCAGTCGGAAGTGCGGCAGATCACGCTGTCGCTGGCCGTCAGGAACGCCGCCGCGATGGAAGCGCACGCGGCGTCCATCGTCGACCCGTCCAGCCCGAATTACCGCAAATTCCTGACACCGGCCCAGGTCGGCAGCCTGTACGGCCAGGACGCCACGTCCATCGCCCAGGTCGTCAATTTCCTGCAGTCCCAGGGCCTGACGGTGACGAAAGTCTATGCGAACAACCTGTTGATTTCCGCGAAGGGCACGAATGCGCAACTGGCCGCCGTGTTCGGCAGCCCGATCCACGCTTACCGGACGCTGGGCCGCACGTACGAGGCGCCGGCGGGCACGACCGTCGTGCCCGCCAACCTGTCCGGCATCGTCAAGGCCGTGCATGGCCTGAACGGCCGGCCGCTCTTCCACAGCAATATCGTGCGCCAGCCGGCGTCGGGCGTCGCGACGGGCGAATCGAAGCTCGTGCCGAGCCGCATCCCGACGGCGAACGCCGCGGCCGCATCGCTGCCGGGCGAATACACGGTGCGGGACCTGGCCGCGAAGTACAACGTCAACCCGCTGTATTCGGCCGGCGTGACGGGCGCCGGCAAGACCATCGGCATCGCCACCCTCGCCGGCTATCGCCAGTCCGACGCATACGGCTACTGGAATGCGCTGGGGCTGAACGTCGCACCGAACCGCATCACGGACGTGCTGGTCGACGGCGGTCCGCTGCCGGACGACGGTCCGGGCAGCGACGGCGCGGGCGAGACTACCCTCGACATCGAACAATCGGGCGGCGTGGCGCCGGGCGCCAACATCCGCGTCTACCTGGCACCGAACCAGGGCAATGGTTTCCTGGACATGTTCGCTACGGCCGTCGACGAGAACATCGTCGACACCTTGTCCGTGAGCTGGGGCGCGGCCGAGATCTTCAACGGTCCCGAGGACCTGGCCGCGTTCCACGCCGTGTTCCTCCAGGCCGCGCTGCAGGGCATTCCCGTGATCGCCGCCTCGGGCGATGCCGGCGCCTTCGACATCAACAGCGTGTTCCCGTATCCCGCTTGCACGACCCTGCTGACGACGGATCACCCGGCGTCGGACACGGCCGTCCTCGCGGCCGGCGGCACCACCTTGCCGCACACGCAGGTGCACAAGTACGGCAACATCACGATCCCGACCGAGCGCGCCTGGGCCTGGGATTACCTGCGCAACTACATCACGCAATACTACGGGCAGACGACGTATTACACGGATTACTTCCCGGTGGGCGGTGGCGGTGGCGTCAGCGTCGATTTCGACCGGCCGTCGTACCAGAACAACCTGGCCGGCGTGGCATCCACGTCGGCGGCGCAGAGCCTGTACTGCAAGGCGTCCGTGCTGGGCGATCCGGGCACGGGCTACGAATGGCTGGCGGACCTGCCGCCGTCCGTGCCGGGCCGCAATCTGCCGGACGTATCGCTCAACGCCGACCCGTACAGCGGCTACCTCGTGTACTTCGAAGGGCAGTGGGGTTCGGGCGGCGGCGGCACGAGCTTCGTCGCGCCGCAACTGAACGGCATCTTCACGTTGATCGCCGCCGGCAAAAACAGTCGCCTGGGCCTGCTGCACCCGCAGCTGTACGGCGCCTTCAAGACCTATGGCTATGGCGCGAAATCGCCGTTCCGCGCGATCACGGCCGGTACGAACCTCTACTACAAGAGCACGAACACGTTCAATCCGGCGACGGGCCTCGGCTCGCTCGACGTGGCGAACCTCGCGCGCGCGCTTGGCGTGAATCTGTGAACCTGACACGAAAGACGACCATGAAATCGATCAAGCAATTCATGCTCGGCCTCGTCCTCGCGACCTGCGCCGTCTTCAATGCCTCAGCCACCCCGACCTACAGCGACCTGTTCTTCGTCGTGCCCGAGTTCGGCCCGACGACGACGCAGACGTGGGACTTCGGCATTTCGGCGCCCGGCGCCCTGGCCGGGGAGACGTTCGAGTTCGACTTCCTGTTCAACACGCCGCCCGAGCCCGCATGGTTCTCGTTCGTCGTGTTCCCGGACGTCGCGGGTTCGATCGCCTTTACCGGCCTCGATTTGCTCGCCGGCGACCTCGTCACGCCGATCGATGCGCTGAGCCTGAGTCTGGCGAGCGAACTGGCCAGGGGCGCGGGCTGGATCACGAGCGGCACCTACGACCTGCGCCTGGCCGGCACGTTCCTCGTGGATGGTGCCGGCTTTACCGGTCGCGCCGTGTCCGATATTCCGGAGCCGGTGAGCCTGGCGCTGGTGGCGCTTGGCCTGGCCGGGATGGTGGGGGCGCGGCGGCGCAAGGCGATCGTCGACACGGCTACGGAAGCGGGTTGACGAGAGCGCCGATGTATCGTCAGGTCGACGGTACATCGGCTGAGCCATATCTGTTCCAAATGTGTCTTCCATGAGACAATTCTGTCGAATATCTGGCAATAATTCTGGTGAAACGGAGAAGTCATTTGGCAATAACGGCCCAAGCTGGGACACAATCGGCTCACATTCAGGTTCGGCGCCCCGCGTGGGCGGATATGCAGCGGCACTATCCCTCCAAGGCAATTCCGACTCCCACCTTGTATGACCAGATGATCGGCGGGCGTTTCAAGAACCTGTATGCGCAACCGGGTTACGCAAACACATGTGCTGTACGCATGTCCTACGCGCTGAATCGAAGCGGCCTCAAGCTGGCAAAACATCCGCGAGCGGGATCGAGCATCGAAGGGGGCGATGGATATATCTACTGGATCCGGGTCTCCGATTTGAAAGCCTACCTGATCGACAGGTTCAAGGGGGCTGACGAAGAATTGCATCTTCCCGCGATCCCCTCGTCGATCCTGGATGACAACGCGGCCATGAGCAGGCAGTTCAAGGAGCGCGTCAGGCAAGCGGAGGCATGGTTGGCCTCGAAGTTGAATGGGCGTAACGGGATCGTGGTGTTTGACGTGTCCGGATGGGGGGATGCGAGCGGCCACTTCACGTTGTGGGATGGGAATGCAAGAACGCTGGCATATGCGGACCCGCACGATGATCCGACCAATAATCTTTACTACTTCTGGCTCACCGAGCTGCGTCAGCCGAAGTCGATCGTCCAGACGACGAAAGTACGGTTTTGGGAGCTGAAATGATACCGCGGCTGCTCATCGCCGCGTTCCTCATGACTTTCGTCGCAGATGGCTTCGCGGCGGAACTCTGCCCTCGCACGGATTCGAACATCGAATGGTCGGAACAATGCTTTCAACAGCGTGGCACCCTTCGGCAGGTGAAGCCCGAGTTCGTCAATAGACTGCGATCCGGCGGCGGTGCCACCAAACTCCTCATCGTGGAAACGCGGGAGCTGTTGGCCGTCGATCCACATGGCCGCGAAATACTGTCGAATATTGCTTACACGGGCGATTTCGACCTTCCCAATCCCGACGGGGTGGGGCGATTTTCTCAGGCTGCCCCCGGCAAAGACGAAGGGAAAAGGCAGTGCGGTTATTTCCGTGAAAAGAATTTCACGATTCTTGTGCCCCCACGATTTGATTATTGCGAACCGTTCATGGATGGGAGGGCGCAGGCCTGTGTCGATTGCGTGGCGTATTGCGACGACGAGGCGTGCCATCGCACGACCCTGGTCGGCGGCCGAGGTGTCGAACTGGATACGGAAGGCAAGATTCGCCGGCAATTCAAATTACCGGAAATAAAAGACATTTGCGGTCAAGCGGACGGCGCGCGCATCGAAAAACTGTTGAATGGTGTGGCAATACTGCACTGTCCGGCGAAGAAACCCGGTCCGTTCGATCAGCTCAAATAATTCGGGAATGGAAGATGGCAGGAGAGATCATAAGGAAAGGCGATCCGACGAGCCATGGCGGAACGGTGCTGGAAGGATCGTTGACCGATATCTGCCACGGCAAGCCGATCGCGTATATCGGACACAAGGTGCATTGCCCCAAATGCGGCGGCGATTTCCCGATCGTCGAGGGCGTCGTGACGACGACCTTCTACGGAAAGGGCGTGGCGATTGCCGGCATGAAGACGTCCTGCGGGGCGAGTCTTGTTCCCACGCAGTTTACAGATACCGTGGAGTATGGCGGAGGTTCTCAAGCACGCAATCTCGGCGGCCAGGTTCACGAATCCCATGCCGTGCCGCTGGCGCAGGGCCCCGCGCCATCCGGCGTCGATCAGGCCGAGAAAGGGGGTGCCGCTCCCGACAAGGCCGTGACGCGATTATTCTGGACCTACGGCACGTCGGAATTGCCGTTGGCGGACGTGTCCAGGCACTACGTCGATTTGAATTTGCACGTCGACACCGTGAACTATTCTCCCGGCGAGACCGTCGAGATCACGCTGCAACATGACGACGGATCGGAACTGCTGGCAGGCGTGCCATCCTTGCAGGTCCAGGCGGTTGTCGGACCGGATGGGACAGCGAAGATACGGGATGTCTTCAAAGGAAAAACGGTCCAGATCGGTGTCATTGGATGAGAGGGGAGAGGTAAAACGGCGCTAATTGCCAACGCAGATAGCGCCGTCCCGGCTTGCATCAGGCCACGCCGCTCCCCGACCCTTCGACGAGCACCGGCGCCCGATAGCCCGCCGGCTTGTCGCCGACGCGGGACCCGCCGTACATCATGCCCTGCATCGCATTCGTGAAGAAGTAGTACGGGAACGGCGTCACGGGCTTGCTGGCCTCGTCCAGGCGGTCGGCGAGCTCGGCGGGGAGCTCGAAGTCGAGCGCCCCGAGATTCGTTTCGAGCTGCTCCGCCCGGGACGCGCCCACGATCACGCTCGCCACGCCCGGACGGTTCGCCACCCAGTTCAGGGCCACTTGCGCCATCGGCCGGCCGACTTCGTTGGCGACCTGTTCCAGCGTATCGACGATCTGGAAGTTGCGCTCCGTGAGGTGTTGAAAGGCGGGATTCCCGTTGCCCTGCATCGCGGCGAGGCGGCCGTCGGCCAGCGCATCGCGGCGGTAGCGTCCGGCCAGCAGTCCGCTCGCCAGCGGGCTCCACACGGTGATGCCCATGCCGAGTTCGGTGGCCAGGCGCGTGTACTCGTGTTCGATGTTGCGCTCGACGAGCGAGTACTGCAGTTGCAGCGCCGACACCGGTTCATAGCCGCGCCATTCCGCCAGGGTCTGCGCGCGCGCCGCGTACCAGGCGGGCACGTCCGACAGGCCGATATGGCGGATCTTGCCGGCACGGACGAGGTCGTCCAGGGTGCGCATCACTTCTTCGACGGGCGTCAGCTGGTCCCAGGCGTGGACGTAGAACACGTCCAGGTAATCCGTTTGCAGGCGCTTGAGCGAGCCCTCGACGGCGCGCAGCAGGTTCTTGCGGCCGTTGCCGCCACCGTTCGGATTGGCGGCCGCCAGGTTGAACGTGTATTTGCTGGCCAGCACGAGTTCGTCGCGCGAACCGCTGGCCTTGATGAATTCGCCCAGCCACGTTTCGCTCGTGCCGTTCGTGTACACGTCGGCCGTGTCGATGAAGTTGCCGCCATGGTCGCGATAGAGATTGAAGACCGTTTCGGCTGCCGCCTTGTCGGACCCCCAGCCCCATTCCGTGCCGAAGGTCATCGCACCCAGCGAGAGACGGCTGACGCGCAGGCCCGTACGGCCCAGGGTGTAGTAGATCGGCTGTTTCATGTTCGTTCTCCTCGTTGATTGGATGAACGACAGAATAGCTGCCCCGATAAGGAAGAAAAACTGGCATAATCTTCAATCCTTATTAAGCATTGCTTCATAATGAAACTGACGCAACTGGACGGCCTGCTGGCCTTCGCGACCGTGGCAAAGCAGGGCAATTTCACGGCCGCGGCCGCGTTGCTGGAGGTGACGCCGTCGGCCGTCAGCCAGACGGTACGGCAACTGGAGGAACGGCTGGGCGTGCGGTTGTTGAACCGGACGACGCGCAGCGTGAGCCTGACGGAAGCGGGCGAGCAATTTCTTGCGCGCGTGGGGCCGGCCGTGGCCGAGCTCACGCAGGCAGCGGCCGAGCTGGATGCGTTCCGCAGCGGGCCCAGCGGCATCTTGCGGCTGAACATGGCGAACATCGTGTACGCCGTCTGGCTGCGTCCCTTGCTGCCCGGTTTTCTCGCCAGCCATCCCGGCATCAAGGTGGAACTCGGGTTCGACGAGGGATTCGTGGACATCGTCGCAGGCGGCTTCGATGCGGGCGTGCGCCTCGGCGAATCCGTCCAGCTCGACATGGTGGCCGTGCCGCTCACGCGGCACGAACAGCTGTGCATGGTGGCGTCGCCGGACTATGCGGCGCGACGCGGGCTGCCGCGCACGATCGAGGAATTGCAGCAGCACGATTGCATCCGCTATCGGTTCCGCAAGAACAATGCGATCTACCGCTGGGAACTCATGCGGGACGGCAGCCTCGTCGATGTGGAGGTCGACGGGCCGCTGATCGTCACGAACAGCGCGTCAATGGCGGACGCGGCGCGCGACGGGATCGGCATCGCCCACGTCTTCCGCCGGCAGGTCGAAGCGGACCTCGCTGCGGGCCGGCTGGTGCCCGTGCTGCCGCAGTGCTGGTCGAGACAGCCGGGCTTTCATCTCTACTACCCGACGCGGCGCCATTTGCCTGCGAAGCTGCGGGCCTTCATCGATTACTGCGGTGAGCGGCTGGGAGGTGCGGCTGTGGATGAACAATAGATTCTGAGGTTGGGCCAGGTGGCTTGCCAATTCTTGCTGCGAATCCGATCGACATAGACGGCATGCTTGTCCACCACGAACCGCTGTGTTGGCCGGACTATCAGCGCAAACAGATCGTCCAGACCGAAGGGGGCGGTGACTTCGACATGCCCTTGATTGTCGAGTCGAACGCCGACAGCAGTGGCGGTCTCTGGCCAATATCTCATCGCGTCCGAAGCGGACATGTAGGGATGATCGGCGTTGCGTCCATGCATTCGTGCCTGGTTCTTTACCGACCAACCCAACCTGCTGTCGCGCGCGCACAAGAGCGATTCCAGATTGGCATCGCGCTCCGGCATCGATTGCACCGGATCGTACCAGACCACATCGATATCGCGAGGCAGCGGCGACGACGACCGCTGATGCATGTAATCCCAGACGCAGCTACGAACAAACCCGGCTGCGATCCAACAATCGGGCAACTCCAGCTCTCTCACGATATCGAGGACACGCATCCGCTGGCTGTCCGACGCGATCAGTGATTGCAGCTGACCCAACAACTCCATAAATATTCCTTTTGGCTCCGCCTGCAGCTTTGAATAGCAGGCGGGCGTAGAAGCATCATGCGACGTAAAAAACGGCTCCGAAGAGCCGTTTCCATGGATCCACGCGGCAGCGCGTGATCGATGCCCCCGGCATCAATCACTTGCCGAGAATCGACACGACGTTGTCCGCTCCCGGCGCGCCAAACGCCTGCTGCTTGAGGACGTGCAGTTGATCCCGCACCTGCGCCGCCTTTTCGAACTCGAGGTTCTTCGCGTGATCGACCATGAGCTTTTCGAGGCGCTTGATCTCTTTCGAAATCTGCTTCTCGCTCATGGTCTCGACCTTCGCGGCTTCCACCGACAGGCCGTTGTCGTTCAGCATGGCCTTCTGCGCGGCCGCGCTGTACACGCCGTCGATCATTTCCTTGATCTTCTTCTGCACGCCCTTCGGGGTGATGCCATTCGCCTCGTTGAACGCGATCTGCTTGGCGCGGCGGCGTTCCGTCTCGTCGATCGCGCGCTTCATCGAATCCGTGATCTGGTCCGCGTACAGGATCGCCACGCCGTTCAGGTTACGCGCCGCGCGGCCGATGGTCTGGATCAGCGAGCGTTCCGAACGGAGGAAGCCTTCCTTGTCCGCGTCCAGCACGGCCACGAGCGACACTTCCGGCAGGTCGAGGCCCTCGCGCAGCAGGTTGATGCCGACGACGACGTCGAACGTGCCCAGGCGCAGGTCGCGCAGGATTTCCACGCGCTCCACCGTGTCGATGTCGCTGTGCAGGTAGCGCACCTTGATGCCGTGGTCGGACAGGTATTCCGTCAGCTGCTCGGCCATGCGCTTCGTCAGCGTGGTGACGAGCACGCGCTCGTCCTTCTTGATGCGGTCCGTGATCTCGCCCATCAGGTCGTCCACCTGCGAACGCGCGGGTTTCACGATGACCTTCGGGTCGACGAGACCCGTCGGACGCACGACCTGTTCCACGACGTTGTCCGCGTGTTCCTTTTCGTACTCGGCCGGCGTCGCGGACACGAAAATGCACTGGCGCATCTTGCTCTCGAATTCCGAGAATTTCAGCGGCCGGTTGTCGAGCGCAGACGGCAGACGGAAGCCGTAGTCGACGAGGTTCACCTTGCGCGAACGGTCGCCGTTGTACATGGCGTTCAGCTGGCCGATCATCACGTGCGACTCGTCCATGAACATCAGCGCGTCCTTCGGCAGGTAGTCGATCAGGGTCGGCGGCGGTTCGCCCGGCATCGCGCCGGACAGGTGGCGCGAATAGTTCTCGATGCCCTTCGTGAAACCGACTTCGGCCAGCATCTCGAGGTCGAAGCGCGTGCGCTGTTCGAGTCGTTGTTCCTCCAGCAGCTTGCCCTGCTGGCGGAACTCTTCGAGGCGGTCGCGCAGCTCGGCCTTGATGGAGTCCACGGCGCGCAGGACAGTGCTGCGCGGCGTGACGTAGTGCGAGCCCGGGTACACGGTGAAGCGCGGGATCTTCTGGCGCACTTTACCGGTCAGCGGGTCGAACAGTTGCAGCGATTCGATCTCGTCGTCGAACATCTCGACGCGGATCGCGAGCTCGGCGTGCTCGGCCGGGAAGATGTCGATGGTGTCGCCGCGCACGCGGAACGTGCCGCGCGCGAAGTCCATTTCGTTGCGCGTGTACTGCATCTGGATCAGGCGCGCGATGACGTCGCGCTGCGCGACCTTGTCGCCCGCGCGCAACGTGAGAATCATCTTGTGGTACTCGTTCGGATTACCGATACCGTAGATCGCCGACACGGTCGCGACGATGACGACGTCGCGCCGCTCCATCAGCGACTTCGTGCACGACAAACGCATCTGCTCGATGTGCTCGTTGATCGACGAGTCCTTTTCGATGAACAGGTCGCGCTGCGGCACGTAGGCTTCCGGCTGGTAGTAATCGTAGTACGAGACGAAGTACTCGACGGCATTCTGCGGGAAGAATTCGCGGAACTCCGCATACAGCTGGGCCGCGAGGGTCTTGTTCGGGGCGAACACGATCGCCGGACGGCCCGCGCGGGCGATCACGTTGGCCATCGTGTACGTCTTGCCGGAACCGGTCACGCCGAGCAGCGTCTGGTACATCAGGCCGTCCTCGATGCCCTCCACCAGGCCCTGGATCGCCGTGGGCTGGTCGCCCGCGGGCGGGAAGGGCTGGTGCAGCTTGAACGGGGAGTTCGGGAACGTGATGACCGTGGGTGCTGGTGAATTTGCAACCGATAAATCTGCCATTGGATCAGACCTTTGCTAGAATGAGAATCCGCCTGCGATCTGGCATCGTCCAGACCGCCTATCTATACAACCGCTGCGAACCCAGCCGACAAACCAAGTTTATCACGATGAATTCCCCAGCTTCTGCCAGCATCTTCAGCGCCATCGCCATGGCTCCCCGCGATCCGATCCTCGGCATCACCGAGGCCTTCAACGCAGATACCAACCCCGCCAAGATCAATCTGGGCGTGGGCGTCTACTACGATGACAACGGGAAAGTGCCGCTGCTGGAATGCGTTCAGAAAGCGGAAGCGAAGTTGATGGAGCAGCCGACGCCCCGTACCTATCTGCCGATCGAAGGCCTGGGTGCGTACGACAAGGCTGTGCAAGAACTCGTATTTGGTGCCGACAGCGCCGTAATTCAAGAGAAACGTGCAGTGACCGTGCAAGCCCTGGGCGGCACCGGCGCACTGAAGATCGGCGCCGACTTCCTGAAGCGCTTCTCGCCGGATTCGCAAGTCTACATCAGCGACCCGAGCTGGGAAAACCACCGCGCGCTGTTCGAAAGCGCCGGTTTCACCGTCAACAACTACGCCTACTACGACCCGGCCACGCACGGCGTCAACTTCGAAGGCATGCTGGCCGCGCTGAAAGCGATGCCGGAAGGCGCCATCGTCGTCCTGCACGCCTGCTGCCACAACCCGACCGGCGCGGAACTGAACGCCGACCAGTGGGGCCAGGTGATCGAGATCGTGCGTGCCAACAACCTGATCCCGTTCCTCGACATGGCCTACCAGGGCTTCGGCGACGGCATCGCGGAAGACGGCGCCGTCGTCCGCCGCTTCACCGCTACCCCGGGCCCGCTGCTGGTGTCGAACTCGTTCTCGAAGTCGTTCTCGCTGTACGGCGAGCGCGTGGGCGCACTGTCCGTCGTCGCCTCGACCGCGGAAGAGGCGGCCCGCCTGCTGTCGCAGCTGAAGCGCATCGTGCGCACCAACTACTCGAACCCGCCGACGCACGGCGGCAAGGTCGTCGCGACCGTCCTGTCCACGCCGGAACTGCGCCAGCTGTGGGAAGACGAGCTGGCCGGCATGCGCGTGCGCATCAAGCAGATGCGCGACGAGCTGGTCAAGAAGCTGGCCGAGAAGGCTCCGGGCTCGGACTTCGAATTCGTGCGCAAGCAGGTGGGCATGTTCTCGTACTCGGGCCTGACGAAGGAACAAGTCGAGAAGCTGCGCGCCGAATCGATCTACGCCGTGGACACCGGCCGCATCTGCGTGGCCGCGCTGAACTCGAAGAACATCGATCGCGTCGTTGACGCCATCGCAAAAGTTCTCTAAAATCTCGCTTCTTTCGCTGCGGCATCGGTCGTAGCGAAAGACAATTCCCTGATAGCTCAGTCGGTAGAGCGACGGACTGTTAATCCGCAGGTCCCTGGTTCGAGTCCAGGTCGGGGAGCCAGATTTCCGCACAGTTGGCGTGCCAACTTTGCAAGCCGTTGGTGAGCGGCTATAATACGAACACCTATTCCCTGATAGCTCAGTCGGTAGAGCGACGGACTGTTAATCCGCAGGTCCCTGGTTCGAGTCCAGGTCGGGGAGCCAGAATTCTAGAAGAGCCGCTTCTGTTCATCAGTAAGCGGCTTTTTTATTTTCTGTTGGCATTATCGACAACTGGCTCATCGCGCGCGCCGAAATTTACATCATAACCACTGATAGCCGCAGCTTTCGTGCGTCGATCGTCGCGTTTTGCGGCATTTTGTAGAGTGAACTCGGAGATGTCGGCTGTGAAAATTTCTACCTCGAAATTTATTCAGTTTATTGTCGCGTCAACCTGTATTGGCCTTTATCTCTACGTCGAATGGATGGCACTTCATTCGGCCTACATGCGCTATTTTTATCTGAGTACTGCGGTGATCATGATAGCTGGCACGGTTTTGCTGTCTTGGCTAAAGTTGCGTGAATTGCGTGCCCTTAACGGTGATGCGCTGAAGCGCAAGATGCGTACAGAAAAATGGGTCGCCGAGTTATCTGCCGCCGTTGCTGTTATTGCATTTGCCGGCGTGTTCTTTCGTGAGGGCTATCAATTCGATAAGAATAACTGGCAGGCGCGATTTAATGAAATTGCTATTGCATCTCGTACTTTGCAGGAAAACCTGCCTCGAAATTTTTGTGTATCGAAACCAAATCTGGTTTTTTCCTGCGCTGATGTCGTCGAGAAATTGAATGCGAGCGTACAAGCTATCCCGCCGGACGGCAGCGAAAAAGACTTCGGGGAAAGGCTCGACAGGGTCAAGAGTATGGTGAGCACGCTGATTGCCAGTAGTTCAGGCAAGCAACGTGCCGCGCTGTTGTCAGTCCAGGACAATATCGACGCGGCCAAAATGAATTCCGAAGCTCTTGATTTTATGCTTCGCACCTTAGCATTGCTGTTGTTTCTCGGCGCAATTAGCGCTGTTTCTCGCAAGGTCGCGATCGCTTGGCGAGAGCGTGACGAAAATGTTAACGGAGATTCGCCACCAGAACAACCCGAGCCGCAGCAGCACCGACCGTTAGCGCTGGATAGATTGGTCGCGTTGGCCCCATCGCAATCGATATCTTCAGAGCACGTGCAGGAGTCGACACGAGATAATGTAGGAGTGATAAACATGGGTCCAGATGGACCCGCTCGCTCATTGCGTGCCTTACCACTGCTGCTTTTTCTCGGCACGGTCGCCGCTGTGACATGTAAGGTTGTACTGTTTTCGCGCGAAGATGACGAGACTATTCAATAGGCTCGTCATTAATGCAGCAGGAACGGTAGGCTTCCGATGAAGATCCGGTTGCACAAACGCCGGGCGGGGCTTGCGGGGCTCCGCGTGAGATAGTTCGGAATTATGCGTCGAGGCCCGCCGCGTGTCACACACGCGACGGTGCTGCCTTATTTTGTCCGCGCGTAACGTCGGGCAGTTTATTTATTGCTGATGGGCTTCACCTTGCCCGCCGCCTCCAGCGCCCGCGCCCGCGCGGTCTCGACATCGTCCGCCGTCGCCAGCGCCACGCCCATGCGGCGGCGAGCGAAGGATTCCGGCTTGCCGAACAGGCGGATGTCACTGCCCGGCACGCGCAGCGCGTCGGCCACCCCTTCGAACGCGATGCCCGCTTCCTCCAGCTGGCCGTAGATCACGGCGGACGCGCCCGGCGCGCGCAGCGCCGTGTTCACGGGCAGGCCGAGGATCGCCTTGGCGTGCAGCTCGAATTCGCTCTGCACCTGCGTGGCCATCGTCACCATGCCGGTGTCGTGCGGGCGCGGGCTCACTTCCGAGAACCACACCATGTCGCCCTTGACGAACAGCTCGACGCCGAACACGCCTTGGCCGCCCAGGTTGGACGTGACCTTCTCGGCGATCTCCTGCGCGCGCTGCAAGGCCAGCGGCGCCATCGGCTGCGGCTGCCACGATTCCACGTAGTCGCCATGCACCTGCTTGTGGCCGATCGGTTCGCAGAAGCGCGTCTCGACGTTGCCGTCCGCGCCGACCGCACGCACCGTTAGCAGGGTGATCTCGTAATCGAAGTCGATGAAGCCCTCGACGATCACGCGGCCTGCGTCCACGCGCCCGCCGGACGCGGCGTAGTGCCACGCGTTCTCCACGTCGGCGGCGCTGTCCAGCTTCGACTGGCCCTTGCCCGACGACGACATCACGGGTTTCACGACGTTCGGGAAACCAATCTCGGCGCAGGCGGCTTTCAGTTCGTCGAGGCTGGATGCGAAGCGGTACGGCGACGTGGCCAGGCCCAGTTCTTCGGCGGCGAGGCGGCGGATGCCTTCGCGGTTCATCGTCAGCTGGGCGGCGCGCGCGGTCGGGATGCAGGTGATGCGACCCGCCGCTTCCAGCTCGGCCAGCTTGGCCGTGGCGATCGCTTCGATCTCGGGCACGACGAGGTCCGGCTTTTCCTGTTCGATCAGCGCGGCGAGGGCGGCGCCGTCCGTCATGTCGATGACGTGCGCGCGGTGCGCGACCTGGTGGCCGGGCGCGTTCGGGTAGCGGTCGACGGCGATCACTTCGATGCCGAGGCGTTGCAGGGAAATGATCACTTCCTTGCCGAGCTCGCCGGAGCCGAGCAGCATGACTTTCGTTGCGGAAGGGGAGAGGGGAGTGCCGAGGGTGGTCATTGGTCAGTAGGGGCAGGTCGGGAAGACGGCGACTATAGCAAACGGCGGCGCCGGACGCACGCCGCGGGCCGGATTTGGCAATTCCCGGATTCCTGCTATAATATTGCCTCAATTCCCTGATAGCTCAGTCGGTAGAGCGACGGACTGTTAATCCGCAGGTCCCTGGTTCGAGTCCAGGTCGGGGAGCCAGAATTCAAAAGGCCGCGTTCTCATGTTATTGGAACGCGGCCTTTTTCGTTTCCGTCTGCCATGACTATCCAATCCCCGCTCGCGGCACGCGACGCCGCCCGTATCGACCACTATGCCGCCGCGGCCGACACGGACGGCTGGCTGCACCCCGTCCAGCAGGCCCTGATCCACCACCGCGGTTGGCTGCGCATGCTGGCGCCGCGCGCCGTCGGTGGGGAAGAGCGGCCGCTGCCGGACGTGGTGCGACTGGAGGAAGCCATCGCCCGCACGGACGGCAGCGTCGGCTGGACCGTCACCCTGTGCGCCGGCGCCGGCTGGTTCGCAGGCTTCCTCCCGCCGCACCTGGCCCGCGCCATTCTCTCCACGCCGCGCGCCTGCCTCGCGGGCAGCGGCGCCCCGACCGGTCACGCGGACCGCGACGGCGACGGCTGGCGCATCGACGGCGAGTGGGATTACGCGAGCGGCGCGCCGATGGCCACGCATTTCACGTTCAACGCTTTCCTGCGCACGGACGGCAAGCCCATGCTCGATGCGGCCGGACAGCCGCGCATCCAGGCGTTCGTCGTGCCGAAGGACATCGTCGAGATCGTGCCGCGCTGGCGCAGCATCGGCCTGCGCGCGACGGCCTCGCACGCCTACCGCATCCGCGGCGCGTGGGTCCACGCCGACCACGGTTTCGTCATCGACCCCGCCGTCGCGTGCGAGCAGGGGCCGCTGTACCGCTTTCCGTTTCTCCCGTTCGCCTTCGTCACGCTGGCGGCCAATGTGGCCGGGATGGCGTATCACTTCGTCGACCTGGCCCAGGCGTGCATCGCGCGCCGGCGCAACCGGTTCGGCGGGCAGAACGAGCCGTTGATCGAGGTGCCGGCCGTGCGCGCGGTGCTGGATGGTGCCCGCGGCAGGCTGGATGACGTGCGCGCGCGCTTCTACGCCCTGCTCGACGCGACGTGGGCCGACGTCGTCGCCGGCGCCCCCGTCGCGGACGGGCAGGCCGCGCAGATGCAGGCGCTAGCGCAGGAGTGGGTTGCGGCGTCGCGTTACGCCGTCGACACACTGTACCCGTATTGCGGCCTCGCGGCGGCGAGCGCCGACAGCGCCATCAACCGCGTGTGGCGCGACTTTCATACGGCGTCGCAGCACGCGTTGTTGATGCCGGCCGGCGCTGCCGGGTAGGCGGCGGGTCAGGCGCCGGGCAGGTTCGCCGACGTCGCTTCCAGCGTCAGCGCATCGCCGCGCACGGCGGACAGCAGCGAATCCAGCAGTCCGGGAAAACGCGCATCGAGGTCTTCACGCCGCAGCGACAACAGGTTTTCGCGCCCGTACGGGCGTTGCCAGATCACGCCGCTGTCGCGCAACACGCGCCAGTGGTGGGTCAGCGTGGACTTCGCGATGCCCTGCAGTACGGAGCCACACGTGTGTTCGCCGCCATCCGCCAGGACGCGGACGACGGTCAGGCGCACCGGATTGCCCAGTGCGGCAAGTACATTTTCCAGGCGAATCTGGTCGCGATCGGGATGATTCGGGGTCATGGGCGGATCATATTCGACAGTACGAGGACAGTCAAACAATGCGTGCTTGCTAATTGTACGAATGTATACGTACAATCGAAATGTACGAACATTTTCGTACTATTTCATCACGGAGTGCAACCATGCGATCAACCACACCTCATTCCGGCACCGCCCGCTCCCTGACCGGGAGTCTCGCCGTGCTGGCTTTCGCCAACCTCATTTACGCGTTGGACATCAACATCGTCTTCGTGGCGCTGCCCGAAATCGGCAGGGGCCTCGGCTTCTCCAAGCAGACCCTGCAATGGGTCGTCGGCGCCTATACCGTGTTTTGCGGCGGCTTCCTGCTGCTGGGCGGCCGCGCCGCCGACCTGTTGGGGCAGCGCCGCATGTTCAGTCTCGCTCTCTGGTTGTACGCGCTGTCGTCGCTGGCCGGCGGCCTCGCGTGGAGTCCGGTCGCGATCGTCGTCGCGCGCGCCGTGCAGGGCATTGGCGCCGCACTGCTTTTTCCGGCCACGCTGTCGCTGATCAACCGGCTGTTCGACGAGGGGCCGTCACGCAACCGGGCCCTGGCGATCTGGGGCGGCGCAGGCGCGAGCGGCCTCACACTGGGTTCGCTTGCAGGCGGCCTGCTGACCAGCACCTATGGATGGCCATCCGTGTTCTTCGTGAACGTCGTGCTGGCCGGCATCGCGCTCGTGGCGGCATATGTCGTGATCCCGAAGGATCCGCCGCGGACGGAGCGCCGCAGCTTCGACCTGCCGGGCGCGCTCACCGCGACGGCCGGCGCGACCCTTCTCGTGTATGCGCTCGTGCAAGGGCCGGAGGACGGCTGGGGCGCCACGCCCGTCGCGGCGGCGCTCGTACTGGCCGTCGCGTTCCTGCTGGCGTTCGTCCTGATCGAAGCGCGCAGCCGCGATCCGTTGATGCCCGTCCACCTGTTCCAGAACCGCAGCCTCGTCGCCAGCGTCGCGATCACCTTCCTCTACATGGGAACGTTCGGCGCGCTGCCGTATTTCTTGACCGTGCTGTTCCAGAGCGTGCAAGGCTACGACGCGTGGCAGACGGGACTTGCCTTCATCGTGCCGTCCGTGGCGATCTTCGTGGGTACCCAGCTGGGCGCGCGCATGGCCAACCGGCTCGGCATGCGTACGACCCTGCTCCTGGGCTTCGTGATCGGCATCGCGGGTACGCTTGGCCTGGCGCCCGCCAGCGTCGTCGGCGCGCCGTATGCCTATCTCGTGCCGGGCCTCGTCGTGTCCGGGGTCGGACAAGGGATCGTCTGGACGGGCATGTGGATCGCGGCCGCGTCCGGCGTGGCACATCACGAGCAGGGGATCGCATCCGGCATCGCGTCGACGACGCTCAACGTGGGCAACGCGATCGGAATCGCCGTGCTGGTGGCGTTCGCCAACCAGGGCATCGACGGCCTGCAGGGCGAGGCGCTGCGGCATGGCCTGGCGGCCGGCGCCCGGCACGCGTTCTACCTCGCGACGGCAGGGCTCGTGGTGGGCTTGCTCGTCTCCCTGACCTTGTCGCGCAAGGTCTGGAGCGGCGTGCCGGCCGGCGCCGCCTGACGATGTGCGCAGCACTGGTCAAACCGAAACTGAGCCGCTATAATGCGGCCTCCTTTCCCTGATAGCTCAGTCGGTAGAGCGACGGACTGTTAATCCGCAGGTCCCTGGTTCGAGTCCAGGTCGGGGAGCCAGAATTCCAGAAGGCCGCGTTTTCATTTTATTGAAGCGCGGCCTTTTTGTTTTGCGCCGGCAAGCGAACAATGCAATACGGGTAGGCGGGCTAAGATCGGGTGTCGAATATCTACCCATCGGAGCTTGCATGTTCATTCTTCCACTACCTTTTCTGCTGAGCACAATCGCCAGCATCGCGTCGCTGGCCCTGCTGGCCGGTGGCATCTGGATGGTCTGGGGCTGGTTCACGGGCGCACTCGTCGCCACGGCCTGGCTCGTGTCCGGCATCGCGTCGATCGCGTGGTCGCTGTTCGGCCGCATGATCGTCCTCGCGTTCTATCCGCGCGGCACGGACGATCCGCCCACGACGCATGCCGATCCCGGCCAGGTGCTGGACGCGCCGGACGGCAGCCGCCTCCACATCGAATTCGACGGTCCGCCCGACGGTCCGGTGCTCGTGCTGACCCACGGCTGGGCGCTGGACAGCGACGCGTGGTATTCCGTGCGCCGCGAGCTGGCGCAGACGTATCGCCTCGTGCTGTGGGACCTGCCGGGACTGGGCCGGTCGAGCCAGCCGGCCGACCGCCGCTACTCGATCGAGCGCCTCGCCGAAGACCTGCGCACGGTCATCGCCCAGACCGGCAATGCGCCGGTGACCCTCGTCGGCCACAGCATCGGCGGGATGATGATGCTCACCTTGGCGCGCCTGCACCCCGACCTGCTGCGCACCAAGATCAACGGCATGGTGCTGATGGATACCACGCACACGTGGCCGCTGAAGACGGTCGTCGGCGGCGGCCTGATGCGCCTGCTGCGCTGGCCCGTCATCGAACCGCTGCTGCTGCTCACGATCGTGCTGTCGCCGCTGATCCGGCTGAGCAATTTCATGAGCTACATGAACGGCACGAGCCACATCGTGAACCGGCTGACGTCGCTGAGCGGCAGCGTGACGCGCGAACAGCTCGACTTCGCGTCGCGCTACAACGTCAAGGACACGCCATCCGTCATCGCCAAGGGCTTGCGTGCCGTGCTGCGCTGGGACGAGACGGCGACACCGGGCGCGATCCGCATTCCCGTGCGCGCGATCACGGGCGACGTCGACAAGCTGACGAAGCCGGAAGCCGGCATCGAGATCAGCCGCCTCGCGCCGAACGCCGATTTCGTCAGGCTGGCGCCGGCCGGACACAACGGTCTCATCGAACAGGGACCGAGGTATGCGGAAGCCATCCGCCAGTTCATGCGGCGGGCCGCGCCGGCGCCGACTTGACGGGCCGCCTACGCCGTTCCGACGCTTGCCGCCATCTCCCGGCTGTGGACGTCGACCCGGTTGCGGCCATGCATCTTCGCGCGGTACAACGCCTCGTCGGCACGGCGCAGGATGGCTTCCCAATCCTTGTCGTGCGGGCTGTACGCGGCCACCCCGACGCTGACCGTCATCGGCACGACGAGGTCGTCGGTCCGCAGCGGCGTGGTCGCGATGCGCTCGCGCAGGCGTTCGGCGATGGCGCACACGTCGTGCAGCCGCTGGCCGGCGAGCAGCACGGCGAATTCCTCGCCGCCGATGCGGAACAGCGTGTCGTGCCCGCGCAGCACGTCGCCCGCGCACGCCGTCACGTGGCGGATCGCCGCGTCGCCCAAGCCGTGGCCGTAGCGGTCGTTGATCGACTTGAAATGATCGATGTCGAACGTGATGAAGGACAGGCCGGACGCCTCGCGGCGGCAGCGGTCGAACGCGGCGCCGGCCGTGTCCTGCAGCGCGCGGCGGTTCAGCCAACCCGTGAGGGCGTCGGTCAGCGAGGCGCGGCGCAGGTCCCGTCCCTGGCGGTGGGCGACGATCAACGCGCAGCTCATCGGCGTCACCGCCATGAACAGAAGCAGGAACAGCGAGCCGGACGTCTGCAGGAACTGGCTTCCCATGAACGTCAGCGTATGGTCCTCGCTGACGATCAGGTAGATCGTGCGCATGCTCTGCTGGAGCATGAAGACGCATTCCATCATGACGAGCGGCGCGTACGCCGGCCACTCGTCGCGCCCGATGCGGCCCCGCAGGCTCAGGCCGACGCCCAGGTTGATGGCGGCGATCAGCGGCGTGAACACGAGCAGCCGGTGCGCCACGGACACCTGCAGCGCGGGTACCGCGTGCAAGCCCAGGATGAGCGGCGCGATCACCGCCATTGCACGCCAGCCCGGCGCCAGTCCCACGTGCCGGCGCAGTCCGGCGAGGACGCCGAAATGGGCAGCGATGTACAGGGCGTTGCCGATGCCTGGGACGACGAAGTAGGGAAGCTGGACCTTGAACGCGACGGCCGCGAGCACGTTGTTGCAGGTGAACAGGAGTCCGGCGATCGCCCAATCGCGCAGGCAGGCCTGGCGCGGCGCCGCACGGTACATCAAGGCCATGCTGGCCGCCATGACGATGCTCGCGAGCGCGGAAACCACGACGAGTGTGAACGCATCCATGTTGTCCCCGAGCGCGCTGAATGAAATCGATCACAACATTATAGGTATGGCATTTTGACGAAAAATCACGAATTGTCTCAATGTCGGCAAGCGGGTTGAAAACGAGGGAAAATAGCGGATTATGTCTCATCGGACTGTTTCCAAATGACCACACTGGTTTCTTCCCAGAGTTCACGCCGGGTCGACATGAATCCGAAACCGCTCGGCGTCTCCCTGTTGCTCATCATCCTCGGCGCCTGGTACCTGGCGCAGACCGTCGGTGCGAAACACGCCGCGCTGTTCGTCGTCGGTGCGCTGCTCGGCCTCGCGCTGTACCACGCCGCGTTCGGCTTCACGTCCGCGTGGCGCGTCTTCATCGCGGATGGCCGCGGCGCCGGCCTGCGTGCGCAAATGATCATGCTCGCCGTCGGCGTCGCGCTGTTCTTCCCGGCGTTGTCCGCCGGTACCCTGTTCGGCAATCCCGTCACGGGTCTCGTGTCGCCCGCGGGCACGTCCGTCATCGTCGGCGCGTTCATGTTCGGCATCGGCATGCAGTTGGGCGGCGGTTGCGCGTCCGGCACGCTGTACACGGTCGGCGGCGGCAGCACGCGCATGATCGTGACCCTGCTCGCGTTCATCACGGGTTCCGTCATCGCCACGGCGCACATGCCGTTCTGGACGTCGCTGCCGCAACTGAAACCGATCTCGCTCGTGAAGACGCTGGGCCTGGCCCCGGCGCTGCTGCTCAACTGGGCCGTGTTCGCGCTGATCGCGTTCGTCACCGTCGTCGTGGAAAAGCGCCGGCACGGCCGCCTCGTCGATCCGACCGTGCGGCCCGCGCACAAGTCGCCGTGGCTGCACGGGCCGTGGCCGCTGGTGGCCGGTGCCATCGCGCTCGTCGTGCTGAACTTTGCGACGCTCGCGCTGTCCGGCCGGCCGTGGGGCGTGACGTCCGCGTTCGCGCTGTGGGGCGCCAAGGCCGCGCAGGCGATCGGCATCGACACGGCCAGCTGGACGTACTGGTCGACAAAGGCGAACGCCGCCGCGCTGGCCGCGCCCGTATCGCACGACATCACATCCGTGATGGACATCGGCATCGTGCTGGGCGCGATGCTGGCGGCGGCGCTGGCCGGCCGGTATGCGCCCGTGTGGCGCGTGCCGCTGCGCTCGCTGATCGCGGCCGTCGTCGGCGGGCTGATGCTGGGTTACGGCGCGCGTCTGGCGTACGGCTGCAACATCGGCGCCTACTTCAGCGGCATCGTGTCCGGCAGCCTGCATGGCTGGCTGTGGCTCGTGGCCGCGTTCGCCGGTAACGTGTTCGGCACACGGCTGCGTCCGCTGTTCGGGCTCGAAGTCGAACGGGTGAAGGCCAGCGGCTGCTGAGCCGCAAGTCGTGCGGGACGGATACGCATTCGTCCCGGCGTGCAGTATCATGCAGCCTCGGCCACATTCTCCCGGGGATGTTCATGAATTTCAGCTTGCGCAGTAAACACCTTGTTTCGCAACATGTTGAAGTCGCGCTCGTCTACAAGGCCATGCTGGGCCTGGATGAAGCCATGGCCTACCTGGAGCGGGAAGGCGTCGCCCGCGACATCGCCGAGCGGGTCCTGCTGACCAACCGGAAACGCGGTCAGCCCGCGCCCACCCAAGCGTCGTTCTTCCGCTGCCGCCGCAAGAACCACGTGCACGACGCCGTCATCGAGGCCGCGCTCAAGATCGAAAAACGCTTCGGCACCGAGTACGCGCTCGCGCTGCTCCAGCAGGAGAGCGTGCCGGAGGCCGTCGTCGCGCGCGTCATCGCGCAGGGGCCGCGCCAGATCCGCAGCAAACGCCCCGTGGCCTCGGTCGTCGTCGGCGCCGCCGTCCCGTAAACACGGGCGAAACGGCCGATGCGGCCTCTGCAAGGTTCGCGCATCCGGCCTACAATCGATCCTTTGCCGTCAGGATCGAGCATGCAAGCATCAGTCAATACAACACCTCTCGAACAGGACGGTTTACCGCCGGGGCCGCGTGCCTGGGCCATCCTCGCCCTCGCGCTCGGCGTGGGCATGTCGTCCCTCGATACCGCCATCGCCAACACCGCGCTGCCCGCGATGGCGCAGCAATTGCACGCCACGCCGGCCGACTCGGTGTGGATCGTGAATGCCTACCAGCTCGCGATGGTCGCGACCCTGCTGCCGATCGCGGCGCTGGGCGAGACCATCGGCTACCGCCGCGTCTACGTGGCGGGCATGGCGCTGTTCACGGCGGCGTCGCTCGCGTGCGCGCTCGCGTGGTCGCTGCCCGTGCTGATCGTCGCCCGCCTGTTCCAGGGCCTGGGCGCGGCCGCCATCATGGGCGTCAACACGGCGCTGCTGCGCGCCACGTATCCGGCGCAACTGCAGGGACGCGGCTTTGGCACGAATGCCCTCGTCGTCGCGGTCGGCTTCGCGCTCGGACCGAGCCTCGCATCGATCATTCTTGCGGCGGCGTCGTGGCAATGGCTGTTCGGCATTAACGTGTTGCCGGGCATCGTCGCGTTCTTCATGGCGCGCAAGGTGCTGCCGGAGACGCGCCGCGCCACCCACCGCGTGGACGGGCTCGCCGGCTTCTACAACGTCGTCGCGTTTTCGATGGCCGTGCTGGCGCTGGGCGATGCGGCGCACCGCGTGGGCATGCAGACCCTGCTGCCGGAAGCCTTGATCGCGCTCGTGTTCTTCGGCCTGCTGCTGCGCCGCGAGCGCGGTCATCCGGCGCCGCTGCTGCCCGTCGACCTGTTCCGCCGTCCGTTGTTCGCGCTGTCGACCATCACGGCCATCTGCACCTTCGCCGCGCAGGCGCTCGCGTTCGTCGCGCTGCCGTTCTTTTTCGAGACCACGCTCGGCCGTTCGCCCGTCGAGACGGGCTTCCTGATGACGCCGTGGCCCGTGATGGTCGGCGTGATGGCGCCCGTGGCCGGACGATTGAGCGACCGGTATGCGCCGGGGCTGCTGGGCGGCATCGGCCTGTTGATCCTCGCGGCCGGCCTCGTCACGATGATGAGCCTGCCCGCGTCGCCGTCCGCCCTCGACATCGGCTGGCGCATGGCCGTGTGCGGCATCGGCTTCGGCTTTTTCCAGGCCCCGAACGTGAAGGCGATCATGGGCAGTGCGCCGGCCTCGCGCGCCGGCAGCGCGAGTGGCATGGTCGCCACCGCGCGCCTGACGGGTCAGGCGACGGGCGCCGCCCTCGTGGCGTTCTGCCTTACCATCTCCCACGTGCGCGGACCGTGGTTCGCGCTCGGCATCGCCGCCGCGTTCTCGTTCGCGGCCAGCGTGGCCAGTTTTTCACGCCTCGTCGTTGCGGCGCCTGCCGTGTGAGCTTCACTCTTCAAGAAAGAACCAGATGACACGACGTTTCAGGATCGCCGCCATCGCCGGCGACGGTATCGGCAAGGAAGTCCTGCCGGAAGGCCTCAAGGTATTGGCGGCCGCGGCCGAGCGTTTTGGCCTGCAGCTCGAGTTCACGCATTTCCCGTGGGCCAGCTGCGACTGGTATATCCAGCACGGCGAGATGATGCCGCCCGACTGGAAAGAACAATTGTCCAGCATGGACGCCATCTATTTCGGCGCCGTCGGCTGGCCCGCGCTGGTGCCGGACCACATCTCGCTGTGGGGCTCGCTGCTCAAGTTCCGGCGCGAATTCGACCAGTACATCAACCTGCGTCCCGTCCGCCTGTTCGAGGGCGTGCCGTGCCCGCTGGCCGGCCGCAAGCCGGGCGACATCGACTTCTTCGTCGTGCGCGAAAACACGGAAGGCGAGTACACGAACCTGGGCGGCGTGATGTTCCCGGGCACGGAGCGCGAGATGGTGATCCAGGAATCCGTGTTCACGCGCCACGGCACGGACCGCGTGCTGCGCTACGCCTTCGAACTCGCGAACGCGCGTCGTCGCCGGCACCTGACCGTCGCGACCAAATCCAACGGCATCGCCATCAGCATGCCGTGGTGGGACGGCCGCGCGGACGCCATCCACGCCGACTACCCGCAGGTCACCGTCGACAAGCAGCACATCGACATCCTGACGGCCCGCTTCGTGCTGCAGCCGGACCGCTTCGACGTCGTCGTCGCGTCGAACCTGTTCGGCGACATCCTGTCCGACCTCGGCCCGGCCTGCACCGGCACGATCGGCCTGGCGCCGTCCGGCAACCTGAACCCGGACCGCACGTTCCCGTCGCTGTTCGAACCCGTGCACGGCTCCGCGCCGGACATCGCGGGCAAGGGCATCGCCAACCCCATCGCGATGATCTGGTCGGGCGCGATGATGCTGGCGTTCCTCGCGGCCGGCCCCGACGCGGACCCGCGCTGCGGCGCGGCGCACGACGCCATCCTGGCCGCCATCGAGGACGTGCTGCGCGAAGGGCCCCGGACGGGCGACCTGGGCGGCACGGCGACGACGGTCGAGGTGGGCGACGCCATCGCGGCGCGCGTGCGCGGCTGATGCTTTAAACGGGCGTGGCCGCCCCGATATCGGTCACATGGCGCGCCGCTCCCGTATCCCCGACGATTTCCATTTTCCCCAGCCGGTCCCGGCGGACAGTCCGTGTCCGCTGTGCGGCCGGCCGCTCGGTACGGTCAACATCGACCGGCATCACCTGATTCCCAAGTCGCTGAAGGGCAGGGAGCAATTCCCGATCCATAAGATCTGCCACCGCAAGATCCACGCGACGTTTTCCGAGCGTGAGTTGCTGCGCGCGTATCACACGTGGGAGGCGCTACGCGGGAATGACGATATCCGGGCCTTTATCGACTGGGTGGCGAAGAAGCCGCCGGAGTTTTATGCGCGGACGTTCACGTCGAACAAAAAGAAGAACCGCTGAGTGTCATCTTGCCATTATCAGGATGGCATCGCTTATGTCGCACGATTGAATCGAACCTCACCCCTGTCGTGCTTGGTGTAAAATCGGAACTTACTTTTTTGCAATTCTGGTTCCATTTTCCCATGTCGACTCCCCCGCAGTTGCAATGAACCAAGAAGATTCGAACGCCTGCTCGGTTCTCCTGATCGATGACGAACCCTTTGCCGAGGACATCATTTCCCACGGCATGAAGGGGTGCGCCTCGTACGCGCTGCGCTATGCCCGCGATCCGGCGATGGCGGTCGAGCTGGCGAAGGAAATCAATGCGACGGTCGTGCTCGTCGACTTGCGCATGCCCGAGATCGACGGCTTCGAAGTCACCCGCCGCCTGCGCGCGGACAAGGACACGGAACACATTCCCGTCGTCCTGCTGTCGTCCGAGGAAGATCCAGAGATCAAGGCGAAAGCGTTCGCCATGGGCGCGAACGATTACCTGGTGAAATGGCCCGATCCGCGCGAACTCGTCGCGCGCGTGCGCTACCACAGCGATGCCTGCATCGCCCGGCGCCAGCGCGATGCCGCGTTCGTGTCGCTGCGGCACAGCCAGGAGCAGCTGGCCGCCAGCCAGTCGGCGCTGCACCAGGCGCAGAAGATGGAGGCGATCGGCCAGCTGACGGGCGGCGTCGCGCACGATTTCAATAACGTCCTGCAGATCATCGGCGGCAACTTGCAGCTGCTGAAACTGGTGGGCAACCTGAACGAGGCGGGCAAGGCGCGTGTCGACATGGCGCTGGCCGGCGTGGAGCGCGGGGCCAAGCTGTCGTCGCACCTGCTCGCCTTTGCCCGCCGCCAGCCGTTGCAGGCCGTCGTGATCAATCCGGGCCACCTGCTGCGCGAGATGGACGACATGATGCGCCGCGTGCTCGGTCCGCGCGCACGCGTCGTGACGGAAATCGCGGCCGGCCTGGGCAGCACGCTCGTCGACCCGAACCAGCTCAACAACGTGCTGCTGAACCTCGCGATCAATGCGCGCGATGCGATGGCGGGCAGCGGGACCCTGACGATCCGCGCGGCCAATGCCGGCCCGGACAGCGCGTTGCCGCCGGAAGTGCCGCGCGGCCATTATGTGCTGATCGAAGTGACGGATACGGGCAAGGGCATGCCGCCCGAGGTGCTGGAACGCGCGTTCGAGCCGTTCTTCACGACCAAGCCGACAGGGCAGGGGACGGGCCTGGGACTGTCGATGGCCTATGGCTTCGTCAAGCAGTCCGGCGGCGAGATTGTCCTGAAGAGCGAACCGGGCAAGGGCACCAGCGTGCGCATCTACCTGCCGCGCAGCGAGGCCGAACCGCAGCACACGGAACAGGCGCCGACGGCGCCGCTGCTGGGCGGCGTGGAGACGATCCTCGTCGTCGAGGACGAGGAAGACGTGCGCAGCACGACGTGCGGCATCCTGTCCGCGCTGGGCTACAAGGTGCTGGAGGCGCCCGACGCGGCGAAGGCCGTGGAGATCGTCGAGAGCGGCCAGCACATCGACCTCGTGTTCACGGACGTGATCATGCCGGGGCCGGTGAGCAGCCTGCAACTGGGTGAAGTGGTGCGTGCGCGCCTGCCGCAGGCGCAGATTTTATATACGTCGGGGTATGCGGAGGGCGTGCTGGCGCACGAAGGGAAGCTGGAGGCGTCCGTCAACCTGTTGCAGAAGCCGTACCACCCGGACGCGCTCAGCGCGCGCATCCGGCATCTGCTGCGGCGCCGGCAGAGCGTGATGTCGTGATTACTTGTTGGGCCTGACGTACCGCTGCGATCCCGGCGGCGGTTCGTTCAGCACGGCCCAGAAAATGCCCAGGTCCGCGATCGCGCGCACGAATTCCGTGAAATCCACCGGCTTCACCACATAGGCATTCACGCCCAGCTCGTAGCTGCGCACGAGATCCTGTTCTTCCTTCGACGAGGTCAGCATGACGACCGGCAGGCTTTTCAGGCCGTCGGTCGTGCGGACGCTGCGCAGCACTTCGAGACCATCCACTTTCGGCAGCTTCAGGTCGAGCAGGACGACGGCCGGGTTGCCGGCCGGGCGCGACGCGTATTCGCCGCGGCGGTGCAGGTAGTCCAGCGCCTCGGCACCGTCGCGCACGACGATGACCTGGTTGGCGAGCTGGCTCTTGGACAGCGCGATCAGCGTGAGCTCGAGATCGTTCGGGTTGTCTTCGACCAGCAGGATGGGCTTGAGCATGGTTTTTTTTTCGTAAAACGTTCAATGATTGGTCTGTTTGGGGAGCGCGAACGAGAACGTCGCGCCTTCGCCCTGCACGGAATCGGCCCACACGCGCCCGTTATGACGCTCGACGATGCGCCGCACGTTCGCCAGGCCGATACCGGTCCCCTGGAAATCTTCCATCCGGTGCAGGCGCTGGAACACGCCGAACAGCTTGTGCACGTATTCCATGTTGAAGCCGGCGCCGTTGTCCGCCACGTGGAACACCGTCTCGTCCGGATGGTCTTCGGCAAACACGCGGATCACGGCCGGATCGCGCTGGCCCGTGAACTTGACGGCGTTGGACAGCAGGTTGAACAGGGCCAGGTGCAGGAACGTCGGGTCGGCCCAGACTTCCGGCAGGGTGCCGATGTCCCACTCGATGTTACGGCCGCGCGTTTCCAGTGCCAGCTTGTCGAGGCAGGATGTGACGAGGTCGTTCATGTCGACCGTCGTCGGGCGCAGCGAGGCGCGGCCCATCTGCGAGAACGACAGCAGGTCGTCGACGAGCTTGCCGGCCAGGCGCGCCGCTTCCTTGATGTTCTTGAGGAAGCGCTGGCGCTGCTGGGCGTCCTCGCTGCCGGCCGATTCGAGCAGCAGATCCGCAAAGCCGACGATGTGGCGCAGCGGCGCGCGCAGGTCGTGCGACACGGAATACGAGAACGCTTCCAGTTCCTTGTTGGCGCGGCCCAGTTCCTCGGCCAGTTCTGCCATCTGTTCCGCGCGTTCGAGCGCGATGCCGAGAAGGGCGGTGCGGAATTCCAGCGCCATCTCGATCTCGCCCTGGTGCCACGGCTGGCTCGTGCCGAGGATGGTTTCGCGCCACGCCTCGAAGCTCGTGCGCGGCGACAGCTGCGTCGGCGCGCCCGGAGTGGGCACCTTCCCGTGCGGATTGCCCGCCCACTCGATCGTGTGCACGTACTCGGGGCGGAACCACAGCAGGTAGTGCTTGTGGATGCGCGAGATGGGCATCGCGAGCAGGCCGCTGGCGTTGCGCGTGAAGCGCTCTGCCGGCCGATACTGCGCGGACAGCTTATCCGTGTGGAACACGTCGCCGTGGTCGTGCAGGGTGAGCCAGTCGACGAGGGCGCCGATGTCTTCCTCCGCCGGCGTGTCGCCGTACGTGTGGATGCGGTCGTCCATCATGATCGCCACGCCCGACGCGCGCGCGAAGCGCAGCAGGTCGGGGAAGACGTTGGACAGATTCTCGATGAAGTCGCTGCCCTGCGTGAGGCCGGCCAGCATCGACACCATCGTGCGCCGCACCTCGAGGCGGAACTGCAGGTCGGCCGCGTCCTCGCGCGACTCGATGCACAGCGCGAGGATCTGGCCCAGCTGCTCGCACGCGGTGCGCTTTTCGAAGGCGACGGGGATCGGTTGCTCGTTGTGGCACGAGATCAGGCCCCACAGCTTGCCCTTGACCATCAGCGACACGGACATCGACGCGAGCGTGTTCATGTTGCGCATGTACTGCAGGTGCACCGGGGAGACGCTGCGCAGCGCAGCGAACGACAAATCGTTCGGCTGGCCCGTGACGGGATTCAGCGACGGCACGAGCGGGGCAGGCGTGTAGGTCGCATCCTGGATCAGGCGGATGCGCGACAGCTTGTACAGCTCGCGCGCCTGCGCCGGGATGTCGGACGCGGGGAAGTGCTGCCCCATGTACGAGTGATAGCGTTCGTCGCGCGCTTCCGCCATCACGTGGCCATGGCCGTCCGCGTCGAACTGGTAGACGAGCACGCGCCCGAAGCCCGTCACGGAGCGGATGTGCTGGCACGCCAGGCTGGCCAGCGCTTCGATCCCGGTCGCGTCGTTCACCTTCAGCAGGAAGTCGCCGATCAGCGGGTACAGATGACGGAAATCCGCCGCTTCCGCGCGGTCGACGGCTTCGAATTCCGCGACGATGACGCCGTCCCATTTGTGGGCCAGCACGTCGAAGTGCTTGCCGTTGGCCGTCGTGATCGTCCCCACGTAGTACGGACGCGGGCCCAGGTCGGCCGCCAGGTCGGCAGCGATACGCTGCGCCGCAGCAGCGCCGACCAAGTCCGCCAGCGGATGCCCGACGGCGTCCGTCGCCCCGACGCCGGTCCAGTCGCCCACGTTGGCGCTCGCCTGCAGCACCGCCAGGTCGGGGGCGAGCGTGAGCAGGAACCCGTGCGGCTGGATGCTGCCGGGCGTGCGGATCGGTTCCTTGTCGCAGGTCGACAGGTCGAGGACGGGTACGGTGGCGGCCTGGGTCATGGGTGGTAACAGCGTCTGAAACGTTGGGTTGCAAGTGCAGCATTTTACAATGAAAAGCTGAACGTCAATTCGGTATTCATACAACGACATCTCATCCGTCTGCGCGAATCCGGCAATTTATAGCGGTCAACGGTCCGGTTGTTCTCCGGTAAATGCGAAATTCGACGGCGGCCGTCATTACCTGGCAGGTAATCGCCGCGCCGCGCGCCGGGCGGCACACTGGCTTCATCGTCAACCACCGAAGGAGATCATCATGAACCAAGCTGCCCACATCGCCGACCGCTACCTCGCCGCCTGGAACGAACGCGACCCGGCCGCACGCCGCGCGCACGTCGCCGCCGTGTTCGCACCGGACGCCAGCTACCTCGACCCGATCATGCGCGGCAGCGGCGTGGACGGCATCGATGCGATGATCGGCGCCGCCCAGCAGCAATTCCCCGGCTGCCGCTTCGCGCTGCACGGCACACCGGACGGCCACAACGACGTCGTGCGCTTTTCCTGGGCGCTGGCGCCGAGCGGTGCCCCGGCGGACGCTGCGCCACTCGCCATCGGCACGGACGTCGCCACCGTCGATGCGGACGGGCGCCTCGTGCGCGTCATCGGTTTCCTGGACGCCGCCTGAGGAGACCATCATGACCACGCACCGTCATGCCCGCGCCTACACGGGCGCCCCGAACACGATCATCGCCGGCGACGTCAACCTGTACTACCGCGACTGGGGCCGCGGCCGCCCCGTGCTGTTCGTGGCCGGCTGGTCGATGTATTCCGATTCCTGGTGCTACCAGATGATGGCGCTGTGCCGTCAGGGCCTGCGCTGCATCGCCTTCGACCGGCGCGGCCACGGCCGCTCGTCCGACCCTGGCGGCGGCTACGACCTCGACACCTTGGCCGACGACATCGCGTCCGTCATCGACGCCCTCGACCTGCGCGACGTCGTGCTGGTCGGGCATTCGATGGGCTGCAACGAAATCGTCCGCTACCTCACGCGCTACGGCAGCGCGCGGGTGACGCAGGTCGCGCTGCTCGGGCCGATGACGCCCGGCATCACGCTGTCCGCGTCGAATCCGCAAGGCGTCGATCCGGCGCTGCTGGAACAGTTCCGCATCACGCAGCTGCTGCACGACTTCCCGCGCTGGATCGAGGAGAACGTCGAACCGTTCGTGCCCGGCGCAGGCCCACGCATGCGCGACTGGCTTGCGCAGATGGCGCTGCAATGCTCGCTGCAGGCGCTGCACGACTGCCACCTCGTCGTGGAGGCATCCGACATGACTGCGGAGCTGGAAGCCATCGACGTGCCGGTGCTCCTGATCGCGGGCGCACTCGACGTCTCCGCGCCGCTGGAGCTGACCGCGCGCAGGACAAGCGCCCTCGTGCCGGACTGCCGCCTCGTCGTCTACGAGGATGCGGCGCACGGCATGTTCCTCACGCACGTGGAGCGGGTCAATGGCGAGTTGCTTGAGTTCATCCGCGCAGAGGTCTAAATTGATGCCTTTATACCAAGAGGGGAGCGCGATGCAGGATGGGCACGTGGAGGAAGCGCGCAGCGACGGCTATTTCAGCGACTTCGGCTCGGCGCTGCGCTACTGGCGCACGCGGCGCGGCTACAGCCAGCTGCGCCTGGCGGTCGACTCGAGCGTGTCGCAGCGCCACCTGAGTTTCCTGGAAAGCGGGCGGGCGCAACCGAGCCGCGACCTGATCCTGAAACTGGGCATCGTGCTCGACGTGCCGCTGCGCCAGAGGAATGCAATGCTGCTCGCGGCCGGCTTCGCGCCCGCCTACCAGGAGAGAAACCTGTCCGACCCGGAACTGTCGTCCGTGATGCAGGCGCTCGACTTCATGCTGCGCCAGCAGGCGCCGTTTCCCGCCCTCGTCGTGGACCGGCTGTGGAACCTCGTGATGTTCAACGAGCCCGCGGCCGGCTTCATGAAATGGCTGCTGGGCCTGCCCGACGAGGCGGCCATCCCGCGCGACGGTTCCATCAACGTGCTGCGCCTGATGCTGGACCCCAACGGGCTGAGACCGCGCCTCGTCAACTGGCAGGCCGTGTGCGCGGACAGCCTGCTGTGGATCCAGCGGGAGGCGATGGCGGACGGGCCGGGCAGCGAGGCCACCCGGCTGCTGGCCGAGCTGTCCGCGTTGCCGGGGATGGGGGCCTGGTCGGACGGCCACGTGCCGAATCTCGACCGGCGCGCGCTGCCGTTCCTGCCGCTGACGATCGCGCACGAGGGCGTGGAACTGAACCTCTTTACGACGATCACGACGCTCGGCACGCCCCATGACGTGACCGTGCACGAATTGCGGCTGGAGTCGTTTTTTCCTGCTGATAACGCGACGGCAGTGTGGTTCCGCAACAAATTTGGCGCGTAAAGACACTCATCAATTCCGGTGATTTTTGGTGAACATGCATAGCAAATGCATGTTTTTTGACGATCCGAAACCCGAAAATTGACAGTGTGAAATTCGTTACTTACAACGCGCGCAAGGCTTTTTTCTGCGGTGTATGATGGCCCGGTTTGGTACCCTTTCGAGCCCCTGAAGCCGCAGTAAATGAACGATCTGTCCCCCACACAATCCTGGCCCGACGAGCGGCGCTACCAGTACCTGATCTCCGGGATCAGCGACTACGCCATCTACATGCTCGATCCGAACGGCTACGTCAGCAGCTGGAATGCCGGCGCCAACCGGTTCAAGGGCTATGTCGCGCAGGAGATCCTGGGCGAGCACTTCTCGCGCTTCTACACGCCGGAAGACCGCGATGCGGGCAAGCCCGCGCGCGCGCTCGCCATCGCGCTGGCGGAGGGCAAGTACGAGGCGGAGGGCTGGCGCGTGCGCAAGGACGGTTCGCGCTTCTGGGCCCACGTGGTGATCGATCCGATCTACAACGAGGAGGGCGTCCTGCTCGGCTTCGCGAAGGTCACGCGCGACGTCACCGAGCGCAAGCGTGCCGAGGAAGCGCTGCGCGAAAGCGAGCAGCGCTTCCGCCTGCTCGTGAACGGCGTCACCGATTATGCGCTGTACATGCTGTCGCCGGAAGGCACCGTCACCAACTGGAATCCCGGCGCCGAGCGCATCAAGGGCTATAGCCAGGCCGAGATCATCGGCAGCCATCTGTCGCGCTTCTACACGCCGGAAGACCAGGCCGCGGGTATTCCGAAACGCGCGCTGGAAACCGCCGCCGCGGTGGGCCGCTACGAGTCCGAGGGCTGGCGCGTGCGCAAGGACGGCTCGCGCTTCTGGGCCCATGCGGTGATCGACGCCATTCATGGCGACAACGGCGAGCTGCTCGGCTTCGCCAAGATCACGCGCGACCTGACGGAAAAGAAGAAGGCCGACGAGGCGCTGGAAAAGGCGAACATCGCGCTGTACCAGGCGCAGAAGATGGAATCCATCGGCCAGCTGACGGGCGGCGTCGCGCACGACTTCAACAACCTGTTGTCCGTGCTGTCCAGCGGCCTCGAGGTGCTGAACATGCAGCGGGGCGAGGGCGATGCGCGCACGCTGGAATCGATGCGCCGCGCGATCGACCGCGGCGCGCGCCTGACCCAGCAGCTGCTCGCGTTCGCGCGCCAGCAGCCGCTGCAGGCGGAAACGCGCAACCTGAACGGCATCATCCGCGGCTTCGAGACGGTGCTGCGCCGCGCCGGTAATCCCAGCATCGAATTCGTGATCGATCTCGACCGCAAGGCCCACCACGCCATGATCGACAGCGCGCGCTTCGAGTCGGCGCTGCTGAACCTCGTCGTCAACGCGCGCGACGCGATGCCGGACGGCGGCCGCCTGACGATCGCAACAAGCAACGTGCTGGCGGACGGCCAGCACCCGGCCGGCCTGGCGCCCGGCGAATACGTGCGCGTGACGGTGAGCGATACGGGCACGGGCATGCCGCCGGACGTGGTGGCGCGCGCCTTCGAACCGTTCTTCACGACGAAGGAAGTGGGCAAGGGCACAGGCCTGGGCCTGTCGCAGGTCTACGGCTTCATCAAGCAGTCGGGCGGCGAGGTCGCCATCGACAGCAAGCCGGGCGAGGGCACGACCGTGGCGATCTACCTGCCGGCCGTCGTCGATCCGGTCGAGGAAGCGCAGGCCGAGCACACGGAGCGCGTGCTGATCGTCGAGGACGAACCGGACCTGATGGACGTGGCCGCGGCGCTGTTCACCAGCATGGGCTATGAAGTCGTCACGGCGGCGAGCGGCCAGGAAGCGATCGACGTGATGGAGCAGCGCGACATCGACATCCTGTTCACGGACGTCGTGATGCCGAACGGGATGAACGGCATCGAACTGGCCAGCTACACGCGCGAGCATTTTCCGGGCACCAAGATCATGCTCGCGTCGGGCTATCCGCTGCCGGCCCTCAGGCAGCGCCACGGCGTCGACCTCAACGAGTTCGCGTTCGTCAACAAGCCGTATCGTTTGTCCGACCTGGCGCGGACCCTGCGGTCGGCCATGTGATGCCTACAACCCGAAGATGATGTCGCTGATCCGCTCGTAGATCGGGTCGGCCGACGGCCCGTTGTTCGGCCAGTTCAAGATGTCGAAATGGTCGTAGCCCCGGTAATTGCCGAGGAAATTCCACGTCCCCTTGACGGCCTTGCCGTCGTAATCGCGCACCGGATGCCCGCTGGGCGCGCGCATGCTCACGGTGTTGACGACGCCATCGTTCGGAAACCAGGCACTGTCGATGCGCACCCGGCCGGGCGCGTTCTGCGTGTACGAGCCCATGCCCGGCTGGGCCAGCGAACCGACGATCCACTCGCCGGCGAAGAGCTTGAAGTACGGGATCATGTCCGCGCGCGGATACTGGAACCGGGCGTCCTGGATGGGCGCGAGCACGCGGTCCGTGCCGTTGCAGCACCAGGCGCCGGCTTCCGTCGCCAGCGTCCCCACCGAAAAGTAATAGACCGATGGTGACGTCAGCGCCCAGCGGTTGAATTCGCGCGCGCCGTCCGGCGCCAGTTCCCAGTGGGCCAGCTCGTTGTCGAGGATGTCGCGCAAGGGGCTGCGCAGGTTGGGCAGCACGTCCAGCACGGCGTCGCGCAGCGTGGTGCCGTCGTGCGGCGCGGAGATCGTCACGACGCTCTTGATCCACCCGACCTTGCCGCCCTTGTAGAGTTCGCCGCCGCCTTCGTCGCCATCGGGCGAGCCGTGTTCCAGCAGCTGGATCAGGGCGCGGATCGTCGTGCCGCCCTGGCTGTGGCCAATCATGTGGATCGGGTGCGCGGCATCCCATTGCGGGTAGAACGCGAGCGGGTAGTTTTCCGGATTGTTGGCCGGATCGGCGGCCCAGCATTTGCCGGCCGGCTTCTGCTGCTGGCCCGGATAGCCGTAGCGCGCCACGTGGCGGGCGCCGTAGTCGACGCAGCCGCCCTTGATCTGGGCGTACAGCTCGGCGGCGCGGTCCCAGTTGGATGCGATCGCGCCCACCTGGGCCGTGAAGATGGTATGCGGGCCGTGGTAGACGGTCAGGTGCGCGGCGATATTGCCGTAGCCGCCCCAGTACAGGAAGCTGCCGAGCGGATGCGATTCCGGCCCGAAGCCGAGGACGCCGTGCACGAGCACGACGGGATCGTTATTGACGGCGCGCGCGGGCGTGGCCAGCAGCGAGGCAAGCGCGAGCAGCGCGCAGGCGCAGGACTTCGTCAGTCGCAACATGTGACCCTCCATTGGACGTGGCGAGCCCATTGTCGGTTTGATATGCGGCACAGAGTTTGCGCTGCCTCGACCGGGACGATGAAACGGCTGCTGCGATGCAACAAAATGGTGCCGGTGTCGCTTGTGCGCAATCAATTGCGCACATATGCGTAGGGTGGACGGCTATGCCGTCCACGCGTTCTACCGGATTGTGCGTTGCCGCGATTCGTTATATTGCCAGGCGATCAGTTCGCAGCCGTCATGCCCGCCGCATTGCCCACCGCGCCATCGCCCGGCGCTGCGGGAGCCGGTGTGTTGGATGCCGTGACGGCAGCCTTCTCGGCCAGGTCCGGGTTCCACACGACGTGTTCGTCCACCGAGTACAAACGGCACGGCTTGTCGCTCTTGGCCGAGCAGGTGGCCAGGGCGCGGGCTTCCGGATCCTCGCCTTCCTCGGCCCAGCACCAGGCGCCGCTGGGCGACACGGCGAACGCGCGCGGCGTCATCTTGGTGAGATACTCGCGGTAGGCGCGCTTGCCGTTCTCGGACAGGAACGGCACGGCATCGACGTCGTCGACGCCGGCGAAGTTCGTCGCCTGCGGTTGCGGCGGTTCCGGCACCTTGTACAACACCTGGGTCGGCATGCCGATCTGCTGCAGGAATTTCATCGTATCCGCCAGCCATACCTTTTGGCCGTCGCGGCTGGCCAGCATTCCATGCGAATCTCGCTTGAACGGGGCGTACTCGACGAGCTGGGCGCGGCCGCCGGCCTGTTCGAACGCGTCGTGCATGCGTGCCACGAGTTCCGGCGAGAACAGCGAATCGTTCTGGCCGTACATCCACAGGCTCGGCAGCTTGTTCTGCGACCCATATTCGGCGAACGCCGAGACGAGGGCGGAGCGCCAGCCGCAGCCGTTGCTGTCGTCGCGCAGGCCGCCCGCGAAGTTGATCAGGCCGCGCACGCCCGGCAGGTCCTCGGTGCCGAGCGCCATCGTCGCGAGGCCGCCGTACGACTGGCCGGCGACGACGATGTGGTCCGTGTCGACCCATTTCTGCGCGCGCGCGTACTCGAGGGTGTCCTTGATGTCCTCGGCCTGGGTGTAGCCGTTGGCCGTCATGTCGCAGCCGTGGTCGCGGTAATAGCCCGTCGAGTTGGCGAAGCCCTGGCGCATCGGCACCATCACGGCATAGCCCCGCTCCACGAAGGCGTGGGCCATGTGGTAGAAGCGGTCGCGCGGCTGCAGGTTCGGGTGACCCGGATCCTTGCCGTGGTTGATGATGATGAGCGGGAAGGGGCCCGGGCCGTTCGGCTGGAACACGGTCGTCTCCAGGCGGGCCTGGTGGTCCTGGCCGGCCGGAATCAGGATGATGTGCTCGTTGATCCGATAGTCGAGCTGCAGCTCTTGTTCGATGGCGAGACCCGGCAGCAGGGCCAGGGCGGCGATGAAGGCGGCGGTCAGTTTGCGAACGGAAGGGCGGACTTTAAGCATGGAAGACTCTGGAACGACACCGGGTTTGCGCTTTTCCCCGAGAACTGATTGCCTCGCGGAATGAGTTGATTCTAAGCACGGTGATTTCTCAGAGCAATGTCCAATTAACCAATTCTCGAACTAAATCTTCGCGTGTGGCCACATTTGCCATAACAGGCAGATAATCCGGATGGCCAACGATTGGGATACCCATGTTTAACTGACATGCATACCGACAACCCCGACGACCGTTTCCTGCAAGCGTTACAGGGCAGTGCACGCGCCTGGCGTCTCGCGCTCGAACGCCACCTGAAGGCGAACGGGCTGACGATGGCCGGGTGGAACGCGCTGACGGCCGTGGCGAACAGTCCCGAACCGCCGTCGCAGCGGGAACTGGCGCGCCGGCTCGGCGTCGATGGCGCCACGCTCGTGACGACCCTCGACCGCCTCGTCGCGGGCGGCCTCGTGCGGCGCGACTCGGAACCGGGCGACCGCCGCGTCAAGCGCATCGCACTCACGCCGCAGGGCGAGGCCGTGGCGGGCCACGTGCATGCGCAAGCGGCCGCGCTGCGGCGCCTGACGGTGGCGCAGCTCGACGCCAATGCGATGGCCGCGGCGGCGGCCGTGCTGGAAGACCTGCAGCGACTGCTGGAGAGCACATGAGCGACGCCGATTACGCGCCGCGCCAGTGGCACCCGGACGAGCGGCCCACAATGCCGGGCGGCCCGTCGTTTCCCAAGCACTCGACGCCGCGCCGTATTGCCTATTTCCTGATCGGCACCCTCGTGACCATCACGGGCGGCCTCGGCAATGCACTCGTCACCGTCAACCTCGTCAACCTGCAGGGCACCTTGGGCGTGTTCTCGGCCGAGGCCAACTGGTTGCCGACGGCCTATGTGATGACCAATGTGTCGATGAACCTGCTGCTGGTGAAATTCCGCCAGCAATTCGGCCTGCGCGCGTTCACCGAGTTCTTCCTCGTGCTGTATGCCCTGATCACGTTCGCGCACCTGTTCGTCAACGACCTGGGCTCCGCGATCGCCGTGCGCGCGGCCCACGGCATGGCGGGGGCGGCCCTGTCGACGCTGGGCCTGTACTACAGCCTGCAAGCCTTCAAGAAGGAATGGCGGCCGCGGGGCATCGTGATCTCGACGGGCATCTCGCAGCTCGCGCAGCCCATCGCCTACATCTTTTCCCGGAGCCTGCTGCAGATCGCGGAATGGCGCGGGCTGTACCTGTTCGAGCTGGGGCTCACGCTCGTCACCCTGGCGGCCGTGTTGTGGCTGAAACTGCCGCCGGGCGACCGGTTCAAGGCGTTCCGGCCCACGGATTTCCTCACGTTCTCGCTGTTCGCGCCGGGCATGGCGCTGCTGTGCGCGGCGCTCACGTTCGGCCGCGTGCTGTGGTGGACGGAGAATGCGTGGGTCGGCATCGCGCTGGCCGCGTCCATCGTGCTGTTGCTGGCCGCGATCTGCCTGGAGCACAACCGGGACAACCCCCTGCTGAACATCCGCTGGCTGACCAACGGCATGATCCTGCGCCTGGCCATCGCGCTGATGCTCGTGCGCGTCGTGCTGTCGGAGCAGAGCGTGGGCGCCGTCGGCTTCCTGCGCCTCGTGGGCCTGAACAACGACGAGATGCAGACCTTGTTCATCGTCATCCTGTTCGCGACCATCCTCGGCATCGTCGTGTCCGTCCTCGTCATCCGGCCGCCGCACCTGATGGCGCCGCAGGTGGTGGCGCTCCTGATCATGGCACTGGGCGCGTGGATCGATTCGAACGCGACGAATGCGACCCGGCCGGCCCAGATGTACGTGAGCCAGGGCCTGCTGGCGTTCGGCGGCGTGATGTTCCTCGGGCCGCTACTGCTGACCCTGCTCGGATCCGTGATCGCGAATCCCGCCAACCTGATCAGCTTTTCCGTGCTGTTCGGCCTGACGCAGAGCCTGGGCGGCCTGAGCGGCTCGTCGCTGCTGGGCACGTTCCAGGTGATGCGCGAAAAATACCACTCGTCCGTGCTGGCCGAGCAACTGAGTTCGCTCGACCCGCTCGTCGCCGCGCGCATCCAGCAGTATGGGGCCGCGTACGCGCGCCAGCTCGCGGACCCGTCCGCGCGTACGCGCCAGGGCATTTCCGTGCTGGCGCAGACAGCCGCGCGCGAAGCGAACATCCTTGCCTACAACGACGTGTTCCTCCTGATCTCCATCATCGCGACACTGCTGGCCGCGTGGATCTTCGGCCGCTCGCTGTGGCTGAAATACGTGTCTCCGCCACCGCCGGCCCCGGCGCCGGCACCCGCGCCACCCGATCCGACCGATTCGCCGATCGCCGTCCCGTCCGGCGACCGCCGCACGGCGCCGCGCCCGCCCGAGCCGGCGCCGGCCGTTCCAACCTGACCCGAACCTCGACCATGCCGGAAACCACAACGACACAACAAAAATCGAACCGCAACGTCATCGTGAGCGGCCTGCTGTTCGCGTTCATCGCCCTGATCGGCGTCCTGATCGTGCTGTACGCCTGGAACCTGCCGCCGTTCCACAGCGCCCTGCAAACGACGGAGAATGCGCTCGTGCGCGGGCAGGTGACGATCATCAGCCCGCAACTGTCCGGCTACATCGTCGAAGTGGACGTGCAGGATTACCAGATGGTGCGCCAGGGCCAATTGCTGATGCGCATCGACGACCGCATCTACCAGCAGAGACTGGACCAGGCGAAGGCCCAGCTGGCGACGGCACGCGCGGCCCTGGCGAACTTCGCGCAGAACCGCAAGACGGCCAGCGCGACCATTCTGCAGAACCAGGCCGCCGTCGCCAGTGCGGCCGCCCAGGCGCAGCGTGCGAATGCCGACCTGCGCCGCGTGGAAGAACTGGCGGCCGACGGCTCCCTGTCCGCGCGCGAACGGGATGCGGCCCGCGCCACCCGCGCCCAGACCGTCGCTGCGGCGGAGCAGGCGCGCGCGGCACTGGAAATCTCGCGCCAGAACCTGCGCACCGTGGACGTCAACCGCGCGTCGCTGGAAGCGGCCGTCGCGAACGCGGAGGCGGCCGTACGCCTGGCCGAGATCGACCTGTCCAACACGAGAATCGTCGCGCCGCGCGACGGCCAGCTGGGGCAGGTGAGCGTGCGCCTGGGCGCGTTCGTCAACGCGGGCACGCAGCTGACGGCGCTCGTGCCGCAGACGATGTGGGTCGTCGCCAACATGAAGGAGACGCAGATGGCCGACGTGCGCCTGGGCCAGCCTGTCACATTCACCGTCGACGCGCTGAATCACGCGAAGCTGCGCGGCCACGTCGAGCAGATCTCGCCCGCGACCGGGTCCGAGTTTTCCGTGATCGTGCCGGACAATGCGACGGGCAACTTCGTCAAGATCGCCCAGCGCATCCCGGTCCGCATCAGCATCGACCCGAACCAGGAGCTCGCGGCGCGGTTGCGGCCGGGGATGTCCGTCGTGGCCAGCATCGATACCAAAGCGAAAGGACAGGCCCGATGAAGCGCCGCTTGGTGCTGACCGCCTGCGCGGCGCTGCTGGCCGGCTGCCGCATCCCCGTGCAGCCCCCGCCGCAGGCGACGCTCGTCGTGCCGCCCGCGTGGAAGAGCCAGGTGGGGCCCGGCGCGCCCGTCGAGCGCGACTGGTGGCGCGCGTTCGCCGATCCCGCGCTGGACCGCCTCGTCGCCCAGGCGCTCGAACGCAACAACGACGTGCGCACGGCGCAGGCGCGGCTGCAGGAATACCGGGCGCGCGTCCAGGTCGCGCGCGCGGCCGGGCAGCCGACCCTGTCCGTCGGGTTCACGCCCACGCGGGCGCGCGTGATCGGGCCGTTCGGCACGCCGATCGATACGACGTCCATCCAGGGCGCGTTCCAGGCTGCCTACGAGCTCGATCCGTTCGGCCGCACGGCCAATCTGACGGAAGCGTCGCGCCTCGACTATGCGGCGCAGCAGGCCGCGGCGGACGCGACGGCGCTGTCGGTGGCGGCGAACACGGCGTCCGGCTATCTGAACCTGCGCGGCCTCGACGCCCAGCTGGACCTTGCGCGCGCCACGCTCGCGTCGCGCCAGCGCTCGCTGGACCTGGCGCGGCGACAGTTCGAGGTTGGCTACAGTTCGCGCCTGGAATTGTCGCAGGCGGAGGCCGAGTACCGCGCGACGGCCGCCGTCGTGCCCCAGCTGGAACGGGCGATCGCGCAGCAGGAGAATGCCCTCGACATCCTCGCCGGCGCGAATCCCGGCCCCGTCGGGCGCGGCACGGAACTGGTCCGCCTGAACGCGCCCGCGATCCAGCCCGGGCTGCCGTCCGAACTGCTGCGCCGGCGGCCCGACATCGCGTCGGCCGAACGCGCGCTTGCGGCGGCCGACGCGAGTCTTGCCGCGGCGCGCGACCAGATGCTGCCGTCGCTGCGCCTGACGGCGTCGCTGGGCGCGTATGCGAACGATTTGCCGACATTGCTGTCATCCCCGACGAAACTGTGGAGCGTGGGCGGCAGCGTGCTGGCACCCCTGTTCGACGCGGGCCGGCTGCGCGCCCAGGCCGAGATCAGCGCCTCGCTGCGCGACCGCGCCGTGTTCGCATACGAAGCCGCCGTGCGCAACGCGTTCGCCGACACGGAGAATGCCCTCACGGCCGTGCAGCGCCTGCGCGAGCAGCTGGACGAAGCGGAGGCGCGCCGCGTGGCTACTGCGGAAGTGCTGCGCATCGCCCACAACCGCTACCGCAACGGCTATTCGTCGTACCTGGAGGAGCTGGACGCCCAGCGCAACGCCTTCGCCGCGGAGAACGCCGCGCTGCAGCTGCGCGCCGCCTGGCTGCAGGCGCACGTCGACCTGTATCGCGCGCTGGGCGGGGGCTGGAACCAATAACATCCATGGAGGAGGGGAGCATGATCAAGATCGGAATCATCGTCGGGAGCACGCGGCCGGGCCGCAAGGCGCTGGACGTGGCGCGCTGGGTACTGGACATCGCGGGCATGCGCGCGGACGCCGTGTTCGAACTGGTCGACATCCAGGATTTCAACCTGCCGCTGCTGGACGAGCCCGTGCCGCCATCGCTGGGCCAGTATTCGCAGCCGCACACGCAGGCCTGGGCCGCCGCCATCGCCGGCTTCGACGGCTTCGTGTTCGTCACGCCCGAGTACAACCACGGCACGTCGGGCGCGTTGAAGAACGCCATCGATTTCCTGTACAAGGAATGGAACAACAAGGCCGCGGGCTTCGTCGGCTACGGCAGCGCGGGCGGCGCGCGCGCCATCGAGAGCCTGCGTCTCGTGATGGGCGAGCTGATGGTGGCCGACGTGCGCGCGCAGGTGATGCTGTCGCTGCGTACCGATTTTGAAAACTACACGACCTTCAACCCGGCCGAGCACCACGAGCAGGAAGTGGACGCCATGCTCGACCAGGTCGTGGCGTGGAGCCGGGCGCTCAGGACGTTGCGGCCGGATGCGCCTGTCACGGCGCCTGACGCGCCCCAGGCGGGCAAGCGCATGGGCAGCCAGTGATCTTCATGGGCGGCGCTACAATCGCCGCCTATGACCAGTTCCCTGTTACCTTCGCGGCGCGCCACGTGCGGCGCCTGCCTGCGCGCGCAGAGCGCCTGCATCTGCCACTGGGTGCGGCGGATGTCCAGCCGCGTCGACCTGTTGATCCTGCAACATCCCCTCGAGGTGCGCAATGCCAAGAACAGCGCGCGCCTGCTGCATCTTTGTCTGCCCGGCAGCCGTCTCGAAGTGGGCGAGGCTTTTCCTGACCTGCACGCGCTGCTGTACGCGGATGGGCTGGTGCCGGTGCTGCTGTATCCCGAGACACCCGGCTGCGCGTCGCCTGAGCTCGCGCCGGTGCCGCCTCCGGAGCGGCTGCGGCTCGTCGTGCTGGACGCCACGTGGCGCAAGAGCCGCAAGATGCTGCACGTAAATCCCGAGCTGCAGCGCTTGCCGCGGCTGGCGCTGCACGACGTGCCTGCGTCGACTTATCGGATTCGCAAGGCGCACGCGCCGCACCAGTTGTCGACGCTGGAAGCGGCCGCGTTGGCGCTGGCCCAGATGGAAGGCGACGGCGACCGATACCGGCCTCTGCTGCAGGCTTTTGACGGTTTTGTGCAACAACAAGCTGCTCTTTTTTTGTGCTTGAACCCATCCTGACATCGGCGTACTATACTGTATAAACATACAGTACTTAAGGAGCGCCGTGTGAATCGGGTCAACAAAGCAAACGCAAGTCGGGCGGTCAGCCAGGTGATGTTGCCGTTCCCGCAAAAGTCCGCCGAGGTCGTGCCAATCAATGGTCCGATGAAAGGTCGTGGCGCCGTCACGAATATTCAAGGCCGTTACGAAGTGAACGGTCGCGAGCGGTTCGACGACGGCTGGACCGTGCCAGGCGTGAAAGACGAGGCACCGGCGCCCCTGAAGACGACCGTCACGGACGAGATCGCGAAATCGATCCTCAGCCGCAACACGTCGCCGGACATTCCGTTCAGCGTCTCGCTGAATCCGTACCGGGGCTGCGAGCACGGCTGCATCTACTGCTTCGCGCGGCCCACGCACGCCTACCTGGGTCTGTCGCCGGGCCTGGATTTCGAGAGCCGTTTGTACGCCAAGGTGAACGCGGCCGACCTGCTGCGGCGCGAACTGGCGCGGCCGGGCTATGTCCCGGAAAACATCGCCATCGGCGTGAACACCGACGCCTATCAACCCTGCGAGCGCGAACGCCGCCTCACGCGCGAGGTGCTGGAAGTGCTGGGCGAGTGCAACCACCCGTACGGTCTGATCACGAAGTCGTCGCTGATCGAGCGCGACATCGACCTGATCGCGCCCATGGCGGAGAAGGGCCTGGCTTGCGCCGCCATCACGTTGACGACGCTGGACGGCGAGATTTCGCGCACGCTCGAACCGCGCGCGGCCGCGCCCGCCCGCCGCCTGCGCGCGATCCGCACCTTGACGGAAGCGGGCATCCCCGTCAGCGTGAGCGTCGCACCGATCATCCCGTTCATCACGGAACCGGAAATCGAGCGCATCCTGGAAGCCGCGAAGGACGCCGGCGCCGTCGGCGCCCACTACACGGTGCTGCGCATGCCGTGGGAAGTGAATCCGCTGTTCCAGCAATGGCTGCACGCCCACTTCCCGGACCGTGCCCAGCGCGTGATGAACCGCATCCGCGACATGCGCGGCGGCAAGGACTACGACAGCGACTTCAGCAAGCGCATGACGGGCGAGGGAATCTGGGCCGACCTGATCCGCCAGCGCTTCACGAAGGCGATCAAGCGCCTGGGCATGGACGGCTACATGGGCCGTTTCCACAAGCTGGACAGCTCGCAATTCCGTCGTCCGCTCGTGGTGCCGAAGACGGTCGTCAAGCCGACCAGCGCGGCGGCGGCGCAGATGGATCTGTTTTAAACGTCTGGCACCAGCGACAGCACGTGCGCCGCGACAGGGTGCCCGTGCAGGTTGAGGCGGTTGCGCGCGAGGCATTCATGGACGGCCCCGGCCTTGCGGGCGACGCCGAGACTGGGCAGGTTGCCGTCCGCGACGACGATCTCGACCCGCGACTGGCCCAGGCGCTCGATCGCATGACGCGACAGCGTCCGGATGGCCGCCAGTGCCGCCCCCTGGCCCTGGGCCGACGTGCGGACCCAGTAGCCGAGGTTGCAGAAGCCGTGCAGGCGGTTGAACTGGTTCAGGCCGGCCGCGCCGACGTAGTGTCGTCCGTCCGGCCGGAAAATGCCGAACTCGTGCGCGCTGCCGTCGGCACGCGCGGCATCGCAGAACGCGATCCACGCCAGCGCATCGGCATCGTCGTAAGCGGCATGGGCCCAGGGCATCCACGGACCGAGGCTCGCCATCGATTCGCGCACGGCGGCCGCCATCGCCGGCGCGTCCTCGGGGACGAGCGGGCGCAGGATAAAACCGTCGGCGTGGATGGGTTCTGTCATGTCCGCATGATAACCCGCCAGGTTGTGAGAACGCAGGCTCTCGGCTACGATTGCGCTCTTTATCGACGGATCGGCAGGCGGATATGGCGGAGCAGGGCAGTACGGTGCAGCGGGTCGTGCAGCGGGTCGTGTTTGTGGGCGCGGAATCGACGGGCAAGTCGACGTTGTCCGAGTATCTCGCGCGTGCCTACGAGACGGTCGCCGTGCCGGAAATCGGCCGCTTCATCTGGGAAGAAAAACAGGGCAAACTGGGGCCCGACGACTACGTCGAGATCGCCGTCAGGCACCGCGCCGCCGAGGATGCCGCGATGGCACAGGCGCGGCGCTGGCTGTTCGTCGACACGAATGCGTTGACGACCCTGTTGTTGGGTATCGAGTTCCACCAGGTCGGCGACCCGCCCCCGGCCGAGCTGCTGCGCTGCGCGGACGAGTGCCGTGCGCGCTATGCGCATACGTTCGTCTGCGCGGACGACATCCCGTATGAAGAACAGGAAGTGCGCGAGAACGAGGCGTGGCGCGGGCGCATCCAGCAACTCGTGCTGAAAGACCTCGACGCGCGCCGCATCCCGTACACGGTCGTGCACGGCAGCGTGGAAGAGCGGGCGCGCCAGGTGCGGCGCGTGCTGGATAACGCCGCTTGAGGGCACCTCGAAAAACCGTCGCGAGCGGCCGCAATGCCGTGGGAGAAGCGCAGCTGTACGAGAGTACAGCGAGCATCGCAGCACGGCAGTGCAACGCGTAGCAGGTTTTTCGACGTGTCCTTAAACGATCGTGCCGGGCAACTCAATGCCGTGCAGCCGGCGGAACAGCTTCAGCGCGAAGCCGTCCGTCATCCCGGAAATATAGTCGGTCGCCCCGAGCAGGCGCGCGTACGGCGTCGTGCCGCGGCTGAACTGCGCCGGGATGATTTGCGCGATCTTGCGGTCGGCCGCCGACCGGTCCGCTTCCGGCTTGACGAGCGCCGGCACGATCTTGCCCAGCAGGCCACCGAGGATCTCGAAGCCGGCCGCCTCGATCTGCAGCACGGACGGCGTCGCATAGATGCGTTCGCGCGACAGCGTGGCGATCGCCTTCAGCTCGGGCGCGAAGCGCGACGCGGCGGCCAGGTCTTGTTCGAAGCGGCCGTCCATGATGGCGTCGTAGTGCTCACGAAACACCTCCAGCGCGGCGCCGATGAGATGGCCGATGGCGCGGGCGCGCAGGTATTCCACGCGGCCCGTGTCGTCGGCCAACTGCCGGTAGGACGGGCTCTCGGTCGCGCCGCCCGGAAAGGCGATGGGCCACAGCAGCGCCCGCGCCTCGTCGAAGGACACGCGGCCCAGCCGGTGGCCGTCTTCCAGGTCGACGATGCCGTAGCAGATGTCGTCCGCGGCTTCCATCACGAACGCGAGCGGGTGGCGCGTCCACGCGCCGGGGCCCTTGCGCACCAGGCCGACCTGGGCCGCGACCCGTTCGGCCGTCGCCGCGTCGTCCGCGAAGTAGCCGAATTTCTTCTCGCTGATCTTGTCCTTCGCCGACGGCAGGTCGGACGCGCGTGGATATTTCATGAACGCCGCGAGGACGGCATACGTGAGCTGGAAGCCGCCATGGTCGACGGCATTCTGCAGGCGCGTGACGAGGCGGAAGCCCTGCGCATTGCCTTCGAAGCGCAGGAAGTCCTGGCGTTCCCGCTCGGTCAGGTCCGCGAGCCAGCGCTGGGCGTGCTCGGCGAACCATGACTGGATCGCGGCCTCGCCCGAGTGGCCGAACGGCGGATTGCCGATGTCGTGGGCGAGGCAGGCCGCGGCCACGATGCTGCCGAAATCCTGCGGCGCCATCGACAACTCGGGTTCGCGCTCCTTGATGAATTCGCCGCACAGCATGCCCAGCGAACGGCCCACCGACGACACTTCGATGCTGTGCGTGAGGCGCGTGCGCACGTAATCGCTGTCCGACAGCGGGAACACCTGCGTCTTGTCCTGCAGGCGCCGGAACGCGCTCGAATACACGAGCCGGTCCCAGTCGCGCATGTATTCCGTACGGCTGCCGCCTGCGCGCCGGTCGTCCTCCCGACCGAGGCGCATCGTCGACACAAGCCGTTCCCATTCCATCGACATCTTTTCTCCAGAAATTGTTAGGTGGTCCAGTGTAGCGCCGCCGTGCGAATAAATGGTTGACATGGTCAACTTCGCAGTATATCTTACGATGTATCTTACGATATAAGGAAGCGATCATGCCCCACCACCATCCACATCACCACCACCACCATCATCACCATCATCACGACCACGACCACGAGCACGCCGGATTCGCGCCGCATCACCGGCATGGCCCCGGCGGTCCCGGCGGCCATCATGGCAGGGGCCGCGGTCCGGGCGGCTTCGGGTTTTCCGACGACGGCGGCCTGCCGCGCGGACGCAAGCTGTCGTCGGACGACCTGCAATTGCTGCTGCTGGCCCTCATCGCCGAACAGCCCAGCCATGGCTATGAGCTCATCCGCGCACTGGAAACGCGCTCGGGCGGCTTCTACGTGCCGAGTCCCGGCATGATGTATCCGGCGCTGGCCGCGATGGAAGATCTCGGCTGGGTGACCATCCAGCTGGAGGGGACGCGCAAGCGCTATGCGCTGTCCGACGAGGGTCGCGCCCATCTGGAGGCGAACCGCGAACATGTGGACATGCTGCTCGCGCGGTTGGAGGAGGCCGCGCGCAAGATGGAACTGATGCGCAGCGCGCTCGCGGAAGGGGAAGCGGGCCCGGGCGGACGTGGTCCGGTCAGCGCCGAGCTGCACGACGCGCGCCACGCCCTCAAGCACGCATTGGCGTCGCGGGCCGGTGCATCCGCCGAGGAGCAGAAGCGCATCGCCGCGATCCTGGTGCGCGCGGCGGCCGAGATCGAGAAGGGCGGCGCAGGCGGCTGACGCTCAGCGCGCGAGTGCGCCGGGCAGGCGTCGGGGCGTGCCTGGACGCATTCGCAGCCCCGGACGCTCGACCGCCACGTACAGCAGCGCGGCCACGGCGAGCGAGACCCCATTGTACAGGACGAACGCGGCCAGTGGCGCGTTCGCCGTCAAATCCCCCGCCACGTCGTCGAGCCATGCATACACCTGACGGTGCGTCAGGTACAGGCTGAATGCGAGCAGGGCGAGCGTCCGCACCCCTGGCAGGGCGCGGCGCCCGAGCGGCGTGCGCGGACTGAGCGCACCGAGCAGCAGGCAGGCACAGCCAAGGGCCACGAGCGGAAAGAGAAGTACCGTCCCGCCATGGCCCAGCGGATCGACCCACGCGGCCGCCACGAGCAGCGCCAGACCCGCGCCCAGCAGCACCCAGCCGTGGGACAGAACGCGCGTCCACCAGCCTGGACGGAACGCGCGCAAGGCAGCGAGCAGGACGCCGGCCAGCAACCCGTCGAGCCGCGTCCACGTCGGGCTGTAGATGGTGCCCACGTAGCCGTCGACCGCACGCGCGGCATCGCCGGACGCAAGATGCGGTGCGATCGCATGCCGCCATTCCCAGTCGCGCAGCAGCATGCCGGCACCGAACAGCAGGGCGGCACCGGCGCTTGTTGCGAAGACGCCCGGCATCCGTCCGCGCCGCGCCAGCAGCCACGCGACCAGCGGAAAGAGCAAGTAAAAGTGTTCTTCGACGCACAGCGACCACGCATGGGAATAGGCCCCTTGCGCGACGTGCTCGGGCAAGACGTTCATCGTGAACGTGAGGAATTGCCAGACGGGCGGCATGGCCTCGGCCTCGCGCCACGCCGGCGCCGCGAGATACAGCGCCAGCACCGCCAGGTAGGCGGGCAGGATGCGCCACGCTCGTCCCACGGCGAAGCCCGCCCAGTCGGGCATGCGACCCGCCGCCAGGTCGCGCAGCACGGGCCAGCCGATCAGGTAGCCGCTGAGGACGAAGAACAGGTCGACGCCCATCCAGCCATGCTGCCCCGGGCCCGGGACGTCGATGCCGTGGCTGGACAGGTGGTACAACATGACGACGGCGATGGCCACGGCGCGCAGCAGGTCGAGGCCGGGCGCGCGGGGCGACGACGGTGGAGTCTGGACGGGTGAGGGTTGCATGGCGCGCAAGTCTACCCGAGCGCCAGGCGTCAAAGCTCAACAATCATCACCGCGTCGCCGGCGGGCGCGTTGGCGGCCCCGCCGGGCATGTCGTATGCTGGGGCCGACGCCATTCCTCTGTTCCCACCATGTCCCGTGATGCCGTCGTCGCTACGAGCAAACTATTGAGCTACGTCCTGCGCCACCGCCCGGACAGCATCGGCTTGCAACTCGATGCCAACGGCTGGGCCGACGTCGACGTGCTCCTGCAGCGCCTGGCCGAACACGGCAAGCCCGTCGGGCGTGAGCTGCTGGAACGCGTCGTCGCGGACAACGACAAGCAGCGCTTCGCGTTCGATGCCGCCCGTACCCGCATCCGCGCCAGCCAGGGGCACTCGATCCAGGTCGACCTGGACCTGCGGCCGGCGCAACCGCCGGACGTGCTGTACCACGGCACGGCGAGCCGCTTCCTCAAATCCATCCTCGCGTCCGGCCTGCGCGCGGGTAACCGCCAGCACGTGCACCTGTCGGGCGACATCGACACGGCCCGTCGCGTCGGCGCCCGCCACGGCTTTCCCGTCATCCTCCACGTCGACACGGCCCGCATGCGCGCGGACGGCGCCGTGTTCTACCGCTCGGACAACGGCGTGTGGCTGACTGGTCCCGTGGCGCCGCGCTACCTGCGCGTGCTGGACGGGAGCGGCCGCGGCATGAGCTGAGCGGCGGGAGCTGAACGGCCGCTCAGCGCTCGTTGGTCGCGGCGGCCAGCAGTTCGGCCGTGTCGGCCGCGCCCATCCTGCGGGCCGCGTCGAGGATGGCGTTGCCGTCCGCGTCCAGGCGGAACGGGTCGGCGCCGCGCGCCAGCAGCAGGCGGACGATGTCCCCGCGGTTGAACATGGCGGCGAACATCAGCGCCGTCTTGCCGTTCGGGCCCGCGTTGTCGACCGCCGCGCCGTGGTCCAGCAGCAGGTTCGCGATCGTCAGGTCCCCCTTGAAGGCGGCGCCGGCCAGCGGGGTCTGGCCGGCGTCGTTCATGATTTCCGGATCCGCGCCGTGTTCCAGCAGCACCCGGGCCGCATCCGCATGGCCGTGGTAGCAGGCCAGCATCAGGAGACTGTCGCCGCGCTCGTTGCGCAGGTTGGGCGGCAGGCCCTGGCCCAGCAAGGTCGCGAGTTCGCCGGCCTCGCCGGTGCGCGCGAAGTGGAAGACCTTGCGCACGAAGGCCAGCGTGTCTTCGTCCAGTTCGCTGGCCGATGGCGGATGAGGCGGTGGTTGCTGCATGGGGTCTCCAGTTCCTGAAAGCTCGACAGGATTAGAACATAAAGCCGCCGCGCGCACGGCAGCGCCGGATTCGCGCCCGATCAAACACGGCGTTGGAACTCCTGCAGGTGCCGCTCGATCTCAAACACGTGCGGGTCGGGCTTGCCGAGTGCGCGCAGGGCCCTGGCCAGTTCCAGCAGGTATTCGCTGTTCGGTCCGCTAGGGCCGCGCGCAGTGGCGATTTGTAGCGCAATGTCGCGCTCACTCGCCGGGCCGAGATAGGCCGCGTTCTCGTGCGTGGCGATGTAAACCAGGCCTTCGGTCGTGCCGCCGTCCTCGAAGCGGATGTCGGTCGCCAGGCGCAGGTAGCCGTTCTTTTCGCGGTAGTCGAGGTGCGCGAATTCCTCGGGCGTGACGAGGTAGGCCATGCCGTGGCACGTTGCGCCCGGGTCCGGCACGAGGGTCACGACCCGGCCCGGCGCCGTCTCGGTGCCGCGGTGGTCGTGCGAGCCTTGCCAGAAGCGCCGCGTCCACCCCGTGATGCTGGCGGGGCGCCGCTCGAGGTACGGGAAGTCGGCCTTGAAGATGAGGGAGCCGTAGCCGAACAGCCAGACGCTCGCATGGTTGTCGAACCTGTCCATGCGCTGGTTGATCGCGATGGTGTTATGGGACATCGATGAAAGGAGGTTGCATGGAGGAAGCTGCATTCTAGCGCGGCCGTTCGGCGGCGTCAGGCGCGTGGCCGCAATGCGCCCGCGGGATTGTCGGCCGCGCCGACCCAGTCGAACAGGAACGCGATGAAGGCGGCCGCGGCCGGCGACAGCGACCGCTGCTCGCGCGTGTAGACGAAGAAGCGGCGCGTCAACACGGGCGCGTCGAGCGGCAGCATGCGCAGGCCGTGCAGGCGCACGAGCGGCGCGGCGTACGGCATGCAGACCGTGATGCCCAGGCCGGACGCCACCATGGCCAGCGCAGTGGTCATGTACGTGACTTCGTGGGCCGGCCGCAGCGTCAGCTCGCGCAGCGTGTCGGCGCTGCCGCTGCGTTTCTCATTGCGACCGCCATCGCTTCCACCGTCCTCGGCGTTCTCCATCCTGTTGCCCGACCTGCCGGGCTTGCCGTCACCGCCGCCACTGCCCATGTCCGCCAGCAGCCGCTCCGTGAACTGGCCACGCAATGTGATCAAGGGATGCGCGGCAAGGTCGCCCCAGCCGAGCCGGCGGCGCTTCGCCAGCGCATGATCGGGCGGCACCACCGCCTCGAACGGCATTTCCATCAGCTCCCGTGCTTCCAGTTGCGGGGCGCTGTCGCGCTCGGGGCCGATGCCGAAGTCCGTTTCGCCGGACAGCACGCGCGTCGTGACGGCCTCGACAGGCGAGTCGGACAGGCTGATGCGGATGTCCGGGTAGCGCGTGCGCCATGCGGCGATCACCTGCGGCAGCAGGGTGCAGGCCATCAACTGGGGCACAGCCACGCGCACGATACCCTTCCTGAGTTGCGCCTGGTCCGCAATGTTCGCAAGCGCACGGTCGAGGTCATCGATCATCTGGCTGAATAGGGGATAGAGTTCGTTCCCCGTTTCGGTCAAGGCGATACGCCGCGTGCTGCGGTCGACGACGCGGACGCCGAGCGTCTGTTCCAGCTCTTTGATCAAACCGGACAAGGCCGACTGTGTGACGTGCATGTACTGCGCGGCAAGCGTAAAGTTACCGGTCTTTGCCAGGGCAACGAAGGCGCGCATCTGGCGCAGGGTAGGATTCATCAGGAAATCCGATAAATAGAGCGGAAAATATTGTTTGTATGATAGTCCGTTTTACTTTTTAATGGCGGAAACACTACATTGTTGAAGGAAACGCCATGAAACTCGCTACCCTGAAGGCGGGCGGCCGCGACGGTACGCTCGTCGTCGTCAGCCGGGACCTGGTCACGTGCCAGGCCGTCCCGAAGATCGCCCGTACGCTGCAGCAGGCGCTGGACGACTGGGACCACGTGGTGCCGAAGCTGCGTCACGTGTATGGCCAGCTGAATGCCGGCACGGCTGCGGGGGCCGAATCCTTCATCGAGGAAGAGTGCGCGTCGCCGCTGCCGCGTGCCTACCAGTGGGCCGACGGCTCCGCCTACATCAACCACGTGGAACTCGTGCGCAAGGCGCGCGGCGCACAGGTGCCGCCGTCGTTCTATACGGATCCGCTGATGTACCAGGGCGGTTCGGATTCCTTCGTCGGGCCGTGCGATCCGATCGCCGTGCTGTCCGAGGAGTGGGGCGTCGACCTGGAGGCAGAAGTGGCGGTCGTGACGGGCGACGTGCCGATGGGCGCCACCGTGGAGCAGGCGGCCCAGGCCATCCGCCTCGTCATGCTGGTCAACGACGTTTCCCTGCGCAACCTGATACCGAAAGAGCTGGAAAAAGGCTTCGGCTTCTTCCAGTCCAAGCCGGCCAGCGCGTTCTCTCCGGTGGCCGTGACACCGGACGAGCTCGGCGATGCCTGGCGCGACAGCAAGCTGCACCTCCCGCTGCTGGTGACGTTGAACGACCAGCCGTTCGGCCGTCCCAACGCGGGCGACGACATGACGTTCAGCTTCGCGCAACTGGTCGCGCACGCCGCGAAGACGCGCGAACTGGAAGCCGGTTCCATCATCGGCTCGGGCACGGTGTCGAACAAGCAGGGCAGCCTGCACGGATCGAGCATCGCCAACGGTGGCGTGGGGTATTGCTGCCTGGCGGAGCTGCGTATGTACGAGACGATCGAACAGGGCGCACCCAGCACACCTTTCCTGCGCTTCGGCGATACTGTCCGTATCGAGATGCTCGATGCCGATGGCGCCAGCGTGTTCGGTGCCATCGACCAGGAGGTTGCACACTATCACGGGAGGAAGGAATGAAGCTCTATACCTATTTCCGCAGTTCGGCCGCATACCGGGTGCGTATCGCGCTCAACCTGAAGGGGCTGAAGTACGACGCGGTTCCGGTGCACCTTTTGCGCGGCGGCGGCGAGCAGCTGCAAGAGAACTACATCAAGATGAATCCCAGCGGTCTCGTCCCCACCTTCCAGGACGACTACATCACGCTGACCCAGTCGATGGCCATCCTCGAATACCTCGAGGATGAATACCCGCAGGTGCCGTTGCTGCCGAAGGATGCTTCCGGCCGCGCGCGCGTGCGCGAGCTCGCGCAGATTATTGCCTGCGACATCCATCCCGTGAACAATCTGCGCGTGCTGCGCTACCTCGTCAAGGACCTCGGCCTGTCGGAAGAGATCAAGACGCAGTGGTACCGCCACTGGCTCGTGGGCGGCCTCGAGGTGCTGGAGAAGCACCTGGCGCGCGACCCGAGCGCGGGCCCGCTGTGCCACGGCTACCTGCCGACGATCGCCGACTGCTTCCTCGTGCCGCAGGTGTTCAATGCGCAGCGCCACGGTATCGACATCGCGGCCTATCCGAACATCGCGCGCATCAACGCGGCGTGCATCGAGTTGCCCGCCTTCGTGGCGGCGCATCCCTCCAACCAGCCGGACGCGGAATAATCCGCGTCCGATGATTCCTGGACGCGGCGCTGCTCAGTGCCGCGTCTCCGACCCGAGGGTCGAGCGATCCGGCTCGGCCGGCGTCGAGATCTCTTCCAGCGTATGGTCGATGCCGGCCGAATGCTTGGCCGCCATGTCGCCCAGCGAGACGATGCCAATCACCTCGTGCGAAGCTTCGTCCACGACGGGCACGCGGCGGATCTGCACGTCGCCCATCTGGCCCAGCACCTCGTCCACCGTCTGGTTCGGCGCACAGGTGCGCACGTCGGTACTCATCACGTCGCCCACGCGCGTCTCGCCCGGGGCCTGCCCGGCCGCCGTCGAGCGCACCGTGATGTCGCGGTCGGTGATCATGCCGACCAGCTTCTGGCCGTCCAGCACGGGGATCGCGCCCACGTTCAACTCGTCCATCATCTGCGCGGCGCGCTGCACGGTTTCCTGCGGCGAAATGCTTTGCACGTCGCGGGTCATCACATCCTGAATGGTCTGCATTTGAAGCTCCTCCTGATGTTCACACGGCGATGCATGATGCACGTTTTTGCGGAGATCGGACGCTACGTTGAATCGCGGAACAGTCCGTGAATATAGGCCTTGTGGGAACCGGGCTCGGCTACAATCTGCGCCTCTTTGACTCCCCGTGATGCCATGCCTATCCCCGCGCCCATCGCCGCTGCCCTGGAACGTGCCGACGCCTCCTGGCGCCCCCATCTGATCAACGGTCTCGACGCCATGATGCAGGCGACGCCGGACTACCTGCCGGATCTCGCCAACGACCACTACCTGCCCACGGGCGGCCGCCTGTTCGCCGCGTTCGCGCTGCCGCTGCCGGCCGTGCGCTACGTGCTCGTGGGGGAGGGCCCGTATCCGCGCGAAGAGAGCGCGACCGGGGTGTGCTTCATGGACGGGGCCGTCGGTCCGCTATGGTCGGAGACGGGCCTGTCGAAGCCCGTCAACCGCGCCACGTCGCTGCGCAACTTCATGAAGATGCTGCTGGTGGCCGAAGGCCGCCTGAGCGAGGACGACACGGGCGGCGCGGCATTGGCGCCCATCGCGAAGGCCGCACGGACGGATGGCTCGATCCAGACCCTGGCCGAGCTGCAGGACAACCTGCTCGGCCACGGTTTCCTGCTGTTGAATGCGGCCCTCGTGTTCCGCAAGCATGTGCCGCCGGTCCAGGAAGCGCGGGCATGGGTGCCGTTCCAGCGCGCCGTGTTCGCCGCGCTGGCGGAACGCGCCGACAAGCCGACCCTGGTGTTGTGGGGCAAGATTGCCGAGCAGTTGAACAAGGTGCCGGAGACGGCCGGCTTCCCGCAGATCCACGCCGAGCACCCGTACAACCTGTCGTTCATCCGTCACGAAGGCATGCAGAAACTGTTCGGGCCGATGCATTTGCTGCACCGCGGCTAAAAAAGGGTGGGCCAAGCAAAGGCTGGCGAAATACGCTATACTTGACTAAATCGATCAACTAATCAGGTTTTCCAAGGTGTCCCAAGAGACAGATGAAAACGTGATCGGTTGAAGAGAAGCAAGATTTTAACACTGTCTGGAAAACCAACCGGGGTTGTGATGCGTCTGACCACCAAAGGCCGTTTTGCTGTTACCGCGATGATCGACCTCGCCCTGCGCCAGGGCAATGGTCCGGTCACGCTGTCGGGCATCAGCCAGCGCCAGGCCATTTCGCTGTCGTACCTGGAGCAATTGTTCGGCAAGCTGCGCCGGCACGAGATCGTCGAGTCGGTGCGCGGCCCGGGCGGCGGCTACAGCCTGGCGCGCAGCGCCGACAAGGTGACCGTCGCCGACATCATCATCGCCGTCGACGAGCCGATCGATGCGACCCAGTGCGGCGGCAAGGAAAACTGTCATGGCGCCGATGCCGCCAGCGGCACCCGCTGCATGACCCACGAACTGTGGGCCACGCTGAACGCGAAAATGGTCGATTTCCTCGACTCGGTGACCTTGCAGGACCTCGTCGACCAGCAGAAGCAGAAAGAACAGAACGTCGTGGTGATGCACCGCCACGCGCCGTCGGACAATACTGAAGCTAAGCATATTGGAGTGAACTGATGAACGCGCCCTTGGACAAAAAAATCGAGCAGAGCTTCGTGACTGCGCCGCATTTCCCGATCTACATGGATTACTCGGCCACGACGCCGATCGATCCGCGCGTGGCGGACAAGATGATTCCGTACCTGCGCGAGCAGTTCGGTAACCCGGCGTCGCGCAGCCACGCCTACGGCTGGAGCGCCGAGGCGGCCGTCGAAGAGGCGCGCGCACAGGTCGCGGCGCTCGTCGGCGCCGATCCGCGCGAGATCATCTGGACCTCGGGCGCGACGGAATCGAACAACCTCGCGCTGAAGGGCGCCGCGCACTTCTACAAGTCGAAAGGCAAGCACATCATCACGGTCAAGACCGAGCACAAGGCCGTGCTGGACACCGTGCGCGAGCTGGAACGCCAGGGCTTCGAAGCGACTTACCTGGAACCGCAGGACAATGGCCTGATCACGCTGGAGCAGCTGGAAGCGGCGATCCGTCCGGACACGATCCTCGTCTCCGTGATGCTCGTGAATAACGAGATTGGCGTGGTCCAGCCGATCAGGGAAATCGGCGAACTGTGCCGCAAGAAGGGCATCATCTTCCACAGCGACGCGGCGCAGGCCACGGGCAAGGTCGAGATCAACCTGGAAGAACTGAAGGTCGACCTGATGAGCTTCTCCGCGCACAAGACCTACGGTCCGAAGGGCATCGGCGCGCTGTACGTGCGCCGCAAGCCGCGCGTGCGCCTGGAAGCGCAGATGCACGGCGGCGGCCACGAGCGCGGCCTGCGTTCGGGCACGCTGGCACCGCACCAGATCGTCGGCATGGGCGAAGCCTTCCGCATCGCCAAGGAAGAGATGACCACCGAGCTCGCGCGCATCAAGGCGCTGCGCGACCGCCTGGCCAAGGGCCTGCTGGAGATCGAAGAGGTCTACATCAACGGCGACATGGAACACCGCGTCCCGCACAACCTGAACGTGTCCTTCAACTTCGTCGAAGGCGAATCGCTGATCATGGCCGTCAAGGACATCGCCGTGTCGTCGGGTTCGGCCTGCACGTCGGCCTCGCTGGAACCGTCGTACGTGCTGCGCGCCCTGGGCCGCAGCGACGAACTGGCGCACAGCTCGATCCGCTTCACCATCGGCCGTTTTACGACCGAGGAAGACATCGACTTCGCCGTCAAGCTGCTGAAGGAAAAAGTCGGCAAGCTGCGCGAACTGTCGCCGCTGTGGGAAATGCACAAGGATGGCATTGACCTGAACTCGATCCAGTGGGCCGCCCACTAATTCACTGAACAGAACACGAAGGAGCACTACCATGGCATATTCCGACAAGGTCCTGGACCACTACGAAAACCCGCGCAACGTCGGCTCGTTCGACAAGAATGCCGACGACGTCGGCACCGGCATGGTCGGCGCACCGGCCTGCGGCGACGTGATGAAGCTGCAGATCAAGGTGAACGAAGCCGGCGTGATCGAAGACGCGAAATTCAAGACGTACGGCTGCGGCTCGGCGATCGCTTCGAGCTCGCTCGTGACCGAGTGGGTGAAAGGCAAATCGCTGGACGAGGCACTGGCCATCAAGAACACGCAGATCGCCGAAGAACTGGCGCTGCCGCCGGTGAAGATCCACTGCTCGATCCTGGCCGAAGACGCCATCAAGGCGGCCGTCGCCGACTACAAGACCAAGCACGCGACCGAAAAAGCGTAACGTCGTAACCCCAAGCTGGAGATAGAAATGGCTGTGACCCTGACCGAAAAAGCCGCAAAGCACATCAACCGTTACCTCGAACGCCGGGGCAAGGGCGTGGGCCTGCGTTTCGGCGTGCGCACGACCGGCTGCTCCGGCCTGGCCTACAAGCTGGAATACGTCGACGAAGCCGCCGCCGAAGATACGGTCTTCGAATCGCATGGCGTGAAGGTCTTCGTCGATCCGAAGAGCCTGCCGTACATCGACGGCACCGAGCTCGATTTCGCCCGCGAAGGCCTGAACGAAGGCTTCCGCTTCAACAACCCGAACGTCAAGGACAATTGCGGTTGCGGCGAAAGCTTCCGCGTCTGACCGGGAGCGCCGGAACGTGCAAAACCACTTCGAGCTGTTCCAGCTGCCGGCCAGGTTCGACGTCGACATGGACGCGCTGGACGCCGCTTACCGCGAAGTCCAGGGCCGCGTCCATCCGGACCGCTTCGTGAACGCGAGCGACACGGAAAAGCGCGTCGCGATGCAGTGGGCCACGCGCGCCAACGAGGCCTATCAAACGCTGAAAAGCCCGATGCTGCGCGCGCGCTACCTGTGCGAGCTGCATGGCGTCGACCTGCAGACCGAGTCGAACACCGCGATGCCGATGGACTTCCTGATGGAGCAGATGGAGCTGCGCGAAGCCCTGTCCGACGCGCGCGACGCGAAGGATGCCGGCGCCCTCGACGAGCTGGATGCGCGCATCCGCAACGAGCGCAAGCAGCGCCTGGCGCAGGTCGGCAAGCTGCTCGACGCCGGCGACTACCAGCAGGCGGCGCAGGGCGTGCGGGCGCTGATGTTCCTCGACAAATTCGGCGACGAATTGCATTACGCGTTCGAGGCGCTGGAGTCTTGATTGACCGCGACGCGGTCCGTGGGGTGGCGTGATTGATGCCGGCGTGTCAGTCACCCCACCCCACGAACGTATCCAATAATAAAACCAGGTAACACGACCATGGCACTATTGCAGATCTCCGAACCCGGCATGTCGACCGCGCCGCACCAGCACCGGCTGGCGGTGGGCATCGACCTGGGCACCACCAATTCCCTCGTCGCGACCGTGCGCCACTCGATCCCGGAAGTGCTCACCGACGAGGACGGCCGCTCGCTGCTGCCATCGATCGTGCGCTACCTCCCGAACGGCCACGCCAACATCGGCTACAAGGCCATGGCGGCCCGCACCACCGATCCGAAGAACACCATCGTCTCCGTCAAGCGCTTCATGGGCCGCGGCCTGAAGGACATCGCGCATGCCGAGAACCTGCCGTATGACTTCGTCGACGCGCCCGGCATGGTGCAATTGAAGACCGTCGCCGGCGTGAAGTCGCCCGTCGAAGTCTCCGCACAGATCCTGGCCACGTTGCGCCAGACCGCGGAAGACGCGCTCGGCGACGAACTGGTCGGCGCCGTCATCACGGTGCCCGCGTACTTCGACGATGCGCAGCGCCAGGCGACGAAGGACGCCGCGCAGCTGGCCGGCCTGAACGTCCTGCGCCTGCTGTCCGAGCCTACGGCCGCCGCCATCGCGTATGGCCTCGACCACGGCAAGGAAGGCGTGTTCGCCGTGTACGACCTGGGCGGCGGCACGTTCGACATCTCGATCCTCAAGCTGTCGAAGGGCGTGTTCGAAGTGCTGTCCACGGGCGGCGATTCCGCGCTCGGCGGCGACGACTTCGACCAGCGCCTGTTCTGCCACATCACCCAGCAGGCCGGCCTCGCGCCGCTGTCCGAAGTCGATACCGCGACCTTGATGGTCAAGGCGCGCCAGGCCAAGGAACTGCTGTCGACGAACGAAGAGACGACCGTCGAGGCGATCCTGAAATCGGGCGAGGTCGTGCAGGTGACGATCACTGCGAAGACCTTCGCCGAGATCACGCAGCCGCTCGTCGCGAAGACGATGAACGCCGTGCGCAAGGCGATGCGCGACGCGAACGTGACCGTGGAAGACGTCGACGGCGTCGTGCTCGTCGGCGGCGCCACGCGCATGCCGCACATCCGCCGCGCCGTCGGCGACTTCTTCAAGACGATCCCGCACGCGAACATCGACCCGGACAAGGTCGTCGCGCTGGGCGCCGCCATCCAGGCGAACCTCCTGGCCGGCAACCGCGCGCCGGGCGACGACTGGCTGCTGCTGGACGTGATCCCGCTGTCGCTCGGCATCGAGACGATGGGCGGCCTGGTCGAGAAGATCATCCCGCGCAACTCGACGATCCCGTGCGCCCGCGCGCAGGAATTCACGACGTTCAAGGATGGCCAGACGGCATTGGCCGTGCACGTGGTGCAGGGCGAGCGCGAGCTCGTGTCCGACTGCCGTTCGCTGGCGCGCTTCGAACTGCGCGGCATCCCGCCGATGGCGGCCGGCGCGGCGCGCATCCGCGTCACGTACCAGGTCGATGCGGACGGGCTGTTGTCCGTGTCGGCACGCGAGACGCGCTCCGGCGTGGAAGCGTCGATCACCGTGAAGCCGTCGTACGGCCTCGGCGACGACGAGGTCGCGCGCATGCTGCAGGACTCGTACAACTCGGCGCAGGTCGACATGGTCGCGCGCGCGCTGCGCGAGGAACAGGTCGAGGCCGAGCGCATCCTGCTGGCCACGCAGTCCGCGCTGGACGCCGACGCCGAGCTGCTGACCGAGGAAGAGCAGGGCGCGATCGCGCAACTGGTGCAGGGCGTGCGCGACGCGATGGCGCGCTCGAACGATGCGGCCATCGACGCGGACTCGCGCCAGAACGTCCTGCACGACGCGGTGCAGGCGCTGGCGCGCGGCACCGAGGAATTCGCCGCGCGGCGCATGGACAAGAGCGTGCGCAAGGTGTTGGCCGGCAAGGCGCTGGATCAGGTATAAACAAATCGAAGAGGTCAAGAAGTGCCACAAATCGTCATCCTCCCCCATCCCGTCTTCTGCCCCGAAGGCGCCGTGCTCGACGGCCAGAGCGGCAAGTCGATCTGCGACACGCTGCTCGAGAACGACATCGAGATCGAACACGCCTGCGACCGCGTGTGCGCGTGCACGACGTGCCACGTGATCGTGCGCGAAGGCTTCGATTCGCTGAACGAGCAGGAGGAAAAGGAAGAGGACATGCTCGACAAGGCCTGGGGCCTGGAGCCGAACTCGCGCCTGTCCTGCCAGGCCATCATCGCCGACGAAGACCTCGTCGTCGAGATCCCGAAGTACACGATCAACCACGCAGCCGAGAACCACTGATCACGACGGGGGACACATGAAGTGGACCGATGTCACGGCCATCGCCGAGGCCTTGTACGAACAGCACCCGGACGTCGATCCGGCCACCGTGCGCTTCGTCGACCTGCATAACTGGGTCGTCGCGCTGGACGGCTTCGACGACGACCGCACGCGCGGCGGCGAGCGCGTTTTGGAAGCCATACAGGCAGCCTGGATAGATGAAGCCCGCTAAAAAAGAAGCCCCGACGATTTACCAGCTGGCCCCGGAAATCAAGCCGGGCCAGTCGATCGAACTGCTGAAGGAACTGCACATCCTCACGCGCGACGGCAAGCTGAACCAGGACAGCCGCCGCAAGCTGAAGCAGGTCTACCACCTCGTCCAGTTCATCGAACCGCTGCTGAAAGACGTGGGGGAAAACGTCACCGTCGTCGACCACGGCGCCGGCAAGTCCTACCTCGGCTTCATCCTGTACGACCTGTTTTTCAAGGGACGGGAGAACGCGGGCCACATCTACGGCATCGAAACGCGCGAAGAACTCGTGCAGAAGTCGACGGAACTGGCCGCGCGCCTCGGCTTCCCGGGCATGTCGTTCCTGAACCTGTCCGTCGCCGAGTCCACCGAATCCGACAAGTTGCCCGCCACGATCGACGTGGTGACGGCCCTGCACGCCTGCAACACGGCGACGGACGACGCCATCGATTTCGCGCTGAAGAAGCACGCGAAGCACATCGTGCTCGTGCCGTGCTGCCAGGCGGAAGTCGCCTCGGTGCTGCGCAAGAACAAGGGCCGCGACCTGGGCCGCAGCGCGCTGACGGAGATCTGGCGCCACCCGATCCACACGCGCGAATTCGGCAGCCAGATCACGAATGTGCTGCGCTGCCTGCAGCTGGAGGCGCACGGCTACCAGGTCACCGTTACGGAACTGGTGGGCTGGGAGCACTCGATGAAGAACGAGCTGATCGTCGCCACGTATAAAAACCTGCCGCGCCGCCGGCCGGCCGAGCGCCTGCAGCAGGTGCTCGCCGAAGTCGGCCTCGAAGAACTCTCTTCGCGTTTCTATACTGAGTCAACGACAAGCGAGCCAACGCCATGAGCGACCACCACGACCGCTGGATCGACCTGCGCAGCGACACCGTCACCCAACCGTCCGCCGCGATGCGCGCGGCGATGGCGGAGGCACCCGTCGGCGACGACGTGTATGCCGACGACCCCACCGTCAACCGCCTGCAGGACTATGCGGCCGAGCTGTTCGGTTTCGAAGCGGGCCTGTTCGCGCCGAGCGGCACGCAGACGAATCTCATCGCGCTGATGACGCATTGCGGCCGTGGCGACGAATACCTCGTCGGCCAGGAAGCGCACACGTACAAGTACGAAGGCGGCGGCGCCGCCGTGCTGGGTTCGATCCAGCCGCAGCCGATCGCCAACCAGCCGGACGGCTCGATCGCCATCGCCGACATCGCCGCGTACATCAAGCCGGACGACATGCACTTCGCGCGCACCCGCGTGCTGGCGCTGGAAAACACGATCGGCGGCCGCGTGCTGCCGCGCGACTACGTGAAGGCGGCGACGGATTTCGCGCATGCGAAAGGTCTCGTCACGCACCTGGACGGCGCCCGCGTGTGCAACGCGGCCGTCAAGCAGGGCATCTCGCTGCGCGAGGCAACGGCAGGTTTCGACACCGTGTCCGTGTGCCTGTCGAAAGGCCTCGGTGCACCGGTCGGTTCCGTGTTGCTGGGCCCCAGGGCCTTCATCGAGCAGGGCAAGCGCTGGCGCAAGATGCTGGGCGGCGGCATGCGCCAGGCCGGCGTCATCGCGGCCGCGGCGCACTACGCGCTGGAGCACAATGTCGAACGCCTCGCCGACGATCACCAGAATGCGGCCGACCTGTCCGCCGGCCTCGCGCGCATCGACGCGCTGAAAGTCACGACGCCGCAGACGAACATTTTCTATGTCGAGATCCCGGAAGCCGCGTGCGCGCCGCTGCGCGAGGCGTTGAGCCGCCAGGGCATCCGCGCCTCGATCGGCCCGCACACGCGCCTCGTGACGCACCTGGACGTGACGGCTGCCGACGTGAAGACGACTGTCGCCGCGTTCGAGGCGTTCTTCCGCGACTGGAAAGCGCAATGAGCGAAGAGGGCATCCGCCTCGCCAAGCGCGTGGCCGAAACCGTGCCGTGTTCGCGCGGCGAAGCCGAACGCTATATCGCGGGCGGCTGGGTGACGGTCGACGGCGCCGTCGTCGAAGACCCCGCAACGCGCGTGACGGCCGCGCAGGCCGTTGCGCTGCTGCCGGGCGCGGAACCCGTGGAGCCGGCGCCGGTGACGATCCTGCTGCACAAGCCGGCCGGCGTCGACGCGGCCGGTGCGCTGGCGCTGATCGCACCCGAGACGCTGGCCGCGTCGCCCAATGCGCGCTTTTTGCGCCGGCACCTGGCGCGGCTGACCGTCGTCACGCCGCTGGAACCGGAAGCGAGCGGTCTGCTCGTGCTGAGCCAGGACTGGCGCGTGACGCGCAAGCTGGTCGAGGACGGCGCCCGCGTCGAACAGGAATATGTGGCCGAGGTGACGGGCGCCATCGCCGAGGATGGCTTGTCTCGCCTGAACGCGAGCATGCGCGTGCAGGGCAGGACAACCGTGCCGCTGAAGGCCAGCTGGCAAAGCGAGGCGCGGCTGCGGCTGGCCGGCAAGGATGTCCGGCCGGGGCAGGTCGCCGCGATGTGCGCCGAGGTCGGCTTGAGCGTGAAGTCGCTGCGCCGGCTGCGCATCGGGCGCGTGGCGCTGGGCCAGCTGCCGGTCGGGCGCTGGCGCTACCTGCACGAGACCGAACGGTTCTGACGATGCGGCGCGCCGGACGACTTCTGCCGCTGCTGGCGTTGTGGACGGGCGTCGCCTGTGCGGGCGGCGTCGATCCGCTCACGGCGGACATCAACGCGCGCGACGCGCTGCGTTTCGCCGCGTTGATGCAGGATGGCGCCGTGCCGACGGCGGACGCGCTGCAGCGGGGCTACCTGGATGGTGCGGGGCCTGGCGTGAAGCTCTTCACCCCCGGACGCATCCGCGACGCGCAGCACCTCGCGGCGGTGGTCGCCAAAAAGCCGGACACCTACCGGTACGCGATCCGCGCCTGCCTGCCGCAGTTACCAATCCTGCGCGCCGACCTGCGCGCAATCTATCTCGCGTTTGCGGGCCTGCTGCCGGAACGTCCGCTGCCCGCCATCGACGTCGTCTTCGGCGCCGGCAATTCCGGCGGCACGGCCGACAGCGACAGGCAGGCGCTCGGCCTCGAAGTCACCTGTCCACCCGGCACTACGCCCGAGCAGTTTCGCACGACGATGCGCGGCTTCTTCGCGCACGAGACGGTGCACACGTGGCAGGCCGACGAAACGCCGGCGGCGCTCGCCGATCTGCTGGTGAGCCAGGCATTGCGCGAGGGCGGCGCGGACTATCTCGCGACCCTGGTCACCGGCGAGATTCCCCATCTCGACCGCGACGCCTGGGCGCGGCCGCGGGAAGCGTGGCTGTGGCAGGAATTCCAGCGCGACCGCGAGGCCATCCGCGGCGGCGGCGCCGACGTGAACAAACTGATCGCCAGCCCGCACTTCCGCCGCTGGTTCGTGAACTGCGGCTCCGCGCCCGAGGGTTGGCCATGCGAGGCCGGCTACTGGATCGGCATGCGCATCGCGGAAGCCTACGTGGCGCGCGCATCCGACAAGCGCGCCGCGATCCGCGACCTGCTCGAACTCAAGGATCCGGCGGCGATCCTGAAGGCCAGCGGCTACGGCCTGTAAGCCGTTCACGCGACGAAGCCCCCGTCGATCGTCAGCGACGCCCCGTTGACGTATCCCGCCTCGTTCCCGACGAGGTAAGCCACCAGCCCCGCGATTTCGGCATCCTGCCCCATCCGGCCCACAGGGATCTGCGCACGCAAGTAGGCGCGCGTGGCCTCGTCCGCGACGATCTCCGTCTCCGTCGGCCCCGGCTGCACATTGTTCACCGTGATGCCGCGCGGCCCCAGGTCGCGCGCGAGCCCGCGCGTGAGGCCGGCGACGGCAGCCTTGCTCATCGCGTACAACGCCACGCCCGGACTGCCCGCACGGTCCGCCACCATGCTCCCGATGTTGACGATGCGTCCGCCGTCTCCCATGTGCGGCGCGGCCGCCTGCGTGGCGACGAACAGCGCGCGCACGTTGACGGCGGCGATGCGGTCGTAGTCGTCGAGCGTCGTCTCCGCAAGATCCTTGTGCACGAGGATGCCCGCGCTGTTGACGAGGATGTCGATGCGGCCGAACTGCGCCACCACGCCCGCGATGGCCTGCTGCAGCGCCTGCGCGTCGGCGCTGTCGACGCGCAGGGGCAGGGCACGGCCGCCTGCGGCGTCGATGCTTGCCGCCAGTTGCAGCGCGCGGTCGTGCGCGCTGACGTACGTGAACGCGACGGTGGCGCCGTCGGCCGCGAGGCGGCGGACGATGGCGGCGCCGATGCCGCGCGAGCCGCCGGTGACGAATGCGATTTTCATGGAGCGTCCTTTCTTGACTGATTGGTCCAAAATGGAGAATCGATTATACTTTTATTTTGGACTGGCTAGTCAAGATTAAAAACATGGCACGAACGAAGGTATTCGATCCGGCCGCGGCGCTCGATGCGGCCGTGCGGGTGTTCTGGGAACAGGGGTACGAGGCAACGTCCACGGACGACCTGGTGCGCGCGATGGGCATCGGCCGCCAGAGCATGTACGACACGTTCGGCGACAAGAAGCAGCTGTATCTCGCCGCGCTGGCCCGCTACACGGAGACGGGCGGCGCAGCGCTGCGGCAGCGGCTCGCGGCCGGACCGTCGCCGCTGGGCGCGCTGGAAGCGTTCCTGGGCGAGATCGCCGGCGCGGACGCGGCCCTGCGCGCGCGCGGCTGCCTCAGCGTCAACGCGGTCGCGGAATTCGGCCAGGCCGAGCCCGACGTGCAGGCGCACATCGAGCGTTCGCAACAGGTGACGGAAGCGATCTTCGCGGAGCAGCTCCTGCGTGCGCGCCAGGCGGGCGAACTGGCGCCCGGTCTCGATCCTGCAGAGGCCGCGCATTTCATCCACACCGCGATCCGCGGCATGCGCATCAGCGCGAAGGCGGGCGCCGGCGCCGCGCAACTCGGCGCGACGGTGGACTTCGTCATGGCCGCACTGAAGGCACGCGCGACACCCGTCGCGGAAGTCTGAGCGTCAGCCTTCCGTCTTGCCGGCCGCGTCGATCAGGTTGTCGCGCAGCCGCACGATGGCCTTCTGCAGCTGCGGGAATTCTTCCGGACTCAGGCCCGAGGCGGCCACCGTCTGCTTACCGAACCCGAGGCCCTTTTCGCGCAGCGCGCGGCCCGCGTCCGTGAGGGAGATGCGGACGTTGCGTTCGTCTTCCTTGTCGCGCTCGCGGCGCACATACCCCATCGCTTCCAGCCGCTTGAGCATCGGCGTCACCGTGCTCGGTTCCAGGAACAGTTTTTCGCTCAAGGCCTTGACCGTCTGCTGGTCCTCTTCCCACAGCGCGATGATCGCCAGGTATTGCGGATAGGTGAGGCCCAGCGCGTCCAGCACGGGCTTGTACACGCGCGAATACGCGAGATTCGTCGAGTAGATGGCGAAGCACATGAAGTCCGCCATGCGGGCCGCTTTGGCACGGGTGTCGTTGTCAGACATGATTATCCAGGAAATTATCGTGATAACGATTATCGTACTTGAAATTCGCGATCCGCGCTGCTAGACTTCGCAAAAATACTTATCTCGATAAACGTTATCTCGATAATGGAGTCCGCCATGAAACTGTACGACGCCGCCATCTCGTCCGCCTCCGCGCGGGTCCGCATCGCGTTCGCGCTGAAGGGCCTGCACGTCGACCGCATCCCCGTCGGGATCGTGGGCGAGGGTGCGGAGAACCGCCGGCCGGCCTACCTGGACGTGAATCCGCAAGGCCTCGTGCCGGCGCTGCTGACGGACGACGGCGTGCTGCTGACGCAATCGCTGGCGATCATCGAGTACCTGGACGAGATCCAGCCGCAGGCGCCGCTGCTGCCGGACGATCCGGCGACGCGGGCCTGGGTGCGCGCGTTCGTGCTGGCCGTGCTGGCCGAAACGCATGCGCTGGTGACGCCCCGTGTGATCAACCATCTCGCGACGATGCCGGGCTTCGACGAGTCGACCGCGCCCGCATGGCGCCGTCACTGGATGGAAGAGGGGATCGATGCGCTGGAGGCGCTGCTGGCGCGCCGCCATGCCGTGACGCCGAGCCGCTTCTGTGCGGGCGACACGCCGGGCCTCGCGGACGTCTTCCTGTTCCCGCAGGCGCTGAACGCGGCACGCGCGGGCCTGCCGCTGGCGCGCTGGTCGCACGTCGAGGCCGTTTTCGCGCGCCTGGCCGACATCCCCGCGTTCAGGGATCACGCACAAGTCACGGCAGGGTAAGGCGCGCCTCCAGCCCGCCTTCCGGCCGGTTGTGCAAGGTGAGCGTTCCGCCAAGACTGCCCGCCAGCTGGCGCGCGATGGCGAGGCCGAGGCCCGTGCCGCCCGTGTCGCGGTTGCGCGAGCCCTCCAGGCGGAAGAACGGTTCGAACACGGCTTCCAGCTGGTCGGCGGGGATGCCCGGGCCGTTGTCCAGCACGCGGACGAGGACCGCGCCCTGGCTGTCCCGCCCCGCGACGATGTCGGCGCTGCCGCCGTAGCGCAGCGCGTTGTCGACGAGGTTGCCGATGATCCGCCGCAGCGCCTTCGGGCGCGTCTGCACCGGAGAACCGATGCGGCCTTCCAGGTGCACGGCGCTGCCCGCGTCGCGGTAGTCCAGCACGAGGCTGTCGAGCTGGGCGTCGAGGTCGATGGCGCGCGCCGGTTCCCGTTCGCCGTGCATGGCGCGCGCGTAGCCGATGCCGTCCTTGACGAGACCTTGCAGTTCCTCGAGGTCGGCGCGCAGTTTCGGCTGCTGGGCTTCGTCGTCCATCATGTCCACGCGCAGGCGCATGCGTGTGATCGGCGTCTGCAGGTCGTGCGAGATGGCGGCGAGGATGCGCACGCGCTCGTCGACGTAGGCGGCGATGCGCTTCTGCATGGCGTTGAACGCGCGCGCGGAACGCAGCACTTCGGACGGGCCGCGTTCCGGCAGTTCGACGGGACGCAGGTCCGGGCCGAGCGCGTCGGCCGCCTCGGCCAGCGCGCGCAGCGGCCGCACGGCCTGGCGCACCGCGAACCAGCAGCACGCGGCGAGGATCGCCAGCTGCGCGGCCAGCACGTACGGCAGCCACGGCGACAGCGGGACGCCGCGCATCGGCTGCACGTCGATGGTCAACGGCGAGCCGTCCGACAGGCGCAGGTGAACCTGCATGCGGCCCTCGTTCCCGAGACCGTTCACGGACAGCGGATAGCTGCGGCCGATCCCCTGCTCGATCGAGTGCGCGATCTGGGCGGACAGCTTCTCGTCCGGCATCGCGCCCGCCGTTTCGCCCGGCCCGAGGATGAAGCGGTAGCTGCGCCGCGCGAGACGGGGCAGCCAGGCCGGCCGCTCGGCCGCGGGCAACAGGTCGAGCAGGGCGACGGAGCTCGCGACCTCGCGTTCCACGTAGCCCATCATCAAATTCGTCGTCGCCTGGTCGCGCTCCGTGAACGTCAGCGCGACGGACAGGCCCTGCGCCAGCGCGAGGCCCGCGAACAGGATCAATGCCAAACGCGCATACAGGCTGCGCGGCCACCAGGGTTTCATGTCCGGCCTTCCAGGATCGTCACCTCGGCCGAGAACACATAGCCTTCGTTGCGCAGCGTCTTGATGTAGCGGGGTTCGCGCGCGCCGTCGCCCAGGCGCTGGCGCAGGCGGCTCACGAGCAGGTCGATCGAGCGGTCGAAGAATTCCGCGTCGTTGCCGTGCGTGAGGCCCATCAGCTGGTCGCGCGACAGCACGCGCTGCGGATGGTCGAGGAACACGCGCAGCAGGCGGTATTCCGCACCGCTCATCGCGACCTCGACGCCATTCTCATCGAGCAGGTGGCGGCCGACCGTGTCGAGGCGCCAGTCGCCGAACGCGATCAGCTTCGCGGCTTCCGTCACCTGCAGGTTCGGCGGCAGCATGCGCGTGCGGCGCAGGACGGCGCGGATGCGGGCCAGCAGTTCGCGCACGGCGAACGGTTTCGGCACGTAGTCGTCCGCGCCGAGCTCCAGGCCGACGACGCGGTCCGTCTCGTCGTCGCGTGCCGTCAGCATCACGATCGGGATCGCGCGGTGCTTGCCGGCGCGCAGTTCGCGGCACAAGGTGAGGCCGTCCTCGCCGGGCATCATGATGTCGAGCAGGATCAGGTCGGGCGTCGCGTGCATCAGCGCGTTGCGCATTTCCCGGCCGTTCGCGGCCAGCGTGACCCGCAGCCCCTGCTTTTCCAGGTAGGCGCCGACCAGTTCGCGGATGCCGCGGTCGTCGTCGACGACCAGCACGTGATCGGTCTCGTTCATAAGCTCTCCTTCGGTGGTTGCGGGACGTACTGTAGCGCGACGCTGCGGCGTCATTATGTCCGAATGTGTCGGGGGCTGGACAGGACACATGGCCTGACAAAAATGGGAGGTTGCGGACACATCGCGCACATACCGCGGGCGTCCAATGGAGTCTCGCAAACTCAGGAGACTTCCATGACGAATCCGATCGCATCCCCGCTTGCCCTGCTGGCCGGCCTGGCCACGGTGGCGTCCCCGTGCGTGCTGCCAGTTCTGCCGTTCCTGCTCGGCGCGACGGTCGAGCAATCCAATCGCCGCCGTCCGTTGCTGATCGTGGCCGGTTTCGTGCTGTCGTTCTCCGCGTTCGCGCTGGCGCTCGGTGCCGTGTCGAGCGCGGCGCAACTGGCGCAGGAGACGCTGCGCAATATCGCGATCGTACTGCTGGGGTTATCGGGCCTGCTGCGCATCTGGTCGCGGCCGTGGGATCTGCTCGTCGAGGCCGTGCGTCCGTTATGGGCGAAGCTGCGCGGCACGGATGCCGTACCGCAGCAGGGCAGTGCGTTCGTGCTGGGCCTGTCGCTGGGCGCCGTGTGGACGCCGTGCGCCGGTCCAGTCCTCGCGTCGATTCTCGCCCTCGTCGTGCAGGCGCACGATCCCGGTAAAGCCGTGCAGCTCGTCGGCCTGTATGCGCTCGGTGCCGCGCTGCCGATGCTGGCGCTGATCCACGGCGGCCAGGCCATCGTCCAGCGCGTGCGCGGCGTGGCCCGTCATGCCGTGGCCCTGCAGCGCGCGTTCGGCGTGCTCGTGCTGGCCAGCGCGGCCGCAATCTGGTTCCAGGTCGATACGCAGATCGCTGCCCACGTCCCTTCCATCTTCCCAACCCTGTAAGGAGTTCACCATGAAAATCCGTTCCCTCATCGCAGTCGCCGCCGCCTTCGTCGCCGTGGGTGCACAGGCCGCCCCCGCACCGGACTTCGCGGGCATCGACAACTGGATCAACAGCGCGCCGCTCAGCATGCAGCAGTTGCGCGGGAAAGTCGTGCTAGTGGACTTCTGGACGTACGACTGCATCAACTGCCAGCACGTGCTGCCGTACGTGAAAGGCTGGCACCAGAAGTACAAGGACCAGGGACTCGTCGTCGTCGGCGTGCACACGCCGGAATACGGGTTCGAGCGCAACCTGAACAACCTGAAGACGGCCGTGCAGCGCAACGGCATCACTTTTCCGGTCGCGCAGGACAACCGGTATGCCACCTGGAGCGCGTACAACAACCAGTTCTGGCCCGCGTTCTACCTCGTCGACAAGAAGGGCGAAGTCGTCTACTCCCACTTCGGCGAAGGGGATTATGCGCAGACCGAGGCGACGATCCGCAAGCTGCTGGCGCAGTGACTCAGACCTGCGTGTTGCCGGGGAAGGTCGCCGCGAGCCAGCGCAGCGTGGCGTGCGGATCGGCGACGCCGCCGGCCGCGTCCAGCACCTGGCCGCGCGGCTGGACGGCGCCCTGGCCGGCCCTGAGTTCGTCGAGGATGCGACGGAGCAGGGCGTCCCGTTCGTTGCCGAACGGGTCAGCGACCGTGTCGGCGAACTCGGTATCGTCGACCTTGCCGTCGCGGTTCGCGTCCAGTGCCTGCCAGCGGGCGTCCGCATCCCCGCCGCCGGCGCCGGCGATCTGCGCCGCGTACTCCGCCCGGGAAATCTCGCCATCGCCGTCGGCGTCGACGGCGGTCGCGATCGCGCCGCGGTACATGTCGATGAATTTGGCCGGTGTCACGCTGGGCTTGGCCGGCGTTGCGGCGTCCTGCGCGGCGGTGGGGAGGGTCGGCGACGAGCGGTGGGTGGAGATCGTGGTCATGGGCGCCCCTTGCGGTTGGATTGGACGCCCATTCTCCGCCCGTTGTTCAGTAATTTCTGTCAGAAAATTGTATTGCCGTCATTCAAGCGCTTCGGATGCGACCGGGGCCGGCGTACGCGCGGTCTTCGGCAGCAGCACGAGACGCGTGCCGGCCAGGCGGTCGTGCAGGAACTGGCGGTCGCGGTCGAGGAAAGCCGTCAGGCCCCACGCGAGCACGCCCACGGCGACGGCCGCGCCGATCTGGGCCTTGTCCTTCAGGCCCAGCGCCGTGCAGGCGAGGAGGGCGGGCAGGAACCAGCCCCAGGCCAGCAGATAGCGCACGATGGCCGTCGTCAGCGGCAGGCGCGCGCCGCCGTGCGTGACGACCTGCATGCGCCACGTCTTCATGGCCAGGGTGTGGCCGCTGTTGGTCCAGCCCCAGACGAAATACGCGCCGGTGACGACGAACAGCCAGACCTTCATGGCGAACTGGAACACGGGCGCATGATTGTTGCGCGTGACGACGAGGAACAGCGCCACCGCCAGCATCTCCACCGCCAGCAGCAGGAAGGTCTCGTAGACCATCGCGATCAGGCGGCGCTTGATGCTGGGGGTGTCGTGCATGGGAAGAACCTCAGGCGTTGTTGGGTGTGATGCCCCAGTTCGCCGGGACCTGCTTTTCCGGTTCCGGTGCGGGCTGGGGATTCGCGGGCGGCTGCGCGGGCGCGGGCGGGACGGGCGCCGGCGGTGGCGGCGGCGTCACGCACGGCGGCGCGGCCGAGACGGTGTTCTTGATCATGCCGGCCGGGCACGACGTGGCGCCCTGGCCCAGCGGGGCGACGACCTTGCCGTTGGCCTGGGACGGCACGACGCGCGGCGTCTTGCGGGCCGTGGCCGAGGCGGCCAGTTTCTTTTTCTGTTCTTCCGGCAGCTGCAGGTAGCTTTCCCACGTCGCGTTCTTTTGCTCCGGGGCGATCTTGCGGGTGCGCGTATAGGTTTCGCGCGCCAGTTCGCGCTGCTCGGGTGTCAGCTTGACCCATGCGCGCATGCGGTCGTGCACGCGCTGCTGCTCTTCCGGTTTCAGGGTCGCGAAGCGGTTCGCGAGTTGCAGCCATTTCTGCTTGCGCACGCCATCCATCTGGTCCCATTCGGCCTGCAGCGGCTGCAGGGCCACCTGCTGGGCCGGCGTCAGGCTGCGCCACAGGGGCTTGTCGCCGCCCTTGTGGCTGCCGACGGACGGCTTGTCGGACTGGGTTTGCGTGGCGGGTGCCGCGTCGGCCGCCGCGTCGCGCGTGGCCGGGCCCGATGCGGCGGGAAGGAAGCCGCCTTGCTGATGAAGGGTCAGGGCGGCCGCGCCAACGAGCACGACGGCGGCGGCGGCGCCGGCAACCTTGAGCTTGTTAGCCGTCATCCTTTACTGGGCTCGCTGCGGCTGTTGCTGTGCTTGCTGCTGTTGGGCCAGGTAAGCGTTGAAGCCGTGGTCGGTGTAGGCGGTCAGGGGCAGGTCGTCGGACAGCACGGCCGCATCCAGCTCGGCCAGCTCGGCGGCACGCTGCTCGCGTTCGTACTGGTACACACCGACCATGCCGGCTGCCATCAGCAGCAGCGGCGCGACGACGGCGGCGCGCGCCACCCACTGCATCGAGAACAGCGCGCCCAGGTCGAACGACGCACGCTGCTGCTGTTTGGCGCGGACCGGCGCATCGGCCTTCTTGCGTGCAAGCGCGGCCGCGCGCGCGGCAGCGAGGCGGTCCGTCACCTCCGCCGGCAGGTTGTCGAGGTTGTCGTTCAGGGCATGGCGGATCTTGTACGCCAGGTTGATGTCGTCGGTGTTCATAATTTAATTCCCTTGGCCTCCAGGGCTTTCTGCAGGGCATGCGTAGCGCGAGAGCAATGCGTCTTTACACTGCCCTCGGAGCATCCCATCGCTTCGGCCGTCTCGGCCACATCCATGTCCTGCCAGTAACGCATGAGGAACGCTTCCCGTTGACGCGCCGGGAGCTTTTGTATCTCTTCCTCGATCAGGCGCAGGGTTTCCGCCCGTTCGACCTGATCCGCGCTCGACTCCGCGGCGGACGTCCCTTCCTCGGCCTCATAAGATGCCAGTATATCAAATTCCTCGTCGTCTTCGTCCCGGCGGCCGAGGCCTCCGAAGAGGCTGACCCACGTGTTCCGGACCTTTTCGCGACGGAAGTAATCGAGGATGGTGTTCTGCAGGATGCGCTGGAAAAGCATCGGCAATTCGGCCAGGGGCTTGTCGCCGTATTTCTCCGCGAGCTTGATCATGGCGTCCTGAACGATGTCGAGCGCTGCCTCGTCCTTGCGGACCGCGTACGCCGCCTGCTTGAAGGCGCGCCGCTCGACACTCTCGAGGAAGTCGTTGAGTTCTTTATCAGTGGCCATGCGATATGTGGTGGACGCCACCGGTACGTTGCCTGTGGCTTTTCGGAAAACTTTCGAATGCTAGCAAAAATTATGGATGACCGCACCCGAAACAGGCAGGGCGCGCATACGTAGTTTCCGGGGTGCTTGCAAGCAAGATTGTCATTCTGGCTTTAGAATGAATGAATCGACATGGTGACGGAGGCAATAAAAATGATGCGCATCCTCGGCAAGGCAAGCTCGATCAACGTCCGCAAGGCCTTGTGGACCGCTGCCGAACTCGGCATCCCGTTCGAACGGGAAGACTGGGGCAGCGGCTTCCGCTCCACGCAGGAACCGGAATTCCTCGCGCTGAACCCGAACGCGATGGTGCCGGTGCTGGTCGATGGCGATACCGTGCTGTGGGAATCGAACACGATCAGCCGCTACCTGGCCACGCGCTACGGCGATGGTCGCCTGCTGCCGGTCGACGCAGTCGCCCGCGCGAAGGTCGAGCAGTGGATGGACTGGCAGGCGACGGAATTGAACAATGCGTGGCGCTACGCCTTCATGGGCTTGCTGCGCAACAGTCCCGCGCACCAGGATCCGGTCCAGATCGCCGCCAGCATCGCGGCCTGGAACCGCCAGATGGGCCTGCTCGAGCGGCACCTGGCGTCATCCGGCGACTACGTGGCGGGCGGGGCGTTCTCGCTGGCCGACATCGTGCTGGGCCTGTCCGCGCACCGCTGGCGCAAGACCCCGATGAACGAGCGGCCCGACTATCCCGCCATCGCCGCGTGGATGGCGCGCCTGGAAGCCCGGCCCGCCGCCCGCGCGTGGCTCCCGGACGATATCGCTTGAAAAAATCATTATTTATCTTGACCAGAATGGTGCAACGCAGTAAGGTATAGAACGCTTTGCACCCCCGAAGCTTATTGTCAAGCCAGCTTGTCACACAACGTCAACCTCGGCATGACGCGCTTTCACAATGTAGGCAGTTTGCTCCAACCCGTGCCACAAGCGCGAGAGATTCGCATTCCGCTACAGTAACTCAAGCTGAACGAGTTGCGTCCAGCGCCGGTTCGTAAGGATCCTACGGCATCCTGAAAGATCGACGTGACCGCAGAAAGAAGGGAAGCATGAGCACTGTTGCGTGACACGTATCTCGTCAGGGACGAGCATCCGATCAATCTCCCTATGGGTTTTGAAAGGAACGTATCATGAGTAACGACGCAGCAGCTCCCATCACGGGCGCTGAGATCGTAGTCCGTTGCCTGGCGGAAGAGGGCGTGAAGCACGTCTTCGGTTATCCCGGCGGTGCGGTTCTCTACATCTACGACGCCATCTTCAAGCAGGACAAATTCCAGCACATCCTGGTACGCCACGAGCAGGCAGCCGTGCATGCGGCCGACGCGTATTCGCGCAGCTCGAACGAAGTGGGCGTATGCCTGGTCACGTCCGGTCCGGGCGTCACCAATGCCGTCACCGGCCTCTCCACCGCATACATGGATTCGATTCCGATGGTCGTGATTTCCGGCCAGGTTCCGACCAATGCGATCGGCCAGGACGCATTCCAGGAATGCGACACCGTGGGCATCACGCGCCCGGTGGTGAAGCACAATTTCCTCGTCAAGGACGTCAAGGACCTTGCCGATACCATCAAGAAAGCCTTCTATATCGCACGCACCGGCCGTCCGGGCCCGGTCCTCGTCGATATCCCGAAGGACGTGAGCATGCAGAAGGCGACGTTCTCGTACCCGAAAGAGGTCGAGATGCGTTCCTACCGCCCCGTCGACAAGGGCCACGCCGGCCAGATCCGCAAGGCGGTGCAACTGCTGCTGGCGGCCGAGCGTCCGATGATCTACACGGGCGGCGGCGTCATCCTCGCCAATGCATCGAACGAACTGAACAAGCTGGTCGACAAGCTCGGCTTCCCGGTCACGAACACGCTGATGGGCCTGGGTGCCTACCGCGCCACCGACAAGAAATTCGTCGGCATGCCGGGCATGCACGGCACCTACGAAGCGAACATGGCCATGCAGCACTGCGACGTCCTGATCGCCATCGGCGCCCGCTTCGACGACCGCGTGATCGGCAACCCGAAGCACTTCGCGACCAATCCGCGCAAGATCATCCACATCGACATCGACCCGTCGTCGATCTCGAAGCGCGTGAAAGTGGACATCCCCATCGTCGGCAACGTCAAGGACGTGCTCGTCGAATTGCTGTCGCAGCTGGATGCCGCCGAGCAGCGTCCGAACCCGGCCGTGCAGAAATGGTGGCAGCAGATCGAGGACTGGCGCGGCCGCGAGTGCCTGCGCTATGCGACCTCGGATGAACTCATCAAGCCGCAGTCCGTCGTCGAGAAGCTGTGGGAAGTGACCGGCGGCGACGCGTACGTCACGTCGGACGTGGGCCAGCACCAGATGTGGGCCGCGCAGTACTACCCGTTCGACAAGCCGCGCCGCTGGATCAACTCCGGTGGCCTGGGCACGATGGGCGTGGGCCTGCCGTACGCCATGGGCGTGCAGATGGCGAACCCGGGCGCGACCGTGGCCTGCATCACGGGCGAGGGTTCGATCCAGATGAACATCCAGGAACTCGCGACCTGCAAGCAGTATCACCTGACGCCGAAGATCATCCTCCTGAACAACCGCTTCCTGGGCATGGTGCGCCAGTGGCAGGAACTCGACTACGGTTCGCGCTATTCCGAGTCGTACATGGATTCCCTGCCGGACTTCGAGAAGCTGGCCGAGGCCTATGGCCACGTCGGCATGCGCATCGAAAAACCGGGCGACGTCGAGGGCGCGCTGCGCGATGCCTTCGCCATGAAGGACCGCCTGGTGTTCATGAACTTCATTACCGACCGCAGCGAAAACGTCTGGCCGATGGTCAAGACGGGTAAGGGCCTGTCGGAAATGCTGCTCGGATCGGAGGACCTGTAATGCGACACATCATCTCCGTCCTGCTGGAAAACGAAGCCGGCGCGCTGTCGCGCGTGGTGGGCCTGTTCTCGGCACGCGGCTACAACATCGAGACGCTGACCGTGGCGCCGACCGAAGATTCCACCCTGTCGCGCATGACCATCGTGACGACGGGTTCGGACGACATCATCGAGCAGATCACCAAGCACCTGAACCGCCTCATCGAAGTGGTGAAGGTGGTCGACCTGACCGAAGGCCAGCACATCGAGCGCGAGCTCATGCTGATCAAGGTGAGGGCAGTCGGCAAGGAGCGCGAAGAAATGAAGCGCACCGCCGACATCTTCCGCGGCCGCATCATCGACGTGACGGAAAAAACGTACACGATCGAGCTGACGGGCGCGAAGAGCAAGCTGGACGCCTTCATCGACGCCATCGACCGCGCCTCGATCCTCGAAACCGTCCGCACGGGCGGTTCCGGCATCGGCCGCGGCGAGCGCATCCTCAAGGTTTGACGCTGGCGATTCATTCGGCGGACCCTGCGTCCGCCACACAAAATAACGAAACACGAAAAGCACAGGATTAAAAAATGAAAGTTTTCTACGACAAAGACTGCGACCTCTCCCTCATCAAAGGCAAGAATGTCGCCATCATCGGCTACGGCTCGCAAGGCCACGCACACGCCCAGAACCTGACGGAATCGGGCGTCAACGTCACCGTCGGCCTGCGCCGCGGCGGCGCGTCGTGGGGCAAGGTCGAACAGGCCGGCATCAAGGTCGCTGAAGTCAACGAGGCAGTGAAGGCCGCCGACGTCGTCATGATCCTGCTGCCGGACGAAAACATCGCCGACGTCTACAAGAACAACGTCGAACCGAACATCAAGCAGGGCGCCGTGCTGGCGTTCGCGCACGGCTTCAACGTGCACTACGGCCAGGTCGTGCCGCGCGCCGACCTCGACGTGATCATGGTCGCACCGAAGGCCCCGGGCCACACCGTGCGCGGTACCTACCGCCAGGGTGGCGGCGTGCCGCACCTGGTCGCCGTCTACCAGGACAAGTCGGGCGCAGCGCGTGACATCGCCCTGTCGTACGCGATGGCCAACGGTGGCGGCAAGGCCGGCATCATCGAAACCAACTTCCGTGAAGAAACCGAAACCGACCTGTTCGGCGAGCAGGCCGTGCTGTGCGGCGGTGCCGTCGAGCTGATCAAGGCCGGCTTCGAGACGCTGGTGGAAGCCGGCTACGCTCCGGAAATGGCTTACTTCGAGTGCCTGCACGAGCTGAAGCTGATCGTCGACCTGATCTACGAAGGCGGCATCGCCAACATGAACTACTCGATCTCGAACAACGCGGAATACGGCGAATACGTCACCGGCCCGCGCGTCGTGACCGAAGACACCAAGAACGCGATGCGCGCTGTCCTGAAGGACATCCAGACGGGCGAATACGCCAAGTCGTTCATCCTGGAAAACAAGGCCGGCGCCCCGACCCTGATCTCGCGTCGTCGCCTGAACGCCGAGCACCAGATCGAGCAGGTCGGCGCACAGCTGCGCGCGATGATGCCGTGGATCGCCAAGAACAAGCTGGTCGACCAGTCGAAGAACTGATCGTCTTCAGCTGACCGGAAAATCGCCCCGCATGCCGGGGCGATTTTTTTTGTGTCCTTGCTTTGCAATCATTTGCAACTTTCCATTACATAATCTCGACTTTCGCGCCAAACCGGTTATCGTTCTCCTGCCGCGGCAGTACGCCGCGATTGGAATCAAGGAGAACAACAATGTCCATCAAAAAACTCGTCCTGTTGACCGCGCTGAGTGCCGCGCTGTCCGCACAAGCCCAGAGCGCACCGACCACGAGCGGCACCCTCGTCATCGTGCCCGCGTTCGGCGAAGTGAAGCATGCGAACGACGAGGCGACCGTCACCTTCGCCGTCGAGGAGCAGGACAAGGACCGCGCGGCGGCCACCGCCCGCGTCAACCAGAAGATGAAGCAGGGCACGGACATCGTGCGCCGCGAGGACCCGCAGGCGGAACTCAAGACCGTCGGCTATTACACGTACCCCGTCTATCCGGAAGTGCCGGACGGCCCGCGTCCGCTGGCGAATCCCGCCGCGCGCCGCATCCCGATCGGCTGGCGCGTGGGCCAGTACCTCGAAGTGAAGACCCGCAACCTGCAGGCGCTGCCGAAGACGGCCGCCGCCGCACAGAAGGTCGTCAACCTGAACGGCATCGACTACCACCTGAGCCCGGAGCTGCAGAAACGTCTCGATGACGAGCGCATCGCCGCCACGTACCGCAACCTGAACGAGCGCATCGCTTCGATCGCGCGTGCGATGGGCCGCAACGTGAACGATGCCGTCATCGACACGGTCGACTTCGAAGGCAGCGGCAATTACGCGGGCGGCCAGGCCGAGGCGGCGCCGGCGATGATGCGCATGTCGGCCAAGCGCGCGGACATGGCCGAGATGCCGGAACCGAGCTTCGAGCCGGGCGAGACGACGTTGCAGATGCGCCTGGTCGGCAAGGTGAAGTTCCGCTGACGGTAGCCGTTCGCTAACAGAGGGGCGCGGACACTATAATGGCGGGGTCCGCGCCACCTCGGTGCATTGTTGAGAAAAAGAAACCTATGCCGACACTCCCCCGACGCCGCAAACCCGGCGCCATCAAGGCGCCCCGCTTCGCCCGCTTCAGCCGCGTCCGCAAGACGGACGCCGCCGGGACCCGCCCGCGCCGGGGCATCTACCTGTTGCCGAACGCCTTCACGACGGCCGCGCTGTTCGGCGGCTTCTACGCGATCGTGATGGCGATGAACCAGCGCTTCGACCACGCCTGCTGGGCCGTGTTCATCGCGATGGTGCTGGACAGCCTGGACGGCCGCGTCGCGCGCCTGACGAACACGCAGTCCGAATTCGGCGCGCAGTACGACAGCCTGTCCGACATGGTCTCGTTCGGCGCCGCGCCGGCCCTCGTCATCTACGAATGGTCGCTGCGCGGCCTGGGCAAGCTGGGCTGGATCGCCGCGTTCGTCTACTGCGCCGGCGCCGCGCTGCGCCTGGCCCGCTTCAACACGAACATCGAAGTCGTCGACAAGCGCTTCTTCCAGGGCTTGCCGAGCCCGGCCGCGGCAGCGCTGGTCGTCGGCTTCGTGATGATGATGACGGACCCGGACATCAACGTCAGCGCGCGCAAGGTCGACTGGATCTCGTGGGGCATCGCATTGTTTGCCGGTTTGACGATGGTGACCAACGTGCCGTTCTACAGCTTCAAGGACGTCAATTTCCGCAAGTCGGTGCCGTTCATCGTCGTGTTCCTGATCGCGCTCGCGCTGGCGCTGCTGGCGATCGATCCGCCCAAGGTGTTGTGGCCGCTGTTCGTCGTGTACGGCCTGTCCGGCTATGCCGTGTACCTGTACCGGCTCGCGAAGGGCAAGCCCGTCAGCATCATCCAGACGGAGGAAGAGACGCTCGATCCGAGCGAGCGCCGCTGACGAAAAAAACGCCCCTGCCGGGGCGTTGTCGTTTCCGGGAATGGCGGCGTCAGCCCGCCTTGGCTGCCTTGCTCTGCGCACCACCTTGCACGCTGCCGCGGAAGGTGCCGTCATGCGTGTCCGCTTCGGCATGCACGCCGCCGTCGGCCCCGTTGGCACCGCTTTGCAGGTTGCCGCGATGGACGCTGCCGTTGGCGCGGCCGTCCTGGAACGGGTCGCGGAAATTCTTCAGCGTGTCCTGCTGCGCGCGCAGGCTGTTCTGCGTTTCTTCGGAGGCGACGCGTGCCACCTCGTCGGCCAGCGTGCGGGCGGTGCGCGACGTCTCCTGCACGTGTTGCTCGGCCACGCGGGCCAGGTCGACCTGCGAGTCGGCCACGACGCGCGACAGGTGCTGCTGGTAGGCGCGCAGCTTTTCCGCGGCCGGCTGGGCGCGCGACGCGGCGGCCGAGATGGCGTCGGTCGGGTGGCTCGTCGTCAGCAGCTGCTGGCCGGCGATGTTGCTTTCTTCGAGCAGCGTCTGGCTCAGCTGGATGTTGGCGTCGATGAGGTGCTGCAGGGAGCGCGACATCGATTTCGACATGTCGTTGAGGAAGGCGACCTGGGCGTCCAGGTGCGAGCGAACGGCAGGCGTGACGGATTGCGAGAACAGGAACATGGATGACCTCGTGAAAGTGGATCCGCTTGGGAAAGTGCGCTTCGGGAGCGCGACGTCAGGCTCGCCGATTTCGATGACATTCCGATGACAGATCCAATCGTGCGCGTGGCGCGCAGGCGACGTCAGTCGCGTGCCGTGCGCCATTCCTGCGAGCTGGCCGTCGATTCATGCTCCGGGCAATTTGTGATCCTCGTCTTGCCGTGTTTCTCGATCATGTCGATGCTCGTCGTGGGCGAGCGCTCCGTGACGCAGTATGTGCCGCCGCCCGAGATCACACGGTTGCGGCGCGCGCCGTCGCCCGTGTTGTTGACGAGTTCCGCCACCTTCGGCGCTTCGTACCACGCGTTGGGCGCCATGTCGGCGGCGGCCTGGATGCCTTTGCGCAGGCGGATCTGCGGGCTGTCCGGCGGCGCCACGATGTAGGGATGGTTTTCCTTGCGCAGCGCGCGGTCGATCGCGCCCACGTCGCGGCGTGCGCGTTCCAGCAGCGCAGCGCCGGTGGGCGGCGCCGTGGGCGTCGCGGGGACGTTCGCGCTCGCGGCGGGCGTGTCGGCCGCCGGCGGCGTCGCGGCGGGCGCGGCCGGCACGGTCACGCGGGGCAGGGTGATCGCGCCCATGGGCGGGGGCACAAGCGGGGCCACAAGCGGGGCCACGCGCGGGCGTGCGGGTTCGCTGTCTTCTTTCTCGCGTCGCGGTTGCGGCACGGCGGGTGCCGGCAGCCGGATCCACTGGATCGTCGAGCGCGGCGGATCGGGCGCGACGGCGGGCGGCCGGCGCGTCATCTGCCAGCCCAGGATCAGGACGACATGCAGGAGAACGGTGGCCGCGATGCCGATGGGGCGGCGGTCGCGCGGCGCAAGCAATGTGGGAGCGGTGGCGATCATGTCGGGCCAGTATAGCCAGCGCCGGTCGCCACATCCTCACACATTGTTGCGCCTACCGGCGAGGATCAGCGGCGGCGGAAGCGCTCGTCGTACAGCGGGTCGGGGCCGTTGAGCATCTGGCGCACGACGCCCTGCGCGTCGAAGTGCACGTTCATCATCGAGTTCCACACGCCCGCTTCCTTGTAGCGGTACGACCAGACTTCGTAGTCGTGCGCATACACGCGCGAGACCTCGGCGGGGCGGCCGAAGTTGCGCAGGATGTCGTCCTTGGTCCACCGGTCGACCTTCACCTTCGCGAAGTTCTCGCTCGTGAGCACCTGGTCGTACGCTACGAGGCGGCCGTCCGGGCCGATGCGGGCCATGTACTGGAACTGGCCCATCGGCTGGCCGCGGTATTCCAGCACCTGGCCGCCGCCCGGCTCCGGATAGACGGCGTTCGGTTGCCCGAGTTGCGCGGTCACCTGGGCCAGCGGCGCGCCCAGCGGCGGCGGCTGGCGCAAGATCGTCGTGCAGCCCGCCAGGGTCAGCGCGACGGCGGCCGCGCACAGCATCGATTGGATCCGTGCATTCATCGCGATCTCCTGGTTACAGGCCCTTCGAACGGTCGTCGAGCAGCGGATCGGGGGTGTTGTCCGTGCGCCGGACTTCGCCCCTGACGTTGAAATAAATGTTCATGTACGAGTTCCAGATGCCGTCCTGCTTGTAGCGATAGGACCAGACTTCGTCGCCCGTGGCACGGTCGCGCGAGACCTCGGCGGGGCGGCCGAAGCTGCGCAGCACGTCGTCCTTCGTCCAGCGCGCCGGCTGCACCTTGGCGAAGTTTTCGCTGGTCAGCGCCTGCTCGTACGAGACGAGACGGCCGTCCACGCCGATGCGTGCCATGTGGTTGTACTGGCCCATCGGCTGGCCGCGGTATTCGAGCACCTGGCCGCCGGCGGGATCGGGGTAGACGGCGTCCGGCTTGCCCAGCTTCGCCGTCACGTCGGCCAGCGGCGTGCCGGCCGGCGGCGTGCGGTTGAAGGTCGAGCAGGCGGACAGGGACAGGGCGACGCCCAGGACGGCGGCGGTGGTAATGAGAGTTTTTTTCATGGTTGTACGGTTGAGCGGGCATGCCATTGTGGCATCGCCAACCCGCCGATTTTAACGGAAGCGGCGGAAAAACTGGCTTCCCCTGCCGTTTTCACATATACTTCCCGGTCTTGGCCTTCGGGCCAGGTTTTTTATCAATTCACGGTGCGCTGGGTTCCGACTCTTGCACCGCATGTGAAAGGCAACATCATGACCGTAGAAAACATCAACAAGGCCGCGATCATCGCGGACAACGCACGTGGCCAGAACGACACCGGCTCGCCGGAAGTCCAGGTTGCACTGCTGACCGCCCGCATCAACGAACTGAACGGCCACTTCAAGGAACACCAGAAGGATCACCACTCCCGTCGTGGCCTGATCATGATGGTTAACCGTCGTAAGAGCCTGCTGGCTTACCTGAAGCGCAAGGACCTGAACCGTTACCGCGACCTGATCGCCAAACTCGGCCTGCGTAAGTAATCAGCAGTTCCCGAGCATTGCGCCAGACGGCTCAAGCTTCGAAATGCCTGCGTCAGTTTCACTGTCGCGGGCATTTTTCGTTTTTGCCGTCGTTGAGTTTTACCCTGTGGGAAGTCATTCGGGGTCAGAGCACAACCGTGAACACCGTGCTCTGACCCCGAATGAAATGTAGTTGAGGTGAACGACAGCGCCTGAAAATCTGTCGGCAAATAGAAAGGGATTACCCATGTTTAACAAAGTTACGAAAACCTTCCAGTACGGCCAGCACACGGTCACCCTGGAGACCGGCGAGATCGCCCGTCAAGCCAGCGGCGCCGTCCTCGTGTCGGTCGAAGACACCGTCGTCCTCGCGACCGTGGTGGCCAAGAAGGATGCCAAGCCAGGCCAGGACTTCTTCCCGCTGACCGTCGACTACATCGAGAAGAGCTATGCCGCGGGCAAGATCCCGGGGGGCTTCTTCAAGCGTGAAGGCCGTCCGTCGGAGAAGGAGACGCTGACGTCGCGCCTGATCGACCGCCCGATCCGCCCGCTGTTCCCGGAAGGCTACCTGAATGAAGTGCAGGTGATCGTACACGTCCTGTCGGTCAATCCCGAGATCGATCCGGACATCCCGTCGATGATCGGTGCCTCGGCCGCCCTGTGCGTCGCCGGCATCCCGTTCAACGGCCCGATCGGCGCCGCGCGCGTCGGCTACGCGAACGGCCAGTACATCCTGAACCCGACCGTCGCCCAGCTGAAGACCTCGCAGATGGACCTCGTGGTCGCCGGTACCGAACACGCCGTGCTGATGGTCGAATCCGAAGCGCAGCAACTGTCCGAAGAAGTCATGCTGGGCGCGGTCGTCTACGGCCACGAGCAGATGAAAGTCGTCATCGACGCCATCCACGCGCTGGTGGAAGAGGGCGGCAAGCCGGAAGTCGAATGGTCGCCGGCACCGAAGAACGAAGAACTGATCGCCCGCGTCAAGGAACTGGCTGAAGGCAAGATCCGCGAAGCCTACCAGATCCGCGACAAGCAGGCCCGTACGCAGAAGCTGAAGGACACGACCGCGCAGGTGCTGGCCGAGCTGGGCGAAGGCGTGGACGCCGTCGAAGTCGGCAACATCCTGTTCGACATGGAAGCCAAGGTCGTGCGTTCGCAGATCCTGGAAGGCGAGCCGCGCATCGACGGCCGCGACACCCGCACCGTGCGTCCGATCTCGATCCGCACGAGCGTCCTGCCGCGCACCCACGGTTCCGCGCTGTTCACCCGCGGCGAAACCCAGGCCCTCGTGATCGCCACGCTGGGCACCGGCCGCGACAGCCAGAAGATCGACGCGCTGATGGGCGAGTACACCGAAGACTTCATGATGCACTACAACATGCCGCCGTTCGCCACGGGCGAAACGGGCCGCGTGGGCACGCCGAAGCGCCGCGAAATCGGCCACGGCCGCCTGGCCAAGCGTGCACTGGTCGCCGCGCTGCCGTCGCAGGACGAGTTCAGCTACTCGATCCGCCTGGTGTCGGAAATCACCGAGTCGAACGGTTCCTCGTCGATGGCCTCCGTCTGCGGCGGCTGCCTGGCACTGATGGACGCCGGCGTCCCGATGAAGGCCCACGTGGCCGGTATCGCGATGGGCCTGATCAAGGAAGGCGGCAAGTTCGCCGTCCTGACCGACATCCTGGGCGATGAAGACCACCTGGGCGACATGGACTTCAAGGTCGCCGGTACCACCGCGGGCATCACCGCGCTGCAGATGGACATCAAGATCCAGGGCATCACGAAGGAAATCATGCAGGTGGCCCTGGCGCAAGCCAAGGAAGCCCGCCAGCACATCCTGGTCGAGATGCAGAAGGCCGTGCCGACCGTGAAGACCGAGCTGTCGGACTTCGCACCGCGCCTGATCACCATCAAGATCAACCCGGAGAAGATTCGTGACGTGATCGGCAAGGGCGGCGCCGTCATCCGCGCGCTGACCGAAGAAACGGGCACGCAGATCGACATCACCGACGAAGGCATCGTGACCATCGCGTCGGTCGACGCCGCCGCCGGCCAGGAAGCCAAGCGCCGCATCGAAGAGCTGACCGCATCGGTCGAAGTGGGCAAGACCTACGACGGCACCGTGCTGAAGCTGCTGGACTTCGGCGCCATCGTCCAGGTCATGCCGGGCAAGGACGGCCTGCTGCACATCTCGCAGATCGCCAACGAGCGTGTCAACGCCGTGGCCGACTACCTGAAAGAAGGCCAGCAGGTGCGCGTGAAGGTCCTCGAGACCGACGAGCGCGGCCGTCTGAAGCTGTCGATGAAGGCAGCGGCTGCGGATGACGCGGCGGCAACGGCGCAGTAAGCCTCTGATTGGACGCTGCGGCGTCCAGCCGACGAAACCGCCAGTGCGTGAGCCTGGCGGTTTTTTATTGTCCAGACGATGCATTCCTTAGTGCTAAATTTGGTATTGAATTTGGATGTGCCGTGGTAGGGTGCTGCCACCGACCGTGGAGGCGCCATGAACTTCGTGCAGAACATTCAACCCATCAGCTACCTGAAAACGAACACCAGCGATGTGGTCAGGCAGGTTAAGGAGACGCGCGAGCCTGTGATGATCACCGTGAACGGCAAGGTTCAGGCTGTCATCCAGGATCCCTTGAGCTATCAGAAAATGCAGGACCAGCTGACGATGCTCCGCATTCTCGCGCATGGCCAGAAGCAAATCGAACAAGGCAAAGTGACCGATCATGATGATCTGTTCGCGCAGTTCGAAGCGGAAGACAGGGAAAGCTGAACGACATCATGCTGATCATATGGACCGATGCCGCGCGCGACGATCTTCTTGAGATCCGCGACTACCTGAAGCGTTCCCTGTCAGGAATTTACGTGCCGGAGCTGGAGGAGCTCCAGCTGGATCAGTACCGTGAACGCCTCGCAGGCCGGCATCGTCTGCCACACGAGTCGCGATCTCGAAGTGCTATTGCGCCGCCGGCTGTTGGCGGCCGGCTAATGTAAACCTGGCATTTCCGCCATCTCATTCATGACTTTCGATCGACCTATTCACTGATGTGATAACTCAGCCGTCGCTCGCTGCCGAGTTATTCGCCGAAGACATGTTCAGTATTTGAACATGAAATTGGATTTATATCTCATCCGTTCGCATAATGTCCTTACACCAAACGAAACGGAGAAGAGAAATGAACATCGCTAAGAATATGGAATCGATCTTTGTCGCAGCCGTCGTCGTCGCCGTCAGCGTCGCGAACGCCATCGCAGCACCCGCCGCGCCACTGGAAGTCGCTGCCCGCACCGTCGTGGAAAAAGCGCCGGTGAAGGAGTCGCCGCCGATCACCATCGTCGTCGTCGGCAAGCGCCTGTCAGCCGAACAGAAAGCAAAGCGTGCCTGAGCCGGCGTCATGCAGCACTGTCGCTTGTTACCGCATGTAGTACCCCTGTTCATCAGCCATTAAAACCGCCAGTGCGTGAGCCTGGCGGTTTTTTTATGCATCTCTCTCCAAGTTACCACCCCGGTAAATCTGTGACGCTGCACGTCGAAAATATGCGAAATTAATTCAGCTTTCCCCGCCTATCGTGTCGTGTTGTGTGGGAAATGGATGGTATAGTTGGTCATTTGACAGAATTGCCGGGGCCGCAAACTGGTCCGAACGGCACAACTTTTCACTCCAAAAAAGGAAAACAGATGACGACCCAGGACTACGCGAACCGCATCAGCCAGCTCATCCAGGACCAGGAAGCCGACATCGGCGCGGAATGGATCGAGCAGCTGGAAGCGTTGACGGTGCGGTCGAACGTCGTCTCGAAAGAACAGCTGCGCAAGCACTGCCAGCAATTCCTCGCAGCGTTTGCGCAGGCCACGCGCGGCGGCGAGCTGCACAACATCGACCATCGCTCGTGGGACGAAGTCCGCGACCTGCTGAGCGAGATCTCGTCGACCCGCGCCAAGAACGGTTCCACGCCGAGCGAGACGGCGACCTTCGTGTTTTCGCTGAAGCAGCCCCTGTTCAAGCACCTGAACCAGGGCTTCGCGGGCGACCCGGCCGCGCTGGCGTCGGCCTCGTGGACCATCGGCACGCTGCTCGACAAGATGGGCCTTTACACGATCGAAGTGTTCCAGCGTGCGCGCGACCAGATCATCGTGCGCCAGCAGCAGGAATTGCTGGAATTGTCGACCCCGGTAGTCAAACTGTGGGAAGGCATCCTCGCGCTGCCGCTGATCGGTACGCTGGATTCGGCGCGTACGCAGGTGGTGATGGAGAACATCCTGCAGAAGATCGTCGACACGGGCGCCGCGATCGCCATCATCGACATCACCGGCGTGCCGACCGTCGACACGCTCGTCGCGCAGCACCTCATGAAGACCATCGCGGCCGCGCGCCTGATGGGTGCAGACTGCATCATCAGCGGCATCCGTCCTCAGATCGCGCAAACCATCGTGCACCTGGGCGTGAACCTCGAGGACGTCGTGACCAAGGCCACGCTGGCGGACGCGTTCCTCGTCGCGCTCGAGCGCACCGGCACGTCCGTCGTCAAGCGCACCGCCAAGGCATAAGGACCGCGCATGGAACGCATCCCGATTCTCCGCATGGGCGACCTGCTGCTGGTGACGATCCAGGTCGACATGCACGACCGGCTGGCGATGACCCTGCAGGACGACCTCACCGAACGCATCGTGCGCGACCGCGCCAAGGGCGTCCTGATCGACATCTCGGCGCTCGACCTGGTGGACTCGTTCATCGGTCGCATGATCAGCAACACGGCCGCGATGGCGCGCGTGCTCGATGCGCAGACGGTGGTGGTCGGCATGCAGCCGGCCGTCGCGATCACGCTGGTCGAACTGGGTCTCACGCTGCACGGCGTGAAGACGGCACTCAACGTCGAAAAGGGCATGGCCCTGTTGGGAAAGACTGATTTTTGATGAGCGCAGCTCTCAACAACGCGGTGGTCTTCGAGTCCGAACTGCTCGAGCGGCACCGCCAGGACCGCCTTGACCGCATCGCACTGCCGCTGCGTTCGGACGAGGACGTCGTCGCCCTGCGCAAGCACGTGCGCGAGCGGGCGGTCGCGATCGCGCTGTCCCTCGTCGACCAGACCAAGCTGGTGACGGCGGCCAGCGAACTGGCGCGCAACACGCTCAAGTACGGCGGCGGCGGCGTGGTCTACCTCGATGCGCTGGCGGACGGTTTCCGCAAGGGCGTCGGCCTGATCTTCGTCGATAACGGCCCCGGCATCCCCGACCTCGACATGGCGCTGCGCGACGGCTACACGACGGGCGGCGGCCTGGGGCTCGGCCTCGGCGGTTCGAAGCGCCTCGTCGACGAATTCGACATCGATTCCCGCGCGGGAGAGGGCACTGCGGTGTCGGTCGTCAAATGGAAACGCTGATCAGTTCGCTGTCTCCGCAGCTCAACTTCGCCATCACCCACGCCAGCGACGTCGCCGCCGCGCGCCGCGCCGGGCAGAAGCTGGCGGATGCGCTCGGCTTCGACGACGTCAAGGCCGGCCGCCTCGCGATCGTCATCACGGAAGCCGCCACGAACATCCTCAAGCACGCGGGCGAGGGTACCGTCACGATCATGCGCACGCAGTCCGGCGTGACCATGCCGGGCGTGGACGTCGTCGCCGTCGACAACGGGCCCGGCATCGCCGACCTCGAATTCTCGCTGCGCGACGGCGTCTCGACGGCCGGCACGTCCGGCACGGGCCTCGGCGCGCTGCGCCGCCAGGCCGACGAATTCGACGCGTGGACGCAGCACGGCCGCGGCAGCGCGTTCTTCATGCGCCTCTGGCAGGGCGCGACGCCGCCGGAGCCGTGCGGCATCGAAGTGGGCGCGCTGTGTACGCCCCTGGCTGGCGAGGACGAGTGCGGCGACGGCTGGGGCGTCACCTGCAACCTCGATGGCGCGACCCTCATCGGCGTGGACGGCCTCGGTCACGGACCGGAAGCGGCGAAGGCCGCCCGGGGGGCGATCCAGGCGCTGGAAAAGCGTCCGGCTGCCCTGCCTTCCGAGGTGCTGCACACGGCGCACGAGCTGCTGCGCATCACGCGCGGCGCCGCCATGTCCGTGGCGCGGGTCGACTACAGCGGCGACGACTTGCGCTTCGCCGGCATCGGCAACGTGGCCGCCGTCGTGTACGACGGCACGGCGCGCCGCGCGCTCGTCTCGCACAACGGCATCGTCGGCCACAACATGCGCAAGGTGCAGGAATTCGCGGCGCCGTTCCCGCCCGGCGCGCTGTGCGTGCTGTCCTCGGACGGCATCCAGACCCAGTGGGACCTGTCCGCGTATCCTGGGCTGCATCTGCATGCGCCCGCGCTCGTGGCGGCCGTGCTGATGCGTGACTTCATCCGCCGCCGCGACGACGCGATGGTGCTGGTCGCGCGCCGGAGAACATCATGAGTGTCCAGCGCATCCTCGCCGTGGGTCTCGACGACGAGCAGGACGTCGTGCTCGTGCGCCAGCGCGCGCGCCAGGTCTCGCACCTGCTCGGGTTTTCGCAGCAGGACCAGGTGCGCGTCGCGACCGCCGTGTCGGAAGTGGCGCGCGGCGCGAGCCAGGCAGGTTTCGGCGGCCGTGCCGCGTTCCTGATCCGCGAAGCGGGCCGGCGCCAGTCGCTCGAGGTGACGATCAGCGGCGGCCAGGGCGCGCAAGGGGCGCTGCCGGATGATGCCGTCGTCACGGCGCACCGCCTGATGGACGAGTGCGACGTCGCGCAGGATGCGCAGGGCGCCGGCGTGATCACGATGCGCAAGGCGCTGCCGCCGCAGACGTGGGTCGACAACGCGCGTCTCGCGGAGATCGCGGCGCAGCTGGCGAAGGACAGCCCCGTCGCCAACACGTACAACGAACTGCAGCTGCAGAACCGCGAACTGGTCGCCACGCTGGCGGAACTGCGCGAGCGTCAGGAAGACCTGCTGTCGCTGACGCGCGAGCTGGAAGACACGAACCGCGGCATCGTCGCGCTGTATGCCGAGATCGAGGACAAGGCCGAGCGTTTGCGCCGCGCCGACGAGATGAAGTCGCGCTTCCTGTCGAACACGAGCCACGAGCTGCGCACGCCGCTGTCGTCGATCCGCGCGCTCGCGAAGCTGCTGCTGGACCGCATGGACGGCGACCTGACGCCGGAACAGGAGCGTCAGGTGCGCTACATCGAGGCCGCCGCGGCCGACCTGTCGGAACTCGTCAACGACCTGCTCGACCTGGCCAAGATCGAGGCGGGCCGCGTCGAGGTCGTGGTGGCGCCCATCGTCGTGGACAATCTGTTCCGCGCGCTCAAGGGCATGCTCCGTCCCCTCGTCGACGATGCGCGGGTCGACCTGATCTTCGAACCGTGCGACTATACGGAGGCATTCGATTCGGACGAGGGCAAGATCTCGCAGGTGCTGCGCAACTTCATTTCGAACGCCCTGAAATTCACCGAACAGGGCGCGGTACACGTGTCGGCCTTCCATGACCCGGAGGCCGATACGATCACGTTCGCGGTGGCCGACACCGGGATCGGCATCAGCCCGGAGAACCTGCAGTTGATCTTCGAAGAGTTCAGCCAGATCGAACACCCGCTGCAGCGGCGCAGCAAAGGCACGGGTCTCGGCCTGCCCCTGTGCCGCAAGCTGGCGAAACTTCTCGGCGGCCGCGTGGACGTGGTCAGCCAGCCCGGCGTCGGCTCCACCTTCAGCCTCGTGCTGCCGCGCCTCTTCCCGGCCAAGTCTTCGCCGCGCAACGATGGAACCTGAGGAACGCAACATGACTACCCCGACTTTGATCCTCAACGTCGACGACAACGACGGTGCCCGCTACGCCAAGACGCGCATCCTGCAGAGCGCCGGCTTCGACGTGGTCGAGGCGAGCAACGGCACCGACGCGATCGCCGTCGTCAAGCGCGGCGGCGTCGCACTCGTGCTGCTCGACGTGAAGCTCCCGGACATCAACGGCATCGAGGTGTGCCGCCGCATCAAGGCCGACCCGGACAGCGCGATGGTGCTCGTGCTGCAGACGTCGGCCGCGCTGACGGGCCGCGCGGACAAGATCCGCGGCCTGGAGGGCGGTGCCGACAATTATCTCGCCGCGCCGATCGAGGCCGACGAGCTGATCGCCAACGTCAACGCGCTGCTGCGCATGCGCCAGACCCAGAGCGCGCTGCGCGACAGCGAGGAACGCTTCCGCCAGCTGACCGACAACATCGAGGACGTGTTCTGGATGTTCTCCGTGCCGGCGCGCGCGCTCGAATACGTGAGCCCCGCGTATGCGACGATCTGGGGCCGCCCCATCGATACGCTGGAGCGCGAGCCGGGCAGCTGGCTGTCGGCCGTGCATCCGGACGACCGCGCCTACGTCGCGTCGCTGTGGGATGCGGTGCAGGCCGCGCCGCACTACGATGCCGAATTCCGTGTGACGATGCCGGACGGTTCGCTGCGCTGGGTGCGCGACCGCCTGTTCCCCGTGCGCGACCGGCGCGACGAGGTGTACCGCGTGGCGCGCGTCACGAGCGACATCACGCGGCGCAAGGAAATGGAAGCGCTGCTGCGCGCGGCCGACGCCAACAAGAACGAATTCCTCGCGACGCTCGCGCACGAGCTGCGCAATCCGCTGTCGCCGATCCGCAATGCGGCGGCGCTGCTGGGCGCCTCCGGCAGTGGCGCCATCGAGCGCCAGGCGCGCGCGCGCGACGTCATCACGCGCCAGGTCGACCATCTCGCGCACCTCGTCGACGACCTGCTCGACGTGGCGCGCATCTCCGAGGGCAAGATCGTGCTGCGCGAGGAAGAGGTCGAACTGAAGGGCGTGATCGCGCAGGCGGTAGAGACGGCCGGCCCGCTGATCGCGGCGCGCGAACACAAGCTGGAAGTGATCCAGCCGGACCGCGCGATCTGGCTCAAGGGCGACCCCGTGCGCCTCGCGCAATCGATGGGCAACCTGCTGCACAACGCGGCCAAGTTCACGCCCAAGGGCGGCCGCATCAAGGTCGAGGTGACGCTGCAGGATACGGTCGTGCGCATCGCCGTGCAGGACAACGGCATCGGCATCGCCGAGGACAACCTGTCGCGCATCTTCGGCATGTTCGCCCAGGCCGCCGTGCCGCCGGACCGCGCGCCGGAAGGCCTCGGCATCGGCCTGTCGCTCGTCTCGCGCCTGCTCGAGATGCACGGCGGCCGGCTGTCCGCCACGAGCCCCGGCATCGGCCTCGGCTCCACGTTCACCGTCGAGCTGCCGGTACTGCGCACGGCGGAGCAGGGCGCGCAGGCGGCCCAGGCGCAGTCCGGCGAGCCGGCCCCCGCATCGGGCGGCCGCAAGATCCTGCTCGTCGACGACAACGTCGATGCGATGGAGATGATGGCCTTCCTGCTGGCCGAGATGGGCTACGAGGCGCATACGACGGCGGACGCGGGCAATCTCGTGCAGATGGCGCTGGAACTGCGCCCGGACGTGATCGTGCTGGACATCGGCCTGCCGGGCGTGGACGGCTACGAGCTGGCGCGCATGCTCAAGCGGCATCCGCAGCTGGCGTCGACCCGTCTCGTCGCCCATACGGGCTACGGTTCGCCGGAGGACCGGCGCAAGGCGCTGGAGGCGGGGTTCGATGCGCACCTCGTCAAGCCGGCGGAGCTGGAGGATCTCGAGAAAGCCCTGCAGGGCTGATCGGTCAACGTGCGTCACCGCACGTACAACCGCACGTCATCGGCCTAATCTGGCGCCATCATTACCACCGATGGAGGCCATCATGCCCAAGGGAGCCAGCCCGAAACGCGAGCGCGAGTACAAGAAGCTCGAGACGGAATTCAAGAAGGAACACCGCTATCCCGGCCGCGAGGAAGAAGTCGCGTCGCGCATCGTGAACAAGCAGCGCGCGGAGCACGGCGAGACGAAGCAGTCGTCAGGCGGCGGTTCGAAACAGTCCGCGAAAAAATAAAGCCCCCGGGCCGGTGCCCGGGAGGCTTCCACGCGCGGACGAGGTTACTTGTCGGTGACCGTAAAGTCCCCGAACGCCTTCAGCTGCTCGCCGACGGCCTTCGAATCGCCCACCACGACGATGGACTGGTTCTCCGGCGCGAAGTATTTCTTCGCCACGTCGCGCACCTGTTCCGGCGTGACCTTTTCGATCAGCGGCACGTACTGGCCCAGGAACTCGGCCGGCAGGCCCACGAGCCAGTTGGAGGCGAGCGTGCCGGCGACGGCGCGCTGCATCTGGTTGCTCAGCAGGTAGCCGCCCGCCACGTAGCGCTTGTGCATCTTCATCTCGTCCGCCGTGACGAGGTCCGCGCCGATGCGCTTGTACTCGTTGAAGTACTCGGTCAGCGCGGCACCCGTCACTTCGTTGCGCACGTCCGCGCCGCCGACGATGCTGCCGCCTTCGCGCAGCAGGCGCGCACCGGCGGAGGCGCCGTAGGTATAACCCTTTTCTTCGCGCAGCTTGATGTTCACGCGGCTCGAAAAGCCGCCACCCAGGATCGTGCTGGCCAGGCGCAGCGGGATCTGGTCGGAGGCCGTTGCGGCGATGCCGGGGCTGCCCAGGCGGATCGTCGACTGCACGCTGCCGCCCCGTTCCAGCAGCAGGTGCACGGGCTTCGCCGTGGCCGGGGCCTTCGGGACGTCGGCCGTCGCCGGGCCGCTCGCCTTCCAGTCGCCGAACGCCTTTTGCGCGAGCTTCAGCGCATCCGCTTCCTTGATGCGGCCCGTGATCACGAGCAGCGCGCGCTCCGGACGGAAGCGTTTCGCGTGCTCGCCGCGCAGCAGGTCGCGGGTGGTCGATTCGATGGCCTCGGCCGTCGGCGTCATGTGGCCGTACGGATGGTCGCCGTAGATCGCGCGGCTGATGGCGCGCTCGGCACGGAAGCGCGGCTGCGTCTCCGAGACGCGCAGGCTTTGCAGCGCGTTCGCCTTCGCCAGCGCCACTTCATTTTCGGGGAAGGACGGCGTGCGCGCGACTTCGGCCAGCAGCTGCATCATCGGGCCGGCCTGCGACGCGAGCGCGCTGGCCTGCACCGAAATGCCGTCCGCGCTGACGCTCGCTCCCACGGAGCCGCCCATGCCCTGGGCTGCTTCCGCGATCGCGCGCGAGTCGCGCCTGGCCGTGCCTTCGTTGAGCAGGCCGGCCAGCAGTTCGGCGAAGCCCGGGTGCTTCGCATCGTCGGCGGCGAAGCCGGCGTCGCGCACGGCCAGCACCATGTCCACGCGCGGGATGCCGGTGCGCGGCACGATCCACACCTGCAGGCCGTTCGCCAGGGTCTTCTTGGAGATGTGCGGGACGGGCAGCGGTTTGTCTTTCGCATACGCCGGCATCGCGGCCGGCATCGGCGCTACGGCTGCCGCGGCGGGTTCGTCGGCGGCAAAGGCCGGGTGGGCGAACAGCGCGCCCACGATCATCGTCAGCATCAGTTTGTTCATCGATGCGCTCCTCATTTCTTCTCGGTCGGCTTGACTGCAGGCTTACGGTCGATGACGGTGCGGTTCGCCTTCGTCAAATACGTGGCGGCCACGCGCTGCAGGTCGGCCGACGTCACGCCCTCGATCCAGCCGGGCACCTTGTTGACGACGTTGGCGTCGCCCCACAGCGTCTGCAGCTTGGCGAGCGTGTCGGCGCGCGACAGGATGTTTTCCAGGTCGTTGTTCCAGTCGGCCAGCATGCGGGTCTTCACGCGCTTCAGGGTGGCGGCGTCGACGCCGTCCTTGACGACTTTCGCGATCTGCTCGTCCATCGCGGCCAGCATCGCGTCGGCGCTGCTGTTCGGCTTGTACAGGCCGAACACGGTGAACAGGGTGGGACCGCCGTATTCGAACGGGCCGGTGAGACCGAAGCCGCCCTGGATGTTCAGCGCGATCTCGCGGCCCTTGACCATGCTCTGGTAGAACAGCGACGCGTCGCCGCCGGCCAGCAGCTCGGACAGCACGGCCATCGGGGCCTGGTCGGTGCTGCCCTGCGCCGGCACTTTCCACCCGACGGCGACGGCCGGCACCTGGGCCAGCGCGTCGCTCTGCTCGATGCGTTTTTCCTGCGTGTTCAGGCCTTCCGAGAAGTCGGAGCCTTTCGGCACGGGCCGGGCCGGGATGCCGCCGAAGTACTTCTGCGCCAGCGCGAAGCCCTGCGCGGGCGTGACGTCGCCGGCGATCGCCAGCACGGCGTTGTTCGGGCCGTAGTAGTCGCGGTGGAAGGCGCGCACGTCGTCCAGGCTCGCGCCTTCGAGGTCTTCGAAGCTGCCGTAGCCGTCGTGGTTGTTCTCCCATTTCTGGAACGCGAGCTGGCTGATGTCGAGCCAGAAGAAACCGCCGTACGGCTGGTTCTTGACGTTCACGCGGATCTCTTCCTTGACCACGTCCTGCTGGTTCTTCAGGGTGGCCGGGTTGAAGTCGAGCGTCTTCATGCGGTCCGCCTCGAGCCACAGGATCGGCTCCAGCGACGACACGGGCGCGGTCTCGATGTAGTTGGTGAAGTCGGGACGCGTGGAACCGTTGTTGCGGCCGCCGCCGCCCGTGATGGCGCGGTCGAACACGCCCTTCGGCGCGTTCGGCGTGCCCTGGAACATCAGGTGCTCGAAGAGGTGGGCGAAGCCGGTGCGGTTACGCGGCTCGAGGCGCATGCCGACGTGGTACACGACGGAGACGCCCACGGTCGGCGAGCTGTGGTCTTCGGAGACGACGACCGTCAGGCCGTTGTCGAGCTTCTTGACGTTGACCGGCAGGGTCCATTGGTCGCTGGTCGCGGCAGCCGCGGCCAGCGAGAGCGACAGGCCGGCAAACAGGGCAGGCAAATGGCGCAAGCGCATTGATCACCTTTATGGTTATGGGTTAGGGGCATCGAATTTATCTTAACGCAACAAATGCATGGATGGCATGAATTGTTGATACATACATCGATGACAAACGGTGACAAACGGTGACATTTGAAGGCGGCCCGACGCGCGATAATGACCGGCTCGCCTATGCGTGCCAGCCCGTCCCTATGTCGCTCAGGTGGTCATTTTTGCAGTTCGTCGCAATCCGCTGGGCCGGGGCGGGCCGTCCGGTTATCCTGTTTTCCAACAACACCAATCCTTGCAAAACAAAAACAGGAATTCGGAGAATCGGATGAACAAGATTTTCTCGCTCGCCCCCGTCGGTGCCGCCCTGTCGTTCGCGCTGTGGTGCGTCGCCGGGCTCGCGCATGCCGCCCCCGACGTCACGACCGAGACGCGGCCCGTCGACGCCCGCGTCGTGCGGGTCAAGGTCGACGGCGCCGTCGACCTGAAGATCCGCCAGGGCGCCACGCCGGCCCTGACGCTGACGGGCGAGTCGCGCTACCTGCAGCGCACGATGACGTCGCAGAGCGGCGACACGCTGAACATCGACACGGACATCCACGGCCACGTGCGCACCGGGGCGCTCCATGCGGAACTCGTGCTGCCGGCGCTGCGCGCGGTGACGTCCGAGAGCCTCGGCACGACGGAGATCACCGGTTTTTCCGGCGACGAGCTGGAACTGACGCTGGACGGCGCGGGCTCGATGAAGATCGCGTGCAATTACCGCCTCGTGCGGGCGAGCCTGGGCGGCATCGGCAGCATGCAGATGCAGGGCCTGAACGGGGAAGGCGTGGAACTGAACCTGCAGGGCGCCGGCTATATCTCGCTGGCGGGGCGCGCGAAATGGCTGAAGGCCGACCTCGGCGGCCTGGGCAACCTGGACGCGCAGCAGTGTAACGCCGACTCCGTCGACATCGACCTGTCCGGCCTCGGCAATGCGCGCGTGACGGCGCGCCAGAACGCGAACCTGAATCTGTCCGGCATGGGTTCCGTCACGGTGTACGGCAAGCCCCAGAACCGCAAGGTCGCGGTCGACGGGTTGGGGAAAGTGAGCTGGAAGTAAAAGAAGATTTATCTCGAAGTAAAAGAACAAAGAGGCGAAGCCTCACGAATCCGAACGAGACGATGAGAAAACTGACCGTTGCGATCCTGTTCGCGCTGGGCCTGCACGGTAGTGCGATGGCGGGCCTCGCGGAGGGCGCCAATGCCTACAATGCCCGCAATTACGCGCTGGCCCTGAAGGAAATCACACCGCTTGCCAAGGCCGGCAACGCGGACGCGGAACATTTGCTGGGCCTGATGTATTACATGGGCCGCGGCGTGCCGCGCGACTACAAGCAGGCGTTCGCCTGGCACTACAAGGCGGCCGTGCAGGGCAAGGCCGACGCGCAATACGTGATCGGCGCCATGTACTACACAGGCAATTCCGTGCCCCAGGACCAGAAGCTGGCCGTGCAATGGTTCCGCAAGGCCGCCGAGCAGGGCCATCCGGACGCCCAGCATGCGCTCGCCCTGATGTACCGCTACCACGTGGCGGGGATGCCGCAAGACCTCGTCATTGCCTACATGCTGTGCAACCTGGCGGCCGCCAACGGCCACCGCAATGCGATCGAGCAGCGTGCCTCGCTCGTCAAGCAGATGAGCCAGGAACAGATCGACGAAGCGCAGGCGTTGTCGCGCAACTGGAAGCCGGGCACGCCGCTGCCGACCCAATCGCACACGGGCGGCGGCGGTTCCTAAACGGTTCTGTTACCTTCAAATGCAAGGACCACGCCGACGGCGGTATGGGGCATCGTCCTACACGCGTATGGCCAAACCTTGGTGTCCCGTTCGCTTTGACGGGACTACGATGAGAACCCCTGAAGCAGTTTTCATGAGCTGAACGACAACTCATCTATTGGAGGCAATCATGGCAAACCAAGGCAATAATCAAGGCGGCAACAAGGGCAACAACCAGAGCGGCGATACCAGCAACCGCGGTTTCGCATCGATGGACCCGCAAAAGCAGCGTGAAATCGCCTCGGAAGGCGGCAAGGCTGCACACGCCTCGGGCAACGCCCACGAGTTCACGTCGGAAGAGGCACGCCGTGCCGGCTCGATGAGCCACAAGAACGACGGCGGCAGCCAGCAAAGCCAGGGTGGCGGCAGCCAGCAAAGCGGCAACAGCACCCGCGGCGGCACGCCGGAGCAGCACGCCAAGGCCGGCTCGCAGAGCCACAAGAACGACAAGAAGTAATGTGATGCGCGAGCACTGAACGCGGCAGGCAGGCCGCGTGCGCCGGCGCCGCCGGTGAGTTCGCATACTGTCCTGCCGTTCTGTCTCGCACACACACCGTTCCCGACACCGCCAGCCCTTCGAGGCTGGCGGTGTCGTTTCGTGCGTCCGGCCGGCTACTACATGATCCGTGAGCTCGGCAGTAAATTTACTACATTTTCCCGATAACTGAGCATTTTCTTGCTCATTGTTAGCGATAGCAGCCATTTTCTGGCGCGGCATGCTTGGGCGATCCGGCTCGATGGAGTACCATTGCTCATCATTTAACTAGGGTATGCCATGCGTGCTATAGAAATTGTCCAACCTGGCGGACCGGAGGTGCTCAAGCTGTGCGAGCGTCCCGTTCCCCAATTGAAACCGGGTGAAGTCCTCATCCGCGTCCACGCGGCCGGCGTCAACCGGCCCGACGTGTTCCAGCGGCTGGGCCAGTATCCCGTCCCGCCCGGCGCGTCCGACCTGCCGGGCCTCGAAGTGGCCGGCGAGATCGTCGACGGCGACCTCGGCGACAGCGGATTCCAGAAAGGCGACCTCGTCTGCGCCCTCGTGCAGGGCGGCGGCTATGCCGAGTACTGCGCGGCGCCGCTCGCGCAATGCCTGCCAGTGCCGCAGGGCCTGACGGCGCTCGAGGCGGCCGCGCTGCCGGAGACGTTCTTCACCGTGTGGAGCAACGTGTTCCAGCGTGGCGCGCTCGCTGAGGGCGAGACGCTGCTCGTGCAGGGCGGCAGCTCCGGCATCGGCACCACGGCGATCCAGCTGGCGAAGGCGCTGGGCCACCGCGTGTTCGCGACGGCCGGCAGCCCCGACAAATGCCGCGCGTGCGAAGACCTGGGCGCCGAGCGTGCGATCAACTACAAGACCGAGGACTTCGCGCCCATCGTCAAGGAATTGACGGGCGGGAAGGGCGTCGACGTCGTGCTCGACATGGTGGGCGGCGATTATGTGGCGCGCGAGGTCTCGTGCCTTGCGGACGACGGCCGCATCGTCATCATCGCCCTGCTGGGCGGGGCGAAGGCGAACGTGGACCTGGGCCAGGTGCTGCGCCGCCGGCTGACGATCACGGGTTCCACCCTGCGCCCGCGTCCGGTGGCATTTAAGGCGCAGATCGCGCGCGAACTGCGCGAGCGCGTGTGGCCGCTGCTGGCAGCCGGTCAGATCAAACCCGTCATCTACCAGACGTTCCCGCTCGAGGAAGCCGCCGCCGCGCACGCGCTGATGGAAAGCAGCGCGCACGTCGGCAAGATCATGCTGCGCGTCGCCGAACATTGAAAAAATAGAATGAATAATCGACTGAACAACCATGCCAGGCCCGGTTTGACCGGTTTTTCAACGCCCGTTACAATAACGGGTTATTTGACCGTGAGGCTGTAATGCGTGCCAAGCTCATCGTAGGCAACTGGAAGATGAATGGCAGCCGAGCGGCCAATGAAGCGTTGCTGAAGGGGATCGTTGCCGGCCTGGACAATGCGCGCGCATCCTGCGCGGTCTGCGTGCCGACGCCGTTCCTGCAGCAGTGCGAAGACGTGCTGACCGGGACGCCGCTTGCCTGGGGCGCACAGGACGTGTCGATCCATGCGTTCGGCGCGTACACGGGCGAGGTCTGCGCGAAGATGCTGACCGAGTTCGGTTGCCGTTACGTGATCGTCGGGCACTCCGAGCGCCGCGCCTACCACCGCGAAGACAGCGCGCTGGTGGCGAAGAAGGCGCTGGCGGTGCTGGCCGAGGGCATGACCCCGATCGTGTGCGTCGGCGAAACGCTGGAGCAGCGCGAAGCGGGCGAGACGACGCAGGTGGTCGGCGCCCAGCTCGACGCGGTGCTGGAAGCGCTCGACGCGGCATCGGTGGATAGAATCGTCGTGGCCTATGAGCCCGTGTGGGCCATCGGCACCGGCAGGAACGCGACGCCGGCGATGGCGCAGGAAGTGCACGCGCAATTGCGCGCGCAGCTGAAGGCGCGCAATGCCGACGCGGCGGAGAGCGTGCCCCTGCTGTATGGCGGCAGCATGAAGCCGGAGAATGCGAAGGATTTGTTGGCCCAGCCGGATATCGACGGCGGGCTGATCGGAGGCGCGGCCTTGAAGGCGGAAGATTTTCTTGCCATCATTCACGCGGCCTGAATACGCCGGGTTGGGGATTCCATCCAGGCGAGGAAGTCGTTTTTAGTCACGTAGTTTCAACCTTGGAATGGAATAAACAATGAACGTGCTGTTCAATCTGGTCGTCGTCGTACAGGTCATCTCTGCGCTGGCCATCATCGGTCTCGTGCTCGTCCAGCACGGCAAGGGTGCCGACATGGGCGCCGCCTTCGGTTCCGGTGCGTCCGGCAGCCTGTTCGGCGCCAGCGGTTCGTCGAACTTCCTGTCGAAATCCACGGCCGTCGCCGCCGCGATCTTCTTCGCATCGACCCTGGGCCTGGCGTACTTCGGCACCAACCGTCCGCACGCAAGTGTCGGCGGCGGCGTGATGGAACGCGTGACGGCCCCGGCGGCCAAGGTGCCGGCAGGCGCAGGCGATGCCGTTCCGACCACCGCACCGGCGGCTGCTCCGGCAGCGCCTGCTCCGGCAGCCACGCAAGACGTGCCGGCTGCACCGGCACCGGCGCCCGCGCCTGCCAAGTAATTTCGGCGCGACCACTTCCTGCAAGCGCGAGCAGGGTGGTGTAACATGCTGCGGGCTTCGGTCCGCCAGCGCCGGCGACCGGACTCTCAACTCGGTTCGTCGTAAACACTGGTTTTAAAAAGTTGAGAAAAAGAGTATTTTTTCTTGGTTTAGCGCAATTTGAGCATTGAAAAATGCTGCTAAGGCAGGGTAGAATACTGGTCTCCAGCCGACGTGGTGAAATTGGTAGACACGCTATCTTGAGGGGGTAGTGGCGAAAGCTGTGCGAGTTCGAGTCTCGCCGTCGGCACCAAGATACAAGAAGCCAGCTAGGGCGCATGAGCTTCCGCTCGCAAGCACTAGCTGGCTTTTTTACGAGGATCTGTCGGAGGCTTTGAAGAACCGTCCCCTGCGGCGGCGCTTCTGGCCCGAGAAGCCCGGTCGTACGAACGTGCGGCGAGCCTCGAAGGTCGGGATCGGCAACGCGGAACAGGTGATTGAGAGTCTCCAGTCGTACGATCCTGGTGTAGGCAAAAAGCCAGGATTGCGCGATGCGGTACTGCAGCCCCTGCAGTGTTTTTTCAACCGATCGTTCAACTAAGGCTTCATCGTGAACCTCGAGAACTACTTCCCCGTCTTACTCTTCATCGTGATCGGCACCGTCGTCGGCGTCGCATCGCAGGTGCTGGGCCGTGTCGTCGGTCCCCACCGCCCCGACCCCGCCAAGCTCTCTCCGTATGAATGCGGCTTCGAAGCCTTCGAAGACGCGCGCATGAAGTTCGACGTCCGGTACTACCTGGTCGCGATCCTGTTTATTTTGTTTGATCTGGAAACGGCATTCTTCTTCCCTTGGGGCGTTTCGATGCGCGACCTGGGCCTGCCTGGATTCCTCACGATGATGGTGTTCATCGTCGAATTCATCGTCGGGTTCTGGTACATCTGGAAGAAAGGTGCCCTTGATTGGGAATAAGCCATGGCTATTGAAGGCGTTTTAAACGAAGGTTTTGTCACTACCACAGCCGACAAACTGATCAACTGGGCGCGTACCGGGTCGATGTGGCCCATGACGTTTGGCCTGGCATGCTGTGCGGTCGAGATGATGCACGCGGGTGCCGCGCGCTATGACCTCGACCGTTTCGGCGTTGTGTTCCGCCCGTCGCCGCGCCAGTCCGACGTGATGATCGTGGCCGGTACCCTGTGCAACAAGATGGCGCCGGCACTGCGCAAGGTGTACGACCAGATGGCCGAGCCGCGCTGGGTCATCTCGATGGGTTCGTGCGCCAACGGCGGCGGCTACTACCACTACTCGTACTCCGTCGTGCGCGGCTGCGACCGCATCGTGCCGGTCGACGTCTACGTCCCGGGCTGTCCGCCGACCGCCGAGGCTCTGTTGTACGGCATCATCCAGCTCCAGAATAAGATCCAGCGCACCAATACCATCGCGCGATAATCCAAGCCGGTTTCAACCATGACGACAAAAATCGAAGCCCTCGAACTCGCCCTGAAGAATGCTCTGGGCGAGGGCGCTGCCATTACCGTGGCGCTGGGCGAAGTAACGGTAGTGGTGAAGGCCAAGGACTACCTGGCCTCCATGCAAAAGCTGCGCGATGATCCCGCGCTGCGTTTCCAGGAACTCGTCGACCTGTGCGGCGTCGACTACTCGTCCTACGGCGAAGGCACGTGGGACGGTTTGCGTTTCGCGGTCGTGTCGCACCTGCTGTCGATCGAGCACAACTGGCGCGTGCGCGTCCGCGTGTTCTGCCCGGACGACGACATGCCGCTGGTGGATTCCGTCACCGGCATCTGGCGCAACGCGAACTGGTTCGAGCGTGAAGCGTTCGACCTGTTCGGCATCCTGTTCGAGGGCCACGGCGACCTGCGCCGCATCCTCACCGACTACGGCTTCATCGGCCACCCGTTCCGCAAGGACTTCCCGATTTCGGGCTATGTCGAGATGCGTTACGACCCCGAGCAGAAACGCGTGATCTACCAACCCGTGACGATCGAGCCGCGCGAAAACATTCCGCGCGTGATCCGCGAAGAAACCTACGGGATGAAATAATGGCTGAGCTTAAGAATTACACCCTGAACTTTGGTCCGCAGCACCCGGCAGCGCACGGCGTGCTGCGTCTCGTGCTGGAACTGGACGGTGAGGTCATCCAGCGTGCCGACCCCCACATCGGCCTGCTGCACCGTGGCACCGAGAAGCTGGCCGAGACCCGCACCTACCTGCAGTCCGTGCCGTACATGGACCGCCTCGACTACGTCTCGATGATGTGCAACGAGCACGGCTACGTGCTGGCCATCGAGAAGCTGCTGGGCATCGAAGTGCCGATCCGTGCGCAGTACATCCGCACGATGTTCGACGAGATCACCCGCATCCTGAACCACCTGATGTGGCTGGGCGCGCACGCGCTGGACATCGGTGCGATGGGCCCGTTCCTGTACGCGTTCCGCGACCGCGAAGACCTGTTCGACGTGTACGAAGCCGTGTCGGGCGCGCGCATGCACGCGGCCTACTACCGCCCGGGCGGCGTGTACCGCGACCTGCCGGACGTGATGCCGAAGCACCGCGAATCGCCGCTGCGCAGCAAGAAGGCCATCGACGAACTGAACGAGACCCGCCAGGGTTCCGTGCTGGACTTCATCGAGTCGTTCACGACGCGCTTCGACGGCTATGTCGACGAATACGAAACCCTGCTGACCGACAACCGTATCTGGAAACAGCGTACGGTCGGCATCGGCGTCGTGACGCCGGAAGACGCGATGGGCATGGGCTTCTCGGGCCCGATGCTGCGCGGTTCTGGCATCGCCTGGGACCTGCGCAAGGTGCAACCGTACGCCGCGTACGACAAGGTGGAATTCGACGTCCCCGTCGGCACCAACGGCGACTCGTACGACCGTTACCTCGTGCGCGTGGAAGAGCTGCGCCAGGCCAACCGCATCATCAAGCAATGCGTCGCCTGGCTGAAGGCGAACCCGGGCCCGGTCATGACGAACAACCACAAGGTCGCCCCGCCGTCGCGCGTGGACATGAAGACCAACATGGAATCGCTGATCCACCACTTCAAGCTGTTCACCGAAGGCTTCCACGTCCCGCCGGGCGAAGCCTATGCAGCGGTCGAACATCCGAAGGGCGAGTTCGGCATTTATATCGTCTCGGACGGCGCCAACAAGCCGTACCGCCTGAAGATCCGCACCCCGGACTATGTCCACCTGCAATCGCTCGATGAAATGGCGCGCGGTCACATGATCGCCGACGCCGTCACCATCATCGGCACGCAGGACATCGTGTTCGGCTCGATCGACCGATAAGAAGGGTAGAAAAGATTATGTTATCTGAGCAGTGCTTGAAAAAAATCGACCGCGAGTTGGCCAAGTATCCGGCCGACCAGCGCCAGTCGGCCGTGATGGCCGCGCTGGCCCACGCGCAAGTCGAAAAGGGCTGGCTGTCGCCGGAAACGATGCAGGAAGTGGCCGACTACATCGGCATGCCCGCCATCGCCGTCCAGGAAGTGGCCACCTTCTACAACATGTACAACATCAAGCCGGTCGGCAAGCACAAGATCACCGTGTGCACCAACCTGCCGTGCGCGCTGTCGGGCGGCGAACGCGCCGCTCACCGCATCAAGGATGCCCTGGGCATCAATTTCCGCGAAACGACCGAAGACGGCCAGTTCACCCTGCTGGAAGGCGAGTGCATGGGCGCCTGCGGCGACGCGCCGGTCATGCTGGTGAATAACCACCGCATGTGCTCGTTCATGACGGACGAGAAGATCGACGCCCTGCTGGAGGAACTGAACAAATGACCAGCCTGCACGACCGCCACATCAATCCGCTGATCCTGAAGGATCTGAACGGCGACAACTGGCACCTGGAAGACTACGTCAAGCGCGGCGGCTATTCCGCGCTGCGCCGCATCCTGGAAGAGAAGATCGCGCCCGAGCAGATCATCGCCGACCTGAAGACGTCCGGCCTGCGCGGCCGCGGCGGCGCGGGCTTCCCGACCGGCCTGAAGTGGAGCTTCATGCCGCGCCAGTTCCCGGGCCAGAAATACCTCGTCTGCAACACCGACGAAGGCGAACCGGGCACGTTCAAGGACCGCGACATCATCCGCTACAACCCGCACGCGCTGATCGAAGGCATGGCCATCGGTGCGTACGCGATGGGCATCACCGTGGGCTACAACTACATCCACGGTGAGATCTTCCAGGAATACCTGCGCTTCGAAGAGGCGCTGGAAGAGGCGCGCGCCGCCGGCTTCCTGGGCGACCGCATCATGGGTTCGGATTTCTCGTTCCAGCTGCACGCGCACCACGGTTACGGCGCCTACATCTGCGGCGAAGAAACCGCGCTGCTGGAATCGCTGGAAGGCAAGAAAGGCCAGCCGCGCTTCAAGCCGCCGTTCCCGGCCTCCTTCGGCCTGTACGGCAAGCCGACCACGATCAACAACACGGAAACGTTCGCAGCCGTCCCGTTCATCCTGAACCTGGGCGCCGCCGAGTACATGGCGCTGGGCAAGCCGAACAACGGCGGCACGAAGATCTTCTCGATCTCCGGCGACGTCGAACGTCCGGGCAACTACGAAGTCCCGCTGGGCACCCCGTTCGCCAAGCTGATGGAGCTGGCCGGTGGCATGCGCGGTGGCAAGAAGATCAAGGCCGTCATCCCGGGCGGTTCGTCGGCACCGGTCGTGCGCGGCGACGTCATGATGCAGACCGACCTGGACTACGACTCGATCGCCAAGGCCGGTTCGATGCTGGGTTCGGGCGCCGTGATCGTCATGGACGAGACCCGCTGCATGGTCAAGTCGCTGCTGCGCCTGTCCTACTTCTACTACGAGGAATCGTGCGGCCAGTGCACGCCGTGCCGTGAAGGTACGGGCTGGATGTACCGCATGGTCCACCGCATCGAACATGGCCAGGGTCGTCCGGAAGACATGGACATGCTGAACTCGATCGCCGACAACATCCAGGGCCGCACCATCTGCGCGCTGGGCGATGCCGCCGCGATGCCGGTTCGCGCCATGATCAAGAACTTCCGCGAAGAATTTGAATATCACGTCGAGCACAAGCACTGCCTGGTGCCGACTTACCTCTAAACCAGGTCAGGTAACGATCAAATGGTTGAAATCGAATTAGACGGCAAGAAAGTCGAAGTCCCACCAGGTTCGATGGTGATGGACGCCGCAAACAAACTGGGAACCTACATCCCGCACTTCTGCTACCACAAGAAGCTGTCCATCGCGGCCAACTGCCGCATGTGCCTCGTGGAAGTGGAAAAAGCGCCGAAGCCGCTGCCTGCCTGCGCCACCCCGGTATCGCCGGGCATGATCGTGCGCACGCACAGCGACAAGGCCGTGCACGCGCAGAAATCCGTCATGGAATTCCTGCTGATTAACCACCCGCTGGATTGCCCGATCTGCGACCAGGGCGGCGAATGCCAGCTGCAGGATCTCGCCGTCGGCTATGGCAAGGGCGAATCGCGCTACCAGGAAGAGAAGCGCGTCGTGGCACCGAAGGAAGCCGGTCCGCTGATCTCGATGGAAGAGATGAGCCGCTGCATCCAGTGCACCCGCTGCGTGCGCTTCGGCCAGGAAGTGGCCGGCGTGATGGAATTCGGCATGGTCGGCCGCGGTGAGCACTCGGAAATCACGACGTTCGTCGGCAAGTCGGTCGACTCGGAAGTGTCGGGCAACATGATCGACCTGTGCCCGGTCGGCGCGCTGACCAGCAAGCCGTTCCGCTACTCGGCACGTCCGTGGGAACTGCAGCGCCGCCGCTCGGTGTCGCCGCACGACTCGCTGGGCTCGAACCTGATCGTCCAGGTCAAGGGCGGTAAGGTGATGCGCGTGCTGCCGCTGGAAAACGAGAGCATCAACGAGTGCTGGCTGTCCGACAAGGACCGCTTCTCGTACGAAGCCCTCGACAACGCGTCGCGCCTCACGCAGCCGATGATCAAGCAGGACGGCAAGTGGATCGAGACCGACTGGCAGACGGCGCTGGAATACGTCGCCCACGGCCTGCGCAACATCCGCCACGAACACGGCGCCGATTCCATCGCCGCCATCGGCACCGCGCACTCGACGGTCGAAGAACTGTTCCTGCTGCAGAAAGCCATGCGTGGCTTTGGCATCGAGAACGTCGACTTCCGCCTGCGCCAGACCGACTTCGCGCTGGACGGCAAGGTTGTCCCGCACCTGGGCATGCCGATCGCCGAACTGTCGACCCTCAAGCGCGTGCTGGTCGTCGGCTCGTTCCTGCGCAAGGACCACCCGCTGGCCGCGACGCGCCTGCGCGCCGCCGTCAAGTCGGGCGCCAAGCTGTCCATCGTCCACGGCTCCGCCGACGACAACCTGATCCCGACCGCGGGCCGCATCGTTGCCGCGCCGAGCGACTGGCTGGCCGCGCTGACGGAAATCGCCGTCGCCGTCGCTGCCGCCAAGGGCATCGCAGCACCGGCCGGTTTCGAGGGCGTGACCGCCGGCGACCTGGCCAAGGGCATCGCCGCGACGCTGGTCGTCGAGAATGCTGCCGACCTGCCGGGCGCCGTCCTGCTGGGCAATGCCGCGATGTATCACCCGCAGGCATCGAAGCTGCACGCCGTCGCCGAGTGGATCGCCGCCGAGACGGGCGCCAAGTTCGGTTACTTCGTCGACGCTGCCAACACGGTCGGCGGCTACCTGGTCAATGCGACCTCGAAGAACGCCGCGAACCTGTTCGCGCAGCCGAAGAAGGCCTACGTGCTGCTGAACGCGGAACCGGAACTGGATGCCGCCAACCCGGCGCAAGCCATCAAGGCACTGAAGGGCGCCGAGATGGTCGTCGCGATGTCCGCGTTCAAGCACGGCACCGACTACGCCGACGTGCTGCTGCCGATCTCGCCGTTCAGCGAGACCGCCGGTACGTTCGTCAACTGCGAAGGCCGCGCACAGAGCTTCAACGGCACCGTCAAGCCGCTGGGCGAGACCCGTCCGGCCTGGAAAGTGCTGCGCGTGCTGGGCAACCTGCTGGGCCTGCAAGGCTTCGACTACGAGAATTCGGAATCGATCCGCGACGAAGCGCTTGGCAAAGGCAACACGGACCTGTCCGCCAAGCTGAACAACTTTGCGAAGCTGGAACCGACCGGTGCCTTCTTCGGCAAGGGCGAGCAGCTCGAGCGCCTGGCCGACGTGCCGATCCACTTCGCCGACGCCATCGCGCGCCGCTCCGAACCGCTGCTGCGCACGGCCGACGGCCAGGCGCCGCTGGCGACCATCTCGGCAGCATTGGCCGAGAAGCTGGGCGTGAACGCCGGCGACCAGGTCACGGTGTCGCAAGGGCAGGGCAGTGTCGTGCTGACGGCCAATATCGACGCGCGCCTGCCGGCGAACGTCGTGCGCGTCGCGGCCGCCCACGAATCGACTTCGGTACTGGGCGACATGTTCGGTCCGATCAACGTAGCTAAAGCATAAAAGCAGGGGAGCCCAAGCAAAATGTCGGTACCTGACATGATCAACAACCTGAACAGCAGCGGCGCGAGCCTGCTCGGCACGACGGCGTGGCCCGTCGTGTGGACGCTGCTGAAAATCGTCGTCGTCCTGCTGCCGCTGATGGGCCTCGTGGCCTATCTCGTGCTGTGGGAGCGCAAACTGATCGGCTGGATCCACATCCGTATCGGCCCGAACCGCGTCGGCCCCGCCGGCCTGCTGCAGCCGATCTCGGATGCCCTGAAGCTGCTGCTGAAGGAAATCGTGATCCCGGCGAAAGCCACGCCGAGCCTGTTCGTGATCGGCCCCCTGATGACCATCATGCCGGCGCTGGCCGCCTGGTCCGTCATCCCGTTCGGTCCGGAAGCGGCCCTCGCCAACGTGAACGCCGGCCTGCTGCTGCTGCTGGCGATCACGTCGATGGAGGTGTACGGCATCATCATCGCCGGCTGGTCCGCCAACTCGAAGTACTCGTTCATGGGCGCGATGCGCGCATCGGCCCAGATGATCTCGTACGAAATCCCGATGGGCTTCGTGATGGTCGTCGTGCTGATGGTGTCGGGTTCGCTGAACTTCTCGGACATCGTCGGCGCCCAGACCCGCGGCATGTTCGCCGAGCACGGCGTGAACTTCCTGTCGTGGAACTGGCTGCCGCTGCTGCCGCTGTTCGTCATCTACATCACGTCCGGCCTGGCCGAGTGCAACCGCCACCCGTTCGACGTGGTGGAAGGCGAATCGGAAATCGTGGCCGGCCACATGGTCGAGTACTCGGGCATGTCGTACGCGATGTTCATGCTGGCCGAGTACGCCAACATGATCCTCGTCGGCACGCTGGCATCGATCATGTTCCTGGGCGGCTGGGCCGCACCGTTCTCGTTCCTGGAATTCGGCCCGATCGGCGGTTTCTTCTGGCTGTTCGCGAAGATGTTCCTGATCGTCTCGCTGTTCATCTGGGTCCGCGGCACCTTCCCGCGTTACCGCTATGACCAGATCATGCGTCTCGGCTGGAAAGTGTTCATTCCGCTGACCCTGATCTGGCTGGTGCTGGTTGCTGGCTGGATGCAGACGCCGTGGAACATCTGGAAGTAAGGAAGCACACAAAATGACACGAGTTAAAGAGATCCTCGGCAGCCTGATGCTGTCCGAGCTGATTAAGGGCCTGGCCCTGACCGGCAAGTACGCGTTCTCGCGCAAGATCACGGTTCAGTACCCGGAAGAAAAGACCCCCATCTCGCCGCGCTTCCGCGGCCTGCATGCGCTGCGCCGCTACCCGAACGGGGAAGAGCGCTGCATCGCGTGCAAGCTGTGCGAAGCCGTGTGCCCGGCGATGGCCATCACGATCGAATCGGCGCAGCGCGAAGACGGCACCCGCCGCACGACGCGCTACGACATCGACCTGACCAAGTGCATCTTCTGCGGTTTCTGCGAAGAGTCGTGCCCGGTCGATTCGATCGTCGAGACGCAAGTGCTGGAATACCACGGCGAAAAGCGCGGCGACCTGTACTACACCAAGGAAATGCTGCTGGCAGTGGGCGACCGCTACGAGCCGCAGATCGCCGCGGCGCGCGAAGCCGACGCCAAGTACCGCTAATAACAAGAGGGCTCCTGCGAAGTCATGGATTTCACAACTGTTCTGTTCTACGTGTTCTCGGCCGTGATGGTACTGGCCGGGTTGCGCGTCATCACCGCCAAGAACCCGGTTCACGCCGCGCTGTTCCTGGTGCTCGCGTTCTTCAACGCTGCCGGTATCTGGATGCTGCTCAAGGCCGAGTTCCTGGCCATCGTGCTGGTACTGGTCTACGTCGGCGCCGTCATGGTGCTGTTCCTGTTCGTCGTGATGATGCTCGACATTAACATCGACCGCATGCGCGAAGGCTTCTGGGGCTACCTGCCGGTGGCCTCCGGCATCGGCGCGCTGATCGTGCTGGAGATGGCCGCCGTCCTGTGGCGCGGCTTCCTGGGCCAGGGCGATGCGCCGGCCGAGTCGGCCGTGGGCCACATCGGCGGCACCCATGAACTGGGCCGCCTGATCTACACCCAGTACATCTACGGTTTCGAGATCGCCGGCCTGATCCTGCTGGTCGCCATCATCGCCGCCGTGGCGCTGACCCTGCGCAAGCGCAAGGACACCAAAGCCATCGACCCGGGCCTCGCCGTCCGCGTCAAGCGTAACGACCGCCTGAAGATCGTCAAGATGCAGGCCGTCAACCAGAAAGCAATCGACGACGCAGCCGTTGCCGCCGCCGCCGCTGCTGCAGCAAACAAGGAGGCGCAATGACTTTGTCGCTGGCTCACTACCTGATCCTGGGCGCGATCCTGTTCGCGATCTCCGTGATCGGCATTTTCCTGAACCGGAAGAACATCATCATCCTGCTGATGGCCATCGAACTGATGCTGTTGGCGGTGAACCTGAACTTTGTGGCGTTCTCGCATTATCTGGGCGACGCGGCAGGGCAGATCTTCGTGTTCTTCATCCTGACTGTCGCGGCCGCCGAATCGGCGATCGGCCTGGCGATCCTGGTGGTCCTGTTCCGTAACCTGGACACGATCAACGTGGAAGACCTCGACAGCCTGAAGGGCTAAGCGGTTTGTCTGTCAACCTCCTGATAAATACGACAAAGGTTCAAAATGGCGGGGCAAATTAACCCTAATCTCTTGCTGGCGGTGCCACTGGCGCCGCTCGCGGGCTCGGCGATCGCCGGCCTGCTCGGCACCAAGTTCTTCGGCAACGTGGTCGGCCGGGTCGTGTCGCACTCCGCGACCATCCTCGGCGTGTTCATCGCCATGGTCATCTCGATCATGACGCTGAACCAGGTCATCGACGGCGCCACCTACAACGGCGACGTCTACACCTGGATGACGATCGGCACCATGAAGATGTCGGTCGGCTTCAAGATCGACGCGCTGTCCGCGATGATGATGTGCGTGGTCACGTCCGTGTCGCTGATGGTCCACATCTACACGATCGGCTACATGGCGGAAGACGACGGCTACAACCGCTTCTTCTCGTACATCTCGCTGTTCACGTTCTCGATGCTGATGCTGGTCATGTCCAACAACTTCCTGCAGCTGTTCTTCGGCTGGGAAGCGGTGGGCCTGGTTTCGTACCTGCTGATCGGCTTCTGGTACACGCGTCCGACCGCGATCTTCGCGAACATGAAGGCGTTCCTCGTGAACCGCGTCGGCGACTTCGGCTTCATCCTCGGCATCGGCCTGCTGCTGGCCGCCACCGGCACGATGAACTACGACGAGACGTTCGCGAAATCGACGCAACTGGCCGGCATGACCGTGCCTGGCCTCGGCTGGCCGCTGCTGACGGCTGCCTGCATCTGCCTGTTCATCGGCGCGATGGGTAAGTCGGCACAGTTCCCGCTGCACGTCTGGCTGCCGGACTCGATGGAAGGCCCGACCCCGATCTCGGCACTGATCCACGCCGCGACGATGGTTACCGCCGGCATCTTCATGGTGTCGCGCATGTCGCCGCTGTTCGAACTGTCGGATACGGCACTGTCGTTCATCGTGATCATCGGCTCGATTACCGCGCTGTTCATGGGCTTCCTGGGCATCATCCAGAACGACATCAAGCGCGTCGTCGCGTACTCCACGCTGTCGCAGCTGGGCTACATGACCGTCGCACTGGGCGTGTCGGCGTACAACGTCGCCGTGTTCCACCTGATGACCCACGCGTTCTTCAAGGCGCTGCTGTTCCTCGGTGCCGGTTCCGTCATCATCGGCATGCACCACGACCAGGACATGCGCAACATGGGCGGCCTGCGCAAGTACATGCCGATCACGTGGATCACGTCGCTGCTGGGTTCGCTGGCACTGATCGGTACGCCGTTCTTCTCGGGCTTCTACTCGAAGGACTCGATCATCGAAGCCGTCGCCGCCTCGCACCTGTGGGGTTCGGGCTTCGCGTACTTCGCGGTCGTGGCCGGCGTGTTCATCACGGCGTTCTACTCGTTCCGTATGTACTTCCTCGTGTTCCACGGTGAAGAGCGCTTCGGCAAGGCCCATGCGCACGACGATCACCACGCGCATCACGACAATCACGCTCACAACGGCGAAGGCAAGGATCCGCACGCGCTGCACGATTCGGATGCCCACCACGAAGAGGAAGAAGACGATCACGGCCACCACGGCCTGGCCCCGGGCCAGAAGCCGCACGAGTCGCCGCTGGTCGTGACCCTGCCGCTGATCCTGCTGGCGATCCCGTCCGTCATCATCGGCTTCTTCGCGATCGGTCCGATGCTGTTCGGCGACTTCTTCAAGAACGTCATCTACATCAACGCGGAACGCCACCCGGCGATGGAAGAACTGGCGCACGAGTTCCACAGCGCCGCCGCGATGGGCGTGCATGCGTTCACGTCGATCCCGTTCTGGCTCGCACTGGCCGGCGTCGCCGCCGCGTTCTACTGCTACATGATCAATCCGCGCGTGCCGGCCGCTTTCTACAAAGCGCTGCGTCCGCTGCACACGCTGCTGGACAACAAGTACTACATGGACAAGTTCAACGAAGTCGTGTTCGCCGGTGGCGCACGCCTGCTGGGCAAGGGCCTGTGGCAGGTGGGCGACCGCGCGCTGATCGACGGCCTCGTCGTCAACGGTTCCGCGAAGGTCGTGGGCTGGTTCTCGACCATCGTCCGTACGTTCCAGACTGGTTACATCTACCACTATGCGTTCGTGATGATCCTGGGCGTGCTGGGTACGCTGCTGTACTTCTTCCCGTTCTGGCACGCTTAAAAGAGAGAAAAACAAGATGCAGTCTATTTCGACCTTTCCTCCTTACCTGAGCCTGTCCGTCTGGCTGCCGATTCTGTGCGGCGTCATCGTGCTGGCCGTCGGTCGCGACAGCCGTGCGGGCTTCACCCGCCTGCTGGCGCTGGCCGGCTCCATCGTCAGCTTCCTGCCGACGATCCCGCTGTTCACGCAGTTCAGCAACACGGCCCACGGCCCGCAGTTCGTGGAAAAAGCGGCCTGGATCTCGCGCTTCAACATCCAGTACTACCTCGGCATCGACGGCCTGAGCCTCTGGTTCGTGCCGCTGACCGCGTTCATCACGATCATCGTCGTGATCTCCGCGTGGGAAGTGATCCAGGAACGCGTGGCCCAGTACATGGGTTCGTTCCTGCTGCTGTCGGGCCTGATGATCGGCGTGTTCGTCGCGCTGGACGGCCTGCTGTTCTACTTCTTCTTCGAAGCCACCCTGATCCCGATGTTCATCATCATCGGTGTGTTCGGCGGCCCGAACCGCGTGTATGCGTCGTTCAAGTTCTTCCTGTACACGTTCATGGGCTCGCTGCTGACGCTGATCGCGATCATCTACCTGTACAACAAATCGAACGGCAGCTTCGACATCCTCGCATGGCACAACCTGCCGCTGACGATGAAGGAGCAGGTCCTGATCTTCGTCGCGTTCCTGATGGCGTTCGCCGTCAAGGTCCCGATGTGGCCGGTGCACACCTGGCTGCCGGATGCCCACGTGGAAGCGCCGACCGGCGGTTCCGTCGTGCTGGCCGCGATCATGCTGAAGCTGGGCGGCTACGGTTTCCTCCGTTTCTCGCTGCCGATCGCGCCTGACGCATCGCACTACCTGGCCCCGCTGATCATCGTGCTGTCCCTGATCGCCGTGATCTACATCGGCCTCGTCGCGATGGTGCAGGTCGACATGAAGAAACTGGTCGCGTACTCGTCGATCGCCCACATGGGCTTCGTCACGCTCGGCTTCTTCATCTTCAACGAGATCGGCGTGCAGGGCGGTATCGTCCAGATGATCTCGCACGGCTTCGTGTCGGGCGCCATGTTCCTGTGCATCGGCGTGCTGTACGACCGCCTGCACTCGCGCCAGATCGCCGACTACGGTGGCGTCGTCAACGTGATGCCGAAGTTCGCCGCGTTCTCCGTGCTGTTCGCGATGGCCAACTGCGGCCTGCCGGCGACGTCGGGCTTCGTGGGCGAATTCATGGTCATCCTGGGCGCCGTCAAGTTCAACTTCTGGACCGGCCTGCTGGCCGCCACCGCCCTGATCCTGGGCGCGGCGTACTCCCTGTGGATGGTCAAGCGCGTCGTGTTCGGCAAGATCGGCAACAAGCACGTGGCCGAACTGACCGACCTGAACGGCCGCGAGTTCTTCATGCTGGGCGTGCTCGCGATCCTGACCATCTACATGGGCCTGTATCCGGCGCCGTTCACCGATGCGCTGCAAGTGTCGGTCGCGGACCTGCTGCAGCACGTGTCGGTCAGCAAGCTGCCGCAGGCAGTCGCTGCTGTCGCCGCGCACTGAGATTGAGGCACAAACAACGATATGAATCCGATGATTAACACCCAAGCCGTGCTGGCCGCCAACAACCTGGGGCCGGTCTCTGCAGAAATCTTCCTGGTCATCGCGTCCTGCGCCATCCTTCTGATCGACATGTTTCAGAAGGAAGGCAAGCGCACGCTGACCTACGCACTGTCGCTGCTCACCCTGGTGGGTTGCGCGGTGATCACCTACGGCGACTTCCACGCCGGCACGACGACCTACACGTTCTACAACATGTTCGTGTCGGACCCGATGGCGAACCTGCTCAAGCTGTTCACCTACCTGGCCGTGGGCGTGACCCTCGTGTACTCGCGCCAGTACGCCGGCGAGCGCGGCATGATGTCCGGCAACATGGGCGGCGAGTTCTACGTGCTCGCGCTGTTCACGATGCTGGGCCAGATGATCATGATCTCTGGTAACAACATGCTGCCGATCTACCTGGGCCTGGAACTGATGTCGCTGTCGCTGTACGCGCTGGTGGCAATGCGCCGCGACCACGCGATCTCGACCGAAGCCTCGATGAAGTACTTCATCCTCGGTTCGCTCGCGTCGGGCTTCATGCTGTACGGTATCTCGATGATCTACGGCGCCACCGGTTCGCTGGACATCACGACGATCGCCAAGCTGGTGTCGAGCAACGCCGCCAACCACACGATCCTCGTGTTCGGACTCGTGTTCGTCGTGGCCGGCATGGCCTTCAAGCTGGGCGCCGTGCCGTTCCACATGTGGGTCCCGGACGTGTACCAGGGCTCGCCGACGGCCGTCACGCTGCTGCTGGGCGCCGCGCCGAAACTGGCGTCGTTCGCGATGATGATCCGCATCCTCGTCGAAGGCCTGCTGCCGCTGGCGATCGACTGGCAGCAGATGCTGCTGGCGCTGGCCGTGCTGTCGCTGCTGGTCGGTAACCTGACCGCGATCGCGCAGACGAACCTGAAGCGCATGCTGGCATACTCGACCATCGCACAGCTGGGCTTCGTCCTGCTGGGCATGATGGCCGGCGTCGTCGGCACCCGCGATGCTGCCAATGCCGCGAACATCGCCAACGCCTACAGCGCGTCGATGTACTACACGATCACCTACGTGCTGACCACGCTGGGCACCTTCGGCATCATCATGATGCTGGCCCGTTCGGGCCACGAAGCGGAAGAACTGGTCGACTTCAAGGGCCTGGCCAAGCGCAGCCCCTGGTACGCAGTCGTCATGACCGCCCTGATGTTCTCGCTGGCCGGCGTGCCGCCGATGATGGGCTTCATGGCCAAGTGGGCCGTGCTGGACGTCGTCGTCGGTTCGGGCCAGCTGTGGCTCGCGATCATCGCCGTGCTGGCGTCGCTGGTGGGTGCGTTCTACTACCTGCGCGTCGTGAAGGTGATGTGGTTCGACGAGGTGGCCGATGCGTCGCCGATCTCGACCCCGCTGGACATGCGCGTCGTGCTGTCGCTGAACGGCCTGCTCGTCGTGATCCTGGGCGTGCTGCCGGGCCCGCTGCTGGCGGCCTGCCTGTCGGCCATGACCCTGACCCTCAAGTCGTAAGGCCACGGTGGACGTCTCCCTGGCCAGCTGGTTGGTGATCGCGGTCGCACTCGCGTTCGCCAACCTGCCGTTCCTCAACGAGAGCGTGCTCGGCTTCATTCCCGTGAAGCCGGCGCTCAACAAGGCGCACGCGAAATACTTCGTCGTGCGCCTTCTTGAGTTGTTTATCTTATACTTTGTCGTCGGCGCGCTGGCCCACGCCCTCGAATCCCGCATCGGTACCGCGTTCCCCCAGACCTGGGAGTTCTATGCGATCACCGGCTGCCTGTTCGTCGTGCTGGCCTTTCCAGGTTTCGTTTTACGATATCTGCGCAAGCGCCGCGGCTGAGCACCTGCGTCCATGGCGCCGGTGCAAAGAATAACGATGTACCGGAGCCTTCCATGGACGATCATCTCAAAGAAATCAAAGTCGATGGCGAGATCGCCTACGACGGCAACTTCCTCAAAGTCTCGCGCGACCGCGTGAAACTCCCCGACGGCAAGATCACGCAACGCGAATACATCCGCCATCCCGGCGCCGTGGTGATCCTCGCGCTGTTCGACGACGGCCGCGTCCTGCTCGAACGCCAGTTCCGCTATCCAAATAACCAGGTCTTCATCGAATTCCCGGCCGGGAAGATCGACGCGGGCGAGGATTCGCTCGCCTCCGCCAAGCGCGAGCTGGAAGAAGAGACGGGCTACACGGCCACCGACTGGCACTTCGTCTGCACGATCCACAACGCGATCGCGTATTCCGACGAGCACCTCGACCTGTTCCTCGCGCGCGGCCTGACGGCGGGCGACGCGAAGCTGGACGACGGCGAGTTCCTCGAGACCTTCACGGCGACCATCCCCGAGATGCTGGAGATGGTGAAACGGGGCGAGATCACGGACGTCAAGACCGTGATCGGCACGTTCTGGCTGGAGAAGATCGCCGCCGGCACCTGGAAGCCGGCCTGACGTGCCCACAGTGCGCGCGCTCGCGCTCGGACTGGTGCTGCTGGCCGCCAGCGGCGCCGCGTGCGCGCGCACGCCGTTCGAAGCGAGCTGCGAGGACGCGGCCCGCGATGCAGGCGCGACGTTCTCCACGCGCGAGAGCGGCTGGCGCGTCGACAACACGCTGTCCTACCGCGACCTGACGCGGATGAAGCGGCCGGGCGTGCGCAACGGCTACGTGCTGGGCCTCACGCGCACGGAATCGCGCGTCGCGATCCAGGTGGACGGGACACTCCTCACGTCGCCCGACGGCGCGGCCGAATGCGTGATGCCGCGCATCGCGGTGACCTTGTACTTCCAGCCCATCGTCATCTACGTCAGCCGCGAATTCGAGCCGGACTCGTGCTCTTATGACGAGATACTTGCGCACGAAATGCGCCATCTCAAGTCTTACCTGGACTATCTGCCGAAAGTGGAACAGCGGGTGCGCGCGCGGCTGGGCGGCCGCTTTGCCGGCAAACCGTTGTACGCGCGCGCCGGCCAGTCGCGGGCACTGCTCCAGCGCGAAATCGACCGCAACTGGATGCCGTACATTAAGGCCGAGATGGGGCGCGTCGAAAGATTGCAGGCCGCCATCGACAGTCCCACGGAGTACGCGCGTCTGAGCAAAGTTTGCCAAGGTGAGGTACAGTCTCTTATTGGATCGACAAGACGTTCACGATCGTAGCCTAAACAACATGACTCAAGCACCACGTTACTTCGCCCTGATTCCCGCCGCCGGCGTCGGCGCCCGCATGGGGGCCACGAGCCCCAAGCAGTACCTGAAGATCGGCGGCAAGCCCATGCTCAGGCATACGCTCGACGCATTCCTGTCCAGCGAGCTGATCGCGCACACGTTCGTCGTCGTGAGCCCGGACGACCCCTACATCGACGCCGTCGCGCCCCATCACGGCGTGACCATCCTGCGCTGCGGCGGCGCGAGCCGCATGGAATCCGTGCGCAACGGCCTGGCCGTGCTAGCGAATACGCTGTCGCGCGCCGACTGGGTGCTCGTGCACGACGCCGCGCGTCCCGGCCTGACCGCCGAACTGATCGAAAAACTGATCACCGGCACGGGCGACCACCCGGCCGGCGGCCTGCTGGCGCTGCCGGTCGTCGACACGGTCAAGCGCTGCATCGACGGCGAAGCGGCCGGTACCGTGCCGCGCAACGGCCTGTGGCTGGCCCAGACGCCGCAGATGTTCCGTTACGAGCTGCTGCGCGAAGCGCTGGCGGCGGCCACCGACCCGAATTCGATTACCGATGATGCCAGCGCGGTTGAAGCCCTCGGATTGAGCCCTAAATTAGTGGAAGGGCATCCCCGCAATCTCAAAGTGACGCTGCCGGACGATATCCGGATCGCCGAGATGTACCTGGCAGTGTCCCAACCTGAATTCGTATAGCGTGTAAAGAAGATCATGGCTCTCGCATCGTACAACCCGACCCCCCCGTTCCGCATCGGTACCGGCTATGACTGCCACGCCCTCGTCGAAGGGCGCAAACTGATCGTCGGCGGCGTCACCATTCCGCACCGCCTGGGCCTGCTCGGCCACTCGGACGCCGACGTGCTGCTGCACGCCATTATCGACGCCATGCTGGGCGCCGCCGGCCTCGGCGACATCGGCAAGCACTTCCCGGACACGGACCCGATGTTCGCCGGCGCCGACTCGCGCGTGCTGCTGCGCGAAGCGGCGAACCGCGTGCTGGGCACCGGCTACACCATCGGCAACGTCGACGCGACCATCATCGCGCAGCAGCCGAAGATGGCGCCGCACATCCCGCAGATGGTGTCGCGCATCGCCGAGGACATCGGCGCGTCGCCGCAGCAGGTGAACATCAAGGCCAAGACCAACGAGAAGCTCGGCTTCCTCGGCCGCGAAGAGGGCATGGCGGCGCAGGCGACCGTGCTGCTGATCCGCGCGGCGGCCTGATCGGTCGTCCGGCGGGCACGGCGTGCCCGCCCTCAACCTCATTGTCGTTTCCGTTGTAACATCGTCAGTCTGACGATGACGATGGAGACGACAATGACTACAAGCACGCCACGCGCGGCCTGGGCCCTGATCCTGGCCGCCAGCGCCATCCTGATGATCACGATGGCCGCGCGGCTCACGACCGGGCTGTTCCTGTCGCCGCTGAACACGGCGACCGGCCTCGGCATCGCATCGATCAGCTTCGCGATGGCCGTCGGCCAGTTCATGTGGGGCGCGTCGCAACCCGTCTTCGGCGCCGTCGCCGACAAATACGGTTCCATGCCCGTCATCGTGCTGGGCGCCGTGCTGCTGGCCGGTGGCCTCGCGGCGACGCCGTTCGTGTCCACGCAATGGGGCCTGCTCGTCACCCTGGGCATCCTGTCCGCGAGCGGCGCGGGCGCGGGCAGCTTCTCGATCCTCATCGGCGCCACCGCGCAGCGCCTGCCGGCCGAGCGGCGCGCGTTCGCGTCCGGCTTCATCAACGCGGGCGGCTCGTTCGGCCAGTTCGTGTTCGCACCGCTCGTCCAGTTCCTCATCCAGCGTGCCGGCTGGATCACGGCCATGTTCGCGCTGGCTGCGACGACGCTGCTCACCATCCCGCTCGCGTGGCCGCTGCGCGGCAAGCCCGCGGCGCACGCCACCGTCGGCCACGGCGACCTGACGCTCGGCAGCCAGGTGCGCGCGGCCATGCGCGACCGCAGCTACCTGTGTCTGCACGCGGGCTTCTTCACGTGCGGCTTCCACATCGCCTTCCTCGTCACGCACCTGCCGGGCGAGGTGGCGCTGTGCGGCCTGCCGGGCACCGTGTCGGCGACGGCGCTGGGCCTCATCGGCCTCTTCAACATCGCCGGTTCGCTGACGGCGGGCGCACTCGCCCAGCGCTACCGGATGAAATGGCTGCTGGCGCTCATGTACGGCAGCCGCGGGGTCATCATCGCCGCGTACCTGCTGGCGCCGAAGACGGCATGGACGTTCTACGTGTTCGCGGCCGCCCTCGGTTTCACGTGGCTCGCGACGGTGCCGCCGACGGCTGGCCTCGTCGGCAAGCTGTTCGGCACACGCTACCTCGCCACCTTGTTCGGCCTGACCCTGCTGTCGCACCAGGTCGGCGGCTTCTTCGGCGCGTGGCTGGGCGGCCTCGCGTTCGTGCGTTTCGGCGACTACACGTGGATGTGGTACGCGGACATCGCGCTGGCCCTGGCCGCTGCCCTCGTCAACCTGCCGATCCGCGAGCCGAAACCGGCGCCCGCGGCCGCGGCCACGGCGGCGTAGGCGATGGCACGCGATCCCTGGGCCTACCGCGACGTGGCCGTCGAATCCGTGCAAGACGCGCGCACGGGCCGGCTGCGCATCAAGCCGATGGCGGGGCAGGCGTACGCGACGTCCATGCGCGTGCAGTGCGCGCGGGCGCTGTCCGACCCGGAGCGCTATCCGGCCGGCACCCGCTTCCTCATCCGGGCCAAACTGACCGACCGCGCGGGCGGGCCGCCGTTCCTGTATGCGTGGCATGGCGATCCGGTGCGCGTGCTGACGGCGCGCGAAGTGCGGTCCTTCCTCGACGAGTACCGGCGCCGGCGGATCTGACCGCACGGTTCGCCGAAAGTCGTTACACTTTGGGCATCACACGACCCATCAAGACCGAAAGGACCGTCATGGCAACAAGGAAGATTGCAGTGCTCGTCGGCAGCCTGCGCAAGGAATCGTTCACGCGCAAGCTGGCCAAGAGCCTGATGCTGGCCGCGCCGCCCACGCTGGAACTGGACATCGTCGAGATCGGCGACATGCCGCTGTACAACCAGGATGACGAGACGGACACGCCGCCCGCCACCTGGACGGAGTTCCGCGCCCGCATCAAGGAAGCCGACGGCGTCCTGTTCTGCACGCCGGAATACAACCGTTCGCTGCCCGGTGTCCTCAAGAATGCCATCGACGTGGGCTCGCGCCCGTACGGCCAGGCCGCGTGGACGGGCAAGCCGTGCGCCGTCGTGTCCAATTCGCCGGGCGCGCTGGGCGGCTTCGGCGCCAACCACGCCGTGCGCCAGTGCCTCGTCTTCCTCAACATGCCGTGCATGCAGTCGCCCGAAGCGTACATCGGGGGCGTCGCCAACAAGTTCGACGGCGACACGCTGACGGACGAAGGCCTGAAGACCTTCCTGCAGCAGTTCATGGAGTGTTTCGCGACGTGGGTGGAGCGCCATGCCGACTGATGCCGTGAAAGGCCCCATCGCGATCCGCGAGATCGACCACATCGTGCTGCGCGTCGTGGACCTCGCGCGCATGCTGCGTTTCTACGAGGACGTGCTGGGCTGCCGCGAAGTGCGGCGCCAGGACGAGATCGGCCTCGTGCAGCTGCGCGCCGGCAGTTCGATGGTCGACCTGATCCCCATCTCCGGCAAGCTGGGCGCCGCGGGCGGCGCGGCACCGGGCAGGGAAGGGCGCAACGTCGATCACTTCTGCTTCCGCGTCGAGCCGTTCGACGAAGACGCGATCCGTGCCCACCTGGCCGCGCACGGCATCGAGGCGGGGCCGGCCGCGCCGCGCTTCGGCGCCGAGGGCGAGGGCCCGTCGATCTACCTGTCGGACCCGGAAGGCAACATGATCGAGCTGAAGGGACCGCCCACCGCGCCATGACGCAGGACGACGAAGCGCCGCCGAACGCGCCACCGTATGTGTCGCAGGCGCCCGCCGCCTACGGCAAGCCGCCGCCCGGGTGGCGGCGGCACATGTACGACGTCATCTTCGAGGCCGACACCCCGGCCGGGCGGCGCTTCGACATCGCCCTCGTGGGCGCCATCCTGCTCAGCATCCTCGTCGTCGTGCTGGACAGCGTGCCGGCGCTGCACCGCGACCATGCCGATTTGCTGAACGCCTTCGAATGGGGCTTCACCGCCCTGTTCACGGTGGAGTACGTGGCGCGCCTCGTGTGCGTGCAGCGGCCGTGGCGCTATGCGGGCGGGTTCTACGGCGTGATCGACCTGCTGGCCGTGCTGCCGTCGTATTTTTCGCTGCTCATGCCGGGCACGGAGCTCCTCCTCGACATCCGCATCCTGCGCCTGCTGCGCGTCTTCCGCATCTTCAAGCTGACCCTGTACATCGAGGAGTACACGCGCCTGGGCGAAGCGCTCGCGGCCAGCCGGCGCAAGATCCTCGTGTTCCTGTCCGTCGTGCTGATGGCGATCCTGATCCTCGGGACGGTCATGTACGTCGTCGAGGGACCGAAGAACGGCTACACGAGCATCCCCGTCGCGATGTACTGGGCGACCGTCACCATGACGACCGTCGGGTACGGCGACATCACGCCGCACACCAACCTGGGCAAGACGATCGCGTCGTTCATGATGCTGCTCGGCTGGGGCATCCTCGCCGTGCCGACCGGGATCGTGACGGCCGAGATGACGCTGCGCCGGGGCGACCGCCGGACGGGGCCGACACGCGCGGCCCGCCATTGCCCGTCGTGCGGCAGCGACGGCCATGACGCCACCGCCCGGTTCTGCAAGGATTGCGGGGCGGCGATGCCGGCGGGCAACAGTGGCACAAAATGAGGGTTGCCCAATTGTTAGAATTGGATAGAATCGTCATTACAGCGTAAGTCCCTGCGAATCGATGGACCAGTGGACGGAACCGATATGACGACCTCTGTCGTGCCCCAGGATGCGGGCACCCCGACCGTCCTGATTGTCGACGATACGCCGGCCAACGTGGGCATCCTCGTCGAGTATCTCGAGGGGCGCCAGGTCCGGGTGGCGGTCGCGCAAGAAGGCGAGGAGGGTCTGGCCCGCGCGGAATTCGTGCAGCCGGACCTGATCCTGCTCGATGTGATGATGCCCGGCATGGACGGTTTCGAGACGTGCCGGCGCCTCAAGGCCTCCCCCCGCACGTGCGACATCCCCGTGATCTTCATGACCGCGCTGTCCGAGACCCACGACAAGGTGGCGGGCTTCGCGGCGGGCGGCGTCGACTACGTCACCAAGCCGTTCCAGATCGACGAGGTGTGGGCGCGCGTGACGACCCATCTTGCATTGCGCAGTGCGCAGAAGCGCCTCGCGGAACAGAACGCGCAGCTGCGGCGCACCGAAGCCGAGCTGCAGGCCGCCAACAACCTGCTCGAACAGCGGGTGGCCGAGCGCACCGCGGAACTGGTCCGGACCAACGCCCGCCTGGAACAGAAGATCGCCGACTATAACCAGGCCGAGCGGCGCATCGACTACATGGCGCACCACGATGCCCTGACGGGGCTGCCCAACCGCCTGCTGCTGGAAGACCGGATCAACCAGGCGATCGCCCAGGCGCGGCGCCACCAGGACGAGATGGTCGCGCAACTGCACATCGACCTGGACCACTTCAAGACCATCAACGATTCCCTCGGCGAGCGGATCGGCGACCGCCTGCTGAAAGCCGTCGCCAGCCGGCTGCAGCAATGCACGCGCGAGGGCGACAGCCTCGGCTGCCTGGGCGGGAACGGGTTCGGCATCTGCCTCGCGGCCCTGCGGTGCAGCAACGATGCCGCGCTCGTGGCCGCCAAGATCCTCGAGTCCCTGGGCCGTCCGTTCCACGTCGAGGACCACGAGCTGCACGTCAGCGCCAGCATCGGCGTGGGCCTGTTCCCGTCCGACGGCAGCGATGCGTCCGCGCTGCTGCGCGCGGCCAATGCCGCCATGTACCAGGCCAAACAGAAGGGGCGCAACACGTACCAGTTCTTCACGCCGGCCCTGCACGAAGCGGCGAAGCGGCGCATGGCGGCGACCAGCCAGCTGCGCCAGGCGCTCGCCCACGACGAGTTTTCCGTGTACTACCAGCCGCAGGTCGACATGGAGAGCGGCCGGATCTTTTCGGCGGAAGCGCTGCTGCGCTGGACGCCGCCCGGCAAGCCGCCCCGCTCCTGCGCGGAGTTCATCGCCATCGCCGAAGAGACGGGCATCATCGTGCCGATCGGCGAATGGGTGCTGCGCCAGGCCTGCGCGCAACTGAAGCGCTGGCGCGACGGCGGCCATCCGGACATGCGCATCGCCGTCAACCTGTCGGCGCGCCAGTTCACCCAGGCCAACCTGACGGAGTTCGTGGCCCAGGTGCTGCGCGACACGGGCGTCCCCGCCGACGCGCTGGAACTCGAGCTGACGGAAAGCCTGACGATGCAGCCCAGCGACGACAACCTCGAAGTCATGCGCCGGCTGAGCGCCATGGGCGTGCAGCTGTCGATCGACGACTTCGGTACCGGCTATTCGAGCCTCGCCTACCTGCAGAACTTCCCCATCCACGCGCTCAAGATCGACCGCTCGTTCGTCATCGGGATCAACGAGCAGGCGCACGACGCCGCGATCGTCACGGCCATCATCGCGATGGCGCACAGCCTGCACCTGAACCTGATCGCGGAAGGCGTCGACAGCCCCGAGCACGTCTCGTTCCTGACGGCGCACGGCTGCCTGGCCGCGCAGGGTTATTACTACAGCCAGCCGGTGCCGGCCGACGTGATGACCCGGCTGCTCGACCTGAAAAACCTGGCGCCGAACGGCGGCGCCAGGGTGGGTGCGATCGTGCGCTGATCAGAACTTGAACCCCAGCCGCGCATAGTAATACCCGCCATTAATGCCGAAGGGCGAGAACGACGGATACACGGTAACGGCGCCGTTGTCGAGGTTTGCGCGCTGCTCGGCCAGGAGGTTTGCGTTGACGTGGTCCGGGTACTGGTTGAACAGATTGTTCGCCCCCACCGACAGCATCCACGCCTTCGTGAACTGGTAGCTGACTTCCAGGTCCGTGATCGCGGTCGGCTTGACCTCCGTCTTGTAGTACGTGGCGCCGTCCGACGACTGTAGTTCCGAGGCGCGGCCGTAGAACGCTTCGCGGGCGTTGATCGTCCACGGCCCCGACTTCCACAGTGCGCCCAGGTTCACCCGCACGCGCGGCGACGCGGTTTCCAGGTCCGAGATCGCCGTGGCGTCCAGCAGCGTCTGCGGCTGCAGCTGCGCGGGTGCCTGGTTGATCTTGATGACCTCGACCTTGTTCCAGTTGGCCGCCAGCGACCAGTCGACCTTGCCGTACGCGCCGTAATTGCTGTTCAGGGTCGCGACGAATTCCAGGCCGCGCGAGCGCGTGTTCACGGCGTTCGAGAAGATGTTGATGCCGGTCTGGACGACCGTCGGATCGAGCGCGTTGCCGTTGGCGATGATCGCCGCCGTCACCGCCGGCGAATTCACGGCGCCGCCCGAACCGTACAGCGAACCGGAACCGACGATGCGGTCGCGGATCGTGATCTGGTAGGCGTCCAGCGTGATCGCCGCGTTCGCGGAGGGGTTGATCACGATGCCCGCGCTGATGTTCGTCGACGCTTCCGGCCGCAGGCCGTTCACGCCCACGAGCTTTGCGCCGGGCGAGTTCGGCGCGAGCTGCACGAACGCGCTGCGCGGCGACACGTTCGTGGCCGAATAGTATTCCTCGGCCAGCGTGGGTGCGCGAAAACCGTTCGAATACGTGGCGCGCACGCCGACGACGGGCGAGAAGTCGTAGCGGCTCGTCAGCTTGCCGACCTTGGCGTTGCCGAAGTCGCTGAAGTGCTCGTAGCGGCCGGCCAGGTCGACCGTCCATCCCGCCACCGGCTGGCCGGCGAGGTCCACGTACACGGCCTTGTTCGTGCGGCTGTGCGAGCCCGCGTCCGTGAGCGAGAAGCCGGGGAACGATTGCGCGCCTTCCTTGTAGCGCGAGGCGGCGTCGCCGGCGCCGATCTCGTACTCGTCGCGGCGGTGCTCCAGGCCGACGGCGAACGTCAGCGGCGTGGCCCAGCCCACGGCGAATTCGTGGTGCAGGTCGAGGTTGTTGGTCCACTGGCTCGCGACGAATTTGCCGGCGTAGAAATCGAGCGGCGTGGATCCCGTGTCCGCGAACAGCGACACGTTGCCCGAGTGCGCGACGCCCAGCTTGGCCTCGTCGCGGCCGTAGGTGCTGGACAGGTCCCAGTTCCAGCCGCCGCCCAGGTTGCCCTTGATGCCCGCGGTGAACGCGTAGTCATCTTCCTTGAACGTCTCCTGCGGCGAGAAGCCGAGCGGGTAGATCGTCGGCAGGCGGTTCGGCATGCGGTAGTTCTCGAACGCGGCCGCCTTCTTGTGGCCGTACGTGGCGAAGCCGTACAGCGTGAGGTCGGGCGTCAGGTCGGCGCCGAAGTTGGCGGCGAAGATGTGCTGGCGGTATTGCGCGTCGCCGGAGATGTGGTTCACGTTCGGATAGCCCGGCGCATTCTTCAGCTGCGGCATCGCGGCGAGCGTGGCCGGGTCGATCACGCGCGGGTCGATGCCGCCGCGGTCGGAAAAGCCGTGGTACTTCGTTTCCGCCGTCAGGCTCAGGTAGGCGTCGGTAAAGGGCGTGAGGCCCAGGTTGGCGCTGGCGTCGCCCGTGCGGCCGCCGCCGTCGCCGTAGCCGCCGCCGTTCACGTTGCCCGTGAGGCCGCGGTAGTTCGACTTGAGGATGATGTTGACGACGCCCGCGATCGCATCGGTGCCGTACTGCGCGGCGGCGCCGTCCTGCAGCACCTCGATGTGGTCGATGGCGGCGACGGGGATGTAGTTCAGGTCCGCCGCCGCGCCGCCCTGGTACGGGCCGCCCAGCACGGCCAGGTTCGACGTGCCGTGGCGGCGCTTGCCGTTGACGAGGACGAGCGTGTTGTTCGGCGACAGGCCGCGCAGGCGCGCCGACAGCGTCATGTTGGCCATGTCGCCGCCGAAGGCCTGCGCCGTCAGCGACGGCAGGTTCTGCGCCAGCGCCTGGATCAGGTCCGGCTGGCCCGTGCGCTGCAGCGACGTCGTGTCGAGCACCTGGATCGGCGATGCGCTGTTCTCGACCTTCAGGCCCGTGGCGCGCGTGCCGGTGACGATCACGACGCCCGTGTTGAGCGGGCCCGCTTCGGCGGCGGCCGCCGGAGCGGCGGGAGCGTCGTCTTCCGCGGCGTGCGCGACGCCGAGACCGCAGGACAGGACGCCGGCGGCGACGCCGGCATGGAGAATGGCCTTGTGCATGTAAACCCCTTGTCTGGACAACGTTTCAGGAAATGGATGTCTCCTCGGGCTTCGCCCTATTATTTTTTTGCGGCCACGACTTCGATCTCGACGAACCAGCCGGGATTCGACAGGCCTGCCACCTGCACGACGGCGCGCGCGGGCAGGTTCGGCTGCGCGCCGCCGAAGAACTGCGTATAGCCCGCCATGAAGCCGGCGACGTCGGCGCGGCCGTTCTTGTTCGGATCGCCGACGAGGAAGACCTGCATCTTGACGACGTCGCCCATCGTCAGGCCCATGCCTTGCAGGATCTCCTTGATCTTCGTGAGCACGCCGACGGTCTGCGTCTTGGTGTCGCCGAATGCCGCGGACGAATTCGGGTCGGCCGTCTTGTCGACGACGGGCGGGACCTGGCCGCTGATGAAGTGGATCGTCGTCCCCGGCGGCAGGGTGACGGCCTGCGCGATCGGGAAGTCGGAATCGGGGATCTTGTGCCTGACGATCGCGGCGGGGGCGGCCAGCGCGGTCAGGGGCAGGGAGAGTGCGAGGGCGGCGGCGTAGCGGTTCATCTTCATGGATCCTCTCTGGGTCAGTGTTTGTTGCCGAAGCGGCTGTGCGTTGCGGGCGCCACGCCGAGCGCGGCGCGCGTGCTGCCCACGTCCTGCTCGGTGACGGGGGCGGCGCCGTTGCCCCAGCTGGAGCGCACATAGGTCAGTACCTGGGCGATCTCGCCGTCGTCGAGGCTTCCGGAGAAATCCGGCATGCCGCCGCGGCCTTTCAGCAGCACGGTGGCCACGTCGGTCGGTGCCCCCTGCACGAAGGTGTTGCCGGCGAGGGCGGGAAAGGCGCCGGGGATGCCGCGGCCGGTCGCCTGGTGGCAGGCGGCGCAGTTCTTCGCGAACAGGGTCTTGCCGTCCGTGTCGTCGGCACGGGCGGGTGCGATGCAGGCCGCGCACGCGGCGAAAAGCAGGGGTAAAAGCAGAAGTCGGGTGTTCATGCGCTTGCCTTCCGATGGAGTTGTTCGATCTGCTGCCAGGCCGATTCGATGGCGCCGGCCTGCCAGCCCGTCAGGTAACTGAGGTGCTCGCCCGCGAGCAGCACGCGGCCTTCGCCCGCCAGCAGGGTCGGATAGGCCTTCTGCCGGCCCGCCTCGTCCCACTCGGCCCAGCCGCCCAGGTTGTACTGGACGCGGTGCCACGCCACGGAGAACGCGTTCTCGAACGAGGCCCGGTATGGCGGGAAGATCTTCTCGCCCGCGCTCACGGCGAAGTCCGCGCGCTCGGCGGGGCTCAATGCGCTGACCTCGATGGCGTCCAGCGCGTAGTTGTAGTAGCCGAGCAGCACGCCCTTCTTCGACTGCCAGCCGGAGGAGGGGAGCGAGATCGTGTTGATGGCTTTCAGGTCGGTGAGCACGTGGCCGCCGTAGATCTGGTCGTCCTCTTCCCAGAAGCGGCGCTTCATCTGCAGGCCGATCTTGCCGACCGGCGCATACGACACCGCCTTCAGCGCGCCCTTGAAGCTGTCGGAAAAGTCCGCGTCGATCGTGCGCAGCACGGACAGCGGGATCGTGCACAGGCAGTAGTCCGCCGTCACCTGGGAGACCTTGCCGCTCCTGGTGTCCTTGACGGTGACCGTGACCTGGTCGGCCGACTGGCGGATGGTCTGCACTTCCGCGCCGTAGCGTATGTGGCGGCCGACGCGCTTCACGAATCCCTGCGCGATGCGGTCCATGCCGCCGACCGGCTGGAACATCGTCGCGTGCATGGGGAATTCCTGCACGGCGCTGTAGATCTTGCCCACCTTGGACTCCAGCAGGTCGCGAAAGCCCAGCGGATCGGCGAGCTTGCCCGGCCTGAGGCCCGCGCCGGGCGGCTCGGCGAAGCCCGCGCCGTTGCGGCCCCGGTACACGAGATCCTGCGTGGACAGGGCGCCTTCGTGCGCGAGGTAGTCGAGCAGCAGGCGCTGGTCGTCCTCCGTGAGAGGCGTGTCGAGCCGGTTCGCCTGCACGGACTTGGCCAGCAGCTCCGCGACGTGCCCGCGCATGTCGGCCTTGATCTGCGCGGGGCGCAGGCGCTGCTTCGAGAACGGGCCGGCATCCTCCATGTAGACCCACGCGTGGTCGTTGTCGTTGACCATGATCTCGAGCGGGATGTCGAACTGCTTCGTGTAGTACAGCGTCGACTGGTGGTCGAGCGGGATGCGCCACGGGCCGTGGTTGATGTACAGGCCGTCGTCGAAGCGGCACGTCTGCGCCTCGCCCCCCAGCTCCTGCAGCGTAAAACCCTTGCGCGCCGTCTGGCAGCGTCCACCCGCGAAGGGACGCGCTTCCAGCACCTCGACCTGGTAGCCCAGCTTGCCGAGCTCGTACGCCGCCGTCATGCCGGCCAGGCCCGCCCCGAGGATGACGACTTTCTTCCCCTTGCCGCTGCCGGACAGTGCCGGCGGAGCGGTCACGCGGGAGGCAATGCCCATGCCCCAGGCGTTCATCGTATTGAGCAGCAGGGCCGAACCGCCAACCATTGCCGCCCGGTGGAGAAATTCGCGCCGCGTCAGCGACCGTGTCAAACGTTTCATCCGCACCTCTTCTGGTTATTGCAGGAACCTTCTTCGTTCACTTGAGTTTCAGCAATAGGCGTGCCAGCGAGATGTGGTAAAGAGAAAAAATCTACGTCAAAAATAAAGTTGTTTTCGGCGGTTTCAGAACGTAAGGATGGGGTAAGGCGAGGTTGCCGAATAAAGTTCGTTTCGGCAGCATGAGGGAATGGCCTGCGGGGCATCGCGTCGCGCGAACTTTATTTGCGGACGAGCAGACTTTATTTTTGCAGGTATGCGCAGCAGGTGGGGGAGAAGGAGAATCCGGCCCGTGTTGTCGCACTGCACCATGCTGGGCCGGGCCGCACCGGATTGGCTAGCGGAGGATCGTGTGCTGCACCGCAACGACCTTGCGCCGTCTGGTCAGGGAAGGCGGTGCGCCGTCCTTGTCCAGCCAGTAGCTGAACTGGCCGAAGCTGGGCAGGTCGGCCGGTGGCCGGTCACGATAATAGTCCTGGAGCATTTGCCGGTAGGCGGCGCGGCGCGAGAATTCGGGATGCGTGGCGGCATAGCGCGCGACGGCGGCGCGGAACGTGGCGCGCATCGCGGCATCCGTGTTCAGGCCGGGATGGTCGCCCGACTTGCGGGGACGGCCCCGCTTGACGCCCTCGTTGGCGCCGCGCGTCTTGCCCGGCGCGCCGGAATTGCCGTAGTCCGGGAGCAGCGCATCCATCGTCTGGCCCCGTTCCCAGAAGCGGCGCAGGTAGCGCAGCACGCTCGGCCGCGACACGCCGTGCGCCGCCGCGCACGCGGCCACCAGCGCGGCGCGCTCGCGCGGCTGGTACAGCGCCGGCACGTGCGCGTGCAGGCCCGCGACGATGTCCCAGGCCTTGGCCTGCAGGTCGCGGTATTTCGGGGGCAGCAGCGGGGGCGGCGCGGGCGCGGCATACGGATCGTCCGTCAGCAGGCGGGCGCGGCCGGTGAGCACGTCGTCGGCCAGCACGTGGGGCGCGACCATGCGCGGCTGGCTGTGCGGCAGGCCCAGCTCGAAGGTGCAGGCGAGCTGTCGGTCGGGGGCGATCCACAGGATGCGGATCGTGCGTACCGGGCGGACGTACTGGATCACATCGTTAGGCAGAAACATGGCGGCTCCCTCATGAGTTCAGGAACTTGAACCCATGCAAAGATCGGACCAACTTCTGCTACTTCAGGCTGACAAGCCCGGCACGATTAGCCCAGATCAAAGGTAACCAGCCTCGCGCCCTTAGTCTGTGAGCTTCGCGCCGCGGCGTCTGCTGCGGCCCGTTCAACCCCAAAACTTTGCGAGGGAAAACCATGTATCCATTTCCACAAACGATCGCCCCGGCGTTGCGCACCCACATCGATGCCCAGACCGCGTTCCTGAACGACATGTCGAAGTCGATGTTCAGTTCGTTCCAGCAAATGTGCGACCTGAATATCCAGCTCGTGCAGACGATGCTGGAAGAAACGACGCTGGCCAGCAAGCAGGTGCTGAGCACCGACCGCCAGTCCGAGCTGCTGAGCGCCGCCACGGCGCGCACGCAGCCCACGACGGAAAAGCTGCGCGCCTACCAGCAGCACATCGCCCGTCTGGCGGCCGATGCCCAGGTCGAGCTGGCCCGCGTGACGGAGCAGCACGTGCAGAACACGACCCGCACCGCGCGCGCCCTGGCGGACGAGGTGGCGCGCGACGCCAGCGAGCAGACGGAGCGCGGCCTGCGCGCCCAGCAGGAAACCGTGCGCCAGTTCAGCGACCCGTTCATCCGGCCGGGCAACGGTGCCGCCCAGCCGCAGGCCTCCGGCAGCACGGGCCAGCAGCAGTCAATGCCGCCGGGCCAGCAACAGGGTAGCAAGGACCAGCGGGCCACCACGCACTGATCCGGCGCAGTTCCCGGACCTTATATGCCGCGCCCGGCCACCGGGTGCGGCGCGATGGAGCCCGGCGCAGCTGCGGCCGGGGCAGTGGCCCCGCTGCGCGGCCCCAGGCCGAACAGCGGACGCAGCACCGGCACCCGGCGTACGATCTCGAAGCCGGCGAAGCTGAGCACCGTCACGAGCACGACGAGCAGCACGCCTTCCAGGCCCGGCGGGCGATGCAGCGGTTTCAACGCATGGGCCAGCACGACGATCAGCGTCTGGTGCAGGATGTAGACAGGGAACACGGCCTCGGTCAGGTAACGCCGGGCCGGGCCGTCGCGGTCCAGGTGGCGCTGGGCGAAGCCGCAGGCCGCCAGGATCGCACTCCACGCCAGCAGGGCGTAGTTCGCGCGCATCGGTTGCGCCAGCAGTTCCCAGCGCGTGCCGTCGATGCCGCCGACGTCGTTCAGCGCGATCCACAACATGAACAGGGCCCAGCCGGCGAGGGCCAGCGCGAGGCACGCCCAGCGCAGCGCCGCGACACGGGGCCAGAAGCCCGGCACGCGCGCCATCAGGGCGCCGAGCAGGAAGATGGGCAGATAGGTCGCATGGTTGTACCAGTCGTCCACGAGCGCGTGGGTGACGGGAAAACGGTTCAGCATGAGGATGCGCGCCAGCGCCAGCACGGCGGCCGGCAGCACGATGATCTTCCAGCCCGTCAACACGCAGCCGACCAGGGCGGCGAGACGGTCGAAACGCGGCCCCAGCGCCAGCACGACGAGCGCGAGGACGGCCGTATAAGTCCACAGGTAGGCGACGAACCACAGGTGGTTCCAGGTCGGCAGGATCAGGCAGCCGTCCTGGCAGAAGCCGTGGTAGCCGCGCACGTACAGCCGCATGAAGTCGGCGTAGCTCCCCGCATAGCCGAGTTTCTCGACCACTTCCAGGTACGACTGCGGCGGCACGATGACGAGCATGCCGAACAGCAGGGGAACGAGCAGGCGCCAGCTGCGCTTGCGCAGGAACGCAAGGGGGCGCAGCTTCGCCAGCATGCAGCTGGAGGCGACGCCGGACACGAGGAACAGCAGTGCCAGCCGCCACGGGGACGACAACATCATGAAGGGCTCGAGGGCCGTGCTGGCATACGGGCTCTTCACGTGCCAGCCCCACGTCACGTAGTACATGCCCACGTGATACAGGATCAGCAGGAAGAACGCGATGATGCGCACCCAGTCGAGGAAGTGGTGGCGCGGAAGATGGTGAGTGTTCATGGCGGATCGTCGTCGGTTGGTCGATGAAAGGGAACGACGTCAGACTAGATCCGCATTGGTATGGGTGCGAGCGGATTGTGGCGAGGCGGGATCGGCGTGGGGCGAGCCGGACGCGCGGCCAAAAAAAAGCCCGCTCGAGGCGGGCTTGAATCTATTTTCTTGGAGGAAGATAGAGGAGACGGTTCAGATTATGCGGGGGCGGAAGAAATAAATCCAATTTGATTTTCAGATATCGATCATACAAATCTGAAATAATATGGCTGAGATAATTGGTGATCATTCGATGCGTACTTACGTTCTAGAATGAAAGGCTGCTTTCCAAGCATTCATCCACCCATTTCTCGTCCATGAAAACCGCTTTCTTGCGCCGCACGCTGTCTGCCCTGCTCATGTCGATCCCGCTGGCGCACGCCGGCGACGTGAGCGACCTCGTCGACCGGAACTGGATCGACATCGACAGCCCGCACTTCCGCGTCGTCACCGACCAGCCGGAAGACGTCGCGCGCCACATGATCGTCGACCTGGAAAACCTGCGGTACATTTCGAACCGCGTGCGCGGCGCGCAGTCGCTGGACGGGCCGCCGCTGACGATCGTCGCGATGGGACGCAGCAGCTTCGCGACGCTGGGGCTGCCACAGAACATGACTGGGGTGTTCCAGATGTCGCGCCACGGTTATGCGGCCATCGCGAGGATCGAGGATTACGTTACGTCGGCCGCGGCGAGCGACGTGTCGCGCGCGACGATCCTCCACGAATACCACCATTTCCTCCTGCATTATTCGCCCGAGACGACGGCGTACCCGCGCTGGTACGACGAAGGGATGTCGGAGTACTGGTCGTCGCTCGTCATCCAGGACGGCATGGCCTGGTTCGGCCATCCGGTGGAAGGCAGTTATCGCGAGGACTGGCTGACCGACCGGACAGGCCGGATCAATTTCGACACGAAATGGCTGTTCAACACGACCAAACTCAACTATGAGAGCACGCGCGCCGACGCGAGAGAGACCGCCCGCTTTTATGCTTGCGCGAAGTACGCGATCCACTATTTCAATTCGAGTCCCGAATTGCGCAGGCAACTCGCGCATTACCTGCGCCTGCATAACATGGGACTGTCGGAAGACCAGGCCGTGCGCTTCGCATTCAGGAAGTCGTACGAGGAACTCGACGTCGACATGCGCCGGTACGTGGAGCGCCGCCTGACGGCACGTGGATTTTCGACCGCCAAGGATGCACTGGACCTGCCACAAGTCCAGGTGAAGGTCACGAAACTCGACCAGGCCGCTACCTATGCCGTCCTGGCCGACGTGGTGCCGCGCTTTGCGAAGCGCGACGCGAAGGTGGTGCGGGAACTGGTCGACACGAATCTGAAGCTGCATCCGGACGACCCGAAGGCGACCATCATCGCCGTCAATCACGGTATCGTCGACGACGGCACGGCGCGCCTGGATGCGCTGCTGAAACGCTACCCGAACGATGCGAACCTGCTGGCCACGCGCGCCGAAGGCCTGCACATGGCGGCGGTCGCCATGCGCGACACCGGCATGCCCGGCTGGGAAGCGCCGCTGAAGGAAGCGCGCGACCTGGCCCGGCGCGCCATCAAGGCGGATCCGGCGCATCCCCTGGCCTACTATGTGTTGGGTCAAGTGTACAAGCTCGCTCCCGGCATCGGACCGGTCCAGGAAGGCGTTGCCGGCCTGGATACCCTCGTCATCTACGAACCGCGGCCCGGCAGTTTCCGCGCGCTGGCCCACCTCTACCTGCGCAACAGGCAGATGAACGAAGCGATCAGGAGCATCCGCACCGCCGTCGCGTTCGATGCAGCGGGCAAGTATCCGCTCGACGCCCTGTTGATGGAAAACCTGGAGATCGTCGCCGACATGGCAACCAGCGCGACCGCGGACGGGAAGGGTATGCGTTACCCGAGCGGCGCCGTTTACGAAGGCCCCCTGGCCGCCGGCAAACCGGACGGGAAAGGTAAATGGTTGCGTCCGGACGGCAGTTATTACGAAGGCGACTTCGTGCAGGGCCTGCCGTCGGGCCGCGGCAAGCTGGTGAGCGAGCGGGGCATCGCGTACGAGGGCGAGTTCACGGCGGGCATGGCGCGCGGCATTGGGCGCATCAGCTTCCCGGCGGGCGGGAAGATGATCTCGTACGAAGGCGGCGTCGAGGACGCGGTGCCGTCCGGCCCCGGCGTGCTGGTGACGAAGGACGGCCGGCTGGAGGCCACGTTCGCGCAAGGCGAGGCCCAGGGCGACGGTACGTTCGTGCCCGCACACGGCACGGCACCCATTCGCGGCAAATGGCTGTACGGCGCCTACCAGTGGCCGCAAGCCGACAAGGTCGCCTTCGCCGGCGGCATCGATGGCGAGGGCCGGCGGTACGGCATGGGGTGGTGCCGTGCGGACGCCCCGGTGCGGATCGACCCGTGCCGCTTCAAGGATGGTCACCAGGTCGCGTTGGACACGGACGACGACTAAAACAAACGCTACAATGGATTATTCCGACCATCGAACGAAAGGCAATCCATGCGCGTGCGCACCGTCCTCGCCCTTCCGGGCCTCCTGCTGACCCTGTCGTACGCAGCCCATGCCGCCCCCGCCTGCGGGACGCCACCGACCGGCGACCTGCGCGCGGAGCGCATCGCGAGCGTCAAGCCGTCGCGCACGGAGCCGGGCCTGTACGAAGGCCCCGTGTGGATCAAGGATGCGCTGTATTTTTCCGATTTCAGCTTCGCGCCCGGTTTCCCGTCGCGCATCCGCAAGCTGGCCGCGAACGGCACCGTGACGACGGTGGTGGAAGACAGCGGCAGCAACGGCCTCGCCGTCGATGCGCATGGCGACCTCGTCGCGGCCACGCACAAGTACAAGGCGCTGTCCCGCTATGCCATCGCGGACGGCAAGCGCACGACCTTGGCCGCCGACTACAACGGCCAGGTGTTCAACTCGCCGAATGACATCGCCATCGCCAGGGATGGCACGATCTATTTCACGGATCCCGATTTCCAGAAGGCGGCGGCGCCCGGCGGGCAGCCCGTCACGGGCGTGTACCGCGTAGGCACGGACGGCAGGGTGACGCTGGTGGACGGCAGCCGGCCGAACCCGAACGGCGTTTCGCTGTCGCCGGCCGGCGATGTGCTGTACGTGAACGCGGGCGACGGTATCCTGCGCGCCTATCCGATCGTGAACGGCGTGCCGGGGCAGGGGAAGGACATCGTCAATGGTCTCGACATCCCGGACGGCATGGCCATCGATTGCCACGGCAATATCTACGTGACCGAGCACCCGGCCAGGCGCGTGCGCGTGTTCTCGCCACAGGGGAAAGAGTTGGCGACGATCCGCACGGACGCCAACGTGACGAATGCCGCGTTCGGCGGAGCCGACGGCAAGACGCTGTTCCTGACGGGCGCCGGCGCAGTGTGGCAGATCCGGCTGGACGTCACCGGATCGCCGTATTAACGCCGTATTAAGTGAGCGCGGTCATGCCTTCAGCACGATGCGCCTCTGCTCCCGTGCCGATTGGTAGATCGCCTCGATGATGCGCAGGTCGCGCAGGCCTTCCTCGCCTGCGACGATCGGCTCGCGGTTCTGCAGCACGCACTGCGCCATATGGTCCAACTGGCCGGCCCATTGCGTGGCGCCGGGACCCGGCGGGGGCGTGACTTCCTTGTCGCGGCCATTGCCGACCCACATGCGGTTGCCGTGGTAGCCCGTCGCCGGTTCCATCTCGATGCGGCCTTTGTCGCCCATCAGCAGGATGTGGTTCTGGTTGGCGCTGTACATCGACTGGCACGAGCCGATCACGCCGGACGGGAATTCCAGCTGGAAGCCGATCTGGTCTTCCACCTCGCGGAAGCGCGGGTCCTTGCGGTCCGTCGTTTCCTGGGCATAGACGGCGGTCGGTTCCTCGCCCGTCATGTAGCGCGCGGCGTTGAGCGCGTAGATGCCGATGTCCATCATCGAGCCGCCGCCCGCCAGCGCCTTTTTCAGGCGCCATGCGTTCGGGTCGCGGAACGTGAAGCCGTGTTCGGAGCGGAAGTAGCGCAGCTTGCCGATCTCGCCCGCGCGGGCGATGCGGCGCGCTTCCAGGTTGTACGGCTCGAAGTGGCAGCGGTAGCCGATCATCAGCTTCTTGCCGGCCTGGCGGCAGGCCGCGATCATCGCTTCGCATTCGGCCGACGACACGGCCATCGGCTTTTCGCACAGCACGTGCTTGCCGGCCTTGGCCGCGCGGATCGTGTACTCGGCATGCATCGAGACGGGCAGGCAGATGTAGACGATGTCGATGTCCGGGTTGTTGCGGATGTCGTCGTAATTCTGGTAGTTGTAAAGATTCTTCTCGGGGACGCCGTATTCCTGCGCCACCCGCTTGGCCTTGGCCGCGTCGCCGCTGACCAGCGCGACGAGGCGGCTGTTCTTGCAGTTCTTGAATTGCGGGATGATGATGCCCAGGCCGTACGACCCGAGCCCGACGATCGCATAGCCGAGCTTGCGATCGGGCGGGGCCGCCCATGCCATGTCTCCCACCGCGCCCGCCGCCAGCGCGCCGCCGGCGGCAAGGACCAGACCTCGCCGATTCCTGTCGATCATCACGTCTCCTTTGTTATGGATGTTAGCGCTCACAGTTGCCTGTTCATTTTAATACGAATGCACGGTCGCGCGCACAATTAGCGCCAATCAATAACCGGTTCACCCCGGCGCGCACACTGGCAGATGGTGCCCGGACCGGCCGGGCCATCTTCCAACGAGGTGAATCATGGTCAAACTCCAGGGCAGCGTGCCCGCAACCATCGCCGACATGCGGTCCCTCGGGCCGGCGCCGGCCGACGAACGCATCGACGTCACCGTCTTCGTGCGCCGGCGGGCTCCGCTGGCGCCCCATTCGCTCGACGCGAAAGTCGGACAGCGGCGCTACCTCACGCGCGCCGAATTCGCCGCGCAGCACGGCGCCAGCGACGCCGACCTCGACGCCGTCGCCGCGTTCGCGCAAAAGGCCGGGCTCGTCGTGATGGAACGCCGGCCCGCGGCACGCAGCATCGTCCTGTCCGGCACGGCTGCCCAGGTGACCGCGGCGTTCGGCACGGCGATCGAGCGGGTCGAGCACGCGGCCGGCATCTCGCGCCGGCGCACGGCGCCCGTGCACGTGCCGCCCGAGCTGGACGGCATCGTGGAAGGGGTGTTCGGCATCGACGACGTGCCGATCGCGAAGCCGCATTTCAAATTCTCGAAAGAATCCACGCAAGCCGCGCTGACCGCCTCGATGCCGACCGGCGCCATGCCTTCCGACGCGCAAGCCGAGGCCGAGGCCGCCGCCGGCTTCACGGGCATCGACATGGCGAAGCTGTACGACTTCCCGACCGGCCTGGACGGTAGCGGCCAGTGCATCGCCATCATCGAGCTGGGCGGCGGCTACCGCACGTCCGACCTGAAAGCCTATTTCAAGACCCTGGGCCTGCCGCCGCCGCATGTGACGGCCGTGTCCGTCGACGGGGGCAAGAACAGCCCGTCGCTGCCGTGGAGCGCGGATGCCGAGGTCATGCTGGACATCGAGGTCGCGGGCGCCGTCGCGCCGAAGGCGCAGATCGCCGTGTATTTCGCGCCGAACAGCGAGCAGGGTTTCGTCGATGCGATCGCGGCCGCCGTCCACGACGACGTGCGCAAGCCGTCCGTGATCTCGATCAGCTGGGGCGCGCCGGAATCGGAATGGACGGACCAGGGCCTGGCCGCGATGGACCAGGCGTTCGAGGCCGCAGCCGCGCTGGGCGTGACCGTGTGCTGCGCGGCGGGCGACGCCGGCGCGCACGACCAGAACCCGCAGAACGGCACGCCGGACGGCCTCGCGCATGCGGACTTCCCCGCGTCCAGCCCGTACGTGCTGGGCTGCGGCGGCACGCGGATCGCCGTCAGCGGCCATACCATCACGAGCGAAACCGTGTGGAACGACGACCCGGCCACCAGCGCCACGGGCGGCGGCGTCAGCGACAAGTTCGCGCTGCCGTCCTGGCAGGCGGATGCGGGCGTGCCGGCGTCGATCAATCCGGGCGGACGCGTGGGCCGCGGCGTGCCGGACGTGGCCGGCAATGCGTCTCCGGCGACGGGCTACCGGGTGCGGGTCGATTTCCTGACGACCACGATCGGGGGCACGAGCGCCGTGTCGCCCCTGTATGCGGGGCTCGTCGCGCTGCTGAACCAGAAGCTGCCGCAACCGGTGGGCTGGCTCAATCCGTTGCTGTACGGCCCGCTCGTGGGCAGTGGCGCCATGCGCGACATCACGAGCGGCGACAACGGCGGTTATTCGGCCGGGGCCGGCTGGGATGCGTGCACGGGCTGGGGCGTGTTCGTCGGTTCGAAACTGCTGGCAGCGCTGGAAAGCTGAGTCCGGGGCCGCTCAGCCCAACCGCGCCAGCACGTCGGCGCGGTACTGGCGGCTGCACGGCACCCGTGCGCCGCCACGCAGCAGCAATTCGCCATCGCCCTTGTCCAGCGTGACCACCCGCTCGATCCACGCCACTTGCACTGCGGCGCGCCGGTGGCAGCGCACGAAGCCGGCGCCGAGCCGGTCGACGAGGCCGGCCAGCGTCTGGCGCAGCAGCGGGCTGCCCGCGGCCGTGTGCAGCACGACGTAGTTGTCGGCCGTTTCGATCCACTGGATGTCCGCGACGCGCACGACGCGCGTGACGCCGCGTTCGCTCACGAGCAATTGCTCCAGCGGGGCGGGCGGGAGCGCGGCGGGCCGGCCATCCACCTTGGCCGCCAGTTTTTTCCGCAGCCGCGCCAGCGCGCGCGCCAGGCGGTCGCCGTCGTAGGGCTTCAACAGGTAATCGATGGCGTCGCAGTCGAACGCCTGGCATGCGTAGCGCTCGTACGCCGTGACGAACACGACGAGCGGCGCCGGTTCCGGCAGCGACGCGGCCAGCTCGATGCCGGACAGCTCGGGCATCTCGATGTCGAGCAGCAGTGCGTCCGGGCGGAAGCTCGCAATCCGTTCCAGCGCATCGATGCCGTCGGCCGCTTCCTCGACGGCATCGATGCCGTCCTGCTGCGCGAGCAGATGGCGCACCTTGGCGCGGGCAGGGCGCTCGTCGTCGACGATCAAAAGGCGCATGGCAGTCTCATCTCCGCACGCACGCCGCCCTGCGGCCGGGCCGTGATGTCCAGCCGGCCCGCGTCGCCATACAACGCCTGGATGCGGGCGCGCAGGTTCGACAAGCCGATGCCGCCGGGGCGTGCCGACGCCGCCAGCTTGCCCGCATCGTCCTCGACGCCCAGCACGAGCTCGTCGCCTTCGCGGCACACGGACACCGCGATGTGTGTCGTGCCGCGGCGCCGTTCGACCGTGTGCTTGAACACGTTTTCCAGCAGCGGCTGCAGGCTCATCACGGGCACTTCGCGGTCGAGCAGTGCGTCGTCGACCTGCCAGGCGATGGCGACGCGGTCGGCGAAGCGCTCGGCCATCACGTCCGCGTACCCGCGCGCGAGGCGCAGCTCGGTGGCGAGCGGGGCCGCGTGGCGGTCGCCCAGGGCCAGCGTTTCGCGCAGCACGTCGGCCAGTTGCGTGAGGGTGGCGTCGGCACGGGCCGGGTCGGTCCAGATCAGTGCCGACACCGTGTTCAGCGCATTGAACAGGAAGTGCGGCTGCATCTGCTGGCCGAGTCTCTGCAATTGCGCCTGGCGCAGCAGGGTGTTCGAGCGTTCCGCGCGCAACCGGGCGTCGAGCAGCGCCCGGTAGGATTGCACGCCGAAGCGGACCGCCGTGAACAGGCCGAAGAAGATCGTGATCTTCATCGATTCGTACACGAACAGCTGCGGCAACGGATAGTGCCGGTAGACTTCGCCGACGAGCGCGTACACGCCATGGCGCAGGCCGAAAGCGAGCGGGACGAACGCGATCCAGTACATCGGCAGCCAGCGCGCCTGGCGTGCGAACCAGCGCCAGGGTGTGCCGAGCAGGTGGTCGTCCGCGTGCGACCAGCGCAGCTGCACGAGGGCGAGCGACGTCACGACGAGTGCCGACGAGCCTTCCCACAGCAGCGGTTTCCAGATCGCGTGCGTACCCTCGTCGCGCACGAAATCCTGCACGGCGACGAGCATCATCAGGACCCAGAACAGGATCCAGGCGGACACGAAGACGGCGTTGCGGCGCAGGAAGGTCATGCGACGATGATCGGCCATTCCGGTGGGGTTGTCAAAAGGCACAGGTGCGTCGCGGCCGCCACGCTTCTGCTAACGTCGAGCCGAGCAACCAACCAGAGGAGGAAGCACATGGAACGTTTCCTGTTCGTGTACCACGGCAAACCGGGCGCCGATTCGGACACGCGCCACGACCTGTCGCGCTGGGCCGCGTGGTTCGACGGCATGGGTTCGCGCGTCCTCGACCGCGGCAGCCTCACGCACAGCGCCGTCGAAGTGCCGCGCCGCCTGCTCGGGCCGAAGGAATCCGCCAGTTCGCTGTGCGGCTATTCGGTCGTCGAGGCGGCCGACTTCAACGAGGCCGTCGAGATCGGCGAGCGCTGTCCCATCTTCGACGAGGGCGGCTCGGTCGAAATCGCCCGGCTGACGATCCCGCTGGCCTGAACGTCAGCCCTTCGTCAGCACCACGTGCGTGGCGGCCTGCGTCGCCACGTGCTCGCTGACCTTGAACCCGAGCGCGGGCAGGTCGATGCCTTCCAGCAGCGCTTCGCCCCGGCCCAGCAGCACGGGCGAGATGGCGAGGTGCATCTCGTCCACGAGCCCCGCCTGCAGGTATTGGCGGATGGTCGACACGCCGCCGCCCAGGCGCACGTCCTTGCCGCCCGCGGCCTCCCTGGCACGGGCAAGGGCGGCCTCGATGCCGTCCGTGACGAAGTGGAAGGTCGTGCCGCCCTTCATCTCGAGCGGGGGGCGGGCGTGGTGCGTCAGCACGAACACGGGCACGTGGTAGGGCGGCTCGTCGCCCCACCAGCCTTTCCATTCGTCGTCCGGCCACGGGCCCCGCACGGGGCCGAACATGTTGCGGCCCAGGATCCACGCGCCGACATTCTCGAAGCCGCGCGCGGCGAACGTCTCGTCGGGACCATCCGTTCCTTTCGATTCGTCGCCCAGCATGCGCTGGAACGTTCGGGTGACGCGGAACCATTGGTGCAGCGTCTCGCCGCCTTCGCCCAGCGGATTCTGCAGGCTCTGGTTCGGGCCGGCCCCGTAGCCGTCGAGGGATATGGCAAAGCAGCGGACAGTCAGTCTGGACATCGTCGTTCTCCAGTTGGACGGGACGCGGGCTGCGTCCCTCGTTGTTACGACGAACGGGGCAGGCCCGTTTCGACAACGGGCGCCTCAATCGTCGATGTCGTCATCGCCGGGCTTGCGCCCGCGGCTGCGGTCGAGCGGGCCCTTCATCGCTTCCACGTCGCGCATGAACTCGTCCACGCCGTGGTCGGGGCTCACGCGGATGGCGGGCGGCATCAGCACGGACATGTAGAGCTCGTCCGACAGCCGTCCCGTGCGCTGCACATTGCCAGCCAGAATCAGCCCGGAGCATAGCACGGCGAAGCCGGCGCAGATCCAGCGGTAGCGCGTGCGATTGCGGGGACGGATCGTGCACAGGTGAAAATAGATCATCCCGGCCAGCAGCACCGTCGCGACGTGCGACGCGTAGTGCGTGAAGCCTTCGGCGGAGAACGCATAACCGAGCGTGCTGCCCAGCAGCGCATAGCCGGCAAGGGCCGCGGCGCCGCAGCCGAACACGAACAGGTGCCGGCCCAGCCGCGCATGGCGGGCGAACAGCCGGTTGGCGCATGCCCAGATGCCGCCCCACAGCAGCGCGGCCGCGAGCCCGCCCGCGAGCGCTTCCGCGTAGCGCACGAGCTCGAAGTATTCCATGTCGCTGAGCCAGCGCACGAGCAGCGCGACACCGCCGGCCAGCAGCAGGCCCGCGGCGCCCGGCAGCACGCCTTCCCAGCCGTGGAACGTGCGGTCGACGAGTTCCGGCACGACGGGGAAGTCGGCCGCGCGCACGCGCAGCGCCGTGTGGCCGATGCGGACGACGGTATCTCCCGTCAGCTCGGCGTCCTGGCGGCGCTTGCCCCCGATGACGATGCCGTTGCGGGTGCCCAGGTCGTGCAGCAGCAGCCGGCCGGATGCATCCTGCTCGACGACGGCGTGCGCGGCGGCCGCGTAGTCGTCGTCGAGGATCACGTCGTTGTCGTAGCCGCGTCCGATGCGGATCGGCAGGCGGTCCACGCGCTGGCGCTGCAGCACGTCGCCGTTCCTGGCCAGCAGCTCGACGAACCAGGGACCGCTCATCGCGTTCGGCTCCGTCCCAGCGCCGACAGGAAGGCGCGCGTGGCGCGCATGCCGTTCTCGTACGAGACGCCCGCCAGGTCGAGCCGGCTCTGCAGGCTGGCCTGCGGGTCGTCAGTGCTGGCGGCCAGCAGGGTGAAGTTGTACAGCCCGGAAAACTTGCGGTACGCGCGCACGCACGTCACGGCGCGCACGGGCAGGGTCGCCGTGTGCACGAACATCTCGGCGCACGCGGGGCGCGTGAGGCGCGTGTCGCGGGCCGTGCCGATGCGGTCGACGCGAAAGCGCGAGCTGGCCAGCACGGCGAACTGCAGCGGGTGCAGGGAGCTGGAGCGGATCACCTGGTGCGTCATCGACACGTGGCCCGTCTGCTGCGTGTCCGATACGTAGATGGCCGCTTCCATCGCGCAGCTGACGGAATCCGCCGTGTACTCGGCCTCCGCGCGGAAGTTCGAGCGGCCCCAGCAGCGCAACTGCTGCGATTCGCGCACGGGCACCTGGTACGGTCCCATCGCGCGCATCGACAGGGGTTCGGCCAGCAGGCGATCGATCAGCGCGCGCTGGTGCGCCAGCAACTGCTGGCCGATCAGCGGATTGAAATTCTTCGGCGGGTGCGCTTGCGCGGACGCCTGGCGCAGCAGCTCCTGCGCGTATTTGACGGGCACGAGGAAGCTGACCAGTTCGCCGTCGCGGCGCTTGGAGACGTTCACGCCCGCCACGACGCCGGCCGCCGTCACACTGGGCCCGCCGCTCATCCCCGAGTTGATGGGCCCCGTAAAAATCAGCTGCTCGTAAAAGCTGCGCGTGACGATGCCGTTGTACGACCCTTCCGAGATGGCGAAGCCGAGGTCGAGCGGATTGCCGAGCGAGTACAGGTACTGGCCCTGCACGAGTTTCACGGGCTTGTCCGGCACCTGGAAGAATCCCGTGCCGTTGCGGTTCACGCGCACGACGGCCAGGTCGTGCAGCACGTCCACGGCCAGCAGTTCGATGGGACCGCCCTTGCCGTCCGTGTCGACGTATTCGCCGACATAGACGTCCGGGTCGAGCGCCATCTGCGATACGACGTGGTAATTGGTCAGCACGAGGTTGCTGTTACCGACGAGGAAGCCGGAGCCGACGCTCGACTGGCTGCGGCCGTTCCTGAGCAGCATGCGGATCTGCAGCAGGTCGGCCTTGGCGGCGGAATACAGGGTTTGCGCGGCGCTGGAGGGCGTCGGCAGCGCGGCCGTTTCGTCCGTCTCGCCGGGACCGGGCGCGGGCGGCGTCGTCGCGGGCGGCGTGGCGGGCGGGATCACGAGCGGCGGCTGCGGCGCCGGTTTTACGCGCTGCCCCGCCTTGCCCGCGGCGACCGCGATGGACGCGGCGCCACCGCAGGCGAGGGCGGCGACGAGGAGAATGCGAATGACGGGCGGGAGGCGCATGCCCCCATCTTGCCAGAAGCGCCCGCGGCGAGGATTACGCTTCGCTGTCGAGCGCCGCTTCGGTGACCGGGGTCATCATGTGTCCCAGCTTGGCCTGCTTGGTATTCAGGTAGTTGTCGTTGTAGACGTTGCGGTTGACGAGCAGCGGCACGCGCTCGGCGACCTTGATGCCCAGCTTGCCGAGGGCGTCGATCTTGCGCGGATTGTTCGTCATCAGGCGCACGGCCCCGATGCCGAACTGTTCCAGCATCGGCAGCACCAGTTCGTAGTTGCGGGCGTCGGCGTGGAAGCCCAGTTGCAGGTTCGCTTCGACCGTGTCGGCACCCGCTTCCTGCAGGCGGTAGGCGCGGATCTTGTTCACGAGGCCGATGCCCCGGCCTTCCTGGCGCAGGTACAGCAGGATGCCGCGGCCTTCGTCGGCGATGCGGCGCAGCGCGGATTCCAGCTGGGCGCCGCAGTCGCAGCGCTGCGAGAACATCACGTCGCCCGTCAGGCATTCCGAGTGGATGCGCGCCAGCGGGGCGTCGCCCGTGGACAGGTCGCCCAGCGTCATCGCCAGATGCTCCTTGCCGGTTGCATGCTCCACGAACGCATGCAGGGTGAACTGCGCCCACGGCGTCGGCAGGGAGCACGACGTGACGTAGTCGACGAGGTTGGACGGCGCTGTGGCTTTGTCTTGCATGGCTGTTCCTGAGCGATGATGCAAATAATGGTGATGTAACAGGCGAGTTTACCGGAAATCGGACATGGCCGTGTAATTGGCCCCTGCGCCCTTTCATCCGATATGGGTGCGGCTGGTCGAAAATGCAACATCGTCACGTGAGTGTTCACCTGGTGCAACACTATTCCCGCACGGAATCTTGGCTGTGCTAGGCTGGCACCAGCGTCGATACGGGCGCCTTGTCCTATTGTTTGCCATGCAAAATCCCCTGAAATTCGTCCGCCGCCTGCTGCCGCGCGCCCTCGGCGCGTGGCTCGCCCTGGCCTTCGTGCTGCTGTCCATCGTCCTCACGCTGGTCCTGACGTCCGTCATCGAACGCAAGTCGGCGGAACAGGTCCAGACGAGCATCGGCCACGGTCTCGCCGAGCTGGCGATGCAGACGTCGGACAAGCTGGAACGCGGCATGTTCGAACGCTACCGCGAAGTGAGCCTGCTGGCCCGGCGCCGCGTGCTCGCCGAAGGGCAGCCGCAGGAGCGCCGCCGCGCCACGCTGGACGGCATCCAGAACAGCCTCGGTTACTACAGCTGGATCGGCCTGGCGGGCCTGGATGGCAAGGTGCAGGTCGCGGCCCAGGGCTTGCTGGAAGGGGCGGACGTGTCCAGGCGGCCGTGGTTCCGCAATGCCCTGCGCGGCATCCACGCGGGCGACGTGCACGAGGCCGTGCTGCTGGCGCGCTACCTGCCCAGGCAGGACGAGCCCTGGCGCTTCGTCGACGTTGCCTTTCCCTACGTCGACGACGAGGGCGTGACGCGCGGCGTGCTGGGTGTGCACCTGTCGTGGCAATGGGCGCGTGACGTGGAACGCTCCGTGATGGGCGGGATCGCCGCACGGCGCCAGGTCGAGGCGCTGATCGTGGATTCGGACGGCAACGTGCTGCTCGGGCCGGCCGACGTGACGGGCAAGCGGCTGACCCTGCCGAGCCTGAAGGCGGCCCATGCGCAGCGCCGCGGCGGCTACGTCGTCGAGACCTGGCCGGACGGCCGTTCTTACCTCGTCGGCTACCAGCTCGGTCACGGCCATGGCGAGTATCCCGGCCTGGGCTGGACCGTGCTCGTGCGCCAGAACGTCGACGACGCGTTCGCCCCCGTGCGCCGCCTGCGCGAGTACGGCCTGGCCGCCGGCGTCGTGCTGGCGGGCGCGTTCTCGCTGGCCGGCGTGTGGCTGGCACGCCGCATCACGCGGCCGCTGGGCGACCTGGCCGATGCCGCGCAGCGCATCCGCGCGGGCGAAACGACCCCGATCGCAGTGCGCAAGGGCGGCTATGCCGAGGTGCGCGCGCTGGCCACCACGCTGAACGCGCTGGTGGCGAATCTCGTGCGGCGCCGGCGCGCGCTGGAAGACCTGAACGCGACGCTGGAAGCGCGCGTCGACGAGCGCACGCGCGAGCTGGAACAGGCGCTGGCCAGCGTGCGCGCCAACGAGCAGCGCATCGCCACCATCATCGAGACGGCGCAGGATGCCTTCGTGGGCGTCGACATGCGCGGCCGCATCTGCGACTGGAATTCCGCGGCCGAGAAGATGCTGGGCTGGTCGCGCGACGAAGCGCTGGGCCGCGTCGTGTCGGACCTCATCATGCCGGAACGTTTCCGCGCCCATTCGCGCGCGCTGATGCGCCATTTCCTCGAGACGGGAGAACTGGACACGCTGGGCCGGCGCGTCGAACGCATCCTGCTGGCGCGCGACGGCCGCGAAATCCCCGTCGAAATGACGCTGGGCCTGGCCGGCACGGGCGACGGCCTGTTCTTTTCCGCATTCATGCACGACATTTCGGCGCGCAAGGAAGTCGAGCGCATGAAGGACGAATTCGTGTCGACCGTGTCGCATGAATTGCGCACGCCGCTGACGGCGATTTCGGCGTCGCTGGCGCTGCTGGCCGACGGCATGGCGGGCGAACTGCCGCCCGATGCCAAGGGCCTCGTCGACGTCGCCAACGCGAGCTCGGGACGGCTCGTGCGCCTGGTCGGCGACGTGCTCGACCTCCAGAAGATGGACGCCGGCAGCATGACGTTCGAGCGCGCGGTGCAACCGGTGCTGCCGCTGGCCGCGGATGCCGTCGCCGCGATGCGGAGCTTCGCCGCGCAGTCCGGCATCGAGCTGTCGTGCGTGGCGGCGCCCGGCGCGGAAAGCGCGCGCGTGGACGTCGACCGCGACCGCCTGGCCCAGGTGCTCACGAACCTGCTGTCGAACGCGATCAAGTTTTCCGGGCCCGGATCCACCGTGCGCACGCAGGTCGAAGCGGGCACGGAGCACGTGCGCCTTGTCGTGGCCGACGAGGGCGCGGGCATTCCGGAAGCCTTCCGCGAGCGCGTATTCCAGCGCTTCGCCCAGGCCGACGGCGCCGATTCGCGCCGCCAGGGCGGCACCGGCCTCGGCCTGTCGATCTGCAAGACGATCGTCGAGGAATTGGGCGGCAATATTTGGTTCGACAGTGCCGAGGGCATCGGCACCACGTTCTACGTCGAGCTGCCGCTCGCCGCCTGAGCGCGCACGACGCCATAGCGGCGCTCGAATTCCTCCATCGCCACGGGACGGCCCAGCAGGTAGCCCTGCATCACGTCGCACCCGTGCGCGGCCAGGAAGGCCTGCTGCGCATCGAGTTCCACGCCCTCGGCGATCGTCGCGAGGTGCAGTTTTCGCGCCAGTGCGATGATGGCTTCGACGATCGACGACGCGTTCGGATCGTGGTCGACCTCGCGCACGAACGAGCGGTCGATCTTCAGCGCCGCCAGCGGAAAACGGGCCAGGTAGGCCAGCGACGAATAGCCGGTGCCGAAATCGTCCAGCGCGAAATGGACGCCGAGCCGGCGCAGCTGCTGCATGCGGTCGACCAGGTCGTCCGGGTTGCGCGCGAACACGCTCTCCGTCAGTTCGAGCGTGAGGCGGTCGGCGGGCGCGCCCGTGGCGGCCAGCAGGGTGGCGACGGCATGCGGGAAATCCGGGTCGCGCAGCTGGTGCACGCTGACGTTCACCGCGAGCTTCAATGGCGCGAGACGCGGCGCCCGGGCCCAGCGCGCGAGCGCGTGGCAGCCCTGTTCCAGCACATCCATCCCGAGCGCGGCGATCAGGCCGCCGGATTCGGCCGCGCCGATGAATTCGCCGGGGCCCACCAGTTCATCCGCACCGCGCTTCCAGCGCACGAGCGCCTCCGCGCCGACGAGGCTGCCGTCGTGGCCGAACTGCGGCTGGCAGTACAGCACGAACTGGCGCCGCGCGAGACCCGTGCGCAGCGCGGCCGACAGCGCGGCCTGGCGGTCCGCCGCGGCCTGCATGCCGGGGTCGAAGAAGCGCAGCGTGTTGCGGCCTTCTTCCTTGGCGCGGTACATCGCGAGGTCGGCCTGGCGCAACAGCGTGTCGATGCCGGTCGGCGCGCCGTCGAACAGGGTGACGCCGATGCTCGGGCTGCTGGCGCACTGGCGCCCGGCCAGTTCGAACGGCTCGCCCAGCACCTCGAGGATCTTGCGACCCACGGCGTGGACTTCGGCGGTCGCCTCGGCCGGGCTGGCGCCCAGGTTTTCCAGCACGATCACGAACTCGTCGCCGCCCAGGCGCGCCAGGTGGTCGCCCTCGCGCAGCGCCCGCCGGAGCCGCCGCGCCACTTCGCGCAGCAGCAGGTCGCCCACGTCGTGGCCCATCGTGTCGTTCAGGAGCTTGAAGTTGTCGAGGTCGAGGAACAGCAGGGCGCCGTGGCGGCCCGCGCGGCCGTTGCGCGCAAGGATCTGGCCCAGCTCGTCGATCAGGAAGCGGCGGTTCGGCAGGCCCGTCAACTGGTCGAAGTACGCCAGTTCGTGGATGCGGTGCTCGACCTGTTTGCGTTCCGTGAGGTCCGTATTCGTGCCGGTCAGGCGCACCGCGGCACCTAGACCGTCGCGCAGGATGAAGCCGCGGCTCAGCACGGGAACGTAGTGGCCGTCGCGGTGGCGCAGGCGGAATTCCATGCTGTACGACTGGCGCTGCCCGGGCAGCAGTTCGTCCAGGACGGCGACCACGCGCATGCGGTCGTCGGGATGCGTCAGGCGCACCCAGGTTTCCGGGTCGGCCGGCTGCTCGTCGGGCGCGTAGCCGAGCATCTCCCACCAGCGCGGCGAATAATAGATTTCGCCGGTGACGAGGTCCCAGTCCCACGGTGCGTCGGTCGACCCTTGCAGCGCGAGGCGCATGCGTTCCTCGGACTTGTGCAGCGACTGTTCCGCGTCCTTGAGGACCGTGCAGTCCATGAAGCAGACGATGACGCGCTGGATGGCGCCATGCCCGTCGCGCTCCGGATAGGCATTGCAGATCGCCCAGCGCACGTCGCCATGGTCGGGACGGGACACGCCGACGACGAGGTCCGACACCCTGGCGCCCGTGCGCAGGACCGCGTTCACGGGGTATTCGGAAGGCGGCATGCGGGTGCCGTCCGCGCGCACGAAATGCCAGGCGGCGTCGCCCGCCTGCGTCGCCCACACCTCGTGCTCGCTGCGCCCCAGCAGGGCCAGCGCATGGCGGTTGGCGGCCACCACGCGCCCGGTGGCATCGTGCATCACGACACCGGCAGGCAGGTGGGCGAGCAGATCGTCGAAGCAGCGCAGGGCGTCGTGCGGGACGCCGTCGGCGCGACTGATGCTTGGCGGGTTCGCGTGCATGTGGACTTTTGGTTACGATTTCCGCGCATGCTAGCAGGTCCAGCACGTCAGTGGCGCGCGCTCAGGCCGCTTTTGTCGCGTCAACCCGACGGCCGCGCGTGATAGCGGAAATCACGCAGGGCGGCCGCAGCCGCCCCTGTGCCGACCGTCAGGTTTCAGTTGGCGTACTGGATGCCACATCGAACTGTATCGATCAACGCTTGCCGAAGTTGACGAATTCCCCGAGCAGATTGCCCGTGGCGGGCATCATGCCCGTGAACATGAGGCCCACGCGGACGGCGTCGCGCACGAAGATGCTGTTCGACGCCCGGGCATTCAGCTGGATCCGCTGCACGCTGCCGCCGCTGAAAATGGAAAACGTGACGCGGCACGTGGTGCCGTCGGGCAGGGGGCACGGCAGGAGGACGGCCATGCCGTCGCGGCCGATGTCGACCGTGACGGCGGGCAGCGTTGGCCCGCCCGTCACGTCGACGACGGCGCGGAGGCGGCAAATGCGGCGCGGGGACCGCCGGTCGTCGGCGTACGTGTCCGTGCGAAAAGCGCGATTCGAATCCACGACAAAAACGGATGTATAGACAAACCCGTCGATTGTTGCTGATGGGAACTAACTTGTGGTTGTCTGTACGCTACTTAGAAGGTTTACTCGGTTCACGGAGCTCATGGACGGCGATGCCGCCGAAGCCTTCCCACGCGCCGAATTCCGCTTCCAGGCCGGGCAGCAGGCGCAGCAGGGCCGCCTTGTCCTTGTGGAAGGTGGTCGCGCTGCCGTCGATGTCGCGCGTCGATTGCAGACGGTACAACCTTGCATCCTTTGCCATGAGCGGCTGGCGCAGCAGGGCCAGCACCTGGCGGCCGCCCATGTCGACGGCCAGCAGGTCGCCGGGGCCGTCCGTCGCCCGTACGTAGCGGCGCTGGACTTCCGGATCGATGGGACCCGCTTCCAGCGCGATGCGCACGCGGCGGCCGTGGGCACCGGCCCAGTCGAGGAACGGGATGGCGAAATCGACGATCTGGTCGCGGTCGGTGCGGTAATCCATCACGGCGAGGGCGTCCGCGTGCGGCGCCAGCGCATCCAGCAGCGCCTGGTTCTTCCCCCACCAGAACGGGACGACGAATTCCACGCGCAGCGCGTCGCCCGCCGCCGCCTTGATGGCCCGCGCCATGTCGATGTAGGCGGCGTCGCGCCTGGCGGCCGGCAGCACGTTGTCCGGCAGCAGATAGGGCTCCACGTCGAACTGCACGCCGCGCAGGCGGGACTCGGGCGGCTGCGCCGCGTTGTAGGCGGCATAGGCCTGTACGCGCTTCACGACGGCGGGGACTTCGTCCGCCAGCACCATGTGCGGGTCGCCGTCGACGCTGTACACGCCGATGCCCTTGTCGCCCGCCTGGCGTACGAACGCGGCCAGCAGGTCGGGCGCGCGCACGGCGGTGCCGTCCTTCAGCGGCACCGTGACGAACAACTCGCGGATGCCCTGGGCCGTGGCCCATTCGAGCAGGGCGGGGCCGCCGTCGATCCAGTCGCCGGGGCGCCAGACCCACGTCGAACGGGGCGCTTGTTTGGACGCCGTGGCGGGTTCCAGCGCGAGCGACGTCACGTCGATGCCGGCCTGCGTGGCGGGGCACAACAGCACGAACTGGCGCCAGCCGGCGCGCTCCAGCCGTGGCGGCAGCGGCAGGCGCGCGGCCTTCGCGTCCGGGGCGGTGCTGCCCATGTCGAACGCGTCGTCGCGTGCCCGGCGGGTCTCGTCCGCCACCTGCCACGTGAACGATCCGCCCTGCGCCGTGTAGGTGGCCGCCAACGCGGCGTTCGCGCGCGTCATGAACCAGGGGCCCGTGAGGATTACACCGGCGGCGCGCTGGCCGGGGCGGCAAGTCACCTGCAGGCGGCCGTCCGCCAGCGTCGCCTGCACGCGTTCCTCGACGCCGAACGTGCGCACGCGCATCCGCGCGAGCAGGTTGGCGTGCAGGGGCATCGGGCCCGGACGTTCGGGGCCGGTTTTCGACGACGGCAGTTCGTGTTCGCTGACGGCGAAGCGGCCGTCGGCCACGTTGCCGTGCAGGAGGATGATGTTTTCCGGCGTCTCGCCGGGCGCGAGCGGGTACAGCGTCTCGACCTGCGCGCCGGGCGGCAGCGCCACGCTCGTGCAGCCCGGCATGCGGGCCTGGTCGTCGACCACGTAGCGCGGCGGCCCGTCGGCGGCGCACTGGTGCAGCGAGGCGGCGTGGACCGGGAGCGTCATGGCGAACAGGGGCAACAGCAATCGATGGATCATCAGGGACCTTTCGGCGTACCGGCTTGCCAGTCGCCCTTGCGCTTCATCGTACCCCACGTGGATTCCTTCTGCGTGACCCAGCGCCACAGGCCGATCAGGCGCCACAGCGTATTGAGTTGCCGGTAGCCGAGGTTTTCCAGCAGCACGACGGCACCGAGCGCCAGCAACTGCTTGCCGCGCGGGTAGATGTGGAAGGACATCTCTTCCAGCAGCAGGCCGGAGGCCGACAGCAGGATGCCGAGGCCGATGGCGACGAACATGAACGTGGTGAACGCCTGCCACGAGATCTCGCCCGTGAGGAAGGACCAGGTCATGAAGATGTAGCCGCCCACTTCGACGAGGGGGCCGAGCCATTCGAACAGCAGCATGAACGGGAAGGCGAGCCAGCCCGGCACGCCGCCGTTACGCGAGAACATCAGGCCCCAGTTGGCGTTCAGGCTCTCGGCCAGGCCGCGCTGCCAGCGGATGCGCTGGTTCTTCAGGGTCTTGTAGTCTTCCGGGGCCTCGGTCCAGCACACGGGGTCGGGCACGAATTCCACCTTGTACGGCTGGCGTTTCTCGCGCAGCAGCCGGTGCATGCGGACGATCAGTTCCATGTCCTCGCCGATCGTGTCGGGACGGTAGCCACCGGCCTGGATCACGGTGTCCTTGCGGAACACGCCGAACGCGCCGGAGATGATCAGCATGCCGTTCACGGACGACCAGCCGAGGCGCCCGAACAGGAACGCGCGCAGGTATTCCACGACCTGGAACAGCGCCCACACGTTCGTCGGCAGGCCGACCTTCGTGAGGAAGCCGCCCGTCACCTCGCACCCGTTGGCGACGCGGATCGTGCCGCCCGTCGCGACGACGGTCGGGTCGCGCAGGAACGGTTCCGTGACCTTTTCCAGGCTGTCGCGCTGTAGGATCGAGTCGGCATCGACGCCGCACACGAGCGGATAGCGCGACGCGTTGATGCCCGCGTTCAGCGAGTCGGCCTTGCCGCCGTTCTCCTTGTCGATCACGCGCAGGTTCGGGAAGCGCGTGGAGCGGTAGATCTGGCGGATGTCCTTCGTCCTGATCCGGCGGCGATAGGCCTCGGGGAACGGCAGCAGGCCGAACTCGCGTTTCAGCACCTCGAGCGTGCCGTCCTTCGAGCCGTCGTTCACGACCAGCACTTCGTACTCGGCATACGTCAGCTGCAGCATCGAGCGCACCGAGGCCGCGATCGTCGCTTCCTCGTTATACGCGGGCACGAGGATGCTGACGGGCGGCTCCAGGCCGGAGTAGGCGCGCGGCAGGTCGTCGAGCATCTCTTCCTGGCCCTTGCGGTGCAGCGTGCGCAGCGACAGCATGTTCAGCACGAGGTAGCCGCCGTTGAGCAGGATGAAGTAGCACAGCACGAACCAGGTGACGAACTGGATGAGCAGGTGGTGCGACATCATGCGATCCTTTCTGCGGCATGGGATTCGGCGATCACCTGGCCCAGGATATCGGCGGCGAAGCGGTCGGTGAGCGAAGCGTGCAGCGCATCCAGTTCGGCGCGTCCCAGCCAGGGCAGCTCGACGATGGCTTGCGCGGCGCGGTAGCGCACCCACCATTCGCGGTCGGCCAGCAGGGCGGCGAGGCGGTCGACGTCGGATGCGTCGCCGATGCGGCCCAGTGCCTTGGCGGCCAGCACGCGCACCTGCCAGTCCGCATGCGCGAGCAGGCCGCGGACCTGGTCGCGCAGGCCGGGCGTGGCGACGATGCGCAGCGCGGCCGTCACGAGTTCGAGATCGGCGCTGGCCAGGGCCGCGGACAGCGTGTCGGGCGGCAGGTCGATGCGCAGTGCTTCCGCGATGCGCAGCGCGCGCGGCAGGCGTCCGGCCGGCAGCGACGGCAGCAGATTCGCCAGCACGCCGGCGACGGGCGCGCTCGCTTCTTTCAGGATGCCGGCCACGTGCGACATCGCCCAGTCGTCGCGTTCGACGAACAGCGGCGTCAGGTACGCCGCGGCCGCGTGCGGGTCGATGCGCACGAGGGCCCACAAGGCGGAGAGCGACAGGGTCACGTCGGGGCCTCCGGCCAGCGTGCGGAGCAGGTCCCACGACGCGCGGTCGCGCAGGTGGCCGAGCAGGAGTGTCGCGAGCAGGCGTTCCGTGCGCGGGCCCCGCGCGAGCATGGCGCGTGCGTCATGCTCCACGCCGAGGCGGCGCGCGACGTCGTTCAGGGCAACGCCCGCCTCGCCGCGCAGCGATGCCTGCAGGTGCACCCACAGCTTGATGAAGTGCGGCCGTTCCGCCTTGCCGAGGGTCGGCAGCGTGTCCGGTGTCTCGCCGACGATGGCGGCATTCAGCACGGGACGCCAGCGGGCCAGCGCGCGCGCCGCGCGCCGTTCGCGCCGGCGCAGGGCCATGCGCAGGCGGATGATCTGCGCGCCGAGAAGGAGGGTCAGGAGGAGGGCGCCGATGCCCGTCCAGTACGCCGCCGCCAGGATCGGATCGGCGGGCGCCGTGAACGCGGCGGCCAGCGCGTGGTCGGGAATGTCGCCGCCCGTTGGCAGGATCATGCGGGCGAGGTCAGGAAACTGCGAGGAAGCGGCGCAGGCGCGCCAGCAATTCCTGCGGCTGGAACGGCTTGATGATGAAGTCGTTGGCGCCGGCGTCGAGGGCGCGCACGGTGTCGCGCTCCGTGTTCTTGGCGGTCAGCATGAGGACGGGAACGGCTTCCCAGCCGGCCTGCGCGCGGATCAGGCCCACGATCTCGAACCCGTCCACGTAGGGCAGCATCACGTCCAGCAGTACGAGGTCGGGCGCGGGCTGCGACACGACGTGCTGGACGGCGGCGCGGCCGTCGGCCACGTGGATCACGCGATAACCCTGGCGCTCCAGCATGAAGCCGAGGACGTGGGCGATATGGACATCATCCTCGACGACGAGGACGCTGGGTTGTGCGCTCATGCTGATGGAGTCGAAAGTTGCCGTAGGGCTTCATTATACTGGGGACATTTAACATTCGACGCGCGATTGTGGTGGGCGTGCGACTGCCGACGGTCACATGATGCGACTTGTTGATATGGTGTGGAATGGACGACAACATGAACGGGAGGGAGAATGGGCGATACGCGTAACTGGTTCGAGCAGGGAGGGCAGGCGTATGCCCGGTTCCGGCCCGAATATCCGCCGGAGCTCGGCGCATATCTGGCGTCCGTGGCAGCGGACGACCGGCTCGCGGTCGACGTGGGCTGCGGTAACGGGCAGCTGACGCAGCTTCTTGCGCCGCACTTCGAACGCGTGATCGGGCTCGACCCGAGCGCGGACCAGATCGCGCATGCCGTTCCGAACGCGCGCATCCATTACGAATGCGCGCCCGCCGAGCGGTTGCCGGTGCCCGACGCGAGCGCGAGCCTGGTGACCGCCGCCCAGGCCGCGCACTGGTTCGACCTGCCGGCCTTTTATCGGGAGGTGCGCCGGATCGCCGTACCCGGCGCCGTCGTGGCGCTCGTCAGCTACGGCGTTCTCAATCTCGAGCCCGCGCTGGACCGGCGCTTCCAGGCCTTTTACCGGGACGAGATCGGACCGTACTGGCCGCCGGAGCGCAAGCTCGTCGACACGGGCTATGCGACCATCGCCTTCCCCTTCGAGGAGTTCGCGCCGCCGTCGCTGGCCATCCGGCTCGAATGGGATCTGTCCGGGTTCATCGGCTACGTGCTGACGTGGTCCGCCACGCGCAGTGCAAGGGAAGCGGGCAAGGACGCGCTGCTGCTGGCGTTCTTCGACGACCTCGCTGCATTGTGGGGGGGCCCGGACGTCAGGCGTCCGGTGTCCTGGCCCATCAACATGCGCATCGGCCGCGTGTGAGGCGTATCAGGCCGGCAGGTCGAACAGCAGCAGTTCCGCAGCCTCGGCCTTGTCGAACACCACACGTTCCTCGCCGCCGATCTTGAGCGCATCGCCATCCTTCAGCGGCACGCCGTTGACGGTGACGTCGCCGCGGATCACGTGGACGTACGCCAGGCGCTCGCGGTCGAGGGCATGTTCGACCTGGTCGCCTTCATCGAGGATGGCGGCGTAGATCGACGCATCCTGATGGATCAGCACGGACTCCTGGCGGCCGTCGCGCGAGGCGATCAGGCGCAGCCTGCCCTTCTTGCTGTCCGTCGAAAAATGCTTTTCCTCGTAGCTGGGCGGGATGCCTTTCGTGTCGGGCTCGATCCAGATCTGCAGGAAGTGCACGGGATCCGTCTTCGACCCGTTGAACTCGCTGTGGCGCACGCCGGTGCCCGCGCTCATGCGCTGCACGTCGCCGTAGTGCAGCACGGAACCGGTGCCCATGCTGTCCTTGTGTTCCAGCGCGCCGTCCAGCACGTACGAGATGATTTCCATGTCGCGGTGGCCGTGCGTGCCGAAGCCGGCGCCGGGTGCGACGCGGTCTTCGTTGATCACCAGCAGCGGGCCGAAGCCGCTGTGGCGCGGGTCGTAGTAATCGGCGAACGAAAAGCTGTGTTTCGACATCAGCCAGCCGTGGTGGGCGGCGCCCCGTTCTTCGCTCCTGCGGACTTCCATCATGATGCGCTCCTTGTGTGTTTGTCTGTCGATGGAATGAGTATAGGGACGCCGCACTGCAAAGAAAAACGAGTAGTTTTAGGCCTTAGGATCGAAAAAATCGATCATCGACGCAGGGGATCCAGCAGGCTGCGCAGGTTGTTGTGGTCGAGTTCGTACATGAGGGCGAGCAGTTCGCCCAGTTCTCCCTTCGGAAAGCCTTCGCGGGCAAACCAGCCCAGGTAGTGGCCGGGCAGCTCGGCGATCGTGCGGCCCTTGTACTTGCCATAGGGCATTTCGCGGGTGAGGAGAAGTGTCAGGTGTTCGGGTTTCATTGTGTGCGTACTTTAGCAAATCGCGCGAAGGGCGTAGCATGCCCGGGAGAGGAGAGACCACCATGGCAACCGATTTCAACCTCGAACGCTTCGTGGAAGCCCAGAACGGCGTCTACGACACGGCGCTGGCCGAGCTGCGCGCCGGTCACAAGCGCACCCACTGGATGTGGTTCATCTTCCCCCAGATCGAGGGACTGGGGCACAGCGCGATGGCGCAGCGCTACGCGATCCGTTCTGCCGACGAGGCCGCGGCCTATCTCGCGCACCCCGTGCTGGGCCCGCGCCTGCGCGCGTGCGCGACGGCCGTGGCGAGCCACGACGACCGCGGCGTCGACGAGATCTTCGGCCATCCGGACAACCTGAAATTCCATTCCTCGATGACGCTGTTTGCCGACGTCGCACCCCACGAAGCGATCTTCCAGACCTGCCTCGACCAGTTCTTCGACGGCCGCCCGGACCCGGCCACGCTGGAGCGCCTGGGCTGACCGCGCGGATGCCGGACGCGTCCGCGACGGTGCCGTCGACGTTGTTGCGTATAATCCGTGGTCAGCTTGTCTACCAACCACACAACAACACACATGGCTTCATCTCCAGACAATATCAGCATGGCGGTGTTCTGCGACTTCGAAAACGTCGCACTCGGCGTGCGCGATGCGAATTACGAGAAGTTCGACATCAAGCCCGTCCTCGAACGCCTGCTGCTCAAGGGCAGTATCGTGGTCAAGAAGTCCTATTGCGACTGGGATCGCTACAAGGGCTTCAAGGCAACGATGCATGAAGCGAACTTCGAACTGATCGAAATCCCCCACGTGCGCCAGTCCGGCAAGAATTCCGCCGACATCCGCATGGTCGTGGACGCGCTCGACCTGTGCTACACGAAGTCGCACGTGAACACGTTCGTGATCGTGTCGGGCGACTCGGACTTCTCGCCGCTCGTCTCCAAGCTGCGCGAGAATGCGAAACGGGTGATCGGCGTGGGCGTCAAGCAGTCGACGTCGGACTTGCTGGTCGCCAACTGCGACGAATTCATCTTCTACGACGACCTCGTGCGCGAACAGCGCCGCGCCGCCGCCAAGCGCGACGAGCGCAAGGCGCAGCCGCAGGGCCGCCGTCCGTCGGACGAGAACAACCGCAAGCGCGAAGAGATGGAAGCGCGCAAGCTGCAGGCGCTGGAGATGGTCGTCGAGACCTTCGACGCGCTCGTCTCCGAACGGGGCGACACGGGCAAGATCTGGGCGTCGCTGCTGAAGGACACGCTGAAGCGCCGCCGTCCGGACTTCTCCGAGACCTATTACGGCTTCCGCACGTTCGGCAACCTGCTGGAAGAGGCGCAGACGCGCGGCCTGTTCGAATTCGGCCGCGACGAGAAGTCCGGCACCTATGTCTTCCGTGGCGCCAACGCCCAGGTCGACCTGCAGCCGGTCGAAGCCGCGCCGGCGGAGCCGGCCGTCGAGCAGCCGCAGGTGGCCGCCGAGCCGGCGCCCTTGGTCGCCGTGGACGAACTGGCCGCGGAGACCCAGGGCGAGCAGCCGACCGAGGTGCCGCCGGCCGCCCGCGAATCGCGCCGTCGCGGCGGCCGCGGACGCAAGAGCCGCGAGGCCCAGGCACCGGCCCCCGCGCCTGAAGCGGCGCAGGAAGCCGCGCCGGAGTCCGAGGATGCCGCGATGGCCACCTGGCCCGCACCGACGCCGGACCTGGCCGAGGCACCGGAGCCGGTCGTCGCGGCGGAGGAACCCGTCGCCGCCGCCGAGGAGCCGCCCGCCGCACCGGTGAAGGAACGCCGCCGCGCGACACGCACGCCCCGCAAGCCGGCCGCGCGCAAGGAGGCTGCCGCCGCCGAGACGCCGGGCACGGCCGTCGCCGAAGAAGCGGTGGCGCAGGAAGACAGCGCCGTGGCGCAGGATGCGCAGAACGCCGTCGCGGAGGCCGCGCCGGCCGAACCCGCGGCGACGGAAGGCGAGGGCGAGGCCCAGGGCGCGAAAGGGGCCCGCAAGAAGTCGGCCCGCCCGGCACACAAGGCGCCGTCGCGCAAGCCCGCCACCCGCGCCCCGCGCCGGCCGGCCAAGGCGAAGACGCCTACGGAAAACAGCTGAACCGTACCATCGTCATTCCCGCTTTCGCGGGGATGACGTGGTTTATGGATCAGCGTTGGCCATGGCGGGCTTACGGCGCCGCAGACGCGCCCAGGGCTTTCAGCCGTTCGACGGCATTGCGGTTCTTCGGATCGAGCGCCAGCGAGCGCCGGTAGTTCTCGATCGCCGCATCGCGCTGGCCGGCCTTGGCCTGCGCCTCGCCCAGGCTGTCGTACAAGTTGGCGTCCTTCGGATACAGCTGCGTGCCGAAGCGGAAAATGGCGACTGACTCGGCCAGCATGCCATCGCGCAGCAGGGCGTAGCCCCAGCCGTTGATGTCGTGCGGCTCGAGCTTGAACGTGGCGCCCTGCGCCTTCAGCTCTTCGTAGATCGCGGCCGCGTTATCGAAGCCGCGCGCGGCCAGTTGCGCCACGAAGCTTTCCTGCGTGGGCGCGACACCGCTGCCGGGTCGTGCATCGAGCGACACCATGTGACGCGGCACGCCATTCTCCACGGGCTTGTTGGCCAGGAACGTCCGGGCTGCCGTATCGTTCTTCAGGTAGGCATCGAGGAACTGGCGTACGTAGCGCGCCATCCAGCCATAGGCCTGCGTGACTTCATCGCGCGAGTATTCGTCGAACTCCGTATCGCGCGCCAGGTGCAGCGCATCGCCAGCGAAATTCTGGTGCAGCATCGGATGCATCGTCACCACATACACATCGGCATAGGTCATGCGGTTCAACAGGCTGTAGGCCGTGCTTTTTTCACTGCGGTTCAACTGTTCGATCGACGACGGGCGCCGGGCCATGTAGAGCATCGGTACCGCCACCCGCGCCGGGGTCACGTACGGTATCGCCGCCTTGCCGCCATCGACCAGGTGGGGGAAATAACGCACCGATCCGTCGAGGCTGACGAGCGCCTTGATGCGGTCGTCCTTCGCCGCAGCCACGACATTGGCCAAACCACCCCAGCTGAAGCCGACGACTGCCAGCCGGCCGGTATCCGCATGGGGCATCTCGGCAGCCTGGGCGATCAGCCAGCCGATGTCGGCAGCCTGGGTTTCCACGCCTTCCACGTCGGTCGTCATCGCCCGCGAATGCGCACCCTGCGATGCGCTGGAGAGCACGATGTAGCCATGGCTGGCCAGGTATTCGCACAGGTCCGCATTTTCCGCCGCGCTCGCGCTGAAACTGGGCGCATAGATCACGACGGGGAATTTGCCTGCCGATGCGGGCGCATCGCGCAGCGCCCGCATCGGCTGCTCGAGCACTTGCGCGACGGCAGGCCCGGACGCCGCGAGTTCGGCGAGCAGTGTTTCGGTCGCGCGCTTCAGCGCGGCAGCATCGAGTGCGAAGTCGGCCTCGGTGGCGGCAGAAGTGTAGTAGTCCCGGAACGTCATCGGCTTGCCAGCGCGCACGGCGGGATACCACACCAGCATCTGCATCGGCCGCGCGCGTTCGCCGTTCGCGGGCTTGCCGGTAACGAGCGATACCCGCGTTTTATATACGCGCGAGCGGTCGTATTGCTGCTTGACCTGCAAGCCCACGACGTGCGGGCCGGGCTGCAACGGGAAGGTGAACGTATCGGCGGCTTGCGCAGACGTGGCGGCGCAGAAAAGTACAGCGAGCAGGAAGCGGCGCATGGCGGACAGGAAGAGCGGCAAAGGCTCAGTATAGAAGAGCGATTGCGCGGGAAGTCTCTCAGATCGTCACAATACCGGTTTCGCCAGCGAAACGGCCAGGCCACGTCGCCAAACCTCGGTGCGCAACCGTTTTGCGCATGCAACGCCATGTCGCTTTTTTCTAAATTCGGTATCCGGACGCGAAGTCGTTGGCGACCGCGCGTTGCTGAAGATTGCCCGAAGGTCCGCAATGGGTCGATCTCGTTTGTACAGCCATGAATCAAGTATTTCTCTTGCTGGCTTGCTCGCTCATCTGCTGGCGGTACGCTGAGCGCTTTTGTTGGAGACACTTTGCCGCGCGCGCATCCCATCCACGCCTGTGCAATAATGACAAGAACGCCACCGCGTCCACTGTCATGCAAAGGCCCATCATGCGTACGCTCACCGGACTCTTCGCCTGCCTCCTCGTCGCCACCGCGCTGCCGGCCCAGGCCGCCGCGCCCTCCGCGGCGCATCCCTTGCTGGGCATCTGGATCCTCGCGATCCCGCAGCTCGGCTGTTCCGAGACCTACCACTTCCGCGGCGACGGCACGACGCTCGTGAAAAGCGCGGAAGAAGTGTCGGAAAGCGAATTCACGGTCGCCGAAAAGCCCAGCGCGAAGGGGTTCTACAAGCTCGAAGACAGGATCGTCAAGGACAACGGCAAGCAGGATTGCTCCGGTGAGATCATGAAGCCGGGCACGCGCGCCACCAACTACATCCGCTTCCACCCGTCCGGCGCCCGCTTCGTGATGTGCCGGGACGAAACGATGGAAGCGTGCATCGGGCCGTTCGAGCGGATGCCGGGGCAGGGGATCTGATCGGGCCACACAGGATCGGGTATATTGCCGGGCGATCAGTTAACTTTTTGGATCCCCGATGTCCCCGGCTTTACTTTTCTGCATCCTCATCGCGTATTTCGCCCTGCTGCTCGGCGTCGCCTGGGCAACGGGGCGGGGTGCCAACAATGACAGTTTTTTCATCGGTAACAAGAGCAGCAACTGGATGCTCGTCGCGTTCGGCATGGTCGGCACAACCTTGTCCGGGGCCACGTTCATCAGCGTGCCGGGCGCCGTCGGAGCGGACGGCTTCGGCTATGCGCAAATCCTCATCGGCTACGTGATCGGCTATATCGCCGTCGTCTACCTGCTGCTGCCGCTGTACTACCGCCTGCGCCTCACGTCGATCTACCACTACCTCGACGTGCGCCTCGGCCGGCGCGCCTACCAGAGCGGGGCGGGGTTCTTCATCCTGTCGCGCCTGTTCGGCGCCACGGCGCGGCTATACCTCGTCGTGGCCGTCCTGCAGACCATCATCCTCGACAGCCTCGGCGTGCCGTTCTGGCTCACGACCTTCGTCATCCTCGGCATGATCCTGCTGTACACCTACCAGGGCGGCGTGAAGACCATCGTCTGGACCGACACGTTGCAGACGACGTGCATGCTGGCCGGCCTGTTCGCCTGTGTCGCGTTCATGCTGGGCCAGCTGGACCTGACGATCCCCGAGGCACTGCGGCAGATGCAGGACAGGGGCCTCGCGCGCGTGTTCACGCACGACCCCAACAGTCCCGGCTACTGGCTCAAGCAGATCGTGGCCGGCATCTTCATCGTGCTGACGATGACGGGCATGGACCAGGAAATGATGCAGAAGACCATCTCCGTGAAGACGTTGAAGGATTCGCAGAAGAACCTGCTGAGCCTGACCGCCGTGCTGGTCGTCGTGCTGTGCGCCTTCCTGTTCCTCGGCGGCCTCCTGTACCTGTACGCGCCGATCGCCGGCGTGACGGCGACGGGCGATAAAATCTTCCCGGCCGTCGTGATGGGGCACCTGCCCGCCGCCGTGCAGATCATCTTCCTGATCGCGCTGATCTCGGCGCTGTTCCCCAGTGCCGACGGCGCCATCACGGCGCTGACGTCCACGTTCTGCATCGACATCCTCGGCATCAAGCGCCGCACCGACCTGACGGAAAGCCAGCGCATGCGCCTGCGCCGCCACGTGCACCTCGCGTTCGCCGCGTTGTTCCTCGCGATGGTGCTCGTCTTCAAATGGGTGGACAATCCCAGCATGATCGTCGTCATCCTGAAGCTGGCAAGTTATACATACGGACCCTTGCTCGGTCTGTTCGCCTTCGGCATGATGACGACGCGGACGCTGCACGACCGCCTCGTGCCCGTCGTGACCATCGGCGCGCCGATCCTGTGCGCTTTGCTGGAGTATTACCAGCATGCGCTGCTGGGCAGCTACCGCCTCGGCCTCGAACTGCTGATCGTGAACGGCGCCCTCGTGTTCGCCGGCCTGTTCGCGATCTCGCGCCGCGCCGAGCCGTCCGCATTGACCGAACCGAACCTCAACTAGCCGGAGCCTTAATGTCATTCAAGCCTTTCTCCTCTCTGCGCCGCGGCATCGGCGCGCTGTGGCGCGGCCTCGACGCCACCCGCCGCTTCGTGCTGAACCTCATCTTCCTGGTCATCATGATCGCGTTCTTCTGGGCCCTGTTCGGCGGCGGACTCAAGCCGCTGGCGCCGAAGACGGCGCTCGTGCTGGACCTGAAGGGGGAACTGGTCGAGGAACGCGCGGGCAGCGTGCGCGATTCCGTCGTCGCCGGCCTGTCGGGCAACGGCCGCCGCCTCGTGCGCCTGCCGGACGTGTTGAAGGCGCTGGACGGCGCCGCGAAGGACAGCAACGTGAGCGACGTGCTCGTGCTGCTGGACGAGCTGGATGGCGGCGGCCTCGCATCCGTGCGCGAGATCGGCGCGGGCATCGAGCGCGTGAAGGCGGCCGGCAAGCGCGTCGTCGTCTGGGGCGGCAACTTCGACCAGAAGCGCTACCTGATCGCCGCGCACGCCAGCGAGATCTATTTGCACCCGATGGGCATGGTGCTGATCGAAGGCTTCGGCCGCCACCGCAATTACTACCGCGACGCGCTGGACAAGGTCGGCGTCACCGTCAACCTGATGAAGGTCGGCACGTACAAGAGCTTTGCGGAGCCGTTCATCGGCAACGGCCCGTCGCAGGCCGCGCAGGAGGCGGACACGTTCCTGTACAACGGCCTGTGGACCGCGTACACGGCGGAAGTCGAACAGGCGCGCAAACTGCCGGCCGGATCGATCGCGAAAGGCATCGACGAGCTGCCGCAGCGCCTGGAAGCGGCCAACGGCAACGCGGCCAAGGTGGCGCTGGACTGGAAGCTGATCGACGGCGTCAAGACCCGCGACGAAGTGCGCGACATGTTCATCAAGCGCGGCGTGTACGACGACCGCATCAAGAGCTTCCGCCAGGTGAGCTTCGGCGACTACGTGGCGCGCCATCCGGACAAGCCGTTCGGCGACGCCGTGGCCGTCGTCGTCGCGGCCGGCGACATCACGGAAGGCACGGGCGGTCCCGGCATGGTGGGCGGCATCTCGACGGCGAACCTGATCCGCAGCGTGCGCGAAGACTCGTCCGTGAAGGCCGTCGTCCTGCGCATCAATTCGCCGGGCGGCAGCGCCTACGGCTCGGAACTGATCCGGCGCGAGCTGGAGTTGACGCGCGCGGCCGGCAAGCCCGTCGTCGTGTCGATGGGCGACGTGGCCGCATCGGGCGGCTACTGGATCTCGATGGCGGCCGACGAAGTCATCGCCGACCCGTCCACCGTCACCGGCTCGATCGGCGTGTTCGCCATCCTGCCGACCGCGGACAAGGTCGTCGACAAGCTCGGCATCCACACGGCCGGCGTGACGACCACGTGGCTCGCGGACGCCTACAATCCGCTGCGCCCGCTCGATCCGCGCTTCGGCCAGCTGATCCAGTCCGCCATCAACCACGTGTACGACGAGTTCACGACCAAGGCCGCCATCGCGCGCAAGACGACGCCGGCCAAGATCGACGAAGTGGGCCAGGGCCGCGTGTGGACGGGTACGCAGGCCAAGGAACGCGGCCTCGTCGACCGCCTGGGCAGCTACGGCGACGCGCTGCGTTCGGCCGCCAAACGCGCGAAGCTGGGCGACGATTTCCGCGTCACGTATGCCGAGCAGCCGACTACGCTGGCCGAACGCGTGCTCGAGCGCATGGGCCTGTCGGACGCGCAGATCCTGAACGTGCAGGTGAAGCTGGGCCTGCTGCCGGTCGACCTCGGCGCGGCCGCGCTGGGCGGCAACGCGACGGCAGGCATTACCCGTGACCTCGGCTGGCTGTCCGCCGTCGCCGACCGCAAGCAGCCGTTCGCGGCGGTCACGCACTGTTTGTGCGCGGTGCCCTGAACCTTTCCGGGGCGTTAATCTTTGTAACAGCGTGTAGTCAGTCATACATACACTGCAAAACGGGCGTGGGACTCCTCCCACGCCCGTTTTTGTTTGATCTCCCCGCATGTAGGCCGCTTCTGTGTAAAACCATGTAAAGAAGCAACTATCTATGCCTGGCGGGAGGTTCGCTCACCGTACGTTACGAAACATAAGGCAATGGCAGGCCGTGCTACATTTCAAAGGAACATTTATTGTGCTTTTGAACACTCGGCCACCAGGGATCAGCATGGATTCGACCGTCACACCCGACAAGAATAAAACCCCGACCCAACCCAAGCGCTCGCGCCGCACCCGCATCATCGGCACCCTCGTCGCCATCCTCGCGATGGCCGGCCTGGGCTGGCTGGCGTGGCACCTCGTGCACCAGCAGCCGCAGGGCGCGCCCGGCGCCGGACGCGGGCAGGGCGCGGGCGGACCCGGCGCGGGGCGGGGCGGTCCGGGCGGCGGGCGCGGTGCGCCGGCGACGACGGTCGGCGTCGGCAAGGCCGAGCGGGCCGACATCCCGATCGTGCTCGATGCCCTCGGCACCGTGACCCCGGCGGCCGTCGCGACCGTGCGCCCGCAGATCGGCGGCGTGCTGCAGAAGATCCTGTTCACGGAAGGCCAGCTCGTCAAGCAGGGCCAGGTGCTGGCGACGATCGACCCGCGCCCGGCGCAAATGGCGCTGCTGCAGGCGACGGGCCAGCGCCAGCGCGACGAAGCCCAGCTCGAAACGGCCAAGGTCACGCTGGGCCGCTACCAGACCCTGCTCCAGCAGGATTCCATCGCGCGCCAGGACGTCGATACGCAGGCGGCCCTGGTGAAACAGCTGCAGGGCGCGGTGACGACCGACAAGGCGGCCGAAGGCATCGCCCGGATCAACCTCGGCTACACGCAGGTGCGCGCGCCGATCGCCGGCCGCGTGGGCCTGCGCACGGTGGACATCGGCAACCTCGTGGCGAGCAGCGACGCGAACGGGATCGCCGTCATCACGCAGCAATCGCCGATCGACGTCGAATTCGCCGTGCCGCAGGACCACCTGCCCGCGATCCAGGAACGCATCAACGCGAACGCGACCTTGCCCGCGACGGCGCTGGACCGCACCCGCACGCGCGAGCTGGCGCAGGGCCGCTTCATGGCGCTGGACAACCAGGTCGACACGCAGACCGGCACCGTCAAGGCGAAGGCCCGCTTCGGCAACGAGGCGTCGAAACTGTTCCCCAACCAGTTCGTGAACGTGCGCCTGCAGGTGAACGTCATCAAGAACGCGATCACGGTGCCGGTGACGGCACTGCGCCACGGCGCCAACGGCGACTACGTCTACGTGCTCAATCCCCAGACGCGCACGGTGGCGCTGACGAGCGTGAAGCGGGGCGAGGAGGATGCGGAGCGCGTCGAGATCACGAGCGGCCTGAAAGGCGGCGAGACCGTCATCACGGAAGGCGCGGACCGCCTGAAGGATGGCGCGAAGGTGATCCTGCCGGGCGACCATCCGCGCGGTGCCGGCGGCGGCCAGGGCGGCCAGGGCAACTGGAAGGGCCGCCAGGGTGCACAGGACGGCGCGCAGCTGGGCCAGGGAGGCCAGGGAGGGCAACATCGCCGCCGGCAGCAGCAGGAAGGGGCCGCGCAGTGAGGAGCGCCGCATGAGTCCATCCGCCCCGTTCATCCGCCGCCCCGTCGCCACGTCGCTGCTGATGCTGGCGATCGTGCTGGCGGGCCTCGTCGGCTATAAATTCCTGCCGCTGTCCGCGCTGCCGCAGGTCGACTTCCCGACCATCCAGGTGCAGACCCTGTACCCCGGCGCGAGCCCGGAAGTGATGGCGCGCACCGTGACGGCGCCGCTGGAACGCCAGTTCGGCCAGATGGCGGGCCTGGCGCGCATGAGTTCCAACAGCGCGGCCGGCGTGTCCGTGATCACGCTGCAGTTCACCTTGGGCCAGACGCTCGACGTGGCCGAGCAGGAAGTGCAGGCCGCCATCAACGCGGGCGGCTCGCTGCTGCCGACCGACCTGCCGGCGCCGCCCGTCTACGCGAAGGTCAACCCGGCCGATGCGCCCGTGCTGACGCTCGCCATCACGTCCGACTCGATGCCGCTGACGGAGGTGCAGAACCTCGTCAACACGCGCCTCGCGCTGAAGATCAGCCAGGTGACGGGCGTGGGTCTCGTCACCCTGCAGGGCGGCCAGCGCCCGGCCGTGCGCATCCAGGCGAACACGGAGGCGCTCGCCGCCAACGGCCTCGGTCTCGACACGCTGCGTACGGCGATCACGAACGCGAACGCCAACAGCGCCAAGGGCAGCTTCGACGGTCCCTTGCGCGCCTACACCATCAACGCCAACGACCAGCTGGTGACGGTACCCGACTACACGAATCTGATCGTCGCATACCGCAACGGCGCGCCCGTGCGCCTGGGCGACGTGGCGCGGGTCGTCGACAGCGCGGAAAACGTCAAGCTGGGCGCGTGGGCGAACATGAAGCCCGCGATCATCCTGAACGTGCAGCGCCAGCCGGGCGCCAACGTGATCGCCACCGTGGACGCCATCAAGCAGCGCCTGCCCGAGCTGCAGGCGAGCCTTCCGCAGAGCATCCACATGGACGTGCTGTCGGACCGCACGAACGGCATCCGCGCGTCCGTCGAACACGTGCAGATCGAACTGGTGCTGGCCGTCGTCCTCGTCGTGCTCGTGATCTTCGCCTTCCTGCACAGCCTGCGCGCCACCGTCATCGCGAGCCTCGCCGTGCCGATCTCGCTCGTCGGCACGTTCGGCATCATGTATTTGCTGGGCTACAGCCTGAACAACCTGTCGTTGATGGCGCTGACGATCGCGACCGGTTTCGTCGTCGACGACGCCATCGTCATGATCGAGAACATTTCGCGCTACATCGAGGAAGGCGAAAAGCCGATGGACGCCGCGCTGAAGGGCGCCACGCAGATCGGCTTCACCATCATCTCGCTGACCGTGTCGCTGATCGCCGTGCTGATCCCGCTGCTGTTCATGGGCGACGTCGTGGGCCGGCTGTTCCGCGAATTCGCCGTGTCGCTCGCCATCACGATCCTGATCTCGGCCGTCGTGTCGCTGACGCTCGTGCCGATGATGTCGGCCCGCTGGCTCAAGCAGCACGACAAGGCGCATGAAACGACATTCGCCCGCAAGTTCCAGTCCTTCTTCGACTGGACCGTAGGTCACTACGACCGCGGCCTGAACTGGGTGCTCGCACGCCAGGGCCTGACCCTGTTCGTCGCACTGGGCACGCTCGTGCTGACGGCGATCCTGTGGACGTTCATCCCGAAAAGCCTGTTCCCCACGCAGGACACGGGCCAGCTGCAGGCGCGCGTGGAAGCGCGCCAGGCGATCTCGTACAGTTCGATGGCGGAGATGCAGCAGGCCGCCGCGCGCGAGATCCTGGCCGACCCGGACGTCGAATCGCTCGCGTCGACGGTGGGCGTGGACGCCGCCAACAACACGATGCTCCACACGGGCACCATGCTGATCAACCTGAAGGCGAAGCACGGCGACCAGGAAGAGATCATGAACCGCCTGCGCCGACGCGTGGCGCAGAACGTGGCCGGCGTCACCCTGTACCTGCAGCCGACGCAGGACCTCACGATCGATGCGGAGACGGGGCCGACCCAGTACCGCCTGTCGATCGAAGGCGCGGACACGAAGACGGTGACGGAGTGGGCGCACAAGATGGTGGCCGCGATGGCGCGCCGCAAGGAGCTGGCGAACGTCGTCACGGACGCCGGTGCCACCGGCGCGGCCGCCTACGTCAACATCGACCGCGACAGCGCGTCGCGCCTGTCCGTGACGGCGTCGAACGTCGACGACGCGTTGTACAGCGCGTTCGGCCAGCGCATCGTGTCGACCATCTTCACGGAGACGAACCAGTACCGCGTGATCCTGGAAGCGCAGCAGGACGAAAAGATGTCGCTCGACGCGCTCGCCGACCTGCAGCTGCGCACGGGTTCCGGCGCGCCGACGCCGCTGTCCGCCATCGCGTCGATCACGGAGCAGGCCGCGCCGCTGCAAATCACGCACGTGGCGCAATACCCGGCGACGACGATCGGCTTCGACACGGCGTCCGGCGTCAAGCTGGGCACGGCCGTCGCCGCGATCAAGGACGTCGCCAGGGAGATCGGCCTGCCGGGCTCAGTCACGATGACGTTCCTCGGCGCGTCCGGCGCGTACCAGGCGTCGCTGTCGAACCAGCTGTGGCTGATCCTCGCCGCCGTCGTCTGCGTGTACATCGTGCTGGGCGTGCTGTACGAGAGCTACATCCACCCGCTGACCATCCTCTCCACGTTGCCGTCCGCCGGCGTGGGCGCGCTGCTGGCGCTGGGGATCACGGGGCAGGGCCTCGGCGTCATCGGCATCATCGGCATCATCCTCCTGATCGGTATCGTGAAGAAGAACGCGATCATGATGATCGACTTCGCCATCGAGGCGGAACGCGACGAGGGCAAGGACCCGCGCACGGCGATCCACCAGGCCGCGATGCTGCGCTTCCGGCCCATCATCATGACGACGCTGGCCGCGCTGTTCGCCGCCATCCCGCTGATGTTCGGCTGGGGCGAGGGCGCGGAACTGCGCCGGCCGCTGGGCCTCGCCATTTTCGGCGGCCTGATCGTCAGCCAGCTGCTCACGCTGTTCACGACGCCCGTCATCTATCTCGCGTTCGACCGCCTCGCGCGGCGCTGGAGCGGCGCGGAGCCGGCCAAGCCGGGCGGCGCGATCAAGCCCGGTGGCGACCCCAGGGATAAACCCAGCGGAGCGGGCGCATGAGTCTTTCGCAGCCGTTCATCAAGCGGCCCATCGCGACGGTGCTGCTGACCATCGGCATCGCGCTGGCGGGCATCGGCGCGTTCTTCGTGCTGCCCGTGTCCCCGCTGCCGCAGGTCGACTTCCCGACGATCTCCGTGTCCGCCAACCTGCCGGGCGGCAGTCCGGACACGATGGCGACGTCGGTCGCCACGCCGCTGGAACGGCGGCTGGGCGTGATCGCCGGCGTCAACGAGATGACGTCCAGCAGCGGCAACGGCTCCACCCGCATCAACCTGCAGTTCGACCTGACGCGCCAGATCGATTCCGCCGCGCGCGAAGTGCAGGCGGCGATCAACGCGGCGCGGGCCGACCTGCCGGCCACCTTGCGCAGCAATCCGACGTACCGCAAGGCCAATCCGGCCGACGCGCCGATCATCATCCTCGCGCTGACGTCGAAGACGCGCAGCCCCGGCCAGATCTACGACGAAGTGTCGAACGTCGTGCAGCAAAAGCTCGCGCAGGTGAAGGGCGTGGGCGACGTGGAGCTCGGCGGCGGTTCGCTGCCTGCCGTGCGCGTCGACCTGAACCCCTACCAGCTGAACCAGTACGGCCTGTCGACGGAGGACGTGCGCGCCGCCATCCAGGCGACCAACGCCAACCGGCCGAAGGGCGCGCTGGAAGGGCAGGGCATGCGCCTGCAGATCTATTCTCAGGCGAACACGCCGACCAATGGCCGCACGGCGGCCGACTACAAGGGCCTTGTCGTCGCGTGGCGCAACGGCTCCGCCATCCGGCTGCAGGACGTGGCGGACGTGAAGGACGGCGTCGAGGACATCCACACGCTGGGCCTGTTCAATGGCGAGCCGGCCGTGATCGTGCTGGTGACGAGCCAGCCGGGCGCCAACGTCATCGAGACGGTCGACGGCGTGCGCGCGCTGCTGCCGCAGCTGCAGGCCCAGTTGCCGCAGGACGTGCGCATGCAGGTCGCGTCGGACCGCACCAATTCCATCCGCGCGTCGCTGCACGAGATCGAGATGACGCTGATGATCTCGATCCTGCTCGTCGTGCTCGTCGTCTCCGTGTTCCTGCGCAGCGTGCGCGCCACCGTCGTGCCGGCCGTGGCGACCGTCGTGTCGCTGCTCGGGACCTTCGGCGTGATGTACCTGCTGGGTTTCTCGCTCAACAACCTGTCGCTGATGGCGCTCACGGTGGCCACGGGCTTCGTCGTCGACGACGCCATCGTCGTGCTGGAAAACACGAGCCGCCACGTCGAGCAGGGCATGGACCGCATGAAGGCGGCCCTCCTCGGCGCGCAGGAAGTGGGTTTCACGGTGCTGTCCATCAGCCTGTCGCTCGTGGCCGTGTTCATCCCGCTGCTGTTCATGGGCGGCCAGGTGGGCCGGCTGTTCCGCGAATTCGCCGTCACGCTGTCGGCCGCCGTGATGATCTCGCTCGTGATCTCGCTGACGACGACGCCGATGCTGTGCGCGATGCTGCTCAAACCCGGCGAGAAGCTGCACGACCACGTGGGCCGCAAGCAGGGCCGCCTCGCGCGCTGGGCCGAGCGCAGCTTCAACGGCGTGCTGAAATCGTACGAGCACGCGCTCGACTGGGCGCTGGACATGAAGCCGCTCGTGATGCTGATCCTCGTGTTCGTCGTCGGGCTGAACGTGTACCTGTTTTCAAGCGCGCCGAAAGGCTTTTTCCCGCAGCAGGACACGGGCCAGGTCAACGGCGGCCTGCGCGCGGACCAGAGCATCTCGTTCCAGGCCATGCAGGGCAAGCTGCGCCAGCTCGTGAACATCATCAAGAGCGATCCGGCGGTGGACACCGTCGTCGGCTTCACGGGCGGCTCGCGCGCGGGCGGTGGCTTCATGTTCCTGAACCTGAAGCCGGCCGACGAGCGCGCCAAGGGCGAAAGCGGCCAGGCCGTGATCGCGCGCCTGCGCCCGAAGCTCGCGCAGGTGACGGGCGTGCAGCTGTTCCTGAACCCCGTGCAGGACCTGCGCATGGGCGGGCGCCAGTCGAACTCCACCTACCAGTACACCCTGAAGAGCGACAACCGGGCCGACCTCAAGACGTGGGCGTCGAAGCTGGCCGACGCGATGAAGGCGCAGAAGGCGCTGACCGACGTCGACACCGACCAGGCGGACAACGGCGTCGAGACCTATGTCGACATCGACAAGCAGACGGCGTCGCGCCTCGGCATCAGCGCGAAGGACATCGACAACGCGCTGTACGACGCGTTCGGCCAGCGCCAGGTCGCCAACATCTACGACGAGTTGAACCAGTACCACGTGATCATGGGCGTCGCGCAGAAGTATGCGCGCTCGCCCGCCGCGCTGGACGACGTGTACGTGCCGGCCAAGAACGCGACGACGACGACGACGACCGCCGGCACGCCCGCGGCGCCCGCGAACCTGACGGCCGCGCGCGATCCGTCCAGCGGCGCCGCGCTGTCGTCCTCCGCCACGACGATGGTGCCGCTGTCCGCCATCGCGCACTTCGCGGAACGGGCGACGCCGAGCTCCGTCAACCACCAGGACGGCGAGCTGGCGACGACGATCTCGTTCAACCTCGCGCAGGGCTATTCGCTGTCGGAAGCGCAGCAGGCCGTCAAGCAGGCGGAGGCCGACATCGGCATGCCGACCAACGTGCGCGGCAGCTTCCAGGGCCAGGCCAAACAGGCGCAGGAATCGAACCAGCAGCAGCCGCTGCTGATCCTCGCCGCCATCGTCGTCATCTACATCGTCCTCGGCATCCTGTACGAAAGCCTCGTGCACCCGGTCACGGTGCTGTCCACGTTGCCGTCGGCCGGCGTGGGCGCCGTGCTGGCGCTGCTGCTGTTCCACATGGAGTTTTCCATCATCGCCCTGATCGGCGTGTTCCTCCTGATCGGCATCGTGAAAAAGAACGCGATCCTGATCATCGACTTCGCGCTGGAGGCGGAGCGGGCGCGCGGGCTGTCGGCCACGGAAGCCGTGCGCGAGGCGTGCCTGCTGCGCTTCCGCCCGATCCTGATGACGACCCTGGCCGCGGCGCTGGGCGCGTTGCCGCTGGCGATCGGCTTCGGCGAAGGCTCCGAGCTGCGCCAGCCGCTGGGCATCGCCATCATCGGCGGCCTCGTCGCGAGCCAGCTCCTGACCCTGCTGACGACGCCCGTCGTCTACGTCTACCTCGACAAGCTCCGCCGCCGTAACGCGGACGAGCATCACCTGGTCCGCCATCCGCTGGAGGACCAGCCCACGACTTCCCAGCCATGAACCGAACCATGCGATTTACCACGACTATTCGTCCGCTGATCTCGTCCCTGCTTGCCGCCGCCGTGCTGTCCGGCTGCGCTCTCGCGCCCACGTACGAGCGGCCGGCGACGCCGAATCCGGCCGCGTTCAAGGAACTGCAAGGATGGGCGCCGGCGGCACCCGCGGACGCGCTCGACCGCGGCCCGTGGTGGACCCTGTTCAACGACCCCGTGCTCGACGGCCTGGTGAGCCAGGTGGAGGTGAATAACCAGAACGTGGCGGCGGCCGTTGCCGCGTACAGCCAGGCGCGCGCCATCGTCGCGCAACAGCGCGCGTCGCTGTTCCCGACCGTCACGCTGACCGGCGGCGCAAACCGCAACGGCAGCGGCGGCGGGTCCAGCGACAACAGCAACGGCCGCACGTCCAACAGCTTCCGCCTGAACATCGGCTCGAGCTGGGAGCCGGACGTGTGGGGGCGCCTGCGCGCGGGCATCTCCGCGGCGCAGGCCAATGCCCAGGCCAGCGCGGCCGACCTCGCGTCCGCGCGCCTGTCCGCGCAGGGCGAGCTGGCGGCGGACTATTTTTCGCTGCGCTCCGTCGACGCCCAGCGCGCGCTGCTGGCCACGACCATCGAGGGCTACCAGCGGGTGCTGAAGATCACGCAGAACCGCTTCGACGTGGGCATCGTGCCGCACTCGGACGTCTACCAGGCCCAGACCCAGCTCGCCAGCGCGCAGAGCGACGACCTGACCCTGGCCCGCCAGCGCGCACAGCTGGAGCACGCGATCGCGGTCCTGATCGGCAAGGCGCCGGCCGACTTCGCGCTGGCCCCGGCACCGTGGAACGTGACCGTGCCGGACGTGCCGGTCGGCGTGCCGTCCACGTTGCTGGAACGCCGCCCCGACGTGGCCGCCGCCGAACGGGCCGTGGCCGCGGCCAACGCGCAGATCGGCATCGTGCGCGCCGCCTACTTCCCGCAGATCGGCCTCACGGCATCGTACGGCCCGTCCGCCAGCGCCATCGGCGACCTGTTCAAGGCATCGAGCATGGCATGGGCACTGGGCCTGTCGGCCACGGAGACTATCTTCAACGGCGGCGCCAACCGCGCGGCCGTGCAGGGCGCCAACGCGGCGCGCGAACAGGCCGTCGCGCGCTACCGCCAGACCGTGCTGGACGCGTTCGCCGACGTCGAGGACCAGCTGGCCGCCACGCGCGTGCTGGCGCAGCAGCAGGACCTGCAGCGCCAGGCATCGGAAGCGGCGGACAAGGTCGAGGAGCAGGTGCTGAACCGCTACAAGGCCGGCCAGGTGAGTTATTCGGAAGTGGTGCAGGCGCAGGTGACCGCGCTGAACGCACGTCGCGCACTCGTGCAGACGCAGGGCAACCGCCAGACGACGGCCGTGGCGCTGATCCAGTCGCTGGGCGGCGGCTGGCACGCGGACCAGCTCACGGCGCAGGAGTAGCGCCATGCCCGCATGGAGCGCACTGTACCTGGCCGGCGACGTCGCGCTGTCGGCCTGGATGCTGCGCCACGACTTCCGCCGGCGCGGCCGCGCGGGCATCAATGCGACGGTCGAACTGCTGGGCAGCGTGAGCCTCGCGCTGCCGGCGCTCGCTTACCTCGACGCGGACTTCGCGGCGCTGATGAACGATGCGACGCTGTGGACGTTGTTCGTGCTCGGCATGGCGGCGCTGGTCTATTTCGGCTGGCGCGACATCCGCGCGAGCCTGCACGATCCGCGCACCGCGTGGCTGCCGCCACGCCGCCGCTGGCTCATCACGGCGCTGGGTCCGGGCATGATGCTCGCGGCCGCGCTGCCGGAGGTATGGTGGGGCGGCCTGGCGTTGGCGCACGTGCCGCAATAAATTCGGGGTCAGAGCACATTTCGCTGGAAATTCGGGGTCAGAGCACTTTTCGATGCAAGTTCTCTTGCGAACGAATTATCGTCCTTCGTTGGGCTGGCGGCCGTCAGCATGATCGAGGACATGGGCATTTTGGGCCAAACCGAAATGTGCTCTGACCCCGGATTTGGCGAAAAATGTGCTCTGACCCCGAATTTCAGGGGCGCTGTTCGCGGCCCCATTTCTGGGCCAGCACCGCGCACACCATCAGCTGGATCTGGTGGAACAGCATGACGGGCAGGATGACCATGCCCAGGGCGCTGGGCGCGAACAACACCTTGGCCATCGGCACGCCGCTGGCGAGACTCTTTTTCGAGCCGCAGAACACGATGGTGATCTCGTCCTCGCGGCTGAAGCCCAGGCGCCGGCTCGTCCACGTGGCGAGGCCGAGGGCGATCGCCAGCATCGCGCAGCTGACGACGACGAGGCCCGCGAGCGATGCCCCCGACAGCTTGTGCCACAGGCCTTCGTTGACGGACTCCGAAAATGCCGTGTACACGACCAGCAGGATCGAGCCCTGGTCGACGATCTTCAGCATGGGCTTGTGGCGGTCCACCCACTTCCCGATCCACGGACGGAGGAACTGGCCGGCCAGGAAGGGCAGCAGCAGCTGCTCGACGATGGTGATCACGGCGTCCAGCGACGAGCCGCCCGCCGCGCCCTGCACGATCAGCGTGGACACGAGCAGCGGCGTGACGAAGATGCCGACGAAGTTCGACGCCGACGCGCTGCACACGGCCGCCGCCACGTTCCCCCGCGCCATCGACGTGAACGCGATCGACGACTGCACGGTCGAGGGCAGGGTGCACAGGAACAGGATGCCCACGTACAGCTCGGGCGCGATGACGCTGCCCGCCAGCGGCTTCAGGGCGAGGCCCAGCAACGGGAACATGACGAACGTCGACGCGAGCACCAGCAGGTGCAGGCGCCAGTGCGTCATCCCGGCGACGATCGCTTCGCGCGACAGCTTGGCGCCGTGCAGGAAGAACAATAATCCGATGGCGACGGTGGTGACCTTGCCGAGGACGACGGCCGTCTCGCCCGCGCACGGCAGCACGCTCGCCAGGGCGACGGTGCACAGCAGCAGGATGGTGAAGGTGTCGATCGACAGGCGGCGGAGGACGGCGGAAACGGGTGCGAGAAGACTGGGCATGATGATGGTCGGCGAGGAAGCTCCGGACGGCACCGGACCCGTCATTCTATCTGCATCTGCGGGCCTTCGCTCAAGCGCGTGATTCTTTGCTCGGGATGCCTTTCGCCCCGTTGACCCGTGCCGCGCGGACCGTCAATACTGATGTGCAAACCCGGGCGCGTAAAAAATTCACAAACAGGAGACAGACGATGCACATCTTTATGCGCAGGACCGCGTTCGCCTCTACGCTGTGCTTATTGGCCGCCGGCTGCGGCGGCGAGGGAAGCAGCACCGCCACCGCCGGCGCCACACGGATGCTGGCGACCGTCGCGACGGCATCCTCGTTCGGCCTCGTGCAGGACGCGAATTTCTACACGATCGACACGGGCGCGGGCCTCGTGTTCAAGGTGCGGCGCCTGGACAACGGTGTCAGCACGCAGTCGGCCGGCGACATCGCGTCGCTGGTCTACAACGGCGTCGAATACCAGGACCAGGGCCGCGGCACGCAGGTCAATTCCGGCTTCGACTACCTGTACAAGGGCATCTCCGCGGTGGACGTGAAGGCGGAGGCGGTGGGCAGCGACGTCGTGAAGGTGACCGTCCAGGCGGGCGGCCTCACGCACTACTACATCGCCCGCCGCGGCGAGGCGAAGATCTACATGGGCACGTACTTCACGAGCGAGCCCGATACGCTCAATCTCGCACGCTTCATCGTGCGGGTGCCGATCGCGCGGCTGCCCAATGGCCCGGCGCCGTCCGACCTGCGCGGCAACAGCGGCGCGATCGAAGCGAGCGACGTCTTCGGCATGCCGAACGGCGAGACGCGTTCCAAGCATTACTCGAACATGCGCCTGAAGGACTGGCAGTTCATCGGCGCGACGGGTACCAATGTCGGCCTGTGGATCGTGCGCGACAACAACGAGGGCAATTCCGGCGGCCCGTTCTACCGCAGCCTGCTGAACCAGGCGACGGGCACGAACCAGGAGATCACCTACATCATCAACTACGGCGAGGGCCAGACGGAGCCGCTGCGGACCAACATCCTCAATACGTACACGATGGTGTTCAACGACGGCGCCGCGCCGGGGCCGGTGGACACGTCCTGGCTCGGCACCCTCGGCCTCACGGGCTGGGTGGGACCGGAGGCGCGCGGCGCCGTACGCGGGAGCGCCATCACGGGTCGCGATCCGCGCTTCGCCTACACGGTCGGCTTTTCGAACGCGACGGCGCAGTACTGGACCACGGCCGACGCGACCGACGGCCATTTCACGAGCACCGGCATGATCCCCGGGACCTATACGATGAAGGTCTACAAGAACGAGCTGGCGGTCGACACGCGCACGGTGACCGTGGGCGCGGGCGCGACGACGGACGCGGGCACCGTTGCCGTGACGGGTGATCCGGGCAGCGTGGCGGCCATCTGGCGCATCGGCGAGTGGGACGGCACGCCGGCGGAATTCATCAACGGCGACAAGGTGACGACGATGCACCCGTCCGACGTGCGCATGGCGTCGTGGACGCCGGGCGATTACGTCGTCGGCACGTCGACGCCGGCGACGGGCTTCCCCGCGTACCAGTGGAAGGACGTGAACGGCACGCTGACGGTGCGCTTCAACCTGCGCGCGAGCCAGATCGTGCCGCTGCGGCTGCGGGTCGGCATCACCGACGCGTTCGCGGGCGGACGGCCCAAGGCGCAGGTGAACGGCTGGGTGTCGGCGAATCCGCCTGCGTCCACGCAGCCGTCGTCGCGCACGCTGACGGTCGGCACCTACCGCGGCAACAACACCTTGTATACGTTCGACATCCCCGCCAGCGAACTGGTCGTCGGGCAGAACGTGCTGACCCTGACCGCGATCAGCGGCTCCAGCGGCATCCGCTTCCTGAGCCCCGGCTACAGCTACGACGCGCTCGACCTGATTCCCACGCCATGATGGAGACGACCATGCATTTCAAGAACCGCCTGCTGTGCGCAGCCGTTTTGGCCCTGGCCGCGCAGGGCGTTGGCGCAACCGTGCTGCAGACGCTCGGCGCCGGCACGGCCGTCGGCGTCACGACCAATGCGGCGCATTTCGAACTGAACACGGGGCTCGCCAACGACTGGGTCGAGGGCGGCCTGCTGTTCCATGCCAGCGGCTACGGCGCCAACAACGGCTGCGGCTACGCGGGCGTGGACTGCTACGACGCCGTCGCGGACCTGAGCCCCGCGTTCTCCGGCAATTATTTCGCCACGGCCGGCATGAACGCGTACATCAGCGTGCGCCGCGCGGACGGCGCGGATTTCTACCGGATCGAGTTCGCGGCCGGCAGCGGCTACCAGGCCCTGAACGGCTACTGGGCCACGTACGACGACGGCCGGCGCACGGGCAGCGGGAATTTCAGTGCGCCGCGCGGTGCGATCCTCGGCCTCGCCGACGGCAACGGCTTCGACGAGGTGCGCTACTTCGCATTCTCGACGGCGAACCGGCAGGCGGGCTACAGCGCGCCCGCGCTGGACGAGGTGCGCGTCGGCTTGCCGGAGCCGGCGTCGCCGGCGCTGTGCGTGGCCGCGCTGGCGGGGATGGCGGCGGTGCTGCGGCGGCGCAAACGTAAATACGCCTGATCCGCAGAATTGCGGGATGTCGCGTCCGCGCTACGCCGATACGGGGGTTGTACATACTCTTCAAAGACGAATCGTGACAATTTTGTTTCCGAAACAAGACGGGCGGGCGATATACTCGTGTTTGCTTTTATTTATCCGAGGTTTGTCTTGTTCAAATCCGTCGTCCTTCCCGTCGCCCTGCTGGGGGCGAGCGCCGCTGCGCTCGCCGACGAGGGCCAGTGGCAGCCGCACCAGCTGCCGCAGCTGAAATCCGAGCTGAAACGCATCGGCATCACGATCCCGGCCGAGCGCCTGGCCGACCTGTCGAAACACCCGATGAGCGCTATCGTGGCGACGCCGGGCTGCTCCGCGTCGTTCGTGTCGCCGGACGGTCTCGTCGTCACGAACCACCACTGCGGCTACGGCGCGATCCAGCGCAATTCGACCCCGGAGCACAATTACATCGCCAACGGCTTCCTCGCGAAGACGCGCGCGGACGAACTGCCGGGTGGCCCGAACACGGTCGTCTACGTCACGGAGAACGTCGAGAACGTGACGGACCGCGTGCTCAAGGGCCTCGCGCCGGGACTGTCCGGCAAGGAGCGCCACGAACAGGTCGAAGCGCGCATCAAGGCGCTGATCGCGGAGTGCGAGAGCGACAAGGCGTACCGCTGCTCGGTCCCCGCGTTCAACCGCGGCGGCGAGTACTACCGCATCAAGCAGCTGCTGATCCGCGACGTGCGCCTCGTCTACGCGCCCGCGAACAGCGTCGGCGATTTCGGCGGCGACATCGACAACTACGAATTCCCGCGCCACGTCGGCGACTTTTCCTTCCTGCGCGCGTACGTCGGCAAGGACGGCCGCCCGGCCGATCCGTCGCCGGACAACGTGCCTTACAAATCGAAGCACTTCCTCGTCGTCTCGGCCGAAGGCCTGAAGGCGGGCGACCCGATCCTGCTGGCCGGCTATCCGGGCCGCACGAGCCGCTACAAGCTGCCGGCCGAGATCCGCTTCGCGCGCGACGTCGACTATCCGGCCAGGGTGGCGTCGATCACGGCCGACCTCTCCGTGATCGCGGCCGCGACGATGGGCAACCCGAACTACACGGTGCGCTACGCCAGCGTGTCGAAAAGCCTGAACAACGTGTTGAAAAAGACGCGCGGCCTGCTGGACGGCTTCGCGCGCAAGGACATCGCCGCCATCAAGGATGCCCAGGACGCCGAATTCCGCACCTGGTACAAACAACATGGGACCGGTCCGAAGAATCTGCTGGCCGACCTCGACGCCGCCATCGCCGCCGACATGGCGACGACGCAGCAGGAGACGGCATGGGCGGAAGCGACGCACAGCGACCTCCTGAAAAGCGCGCGCACGCTGTACCGCCTGGCGCTGGAACGCCAGAAGCCGGACGCGCAGCGCGAAGCGGGCTACCAGGACCGCGACGTCTCGTTCATCAAGGCGCGCCTGACCCGCCTCGAACAATCGTTCGTCGCGAGCGTCGACCAGGCCCGCTGGCAGGCCGCGCTGGTCCGCTACGGCAAGATCGACGGCAAGGCGCGGCCGCAGGGGCTGGACGCGCTGCTGCCCGCGCAGAACGCGCTGGCGCCGCTGTACAAGGGCACGGAGCTGGGCGACACCGCGAAGCGCCTCGCGTGGATCGGCAAGGACGCGGACGCATTCCGCAAATCGAACGACCCGTTCATCCAGCTGGCCGTGCGCCTGCAGGACGTCGGCATGGCGCTGGAAGAACGCCGCAAGGAGGTCGACGGCAACCTGGAACGCGTCGTCCCGCTGTACATGGACGCCGTCGTCGCGTGGAAGAAGTCGCAGGGCAAACCGGTCTACCCGGACGCCAACGGCACCTTGCGCGTGACCTACGGCACCGTGGCGCCGTACAGCCCGCGCGACGGCATCGTCAAGGGACCGTTCACCACGGTGGAAGGCATCCTCGAGAAGCAGACGGGCAAGTCGCCGTTCGACGCGCCGAACTCGCTGCTGCAGGCGATCCGCGACAAGCGCTATGGCCAGTTCCGGGATCCGAAGCTGGGCACGGTGCCGGTGAACTTCCTGTCGAGCGCCGACACGACGGGCGGCAATTCCGGTTCCGCCGTCATGAACGGGCGCGGGGAACTCGTCGGCCTGAACTTCGATTCGACGTACGAGTCGATCACGAAGGACTGGTACTTCGACCCGGTGATCACGCGCGCGATCCACGTCGACATCCGCTACATGCTGTGGGTGATGAAGGAGGTCGACCATGCGGACAACCTGCTCAAGGAAATGACGATCAAGTACCCGAAGGGGTAATGCGTCACTGCGCCGGGAACCAGATGTCGAACCGCGTCTCTCCCGGCGCCCCCGGCGCCAGCGAATACGTGCACCCGTGCCGCTGCAGCACCTCGCGCACGAACATCAACCCGATCCCCTGGCCGCCTTTCCGCGTCGTGAAGAACGGCGTGAACAGCGGTCGCGCGGGTCCCGTGGCCAGCAGGTCGCCCGAGTCGACGACCGACAGCCGCACGCGCCGGTCTTCACGCGCGAGTTCCAGTCTGATCGTGCCATTCGCCTGACCGGCCGCCTCGATCGCTTCCATCGCATTCTTGACGATGTTCATCAGCGCCTGCTCGATCAGCTGGGCGTCCAGCGCCAGCGGCGCGACGGCGTCGCAGCGGTGCCAGCCCAGCGCGATGCCGCGGCTGCTGCACTGTTCGCGGTTCAGCCACAGGATGTCGTCGACGACGGCTTTCAAATCCGTCGGCCGCGGTTCCGGCGGCGGCATCTTGACGACCTTCGTGAAGCGGTCGATGAATTCGCCGAGGCTGGCATTGCGGCGCTTGACCGCGACGATCGCGGTCGCGAAGTCGCCCGCGTCCGGCTCCGCGAGCTGGTCGCGGTAAAACAGCAGGGAGTCGAGCACGGAGCCGGTCGCGGCCACCGTGTTGTTGACTTCATGCGCCAGCACGCGGATCAGGCGCGCGTACGTGGCGCGCTCGGAGTCTTCCAGTTCCGCCGTCAGCTCCTCGACCATGATGAAGTGGCGCGCGAAGCCGCGGTCGTAGAACTGGCCGCGCTGGGCGCGGTAGCGGCGGCCGTCCGGGTCCGTCAGCAGGCGCGATTCGCCCAGCGGCAGCGCGTCCAGCTGCGCCGCGAGCTGGCGGCTGCGCGCGCGGCCGCGGGCATCGAGGCGCGTCGAGAAACCGGCGTCTCCGTCGGCCCATGCCGCCAACGGCTTGCCCTGCGGCCGGTCCAGGCCGAGCAGCTCTCCCGCGCTTGCGTTCACGAGGCTGATCGCACCGTCGAAGTCGAACACGAGGACGGCGACAGGCGTCGCTTCCAGCAGGCGGTCGAGGAAGCCCTGCTGCTCGCCGATCGCGAGGCGTTCGCGGTGCAGGGCGGCCAGCATCGTGTTGAACGTGTCCACGAGGTCGTCCAGTTCGCGCGACGCGGGGGCGGCCAGCCGGTTGGCGTAGTGCTGGTCCTGCAGCAGTTCGTGGAAGCGGCGCGTGTAGCCGAGCGGTTCCAGCGCCTGGCGCACGAGCCGCCAGCCTAGGCCGAGGCTCACGAGCAGCAGGCCCTCCGCGCCGACGAACAGCCAGGGCCGCGCCGGCAGCAGCAGGGTGGCGCAGCCGAACAGCGGCACGTGCAGCGCCAGGACGTAGGTGCCGAGACGGGGGCGCAGCCGCATCATGCCGCGCCGTCCGTGCCGCCGTCGCCGAGGCCGTGGCGCTCCAGGCGGCGGTACAACGCGGTGCGCGACAGGCCGAGGGCCTTCGCCACGCGCGAGATATTGCCGGCGTGCTGGCGCAGCGCCTGTTCGATCATCAGGCGCTCGACCTGGTCCAGCGTCATGCCGTCCACGCCGAGCCGGCCGCCCGCCACGCCTTCGTCGACGGCGCTCGTCGCCTGGAAGTCCGCCTGCGTGAGGACGTCCTTGCCCGCGAGGAGCAAGGTGCGTTCCAGCGTCTGCTTCAGCTGGCGGATGTTGCCGGGCCACGGCTGCGCGGCCAGCCAGTCCAGCGCCTGCGGGGCGAGCGTGACGGCGGCGATGCCGTAGCTGTCGGCGACGTGGGCGACGATGTGGCGCGCGAGCAGCGGGATGTCGCTGCGCCGTTCGCGCAGCGGGGGCAGGCGGATCGTGATCAGGTTCAGGCGATAGAACAGGTCTTCGCGGAAGTCGCCGGCGGCGACGAGCTCCGCCAGTTCGCGGTTGGTCGCGGAGATCACGCGCACGTCGGCCTGCTCCGTGCGGCTCGCGCCCACGGGCTGGTAGCGCTGGTCCTGCAGCACGCGCAGCAGTTTCACCTGGTCGCCCCGGTTCAGCTCCCCGATCTCGTCGAGGAACAGCGTGCCGCCGTCCGCGCTGGCGATGTGGCCCTTGCGATTGTCGCGTGCATCCGTGAACGCGCCGCGCACGTGGCCGAACATCTCGCTCTCGAACAGCGACGTCGCGATGGCGCCCATGTTGATCTTGACGATGGGTGCCTGCCTGCGCGGGCTGTTGCGGTGGATGGCGTCCGCGATCAGCTCCTTGCCCGTGCCGCTCTCGCCCAGGATCAGCACGGGCGCGCGCGTGGCCGCGACCTGCGCGATCGTCTCCAGCACTTTTATCAGCTTCGGATGCTCGCCGACGATCCCGCTGAAATCGTATTTCGCGTCGAGCGCGGTGCGCGTGCGGCTGGCCGAGGCAGGCGGCGTGCCGAGGTCCAGCGTCGCTTCGATCAGGTCGACCAGCTGGGCGTTGTCCCAGGGCTTCGTGAAAAAGTTGGCGGCGCCCGCTTTCACGCCACGCACGGCCAGCGCGATCGAGCCCCACGCCGTCATCAACAGCACCGGCAATGCCGGATGCGCGGCCTTGATGCGGGCGAGCAGGTCGAGGCCTTCCTCGCCGCTCGTCTGCAGCGAGAAATTCATGTCCTGCAGGACGAGGTCGAACGGTGATGCGTCGATCTGTGCCAGCGCTTCGCGCGGACCGTCCGCGCACGCGGCGTCGAAGCCGGCCTGCTTGAGGAGTAGGGCCAGAGAAACCTGGACGGCGTGGTCGTCGTCGACGACCAGTACGCGCCGCCTGCGTTGTGATTCCATGGATGCGTGTTCTCTTTATTCGTAATGCAGTGCCGCGGCCGGATCGAGGCGGCTCGCGCGCCAGCCGGGGTAGAGCGAGCACGCCAAGGATAGCAGATAGATAACGGCCATCGACAGCCCGACGGCCCCCGCGAACACGGACCAGTTCAGGGTGTCGCCCAGCGCGCCCGTGAGCGGCAACTGCACGAGCAGCACGAGGCCGACGCCCATCGCCAGGGATCCGAGCAGCAGCTGTTCGACGACGATCTGGCGGTAGATGTCCGTGGCGCGCGCGCCGATCGCGCGGCGCAGCCCGATCTCGGGAATGCGCCGCGTCGTGTTCTGCCACAGCACGCCGAACAGGCCGAAGGCGACCATGACGAGCATGAACGCGGCGATCACGGCTACGACGGCCAGCGGCACGAGATACTGTTTCAGCATCGATGCGCGCATCGACGCCAGCGGCGCGATCTGGTAACCCCAGTCGTTGCGCACGGCCTTCAGTCGCTGGTTCAGCTTCGCCTCGAAGCCGCGCGGCGTGCCCGGCGCGACCCGCAAGAGGATCGTGCTCACCCGCGACTGCGTGGCGTGCGGCGTGAAGCGCGTCAGCGCGAACGGGACCGGCGACATCAAGGGGCCGCGGTCGCGGAACGCGTCTACCAGGCCGATGACCCGGAAGGTGCGCGCGTCGCCGTGCTCGCCGATCGAGAAGCGCTGGCCCAGCGCGGACCGGCCGGGGAACAGCGCGGCGGCGGCACGCGCCTCCAGCACGACCGGCAGCGCATCCTGGCCGTCGTCGGCGGCGCCGAACCAGCGCCCCGCCGCGAGCCGCATGCCGAGGACGTCCGGCAGGTCGTCGCCCGCCTCGAGACTGTGGACCGCCACGCTCGCTCCCGTCAGCGGCGAACGGTAATCGACGGTCCACACGGAGTTCGAATACGGCGGATGCGTGACGAAGGTTACGGCGCGCACTTCCGGCAGCTCGAGCAGGCTGCGGCGCAGCGTGTCGTAGACGTCCGGGGAAATCGCCTGGGACGGCGTCTCGCCCATCTGCATCGTCACGGACCAGGTGTCGGCACCGTCGAAGCCGATCGGCTCGCGGTACAGCTGCAAGTAGCGCAGCCCGAACGCGGCGATGCCGAACACGATGACGAAGGCGAGCAGGATTTCGAGGCTCAGCATCAAATGCCTGGACTTGCGTTTCCAGGTCAGTCGCAACAAATGGCGCAGCATCACGCGGCTCCTTTCAGGGCATGGACGGGATCGAGGCGCGACATCTTCCATGCGGGGACCGCGCCGGACAGCAGGCCGAAGACGAAGGCGAGCAGCATGCCGCAGCCGAACACGGTCGGGTTGATGTGGACTTCCAGGTACGGGATCAGCTGCGACGCTTCCAGCCACCACAGCACGCCCTGCGCGCACGCGAGGCCCAACAGGCCGCCGGCCAGGCACAGGATCACGTTTTCGACGACCAGCTGGCCCGCGAGCTGCAGGCTCGTCGCGCCGAACGCCTTGCGCACGCCGATCTCCGCGCTGCGCTCCATGATGCGTCCCAGGTTCAGGTTGACGAGGTTCAGCGCGGGCAGCAGCATGAACACGAACATGGCGCCGCCGATCATCAGCAGCAGCCGGTCCGCGCCGGAATCGGCCTCGCTCTGCCGGCCCAGCAGGTTGCGGGCGAACACGTCCAGCTTGCTGTCGGCCCAGAACGTGGTCTTGCCGAACACCTGGCCCTCCACCGGCTGGACGTTCGTCGCGGCGCGTTCGACTTCGGCGCGGATGCGCGGCAGGTCGGCGGGCGAGCGCGCCAGCAGCAGCGCGGCGAAGGGCCCCGTGTATTCGTCGCGGTAGTTCGACGACGGGAACGTGGACAGCGGCGCCCAGATGTCGGCATACGCGTTCATGTGGATGACGTCGGCCACGACCCCGACGACCTCGAACGTCTGGCCATCCACGCTGATGCGCTGCCCGACCGCGGCGCTGCCCGGGAACAGCCGGCGCGCGCTCGTCGCGTTGACGACGGCCACCATGCGGCCCAGGCGGTCGTCGTCCGCGTCCGGCAGGCGCCCGGCCAGCACCTGGAACCGCATGATCTTCCAGTAGTTGGCGTCGACGCGGCGCAGGTCGAGCCGGCTCACGCGGTCACCCTGGTAGACCGACACCTCGCCCGGGATCGTGATCGCCGCGACGCGCTCGGCGCTTTGCAGCGGCATCAAGTACCTGGCGATGGTCTTGTAGCCGAGAAGGCTGGTGTGCATGCCTTCGGTGGGCCGGCCCTGCGCATCGGTGCGCTGGCTGCGGATGCCGTATACCTGCAGCATGCGGTCGCTGTTCCCTTCCACGCCGGTCGGCCAGAACGCCGTGTCGAGGAGGGCGGTGATCACCATCAGCACGACGAGCGTGAGCACGATGCAGGCAAGGTTGATGGCCGTGAACAGCTTGCGGCGCATGAAGACCTTGTACGCGGTCAGCAGGTAGTTACGCAGCATGGAGATGCTCCGGCTGGACGAGCTGGCCGTCGAACACGCGCACGATGCGGCCGACCTGCGCCGCCTCGCGCTCGTCGTGCGTGACCATCACGATGGTCGTGCCTTCCGCGTTCAGTTTCAGCAGGATGTCCATGATTTCCGCCCCCATCTTGCTGTCCAGGTTCCCCGTCGGCTCGTCCGCGAGCAGCACGTGCGGCTGGCCGACGATGGCGCGCGCGATCGCCACGCGCTGCTGCTGGCCGCCGGACAGCTGGTTCGGATAGTGGTCCATGCGCGCGGCGAGACCGACGTGGGCCAGCGCCTCGCGCGCGAGCCGGCGCCGCTCGCCGCCGGACATGCTGCGGTAGAGCAGGGGCAGCTCCACGTTGTCGATCACGCGCAGGTCCGGGATCAGGTGGAAGCTCTGGAAGACGAAGCCGAACGTCCGGTTGCGCAGCCTGGCCAGCTGGCGGTCGGCATAGCGCCTGATCGGGATGCCGTCGATCTCGATGGCGCCCTGGCTGGGCCGGTCGAGCAGGCCGATGAGGTTCAGCAGCGTGCTCTTGCCGCAGCCGCTGGGACCCATCAATGCGAGGAATTCGCCCCGTTCGACGGACAGGTCGATGTCCTTCAGGGCCAGCGTTTCCACCTTGTCGGTGCGGTAGGTCTTGCTGACCTGGTTCAGTCTGATCATGGTGTCCTCTCGTTTGGATTCAGTGCGTGATGCGGATGCTGTCGCGGTGCTTGAAGTCGGCCGTGTCGGAGACGACGACGCGGTCGCCCGCGCGCGCGCCGGCCGCGACCTCGACCACCTTGCCGTCGCCGGCGCCCAGGTCGAGGGTGGTCTTGCGCGCCACGCCGTCCCGCACGACGAACGCGGGCTGCGGCCCGCGCCCGTTGAATGCAGGGCCACTGTCGACCACGAGCACGTTCGCGCGGCGTTCCGTGACGACGGCGACGTCCACGCGCATCTTGTTGCGCAGGTGCGGATTGCGGGGCTGGGCCAGGTCGACGAGCAGCTTGATGGTGCCGTTCTGGATTTCGGGCAGGATCGTGTGGACGGTGCCGGCCATGACCTCGCCGTTCTGCTCCACGTGCACGGCCTGGCCCGGCGCGAGCTGGCGCGCGTGGAAGTCGGACAGCGTCGCCTCCACGCGGTAGTTGTTCAATTCGGAGACGCGCGCGACGAGCTGGCCCGCCGCCACGCTGGCGCCTTCTTCCTCCAGCAGCCAGGTCAGCATGCCGCCGAACGGCGCGCGCACGCGGGTGCGGTCCAACAGCTGTTCCTGCTGCGCGATCTGCTTTTGCAGGATCGCCTTCTGCAGGTCGGCGGCGGCGATGTTGGTGGCCGTCGTGCGGTGCGTGGCCTCGAGCAGGGCGCGCTGCTGGCGCAGCTGGATCTCCGTGCGCTTGACGTTCAGCTGCGCCGTCAGCAGGTTTTCGCCCGATACGAGGCCGCTCGAGCGCAGCTTCTCGTTGCGTTCCAGCGTGGCGCGCGCGGCCTGCAGGTCGATCTCCAGCAACTCGATGGCGCTTGCGATCTGCGTGCGCTTCTGTTCCAGTTCCTGCTTCAGGGTCGCAATGCGGTTGTCCTGCTGCGCGAGCTGCTCCTTCAGCGCTTCCAGCGCGAGGCGGATGTCGCGGTCGTCCAGTTCCAGCAGCAGGTCGCCCGCGCGGACCTGCTGGCCCGGCTTGGCGAGGACCTTCGCGACGCGGCTCGCGCCGGGGCTCGCCACCACCTCCTCGTGTACGGGGATGACGACGCCGGCCGCGCCCACCGTGTTGTCCACGTTCCCGCGCCTGACTTCCGCGATGACGACGTCGGCGGCGGACACGCTCGGGCGCACGGCGCGGTTCAGGCCCCACGCGGCGGTGCACATCACCCCGAGCGCGAGGAGCGTGGCAGCGAGCCGCAGGCGGCTGCGGCGGCGGAGGATGTCGAGCGGGATGGCCTGGTCCATGGTCGATGACGATGCGTAGCGATGCTGGCTGTATTGCAATCGGCGTGCCAGCACCGTTTCCCTCTGGAGGCAGGCCCGCGCATTGCCCGGTGGCGGGCAACGGTGTCCGGAAACGGACACTCGCCGTCGGGTTGCATAAACCCGCGCCACCTTCCATAATCGCCGACTCACCTGACATTGTCCGCCCATGAACGATACCCTGGTCCTGCTGGGCTTTTCCACCACGCCGCTCGAACTGCTCGGCTTCGTGCTGTCCGTCGCGACGGTCGTCCTGACGATCCTGCGCAATCACTGGGGCTGGTTCTTCGCCATCGTCTCGTCGGCCACGTACGGCGTCGTGTTCTTCGACGCCCGCCTGTACGGCGACGCCGGCCTGCAGGGCGTCTTCATCGCCGCGTCGGTCTGGGGCTGGTGGCAGTGGCTGCGCGGCGCCGAGGGCAAGCCGCTGCCCGTGACGCGCCTGTCGCACACGGGCTGGCTCGCATCCCTGGTCGGCTGGGCCGTCGGCTTCTTCGCGCTGTCGGCGTTCCTGAAGGCGTACACGGACACGGACGTGCCGCACATGGACGGCTTCCTCACGGCAGGCAGCCTGCTGGGCCAACTGCTCACGGCGAAAAAGAAGATCGAGAACTGGCACACGTGGATCGTCGTCGACATCCTGTACGTGGGCCTGTACATCTACAAGGGCCTGCACCTGACGGCGATCCTGTACGCCGTGTTCGTCGTGCTGGCCGTGCTGGGCCTGCGCGCGTGGACGCAGGCGGCGCAGGACGCGGACATGCCGGTGGCCGAGGGCGTGCGATGACAATCAGGCGCATTGCGCTGCTGGGTGCGGAATCGACGGGCAAGTCGACCTTGGCACAGGCGCTGGCCAGGCGCTACGGCACGCTGTGGGTACCGGAATACCTGCGCGAGTTCGTCGAGGTGAATGCGCGCGTGCCGCGCGAGGACGACCAGAGCGGCATCGCGCGCACGCAGCGTGAGCGCGAGGAGCTGCTCGCCCGCGATCCGCGCGTGCGGGACTTCCTGTTCGTTGACACGACGCCGCTGATGACGGCCGTGTACAGCCGCATCTACTGGGGTCGCGTGCCGCCCGACCTGCTGGCGCTGGAGGCGGCGCACGACTACGCGTTCACGCTCGTCGCGGCGCCCGACCTGCCGTGGGTGCCGGACGGGTTGCAGCGCGAGTCGGAGGAAGTCAGGCAGCGTGTGCATGCGCAGCTCGTGGACGTGCTCGACGCGCGGCGGATTCCGTTTACGCTGCTGACGGGGGAGCTGGAGGAGAGGGTACGGCAGGTGGAGGCGCTGATAGGACCACCGGCCCGTTAACGTGGCCCCTGCGGAGGCAGGGGCCCAATTTTGCGACTTCGGCCGGAAACTTGGGTCCCCGCCTCCGCGGGGACGACGATGCGTTACTTAAAAGTCGAACTGCGCCGACGCCCGGAACGTACGCGGCGCGCCCGGCAGCAGGTAGCCGCCCAGCGCCGGCGTCACGTCGCGCCAGTAGAACTTGTCGAACAGGTTCTCCGCGCGTGCACGCAAGGTGACATTGGTCGTGCCCCATTTCAGGCCGTACGACGCGCCCACGCCGAACACGTGGTAGTCAGGCACGAACACGGTGTTCTCGACGTCGAACGCCTTCTTGCCCGAGTACTGCCACGTGCCGTCCAGCTTCAGGCCCGGGATCGCGGCCACGGCATACTGCACCCATGCTGTCGACTTGAACGCGGGGACGTCCGTCACGCGCTTGCCGTCGATGCTCGCCTGGCCCGTCCCTTCCTGGCGCGTATTCAGTGCCATCAGCGATACGCTCCAGTCCAGCGCCGGCGTCGCGCGGCCCTGCGCGGTCAGCTCGATGCCGCGGTGCGTCTCCTTGCCGTTGCGGACGAAGGTGTTGTTTGCGTCCGTGTACTCCAGACCCTGGCGGATCTGGAACAGGGCGGCCGACAGGTTGATGCCGTTGTCCAGCGCGGCCTTGGCGCCGATCTCGACCTGGTGCGAACGCTGCGGCGGCAGCACCTGGGTCTCGTTCGTCGTCTGCATCGGGGCAACGCCGCCGTGCTGCAGGCCGTGGCTGACGGCGGCGTACACGTTCCAGTCGCGTGCGGGGCTGAACATGAGGGCCACGTTCGGCAGCACGAACGAGTCGTCGCTGTGCGCGTCGCTGCGCTTGATCTGTACGTGGCGCACGCCCGCGTGCAGCGTCCACTGGTTCGTCAGGCTGACGATGTCCTGCGCGAAGACGGCGCGTTCCTCGTCGCTGCGGCGTTCGGACACGGGCCCGGTCACGCGGTCGGCCGGGACGTGCGGCGTGACGAGCGGGTGCCAGAGATTGCTGTAGCCGACGTAGTCGTAGACGTAGTCGCCGAAGCTGTCGTGGCGTTCCGAGTACGACGTGCCGACGGTGAGTGCGTGGCGGATCGCACCGGTCGCGAACTTACCCTGCACCTGCGCCTGCACGCCCCACGGCGACTTGCGCTCGCCGGTGCTCTGGTAGTCGTAGACGTCGTAGTCGCCGTTGGCGCAGTAGCCCGGATAATAGCCCGCGCCCTCGTTGCTGCAGCCGTAAGGGAAGGCGGTGAAGTCGTCGCGCTTGAACCAGTGCTTGTTGCCGGACACCGTCGCGAGCCAGTCCGGGGCGAGCTTGTATTCGAAGCGCAGGCCCAGGTTGCTGTCCTTCGTCGTGACGGGGCGCGTCCACGGCTGGTCGTTCAGCAGCATCTTCGCCGACACGCCGGTCGGCAGGGTGGCGTTCTGGATCAGCTGGAAGCCGGGCGCCGTGATCTGGGCCTTGCGTTGGTAATCCATGTCCAGCTGCAGCAGCGCGTCCGGCGTGATCTGCCAGTCGAAGGCGGCGGACACGAACTGGCGGTCGCCGTTCGCGCCGCGCACGTACGGGTGCAGGTCGGCGGCGGCCGCGTTGATGCGGTAGCCGAAACGGCGGTCCTCGAAGCGGCCGCCCAGGTCCACGGTACCGTACAGCGTGCCGCGCTCGGACACTTCCACCGTCGCGGAGCGCAGCGGGGTATTCGTCGGGCGCTTGGTCACGTAGTTGACGATGCCGCCCGGCGTGGCGATGCCGGCCGTCAGGCCCGCGAGGCCCTTCAGCACTTCGATGCGTTCCTTGTTCTCCAGCGGGATCTGCGTGTCGCCCGGGATCGCGAAGCCGTCCTTGCGGTAGCTGTAGTTGTTGTCGAGGGCGAAGCCGCGGATCGAGAACTGCTCCGCATAGCCGACCGCGTTGTAGGCATCGGCGACGGACGCGTCGAAGCGCATGGCCTCGGTGGTCGAGCGGATCGACAGGTCCTGCATCTGCGTGCGGCCGATCGCGGTGATGGAGGCGGGGGTGTCGAACAGCGACGCCTCGCCGAAGCCGCCGACGCTGGCGCGGTCGACGGCGATGAAGCGGTTGCCCGTCACGACGACTTCGGCGACGGGGTGGGTAGCGTCCTGTGCGTATGCGTACGCCTGCATCAGCGCGCAGGCCAGGATCGAGTACTTCAGTTGACGGTTCATGGTTTGCTCGTTTTCGCGCGCCGTGATGGGCACGCTGCTTTCTTTTAAAAGCCGGAGCCAACGGGGGGAAGGGCAAACAAGGATGGGAACTGCGTTGCGCTTTCCTTCGCTGGCATTATCCAGATCAGGTACGAAGGGTATCTCTCACCCGGGAAGCGAACTCCCAGGACCCCTAGCGAAGGCGCGAGTGTAGCACAGACGCGCCCTATCGTGGTGCGTCTGTCAATAGACAGACTGGAAAGCGAAAGGTTCCGCCACGCGGCCCATGCGCGACATGGACCGCGGATACCAGGCGTCAGGCCGGCTCGGGCACCGCCGCCGGATGGGCCACGTGCGCGCGCGCATGCAGCAGATGGCGCTGGATGACAGTGCGGGCGGAGTCGCCGATCAGCCGCCAGTGCTCGCGCCGCAACGCCGCGCGCTTGCGGTGTTTCGACGGCATCTCGGACAACGGCTTCACGTAGAACGGCAGCGGGATGAGGTAACCGTCGCGGCCCGGCATTTCCTCGCCGCCGAGGATCTTCCAGAAGCCGTCATACGCGTTGGCGAAATGTTTTTCCGGATCGGGATCGTAGGCGATGTGCGCTTCGCTGCGGATTGCCACGACCTTGTCCATGCCGAGTGCCAGCGCGATGCCCTGCATGGCCGCGAAGCAGAAGAAGCTGGGCGAGTTGTTCGGAAAGACGCGCTCGAATGCTTCGAACGCGGCGCCGGAATCGATCCAGCGGCCCTGGTTGCGCGCAATGAACGGGACGACGGGCATGTCGACGCCCACCATGTCCCCTTCGAGCCAGCTGAAGGACAGGCGGTGCAGGCATTTGCCGTCCGCGATGAGGGCCACGGTCAGGTCGCCTTCGGCATTGCTGCGCGATGCCATCTCGAGCTGGATCATGAAGGTGCTGCCGTCGGCTTCGTGCTGCCACAGGGGCAGGCAGCGCTGGCTATAGACGGCGTCCAGGTAGCCGTCGTTGAACGTCGTTTCCTCGAACCGATAGTGGCTCAGCACGGCCTGCACGCGCTGGCGCGGGCTCAGGCCCTTGATGAGGTAGTCGCGGTGGCTGAGGTGGTGGAACAGGTCGTCGTTGGCGTCTTTCGCGACGTGGTTGCGGTAGACGCCGAGCTGGCACAGGGCGCGGTGGTCACGGTAATAGGCCAGCACGCGCAGGCTGCGCGCGATGCACAGTACCCACGAGGACAGGCTGTACTGGCGGCGGCGGGCCATCCAGTGTTTGGTCAGGTGAGCGAAAATCATGATGCGCTCCGGGCATTCGTTATCGGTGGATTCGTCTTCGTGCGTTGCTGAACGGCAGTGAATCGTTCAGCAGATCAAGATCGTAACCACCAATACCCCATCCCTCTTTTATGATTTTTCGTTTTCATGTCTCTCATTTTTGTTGATTTTTTGTCAGGCAAGCGCCAGACGCAAGACTAGCACGATTGCCGCGCCGAACATCAAAATCCTGCTTGATAATTGAGTCAGACCGAACAAGTTGAGGAGCACGGCATGGTGTATGAACTTTTTTATTGGCCGAGCATCCAGGGCCGCGGCGAATTCGTGCGCCTGGCACTGGAAGAAGCGGGGGTGCAATACGTGGACGTGGCGCGCGAGCCGGGCGGCATGGCGCGCATGATCGCGGCGATGGATGGCGCCGACCACCCGTCGTTCGCGCCGCCGTTCCTGAAGGCGGGCGATGTGACGGTCGGGCAGACCGCCAACATCCTGATGTTCCTGGGCGAGCGCCATGGCCTGGCGCCGCAGGATGTGCAAGGTAAATATTGGGTGAACCAGATCCAGCTGACCATTGCGGACCTGGTCGCCGAGACGCACGACACGCATCACCCGATCGCGACGTCCCTGTATTTCGAGGACCAGCGCCCGGAAGCGAAGCGCCGGTCGGCCGACTTCATCGACACGCGCATCCCGAAATTCTTCGACTGGTTCGAGAACATCCTGGCCCGGCCGGAGCCGAAGGATTATCTGCTGGGCGACACGGTCACGTATGCGGACCTGTCGCTGTTCCAGCTCGTGGAAGGCCTGCGCTACGCGTTCCCGAAGGCGCTGGGCCGCATCGACGCGGGCTATCCGCTGCTGACGGCCCTGCACGACCGGGTAGCCGCGCGGCCGCGCATCGCGGCCTACCTGAAGTCGGAGCGGCGGATTCCCTTCAACGAGGAAGGGATCTTCCGCCACTATAAAGAACTGGACAAGTAGCCTAGTCCCACTGCGGCGCGAAATCGGGGCTGACGAGGCGTTCGCCCCGGTCCAGCGCGTCGATGGCCGCGATGTCCGCGCGCGCCAGGATCAGGTCGCGCGCGCGCAGGTTGGATGCCAGGTTCGCGCGCCGCGTCGACGACGGGATCACGGCATAGCCCTTTGCCATCGACCACGCCAGCGCCACCTGGGCCGGCGTCGCGCCGTGCGCCTGCGCGATGCGGGCGATGGTGGCGTCCTCCATCACCTTGCCGTAGGCGAGCGGCATGTACGCGGTCAGGTGGATGCCCGCATCGACCATGAATGCATCCAATGCCCGGTTCTGCAGGAACGGATGCAGCTCGACCTGGTTCGTCGCGATGTTGTCCGCGCCGACGGCGGCGATGGCCTCGCGCAGCAGCGCAATCGGGAAGTTCGATACGCCGATGGCGCGCGTCAGCCCGGCCTCGCGCGCAGCCAGCAGCGCTTCCATCGATTCCGCGACGGACACCGCGGCGCCCGGCGACGGCCAGTGGATCAGGGTGAGGTCGACGTAATCCGTACGCAGCTTGACGAGGCTTTCTTCCAGGCTGGCACGCAGGCGGCTCGCGGCCAGGTTCTCCGTCCAGATCTTGGTCGTGACGAAGACGTCGCCGCGGGCCACGCCGGATTCGGCGAGCGCCTGGCCGACCTCGGCCTCGTTGCCGTAGATCTGCGCCGTGTCGACGTGGCGGTAGCCCAGTGCCAGGCCGGTGGCGACGGAATCGATGGCCTGCCGTTCTTTCAGCCGGAACGTGCCGAGGCCCAGTTGCGGGATGGTGGTGTGCATGTGTTTCCTTTCGAGTTAGTGCATGGCGACGGCGCGTTCGCCGCGGACAGCGTGCTGCGGCGCCGGATCGCGCCGGTCCAGCCAGCCGGCCAGCGTGGTGAGGGCGAGGGCGCCGATGACGATCAGGCCGCCGATCCACGGCGTGTGCATCAGGCCGAAGTGCGCGACGATCAGGCCGCCGCCCCATGCGCCGATGGCGATGCCCACGTTGAACGCGGCGATGTTCAGACCCGAGGCGACGTCGACGGCACCCGGCGCGTCGCGTTCGGCGCGCTGCACGACATAGACCTGCAGGCCCGGCACGTTGCCGAAGGCGACGGCGCCCCAGGCCAGCACGGTGACGAGGACGGCGATCTTGTTGGCGGCCGTGAAGTCCAGGACGAACAGCACGCCGGCCAGCAGGGCGAACACGATCTGCAGGGCGCGCACCGGGCCCTTGCGGTCCGCCAGCTTGCCGCCCCAGATATTGCCGAAGGCGACCGACACGCCGTACACGAGCATCACGAGGCCCACGCTGTTCGACGAGAAGCCGGCGACCTGCTCGAGGATCGGCGCAAGATAGGTGAACGCGATGAACGAGCCGCCGTAGCCCAGGGTGGTCATCGCGTAGACGAGCAGCAGGCGCGGTTTCTTCAGCACGGACAACTGCGTGACGAGGCTCGACGGCTTGCTGCCGGCGATGCCGCGCGGGACGAGCAGGGCGATGCCGGCGAACGCGATCACGCCCAGCAGCGCGACGGCGAGGAACGTCATCTGCCAGCCGAAGTGCTGGCCGATGAACGTCCCGAGCGGCACGCCCGTCACGAGCGCCACGGTCAGGCCGCTGAACATCAGCGCGATGGCGCTGGCCGCTTTTTCCTTCGGCACGAGGCTCGTCGCGATCGTCGAACCGATCGAGAAGAAGACGCCGTGCGCGAGGCCCGTCAGCACGCGCGCCGCCATCAGGGCCGCATAGCCCGGGGCCATCCACGCGGTCAGGTTACCGGCCGTGAACAGCAGCATGAGGCCGAGCAGCAGTGTCTTGCGCGGCACGCGGCCGGTGAGGGCGGTCAGCACCGGTGCACCGATGGCGACGCCCAGCGCGTACAGGCTCACGAGCAGGCCGGCGGACGGCACGGATACGTTCAGGCTGGACGCGATGGTGGGGATCAGGCCGACGATGACGAATTCCGTCGTGCCGATGGCGAAGGCGCTCAGTGTCAGCGCCCATAAAGCGAGTGGCATGGTGTTCTCCTTGTTGATGCCTCGATGGGATGGCGCATTCTGGCCGTCCCGCCCGCAAAGAAAAACCCGTGGCCGTACAATAGACTTTTGACCTGGGAGCAAAAATGCTGGACGTGGGCGCGTTGATCGCATTCGTCGCCGTGATCGACACGGGTTCGTTTTCCAATGCGGCCGAACGGCTCGGGCAGACGCCGTCCGGCGTATCGCGCACGATTTCGCGCCTGGAGCAGCAACTTGGCATGACCCTCATCCACCGCACGACGCGCCGCCTCGATCTCACCGAGGAAGGCAGCTGGCTGCTGGCCCGCGCGCGCCGCATCCTCGCCGACCTGGAAGAGACGGAAAGCGAAGCCGCCCTCGCGCGCGCGCGACCCGCGGGCCTCGTGCGCGTGAACGCCGCCACGCCCACGCTCGACCACCTCATCGCGCCGCAGCTGGCGGACTTCCTCGATGCGTACCCGCAGGTGCAGGTGGAACTCACGAGCGGCGAGACGGTCGTCGACCTGATCGAGGAAAAGGCCGACGTCGCGATCCGCATCGGGAACCTGTCCGACTCCACGCTCAATGCCCGCCGCCTGGGACGCAGCCGCGTCCGCGTGCTGGCCGCACCCGGCTACCTCGAACGCCACGGCACCCCGCAGCAGGTGGACGACCTGGCGAAGCACCGGCTGGTCGGCTTCGTCGCGCCCACGTCGCTGAATACGTGGCCGTTGCGTGCCGGCGGCGCGGAAGGCTGGCGCGCCGTGCCGCACGTGACGGCCACCAGCGGCGAGACCATCCGCCACCTCGCGCTGCAGGGGGCGGGCATCGTCAGCCTGTCCGACTTCCTCACGCGCGCCGACGTCGCCGCGGGCCGCCTCGTGCCCGTGCTGGAGGAGGCTTCCCTGCCGTGGACCCAGCCCGTATGGGCCGTGTTCTATAAACAGGGCGCGCTGGCGCCGCGCGTCAAGGCGCTCGTCGACTTCCTGGCCGAGCGCCTGGCCGGCGTGCTCGAACCCTGATCATCCATCCCAACAAGGAGACCGCATGACCATCACGACCTCGCACATCCTTCGCATCGCCGCATTCTCGGACGGCGACACGGGCGGCAATCCGGCCGGCGTCTGGATCGGAGAGACTTTGCCGCCGGCCGACGAGATGCAGCGCCTGGCCCACGCCGTCGGCTATTCGGAGACGGCGTTCGCGGCGCAGGAGGGGCAGGGCTGGCGCGTGCGTTATTTCTCGCCGGCGTCCGAAGTGCCGTTCTGCGGCCACGCGACGATCGCGCTCGGCGCCGCGCTGGCCCGGCGCAACGGCGACGGCGTGTATGCGCTGGCACTGAACGATGCCGCCATCACCGTCGAAGGACGGCGCGAAGGCGAGCGCGTGGCCGCCGCGCTGCAGTCGCCGCCGACGTGGAGCCGGCCCGCAGCGCCGGAACTCGTCGCGGACGCGCTGATGTTGTTCGGTTACCACGACGCCGATCTCGACCCGCGCATCCCGCCCGGCCTCGCGCACGCGGGCGCGAATCACCTCGTGCTGGCGCTGGCCACCCGCGACCTGCTCGCCGCCATGCGCTACGACCTGGAGGCGGGCCGCGCGCTGATGGCGAAGTATGGCCTGACGACAATCGTGCTTGCCTGGGTGGAAAATTCGCAACGCTTCCACACCCGCAATCCGTTCGCCATCGGCGGTGTCTACGAGGACCCGGCCACGGGTGCCGGGACGGCCGCGCTGGCCGGGTATTTACGCGACCTCGGCTGGCCGCACGGTGGCGCCATCGACGTCGTGCAGGGGGAAGACATGGGCATGCGGTCCTTGTTACATGCCGAAATCGGTGCGGAACCGGGCAGTTCCATTCGCGTTAGCGGGACGGCAAGAATGTTGATGAAAGAATAATGAAATTGATCATGATTTATTGAAAATTGAAATAGGGGCAAAAGACACGCTTTTTCGACAAATTGTTAACCCCTGGAACGTTGATAAAGTTCAAAGCACGTTTCGTTTCTGAACATCAACACAGGAGTCAACATGGAAATGCGCCATCCCGGCGTTCTTCGCCCCGCCGCTACAGCCCCCGCCGGGTTCGCGGGCAAGCCGACCGAACGCCTGCCCTTCACCATCCGCCGCGTGGACAATGAGGCCGACCTCTGGAAGGCCGTCCGCGTGCGCCACGCTGCTTATGCACGTCACGTCCCGGACTTCGCGCGGCAGCTCGTCCGGCCCGAAACTTCTGACTACGGCGACGACGCAATCGTTTTCCTCGCCGAATCCAAGCTGGACGGGGCTCCGCTGGGTACGGCCCGCATGCAGACGAACCTGTACGAACCGCTGCACGTCGAAGAGTCCGTCGAGTTGCCCGACTGGCTGCGCGGGCAGCCCCTGGCCGAGATGAGCCGCCTGGGCGTGGACAACGGCCGCATCGGCCGCATGGTCAAGACCGCGCTGCTGAAGGCCGGCGTCATGTATTGCCAGCAGAACGGCATCCACTGGGCACTGGCGACGGGCCGCGCGCCGATCGACCGCCAGTACGAACAGCTGACGTTCGTCGACGTGTTCCCGGAACTGGGCTTCGTGCCGCTGCGCCACGTGGGCAATATCCCGCACCGGATCATGGCCTTCGACATCACGACGATCGAGGAACGCTGGACGGCCGCGCGGCACCCGCTGCTGACCTTCTTCTGCCACACGCACCACCCGGACATCGACGTCAGCGGCCCGACCGGCGTGCGCCCACCGTTACCCAACGCGGGTCGCGCGGGTGTTGTAAGGCAGGCATCGGAATGGCACGAACTTGTTGCATGATCCATTAATTGCATGACGGCACTACTGTAAAGCTGTATCCTTGCGAGACGATAACGGCCGCCCGCGCCAACGGGCCGCGATACGAGCTTCGCAGATACTCATGCAATTCACATCATCCGGTCGCTGGAAATTGCCGGGCCTGGCGCAGTCCGCGCTTGACCTGACGTTCAAGGCGTTCGCCTACTATCTGATTCCGATCGTGATCGGTGTCGTTTCCATCGTGGCCCTCGTGTGCTGGGACAGCCAGTACGTGTCGGGCAGCAGCGACGCGCGCGACATCCGCGTCCTGAAGGAAACAACGCCGCTGAGCCCGCCCGCGGCCAATGCCCGCCTTCACGCAGCGATTCCGGTATCGTACTTCGACACGCATCTGTCCGAAGCGCCCGTGTGGTTCCGCTTCAGCACGCGGCCCCGCGCGCCCGGCAGCATCGTCGGCGACATCATCGAATTCCCGTCGCGCCATGCGGTCGACATTTCCTGCTGGGACGCCGCCACCTTGCAACCGCTGGGCACCGCGACGCGCGAGCAGGGCACGCCCTATCTGCATACGGCCAAGGCCGGCTTCGCCCTGCAACTGGCCGACCTGCCGCGCGAGATCCTGTGCCGCGGCACCTTCGCCGGCCCCGCGCGCGTGAACGTCGTGCAATGGCCGGAGACGCAGTTCGACCTGTCCGTCGAGGGGTACCACCGCAAGTCGGGCCTGCTCGACGGCGGCATGATCGTGCTGTCGCTGTTCGTCCTGATCACGGCGCTCATCAACCGCCAGCCGCTGTACGTGCTGTTCTCGGGTTGGCTGCTCCTGAACCTGCGCATCGCCGGACTGTCGGCCGGCTGGGACACCCAGTGGCTGGGCATGGTCGTGCCGCCGCAATGGATGCTGCTGGGCCGCGCGCTGACGATCGCGCTGTACGGCGTGTCCACGCTCACGCTGTACCAGGCCCTGTTCAGCGACGACCTCGTCAAGACGCGCTGGGCCATCCCGCTGCGCATCACGCAATGGGCGTGCATCCCGCTGCTCATCGGCGCCGTTGCCATGCCCTACGGGACATTCCTGCCGATGCTGTGGGTCATCATGGCCTTCGGCTTCTCGCTGATGACGCTGGGCCTCATCACGATCATCCTGCGTTCGCGCAACCGCGTGGCGGGCTGGTTCGCGGCCTCGTTCGCGCTGACCTATGTCGCCTCGCTGGCCGAGGTCGTGTCGGCGGCGCTCGGCATGCACCAGGTGCTGAACGTGATCAACAGCGTGACGGCGGCACTCGCGTCGAGCCTGCTGGCTGCGCTGGCCGTGGCCGAGCAGATGCGCATGGAAACGCAGAAGCGCCGCGAAGCCCAGGAAAAGCTGGAGCATGCCTACGAGGCCATGCCCGTTGGCCTGTTCACGCTGGACATGTACGGCAACATCGTGAGCGCCAACCCGGCCATGCGCAAGATGCTGGGCATCACCGAAATCGTCCCGGGCCGCACGTCGTGGAAGCAGTTCTTCGCCGACAGCCTGTGGACGGAACTGCTGGAACACGTTCACCTGCGCAGCAAGGCCGAGATGCAGATCGCCAGCCGCGACGGCGCCCAGCGCTTCATGGTCAGCGCCACGCTCGCGCGCGGCCGCGTGGAGGCGGTGCTGCAGGACGTCACCGAGCAATACCAGGCCACCGAGCAACTGCGCTTCATGGCCAACAACGATCCGCTCACCAAGGTCTACAACCGGCGCGGCATCGAAAAGATGTTCGAAGGCGCGGCTCAGTTGCTCAACGCGGGCAAGCCGCTGGCGCTGGCCTACATCGACCTCGACCGCTTCAAGCTGATCAACGACCTGTTCGGCCATGCGGCCGGCGACGAAGTCCTGAAGCAGGTTTGCGAACGCATGGAACTGACGCTGGCCGGCGGCCAGAAGATCGGGCGCGTGGGCGGCGACGAATTCGTCATAGTCATGCCCGACACCGCGATCCCGCTGGCGTCGCTGATCTGCCGCGGCATCGTCGACCGCATCGGCGGCACCCCTTACCGCGTGGGCGACAAGGCGTTCCACGTGCGCGGCTCCGTCGGCCTGATCGAAGTGTCGCCGGGCATGCCGATGAAGGATGCCGTGTCCACCGCGGACCGCGCCTGCCGCGAGGCGAAGAGCGGCCACCACGAAGGCCTCGTCGTGTACGAGCGCGGCTCGAACGCGTTCCAGGAGCGCGCCAACGAGCTGAACCTCGTCGCACGCCTGTCCGGCCCGGACGCCACGGAGGGCATGTTCCTCGAGATGCAGCCGATCATGTCGCTCTCCGCGCCGTACGAATCGCTGAACTTCGAAGTGCTGCTGCGCATGCGCGAGGCGGACGGCCGCGTGGCCCCGGCCGGCCCGTTGATCGCCGCCGCCGAAAAGAGCGGGCGCGCGGGCGTGATCGACCGCTGGGTGCTGTCGACGACGCTGTCCTGGATCGAGGACAACCTGGAATCGCTGGTCAACACGCGCTTCGTGTGCATGAACCTGTCCGGCGCGTCGCTCAACGACGAGCGCTTCGTGCAGGACACCCTGGAAATCCTGGCCCGCTACACGCACGTGGCGAGCCGCCTGTGCATCGAGATCACGGAAAGCGTGGCGCTGCACGACCTGGACAACACGCGCCGCTTCATCGACCAGGTGCGCAACTTCGGCGTGAAGGTGGCGCTGGACGATTTCGGCGCGGGCTACACGTCGTTCTCGTACCTGAAGGAGCTGCCGGCGGACGTCCTGAAGATCGACGGGAATTTCATCGTCAACATCAATGCCCACCCGGCCAACGTGGCCATCGTGGAAGCGATCGTCAACCTGGCCGGCAACCTGGGCATGCGCACGATCGCGGAGTGGGCCGAGGACGCGGCCACGATCCGCACCCTGGCGGAGATCGGCGTCGACTACGTGCAGGGCTATGCGGTGGCGCGCTCGCAGCCGCCGGAAAAGCTGCTGGTCGCGAGTTCATCGGCCAGCTTCATCCAGGGCGAAGACGTGCTGCAACTCGTGCGCACGCTCGGTACGTCGGCCAACGAGGCGGACCTGCTCGGCTTTGCCCCCTACGACGAGCACCTGTTCTAATTCAACCCCGCCAGGCGCGGGCGCGCATCCTGCAGCATCAGCATGCGCCGCGCCTCCTTCAGCGTGGCGATGTCGCGCGCCAGCTTTACCGGCGCCGCGAGGTTGGGGCGCTTCCAGGCCACGCGGGGCAGCTCGGCCGCGGGCAGCACGTGGCGCTGCGGCAGCGGGCCGGCGTCGCGCGCCACCGGGGTGGAAACCGAACCGGACGCGCAAGGCTGGTCCGTCAGGGTGACGTGACCGTTGCTGTCCACACATTTGACGATCTCGCCGGCCAGTGCCGGCGCCGCCAGAATCGCGGCGGCGATCATGCTCAGCAGTCTAACTGGGCGCTTCATGATGTTCTCCTGTGCTAGGCTCGAATGATGCCCGTCGCGGCTGGTTCCATCTGTTCGCTGACTCACCCTGACCGCATCAAACGTCGGGAGCGCCGACCGAACCTTTGACCAGTGCAACGTTCCAAGCGTTGGGCCAAGCTGTTTCACACGTTCGAACAATCCGAATAAGGACCGACGATGGAGAAACTCACTCGACGCACCTTCTTCAAGGCTGCGGGCGCCACCGCCGCCGCCCTGACGACACAGGCCCGCGCACTCGCCCCCGACCAGGCCGCGCACGGCCACGGCGCATCCGCACCCGCATCCGCATCCGCTCCAGCCCCCGCCGCGTATCTGTTCTTCCGGCCCGACGAGGCGCGCTTCGTCGAAGCGGCCGTGGCCCGCCTGATTCCGCAGGACGCCAACGGTCCCGGCGCCCTCGAAGCCGGCGTGCCGAACTACATCGACCGCCAGCTGGGCGGCGCGTGGGGCGCGGGCGAGCGCCTGTACCGCAGCGGCCCGTGGCAACCGGGGGTGCCGGGGCAGGGCTACCAGCTGCCGTTCACGCCGTCCGAGCTGTTCCGCAACGCGCTGCGCGCCATCGGCGACGACCTGCGGAAGCGCCGCAACACGACCTTCGACAAGCTGCCCGGCAACGAGCAGGACGCCTACCTGGAAAGCCTGCAGACCGGCAACCAGGACCTGAACGGCGTGCCGGCGCACACGTTCTTCGAGTCGCTGCTGGCGCTGACGATCGAAGGCTTCTTCGCCGACCCGATCTACGGCGGCAACAAGGACATGGTGGCGTGGAAGATGATCGGCTTCCCCGGCGCCTACGCGAGCTTCTACCACCTCGTCGACCAGCACGGCGTGCTGTTCACGCGGCCACCGATGAGCATGGGCGAGGACAACCGGCGCATGATCCATATCCAGCCCGTGTCGGCCCAGCCGAAGGCCGTCGGCCCCAACCCCGTCGAAGGCACGCACAAGAAAGGGGGCAAGTGATGGCGACCCGTCTGAAGGAAGTGGATGCGGTGCTGGTCGGCGTGGGCCTCGTCGGCACGATGCTCGGGCGCGAGCTGACGAAGGCGGGCCTGAAGGTCGTCGGCCTGGAACGCGGCAACGCGCAGTTCACCGTGCCCGATTTCCAGGGACCGCACATGCACGACGAGCTGCGCTACTCGGTCCGCAAGGCCTTCATGCAGGACAACACGAAGGAGGCGATGACCTTCCGCAACAACGTGAACCAGGTCGCGCTGCCGATCCGGCGCTGGGAAAGCTTCCTCCCCGGCACGGGCCTGGGCGGCGCGGCCGTGCACTGGAACGGCCAGACGTACCGTTTCCAGGACGACGAATTCAGGATGCGCAGCCACAACGAGCAACGCTACGGCAAGGGCTTCATCGACGCCGAGCTCACCGTGCAGGACTGGGGCGTGACGGCGGCCGACATGGAACCGTACTACGACCGCTTCGAATACCTGCTGGGCACGAGCGGCCAGGCGGGCAACGTCAAGGGGCAGAAGCTCGCCGGCGGCAATCCGTTCGAGGACCCGCGCTCGCGTCCGTACCCGACGCCGCCCATGAAGGAACCGTACGGCTCCGCCATCTTCCGCAAGGCCGCGGCAAGCCTCGGCTACCATCCGTTTCCGCAGCCGTCGTCGAACCTCAGCCAGCCGTACACGAACCCCGAGGGCCTCACCTTGCAGGCCTGCATGTTCTGCGGCTATTGCGAGCGCTACGGCTGCGAGCACTACGCCAAGTCGTCGCCGCAGACGATCCTGCTGCCGGTCCTCCTGAAGGACAAGAACTTCACGTTGCGCACGCAGTCGCAGGTCCTGCGCATCAACCTCTCGAAGGACAAGAAGATGGCGACGGGCGTCACCTACGTCGACGCCGCCGGCCGCGAATTCGAGCAGCCCGCCAAACTCGTGATCCTCTGTTCGTTCGCACTGAACAACGTGCGGATGATGCTGTTGTCCGGCATCGGCCAGCCGTACGATCCGAAGACGGGGCAGGGGACCGTGGGCCGCAACTACGCGTACCAGACGATGAGCGCCGTACAGGTGTTCTTCGACGAATCCGTGAACATCAACCCGTTCATGCGCTCCGGCGCGAACGGCACCCTGATCGCGGACTTCGTCGGCGACAACTTCGACCACGGCCCGCACAAGTTCATCGGCGGCGCCTATTTCGGCGACGTGATGACGAACGGTCGCCCCATCGAGTTCCACCCGACCCCGCCCGGTACGCCGGCATGGGGCGCGAAGTGGAAGGAAGCGGTCGTGCGCCACTACAACCACACCGTCGTGCTGAACGTGCACGGCAGCTCGATGGCGAGCCGCAACAACTACCTCGACCTCGACCCCACGTACAAGGATGCGTGGGGCCAGCCGCTGCTGCGCATCACGTTCGACTTCCCCGCCAACGACCTGCGCATGTCGGCCTACGTCACGGACAAGGCCCTCGCCGTCGGCAAGGCGATGGGCGGCCGCCAGGTCGCCGGCGCGGCGCGCAAGGGGCCGTATGGCGTCACGCAATACCAGACCACGCACAACACGGGCGGCACCGTGATGGGGCCCGATCCGAAGACGAGCGTCGTCAATCGCTACCTGCAGAGCTGGGACGTGCCGAACCTGTTCGTCATCGGCGCATCCAACTTCCCACAGAACGCCACCTACAACCCGACGGACACCGTGGGCGCGCTCGCGTACATGTCGGCCGAGGCCATCGTCAACCGCTATCTGAAGGCGCCTGGCAAGGCGTTGGTGCAGGCATGAAGGCGGCCCCATTCATTTACGCCCTGGCCGTCCTGGCCGCCGTGATCGGCGCGGGTTGCCAGCGCAGCGGCCACCAGGCCGACGCTGCACCGGTCCAGGCCAATCATACGGCCGCACCGCAGCCGGGGGCGCAGGGCGGCGCCGGCAGCCTGGCGCAACAGAACGCGGGCGGCGGCGCGGCGAATGCGCTGGGCGTGCCCGGCGCCGCGGCCGCGCCGGCCGGCGGCCAGGCCAACCTGCAGGCGGGCCAGCAACTGGCCACGAGCGGCACGCAGAACGGCGTCACGGCCTGCGTGGGGTGCCACGGCGCGCAGGGCGAAGGCAACGCGGCCGGTGGATTTCCCCGCCTCGCCGGCCAGTCCGCCGCCTACCTCGGCAAGCAGCTGGGCGCCTATGCCAACGGCGCGCGCGTGAACCCCATCATGCAGCCGATCGCCAAGGCGATGAACGCGGCACAGATCCGCGACGTCAGCGCCTACTATGCGTCGCTGGGCGACGCGCCGGGCGCCGCCGCGCCGGGCGCCGCTGCGCCGGGCGGCACTACGCCACCGGCAACAGGTTCCGATCGCGGCAGCGTGCTGTCGGCCATCGGCGACAGCGCGCAGGGCGTGCAGGCCTGCGCCAACTGCCACGGCCCGGGCGGCGTCGGCAACCCGCCCGCGTATCCGTACCTGGCCGGCCAGCATGCGAACTACCTGACGGCGGCGATGGCGGAGTGGAAGAACGGCGCACGCAAGACCGACAGCAGCGGCCAGATGACCCATATCGCGCAAGCGCTGGCGGACGCCGACGTGGCGGCCCTGTCCGCCTATTTCAGCGCGCAGCCGGCACCGCCGTCGGCCGCCAAGTGGGTCAATATCCCGGTCGGCTCCAACCAGCGTCCCGTCGTGGCCGCGGCCGCCGATGCGCCGGGCCCGCGCGGCGCCGGCGGCGCCACGGTCCGGGGCACCGGCACCGAGCAGGGCGTGCCGACGACGGGCGGCGGCCAGGGCCCGGGCGGTGGCGGCGGCACCCAGGGCACCCAGCCGCAGCAGGAGACGCCGCCGGTCCGCCGCTGACTCACACGCGTGCCTCGGCCGCGTCCGGCGCATGCTCCCGGACGGGCGCATCCGCGCGATGCGCCCGCGCGCACATCACGACGCCCGCGACCAGCAGCACCAGCGCCAGCGCCTCGAGCGGCGTGGGCCAGCGGCTTTCCCACAGGTAGCCGTACAGCGACGCGAAGATGGTCTCGAACACGATCATCTGTCCCGTGAGGGCGAGCGGCAGTGCGCGGCTGGCGACGTTCCACAAGCCATTGCCGAGCACGGAACAGAACAGCGCCATCGCGCCGATGAGGCCAAGGAAGCGCAGCCAGTCCGTGTTCGAATGGACGAGCGTATCGCCATGAAACGCGGGCACGGCCAGCACGATGGCTTCGAGGCCCGTGACGACGCCCGTCAACAGGCTCCAGTCCTGTGCCGACACGTGGTCCAGCCTTGCCAGCCAGCGGCTGTTGGTGACGGCATACGCCGTCCACGACACGAGCGCGCCGCCCGCGCACAGCAGGCCCGTCAACGATCCCCAGCCGGACGTGGCCAGCGATTGCCAGCTGATGCAGACGAGCCCGGCGGTGCTGCAGGCCAGCGAGGGCAGCAGTTCGCGCAACGTCGGGGCGTGCCGTGCGCGGCTGCCGACGAGCGTGACGGCGAGCGGCAGCAGGCCGATCACGAAGGCCGTCATCGCGACACCGCCCGTCTGCACGGCCTTGGCCAGCAATACGTAATACAGGATATTGCCGATGAAACTGAGCCACGCGAGCGCCCGCCACTCGCGCCACCCGAGTGCCCCCTTCAGCCGGCGCCAGGACGGCGCGACGAGCACGACGGCGACGAATCCGTAGGCGAGATAGCGCCCGGCCGACAATTGCAGCGGCGGAAAATCGGCGGCCAGCCTGGGCGCGAGAAAGACGAGTCCCCAGAACGCGCCGGCGACGATGCCGGCCGCGATGCCGAGGAGGATTTTGTTCGTGGTCACGGGGATGCTCCAGATGCGGAAAGCATCCATTGTCGGGGGAGGGCGCCGGGGCGTCTTGGCGCGGACTACTGCAATTTTGACCGGGTCTCGCCAGACTGCGTCTCGCTTGCCCTCATGAGAGGTTCATGTCCATCCCGAGCGTCCTGGCCAGGGCGAATGTGACGAACCCGAGGACAAGGAGCGACAGCACGAAGACGACGGCCACCTTGCCGCTCGCGCGCAAGACCGCGCGCCTCTCCACGTCTTTCCCCTTCTTTCCTTGATCGTAATGCCACTTGATGGCGAAGAACATGCCCGTGCCTAACACGAGACCTTTAAATACAACGAAGACCAGCGGGATCCATTCCATCATTTCGGGTACATCCAGGGAATGCAGGTGAGAGAAGATGCATGGTACGTGAAAGCAATTTCCATACATCGGGACAAATTGTCCCAGTTGAAAACCATACAAGATGGTTGTTTCACTTCTTGCGGTGGAACCGCTGCACTCCCACCGGCTTCCCGGCCGCGTACTCGATCAATTCGATATGCCGGGTATCGTAGATCAACGGGTAGCTGATCCTCACGGCCGTGCTGCCGCTGCCGCAGGTGCCGTCATCCAGTTGCAGCAGATAGGTCGGTATGCTGCCCTTGGCCCCGGCCACGAATTTCGTGCCGTGCGCGTTCACGTACAGGGTGCCCGGCTTTTCCTGTCGCACCGCGAATTGCCGCACGCACTTCGGCACCGATTTGTCCGGCCCGTGCCAGGCGATGGTGTCGCCCTTCACGGTCAGGGTCGTGTACGGCGATGCCGCCTGATCGTCCGCGATCCAGCGTCCGGCGAACGGTACCGTATCGGCAAGTGCGGATGCACTGCAGCCGAGACCGGCCACGACGGCAACCAGCCGCGCGAGAGACATGACACGCTCAGTCATGACGCTGCGCCCGCCGATATGCCCCAGGGGTCATCCCCGTCACATCCCTGAGCGCCCGCGTCAGGGCGCTCTGGTCGGAAAAGCCGGCCGCCAGCGCGATGTCGGCGATGGAACGCGTCGTGTCCGCCAGCCAGGCCTGCGCGCGGGCCAGGCGGACGTCGCGCAGCCATGCGTGCGGGGTGGTGTCGAGCTCGGACCGGAACAGGGCATGCAGGCGGCTGACGGACAGGCCCGCACAGCGCGCCATGGAGTCGGTCGTCCAGGCGAGGCCGGGCTCCGCTTCGACCTTCGCCATGAGCGCGGCGAGGCGGGACGTCGCGCGGGGCGCGTCCAGCGCGATGGTGTCGAGCAGCAGCGGCACCCAGCCGTGCAGCAGCCCGGGCTCGAGCGCCTGCGTGCGCATCACGCCCATGAATTCGACGAGCTTGCGCGCGCCCGGCCCGAGCGCCATGAACGGGCGGTCCAGCATGCGGTCCCACGCCGGGTGCGACATGGCGGCCGGTTCGACGTCGAGGATCAGTGACTGGTTGGCCCCAATGCCGCACTGGGCGTGCCAGGCGCGCGGCGCGACGCAGGCGGCGCGCAGCGGGTCGAGCCGTTCGCGGCGGCCTTCGATGTCGAGCAGTACGGCGCCGCTGAGGGGCAGCACCAGTTGGGCGTACACATGGCGGTCGGCGACGATGTCGTTGCCGTAGGTGCGCAGGTGGAGGTCGGTATCCATGACGCGGAGTCTAGCAGTGATTGTCCGACGAGGCCTACAAGTCGACGGGAAAAAATTTATGGGACTGCCCTCTTGCAGGCGTGGCCGGCGTCCCAATTTGCCATCATGATTCAGCGCCCCATGGGCGCAGGTCTCCTCTGTCTCCTCCAAGTGCAAACTTGGATTTGCCGCCTGGCGCAGCGATGCGCAGGCGGTTTCTTTTTTGTGGAAGAGGCGCCCGGCCAGCCTGGTCCGGGCGCAGGCACGTCAATCGCGGCGCGGGTTGTTGGGATGGTCGTCGAACCGGTTCGGCACGCCGTCGCCGTCACGGTCGCCGCGGCGCCAGCCGCCCCGTTCCATCACCCAGCGGCCGTCGCGCTCGACCCACGTCGGGGCACGATAGGCGTAGCCGTGGCGCTCGCGCAGCCATTTGCCGCCGATCCAGACGTAGCGGCCATGACGCCATTCCCAATGCCCGGGTGCCCACACGTAGCCGTGGCGCGCGGCCGGGATGCGTTCGTCGCGCGGCGGCGGCGGGGCGGTACGGATGACGACGTCCGCGGCGGCCGGCAGCGCGACGCTGCCGAACGAGCCTGCAACCAGGGCGGCAATAAGCAGTTTTTTCATCTTGGCCTCCTCTTCAGTGAGTGTAGGCCGACTGTACTGCCGCGTTGCGGACGCGACCGTGCGGCGTTTCGCTTAACGCCGCAACTGATGGTGCGATGGGGAAAGGGTCAGGTGGCCAGCGGCAACGCGAACTGCAGCACGAGCCCGCCGCCGTCGCGGTTGCGCACCGTGAGCTCGGCGTTGTGGCGGGTGATCACGCGCTCGACGATGGCGAGACCCAGGCCGGCGCCGTTGGCCTGGCCGCGGGCGCTGTCCAGGCGGGTGAACGGGCGCAGCAGCTGCTCGATCTGGTCGTCCGGCACGCCGGTGCCGTGGTCGTTGATCTCGACGACGGCGCGGCGGCCGTGGCCCGTCATTTTGACGTGCAGCGCCATGTCGATCTCGGTGACGTCCGTGCCCGGCGTCTTGCCGTAGCGGCGCGCGTTTTCGATCACGTTGTTGATCACGCGGCGCAGGTCGGTCGAGTTGCCCATCACGTGGATGTCCGCCTCGATGTCCGTCGTCGTGCGCACGTCCGGCAGGCGGGCGGCCGCGTGTGCGCAATCCTCCAGCAGTTCGGACAGGTTCACGGGCACGAACGTCGCGCTTTCCGTGGGGCGCGCGAAGTCGAGGAACTGGCCGATGATGGCGTCCATCTGGGCGATGTCGGACTGCATGCCGATGCGGGCCTCGTCCGACAGCGGCGCCATCTCCACTTCCAGCTGCATGCGCGCGAGCGGTGTGCGCAGGTCGTGCGAGATGCCGGCCAGGATCACGGCGCGGTCCTTCTCGAGCTGTTGCAGGTCGTCGACCATCTGGTTGAAGCTGCGGTTTGCCTCGATGATCTCCTGCGATCCCTTTTCCGGCAGCGGGGCAGGGCGCTTGCCCTGGGCGATCGAGCGCGCGGCCGCCGTGAGGCGCGCCAGCGGCAGGTTCACGAGGCTCGAGATCAGCGCGGCGCCCAGCAGCGACAGCACGCCGACGACGGTGGCCCAGCCGAGCCACTGCACGCGCGTGAGGCCGGGCAGCTTGTCGCGCTCGAGCATGAGCCAGTACTTGTCGCCGTCGATGTCGAAGCTGACCCAGAAGCCGGGAATGTCGTTGACCATGCGCGAGAAGCGCGTGTCCGGCCCCAGCTTGTCGCGCACGAGGGCAGCCACTTCCGGCATCAGCGAATTCGGCGGCGGGGGCTCCACGGTGTCCGTCGGCTTCACGTCGTAGATGCGGATGCCCTCGTTGGACACCAGCTCGAACAGGAGCTCGCGCCGCAGGTCGGGCGCGGAGTGCGTCAGCGCGGCCTTCGTGATGGTGACGACGGAGACGAGCAGCTCCGCCGTCTGTTCGACCTGCGGGCCGCGCTGGAAGACGTTGAGCATGCCGATCCACGAGGCCATCGACAGGCCCGTGAGCACGGACAGCAGGAAGAAGGTGCGCCAGAACAGGCCGCTCTTCATCCTGCCGAGCAGGCGCGGCATGGGTTGATCCTTCGTCGTCGATGCGAACACTAGCGCGGCTGGCCTTCAGGAATGAATACGTAGCCCAGGCCCCACACGGTCTGGATGTACAGCGGGCTCGACGGATCCGGCTCGATCAGCTTGCGCAGGCGCGAGATCTGCACGTCGAGCGAGCGGTCGAACACTTCGTACTCGCGGCCGCGCGCCAGTTCCATCAGCTTTTCGCGCGACAGCGGCTGGCGCGCATGGCGCGCGAACACTTTCAGCACCGAGAATTCGCCCGTCGTCAGCGGCACGGTCTCGCCGTTCTTCTTCAGCGTGCGCGTGCCGAGGTCCAGCACGAAGTCGCCGAATTCGAAGGTTTGCGGCGTCTCGCTCGGTGCGCCGGGGATTTCGTCCGGGCCCTTGCGGCGCAGGACGGCGTTGATGCGGGCCACCAGCTCGCGCGGGTTGAAGGGCTTCGGCAGGTAATCGTCCGCGCCCATCTCGAGGCCGACGATGCGGTCGACGTCCTCGCCTTTCGCGGTCAGCATGATGATCGGGGTCTGGTCGCCGGCGCCGCGCAGGCGGCGGCAGATCGACAGGCCGTCCTCGCCGGGCAGCATCAGGTCCAGCACCAGCAGGTCGTAGCGCTCGCGCAGCCACAGCTTGTTCATCGCGGGCGCGCTTTCGGCCGTCACGACCTGGAAGCCCTGTTCGGTCAGGTAGCGGCGCAGCAGGTCGCGCAGGCGCACGTCGTCGTCGACGACCATGATCCGGGCGGAGTGGCCGCCATTCGCGCCGGGCGTGCCGGCATTCGAGCTCGTTGCATTCATCGTTCTGTCGGATTTGTCAGATTAATGTCGCTATGGTAACGTCTTATGGCTCGACGCCAAGGGGGTATCGTTGAGCCATTACATTGTGTTACAAACTTTACCCAATTCGCCTTATGCCCGGAGTCGATTCCTCATACACTGGCCTCATCGAATCGCAGCTTACACCACAGCTCAAATTCACAGCTTACTCCTGACACGGCAACGCGAATGAGGAACACCATGAACAGTGCGTTCACACACCACCACGCAGCGAAAAAGGCCGGCCGCCTGGCCCGCCGCGCTGTGCTGGCGTGCGCCCTGGTGCTGGGGGCCGGAGGCGCGTTTGCCCAGCAAAACGGCGACCGCCGCGACGACCGCGGCGATCGGGGTGACTTGCAATCGCAATCGCAGTCGCAGTTCTCGCGCTTCCGCCTGCCCTCGCGGGACCGCGACCCGCGCGACGACATGCGCGCCTACGAGGAACAGCGCCGGGCCCAGCAGCAGGAGCAGCGCGAGCAGCAGCACGAGCGCCGCGGCAGCCGCATGACGCCGGACGAACGGCGCGACCTGCGCCGCCAGATCAACGAAGCGGGCATGGACCTGTATCCGCAGCGTCGCTGAACTTGCTCTACATCAACTTAGTTGCTCGTTGTTTATTTTTTTGTGACAACATGATACGCTAGCCGGATTCGCCCCGGCCCAGCCCTCGCCGTGGCATCAACCGCACGGAGCGTATCGTGACCACAGACCTTTCCGCGACGGCGACGCGTTTCGCCGCGACCGGTCCAGAGCATTGCATCGCAAAACGCGACGACGGCGTGTATGCCGATCCCTCCGTGCTCGGCACCACGCTGGTGGCCGCCATCGACAACGTCTACCGTGCCGGGAATTACTTCACCGGCGTCGACTATCCCGTGCTGATGAAGGCGCTGTTCGGCCACGGCCCCGAGCTGCCGCGCGGGCCGGACGGCACGACGGTCGTGCGCTTCGCGGCCGACATCCAGGCCTTCGATCCGGCGCGCCGCGCGCTGTACCGCGCCGTCAAGATCGGGCGCGGCTACGCGGAATACTATTTCGAACCCGTCTGGCTGCCCGACCCCGTCGATCCCGACGCCGAGGGCTTCCAGACCCGTCTCGACGTCGACGAATTCATCGCCGACGTGTGGATCAAGGGCATCCGCTTCGGCCTCGACCTGCCCGCCATCCGCGCCGCGATGGAAGCCCCCAAAGCCGACCGCATCACGGTCGCGCGCCGCCTCGAGCCGGTGCCGGGCGAGGATGCGCACATCGTCGAAGTGTCGGACGACCTTCACCGCAACGATGCGCCGCTCGAACTGCCCGACGGCCGCCTCGACCTGAACAGCTTCCAGAACCGCTTCCCGCAGATCCAGGCCGGCGTGCGCCTGCTCAAGAAAGTCCCGGCGACGGCCGGCGCAATGGGCTTCGAGATGTCCGGCACGCCGCTGCCGCCCACGCCGGGGCGCGACGTCGACCTGCCGGCGTATGCGGGCACCGGCACGAAGGTCGAGCGTGCGCCGGATGGCGAATTCCTCGTGTCCAGCGCGGCCGGCTTCCTGATGGTCGACCCGAAGACGAGCCGGATCTCCGTCGAGGACAAGGTCGTCAGCCGCGACGGTGTCAGCGCGAAGACGACGGGCAACCTGAGCCTCACCGGCGACTACGAGGAATTCGGCGAAGTCCAGGAAAAGCGCGTGATCGAGGCCGACAGCATCACCGTGCACGGCGACGTGTTCGGCAGCCTCGTCTCGCGCGGCGGCACGGTCGATGTGCGCGCGAACCTCGTGGGCGGCAGCGCCCGCAATGCGCGCGGCGACATCCACGTGCGGCGCGTCGCGTCGGCTTCGGTGCTGTTCGCGGAGGATGGCCGGATCGTCGTCGAGCGTGCCGAGAACTGCGTCATCGCGGGCACGCGGGTCGAGGTCAATCATGCCGTCAACTGCGAGATCGTCGGCGACGAAGTCGTCATCCAGGTGGCCGAGGGCTGTGCGCTCGCGGGCCGGCGCGTGACGGTGGAATGCACGCTGCCGCGCAAGCAGAGCGAGATGCTCGTGGCCGTGCTGCGCGCGGAAGGCCAGCAGATCGACGAGGTGATCGCGGCGGTGTCGCAGCGCGTTGCGCAGTTCGCCACGCTGGGCGCGCAACTGAAGGCCGCGCTGGATGCGATGACGGCCAAGCCGGACGTGCGCCGCTACCTGATGCTGGCCGCGCGCGTGCGCAAGGGCGAGGTCAACCTGACGCCGGAGCAGGCGCGCCAGTTCCAGAAGATGGCGCAGGACGTGGCGCCCGCGCTGAAGGCGATCGGCGACGTCTCCACGAAGATCAAGGCGGCGGAGGCCGAGCAGCAGGCCGGCGCGCGCATGCTCGCGGACCTGGAGGCGCAGCGCGGCGACGCCGCCAGCATCTCCAGCGTGGCGATCGCCTCGGTGCAGGGCGAGACGCAGGTGCGCATCCTCGGCTACAGCCCCGCAGGCGGGCAACCGCACCACTGGCCGCCGCGCGAGATCCGCACGCGCCTGCGCGGGCCGCAGGCGGGCGAGCTGCTGTTCATGGACGCCACGGGCAGCGTGGCGTGGAGCAGCGACACGGTCGCATCGTCGTAAAGATTCGCGAAGGGCCCGCAACGGCATATACTTGCGGGTGGCCGACAGGCCGCACCAATAACGACTCCAATCCGACAGAGGGGAAACCTTGAACACCATGCGTCCCATCCTCCAGCGCCGCCCGATCGGCGCGCTGGTCGCCGCGATGTGTGCCGGCGCGCTATTCGCCGCTCCGGCCCATGCAGCAACGAAGGCAGCCAACAGCAAAGGCAAGCCGACCGTCGCCGAAGCCGAGCGCTTCGTCGCCGAATCCGAAAAGAAGCTCGACCAGCTGGGCCTCGACGCCGGCCGCGCCGAGTGGGTGGCCGAGAACTTCATCACGCTCGACACCGAGACGCTGACCGCCCAGGCCAACGAACAATACCTGACCGTGAGCGGCGACATCGCCCTCAAGGCGCGCCGCTACAACGGCCTGAAGGTGTCGGAGGCGAGCGCCCGCAAGCTGATGCTGATGCAGCAGTCGCTGATGCTGGAAAACGCCGACGACCGCGCCGCGTATGCACGCCTGGCCGCCAGCATGACGGGCGCGTACGGCAAGGCCAAGTATTGTCCCCCGGCCGCCGCGGGTGCCGCGAAGCCGGACTGCATGCCGCTGGGCGAACTGGAAAAAGTGCTGGCCACGAGCCACGACCCCGCGCGGCTGAAGGAAGTCTGGCTCGGCTGGCACGCCCAGTCGCCCGCGTACAAGCAGGACTATGCGAAGTACGTCGAGCTGTCGAACAAGGGCGCCCGCGCGATGGGCTATGCCGATACGGGCGCGCTGTGGCGCTCGCGTTACGACATGGCGCCGGATGCCTTCGCGGCCGAGATGGAACGCCTGTGGCAGCAGGTCAAGCCCCTGTACGACTCGCTGCATACGTACACCCGCTACAAGCTGCGCCAGGCCTATGGTCCGGACGCCGTGCCGGCCGACGGCCCGATCCCCGCTCACCTGCTGGGCAATATGTGGGCGCAGAGCTGGGACAACCTGTACCCGATCCTGAAACCGGCCGGCCTGGAGAAGGGTGAAGACCTGACCGCGCTGCTGGAAGAGCGCAAGACGAGCGCCGTCGAGATGACGCGCTATGCCGAGGGCTTCTACACATCGCTGGGCATGCGCAAGCTGCCGGCCACGTTCTGGGAACGTTCGCTGCTGACGAAGCCGCGCGACCGCGAAGTCGTGTGCCACGCATCGGCCTGGGACCTGGACGGCAAGGACGACGTGCGCGTGAAAATGTGCATCACGCCGACGGCCGAGGACTTCCGCGTCATCCACCACGAGCTGGGCCACCTGTACTACGACCTCGCGTACAGCAACCAGTCGCCCATGTTCAAGAACGGCGCCAACGACGGCTTCCACGAAGCCATCGGCGACACCGTCGCGCTGTCGATCACGCCGGCCTACCTGAAGAAGATCGGTCTGATGAACACGGACCCGGATCCGAAGCAGGAAATCGGCCCGCTGCTGTACACGGCACTGCAGAAGATCGCGTTCATGCCGTTCGCGTACAAGGTCGACAAGTGGCGCTGGCAGGTCTACGGCGGCCAGGTCAAGCCGGCCGACTACGACAAGGCCTGGTGGGCGCTGACGCAGCAGTACCAGGGCGTATCGCGTCCGGCACCGATCGCGGACGGCGGCTTCGACGCCGGCGCCAAGTTCCACGTCGCCAGCGACACGCCGTATGCCCGCTACTTCCTCGCCCACGTGCTGCAGTTCCAGTTCCACCGCGCGCTGTGCAAGGAAGCGGGCGACACGGGACCGCTGTACCGCTGCTCGATCTACGGCAACCAGAAGGCCGGCGCCAAGTTCCAGCAGATGCTGGAGATGGGCACGAGCAAGCCGTGGCCGGAAGCGCTGAAGGCCGTCACGGGGTCGGACAAGATGGACGCGACTGCGATGCTGGAATACTTCGCGCCGCTCAAGACCTGGCTGGACGAGCAGAACAAGCAGCTGGCCGTCGAAGACGCGAAGCTGAAGCGCTGATCTACGCGGCTGCCGTCAGGGCCGCATAACAGGGCGCCGCCTCGGGCGGCAGCCCTGCAAACATCGCGTCATCCGTCTCGTCGAGCAATCCCTGCTCGACGAGCATCCTTACCTTCCCGAGATAATCCGCCAGCTTGAGCAGGCGTCCCAGCGGCGACACGATCGCGCCGCGCCGCAATTCGCCCTGTTCCAGCAGCGCGGTACTGACCGTCTCCGGAAAATTCCACTCGCGCGCGATGCTCGCGCACAGGCGGCGCGTGTCGCGGGCCAGCTGGGCGAGGAACACGTCCGAGCCGAGGCGCTCGCCGTCTTTCGCTTCCTGGTCCATCACGCGCAGGCTGACGATCAGGCCCACGTTCTGCAGCAGCCCGGCGAGAAAGGCATCGAACGGTTCGATGCCGGCGCCGGCCAGCCCGCGCGCGGCCAGCGCGCACCGCTCCGAATGCGCCCACAGGTGCGGCGCGAGACGGCGTGTATAGAACCCCGAACGCACGTCGATGATGGGCCGGAACGCGACCGTCGTGATCAGCTGGCGCAAGCCTTCCTGGCCGATCAGGATCACGGCCTGTTCGACGCTCGTGATGGACTTGCCCGTACCCTGGTAGCAGCTGTTGGCGAGCCGGACGACGGCCGCCACCAGCACGGGATCGGCGGCGATCGTACGCGACAGCGCGCTGCCGGAAAACGTCTCGCTGCGCAGGCTTTGCAGCAGTTGCGGGACGAGCCCCGGCATGCGCCGCACGAGCGCCGCGCCGGATTGCTGCGAGCCGACGATGGTCGCCAGCGCCTCCAGCACACGCGTTTCGGCGTCAAGAAGTTCGAGGCCGCCGTCGGGGCGGTCGAACAGCCACGCGTTCCACGCGCCGTTGATCCGTTCCAGCTGCTCGAACGACACGGGGGCCGTGCCGGGTGGCGCCGGGGGCGGTGGGGGAGCGGCAGGCGGAGGCGGGGAGGGAGCAGGTTCGTCGGCCGGCTGCGGTTGCGCAGCGGCCGGGCTGGAAAACAGGCTATGCAGCCACCGGAACATCGTCATCCCCTTTAGGTCAATTCCGACCATTGTACGGGCGTAAGCGCTGAGTGCAAGGTAGGAAATGTCTCATTGATTGTTGACTGTACTCAACAATTTCCGATCGTCATCGCCTTAGCATGGCGATCTTGAGGAAAGGATCCGCCATGCACATGACTACGACGACCACCACCCAATTCCTGAGTTTTACTCTCGGCGGCCTCGAGTACGGGCTCGATGTCGCCAAGGTGCAGGAACTTCGGGTGCTCAAGGCACTCGAGCGCTTCACATCGGACGGCGAGATCGTCGGCGGCGTCGCCGTCTCGCGCGGCGTGATCATGCCGCTCGTCGACATGCGCGCCGCCTGCGGCACATCGCCGGGCGCCCCGGACCCGATGACGGACGTGATCATCCTCAGGCTGTCGACCTGCACGATGGGGATGGTGGTGGATGGCGTGACGGGCGTCGTGTCGCTGGCGCCCGAGCAGGTGTCGCCCGTGCCCGGTGCGGACCAGGCGCAGGTCGATTACCTGATCGGGCTCGGGCAGATGGGAGCGCGGCGGCTGATTCTCGTCGATATCGACCGGCTGATGTCCGTGCGCCGGCCGAAGAAGGACGGCGCACGGCAGGTCGCCTAGGCGACCAGGCTTTCCAGCTGCTCCTGCAACTCCAGCCACTCGTTCTCGAGATTGCCCAGGTCGCGCGTCAGGAACGCCTGGTCGGCCACGAGATTCTTCAGCTCTTCCTTCTTGTCCGCCTCGTAGATGCCCGGCTCCAGCAGCCGGGCGTCGACCTCGGCCTTCTTCGCGTTCAGCTTCGCCATCTGCTCTTCCAGCCGCTTGATGCGGCTTTCGATCGGCTTCTTCAGCGCGGCCAGGCGCTGGCGTTCTTCCGCTTCCAGGCGCTTCTGCTCCTTGCGGTCGACGGCGGGTGCCGGTGCGGCCGGGGCGGACGAGGGCAGCGGGGCGCTCGTGCCCGCATCGGCCTTCAGCTTGGTCTGGAACAGCCAGTCCTTGTAGTCGTCCAGGTCGCCATCGAACGGCTGCAGGCGGCCGTCGGCCACGATGATGAACTGGTCGGTCGTCGCGCGCAGCAGGTGGCGGTCGTGCGAGACGACGACGAGCGTGCCTTCGAACTGCGCCAGCGCCAGGGTGAGCGCCTCGCGCGTTTCCAGGTCCAGGTGGTTCGTCGGTTCGTCCAGCAGCAGCAGGTTCGGACGCTGCCACACGATCAGCGCCAGCGCCAGGCGTGCCTTCTCGCCGCCGGAGAACGGCGCGATGGGACTCGTCACCATGTCGCCCGGGAAGTTGAAGCCGCCGAGGAAGTTGCGCAACTCCTGCTCGCGCGTCGTCGGCGCGATTTTTTGCAGGTGCCACAGCGGCGATTCGTCGTGGCGCAGCATCTCGACCTGGTGCTGGGCGAAGTAGCCGATCACGAGGCCCTTGCCGAGCGTCGCCTTGCCGCTAAGGGGCGCGAGGTCGCCGGCCACGGTCTTGATCAGGGTGGACTTGCCGGCGCCGTTCACGCCCAGCAGGCCGATGCGCTGGCCCGTCTGCAGCGAGAAGTTCACCTTGTGCACGATGACCTTGCCGTCGACCTTGTCGCCGTGGGCGTCGAGGATCGGATAGCCCGCGTCGACGTCTTCCATCACGAGCAGCGGATTCGGCGCCGAGACCGGGTCGCGGAACTCGAACGAGAACTCGGCCGCCGCGCGCAGCGGCGCCAGTTCTTCCATCTTCGCCAGCGCCTTCATGCGGCTTTGCGCCTGGCGGGCCTTGGTCGCCTTGGCCTTGAAGCGGTCGACGAACGATTGCAGGTGGGCGCGCGTGCGCTGCTGCTTTTCGTAGGCGGCCGCGGCCAGCACGAGGTGCGCGGCGCGCTGGCGCTCGAATGCCGAGTAGTTGCCGGAGTAGCGCTTCAGCTTGCGCTCGTCGATGTGCACGACCACGTTCACGATCTCGTCGAGGAAATCGCGGTCGTGCGAGATGATGATCAGGGTGCCCGCGTAGCGCTTGAGCCAGTCCTCGAGCCAGATGATGGCGTCCAGGTCCAGGTGGTTCGTCGGTTCGTCCAGCAGCAGCAGGTCCGAGGGGCACATCAGCGCCTGCGCGAGGTTCAGGCGCATGCGCCAGCCGCCCGAGAAGCTGGCGACGGGCTGGCGCATCTGGTCCAGCGAGAAACCCAGGCCCAGCAGCAGTTGCTCGGCGCGGGACTGCACCGTGTACGCGTCCGCATCGGCCAGGCCCGAGTGCACGTGGCCGATGGCGATGCCGTTCTCCGTCGTGTGGGGCAGGGCTTCCAGGCGGTCCAGCTCGGCCTGCAGGGTGCGCAGGTGGGCGTCGCCGTCGATGGCGTATTCGATGGCGGGACGGTCCAGCGCCGGCGTCTCCTGCGCCACATAGGCCATGCGCCAGCGTGCGGGGAAGTCGATCGCGCCCTGGTCCGGGTGCAGCTCGCCCCGCAGCATCGCGAACAGACTGGATTTGCCGGCGCCGTTCGCGCCGATCAGGCCGATCTTGTCCCCGGGATTGAGGGTGAGGTCGGCATCTTCCAGCAGCGGTTTCGTGCCGCGCATCAGGCTGACGTTGGAGAATCGGATCATTTTGAAGAGAGGTATCGTAACCAACGTCGCCCCCGCGCAGGCGGGGGCCCAATTTCAGCTAACGGTCCGCTAACAAACTTGGGTTCCCGCCTGCGCGGGAACGACGGAGCTTTTTTTTATTTGGCCAGTTGTTCGGCCGTCAGCAGGAACACGGCATCGTCGCCCTGGCTGGTGGTGAGCCACGTGAGGCCCAGGTGTCCGAACGCCGCTTCCGCATACTCGCGCTCGTTGCCGATCTCGACGATCAGCACGCCTTCCGGCGTCAGGCGCTCGGCCGCGCCGTCGACGATCTTGCGCACGAGGTCCATGCCGTCCTCGCCGCCGGCCAATGCGATCTGCGGCTCGCGCAGGTATTCCGGCGGCAGCTTGCCCATCGAGTCGCTGTTGACGTACGGCGGGTTCGTCACGATCAGGTCGTACTTCTTGAACGGCACGTGCTGGTACAGGTCGGACTCGATCGGGTTCACGCGGCCTTCCAGCTTGTAGTCGCGGATGTTGCGCTCGGCCACGGCCAGCGCATCCTTCGAGATGTCGACGGCATCGACGACGGCGTTCGGGAACGCGTCCGCCAGCATGATCGCGAGGCAGCCGGAACCAGTGCACAGTTCCAGCACGTTCTCGACGCTGTCCGGATCGGCCACCCACGGGCTGAACGTATTCGGGATCAGCTCGGCGATGAACGAGCGCGGCACGAGTACGCGTTCGTCGACATAGAAATTGTAGCTGCCCAGCCATGCCTCATTCGTGATGTAGGCGGCCGGCACGCGCTCGTTGACGCGGCGTTCGATGACGGCCATCACCTGCAGGACTTCTTCCGGCAGCAGGCGGGCGTCGAGGAAGGGCTCGAGCTTGTCCAGCGGCAGCTTCAGGGTGTGCAGGATCAGGTAGGCGGCCTCGTCGAACGCTTCGGCGCTGCCGTGGCCGAAGAACAGCTTCGCGCCGTTGAAACGGGTGACGGCGTAGCGCAGCAGGTCGCGGGGCGTGCAGAAATGGGTCGTGGTCATGGCCAGGTCTCGTCGTTATGCCGCGGACGGCGGGATGGTCAGCAATCGCTCCAGCGTGCGCCGGTAGATGTTCTTGAGCGGATCGATGTAACGCACTTCGATGTGCTCGTCGATCTTGTGGATGCTGTCGTTGGGTGGCCCGAATTCTATCACCTGGGGACAGATGCGGGCGATGAAGCGGCCGTCCGACGTGCCGCCCGTGGTCGAGAGTTCCGTCGTCACGCCCAGTTCCTGCTTGATCGCGCCGCAGATCGCGTCCGACAGCGTGCCTTTCGGCGTGAGGAACGGGTGGCCGGACAATGTCCATTTCAGGTCGTAGTCGAGGCCGTGACGGTCGAGGATCGCGTGCACGCGCGCCTGCAGGCTCTCGGCCGTGCTGGCGGTGGAGAAACGGAAATTGAAATCGACCTTCAGTTCGCCCGGGATCACGTTCGTCGCGCCGGTACCTGCCGCGATGTTGGACACCTGCCAGCTCGTCGGCGGAAAGTATTCGTTGCCGTCATCCCATTTCTCGGCTGCAAGCTCGGCCAGCGCCGGCGCGGCGAGGTGGATCGGGTTGCGGGCTAGGTGCGGGTAGGCGATGTGGCCCTGCACGCCCTTGACGACGAGGCAGCCGGACAGCGAGCCGCGGCGGCCGTTCTTGATCATGTCGCCCAGCACGTGGCTGGACGTCGGTTCGCCCACGAGGCAGTAATCGATCGTCTCGCCCCGTTCTTCCAGCAGGTCGCAGACGATGACGGTGCCGTCGGTGGCGGGGCCTTCCTCGTCGGACGTGAGCAGGAACGCGATGGAGCCCATGTGGTCCGGATGCGCGGCGACGAATTCCTCGACGGCGACGACCATGGCGGCGATCGACGTCTTCATGTCCGACGCGCCGCGGCCGTACAGCTTGCCGTCGCGCCGTGTCGGCACGAACGGTTGCGACGCCCACTGGTTCGCGGGCCCGGTCGGCACGACGTCCGTGTGGCCGGCGAACACGAACACGGGCGACGTGTCGCCGCGCCGGGCCCACAAATTCGTCACGCCGTTCGACTCGATCGTCTCGCAGCGAAAGCCGAGCGGCGCCAGCAGGGCCTGCAGCTTCTGCTGGCAGCCTTTATCCTGCGGCGTGACGGAGTCGAGCGCGATCAGCTCTTCCGTGAGGAGTTGGGTACGGGACGGTTTCATGCGGGCCAGTCTCCGAACAGGTGTTCGTACTGGTCGGCGGAAAAGCCGACGGACACGCGGCCGTCGCCTTCCAGCACGGGGCGCTTGATGACGGACGGATTCTCCAGCATCAGGTCGAGGGCGCTCGCTTTGTCGACGACCTGCGCGCGGCGCTCGTCGGAGAGCTTGCGCCACGTGGTGCCCTTGCGGTTGACGAGCGTTTCCCAATCGATCTGCTCGAGCCAGCGCGCGACGGTGGCGCGGTCCAGGCCTTGTTTCTTGAAGTCGTGGAAATCGAATGCCTGGCCGTTGTCGGCGAGCCAGGTGCGGGCTTTCTTGACGGTGTCGCAGTTGGGAATGCCGTAGAGGGTCTTCTTCATGGCGGGGTGGTCTTGCTGTTCGGGAAGGCGCGAAGGATAGCACAGGGCGGCTGTCCACCCACTAGTATAGCAATGTCGTCGACCTGGCCCTGCCGGCGGCTACGCAACGCATTGCCGAGGGACGTTCAAGGGAAGATCTTGTCGAGCAAGTAGCAGCTTGCATTCCACATGGCGTGGAACGCCATTGCGGAAACCAATCCATAACGCAGGCGGAAATAACTCAGGAACATGCCTGTGACGACCTGCGAAGAGACGATAAACACCGTGAGGCAGGCAAGCCACCCGTTGGTCGTCGGGATCGTAAAATTGCCGAGGTGGGCAAGGCCGAACACGACCGCATAACCCCATACGATGAGGCGATATCGAGTCAGGAAAGCACGTCCTCGCGCCATGTGCAGGGCAAATTTTCCGGCATGGTCAAGGTGCCGCTGGCGAACGCGGTCGACGAGTATCACAGCAGTAACAACGCCGGACAGGACGAGCGCGGCCTGCCATGCGCCGAAAAAGAGCGTTATCAGCACAGGTTGCACCGCGAGTGCAGTGGTCGCGTTGCGCAGGCCGCCCCGAAACACCGGTTCCTCAACCAGTGGGGCGACCACGACCGAGAGAAGCAGCAAGCGGGTGCCTGACCCATCCAACGTCGATTTCACGCCGAGCAGTTTGATCAGTCCAACCAGCATCGGTGCGAGGATGATCGCAGAAAACACCCAGCAGGCTGCCCATACCGCCGCGAGGCGCCAGGTGATGCCGGACTTGCCGACGTCAGCAGGATGCCGGCGTGTTGGACGCCAACAGAACAGTGCCAAGTGACCCAGTTCGGCACGAATTTTCGACGCCCATTCCTTCAAAAGCGGCGCGCGCCACGTGACTGCCCTGTCGTCTGTCTCTGCTGCGTGCGGCACCATGATGCAGTGTGAAAGTGTGTTGTTGTCCGTGATGACCAGCTGGCACCCATACCGTTGGGCAAGCTGGCTCCGGGCGCAGCATATCATGTTGCCAAAGCGGAAAATTCACGGTCTGTCACAACATACCGCGTCTGACCTGGGACGGTCAGAAGATCTGAGTCAATTGTCCAGCGTGAACTCCGTGAACGACGGCCCGGCCGGTTCGGCGGGCTTCGACGCTTCCTCGGTTTTCGTCTGGCTGTCCGGCCCATTATTGATCAGCCAGAGCAGATTGGTGGCCGAGTCGGCGTTGGCCAGCGCCTCGTCCTGCGTGATGAGATCAGCCTGCACAAGCTCCAGCAACGCCTTCTCGAACGATTGCGACCCCGGCGACAGGCTGTTGTCCATCGCCTCCTTGATCTGGCCGATCTCGCCCTTTTCGATCAGGTCCGCGATGTAGCGCGTGTTGACCATGATTTCCACGGCCGCCGCGCGCCGCCCGCCGGCCTTCGCGCGCACGAGGCGCTGCGACACGATTGCCTTCACGGCGGACGACAGGTCCTGCAGCAGCGCGGGGCGGTTCTCGATCGGGTAGAAACTGATGATGCGGTTCAGCGCGTTGTAGCTGTTGTTCGCGTGCAGCGTGGCCAGCACGAGGTGGCCGGACTGGGCGTAGGCGAGGGCGGCGGCCATCGTGTCCTTGTCGCGGATCTCGCCGATCAGGATGCAGTCCGGCGCCTGGCGCATCGAATTGCGCAGGGCGACGTCGAAGCTCTTCGCGTCGCTGCCGATCTCGCGCTGGTTGACGATCGATTTCTTGTTCTTGAACAGGTATTCGATCGGGTCTTCCAGCGTGAGGATGTGGCCGTGGCGCTGCTCGTTGCGATGGTCGAGCATCGAGGCGATCGTCGTCGACTTGCCGGAGCCGGTCGCGCCCACGATCAGCAGCAGGCCCCGCTTTTCCATGATCAGCTCGGACAGCACGGACGGCAGGCCCAGTTCGGCGAGCGGCGGGATCGTGGCGGGAACGAAACGGAACACGGCGGAGATGCTGCCGCGCTGGCGGAACGCGGAGAGGCGGAAGCGGCCCAGGTTCGCGACCGAGATGCCCATGTTGAGCTCGTTCTCGCGGTCCAGTTCTTCCATCTGCTCGGGGGAGGCGATCTCGGACAGCAGGACGCGGATGTTCTCGGGTTCGAGCTTGTTCTGGTTGATCGGGATGAGGTTCCCGTTGATCTTGATGTGGACTGGGGAATTGACCGCGAAGAACATGTCGGACGCGTTCTTTTCCTTCATCAATTGGAACAGGCGTTCCATCATCATGGCGGTCTCTCCCTTGCTTCGCAGTAATTTTTTGCGGTTAAGGGATTCTAACCTGCGGGGCCGCCGAACGGCAGCCCCGGAACGACGGTGATGCTTACACGCCGCGCAGCAGTTCGTTGATGCCCGTCTTCGCACGGGTCTTCGCATCGACCTGCTTGACGATCACGGCGCAGTACAGGCTGTACTTGCCATCGGCCGACGGCAGGCTGCCCGACACGACGACGGAACCGGCCGGGATGCGGCCATACGTCACTTCGCCGGTCTCGCGGTTGTAGATCTTGGTCGACTGGCCGATGTACACGCCCATCGAGATCACCGAGTTCTCTTCGACGATGACGCCTTCCACGATCTCCGAGCGGGCGCCGATGAAGCAGTTGTCTTCGATGATGGTCGGGTTGGCCTGCATCGGTTCCAGCACGCCGCCGATGCCCACGCCGCCGGACAGGTGGACGTTCTTGCCGATCTGGGCGCAGGAGCCGACGGTGGCCCACGTGTCGACCATCGTGCCTTCGTCGACGTAGGCGCCGATGTTCACGTACGACGGCATCAGCACGACGTTCTTGCCGATGAACGAGCCGCGGCGGGCGACGGCCGGCGGGACGACGCGGAAGCCGCCCTTGGCGAAATCGTCGGCCGAGTAGTTGGCGAACTTGGTCGGCACTTTATCGTAGAACTGCATGCCGCCGCCTTCCACGGGCACGTTGTTCTCGAGGCGGAACGACAGCAGGACGGCCTTCTTGATCCACTGGTTCACGACCCAGCTGCCGGTGTCCTTCTGGGCGACGCGCAGGCTGCCGTCGTCAAGGCCGGCCAGCACGTGGGCGACGGCGTCGCGCACTTCGGCGCTGGCGCTGGTCGGGCTGATGTCTGCGCGCTGTTCCCACGCGGTGTCGATGATGGTCTGGAGTTGTTGGGTCATGATATTGGTCTATACAGGTGGTGTTTCAGGAAGCCTTGAGATCGTTGCAGAACTGGACGATGCGGTTTGCCGCTTCCAGTCCTTCATCCACTTCGGCGACGAGCGCCATGCGGATGCGGTTGCGGCCCGGATTGCTGCCGTGCGCGTCGCGCGCCAGGTAACTGCCGGGCAAAACCGTCACATTATATTCGGCGTACAGGCCGCGTGCGAACTCCGTGTCCGACAGGCCCGTGCGGCGCACGTCGGCCCATAGGTAGAAACCGGCGTCCGGCAGCTCGACATCCATCACCTGCTTCAAGAGCGGGGTGATGAGGGTGAACTTTTCCTTGTACAGGTTGCGGTTCTCCTGCACGTGGCTTTCGTCGTTCCACGCGGCGATGGACGCGGCCTGCACCGGCGGCGACATCGCGCCGCCGCAGTAGGTGCGGTACAGCAGGAATTTCTTCATCAGTTCCGGATCGCCGGCGACGAAGCCCGAGCGCATGCCCGGCACGTTCGAGCGCTTCGAGAGGCTCGAGAACACGATCAGGTTCGCGTACGGCCGCGCGCCGCCGCTGCGGCCCAGCTGGTGCGCCGCTTCCAGCGCGCCCAGCGGCGGCGTGCTGCCGAAATAGATCTCGGAATAGCACTCGTCGGCCGCGATCACGAAGCCGTGGCGGTCGGACAGCGCGAACAGCTCGCGCCAGTCGTCCAGCGACAGCACGGCGCCCGTCGGGTTGCCGGGGGAGCACAGGTACAGCAGCTGCACGCGCGACCATACCTCGTCCGGCACGCTGGAGTAATCGCAGGCGAAGTTGCGGGCCGGCTGGGAATTCACGAAATACGGCTCGGCGCCCGCCAGGTAGGCCGCGCCTTCGTAGATCTGGTAGAACGGGTTCGGGCTGACGACGAGCGCGCCCGGCTTGCGCGGATCGATCACGGTCTGCGCGATCGCGAACAGCGCCTCGCGCGACCCGTTCACCGGCAGCACCATCGTGGCCGCATCCAGCGCCGGAATCCCGTAGCGGCGCTCCAGCCAGCCGGCGATCGCGGCGCGCAGCGGCTCGTTGCCGTGCGTCGTCGGATACGTGGCGAGGCCCGCCATCGCATGCGTCAGCGCTTTCTGGATGAACGCGGGCGTCGGGTGTTTCGGCTCGCCGATGCCGAGGCTGATGGGCTTGTAGTCGGGATTCGGCGTGACGCCGGCGAACAGCTGGCGCAGCTTTTCGAACGGGTACGGGTGCAGGCGGTCGAGATGTGGATTCACGGCGATGTGTTTTCTTGGCGATATTCGAGGTGAGAAGGGCAATTATAGCCACGTGACCCGGCCTGCGTTAGTATTGACGTAAGGAATCCTAACCGGACCCATCATCATGCAGCGCTCCGTCGACTATGTCCGCACCCTGACCGCCCAGTCGCGCAGCGCGCGCGCCAACCGCCATCTCGGCTACGCGCTGGCCGGCGTGGCCGGGGCCATGAACGCGGGCGGTTTCCTCGCCGTGCACCAGTACACGTCGCACATGACGGGCATCGTCTCCTCGGCCGCCGACAACTTCGCGCTGGGTGCCTTCGACCTCGTGCTCGACGCGCTCGGCGCCATTGTCTCGTTCCTGCTGGGCGCCGCGACGACGGCGCTGCTCGTCAACTACGGCCGGCGCCGCGCGCTGGCCAGCGAATACGCGCTGCCGCTGCTGTGCGAAGCGCTGCTGCTGCTCGCGTTCGGCGTGCTGGGCGCGCGCCTGTCCAGCGTGCAGGGCCTGTTCGTGCCGGCCACCGTGATGCTGCTGTGCTTCACGATGGGCCTGCAGAACGCGCTCGTGACCAAGCTGTCGCACGCGGAGATCCGCACGACGCACATGACGGGCATCGTCACCGACATCGGCATCGAGCTGGGCAAAATGCTGTACTGGAACGCCGACAAGGGTAACGCAAACCCCGCGCGGCCCCGCGTGGCCGCGAACCACGAGCGTCTGGTGGTGCTGTGCGGCCTGCTGGGCGCCTTCTTCTGCGGCGGCGTGGCCGGCGCGCTCGGCTTCAAGATCCTCGGCTACGTGGCGACGGTGCCGCTCGCATTGCTGCTGTGCGGCCTCGCCATCGTGCCGGCGCTGGACGACCTGCGTTCGCGGGGACGCAGGCGCTGACCGCCCTCTACGTCCTACCGGCCTCCCGCTCGCGCCACGCGCCGGGATTCATGCCCGACCATTCGCGGAACGCGTGCGTGAACGCGCTCTGTTCCTGGAAGCCGAGGAGGAAGGCGATGTCGACGAGCGACAGGCCGTCCTGGCGCAGGTAATCCATCGCCAGTGCGTAGCGCGCGGCGTCGAGCACCTGCTGGAACGTCGCGCCGGCGTCGGCCAGCTTGCGTTGCAGGGTACGCGGCGACAGGTCCAGCGCGGCGGCGATGCCGGCCAGCCGCACGGGTTCGCGGGCCAGCGCGTCGACGATGGCCGCGTGGACCCGCGCGACGATCTCGCTCCCTGGCTGCGCCTGCGCCCGCTCGCGCAGCAGGCGTTCCGCGTGCTGTTGCAGCAGCGGGTACATGCCCGTGTCCGCGGCGGGCAGCGGCAGCGCGAGGAGGGATGCGTCGAAGTCCGCCGTGTGCGCGGGCGCCCCGAAGTCCGGCATCGTGCCCAGCACGCGCGCGTATTCGGCCGGATCGGCGTCGGGCGGGCGTGCATGCGCGAAGGCGAGGGCGTGCGGCGCGAGCGGCCGGGCCGCGAGCCACGACCCGAACGTGCGGATGCCCGCGAACACGCTTTCCGCCAGGTGGCGGCTCGCGTGGGGATAATGGCTCGTCCACGTGTAGCGGGCGAGGGCGCCGCCATGCTCCAGGCGCGAGCGTCCGAGGTCGTGCGCCAGCTGTTCGTAGCGCTGCGTCTGGTCGAGCGCCTGGCCGATGTCGCGGCAGGCCAGCAGCACGAGGCCGTAGACGCTGTACGTGCCGGGCCGCACGCGCTCGCCGACGTGCAGGCCGAAATGCGGATCGCCGGCAAGGCGGCTGCCCGCGTCCAGCAGGGCGATGTAGTCGGCGGCCGGCAGCGGATCCGGCGCGATGGATGCGAGACCGGCGCCCGACGCCAGCGCGTCCGGCGTGATGCCGTGCGCGGCCGCCGTCTCCAGCAGCGGCTGCAGGTAGGCCGCGGTGACTCGTGGTGGCGTGGCTGGCATGTTCGAACAAGCGCTTGGCATGAATCCGCAATACGGTCGTGATGTCGCAAGGCAGTATAGCCGCATAACAAAGACGGAGAAAAGCACCGATGCGACGCTGGAACGGCTGGGGAGACGATACGATCGACGTGGCGCTGGGCGAACCCGCGCTGGATTTTTTGCGCGGGCAGGTCGGCGCCGGGACGGCCCCGCGCGATGCGGATTTCGACGCGCTGTGCGCTGCCCTGCCGCCGGGCCGGCTGCCGTCGCATCCCCTGATCGACGGGAGCGCGCGGGCTCGCCTCACGCATGCGACGGGCCAGAGCCTGCAGGACTGGCTGCGCCTGCGCTACGGCCGCATCGGCACGGCGCCGGACGCCGTCGCGTTCCCCGAAAGCGGCGAGGACGTGCGCACCCTGCTGCGCTGGGCCGCGGACCATGACGCGGCCGTCGTCCCGTACGGCGGCGGCACGAGCGTCGCCGGGCACCTGGATGCCGTCGGCGCGCGGCCCACGCTGTGCGTGGACATGGCGCGCATGCGGGCACTCGTCTCGATCGACACGGACGCGCAGCTGGCCGTGTTCGAAGCGGGCGTGGCCGGGCCGGACCTGGAAGCGCAGCTGCGCGCCCACGGCTACACGCTGGGCCACTTCCCGCAATCGTTCGATTATTCGACGCTGGGCGGCTGGGTCGTCACGCGCTCGTCCGGCCAGCAGTCGCTGCGCTACGGCCGCATCGAGCAGCTGTTCGCCGGCGGCCGCGTGGAGACGCCCGCCGGCCCGCTCGCCATCCCGACCTTTCCCGCCTCCGCCGCCGGTCCGGACCTGCGCGAACTGGTGCTCGGGTCGGAAGGGCGGCTTGGCATCCTGACGGAAGCGGCGGTGCGCATCAGCCGCCTGCCCGCGTACGAAGCCTTCCACGCCGTGTTCTTCGCCGACTGGACGGCGGCCGAGCGGGCCGTGCGCACCATCGTGCAGGCACGACTGGGCCTGTCGATGCTGCGGCTGTCGAACGCGGTGGAGACGGCGACGATGCTCACACTGGCCGGCCACGGCCGCCAGGTGGCGCTGCTGGAGGCGTGGCTGAAATTGCGCGGCGCGGGCGCGGACAAATGCATGCTGCTCGTGGGCGCGAGCGGAGACAAGGCGCAGGCGCGCGCCGCGCTGAAGGCCGCGTTGTCTCTGGCGCGGCGCGATGGCGGCGTGCATGCGGGCCAGGGACTCGGCGAGCGGTGGAAGCGCAACCGCTTCCGCAACGTCTACCTGCGCAATAGCGCATGGGCGCACGGCTATGCGATCGACACGGTGGAGACGGCGCTGGACTGGCCCCGCGTCACGCCCGCCATGCGCGCCATCGAACGGGCCGCCCACGACGCGCTGGCACGCGACGGCGAACGGGTGCACGCGTACACGCATTTGTCGCATCTGTATCCGCAGGGCGCGAGCGTCTACTCGACGTTCATCTGGCGCCTGGCGGGCGATTACGACGCGGACCTCGCGCGCTGGCGGTTGCTGAAGACGGCCGTGTCCGAGGCGATCGTCGCGAGCGGCGGCACGATCAGCCACCAGCATGGCGTGGGCCGCGACCACGCGCCGTGGCTCGCGCACGAAAAGGGAGAGCTGGGCATGGCCGCGCTGCGCACGCTGTTCCGCGAATTCGATCCGGACGGCCGCATGAACCCGGGCAAGCTGGTGACGCCATGAGCGGGCAGTTTGCCGCGTTGTGGCGGCAAGGCGGCCGCGCGGGCCTCGCGGATGTGCTGGCGCGCGACTGGGACGTGCTCGTGATCGGCGGCGGCATCAGCGGCGCCGGCGTGCTGCTGGAAGCCGCGCGGCGCGGACTTCGGGCGCTGCTGGTCGAGCGCCACGATTTCGCGTGGGGCACGTCCAGCCGCTCGTCGAAGCTCGTGCACGGCGGCCTGCGCTACCTGAAGGATGGCCACGTGCGGCTGACGGCGGAATCCGTGCGCGAACGCGAGATGTTGCTCGCCTGCGCGCCAGGTCTCGTCGAACCGCAGGGCTTCGCGTTCGCGCAGTACGACGGCGCGCGCGGCCGGCGCAGCTTCCTGGCCGGCCTCGCGCTCTACGACGCGATGGCGGGCCGGCGCGAGCGCCACTGGCTCGATGCCGACGCCTTCCTGATGGCGGCGCCGAACGTGAAGCGCGACGGGCTCGCGGGCGGCATCGTCTACACGGACGCGCGCACGGACGATGCGAGGCTCGTGCTGCGCGTGCTGCGCGAGGCGCTCGATCATGACGCGGCGGCCGTCAATTATCTCGGCGCGCGTGAGCTGCTGCGCTCACCGGATGGCCGCGTGCGGGGCGCACTGCTTGCTGACGACGGCATGGAATACGCCGTGCGCGCGCGGGTCGTCGTCGACGCGACGGGCGCCTGGTCCGGACCCCTGCACGGCGCGGGGCCGCGCCTGCGTCCCCTGCGCGGCAGCCATCTCGTGCTGCCCGCGTGGCGCCTGCCGCTGGCACGCGCCGTCAGCCTCATGCACCCGCACGACGGCCGGCCCGTGTTCGCGTTTCCCTGGGAAGGCGCGACGCTGGTCGGCACGACGGACCTCGACCACGACGAGAGCATGGAGCGCGCGGCCCGCATCACGCGCGTAGAAGTGGACTACTTGATGGCGGCGCTGCAGGCGCAGTTCCCGCACCTGCAACTAACCGACAAGGACATCCTGTCCACCTACGCGGGCGTGCGCCCCGTCATCGCGGGCAAGGAGGGCGGGGCGCCGTCCCAGGAAGGGCGCGAGCATGTTGCGTGGAGTTCGCCCGGTCTCGTCGCGATTGCCGGCGGCAAGCTGACGACGTTCCGGGCCATCGCGCTCGACGCGCTGCGCCTCGTGAAACAGCAACTGCCCGGGTGGGACGATCCGCTCGATGCCTGCGCCGTGTTCGCGCCCGTGTCTCAAGCGGACTCGGGTGTGCCGCGGCGCCTCCACGGCCGTTATGGCGCCTGCGCGGCCGCGTTGCTGGACGCGGCACGCCCGGGCGAACTGGAACGCATCCCCGGCACGGAAACGGCATGGGCCGAGCTGCGCTGGGCCGCGCGCACCGAAGCCGTGCGCCACCTGGACGACCTGCTGCTGCGCCGCACGCGCCTCGGCCTGCTGCTGTGCGAGGGCGGCACGGCGCACATGGAGCGTATCCGCGCCATCTGCCAGCCGGAACTCGGCTGGGACGACGCCCGCTGGGCGCAGGAAGACGCGGCCTATCGCGCGCACTGGACCCTTCACCACGGTTTGCCACATGAAGACTGACACGACGATCCTCGCCATCGACAACGGCACCCAAAGCGTGCGCGCGCTGCTGTTCGACCTCGCCGGGAACATCGTCGCCAAATCGCAGGTGATGCTGGACCCGTATTTCTCCACGCAGCCCGGCTGGGCCGAGCACGACCCGGAGGATTACTGGCAGGCGCTGTGCCGCGCGTGCCAGGGCCTGTGGACGCAACCCGGCGTGCGCCGCGAATCCATCGCCGGCGTCGCGGTGACGACGCAGCGCGGCACGGTCGTCAACCTCGACCGCGACGGCCGGCCGCTGCGGCCCGCGATCACGTGGCTCGACCAGCGTCACACGGACGACGTGCCGCCGATGTCGTGGTGGTGGCGCACGGCGTTCAAGCTGGCGCGCGTGGACGGCACCATCGATTATTTTCGCGGCGAGGCGGAGATCAACTGGATCCGCGCGCACGAGCCGGACGTGTGGGCCGCGACGGACAAATTCCTGCTGTTGTCCGGCTACCTGAACTGGCGGCTGTGCGGGCGCTTCGCGGATTCGTCCGGCTCGCAGGTCGCCTACGTCCCGTTCGATTACAAGCGGCGCCGCTGGGCCGGTGCGCGCGACTGGAAGTGGCAGGCGCTGGCCGTCGAGCCGCGCATGCTGCCGGAACTCGTGGAGCCGGGCGACCATCTGGGCGAAATCGGCCGCGCAGCAGCCGACGCGACCGGCATCCCGGCCGGCACGCCGCTGCTGGCTGCGGCGGCCGACAAGGCGTGCGAGGTGATCGGGGCGGGCTGCCGCGAGCCGCACGTCGGGTGCCTCAGCTACGGCACGACGGCCACCATCAACACGACGGGCACCCGCTACGTCGAGGTGACGCCGTTCCTGCCGCCGTATCCGGCCGCGATCCCGGGCGCGTACAGCAGCGAGGTGCAGGTGTTCCGGGGCTACTGGATGGTCAACTGGTTCAAGGAGCAGTTCGGCCACCGCGAGCAGCAGCGCGCCCTCGCGGAAGACGTGGCGCCCGAGCAGCTGTTCGACCAGTTGGCGAGTTCCGTCCCGCCGGGTTCGATGGGCCTGATGCTGCAGCCGTACTGGACACCCGGCATCCGCGTGCCGGGCCGCGAGGCGAAGGGCGCCATCGTCGGCTTCGGCGACGTGCACACGCGGGCGCACGTGTACCGCGCGATCCTCGAAGGTCTCGCATACGCGCTGCGCGAAGGGAAGGAGCGCATCGAAAAGCGCAGCGGCGTGCCGATCACGGAGCTGCGCGTGTCCGGTGGCGGTTCGAAGAGCGATTGCGCAATGCAGCTGACGGCCGACATCTTCGGCCTGCCGACGGCGCGGCCGCACGTGTACGAGACGTCGGGCCTGGGCGCGGCCATCGACGCGGCCGTGGGGCTGGGGCTGCACCGCGATTTCGCGACGGCGATCGCGGCGATGACGCGGGTGGGGCGCGTGTTCGAGCCGGTGCCGGCGCACCGCGGCGTGTACGAGCGGCTGTACCGTCAGGTTTATCTGAAGATGTATCGGCAGTTGCAGCCGTTGTATCGGGAGATTGCGGAGATCACGGGATACCCGAAGCGTTGAACCGGCGGTTCCCGTATCGCATCGGTCCGAAAGTCCCGCTGCGAACGGACGTAAAGACGTCAACACGCAAATTTGCTATCGTACGATCCCGGGCCAGTAGCGCCCCGTCGTGCTTACGGGGGATACCTTGCGGCTAGCCGATTTCATTCGCTCCCATACCGAAGCTATCCTGCAGGAATGGGAGGGTTTTGCCCGCACAGTGCAGCCTGCTGCCGCCGTGATGACAACGAAGGCGCTCCGCGATCATGCATCCGCGATGTTGAAGAGCATTGCGCAAGACCTCGGTACGGCACAGTCGCGCCAGGAAGAGATCGTCAAGTCGCACGGCGAGGAGCCGAGGTCAACGGAAACCGAGGCTGGAGAACAGCACGGGCTTGCCCGGCTCGAATCGAATTTCACGATAGAGCAACTCGCTTCCGAATACCGTGCCTTGCGATCCAGCGTGCTGCGTCTCTGGAGTGACGCCAACAGTACCCCCAGCGCTACGGATATTGGCGACATCATCCGCTTTAACGAAGCAATCGATCAATTGCTCGCCGCGTCGGTCTTCAGTTTTGCGAAGGCGACCCGGGACGCTGTCGAAGCGGAAAAAATGCGCAAGGATCAGTTCCTTGCCATGCTCGCCCATGAATTGCGTAACCCGCTTTCTCCCATCAGCGCCGCGGCGACGTTGTTGAAGATGGCTAAGAGCAATGATGCGGTCGTTAACAACGCCAGCAACATCATTGCGCGACAGGTCGCACACATGGCGGCACTGGTCGAGGATTTGCTCGATGTGTCCCGTGTCACACGCGGCGCCATCGAATTGAAGCTGGAGCCGCTAGACCTGCGCCAGGTCATTGCCGACGCAGTAGAGCAAGTTACTCCGCAAGTCGAAGCCAGGCACCATGCGTTGGTGCTTGCCGAATTTTCCGAGGCGATACCACTGCTGGGGGATAAAAAGCGCCTCGTCCAGGTTATCGCGAATCTGCTGACGAATTCTGCCAAATACACGCCGGAAAACGGCCACATCGAACTGTCACTTGTGCTTCATGGCGATCAGGTGGCAATCGTGGTCGAAGACGACGGTGTCGGGATGGCGTCCGATTTCGTTCCACACGCGTTCGACCTGTTCGCTCAGGCCGAATGCACGTCGGACAGGACCTCCGGTGGGTTGGGTTTGGGACTGGCGCTCGTGAAGAGCCTGGTTGAATTACATGGCGGGAAAGTGATGTGCTCGAGCCCCGGCTTGGGCAAAGGCAGCACATTCACGGTCTGGCTGCCCAGGCAGGAAGTCGACGAAGGCCGCATCGAACGGCGCAGGACACCACGCATGACCTTGTCTCCTGCCAGGAAACTGAAAATCATGGTGGTCGATGACAATGTCGATGCCGTCGAGATGCTGGCGGCCTTGCTGGAAGCGGCCGGTCACGAGGTGTTCACGGCTTCCGCAGGGCGCGAAGCGCTCGACCGGAGCAGGGACGTCGCACCTGACGCGTTCGTACTGGACATCGGCCTTCCGGACATGGACGGCAACGAATTGGCCCGGCATTTGCGCACCCAGACGGAAACAAATCACGCCGTGTTGATCGCGTTGACAGGCTTTGACCTGGACGGGGATCGGGAGCGGACCCATGCTGCCGGGTTCGACCATCACCTGGTCAAACCAGTCGATGCGGAAACGCTGTGCGGTATTCTTGGCAGCGTTCAGCCTGCCCAGTCCTAGATCGCCGCTTCATCTCCGGCAGTGTTCAATACACTGCTGCATCCTGCACCACATCCCACGCCGCCCCGACAATGGTCGCCTCCACCCGATTGCGCCCGCCAGCCTTGGCCGCATACATGGCGCGGTCCGCGCACACGAACAGGTTGTCGATCGCATCCAGCTGGGTCGGCACGATCGTCGCCACGCCCACGGACACCGTGAGCCAGGCCGACGTGGTCGAGCGCGGGTTCGGGATTTCCAGTGCCGCGACGGCCGCGCGGATCATCTCCGCCAGGCGCAGCGCGTTTTCCGCGGGCGTTTCCGCGAACAGCAGCACGAATTCCTCGCCGCCGTAGCGGGCCGCGAGGTCGGTCGGGCGTGCGGCGTGGTCCTGCAGGGTCTGCGCGACCTTCTGCAGGCAAACGTCGCCCGCCGCGTGGCCCAGCGTGTCGTTGTACAGCTTGAAGTGGTCGACGTCCAGCACGACCAGCGACAGCGGCTGGGCGTTGCGGATGGCGCGGTGCCATTCCTTGTCCAGGAAGGCGTCGAAGTGGCGCCGGTTGGCGATCTTCGTCAGCGGGTCCAGCATCGCGGCGCGCTGCAGCGCGTCCTCCGATTGCTTGTGGTGCGTGATGTCGTGCAGCAGGACGACGAACAGGCCGTCGGCCGCGTGCATCGGCGTCATCGTTAGGTCCATCGCGCGCAAGGCGCCGTCGCGGTGGCGGATCTTGACCTCGCGCGTGCCGTAGGTCATTGCATCGAGACCTTCGCAGCAGCCCGGTTCATGGCAGTCCAGCAGGTCCTTCAGCGACTGTCCGACCAGTTCCTCCGGTGCATAGCCCAGGTAGCGGTCGCACGCCGGGTTCGCGTACTGCACGCGGCCGCAGCTCTCGACGATCAGGAGGCCCTGGTCCATGCTGTTGACGATCATGCGCAGGCGGTCGGTCTGTTCCGACTGCGGGTCGCTGCTGCGCAGGCGCAGCTGGGCGCGCACGCGGGCGCACACTTCTTCCAGGCGCAGGGGCTTCGGGATGTAGTCGGCGGCACCCGTGTCGAACCCGGCGACGATGTCTTCCGTCTCGCCGCGCGCGCTCATGAAGATGACGGGGATGCGCGTCGTGGCCGGATGCGCCTTCAGGCGGCGACACGTTTCCAGACCGTCAATGCCGGGCATCACGACGTCCAGCAGGATCAGGTCGGGCTTGACGCGCTGGGCGATGTCCAGCGCGCGGTCGCCGGAGGTGGCGACGAACGTCTGGTAGCCTTGACGCAGCATCATCGAACGCAGCGCGCCGAGGTTGTCGGGCGCATCGTCGACGATGAGGATGGCGGGCTTGCGCGGGTCGGCAAGCGGCACGGTCGCAGGGTTGGTCATACGGTGCTTTGCGGGAACTGCACGTTTATATTGCGTGCAAAATCATACACCCGCAGAGCTGACATGGGGCAATAAGTTCTTTTACAACTGGAAAAATTTGTAACTTTTGCGCAACTGACAATTGTCTGTCTTGTTCAACAATTGTTGATGCCCGGCGGCATCCCTGCCGCCGTGGGCACCAAGGCCGGGGCCCTGGTGCGAACCTGCCGTTTTTACATCTGATCCTTGATCAGCTTGCCCAGGGTGGCAATGCCTTCGCGGATGCGCTCCGGCGGCACCGTCACGAACGACAGGCGCAGCGTATTCGTTTCCGGCTGGTTGGCATAGAACGGGGCGCCCGGGACGAACGCGACGCGGGCGGCGATCGCCTGGTCCAGCAGTTTCATCGCGTCGATGTGCTTCGGCAGCGTGACCCAGATGAACATGCCGCCTTCCGGACGGGTCCACGTCACGCCTTCCGGGAACTGCTCGGCCATCGCGTCCAGCATCACCTGGCACTGGTTCGCGTACAGGTTACGGATGGTCGGGATGTGTTCGTTCAGGAAACCGTCCTTGACGACTTCGTGCACGACCATCTGCGTCAACGTGGCGGTGTGCAGGTCGGCGGCCTGCTTGGCCAGCTCGAGGCGACGCACGAGCGGCAGCGGGGCGACGACGTAGCCCAGGCGGATGCCCGGCGTCAGCACTTTCGAGAACGAGCCCATGTAGATGACGCCGTCCGGATTCATCGACAGCATGCGCGGCATCGGTTCGCCCTTGTACGACAGCGCGCCGTACGGATCGTCCTCGATCAGCGGCAGGCCGAGGCGGGCGCAGGTTTCCACCAGTTCGCGGCGGCGTTCGATCGACAGCGAGCGGCCGGTCGGGTTCTGGAAGTTCGGCAGCGAGTACAGCAGGCGTGCACCCTTGGCCAGCGGCTCGATCGACGACGGCACGAGGCCGTGGTCGTCCGTCTCCACCGACTGGAATTCCGGACGGTAGACCGAGAAGGCTTGCAGTGCGCCGAGGTAGCTGGGGGTTTCCACCAGCACGCGCGAGCCTTCGTCGATCAGGACTTTACCCAGCAGGTCGAGGGCCTGCTGCGAGCCGGAGACCATCAGGATCTGTTCCGGCACGATTCTTGAGCCTTCCGTGGACAGGTAGTTCGCCACCCACTCGCGCAGCGGCGCGTAGCCGTCCGTCGGGCCGTACTGCAGTGCTTGCTTGCCGGTTTCCGTCAGCACCTTGTCGTAGGCCGCCTTCATGCGTTCGACGGGGAAGGTGGCGGGCGAGGGCAGGCCGCCGGCGAAGGAAATGATTTCCGGACGCTGGGTGATCTTCAGGATCTCGCGGATTGCCGAGCTTTGCAGCTGCGTGGCGCGCTCCGAGAACTGCCACTGGATGGGATTGGGATTTTCGATTTTCATACTGGTCTCACAGGAAGGGCCACGATGGTGCGTCGGCCATTATAAAGCACGCCGGGTAGGCTGCTCTCTCGATAGAGGAGCACGCCTGATAAGCATGCTCCGGTTAAATGTGTACTGCAGGGCGATAGCTTACGCCACTTCGGCGATCAGTTCGATCTCGACGGAGGCGCCCAGCGGCAGCGACGCCACGCCGAAGGCCGAGCGGGCATGCTTGCCGGCATCGCCGAACACTTCGCCCAGCAGTTCCGAGCAGCCGTTCGTGACGAGGTGCTGTTCCGTATAGTCCGGCGTCGACGCGACCAGGCTCATCACCTTGACGATGCGCTTCACGCGGTTCAGGTCGCCGCCGACGGCCGCCTGCAAGGTGCCGATCAGGTCGATCGCCACGGCGCGCGCCGCCGCCTTGCCCTGTTCCGTCGTCTTGTCCTTGCCCAGCAGGCCGGTATTCACCGTGCCGTCCGCATTCTTGCTGATGTGGCCGGACAGGAAGACCAGGTTGCCGGTCTGCGCATACATGACGTAGGCAGCCGCCGGCGTCGCCGGTGCCGAGAGGGTGATGTTCAGTGCGTTGAGTTTGTCGTAGACGGACATGGATTCCCCAGGGATGTTTGAAAAGAAAGCCGTTATTGTACGACTTGCCGGCGGGCGTGGGCATCGTCAGGTGCATACCCATTATCGCCTCACCTGCATGCGGCGGCCCAGCGCGACGGTCGCGATCACGGCCAGTGCGAAGCCGACGTTGGCCAGCGTGAGCGTTTCGCCGAGCAGGACGGCGGCGCCGGCCAGCGACAGGAACGGCTGCAACAGCTGTACCTGTCCCACGCGCGCCACGCCGCCCAGCGCCAGGCCGCGGTACCAGAAAAAGAAGCCGATGAACATCGAGCCGACGGTGATGTAGCCGAACCCGAGCCAGCTGGCCGGGCCGACGGCGCCAAGGCGGCCGATCTGGTCGCCCTCGAGGGCCAGCAGCAGGACGGCGGCCGGAACGGCGGCCAGCACGAGTGCCCAGCAGATCGTTTCCTGCCCGCCCAGCGTGCGCGCCAGGCGGCCGCCTTCCGCATACCCGGCCGCCGCGGACACGATCGCGCCGAACATCAGCAGGTCGGCCGGCTGCAACGCGCCGCCGCCCTGGCTCAGCGCGAACGCGACGACCAGCCCGGATCCCAGCAGCGCGACGAGCCAGAATCCGTTCGAGGGCCGCTCGTAACCGCGCAGCGCCGCGTACAGTGCCGTCGCCAGCGGCAGCATGCCCGCCAGCACGGCGCCGTGCGACGCCGGCACGCTGCGCATCGCGATCGAGCTGAGCAGCGGGAACCCGAGCACGCACCCGACCGCCACGATGGCCAGCGGCCGCAGGGCCGTGCGTCCCGGCCACGCGACGCGGCGCATCCGCAGCCAGCCGGCCGCCAGCACGGCGGCGCCGAGTGCGCGCGCCAGCGTGAGGAACAGCGGATCGAGCTCGCGCACCGCGAGCCGCGTGAACGGCAGGGTGAGGCTGAAGATGGCGACGCCGATCAGGCCGAGCAGCATGCCGCGTGCTTCGTCGGATGTCGTGCCGACGGTCGTCGTCGGTGTCAGGGTGGTGGGACGCATACGTTCTCCGGTTGTCGTTGCAGCAAACTTGGGTCAGGGTTATGCTAGACCCGCAGAGCAGTACAGTCCCTATACACTTACCGATATCCTTTGCGCACTGTGATGGTGAAATGACCGATACAACGATACCGACATTGCTGTCGCGCGATTCCGGCGAACCGCTGGCCGACCAGATCGTCCGGATGATCAGCGCGCGCATCGACGACAAGCAGCTGCGCGCGGGTGCGCGCATGCCGTCGATCCGCCGCTTTGCCGCCGCGCACGGCGTCTCGTCATTCACCGTCGTGGCCAGCTATGACCGTCTCGTCGCGCAGGGCTACCTGGAATCGCGCCGCGGTGCCGGCTTTTTCGTGCGCGAGCGCGCGCCGCTGAACAAGTCGCTGCGCCGCGACGACCCCGACATCGCCGGCGCCCTCGAAAAGCGTGCACTGGACGTCGTCTGGCTGGTCCGCCACATGTTCCGGCAGATGCCGGGCCAGCCGACGAGCGCGGCCGGCGTGTTGCCGACGGCGTGGCTGGACGGGCCGGGCGTCGCCAACGCGCTGCGCGCCGTCAGCCGCCAGAACAGCAGCGCGCTGCTGAACTACGCCGGTCCGCAGGGTTATGCGCCGCTGCGCGAGCAGCTGCAGCGCAAGCTGGCGGAACTGGAAATCGCGGCCGCGCCCGAACAGTTCGTGACGACGCTCGGCGTGACGCAGGGCCTCGATCTCGTCGCGCGCGAATTCTGCCGTCCCGGCGACACCGTGTTCGTCGACGATCCGGCGTGGTTCCTCATGTTCGGCTCGTTCGCCGCGATGGGGTTGAAGGTGGTCGGCATCCGGCGCCAGGCGGACGGTCCGGACCTGGCCGAGTTCGAGGCGCTGGCGGCGGTGCACAAGCCGCGCCTGTACATCATCAACTCCGTGCTGCACAACCCCAGTTCCACGTCGCTGTCCGCCGCGAAGGCTTTTCAGATTTTGCGCATCGCGGAGCGCCACGACATCACGATGGTGGAGGACGACATCTATTGCGACCTGCACCCGGGCGGTTCGCAGCCCGCCACGCGGCTGGCGGCACTGGACCAGCTGCAGCGTGTGATCTACCTGGGCGGCTTTTCGAAATCGCTGGCGCCGAACCTGCGCGTCGGCTTCATCGCGGCATCGGGCGACATCGCGCAGCGCCTGGCCGACCGCAAGATGCTGGCCACCTTGAGCACGAGCGACCTGGGCGAGCGCGTCGTCTACAAGATCCTGTCCGAGGGCGTCTACCGCAAGCACCTGGACCGCATCCGCGCCCGCCTGGATGCGATCCGTCCGCCGGCGCTGCGCCGCATCGAGTCGCTCGGCATGACGCTGGAGCCGGCGCCGACGGCCGGCATGTTCGCGTGGGCCGACTGCGGGCGCGACACCAACGTGCTCGCCGCGCGCGCGATGGACGAGGGCCTGCTGCTGGCGCCGGGCAGCCTGTTCTCACCGACGCAGCTGCCATCGACGAAGTTGCGCCTGAACGTGGCGGCGATGGAAGACGACACCGCGTGGCGCTTCCTCGAGCGCGAGCTGGGATGACGCTTTTGATAACCCTTACGGCAGCTTGATCGACACGACGCCGGCCAGCAGCACGAGCGCACCGGCGAGCCGGATGCGCGAGACGGCACTCTTCGGCAGGCCGAACAGGCCGAACCGGTCGATCAGGATCGCCACCACCTGCTGTCCCGCGATCGTGAATCCGACCGTCGCGGCCGCGCCGATCACGGGCAGTGCGAGGAACACGGTCGTGACGTAGCACACGCCCACCGGCCCCCCGAGCCAGGCCCACCACGGCACGGCGCACAGTCCTCCGAGGCGCGGCCGTTCGTTGCGGTTCACGGCCATCACGAGGGCGAGGACGGTCGCCATGCCCGCAGTCGCCACGGCAAAACTCGTGAGCGACACGACCAGCGGCGCACCCAGCGCGCGCGCGACGGCCGCGTTGAGCGCACCCTGCACGGGCAGCACGCCGCCGCACAGCGCGGCCGCCGCGACCCACGCGGCCTTGACCCGGCGGGGCGGCGTGCCGGCGGCGGGGCGCTGCCCCCGCACGATCAGCACGATGCCGGCGGCGACGCATACAGCGCCCAGCCACGTGAACGGTCCGGGCGCGCGCCGGACGACGCCCAGCAGGCCCACGCCGTCCAGCAACAGCGACGCGAACGCCTGCCCCGCGATGAACAGCCCGACCGTGGTGACGGCACCGATGCGCGGGATGAACACGATGCCCGCGACGACGTACAGGGCGCTGGCGAGGCCGCCCAGCAACTGCCACCACTGGGCTTGTCCGAGCCGGCCCAGCGCGGGCAGGGCGCCGCCGGCCGCGACGGCGAGGCACAGCAGGACGGTGGCGACGAACAGTTGCAAGGTGGCGGCGGCGAACGGGCTCGCGACGGCCTTGCCCAGGCGTGCATTGGCTGCCGCCTGCAACGGCAGGCCGCAGCCCGCCAGGAAGGCGATAACAATATAAATCGTATTCATGATTGCTCCAGGTATTTGAGGCCGGCGATCCCGCCGAAGACGAGCGCCATGCACAGCATCCGCGCCGGCGACAGCGTCTCCGCGAAGACGGCCGCGCCGACGAGGCTGACGCCGAGGGCGCCGATGCCCGTCCACACGGCATACGCGATCCCCAGCGGCAGGGTGCGCACGGCGGCGGCCAGCAGCCAGATGCTGCCCAGTGCGGCCAGCACCGCCAGCAGGGACGGCACGGGTCGGGTGACGCCCGCGGAAGCCTTGAGCGCGAAGGCCATCACGACCTCCAGCACCCCGGCCGCGAACAATTGCATCCATGCGGCCATGTCAGGCTTTCCGCATCTTGAGCTGGCTCCGTACGACGGCCGGGCGCTCCGCGATCCTGCGCAGCCACGCGTCCACGTGCGGGTACGCACGTATGTCGATGCCCAGTTCGTCATGGGTGGCCAGCCATGGATAAAAGGCGATGTCCGCCATGGAGTACTCGTCCGCCGCGATGTGGTTCGAGACGGCCAGCCGGCGTTCGATCACGCCATAGAGCCGCTGCGTTTCGCGCGTGTAACGGTCCAGCGCCATCCCGTTGCGTTCCGGCGCAGCGTGCCGGAACCACCACAGCTGTCCCAGCATCGGCCCGACGCTGGCCGCCTGCAGGAACAGCCATTGCAGGACGACGTCGCTGTCGGGGATCAGCCTGCCCGTGGCCTGGCCGAGGTGGTAGAGGATCGCGCACGATTCGAACAGGCTCCGGCCGGTGCGTTCGTCGACGAGCGCGGGGATCTTGTTGTTGGGGCTGATTTCCAGGAAATCGGGCGCGAACTGCTCGCCTGCGCCCAGGTCGACGTGGCGGACCCGGTAGTCCAGGCCGAGTTCTTCCAGCGCGATGATGAGTTTCCTGCCGTTCGGGGTATCGGCGACATAAGCGGTGTACATGCTTCCCTCCTGTGATTGACAGGAACAGCGTAGCTTGTGCAAGAATGGTTGAACATTCGACTTATTCAGACAACACCTGTCTGTTTTTGCGCACCCATGGACTGGGACGACTATCGATACTTCCTCGCGGTGGCGGGCAGCGGCTCCGTCTCCGCCGCCGCGCGCCGGCTCGGGCAAAGCCACTCGACGGTGCTGCGCCGCCTGGACAAACTGGAGACCGCGCTCGACGTGCGCCTGTTCGAGCGCTTCCAGACGGGCTACGTGCTGACGGCCAGCGGCGAAGAGCTGCAGGCCCTGCTGGCCCCCATCGGCGAAGGCATGCAGGACATCGAGCGCAAGCTGGGCGGGCAGGATGCGGCGCTGCAGGGCACGATCCGCGTCACGACGACCGACACCCTGATGGCCGTGCTGCTGCCGGTGCTGGCGGACTTTCGGGCGGACTACCCCGGCATCCAGCTGCAGGTCACGGTCAACAACAGCTTTTTGAATCTGTCGAAGCGCGACGCGGACGTGGCCATCCGGCCGTCCAACACGCCGCCGGACAATCTCGTCGGCCGCAAGGCAGGCCTCCTGCGCACGGCGCCGTACGCGTCGACGGCGTATCTGGCGCGGCGACCACAGGGTGACCATGACTGGGTCGCACCCGACGACAGCCTCGCGCACCTGCGCCAGGCCCGCTGGCTGCATGAGCACGTGCCGGCCGAGCGGCATGTCGTGAGCGTGGATTCGCTGCTGGGGATGGTGACGGCCGTCGAGGCTGGCCTGGGTGCGGGCATGCTGCTGTGTCTGCTGGCGGATGCGCGGCCCGGGCTCGTCCGGCTTGCCGATCCCGATCCCGCGCTGGACACGGACGTGTGGATCCTCACGCATCCCGATCTCCGGCGCGTGCAGCGAATCCGCGTGTTCACGGCGTTCGTCTTCGACAGGCTCGCGGCAGCGCTCGGGTAGTCCCATGCCCGGCTTGACAGGCATGGTCGCTTGTCCTACGCTGCGCGGTCCGCCACGGACAGACGAAGGGACATGCATGCGCGCAGCAACGATTTCTAGAGCGTGGATGGCCGTCCTGCTGACGGCCGTACTGGCGCCGGCACAGGCCGGCCGGCTGGACGACATCGCCGCGCGCGGCGTGCTGCGGGTGGGCAGTACCGGCGACTACAAGCCCTTCAGCTACCTGCAGGCTGGCGGCGGATTCATCGGCATGGACGTGGAGCTGGCGGATGAGCTGGCGCGCTCCCTCGGCGTGCGACTGCAACTGGTGCCGACGAGCTGGCCGACGCTGATGGCCGACCTGGGCGCGGACAAGTTCGATCTCGCGCTGAGCGGCGTGTCCGTGACGGCCGAGCGGCAACGGCGGGCGCTGTTCTCCGTGCCTTATCTGCACGACGGCAAGACGCCGATCACGCGCTGCGAAAACGTTGCCCGCTACCAGACGCTGGCGCAGATCGACCGGCCGGACGTGCGGCTGATCGTCAATCCGGGCGGCACCAACGAACGCTTCGCCCGCGCCCGCGCGCCGCACGCGCAGCTGACCGTGTACCCGGACAATGTGACCATCTTCGGCCAGATCGTCAGCGGGGCGGCCGACCTCATGATGACCGACGCCATCGAAACCCGTTTGCAGCAGCGTCTGCATCCGCAGCTGTGCGCCGTTCACCCCGAAGCGCCCATCGACATGACGGACAAGGCCATCCTGCTGCCCCGCGACGCGGCGCTGAAGGCGTATGTCGACCGCTGGCTGCAGCAACGCCTGGACAATGGCGACGTGCCGAAGCGCCTGGAGCGCTGGCTGGCGTTCCCATGGGGGCTGGAGCCATTGCGCGAGGCCATCGACCGGCGCCTGTTGCTGGCGCAGGATGTCGCGCGTGCCAAGTGGAATGCGAAGGCGGCCATCGAAGACCTGCCGCGCGAGGAACAGGTCATCGCCGCGGCGGTGCGGCAGGGGGCGACGCTGGGCCTGCCGGAAGCGTGGGTACGCACCGTGTTCCGGGCGCAGATCGAAGCCTCCAAGACGGTGCAGCGCGCGCTGTACGCCCGCTGGCAAGCGGAGGGCGCCGGCCGTTTCGACGACGCGCCCGACCTCGCGAAAACCATTCGTCCCGAGCTGGACCGCCTCACCACCCAGCTGCTGCGTGCCATGGCCGACAACGAGGCCGTGCTGCACGACAGCGGCCGCCGGGCCGATGTCGCCATCGCCATGCAGGGGCTGCAGGCACGCGCCGTCAACCCGGCCGCGGCCGGGCAGGCACTGGCGCCGTTCCTGCCTGCTGCGCCATCGGCTGGCGAATGATCGTTTTCCACCGGGCGGGATCGGCGCGGCGGATGTCGCTCAAATAGATTTCGTGGTGCTTGCCGGCGAGGCTGCCGCGCGCTTCGATGAAGTCGTGCACGCGCTGGATCGTCGGGCCTTCGTCCGTGAACGGGCCGACGTGCAGGGTCTGGGCGCACGGGCCTTCCGTAAAACGTTCGATCCGCAGCGCATCGACCGTGTGCAGGCCCTTCTTGCGCTTCACTTCCGCCATCGCGTCGCGCAGCAGGGATTCGTCGACGAAAGCCGGCTGGTGGATCATCATCGTCCATTGCCACTTCGTCCGGTCGTTGGCGACGAACGATGACATGTCGTCCGACCACCACAGGCCCTCGAGCGGCATCACCGCATAGTCGATGGCCGCCGGTCCCTTCTTGACCATGAACTTGGCCGTGTAGGACACGGAAAACAGCGCTTCCACGGCCCGCGCGTAATGCGGCGACGTGTTCGGATCGCCGTCCCCGTCGATCATCAGGTAGCGGAACGCTGGAACATCGACCTGCACGACGTCGCGCGCGGACGGTTGATAGAGATGCTTGAGGTCTTTCTTGAGATCGATTTTGTTCACGCGCGCTCCAGCAGGTTGACGATCATCGTTTGCGCCGCGCGCAGCGCCGCGAGCCGGTTCCGCAGCAGTGCGTGCTGGGCGGTGCCCGGCGTGGCCCGCGCTTCGGCAGTTTCGCTGCGGGCAATCATCGACGCGAACGCGCGTACGGCGACGCGCAGGTCGTCTGGGGCGTACCGACCCGGCGCCGCCGAAGCGCCTGACATCAGTGCGGCCGCGATGCGTAACGCGTTCAGGTTGTCGTCCAACATCCGGTACTGCCACGTGCCTGGGGCGAGTTTCTGCCTCGCCTTGTCCGACTTGGCGATCAGCGAAGCGATCGGCGCGGCGTACTCGTTCACCGGTTTTCCAGCAATGCGCTCGACCGCGCCCGCTCCAGCAGCAACGCCTGCTCGCGCTCGTTCTGCGTGAGGCTGGCCGCCCGTTCGAATTCCGCCTTCGCTTCCGCGTGCCGGCCCAGTTTCGCGAGCAGGTCGCCGCGCACGCTCGGCAGCAGGTGGTAGTTGCGCAGCGCGGGCACGTCCAGCAGCGCGTCGGCCAGGGCCAGGCCCGCTTCCGGGCCGTAGGCCATGCCCAGCGCGACGGCGCGGTTCAGTTCCACGACGGGGGACGGCATCAGCTGGGATAGCGCGTCGTACAGCGCGGCGATGCGGGCCCAGTCCGTCGCTTCCGGCGTGAGGGCGCGCGCATGGCAGGCGGCGATGGCGGCCTGCAGCGCGTACGGGCCGAGCGCGCCGAGGCGGCCCGCGCGGTCGAGCGCGGCCAGCCCGCGGCCGATCAGCAGGCGGTCCCAGCGCGAGCGGTCCTGGTCCATCAGCAGGATCGGCGCGCCGTCCGGGCCCGTGCGGGCGCGCTCGCGCGAGGACTGGATTTCCATCAGCGCGACGAGGCCGTGGACCTCGCCTTCGTCGGGCATCAGTTCCGCCAGCACGCGGCCCAGGCGCAGCGCCTCGCGACACAGGGTGGGCCGCAGCCACTCGTTGCCCGCGCTGGCGGAATAGCCTTCGTTGTAGATCAGGTAGATCACCTGCAGCACGGATGCGAGGCGCGGCTTCAGTTCCTCGCCGCGCGGCACCTCGAACGGCACCCGGGCTTCCGCCAGCGTGCGCTTGGCGCGCACGATGCGTTGCGCCACCGTCGCTTCGGGCACGAGGAAGGCGCGGGCGATTTCTCCCGTGGCGAGGCCGCCCAGCAGCTTCAGCGCCAGCGCCGCGCGCGCCTCGGCCGACAGCACCGGGTGGCAGCAGACGAAGATCAGGCGCAGCACGTCGTCGTCGATCTCGCCCGCCGTCTCCTGCGTCAGCGCCGCCAGCTCGGCGGGGTCGCGGAAGCTGCCGCCGTCCGCGAGCAGGTTGTCCATCTCCCAGCTCAGCTCGCCTTCCTTGCTGGCGTGCATGGCGTGGTGGCGCAGGTGGTCGAGAGCGCGCCGCTTGGCCACCTGCATCAGCCAGGCGCCGGGACGGTCCGGCACGCCGTCCGCCGGCCAGCGCTCCAGCGCTTCCAGCAGCGCGTCCTGGGCGAGTTCCTCCGCCCGGCCGAGGTCGCGCAGCATGCGGGTCAGCGCGCCGACGATGCGCGCCGACTCCATGCGCCAGACGGCCTCGACGATCTTGCCCGCGTCGGCGCCGCGCGTCATGTCACGGACGGTCCCATGCCGGTTGCGGGGCCAGCTCGGCGCGCAGCGCGGCGTCCAGCTGTTCGGCGCGCACGCTGGCGTCCTCGCGCAGCCGGGCCGTCGCGGCATCGACCGGCGCGTGCTGGCCGAGCGGCGCGATCAGTGCCACCGGCCGGATCTCGACCTCGACGTCCGGCCCCGTCGGATAGGGCAAGGTGCGGGCCCAGTCGAGGGCGGCATCGATCGACGGCGCGCGGATCATCCAGAAGCCGGCGATCAATTCCTTGGCTTCCGCGAACGGGCCGTCGATGATGCTGGCGCCGCCCTTGGCCACGCGCACGCGGGCACCGCGCGCCGTGGACTTCAGGCCGTCGCCGGCCAGCAGGGTGCCGGCCGCCGCGTGGATGGCGTTGAAGGCGTTCAGCCGGTCCAGCTTTTCCTGCAGCGGGATGGCGTCGCGCTCGGTGCCGGCGTCGGAGCGCAGCAGGATCGCGTAGCACGTGTCGTCGCCGGCCGCGCCGGGCGGGATGCCCGCGCAGCCGCCGGGGCAGCCCGTTTCGCGCAATTCCAGCGTGACGTCGCCGCCCGCCGGGATCACGCCATTGGCCTGCAGCCATGCCAGCGCAGCGGCACGCGACGGCGCCTCGAACACGGCGAAGCCGGCCGGCAGGCGCTCGTCGGCCGGGAAGGGACCGGACGTCACGGCCTCGCCGCCGGGCCACAGTTTCAGGCGGCGCGCGTCGGCGTCCTGCGCGAACGCCAGTGCGAGGGCGGGAGCGCGCGGCGCGTCGGCGTTCGTCTGGCCGCCCGGCAGGCGGCGCAGCAGGTCGTCCAGCACGGCCTGCGGATCGGCTGCCGCGGTGCGCGTGTCGTTGTCGGTGCGGATGAGCATGAACTGCATGGCGGTCTCCTTCAGCGCGCGGCCATTTGTTCGCGCAGGCGGTCTTCCTGCGCGCGCACGTCGTCCGGGAGGGACGTGCCGAAGTCGTCAGGTCCGAAGATCTGGCGGATCTCGATCTCGCTCTCGCCGTCCTCGTGCGGATTCGGGCAACGCTTGAACCACTCGATGGCTTCCTCCTTCGAGCCCACCTCGATCAGCCAGAAGCCGGCCACGAGTTCCTTCGTTTCCGTGAATGGTCCGTCGATCACGGTGCGCTGGTTGCCATTGAACCGGATGCGGGCGCCCTTGCTGCTGGGGTGCAGGCCTTCGCCGGCCAGCATGACGCCGGCCTTGACGAGTTCCTCGTTGAAGTTGCCCATCTCCGTGAACAGTTTTTCGCTCGGCATGATGCCGGCTTCCGAGGCCGGGCTGGCTTTCACGATCACCATGAATTTCATTGCTGTGCTCCCGCGCAGGTCTGGTCCATCGATTTTTCCATTTCTTCGCGCATCTGCTCGGGCGTCATGTCGCGTTTGTGGGTGGCGATCGACCAGCGGTGGCCGAACGGGTCTTCGAGCTGGCCGTAGCGGTCGCCCCAGAACATGTCGGCCACCTGCATGATCGGCTTGGCGCCCGCTTCGATGGCGCGGGCGTAGGCGGCGTCGACGTCCTCGACGTACAGGTGGATGTAGACCGGCGTATTTTTCAAAGCCAGCGGACCGACGCAGCCATAGTCGGGGAAATCGTCGGCCAGCATGAAGATCGAATCGCCGATGCGCATCTGGGCGTGCATGATCTTGCCGTTCGGGCCGGGCATGCGGCTCATTTCGACGGCGCCGAAGGCCTGCGCGTAGAACGTCAGCGCGTCGGCCGCGCCGCTGCAGACGAGGTGCGGGGTGATCGTGTGGAAGCCTTCGGGGATGGGACGCACTTGTTGAGTCATGATGAATCTCCTTCGTGGGTTGTTGTGGGTGCTGCCATCACGACGACGAACGGCATCGCCCTGTTTCGACATCGCTCCGAAAATTTTTTTTGACCCGTTCAGGCCAGGCCCAGCTGGCGTGCCTGCGCGGCCGCGTCGCGCGCGCCCCAGCGGCGCACGATCCGGTCGCCGTCGACCTCGAACCACTCCATGGCGACCAGTTCGTAGGACTTGCCCGTGGGTTCCTTGCCGAAGGCAGGGCGGACGAAGGTGCCCGTCTCCGTGAAGCGGGCCGCCACGGTATTGCCTTCGGCGATCAGTTCCTCGATGCGCAGCTGGATGCCATAGCCTTCGATCAGCTGGCGCCAGATCGGTTCGACTCGTTCGAACACACCTTTGCCGAGCACGCCCTGGATCTCTGCGTCTTCGGCGAACAGGGTTTTCAGCGTGGACAGGTCGCCGCGGTTGAACGCGTCGACATAGCGGCGGACCACGGCCTTGGCATCGCTCATCCTATTGCCTTTCAGGAAATAAAAACATTCTAGCAGCGCGTCTTGACAGTGCAATACCAAAAACGACTTTCTTTCCCCTCAAAAATTCCTCTTGAAATCCTTGTTGCTATCCCAATATCGGACCGGTCTGTCCAACCCTGTTATCAACGAGGATATAAGATGGCTGTCGCCGAAAAAGAAACCCTTGGGTTCCAAGCAGAAGTCAAACAGCTGCTGCAACTGATGATTCACTCCTTGTATTCGAACAAGGAGATTTTCCTCCGAGAACTGATTTCCAATGCATCGGATGCGGCCGACAAGCTGCGCTTCGAGGCCATCAACAACGACAGCCTGTACGGCAACGACCACGAACTGAAGATCAAGGTCCTGTTCGACAAGGCAGCCCGCACCGTCACCATTTCCGACAACGGCATCGGCATGAGCCGCGACGAGGTGATTTCGCACCTGGGTACCATCGCCAAGTCGGGCACGAAGGAATTCTTCAGCAAGCTGTCGGGCGACCAGCAGGCCGATGCTGCGCTGATCGGCCAGTTCGGCGTGGGCTTCTATTCGGCCTTCATCGTGGCCGACCGCGTCACGGTCGAGACCCGCCGCGCGGGCGCTGACGCGGCGGACGGCGTCCGCTGGGAATCGACGGGCGAGGGCGACTACACCGTCGAGCAGATCGAGAAGACCAACCGCGGCACCGACGTCATCCTGCACCTGCGCGAAGGCGAGGACGAGCTGCTGTCGTCGTGGAAGCTGAAGTCCATCATCCGCAAGTACTCCGACCACATCTCGCTGCCGATCGTGATGAAGAAGGAAGAGTGGGACGAGGAGAAGAAGGAAACCGTCGTCAAGGACGAATTCGAGACCGTCAACCAGGCGTCCGCGCTGTGGGCACGCAGCAAATCCGACATCACGCAGGAGCAGTACGAAGAGTTCTATAAACACGTCTCGCACGACTTCCAGCCGCCACTCGCGTACACGCACAACCGCGTCGAAGGCCGCAGCGAATACACGCAGCTGCTGTACGTGCCGAGTCACGCCCCGTTCGACCTGTGGGACCGCAACAAGCGCGGCGGCATCAAGCTGTACGTGAAGCGCGTCTTCATCATGGACGACGCCGAGCAGCTGATGCCGGTCTACCTGCGCTTCGTGAAGGGCGTGATCGATTCGAACGACCTGCCGCTGAACGTCTCGCGCGAGATCCTGCAGGAATCGCGCGACGTGCGCGTGATCCGCGAAGGCTCGACCAAGCGCGTGCTGGGCATGCTGGAAGAGCTGGCCAACAGCGAGGAGCAGGAAGGCAAGGACAAGTACGCGACCTTCTGGAAGGAATTCGGCCAGGTGCTGAAGGAAGGCATCGGCGAGGATGCCACCAACAAGGACCGCATCGCCAAGCTGCTGCGCTTCGCGTCCACGCACACGGATTCGGCCGAGCAGACGGTCTCGTTCGCCGATTACATCGGCCGCATGAAGGAAGGCCAGGACAAGATCTACTACGTCACGGCGGATAACTACAACGCCGCGAAGAACAGCCCGCACCTGGAAATCTTCCGCAAGAAGGGCGTCGAAGTGCTGCTGCTGACGGACCGCGTGGACGAGTGGATGCTGTCGTTCCTGAACGACTTCGACGGCAAGGAACTGGTGTCCGTCGCGAAGGGCGGCCTGGACCTGGGCAAGCTCGAGGACGAAGCCGAGAAGAAGGAGCACGAGGAGACCGAGTCGCAGTACAAGGACCTCGTCGAGAAGATGAAGGGTGCCCTGGCCGACAAGGCCAAGGACGTGCGCGTCACGTTCCGCCTGACGGATTCGCCGGCCTGCCTCGTGGCGGACGAACACGAACTGTCCGCGAACCTCGTGCGCATGCTGAAGGCGGCCGGCCAGAACGCGCCGGAGACGAAGCCGATCCTCGAGATCAACCCGAATCACCCGCTCGTCACGCGCCTGAAGTACGAGGACGCCGCGAGCCCGCGCTTCGGCGACTGGGCGCACATCCTGTTCGACCAGGCCATGCTGGCCGAAGGCGGCAGCCTGACGGATCCGGCGGCGTTCGTGAAGCGCCTGAACGAGATGCTGCTGGCGACGGCGGCCAAGTAAGGCAAAAGGGGCCGGGCCCGGTTTGGTTATCCCGGCCCCTTTTTCATGGCTCACTTCCTGAGCGCGTAGACCGGCTTTTCCGTTTCCCCTTTCTCCACCATCGCCAAGATCCGCTGCAGGTTCGTGCGTTCGTTGTCGTCCTTCGCCGACGCCACCAGGTTACGCAGGATGGCGGCGTGCGCCGTCTGCAGCGCCTGCGCAGCGGGCACCGCGATGTCGGGTTTCACGCCCACGTGCTCCCAGTTCGTCCTGGTGACGACATTGGTCGTGCGCGCGGTCGGGATCGCGACGACGATGCCATGCCCCAGGCTGAACCAGCTCACCGGGTTGGAGCCGCCGCCCGTGGTTTCGCCGACCAGAGTCCCGCGCTTCTGCGCCTGGAAGTCATAGGCGCAATCCTCGCCGCCGGAAAACGTGCCGGCCGAGATCAGCACGTACACGGGCTTGTCGTAACGCTGTGCGAACGTCGGCACGGTCCAGACCTGCCGCGTCGTATCGGTCGGGCGATCGTAGATGTCGATCAGGTGACGCTGGTCGCCCAGCGGGAAGAAATGGCTCATCAGGTAAGCCACGCTGGCCGGGCTCCCGCCGCCGTTGCGGCGCAGGTCGAGGATCAGCGCATCCGTCCCCGCCATGAGCGACATCGCCGCCGTGTAGGCCGGGCCGACGAATTCAGTGGGGCCGAAACCGCGCAGCTCGATGTAGCCGATGTTGCCGGGAAGGCGTTCGATCTTCTGGATGCCGTAGCCCCCGCGCTGGGCCGCGTCGCGCGCTTCCTCCATGTCGGCGCGGCTGGGCAGGTCGGCGCCGCCGGGCTCGCGAAAACGTTCGTCGACCCTGGCGCCGAAATGCTTGTCGTCGCTGAATTCGCGCAGGTCCTTGGCCAGCGCGGCACTGAATGCCTGCGCGCTGGCGGCCGATGCATAGCCGCCTTCGGCATGTTTCCTGGCGATCGCACTGCCGGTCCGTGCGGCCACGGTGGGTTCGATGTAATTCGCGTTCATTTTCGCCGCCAGCGTCTGCACGATCGCGGCGCGATCGGACGCGTTCAACGGGGTGTCCGCCGCGAAGGCGGGAAACGACAGCAGGGCACCCAACACTACGCTTGCGATAACTTTCTTCTTGCCTGACATACCGGTCTCCGAATTGAATGACGCATCGTACGGCCGGCGTGCGCGCGCGGCCAGCACGGTGCGCCGGACCGTGCACGCGCCGCGGCGAAGCGGTGATCAGGCGCGCAGGCCCAGCCCGCGCGCACCCAGCGACAGTGCGGCATCGAACCCGCGCCGCAGCATCCGCTGCAGCGCTTCCGTGAACGGATTCAACGCCAGCGCCACGACGGCGATCGCGGTGCCGATCGCGAGGATCTCGTGCGTCGCCCCGCGCTCGATCGGCAGCAGCGATTGCCACAGCCCGATCACGATCCCGTGCGACAGGTATAAGGTGAACGTGTGCCCGGCGAGGAAGCGGATCGGGCGCGCCAGCCGCAGCAGGGCGTCGAACCGCGCCTGGCGCGCGCAGGCGAAGTTCAGCAGCACGAGCAGCATGACGGCGTAGTCGGCCAGTACGCGGTCGGCGCTGCCCATGCGGATGCCGGGGAAGGGCCACAGGCCGTTGGCGACGCCGCGCAGGTACGGCTCCGGATCGAACCAGCCCCACAGGCCGATCAGGACGACGGAGACCACCCAGCCGGCGCGGGCGAGGGCGGGGCCGAAGGCGAGGCGGCCCTGCAGGCGGTACAGCGCGACACCGGACAGCCAGACGGGCAGCAACAGCCACAGGCGCGGGCCGACGAAGGCCAACACGGCGCCCGCGGCGAGCCAGCGGCGCCGGCCATTCGTGAAGTGAAAGACGCCGAACAGCACGTAGTACCAGGCTTCGTAGTCGAGCGACCAGTATGGGATCAGCCACGGCGGCCGCTCGACGAAGGTCCATACGTCGCCCAGGAACGCCAGGTGGAACGGCACGTACAGCCAGGGGCGGCGCAGTTCGTACGTGTCGTCGACGGGCACGTGCAGCACGTCCTGCACGCCCGTCGCGAGGATGAAGGACAGGGCCAGCACCGGCAGCACGACAGAGTACAGGCGCGCCGCGCGGGCCACGACGTAGCTCCTGGCCGTCAGGTTCTTGTGTTCCGCGCTGTAGGCGATCACGAAGCCGGACAGCACGAAGAATGCGATGACCGCCTCGCGCCCGAAGTCGGGGATGCGTGCGATCTGGACGTCGTCGAAGATGCGGAAATAGCCGAAGTGCGCCACCACGACGGCCAGCGCCGCGCAGGCGCGCGCGAGGTCGAGGTAGAGGGAGAAGCGCGCGTCGAGCGCGCCGGCCCGCGCCGGGGTCATCGTGCGGTCCGGCGTTACGGGTTCAGGTCGCGGCAGAATTCGTCGAGCATCGCTTCGCCCTCCGGCCACGGACCGTAGCCGCTGCCGCCGTTGATGTGACCCGCCGGGCCGATTTCCACCAGCTTGCTCCCCCACGCGTTGGCGAACGTGCGCGCGCGGTCCAGGGACACGTATTCGTCGTTGCTGCTGGCGACGACGATCGACGGGAACGGCAGCGGGGCGAGCGGGATCGGCTTGAAGCCGTTGGCGTCGATCGGGTAGGAGGGCGCCTCGACGTCGCTGGGCGCGACGAGGAAGGCGCCGGCGATCTTCAGCTTCGATCCGGACTGCGCCCATTGCGCCACGAGCATGCACGCGAGGCTGTGCGCGACGAGGATCGGCCGCCCTTCGCATTCGGCGATGGCGGCATCCAGTTCGGCCACCCACTCGTCGCGATCCGGGTTGTTCCAGTCCCGATGCGGCACCCGCGTCCAGGCGGGATATTTACGTTCCCAATGGGTCTGCCAGTGTTGGGGGCCCGAGTTCCACAGGCCGGCCAGGGTCAGGATGTCGCATTTCATGTTCGCTCCAGTGTGGTCATCCCGGCCATTGTACGATGGCGCGCCGCTACAGCGCCGTGCGCAGCGCGAACAGTTCCGGGAACAGCACGACGTCCAGCATCTTGCGCAGGTAGCTTACGCCTGCCGTGCCGCCCGTGCCGGTCTTGAAGCCGATGATGCGCTCCACCGTCGACACGTGGCGGAAGCGCCAGAAGCGGAACGCCGTCTCCAGGTCGACCAGCTTCTCGGCCAGTTCGTACAGGGCCCAGTGGTGCTCCGGATCGCGGTAGACCTCGAGCCACGCGGCCATCACGGTGTCGTCGTGGACGGTCGGCTGCGTCGGGTCGGCATCCAGCCGGGACGGCGCGATGGCGAGGCCGGTGCGCGACAGTAGCCGCACGGCTTCGTCGTAGATCGACGGGGCGTGCAGTTCCCGTTCGAGCAGTGCGTGGTGCTCGGGCGACGTCTTGTGCACGGCCAGCATGGCCGCGTTCTTGTTCCCGAGGATGAATTCCAGCTCGCGGTACTGGAACGACTGGAAGCCCGAGGACGACGCGAGGTAAGGGCGGATCGCGCTGTATTCCGGCGGCGTCATCGTGGCCAGCACGTCCCACGCGTGCACCAGCTGGTCCATGATGCGCGCCACCCTGGCCAGCATTTTAAAAGCGGGCGGCAGGTCGTCGGCGCGGATGTGGGCGCGCACGGCCTGCAGCTCGTGCAGCATCAGCTTGATCCACAGCTCGCTCGTCTGGTGCTGGATGATGAACAGCATCTCGTTGTGGTTCGGCGAGAGCGGGTGCTGGGCCGAGAGGATCTGGTCCAGGCCGAGATAATCGCCGTAGCTCATGCTGCGGCTGAAGTCCATCTGCGCGCCATGCCACTGCGGATTGTTTTTATCGGTCTCCATGGTGCCTCCTCAGGTCACGGCGCTGCGTGCGGCGCGGGTGTCGTAGGCGGCGCGGTCGAGGATCTCGCGCAGGATCTCCACCGCGTCCCAGACGTCCGCGAAGCTCGTGTACAGCGGCGTGAAGCCGAAGCGCATGATCTCCGGCTCGCGGTAGTCGCCGATGACGCCGCGGTTGATCAGCGCCTGCATCACCGCGTAGCCGTGCGGATGCGTGAAGCTTACCTGGCTCCCGCGCGCGGCGTGCTCGCGCGGCGTGACGAGGCCCAGCGGATGCGCGGCGCAGCGGCTTTCCACCAGCGCGATGAACAAATCCGTCAGCGCGAGCGACTTCGCACGCAGGGCCGTCATGCTCGTCGCCTCGAAGATCTCGAGTCCGCACTCGACGAGCGTGAGCGACACGACCGGCTGCGTGCCGCACAGCGCGCGCCCGATGCCGTCCGCGGCTTCGAACCCGTGCGACATCGCGAACGGCGCCGCGTGGCTCCACCAGCCCGTGAGGGGATGGCGGAACGCGGCCTGGTGGCACTTGGGAACCCAGATGAAGGCCGGGGCGCCCGGACCGCCGTTCAGGTATTTATAGGTGCAGCCCACCGCGAAGTCGGCATCGGCCCCGTTCAGGTCCACCGGCACGGCGCCGGCCGAATGGGCGAGGTCCCACAGCACGAGCGCGCCGCGCGCATGCGCGTGACGGGTCAGCGCGGCCATGTCGTGCATGCGCCCCGTGCGGTAGTTCACGTGCGTGAGCATCAGCACGGCGCAGTCGGCGTCGACGGCCGCTTCCAGTTCCTCGGGCGAGTCGACCAGGTGGATGCGGTAGCCGCGGTCCAGCCAGCGCGCGAGACCGTCCGCCATGTAGATATCGGTGGGGAAGTTGCTGCGTTCCGTGACGATGACTTTGCGGGCCGGGTCGCGGTCGGCCTGGATCGCCAGCGCGGCGGCCAGCGCCTTGAACAGGTTCAGCGACGTCGTGTCCGTGACGACCACTTCGCCGGCGTCCGCGCCGATCAGGGGCGCGAGGCGGTCGCCCAGGCGGCCGGGCAGGGCGAACCAGCCGGCCGTGTTCCAGCTGCGGATCAGTCCCTGGCCCCATTCCTGGCCGACGACGTCGCGCGCGCGGTCGAGGGCGGCGCGGGGGCGGGCGCCCAGCGAATTGCCGTCCAGGTAGATGACGCCCACGGGCAAGTCGAAGCGGTCGCGCAGCGGCGCCACCGGGTCGGCGGCGTCGAGCGCGAGGCAGGCCGCGCGCGTGGTGGCGCCGGCAGTGGTATAGGCAAGTGCGTTCATGCGAGAAGTGTAGCCACTTTTATATCAATCCGGTGCAGGAAAAAAATTTTAAAAATTTTTCGTCGGAACCCTAAAGTTCTCCGGAACCCGTCCGATAACCCATCCAGATACCCGGGAAAGGGTCTCGAAAAAATTTTTTGCGAAAACCCTAAAGTTCGGCAAAAGCCGTCCGATAACGAGTCAGTAGGGTTGCTCGAGGGACAAAAATTTTTTTTTGAGGAACCCTAAAGTTCCCGAAACCGTTGACGTAAACCAACACAGCAATATGTTGTTGGCGACGTCGCAGGGCAGGAAACCGCCCCGGTTGCACATCATTCTTCCGCCCCCTTTTCATAGGGGAGCCACCACGATTCGGCAGAGTTTGTCAGACAAACTCCTACGGATCGACTTCGTCTTTGCCGGACGAAAAATACAGACACTCTCCAATTCTCCAAAAGTTTCCTCACAGTCAGAATCTATCTCAACGGCAACACACAACGCCTCACAGATACGATCAACGGAGAGATGAAATGACTGCGAACGACATGATGGCTGAAATTCGTGATGCGAACCTGAGCTACCTGATGCTGGCACAGCAGATGATCCGCGCAGACAAGGTCACCGCAATTTTCCGCCTCGGCATCTCGGCCGACATCGCCGACCTGATCGAAGGCATGAGCAATGCCCAGATCCTGAAACTCGCCGGCGGCAACATGATGCTGGCCCGCTTCCGCTTCGACGACGCCGCGATCCTCGGCATGCTGACGAGCCACAGCAAGGACCGCGCCCTGGCCCAGTCGCACGCCGCCATCCTGATGGCTGGCCAGCCTGCCGAAGAAATCGCCTAATACCGAACATCCCCGGCAGAATCGAAGCCGGGGGTCAGAGCGCGAAGTTGGTTTTTTGTGCTCTGACCCCGAATTTTAGCCAGCAGCCCCGCACCAGAGTCGAAGTCAGGAGAACAGCATGACCAAGAAAAGCGTCGTTTCGGAAGCCCAGGAAATCCAGCTGGCCATCGAACTGATCCAGCTCGGCGCCCGCCTCCAGCTGCTGGAAAGCGAAGTCTCCCTGTCGCGCGAGCGCCTGATCAAGCTGTACAAGGAACTGAAGGGCGTGTCGCCGCCGAAGGGCATGCTGCCGTTCTCGACCGACTGGTTCCTGACCTGGCAGCCGAACATCCATGCTTCGCTGTACATCAACATCTACAAATTCCTGGTCGAGTATGCCGGCGCCACGGGCATCCAGGCCGTGATGAAGGCTTATAAACTGTACCTGGAACAGATGCCGCCGGCCGCGGGCGAAGAGCCGCTGCTGTCGCTGACCCGTGCCTGGACCCTCGTCCGCTTCTTCCAGGGCAACATGCTCCAGCTGGCCCCGTGCTCCAAGTGCCAGGGCAAGTACGTCGTCAACGCCCTCGACCTGAACAACGATTACCAGTGCGGCCTGTGCCACATGCCTTCGCGTGCCGGCAAGACCCGCAAGGCCAAAGACGCCGCACTCGCCGCCGCCTGAGCGGTTTTCCCTCCCGGTCGATGACCCAGCCTGTCTCGCGCCGCGCATTCGCGGCGCCGTCCGTCCGCGCGCTGCTGGCCCAGGCCGGCGCTTTCCCTCTCACCCTGATCGCTGTCTGGCTGCTCGCCCGCGCTGGCGTTCCCATGTCGTGGGAGGGCGTCGCCCTCATCCAGGGCGGCATTGCCGCGCTGCTGGCCTGGGGCCTGCGCCTCGCCATCTGGTGGCGTGCGATCGAACTCGTGTTCCCGACCGGCGTGCTGCTGGCGCGCGGCTTCGATCTGCCGCCGGGCGTGTTCCTCGTGCTATTTGTGCTGTTCCTTCTAATATATTGGTCGACGTTTCGCACCCAGGTGCCGTACTACCCGTCCGGGCGCGCCGCGTGGGATGCCGTTGCGGGCGTGCTGCCCGCGGACCGTCCGCTCGCCATCGCCGACGTGGGCAGTGGCCTGGGCGGCCTCGTGCTCGACCTGGCGCGGCGCCGGCCCGACGCGCAGGTGGACGGCATCGAACTGGCACCGCTGCCGTGGTTCGTCAGCCGCCTGCGCGCAAGACTGTCCGGCAGCCGCGCGCGTTTCGTGCGCGCCGACTACGAAACAGTGAATTTCAGTCACTACGACGTCGTGTTCGCCTATCTGTCGCCGGCCGCGATGGCGGGGCTGTGGCGCAAGGCGGAGAGTGAAATGCGGCCCGGTAGCATCCTGTTAAGTTACGAATTCGACATTCCCGGGAGAATGCCCGACCGTCGCATTGTGACGACTAACAGTAAGAAAATTCTCTTTCTTTGGCAATTTTGACGGTCGCCGGGGCACTTTTACTTGCCCGTGGGCCATTCTCAAGCTAATCTAGTTCCCTACGTAAATATTTCTCTTTGGATTCATCAACTTGGATCCAATCCGGGCGAACCCCGGAATCACGCATCGGGAGTCCCGTGTTTGTCATTGTTGGTTACGTTGTAGTGCTCGCTGCCGTGTTCGGCGGCTTCGCGATGAACGGCGGTCACCTGGCGGCGCTGTGGCAGCCGCTCGAACTCGTCATGATCGGTGGCGCCGCCGTCGGTGCATTCTTCGTCGGCAACAACCCGAAGGCCATCAAGGCGACGCTGGCCGCGCTGCCCACGCTGTTCAAGGGCTCCAAATACACGCGCGAGATGTACATGGAGCTGATGTCGCTGCTGTTCGACGTGCTGTCGAAGGTGCGCAAGGAGGGCCTGATGTCGATCGAAGGCGACATCGAGAGCCCCGAGCAGAGCCCCGTGTTCTCGAAGTACCCGCTGGTGCTGGCAGACCACCACGTTATCGAATTCATCACCGATTACCTGCGCCTGATGGTTTCGGGCAACATGGACGCGTTCCAGATCGAGAACCTGATGGACAACGAGATCGAGACCCACCATCATGAAGGTGCGGTCCCGGCGCAATGTATCGCGAAGCTGGGCGACGGCCTGCCGGCGTTCGGTATCGTGGCGGCCGTGATGGGCGTCGTGCACACGATGGAATCCGTGGGCCTGCCGCCGGCGGAGCTGGGCATCCTGATCGCGCACGCGCTGGTCGGTACGTTCCTCGGCATCCTGCTGGCCTACGGCTTCATCGGCCCGCTCTCCAGCCTGCTCGAACAGAAGCTGGAGGAATCGACCAAGATGTTCCAGACCGTGAAGGTGACGCTGCTGGCGAGCCTGAACGGTTATGCGCCGGCGCTGGCCGTCGAGTTCGGCCGCAAGGTGCTGTACTCGACCGAGCGCCCGACGTTCGCGGAACTCGAGGACCACATCAAGAAGGCCAAGAGCAAGTAATGGTGCGTAATTTCCACATCGGCGCGGGAGTGCGGCATGGCTGACGAAGGCCAGAAGCCCATCATCGTCAAGCGCGTCAAGAAGGGCGGCCATGGTCATCATGGCGGCGCCTGGAAGATCGCGTACGCGGACTTCGTGACGGCGATGATGGCGTTCTTCCTGCTCATGTGGCTGCTCGGCTCGACGACCAAGGGCGACATGGAAGGCATCGCCAATTACTTCAAGACGCCTCTGAAGGTCGCCATGCAGGGCGGCACGGGCGCCGGCAACAGCAATTCGATCCTGCAGGGCGGCGGCAAGGACCTGACGCGCCGCAACGGCCAGGTCAAGAACGGCGACATCGAAGCCAACAAGAAATCGATGGACCTGAAATCCGCGCGCGAAGCCCTCGAGAAGCAGGAAGCGGCGCGCCTGGAACAGCTCAAGCAACGCATCGAACAGACGATCGACGCCAATCCGCTGCTGCGCAAGTACAAGAACCAGCTGCTGCTCGACGTGACGAGCGAAGGCCTGCGCATCCAGATCGTCGACGAAAAGAACCGCCCCATGTTCGCTTCCGCGAGCGCCGAACTGCAGCCGTACACCCGCGACATCCTGGATGTGCTGGGCCTCGTGCTGAACGACGTACCGAACCGCATCGGCCTGTCCGGCCACACGGATTCCACGCCGTATTCGACGCCCGCCGGCTATACGAACTGGGAATTGTCGGCCGACCGCGCCAATGCTTCGCGACGCGAGCTGGTGCACGGCGGCCTGTCCGACGCCAAGATCCTGCGCGTGGTGGGTCTCGGCTCGGCCGTCCACCTCGACCGCGCGGATCCGTTCAACCCGATCAACCGCCGCATCAGCATTCTGGTGATGAACAAGCGGACCGAAAACGCCGTGCTGCACGACGGCACGCCGCTGGACGTGCCGGGCGAAAGCGCCGACGCTGCGGTCAAGGCTGTTGCGGAAGCGACGGGTGCCGGGGTGGCGGCACCCGTCGGGCAGGGCGGTCTGGCACAGCCGGCGGCAACGCCGGCCGGGAAGAAATAACGGGCGGGAGTTCTGGAGGATTTTATGACGACAAGAAAAAAGATTCTCGGGTCACACGTCAAGCGCCTCCTGTCGGGTGTGTCCGACCATGGCCGGCGCCACCTGTCCGAAGTCGAGACCGACCTCGTGCAGACGACGCTGTTGCTGGAGGAAGCCGTCGAGAAGCTGACGAACAGCTTCATGGTGATCCACCACGTGGTCGACTCGCGCCAGGAAGCGATCAACCGCCTGCTGGCGGGCCAGGCGCCGACGGCCGAGGAGAGCGCATGCCTGACGGGCATGTCGGGCGAGATCGCCGGCCACGTGAACGCGGCCGTGACGAGCATGCAGTTCCAGGACATGACGAGCCAGCTGCTGGACCGCACGCTGCGCCGCGTGACGGGGCTGCGCGATTTCCTGACGACGCTGTCCGAGCATGGTGACGAGATCCTGCCGGAGAGCGACGGCGACGAGATCGTCGAACGCCTGGGCAAGGTCAGCATGGCGCTGGCGATCCAGTCGCTGGAGCTGCGGAGTATGCTGCGCAAGTCGGTCGAACAGCGGCACCTCGAGAGCGGCGACGTCGAATTATTTTGATCTACGAGCAGCCGGTACAACGGCACACAGAAAAAACAGCAGGAGCATAAAGATGGCAAAAACTATTCTCGCAGTCGACGATTCCAGTTCCCTGCGCCAGATGGTGGCTTTCAGCCTGAAGGCCGCGGGCTACCAGGTGGTGGAAGCCGTCGACGGACAGGATGGCCTGGAAAAGGCAAAACTGCAGACCGTCGACCTGGTCCTGACCGACCAGAACATGCCGAAGATGGACGGGCTCACCCTCATCAAGTCGCTGCGCGGCCTGCCGGGCTACCAGAAGACGCCGATCCTCATGCTCACGACCGAGTCGTCCGAAGACATGAAGACGAAAGGCCGCGCGGCCGGCGCCAATGGCTGGCTGGTCAAGCCGTTCGACCCGCAGCGCCTGATCGAGGTGGTCAAGAAAGTCATCGGCTAAGGGACCCCACGGGTTCCCCGCCGATCGCACCAGACGGATATTTGACATGACCATCGACATCAGCCAGTTTTACAAGGTCTTTTTCGACGAGGCGGAAGAACTGCTCGCCGAGAAGGAGCGTCTGCTGCTGGCCGTCGATATCGATTCGCCGGACCCGGAAGACCTGAACGCGATCTTCCGCACCGCCCATTCGATCAAGGGCGGGGCGTCGACCTTCGGCCTGAACGACATGAGCGAGGTGACGCACGTGCTCGAGTCCCTGCTGGACCGCATCCGCAAGGGTGAGATGGCACTCACCAGCCAGCACGTGGACGCTTTCCTGGCCGCCAAGGACATCCTCAAGATGCAGCTCGACGGCCACCGCAACGGCGCGGACGTCGACCAGGAAGCGGTCGCCAACGTGCGCATGATGCTGCACGACCTGTCCGAAGGCGTGGTCGTGCCGACGCACCAGCCGACCGTGCCGTCGTTCCTGCATGCGGAACAGAAGCAGCAGGTGACCGAAGGCGCGCACCGCTACAAGATCGAACTCCCCGACCTCGCCAAGCGCGACGTCGATGCGCTCGTCGACGAACTCGGCCTGCTGGGCCGCGTGTCCGTCGTGCCGCTTGCCGAGGGACGCACGGCACTGATCATCATGACGCACGAGAGCCTGGACGACATCATCGCCATCTGCTCCTTCGTGCTCGACCCGAACGACCTCAAGATCTTCGAGGCGCCCCCGCTCACGCCCGAGCAGCGCGCGAAGGAAGCGGCCGAACGCGCGCGCATCGAGGAAGAGCAGGGCTACGGCTTCTTCGATCCGACCGATCCGGTGGATGCGCCACCGTCCGAACAGTCGGAGGACGAACTGGGCTACGGCTTCTTCCAGCCGATCGAGCAGATCCGCCGCGAAGCCGGCATCGTGGCCGAGGTGCCGCCGCCGGCGCCGGTGCGCCCGGAACCGCTCGAGATCACCGAAGTGGCGGCCGAAAAGAAGGCCGCGAAGAAGGCCGCAGAGGGCGGCCACGCGCAGGGTTCCGAATCGTCGTCGATCCGCGTGTCGATCGAAAAGGTCGACCAGCTGATCAACCTCGTCGGCGAACTGGTGATCACGCAGGCGATGATCGAGCAGCGCAGCTCGGGCCTCGACCCGATGCTGCACCAGCGCCTGCTCGCGTCGGTGTCCCAGCTGACGCGCAATACGCGCGACCTGCAGGAAGCCGTCATGTCGATCCGCATGATGCCGATGGACTTCGTGTTCTCGCGCTTCCCGCGCATGGTGCGCGACCTGGCCGGTAAACTCGGCAAGAAGGTCGACTTCATCACCAACGGCGCCGCGACGGAACTGGACAAGGGCCTGATCGAGCGCATCGTCGACCCGCTCACGCACCTCGTGCGCAACTCGATCGACCACGGCATCGAGCTGCCCGCCGCGCGCGTGGCCGCCGGCAAGTCGGAATCGGGACGCCTGTTCCTGTCCGCCGCTCACCAGGGCGGCAATATCGTGATCGAAGTGGCCGACGACGGCGGCGGCCTGAATCGCGAGAAGATCCTCGCCAAGGCGAAGCAGAACGGCCTGCCGGTGTCGGACAACATGAGCGACGCCGACGTCTGGCAGCTGATCTTTGCACCGGGCTTTTCGACGGCGGAAATCGTCACGGACGTCTCCGGCCGCGGCGTCGGCATGGACGTCGTCAAGCGCAACATCCAGGCGCTGGGCGGCACCATCGACATCCGCTCGGCGCGCGGCTTCGGCACGACGATCCTGATCTCGCTGCCTCTCACGCTGGCAATCCTGGACGGCATGTCGATCCGCAGCGGCGACGAGATCTACATCCTGCCGCTGGGCTTCGTCGTCGAGTCCCTGCAGCCGGCACGCGCCGACGTCAAGGAGATCCACGGCCAGGGCCGCGTGGTGAAGGTCCGTGGCGAATACCTGCCGCTGATCCCGCTGTACCAGATGTTCAACATCGAGCCGCGCATCACCGATCCGTGCGAAGGCATCCTCGTGATCCTCGAGGCGGAAGGCCGCAAGGCCGCGCTGTTCGTCGACGAACTGGTCGGCCAGCAGCAGGTCGTCGTGAAGAACCTGGAAGCGAACTACCGCAAGGTGGCCGGGATCTCCGGCGCCACCATCCTCGGCGATGGCGGCGTGGCGCTGATCCTGGACGTGGGCGCGCTGCTGCGCTCGTCGCGCCAGCTGTCCGACGAATCCGTCATCTCCTGATTTAACCGTACTTTTGCTCCGATAAGGAACCGACATGTCCACTCAACCGACGAACAAGCCGAACGATGCCCACGACGGCAGCGGCAGCGAATACCTCGCCTTTACCCTCGGCTCCGAGGAATACGGCATCGACATCCTGAAGGTGCAGGAGATCCGCGGCTACGAAGCCGTGACGCGCATCGCCAACGCCCCGGAATTCATCAAGGGCGTCATCAACCTGCGTGGCATCATCATCCCCGTGGTCGACATGCGCATCAAGTTCAACCTCGGCACGCCGACCTACGACCAGTTCACCGTCGTGATCATCCTGAACATCGGCGGCCGCATCATGGGCATGGTCGTGGACAGCGTGTCGGACGTGACCACGCTCACGCCGGACCAGATCAAGCCGGCGCCGGAGATGGGCACCGCCTTCAACTCCGACTACCTGACCGGCCTCGGTACCGTCGACGAGCGCATGCTCATCCTGATCGACATCGACAAGCTGATGTCGTCCAGCGAGATGGGCCTGATGGACCGGATGGCAGCATAAACAAAGCAACGCGGCGCAAGGGACACACCCGGACCGCACGCGGTCCGCACAGCGAATCACAACCCATGGCTAACAACGTGCCGCACACTACGAAGTCGGTGACCAAACAGGAAACCGGCAAGGAGTTCGACTTCACGCGCGCCGATTTCGAGCGCGTGCGGGGCCTGATCTACCAGCGCGCCGGCATCTCGCTGGCCGACAGCAAGCAGGAGATGGTCTACAGCCGGCTCGCGCGCCGCCTGCGCGCGAACGGCATCGCTTCGTTCGCGTCCTACCTCGACGCGCTGGAGGCAGGCCGCATGCCGGCCGAGTGGGAATCGTTCACGAACGCGCTGACGACGAACCTGACGTCGTTCTTCCGCGAGGCGCACCATTTCCCGCTGCTGGCCGAACACGCGCTCAAGGCGCGCGCGCGGCATGGCGCGCCGCTCACGATCTGGTGCTCGGCCAGCTCCACGGGCGAAGAACCGTATTCGATCGCGATGACCGTGTGCGAGGCGTTCGACACGCTCACGCCGCCGGTCCAGATCATCGCCACCGACATCGATACCAACGTGCTGGCCACGGCCAGCGCGGGCGTCTACCCGATCGAGCGCGTCGACAAGATGGAACAGGCGCGCCTGCGTCGCTTTTTCCTGAAAGGGAAGGGGGCCCAGGAAGGTCTCGTGCGCGTGCGCCCGGAACTGCGCCAGCTGATCACGTTCCGCCAGCTCAACCTGCTGGCCGACGGCTGGGACGTCAAGGGCCCGTTCGACGCCATCTTCTGCCGCAACGTGATGATCTACTTCGACAAGGCCACGCAGCGCAAGATCCTGTCGCGCTTCGTGCCCCTGATGAAGCCGGACGCGCTGCTGTTCGCCGGCCATTCCGAGAACTTCCTGTACGTGTCCGACGCGCTGCGCCTGCGCGGCAAGACGGTCTACGAACTGAACCACGGCTGACGCCCACGACACCTGCCCATGGAAACGAACAGCCATTTCGCCACCAATGTGTATTACGACCGCACGTTCGACTGCGACGCGGCGAAGATCCTGCCCGGCGAGTACTACTACACGGGCAAGGACATGGTGATCGTGACGGTGCTCGGCTCGTGCGTGTCGGCCTGCATCCGCGACCGCGTCAAGGGCCTGGGCGGCATGAATCACTTCATGCTGCCGGATGGCGGCGACCCGGGCAATCCGGTCTCGGCCTCGATGCGCTACGGCACGTATGCGATGGAAGTGCTGATCAACGACCTGCTCAAGGCCGGCGCGCGGCGCGAACACCTGGAAGCGAAGGTGTTCGGCGGCGGCGCCGTGCTGCGCGGCTTTTCCGCAATGAACGTGGGCGAGCGTAACGCCGCGTTCGTCATCAACTTCCTCAAGACGGAACGGATTCCCGTGCTGGCCGAGGACCTGAACGACATCTACCCGCGCAAGGTGTATTTCTTCCCGCGTACGGGCAAGGTGCTCGTCAAGAAGCTGATGCAGACCCATAACGACACGCTGGCGAAGCGCGAGCTCGATTACGCCAGCCGCCTCAAGGTCACGCCCGTCTCCGGCGCGGTCGACCTGTTCTGAAGAGAAAGGTTCAACGAATGACAAAGATCAAAGTCGTGATCGTGGACGATTCCGCCCTGATCCGCAGCGTGATGACCGAGATCGTCAACTCGCAGCCCGACATGGAAGTGGTCGGCGTCGCGCCCGATCCGCTCGTCGCACGCGAATTGATCAAGCGCACGAATCCGGACGTGCTCACGCTGGACGTCGAGATGCCGAAGATGGACGGCCTCGACTTCCTCGAAAAGCTCATGCGCCTGCGCCCGATGCCCGTGCTGATGGTGTCGTCGCTGACGGAGCGCGGTTCCGAGATCACGATGCGCGCGCTGGAACTGGGCGCCGTCGACTTCGTGACCAAACCCAAGATCTCGATCCAGAGCGGCATGCGCGAATACACCGAACTGATCGCCGACAAAATCCGCGGCGCGTCGCGCGCCCGCATCAAGCCGCGCACCCTGCATGCGGCCACTGGGGGCGCCGCGACCCCGCTGCCGCAGCTGCGCAGCCCGCTGACGTCGTCGGAAAAGCTGATCATCATTGGCGCCTCGACGGGCGGCACGGAAGCGATCCGCGAATTCCTCATGCAGATGCCGTCGGATTGCCCCGGCATCCTGATCACCCAGCACATGCCGGAAGGGTTTACGAGCTCGTTCGCGCGCCGTCTTGATTCGCTGTGTAAGATCAGCGTCGTCGAGTCCGCCGGCAACGAGCGCGTGCTGCCGGGCCATGCGTACATCGCCCCTGGCCACTCGCATCTGCTGCTGACCCGGTCCGGCGCCAACTACATGACGAAGATCGAGCAGTCCGAGCCCGTCAACCGCCACCGTCCCTCCGTGGACGTCCTGTTCCGCTCGGCGGCGCAGGCGGCCGGCAAGAATGCCGTCGGCGTGATCCTGACGGGCATGGGGAAAGACGGCGCACAGGGTATGCTGGAGATGAAGAACGCGGGCGCCTACAATTTCGCCCAGGATGAAGCGTCGTGCGTCGTGTTCGGCATGCCGCGCGAAGCGATCGCCATCGGCGCCGCCCACGAAGTGGCTGCCCTGAGCGCACTGCCGGGTCTCGTGCTTGGCCATCTGGCAACGCATGGGGGCCGGGCGTTGCGCGTTTGATCCGCATACGGTGCATTCACTGCGGTTTTATCGCCGTAGAGCAACAAAACTGCTATGCTTTAGCCTGTATTCGCAGTGCCGAAACCTACCAACATACTAGGGGCCCGGAAAGTTTCCGGACCCCATCACTAGAGTTAGAGAAACAACGGAGTATTTCATGGCTGATCCTAAGATGCGTTTCCTGGTTGTTGACGATTTTTCGACGATGCGACGCATCGTGAAAAATCTGCTGAAAGAACTGGGTTACGGCAATGTCGACGAGGCGGAAGACGGTGTCCAGGCACTGGCGAAGCTGCGCAGCGAACAGTTCGATTTCGTCGTGTCCGACTGGAACATGCCGAACATGGACGGCCTGACGATGCTGCAGAACATCCGTGCCGATCCCGCGCTGGCCAAGCTGCCGGTGCTGATGGTGACCGCCGAAGCCAAGAAGGAAAACATCATCGCGGCGGCGCAAGCCGGCGCCAACGGCTACGTCGTGAAGCCGTTCACCGCGGCCACGCTGGACGAAAAGCTGAACAAGATTTTCGAAAAGATGGAAAAGGCCGCGTAAATGAGCGAGCACATCGCCGACTCGACCTCGTCGCATGAAGAGGTCCTGAGCCGGATCGGGCACATGACCCGCGCGCTGCACGAAAGCCTGCGCGGGCTGGGCCTGGACAAGCTGATCGAGAAGGCCGCGAGCGACATCCCCGATGCGCGCGATCGCCTCGATTACGTGGCCAGGCTGTCCGAACAATCGGCCAAGCGCGTGCTCGACGCGACCGATGCGGCCAATCCGCTGCAGGACGGCATCGACGACCGTGCCGCCGAACTGAGCCGTTCGTGGCAGGCGCTGCTGGCTGCCCCGGGCGCCGACGGCGAATGGCGTGCGCTGGCCGAGCGCACGGTCGCCAGCCTGGCCGAATCGCGCGAAGCGGCCAACGCCACGAAGGCGCATTTGATGGACATCATGATGGCCCAGGACTTCCAGGACCTGACCGGCCAGGTGATCTCGCGTATCACGGGCATCGCCCAGAACCTGGAAAAGCAGCTGGTGCAAGTGCTCGTCGATTTCGCCCCGAGCGAAATCAAGCGCGAGCTCGACAATGGCTTGCTGAACGGTCCGCAGATCAACCCGGAAGGCAATAGCGACGTCGTGGCCGACCAGGGCCAGGTCGACGACCTGCTGGACAGCCTGGGCTTCTGATCCCGCCGCGGCGGCATCAAGCCGCCGTTTTTCGTTCCACCCGGCGATCGTTACAAGACATGCACCAGACTCACTTCATCGTCCGTGAACCCCTGCTCGACCCGAAGCAACGCGTGATCGGGTACGAGCTCTGCTGGCAACAACGCGATGGCCAGGCACTCGGCGACGCCGACCTCGAACGCCTCGTCGCCTTCGTGGCCGAACACGTCGTCGACGAGGAGCAGGGCTGGCTCCTGCGCGACAAGATCCTGTTCCTCGACGCCGTGCCCGCGATGCTGTCGCTGGATGCGCTGCACGCGCTGCCCCCGGAACGCACCGTCCTCTCGCTGCGCGTGCGCGATCTCGCGAACCCCGATACCCGTGCGGCCGTGCAGGCACTGCGCGCCGGCGGCGTCGGGATCTCGATCCGCGGTGCCGACTTGGCGCTGCTGGGCAAGAACCTGTCCCCGTTCGCCTCCTACGCCGAAGTGCGCTTCGCCGGCGCCGACGTCGCTGCCCAGGCGCGCGCGTACGCGGCCGCGAAGCAGTCGGCGCTGCGCCTCGTCGGGCGTCCCGTGTCGACCTGGCAGGATTTCGACGCCTGCGCCGCGCTGGGCCTGGATGCGTTCGTCGGCAAGCTGCACCTGACGCCGCGGCCGGGCAACCCCGTCAAGGGCATGAATCCGGCCCAGACCATCATCCTGCAGCTGATGCAGATGGTGCAGAACAACGAGGACGTGCCCAAGATCGAGGCCGTGCTCAAGCGCGACCCGGCGCTGATCTATAAACTGCTGCGCTTCATTAACTCTGCCGGTTTCGGCTCGGGCCGCGACATCCAGTCGCTGCGCCAGGCGATCGCGATGCTCGGCTATGCGCCGCTGTACCGCTGGCTCGTCCTGCTGCTGGCGACGGCCAGCACGAGCGGCTATTCGCCTGTGCTGATGGAAACGGCCGTCGTGCGCGCGCGCCTGTGCGAACTGCTGGGCCAGACGTATCTGCCGCGCGGCGAGGGCGAACACTTGTTCGTGGCCGGCATGTTCTCGCTGCTGGACCGCCTGCTGGGTTTGCCGATGAAGGAAGTGCTGGACACGATCCAGCTGCCGGAGCAGGTCGTGCAGGCGCTGCTGGGGCGCGATGGCGCCTATGGACCCTATCTCGCGCTGGCCGAGGCGTGCGAGCTGAATTCGGACCTCGTGGCGTCGCTGGCGGCGTCGCTGGACATCAGTCCGGCCGACGTGAACAAGGCGCATTTGTCGGCGCTCGCGTGGGCGCAGAACGTGGCGGCCTGATCCACCAGGCAAAACGGCCCGTCGCGGGCCGTTTTCTTTATCTGCGCTTCTGCATCTTGTCGACGGCCCGGTCGAGCGACTGGCGCATCTGCATCGACATGTTCGAGATCCGGCACCCCACCTGCACCTGCTGGCCCAGCAGGAACGTGCGGAACGGCCGCAGCAGGCGGACTTCGAGGTCGGCCGTGACGACGAGCGACGACCCCATTTCCAGCAGCACGCCTTCGAGCTTCTTGCCCACGTACAGTTCCATGGCCTGCTCGGGCGTCGCACGCAGGCCGACGCCGCCGCGCGAGAAATCGTACAGCGGCATCTCGAACACCTTGCCCATCAGCGTGAAGCGGGCGCCGAAATTCATGCCCACGGGCGACTCCAGGCGGGGCTCGGCGCGCCGGTTCAGTACGAGGCAGACGTCCGGCAGCGGGAATTGCAGCAGGTCGGGGCGGTCGGCGACGGGTGCCGGATCCGTCTCGAGCTCGAACTGGATCTTCGCATTGCTGCCGAGCGCCGCGACGAACACGATCTTGCGGCCCAGCGCCATGCCGGGCTCGGCGAGGTCGAGCGTGAAGACCTTGCCCTCCGGATCGACGCTGTCGATGCGCGCCAGGGCGACATCCTGGCCATAGGGATAGACGGTCACGGGCTCGCCGGTCAGGGCGAGCGTCGTCAACGCGTCGCCAATGTCGAACGGATCGCGCATTTCGTGGGCACCCGAATTCTGTTGAATCCGGCCGACGGCATCCGCCGGTTTGGGCGGACCCTTGCGCATTTGCGGCATCGAGAGGTCGGTCAAGATGCTACTCCTTCTTTTTACGGGATTTGGGTAAAAAGCCAAAGCCCGAGTCTAACAAGAAGAGTTGCCAATTCCTACAACATATTTGCAACAATGGAACTTTTAGAGTCAGATCTCAAGATTATCGATCAGGCGCGTCGAACCGAGCTTGGCCGCGGCCAAGACGACGAGCGGTGCGCCCGCTTCATATTCCTCGCGGCCCGGCGCCTGCAGGTTCATGCGCTTGCGGATCGACACATAGTCGGGCTGCCAGCCGTGCGCGGCCAGGCGGTCCATCGCGTCGCGTTCCAGTGCGACCAGGTCGGCGTGGCCGGCGCGGGTCTGCTCCGCCACGTACTGCAGCGTCTGGTACAGGAACGGCGCTTCGGCGCGTTCCGTGGCGCTCAGGTAGCCGTTGCGTGACGACAGCGCGAGGCCGTCTTCCGCGCGGAACGTCTCGGCACCGATGATTTCCGTCGGCAGGGCGAACTGGCGTGCCATGTTACGGACGATCATCAGCTGCTGGTAATCCTTCTTGCCGAACACGGCCACGCGCGGCTGGACGCAGGAGAACAGCTTCGTCACGACCGTGCAGACGCCGTTGAAGAAGCCGGGACGGAAATGGCCTTCCAGGATATTGCCCAGGTCATCCGGCGGCTGCACGCGGTATTCCTGCGGCTCCGGATACAGGTCTTTCTCGGTCGGCGCGAACAGGACGTAGACGCCTTCCTTCTCCAGCTTGGCGACGTCCGCCTCGAAGGTGCGCGGATATTTGTCGAAGTCCTCGTTCGGGCCGAATTGCAGGCGGTTGACGAAGATCGAGGCGACGACTGGATCGCCGTGGCGGCGCGCCAGGCGCATCAGCGACAAATGACCCTCGTGCAGATTGCCCATCGTCGGCACGAAGGCGGTGCGCAGTTGTCCGCGCAGCTGGTCGCGCAGTTCGTCAATGGTGGAGATGATTTTCATGGTGTCGGATTCGTAATGGTCAGGCCGGGGAATAGGCGAGACGCACATAGATGGGGGCGAAAGGTTCGGCCTGGGTTATTTCGATCAACGTTTCTTTCGCCAGTTCGAGCATGGCGACGAAGTGCACGACGACGACGGGCACGCTGGCCTGGCCGCCGAACAATTCCGAGAACTCGACGAAGCGGGCCGACTGCAGGGTGCGCAGGATGGCCGACATGTGCTCGCGCACGGACAATTCCTCGCGGCCGATGCGGTGGTGCTGGGTCAGCTTGGCGCGGCGCAGCACGTCCATCCACGCGCGCTGCAGGTCGTGCGGGTCGACGTGCGGCCAGACCGGCCCGAGCGCCTGCTCGATGTGCAGCTGCGGACGCACGAAGTCGCGGTCCAGCTGGGGCAGGGCGCCCAGCTGCTGGGCCGCGATCTTGATCTGCTCGTAGTCCAGCAGGCGCCGCACCAGTTCCGCACGCGGGTCTTCCGCTTCCTCGACGAGCGTGTCGACGCGCTTGGGCAACAGCATGCGCGACTTGATCTCGATGAGCATCGCCGCCATCAACAGGTATTCGGCCGCCAGTTCCAGGTTGCTCTTGCGGATCTGCTCGACGTATTCCAGGTATTGCAACGTGACCTGGGCCATCGGAATGTCGAGGATGTTGAAGTTCTGCTTGCGGATCAGGTACAGCAGCAGGTCGAGCGGACCTTCGAACGCGTCGAGAAAGATCTCGAGCGCATCAGGCGGGATGTACAGGTCGGTGGGCAGGTGCAGCAGCGGTTCGCCGTACAGGCGCGCGATGGCGCTGTCGGCGTGGGCGTCGGCACCCGCGGACTCGGACGCGGAGGCCGGGATACCGTCGCCCGCATCGGGATCGGCGCGCCCATCGGGCGTCGCCTGCTCGGGCACCATCGTCGTCGGCCTCGGAATGATCGGGTCGTGTCAGACCGGTCGCGTCAGACCTTGGTCTGGTACGGGTACGCCTGCTGACGGAGACGCGACTCGTTGATGCGGCGCTGCTCGTCCAGCGACAGCGGGGCCTTGTCCCACAGCAGGGCGCGGCCGGCCTGCTGGCGCTCCTCGATGCCCGGGGTCTTTTCCTTCAGTTCCTTGATGAACTTGGTGTGCTCGGATTCGTACTGGATGTGTTTCATGGCTTTTCTAGGCAGGTCGTACAAACGGCGGCCCCGTTTATCGGGAACCGCCGCATCATAAAAACAAGGAATGATACTGCGAGTCAGCGCTTATTGGTGCAGTGCATTCAGCTGACGGGCGATGATGTCGTGGTTGAGCCACAGCACCGGTGCGATCTTCTCGGCCGCGCCGTGGAACATCAGCGGGCCGGTGCCTTCCAGCACGAGGGCCGACAGGTGGTCCGTGATCAGCGCTTTCTTGTCCTTGTGCAGCGACGTGATTTCGTCGGAGGTGCCGATCATCAGGTCGGCCAGCTCCGGCGTATTGTCCATCGGCCAGGCGTCGAAGTTGCGGAACGACGCGCTCGTGGCGGTCTGCAGATAGGTTTCCAGCTTGTCCAGGATCGATTGCAACGACACGCCTTCGCCCAGCAGGTTCTGGCAGATGTCCCACTGTTCCTGTGCCCACGCGCCGCCACCTTCCTTCTTCAGGGCGAGCAGCAGCGGGAACAGCGACAGTTCGACGCCGACGAAGATGTCGGACGAGTTCGTACGGATTTCCGGGCAGTTGAACACGGTGGCGGTGACGCCCTGGGCCCAGGCGGCCTCGGCGATCGACTCCAGGCGCATCTTGGCATAGCCCTGCGTGTAGTTCGTGTAGGTCTGCCACACGTACTCGTCGCCGATCAGGATCTCGGTGCCGTGGTAGCCGTACGCCGTATAGCGCACCTGGCCGCCCTTGGCTTCCACGCGGGCGCGGATGCCGGCGGAAGCGTCGATCAGGTATTTCAGCGTGTTCGCCGACACTTCGTCGAAGTTCATGAGGATCAGCTTGCCCAGGTCGCTGTCCAGCAGGGCGCGCGACGACATGAAGCGGTCGCCACGGCCCTTGTAGATGCGGTTGGCGATGGCGAGGAAAGCCTTGATCTTCGGGATGCCGCCGGCCATCGTGTGCGCGAAGAACACGTTGGCGCCGTCCGGGATCAGCTTGTCGATCTCGGCCATGACTTCCTGGGCCGACTGCGTGAAACGCTGCACGCCGGCGGTGCGGCAGGCTTCGATCTTGGTCCAGTCCAGCTTGTCGTCTTGCCAGCTTTTGAGGGTAATACCGGACAGCATCTCGGTCGGATTCTGCTCGCCCGGGGGCGCGTCCATGTCGAAACCGGCCATCAGGGGCACATTGATGATGCGGCCGCCCAGCTTGGCTTCCGCTTCCGCGTGCTCTTCCGGCGTCAGGGCGCGCAGGGTGCCATCGTCGTTGCGGCGGCCGACGGTGATGCCGAGGATCGTCATGCCGGCGGCGCGCGCCTCGTCGATCAGGCCGTTCACATAGCCGCGGCCGAACAGTTCGCCGAACAGGACGAAGACGTCACCTTGGCGGAACAGATTCGCTTGCGGGATGTGCCTCAGGGCTTTGTATTCGGTCATATTAGTCGCTACTACTCAAAAGTGTGGAGGATGGACGTCGGGCCATTACCTGCGTCCTATTATTTTTTAAAAACAGCGCATTATACTGCCACTTGTTCATGGAAACTGATGGTATTCTGGCAAGGTATTTATCTTTCCCTCAACCTATTTCCGTACAGGTGAACCATGAAAGCTGTCCTGCATTGCGCCGCCTTGTCACTCATCCTGGCCGGCTGCGCCAGCACCACCGAACCGGCCGCCCCCGACATGCCCGCGCTCGGTGCCGCGTCCACGTCGACGACGGACGCGGCGGCCTCGATCACGGGCAGCCGCATCCCGGCCAAGCGCACCGAGAAGATGGTCAGCCAGATCGGCGGCCAGGATTACAAGGACAACAAGAGCTCGCTCATGGCGCCGTTAAAGAGCAATTGATTCTTAGCGAATCCGCATGCCCGGCTGGGCGCCGCTCACCGGCTCCAGCAGGTACAGGCCCGGATTCGCTTTCTCGTCTTTCGCGGACGCACACAGCACCATGCCTTCGGACACGCCGAACTTCATCTTGCGCGGCGCCAGGTTGGCCACGAGCACCGTCAACTTGCCGATCAATTGCTCCGGCTGATAAGCCGACTTGATACCCGAGAACACATTACGATAACGGCCTTCGCCCACGTCCAGCGTGAGGCGCAGCAGCTTGCCCGCGCCTTCGACGTGCTCACAATTGACGATTTTCGCCACGCGCAGGTCGATTTTCGTGAAGTCGTCGATCGAGATTTCCGGTGCCAGTTCTTCGATGTCGGACGCGTCGGGGGCCGGGGCTGCGGCGGTCTCGACGGCGACGGGCGCGGCCGGCGCGGCGGCCGGGGCCGGCTTGTCGAACAGGTCCTCGACCATCTTCGCATCCACGCGCTGCATCAGGTGGCTGTAGGCACCGATGGTGCGGCCCAGCAGCGGGGCGTAGACGCGTTCGCCCTGGGTGTCTTCCCAGGAATAGGCCTCGTCGCCGAGGAATTCGCGCACGCGGGCGGCCACGTGCGGCAGCACCGGCGACAGCATGATCGTCAGCTGGCGGAACAGGATCAGCGCCGTCGTGCAGACGTCGTGCAGCTCGGCCGTCCTGGTCTCGTCCTTCGCGAGGATCCACGGCTTGTTCTCGTCGACGTAGCGGTTGGCGACGTCGGCCACTTCCATGATCTCGCGCAGCGCCTTGCCGAATTCGCGCGCTTCGAAGTTCGCCGCGATCGCGGCCTGGCGTTCACCGTTCTCGCCGTTCAGCGCACGGGCAATCCACTGTTTCGCATCGTCCGACAGTGTCGACGCCAGCTTGCCGTCGAAACGCTTGGCGATGAAGCCGGCACAGCGGCTGGCGATGTTCACGTACTTGCCGATCAGGTCGCTGTTCACGCGCGCGACGAAGTCCTCGCCCGTGAAGTCCAGGTCTTCGACCCGGGCGTTCAGCTTGAACGCGAGGTAGTAGCGCAGCCATTCCGGATTCATGCCGAGCTGCAGGTAGCGCAGCGGCGAGATGCCCGTGCCGCGCGACTTCGACATCTTTTCGTTGTTCACGGTCAGGTGGCCGTGGACATTGACCTTCAGCTTGTCGATGATCGGGTGGCCCGAGAAATTCAGCATCGCCGGCCAGAACAGCAGGTGGAACGACACGATGTCCTTGCCGATGAAGTGCACCTGTTCGGCGGACGGATCGTTCAGGAACGCCTCGTAGTCGATGCCCTGCTTTTCGAAGTAATTCTTCAGGCTGGCGAGATAGCCGACCGGCGCGTCCAGCCACACGTAGAAGAATTTACCCGGCGCGTCCGGGATCGGGATGCCGAAATAGGGCGCGTCGCGCGAAATGTCCCAGTCGGCCAGTTTCTCGCCGTTTTCGCCCAGCCATTCGGAGACCTTGTTGACCATCTCCGGCTGCAGGCGGCCCGGGGTGTTCAGCCACTCCTTCAGGAATTGGAAGCAGCGCGGGTCGGACAGCTTGAAGAAGTACTGCTCGGACGGCTTCAGGATCGGCGTCGAGCCCGTGAACACGGAGTACGGGTTGATCAGCTCGGTCGGCTGGTAGGCGGCGCCGCAGACTTCGCAGTTGTCGCCGTACTGGTCCTTCGCATGGCAGACCGGGCACTCGCCCTTGATGTTGCGGTCGGCCAGGAACATGCCCTTGGCCGTGTCGTAGAAGCGGTCGACGGTCTTCGTGTAGATCAGGCCGTTGTCGCGCAGGCGGCGGTAGATGCCCTGCGACAGGTCGACGTTTTCCGGCGAGTCGGTCGAGTACCAGTTGTCGAACGCGATGTGGAAGCCGTCCAGGTATTGCGCGCGGCCGGCCGCGATCTTCGCGACGAATTCCTGCGGCGTCACGCCTTCCTTTTCGGCGGCGATCATGATCGGCGTGCCGTGCGTGTCGTCAGCGCCGACGAAGTGCACGACGCGCTGTTCACCGGCGTCGCGCTGCATTCGCTGGAAGCGGACCCAGATGTCGGCCTGGATGTATTCCATCATGTGGCCGATGTGAAAGGCAGCGTTGGCGTAGGGCAGGGCGGTGGTGACGAACAGCTTGCGTGTCATGGTCGAAGGTCGAGGTTGTCCAGGAAAACAGGCATTTTACCAGCGGATGACCCCGAGCGCGCAGGGGGTAATCCGGCATTTGCCGGGCTGACAACAGGGGAGCCCCTGTTTTGCGCTAAACTTGCGCATCACATCCGGAGAACCCAATGAGCATCACTGTAGATGACGTCAAGGCCGCGCTGGCCGCTGTCGTCGATCCCAACACCCATAAAGATTTTGTCACCTCCAAGGCAGTCAGGAATATCCAGGTCGACGGCGGCAACGTCGCCCTCGACATCGAGCTCGGCTATCCGGCGAAGAGCCAGGTCGCGGGCATTCGCGCGGCCGTCGTCGACGCGCTGCGCAAGCTTCCCGGCGTGACCAACGCCAGCGTCAACGTCACGAGCAAGATCCTGTCGCATGCCGTGCAGCGTGGCCTGAAGGTGATGCCGAACGTGAAGAACATCATCGCCGTCGCGTCCGGCAAGGGCGGCGTCGGCAAGTCGACGACGGCCGTCAACCTCGCGCTGGCGCTGGCCGCCGAGGGCGCGTCGGTGGGCCTGCTGGATGCGGACATCTACGGCCCGTCGCAGCCGATGATGCTGGGCGTGAACGGCCGCCCGCAGAGCCTGGACGGCAAGACGATGGAGCCGCTGGAAAACCATGGCGTGCAGGTGTCGTCGATCGGCTTCCTGATCGACCCGGACGAGCCGATGGTGTGGCGCGGCCCGATGGTCACGCAGGCCCTGCAGCAGCTGCTGGAACAGACCAACTGGCGCAACCTCGACTACCTCGTCGTCGACATGCCGCCGGGCACGGGCGACATCCAGCTCACCTTGTCGCAGAAAGTGCCCGTGACGGGCGCCGTGATCGTCACGACGCCGCAGGACATCGCCCTGCTGGACGCGCGCAAGGGGCTCAAGATGTTCGAGAAGGTGGGCATCCCGATCATCGGCGTCGTGGAAAACATGAGCACCCACATCTGCTCGAACTGCGGCCACGTCGAGGCGATCTTCGGCGAAGGCGGCGGCCAGAAGATGTGCGAAGACTTCCACGTGGACTTCCTCGGCAAGCTGCCGCTGCAGCTGTCGATTCGCGAGCAGACGGATTCGGGCACGCCGACCGTCGTGGCGGAGCCGGATGGTGCCGTCGCCGCGATTTATAAAGAGATCGCGCGCAAGGTGGCGGTCAAGGTGGCGGAGCAGTCGAAGGATATGTCGGCGAAGTTTCCGACGATTGTCGTCAAGAACGACTGACCACCCCCGTCGTTCCCGCGAAGGCGGGAACCCAAGTTCTGCCTGCGTTAGCGATGCGCGAGCAAAATTGGGCCCCTGCCTGCGCAGGGGCGACGTGCATATATCAACAATAGAATGCGTATCGAAGCAATCCGCACCCGCCTACGCACGCTAGGCGCCCAGCCGCTGCACGAAGACCGCGTGCTGCGCGACTGGGTCCGCGTGATGGACCACGACCGCGGCCGCCGCCGTCCCGACGACTTCCTGCCGAAGCCCGTGCGCGAGGCGTTGCCGCAGCTGGATGCGGAACTGGATGGACTCGCCCGCGTCATCAGTACCCACCCCGCCGAGGACGGCTCGGCCCGCCTGCTGGTCGGCCTCGCGGACGGCCAGACGGTGGAATCCGTGCTGCTGCCGCGCGACGGCGTGTGCGTGTCGAGCCAGGTCGGGTGCGCCGTCGGCTGCCAGTTCTGCATGACGGGCCAGAGCGGCCTGATCCGGCAGGTGACGAGCGGCGAGATCGTCGCCCAGGTCGTGCTGGCGCGCCGCCTGCGGCCCGTCAAGAAGGTCGTGTTCATGGGCATGGGCGAGCCCGCGCACAACCTCGACCACGTGCTGGAAGCCATCGACCTGCTCGGTATCGAAGGCAATATCGCGCACAAGAACCTCGTGTTGTCGACGGTGGGCGATCCCCGTGTGTTCGAGCGCCTGCCGCAAGGTCGCGTGAAACCGGCGCTGGCGCTGTCGCTGCACACGACGAAGACGGACCTGCGCGCACGCCTGCTGCCGCGCGCACCGCGCTACACGGCGCGCGACCTCGTCGAGGAGGGCGAGCGCTATGCGCGCCTGACCGGTTATCCGATCCAGTACCAGTGGACCTTGCTGGACGGCGTCAACGATGGGCCGGACGAACTCGAGGCCCTGGTCGATCTCTTGCGGGGCAAGTATGCCGTGCTGAACATGATCCCCTACAACACGAATCCGGGCCTGCCGTTCCGCCGCCCGGGCTGGGACAAGGCGCGGGCGATCGCCGCCTGGCTGTTCGAGCGGGGCGTATTGACCAAGCTGCGCGATTCGGCCGGGCAGGATGTCGACGGCGGCTGCGGGCAGTTGCGGGCGCGGGCAGCCGGCGAGCAACCTGTCACGTTGCGTCGTACGGCGGCCACAGCGTAAAGGTCTCGACCGGTTCCACCGCCGCGTTCGACATATACCAGTCGTTGATCACGAGCTGCAGGCTGTCCACCCGCATCGTCCCGAGCGGCATGTCGCGCAGCGCCGCCAGCACTGCAGCCAGCCGCGCGGGTTCAAGCGGCGGGGCGATGAAGCGCAGCAGGGTCGAATGCGCCGTGACGAGCCGGTAGCGCTGGTCCAGTGTCCCGTCCAGGCCGCGCGCGCGCAACGCGTCGCGCAGGCGCGCGCGCAGCCGTTCCAGCGTGCCGTCGCGCGGAAATCCCCTGGCCAGCACGGCGCCGCGCGAGATCGTGATGCCCTCGAAGTCGATGTCGAACGCGGGCAGGTCCGCCGCCGCCGCGCGCGCGGCCGCCGCATAATCCGCGCGCCGGGCCAGGTGCGGCGCGTAATCTGCCGTCACCGTGAACAGCGACAGCACCGTCATGTGCAGGTCGGAGAGGGGTTGCCGGTACTGGTGTGGATCGGCGGCGAGCAGGGCATCCTGCACGGCGTCGAAACGGGCCGCCAGTGCCGGGCCGGGTCGCGCGATCAGGGTCAGGCCGCGGCGCGGATCGAGGCCGCCGGCCAGGTGCCGGTCGCAATCGACGTCGCCGCGCGAGACGTCCGGCCAGGCGCGGTCCCACATGGCGTCGTAGTGGGCGCGCAGATCGGGTAGGGAGGAATCGCTCATCGGCACGATTATCGCCGGTCTACGCGACTCTTGCGATACCGGCCTCGATCTGGCGTGCGCGCACCTGGTTGCGGCCGCCCCGCTTGGCGTCGTACATCAGGTCGTCCGCGACGGCGATGAGCGATTGCGGCGTGATGGCCTGGTTCGCCGCGAAATCGGCGCCGACGACGCCGAAGCTGGCCGTCGTGGCCAGCACGGTGTCGCCATAGTCGATGCGTTCGGCCGCGAAGGCGGCACGGACACGCTCGGCCAGTTCGACGGCACCGTCCAGCCGGGTCTCCGGCAGGATGATGAGGAATTCCTCGCCGCCGTAGCGCACGACCGTGTCGATGGACTCGCGCGTCATCGCCTGCAGCAGGTGCGCGAAGCAGCGCAGCAGTTCGTCGCCCGCGTGGTGGCCGTACGTATCGTTGATCGCCTTGAAGCCGTCCAGGTCGCACATGATCAGCGACAGGCTCAGGCGGTAGCGCCGCGCGCGGGCGATCTCGCCGTCGAGCAGCGCGGCGTTCAGGTGGCGCCGGTTGTAGCAGCCGGTCAGCGGGTCGCGTATGGACAGGTTCGTCAGCACCTGGTGCGTGCGGTATTGCTCGCGCCACAGGCGCGCGTGGCGGTTCGCGGCGACGGCGCCGAAGGCATTGGCGAACAGGATCAGCATCGTCATCGACACGAGGTGGCGCGTCGATTCGAGATGCTGGATCCACGCGAGCGCGACGAACACGAGGCTGGAGCCGAGCGCGATGGCGACCGACGTGCGCAGGCGGTTCGGGATGAAGATCAGGATCACGACGGCCATCAGGCCGACCGAGGTGCCGTGCAGCAGCGTGTCGGCCGGGCGGCGCCACGCGACCAACATATAGGTGAGCATCCCCAGCAACGTGAACACGCTCGCGACCCGGTATGCGGCCCTGACGGGCGCGGCGGCGCGGCGGGCATGGCGCAGTCCGACCCAGGCGAAGACCGGTACGACGGCGCGGGCCAGCAGCAAGGGGAGGGCGCCCGGCAGCCCCAGGGCCAGCACGTCCGCCACGCTGAACATCAGGTAGAACAGCGAGCACACGATCAGCGCGCGGCGCAGGTCGCGCAGGATCGTCGGCGCCTGCTCGTGCAGGAAGGCGACCTCGGTCGTCGCGCAGACGAATTCGCCGCGCAGGCGCGCAATGGCAGCGGTGCTCGGATCGTTCGACATGGGCCGGGGTGAAGTGTATATAAGGTGGGAAATGCGGACGAGACTGTAGCTAAAACTTTAATTTCTGTAAAGTAATTTTCAGTCGTCCCGAGTAACCATGTTGCAGGATGGCCCGCCCCCCATTGCCGGGCCTCGCGGTAAAATAGCCGCTTCATTAATATTCATGCGTTCCTTTCGCATCCGACCATGACCGTCCGTACCCGTTTCGCTCCCAGCCCGACCGGCTATCTCCACCTCGGCGGCGCGCGCACCGCGCTGTATTCGTGGGCCTATGCCCGCCATTTCGGCGGCACTTTCGTCCTGCGCATCGAAGACACCGACCTGGAGCGTTCGACGCCGGAAGCCGTGCAGGCGATCCTGCAGGGGATGGAATGGCTGGGCCTCGCGCACGACGAAGGTCCGTTCTACCAGATGCAGCGCATGGACCGTTACCGCGAAGTGGTGAAGGGTATGCTGGAGGCCGGCACGGCCTACCTGTGCTACTGCTCGCCGGAAGAAGTGGAAGCGATGCGCGAGCGCATGCGCGCCGCCGGCGAAAAGCCCCGCTACGACGGCACCTGGCGCCCGGAACCGGGCAAGACCCTGCCGCCCGTGCCGGAAGGCGTCAAACCCGTCGTGCGCTTCAAGAATCCGCTGGACGGCGAAGTGACGTGGCACGACGTCGTCAAAGGCCCGATCACCATCGCCAACAAGGAACTGGACGACCTCGTGATCGCCCGTCCGGACGGCACGCCGACCTATAACTTCTGCGTCGCCGTCGACGACTGGGACATGAAGATCACGCACGTGCTGCGCGGCGACGACCACGTCAACAACACGCCTCGCCAGATCAACATCCTGCGCGCGCTGGGCGCCGAGCTGCCGCAGTACGGCCACCTGCCGATGATCCTCGGCCCGGACGGCCAGAAGCTGTCGAAGCGCCACGGTGCCGTCAGCGTGATGGAATACCCGGAGCAGGGCTACCTGCCGGAAGCGATGCTGAACTACCTGGCGCGCCTGGGCTGGAGCCACGGCGACGACGAGATCTTCTCGATGCAGCAGTTCACCGAGTGGTTCAATCTCGACCATTTGACCGCGTCGGCCGCGCAGTTCAATCCGGAAAAGCTGGGCTGGCTGAACAACCACTACATCAAGCAGGCCGACAACGAGCGCCTGGCCGGCCTTGCCCGCCCGAAGATGGAGCGCGAAGGCGCCCAGTTCGACGGCGCGCCGCCGCTGCCCGCCGTGCTGGGCCTCATGAAAGAGCGCACCAACACGATCAACGAACTGGCCGACGCCGCCATGCTGTTCTACCGCGAGCCGAAGCCGGACGCGGCGCTGCTGGCCCAGCACCTGACGGATGCCGTGCGCCCAGCGCTGGCCCAGTTCGCCGAGCGCCTGCGCGACGTCGAGTGGACCAAGCCGGCATTGTCCGCGATGATGAAGGAAGTGCTGGCCGCGCACGGCCTCAAGATGCCGCAACTGGCCATGCCGTTGCGTCTGCTCGTCACGGGCCAGCTGCAGACGCCGGCCATCGACGCGGTGCTGGAATTGTTCGGTCGCGATACCGTGCTGGCCCGAGTGAACAAGGGGCTGTGACTATTTGCGTAATGCAAGTGCGTCCGCTATAATGCTCGCACTTCAGCGCTGCGGGGGTATAGCTCAGCTGGGAGAGCGCTTGCATGGCATGCAAGAGGTCAGCGGTTCGATCCCGCTTACCTCCACCAACTCTGAAGTATGACGCAGTCCAGGTCCCCATCGTCTAGAGGCCTAGGACATCACCCTTTCACGGTGAGTACCGGGGTTCGAATCCCCGTGGGGACGCCAGATTCGGCAGCGACGTTGAAAAACGACGTAAGCAGTAAATGTAGTGTGTTATAGTGCTGTTTTCCCGTAGGGGGTATAGCTCAGCTGGGAGAGCGCTTGCATGGCATGCAAGAGGTCAGCGGTTCGATCCCGCTTACCTCCACCAAGCAGGGAAAAATAGCCGTAACAGTCCAGGGTCCCCATCGTCTAGAGGCCTAGGACATCACCCTTTCACGGTGAGTACCGGGGTTCGAATCCCCGTGGGGACGCCAAGAATTTGTTGTAAGAAGAGTTGCAAGGAAAGCCGCCTTGAGCGGCTTTTGTTTTGGGGGGTATAGCTCAGCTGGGAGAGCGCTTGCATGGCATGCAAGAGGTCAGCGGTTCGATCCCGCTTACCTCCACCAAGTTTTAGGTCCCCATCGTCTAGAGGCCTAGGACATCACCCTTTCACGGTGAGTACCGGGGTTCGAATCCCCGTGGGGACGCCAGTTTTGCGGTATGATGCCTGCGATCAGGCATAGCAGTAGAAGTTCCAGGGTCCCCATCGTCTAGAGGCCTAGGACATCACCCTTTCACGGTGAGTACCGGGGTTCGAATCCCCGTGGGGACGCCAAGAATTCGGTAGTAAAAACAGTTTTAGGTCCCCATCGTCTAGAGGCCTAGGACATCACCCTTTCACGGTGAGTACCGGGGTTCGAATCCCCGTGGGGACGCCAGTCAAAGACCGGAGCAGACCACCCGCGCATGCGGAAAGGTGCTCCGGTTTTTCTTTGGGTCCGCGACCATGCACAACGATCAACGCTCCACGACACTCGCCATTTTCTGCAAGGTGGTCGACAACTTCGGCGACATCGGCATCTGCTGGCGCCTCGCGCGGCAGTTCCATCGCGAGCATGGCATCGCGGTGACCCTGTGGGTCGACGACCTCGCCAGCTTTCGCCGCATCTGGCCGGACGTGTCCGTCGATGCCGTCGAACAGATCGTGGACGGTGTGCGTGTCCTGCACTGGCGGGACCAGGAGGGCACGTTCCTGCCTGCCGACGTGGCCGACATCGTCATCGAATTCTTCGGCGTCGACATCCCGCCGGGCTATGTCGCCGCGATGGCGCAGTGCGAGCCGCGTCCCGTGTGGATCAATTACGAAGGTCTCAGCGCCGAGGAGTGGGTCGAGGGTTGTCACTCGCTGCCGTCGATGCATCCGCGCCTGAAGCTGACCAAGCATTTCTTTTTCCCCGGCTTCACGGGCAAGACGGGCGGCCTGCTGCGCGAGCGTGGCCTGCTCGAGGCGCGCGACCGCTTCCAGGCCGACCCGGCCGCACGCGCCGGTTTCCTGGCGCGGCTGGGCGTTACGCGCGACGAGATGGCCGCGCTGACAGTCAGTCTGTTCTGCTATCCGCACGCGCCGGTTGCCGAGATGTTCGCCGTGTGGCGTGACGGCGATCGCCCCGTGACGTGCCTCGTGCCGCAGGGTGTCGCACGCGAACAGGTGGCGGCATTCCTCGGCACCGATGCGGTGGCGACCCGCGGCAACCTGACCGTCCGCACGATCCCGTTCCTGTCGCAGGACGATTACGACAGGCTCTTATGGTCGTGCGACCTGAATGTCGTGCGGGGCGAAGATTCCTGGGTGCGCGCGCAATGGGCGGGTCGACCTTTCATCTGGCACATCTATCCGCAAGACGAAAACTTGCATCATGTTAAACTCCGCGCGTTCCTGCAAAAGTATGCGGAGAACCTGGATAGCCTGATCAAATTTTCCCTGTGCTGGAATGGCGCAGACGAGCCGGCTGAATGGTCGACGTTGTGGACGTCCCTGCAAGCCGAATGGCACGCAATTACTGAGCGCAATGTCGAATGGCAAACGCTGATGTTGGCGAATGGCGACTTGGTGAGCAACCTGCTGGATTTCGCCCGGTCGCTGCGGTAGGCGACGGGCGAGGAACATGATATCATGCTTGATTACTGCAACTCATTTTTAGGTTAAAACCCTCCTATGAAACCCGCAAAAGAAATCCGTGTCGGCAACATCATCATGGTTGATGACAAGCCTTTCATCGTGCTGCGCTCCGACGTCAACGGCTCGAGCCGCACGGGCTTCACGTACAAGTGGAAGATGAAGAATCTTCTCACCAACGCTCCGCTGGAAAACGTGTTCCGCGGCGACGACAAGTTCGACGTCGTCATCCTGGACAAGAAGCCGGTGACCTACTCGTACTTCGCCGATCCGCTGTACGTCTTCATGGATGAAGAGTACAACCAGTACGAAATCGAAGAAGAGAACATGGGCGAAGCCGTCAACTACCTGAAAGACGGTATGGAATGCGAAGCCGTGTTCTACGACGGCAAGGCGATTTCGGTCGAACTGCCGATCACCATCGCACGCCAGGTCGTCTACACCGAGCCGGCCGTCAAGGGCAACACCTCGGGCAACGTCCTGAAAGAAGCCAAGATCGAGAACGCCATCGAAGGCAAGCAGTTCACCATCCAGGTGCCGCTGTTCGTCAACCAGGACGACATCATCGAGATCGACACCCGTACCGCCGAGTACAAGAAAGTCGTCCGCAACTAAGCCGACGCACTTCCGAAAGAACGCTGTCCATCGGGCAGCGTTTTTTTTCGTCCGTACGGGCCCATGCGACACGCGTGCATGTCACATCGGCAAGATTGCTGCTATGCTGATGCATTCTTCGGGAGGATGCATGGATCGCAGGGATTTCGTTCGGATGGGACTCGCAGCGAGCGCCGCGGCCGGCGTGACCGCCCCGGCGGCGGGCAAGGAACCTGACGCCATCCTGGACGCCGGCGTGCGCGAGCAGCAGGCGCTCATGGAAACGGGCAAGCTGACGTCGAAGACGCTCGTGCAGCGCTACCTCGCGCGCATCGCCGCCGTCGACAAGGCCGGGCCGCGCCTGAATGCCGTCATCGAACTGAATCCCGACGCCGTCCGGATCGCCACCGACCTCGACCGTGAACGCAAGGCCGGCAAGGTGCGCGGCCCGCTGCACGGCATCCCGGTCCTGCTGAAGGACAATATCGCGACGGGCGACAGGATGAGCACGAGCGCCGGCTCGCTCGCGCTGGACGGCGTGCGCGCCACGCGCGATGCGTTCGTCGCGGCACGCCTGCGCACGGCCGGCGCCGTCATCCTCGGCAAGACGAATCTGTCGGAATGGGCGAACATGCGCTCGACGCACTCCGTCAGCGGCTGGAGCGGCCGCGGCGGCCAGACGCGCAATCCGTACGCGCTCGACCGCAACACGAGCGGATCCAGTTCCGGTTCGGGTGCCGCGATGGCGGCCGCGCTCGCCACGCTCGCCATCGGCACGGAGACGGACGGCTCGATCGTGTCGCCCGCGTCGATCTGCGGCATCGTCGGCATCAAGCCCACCCTGGGCCTCGTCAGCCGCAGCGGCATCATCCCGATCGCGCATTCGCAGGACACGGCCGGCCCCATGACGCGCACCGTGGCCGACGCCGCACTGCTGCTCGCCGCCATCGCCGGCGCTGACCCGGACGATGCCGCCACGGGCGCCATGCAGGGCAAGCCGGCCGATTTCGCGGCGGCCCTGCGCCCGGATGGCTTGCGCGGCCGCCGCATCGGTGTCGCGCGCAATTTCTTCAATAACCCGGCCGTGAACGCCGTGATCGAGGCCGAGCTGGCGATCCTGAGCGCGCAGGGCGCGACGCTCGTCGACGTGCAGGTGCCCAATGTCGACAAGTACGGCGACACGGAACTGGAAGTGCTGCTGTCCGAGTTTCGTCCCGACCTGGAGGCTTACCTCGCCGGCTACGCGCCGCATGCGTCCGTCAAGACGATGGCCGACGTGATCGCCTTCAACGACAGGCACGCTTCGCAAGAGCTGCGCCACTTCGGCCAGGAACACCTGATCGCGGCGGCGGCCCGGCCGGGCCTCGACGCGAAAGCGTACCGCGACGCGCTCGCCAACAATCGCCGCTACAGCCGGGAAGAGGGCATCGACCGGATCCTGCGCGAGGAAAAACTGGACGCGCTGGTCGCGCCGACGGGCGGCACGGGCTGGCTGACGGACTACATCAACGGCGACCACGACGGCCCCAGCTTTTCGTCGCCCGCGGCCGTCGCCGGCTATCCGCACGTGACGGTGCCGGCCGGCTTCGTGCACGGCTTGCCGGTCGGGCTGTCCTTCGTCGGCGGCGCGTGGAGCGAAGCGGCGCTGATCGCGATGGCCTATGCGTACGAGCAGGCGAGCCAGCGGCGCCGCGCGCCCACGTATCCCGCGTCCGTCAATCCGCGCGCCTGACCCACACGAACGCGCAGATCGACGCCGCCAGCGCGCACGCGGCGCACACGGCCATCGCCGCGTGGAACGGCGCCAGCAGCGCACGGCCCTGTGCCGTCAGCACGACGCCCAGCAATGCCGTCGCGATGAGCCCGCCGCCGCGCGCGACGGCACTGTTGAAGCCGGACGCGACGCCCGTATGACTGCCGTCGACCGACGACAGCACGGCCGTCGTCAGCGGCGCCGCCACGCACGCCATCCCGATGGCGATGACGAGGATGGCGGGCAGTACGGTCGCCGCATAGTGCCCGTCGCCGATGCGCATGCCCAGCAGGAACCCGCCCGCCACGACCAGCGCCCCGATCGACAGCGGCAGCCGCGACCCGTGGCTGCCCGCGACCTTGCCCATCAACGGCGAGCCGATCGCGAGGACGATGGGAAACGGCAGCAGCGCCGCACCCGCCTGCTTCGCCGAGTAGTGCAGCGCCTGGATCAGCACGAACGGCACGAGCAGCATCAGCGCGCCGAGGGCGCCGTAGAGCAGGAACGTCATCAGGTTGAGGCCGGAAAAGCTGCTCGACCCGAACAGTTTGAGAGGCAGCATCGCCTTGTCTCCGGCGCGCCGCTCGGCCCACAGGAACCCGAGCAGGACCGCGACGCCGGCCGCCATCGCGCCGCCGGACGCGGCCGTCACGCCCTTGTCGGCCGACGCGGCGGCCAGCCCCCACGTCAGGCAGCCGAGACCGGCGCTGGCCAGCAGCGCGCCCGCCGGATCGAGCGCGACGGGCTTGTCGCCGCGCGGCACGCGCACGTAGCGCCAGCCGAGCAGGATCGCCAGCGCCGCGATGGGCAGGTTGATATAAAAGACGGCGCGCCAGCCGACGGTGTCGATCAGCCAGCCGCCGAGCAGCGGTCCGACGGCACCTGCCGCCGCGCCGGCCGCGGCCCAGATCCCGATCGCCTTGCCGCGCGCCTTGCCGTCGAACGTGGCGCCGAGGACGGCGAGACTGTTCGGGAGCAGGAAGGCCGCGCCGATGCCTTGCAACACGCGGCCACCGACGAGCAGCCACAACCGCGGCGCCCATGCGCACAGCAGCGATGCCAGCGCGAACGTCGCGATGCCGGCAAGCAGGATGCGGCGCCGGCCATAGCGGTCGCCGGCCGCGCCGCCCAGCAGCAGCAACGAGCTCAAGGGTAGAAGATAGCCGCTCACGACCCACGACAGGTCCGCGCCCGCGCCGCCCAGGTCGCGGCCGATGGCGGACAGGCCCACGTTGACGACGGAGCCGTCGATGAAGGCGAGGCTGCTCGCGAGGATCGATGTGGCGAGGACGAGGTGCGGGTGGTCGGCGTGGCCGCTGCACGGCGTGCTGTCGGCCAACGGGCGGTCGCAGTGGGCGGGCAGGGCGCTCACACGGTCCGCCCCGGGGTCAGCGCGGCGTGGCCGCCTGCTTGGCCTTCGTGAAGACGGGGCCCCACAGCGGATGGCCGTGCTCGCCCGGTGCGAGGTCGAACGACGGGTCGAGGCGCAGTGCGCGGTCGAACGCCTGGCGGCACGGGCCGGGCCGCGACGTCACGCAATAGCTGAATGCCATGTATTTGAGGGCCATGAGGCGCGTCGCGAGCGGGCCATTGTTCACGTCGCGCGCGGACAGGCGCCGGATCGCACCGTTGTAGTCGCCGTCGTTGTAGAGCCGGATGCCTTCCTGCAGGCCCGCGCTGGGTGTCGACGCGTCGTCGCGGTCGCGCGGCTTTTCCTTCGGCCGCGGCGGCGCTTCGCGCACGGCCGGGGCGTCCCGCTCGACCGGCGCCGACGCCTTCGGATGGCTGGGGCTGCGTGCCGGTTTCTTGTCGAAGAGCGGGAAGTCGGCGCAGCCGCCGAGCAGGGCGGCTGTTGCGGCCAGCAGGAAGGCGTGGGCGAAAGGACGCTGGATATTCATCGGTCTCCGGTCATGGGTCATCGGGGTTCGGCACGCGGTTCCACGTTAAAGTCGACGGTGATCTGGCCGTCGCCAGTAGCCGTGTCGACCTGGAGCACGCGGTCGTGGAAATTCGGGTTCGTCACGCGGATCGTGTGGCGGCCGGGCGTCAGCACGAGGCGTTTGACGGGCGGGCTGACGCCACGGTCGACGTCGTCCACGTAGACGACCCCCCACGGCTGGATCTGCAACTTGTAGACATTGCCGTTCGGCGTCACGACGACGCCGGGCAGGCGCGTGTCCGGCGCGGGCTGGGCCTGGCTGATGGCGGGCGCGGATGGGTTGGCGGGCGTTGGCGGCACGCTTATTGGCGTCGAAGGCGGCGTCGATGCTGGCGTGTCCGGCGCGACATAGCGCTCGCTGCTGTCCAGTGCGCCCGCAGTCGCGGCGCCGGTCGCGGCGGTGCTGACGGATTGTCTTTCCGCCTGCTGCGGCAACGTCAGCACGACGTGGTCGAACGAGCCGGAATCGCGCATTTCCGCGAACATGGCAACGGCCAGGGCGATGAGGACGGCCCCGCCGCCGGCCGCGACGGCCCAGCGTTGCCAGCGGTTCAGGTTCAGGCTCCTGCGCGGCCGCTCGGCCGTCTGCATGAACGTGGGCGGAACGGCTGCGGGACCCAGGTCGGGCGCCGGCGTGTCGGGCGGTGCCGGCGGTGTCATGTGCGACGCCACCGCGGCCCCGACGGGCGGTCCGAGCGGGACGATGCCCAGCAGGTCGCGCAATTGTTCGATGCTTTGCGGACGGCGCGCCGGGTCGGGGTCCATGCAACGGTCGACGGCATTGACGAGCGAATCGCTATAGCCTTCCGCGCGACCGGCCAGCGGGCCCGTCGGTGCGAGCTCGCGCGTGATGGCGTAGTGGATGATGCGCGCCAGCGCGTTCAGGTCTTCGGCCTCCTGCGCTTCCGGCGGACCGACGTCGGTGGGGATCAGCAGCGGCTCGCCGTTCTCGTGGAACACGATCGTGTCGGGCGTGATGGCGCGATGCGGCATGTGCATCGCGTACTGCAGTTCGAGCGACTGCAGGATCTGGCGAAGGATCTTGCGGCACCACACTTCGTTGACCTGTTCGGGACTGTACTCGACGATGTCCCGGACGGTGCGGCCTTCGATGTGTTGCTGCTCCGGTCCGATGGTAGTTAGGCTGGTCATTTTGCTAAGGCATGGGCTTGGCAAAATCATGCCAGATTTGTAGCACCGGTGCCCGAGTACAACTCAACCGTGCGCGCCTGTTACAACTGTTACAGGCGTGCGTGGTCGAGTTGCGTGACCGTCAGTCGTCGATGAAGCGCATCTTGAAGTGTCGGCCCTTGATGGTGCCGAACTCCGGCCCGAGCGGATTGCCGCCGTTCAGCCGGTCGAATGCCTGTTGCGCGACCTGGCGGTCGAGCGCCACGTAGCTGACGAACTCGAAGATGGCGATCTTGCCGACCTGCTCCTTCGTCAGGCCCGCGTCGCCGGTGAGGGCGCCCAGCAGGTCGCCCGGACGCAGCTTGTCCTTCTTGCCGCCGGACACGCACAACGTGATCATCTGCGCAGGCTCGACCGGACCGGCATCCCCGGCCAGTTCGTCGAGGGCATGCCACTCGGCCGTGAAGCCCTGCGCGTCCTCGATCAGCCGGACCCAGCGCTTTTCGTTCGGCGCGCACAGCGACAGCGCGAGACCGTTGGCACCCGCGCGTCCCGTGCGGCCGACGCGGTGCACGTGCACTTCCGGATCCTTCGATACGTCGACGTTGATCACGGCTTCCAGCCCCGCGATGTCGATGCCCCGCGCGGCCACGTCGGTGGCGACGAGCACCGCGCAGCTGCGGTTGGCGAAGCGCACGAGCGTCTCGTCGCGCTCGCGCTGTTCCATCTCGCCGTACAGCGCGAGCGCGGAAAAGCCCCGTTCGCGCAGGGCGTCCGCGACTTCGCGGCAGCGCGCCTTCGTGTTGCAGAACGCGATCGCGGAACCGGGCCGATACTGGCGCAGCAACCGCGCGACGGCATCCACGCGGCCGTCGAAGCCGATCTCGTAGAAGCGCTGTTCGATGCGGGCAGGCGCGTGCGCCGTGTCGACCGCGACCTCGAGCGGATCGCGCAGGAAGCGCGCGGTGGCGGCGCGGATGTCGTCGGGATACGTCGCAGAGAACAGCAGGGTCTGGCGATGGGCCGGGCATGCGCGCACGATGGCCGCGATCTCGTCGTAGAACCCCATGTCCGTCATGCGGTCGGCCTCGTCCAGCACGAGGGTGCGCAGGCGCGCGAGGTCGAGCGTGCGGCGCTGCAGGTGGTCGCGGATGCGGCCCGGCGTGCCGACGACGATGTGCGCACCGAATTCCAGTGTCGCGATCTGCGGCCGCATCGAGATGCCGCCCGTCAGCACGACGACCTTGACGTTGCCGATGCCGCGCGCCAGGCGGCGCAACTCGTTCGCGACCTGGTCAGCCAGCTCGCGCGTGGGGCACATGACGAGGCCTTGCACGGCGAACAGGGTCGGGTTCAGCTTCAGCAGCATGCCGATGCCGAACGCGGCCGTCTTGCCGCTGCCGGTCTTGGCCTGCGCGATGAGGTCGCGCCCTTCCAGTGCGAGCGGCAGCGTTGCCGCCTGCACGGGCGTCATGGTTTTATAGCCGAGCTGGTCGAGGTTGGCGAGGAAGGGGGCTGCGAGCGGCAGCGAGGAAAAGGCGGTGTCGGACATGTTCGCGGCGTTGGGTTGGTGCGACGAACCGGCGTTCCGGTCGCCTGCTCAGGACGCCGGCTTCCAGATGGGCAGGCCGGTCAGGTCCAGGTTGGGATCGTGTTTCCAGACCGGCAGGCCGGTCGCATCCGTTTCTGCCAGGTCCAGCAGCATCAGCTGTTCCTGTTTCTGGGCCGTGCGGCGCGCCCGGGGACGCTTTGCTGCGGGCGCCGGCTCGGCGGACGAAAAAGGAGCAACGGCGGCATCGTCATGCGGTCCCGGCTCGAAGCCGGGCAGGTCGAAGGTCGCGTTGTCTTTCTTGTCTCTCATGCGCTGCGCTGGCCCAGAAAACAAAAGCCCGGCTACAAGAGTCGGGCTTGTTGTTACGGTATTTGGTTGCGGGGACAGGATTTGAACCTGTGACCTTCGGGTTATGAGCCCGACGAGCTGCCAGACTGCTCCACCCCGCGTCTGAGAACGCTATTTTAGCGCGATCGGCGCCGAAGCGCAAATCGGGTTTCCAAACCACTATCCGGCCGGGGCGGCTTCACGCGACCTGCAGGCGCCACAGCGACGTCACCTCGGCCATGCGTGCGGCCGCCAGAGGATCGTCGGGATCGCTCGCCTTCGGGTGCGTGGGGCGGATGTCATGGCGGCCGGCGACGTGCAGCCCGGCATCCGCGATCCAGCCGAGCAATTGATCGCGCGACCGCAAGCCCAGGTGCTCGGCCAGGTCGGACAGGATGAGCCAGCCTTCGCCGCCGTCGCGCAGGTGCGCTTTCAATCCTGCGAGGAAACCTTTCAACATGCGGCTGTCGGGGTCGTAGACGGCGTATTCGATGGCGGAACTCGGCTTGCCCGGCAGCCACGGCGGATTGCAGACGACGAGGTCGGCCCGGCCTTCGGGATACAGGTCGGCGCGCACGATCTCCACCTGGCCGGCGAGACCGAGGCGTTCGATGTTGGCGCGGGCACAGCCGAGCGCGCGCTCGTCCACGTCGGTCGCGAGCACGCCCTGCAGGCCGCGATGCGCCAGCACGGCGGACAGCACGCCGGTACCGGCGCCGATGTCGAACGCGAGCTTCGCGCCGGCCGGCAGCGGGGCCTGCGCGACGAGCTCGACATACTCGCCGCGCACGGGCGAAAACACGCCGTACCACGGGTGGATGCGCTCGTCGAGGGCGGGAATGAACACGCCCTTGCGGCGCCATTCGTGCGCGCCGATGACGCCCAGCAGTTCGCGCAGCGACGCGACGTACGGTTCCGCCGCCTTGCCGTAGGCTTCCATGCACGCTTCACGCACGTCGGGCGCGCGGCGCAGCGGGATGCCGTGGTCCGCGTCGAACGGGATCAGGAGCATGGCCAGCGTGCGCGCGCGCTGCAGCTGCGCGAGCCGGTGGCGGTGGAATTGTTCGGTGAGCGTCGCCGCAGCCTTGCCCGTCTTGGCGCGCTTGGCCCTCGGACCTTTATGGTCGACGCGGCGCACGAGCGCCTGCAGCAGCTGGCGCGCGTTCTGGAAGTCGCCGCGCCACAGCAGGGCCGTGCCGTCCAGCGCGTGGCGCCAGGCCGCGTCGGCGGACATCGTGTCGTCCGCGAGCACGACCTTCTTCGGCGCCGGCCAGCCGCTTTCCGAGCGCCAGCGCGCCGAGCGTTCCTCGCCGTGTTCGATCCAGTGGATGCGCGCCGCGCCGTCGGGAGTCGTCATCGCCGCGTCCGATCAGTGGTGGTGGTGCCAGTGGAGTTCGTTCGACTCGACGAAGGATTTCACGGCATCCGGGTTGCCGGTCGCGTGGCGCTTAATTTCGCCGCATTCGCAAATGCCCTGGTAGGGCTGGATGTGCGAGCAGGCGGACACTTTCTGCAGGGTGACCTTGACCGGCTTGCCGCATTTGGCGCACTTGAAGGTCAGGAAACGGGCGGGTTTGGTCATGATGAATGCAAATGACGGATCAATGAAAGGGGCGCATTTTAGCACTGCACGGTCACGGCACTGCTGCCCCCGCCGGCCGGCCGCACGAGCACCTTGGTGGCGATGCGTTCCGTCATCTCCTGCACGTGCGAGATGACGCCGACCTTGCGGCCCAGCGATTGCAGCGCGTCCAGCGCATCCATTGCGACGCCCAGCGTGTCGCTGTCCAGGCTGCCGAATCCTTCGTCGATGAACAGTGATTCCACCTTCACACGGTTCGACGACAGCGAGGCGAGGCCCAGCGCGAGCGCCAGCGACACGAGGAACGATTCGCCGCCGGACAGCGAGTTCACGGAGCGCACTTCGCCGCCCATGTCCTGGTCGCGCACCATCAGCGCCAGCGACGGGCCGGCCGTGCTGACGACACGCTCCAGCCGGTAGCGCCGCGCCAGCTGGGCCAGGTGCGTGTTGGCATAGCCGAGCAGGACGTCGAGCGTGAATTGCTGGGCATAGTTGCGGAATTTCTTGCCGTCGGCCGAGCCGATCAGTTCCGCCAGCTTCGCCCACCGTTCCTCGATGGCGCGCTGGCGTTCGATCTCGGCCATCATCGAGCGCGCCCGCTCGCGCCGCTGTTCGTCCTCGCGGATGCGCATGGCGAGGCTGGCCGCCGCTTCGTGCGCGGCGTCCCGTTCGGACTGGGCCCGGCGCAGTGCGGCGGCGACCGAGTCGGCGTCCTGCACCGGCAGGTTTTCCCCTGCCCTTGCCGTTGCCTGCGTCGCGGCCGGTGAGCCGTCGTCGGACAGCGTATCCGGTTGCCCGGCGTCCGCGCGCACTTCGGCCGGCGCCACGTCTTCGCGCAGCCGCTCGTGCTGTTCGCGCTGCGCGCGACGTTCGGCCAGCACGGCCGTCGCCTGGCGCAGGGCCGTGTCCAGTTCCTGCAGGGCCGCGCGTTCCTGGGCGATCCAGGCCGCGCCCACCTGCAGCAGGGCCGCGAGCTGCTGTTCGTTGGCCACGCTTTCCAGGGCCGGATCGCTGCCGTCGAATTCCTGGATCCACTGCGCGAGGCGTTCGCCGGCATCGGCCAGCTCGCCCTGCAGGTCCGTGATGCGTTTCGCGGCCAGCGACTGCGCTTCCCGCACCCGTGCTTCCGCCTGCGCGGCCTGCAGGCTCGCGGCCTGGCAGGCGTTCACGGCTTCGCGTGCCGTGGTCACGGCGCCGGTCAATACCTGTTCGACGTCGCGTGCGGCGCGGCCTTCGAACAGTTCCGCGCGCTCGGCGCGGCGCGCGGCCAGGTCCGCATCCAGGCGGGCGAATTCGGCCTCGGTCTCGACGAGGCGCTGCCCGGCATGCTCCACGCGCGCGGCCAGCGCGGTGTGTTCGGCGTCGAGGGTGCCGATGGCGCCCTGCAACCGCGCCTGGCGTGCCGCCTGGTCGTTCCATTCGCGCGCTTCGTTGGCGCGCGCCTGGCGCCAGCCGGCCGGGTCGCGTTGCCATTGCACCTGCCAGCCGTCGCCGCACGCTTCCGCCAGCACGGGGTCCAGTTCCGCGAGCAATTCGGCCAGCGTGGCCGCGGCCGCCTCGCGCCGGGCGGCCAGCGCCGCGATGTCGGCATCCAGGCGCGCCAGCGTGCCTTGTGCCGTCTGGGCCGCGTCGAGCAGGCGCGCGTGTTCGCGGTTGGCCTGGTCCCAGGCTTGCTGGGCGGCGTCCCGTGCGAGTTCGGCGCGGCGCAGGTCGCCGTCGCGCGTCTCGAGTTCTTCGTAGGCCTTGCGCAACGCGGTCTGTTCCGCGCTGAGCCAGCGGCCGCGGGCTTCCGTGCCGGCGTCCGCATCCGGCGCGTCGGCCGCGAGCGGATTGTCGGCCCATTCCGCGTCCAGCTGGGCGAGCGTGGCAGCGAGACCGTCGCGTTCGCGCGCCAGTGCCTCCAGTCGTTCGCCCGCGGCATCGTAGGCCGCACGCTGGCCGGCCTGCAGGTCGACGTTGGCGCGCTGTTCGGCGCGGCGTGCGGCCAGTTCGGCGGACAGGTCTTCCAGCACGGCGTGCAGGCGGTCGTCCTGGTGGCGGTACGGGTGTTCCGTGCCGCCGCACACGGGGCAGGCGTCGCCGTCCACGAGCGTGGCGCGCAGCTTTTCCACGCCGTCGGCGCACGCCAGCTGGGCCGTCTTCAGCATGCGCTCGGCCTGGGTGACGGCGGCGTCCAGCGCGATGCCCACGGTGCGTGCGGCGTCGAGTCCTTCCTGGGCCCTCGTTTGCGCCTGGGCGGCCTGCGCGGTTTGCGCATCGAGGTCGGCCAGGCGGCCGCGCTGCGTGCGCAATGCCTGCCACGTGTGGTCGAGCGAAGCGAGGTGTTCCCGTCGCTTGTCGAGCGTGCGGCGTTCCGCGCGCAGGGCGTCGGCGTCGATGCCGTCCAGTGCCGCGGCCGCCTGCCGGCGCGCGGCTTCGCGCACGGCCAGCAGTTCGACCGACGACGACAGCGCGTGCGCCGTGCGCTGCGCCATCGCGGCGGCCTGTTCGGCGCCGGCGCGGGCGGCGTCCAGGGCTTGCGCGCTGGAGGCATCCTGGCGCGCGGCCTGCTCGGCCTGGGCCAGGCGCTGGTCCCAGCGCGTCCATTGCGTGGCGAGTAGTTCGCGGGGGCCGTGCCCGGCGAGCCAGCCCGTCGTGTCGTGCAGGGCGCGCCGGCTCGCTTCCAGTTCCCCGGCCTTGGCGCGCAGCGCGGCCTGGGCCTGTGTCGACTCCGCGCGCACGCCGTCGAGCGCCGTGCGCGCCTTCGCGTGTGCGGGCGCGAGCGTGTCCAGCGTGGCGTCGAGGGCTTTCGCGCGGTCCAGTTGCGGCGCGGCGGCGCGCAGGGCGTCCTCGGCCGCTTCCAGCTTGCGCTCGGCCTCCATCAGGCCGCGGGCAGCCTGTTGCTGGGCGTCGAGGGCGCGTGCCAGTTCGTGTTCGCTGCCGGCCAGTTGCGCCTGTACCTGCCGCTGTTCGCCGGCCAGGCGGTTCAGGTCGGCGACGAGGGCGCGCGCCGGCTGCACGGCATCCAGCGTGGCCAGCCGGCGCCGGCGGTCGGCGGCGGCGTCGACCTCGGCGCCGGCCTGGGCCAGCGCGCCGTCCGCCTGGGTTTCGGCCGTGCGCAGGCGGTCCAGTTCCTGGTACCAGCGCAGGTGGCGTTCCAGCGCGGCGCGGCGCGCCTCGGCCGCCGTCAGCTGGGCCTGGGCGGCGGCATGGTCGGCATCCAGCTCGGCGCGCGCGTCCGGGCCGAGCGGCGCCTGGTCCTGCAGGCGCGCGGTCAGGCGGCGCATCGCTTCCTGCTCCACGCGCCAGCGCTCGTAGGCGCGGCGCGAGATGTCGCTGTAGACGGCGCTGCCCGTCAGCGTCTCCAGCAGTTCGCCGCGCTCGTTCTCGTCGGTGCGGAGAAACGCGGAGAATTCGTTCTGCGCCAGCAGCACGGAGCGTGTGAACTGTTCGAACGACAGGCCGATGCGGCGCTCGATCTCGGCCAGCACCTCCGTCTTCGTGCCGCCCAGCGGCTGCAGGCCGGGCAGCTGCTGCAGGCTCATCGTGGACGGCTGCAGCGCGCCGGCGGCGCGGTTGCGCGAGCGCCGCACGCTCCAGCGCGCGCGGTAGCGCTGCTCGTCGTTGCCGACGAAGTCCACTTCGGCGAAGGCGTCCGCCGTCCCGCGCCGCATCAAGGTGCGGCGGTCGGCCACGGACAGCGTCTCGTCGCCCACGTCGGGCAGGTAGTTGCCCACGCGCGGTCCCTTGATGAGGCGCGGCGTCGCGTCGTACAGGGCCAGGCACAGGGCGTCCAGCAGGGTGCTCTTGCCGGCGCCGGTGGGGCCGCTGATCGCGAACAGGCCGGACGAGACGAGCGGTTCGCTCTCGAAATCGACCTCGAATTCGCCCGCCAGCGAGGCCAGGTTCTTGCCGCCGATGCGCAGGATCTTCATGCGGCCTCCCGGTTCTTCGCGCTGCCGTCGGCCGGCAGCAGCAGTTCCGTGAACGCGGCCAGCTGGTCGTCCGGCGCGTCCTCGCCGAAGCGCTGCTGCCACAGGCGGCGGAAGATGTCGTCCGGCTGCAGTTGCGCGAGCTGGTCCAGGCTGAGCGCGGGTTCCACGCCGGCCGTCGTCACGACGCGGCGCGTCGGTTCGATCTTCGCCAGGCGCACGGGCTTGCCTTCGAGCGCCGCCTCCACCTGGGCGCGCAGGCCCGGCTCGGGCGCGTCGAGCAGCACGCGCACTTCCAGGTAGGGCCACACGTCGCGCGGCAGGTCGGGCAGGTCGAGGGCGACCAGCTCCGCGATCGCCTGCTTGACGGGCGCCGGGCTGGCCGGCACGCGCAACAGCTCGACGGCACGCGGCACGTGCAGCGGTTCGATGGCGGCGGCGCGCGGGCCGTCCAGGTCGATGCGCAGCACCTGGTGCCTGTAGCCGACCTCGGCGAACGACAGGGGCAGGGGACTGCCGCTGTAGCGCAGGTGGTCCTGCTGGCCGACCCGCTGGGCCAGGTGCAGGTGGCCCAGCGCGGCATACGCGACGTCCGGGCCGAACATGGACGCGGGGAGGGCCTCGGTGCCGCCGATGACGATGCGCCGCTCGGAATCGGGTGACGAGTCCCCGCCGACCATGTGGCAATGACCCATCGCGAGGATCGCCTGGCCGCCGGTGGCCCGGGCGCGCGCCAGGTCGTACGCCTGCTGGTAGAGCAGGCGGATGCCGGCCAGGTAGGCGTCGAATGCATCGTCGCCCGCCGCCTGCGACGCCACGCGCGGCACGTCGCCCGGACGCAGGAACGGGATCGCGACGCACCAGCCTTTGACGTTCCCGTCCTTGCCGGTCAGCGGGACGATGAAGCGCTCCAGGTCGATGCTGCCTTCGGCGTCGCGCACGACGTGGCCGACGACGCGCGTGCCATGCGCTTCCAGCAGCGGTCCCGGCGCTTCCAGCCGGCCCGGCGAGTCGTGGTTGCCGGCGATGATGACGATGTCCAGTTGCGGTGCCCGCGCCCGGGCCTGCTGCAGGAAACGGTACAGCTGGCGCTGCGACGCGGCGGACGGGTTCGAGTTGTCGAACACGTCGCCCGCGATCAGCAGGGCATCCGCTTCCTCGGCGACGATCGTGTCGAGCAGCCAGTCGAGGAAGCACTGGTGTTCGTAGGTCCGGTCGAAATTGTGCAGGGTCTGGCCGAGGTGCCAGTCCGATGTGTGCAGCAGCCGCATGGTCGTTAAGAAATCCGCAACAGTGGTTGAACCTGGGCGCCAACTATATCGCATGGCGCGGGATACTGTAAAAAAAACCAGTACTTTTTCGCGGCAACCTGTTCAAATGTTGATGGGATGTCACTAGAATGTGCGGATGAGCGAACCAATCCTGACTCCTGCTGTCGCCCGCAACCTGCACCTGGCGGCCCAGGGCATGCTGCAGGCGCGACGTGCCCGCGCCACGAAGGTCGACGTGCTGGCCGCGATCCGCCGCATGGGCGTGTTGCAGATCGACACCATCAGCGTCGTCGCGCGCAGTCCCTATCTCGTGTTGTGGAGCCGGGTGGGCGACTACGACCCGGACTGGCTCGACCAGTTGTTGGCCGAGGGCCGGCTGTTCGAGTACTGGGCCCATGAGGCGTGCTTCATCCCGATCGAGGATTACGGGCTGTACCGGCACCGGATGGTCGATCCCGGCTCGCTCGGGTGGAAATACGCGGGCACGTGGCTGGCGTCGCACCGGGAGGAGGTCGAGCGCGTGCTGGCCCACATCCGCGCCAACGGGCCGGCCCGCTCGGCCGATTTCGAACGCACGGACGGCAAGGCCGGCGGCTGGTGGGAATGGAAGCCGGAAAAGCGGGCCTTGGAGGTCTTGTTCACGACGGGGCAGCTGATGATCGCGCGCCGCCAGCAGTTTCACCGCGTGTACGACCTGGCCGAGCGGGTGCTGCCGGGCTGGGATGATGCGCGCATGCCCTCGGTCGAAGACACGCGGCGCGAGTTCGTGCTGCGTGCCGTGCGCGCGCTGGGTGTGGCAAAGGCGGCCTGGATCCCGGACTATCACCGCACGAAGCCGCCGCACCTCGATCCGGCGCGGCTGGCCGACGAGGGCCTGCTGCTGCGCGCCCGCGTCGACGGCTGGAAGGACCCCGTGTACGTCCACCCCGATCACGCGGCATTGCTCGCGCAAGCGGTGGACGGCGCGCTGCAGGCGACGCTCACGAGCGTGCTGTCGCCGTTCGATCCCATCGTCTGGGACCGCCGCCGGGCCCTCGACCTGTTCGGTTTCGACTACCGCCTGGAGTGCTATACGCCCGCCGAGAAACGGCGCTACGGCTATTTCACGCTTCCCCTGCTGCGGCGCGGGGCACTCGTGGGCCGGGTGGATGCGAAGGCGCACCGCAAGACCGGCGTGTTCGAGCTGAAGTCGCTCGTGCTGGAGCCAGGGGTCCGTATCAGCGACCGGCTCGTGCGCGACCTGGCCGCGGCGTTCGCCCGCTGCGCGCGCTGGCATGGATGTCCTCAGGTCGTGCTGGCCCATGCCGAGCCGGCGGATCTCGCCGCGCTCCTGCCGGTCGCGCTGGGCGAGACCCTGGCGGCAGCCGCCTGACGCCGGGTGGCCGTTTGTGATAGATCAAACGACCACCCAGCCGGCCTCCTTACACTAGACCTTCCTTCAGGCCGAAACCAACCAGAGGATGCCTCGCGATCCGAGACCCGCGATCCGAGAGTGCCCCGGGCCTGTCAACAACGCTCCCACCGGATCCTGCATAGCGCCGCGCATGCCATGCGGCCGGGTGGTTTTTGATGGAGCGGATTTGTCGAACTCACTCGTGAGAAAAAGGTGGAGACCGAATGCTGACATCGACTTATACCCTCGTCGCCCTGTCCGTCGAACAGACGACGGTGCGCGCGGCCCTGCAGTCGCTGCTCGACGAGCTGCGCGCGTTGCCGGGCGACTTCAGCACCCTGGCCGCCGGCCGGGCGGCACAGTTGTGTGCCGCCCTGCGCCAGGTGTACGACAACTGTCACTGGCGCAAGCTCGACAAGTTCCTCGTGCCGGCGTTACGCCGCAGCACGGCGGCCGCCGATGGGTTGCTGGAAGAGCTGGAACGGCTCAGCGGCCGCGCGGCCGCCGCGATGGGCGCGGCCGAGGCCTGCGTCGGCGGAGCGGATCGTCCGGTGCCCCGTGACGTGTTCTGCGACGCCGTGGAGGGCTGCATCGCGGCCCTGCGCTGCCGGCTGGAGCGCGAGGAGCACGAGCTGTTCCCGCTGGCACGCGCCGCGGTCGGCGGCGACGCGTGGTTCGCGATCGCCAACCAGATGCTCGCGCACGACGCCTATGCGCAGGAGCACCGGGTCGATCCGCGCCGCCTGCGTCACGAGGTGCTCGGGCATGCCGGCCACGATGTGCACGGGCGACGGCATGCGACGTTGACCGCTGCCCACTGACCGCATCGTTCTTGTCAGTGGGCAATGTCGAACATGTTGCTCGCACGCGCCAGGCAGGTGTCACGGGGCCATCAGGGTTCTTTGCTATGATGGCGATTTTGGAAGTGCGATTTCATCATGTTCGAGTTCCTATTCAAGCGGCCGGGCGACAAGCCCGGCGACAAGCCGGCCGGGCAGGGAGGACAGGCGGGGGCGCAAGCGGAACCGTCCGCGTCCGCCGCCACGCATTCGTCCAACCATCAACGCGCGGCCCAGGCTGAAAAGCTGGGCCGGATCGGGGATGATGAAGCCGCCGCGGTGGAATTCATCCTCCAGTGCGAATTCTCCGAACTGCGGCTCGCCGCCGCCGAGTTCGTCCATAGCCCGGAGCAGCTCGAGCGTGTGCACACGGCGATGCGCAACACCGATCGCCGCGTCGCCAAGCTCATGCAGTCGCGTCTCGACGCGCACCGCCACCGCGAAGCGGAGCACCGGCGTGCGCAGGCCGCCGTCGAGCAGGCCGAATCCCTCCTCAAGGACGCGTTGCTCACCCCGAACCACGTGGCAGAGCTGGACCGTAAATGGTCCGTGATCTCTGCGCCCGAGCTCGACGCCGCGTTCCAGACGGCGCGGGCCGCGCTGGCCCAGCGCCTGGAAGCGCAGGTGGCCCTGCAGCGCGCCATGATCGACCGCGTGGCCGCGTTGCGCCAGCTGGGTGGCGCCGGGCTGCCGGCCGCGGAACTGGCGCAGCGCCTGGACGCGCTCGCGCAGGAGCAGGACGAGGCCCTGCGTTCGCTCGAACACCCGTCGCTGCCGCGCGCCCTCGTGGCCGAATTCGCGGCCGGGATGGAAAAGCTGCGCGCCGGCCTGCAGGTGCAGGAAGCCGGCCAGGCCGCACTGGCCGCGCGCGCCGCCTTCCTCGACGCCCAGCAGGCGAAACCTGTTGCCGAGCTGAATGCGGAGACGCTGCGGCGCGAATGGAAAGCGCTGCCCCATCCGCCCCAGGACGAGCAGGCGGCCGAACTGCAGCGCCGCTTCGACGCCCTGCTGGCCACGGTGCCGCAGCCCGAGCCGCGCAAGCCGAAGGAGCCGCGCGAACCCAAGCCGGCACACGAAGGCGGTGCGAAGGCCGCCGCCAAGGAAGGCAACAAGGACAACAAGCCGCGCGGCGCCGACCAGCATTTCATCGACACGATGGATGCGATGGAAGCTGCCCTGCAACAGGGTTCGCTGGGTGCCGCCGCCGATCACGACAAGACGTTGAAGGAAGCGCGCGAAAAGGGCATGCGCCTCACGCCCGCGCAGTCCGACCGCCTGGCCCATCTGCGGGCCGAGCTCAAGCGCCTGTCCGACTGGGCGCGCTGGGGCGGCAACGTGTCGCGCGAGGAACTCATCAAGACAGTCGAGGCCCTGCCCACGCAAAACCTGTCGATGAGCGAGCTGGCCAAGAAAGTCGGCAGCATGCGCGACCGCTGGAAGGCGCTCGACAGCCTGTCCGGTGCCGCGCCGAAGAGCCTGTGGGAGCGGTTCGACGCGGCCTGCACGGCTGCCTATGCGCCGGCCGCGGCCCACTTCCGCCACCTGGCCGACGAACGTCATGCGAACGCGGCGCGCGGCCAGGCGCTCGTCGAGGAAGCGCAAGCGGAAATCGCGCGTTTGCGCGAAGGCAGCGTCGAGTGGAAGCACGTGGCGGGTACCGTGCAGCGGCTGCGTCTCGCGTGGAGCCACCTGGGCGCCATCGACCGTAAGGAAAAGAAGCGTCTCGATGCGCTGTTCACGGATGCGCTGAATATCCTGCAGGGGCCGCTCGAAGAGCAGCGCAAGGCCGAGATGGCCGAGCGCGAAGCCATCATCGAGGAAGCGGCCGCCATCGACCCGCACGACCGCCACGCGATCGACACGATGCGTGCGCTGCAGCAGCGCTGGCAGGAGCATGCGCGCGCGCTGCCGCTGGAGCGCAAGAGCGAGCAGGCGCTGTGGCAGCGCTTCCGCGCCGTGTGCGACGACGTGTTCCAGCGCCGCAAGGAAACGATGCACGAGGCCGACATCGAACGCCGCGCCCACGAAGCCGCCAAGGAAGCCATCAGTGCGCGCCTGGAAGCGGCCGCTGCCGACGTAACCCCGGCGACGGTCGGCAAGTTGCTGCGCGAGGCGCAGGCGGAATGGCAGGCGATCGGTCCGGTGCCGCGCGCGCATGAAGCCCGCGTCGAGAAACGTTTTCACGCGGCCGTGGCGCTTGTGCAGCAGCATGCCGACCAGGCGAAGCGCGCCGCCGGCGTCGCCCAGGCGGGCATGCTGCGCGACAAGCTGCGGCTCGTGCAGGAACTCGAGCAGGCCGTCGCGGCGGGCGATGCGGGCGACACGGACTGGGATGCGCGCTGGTCCGCCTTGCCGCCTCTCGACGCCGACATGGAACGCACGTTGCGCACCCGCTTCGACGCGGCGCTAGCCGCGCTGCGTGGAAGCCCGGAACAAAAGGCCGCGTATGCGCGCACCCTGGAAGACAACCGCGCCAGGCTGCTGCACGAACTGCTGCGCCTGGAAATCGGCGCGGGCATCGACAGCGGCCCGGAATTCGCGCGCGAGCGGTTGAAGCTCCAGGTCGAGGTGCTGCAATCGTCATTGAAATCAGGACATGGCGGCCGTGGCGCCCATGGCGGCGCGACGGCGCAACTGCGCGACCTGTGCGCGCTGCCGGCGCTCGTCGATGCGCGCACGGCGTCCCGGATCGAGCAGCTCGCGCTGCGTGTGGCCAAGGAGGGCAAGTGAAGAAGGATGTGACGGAAATCCGGGTCGAGGCAACGGATTTCGACGTGAGCGCGGAAATCGCGCGCCTGCGCGCCGGTGATGCGCGCGTGGGGGCCGTCGTCAGCTTTGTCGGCACGGTGCGCGACATGAACGACGGCGACGACGTGGCCGAGCTGGAGCTGGAACATTATCCGGGCATGACGGAGAAGGCCCTGCACGACATCGTCGAGCAGGCGCGGGCGCGCTGGCCGCTGTACGGTGTCCTCGTGATCCACCGCATCGGGCCGATGCGGCCGCTGGACCAGATCGTCCTCGTCGCCTGCACGGCCGCGCACCGCGGCGAAGCGTTCGCGGCCTGCGAATTCATCATGGATTACCTCAAGACCGACGCCCCGTTCTGGAAGAAGGAGCAGACGCCGAACGGTGCGCGCTGGGTCGATGCGCGGGTGACGGACGATACGGCCCGGGCCAAGTGGGCCAGCCGCTGAGCTGGATCGCCGTCGCCATCGGGGCGGCCCTCGGTGCCTGGCTGCGCTGGGGCTTGACCATCTTCCTCGGGCAATTGCATGCCCACATCCAGCTGGGGACGCTCGTTGCCAACCTCGTCGGCGGCTATCTGATCGGGTTGGCGCTCGGCTTCTTCGATGCCATGCCGGCCCTGTCGCCGGCCTGGCGCCTGTTCGTCATCACGGGCTTTCTCGGCGGCCTGACCACGTTTTCCAGCTTTTCCGGCGAAGCCATGGTGCTACTGCAACGGGGTCATTACGGCTGGGCGCTGGCCCATTCGGCGCTGCACCTGCTGGGGGCGATCGGCTGCTGCGTCGCGGGATATGCGACCTGGCGTGCCGTCGGCTGATACCGTCACGTCGTTCGCTTGCGCGCAAAGCGCGGGAACTGCAATCTGGCAATGTCTTAATTTTCATTGACCGGAGAACAGCATGACCAAGCACACGTCCGCACGCCCGAGCCCCGCCTTCGTGGGCGCATCCTGGGGCGCCATGATCGTCGGCATCCTGGCTTACCTCATCGGTTTATGGAATGCGCAGATGCAGCTCAACGAAAAGGGGTATTACCTGACGATCCTGCTGTACGGCTGCTTTGCCGCCGTGTCGCTGCAAAAGACCGTGCGCGACCGGGCCGAGGGCTTGCCGGTCACGGGCATGTACGTGGGCTTGTGCTGGACCTCGCTGATGGCGGCCGTCGTGCTGCTGGCGGTCGGGTTGTGGAATGCGACGCTCATGCTCAGCGAAAAAGGGTTTTATGCGATGTCGTTCGTGCTGACCCTGTTCGCCATCATCGCCGTGCAAAAGAACGTGCGCGACCTGGCCGCGGCGGGCGACGTGCCCGAAGCACAGCAGGCCTGATCCTCACGACTTGCCGGGCTTGGCGTGACCGATGCGCTGGGCCCGGTAAATCCCCGTGTGGCCGGAAAACAGATAGGCCAGCACGCAGCCGACGGCCGCATACACGCCCACCTCCGCACCGAACAATTCGATGGCCATCAGGGTCGACGCGATCGGCGTATTGGCCGCGCCGGCGAACACGGCCACGAAGCCGACACAAGCCAGCAGGGAGAACGGCAGGTGCAGCAACGGCGCCAGCGCGTTGCCGAGCGTGGCGCCAATATAGAACAGCGGCGTCACTTCGCCGCCCTTGAAGCCGCTGCCCAGCGACGCCACCGTGAACACCATCTTGCCGGCGAAGTCCCACGGCGCCAGCGGCTCGGTGAACGCGGCCTGGATGGTCGGGATGCCGAGGCCGATGTAGCGGTCGGCTCCCAGCGCCAGCACGACCGCTGCGACGACGCTGCCGCCGAGCAACGGCCGCAGCGGGCCGTAGGGCACGCGCCGCTTCATCCAGCCCGACAGCGCGTGCGTGCAATCCGCGAACAGTTTCCCTGCGAGGCCGAACAGCGCGCCCGCGACGGCGACGGCCGCCAGCGGCCACAGGCCTGGCGCGGGTACGGACGCGATGGCGTAATGCGTGTGGTGGAGGCCCAGCGCATGGCCCCACAAGAGGCAGACCTGGTCGCCGGCGATGGCGGCGGCCAGGCAGGCGAGCAGGGCGTCGTAGCGCAGGCGGCCGATGGCCAGCACTTCCAGGCCGAAGATCGCGCCCGCCAGCGGCGTGCCGAACACGGAGGCGAAGCCCGCGCTGATACCGGCCATCAGGACAATTCGCCGGTCTTCCGTCTGCAGTTTGAACACGTGCGTGAGCTGGTCGGCGAGCGCGCCGCCCATCTGCACGGCCGTGCCCTCGCGGCCGACCGACGCGCCGAACAAGTGCGAGATCACGGTGCCGCCCAGCACGAGCGGCGCCATGCGCAGCGGGATGACTTTCTTCGGGTCGTGGATTTCGTCGATGAGCAGGTTGTTGCCGGCCTCGACCGCGCTGCCGAAGCGCAGGTACAGCCAGCCGACGGCGAAGCCGGCCAGCGGCAGCAGCGCGATCAGCCAGCGGTGGGCGTTGCGCGTCCCGGTTGCCAGGTCGAGCGCGAACAGGAACAAGGCGGAGGCGGTGCCGGACAGCAGTCCGACGGCGACGGCGAGCAGCAGCCATTTCCCCATGTAGGGCAGCAGGCGGCGTTGCTCGGACAAAAAGGAATGTTCCATAGCGGACATTTTATCTCAGCATTATTTACCGCCCGCTGCCGCGCCTTCACATCTTGAAAAGTCGCTACGGCATCCCTAACTTCGTGTCAATCCGAAATCCAACCCAAACACCAAGGGACACCGAATATGCGACAAGATAAATTGACGACCAAGCTCCAGGAAGCGCTCGCCGACGCGCAGAGCCTGGCGGTCGGCAACGACAACCAGTACATCGAACCCGTCCACCTGCTCGCTGCGCTGCTGGGGCAGAGCGATGGCGGCGCGCGCTCGCTGCTGCAGCGCGCCGGCGTCAACGTGGGCGGCCTGCAGGCGGCGCTGCGCACGGCGTTCGACCGCCTGCCGAAAGTGTCCGGCACGGGCGGCGACGTGCAGGTCGGCCGCGAACTCGTCTCGCTGCTGAACCTGGCCGACCGCGAATCGCAGAAGCGCGGCGACCAGTTCCTGTCGAGCGAGATGGTGCTGCTCGCCTTTACGGAAGACAAGTCCGAGGCCGGCCGCCTCGCCCGCGAAAACGGTCTGGCCCGCAAGGCGCTCGAATCGGCCATCCAGGCCGTGCGCGGCGGCGAATCCGTGAATTCGCAGGACGCCGAAGGCCAGCGCGAAGCGCTCAAGAAGTACACGCTCGACCTGACGGAACGGGCACGCAGCGGCAAGCTCGATCCGGTGATCGGCCGCGACGACGAGATCCGCCGCGCCATCCAGGTGTTGCAGCGCCGTACCAAGAACAATCCCGTGCTGATCGGCGAACCGGGCGTCGGCAAGACCGCGATCGTGGAGGGTCTGGCACAGCGCATCGTCAACGGCGAAGTGCCCGATTCGCTGAAGGGCAAGCGCGTGCTGTCGCTCGACATGGCCGCGCTGCTCGCGGGCGCCAAGTTCCGCGGCGAATTCGAGGAGCGCCTGAAAGCCGTGCTGAAGGAACTGGCGCAGGACGAGGGCATGACGATCGTCTTCATCGACGAGATCCACACGATGGTCGGCGCCGGCAAGGCCGAAGGCGCGATGGATGCGGGCAACATGTTGAAGCCCGCCCTGGCGCGCGGCGAGCTGCACTGCATCGGCGCGACCACGCTGGACGAGTACCGCAAGTACGTCGAGAAGGATGCCGCGCTTGAGCGCCGCTTCCAGAAGATCATGGTGGACGAGCCGAGCGTGGAAGCCACCATCGCCATCCTCCGTGGTCTGCAGGAAAAGTACGAGCTGCACCACAAGGTGGAGATCACGGACCCGGCGATCATTGCCGCGGCCGAGCTGTCGCACCGTTACATCACGGACCGTTTCCTGCCCGACAAGGCCATCGACCTGATCGACGAGGCCGCCTCGAAGATCAAGATCGAGATCGACTCGAAGCCGGAAGTGATGGACAAGCTCGACCGTCGTCTGATCCAGCTGAAGATCGAGCGCGAAGCCGTCAAGAAGGAAACGGACGAGGCCTCGCAGCGCCGCCTGGAGCTGATCAACGAAGAGATCGCGCGTCTGGAGCGTGAGTACGCGGACTACGAGGAAATCCTGAGTGCCGAGAAGGCCGCCGTGCAGGGCACGACGCACATCAAGGAAGAGATCGAGCGTATCCGCCAGCAGATGGAAGAGGCGAAGCGTCAGAGCAACTGGCAGAAGGTGTCGGAGCTGCAGTATGGCCGCCTGCCCGAGCTGGAAAAACAGCTGAAGGATGCGGAAGCTGCCGGCGAGCATGCCGAGGGCGATGGCGACAAACCGCGCCTGTTGCGCACGCAGGTCGGTGCCGAGGAAATCGCGGAAGTCGTGTCGCGTGCGACCGGCATCCCCGTCGCGCGCATGATGCAGGGCGAGCGCGACAAGCTCCTGCACATCGAAGAGAAGCTGCACGAGCGCGTCGTGGGGCAGGACGAGGCGATCGAGGCCGTGTCCGATGCGATCCGCCGTTCGCGGGCAGGTCTCGCGGACCCGAACCGTCCGTACGGCTCGTTCATGTTCCTGGGCCCGACCGGTGTCGGCAAGACCGAGCTGTGCAAGGCGCTGGCGAACTTCCTGTTCGATACCGAAGATGCCCTGATCCGCATCGACATGAGCGAGTTCATGGAGAAGCATTCCGTGGCCCGCCTGATCGGCGCGCCGCCGGGCTATGTCGGCTACGAGGAGGGCGGTTACCTGACGGAAGCCGTGCGCCGCAAGCCGTACAGCGTGATCCTGCTGGACGAGATCGAGAAGGCGCATCCGGACGTGTTCAACGTCCTGTTGCAGGCGCTCGACGACGGCCGCATGACGGATGGCCAGGGCCGCACGGTGGACTTCAAGAACACCGTGATCGTGATGACGTCGAACCTGGGTTCGCACAAGATCCAGTCGATGGACAGCGACGATCCGGCCGTCGTGAAGCTGGCGGTGATGGCCGAGGTGCGCGCACATTTCCGCCCCGAGTTCGTCAACCGCATCGACGAGATCGTCGTGTTCCATGCGCTCGACGAGAAGAACATCGGCGCGATCGCGAAGATCCAGCTGAAGAACCTGGAGCAGCGCCTCGAGAAGATGGAGATGTCGCTCGACATCAGCGAAGAGGCCTTGCAGAAGATCGCGGAAGCGGGCTTCGATCCGGTGTATGGCGCGCGTCCGCTCAAGCGTGCGATCCAGCAGCAGATCGAAAATCCGCTGTCGAAGGAAATCCTGGCGGGCCGCTTCGGACCGAAGGATACGATCCGGGTCGGCGTGCGCGGCGGCCAGCTGGTGTTCGGCGAGGAACCTGCCGTCGAGCTGGCGAAGTAAGCTGTCCCTGGAATGGAAACGCCCTGTCGGCCGGCGCCGGCAGGGCGTTTTTTTTACGCGCGCTTGCGGCGCGCCATGAAGCCGAGCAGGCCCAGGCCGCCGAGCATCATCGCGTACGTTTGCGGCTCTGGCACGGCGGAGACGACGAGATGTTCGCCCATCAGGCTGCCGACCTTCCTGTCGCCGTCGGCGCCGAACATGTTCACCTTGAGCTGGGGCGACGTCGGGTCGACATTTCCGCCGGAAAAGGTGAACTGGAACACCATGTCGTCCGTCAGGGCGACGTGGGCGCCGGAATAGCACAGCGACGTGCCGGCATGGCCGCCGCCCGTGCAGCCGTTCGCGTTCAGCTCGTTACTGGACAGGGTCCAGTTCGCCGCGCCGCCCGGTGCGGCCGTTAGCGACACGTTGTCGAAGCTGCCGAGGTCCTTCAATTGCAGGGCGCCGAGGGACGTGGCGTTGGCCCAGCTGCTGGTCGGGTTGGCGGCGTCGATCTCCAGGGTCAGCACGTTGCCGGACCAGGACGACGTGAAGTCGACGCCCTGGAACTCCACCGTGCCGGCCTGGGCCGACGCGATCGTGCCGGCGCCCAGCAGCGCCGACAACAGGGTAGTGCGGATGAATGATGTCATGTCTTCTCCTTCTCCACAAAATGCAAGGACCCGACGGCTCGCGTCCTGCGAGACCGCCGGGCACATACGGATCAGATCCGTGCCGCAAGGGTAGAAGGGGAGCCGGTATGGCTCTGTTAGCCGGCTAACTCATCATTTGTAACAACAACGCCCCGCCGGGCGCGTGGCCGGGCGGGGCGTGTGTCGGGAGGGCTGTGTTCAGCGCGAGCGGCGGCGCAGGACGAGGCCCATCAGGCCCAGGCCGCCCACCAGCAGGGCGATGCTCTCCGGTTCCGGTACGTTCGTCGAGGCGGCGTTGCTCCCCGGGGATTGCACGACGTCGGGACCCGTGACGGGCAGCGTCGACGGCAGGTCTTCCTGCGGCGGCAGGGCGGCCGGGGTGCCCGATGATGTCGTGGTCTCGTTGCCCTGCACGACGTCGAGCGTGCCGGTCGGCGTTTTCGTATCGGTCGGGGTTGGTGTGGGGACCGGCGTGGCCGTATCGGCAGTCGTGTTGGTTTGCGTACCGGCGGACGTGGTCGGGGTGTCCGGTGTCACCGGAATGACCGGCGTGACGGGAACGACCGGAGTTACCGGGACGACCGGGGTAACAGGCGTGGTCGGCGTGGCGGGTGCCGTCGGGGTAGATGGCGTCGTCGTCGCGGTCGATGCAGGGAGGACTTGCGACAACAGGGACCCGACCTTGTTACCCCTGGCGTCGACGAACTCGACTTTCACGTGCGGCTCGTTCGTCGCGACGCTGGCGCCATTGAACGTGAATTTGAACACCATGTCGTCGGTCAGCGCGATCTGCTGGCCGTAGAAACACATGCGGCTGCCGGCCGCGCCGTTGCTGGTGCCGGAGCAGCCGGACGCCTTCAGTTCGGACGTCGACAGTTTCCATGCATCGGTCCCGCCCGGCCCGCCGCTCACGCTCACGCTGCTGTACGTGCCCACGCCCTTGATCGCCAATGCGGCGAGGCCCGTGGCGCCGCTCCAGCCGCCGCTGTGTTTGGCGGCGTCGATTTCCAGCGTGAGCACATTGCCGCTCCAGTTCGACGAGAACGTCACGCCATCCAGGGTCAGGACGCCCGCATGGGCCGTCATCGTCGTTGCGCCCAGCAGGGCGGCCAGCGCGGTCAATCGCAATGTCATCGGTTTACGCTTTCGGAAACGGGGCAAAATTGCCGTTAAGAATGTTTTGGTGGTGTTCGGAAATTATTTTCGCTCTATTTGATGCAAATCGTCAATTTGTGATTCTTCATCACGCGGATAGTGTTGTTTAATCAGAAAAAATTGTCAGATTTGCGGCAGTATTTACGAAATACTTTGTGGAAACATTGAGTGGATCTCGCATTATGAAAACCGGTTCACAGATGTGAAACGTGCACAAGAAGCCTGTGCCCGGCAGTTTCCATTTTGAGAAATATGCTCTCGTATCATGAAATGACAAATGTAAGTATCTGATTTTTAATGGAATAAAAATCGTCATATGTCTTATATAAGAGTATTGGTGCTGCGCACAACCGGCGGTATCATGTTTCTAACGGAATCACTGTCCAACCTCGTTTTTTCATCAGGAGATCGCCATGGCAACTCGTGAACAGCAAATCGCCGCCCTGCAACAGGATTGGGAGTCCAACCCGCGCTGGAAAGGTATCGTCCGCAATTACACCGCGGAAGATGTCGTACGGCTGCGAGGCTCCGTCCAGATCGAACATACGCTGGCGCGGCGCGGCGCCGAGAAGCTGTGGAACCTGATCAACGAAGAGCCTTACGTGAACGCGCTGGGCGCGCTGACGGGCAACCAGGCCATGCAGCAGGTCAAGGCCGGGCTGAAAGCCATCTACCTGTCGGGCTGGCAGGTCGCCGGCGACGCCAACCTGGCCGGCGAGATGTATCCGGACCAGTCGCTGTACCCGGCCAATTCGGTGCCGATGGTCGTCAAGCGCATCAACAACACGTTCCAGCGCGCCGACCAGATCCAGTGGTCGGAAGGCAAGGACGACATCGATTACTTCGCGCCCATCGTGGCCGATGCGGAAGCAGGTTTCGGCGGCGTGCTGAATGCCTTCGAGCTGATGAAATCCATGATCGAAGCGGGCGCGGCCGGCGTGCACTTCGAAGACCAGCTGGCTTCCGTGAAGAAATGCGGCCACATGGGCGGCAAGGTGCTCGTGCCGACGCGCGAAGCAGTGGAAAAACTGACGGCGGCCCGCCTGGCGGCCGACGTGATGGGCACGCCGACGATCCTCGTCGCCCGCACGGACGCCGAAGCGGCCGACCTGCTGACGGCCGACGTCGACGCGAACGACAAGCCGTTCTGCACGGGCGAGCGCACGGTGGAGGGCTTCTTCCGCGTCAAGCCGGGCATCGACCAGGCGATCGCGCGCGGCCTCGCCTACGCGCCGTACGCCGACCTCGTGTGGTGCGAGACGGGCAAGCCGGACCTGGAGTTCGCCAAGCGCTTCGCCGATGCCATCCACGCGAAATTCCCGGGCAAGATGCTTGCCTATAACTGCTCGCCGTCGTTCAACTGGAAGAAAAACCTGGACGACGCGACGATCGCCAAGTTCCAGAAAGAGCTGGGCGCGATGGGCTATAAATTCCAGTTCATCACGCTGGCCGGCTTCCATGCGCTGAACTACAGCATGTTCAACCTGGCGCACGGCTATGCGCGCCGCGGCATGTCGGCCTTCGTCGAATTGCAGGAAGCGGAATTCTCCGCCGCCGACAAGGGCTTCACGGCCGTCAAGCACCAGCGCGAAGTGGGCACGGGCTACTTCGACGCCGTGACCCAGACGATCCAGCAGAACCAGAGTTCCACGACGGCGCTGCACGGCTCGACCGAGGACGAACAATTCTTCGACGAGAAGAAAGTCGCCTAGTTCATCAACAAGGGCACCTCGAAAACCGTCGCGAGCGGCAGCAATGCCGTTCGAGAAGCGGAGCTGTACGTGAGTACAGTGAGCATCGCAGAACGGCAGTGCAACGCGGAGCAGGTTTGCGACGTGCCCGCCGATTCCTCCACCCATCCTCGCGATGGTCTGCCGCAGTGGCCACAAGCCGCTGCGGCATTTTTATTTCCGTGGTTGGGTGGAAGGCGTATCTGAGGGATAATGGCGGTTGGCCCACATCCGCGATCGCACCGTGGGCACCGCATCAACCAGATTGGAATTCCTCTATGTTCAGCTACCGCCACGCCTTCCACGCGGGTAATCACGCCGATGTTCTGAAGCACTTTATTCAGGTTCAGTTGCACAAATACATGAACCAAAAGGACACGGCCTACACGTACATCGACACCCATGCCGGTGCTGGCGTGTATGCGCTCGACAGTGCGCAGGCGGTCAAGAGCGGCGAGTACGTCGACGGCATCGCGCGCCTGTGGGGCCGCGACGACCTGCCGCCGGCGCTGGCCGACTATGTGAACCTCGTGCGCACGCTCAATCCCAGCGGCAAGCTGCGCTGGTATCCGGGCTCGCCTTGGGTGGCCGATGCCGAGGCGCGCCTGGAGGACCGGCTGCGCCTGTTCGAACTGCACCCGGCCGACATCAGGGTGCTGGCGGAGAACGTTCGCAAGCTGGAAGCGCATCACGCAGAGCAGGGCGAGCGTGCGCGCGGCCGCCGCATCCTCGTCGAGCACGCGGACGGCTTCCATGGCCTGAAGGCGCTGCTGCCGCCGCCGTCGCGCCGGGCGCTGGTGCTCATCGATCCGCCGTACGAGGTCAAGCTCGACTACAAGCACGTGCGCGACGCGCTCGAGGAAGCATTGAAACGGTTCCCGGCGGGCATGTATGCCGTGTGGTATCCCGTGCTGCAACGCATGGAATCGCGCCAGTTCCCCGACCGCCTGAAGCGCCTGCCGGCCAAGGAATGGCTGCACGTGACCCTGAGCGTGGCGGGTCCGCGCGCCGACGGCAATGGCCTGCACAGCAGCGGCATGTTCATCCTGAATCCGCCATACACGCTGGAAGCGATTTTGCGCGAGACGATGCCTTATCTCGTGCAGGTGCTGGGCCAGGATGCCGGTGCGACGTTCCGTATCGAAAAGGGCACGCAGGTCACCGGTGCGGTGGCGGCGCACAGTGGCCCGCGCCAGCCGGTGGGCAATGCGCGCCGCGCGAGCCCACTGTCCGGCGGCGGCAGCCTGCGCCTGCCGGGCCAGGCGTTCGGCGACGGTGCGCGCACGCGCAAGGAAGGCGAGGGCGCCGACCAGCGTGCGCCGCGCGCCCCGCGCACGGAGGCCAAAGGGGCGCCGCGCGGTCCGGTCAAACGCAACGGATCGGGCCGTTCCTGACCCGTAATGCATGCATCGTTTCAGGCGAGCACGACTTTGTCTGAAACGATTTGATACGATGTCGAAATGTAAAGACTTCCCGTCTGTAGTATAGTCGGACCGGTATTCCGGCCAGGCCGGTCCCGGCACGCATGGTGCGTGCCGTGCGTTTGAGGAGTTTTTACATGCATGCGGTAGCAACGGCAGCCACGTCCACGCCGTCCGACGAATTCTTTTTGGCGCGCCAGCCCATCCTCGGACGCGACCAGAAACTGGTGGCGTTCGAGTTGCTGTTTCGCGCCGCGCCGGAGCATGAGGACGCGCAGCTGACCGATTATGCCGCCGCTACCGCCGCCGTGATCTCCCATGCGTCACAGCTGGGGATGAAGCAGGTCGTGGGCGAGCAGATTGCCTTCGTCAATGTCGACGAGGTCGTGCTGATGAGTGATTTCGTCCGCTTCCTGCCTCCCGATAAGGTTATTCTGGAAATCCTGGAAACTGTCCGCCCCACGACGGCCCTGCTGGCCCGCGTGCGGGAGTTGAAAGAGCTCGGCTTCAAGTTCGCACTCGACGATGTTATAGGCCATTCCGAGCAGGTAAGCAAGCTCAGGAACCTCGTCGACGTCATCAAGATCGACTTGCAGGGCGTCGGGCGCGAGGAGCTTGCCGAACTCGTCCGCACCTTGCGCGGACCGCACCAGAAGCTGCTGGCGGAAAAGGTCGAGACGATCGAGGAATTCGAGCTATGCCTGGAACTCGGCTTCGAATACTTCCAGGGCTATTACTTTGCGCGCCCCGCGATCCTGTCCGGCAAGAAAATCACGCCGTCCGAACTCGTGCTGCTGCGGTTGCTGGACCTGATCCACTCGCATGCCGACAACGATGCGATCGAGGCCGCCGTGAAGCGCGACCCGCTGCTCAGCCTGAACCTGCTGCGCCTCGTGAACAGCCACCTGGCCGGCACCGGCGCGCCGCAGGTCGAATCGATTTCGCAGGCGCTCGCCCAGCTCGGCCGCAGCCAGTTGCAGCGCTGGGTGCAGATCCTGTTGTACAGCGGCCCGGAAGGGAACGTCGAACTGAATTCGCCGCTGCTGCAGATGGCGACGACGCGCGGCCGCCTGCTCGAGCTGATGACGCTGACCTTGCGTCCCGGTGACGTGGCCGGCGCCAACACGGCCTTTACGGTCGGCATCATGTCGCTGATGGATGCGCTGTTCGGCGTGCCGATGCGCGAGATCCTCGACAAGGTCGAGCTCTCGCGCGAGGTTCGCGCCGCGCTGCTGGAGCGGGACGGCGACTACGGCGCCATGCTGAGCGTGGCGGAAGCGCTGGAGCATGCGGAACCGGGCCGCAACCTCGCGGCCGCGCTGGACAGGCTCGGGCTCTCGGTGAAACAGGTGCGCGACATCGAGCTGGCCGCGTTCGGCTGGGTGCGCGAACTGGGCGCCGAGGTGCACTGACCCTTACTGGGCGAGGAACAGGAAAACGGTCGGCTTCTTGTGGAAATCCGGCGCCTTGCCGGCAGCCAGTTGGGCTTTCCATTTCGCGGCCGTCTGCGTGCGCACGGTTTCCGTCGGCAGGGACAGGTCGGTCGCCACGCACACCAGCGTGCCCGGCTGGCAGGCGGCGACGAGGGCTTCCAGCATCGCGCCGTTGCGGTACGGCGTCTCGATCAGCAACTGCGTCTGTTTCTCGCTGCGCGAGCGTTGCTCCAGTTGCTGGATGCGCTTGGTGCGGTGGCCGGCGTCCGTCGGCAGGTAGCCGTTGAACGCGAAGCTCTGGCCGTTCAGGCCGCTCGCCATGACGGCCAGCAGCAGCGACGACGGCCCCACGAGCGGGCGCACGGGCACGCCGTGCTGGTGCGCCAGGCGGACGAGGTCGGCGCCCGGGTCCGCGACGGCCGGTACGCCCGCTTCCGACACGAGGCCCGCATCGCGGCCTTCCAGCAGCGGCGCGAGCAGGGCGGCCAGCGCCTGTGCCGGCGTGTTCACGTTCAGTTCGGCGATCTGGATCTCTTGCAACGGGCGCGCGAGCGGATGGTCGATGGCGACCAGTTTTAAAAAGGCGCGCGCCGTCTTGGCGTTCTCGGCCACGAAATAATCGAGCTTGCTGGCGATGTCCTGCACCTGTTCGGGCAGGATGTGGGACAGGGCGTGCGGCGCGGCCTCGGTCGGGCCAAGGGTGTTCGGGATCAGGTAGAGCGTACCGGGCATGGTTATTGTTTTTGGGTTGTAAAGAATGGCGTGCCGGCGCGGCGCAGCATGCCGGTCAGGGCGATCAGGGGCAGGCCGGTGAGGGCGGTCGGGTCGCTGCTGTCGATGCGTTCGAGCAGGGCGATGCCGAGCCCTTCGTTCTTGGCGCTGCCGGCGCAATCGTAGGGCTGTTCGATGCGCAGGTAGGCGTCCAGTTCGGCATCCGGCAGGTCGCGGAACGTCACGAACACCTGGACATTTTCGACCTGCGCCGTGCCCGTTCGCCCGTCCCACAGGCACAGGGCCGTATGAAACACGACGCGGCGGCCGCGCATCATCTGCAGCTGGGCGAGGGCACGGGCGTGGTCGCCCGGCTTGCCGATCTGGATGCCGTCGAGGGTGGCCACCTGGTCCGAGCCGATCACGAGCGCGCCCGGGTTGGCACGGGCGACGGCCGCGGCCTTCTCGCGCGCCAGCCGCAGTGCCGTCGCTTCCGGCGTTTCGCCGGGATGCGGGGTCTCGTCGATGTCGGGAGAAATGGCTTCGAACGGCAGCTGCAGGCGGGCCAGCAGCTCGCGCCGGTAGGCGGAACTGGAGGCAAGAATGAGGCGCGGGAGGGCGGGTTGTTGCATCGATTTTTATAAATAAAACAGGAACATAGCGCTTTTCGACGAAGTCTTTGACTACGCGGGGCGAAGCCTGTTATTATCGCAGGTTTTCCGGGGATGTTTTTCCAAATGAGCGCTTTTGTCATCGACGCCTTTGAATTTTGTCGGAACAACGGCCATCGTGAAGGCGTCACGCCGGTGGCGGACATGCCTCGCCTGGCGGCCGATTGCGCCGACAAGTCCGGCGAGATCGCCTGGTCCATCGACGGTGACCAGACCCGGCAGGGGTATCCGATGCTGACGCTGTCCGTCTCCGGTACCGTGCAACTGGTCTGCCAGCGCTGCCTGACCCCGTTCGGCTACGAGATCGATTCGTCGACCGTGCTGGTGCTGGGCAAGGACGACGAGGAAGCGGACGAGATCGAGGAAATCCTCGACGATGAAAGTATCGACGTGATCGTCGGCAGCCACACCTGCGACATCCGCGATCTGCTGGAAGATGAAGCCCTGCTGGCCCTGCCGCAGGCACCGAAGCACGAGGTGTGCCCCGATACCAAGCTGCTGGACTCCGTCAAGTCCGAGAAGGTATCGCCGTTCGCGGCACTGAAGAACCTCAAATCTGAATAAAGAAATATCGAGAAACCGTAGCGAGCGGCCGCAGATTTGGAGGAGAAGCGCAGCTGTACGCTAGTACAGCGAGCATCGCAGTCCAAAGCTGCAACGCGCAGTAGGTTTATCGATTTTTCGAAAAGAATTGCAGTGGGTGCTACCAACAGGTAGCATTCGCAGCGTCAAAACGTGTCAAACGCGTGCAACTCGAGTATTGAGTCATCGTTGTAAGGCAGCGTTAAACATGTCGGCAATGGCAGTCCCAACGTTATTGCCGCTGGGATACTCGATGCGCATGTACTTGCAAGTCGAATGTGTTAGAATTTTAGAACTTATGTTTAGGAGTCATCATGGCAGTTCAACAGAATAAGAAGTCCCCGTCGAAGCGCGGCATGCACCGTTCGCACGATTTCCTGACCGCCCCGAACCTGGCAGTCGAGCCGACCACCGGTGAAACCCACCTGCGTCACCACATCAGCCCGAACGGTTTCTACCGTGGCCGTAAAGTGCTCAAGACCAAGAACGACGAGTAATCGACGCCTTGCTGTTTTGTTCCATGAAAGCGGTGCAACGTATGTCGAATGCGTGGCGCCGCTTTTTCTTTCGCGGTAAGTCCGTCATTTACCACCCCGCTGACTCGGCACTCATTGCAGTTCACCTTGTAGCCCGCCGAGAACGAGCAGCCGCCGGCCGACCTTGAGCCCGCGGTTCATCCCGACAAATGACAATCAAAATTTCAATCGACTGCATGGGCGGCGACCACGGCCCCGCTGTGACCATCCCGGCAGCCCTCGCATTTCTCAAGCGCGAACCCGACGCCGAGCTGATCCTCGTCGGTCAGGAAGAGCTGGTCCGTGCTGAACTCAAGAAACATCATGCGGGCGAGAACCCGCGCCTGACCGTCCGCCACGCCGCCGAAGTCGTCGCGATGGACGATCCCGTCGAAGTCGCCCTGCGCCGCAAAAAAGATTCGTCGATGCGCGTGGCGATCGAGCTCGTCAAGGACGGCAGCGCCGATGTCTGCGTCTCCGCCGGCAACACGGGCGCGCTGATGGCCATCTCCCGTTATGTCCTGAAGACCATGGCCGACGTCGACCGTCCGGCCATCTGCTCGATCCTGCCGAACCAGAAGGGCGGCCCCACGTACATGCTGGACCTGGGCGCCAACGTCGACTGCGAGCCCCATCACCTGCACCAGTTCGCCATCATGGGCGCCGTGCTGTTCGAGGCGATGGAACACCGTCGCCCGAGCATTGGCCTGTTGAATGTCGGCACGGAAGAGATCAAGGGCAATGAAGTGGTCAAGGCCACCGCGCCCCTGCTGCGGGCCGATCACGAACGCGGCGTGCTGAATTTCTACGGCAACGTCGAAGGCAATGACATCTTCAAGGGCACCGTCGACGTCGTCGTGTGCGACGGATTCGTCGGCAACGTGACCCTGAAGGCCATCGAAGGCTTGTCGCGCTTCGTCAAATCGGTCTTCCTGGAAACGACCATGTCGAAGATCGGTGCCCTGTTCGCGCGCAAATCGCTCAAGAAGCTGAACCCCGAAAGTTATAACGGCGCCGGCCTGCTGGGCCTGAAAGGCCTGGTCTTCAAGAGCCATGGCGGCGCCAATGTCTACGCCTACGAGTGGGCACTCCGACGCGCTTTTGACGCGGCGAAATATAATGTGCAAGCGCAACTCTCGACCTTGATCGCCGAAATGTTGCCGCAAGCTCCCAATCCGGAAGCGCCTGGCTCAACTATCCAGCAGGGTTAGCAATGACTTACAGCAAAATTATCGGCACCGGCAGCTACCTGCCCGCACAGCGTGTCACCAACGACGACCTCGCGGCCCAGCTCGCAACCAAGGGCATCGAGACGTCGGACGAATGGATCGTGACCCGCAGCGGCATCTCGGCCCGCCACTACGCCGCGCCCGACGAAAACGCCTCGGACCTGGCCGTGAACGCGGCCCGCAGGGCGCTCGAAGCGTCCGGCCTCGAAGCTGAGCAGATCGACCTGATCATCGTCGCCACGTCGACGCCGGATTATTTCGGCAGCTTCCCGAGCACGGCCTGCATCGTCCAGAACAAGCTGGGCATGCGCAACAACAGCGCCGCGTTCGACATGGGCGCCGTGTGCTCGGGCTTCGTCTACGCGCTGTCGACGGCCGATGCGTTCATCAAGGCCGGCAACGCGAAGAACGTGCTCGTGATCGGCACGGAAGTGTTCTCGCGCATCCTCGACTTCGATGACCGCAGCACCTGCGTGCTGTTCGGCGACGGCGCCGGCGCCGTCGTGCTGACCGCGTCGGAGGAACCGGGCGTGCTGGCCGTCAAGCTGCACGCGGACGGCAGCCATGGCGACATCCTGTGCGGGCCCGCGAACCCGTCGAACCTGGCGACGAACCAGAAATTCCTGTACATGGATGGCCCGGCCGTGTTCAAGCTGGCGGTCTCCGTGCTGGAAAAGGTCGCCAACGAAGCACTGGCCCATGCGCAGATGCCGTCGAGCGACATCGACTGGCTGATCCCGCACCAGGCCAACCTGCGCATCATGACGGGCACCGCGAAGAAGCTGGGTCTGTCGACCGAGAAGATGGTCGTCACCGTCAACGAACACGGCAACACGTCGGCCGCGTCGATCCCGCTGGCACTCGACGTCGCGGTGCGCGACGGCCGCATCAAGCCGGGCCACAACGTCATGATGGAAGGCGTCGGCGGCGGCTTCACCTGGGGTGCCGTGCTCGCGCGCATGTGACGCGCCTGGCACCCCCTAACGAACAACAAGAATCAAGGAGCACTTGATGAGCAAATTCGCATTCCTATTCACCGGCCAGGGCGCGCAAGCCGTCGGCATGCTGAACGGCTTTGCCGGCAACCCGGTCGTCGAACAGACCGTCGCCGAGGCGTCCGAAGCGCTGGGCCAGGACCTCGGCAAGCTGATCGCCGAAGGTCCGAAGGAAGACCTCGACCTGACCACCAACACGCAGCCCGTGATGCTGACGGCCGCCGTCGCCGTCTACCGCGCATGGATCGCCGCGGGTGGTCCCAAGCCGGCCGTCGTCGCGGGCCACAGCCTCGGCGAGTACTCGGCGCTCGTCGCCGCCGGCGTCATCGACTTCAAGGATGCCGTACCGCTCGTGCGCTTCCGTGCGCAATCGATGCAGGATGCGGTGCCGGTCGGGCAGGGCGGCATGGCCGTCATCCTCGGCCTGCAGGCGGATGACGTCCGTGCCGTGTGTGCGGAAGCTGCCCAGGGCGAAGTCGTGGAAGCCGTGAACTTCAACGAGCCGACGCAGATCGTGATCGCGGGCCACACGGCCGCCGTCGAGCGCGCGTGCGACATCGCCAAGGCCAAGGGCGCGAAGCGCGCCATGAAGCTGGCCGTGTCGGCGCCGTTCCACTCGTCGCTGCTGAAGCCGGCATCGGACCGCCTGCGCGATTACATGGCGAACCTGAATTTTGCCGCGCCGCAGATCGACTTGATCAACAACGTCGACGTGGCTATCCTGAACGATCCCGCCGCGATCAAGGATGCGCTGGTGCGCCAGGCGGCCGGTCCCGTGCGCTGGGTCGAGACCATGCAGAAAATGGCCGCGGACGGCGTGACGCAAGTCATCGAATGCGCGCCCAGCAAGACCCTGATCGGCATGGCCAAGCGGATCGATCCGGTGCTGGTGGGTGAAGCCCTCGTCGACCAGGCATCGCTGGAACGCGTGCTCGCCGCCGTCAAAGGCTGAGCGCGGCAATTCCCCCCCGTTAGAGAAGAAGAGGACTCAATGAACCTGCAAAACCAAGTCGCCCTCGTCACCGGTGCCTCGCGCGGCATCGGCAAGGCCATCGCACTCGAACTGGCACGCCAGGGTGCGAAGGTGGTCGGCACCGCCACCACCGAAGCGGGCGCGGAAGCGATCAGTGCCTACCTCGCCGAGTTCGGCGGCAAGGGCGTCGTGCTGAACGTCACCGACGCCGCCCAGTGCGCCGCCGTCATCGACGACGTGACGAAGAACGTCGGCACGATCGGCATCCTCGTCAACAATGCCGGCATTACCCAGGACCAGCTGGCGATGCGCATGAAGGACGAGGAGTGGGACAACGTGATCGCCACGAACCTGACGGCCGTGGGCCGCCTGTCGCGCGCCGTGCTGCGCGGGATGATGAAGGCGAAGCAGGGGCGTATCATCAACATCACGTCCGTCGTGGGTGCGGCCGGCAATCCGGGCCAGATGAACTACGCGGCGGCGAAGGCCGGCGTGGCCGGCATGACGCGCGCGCTGGCGCGCGAGATCGGCAGCCGCAACATCACCGTCAACTGCGTGGCGCCGGGCTTCATCGACACCGACATGACCAAGGCGCTGGGCGAAGGCCAGCACGAGGCGCTGCTGACGCAGATCCCGCTGGGTCGCCTGGGCAAGCCGGAAGATATCGCGTACGCGGTCGCCTTCCTGGCAGGTCCGCAGGCCGCCTACATCACGGGCACGGAACTGCACGTGAACGGCGGCATGTACATGAACTGATGGGCATCCTTTAAAAAGAGATCTCGGCAGTTCGCAGTAGTTTCAGCCGTTTTAGCGTCAGACGCTGAAAATAGTTTTTCAACGCGCAAACCCTGATAAAATGCGCGCACTTTCCGCAACACATACCTAATGGAGCCATAACATGTCGGATATCGAACAACGCGTTAAAAAAATCGTCGCTGAGCAACTGGGCGTTGCCGAAGCAGACATCAAAATCGATTCCTCGTTCGTTGACGACCTCGGCGCTGACTCGCTGGACACCGTGGAACTGGTGATGGCCCTGGAAGACGAATTCGAAATGGAAATCCCGGACGAGCAGGCCGAGAAGATCACGACCGTTCGCCAGGCTATCGAGTACGCACAGGCTCACGTCAAGGCCTAAGCTTTCAGGATTTCAGGAGAAGCGCTTGAGTTCACGCAACCGTCGTGTCGTTGTGACCGGCCTGGGTTGCATCTCTCCGATCGGCAACACCATTGCCGACGCGTGGGAGGCAGCACTGGCGGGCAAGTCGGGCATTGCCAACATTACCAAGTTCGACGCAACGCCATTCTCGACCCGCTTCGCGGGCGAGGTGAAGAACTTTAACGTCGAGGATTACCTGCCGGGCAAGGAAGGCCGTCATATGGATACGTTCATCCATTTCGGCATGGCCGCCGGCATCCAGGCGTTACAGGATTCGGGCATCGTCGTCACCGAGGACAATGCCGACCGCATCGGCGTGCTCGTGGGCTCCGGCATCGGCGGTTTGCCGATGATCGAAGACACGAAGGCGGAGTACGACAGCCGCGGCCCGCGCCGCATTTCGCCGTTCTTCGTCCCGGCGTCGATCATCAACATGATCTCGGGCGACCTGTCGATCAAGTTCGGCCTGCGCGGCCCGAACCTGGCCATCGTGACCGCCTGCACGACCGGCCTGCACTGCATCGGCCAGGCAGCCCGCCTGATCGAGTATGGCGACGCCGACGTGATGATCGCCGGCGGTGCGGAATCGACCGTGTCGCCGCTGGGCCTGGGCGGTTTCGCCTCGGCACGCGCGCTGTCGTCGCGCAATGACGATCCGGCCACGGCCTCGCGTCCGTGGGACCGCGACCGCGACGGCTTCGTGCTGGGCGAGGGCGCGGGCGTGATGGTGCTCGAAGAGTACGAACACGCGAAGGCGCGCGGCGCGAAGATCTATGCGGAAGTCGTCGGCTTCGGCATGAGCGCGGACGCGAACCACATCACGGCACCGCTCGAGGATGGCAGCGGCGCATCGCGCTGCATGGTCGCCGCGATGCAGTACGCGGGCATCAACCCGGACCAGGTGCAGTATGTGAACGCGCACGGCACGTCGACCCCCGTGGGCGACGTGGCCGAAGTGAAGGGCATCAAGCGCACCTTCGGCGACCATGCAAGCAAGCTGGTCGTCAACTCCACCAAGTCGATGACGGGCCACCTGCTGGGTGGCGCGGGCGGCCTGGAGTCGGTGTTCACCGTGCTCGCGATCCACAACCAGGTCTCGCCGCCGACGATCAACATCTTCAACCAGGACCCGGAATGCGACCTGGACTTCTGCGCCAATACGGCACGGGACATGAAGATCGATTACGCGGTGAAAAACTCTTTCGGTTTCGGCGGTACCAACGGTACGCTGGTCTTCGCCAAGATCTAACGATCGCGCGATAACCGAACTTTCGGACGCCCATTCCTGTCAAAGGAATGGGCGTTTGTCATTTCTGACCTCCTCAAATTCTAACTGGAAACACCCATGTCGATCGCGGTGTCCGCGCTCGTCAGGCCGTCGCTCATCCAGCGCTTCGTGTGGGGCGGCTGCGGCCTGGCCTTGTATGCAGCGGCGCTGGCCACCGGGCTGGCGGTGCCCGGGCATGTCCGCTTCGCGCCCCTCGTCGTATTGGCGCTGGCGGGCGCCGGCAGCGCGGTGCTGGGCGCGGCAGTCCTTCCTTCAAAGACGCACCGGATTGATATTTCTGGAACCGGCGACTTGCGCGTAACGGTACAACAGGGCGTGGGCTTGCCGCCGGAGGGCAATGCCGTCCTGCTGCCCGGATCGGTCATCTGGCCGATGCTGATGGTATTGCGGCACGCCGCGCCCGGCACGGGGCCGCGCGTCCTGTGCGTGTGGCGCGACAGCGTCGACGCCGCGGTGTGGCGCGCGCTGGCCGTCGCGCTGGCAGTGGTCGGCCGGCGCGGAAATGCAGACGAAGGATGCGAAGACACGACGAACTCATTGCAGCGGATCAACTCTTAAGGAAACGTGGCACACGTTTCCGTATAACAGGGACGCCGCCGCAGCCAACGGGGCATTGCAGTGACGACCGAACGCGAATGTGATCAACTGCTGGTTGAGCGCGTCCAGGCGGGCGATCGCCGGGCGTTCGACCTGCTGGTGGCGAAATACCAGCGCCGCCTGATGCGGCTCGTGTCGCGCCTCGTGCACGATCCGGCCGAGGCGGAAGACGTGGTGCAGGAAACCTTTATCAAGGCATTCCGTGCACTGCGCCATTTCCGCGGCGATTCCGCGTTTTATACGTGGCTGTATCGAATAGGAATTAATACGGCAAAGAATTTTTTAGTCACGCAAGGCAGGCGAGCACCGACCTCGACGGAAGCCGATGCCGAACGTGCGGAAGGATTTGACGACGCGGATAGCTTGCGAGACATTAATACACCGGAATCGGTGTTGGCCAGCAAGCAGATCGCCTATACGGTCAATGCGGCCATGGAAGCCCTGCCGCTGGAATTAAGGACGGCGATCGTCCTGCGCGAAATAGAAGGTTTAAGCTACGAGGAAATCTCCGAAGTGATGGCGTGTCCAATCGGTACGGTGCGGAGCCGGATTTTCCGGGCGCGCGAAGTCATCGCCGAGAAATTGCGGCCCTTGCTCGATATCTCGGCGGACAAACGTCGGTAGGTAGCGATATGAAGACAGGAATTCACATACCGGCGTGATGGCTATGGACACGAACAAGAAAAACCGTGAACTCATCTCGGCGTTCAGCGACGGCGAGATACCGGAGGTCGACCAGGAACTGGCGCTCGCCGCCCTGGACACGCCGGACGGCCGGCAGGCCTGGGCGCTCTTTCACCAGATCGGCGACGTCCTGCGCGCGGATCCCGCGCCGGACGTGTCGCCCGGCTTCGCGGAACGACTGGCGGCCCGCCTCGCGGCCGAGCCGCTGCCGGGCAAGCGCGCCACCGTCGCCGCCGACGCCGCCGGCCAGGCGACCGTGGCGGCCGACCCCACCTAAGCGGGTCGACCGTTCCTGTTGCATCGCCCGCTGCCCGCGCGGGCAGCGCCATCCGTTCGCCATCGACGTGCCAACGCGACAACAATGCACTTTTGTCTTACCATACGAACCATTCAAGCACAGACCTTTTCGATCCTATGACAAGCAAAACTGGAAGCGCGATCCTGTCCGCCCTCGTCTTTGCGGGCGCGAGTCTGATGTCCCTCCCGGCGGCCCATGCGGCCGCACCCGTTGCCGCCCCGACCGTCACGGGCTTGCCCGACTTTGCCGACCTCGTCGACAAGGTCGGCCCGGCCGTCGTCAACATCCGCACCACCGAACGCATCCGCCTCGACCAGGGTGGTCCCGACGAGGAAATGCAGGAATTCCTGCGCCGGTTCTTCGGCGGCCAGATGGTGCCGCGCGGACGCCGCGGCAATCCCGCGGAGCAGCCGCAGGAGGAACGTGTGCAGCGTGGCGTCGGCTCCGGTTTCATCATCTCGGACGACGGGTATGTGCTGACCAATGCGCACGTCGTGGAAGGCGCGGACGAGGTCGTCGTGACCCTCACCGACCGCCGCGAATTCAAGGCCAAGGTGCTGGGCTCCGATGCCCGCAGCGACGTCGCCCTGCTGAAGGTGGACGCGCGCAACCTGCCCAACGTGCGCATCGGCGATTCCAACAAGATCCGCGTGGGCGAGTGGGTGATTGCCATCGGTTCGCCGTTCAACCTGGAGAACACGGTGACCGCCGGCATCATCTCGGCCAAGGCCCGCGATACGGGCGAATACCTGCCGCTGATCCAGAGCGACGTGGCCGTCAACCCCGGCAACTCGGGCGGCCCCCTGATCAACATGCGCGGCGAGGTCATCGGTATCAACTCGCAGATCGCTACGCTGTCCGGCGCCTATAACGGCATCTCGTTCGCCGTGCCGATCGACGAGGTGATGCGCGTCTCCGACCAGATCCGCAAGACGGGCAAGGTGACGCGCGGGCGCCTCGGCGTGCAGATCAGCGAAGTGACGACGGACGTCGCGGAATCGCTGGGCCTGGGCCGCGCGCGCGGTGCCGAGGTCGCGATGGTCGAGCCGGGCGGGCCGGCGGACAAGGCCGGCCTGAAGGTCGGCGACATCATCCTCAAATTCAACGGCAAGGACATCGAACGCAGCTCCGACCTGCCGCGCCTCGTGGGCGGCAGCGCCGTCGGCAGCCGCGCCACCGTCACCGTGTGGCGCCGCGGCAGCCAGCTCGACCTGCCGGTGACCATCGTCGAACTGCAGGAAGAGAAATCGCCGACGGCGAAAGCGACGCCGAAAAAACCGGCGCCGGACCAGGCGCCGAACGCGCTGGGCCTGCACGTGTCCGATCTCACGGCTGCGCAGAAGCGCGAGCTCAAGACGGAAGCAGGGGTGCTCGTCGAGTTCGCCGAAGGCCGCGCGGCCTCGGCCGGCATCCGCCAGGGCGACGTGATCCTGCAGATGAACAATGTCGAGATCACGGGCGCTGCCCAGTTCAACGGGCTCGTCGCCAAGCTCGACGCGAAGAAGCCGGTGGCGCTGCTTGTGCGCAGGGACAATGTCTCGCGCTACCTCGTCATCCGTCCGCGCCAATGAGTCCACGTTCCACCCCGCATTTCACCCTGTACTCGCGCTCTTACTGCCACCTGTGCGAGGACATGCGGATGGCGCTGCAGGCGTTCATGGCCCGCCAGGGGCAGGCGTACACGGTGGACGTCGTCGACGTCGATGCGGATCCGGCCCTCGTGGCCCGCTATGACGAGCTGGTGCCGGTGCTGGTCGCGGAGCCGGCCGGCACCGAGCTCTGTCACTACTTCCTCGACGAGAAGGCGCTGCGGCGCCACCTCGGCCAGGAGCAGACGGTTTAGTCATTCCGGCAATAGCCACGGCTTTTACATCTTGCTCCATGGATCGAAGCCGGGGCGACCTGCGATAATCGGCTGCATCGATTCCTGGATGATGCATATGGCTGACGGCCCCGACGCTTCGCTCGATCCCGAGGACTGGACAGAACTCCGCGCCCTCGGGCACCAGATCCTGGACGACATGTTCGACCACCTGGAGGGCCTGCGCGCGCGGCCCGTCTGGCAGCAGATGCCGGACGCGGCGCGCGACAGCCTGCGCGCACCGCTGCCGCGCGGGTCCGGCTCGCTGGCGGACGCCTACCGCAGCCTGCAGGACAACGTCATCCCCTACACCGTCGGCAACCCGCATCCCGGCTTCATGGGCTGGGTGCATGGCGCCGGCACGCCGGTGGGCATCGTCGCCGAGATGATCGCGGGGGCGCTGAACGCGAACGTGGGCGGCCGCAACCAGGCGCCCGTCGAGGTGGAGCGCCAGGTGTCGGACTGGATGGCATCCCTGTTCGGCTTTCCCGCTGCCGCCCGCGGCGTGTTCGTCACGGGTACGTCGATCGCCAACTTCATGGGCGTCGTCGTCGCGCGCACGCGGGCGCTCGGGCGCGACGTGCGTGCGCAGGGGCTCGCGGCGCATGCCGGCCTGTGCGCATACGCGTCGGCGGAAGCGCATGGCTGCATCGCGAAGGCGATGGACATGGCGGGCTTCGGCACCGATGCGTTGCGCACCGTGCGCGTGGATGCCGCCGGCCGCATGGATGTGCAGGATCTCCGGGCGCAGGTCGCCGCCGATCGCGGCAACGGGTTGCGGCCATTCCTCGTCGTTGCCAGTGCCGGGACGGTCAATACAGGTGCCATCGACCCGCTGGCCGCGCTGGCCGATGTCGCGCGCGACCAGGGCCTGTGGCTGCACGTCGACGGCGCATACGCGGCGCTCGGCATGCTGGCGCCGGACGTCGCGCCGCTGCTCGACGGGATCGCGCGCGCCGATTCCATCGCCTTCGATTTTCATAAATGGGGCCAGGTGCCGTACGACGCCGGTTTCTTCCTGGCGCGCGACGGCGCGCACTTGCTCGACGCGTTCGCGGCCTCGGCCGCGTACCTGCAGCGGGCGGGGCGGGGACTCGCGGCGGGCACCGCGTGGCCGTGCGACGTCGGGCCCGACCTGTCGCGGGGCTTCCGCGCGCTGAAGACGTGGCTCACGTTCCAGGTGTACGGCGCCGACGCCATCGGCCGCTCGATCTCGGCAACCTGTGCGCAGGCGCGCTACCTCGCCGAACGCATCACGGCCGAGCCGGAACTGGAACTGGCGGCGCCCGTCACGTTGAACATCGTCTGCTTCCGCTATGTCTGCGCGGATCCCGAGCGCGTGAATCGCGAGATCGTGCTGGCCCTGTACGACGAAGGCCGCGTGGCGCCGTCCGCGACGACGCTGGCCGACCGTTACGCGATCCGGGCCGCCATCGTCAACCACCGCACGGGCCCGGCCGACGTCGACGCCCTCGTCGATGCCGTGCTGCGCGCCGGCCGCCGTTTATCATGACCACGACCGGGCTGCTCGACGCCGCCGCCATGCCATACGCTCCGCTGATCGGTGCCGCGGTCCTGATGCGCTGCGCCTTCGAGCGCGCCGACCTGCGCCCCGTCGGCGAGCGGCTGCTGGCGCGAGCCAGTGCGCACCCCGACGATGCGAACGCGTGGCTGGATGCCAGCTTCGTGCTGCAATTGCTCGGCCAGCGCGCGGCGGGCCTGGAGGTGCAACGCCACGCACTGGCCATCCGGACGCTGTACGCGCTGCCGGCGCCGGCCCGCATGCCGACCATGCGCCTGCTCGTGCTGATGGGGCCCGGCGACTTCATGGCCAACACGCCCATCGAATTCCTGCTGCAGGCCTCGGGTATCGCCGCGCAGGTGCAATACGTGACGCCCGACCAGCCGCTGCCGGACGAGGTGCCCGACCATGACGTGCTGTTCGTGGCGATCGCGCAATCGGACGCCAACGCGCCGCTGCTGCGCGACGTGGCGCAGATGCTCGAAGGCTGGCCGCGGCCCGTGATCAACCGGCCGGAACGGATCGCGCACCTGTCGCGCGACGGTTTCTGCGCGACGCTCGACGGCGTGCCCGGCATGCTGGTGCCGCGCACGGTGCGCATGGACCGTGAGGCGGCGATGCAACTAACCGACAGTGCGTTCCCGCTGATCGTGCGGCCAGTGGATTCGCACGCAGGCACGGACTTGCAAAAGGTCGATGACGCGGCCGCCTTGCGCGACTACCTCGCGGCGCACCCCGCAGGCGCGTTCTATCTGGCGCCGTTCGTCGATTATTCGGGTCCGGACGGGCAGTTTCGCAAATACCGGATCGTGCTCGTCGACGGCAAGCCGTTCATCTGCCACCTGGCGATCTCGTCGCACTGGATGGTGCATTACCTGAACGCGGGCATGGACGACAGCGCCGCCAAGCGGGCGGAGGAGGCGGCCGGGATGGCCGGGTTCGACGAAGGTTTCGCGCGCCGTCACGCGGCGGCGCTGGCGCAGATCGATGCGCGCATCGGCTTGCCCTGGCTGGGCATCGATTGCGCGGAGACGCGCGATGGCCGGTTGCTCATCTTCGAAGTGGACAACGCGATGGTCGTGCACGCGATGGACGACCCGGTCAGGTATCCGTACAAGGGCCCCGCGATGGCCAAGGTCTTTACGGCGTTCGAAAGGATGCTGCAGTCACGCCGCGACTAGCAGCGGCGCATCGTCCGCGACCGCCGGGGCAGGCATTTCACCCAACAACGCCCGCATGAACGCCCGCTTCGCGTCGCTGCGCGGATTCGCCCAGAAACTGTCCAGCGTCGCCTGCGGCACGCCGTCGTAATCGACGCGCAGCACGTACGGCCGCCCCAGCAGTTCGCTGTGGACATAGGTCGCGAAGCATTCCGCGAAATCGTCGTACGGGTTCGTCGCGCCGTACAGGCTGGGGAAATCGCTGCCTTCGAGGCCCGCATAGGCGGTCACGATGGCATCGCTGTGCAGTTTGTTGGTGCCGTAGAAATCCACGCTGCCGCGCAGGTCGAAATCCGAGCTGTTCCACGGCTGGAAGCGTCCGGCGGCATTCACATGCCAGCTCAGGTCGAGGAAGGGGAAGACGGTTGCCGGCACCGGTTCCCACCAGCGCGGCAGGAACGATCCGCCCGCCGTCACGACGTGGCCGAATTCGTGCAGCAGCAGGAATTGCAGGGCGTGGGCGCGGGTGTCGTCGTGCGGGGCGGCGATCGTCGCGGCGAGCGAAAAACCGGGGCCGCCGAACGGCAGGTTTTCCTTCCACGTGGCCCAGGAATTGGCCGTATGCGTTTCCAGCAAGTCCATGTCGAGCAGCACGATGCACCCGAGGATGCGGCCGTCGACGGCATCCGCTACGATGTCCGTGATGCCCGACGACCCGAGCCCCCGGCCCGTGCAGACACCCAGCAGCAGCGGGGCCACGAGATCGCGCACGGCGGCCGGCATGCCCGCCAGCGCCGCGCGCAGGTCCGCCTGCAGGGCGGCGTCCGGCACGCATGGCGCGGGCACGGCGTCCAGGCCGGTCGCCATGTTCACCTGGTGCACGACGTCGCGCACCTCGTCGGGCAGGACGAGGATGCGTTGCTCGACTGGCAAGGAAAGCTGGGCGCGCCATTGCTGCGGTTCGGACGTGTAGATCATGGTGGCAAAAAGAGGGACGGTAGGCCGCCGATGAGCCATTAACGGCGTTACCTTGCCCAACTTGAATCGGGGTCGTCGCCCGGAAACCGGGCTTTCTGCCTCGAAATCCGGTAAAATGGGCAGCTTGCGGGTCAAGCCGCGGCCGTCAATCGCCGCGATTCGCCCGATAAGGCGCTCGCCCGGGGAACTTCCCGTCCCCCAGACGCGGCGCTTTTTTCGTATTGCGCCGGCAGGATCGAACCCTGCCGGCCTGGCCGCGTGCCGCTCTTTTTGGTTTTGAGTTTGTTAATGAAAAACATACGTAACTTTTCCATCATCGCCCACATCGATCACGGTAAATCGACGCTGGCGGACCGCATCATCCAGCTGTGCGGCGGCCTGTCGGAACGTGAAATGGACGAGCAGGTGCTCGACTCGATGGACCTGGAGCGCGAGCGCGGCATCACCATCAAGGCCCAGACCGCCGCGCTGCAATACAAGGCACGCGACGGTGAGGTCTATAACCTGAACCTGATCGACACCCCGGGCCACGTCGACTTCAGCTATGAAGTGTCGCGCTCGCTGTCCGCCTGCGAAGGCGCGCTGCTCGTCGTCGACGCGTCGCAGGGCGTGGAAGCGCAGACCGTCGCCAACTGCTACACGGCGCTGGACCTGGGCGTGGAAGTGGTGCCCATCCTGAACAAGATCGACCTGCCGCACGCCGACCCGGACCGCGCCAAGCAGGAGATCGAGGACGTCATCGGCCTCGACGCAACGGACGCCACCACCTGCTCGGCCAAGACGGGCCTGGGCGTGGAAGACGTGCTGGAAACGCTGATCGCGAAAGTGCCGCCGCCGCAAGGCGATCCGGACGCGCCGTTGCAGGCGCTGATCGTCGACTCGTGGTACGACAGCTACGTCGGCGTCGTGATGCTGGTCCGCGTCAAGAACGGCACGCTGCGCCCGAAAGACAAGATTCTCCTGATGGCGACCGGCTCCCAGCAATTGGTGGAGCAGGTGGGCGTGTTCACGCCGCGCTCCGTGCAGCTGCCGGAACTGAAGGCCGGCCAGGTGGGCTTCATCATCGCCGGCATCAAGGAACTGAAGGCCGCCAAGGTGGGCGATACCGTCACGCTGGCGTCGCGTCCGGCGCCGGAACCGCTGCCGGGCTTCAAGGAAGTGCAGCCGCAGGTGTTCGCCGGCCTGTTCCCGGTGGAAGCGAACCAGTACGACGCGCTGCGCGACTCGCTGGAAAAGCTGAAACTGAACGATGCCGCGCTGCAGTTCGAGCCGGAAGTGTCGCAGGCGCTGGGCTTCGGCTTCCGCTGCGGCTTCCTGGGCCTGCTGCACATGGACGTCATCCAGGAACGCCTGGAGCGCGAATTCGACCAGGACCTGATTACGACGGCCCCGACCGTGGTGTACGAAGTGCTGATGCGCGACGGCTCCATGGTGCGCGTCGACAACCCGTCGAAGATGCCGGAAGTGTCGAAGATCGACGAAGTGCGTGAGCCGATCGTCACCGTCAACCTGTACATGCCGCAGGAATACGTCGGCGCCGTCATCACGCTGTGCACGAGCAAGCGCGGCGTGCAGATGGACATGACCTACCACGGCCGCCAGGTGAAACTCGTGTACGAGATCCCGATGGCCGAGATCGTGCTGGACTTCTTCGACCGCCTGAAATCCACGTCGCGCGGCTATGCGTCGATGGACTACGAGTTCAAGGAATACCGTGCGTCGGACGTCGTGAAGGTCGACATGCTGATCAACGGCGACAAGGTCGACGCGCTCGCCATCATCGTGCACCGCGCGAATGCCGCCTACCGCGGCCGCCAGGTCGCCGCGAAAATGCGCGAACTGATCCCGCGCCAGATGTTCGACGTGGCGATCCAGGCCGCGATCGGCGCGACCATCATCTCGCGCGAAAACGTCAAGGCGATGCGCAAGAACGTGCTGGCCAAGTGCTATGGCGGCGACATCACCCGCAAGAAGAAGCTGCTTGAGAAACAAAAGGCCGGCAAGAAGCGCATGAAGCAGGTGGGCTCCGTGGAGATCCCGCAAGAGGCTTTCCTTGCCATCCTCCAAGTGGAAGAAAAATAAACGATGAATCTGCAACCGATCCTTGGCAATTTTGCATTGATCCTGTTCGTGGCCATGGTGATCACGGGCGTCATCTGGTGTCTCGACGTGTTCGTCCTCGCCAAGCAGCGTCGCGCCAGGGCGGACGCGGCGCTGGCCGAGTACGATGCGCGCCACGCCAAGCTGACGGCCGACGGCATCAAGGTCGACAACGGCAACCGCGCCGTGCTGGAAGCATCGATCCTGCGCCAGCCGACGTGGGTCGAGTATTCCGGCAGCTTCTTCCCCGTGATCGCGCTCGTGTTCGTGCTGCGTTCGTTCCTGTTCGAGCCGTTCAAGATCCCGTCGTCGTCGATGGTGCCGACCCTGCTCGTGGGCGACCTGATCCTCGTGAACAAGTTCGACTACGGCATCCGCCTCCCGGTGATCAACAAGAAGATCATCGAAGTGGGCAATCCGCAGCGGGGCGACGTCATGGTGTTCAAATACCCCAAGGATCCGAGCCAGGACTACATCAAGCGCGTGATCGGCGTACCGGGTGATAAAATCAATTACGCGAACAAGCGCCTGACCGTCAACGGCCAGCCGGTCGAGTACGTGCCGATGGACGATTACCTGGACGACGAGCGCCCGGTGTACCACAAGCAATTCCTGGAAAAGCTGGCGAACGCACCGCACCGTATCCTGAACATGGATGGTGCCCGCACGTATAACGTGAGCGCCGTGGAGGAGTTCCCCCATCACGAAAACTGCACCTATTCCTACGATCAATTTACCTGTATCGTACCGGAAGGCAATTATTTCATGATGGGCGATAACCGCGACAACAGCGCAGACAGCCGCTACTGGGGCTTCGTGCCGGACAAGAACATCGTCGGCAAGGCTGTGTTTGTTTGGATGAACTTCAGCAACCTGAAGCGCATCGGCGGTATCCACTAAGCCGGACGCGGAGGGTGTGATGAAAGGTGGCAAGCGGTATCGGATCGGTGCGGAGAGCGGCGTTTCGCTGTCGGGCCTGATCGTCGTGCTGGTCGTACTGGGCGCGCTGGCGCTCGTGGCCATCAAGGTGACGCCGGCCTTCCTCGAATACCGGGCCGTGAAGGATTCGATCGTCAAGGCAAAAGCGGAGGCCGGCAGCGGCACCGTGCGCGAGATCCAGCAGGCGTTCGACAAGAACGCCGGCGTCAACGACGTGTCCGCCATCTCCGGCCGCGACCTCGTGATCACGCGCGACGGCGGCAGCACCGAGATCAGCTTCGCCTACGAGAAGAAGGTTCCGCTGACGGACAGCGTCAGCCTGACGTTCAATTTCGACGGCACCACCGACCCGAGCGGCAACAATGCCGCCAAGGCCGACAAGGCCGACAAGTAATACGCCGGGAGGCGCGCGATGGGATCGGCGCGCGGCGCCGGCCCATTAGATTGGTACGACAATGAATCTTCAGTTATTGCAAACTCGCCTAGGCTATACGTTCCGGGATCCCGGCCTGCTGCAACAGGCGCTGACCCACCGTAGCCACAGCAGTCTGCATAACGAGCGTCTGGAATTCCTCGGCGACTCGATCCTGAACTGCGTCGTCGCCTCCATCCTGTACGAACGTTTCAACAACCTGGCCGAAGGCGATCTGTCGCGCCTGCGCGCCAACCTCGTCAAGCAGCAATCGCTGTTCGAGATCGCTCAGAAGCTGGAATTGTCGCAATTCCTGCGCCTGGGCGAGGGCGAGTTGAAATCCGGCGGCTTCCGCCGTCCGTCGATCCTGGCCGATACGCTCGAAGCGCTGCTCGGCGCCATCTTCCTCGACAGCGGCTTCGATGCGGCCCGCGACGCGATCCGCGCGTTTTATATTCCGCTGCTCGATTCCGTCGATCCGCGTACGCTTGGCAAGGATGCCAAGACCCTGTTGCAGGAGTTCTTGCAGAGCAAAAAGATCTCGCTGCCCACGTACAACGTCGTCGCCACGCATGGCGCCGCGCACAGCCAGGAATTCGAGATCGAGTGCCTCGTGCCCAAGCTGGGCATCCAGGTCTATGGCCGCGGCGGCAGCCGCCGTGCCGGCGAACAGGCCGCGGCCCGCCTCGCGCTGGAAACGGCCGAACAACTGCTGCAGAAAAGCCCGTCCGCGGCGCGCAAGTCGCGGCCCCGGTCGGCCCAGCTGAAGCTGGCGGGCATCGCCACCGACCAGAGCGAGCTGACGGTGCAGGCGGAAGAACCGCAGTCGCAGCAGAAACAACAACAGCATCACAAGTCAGGAAACACCCCAGCATGAACATCGAGACCACCACCGAGACCAACGACACCGCACCGGAAGGCTTCCGCTGCGGCTACATCGCCATCGTCGGCCGTCCGAACGTGGGCAAGTCGACCCTGATGAACGTGCTGATCGGTGCCAAGGTGTCGATCACGTCGCGCAAGGCGCAGACGACGCGCCACCGCATCACGGGCATCCAGACGCGCGACGACGCCCAGTTCATCTACGTCGACACGCCCGGCTTCCAGACCCGCCACGCGAATGCGCTGAACAAGACGCTGAACAAGACCGTGTCGAACACCTTGACGGCGTCCGACGTGATCCTGTTCCTCGTCGAGGCCGGCACGTTCGGCCCGGCCGACCAGCAGGTGCTGGACCTGCTGCCGAAGAACGTGCCCGTCATCCTCGTCATCAACAAGTCCGACCGCATGAAGGACAAGGCCGAGCTGATGCCGTTCGCGGCCAAGGTCGCGGGCCTGCGCGATTTCACGGCCGTCGTGCCCGTGTCGGCGAAGCACCGCTTCCAGGTCGACGCGCTGGAAACCGAGATCAAGCGCCACCTGCCGGAAAATCCGCCGATCTTCGGCCCGGACGACATCACGGACCGCAGCGAGAAATTCCTCGCGGCCGAGATCGTGCGCGAGAAAGTGTTCCGCCTGCTGGGCGACGAGCTGCCGTACACGAGCACCGTCCTCATCGAGCAATTCCAGCAGGAAGGCAATTTGCGCCGCATCTTCGCCGCCATCCTCGTCGAGCGCGATACCCACAAGGCCATGATCATCGGTAACAAGGGCGCGCGCCTGAAAGAGATTTCCACGCAATCGCGCCTCGACATGGAAAAGCTGTTCGGCGGTCCCGTGTACCTGGAAATCTGGGTCAAGGTGAAATCCGGCTGGGCCGACAACGAAGCGGGCCTGCGCGCTTACGGTTACGAGTAACAAGCCGGGGTATCATCTCCGCATGCCCAGCCGCGACGACGAACTCATCGACAACGATAACGACGCCCATGCACCCGCAACTGCGGGCGCCAAGCGCCGCACGCCCGCGCGCGAGGGCCGCGTGGTCGGCCAGCCCGGCTTCGTGCTGCACAGCTATCCGTACAAGGAAACGAGCCTCATCGTCGATTTGTTCACCCGCGACCACGGCCGTATCGGCGTCGTCGCGAAGGGCGCGAAGCGGCCGACCTCGAAGCTGCGCGGCGTGCTGCAGACCTTTCAACCGCTGTCCGTCTCGTTCTCCGGCAAGTCCGAACTGCGCACCCTGATCGACGCCGAGTGGGTGGGCGGCATGCTGCCGATCGAGAAGACGGCCCTGCTGTGCGGCTTCTATCTCAATGAATTACTGGTGAAACTGCTGGCGCGCGACGACGCGCATCCCGCGCTGTTCAACCACTACGTCGCGACGCTGAACGAACTGGCGCACGGCGAACCGGCACCCATCGCCTTGCGAAAGTTCGAACGGGCCTTACTTAAGGAAACCGGGGTCGCCGCCGACCTCACGCGCTGCACGACGACGCGCGCCCCTGTCGAACCGGATGGCCTGTACGTCGTCGACCCGGAACGCGGTGCGCGCACGGCGGGGGCGGTGGAGTCGTGGCCGGTGGTGTCCGGCAAGACGCTCGTCGACATGGAGCGCGAAGACTACGCGGACCCGCAGACGAAGGCGCAAAGCAAGCAGCTGATGCGCTTCCTGCTGGCCTACCACCTGGGAGGCGCGCCGCTGAACACGCGCCAGATTTTGATCGACCTGATGCAGCTTTAAGAACAAAGACTACGACCATGAGCTTCCTGCAACCCGCCGGCCAGGTGATCGACCTGGGCGTGAACATCGACCACATCGCCACCGTCCGCAATGCGCGCGGCACCGTCTATCCCGACCCGCTGCGCGCCGCGCTGATCGCCGAGCAGGCGGGCGCCGACCTGATCACCCTGCACCTGCGCGAAGACCGCCGCCACATCAAGGATGCCGACGTCCTCGCCATCCGCCCGCAACTCGCGACGCGCATGAACCTGGAAGCGGCCGTCACGCAGGAGATGATCGACTTCGCGTGCAAGGTGAAACCGCAGGACGTGTGCCTCGTCCCCGAGCGCCGCGAAGAAGTGACGACCGAGGGCGGCCTGGACGTCATCCGCTACCAGAAGGAAGTGGAAGCCGCGATCCGGCAACTGAAAGGCGAGGGCATCCGCGTGTCGCTGTTCATCGACGCGGACGAACAGCAGATCGCGGCTGCCGCGGCCGTCGGCGCGCCCGTCATCGAACTGCATACGGGCCGTTACGCCGAAGCGGAAAACGCCGACGAGCATGCGCGCGAACTGGAACGCATCAAGGTGGGCGTGCGCGCCGGCGTGAAGCACGGCCTGCGCGTGAATGCGGGCCATGGCCTGCATTACACGAACGTGCAGCCGATCGCAGCGATCCCGGAGATCCACGAGCTGAACATCGGCCACGCGATCGTCGCGCACGCGCTGTTCGCCGGTTTCGAGAACGCCGTGCGCGAGATGAAGGCGATCATGGTCGCTGCGCGCCTGGGCGTCTCGTACGCCGCGAAAGGTCAGTGATGATCTACGGGATCGGCACGGACATTGTCCAGATCTCGCGCGTCGAGGCCGCCCTCAAGCGCAGCGGCGAGCGCTTCGCCGAAAAGATCCTCGGCCCCGAGGAACTCGTCAAATACCACGCCCGCCGCGCCAAGAACGAGGTGCGGGGGCTGCGTTTCCTGGCCACGCGGTTCTCGGCCAAGGAGGCGTTCTCGAAAGCGATCGGCCTGGGCATGCGCATGCCCATGACCTGGCGCTCGGCCCAGATGCTCAACGCCCCGAGCGGCAAGCCGATCATTGTATGCAGCGGGGCGCTCGATGAATTCATGCGGATGCACCGGCTCACGGCCCAGGTGACGATCAGCGACGAAGCCGACTACGGCGTCGCGTTCGTCATCGTCACCCAGGCACCGTAGTCGTTGTCGTCCGCTGCCTGGATGTAGCGGAAGTGACAGACGAAGTCGTAGTACCCCGGTGGCGCAAGGCGCCGCCCGCCCCGGCGAGAACGCCGCGCGCCCGTCCGGATGCGTGGCAAGCCATGAAAGAGGAATTGATCGCGACGATGACGAAGGATGCGGAATCCCCCGTGCGCCCCAGCGAGGAGGCGCGCGAACAAGTCCTGGCGACGGTGGCCAAGCTGCCCGACCTGCCGGGCGTGTATCGCTATTTCGACGCGGAAGACAGGGTCCTCTATGTCGGCAAGGCGCGCAACCTCAAGAAGCGCGTGTCGAGCTATTTCCAGAAGACGCTGTCCAGCCCCCGCATCGCGATGATGGTGTCGCAGATCGCGCGCCTGGAAACGACGGTGACGCACAGCGAGGCCGAAGCGCTGATCCTGGAAAACAACCTGATCAAGACGCTCAAGCCGCGCTACAACATCCTGTTCCGCGACGATAAGTCGTACCCGTACCTGAAACTGACGGCGGGCGACTATCCGCGCATGGCCTATTACCGTGGCGCGCTGGACAAGAAGAACCAGTACTTCGGGCCGTTCCCGAGCGCGTGGGCCGTGAAGGAATCCATGCAGCTGCTGCAGAAGGTGTTCATGCTGCGCACGTGCGAGGACAGCGTCTTCGCCAACCGCACGCGTCCCTGCCTGCTGCACCAGATCGGCCGCTGCAGCGGGCCGTGCGTGGACCTGATCGCGCCGGAAGACTACAAGCGCGACGTCGACAACGCGGCGAAGTTCCTGCGCGGCCGCCAGACCGAGGTGCTGGAAGAACTCGAGAAGAAGATGCTCGCGTATGCGGAGGACCTGAAATTCGAGCAGGCCGCGAGCGTGCGCAACCAGATCCAGGCGCTGTCGCGCGTGCTGCACCAGCAAAGCATGGAGACGACGGGCGATGCGGACGTCGACATCATCGCCGTCGTCGTGCAGGGCGGACGCGCGTGCGTCAATCTCGCCATGGTGCGCGGCGGCCGCCACCTGGGCGACCGCGCGTACTTCCCCACGCAGGTGGGCGAGGCGATGGACGAGTGCCCGATCGAGGTCGAGGTGCTCGCGGCGTTCATGGCGCAGCATTACGGCGACAAGTTCGTGCCGGGCATCATCATCCTGAACATCGAATTCGACCAGCCGGAGCTGATGATGGCGCTGCAGGAGCAGTGCGGCCACCGCATCAATCTCGTGTTCCAGCCGCAGGGCCAGCGCCGCCAGTGGCTGGAACTCGCGCAGAAGGGCGCGGAGATCTCGCTGGCCCGGTTGCTGTCGGAGCAGGGCTCGCAGCAGTCGCGCACGCGCGCGCTGGCGGAGGTGCTGGGCGTCGAGAGCGACGACCTGGAATCCCTGCGCATCGAATGCTTCGACATCAGCCACACGGCGGGCGAGGCGACGCAGGCGTCGTGCGTCGTGTTCCACCACCACCAGATGCAGAACGGCGAATACCGGAGATATAACATCACGGGCATCACGCCGGGCGACGACTATGCGGCCATGCGCCAGGTGCTGACGCGCCGCTACGAAAAGGTGGCGAACGGGGAGGGCGTGATGCCGGACATCGCGCTGATCGACGGCGGCAAGGGCCAGGTCGAGATGGCGCGCCAGGTCTTCACGGAACTGGGACTCGACATCGGCAACATCGTCGGCGTGGCGAAAGGGGAGGGCCGCAAGGTCGGCCTCGAGACGCTGATCTTCGCGGACGGCCGTCCGCCGCAGGAACTGGGCAAGGAATCGGCCGCGCTGATGCTCGTGGCGATGATCCGTGACGAGGCGCACCGCTTCGCGATCACGGGCATGCGTGCCAAGCGCGCCAAGACGCGCCAGGCGTCGCGTTTGGAAGAGATCGAGGGCATCGGCGCCAAACGCCGCCAGAAGCTGCTGGCGCGCTTCGGCGGCCTGAAAGGCGTGATCGATGCGAGCGTCGAGGACCTGATGTCCGTGGAGGGCATTTCGAGCACGCTGGCGGAAGAGATTTATCGGCAGCTGCATTGAAAGAGGTATTGACGGGCGCGCGTCACGGTGGCTCAACTGGTTTAAACAGCAAGAGCCATGTAGACTAGCGCGCACAAAACTCAACAAGTCGAGCACGATCAGCCTCACCCCATGCCTTTCAATATTCCGATTCTCCTGACCTGGCTACGCGTCGCCCTCATCCCGCTGGTCGTTGGCGTCTACTACCTCCCCGAACACTGGTTGCCCGTGGCCGACCGCAACCTCGCGTCCACGCTCGTCTTCATCGTCGCCGCGATCACGGACTGGTTCGATGGTTATCTCGCGCGGCGCTGGAACGAGACGTCGGCCTTCGGCGCCTTCCTCGACCCGGTCGCGGACAAGCTGATGGTGGCGGGCGCGCTGCTCGTGCTCGTGCAGCTGGACCGCGTGAACGCGATCATCGCCTTCATCATCATCGGCCGCGAGATCACGATCTCCGCGCTGCGCGAATGGATGGCCGAGATCGGCGCGCGCAAGTCGGTGGCGGTGAGCTCGCTGGGCAAGATCAAGACGGCCGCGCAGATGGTCGCCATCCCGATGCTGCTGTTCCACGATCCCATGTTCGGCGGCGTGCTCGACATTCACAAGTGCGGCGAGATCCTGCTATGGATCGCGGGCGTGCTGACGGTCTGGTCGATGTTCTACTACCTGCGCCGCGCGTGGCCTCTCATCAAGGAAAAGTCGGGCACGGTCTAAGTTTCTGCTGAGTCATCCTTGACACATAGCTCAGCATCTCTATAATGCCTGCCTGTTGCAACGACAACGCAGCAAACGAAACGAAGCGGGAGTAGCTCAGTTGGTAGAGCGCAACCTTGCCAAGGTTGAGGTCGAGAGTTCGAGACTCTTCTCCCGCTCCACAGTTTGCCGGTCGAAGTAATAAAAAGGTTGTCTTGGAAAGCAGTCGAAAATCTGAGATAATCGCAAGTTCCAGCGACGCGGGAGTAGCTCAGTTGGTAGAGCGCAACCTTGCCAAGGTTGAGGTCGAGAGTTCGAGACTCTTCTCCCGCTCCAGTCATCGCAAGATGATGCTGGGGCAAACAAGTAAGACTCCAATGCGGGAGTAGCTCAGTTGGTAGAGCGCAACCTTGCCAAGGTTGAGGTCGAGAGTTCGAGACTCTTCTCCCGCTCCAGTGTTTTACGATAGCAGTAAGTGAAGAACTCCTAAGCGGGAGTAGCTCAGTTGGTAGAGCGCAACCTTGCCAAGGTTGAGGTCGAGAGTTCGAGACTCTTCTCCCGCTCCAAGTGATTCACGATGTAGTACCCGATGCGGGAGTAGCTCAGTTGGTAGAGCGCAACCTTGCCAAGGTTGAGGTCGAGAGTTCGAGACTCTTCTCCCGCTCCAGATACAGAGAAGCCAGCCTTCTCGTGTCGCTGCGACGAATAACCGGTCGCTGCGACATCGTCAAGTCTCCTCCGGCGAGGTAGCAAAGCGGTTATGCAGCGGCCTGCAAAGCCGTCTAGACGGGTTCGACTCCCGTCCTCGCCTCCAAATTCCCCAGTAGGACAGCGTTTCACTAACCGGTTCAGTGCGTTTGCACACCACATGGAATTTGTGGTGCACCACACGCATAGACGGCCTACTGGTCCTCTATGTTCGTCTCCTGTTCAGCGCCACCTCGACTGAAATCGATCAGCGCTCCATTCATCGGGCATACGATGTGCGGACCATGGCTACTATCATCAAGCGCCCGTACGGGTTTCAACTGCGCGTGTCCCACAAGCTACTTCCCAAGGATCTTTGGGCGTGGTTCGACACGCGCGAGGCAGTAGAGCAGTATGACCGGTAACTCGAGGGCTTGCTGGCCCAAGGGATCGTGCCGGCCGCGTGCTGGGCCGCCAGAACAAGATGACGGGCGCCGCCGAGCAGTACCGGTACATCCTGCGCGACGAATCGATGCACTGCAACTTCGGGATCGACCTGATCAACACGATCAAGATGGAAAACCCGTAGCTGTGGACCACCGAGTTCCGCGAAGAGATCAAGGGCCTGCTCCTGAAGGCCGTCGACCTGGAATACCGCTACGCCGAAGACACGATGCTGCGCGGCGTGCTGGGCCTGAACGCAGCCATGTTCAAGGGCTACCTGCGCTTCATCGCGAACCGCCGCGCCGTCCAGATCGGCCTGGATCCGCTATTCCCGGACGAAGAGAACCCGTTCCCGTGGATGAGCGAGATGATCGACCTGAAGAAGGAGCGCAACTTCTTCGAGACGCGCGTGACCGAGTACCAGACCGCGCCTCTTTAAAGTGAGATTAGCGTACGCAAACCATTTTGCACCGCTGCCGAGCCCGCAAACGGCAACAAACATTTGACGGGCGGGCGACGACCGTCGCTGGAACGTGCGAAGGCTGATTGTGGCAGTACTATGAAATCCCAATAATAAATATCTCGCGATTCTATTATCGCTCAATGCTTTCTTCGTTTGGGCTGCCTCGGCAGCTTTTTTTTCAAGGAATTTAGTTCCAATAACGGAATCGTGCTCGGAATCTCGTCAACATTCCAAGGAGAGTTGCATTCGAATTATTGTCGTGTCCTGTCGGCCGCCTATCCTGCGAGCCTGACGTGTAGCTTTAATAACGTCACCAAATAGTGTCGGGATCGCTGTCTGTGTCTAACAGCTAATGAGATGATTTGCCGAATCTAATCCTTCTGTTGGCTGTGCTTTGGGCTGTGCACAGTTGTCGCCTACGATCCGCCTTGTATTGTCTATACGAAAAAGGCTAAACTTGAGTCAGGACATCGAGTGATTACTGCAGTTTTTTACTGAATGCGAAAATTGATGGGTTGCTCATCATGATGAAGCACTATGCCATAGAGCGTTGTTGCATGGTTATAGGCATCTTACGTTTTCTCCCGGAAATGGTACATGAACAAAAATGCGTTCACTTTCAATATTTTGCATGAGACTAACACCGTATGGGCGTTGCTCAAAAATTTTTCGAACCTTAAGTTTAAATGGATACTGCGCTTCCTCCTGCGGCGTCATAACTTTGCAAGTAGAAAGTGCGACACGTTTAAAAAAGGTTATGTCTCTAGCGTCGAAGCCATCTAATCCGCGTTCGCCACCAATACGGATCCATGTATTGTCCTTTGTGGAATTCTCGCCCGTCAGTACATCAAACCAAGCCTCCAGCACTTCACTTGTATCGTACGTCTCGGCGTAATACGCGGCCCTCTTGGGAAAAGACTCGTCGTTTGAGTTCAAAATGTTAAGCTGCACGCCGCGGGAAGCGAGGTATGAAAATATAGCTTGAGCATCGCTCCGATTATAGTCCGCGTATCTGTTAAGCATTGCGAATGGCGATACACTCGAAAGCTGACCAGAACGCGACAGCGCGTCCAGATGCTTAATCATCTCAACTACGCTATAATATTTGCACCTCATGCCAAAGGATAATGTCGACTCCACTACGCCAATCACCTGTTTTGCATCACTGTTAAGTTCGGGCTGATAGGTAAGCAGCATTTTTGTGATCTCAGTGCGCTTCGGAAGGCAGCCAGCGGCCACGCTGTTAAAGTCGGCATTTGTGGCCCGTATGCCGGAATCGAGAAATGCTTTTACTGCATTTAATTTGCTCTGTCCTAAGGCGGTGGTGAAGTTAAAATGCGCATCCCTTTCGGTAATGCGGCCAGACGAAAGTAGCTTCGTAATCTGAAAAGCGTCGTCATTCATAACAGCTTGTCTCAAATCACGCAGGTGCGTATTGGCGGATGAGCCGACGTTTCCTGTTCCATCGGATGTACCGGTCTCACTTGGCGGCTGACGATGCGAAGTATCCGGCGCGGGGTCGTTGCCTTCACAGGTACAAGGCTCACAGGTGATGGAACCGCATGTGTTGCCGAACATGTCCGTGGGCTGTGTGCATTGCGAAACCGCGCGCGTTTGGCGCCCGACGGAACAAGGCCCACACTTCATATATGTAGTGTTGACTCCGCCGTTACACGAAAGTGTTTGTCCGAGTACCGTTTCACTCCAGAAAGAAACAGACAGGGCTATTGCTGTTACCCAAAGTCTACTCATCGTTCCTCCGTCGATTGGTATCAGAGCGATATTTGTAGCAAGTCTAGTTGCTTTTTCATAGGGTGCAACCGTGTGATGAAGCAAGATTGCGCCTCTCCCTGCATGGAAAATGCGCCTCGTCGGTCATTCATAGAACATCCGTTGAAGCAAAAATGCCATCGCTCCTGTGGTTAAATTGCTGCTCGTCGTGGAATGACGTGGCTGGCAGGAGCTTGGTCCCAGGGGCTGAAGAGATGAAGCGGAGATCAGGAGGCGTGGGTGGCTTCGCCCTACAACGATGAGCGAACTCATGCGGTGCAATGTGCGGTTCCGAACTAATTCGTTACTTATAAAAGCGAAAACGGCCTGCAAAGCCCCTAAACGGGTTCGACTCCCGTCCTTGCCTTCAGCATACCTGAGATTGGCGCCGGTCTACGTGACCAGTCGTACCGGCTCACTGGAAAATATCTCAGTTACTGCCTCGGTCGTTTGGCTACAAGGCGATCACTACCCTGCGGTGTCGCGCGCGATCCTGGGCCCGCGCGCCAGGCCGTCGCGATGAGGCTACGGGCGTAGAGCAGCTCTCAGCGTTGCCGCCGCACACGTACCGTCAGCATGCCCAGTCCCGCGAACACCAGCGCGATCGACGCCGGTTCCGGCACGTCCGCGCCGAACTGTTGGGCCGTATAGGTGGCGCCGACTTTGCTCAGGTCCGCATCGCTGATACCGAAGACGTAGAACTTGTTATCGCCGGCGCTCGAGCGAACGAAGTCATTGTCGTTCGCGACGTACAGCGTGTGCAGCAACACGCCGTTGTCGACCACGTCCGCGCCGAACGCCAACCCTTCGATCTTGGCGGGAACCTGTGCAGGCGTGATGCCGTTGGCCCCCAACACCGCCACGACGTCCAGCACGAGGCTTTTCGCCACCGCCTTGGCCGACAGGTCGCCACTGAGCGCCGTGACATCCTGCGCGCCGGTCAGGTCGATCTTGAAGATCTGCTTGACCGCCGCCTTGCTGCCGTCTCCCAGGCCCTTGCCATCGCGCTCGTCGACGAGGAACTGGTGGTCGTTCAGGGCGACGATCTCGCTGACGCCGGAGCCGCTGGTCAGCATGTACGCGTATTCGCGGGTGGCGCCCGTTGCGATGTCGATCGTCACGATGCGCGCGTTCTTGGCCGCGTCCTGTTCCAGCGGGGCCTGCATGATGCCGACCAGGGTCTTGCCGTCCGGCGTGATCGCCAACCCTTCCATGCCCTTGTTGGCGACGCGGCCGACCGTGTTGCCGCTGATTTCCGTGTCGCCTTGTGCGCTCAGTTTGGTCACCGCGAGGTTTGCCGGCAACGCGTACGAGCGGATGCGTTGGCCCGTTGCGCGGTCGATCTGGTAGACATACGGGCCGTATTCGTCCGACACGAAGATCGACTTGCCGTCTTTCGACACGCGCACGCCTTCCGGGTCGAGGCGCGCATTGTTCGGATTGGTCGACGACTGCGTCGGGTCGAAATTGTCCGACCGTCCGGAGAAGTAGTAACGATCGGCGCTATTGAGTGCGGGCGCGGCGCCGGCGGCGTAGGCGAGCGGCGTGGCGCTGTACATCAGCGTCGTGGCGCTCAGCGTCGGCGTCATCGTCCAGCCGAGACCCGTGCCGCTGTTGTTTTTCACCAGGCCGAGCTGTAGTGTCTGGAAGCGGGAAATATAGGACGTGGTGTTATCGAGCGCCGCGTTCCAGTTCGTGGCGTTCGGGCCGCGGTCGGGCGTCGCGATGAACGTATTGCCACCAGCCCAGGCCAGGCCCGAACCGATCCCACCCAGCAGGTTACCGGCAGCGCCGTTCTCGAGCGGTGCTGCCGTCGCCGCCGACAGATCCCCGCCGCTGGCGTTCAACGTGCCGATCGCGAGCAGGACTGGCGCAGCCAGTGCGGGCTTCAGTCCGCACATCGCCGCAAGGAAGGCTATCGACAGTTTTGATTTATTCATCGTCCCCAACTCCAGTTAATTAAAAATAATTCAACTTTAATCAACGAAAGTTACCGGACGATTACCTCTGCAATCACCGCTCCGAAGCCGCCTTGCCGTTCCCACGTTCCTTTTTGGGTTTCCGGTCGCCCAGTGCGTTCCCCGTCTTGTCGTCCGTGACGAACGACTGGGACTGGAAAGCGAAAAAGAACGCCTGGCGTTTGCCGTTCGGGTATTCGAAGATCAACCCGCCGTCCTGGAACACGCCGTTGTCCTTGCGATAGCCGGCGCCATTACCCTGGTTCATGTGGATATCGTGGATGCCGTTGCCCGGCAAGAAACGGAAATAGCGGTCCTTCTTGTCTTTTTCCGGCCCCCATTTGCTGCCGAACGCATAGACCACGCTGCCTTCCAGGCGGATTGCCGCAACGACGGCGGCTTCGATCTTGTCCTTCAGGTCATTATCGCCACCGGGGACGGATGGGGGAACCGCGCGCATCGTCTTCGGCTTGATCCAGCCGCAACGTACGTAGTCGAGCGCCAGTCCGTCCGGTTTCGACGCGAGCCGCGTATAGCCCGGCTCCAGTTCCTGCAGCAGGGCGACGAAGGTGTCGGGCATCCTGTTCGAAGTCGCGAACAACAAGTCGGATGGCGCCTTCGGTGCGGACGACTTGACGTTCACCGCGATCCTGAACATGGTTCCATTCGCGTTGACGAGAATCTGGTAATGGTCATCGTCGGCGTCGCGCAAGTGGCCGGCAATGGTCCCCTTCAATACACCGTACTTCGAGACAGGCATCGCATTCCTTTCAAAAAAAATGCCCGCCGAAGAGCGGGCACAGTGGGCGGCCGCCCGGCTTACCAGACCGCCTTGCCCGAAGCATCCTTCAGGTTGTTCTTCCAGGCGGTTTCGACCAGCTTGGTGACGGACTCCGGCATCGGCACGTAGTCCAGTTCGTTGGCGGCGCCGGCGCCGTTCTTGAAGGCGTAGTTGAAGAAGTTCAGCACTTCCTTGCCCTTGGCGGCATCGGCCTGCGACTTGTGCACGATGGCGTACGTCACGCCGGTGATCGGCCACGCGTTCTTGCCCGGCTGGTCGGTCAGGACGACGCCGAAGCCCGGTGCCTTGACCCAGTCCGCGTTGGCGGCGGCGGCCTT
>NZ_FMZS01000020.1 GCF_900101265.1 Massilia sp. PDC64
TGGGCTATCGCACACCGGCCCAGGTCGAAGCCCTGCACAGGTGTACCTAATTTCCCTGTCCACCAAACCGGTGCATCTCACTCTGACCCCGAATTCAGCGCGAAATGTGCTCTGACCCCGAAGTTTGGTATTCAGGACCCGGCCACATGCCGGGTTTTGTTTTTGGAGATTGCTTCTAATTCCTGCGTTGACGGTGCCCGTGCCGGCCGTTAAATTGGTTAACACGTTAACTAAATGACCGCTCCCATGGAACCCGTCACCATTCCCCTCCCCGGCCCGGACACGATCGCCGCGACCCTGTGGCAGGCGCAGGATGCCCGCGCCGTCGTGCTGGTGCACCCGGCCACCGCCGTCACGCAGCGCTACTACGAAGCGTTCGCGCACTACCTGCACGGCCTGGGCCTGCACGTGCTGACGTACGACTACCGCGGCACGGGCCGCTCGCGCCCAAGCGACCTGAGGCAGTGCACGGTGACGATGGCCGAGTGGATGGAGGACGACAACGGGGCCGTCACGCGCTGGGCGGCCGCGCGCTTCCCGGAACTGCCGCTACTGGCCGTGGGGCACAGCGTGGGCGGGCATGCGATCGCGCTGTCGTCCGCCACCGGGTTGCTGACGGCGGGCGTGCTCGTGGCGGCGCATGCGGGCGTCACGCGCACGATCCGCGGCGCCGTCGAGCGGGCCCGGGTGTGGTGCGTGATGCGCCTGCTCGCGCCCGTCCTGTGCAACCTGCTCGGCTACATGCCGGGCCGCCGCATCGGCCTCGGCGAAGACTTGCCGCGCACGGTGATGCTGCAATGGAGCCGCTGGACGACGCTGCCCGGCTATTTCCTCGACGACCCGGCGATGGAGGCACGCCGGCGCATGGCGCGGGTGCGGATACCGCTGCTCGTGCTCGGCTTCGACGACGACCCGTGGGCCAATCCGCGCGCCATTGGCATCCTCGTGCAACCGCTCGTCAACGCGCGCGTGGAGCGGAGACAGGTCGCCCCGCGCGACGCGGGCCTGCCCGCGATCGGGCACATGGGCTTCTTCCGCCGCCAGGGCGCACGAACGTTGTGGCCGCAGGTCGCCGACTGGCTGCTCGCGCACTGCCCGGCAAGGGAAACCGCGCGATGACGCCGGCAAAAAAACCGCCCCGCTTCGTCTTCCTGCTGAACCGCGCGCAGAAGGTGTTGCAGCGCTGGATCGAGACGCGCCCGCAAGCGTGGGACGGCATCAGCTCCGCGCAGGCGGGCCTGCTGTTCCTGCTCGCGTCGCGGGGAGAACCCGCCACGGTCGGCGACATCGCGAAGGGTTTGCAGGTGGCGCCGGCCGCCGTCACGAACCTGTCCAAGCGGATGCAGGCGGCGCAACTGATCGAACGGGTGGACGACGATGCGGACGGACGCGTCACGCGCGTGCGCTTGAGCCCGCAGGGGCAGGAGGCGAGCCGCCAGGCCCACGCCGTGCTGCAGGACCTGAACACGCGCCTGACGGCCGGGTTCACGCCGGACGAGCTGGACGTCGTCGCGCGCTGGCTGGCGCAGGTCGCCGAACTCGAGCGCGACCTGCCCGGCGGGTAACCGGCGCCGTCACGCGCGCGAGCGCACCGGCATGATGTACTGGACGTCGCCCGGCACGATGGACAGGTCGACCCATCCCTGGCGCCAGGCCTCTTCCAGGTCCCGCTCGATCGCCTCAACCGTCGCCGGCGCGCCGTCGGGAAAGCCGAGTATGCCGCACGCGCAGTTGCGGCCGCGCGCCTTGGCCAGGTACAAGGCCATGTCCGCGAGATTGACGACCTGCTCCCAGGTCAGGGCCGTCCCGCCGAGCGCCAGCGGAAACGGCGCGAATCCCACGGACACGCTGACGGGAACGAGCGTGCCCCGGTGCTCGGCGGCGTGCGACGAGATGCCGTGCAGGATGCGCAGCGCCACCTCGTCCAGGCCGTCGCGCGCGACCGCGGGCACGAACGCGAGGAATTCCTCGCCGCCCCAGCGCACGATCATGTCCGTGTCGCGCAATGCCTGGCGCAGGTTGTGCGCGACCGTCTTCAGCACGGCGTCGCCGGCCGCATGGCCCAGCGAGTCGTTAATGTCCTTGAACCGGTCGACGTCGAGCACGAACAGGGCGCCCACGGTCCCGTCGGCGCCGGTGCGCCGCTCGTTGCCGATCCCGCCCATGAATTCCTGGAAGTGGCGCCGGTTGTACAGCAGCGTGAGCGGATCGAGCGCGCTCTGCCGCTTCAACTGCTGGTTTTTCTCTTCGAGCTCGGCATTGGCGCGGCGCACCTTCCGGTAGAGGAGGCCGACGACCACCGAGGCCAGCGCGAACACGATGGCGAGCAGCCACCAGATGCGCTGCTGCAGGCGGCGGTTGTCCAGCTCCGCCTTCGTGGCGCGGTTCTCCTGGCGCAGCGCGTCGATCCGGCGCTGCTTGTTCTGGGCCTCGTATTTCTGCTGCAACTCCATCAGCGCCTTCTGGCGCTGCTCGTCGAAGATCTCGCTCGACAGCTTGCGTTCGCGGTTGTACGCGTCGACGGCGCCCTTGTAGTCCCCGGCGTGTTCCAGCGCGTGTCCGTATTCGCGCAGCACCGCCAGCAGTTCCGGCTTGTCGCCCTGTTTTTCGTAGGTGGCGAGGCCCGCCTCGAACTGCACCTTGCCCTCGGCCACGTGCCCTTGCCCGAGCAGCGCCTGGCCCAGGTTGACGCGCGCGGTGGCGGCGTCGTTGTTGCTCCTGGCGTCGACGGCGGCATCCAACGCCTGCGCGGCATAGGTCTGGGCCTCGTGGAACCGGCCCTCCTTCAGGTAGCAATCCGACAGGTTGACGAGCGTGGTCGCCACCATCTGGCGTGCGCCCATGCTGCGTTCGAGGGCGAGTTCCTCGAACAGCGCGCGCCGTGCCCGCGCGAACGCTTTCTGCTCGACGGCCAGCGCGTACTCGTCGCCCAGCGCCGTCGCGATATAGCCCGGGGATGCCATCTGCCTGGCCACGGCCAGCGCTTCCCGCTGCGCCTCCCATCCCTTGTCGAAATCGCCCGTGTTCAGGTACAGCTGCACCAGCGTATGCAGCGCACTGGCCAGCGGCGCGGCGTCATCCTTGACGTGGCGCGCCATGTCGACGGCGGCATGCAGTTTCGCCAGCGCCTCAGGATAATTGCCCTCCTCCTGGAACGATTGCCCGGCGGCGATGGTCGCCGCCACCTTGGTCGGGATGTCGTCCGTCGTCAGGGCAACCCGTTCCGCCTCGAAGGCCGTCGCATGGGATGCGGCCAGTTCTTCCCGCAAATAAAGCGTGTTCGCGCGCCCGATCAGGCCTTTTGCCAGGGCGACGTTGTCATGGTTGCGGCGGCCATACGTGACGAGCTGGTCCGCCAGGGTCAGCGCATGCGTGAGATCGCCGATGCCGCGCTCGGCGGTGCTGTAGTGGTACAGGAACTCGGTGCGCAAGGCTGCGGGCGCGGTGGCCATTTCCCATTCCATCGCGCGCAGCCGGCGCGACGCCTCGTCCGGCACGAAGCGGGCCATGGCGCCGACCTCGCGCAGGCGGCGGGCCTGCGTGTCGTTGCCATGGGCGACGAGCGGGCACAGCAGCACCGCGGCGACGCACACTGCGCGCATGCTGGATGATGACAGTACGGAAAAGGCCATTGCACTCCTCGGGCTGGGCCGAAGGACGTACGGCCGCTTGCCGGCGCATTATGCCTGTTGTCATCTAGAAGGTTCAACTTAACCGTATCCCTCGTCATGCGCCATGGGTCAACGCTCGGCCAGCGATGCCAGATAGCCGTGGATTTGCGCCACGGCCGCCGCGCCTTCGCCCGCCGCAGCGGCCACGCGCTTGGTCGAGCCGGCCCGCAGGTCGCCCACGGCGAACACGCCGTCGACGCTCGTTTCGAGCGAGCGGGCGCCGTGTTCCGCGCGCGTGTCGGCGCCCGTCAGCACGAAGCCCTTGTCGTCCAGCTCGACGCCGCATTCGTGCAGCCAGTCGCTGTTCGGATCGGCGCCGATGAACAGGAACAGCCGGCGCACGGCGAACGCACGCTCGTCGCCGCCGTCGGTGCTGCGGCAGCGCACGCCCGTCAGGCCGTTGTCGTCGCCTTCCAGCGCGGCGATCTCGCGCCGCGTGTGCACATGGATGTTGGGCGTGGCCGCGATGCGTTCGATCAGATAGCTCGACATCGTCGCTTCCAGCCCCCGGCGTACGAGCATATGCACCTCGGTCGCATGCGCCGCGAGGAATACCGCGGCCTGCCCGGCCGAATTGCCGCCGCCCACGAGCATGACGGCTTCGTTGCGGCACAGCCGCGCTTCCACGGGCGACGCCCAGTAGTACACGCCGCGGCCTTCGAACTGCGCCAGGTTGGGCAGGTCCGGCTTGCGGTAGCGCGCGCCCGCGGCCAGCACGATGGTCTTGGCTTGCAGACAGGTGCCGTCATCCATTTCCACCTTGAGCGGCCGCTCGTGGCACAACAGGCGCGTGGCCTGCGCGGGGATCGCGACCTCGGCGCCGAATTTCACCGCCTGCACGTACGAGCGGCCAGCCAGCGCGCGGCCGGAAATCCCGGTCGGGAAGCCGAGGAAGTTCTCGATGCGGGCGCTCGCCCCCGCCTGGCCCCCATAGGAACGCTGGTCCAGCACCATCACCCGCAAGCCTTCGGAGGCCGCGTACACGGCCGTCGCGAGGCCGGACGGGCCGGCACCGACCACCAGCACGTCGAACACGGTCCCCCGCTCGATGCGGGGCAAGGTGCCGAGGCAGCGGCCCACTTCGGCCAGCGTCGGGTTCTTCAGCACGAAGCCGTCCGGCAGCGCTACGAGCGGCCAGTCGGATTCGTTGCGCCAGTGCTCGCGCACGAGCTGGGCCGCTTCCGGGTCCGTGTCCGGATCGCGCCGGGTGTACGGGTAGGCATTGCGCGAGAGAAAATTCTCGAGTTCGAACAGACCCTGGTGCGCATTCGGCCCGATCAGGATGGGGCCGCCCGGTTTGCTGTTGATGAGTTGAACGCGGCGGAGGATGAATGCACGCATCAGGCGCTCGCCCAGTTCGGCCTCGGCCACGATCACGGCGCGCAGGCATTCCGCATCGAGCACGAGGGCTTCCAGCTCGCCCACGGCAAATCCGTCCGCGAGCGGCGGCCGGCCCGACAACTGGGCCACTTCGCCGCTGAACTGGCCCGGTCCGTATTCGATGACCTCCACGCGCTTGCCGAGCGCATCCGTCCGGCTGCACGACAACCTCCCGGACAGGACGACGACCATGCCGGGAGAATCCACGCAGGCGCGGAACACGGTGGCCCCGTCCGGCCACGTGCGGTATGTGCCGAAGCGACGCAGGCGCTTGATGTCTTCCGCGCTCAGCACGGGATAGATCTGGTGGCCGCGCGTGGCCAGGTCGATGGCGGCGCGCGCCTCGGAATCGGGCGCGAGGCTGGCGGAGATGAGTTCGGGATCGTGTTCGGACATGGTCGGCGCCTGGTGGTGGGGTACGCCGGCATGCTAGCGTACTTCAGGCCCGATGTGGACTGGATAAATGTAGGGGTATCAGTCGCGCGATTGCACTACGGTGAAACGCCGTTTCAGTCGCAGGAACGGCGTTTCGAACGTCCGATACAGCAAGGAGGCCACGGCCACGGTCGCGGCAAAGGCGAGCAGCATGCCGACGTCGTCGCCGAGGCCCTTCAGCCATGGCTTGAACTTGTCGTACACGAGCCAGAAGAAAAAGATGTGGGTCAGGTAGAGGCCGTACGAGATACGCCCGAGGTAGATCAGGGGCGCGGGCAGGAACCGCCGCGGCATGCCGAGCGTCGCGACCAGCATGAGCGCCGCGCCGGCCAGCACGAGGCCCCAGCCCGCCAGGCTTTCCGTCACCGTGGCATGGGGAAAATCGGCCTTGATCCCGAATACCGACGACGCGACCAGCCACGCGGCGATGGCGGCGATCCACAGGCCGGCCCGGGTGGCGATGGGCCAGTCGGGCCGGCGGCCGCGCAAGGCCAGCGCCAGCAGCATGCCGCCCGCGAAGAACTGGAAGTGCACGAAGCTGTTCGTCCACTGGCCGCTGAAGCCCGGGGGCGTCGTGAAGCCACGGGCATACCAGACGATCACGCCGTATGACACGGCGAGGATGGCGACGTTGACGGCAACGAGCGCGCGGCGCCCGAGCAAGGCGAGGAACGGGATGACGATATAAAACTGTTCCTCGACCGACAGGCTCCACATCGGATTGACGGGATATTCGATCCAGCCGTTGAACGTGATGTACCAGTTCCCGGCAAACAGCATGAAGGCGAGCCATTTCGCCGGCGAGTCCGCGCCGGCGCCGGGCAGGACGTGATTGAGCAGCACGAGCCCGAAAAACACGAGGACATACAGGGGCCAGATCCGCAATATCCGCCTGACATAAAAGGCGCGCACGTCGATGGTGCCGGTCGCGCTCCGTTCACGCTCCAGCAATTCGGTGATCAGGAAGGCGCTCAGGAAAAAGAACACGGGCACGCCATACACGCCGATCTGCGCGAATGCATGGAACCACGGATGCCGCGCCTCGTCGATCGGCGCCAGGTCCGTGCGGTGCGTCATGAAGACGAACAGGAACGCGATGAAGCGCAGCACGTCCAGTTCGGGACGGTAATACCGGGGCGCCGCGTCCCGTGCATCCGGCACCACCGGCAGGTCTATAGTACGAGCGTCCCGCATCGTGTTCCCATCGCTGAGTTGGTCGATGCGGCCGATTCTCGCCCGGCCCGGCGTTTTGCCGCTAAAAAAATTGCCTTAAAAAATGCAAAAAACGGCAGCGCGTGCCCGGACGGGCTATCGTGCCGGCAACGCCGCGATCACGCGCCTGGCGAACTCGGCCGGATTGCCCGCATGCCAGCGCCACACGATCACGAGATCATGCTCGGGAGACACAACGATATCGTTGCTCCCGGCGCCCAGCGCCGCGAACGCCGTCGGCGGCAGCCCCGGCAGGTTCTTGCCCTTCGTGTTCAGCCACCACAGATAACCATAGTCGGGGCCATGCGCGCTGGGCGTCAGTGCCGCCTTCACATAGTCCTTCGGCACGATCTGGCGGCCATTCCAGTTGCCCTGGCGCAGCCACAGATAGCCGAAGCGCGCCATGTCCCAGGAATCGATCCACATGCCGCCGCCCCAGCGCGTGCCGCCGCTGACGGACGCCACGAGCTTGCCATTCATGTCCACGTAGCTATTGGTGTACGGAACCCACTTCCATTGGTGCGACGCGCCGATGGGGTCCATGACTTCGTCCTGGAACACGTCAGGGACGGGCCTGCCGAACACGCGCAGCAGCGACAACGCAAAGCGGTTGATGCGCACGTCGTTGTATTCGTAGAACGTGCCCGGCTCCTGGAACGTACGCGGCTTGCGCTCGCCGGCGCCGAACGCGTCGTGCCCGACGAAGTCCGCGTTCTTGCCCCACATGCTGCCTTCCCACTCGGATTCCTGCTGCAGGTGGTGCTTCCACGTGATGGCCGCATTATGAGGGGACGCGTAGCCGCCATCCTTCACGGTGGCGCCTACGGGCTCATCGAGGTTCGCGATCTTCCCGTCGCGCAGGGCCACGCCGGCGACGGTCGACAGCATGCTCTTCGCCACGGAATACGTCGGGTCGACGAAGTGCGTGTCGCCGAATGCCGCCACGACATAGCCCTTGTAGATGACGACGCCGTTCGTGGGCGCCCGTTTCGACGGCAGCGAACCGAGCGGCTCGCCGAACGTCTGCCGCTGGTCCGAAAAGTCGCGGGCGCGCTCCGTCTCGTGCGCCTGCGCGTACGCGACCGCTTCGCGCAGCTTGCCGGCATCGATGCCCAGCTCGCCCGGCGACTTGTGGGCCCACTCCCCGGCCGGCGGAAAGTACGACGGCTCCGCCTTCGGCTTCGGCAAGGTCGCGGCGTGCGCCAGGACCGGCATGCATACGGCCAGCGCGAGCAGCAGCCGGCGCTTCACGGCTTGTCCTGCCATTGCGAGTAGGGATGCCGGATCAGGCTGGAGTTGTAATAGCGCTTCTCGCCCGTGACTTCCTGTCCGATCCAGTCGGGCTTCTCGAACGCCTCGTCCTCGGCATCGAGCTCGATCTCCGCGACGACGAGCCCGGCGTTCAGGCCGAGGAATTCGTCGACTTCCCACGTGTGGCCCGCATGCTCGATGCGGTGGCGGATCTTTTCCACCTGCGGCTGCTCGCACAGGCCGTCGAGGAGTTCCGTCGCGTCCGCCACGGGGATCTCGTATTCCCACTCGCCACGGGATGCTCCCGTGCTTTTCCCCTTGATGGTGATGACGGCACGCTCGCCCTCGATGCGCACGCGCACGGTCCGGACGGCATCGGCCACCAGGTAACCCTGGCGCATGCGCGTCGGGATGCCCTGCCCGCGCCAGCCTTCATTCGCCAGCAGGAACTTGCGTTCGATCTCGACGCCCATAGGAATGGCCCCTTAGTCGTCCAGCGATTGCAGGATCGGCTGCAGCATCGCCGCACCCAGCGCCGCGCTGCGGGCACCGTTCCAGCCGACGTACGGATCGGGCAGGTTGGCGTTGTCCTTGAACGGCATCTCCAGCGTGAGCGACAGGCATTTGAAGGTGTGGCCGATGTACTTCGACGCGAGGGTCAGCAGTTCCTCGTTGTACTTGCTCGCGGCATAGCCGTAGACGTTCTGGAAGTCGGGGCTCGCGGCCATGTAGCGCTCGATGAACGCGTTCTGGGCGGCCAGGCGCTCCGGCGTGAAATCTTCCAGCATCTCGCTGCCCGCCACGAAGTTGTACGGCAGCGCCTCGTCGCCGTGGATGTCGAAGAACATGTCGACGCCCGTCTCGTGGATCTTGTTCTTCACGCACAGCACTTCCGGGCTGCGTTCCAGCGACGGCGTCATCCACTCGCGGTTCAGGTTGGCGCCAGCGGCATTCGTGCGCAGATTGCCCCGCACGGAGCCGTCCGGATTCATGTTCGGCACGATGTAGAACACGGCGCGCTGCAGCAGCTTGCGCGAGATCGGGTTCGAATTGTCGAGCAGCGCATCCATCATCCCTTCGACGAACCACTCGGCCATCGTCTCGCCCGGGTGCTGGCGCGCGATCACCCAGATCTTCTTCTCGGCCTGCGGATTGCCGATCACGACGAGGTTCATGTCGCGGCCGTCGACGGTCGTGCCGATGTCGTGCACGCGCGCGATCGGGTTTTCCGCCACTTCACCGAGCAGGCGCAGGTGGCGCTCCCAGGTGTAGGGCTCGAAATAGGCGTAGTAAATGCTGTCCAGCTCGGGGGTGTGGTTGACGGTCATGACCTGGCCGTCGAAGGAAGTCGGAACCCGGAACCAGTTCTCGGTGTCGTAGCTGGCCGCCACCTGGTAGCCCTCGAAACCCTTCGGATACGTCGCCTGGCCCGCATTCAGGAAGCGGATCGTGCAGGCCTGGCCGCGCGCGCCCTGCAGGCGGAAGTGGAACCACTGGTGGATGTCGGCGTGGGAATCCTTGCGCAGCTTGAGGTCGATCTGGCGCGGGTCGGTGGCCTGGACGACGTCGATCGCACCGGAATCGAACAGCTGGCTGATCTTGATGGGCATGGGCGGGTTCCTCGAAAAACGGTCAAAGACCGCATGATAGCCGAGCCCACGCCCGCCGGCCATGTTTGGCCGGCAGACAGGTTTTTTACGCGTCGAGGTCGATCAGGTCCTTGCTGTAGGCCAGCATGATCTGGCGCATCAGCTCGACGTTGCTGCGGTCGAGGACGACGGTCAGGTCCGGTTTGCGGTCGAGGTTGTACGTCATGCTGATCTTGCCCGGCAAGACCTTGCACTGGACGGTGAACGCACGCGGGATATTCGGGTGGTCCCAGTCCCACTGGGTGATCTGCGGGCCGGGCGGCGGTGGCTGCAGGTTCGGATCCTGGTTGACCGGCAGGTGCTTGAGGAGCCAGAACACGATCGATGCCGGCACGAAGACGGCGACGTCGCTCGCGCCGTGTGCGGAGAACTTGGTCAACAACAGGTTGCCGACCCGGTCGCACGACATGGACATGCTCTTGACTTGACGGATGACCGCTGATTTCACGACGAATTCCTATGGGCTAAGTGGTTGAAAGCCCGAGGATTCTACCCCATCCTATTTCAGAATTGTGTTAAAGAAATGCAAAACGGGGAGCCTGCGCCCCCCGTGTGGAATCCTTGGCAGAGGGACGGCGCCGCCACCGTCCCGCCTGCGCAACATTACTGCTTGTTGCCCTTGGACGAGCTGCGCGACGACGAGCCCGAAGCCGACTGGCGGTTGCCATGGCTCATGCTGCCTGCGCGACGAGCCTCTTCCGAGGTGAACTCGTGGGCGGTGCCCTTCTGGTGGGCGGCCTTGCCACCCTCGCTGGCGATCTGGCGCTGACGCTCCGGATCCATCGATGCGAAACCGCGGTTTTTGGTGCCGCCACTTTGTTTGTTGCCCTGATTGCTGGATGCCATGATGTTCTCTCCTCGTTGCAGTTGAAACCGCCGCGTCCTGCGGCAGGCCTGCCGATGCTGTCGGATGCACCGTTGAGCGCTCGGTCGGAAGACATGTTAGGCATGCCGATTAGATGAGACTATAGGAGCATTTCAGATGACTTTGTAGGACAATGTGACACAGAAAATTCACTCTCGAAACACTACTTCCGGTCGTAAATAACTCGTCGGTAATCGTCCTACATATACCCGCAACGTCTTCCTATACTGAAGTCTCCCCTGGACGCGCATCATCTCAGTTCCAGATCGAAAGGAGACGACCATGGACGCGAACCAACGCAGCGAAGCGAACAACCAGACGAACAACGGCGCCAACGAAAAATGGACGCCCGGGTCCGAGGGCGCCAGCGCCGACCGCGGCCAGCCGCTCGACCACACTTATCCGCAAGGCACCGGCGTACAGCAGCAGGGCAACCAGCAGCGCGACATCATGGGCACCCAGCAGAGCGGTGCCGGCCCCGGTGCCGCCCCGGGCGGCATGGGCGGCCGCGCCACCGGCGACGATGCCGGCATCCCGGGCGGCTCGATGGAAACCCAGATCAACGGCGGCTCCGGACCCGTGCAGGGCATCACGGACAGCCACCAGCGCCAGATGGAACAGAAGTCCGGCGCCTACGGATTATTGGAACAGCCCGTCGGACACCGTCCGAAAGACTCGGGTGTGAATCTGAACCAGCAACGGGATATGCACCGGGACGTCGTGCGCGGCAACCTGCCGTCGCAAAGCGCGGCGCAACCCGACCTGCAAGGCGGTTCGCTGTCCGACTCGCGCGGCAACCTGCAGGCCTCCACGCACACGCATGGCGGCGGCATGCACGGCCCGCGCAGCGAACTGCCGTCGCAGCCGCCGGGCGGCTCGATGGGCAACCGCCAGTCCGCGTCGGGCGCATCGGGCTCGACGCAGGGCGGCGGCATGCCGGGCCCGGGCGCCGCGGGCGGCCATGAAGCCCAGCGCGGCAACACGCAGCTGGACGTGGCCGGCTCGCGCTCGATGTCCAACCAGAATTCGGACGTGGGCGGCGTGCACCAGTCGAACGACGTGGCCGGCGGCCTGCCCCGCTCGCCGGGCAACACGGGTGCATCCAGCACGGACCGGCAGGGCTCGCAGACCGGTTCCCACAACGGTCCGCCCGTGCACGAGTCGAACGATGCCTCCGGCGGCTACCCGCGCAGCCCCGGCTTCGCCAACAAGCTACACGGCGACGACAACATGGACGACGATACCGGCTTCAAGCGCAAGCCCTGAGGTGTTCTTGATCCAGATTCAACTTCCGGACTAGTTCCGGAACCCGGCCATTTCGCTCGCGGTCGAACCTGTCAATTTGCCAGACCGCGAGCGAAGCATGCCAAACCAGAACGGGATTGCACTCGAGCTTAGTGCCGCCGACAGTGCCGCCGCCATGCGGGCAAGGGAGGCGCCATGCGCCGCCTGAACGTGCTGACCTGGCACACGCATGGCAGCTACCTGTACTACCTGTCCCATGCGCCGCACGACTTCCACGTGCTGGTGAAACCGGGCCGCCCGCCCGGGTACGGCGGCCGCTGCGGCCCCTTCCCGTTCGGCCCGAACGTCCACGACCTGTCCGCCGACCAGGCGCGCACGCAGACATTCGACTGCATCCTGTTCCAGGAAGACCATCACTGGGAACGCGACCAGTACGAACTCCTCACGCCCGCCCAGCGCGCGCTGCCCCGCATCTACCTGGAGCACGACCCACCTGGACTTCCCGCCGCCGACAGCGCCGATGACGCAAGCCGCCCGCGCTGGCCGACGGACGTGCGCCATCCGGTCGACGATCCCGCCGTGCTGCTCGTGCACGTCACGCCGTTCAACGACCTGATGTGGGACAGCGGCCGCACGCCGACGCGCGTCATCGAGCACGGCGTCGCGGTGCCCGACGGGGTGCGCTGGCGCGGCGACGTCGAACGGGGCCTCGTGATCACGAACCACCTGGCGCGCCGCGGCCGGCGCATGGGCGCGGACCTGTTCGCCAGCCTGCGCACGACCCTGCCCCTCGACCTCGTGGGCATGGGCGCGACCGACCTGGGCGGGCTGGGCGAGGTCGACCATCCGCAACTGCCCGCGTTCGCCGCCGCCTACCGCTTCCTGTTCTCGCCGGTCCGCTACTCCAGCCTCAGCCTGTCCGTGATCGAGGCCATGACGATCGGCATGCCCATCGTCGCGCTGGCGACGGCCGAGATGGCGACCGTCATCGAGCACGGCATTTCCGGCTTCGCCGTGACCGACACGCACCAGCTCGCCGTCGCCATGCGCGCGCTGCTCGCCGATGCCGGCCTGGCGCGCAGCCTGGGCGACGCGGCGCGCCAGCGGGCGCGCGAACGCTTCGCCATCGACCGCTTCAGCGCCGACTGGGATGCCGCACTGCGTGCCGTGACCAGCTGACAGGCCACCATGAAACTCGCGCCATGAAACTCGACTATCAGCCGCGCGCCGCAGCCGCCCGTCCGGCCCACCCCGCGGGCCGGCGCCGCATCGCCCTCATCAGCGACCACGCGTCGCCGCTCGCGGCACCGGGCAGCATCGATTGCGGCGGCCAGAACGTCTACGTCGCGCACCTTGCGCGCGAGCTGGCGCTGGCCGGCCACCTCGTCGACGTCTTCACCCGCCGCGACGACGCGAAGCAGAAACAGCTCGTGCGCTGGCGCGAGAACCTGCGCGTCATCAACGTGCCGGCCGGACCGGCCCACTACGTGCCGAAGGAGCAGATGCTGCCGCACATCCCGTCGTTTTCCCGCTTCACCGCCCGCTTCGCCCGCCACCAGCCGGCCCCGTACGACATCGTGCACGCGAACTTCTTCATGTCGGGCATGGTCGCCCGCCACCTCAAGCAGGCGCTGGGCCTGCCGTTCGTGATCACCTTCCACGCGCTCGGCCGCGTGCGCCGCCTCGCCCAGGGCACGGCGGATGCGTTTCCGGCGGCGCGCACACGCATCGAAAGCGGCCTGATGCGGCACGCCGACCGCATCATCGCGGAATGCCAGCAGGACCGGCAGGACATGGAGCGCCTGTACGGCGCCAGCGGCGAACGGATCGCGATCGCCCCGTGCGGGTTCGACCCCGACGAGCTGTGGCCCATGCCGCGCGACGAGGCCCGGGCGGCGCTCGCGCTGGACCCCGACCGCTTCACCGTGCTCCAGCTGGGCCGCATGGTGCCGCGCAAGGGCGTGGACACGGTGATCGAAGCCGTCGCGCTGCTGCGCGCCGCGTACGGCATCGACGCTGGGCTGCTCGTGGTGGGCGGCGACGCGCAGCCGGGCGGGCGCGACGGCGCGGAACTGGCACGGCTGCGCGCCCTCGCCCACACCCTGGGCATCGCCGACCATGTGCAGTTCGCGGGCCAGCAGCCGCGCGCGGCGCTGCGGGTCTGGTATGGCGCGGCGGACGTGTTCGCCACGACGCCGTGGTACGAACCGTTCGGCATCACGCCCGTCGAGGCGATGGCCTGCGCCCGTCCCGTCGTCGGCGCCGAGGTGGGCGGCATCAAGAGCACCGTCGTCGACGGCACCACCGGCTTCCTCGTGCCGGCACGCGACCCGCACGCGCTGGCCGCGCACCTCGCCCGCCTGCAGCGCGATCCCGTGCTTGCGCGCGCCATGGGCGAAGCGGGACTGCGCCGCGCGTACCGCCATTACACGTGGCGCACCGTCGCCCAGCAGGTCGCGGCCATCTATGCCGCCGTCCTCGCCGAAGCGCGCGCCCCCATCGCCGTCACCCAACCCCAGGAGTAAGCATGGCCGACCTCAACGCATCCCCCTCCACTGCCGCGCAACCGACCGTGGATGCACCTCCCGATCCGGCCCCGGATCCGATCCGCTGGCAACGCCCCCTGCACGGCAAGGTCGCACTCGTCACCGGCGCCGCCAGCGGACTCGGTGCCGCACTGGCGGCCGTGCTGGCAGCGGAAGGATGCGACCTCGTGGCCGCCGATATCCGCGCCGACGCGCTGCAGATGGCCATGCCGGCGCTGCTCGGCCACGGCGTGCGCGCCAGCGCGCTGGCCCTGGACGTCGGCGACCCGGGCGCCGCGCGCGCCGCCATCGACCGCTGCGTCGCGACGATGGGCCGCATCGACATCCTCGTCAACAATGCGGGAACGGACGTCACACTGCCCCTGTCCGACCTGTCCGAGCAGGACTGGCTGCGCGTCATCAACACGAACCTGAACGGGCCGTTCCTGCTAGCCAAGCACGCGGCGGCGCACATGCGCAGCCAGGGCGGGGGCGACATCGTCAACGTGGCGTCCACGGCGGCGAAGCGGGCCTGGCCGAACGCGAGCGCTTACCACGCCAGCAAATGGGGACTGCTGGGACTGTCGCACGCGCTGCATGCCGAGCTGCGGCCGCACGGCATCCGCGTCACGGCCGTCGTCGCGGGCGGCATGCGCACGCCGTTCCTGCTCGACCGCTTCCCCGACCTCGATCCGACCCGGCTGCAGGATCCGGCCAGCGTCGCCCAAGCGATCCGGCATGCGCTGCTGCTGCCGCGCGAAAGCGTGATCGCGGAACTGACCGTCCTGCCCATGCAGGAAACCTCCTGGCCCTGATGCTGTTTCCACATGAAAGCCGCGCTTTGAAAGCCATATTTCTCGACAAGGACGGCACGCTCGTGCCCGACCTGCCCCACAACGTGGAGCCCGCCTGCATCACGCTGTGCCGCGGCGCCGGACCCGCGCTGCGCCTGCTGGTGCGGCTCGGCTACCGGCTGTTCGTCGTCACCAACCAGCCGGGCATCGCGTTCGGACGCTTCGCCGCGGCCGCGATGGACGTCGTCAGCGCCCGCCTGCGCGACCTGCTGCTGCGCGAACAGCTTGCGCTCGACGGCTTTTATTTCTGCCCGCACCATCCGGAAGGCACGGTCGCGCCCTGGTCGGTGGAATGCCATTGCCGCAAACCGCTGCCGGGCCTGCTGTTGAAGGCGGCGCACGAGCACGGCATCGACCTGCGCGCATCGTGGATGGTGGGCGACATCCTGCACGACGTCGAGGCCGGCAACCGGGCCGGCTGCCGCACCATCCTCATCGACAACGGCAACGAGACGGAATGGCGGCTCGGTCCCCGCCGCGTCCCGACGCGCATGGCCCCCGACCTGTACACGGCCGCCGTGCTGATCGCCAGCCATGGAGACGCGCCATGACGGCCGTGTCGGGCACATGGCAACGCGCCCGGCGCATCCTTTGCGTGCGCCTCGACTCCCTCGGCGACGTGCTGATGTGCACCCCGGCCATCCGCGCGCTGCGCCAGGCCGTGCCGGGCCGCACCTTGACCCTGCTGAGCTCCCCGTCCGGCGCGGCCGCCCTGCCCTTCGTTCCCGAGCTGGACGATGCCATCGCCTGGACGGCGCCGTGGACGAAATCCGCAACGCCGGCAACTGCCGCGGCCCCGATCGCCACGCTCGCCGCACGCGCCTTCGACGCGGCCGTGATCTTCACGACCTACACGCAGAGCCCGCTGCCGGCGGCCCTGCTGTGCCAGCTGGCCGGCATCCCGCTGCGGCTGGCGCACTGCCGCGAAAACCCGTACGACCTGCTGTCCGACTGGGTGCCCGATCCCGAGCCGGCCACGCTCGTGCGCCACGAAGTCCAGCGCCAGTTGGCCCTCGTGCAGCGGGTCGGATGCCGCAGTGCCGACCTCGGCCTGTCTTTCGTGCCCCGTCCGGCGGACGTCGCCGCGGCGCGGACACGGCTGGCCGCCGCCGGCATCGACCCGGACCGGCCCTGGATCCTGCTGCACCCCGGCGCCAGCGCGGCCTCGCGCCGTTATCCGGCCGGACACTGGGCCCACGTACTGCGCCTGCTGGCCGAGGCATTGCAACTGCCCCTCGTGCTCACGGGCAGCGCGGAAGAATGGGAGCTCGTCGACGGCATCCAGTTCGCCAGCGCCGTGCCGGCCGTCTCGCTCGCGGGACGTCTCACCTTGGGCGAGCTGGGCGCGGCGCTACGCCTGGCGGCCGTCGCCGTGACCAACAATACGGGGCCCGCCCACATGGCCGCCGCCGTGGGCACGCCCGTCGTCGACCTGTATGCCCTGACCAATCCGCAGCACACGCCGTGGAAGGTGAAAAGCCGCGTCCTGTTCCACGACGTACCGTGCCGCTTCTGCTACAAGAGCACGTGCCCGGAACGCCACCAGGCATGCCTGGCCGGGGTCGAGCCGCAGCGCGTGGTCGATGCCGTGCGCGACCTGCTGGATGCCGCGCGACCGGAGACGGTGCCGGCGACTGCGCCGGCGACTGTGCCGGATTCGTCCGTACCCACCTGAGCGGGGGACGCCATGCTGCCCTTGCCTTTCAACCGATCACCGTCCGGACTGCTTGTCCGTCGCTCGCTCCACCGCCGGCGTCGCGGAAGCCGGCACGGCGGCGCGCGCCGCATGCTCGCGCACGAGCGCCTGCAGCGCGTCGCGCTCGACGGTCTCGTGGTCGAGCAGCTGGCGAGCCAGCGCATCCAGCAGTGCCCGCTGCTCGCGCAGCGTGGCCCGGACGCGCTCATGCGCTTCGTCGAGCAGCCGGGCGATCTCCGCATCAATCAGGCGCGCCGTACGTTCGCTGTACGCCGTATTCGGCGGCTGGGGCGGCGCATAGGGCGCGGCGGCGGGCTGCTCGAACGTGGCGAGGCCCACGCGTTCGCTCATGCCGTATTGCGCGACCATGTGGCGCGCGAGATCGGTCGCCATCTGCAGGTCGTTCTGCGCTCCCGTGGACAGGTCGCCGAACACGAGTTCCTCCGCGACGCGTCCGCCCAACAGCACGTCCATCCGGTCCAGCAGCTCGCTCTTCTTCAACAGGTAGCGGTCCTCGGTGGGCAGTTGCTGCGTATAGCCCAGCGCCGCGATGCCGCGGGGGATGATCGACACCTTCGCCACGCGGTCGGCATGCGCGCGGAATTCCGCCGTCAGCGCATGCCCCGCCTCGTGGAAGGCCACGGTTTCCTTTTCCATCGGATTGATCAGGCGCGAGCGCTTTTCCATGCCCGCGATGACGCGGTCGACGGCTTCCTCCAGCTCGCTGCGCTCGACCCGTTCCTTGCCCCGCCGCGCGGCCAGCAATGCCGCTTCGTTGATCAGGTTGGCGAGGTCGGCGCCGGCCAGGCCGGGCGTCTTCGCGGCCACGGCACCCAGGTCCACGTCCGGCGCGAGCCTGACCTGGCGGGCGTGCACCTGCAGGATCTTCTGGCGGCCCTTCAGGTCCGGCCGGTCGAGCGCGACGTGGCGGTCGAAGCGGCCGGGACGCAGCAGGGCCGGGTCGAGGATCTCCGGCCGGTTGGTGGCGCCGAGGATGATCACGCCCTTGTTCGTGTCGAAGCCGTCCATCTCGACGAGCAGCTGGTTGAGCGTCTGCTCCTGCTCGTTGTAGCCGCCGACGACGCCCGCCACGCCGCGCGCGCGGCCCAGCGCGTCGAGCTCGTCGATGAAAATGATGCACGGCGCCACCTTCTGCGCCTGCACGAACATGTCGCGCACGCGGGCCGCGCCGACGCCGACGAACATCTCGACGAATTCCGAGCCGCTGATCGAAAAGAACGGCACCCCGGCCTCCCCCGCCACGGCCCGGGCCAGCAGGGTCTTGCCGGTGCCGGGCGGCCCGACGATCAGCACGCCTTTCGGAATGCGCCCGCCGAGCCGCCGGTAGCGCTGCGGGTTCTTGAGGAACTCGACGATCTCCATCAACTCGTCGCGCGCCTCGTCGATGCCGGCCACGTCGTTGAAGCTCACGCCGGTCTTGCTCTGCATGTAGACCCGGGCCCGGCTCTTACCCACATCAAACAGCCCGGCCGCAACACCGCCACGCTTCGCCATGGCACCCCACATCCAGAACAGCAGGAGCAGCGGCAGCGCCCACGACAGCAACGTACTCAGCCATTCGCTGTGCTGCTGGCCGTAATAGCGCACGTGCGCCGCGTCGAGGTCCTTGACGAGATCCGGATCGGCCACGCGCACGGCGCTGAACGGACACAGCCCATCCGCATTGCACTTGACCGACTCGGCGCGGTTGCGGGGCAGGATGGCGTCGAGGCCGCCGGACTTGAGCGTGCCGGACACGGTCGTCTCCGCGAGCGTGACCTCGTTGACCTTGCCACCGTGCAGAAGCTCCTTGAACTCGCTGTACGCGAGCGGCGACGACGTGATCACGTCCGTCACCGACTGGAACAGCATGAACAGGACGATGGCGAACAGCCAGTACCACAGCATGGGGCGGAGCGTCGGGCTGCCGCCGCCGTCCGCGCCCGGCCCGGCTGGCGTCTCCCTGGTCTCCTTGGTGTCGGACATATCGTTCACGCCGCCTCCCTGCGCCCGAGCGCTTCGAGCGTACAAGCCTCTCGCCCCACTGTCTGACAGATCGTCCTCCGGGCGCTTTGATCTGAATCAAAAGGGCACGCTCACGTCTGTCGCTCCAGCTGCGCGAGCCGCGCCTCGCACTCCCGCTGCTCGCGCCGGTCGCGGCGCCAGGTGTACACGGTATTGGTCAGGCAGGTCAGGACGGCGGTCCCGATACCGACCGCCGTGCCGACGTCCGCCAGGGTCAACGACGCGCCGATCGACGCCATGCCCGCGACATAGCTGGCCACGCCGAAGATACTTGGTCTGTTCATCACTGTTCTCCCCCATCGATAACTCGCTCCCCTTCACAAAACCCGGCAAGTCGAGTAGAGTCCAGTATAGAACTCTAAACTGATCAACGTCAAGAACACTAAACTCAATCGAGTTCAGGACTCTGAAATGAACCTCTTATCCGAACGCCTCGACCACATCTACCGCACCACGCCGCAGCTGGAAGGCGAGCGTGGCCAGACGGGCCTCGTCAAAGCCTCGGGCGCCTCGAAGAGCGTGGTGAACCAGTGGCTGACCGGGAAAATCAAGTCGATGGATATCCGCTACGCGCTGAACATCGAGCGCGAACTCGGGTTCTCGCACATCTGGCTGATGACCGGCGAAGGCGACCCGCGCCAGGCCCCGTTCCACGGACTGAAGGACGGCATGCCGGTGCGCCCGGCCGACAACGACGATGCGGAATTCGTCCAGATCCGCATGGTCAAGCTGCGGCTGTCGGCCGGGATCACGGGCTTCCAGACGGAACCGGAACGCCGCGACGGCGGCACCCTCGGCATGCGCCGCACGTGGATCGAACGGCACAACTACCACCCCGATCACCTGATGGCCATCCTCGTCAAGGGCGAGAGCATGGAACCGGCGCTGTATGCGGGCGACATCGTCATCATCAACACGCTCGACACAAAGCTCGTGGACGGCGCCGTGTATGCCTTCAACTACGAGGGTGAGGCTGTCGTGAAGCGGTTGACGCGCGACGCCGGCAAATGGTGGCTGACGTCGGACAATCCGGACCAGCGCAAATACCACCGCAAACTCTGCCAGGGCAACGCCTGCATCGTGATCGGCCGCGTCGTGCGCAAGGAAAGCGACCGCATATGAAACTCGAGGTCGCCCAGACCGAGCTGAAAGGCGTGCGCGTGGCACTGGCCTTTCCGCCGCCCGCCTGGGTCGCACCCGGCGTCGGCGACGTACTGCTGGAGCGCCTGCGTCCTTACTTCCCTACCCTGCCCGTGATGCTCGTGGCCGTGTACAGGCATGGCGTACGCGCGCATGCCGCGTTCCAGGCGCAGGCGCTCGTCGACGGCGCGGATCTCACGCACCTGGCGCGCACGACGATCGACCTCGACGTGCCGCCGGCAGCGCCGGACGAGCCGCCGCCATTCTAGTCATCCTCCCGGCAAAACGATTTCGCAACAGCGCCTGTCAGCGCGTCGCCACGCCCCGAAAAAGTCTAGTTAAGCGTTTTCCTATTTTTGTTGACACCGCTTCGCGTTCTGATTACGATTTGCTCAATAATCAGACTAACAAGGAGACGGCGTGATGACTGCGAAATCGATTTTCTGCGGGATCCTGCTGGCGGCCTGCGGCGCGTCGGCCGCAACGGCCGCGGAACCGATCGACGCCGTCATCGCGCAGGATTTCAAGGTCGCCACGGTGCAGTACCGCGTCCTGCTGGACAAGGCCGCGGGAAAACCTGGTTTTCCCCGTACCGTGGAACGGGGCGAACCGAAGATGGTCGGGCCGGGCGACTGGACCGCAGGTTTCTTTCCCGGCTCGCTGTGGTACCTGTTCGAAGCCACGGGCGACGCGACCTGGAAAACGGCGGCGATGCGCTACACGGCGCTGACGGCCCCCGCCAAGTTCGACAAGTCCCAGCACGATCTCGGCTTCATGCTGGGCGCCGGCTACGGCAACGGCCTGCGCCTCGTCGACGACGCGGCCACCCGCGTGGCCTACCGAGACGCCCTGCTGGCCGGCGCGACGACGCTCATCACCCGCTTCAATCCGAAAGTCGGCAGCATCCAGTCGTGGGACCTGTGGCCCAATACGACGTGGGCCTTCCCCGTCATCATCGACAACATGATGAACCTGGAACTGCTGATGTGGGCATCGAAAGCCGCGAACGAGCCGCGCTACCGCGAGATCGCTATCGCCCATGCCGACACCGCGCTGAAGAACCACTTCCGTCCCGACGGATCGAGCTTCCACCTCGTCGACTACGACCCGAACACGGGCGCCGTGCGTGCGCGCGTGACGGTGCAGGGTTACGCGAACGACTCGGCGTGGGCGCGCGGCCAGGCGTGGGGCCTGTACGGCTACACGATGATGTACCGCGAAACCCGCAAGGACGATTATCTCCGGCAGGCGCACAAGATCGCCCGCTTCTACACGACCCATCCACGCCTGCCGGCCGACAAGGTGCCCTACTGGGACTTCGACGACCCGGCCATTCCCGACGCCCCGCGCGACGCATCCGCCGCCGCCATCGCGGCATCCGCCCTGCTGGAACTGGCCACGTTCTCGGACCGCGAGACGGCCGCGCGCTACCGCGACTTCGCCGAACAGACGCTGCGCAGCCTGTCGTCCGACACGTACCTCGCCAGGCCCGGCGACAACGGCGGCTTCCTCCTCAAGCATGCGACCGGCCACAAGCCGGCCAAATCGGAAATCGATGTTCCGCTGAACTACGCGGACTACTACTTTCTGGAGGCGCTGCTGCGCCTGAAGGCGGCGCGCAGCGGGACTGGCAGTTTTCATTAGAAAAAACAAAGGAGACGTTGTGAGCAAGCAGAGAACACCGGGCGCGCGGATCGCGGTCAAGCCCGTGGCGGCCGTCGTCGCGCTGGCCGTCGCCCACTGGGCAGCGCCGGCGCAGGCGCAGGAAAACGCGAACCCGAACCAGTTGCAAACCGTGCTGGTCACCGCGAACAAACGCGTGGAGCGACTGGAAAACGTGCCGGAGTCGATCTCCGTGCTGTCCGAAGCGGAGATTCAGCGCAACAACGTGCGCGAGATCGAGGACGTCATCAACCTGACGCCGTCGCTGACGCTGTCCTCGGGCACGACGGCCGCCAACAACGCGATCTTCATGCGTGGTATCGGTACCGTCTCCGTCGGCATCGGCGTGGAATCCGACGTCTCCGTGATCATCGACGACATCCCGATCGCCAGCCAGTTCCAGGCCTTCCGCGACCTGGCCGACGTGGCCCGCGTCGAGGTGCTGAAAGGTCCGCAGTCGACGCTGTTCGGCAAATCCGCCGTGGCCGGCGCCATCAACATCGTCACGAAACCCATCAGCGGTCCCATCGTCTACCGCGCCAACGCGTACTACACGAACGACCATGAATGGCGCGTGGGCGCGTCGGTCGGCGGCAAGCTGCGCGACGATTTCGGCATGCGCATCGCCGTCAACAAGAGCGACATGCCCGGTAACTTCACGAACCTGACAAACGGCCAGAAGGTCAACGGGTCGGGCGGCAAGACGATCATGACGAAGTTCCAGTGGAGCCCGATCAAGGACCTGGAGATCGACTTCACGCCGCACTACAACGCGCAGGAAAACAGCCGCGGCGTCACCGCCGTGAACGGCTTCTACCGCACGACCGGCTCGGCGGCCGCGGGCAACCTCGTGCAGACGCCGGCGGACCTGGCCACCGCGTACATGAACGGCAACCCGCAACTGCCCGCGTCGCTCACGCTGGCCGGCATCAACCCGTACGATCCGAACAACCGCAACGTACGGCGCGACTTCCCCACCGGGATCAACTCGACGACGTTCGGCACGGGCCTGAAGTTCTCGTACAACCTGCCGAACGACGGCACCCTGATGTCGATCTCCTCGTACGAACACTACAAGGCAAACGATTACCGCGACCAGGACTTCGTCGACGTGCCGACCATCGCGCGACCGGGCGAGACGAAGTTCAGCGTGGGGAACGCGCAATTCGGCACCTACGACATCCGCTCGAAGACGCAGGAATTCCGTTACGTGTCGCCGGACACGGGCAAACTGCGCTACGTGGCCGGCCTGTGGTGGGCGCAGAACGAGATCGACCGGCACTTCATCCGCGGCTTCTGCGTGCGCCCGAGCGTGTGCACGGCGAGCTCGCCGTCGAGCCCCACCAACTACTACACGGACATCTACAACGTGAACCGCGCCGTGTTCGGCCAGGCCACGTGGGACCTGTATCCGACGTACACGCTGGTCGCGGGCATCCGCCGCAACGTGGAGACGTCCGGCTTCAACTACATCCGCAACTTCTACACGGACCAGCTGGACCGCTCGACGTTCGTGCCGGGCCCCGTCGGCCAGGACCAGTTTTCCAGCAGCGGCAACCGCGACTGGGCGACGACGGGCAAGCTGTCGATCCAGAAGCAGATCAACAGCGACTGGATGGTCTATGCGATGACGGCGACCGGCTACAAGGGCCTCGCGTACGACGTGACGAGCGGCCTGAAGGCGGCGGCCGCGTTCCCGGTATCGCCGGAGACGAGCCGCAGCTACGAGCTCGGGACCAAGGCCAACCTGTTCCACAACCGCATGTCGCTCGCGGCCACGATCTACAAGACGGACTTCAAGAACTACCAGCAGAACACGTCCTTCGTGCTGCCGAACGACCCGACGATCTACACGCAACTGAACTCGATCCCGAAGATCCGCACGCGCGGCTTCGAACTCGATTCGCACTTCCTGTTGACGTCGAACTGGTCGATGAACGTGTCGTACGCGTACACCCGTCCGGAGATCGTCGACTGGAAGAACGGCCCCTGCTACCAGGACAACACGAACCCCGCCATCGGCACGACGGGCCTGGGCGAAGGCGGTTCGCTGGGCGGCTGGAACCGCGCCTGCTTCCCGATCCGCGCGGGCTCGACGACGGGCGTGCAGAACCTGTCGGGCGGGATCTTCCCGGGCACCCCGAAGAACAAGGTCAACATCGGCACGAACTACGACTACCATTTCGCGGAACGTCCGTACTGGGCCTTCGTGAACGCGAACGTGCGTTACCAGAGCGAGTACCAGACCAACATCAACAACGACCCGCGCTCGGTGAACAACGCGTACTCGATCACGGACCTCGGTTTCGGCCTGCGCCAGAACAACGACATGTGGCGCCTGTCCTTCCGCATCAACAACCTGTTCGACCGCTTCTACATCGGCAACGCCAACGCCAGCGGCCCGTCGTACCGCGCCGGACCGACGTCGACGTCGCCCGCCATCACGGTCAACAGCTGGGTGCCGCCGCGCGACGTGTTCCGCTTCTACAGCGTGCGCCTCGACCTGAAGTTCTGATCCCGGGTTTCCTCCGCGGGCCCCGGCCCGCGTTTCCCTCGATGCCGCCGGGGCGACCTGGCGGCATTTTTTTATCGCCGCGGCTGCGGCCAGGGATTGGCATCGGCGACATTGGTCGGCGCGTCGCCATGCGGGAACGCGTAGTGGTGCCGATAGACGAGGTCCAGCAGGTAGGCCGCCTGGCGCCGGGCCGCGTCCGGCGCGGCGTGGAAACGCGTGCGGTAATACTGCGCGAGCGAGCGCTCCGCGCGCGGATACTGGCGGCGGATCGCGCGCAGCAGCGCGCCGTTCGACGGTTCGGCCTCCGCCCATGTCGCCAGGCCCGCGTCGACGGTGGCCCGGTCGTTGTACGGCACGATGTTCGCCCACGGCCGCATGGCCGCGTTGGCCCACGCATCTTCGACTTCGTTGCGCAGTCTCGTCGTTGGATGCAGCGTTCCCTCCCCCATGCCGCTGCCCATCGTCCGGTCGAGCAGCGCCTCCAGCGCGCGCACGGGCTTCGGCAGCAGGTCGATGGCGGCCTTGACGTCCGGGCGGAAGCGGATCGTGCACGCTTGCTGCAGGCCGTCCGCCTCCGGCACGTACACCGTCCAATGGTCGAGAAACCGGAACGGCTGTCCCACGGTCAGCACCCACAGCGGCCCATCGGCGCCGCGCCGGTAGATCTGCGGCGGGCGCCACTCGTGCCTGACGACGACGCTTACACCGGCGGGCGGCTTGTCCTCGTTGTGACCGGCGATGACGGCGGCGGGCGCAAGGCCCTTGTCGACCGTGTACAAGTTGTACAGATCGCCGCGCCATCCATACGACGTCTCGCCGATGGCAAGCCGGTACGCGCCCTGCGGGTGCTTTTGCCAGTACATGCTGCGCGGCGGTTGCTCGCCCAACGGCAGCTCGTCGAAGGTCCCCTTGTCCGCCTCCACGCCGCCGCCGCCCGATATGTCCAGGGCGTAGGCCTGCAGCACCTGGACGGACGCGACGTCCTTCGGTACGGGCTGCGGCTCGTACTGCCAGGAAGCGCGGCTGTCGAATACCGCGCGTGCAATCGTCAGCGCATCCGCACACTCGGGCCGCGCTGGACCATCGAGACGGGGCCATGACAGGGGCGCACCAGGCGGCTGCGCATACGCGAGCGCCGCCGGCAGCCCGAGGCAGGCGGCAGCGGCGAGGCGAATGAACGGAGATGGGGCTGGCACGGACGCTCCAGGTCGAAAAGACCCCAGCTTAGCAGGCCGGCCCACTGGAAAGATGCGCGCATTTTCACTGCGCGCCCCTGTCAGTCTTCGTAGATCGGCCCCGCCGTCAGGAACGGGCCGCCCTGGTACACGGCCGTGATATCGCCCGCATCGGCCCACGTGCCTCCGGCCGGGAAGCGGTCGGCGAAGGCGCGCGCGCTGTGGCGCGGTTCGAAGCCCAGGTGGGCGGCAGCGCGGTTGTCCCACCAGCGCACCGGGTTGTCCGACACGCCGTACGTGATGGTGTGGCCCACGCGCGGCGTGAACAGGGCGCAGCGTACCAGTTCGACGAGGTCGTCGTACGCAAGGAACGTGACCAGCATGCGCGCGTTGCGCGGCTCGCCGAACGAGGAGCCGATGCGCAGGCACACGGTCTCGATGCCGAAGCGGTCGAAGTAATAGCGCGACAGCGCCTCGCCGAAGCATTTCGACACGCCGTAGAGGCCATCCGGCCGCAGCGGCACATTGGCGTCGACGACCTGCGTGGTCGGGTAGTAGCCGACGACGTGGCTGGAACTGGCATAGATCACGCGCTTGATGCCGCGCTTGTGCACGGCCTCGTACAGGTGCTGCAAGCCGAGGATGTTGGCGTGCATGATCGTCTCGAACGTGTCCTCGACGGAGACGCCGCCGAAGTGCAGCACGGCGTCGACGCCTTCCGTCAGCGCCATCACGGCGGCGCGGTCGCCCAGGTCGCAGCGCACGACTTCCTCTCCCTCGCCCGCGGGCGCGATGTCCTTGATGTCGCTGAGGCGGACCACGTCGGCCCATGGCTTGATGCGCTCGCGCAGCATGGTGCCGAGGCCGCCGCCGGCGCCGGTCAGGAGGAGACGATGGAAGGGCTTGGACTCGGTCGCTTGGGTCATGGACAGGCTCACATTGTGTTAAACGTTTAACCGAGTATATCCAAAACGATTTCAATGTCAATTTTTTGGGCCGGTTTTCGGCCCTAAAGCCCCTTCGACAAGAATGGCAACGATTCCATCCCCGCATTTCTTGCCTCAGCTCGGTTTCGGCCCCGGAGACGCATGCTAAGATGTGCCGCCAAGTAACGCGCCGATTAACGATTAACCTCCCATGAAAAAGACCGCCCCGACCATCCGCGACGTCGCCGCCGCCGCCCAGGTGTCCACCGCCACGGTGTCGAAATTCATCAATGGCGCACAGCGCTTTTCGCCCAAGGTCGAGGCGGCGATCGAGTCCGCGATCGCGGGCCTGGGCTACAAGTCGAACCCGCTGGCCAAGTCGATGATCACGGGGCGCACGAACACCATCGGCCTTTCCGTGCTGGACATCACCAACCCGCACTTCTCCAGCATCCTGAAGGGCGCGAACCGCGTGGCGCACGACCAGGGCTATTCCGTGCTGCTCGTCGACACGGAGGAAACGCCCAGCCGCGAACGGCGCACGCTGGAAGAACTGAGCCGGCGCGTGGACGGCATGATCGTGTTCTCGCGCATGCGCGAGCACGAGATGGGATGGATGACCGAGATCGACAAGCCGCTCGTGTTCTTCGGCAGCCTGGCCGAGCTGCCGCTGCCGACCGTGGCCAGCGACGACCATGCCGGCGCCTACATGCTGACGCAGCACCTGCGCATGCTGGGCCACCGGCGCATCGCCTACCTGGGCTTTTCCAAGTCGCGGCGCGACGAGGAACGCCTGGGCGGCATCCGCGAGTCGCTGAGCGCCGCCGGCCTGAGCCTCGCGATCTTCGACGCCGAGGCGCCGTCGCTGGCCGAAGGCGAGCGCCTGTGCTCCGCCATCGTGCTGGGCAGCCAGCGGCCGGACGCGCTGATCTGCTACAACGACCTGATGGCGCTCGGCTTCATGAAGGAAGCATCGAATCTCGGCATCTCGATCCCGCAGGACATCTCCGTCGTCGGCTTCGACAATATCCCGTACGGCAAATACACGACGCCGGCACTCACCACCGTCGACCTGCAGAGCGAACGCATGGGCGCGACGGCGATGGAAAAGCTGCTGGCCGTGATCCGCGGCGAGCCCGTCGAGAAACTCACCAAGGTCGCGCCGCAGCTGATCCTGCGCGCGTCGACGATCGCCCGCCGCCCCTGATCCCCGTCGCCGTTTACTTTCCGGAAGAGTTGACCTATCCTTTTAGGAAAACGTTTAACAACACCGGAGACACGCATGCGCCCTACCCTGCCCGTCATTACGATGGCGGTTCTCGCCCTGCTGCACGCCACACCCGCACTCGCAACACAGCCCCTGCACCAGACGGTCGAACAGGCCTATCCGCAGCTGGATTATTTTTTCCGCAAGCTCGTGAAGGAACGGGACGGCATCACCATCGACGGTCGCGCGCCGTTCCAGAGCCACGACAAATTCCTGCCCGGGAAAATCGCGACGGGCCTCGCGGACGTGCTGCTGCACACGCCCGCCGCTGACCCGCGCCTGCCCGGCATGCTGCGCGACTACGCGTCCATCGCGGACCTCACCGTCGGCATGGAAAACGATACCTGGGGCATCTATTACTACATCGGCGCGTTGTACCGGCTGAAGCAGGCGGGCCTGCTGGAGCGCGCCGTGCGTCCCGCCACGCTCGAGCAGCTGCGCAGGAAACTCGACTGGCGGACGTTCGTGCGCGTGCCGGCCTACGAACTGATCGACCTGCCGACGAATTACTACGGCGTCGCCTTCAGCATCGCGCGCCTGCGCCTGCTGATGGGCTGGGAAGACGCGCAGGCGAGCGACGTGCTGCTCGACAGGATGCTGAAGCATTACGCCGACTACTCCGGCACCTACGGCTTTTCCGACGAGACAGATGGCCAGGGCCGCTTCGACCGCTACAGCATCCTGCTGGCGGCGGAGATCTGCGAACGCTTCATCGAGACCGGCCTGACCGTCACGCCGGAGCTGAAAGCCCTGCTGCGCAAATCGGCCGACGTCGCGCTGAACGCGGCCAATGCGGACGGCAGCGGCTTCACGATGGGCCGCAGCCTCGGGCCGTACGGCGAGACGGCGATGCTGGAGATCCTGTCGACGGCCGCGTATCTCGGCGTCCTCACGCCGGAAGAAAAGGAATACGCCTACGCCTACTCGGCCCGCATCGGCGAACGCTACATGACGTTCTGGTACGACCCGGCGCTGCACTCCGTCGACATGTGGGGCAAGGGCCGCCGCACGGACACGTACCGCGGCAAGCACCGCATCCTCGGCGAGAACTTCTCGCTGCTGCACCAGTTGATCAGCACGGACGAGATGTGGAACCGCGCCGGCATGAAGAACGCCGTGCCGCGCGCGGACCTGGCGGCATGGCTGGAACGCGCGCGTCCGGCGTTCAGCCTCACGCGCTTCGCGGCCGGCGAATACGACCGCGCCCTCGCCATCTGGCGCGATGGGCCGCACGTGTTCAGCCTGTCGATGATCAACGGCGGGCCGGGCCAGCATGCGAACAGTCCGTATTATCCGCTGCCGTTCTCGTACGGGATCGTCTCCGGCATCGCTGATAGCGGCGCCGCGCATCCGCAGCTGCTGCCGAAATTCCGCCTTGCCGACGGCAGCGAATTGATCGCGACCGCGTACATGAAGAACATCCAGGCGGGCGACATCGACGGCGGCCACCGCGTCACGTACCGCCAGGACGCGCTCACGAAACTGGGCAAGAACGTGCCCGTGAAAGACGCACGCATCGCGGTCGAGACGACATACACGTTGCGCCACGGTGTCGTCACGCGCACCGACACCTATACGCCCGCGGCGCCGCTGGGCGTGGCCGGCGTGAGCCTCGACTTCGCGTCGTTTTCGAGCGGCGCCACGGTGGACGGCACGACCATCGCCTTCCGCGACGGCGCCGTGCGCGCTTTCGCCGTCGACGGTCTCGCAAGCTGCGGCGCCGACGACGTGACCGGCAGCGAAGCGTACCGCGCACCGTACGGACCGATGGCCACGCTGGCCACGTGCCGCACGGGCGCGTTCAGGTTCGACAAACCGCTGAAAATCAGCTGGACGATCCGCTACCAGTGACGACGTGTTCGAGCGGATTGGCCAGGTTGCGGTCGCCGCCCATCCTGGCATCCCAGTTCACGGCCGGCAGTTTCACGGGCACCGCGACCTTGCCGCCGTGGCGCAGCCAGATCGCGATCCAGCCCGGCACGCCGCCCGACCATTCCTGCAAGACGCCCGTCATCCTCGCGAAGGTCGACGGGTCCGCGACGCCGGCAACGGAGAACGCAATGAGCCGGTCCAGCTGCGGCGACTGCACGTCGAAGATCGACGCCATCATCACGAGCGGCGCGGCCGCGTAAAGGTGGTAGTGCAGCGCCCGGCCGGCCCGTTCCAGTTCGTACGGCAGCACGCCGTCCGGCCGGATCTGCGCCATCGCATCGTCGAACGCCTTGCGGCCCCACGCCAGGCAGCGCGCGTCGCCCGTGACGGCACCCGTCGCCGTCACGGCCAGGCCTTCCCAGTAATAGTGGTTATTGCGCACGCCCTTGTGCGCATCCGAGTGGCGGATCGTCGCATCGGCCAGCGCCAGCAGCCATCCCTCGATGCGGCGGCGCTCATCCGGCGTCGCCGCGGGCTTCACGCGCGCGTAGCTCAGCGCGAGACCGCCGAGCGTCCACTTGCGCGTGTAGTACGACTGCTCCGTCGTCATCGTGCCCAGCATGGCCTTGCGGTCGGCCCAGTTCGCGAGCCAGGTCAGGGCGCAGCGCGCATCCGCGTCGCGATGCGTCTGCTGCCACGCGACGGCCGCATGGGCCACCGCATCGAGATAATCGTTGACCGGCTTGACGGCCGCCTCGTTGCGCGCCTTGCGCACCGGGTCCACGATCGAGTGATGGCTGTCGCTGTAATAGCTGTTCGCATCGATGTCGATGACGGCCGGCGGCGGCGTCTCGCACGCGCAGGCCTGGCGTGCGGCCAATGCCGCGATGAGCATGACCGCTCTGAAGCCTCGTATCCGCATGGTCTCCTCCTTTTTATGAAAGCGTTTACCTTATCTCAGCTTTGCGCCAAAATCCACATATCTAGTTAAACGTTAACCTCCATGACTCCGACCGCTCCTTTGAAGCACGCCGCGCTCGCCCTCCTGCTGCTCGGCGCCCTCCTCCCCGGTTGCGCGACACACACGCCGCCCGCCGCCCGGGCCGAACCGCAGGCGCTGGCGCCAGCCGCCGTACTGGCGACGATGGAGCGCGTCGCCGACTGGCAACTCGCGCATCCGAGCGCGCACGAGACGACGCACTGGACGCAGGGCGTCGGTGACGCCGGCTTCATGGCGCTGGCCAACCTGTCCGGCACGCGCAAGTACCGCGATGCGATGGCCGCGATGGGCGAACGCAATGGCTGGCAACTTGGTCCGCGCGCGTATCACGCGGACGACCACGTGGTCGGGCAGACGTATGCGGAGCTGTACCTGCAGCTGCGCGACCCGGCCATGCTGGCGCCGCTGAAGGGACGCTTCGACGCCATCCTCGCCGAGCCGCACGACGGCACGCTGGAATTCACCGTGTCCGGCAACCAGGACCGCTGGTCGTGGTGCGACGCGCTGTTCATGGGCCCGCCCGCGTGGGTGCGCCTGTATGCGGCCACCGGCGACGCGCGCTATCTCGATTACGCCGTCGCCGCATGGTGGCGCACGTCGGACTACCTGTACGACAAGGACGAACACCTGTACTACCGCGACAGCAATTATTTCGCGCGGCGCGAAGCCAACGGCCGCAAGGTCTTCTGGGCACGCGGCAACGGCTGGGTGATGGCGGGCCTCGCGCGGACGCTCCAGTACCTGCCGGCGCACCATCCGGCACGCACGCGCTTCGAGCAGCAGTTCCGCGAAATGGCGGCCAGGGTGCTCGCGCTGCAGCAGGCCGACGGCATGTGGCGCGCGAGCCTGCTCGACCCTGGCAGTTATCCGGCGCGCGAGACGAGTGGCACGGCGCTGTTCGCGTATGCGCTCGCGTGGGGCGTCAATCAGGGCCTGCTGGACCGCGCCTCGTTTGAGCCTGGCGTGCGGCGCGCGTGGTCGGCACTCGTCGCCAGCGTCCAGCCGGACGGCAAACTCACGCACGTGCAGCCGATCGGCCAGGCGCCCACGGGCTTCGCGGAAGACGCGACGGAAGTCTACGGCGTCGGCGCGTTCCTGCTGGCCGGCAGCGAGGTATTCCGTATGACGTTACTGGAACGCGCCGCGCCGCGCACGGTGCGCGTGACGAATCCGGGCGATTTTCATCGCGCCGACGAAACAGTGGAACTGGCGCTCGGACCGGATACGTCGCAAGCACCGGTGGCCGTGATGGAAGCCGACACGTCGCGCCTGCTGCCCACGCAGCGCATCGGCGACACGCTGCTGTTCCAGGCGACCTTCGCGCCCGGCGAAGAGCGCCGCTTCCTGCGGCTCCCCGCGAACGCCCTGCCCGCGCTGGCGCCGCCGGACGTCAAGGTGCACGCGCGCTACGTGCCCGAGCGCTACGACGACTTCGCGTGGGAGAGCGACCGCATCGCCCACCGCACGTACGGCCCCGCGATCCTGCATGTGCCGAACGAGCACGTGGGCAGCGGCGTGGACGTGTGGCTCAAGCGCGTGCGCCGGCCCGTCGTGGACACGTGGTACAAGCGCGGCGAATACCACACCGACCATGGCGAAGGCCTCGACAACTACAGCGTCGGCACGGGCCGCGGCTGCGGCGGCACGGCGATCTACCGCGACGGCAAGGCGTATCCGTCGTCCGTCTACGCGGGCTGGAAGGTGATCGCGGACGGGCCGCTGCGCGCCGTGTTCGAACTCCGTTACGACGCGTGGAGCGCGGCCGGACGCCAGGTCGCGGAGACGAAACGGATCTCGATCGACGCGGGTTCGAACTTCAGCCGCGTCGAAAGCCGCTACGCGAGCGACCAGGCGGGCGTCCTGCCCGCCGCCGTCGGCATCGCACAGCGCAAGGGCGATGGGCGCCTCGTGCGCGACACGAGCGCCAGCTGGATGAGTTACTGGGAACCGGAGAGCGCGCCGAACGGGCACACGGCGTGCGCGGTGATCGTCCCCGGCCAAGCGACGCGCGCCGCTGTCGACGGCGCCGACGCCCTGCTCGTCGGAACCGCGCAGCCCGGGCAGCCGTTCGTGCACTACCTGGGCGCGGGATGGAGCAAGAGCGGGGACTTCCCCGATGCGCAAGCGTGGGAAGCCCACGTGCGCAAGGTCGTGCAGCGGCTGGCGGTGCCGCTGCGGGTGACGGGTCCCGAGTAAGCGCTAGATCTCCACGTGGCCCCGCGCCGCTGCATACTTGCGGCCCCATTCCGCGATCGGCCCGAGCGCCTTGTTCAACGCGGCGCCCTCGGGCGTCACGGAATACTCCACGCGCGGCGGCACTTCCGGGTACACGACGCGCCGCACGAGTCCATCCGCCTCCATTTCCCGCAACTGCTGGATCAGCATCTTTTCGGTGATGCCGCCGACCAGGCGGCGCAATTCGCCCGTCCGCACGGGCTTGTCCTGTAACTCGTACAGGATCACGGCTTTCCACTTGCCGCCGATGACTTCGAACGCGGGTCCGATCCCGCAATTGAACGGTTTGCTGGCCGCCATCGCTTCCTCCAAAACTTACCAATTGGGTAGTACCTGACCGAATTGTACGTACTTGACGCTTCGAATGGTACATCGGGATACTGCCGCTTCCACCAACACAGGAGGTCAGGATGAAACACATCGCAGTGATCGGATTGGGCCAGATGGGCGCCACGCTCGCCCGGCTGTCGTTGCAGGCCGGATGGCGCGTGCATGTATGGAACCGCACGCCGGACAAGGCGGACCGGCTGGCGGCCGCCGGCGCCGTCGTGGCTGCCCGGCCGGCGGATGCCGTGCGCGCGGCGGACGTCGTCGTGATGTGCGTGCACGATTACGCGGCGGCGCGGCAGGTGCTGGACGCGCCCGGCGTCGACCTGGCGGGCAAGGTGCTCGTGCAGTTCACGACAGGCAGTCCGCAGGAGGCACAGGACGCGGCAGCCGCGCTGGCGGCCGTGGGCGCCGGCTTCGTGGCCGGTGCGATCCAGGTCGCGCCCGAGCAGATGGGCCAGCCCGACACGACGATCCTCGTCTCGGGCGCGGAGGAGCACATCGAACGGGTGCGCGACGTGCTCGCGCACTACGGCGGCAACGTCGTCCACCTGGGTGCCAGCCCGGCCGCCGCGGCGACGATGGACCTCGCGACCCTGTCGTTCGTCTACGGCGCATCGCTCGGCTTCTTCCAGGGCGCCGCGCTGGCGCAGCGGGAAGGACTGGACGTGCGGCGCTACGGCGACATCGTGCACGCGCTGGCGCCGTCGTATGGCGAGTTCCTGCGGCACGAGTCCGGCGTCATCGCGTCGGGCGATTACCGCATCACGCAAAGTCCGCTGTCGATCTCGGTGGATGCGACGCGCCGCATCGAGGACGCGATGCGTGCGCGCGGGCTGCGCACAGAACTGCCGGCGGCGATCGCCGCACTGCTGCGGCGTGCCGACGAAGCGGGGTACGGCGAAGAAGAGTTCGCGGCGGTGGCGAAGGTGTTGTGACCCGCGCCACCGCCGTGCCGGTCAACCGCTGTTGCGCAGCCCCGCCGAGATGCCGTTGATCGACATGTGCAGGCCGTTGCGGGTCGCGTCGTCGTCGGCGCCGGCCCGGTAGCGGCGCAGCAGCTCGACCTGCAGGTGGTTCAGCGGATCGATGTACGGCAGGCGGTTGCGCAGCGAGCGCTGCATCTGCGGGTTCCCGTCCAGCAGCTCGTCCTGTTCCATGATCTGCCGGAGGATCTCCACCGTGCGCGCATGCTCGGCGCTGATGGCACCGAAGATGCGGTCGCGCAGCGCGGCGTCGGACACGAGGCCCGCGTAGCGGCTCGCGATCGCGATGTCGCTCTTGGCCAGCACCATGTCCATGTTCGACAGCAGCGTCGTGAAGAACGGCCACGTCTTGTACATCGTGCGCAGCAGGGCGAGGCGCTCGGCCGGGGACTCCGCGATGAAGCGTTCCACGGCCGTGCCGAAACCGTACCAGCCCGGCAGCATCAGGCGGCACTGGGCCCAGCTGAACACCCAGGGAATCGCGCGCAGGTCTTCGATTGAGCGCGACTTCTTGCGCGACGCCGGACGGCTGCCGATGTTCAGCGCGGCGATTTCCGAGATGACCGTCGACTCCCAGAAGTACGTCTCGAAGCCTTCCGTTTCGTACACGAGCGAACGGTACGCACGCAGCGCTTCCGTGGACAGGCGATCCATCGCGGCCACCTGCGCCGCGTCCGGCTGCGGCTGGGAATGCGACAACAGGGTCGCTTCCATCGTGGCGGCGACGAGCACCTCGAGGTTGCGGCGACCCACGTCCGCGTTGGCATACTTCGCGGTGATGACTTCGCCCTGCTCCGTCAGGCGGATGCGCCCCTGCACGGCGCCCGGCGGCTGTGCGAGGATCGCTTCGTAGCTCGGGCCGCCGCCGCGGCCCACCGAACCGCCGCGGCCGTGGAACAGCTGCAGCTTGACGCCGTGGGCGCGGAAGACGGCGATCAGTTCCAGCTCCGCTTTGTGCAGCTCCCAACCGGACGTGACGTAGCCGCCGTCCTTGTTACTGTCCGAGTAGCCCAGCATGACTTCCTGCAGACGGTCGCGCGACTCCAGCAGGCGCATGTAGAACGGCAGGCCGAATGCGGCGGCCATGATCGCGGGACCGGCGCGCAGGTCGTCGATGGTCTCGAACAGCGGGATGATGTTGACGTCGAGCGTGCCGAGCGTCGGATGCAGCAGGCCCGCTTCCTTCAGCAGCACGGCCACTTCCAGCAGGTCGGAGACGGAGGCCGCCTTCGAGATGATGTAGTTCGTGACAGCGTCGCGGCCGTACGTCAGGTGCGCGCGCTTCGTCTCGCGCAGTATCGCCAGCTCGGACGCCGTCTCTTCGGAGTACTCCTCGAACGGCGACACGAGCAGGCGCGGCGACTGCAGCTCTTCCAGCAGCAGCGTGCAGCGCGCGGCTTCGTCCAGCGCCAGGTAATCGACGCCGGGACGGGCCTGCGTCAGCAGTTCGGCGATCACGCGTTCGTGCACGTCGGAGTTCTGGCGCAGGTCGACGGGCGCGAGGTGGAAACCGAATACCTTCACGGCGCGGCGCAGCAGCCGCAGGCGGCCACGTGCCAGCTGGCGGGCGCCGTTGGCCACGAGCGACTCGTGGATGACGTCCAGGTCGGCCAGCAGTTCGGCCGCGCTGGCGTAGGCCGTCGCATCCGGTTCATCCGCGCCGGCGACGAGCCACGCGCGCGTCGCCACGAGGCGCGCATGCATGCCGTGCAGCGCCTGGCGGTACGGCTCGTCCTGATGGTGCGGCGACTGGTCCGGCGTGCGCTCGGCGATGCGGCGCAGCGCTTCCGTGCTGCCGCACAGGGACTGCGCCTGCGACAGTTGCGACGCCAGCGTGTGCACTTCCGGCAGGTAGAAATCGAGCGCGCGGGTGGCCTGCGCCTTCAGGGTGGCACGCAGGATGTCGGCCGTGACGAATGGATTGCCGTCGCGGTCGCCGCCGATCCAGCTGCCGACTTTCATGAACGACGGCAGCTCCACGTCCGCCCAGCCGGCATCCTTCTGCGCCAGCGTGTCCTCGAGGGCGCAGTACAGGCGCGGGACACTCCTGAACATCGTGTAGTCGTAGAAGGACAGGCCGTTCTCGACTTCGTCCAGCACCGACAGCTTGGTGGGACGCAGCAGGCGCGTCTGCCACAACGTCAGGATGGCGCGCGCGAGGGCTTCATCGTTTTCCTGTTCTTCGTCCGGCGTCAACTGCGTGCGGTCACGTTCGCCGATCAGGCGCGCGATCGCCATCTGGCAGTTGAGCACACTCTTGCGCTGCACCTCGGTCGGGTGCGCGGTGAACACGGGGCTCACGTGCGCGTCGTCGAAGAAGGCGCGCAGGTCGTCCATGCGACCGGCCACGAATACACCGTCGACGGCGTGGGCGATGCTGCCCTTCTTCGGCGCCGAGCCGGCCGACAGGTGGGCGCGGCTGCGGCGGATGTGGTGCTGGTCTTCGGCGATGTTGGCCAGCAGCGAGAAGTACGTGAAGGCGCGGATCAGCTGGGTCTTCTCGTCGGACGAGATGTCTTCAAGGATCGCCGCCAATTCCTCGTGCGCGCTGCCGTCCTCGTCGCGCCGGAAACCGATGCAGCTTTTCCGGACCGACTCGATGCGGTCGAACACGCCGTCGCCCTCCTGGGCCCGGATCGTTTCCCCCAGCATGCGGCCGAGTTGGCGGATATCCCGCCCCAGCAACTCTTCCTTGAAGTTCCGTGCCTCTTCAACGCTCATTCAGCTCTCCAAAATGTAAATAATTTACAGAACACGCACCAGTTAACCAGCGTTGGCGGGCAGATACCTTGTATATACCAACCTTTATACACAGCGCGGCACGGCAAGACATGCAATGTTATGAAATTTTACTACGAACATTGATCAGTTCGGTGGGGTTGGTTGAAAAAATGCTACACATGAGGAAACGCGCGCCGGACTATTCCTGCTCGAACATGGCGATGATCTCGTCGGCCACCGCGCGCACGTGCGGCGCGCGGCGCACGTCGTCGTGCATCACCAGCCAGAGCTTGCGGCGCACGGGACAGGCCGGATCCAGCACGACCAGCCCCGGCGCGCGCGCGGCAGCATAGTGCGGAAAAACGCCCACGCCGCAGCCGCCGACCGCCGCCTGCAGCAACGTCAGCAGGTCATTCGAGCGCACGCTATAGCGGCGGGCGCCGCGCATCTTCTCCAGCCATTCCTGCTGGGGCGCATCCTGCTGCAGGTCGTCGTAGCCGAGGAATTCCCATTGCGCCGGCTGCCGGCTCCCGACGTAGTCCGCATGCGCATACAGGGCGTAATCGACGTGCGCCAGCAGCTTGGCGACGAGACCGGGCGACGTCGGGCGCGCAAAGCGCAACGCGATGTCGGCCTGGCGCCGCATCAGGTCCGTCGTGCGCGCCTCTGCACGCAGGTCGATGTCGACGCCAGGCAGGCGCAGCAAGGGCGCACGCAGGCGCGGGGCGAGCAGACACGCCGTCAACGCGGGCGGCGCCGAGATGCGCACGACACCCGCCACCTCGGTCGCGCCGCGCGCCACGTTGAGCAAGGCATGCATGTCGTCTTCCAGCTTGCGCGCATGCGGCACCAGCGCCGTGCCGGCCGCCGTCAGCGACCAGCCCCTGGGAAAGCGGTCGAACAGGCGGGCACCCAGCGCGGTTTCGAGCGCGTCGATGCGGCGCGCCACCGTCGTGTGCTCCACGCGGGTCGCGCGCGCGGCACCCGACAGCGTGCCGGCCTCGCACAGCGCGAGGAAAAAACGGAGGTCGTCCCAGTCAGGCGTCTGCATTGTGCAATTATGCACGGAACGGGTGCGGATTTCGGGAATTCCGTTCAGGCGTCAGCGTCGCTACGCTGATGCTTTCATCGGAAAGGAGAACATCATGAACAAGCAGATCGCCGGCATGGTACTGGCCAGCGCCGCCCCGGTCGTGCAGGCCGCCCTACCCGAACTCGCGGGCACCTGGACGCTCGTCGCCGCCGACGTCCAGCGCCCCGACGGCAGCGTCGAACGTGACTATGGCGCCGCACCGAAGGGCCGCCTGGCCATCGATGCGCAAGGGCGCTACACGCTGCAGATCTTCAAGGCCGAGCGCCCGCGTTTCGCGAGCGCGGACAAGGCGGCCGGCACGAGCGACGAGTTCCGCGCCGCCGTGCTCGGGTCGAGCACGCACTACGGCACCCTCGCGCTGGAAGACGGCCTGCTCGTGTTCCGCATCGAGGGCGCGTCCTTTCCGAACTGGGAGGGCACGGTGCAGCGGCGCAGCTTCGAATTGCACGGCGACGAATTGCGCTACCGCGTACCGGCGCGGCCGGACGGCGGCATTCCGATTTCGGTGTGGCGGCGCATGCCCTGAGATCAGGCGATCTCGACGTGGTTGCGGCCGTTCGCTTTTGCGAAACACAACGCCGCGTGCGCCCGCTTGATCGCCGCCCGGACCTCCTCCTCCGGCTTCAGCGACGTCACGCCGAGCGATGACGTGGCGCGCAACCGGTGCGGCCAGTCCTGGCGCGCACGACGTTCATGACGCATCGCTGATGTATTTATTCGGCGATCAACCTACTGAAATCGATACGAGCCCGCGAATACTTTCCATGTGGGAAATTCCCGTGATCTAAGCAAAAGCACGCCTATCTCAAGCCGCAACAACGCTGCATCAGGATAAGACGTAAGGAAGACCGCTCGCTCCGAACTCCCTGTACAAAAGATTGTTATTCGCAAGCAGCGATGTAACCGTTGCCGGACTTATTTCAAAATGATCAGCGGCATCCTCCAGATTATCGTCAGAAAAATCATCATCGAGGAAGCCCTGCAATTTTTCAATAGGGCAAAGAAATTCGGCCGCGAATGCACGCTGATATTTTTGGCGGTTGGTACTCAAGTCAGTCGAGGCGAGCCAGGTATCCGTGTTTGAATGAACATATAACAGGTCACCAATAAATCGCGCTAGTTCGAACCTTCTGGAGCGTGGATGCCGCTTTCGAGGCACCAACGAAACGTGACGATTTCCATGGGGAACCACGATCCCGGCTCGGCTCCGCGAATCCGACGCATAGTGATCTATTTCTTCCCTTCGCACACCCAGGACTTCACACAACACATTCGTATCGATATGGTCGCCGGACGCGTGAAGTTCCTTCCGTAGCTGGCGCGCATCCGCGACAGCGCGCTCCCAAGGAGCGGCACCCTTGTTGGTCCGTGAACTGATCCGTGGCAGGTCCGGCCTGCCAGAAATACCTTTACATTCGATCAGCTTCCCAAGCTCGGCGATCGAATCCGTTCCGCCAGACTTTCCATAAACCGGTGCAAGCTCGGATAACGCAGCCTCACCAATCCGATCTTTTAAACGGATGGCTGCGAGCAGAACCTCCTCGGGGCACTCGTCGGGATCATAACCAAGCTCAGCCTCACAGCGACGAGCTAACGTGGTCTCGGGATCTGCTCTCTCCGCCATCACTTCGGCCCACAGGGACCTTAATGAGGTTTCAGTCTCTGCGACACCAGTTGCATCTAATCGAGCGATAACGGCATTAATAAAACTTTCGATCTCGACTTCAAAATCCTGCATCGTAAACGTTGCTGGCGCAGCTAAACCGTTCAGATATCGAACGGATTGATCGCGTGAGCCTCGCGAAGGAACAGCCCACACTTGCATTGACTCGCCATCCGTTGCAAATAAAACTTGAGGCCACACGTAACCTGAGTTTGCCGCCCCCATCTCATGAGCCATTCGCCAACTTGTCGGAGGCCGAGCTGATCTTGGTGGAAGCGGTTCCGACACCAGGCGCCACCAACTCGCTGCGAACCAATAAGCTAGTGGATATGCGGACACAACGACCGAATTCGATATCGTCTGAGAAAAGATATCTTCGTTCTGCGTCAATGAAACATCGCCAATTTGCAACTCGAACCGGCAGATCGTTTGACGCAATTCCGGTACATCATCCCCGGCATGAGTCCACGGATGATGTAGTTGAAATTTTCTCATGATTTGAGGTTCCACCGTGCTAGCACTTCTTCGACAAAAGGATCGGAGTCGGGCATGGGATATCCATGGTAACTACCCAACTGTGGATTCTCGATTTGCGCTTCTAACGCAACGCCATTATCGGTCACCGACCATATGTTCTTCGGCCATCCGTCCACGAAACGATCGCTAACCAAGCCCTTCCTCAGGCCGATCCTCAAGTAACGGAGTGCCTCAGCGCGTGTAAAAATAGCGACCACGTCGCATAAGGATTTACCTTGGCGTGGTCCACTCGGCGGTGTCAGACCGAAATCACCAGGATTCTTTTTATGCTCGGGATTTCCGCCATACCTGACTTTTTTTGCCAGGAGCGCACAAGCCTGCAGATTTTCTGCATTTAGCTCCAAAAGGGCTCGCTTAGGGTTGTACTTATTTTCTCTTTTTTTCATCAGATAATAGGAACATACGCCCGCGCCAGCATTTTCGGGATAAAAGCATCACGCTGCCGCGGCAGCGTCGCAGTGGCGGCTTCCGCTGCGCCGCCGCACGCTCACATTGGCCGTGCCGGGCACGGCTCACTTCAGGTCACCTTTTGACAACTCTACGATCGTACTTCTTGCAGCATAAAGACGACGTGCAACAATCCGGTATCGAGCATGAGCTTACACAAGCATTTTAAGCCGTGAATTCCCTGCCTGCTCGACAGAAACGAAAAAGGCCAGCTCGAAAGCTGGCCTCACTCTATGATTCTATTGGTCGGGGCGAGAGGATTCGAACCTCCGACCACCTGCACCCCATGCAGGTACGCTACCAGGCTGCGCTACGCCCCGACTCGGCCCGCAATTATAACAGAGGCACGCAGGATGACTAGCCTTTTTGTCACGAGGGAATTTTGGGCCATCACTTCCAGTCGCCACGCAACGCCAGCACTTCCTCGTACAGCCCCTCCGGCGTCACCTGCTGCGGCGGCACCGGCCGCCCGACGGCCAGCGCCAGCCGTGAACGCAGCCCGCGGGTCAACGAGCGCTCGAACACATTGGACGGATCGCGCGAAAACACGCTGCCCCACAGCCCGCGCAGCGCCATCGGGATCACGGGCACCTGGCTGCGCTCGACGATCTTGGCGATGCCGCCGCGGAAGGCGTTCATCTCGCCCGTGCGCGTCAGTTTCCCCTCCGGGAAGATGCACACGAGCTCCCCTTCGTGCAGCGCCTGGGCGATGTCGACGAAGGCCTTTTCCATCAGCCACGGATCCTCGTGCGCCGGGGCGATCGGGATCGCCTTCCCCGTGCGGAAGATGAAGCCCAGCAGCGGTATTTTAAAAATGCGGTGGTCCATCACGAAGCGGATCGGGCGCGGGCTCGCGGCCAGGATGACGATGGCGTCGACGTAGCTGACATGGTTGCAGACGAGGACCGCAGCACCCTCTTCCGGGATGCGGTCCACGTCCACCGTCGACACGCGGTGGATCGTATGGATCAGCAGCCAGGCCAGGAAGCGCATCAGGAATTCCGGCACGAGCGAGAAGATGTAGATGGCGACGACGGCGTTCAGCAGCGCGGTGGTGAGGAACATCTCGGGGATGCTGAAACCGCGGCCGATCAGGAACACCGCGACGCCGGCCGACGCCACCATGAACAGCGCATTCAGGATGTTCATGCCGGCGATAGTGCGCGAGACGTGCGCCGGGTCGCAGCGCGTCTGGATCAGCGCGAACAGCGGCACGATGAAGAAGCCGCCGAACACGCCCAGCAGCAGGATGTCGGCCAGGATGCGCAGCGTGCCGTGTTGGGCCAGCACGCCGATGAAGTCGACCGGGGCCGTGTTCGTATAGCCGAGGCTCGCGAAGTACAGGTCGATGCCGAACAGCGACAGGCCGATGGCGCCGAACGGCACGAGCCCGATTTCGACCTTGCGGCCGGAGAGCTTTTCGCACAAGAGCGAGCCGGCGCCGATCCCCAGCGAGAAGATGGTCAGCAGCAGCACGAACACGCTGTGGTCGCCGTGCAGGTACTCCTTCGCGTACAGCGGAAATTGCGACAGCACGAGGGCGCCGTAGAACCAGAACCAGGAATTGCCCAGCATCGACAGGAACACGGTACGGTTCTTTTTCGAGAACGCCAGGTTGCGCACGGATTCGGCGACGAAGTTCGCGCTGATCTTCAGCGCCGGTGCGGGTGCCGGGGACGTCGGAATACGCCAGCTCGTGGCGAGCCCCAGCACGGCAACGGCCAGCGTTCCGAACGCGACGAGGTGCACGCCGGCGGCGCCGTGGCCGGCCAGGATTGCGCCCATCACTTCGCCCAGCAGGATGCCGACGAAGGTGCCCATCTCGATGACGCCGTTGCCGCCCACGAGTTCTTCCGGTTTCAGGTGCTGCGGCAGATAGGCATATTTCACGGGGCCGAACAGGGTCGAATGGACACCCATGCCGGCGACGGCGGCGACGAGCAGCCACAGGTTGTGCGTGAACCAGCCGACGGCGGCGATGCCCATGATGCCGATTTCGAGCAGCTTGACGAAGCGCGCCAGCCGGCCCTTTTCGACCTTGTCCGCGATCTGGCCCGCCGTGGCCGAGAACACGACGTACGGCAGGATGAACAGGCCCGGGATCAGGTTGTTCAGCAGCGCCGGGGGCAGCGTCGTCCACGACAGCGCGTCATAGGTCAGCACGACGAGCAGCGCCGTCTTGAACAGGTTGTCGTTGAAGGCGCCCAGGAACTGGGTCCAGAAAAACGGGCCGAAGCGGCGTTGGGTCAGCAGGGCAAACTGGCTCGTGTGGTTCGGGTGGCTCATGGTCGATGGTGCGGATGTCGGCGATGCGACAATCTACAACACAACCGGCACGTTGAACACACAATGTTGCTGAGCGTGAATCAATGGTCGCGCATTCCGCTACCCGAGGTGGTTGAATATGCGTCCGGACCCGCACCAGGTCGCGCCTGGCGTCACCTCACCCGCGTCCATGCCCGGTACAGCGGCCCGATCCCGAGCACGACGACGACCATGCGCGCGACGTGGAACGCCGTCACGACGGGCACGCCCAGGTGCAGCACGCGCGCCGTCAGCGCCATCTCCGCGATGCCGCCCGGCGACGTGGCCAGCACCATCGTCCCCGGATGCAGGCCCGTCACGGCCGCCACGCAGAAGGCGAACAGGCCGGCCAGCAGCAACGTGACAGCGGTGCACGCAGCCACGCTGGCCAGGTAGCGCGGGGCCGTGTGCACGAACGCAGGCGTGAACCGCGTGCCGAGCGAGACGCCGATGAACAGCTGCCCAGTGCGGATCATCCACTCGGGCAGGCGCGAGAGCTGCACGCCTGCCGCCGTCAGCATCAGCGCGACGACGAGTGGGCCGATCACCCAGGCATTCGGCACGCGCAAGCGCTTCAGCGCCAGCGCGGCGCAGCTGGTGATGGCGATGAGGATGCACAGGCCTGCCGCGTCGACCCGGCCGGCCAGCGGCACGAACCCGTCCAGGCCGGTGCCCCAGCCGTGGGCTGCGAACCAGCGCACTGCGAAGGGAATGGTGCCGACGACCATCATGATGCGCAGGCTGTGCGCGGCCGCCACGCGTTCGACGACGGCGCCGTGGCGCTCCGCCTGCACGGCCATCTCGGAGGCGCCGCCGACGGCCATCGCGAAGAATGCCGTCGCGTCATCGCTGCCGGACAGCCGGCGCAGCAGCGCACCGCCCGCCATGCCGAGGCACACGGCGAACGAGACGGCAAGCAGGATCCAGCCGAGGTGCCGGGCGAGCACCGCCAGCACGGGCGCGCTGAAGTACAGGCCCAGCGCGGTGCCGATGGCCCACTGCCCCGCTTCGCGCGCCTGTACGGGCGCGGACAGGCGCGCACCCAGCATGCACGCGATCGCCGTCGAGAACAGCGGGCCGATCATCCACGGCAGCGGCGTGTCGAGGCAGATGCAGAGCTGCGCCGCCGTGAAGGCCAGCGCCAGCGCGGGCAGGAACGTCCTGATCAGAACACCCAGAGCTTCTCGGCCGGCATCTCGAGCCAGTAATTGCCCGGATCGACGCGGTACTTCGAATAGGCGCGTACGCTCGCGTTGCCGTGCTTGAACAGGCATTCCCACCGGTCGCCCAGGTACATGCAGGTGGACAGCGGCAGCTGGATGCCGTTTTCCACCGGCGTGCGGCCGATGCGCACTTCCTCCACGCGGATCAGCGCCGACGCTTCCACGTCCGGATCCGATGCGGCGCTGCCTCGCGCCGTCGCGTTCAGCGCCATGCCTTCCACCTGTACGCGCGCCGCGCCGCCGTTGCGCGCCACGACCTTCGCCGGCAGGCGGTTGTTACTGCCCATGAACTCCGCCGTGAACAGCGTGTCCGGCGATTCGTACATCGATTGCGGCGTGCCCTGCTGCTCGATCTTGCCGTTGTTGAGCAGGAGGATGCGGTCCGAGATCGCCATCGCCTCGGCCTGGTCGTGCGTGACCATCAGTGCCGACAGACCCAGGCGCACGATCAGCTCGCGCAGGAACGCACGGGCTTCCTCGCGCAGCTTGGCGTCCAGGTTCGACAGCGGTTCGTCGAGCAGGATCACGGGCGGGTTGTAGACGAGCGCGCGGGCGATCGCCACACGCTGCTGCTGGCCGCCGGAGAGCTGGTGCGGGAAGCGCTCGCCCAGGTGACCGAGACCCAGTTGCGCGAGGACTTCGCGTACCTTCGGTTCGATGTCGCGCGCGGTCATCTTGCGCAGCTTGAGGCCGTAGGCGACGTTGTCGAACACGGTCTTGTGCGGCCACAGCGCGTAGGACTGGAACACGAGGCCCAGGTTGCGCGCTTCCGCCGGCAGCTCCAGCTTCTTGCTGCCGTCGAACACGCGGCGCTCGCCGATGTCGATCGTCCCGGATTTCGGGCTTTCCAGGCCGGCCACGGCGCGCAGCAGCGTGGTCTTGCCGCTGCCCGATGGGCCCAGCAGCGCCACGACTTCGCCGCGCTGCAGATGCATCGACACGCCCTTCAGGATCGGGTTGGCGGTGGCGCCATGGCCGTAGTCGAGGTGCAGGTCATTGACGGTCAAAACGTTCATGATGTTTGTCTCGCTTTTTTAATTGTGTAACTTGACGCCGAAGCGCAGGGCGATGCCCAGGCCGATGGCCACGAGCGTGATGTTGATGAACGAGAGCGCAGCCACGAGGTCCGTCGAGCCACCGGCCCACAGCGACACGAGCATCGCGCCAATCACCTCGGTGCCGGGCGACAGCAGGTACACGCCCGTCGAGTATTCGCGTTCGAAGATCAGGAACACCATCAGCCAGGCGCCCAGCATGCCGAACTTGATCAGCGGGAGCGTCACGTCGCGGGTCACGCGGCCGCGGCTCGCACCGACGGCACGTGCCGCCTCTTCCAGTTCCGGGCCCACCTGCAGCAGCGACGTCGACACGAGGCGCATGCCGTACGCAAGCCACACGACGGAGTAGGCGAGCCACAGCGCGAAGATCGTCGAGCGCAGCTGGCGCAGCGTCGGGATGAAGTGCTCGGACAGCCACAGGGCCACGCCGTTGTCCATGCCGCGCAGGATGCCGTCCAGCCAGCTCGGCACGAACAGGAACACCCACAGGAACGACAGGCCGGCAAGCAGGCCCGGCACGGCACGCGGCACGAGGACGCTGTAGTCCAGCAGGCGCGTGACGCCGTCGGCCTTGCGGTGCATGGCCAGCGCGATGGCGGTGTAGCAGGCCACGGCGAGCGCGCCGCCGATCACGCCGATCAGGATCGTGTTGACGATGCCGCGCACGAGCGACGGCTGCTCGAAGATGTCGCGGAAGTGCTGCAGGGTGAGCACGTCGGCCAGTTTGACGCCCTCGCCCCAGTACTGGACGAACGAGCGCAGCACGATGCCGGTCAGCGGCAGCACGATGGTGACGGCGATCCACGCGCCCAGCACGGCGAAGGCCACCCACTTCCACTTGCCCAGCGCGAGCGGTTTCTGGCGCGCGCCCTTGCCCTTGATGGACACGTATTTATTGGCCGACTTCAGGAGCCAGCGCTGCAGCATCACGAGCGGCATCGTCACGGCGACGAGGCAGACGGCGACGGCGGCCATCAGGTGGTACGACGGCGTGCCCAGTTTATTGGTCAGCTTGTACAGGTACGTGGCCAGCACGAGGTGGCCTTCCGGGTCGCCCAGCACGAGCACGAGGCCGAACACTTCGAAGCCGAGGAAGAACACGAGCACACCCGCATACGCGAGGGCCGGCATGATCATCGGCAGCGACACGTTGAACATCACCTGCCACGGCGACGCGCCCGAGACGCGCGCCGCCTCCTCCACGTCGGAGCCGAGGCTCTTCAGCGCGGACGAGGCGTACAGGTACACGTGCGGCACGTGCGTGAGGCCGGCGATGACGACGATGCTCGTGAACGAGTACACGTTCCACGGCACGAAGCCCAGCAGGTCGTGCACCCACGTCGAGTAGAAGCCGACGGGGCCCATGGCGACGACGTAGCCGAAGCCCATCACCATCGGCGACACGAAGATCGGCACGAGCAGCAGCGGCGCGATGACGCCGCGGCCCGGCAGGTCGGTGCGGACCATCAGGAAGGCGAGCATGCCGCCCAGCGGCACGGCGATGGCGGCGAGGCCGGAAGCCAGCACGAGACCGTTCTTGAAAGCGAGCCAGAAGTCGGCGTCGTCGAAGATGAAGCGGTACGCGTCCAGCCCGAGCATCTTGTCGGGCATGAAGAACGGCGCCGTCAGGAAGCTTTGATAGAAGACGAGGTACAGCGGCAGGAAGATCGCCAGGCAGGTGAGCAGCACGACGATGCCGCGCGTCCAGTTGAAGCGCGGCGCGCGCACGGCCGGCAGGCTGCCGGCGTCGGCGCCCTTGGATTCCAGTGGCATGGTTGAAGTAGGCATGGGAGTGTCCGATCGATGTAAAGCCGGCGGGCACGCGGCCCGCCGTGAGGCGACTTACTTCTTGCCGGCAGTGGCTTTCCACTCCTTCAGGAACGCGAGACGCAGCGCCGGATCCAGGTATTCGCCGACGGCCGGGCTGACCGGCAACGGCTTGATGTTCTTCTCGCCGACCATCTTGATCAGGTCCGTCGACGTCGTTTCGCCCGTGACGTCGGCGCGGATCGCATACAGCTTGGACGCGTTCGCAATGATGGTCTGGCCGCGCTGCGACAGCATGTAGTCGATCCACAGCTTCGATGCATTCGGATGCTTGGCCATCTTGTTGATGAACTGGACGCGCGAAATGATCAGGGTGTAGTCCTTCGGCAGCACGACGCCCAGCGACGGATCGGACTTGGCACGCACGAGCGCATAGGACCCCATCACGTTGTAGCCGATCAGGTTTTCACCCGACGAGATACGCTCCAGCATGGTGCCGGTCGACGACTGGACGCGGACCTTGGCGGCGCCGAAAGCCTGCTCCAGCTGCTTGTACTGCGGGAACGCACGCGCGTCCTGCGTCATGAACATGAAGCCGACGCCGGATTTCTCGATGTCGTACGTGGTGACCTTGTCCTGGAATTTCGGCTGCTGGATGATGCGCACGAAGTCGGCGTGCGTCTGCGGCACTTCCTCGGGCTTCAGCAGGCGCTTGTTGTAGACGAAGGCGGCCGGCTCGAACGTGGTGCCGTAGGCCATGTCCTTCCAGACGGCCCAGCCGGGAATCTTCGCCGCTTCGACCGATTTATAAGGCAGCGCATAGCCGCCGGCGGCCAGCTTCATCTGCAGGTCCATCGCCGAGGACCACAGCACGTCGGCCGTGTCGCCGCCGGCCGCGTTCTCGGAGAAGAAGCGGTTGTAGACTTCCGTCGAGTTCATGTCGTTGTACTCGACCGTGATGCCCGGGTACATAGCCTTGAAATCGTTGATCAGCGGTTCGGCGGCCTTGCTGTCGGTGGCGCCGTAGATCACCAGCTTGCCTTCCTTTTTCGCGCCGTCGATCAGTTGCTGGTAGCCGGCCGGGTAGCCTGCCGGCGTTTGCGCCAGGACGGGAGCGGCGAAAGCGAAAACTGCAGCCGCGATCAGGGTTTTCTTGAAATTCATGGTTGTCTCCTAGGTGTTGTCAGTGTTCGCGGACCAGGTTGAATTCCCTGGCCTGTCGGTTGTAATCGTTGATGGCCTGCTTGACCCAGCGCGTGAGGGCATCGCCCGTGAGCGAGAACGGGTACAGGCCGGCCTGGGCACGCAAAGCGGCGAATTCGGGCGTCGCCTGCATGCGGGCAAAAGCGTCGACCCAGCGGCGGTAGTCGGCATCCGGCACGCCAGGGCCCATCCACACGCCGCGGATCACGGGCCACACGATGTCGTAGCCCTGCTCGCGCGCCGTCGGCACGGATGCCAGCACGCCGGGGAGGCGCTTCTCGGCCAGCACGGCCAGCACGCGTACCTTGCCGGGGCCGGCGTACAGCGCCGCTTCCGACGCGTCGCCAGAAATCACCTGCACATAGTTCGCGCTCATCGCCGTGAACGTCTCGCCGCCGCCTTCCAGCGCGACGAAGCGCAGGCGGCGCGGTTCGATGCCGGCGCGGCGCGCCAGCAGCGCGACCTTCATCCAGTCCTGGCTGCCGATGGTGCCGGATACGCCGATCAGGACCTGCTGCGGATTCTTCCGGATCGCATCCATCAGTTCGTCCAGGCTGTGCCAGGGCGCGTCGGACCGCACGGCGATCATGCCGTAGTCGACGCCCAGCGCCGCGACCCAGCGCACGTCGTCCGCCGTCGCCTTGCCGAACTTGCCTTCGGCGAGGTTCAGCAGCGAACCGCCCGAGAACGCGACGAGCGTGTCCGGCTCGGCGCGCCGCTGCGAGACGAGCGTGTGCCACGCGACCGCGCCGATCCCGCCCGGCAGGTAGGCCAGCTTCAGCTTCGTGTCCGGCAAGGCCTTCTGGGCCAGCTTGCAGGTCAGGTCCATGGCACCGCCCGGTTTGGACGGCACCACGCATTCGGCGTTGGCGCTGGCCGCCGCCGCCGCCGCGAGGAGCACCGCGGCGGTCAGGATGTGGATGGCGCGCTTCATGATGTTGCGGCCAGGGGTTGGTCAGAACCGGTACTGGATGCCGGTGGTGATGCCGGTCTGCGTCGACCCGAAGCCCGGATCGTCGCGCGACAGGCCCACCAGTTGGCCGTGGTCGGCCTTGGCGTGCGCCACCGACGCGTACAGCCAGACGCGCTTGGACAGCGAGTACATGGCGCGGGCCACGAGCATCGTCGGATCCGCGTCCTTCGCGGCCGGCAGGTTCTTGGTGTTGACGTGGTAGACGGCACCGGTCAGGGTCCACGGGTAGACCAGGTAGGTGGCGCCGGCCCAGTAGGTGTCGCCGCGCACGTCCGGCGTGGCTGCCTTGCCGGATTCGAGCTTGTAGCCGCGCATGCCGGCCTGGTAGGTCATCGGACCCGCCTTGTACTCGGCGCCCAGGTGGAAGGCCGTCGTCTTGTCGCGGTTGCCGGTGGCGGCGACCGTGTTGCCGTTGATTTGTTCATAAGCCGCCATCACGCCGACGGGGCCGCCGAACCAGGAGCCGCCGACGGCATACTTGCGGCCATCGGCGTTGCTGCCCGCCTGTTCGCCCAGGCCGACGGTGGCGCCGTACGTGAAGCCGCCGGTCTTGCCCGTGTACTTGATCAGGTTGTCGAACGCGGTCGTCATGCCGTACTTCGACGGGCCGGTGGCGTTGCCGCTCGTCGCCCACGAATAGTTCGGGGCGAAGCCCATCGGGTCGAACTTGATGACCAGGTCGTAGGTCGTCGTGAAGGAGCGGCCCAGCACCACCTGGCCGAAGGCGCCTTCGAGGCCGACGTTGGCCTGGCGCTTGAAGAGGTTACCGTCCTGGGCACCGGTGTCCAGCATGACGCCGCCTTCCAGGTTGAAGATGGCTTTCAGTCCGCCGCCCAGGTCTTCGCTGCCGCGGAAGCCCCAGCGCGACGTGTTCTTGCCGCCCGAGACGACGCGTACCTGGCTGCCGTCGTTGGCGGTTGCGTGGTTCACGTATTCGACGCCCGCATCCATGATGCCGTAGACCTGGACATTGGTCTGGGCGGATGCGTTCAGGGAAAGCGCTGCCAGGACGGCGAGCGCGAGGGCCGATTTCTTCATATTGTCTCCGTTGTTGTAATCCGTGCGGTCGGGTGCCGCTTCGTGAGACCAAGGATAGGGCCGCTTACCTTTCAATCAGCTTTCACTGAACCTTTCAATGTTGCGTGTTGTGGAAATCACTTAGGCATGGAGACACGGCGCCTTCAGTCGCTTACACTGGCGCGATGCGAATCCTGTTAGTCGAAGACCACGTCGAGCTGTCCCACTGGGTATCGAAAGCCCTGCGCGACGCCAACCTCACCGTCGAATGCGCGGCCACCGGCGCCGACGCCGACGCGCTGCTGCACACCCAGGACTACGCCCTCGTGATCCTGGACCTGACCCTGCCCCGCATGGACGGCCTGGAGGTGCTGCGCCGCCTGCGGGCGCGCGGCGGCACGCGCGGGCGCACACCCGTGATGATCCTGACCGCGCGCGGCGGCCTGGAAGAACGGGTGCAAGGCCTGAACCTGGGCGCGGACGATTACCTCGCCAAGCCGTTCGAGCTGGCGGAGCTGGAAGCGCGGGTGAAGGCGTTGTTGCGGCGCAGCGTCGGCAACGAAGCGCTCGTGCACACGTGCGGGAAGCTCAGCTTCGACACCGTCGCGCGCATGTTCACTTACTGCGGCGAACCGCTGGCCCTGACGCCGCGCGAGCACGCCGTGCTGGAAGCGCTGATCTCGCGCCCGGGCCGCGCCGTGTCGAAGGAAAAGCTGTTCGACGAAGTGTTCGCGCTGGACGACGACGCCAACCTCGACGCCATCGAACTGTACATCCACCGCGTGCGCAAGAAACTGGACAAGCGTCCGGACGGCGGCGCGGCCATCGCCACCCTGCGCGGAATCGGCTACCTGCTGCAGGAACGGCCGCCGGCCGCGCCCTGACATGCTGCGGGCGTCACCGAAACTCGGCAGCCTGCGCAACCAGCTGCTGCGCTGGCTGATCGTGCCGCTCGTGATCCTCGTGGCGGCCAACGCCGTGTCGCTGTACCGCGACGCGCTCGACGCCGCCGACATCGCCTACGACCGCTCCCTCCTCGCCTCCACGCGCGCGCTCGCGGAACGGGTGTCCGTCCGCGACGGCAAGGTCGTGGCGGACGTGCCCTACGTGGCGCTGGACAGCTTCGAGACGGACACGCTGGGCCGCATCTACTACCGCGTGGGCGGACTGCACGGCGAGACGGTATCCGGCTACGACGACCTCCCGCCCGTCCCGAAGGACACGCCCCGCTCGGAACTGTATCCGGCCCTCGTACGCTTCTACCACGCCGACTACAACGGCGAGCCGGTGCGCATCGCCGCCCTGCTGCAGCCCGTGTACGACGATTCCATGCGCGGCATCGCACTGATCCAGGTGGGCGAGACGCTGGACGCGCGCCGCGCGCTGTCGCGGCGCATCCTGGTCAATACCCTGTGGCGCCAGGCGCTGCTCGTGCTGGCCGTGGCGACGCTCGTGTGGTTCGCCGTGCGCCTCGTGCTGCAGCCGCTGATGCAATTGAAACAGGTCGTGGAAACGCGCGCGATCTCCGACCTGTCCGACGTCGACGAAGCCCTCGTGCACCGCGAAGTGCGGCCGCTCGTCGCCGCCATGAACGGGACGATGGCCCGCATGCAGAACCTGATCGCGAGCCAGCGCCGCTTCATCGCCGACGCGTCGCACCAGCTGCGCACGCCGCTGACGGTGCTGAAGACGCAGGCCGAACTCGCGCTGCGCGAAAACGATCCGGCCGCGATGCAGGCCATCGTGCGCTCGATCGCGGCGACGACGGATTCGACCGTGCACCTCGCGAACCGCCTGCTGACGCTCGCGCGCATCGAGCATGGCGGCGCGAACGCGGCGCTCGCGCCCGTGGCGCTGTCTGAGGTGGCGCGCCAGGTGGGACTGGAACTGGCGCTGCCCGCCGTCCAGAAAGGCATCGACCTCGCGCTGGAAGCGGAAGACGACGGCGCCACGACGATCGCCGGCCAGGCGCTGCTGGTGCACGAACTGGTGAGCAACCTCGTCGACAACGCGATCCGCTACACGCCGCCGGGCGGCACCGTGCTGCTGCGCGTGCGGCGGCTGATCGGCGTCGTCGTGCTCGACGTGCAGGACAGCGGGCCGGGGCTCGATCCGGCCGAATACGACAAGGTATTCATGCCCTTCTACCGGGCGCAGGCGACGCTGGAGAGCAATCCGGGCGGCACCGGTCTCGGTCTCGCCATCGTGCGCGACATCGCCACGGTGCACGGGGCGACGCTGGAACTAGGCAGGGCAGACAGCGGACGCGGACTGAAGGTCAGCGTCACGTTCCCGGCGCCCGCGATGGTCATCGATAATCGTCCGGCGTGATGCCGTACTTCTGCATCTTGTAGTACAGCGTCTGCTTGGGCATGCCCAATGTGGCAGCGACGTCGACGACGCTGCCCCCTGCCCTGCGCAATTCCTGTTCGATGACGGCGCGCTCGAACGCGCCCACCTGGCCCGCGAGCGGCACCGGCGCCGCCGTGCGCGCGGCCAGCAGGCCGTCCGCGCCGCTCGACAGACCCAGCGCGAAACGCTCGGCGATGTTGCGCAGCTCGCGCACGTTGCCGGGCCAGTCGTGCGCCATCAGCGATTGCATCAGCGGTCCCGGCACCGTGGGCACGCTGCGCTTGTAGCGCGCCGCCGCGCCCAGCAGGAAGTGTTCGAACAGCAGCGGAATGTCCTCGCGCCGCTCGCGCAGCGGCGGCAGGTTCAGCACGATCAGGTTCAGGCGGTAGTACAGGTCGCTGCGGAATTTCTGCTGGTCGGACCATTCCTTCAGGTCGACCTTGGACGCGGCGATCACGCGCACGTCCACCGGCACCGGGTGGTTGGAACCAAGCCGCTCGACGTAGCGCTCCTGCAGCACGCGCAGCAGCTTGACCTGCAGCGACAGCGGCAGGCTTTCGATCTCGTCAAGGAACAGCGAGCCCTTGTCGGCATGCTCGATCTTGCCGACCTGGCGCTTCGTCGCGCCCGTGAACGCGCCCGGCTCGTGGCCGAACACTTCGCTCTCGAAGATGTTTTCCGGGATCGCGCCGCAATTCAGGGCGACGAAATGGTGCGCGCGGCGGCGGCTGAACTGGTGCAGGCAGCGCGCCACCATCTCCTTGCCCGTGCCCGTCTCGCCGTAGATCAGCACGTCGGCCGATTCGTCGGCCAGGTCGAGGATCAGCCGGCGCAGGTCGCGCATCGGGGCCGAATCGCCCAGCAGCATTGCCTCGATGCCCTCGCCGTTCGCGATGCGGTGACGCAGCGTCTCGACTTCCAGGATCAGGCGCCGCGTCTCCAGCGCGCGCTGCACCGCCTCGACCAGCTGCTCGGACGAATACGGCTTGGGGATGAAATCGTAGGCGCCGCCGCGCATGGCGCCGACGGCCATCGAGATGTCGCCGTGGCCCGTCACGAGGATCACGGGCACTTGCGCGTCGATGGCCTTGACGGCGGCCATCAGCTCGATGCCGCCCATGCCGGGCAGGCGCACGTCGCTGACGACGACGCCGGCAAAGCCGGGTTTTATTTGCGCCAGCGCCGGCTCGGCGGCGTCGAAGGCCTCGACCTGGAAACCGGCGAGGTCGAGCGCCTGGGCGCTGCCCGCGCGGACGATGGCATCGTCTTCGACGAGCAGGACTTTCATGGATTCGTATGTGGACATGTCGCTATCCTACTCCGCCCGCGGCAGATCGATGATGAACCGGGCGCCGCCCTCAGGCGGCGACTCGGCCCGCAGCTGGCCGCCGGACTCGCGCACGATCTGCTCCGAGATCGCGAGCCCGAGGCCCAGCCCCTTGCCCTGCGGCTTGGTGGTAAAGAAGGGTTCGAACAGGTGCGCGCGGACGTCTTCCGGAATCCCGGGCCCGCTGTCGGTCACGGAGATCAGGACCCGCGCACCCTCGCGCCCGGCCTCGACGACGAGCTGGCGCGGCGAGCTGCCCGCCATCTCCATCGCGTCGAGCGCGTTGCTGAACAAATTCACGAGCACTTGCTGCAGCCGGTTGCTGTCGCACAACGCGTACAGGTCGCGCGGATGCGTCGCCATGCGAAAGCCCACGCGCTCCTGGGCGATGCGGCGCTCGACGAGGAACAGCGCGGCCGTGACGGCGTCCGCCACCGGCACGGCGCTCGGCCGGGTGTCGGACTTGCGCGCGAACTGGCGCAGTTGCCCGGTGAGTTGTCCCATGCGCTCGACCAGTTGCGAGATCGTCGTCAGGTTGTTGCGCGCATCGTCGAGCCGGCCCCGCTCGATCAGCACGCGGGCATTGTCCGCCATCGTGCGCAGTGCCGTCAGCGGCTGGTTCAGTTCATGCGTGATGCCGGCCGAGAGTTGTCCGAGCACGGCCATCTTGCCCGCCTGGACCAGTTCGCTCTGCGCCTTGCGCAACTGCTCTTCGGCCTGGCGGCGCACGGCGTTCTCGTCGCGCAGGTCGCGCGTCATCTGCTGCAGGCTGGCGGTGCGTTCCGCCACCAGGTTTTCCAGCTGATCGTAGGCGCGCTGCAAATCCTCGCGCGCCCGCTGGCGCTGGCGGCCCAGGCGGTGGCGCTGGCGCGCATACAGCACCAGCATCACCGCCAGCGCTTCCGACAGCACCGTCAGCAGCGCCGCCGCGCGGGCACTGGCGCGGGCCGGCGCGAGGTCGGACAGGTAGACCATCTGCCAGTTGCGCGTCACGAGGACGCGCGACTGGCTCAACATCGGGCCGGACGCGGGGGGCGGCCCGGCGACGATGCGCGTGCGGCTGTCGAGCGTGCGCAGGCCCGGCAGGCCGCGCAGGCCCAGCGGGGCGAGCGGATGATTGAAGTACTGGCGCGACTGCTCAAGCTCCTGGCGCACGGCGGGCGCCAGCGGCGCCAGCGTGCGGTACTTCCATTCGGGCACGGAACTGAGAAACACCACGCCGTGCGCATCGGTCAGCAATGTCCTGCCGCCGTCCTCGGTCCAGCTGTCTTCCATGCTCTCGATGTTGACCTTGACGGTGGCGACGCCCAGCATGCGGCCGTCGTGATAAATGCCCCGGGCAAAGTAATAACCGGGCTCGCCCCGCGTCGTGCCGACGCCGTAGAAGCCGCCCGGCATGCCGCGCAGCGCGTCGCGCACGTAGGGCCGGAAGGCGATGTTGTCGCCGACGTAGCTGTCGGGCGCACGCCAGTTGCTGGCGGCCTGCGTCACGCCCTGCAGGTTGCTGATGTAGATGCTGGTGGAGCCGGCCAGGCGGTTCACGCGCTCCAGGTAGGTGTTGACTTCCCTGCGCAGCGCCTCGTCGCCGGGTCGTTGCAGCATTGCAACGACGTCCTTGTTCAGTTCGAACGTGCCGGGCAAGAAATCGTATTTCGACAGCAGATGTTCCAGGCCCGCCGTGTACGTGTCGAGCCGCTGCGTGCCGGACTGGCGCAGCCGCTCGATCGCCGCATCCTCGGCGTAGCGGTAGGCCATGGCCGCCAGCGCCAGGCAACCCAGCAGCAGCGCCGCCCACAGCGCCAGCCGCCGGCGCGGCCAGGCGCCGGCGCGAAGCGGGATGACGAGGGAGGCTGCTGCTGGCATGACGGTCCTGGGGTGTTTACGTTGTGCGATTAAAACACATGACGCACGCCCAGGTTAATGCCCGTGGTACCGGTGCCGGCGTTCGTGGCGTCGCCGACCGTGTACGCGGCGCCGTCGTGGTTGACGATGTGACCATAGGCCGCGTACAGGTCGGTGCGGCGCGACAGGCTGTACTCGTAGCCGATCGCGGCCTGGCGCGCGTGCGCGTCGCGCCCGGAATCGTCGCGGTGGACGATCACGGAGGCCAGTACCCTGCCTGCGGCGCCGGCCTGCACGGCCGCGCCCAGCAGCGCGTCGCGGCTGGCGTGGCCCAGCACATTGCGGTTGCGCGCGAAAGCCGCGTGCGCCGTCACGATGCCGACGCGGTAGCGGCCCACCACCATCGTGTTGCGGTCGTGCGCGGTGCCTGTCGCATCGTTTTGCTGGTGATGCGTCAGCGCGAGCGTCAGCGGCCCCGCCTCGTAGGTGGCGGACGCGTCCAGGGTGCGGTTCTTCGCGGTGTCGCCGGCCGCCTCGCCCGCGCCGTACAACACGTCGGCGGACAGGCCGTTCCACTTCGGCGACTGGTACTCGACCGAGTTGTCGACGCGTCCGAGTCCGGGGAGGATGTTCTGCGCATTGCCCGCGAGGCCCGTGCAGAACGGGTCGGCGATGTCGCGCATGACCTTGTAGTACGGCGAGTACTGGCGGCCCAGGCTGATCGTGCCGGCCGCGCCGGACAGGCCCACGTACGCCTGCCGACCGAACAACAGCCCGCCCTGGGCCGCCTTGCCGGTGTCGATGTTGTAGCCGTTTTCCAGCACGAAGACGGCGCTCATGCCGCCGCCCAGGTCTTCCTTGCCCTTGAAGCCCAGGCGCGAGCCGGACGCCACGCCGCTGCCGATGTTCTGCGACGAACCGGCGGCGCCGCCGCGGTCCAGCACGATGCCGGCATCGGCGACGCCGTAGACCTTCACGAACGATTGCGCCTGCGCGCACGAGGCAGACATGACGAGCGCGCACGCGCCGGCGATAACACGATATTTCAATGACGTCTCCGTTGGTTTGGTTGTTATGTGGTCAGCCGACTTGCGCGGCGACGGGTGCGACCTGTTGCGGCTTCTCTTCCAGCGCGCCTTCCCAGTTGGCGACGACGGCCGTGGCGACGGCGTTGCCGACGGCATTGGTGGCCGAGCGCCCCATGTCGAGGAACTGGTCGATGCCCATCAGCAGGAGCAAGCCGGCTTCGGGGATGTGGAACTGGTTCAAGGTGGCGGCGATGACGACCAGCGACGCGCGCGGCACGCCGGCCATGCCCTTGGAGGTCAGCATCAGCAACAGCAGCATGGTGATCTGCGTGCCCAGCGACAGGTCGATGCCGTACGCCTGCGTGATGAACAGCACGGCGAAGGTGCAGTACATCATCGAGCCGTCCAGGTTGAACGAATACCCCATCGGCAGCACGAAGCTGGAGATCTTGCGCTGCACGCCGAACTGGTCCAGCGCCAGCAGCAGCTTCGGATACGCGGCTTCCGAGCTGGCCGTGGAAAACGCGAGCAGGAACGGTTCGCGGATCAGCGCCAGCAGGTGCAGCACGCGCTTGCCGATGAACAGCGCGCCGCCCAGGATCAGCAGCACCCACAGGGTCAGGAGACCGAGGTAGAAGCCGCCCATGAATTTCGCGAACGTGAGGAGGATGCCGAGGCCGTTCGTCGTGATGATGGAGGCCATCGCCGCGAACACGGCCAGCGGCGCCATGTTCATGATCACGCCGGTAATGCGCAGCATGACCTGCGCCAACTGGTCGATCACGGCGGTGAGGCCGGCGGCCGAGGGGCCCAGGGCGCCCAGCGCGGCGCCGAAGAACAGCGCGAACACGAGCACCTGCAGGATCTCGTTGTTGGCCATCGCCTCGATCGGCGATTTCGGCACGAGGTGGGCGGCGAAGTCCTTCAGCGTGAACGCGGTCGTCTTCAGGCCGGTGGCGGCATCGACCGGCGGCAGCGGCAGGTTCAGGTGCGCCCCCAGCTGCATCACGTTCGACAGCACCATGCCCAGGCTCAGCGAGACCAGCGACGCGATCACGAACCAGGCCATCGCCTTCATGCCGATACGGCCGGCGGCGCGGCCGTCGCCCATGTGCGCGATGCCGACAGCCAGCGTCGAGAACACGAGCAGCGAGATGATCATCTTGATCAGGCGGAGGAATACGTCGGTGACGATGGAAATGTGCGCGGCGATGTCGGCGCTGATCTTCTTGTCGGCGACGGTTTCATGCAGGCCGTAGCCGACCGCGGCGCCCAGTACCATCGCGATCAGGATGTACAGGGTCAGGGGACGCTTCTTTTTCACTTTGATCTCCAAGAATCGCGGCGTTTCTTGGCGCCGCGTGTTGTCGTGACCCGGCGGAAACCGGGTGCGACCACAACAGCAAGCCGCATGCCAGGGAGATCTTTGGAATATGTACGTCGTAAACCCCTGATTACAAATATGTTTTATTTTGGAAACTGAAGTTATCCAGCCCGGAGCGTCCAACTTTCGGGACGCCCTCGGCGGTGGTCGTCTGAATAGTTGGACGGCCTTTTGACGACCTGTATGTCGGCAAGGAATGGCCTTACAATGCCGCGATGATTCAACAGCGCAGGACGCAGCATGGAAACCAAATGGCTCGAAGATTTCATTTCACTGGTCGAGACCAAGAACTTCAGCCGCTCGGCCCAGCTGCGGCACGTGACGCAGCCCGCGTTCTCGCGCCGCATCCGCTCGCTGGAAAACTGGCTCGGCACGGACCTGATCGACCGCACGACGTTCCCCACCCGCGTCACGCCGGCCGGCATGGTGTTCTACGAACAGGCGCTGGAAATGCTCGGCCAGATCAACGGCGTGCGCGAGATGCTGCGCAATAACCGCGTCACGGCGACGAAGACGATCGACCTGGCCGTCCCGCACACGTTGTCGCTCACGTTCGTGCCGAAGTGGCTCGCAGCGCTGGAACGCGACTTCGCGCCGATCAACAGCCGCCTCATCGCGCTGAACGTCCATGACGCCGTGCTGCAACTGGTCGAAGGCGGCTGCGACCTGCTGCTGTGCTACCACCATCCGCGCCAGCCGGTGCAACTCGACCCGGGCCGCTACGACATGCTGCTGATGGGACGCGAAGCGCTGTGCGCGTATGCCCGCTGCGGCGTCGACGGCGAGCCCGAATACCGCCTGCCCGGCCGCAAGGACGCGCCGCTGCCGTTCCTTTCCTACACGACCAACGCCTATCTCGGACGGATGGTGGACCTGATCCTCGCGGACGCGAAGCCCGGCCTGCACTTCGACAAGCGCTACGAGACCGACATGGCGGAAGGCCTCAAGATGATGGCGCTCGATGGCCACGGCATCGCCTTCCTGCCCGAATCCGCGGTCACGCGCGAGGTCGCGCAGGGGCAGCTGGCGCGTGCCAGCGAACCCGGTCAGTGGGAGATCGAGATGGAGATCCGGTTGTATCGCGAACGGCCTTCCGATGCGCGGCCGGGCAAGCAGATCGTCGCGGATCTGTGGGAATACCTCGTCGCGCAGCAGTCGGCTGCCTGATGACCGTACTTTGTACGTAACGATTCGGATTGTTTTTCGAAGAATGATGAAGAAGAGTTTTTTTCAGAAGCACTCGATTGGACTTACTGCACTCGCCTCGCCGCGTGACTGGGCAATTTTCTTGGGCGTTGTACTCGGCTTCCTGGGGTTAGCGGAAGCCGCCCTGGTATGGTCACACATGGACAAGGACGATCTGCAAATCATATTGATCGGCACATTTTTAGGAATGCTGCCTTCGGTCCTGATGTGCTTACCGGTGTACGGGGTCGTCGACGAACTGTCACGCGACGCGCTTGAGTCTTTCCTGCGGTCGATCAAATTCGTTCGCTCTTCCGAACGCAACGGAACCCGGTTGTGTACACAAGACACGCCCGCTTGGATGCGGTGGGACTCGAATCGCGTCACGATCAGGCCCCTGTCCAACGGCCAGTTAAGCGTAACAATGCCACTCTACTGTTATCGCATTCTTAAGCGACGGAGCTAAGAGCGCCTGATGATGCCTGCTCGTTGCTCATGCCGGATGCCCCAAGCCGCAAGCGTGATCACGACAATGCTCCGCCCGCACGAATAGCACCAACACAGCCATGCTTTTTGCGCATGACCGCATGCGCAAGCAGCATTGGCCAGGCTCCGTGAGCCCATCCTATGATGCGCTCAGCCTTGAATCACACACGGAGACCTGCCATGAGCACCGACTACATCCCTTCCTACCTGAATCCGAACGACCTCGGCCCGTGGGGCCAGTACCTGCAGCAGGTCGACCGCGTCGCCCCGCACCTGGGCAGCCTGTCGCGCTGGGTCGAGACGCTGAAGCGCCCGAAGCGCATCCTCACCGTCGACGTGCCGATCGAACGCGACGACGGTACGATCGCGCATTACGAGGGCTACCGCGTCCAGCACAACCTGTCGCGCGGTCCGGGCAAGGGCGGCGTGCGCTTCCACCAGGACGTGACGCTGTCGGAAGTGATGGCGCTGTCGGCCTGGATGTCGGTGAAGAACGCGGCCGTCAACGTGCCGTACGGCGGGGCGAAGGGCGGCATCCGCGTCGACCCGGCCACCCTGTCGAAGGGCGAGCTGCAGCGCCTCACGCGCCGCTACACGAGCGAGATCAGCATGCTGATCGGCCCGACGAAGGACATCCCCGCGCCGGACGTGAACACCAACGAACAGGTGATGGCGTGGATGATGGACTCGTACGCCATGATCGAAGGGAACCTGTCGACCGGTGTCGTGACGGGCAAGCCGGTCTCGCTGGGCGGCTCGCTGGGACGCCGTGAAGCGACGGGCCGCGGCGTGTTCGTCGTCGGCCAGGAAGCGGCCGCGCGACGCGGCGTGGCACTGGCCGGCGCGCGCATCGCCATCCAGGGCTTCGGCAACGTCGGCGGCACCGCGGCCACGATCTTCGCCGATGCAGGCGCGAAGATCGTCGCCGTGCAGGACCACACGGGCACCGTCGTGCGCGAAGGCGGCCTCGATGTCGCTCAACTGCACAAGCACGTGGCGGAAGCGGGCGGCGTGAAGGGCTTCCCCGGTGCGGATGCGACGCTGGACCGCGACGCGTTCTGGGATATCGAGTCCGACATCCTGATTCCGGCCGCGCTGGAACGCCAGATCACGGCGGAGGTCGCGACGCGACTCAGGACGAAGATCATCCTGGAAGGCGCGAACGGCCCGACGACGCCGGAAGCGGACGACATCCTGACGGACAAGGACGTCCTCGTCGTGCCGGACGTGCTGGCCAACGCGGGCGGCGTCACGGTGTCGTACTTCGAATGGGTCCAGGACTTTTCCAGCTTCTTCTGGACGGAAGACGAGATCAACGCCCGCCTCACCCGCATCATGCAGAGCGCGTTCGGCGCCGTGTGGGACGTCGCGCAGGAGAAGAAGGTGAGCCTGCGCACCGCGACGTTCATCGTGGCCTGCACCCGCATCCTGCAGGCGCGCGAAGTGCGCGGCCTCTACCCGTAATCTCGAGTTAAAGGTCGCGTGGCGCGCCTGCCGGTACGACGCCACGCGACTTCAAAAAAATCCATTTTTTACCGCACATTGCGCGCAGATAAGCATGCGTTGCAGCAAATTCTCACATCTTTGAGCGAGGGCAAACATGCTTTCGGACACCATTTCTTGTGCGCTGCAGCACAGGTAAGATGGCTGGATGAAAACGACCGACACCCCTCCCCCCATCCCCGGCGCGGACGACGCGCTGTTCGACCACATCGAGCGCCGCCTGCTGGCGCTCACCACCGCCCCGCTGCACGCGCACTCACAGGTGGAACGCCGCTGCGTGGATGAATTCGCGGACGGCTTCCTCGGCCACATCGGCCTGTCTCCCATCCCGCTCGCGCGCCGCTGGCGCACCGCACCATGAACGAAAAAAAGCCGCCGGCCGTTCGCACGGCGGGCGGCTTCGGCAGGCTGCGACGATCAGCCCAGGCTTTCCAGGCGGATGCGCACCACCTTGCCGACGGTCGTCGCCAGGCTCTCGATCTTGGCGATCGCGGCGTTGACGTATTTCTCGCGGGTCTGGTGGGTGATGATGACGATGTCCGTGCGCGCCTTCTCGCCCGGCTCCTTCTGCAGCACGGCGTCGATGGAGATGCCGGCGTCGGCCAGGATGCGGGTCAGGTCGGCCATCACGCCCAGTTGGTCCTGCACGGTCACGCGCAGGTAGTAGCTGGTGCGGATTTCTTCCATCGGCAGGATCGGCACGTCGGCCAGTTCCGTCGGCTGGAATGCCAGGTGCGGCACGCGCGAGTACGGGTCGGCGGTCGCCAGGCGGGTCACGTCGATCAGGTCGGCGATGACGGCGGACGCGGTCGGCTCGGCGCCGGCGCCCTTGCCGTAATAGAGCGTCGCGCCGACGGCGTCCGCCTGCACGAGCACGGCGTTCATCGCGCCTTCCACGTTGGCGATCAGGCGCGCGCCAGGCACGAGCGTCGGGTGCACGCGCAGTTCGATGCCCTCCTTGCCGTCGACCGTCGTGCGGCGGGTGATGCCCAGCAGCTTGATGCGGTAGCCCAGCTGTTCGGCGTAGCGCAGGTCCACGGCCTGCAGCTGGCTGATGCCCTCGATGTGGGCGCTGCCGAACTGCACGGGGATGCCGAACGCGATGGCGGACATGATGGTCAGCTTGTGCGCCGCGTCCACGCCTTCGATGTCGAAGGTCGGATCCGCTTCCGCATAACCCAGTTCCTGCGCCTGCTTCAGCACGGTGTTGAAGTCCAGGCCCTTGTCGCGCATCTCGGACAGGATGAAGTTCGTCGTGCCGTTGATGATGCCCGCGACGGATTCGATGCGGTTCGCGGACAGGCCTTCGCGCAGCGCCTTGATGATCGGGATGCCGCCGGCGACGGCCGCTTCGAACGCCACCATCACGCCCTTGGCCTGGGCCGCCTCGAAGATCTCGTTGCCGTGCAGCGCCAGCAGCGCCTTGTTGGCGGTGACGACGTGCTTGCCGTTGGCGATCGCCTGCAGCACCAGGTCGCGCGTCAGGTCGTAGCCGCCGATCAGCTCGACGACGATGTCGATGTCCGGATTGTTCACCACGGCGGACGGGTCGGCGACGACCTCCACTTCGCTGCCGACGATGCGGCGGGCACGTTCGAGGTTACGGACGGCGACCATCGCGACCTCGATGCCGCGGCCGGCGCGGCGGCGGATCTCTTCCTGGTTGCGTTGGAGGACGTGGTAGGTGCCGGCACCGACGGTGCCGAGGCCGAGCAAGCCTGCTTTGATGGGTTTCATATGGATTTACTGTCTGCTGTCTGTCGTTCTCAGCGCGCGTGGCGGCGCCGGTAGCCGTCGAGGAAGCGGGCGATACGGCCGCACGCATCCGTCAGGTCGTCGGAATTGGGGAGGAAGACCAGGCGGAAATGGTCCGGCGTCTTCCAGTTGAAGCCAGTGCCTTGCACCAGCAGGACTTTTTCCTCGGACAACAGCTCACAGATAAATTGCTGGTCATCGGCGATCGGGTAGATCTTCGGGTCGAGGCGTGGGAACATGTACAGCGCCGCTTTTGGCTTGACGCAGGTAACGCCCGGGATATCGGTCAGGAGTTGGTGAGCCAGGTCGCGCTGGCGTGCGAGGCGGCCGCCGGGGGCCACGAGATGCGCAATGCTCTGGTGACCGCCGAGTGCGGTCTGGATCGCGAACTGGCCCGGCGCATTCGCGCACAGGCGCATCGACGCGAGCATGTTCAGGCCTTCGATATAGTCCTTCGCATGGCGTTTTTCGCCGGAGAGAACCATCCAGCCGGCACGGTAGCCGCACGAGCGGTAGTTCTTCGACAGGCCGTTCAGCGTGACGAACAGGACGTCGTCGGCCAGCGAGGCGATGGACGTGTGCTCTTCGCCATCGTACAAGGTCTTGTCGTAGATTTCGTCGGCGTAGATGATCAGCTGGTGCTGGCGCGCCAGTTCGACGATCTCCAGCAGCACGTCGCGCGAATACAGCGCGCCGGTCGGGTTGTTCGGATTGATGACGACGATCGCGCGCGTGTTCGGCGTGATCTTCTTGCGCATGTCGTCGATGTCGGGCAGCCAGCCGGCCTGCTCGTCGCAGACATAGTGCACCGGGTTGCCGCCGGCCAGGCTCACGGCCGCCGTCCACAGCGGGTAATCCGGTGCGGGCACGAGGACTTCGTCGCCACTGTTCAGCAGGCCCTGCATGCCCATCACGATCAGTTCGGACGCGCCATTGCCCAGGTAGATGTCGTCGATGCCGACGCCGCGGATGTTCTTTTCCTGGGTGTAGTGCATGATCGCCTTGCGCGGTGCAAACATGCCCTTGGAGTCCGTGTAGCCGGCCGAGCCGTGCATATTGCGGATCATGTCCTGGACGATCTCGTCCGGCGGATCGAAACCGAACACGGCCAGGTTGCCGATGTTCAGCTTGATGATCTTGTGGCCATCCTCCTCCATCTGGCGCGCGATCTGCAGCGCCGGGCCACGAATCTCGTAGCAGACGTCGTCGAGCTTGTTGGATTTCAGAATCGGTCGCAAAATATCACCCTGGAAATAAATGGCTGCGGAAAGCGTGCCTGTTAAGCAGCCTGATCTGTAGCGCGTTGTTGCAATGCGAAAAATTCCATTCTGCCGAAAGAGCGTCGATTAAGCAACCTGCCATTGCTGGCACGTGGTGGAAACCAGTTACAATACGCGCCCTGTGCCTGTCATTCCCCGGCTTGCCATCATGAAGCTCCATTCCAGCAGCACCGAAAAATACCAGACGGTCACCGGCTACGACCGGTCCGGCGTCGAGATCAACGCCCAGCGCTTCGACTACAGCGTGCTCGTGATGCCCGAAGTGGCGCCGCGCGCCTGGCCCGTGACGCGCTTCGAAGACCTGACGGCCGCCGATTTCGAAGCGATCGCCGCCGACAAACCGGACGTCGTCATCCTCGGCACGGGCGAGCGCCAGCGCTTCGTCCATCCGCGCCTCGTCGTCAGCCTGTCCAGCCAGCGCATCGGCGTCGAGAGCATGGACAGCCATGCCGCCTGCCGCACCTACAACATCCTGATGGGCGAAGGCCGCAAGGTCACGCTCGCCCTCATCATCGAAGGGCCCGACGGAGACGCGAAGGCCGTATGAACGACCTGCACCGGAACAAGACCCTCACCTGGACCCTGCTGATCGCCTTTGCCGCCGTCCTGCTGTACGTACTGGGCGCGCGCACGCTCGTGCCGCCGGACGAAGGCCGCTACGCCGAGATGGCGCGCGAGATGTTCGCCAGCGGCGACTGGATCACGACGCGCCTGAACGGCATCAAGTATTTCGAAAAGCCCCCGCTGCAGACGTGGATGAACGCCCTGTCGTTCACCCTGTTCGGCCTGGGCGACTGGCAGGCGCGCCTGTGGACGGGCCTGTGCGGCCTGCTCGGCGTCGTACTGACCGGCGTCGCCGGCACGCGCGTGTTCGGCGCGCGCATCGGTTTCTATGCCGCGCTGGTGCTGGGCTCCTCGTTCTACTGGGTCGCGTGCAGCCAGATCGATTCGCTCGACATGGGCCTGTCCGGCATGATGACGGTGGCCCTGTGCGCCCTCCTCATCGCCCAGCGCGACGACGCGAGTGCATCCGAACGGCGCAACTGGATGCTCGTGTGCTGGGCCGGGATGGCGCTGTCCGTGCTGTCCAAGGGCCTGATCGGCCTCGTGCTGCCGGGCGGCGTCCTCGTGTTCTACACGATCTTCTCGCGCGACTGGGCCATCTGGAAGCGCCTGCACCTCGTGAAAGGCCTGGTCCTGTTCTTCCTGATCGCCACGCCATGGTTCGTGCTGGTCGGCCTGAAGAATCCGGAACAGCCGCACTTCTTCTTCGTCCACGAACACTTCGACCGCTTCCTCAAGAAGGAACACCACCGCGAAGCGGCATGGTACATCTTCTTCGTGCTGCTGGCGGCCGGCAGCGTGCCGTGGGTGGGCGTGCTGGTGCAAAGCCTGATCGGCGCCGCCCGCCGCGACGGCGAGACGACGACGTTCCGTCCGCGCCTGATGCTGCTCGTGTGGGTCGCGTTCATCACGCTGTTCTTCACGAAGTCGAATTCCAAGCTGCCCGGCTACATCCTGCCCGTGTTCCCGGCCGTCGCGCTGCTGGTGGCTTATTACCTGGACGCCGGCACGCGCCGCGGCCGCATGCTGACGGCCGCCCTGACGGCGCTGCTGGGCGTGGGCTTCCTCGTCACCGTCCCGTTCATGCTGAAGTTCGCCAAGCATGCGGGCGAGGACGTGCTGTACGCGGCCTACCAGCCGTGGGTGCTGGCCGCGGGCCTCGTGCTGCTGATCGGCGGCTGCCTCGCCCTGCTGTACGCGCGCCAGATGCTGCGCGACCTGTTCGTCGTCGTGCTGGCCGTCGCCGGTTTCGCGGGCACGCAGCTGCTGCTCGTCGGCTTCGAACCGATCGGCCAGGTGCGCGCGGGCGTCAACCTGCTGCCCGCGCTGAAGGCGGCCGGCGCCGCGAATCCGGCCGTGAAAGTCTATTCGGTCGGCATCTACGAACAGTCGCTGACCTTCTATCTCGGCCGTCCCGTGACCCTCGTCGATTACCGCGACGAGTTCGATTTCGGCCTCCAGCAGCAGCCGGAACTCGCGATCCCGACGATTCCCGAGTTCGTCGCCCGCTGGCGCGCGGCCGCGGCCGCGGGCGTGCGCGACGTGGCGATCACGCGTCCCGAGATCGCCGCCGACCTGAAGCGCCAGGGCGTCCCCCTGCGCATCGTGGCGGCGGATGCGCGCCGTACCGTCATCGCGAATTTCTGACACCTACATGAACCTCACCACCTTTGCCTTCATCATCTCCGGCGTGATCCTGAACGCCTGTGCCCAGCTGCTGCTGAAAGCGGGCACGAACGCCATCGGCGGCGCCATCCACCTCACCATGAGCAACTGGTTCCAGACCTTCGTCAAGGTCGTGACCCAGCTGCCGATCCTGGGCGGCCTGGCGTGCTACGCCATCTCCCTCGTCGTGTGGATCATCGGCCTGTCGCGCACGGACGTGACGATTGCGTACCCGATGCTGTCGCTGGGCTATGTCGTGTCGGCCTTCGGCGCGTGGATGTTCCTGGGCGAGGCCGTGTCGCCGCAGCGCCTGGCGGCCATCGGCGTCATCGTGGTGGGCGTGGTGTTGCTGGCGAGAACGTGATTTGGCGCCAGACAGTGCGCTGTTACAATGCCAGCTTTGTCTGCATATCTTTACCGAGAGAATAACGAGCTTCCCATGACTGCCGAGCTGCCCTTCCTGCCCTTTTCCCGGCCCACCATCGACGAAGAGACCATCGCCGCCGTCGGCGAAGTGCTGCGCTCCGGCTGGATCACGACCGGTCCGAAAAACCAGGCATTCGAAGCCCTGCTGTCGGAATACTTCGGCGGCCGTCCCGTCCGCACGTTCAATTCCGGCACCTGCACGATGGAGATCGCGCTGCGCATCGCCGGCATCGGGCCGGGCGACGAAGTGATCACGACCCCGATCTCGTGGCCAGCCACCGCCAACGTGATCATCGAAGTGGGCGCGACGCCCGTCTTCGCCGACATCGACCCGGTCACGCGCAACCTGGACCTGGACAAGCTGGAAGCCGCGATCACCCCGCGTACGAAAGCGATCATCCCCGTGTATCTGTCCGGCCTGCCGCTGGACATGGACCGCCTGTACGCCATCGCGAACCAGCACAAGCTGCGCGTCGTCGAGGATGCCGCGCAGGCGATCGGCTCGCTGTGGAACGGCAAGCGCATCGGCTCGTTCGGCGACTTCGCGTCGTTCAGCTTCCAGGCCAACAAGAACATCACGACGGGCGAAGGCGGCTGCCTCGTCCTGAACAACCTGGAAGAAGCGCGCCTGGCCGAGAAATACCGCCTGCAGGGCGTGACGCGCAGCGGCGTGGACGGCATCGACGTCGACGTCCTGGGCGGCAAGTACAACATGAGCGACATCATGGCGACCATCGGCCTGGGCCAGATGAAGAACGTGGAGAAGCTGACGGCGCACCGCGCCGCGCTCGCCCGTCACTACTTCGACTGCTTCGGTCCGGACTTCGAAGAAAAATACGGCGCCCAGCTCCCGATCCAGGCCTTCGGCACGAGCAACTGGCACCTGTTCCAGATCATCCTGCCGGACAACGGCCCGGGCACGCGCGCCGATTTCATGACCCGCATGCAGAAGGAACACAACGTCGGCACCGGCTACCACTACGCGCCGATCCATTTGTTCACGCTGTACCGCGAACGCGGCTTCAAGGAAGGGATGTTCCCCGTCGCCGAGAAGATCGGCCGCCTGACGGTCACGCTGCCCATGTTCAATGCGATGACGAAGGCGGACGTCGAACGTGCCGTGGCTGCTGTCAAAGCGGTGCTCGCAAAATGACGGCGGTGACGATGAAACCGGAAGTCTCGGTCGTCATTCCGGTCTATAACGAGGAAGCGGGCCTGGCGAATCTGTTCGCGCGCCTGTACCCGGCGATGGACGCGCTGGGCCTGCCGTACGAAATCATCTTCGTCAACGACGGCAGCCGCGACAACTCCGTATCGATCCTGGCGGAGCAGTACCGCAAGCGTCCGGACGTCACGCGCGTCGTCCTCTTCAACGGCAACTACGGCCAGCACATGGCGATCCTCGCGGGCTTCGAGCAGACGCACGGCCAGATCGTCATCACGCTGGACGCCGACCTGCAAAACCCGCCGGAAGAGATCCACAAGCTGATCGCCAAGATGCGCGAGGGCTACGACTACGTGGGCTCGATCCGCCGCAAGCGCCAGGATACGGCGTGGCGCACGGTCGCATCGAAGGCCATGAACCGCCTGCGCGAGCGCATCACGAACATCCACATCACGGACCAGGGCAACATGCTGCGCGCCTACGGCCGCAACGTGATCGACCTCGTCAACCAGTGCGGCGAAGTGAACACCTTCGTGCCGGCGCTCGCGTACAAGTTCGCGCGCAAGCCGACGGAGATCGTCGTCGAGCACGAGGAACGCGCGGCCGGCGAATCGAAGTATTCGCTGTACAGCCTCATTCGCCTGAACTTCGACCTGATGACGGGCTTCTCGCTCGTGCCGCTGCAGATGTTCTCGCTGCTGGGCATGACCCTGTCGCTGCTGTCGGCGCTGCTGGTGGTCGTGCTCATCTTCCGCAGATTCCTGCTGGGCGCCGAAGCGGAAGGCGTGTTCACGCTGTTCGCGATCGCGTTCTTCTTCATGGGCGTGATCCTGTTCGGCATCGGCCTCGTGGGCGAATACGTGGGCCGCATCTACCAGCAGGTGCGCGCACGGCCGCGCTACGTCGTCGCCACGATCCTGCAGGGCATGCCGGCCGACCACGCGGAGACCGAAGGGATCGAGAAGCGGCAGGTCGTGCGCTGACGATTCATCGGTCGCACTAGAATTCGTGCACTGAAAACAACGTCGCCCCTGCGCAGGCAGGGGCCCAATTTTGACTGCGCCGCGACGCATCGAACTTGGGTTCCCGCCTGCGCGGGAACGACGGCCAATCACCTACCACGGCCCGAAAGAACATGACCCAACCCCGCAAACGCGCAGTCGTCTTCGCCTACCACAACGTGGGCGTACGCTGCCTGAAGGTGCTGCTGGCCGGCGGCGTCGACGTCGCCCTCGTCATCACGCACCAGGACAGCGCCACCGAAAACATCTGGTTCGAATCCGTCCTCTCGCTGTGCGAGACCGAAGGCATCCCGTACCTCACGCCGGAAGACGCGAAAGGCGCCGACCTGCTCGACGCCATCAAGGCCGCGCAGCCGGACCTGATGTTCAGCTTCTACTTCCGCCACATGCTGCCGCAGGCGATCCTCGACATCGCGCCCGCGTACAACATGCACGGTTCGCTGCTGCCGGCCTTCCGCGGCCGCGCCCCCACCAACTGGGCCGTGCTGCACGGCGCCACCGAGACGGGCGCCACCCTGCACGAGATGACGGTGAAGCCGGACGCCGGCGCCATCGTCGCCCAGCAGGCCGTCCCGATCCTGCCGGACGATACGGCGTTCGAAGTGTTCGGCAAGGTGACGGTCGCCGCGGAGCTGGCGCTGTACCATGTGCTGCCGGCCCTGCTGGACGGCAGCGCGCCGCGCACGCCGAACGACCTGACGAAAGGCGGCTACTTCGGCGGCCGCAAGCCGGAAGACGGCCGCATCGACTGGACGAAGCCCGCGCAGGAGGTGTACAACCTCCACCGTGCCGTCGCCCCGCCCTACCCCGGCGCGTTCACGGACATCGGCCCGCGCCGCTACGTCATCGAACGCGCTCGATTACAGAACGGTAATGTTCAGGGCCTCTCGCCGGGCCTCGCCGTCGTCGATAATGCCATCCTCGGCGTCTGCGGCGACGGCCGCGCGCTGGTCATCCACAGCCTGCTGGCCGACGGCCTGCGCATCTCCCCTGCCGAACTGCGGGCACAACTCGCGGAAGGCCAGGCCTGAACAAGCATCCAGGAAAACCCAAATGAAAAAAGTCCTCATCCTCGGCGTCAACGGCTTCATCGGCCACCACCTCTCCAAGCGCATCCTCGAGACAACCGACTGGGAAGTCTACGGCATGGACATGAGCTCCGACCGCATCAGCCATCTCGTCGACAACCCGCGCATGCACTTCTTCGAAGGCGACATCACCATCAACACGGAGTGGGTCGAATACCACGTCAAGAAGTGCGACGTGATCCTCCCGCTGGTGGCGATCGCGACGCCGTCGACGTACGTGAAGGAGCCGCTGCGCGTCTT
>NZ_FMZS01000001.1 GCF_900101265.1 Massilia sp. PDC64
GTCTACGGCCCGATCAACAAGCCGCGCTGGATCTACGCCTGCGCCAAGCAGCTGATGGACCGCGTGATCTGGGGCTACGGCATGGAAGGCCTGAACTTCACCTTGTTCCGTCCGTTCAACTGGATCGGCGCCGGCCTCGACTCCATCCACACGCCGAAGGAAGGTTCGTCGCGCGTGCTGACGCAGTTCTTCGGCCACATCGTGCGCGGCGAGACGATCCAGCTCGTCGACGGCGGCCACCAGAAGCGCGCCTTCACGTACATCGACGACGGCATCTCGGCGCTCATGAAGATCATCGAGAACAAGGACGGCAAGGCCACCGGCCAGATCTACAACATCGGCAACCCGACGAACAACTATTCGATCCGCGAACTGGCCGACATGATGATGAAGCTCGCCGCCGAGTATCCGGAATACGCGGCCGGCGCGGAGAAAGTCAAGATCGTCGAAACGAGTTCGGGCGCCTACTACGGCACGGGCTACCAGGACGTGCAGAACCGCGTGCCGAAGATCGAGAACACGCAGAACGACCTCGGTTGGGCGCCGACCGTGACGATGGCGGACGCGCTGCGCCACATCTTCGACGCCTACCGCGGCCAGGTCGCGGCGGCCCAGGCTCTCGTCGACTAAGGGCATCGTCTTGGCACCGCTGCTCGTCCTCAAGATCGACGTCGACACCTACCGCGGCACGCGCGAAGGCGTGCCCAACCTCGTGCGCATGCTGACCGCGCACGGGGCCGGTGCGACGTTCCTGTTTTCGCTGGGCCCGGACCACACGGGATGGGCGATGCGGCGCGCGCTGCGTCCCGGCTTTTTCCAGAAGGTGTCGCGCACGTCCGTCGTGGAGCACTACGGGTTCAGGACGCTGATGTACGGCGTGCTGCTGCCCGGCCCGGACATCGGGGCGAAAGCGGCGGCCGAGATGCGCGCCGCGCGCGACGCCGGCTTCGAATGCGGCATCCACACGTGGGACCACGTCTGGTGGCAGGACAACGTGCGCGGGCGCGACGCCGCGTGGACGGATCGCATGATGAAGAAGAGCGAGCAGCGCTACGCGCAGGTGTTCCGCGAGGCGCCGCACACGCATGGCGCGGCGGGCTGGCAGATGAACCAGCATGCGTTCGCCCGCCACGATGCCGTGGGCTACCGCTACGCATCGGACGGCCGCGCCCAGTTGCGCGACGACGGTTCGCTGGCCGATCCGCAGGCGGGCCCGTACCGCTACCGCGGCCTGTCGCACATCCAGATGCCGACGACGCTGCCCACGCTGGACGAATTGCTGGGCCGCGAGATCGACGGCACCGTCATCGACGAGAACAATATCGCCGCCCACCTGCTGAAGCTGACGGCGAATCCGCAGCGCGATCACGTGTATACCTTGCACGCGGAGCTTGAAGGACAGAAACTCGCCCCCATATTCGAGCAGCTGTTGTCAGGTTGGAAAGCCCAAGGCTACCAGCTTGCCTCGATGGCGGACTATTATGAGAAGATAAAAGGCGACCCGCTGCCGGAACATCCCGTCCAGTGGGGCGAGTTACCCGGACGATCGGGCGATCTGATCATCCTCGATACGACAACATGACGACGCGGCTTATCGGCCGCGGCAATGCACGCGGTGCCAGGCCGCGAGACAGGAGAAAACCGTGGCCGAAAGCCCAACCGCAGCACCTCTCGACGATTTCAGCGCGCCGATGACCGGCGACCAGACGTTTCAACTGAACGGTCGCCCGGCGCGCTATACGGTGCTGTACTTCTATCCCAAAGACAATACCCCCGGCTGCACGACGGAAGCGATGAACTTCCGCGACCGCTACGACGAATTCAAGGCGCTGAATGCCGACGTGTACGGCATCAGCCGCGATTCCCTGCGCTCGCACGAAAACTTCAAGGCCAAGCTGGGCCTGCCGTTCGAACTGATCTCCGATCCGGACGAAGCCGTGTGCACCCAGTTCGACGTCATGAAAATGAAGAACATGTACGGCAAAAAAGTGCGGGGGGTAGAGCGCAGTACGTTTGTCATTGACGCTGACGGCAAGTTGGTGAAAGAATGGCGTGGCGTGAAAGTCAATGATCACGTCGATGAAGTGCTGGAATTTCTAAAGAGCCAGCCTTGAAGAGCGGGCTGGCGATGGTTCTTACAAACCTTTAGCCGAGCGTTCGCCTATTTTGAGTCACTGTTTTACCTCACCGCATCATTCCAATCTGGCTGCCGGCCAGGGCCCCCGTCCGGGCTCGCCGGCGCCTCGCAGCTCCCCCCAGTTGCATCTGTCTGCCCGGCGGCGCGCGCGTGCCGTGCGGTGCGTTTTTCCGACTTTTTTTCTGGATTGAGAACCTGATGCCACTGCCTAAACTCCCCACCAAGCCGGCCACCATTTTGCTGGCCAAGGATTATCCGAGGGCCGAACCGGGCAAGACGCCTGTGCGCGCAGCCGCGAAAGCGGAAAACGACCCCGTCGAAGACCTGATCAGCGGCCCGGCCGTGCCCGCGCCCAAGACCACCAAGTCGCGCAAATCGAAAGCCGCGCTGCTGGCCGAGGCGCCCGCACGCGAAGCCACGCCGCCCGAAGCACCGGCGATTCCGCCTATGCCCGCCCGCGGCGAAAAGCCCGCGAAACCCGGCAAGGCGAAGGCCGAAGGTGCCGGCGCCAAGCTGCGCGAAACGGACATGAACGAACCGCATCCGGCCAAGCACAAGCCGGTCGAGGTCAACGTCAAGTCGCAAGCCAGCCGCAAGGCCGACACGTCGGGCGCCACGAAGGTGTTCGTGCTCGACACGAACGTGCTGATGCACGACCCGACCTCGCTGTTCCGCTTCGAGGAACACGACGTCTACCTGCCGATGATGACGCTCGAGGAACTCGACAACCACAAGAAAGGGATGTCGGAAGTCGCGCGTAATGCGCGCCAGGTCTCGCGCACGCTGGATGCCCTGATCGCCAACGTCGACGACGACGCCATCGAGGCCGGCATCCCGCTGGCCAAGCTGGGCAACAAGGATGCGAAGGGCCGCCTGCACTTCCAGACGCGCCTGAACGGTGCCGCCCTGCCCGAAGGTCTCCCGTCCGGCAAGGCCGACAACCAGATCCTCGGTGTCGTGCGCGCACTGGAAGCGGAGCAGCCAGGCCGCGCGATCGTGCTGGTGTCGAAGGACATCAACATGCGCATCAAGGCGCGCGCGCTGGGCCTGGCCGCCGAAGACTACTTCAACGACCACGTGCTGGAAGACACCGACCTGCTGTACTCGGGCATCGTCCAGCTGCCGGACGACTTCTGGACGAAGCACGGCAAGGGCGTGGAATCGTGGCAGGAGATCAAGGGCGGCTACTCGTCCACGTTCTACCGCATCACGGGCCCGCTGATCCCGACCCTGCTCGTCAACCAGTTCGTGTACCTGGAACCGAAGAACGGCGAAGCGCCACTGTACGCCCAGGTCAAGCAGATCAACGGCAAGACCGCCGTGCTGCAGACCTTGCGCGACTATTCCAGCAACAAGAACAACGTGTGGGGCATCACGGCGCGCAACCGCGAGCAGAACTTCGCGCTGAACCTGCTCATGAATCCGGAAGTCGACTTCGTCACGCTGCTCGGCCAGGCCGGTACCGGCAAGACGCTGCTGGCGCTGGCGGCGGGCCTGGCCCAGGTGCTGGAGACGAAGGTCTACAACGAGATCATCGTCACCCGCGTGACGGTGCCCGTCGGCGAAGACATCGGCTTCCTGCCCGGCACGGAAGAAGAAAAGATGTCGCCGTGGATGGGCGCGTTCGACGACAACCTGGAAGTGCTGATGAAGTCCGACGGCGACGCGGGCGACTGGGGCCGCGCGGCGACGCAGGACCTGATCCGTTCGCGCATCAAGATCAAGTCGCTGAACTTCATGCGCGGTCGCACGTTCGTGAACAAGTTCCTCATCATCGACGAGGCGCAGAACCTGACGCCGAAGCAGATGAAGACGCTCGTCACGCGCGCGGGTCCGGGCACGAAGATCCTCTGCCTCGGCAACATCGCGCAGATCGACACGCCTTACCTGACCGAGGGCTCGAGCGGCCTGACGTACGTGGTCGACCGCTTCAAGGGCTGGGGCCACAGCGGCCACGTGACCCTGGCGCGCGGCGAGCGTTCGCGCCTGGCGGATCACGCGAGCGACGTGCTGTAACGGTCGATCGCCCCAACAAAAAAGCCTGTGCGCCGGAAGGTGCACAGGCTTTTTTTATACGCCGCGCCGGTCAGCGCACGATGCAGTCGACCCCGTTCTGCTGCGCCGCCGGCCCCTGCGACGCGAGCGGACCACCCGCGCTGCTGCCGAACGCCGGCGGCGGCGTGAACTGCAGGCCCGGATTCTGCGGGACGACGATCGGCGGCACGTTCACGTTCGGCACGTGACCGAACTGCCCGGCCGGGAAGTTCAGCGCGCCGCCCGCGTTCGTCACGACGATCATCCCGTCCAGCACGGCCACGTGCAGGCCAGGTGCCAGGTCCGGTGCGCGCGCCGCCGGCAGCGGCGGCTCCACCCACTGCGCGATGAAGGTCGTGCCGCGGATGCCGATCGTGGCGGCCGGCGTCTTGAGCTGGAACTTCTCCTTGTTGCGCTTGCCCAGCAGGCCCGTGATCGAGCGCAGGCCGCCTTTTACCAGGCTGAACGCGGCGCTGTCTTCTTCCGGTTTCCCGGCATCGTAGGCGAAGTTGTCGATCTTGAACGTGGTGCCGGGACGCAGCGTGATCTCGCTGTTGTCGATGAAACGGATCTGCGCGTACGTGTTCTTCTCCGCCACGAGCGTGTCGCCGCTCTCCACCTCGGACTTCGCGGCCAATACCTTGACGGTGCCGTCGGCCTTGCGGTCCATCAGCGGCCCGCTCAGGTGTTCCACGATGCCCACGGCCTGCCCCGCCCATGCCGCGCCGCCGGCGAGCAGCAGCACGGCGCACAGGAGTGCCCGGGCCAGCGCCTCAATTGCAGTACAGTTTGGTCGCAGGTTTTTCATTCTTGACTCCAGATTGTTCCGCTTGCGCGAGGCCGGTCGCGCGTGCGCCCGGCTTGACGGCCGTCGGGTCGCTGTCGCTCCGGCCGGTGCCGCCGGCCGGGAGGTACGACACGACCGAGGGCGCCGACGTGTTGATGAGTTGGACGACCGTCTGCACCGCCTGGGCCACCGGCGTGCCCTGCGCGTTCTGGCCGCCGCCGCCACTGCCGCTGACGACCACGCAGGTCGGGTCGCCCGGATGCGTGCTGCAGAACGATGCCGTCGGCAGCACGGCCTCGCAGCCCGCCGTGTTCGGCGCTGCCGCGCACACCGCGAGGCTCGGCAGGCGCACGTCGCAGCCTTGCAGGCTCGGGCTGCCGATGCACATGGCCAGCGTCGGCAGCACCACGTCGCAGCCGGGCAGCTTGCTGTTGCCCTGGCATTGGGTCAGCGTGGGCAGGATGCCGCTGCAGCTCGCATCGTGCGGATTCGCGAGGCAGGCCTGGAAGCCCAGCGCCAGCACCTGCGTACAACCTTCCAGCGACGGCGTCAGCTTGCACACGTCCAGCTTCGGCAGGATGTCGCCGCAGCCGGCGCCGGACGGATTCGCGAGGCAGGCGTCGAAGCGGGCGCGCGCCAGCACGGCCACGCAGCCGTAGGCGCTGCCGTCCGCGCGGCACTGGTCCAGCGGCGGCAAGGTCGTCGTGCAGCCCGGCGCCTTCGGGTCGGCGATACAGGCGGTGATGGCGTCGTGCTCCTTGATGACGACCGCGCAACCGTACGTCGCCGGCGCCGACTTGCAGACGTCATACACGGGCAAGGTGGTGGAGCAGCCCGGCGCCCTGGGGTTGGCCATGCACGCGGTGATCGCGTCGTGTTCCTTGATGATGGGGGCGCAGCCCGGCGCCGTGGGCTGGGCCGAGCATGTCTCGTACGTCGGCACGACCTCGCCGCAGCGCGGACCGGACGGATTCGCCGTGCAGGCCTGCACCGCGGCCGCCAGCACGGGGCCGCAGCCGGCCACCGTGCGGTCGGCGAGGCAGGCGTCGAGCGTCGGCGGCGTGGCCGGCGGCGGCGTCCCGGTATCCGTGCCGCCGGTGCGGACCTGCAGCTTGTCCGGGCTGGACACGCTGATACTGTCGGCCGCGATCTGCGTGGAACCGCCCGTGACGCTGACGTTGCCGCTGACCGACATCACGCGGGCGCCCGAGGAGATCGTGACGGCGCCGCCGTTGTCGGCGAGGAGGCGCACGTTGCCGCTCGTCGTCGCCACGCGGCCGTTGATCGTCAGCGGGCTGTGCGTCGTGAGGCTGATGTCGCCGCTGTTGGTGCGCACTTCGCCGGCGCCGTTGGTCACGTCGAACGCGGGCACGGTCAAGCCGCCCACGCTGTCGATGGCGATCGCGCCGCTATTGCCGGGATTGTCCTGCACGGCGCGGACCAGCACGAGTGGGCCCGCGTTGGCGATGTTGATGATCTGGTTGCTCCGATTGGTCGCCTGCAGCGCGCCGGTGCGGGTCCTGAGCGGGGCCGTGTCCGTGCCGATGCCGCCGCTGGATGTCAGTGCCAGCGTACCGGCCTGCAGCAGGCCGCTGCCGTTGATGCCGAACGCGTCGATCGCGGCGATACCGCCGGCCGCGATGTCCGCATCCAGCACCAGCGCGCCGGTGACGCCGAACTGCGCGCTCGCATTGGGCGCCGCGACGCCCGCCAGGCCGTCGACGGTGCCGATGTGCAGCGTGTCGCGCGCGCTCACCTGGAACACATTGCCGTTGCTGGTGCCGGACAGCGTGCCGATGGCATTGGGGGCAGGCAGGACGACGTCGCCGCCGCGCACCGCCAGGTCGACTGCCGTGATGGTGCCATTGCCCGTTGCGTAGATGCCGGCACTCGACGTGAGCGCCAGCGTACCGCCGAAGCCGAGGGGCGAACCGATATCCAGCCTGCCGGCCCCCGCGTCCAGCGTGACTTTGCGGGACACGCTGTCGAACAGCACGACACCGTTCACTTCGATGCCGCCCCAGCCGCCCGCGAGGCCGCCGATCGTGAGTTCGTTCGCCCGCACCCTGGACAGCGCGGTATCGTCGAGCGCGAACCCGCCCGCGCTGCCGGCGCCGCCGAGGGTCATGTGCGTACCCGCGCTGTTGGGTTGCAGCGTGACCTTGTCGGCGGACACGGTGGCGCCGATGGCGAGCCGGTCGCCCTGCAGCAGCACCGACTTCGACGCTGTCACGCTGCGCGCGACGTCGATCAGGCCGCCGTTGGCGTACTGGCTCGCGATGAAGCGGCTGCCCGCGCCCGCCGACAGGTCGACCGGTGCGCCGATGTGGATGGTGCCCGCGTTTTCCAGCACCACGTTGGTCGCCGCGGAGAGCGCGCTGTCGACGGACACGGTGCCCGTGTGCGCGCTGTTGCCCACGTTGATCTCGAAGAGGTTGCTGCTCAGGCGCTGCAGCGCCGCGGCGTCCAGCGACAGTCCGCCCGCGCTGCCCGTGCCCGTACCGATGCTGATGGCGCGGCCGGGATCGGCCGACGTGAGGGTCAGGATCGGCAACTGGCCGCTGCCCGCGATGTTCCCCGCAAGCGTGATCTGGTTGGCGCCGATGTCGATGTAGTTACCGGTCTTGAGCACGCCGTTGGCGCCCAGCGTGAAGGCGTTCTGCGCGCGGAAATCGAGGTCGCCGCCCGCGCTCACCTGGGCGTTGACGCGGATGTCGTTGCCCGCCTGTGCGCGCACGCTGCCGGCCGCGTTCAGCGCGTCCGTGACGGTGAGGTCGTGCTGCGCCTGCAGGACGACGTCCGTGCCGGCCGCCGTCAGCGTGGACGGTGCCACGCGCGTGACGCCCGTCGCCGTGCCGCCGGAAGACGTCTTGACGTCGTTCGCGTTCGCCGTGCCGCCCGCCACGACTTCGATGTCGTACGGGTCCAGCAGCCACGTGCCGTTCTTCCCTTTGCTGCCCGATGCGTCGACCGTGATACCGTCCACGTCGAGCGCATGGCCCGACGTCTCGACCTTGCCGCCGGCCGCGCTGCCGCGCGCGCTGACGGTGCCGTGCGCCGTCGTCGCGCCGTCGGACCACAGCACGACCTTGCCGCCGTTGCCGGCGCTGCCGTCCGCGCGGATGACTGCACCGCGCGCGACGCTCGTGTTCTGCGCGCGCATGGCGCTGCCGCCGCCCTGCCAGTCGCCGCCGACGAGCACCGTGCCGCCATTGCGGCCGCTCGCATCCACGTTCGCGCCAGTGGCGATGTCGACCTGCTGACCAAGCACCTGCACGGTGCCGCCGTCCGCGCCCGCGCTGCCGGCAGCGCGCGTGACGCTGCCCGCGTCCAGCGCGACGGCGCGGCTGGCTTTCAGGACGACGCGGCCGTTCGCGCCCATGACGGCGCTGTCCGCGTTGACGACGCCGCGCTGGTTCACCAGGGCGCCGTAGATGCCGATGCGGCCGCCCTGCGCGATGACCTGGCCCAGGTTGACGGCCTGTCCGGCCGGTGCCGAGAGCGCCACACGCAGGTCGGGGTCGTTCGAATCCACCAGCTGCACGCTGTGGCCCGCCGCGAGGATCACGTCGCCGTTCGGTGCCGTGACGATGCCCGTGTTCTCGACGTTCGGCGCGATCAGGAAGACCTGGCCGCCGGATGGCGTCGCGATCGTGCCTTCGTTGCGCACGGTCCCCGCGACAGTGCCCGCCTGGAAGCGCTTGCGGCCCGCCTGGAAGTCGGCGTCGCTGATGTTCAGCGTGGAAGCCACGAGGCCGTTCACGTCCACGCGCGCGCCCTGGCCGAACAGGATGCCGTTCGGATTGATCAGGAAGACCTTGCCGTTCGATTGCAGCGCGCCGAGGATCTTCGTCGGGTCCTGGCCCAGCACGCGGTTCAGCACCGCGCTGTCCGCGTTCTGCTGGATGAAGCGCGTGACCTCGCCTGCTTGAACATTGAAGCTCTGCCAGTTGATGATGGCGCCGGGCGTGTTCGTGATCGAGAACACGTTGCCCTGCTGGTTGAACGTCGCCTGGCCCGCGACGACCTGCGGCAGCGTGGGCGCGGCGGAACCGGTCGCGCAGTAGCACGCCGCGAGCAGCAGCGCGCCGAGTCGTCTTTTGATGGATGAAGTCATGGTTGGATCCTCAATACGCCAGCGCCACGCGGACGTGGAGCTTGTTCCTGCTGGTGGCCGCCACCTGGCCGATGTGCATGCCGTGGCCGTAGTCGAGCTGCACGCTGGCCGTGCTGCCCGCCGCGACGCGCAGGCCGAGGCCCGTGCTGGAGATCGCCGTGCGATGCAGTTCCGCCGGCAGCGCGCGATTGCGCTCGCCCCAGGCGGTGTCGTAGAAGCCGAGCAGGCGGCATTGCCAGCCCGCGCGGCCGCACAGGTCCGGCGTGTACAGTTCGATGTTCGAGACGATGCCCGTGTCGGTGGCGAGGTCGCGCTCGCCGAAGCCGCGCACCGTCGTCGCGCCGCCGGCGCCGAACTGCTCGCCCGGCACCAGCGCGTCGTGCGTCCACTGGCCGTTCAGCAGCACGCGCGTCTGCCAGTCGGCAGCGACGACGTTGGTGAAGGCGGCCGCAAAGCGCACCATCCGGTAGCCTGCCTTCGCGCCGCTGCGCACGGCCGCGAAATCGGCCGCGCTGCCGCGCGAACCGCCCGGCACGTTCTGCAGCAGCGAGATCGAGAAGTCGGTCTGGCCGTCGGGTGCCGCATGGCTGCCGGCCCAGGCGATGCTCAGCGGGCGCACGGTGACGTCGTTGCCGAAGTCCTGCGTGCCGAAGACAACGCTGTTGCGGTAGGCCTTGACGTCGAAGCCAAGGACGATGCGGCTCTCCAGGTTGCCCCGCTTCGGCAAGACATGGTTGTAGCGGCCGCCGTAGACCGTGCCCTTGCCGCTGACGGCGAGGTCGAACAGGCCGGCGTTGACGGCGCCCGAGTCGACGTCCGAGTAGCTTGCGAACAGGTCGATGGAATCGCCCAGCGCGTACAGCGGCACGTGGTAGCCGGCCGCCCACACGGCCACGCGGTCCGGGCGCTCGGCCGTCGTCGTGTACTGCAGGGTGCCCACGTGGTCGCGGCCCCACAGGTTCGCATGCTGCAGCAGCACGCCCGCGTGGGTCTTGCCGGTGGACTCCGTGCCCGTGTTGTCGGCATTGAACATCACCTTCCACGGGCGCTCGTCCGCCACTTCCACTTTCGCGTCGACGGCATCCTCGCCATTGGCGTCCGCGCCGGCGAGGCTCAGCTTGACCTTCTTCGCCGGGTTCTCGTTGACGAGCCTGAGGTTGCGCGACACGTCCGCCAGGTTCGGCGTCGCGCCGGGAACGAGCGTGGGCAGGCCGGCGCGCACGTTCGCCTCGGAGAACCAGCGGTTGCCCGTCACCTCGACCTGGCGGACTTTCGTCTGCACGACGTGCAGGCGCACGACGCCGCCATTGAGTTCCTGTTCGGGCAGCTGGACGGTGACGACGTTCCAGCCGCGCGCGTGGTACAGCGCCTCGAGCGCTTCCAGCGCGCGCTGGACGTCGCCGAAATCGCGGCCGGCCCCGGTGTACGGGGCGACGGCGGCCTGCACGTCGGCAGCGGGCAGCAAGGTGTTGCCGCTCACGTCGAAGCGGCTGATCTCGAACCGGATCGCGTCGTCGGCCCAGGCGGCGCCGACGGCGGCAGCCAGCACCGAGCCCGCGACCAGGCGTGCCAAGCGTAGTTTCATGTTGTGGATGACCATATCGTTATTGTTCTGGCCCATGCATCCCCGGGCCTGCGGCAATGCCGCCGAAAGGAAAACTTCGGATTGTTACGAGTGTAAAGAGGTTTTCCTTGCCTGAGAGAAAAATAATTGAAAATCAGAAGTCTTCCCCACGGGATGGGGGGATTACCGGACAGGGGCGTTGCGCCGGCGCTACTTGGTCTCGAACGTCGTCACCCCATCCCAGTCCGCGCCCGGCGGATCCACACGCCAGTGCGCGATCCGTTCCAGGTACAGGGCGTAGAGCGCGCGCTGCGGATGTGCCGCGTGCAGCGCCGCGATCGCGTCCTGCGCACCATCCCAGTCCTGCGCGCGCACCCTCGCCAGCGCCGCATCCCACGCGGCCAGTTCGTCCAGCACGACGGGATCGAGATCGGCCGGTTTGCCGAGCGGTTCGAAGATCGCCACCGGTTCGTTCTTGCCCTTGACACGGACGAGATCCAGTTCGCGGTAGACGAATTCCGGCGCCGCCAGGCGCGTGGCCTCGCCCACCGCGATGCCGACGCCGTAGACCTTGGTGATGCCCTCCAGGCGCGAGCCGAGATTCACCGCGTCGCCCATCACCGTGTAGGCCCGGCGGATCGCGGAGCCCATGTCGCCCACGTGCATCAGGCCCGAGTTGATACCGATGCCGATGGCCAGCGGGGGCCAGCCGCGCCGTTTGAAATCCTCGTTGAGGCGGGCCGCGCTGGCCTGCATCAGCAGCGACGTGGCCACCGCGCGGCTCGCATGGTCGGCGAAGGCGACGGGGGCACCCCAGAAGGCCATCACGGCGTCGCCGATGTATTTGTCGAGCGTGCCCTGGTGGCTGCCGCGGATGTCCTCGGACATCGCGGTGAGATAGAGGTTGATGTACTCGCGCAGCGCCTTCGGCGACAGGCCTTCCGAGATCGTCGTGAAGCCGCGCACGTCGACGAACATCACGGACAGCTCGCGGCTCTCGCCTTCCATCGTATAGGCTTCCGGATTCTCGGCCATCTGCGCGACCAGTTCCGGCGCCACGTATTCGCCGAAGCGCGAGACGAGGGCGCGGCCCTTGCGGTGCTCGAAGAACCAGCCCCAGGCCAGGTTCAGCACGAACAGCGCGGCGATCATGAGGAGGCAGATGAACATGTCCGTCGTCCAGTCGAGCACACGGTAGGCATACAGATTCAGGCCCACGACGGCCGCGAAGGCGCTCGCGGACGCCAGCACGGCCGCCAGCGGCGCCAGGGCCGGCAGCAGCAGCGACAGGACCAGCCCGACAACGATCACCTGCGTAAACTCGATGCCCGACGCGTAATCGGGATGCGTCTTGTAGTGCTGGTCGAGGATCGACTTGATGACGTTGGCGTGCACCTCGACGCCCGGGTACTCCTTGTTCACAGGCGTGGCGCGCAGATCCTGCAGGCCGGGCGCCGTCGTCCCGACCAGCACGATCGCGCCTTCCAGCACCTCACGCTTCACCCGCCCCGCCAGCACGTCCGCCGCCGACAGATAGCGGAATGCCCCGCCCTGCGGACCGCCCGGGCCGCGGAACTGCACGTTGGTCAGGAGGCCCAGCCCGACGGGGATACGGCGCACGCCGCGCGTGCCTGCCACCCGGATGAAGTCGGCGGCGCCGCTGTCGGCGTCCGCCGTGGTGAACACCGGGGCGATCGCGCCGGCGTCCAGGTAAACAGCGGCCGTCGCAAGCGCCAGCGACGGGTAGTAGCCGTCGCCGATGCGCTGCAGCAGCGAACTGGATCGCACCATGCCGTCGTCGTCGGAGATCACCGTAAAGCTGCCGGCGCCGCGCGCCGCCGCCTGCAGGCGCGCCAGGTTGGCCTCGTAGCCTTCCGCGGCGTAGGCGACCAGGTCGCGTCCTTTCAGGTCGGCCAGCGTAAACACGGGCGGCGGGAGCGCGCCCCGCTTCACCTCCGCCAGGTTATACCCCAGCACCACGGGCCGGTCCTGCAGCGCCTTGGCGAACAGGCCGTCGTAATCGAGCGCCGGCTGCAGTTGCGCCAGCCGCGCGTGGAGGACGGGATCGTCTTTCAGGTCGTGCGCAGCCAGCCGCTCCAGCACGGCGTAGCCGGAACTGGTGTCGGGTTCGGGAAAGGAAATGTCGAAGCCGATCGCGGCGGCGCCATAGTGCCCGGCCAGCTGGTCGACCAGCTTCGCCAGCACGTTGCGGCCCCAGGGAAACCGCCCAATCTCGCCCAGGCTCTTCGTGTCGATGTCGACGATCACGATGCGCGGATCGAGCACGGGCGCCTCCAGGCGCATGCGCAGGTCGCCGATGATGGTGTCCTGGCGCGCGATCGCGTGGCTGCTCCACACGTTCATCACGTAGGCCAGCGCGACCAGGGTCAGCGCCAGCCCCAACGCCCAGCGCGCCCCGTAGCGGCGCAGCAGCTTCACGGCGTATAGCCCGGGATCGCCGCCTCGTCGACGTGGTCGATCTGCGACGGATCCAGGTTCTTGCGCGCGAATTTCAGGTACACCTTCTGGCGTACGAAGATGTCGAACAGGTCCGGGTCGATGTGGCCGTTGAGGGCGAACTTGCCGAGGATGTGCAGCGACTCCGACAGCGTCTTGCCCTTCTTGTACGGGCGGTCGCGGGCCGTCAGGGCCTCGAAGATGTCGGCGATGGCCATCACGCGGGCCTGCACGGACATCTGCTCGCGCGTGAGGCCGCGCGGATAGCCCTTGCCGTCCATGCGCTCGTGGTGGCCGCCCGCGTATTCCGGGACGTTCTTGAGGTGCTTCGGCCAGGGCAGCGATTCGAGCATGCGGATCGTCACGACGATGTGGTTGTTGATGATCTTGCGTTCGTCGTCGTTCAGTGTACCGAAGCGCACGGTCAGGTTGCGCACCTCGTCCTCGTCGAGGAAGTCGCGCTCGACGCCGTCCGGCCCCGTCCAGCGGTACGCGGCGATGCGGTGCACGCGTTCCATGGCCTCGGGCGACATGCCTTCGCTGCCGACGTTCGCGTGGCGCAGGAAATCGCGGTCCGCGCGCAGGCGCGCCTGCTCCGATGCGAGACGGTCGGCGATCGCCGCGCGGTCGGCACCGGGTTCGCATTGCTCGCGCAGCGCGCGGATCTCGGCATCGCGCAACAGCACCTCGAAGCGCGTGTCGATCATGTGGATGCGGTCGAAGATCGTCTCCAGCTTGGTCGCCTTGTCGACGACGTGGACCGGCGTCGTGATCTTGCCGCAGTCGTGCAGCAGGCCCGCCAGCCACAGTTCGCGGCGGTCGCGGTCGCTCATGCGGAACGACGCCATCGGCCCGATGTGCGTCTCGTGCACGGCCTCGGCCAGCATCATCGTCAGCTCCGGCACGAACTGGCAGTGGCGGCCCGTGTACGGCGATTTTTCGTCGATGCCGATGTTGATCAGGTTGACGAGGGCTTCCAGCAGCTGCTCCATCTGTACGACGAGCTGCTGGTTCGTGAGCGCGACGGCCGCCTGGGCCGCCAGCGCCTCGATGAAGCGCTGGTCGGTGTCGGAGAACGCGCAGATCTCGCCCGTGTCGCGGTCCCTCGCGTTGATCAGCTGGAGCACGCCGATCAGTTCTCCCTCGTGGTTCGTCATCGGCACGGTCAGGATCGACTTCGTCCGGTAGCCGAACGTCTGGTCGAAGGAACGCATGCCGGAGAAGTTGAAGACGTCGGCCTGGTACACGTCGGCGATGTTCACCGACTGGTGGAAGTTGGCCGCGTAGGCCGCCACCGCCGTGATGTTCTTGTTGCCGTACTGGTCGTACAGGGGGACGGGCGGCAGATCGATGGTATTGCCGCTGGCCCCGCCCTGGTAGATCTCCAGCGTGTCGTTCAGGGAGATGTGGAAGCACAGGCTGCGCTCGTCGCTGCTCGGCCGGTACAGCGTGCCGCCGTCAGCGTTGGTCATGCCCTTGGCAACCTTCAGGATGCGGTCGAGGAAGGAACCGATGTCATGGCCGTCGCCGAGGGCGACGCTGACCTCCGTGAGCAGGTCGAGCCGCTCTACGATGTTGGCAGGGGTGAGCTCTTGCATGTGATGGATCGACACATTAATTGCTGGAGTGAAATTCTCCCACAGTGTAACGTCGTTACACGCCGCTGTACACCAACTGATGCATAATTGCAAATTTCAGATAATCGGTTACAAATAAACGTTATGATCTGACATATATTGCAACGGTGCTGGCCTGGCCGCGACAAGAATACAGAGCAGACGACGAGGCTGCACAGCAAGGGGAGTCCTAATGAAATTCAGATTCTGGGGTGTGCGCGGATCGATCCCGTCCCCCGGGCCGCGTACCGTGCGTTACGGCGGCAACACCACGTGCATCGAGGTGCGCGGCGACGACGGCACGCTCGTGGTGCTGGACGCCGGCACGGGGATCTATGCGCTCGCCCAGGACCTGATGCGCCGGCGCGCGGAAGACGGCACGCCCGTGCGCGCCAACATCTTCATCACGCACAGCCACTGGGACCATATCCACGGCCTGCCCTTCTTCACGCCGCTGTTCGTGAAAGGCACGCGCGTATGCCTGCACGGCGCCCACGATCCCGTCACGGGCCAGGGCATCGAGCACGTGATGGGCGTGCAGCTGCAAAACAGCTACTTCCCCGTCAGCGAGGAGCGCATGGATGCCACCATCGACTACCGGACGCTGGAGATCGGCGTGCCGCACGCGGTGGGCGGCGTGGTCGTGCACAACGTCGTGATGAACCACCCCGTGACGAACCTCGGCTACCGCGTGGAGTGCAACGGCCGCGCCATGTTCTTCACGGGCGACCACGAACCCTTCTTCAATCCCCATGTCCCCGGCAGCGCGGACCACGACGCGGCGCAGCGCGAGATCGAGCGGCGCGAGCGGGAGATCGAACGTACGATCGAAGGCGTCGACGCGCTCGTCGCCGACTGCTCGTACACGCTCGACGAATATCCCGCCAAGCAGGGCTGGGGCCACGGCACGTTCGACGGCGCCATCGCGCTGGCGCTGAAGGTCGGCGCGCGCCGCCTGTATTGCACGCACCACGAGCCGACCCGCTCGGACGACGAGCTGGAAGCCGTGTTCGGAGAAGCCCTCGCCCGCTGGCAGGACCGGTTGAACGGCCTCGTCGTCACGCTGGCTTACGAAGGCCTGGAAGTGGAACTCTGATGGGCGCGGACTTCGTGGACCAGCAGACGGGAGAACGGCGAGTCGACCGGCGCGCGCCCGACGACACGGCGCGGCGCCTCGACTTCCAGCGCCGCCTGCAGGCGATCACCACGAGGATCCACGCCACCGCCAACCTGGACCAGATCATGCTCGACCTGGGCCAGGATTTTTGCGACCTGTTCGATGCCGACCGCTTTACCCTGTACGCCGTCACGCCGGCGCAGGATGCCCTCGTCGCCAAGGTCAAGACTGGCCTGTCCGAAATCCGCCACCTGCAGCTGCCCATCGGACCGGGCTCCATCGCCGGCTTCGTGGCGCTGGCGCGCCTGACCGTCAACATCGCCGACGTGTACGACGAGGCCGAACTGCGGCGCCTCGCACCCACCTTGCGCTTCCAGCGCGGCGTCGACCAGCGCACGGGCTACCGCACGCGCGAGATGCTGGTGGCGCCCCTGATCGACGCGGGCGGCGCGCTGCTCGGCGTGATCCAGTTCATCAACCACCGCAGCGGCGGCCCGTTCCCCCAGCTGTGCGTGGACGGCATCAGGCAGTTGTGCGACACGCTCGCCGTCGCGTTCAGCCAGCGCCTGCGCGCGCCGCTGCCGCGCGGCCGCTACGATGCACTCGTGACGCGCGCGGTCCTCGCCGTGCAGGAACTGGAACTGGCCACGCGCCTCGCGCGCGAGCGCGAGACCGACATCGAGGACGTGCTGCTGGCCGACTTCTCCCTGAAGCCGTCCCAGCTCGGGGAAGCGCTGTCCGCGTACTGCGGCCTGCCCTACGAACCGTTCCGCCCCGAGCGCGTGAAACCCGTCGAGCTGCTGCGCAACCTGAAGCCGCAGTACGCGCTCGAACATGGCTGGCTGCCGCTGGAGGACGGCCCGGACGGCCTCGTGCTGATGGCGGTGGACCCGGAGCGCGTGGCCGCCAGCCACATCGCCGCGCAGGTGTTCGGGCGCGCGCGCATCGCGTGGCGCGTGACGACCCGCCACGACCTGCGCCTGACGGTGGCCCAGTTCTTCGGCGGTCCCGTGGCCGACGAGGGGAGTGTCGGCGAGCTGCTGTCCAACCTGGACGAGGACGGCGATCCCGACGAGGATGCGGAAGGCGGCGGCACCGAGGTCTCGGCCGCCGTCGAGAACGAACTGGTCAAGCTGCTGAACCGGATCATCGTCGACGCGCACCGCCAGGGCGCATCCGACATCCACATCGAACCGCAGCCGGGCCGCGGCAAGACGGGCATCCGCTTCCGCAAGGACGGCGTGCTGGTGCCGTACATCGAGATTCCGGCCAGCTACCGCAACGCCCTCGTCGCGCGCGTAAAGATCATGTGCGACCTCGACATCTCCGAGCGGCGCAAGCCGCAGGACGGCAAGATCCGCTTCCGCAAGTACGGCCCGCTCGACATCGAGCTGCGCGTGGCGACGATCCCGTCCAGCGGCGGCGTCGAGGACGTCGTGATGCGCATCCTGCAGGCCGGCGAGCCGATTCCGCTCGACGCGCTGGGCATCCTGCCGCACAACCTGGCGCGCCTGAAGGCCGCCGTCGCCAAGCCGTACGGCCTGTTCTTCGTGTGCGGACCGACGGGCTCCGGCAAGACGACGACCCTGCACTCGATCCTCGCGCACCTGAACACGCCGGAGACGAAGATCTGGACGGCCGAGGACCCGGTCGAGATCACGCAGAAGGGCCTGCGCCAGGTGCAGGTCAACCGCAAGACGGGCCTCGACTTCGCGACGGTCATGCGCGCATTCCTGCGCGCCGATCCGGACGTGATCATGGTCGGCGAGATGCGCGACCGCGAGACCGTCAGCACGGGCATCGAGGCGTCGCTGACGGGCCACCTCGTGTTCTCGACCCTGCACACGAACAGCGCGCCGGAATCCGTCGTGCGCCTGCTCGACATGGGCATGGATCCATTCAATTTTGCCGACGCCCTGCTGGGCATCCTGGCGCAGCGCCTCGCGCGCCGCCTGTGCACCGCGTGCCGCCAGCCCTACCACCCCGACGCCGCCGAAATCGACGCGCTGCTCGACGAGTACTGCGAGGAGTTGCGCGGCCAGGCGGCGTACAAGGCCGACCCGCAGGCCGCGCGCGCGGCCGTGCTGGCCGGCTGGCGCCAACGCCACGGCGACGCTTCCGGGCGCTTCACGCTGTACCGCGCCGTGGGCTGCGCCGAGTGCAACAAGGGATACCGCGGGCGCGTCGGCCTGCATGAATTGATGCTGGGCAGCGAGCGTATCAAGCGCCTGCTGACCGAGCACGCGCGCGTGGCCGACCTGCTCGCGGCCGCGCTGGAGGACGGGATGCTGACCCTGAAAATGGACGGCATCGAGAAGATCCTGGGCGGCGTCACCGACATCAAGATGGTGCGCGCCGTCTGCATCAAATAATCTGCCAACCGCAACTCACTACAGGAGAGTCACGTAATGAACCGCATCGTTCCGCCGATCCTGGCGGCCACCGCCATCCTGCTGTCCGGCTGCGCCGCCGACGGCGCGCAAACCAAGCAGGGAGGCAACACGTACCTCGACTCGAGCTACACGCCGACGGGCACCCTCATCCCGCGCAAGGCCCCGAGCCGCACGGACAACCTGACGGTCGTCGACAAGCAGGCGCTCGAGAACGACCGCACCAACGGCAGCGGCACCAACAACTGGGCGGCCGGCAAGCCCTGAGTCGCAACGCTCGATAGCAAAAGGGCCGGAGATCGCATCCCCGGCCCTTTTTTCATGACGCCCCGATCAGTCGTTCGCGTGCTGCACGAACACGGCCGCAGTGCGGGCCGGGATCGCGAACGTGCCGCTGTTACGATCGAACTCCGACGCCTTCACGACGTCGTCGCTGCCGTTCCGCTGGATGCGGTGCAGCTGCAGCTTGCGGCCCTTCAGTTCCGGGATCGCGATCGTCTTGCCGACCTTGTCGACGTTGAACACGACGACGACCGCCTTGTACTGCGCGCCCGGGTAGCGCGCGCCGTCGATGCTCATGGCGACGAGGCCCGGCACCTGGTTCGGTCCCACGTTATGGAACTTCAGGCGGTCGATCACGTCCTGCGCCGTGCGCAGGCGGAACAGCGTGCTGTCCGCGCGGATCGCGAGGAAGTCTTCGAACGCGTTCTTCGCGGCGAGGATCGCGCGCGTGTCCGGCTTGATCAGCGGGTTGGTGAGGATGGGCGACATCAGCGACCAGTTGTCCTGGTTCGGACCCGCCATCGGCAGACCCACGCCGAAGTTATTGGACGCGTAGCTGTAATCCAGCTTGTTGAACCAGTCGCCCGCGTTGTAGCTGTCGCGGTCGAGCGATTTCGAGCGCAGGATTTCCTGGCCGGCGTGGAAGAACGGAATGCCCTGCGCCAGCACGTTGATCGCGGCGCCGAGGGTCTGCACGCGCACGCGGTCGGCCAGCGGCGTCGATTGCGGCAGGCGGAATGCGTTGATGTCGAACAGCGTCTGATTGTCGTGCGCCTCGATGTAGTTGATCGTCTCGGCCGGACTCGCCGCGAAGCCGGCCTGCTGGCCGAAATAATCGATCTGCGCGTTCGTGCGCACGTTGCCGAAGCGGTCCGTGAAGCGGTAATCGCGCAGCGTGCCGGACAGCGCGACGCGCACGAGGTCCGCGAGGCGCAGCGCATCGTCGCGGGTCTGCGTCGACAGCGCGTTCGGGTCCGTGTAGACGCCGTTGATGAAGCCCTGCTGGCTGATCAGGGCCTGGCCGCCGTCGCAGCAGCCGCCGCCGCGCACGGTGTCGCGGATGCGGTCGTTGAACGAACCGATGCCGGTGCCCGCCATGTTGGCCTGGCGCGCCTGCACGAAGCGGGCGTCGTTGGCCACGCTGCCGAAGTTCCACGCTTCGCCGTACAGGTAGATGTCACGGCCGGCGGCCTGGTTGACGCTCGCCTGCAGGCGTTTCAGCAGGTCCAGCGGCGTGAAGCCCATGATGTCGAAGCGGAAGCTGTCGACCTTGTACTGGCGCGCCCACAGCGACACGGAGTCGATGATCAGCTTGCCCATCATCGCGTTTTCCTGCGCGGTGTCGGCGCAGCAGCTGTCGTTCAGGATGTGGCCGTCGTTGGCGAGGCGGTAGTAATAGGTCGGTACGATGCGGTCGAGGACCGACAGCGGGCCTTGCTGCGACTGGCTCGTGTGGTTGTACACGACGTCCATCGTCACGCGCAGGCCGGTTTCGTGCAGCGCCTGCACCATCGCACGGAATTCGCGCACGCGCACGGCGCCGTCGTCGGCATCCGTCGCATAGCTGCCTTCCGGCGCATTGTAGTGGACGGGGTCGTAGCCCCAGTTGAAGCAGTCCGCGTCCGCCACGGCCGCCACCGCGGCCTGTTGCGCCGTCGAGTCGGCACCGGCATTCGGGATGGCCGGCGTGACGCAGCCCTTCTCGTTGACGCTGGCGATGTCGAAGCTCGGCAGCAGGTGAATGTGCGTCAGGCCCGCCTTCTGCAGCGATTTCAGGTGACGCATGCCGTTGGCGTTTTCGTCCGTGAAGGCCAGGTACTTGCCGCGGTGGGCGGCGGGCACGGTGGCGTCGGATGCCGAGAAATCGCGGATGTGCAGCTCGTACAGCGCGATGTCGGTGGGCGCGTCGAGTTTCGGGATGCGCTGGTCGTCCCAGCCGGCCGGTTTCAGTTGCGGGCTGTCGAGGTTCGCCACGAAGCTGCGCGCGCTGTTCGCCGAGAGGCTCAGCGAATACGGGTCGGTCACGGTGTTCGTCACGACCTTGTTGTCGGCCCAGCGCGACAGCACCTGTACCGTGTACGTGTAGTAGGCGCGGTTGGCGAGCGACAGGTCGTTCGAGGCGTAGCTCCACACGCCGCTGGCGGCGTCGCGCGTCATCGGGACCGTCGTGGCGGTCGCCGCGTTCACGCTCGCGTACAGGTTCAGCGCGACGGATTTCGCCGTCGGCGCCCATACGCGGAACGTCGCGCGGCCGCTCCGGTCGAACGTCACGCCCAGCTGGGCCTGGGTGGCCTTCGCGGCGTACAGGTCGTCCAGCAGGCCGGCCGTCTGCAGCGACGTCACCTGCACGAGGTTGCCGCTGCCGTCGTACTGCGCGATGGCGAACTGGCCGCTGACCAGCGATGCCACCTGGGCAGCATCGGCATCTTTCAGGCGCAGGCCCGTGGCGCCGGCCAGGTGCGGGTATTTCTGGCGGAGCGCGTCCGGCAGCGCGGATACGGTCAGGTCGAAGGCACGCTCGGCGCCCGCCAGGCCGACGTCACCGCCCTGGGTCGGCGCCAGGCCGCCGTTGGCGGCATAGAACAGTCTGTAGCGACCGCCCGACGGCACGCCCGGCCAGGCCAACGTCGTGCTGGTGAGCCACTGCGCGTTGGCGAAGGCGAGATTGCCGAAGCTGAGCGCGGGCTGCGTCGCGTACACGGTGCAGTCGCCTTCCAGCATCCAGATCTCCTGGCCCTTCGTGGCGACGTCGGCGTTCAGGTCGGCGTGCTGGTCGGCGCCGCAGTTCTTCGTGCCGTTGCCGTCGGTGACGAGGAACCAGATCGCGCTCTTGCCCGCTGCCAGAGGAATGTCGACGTAGCCGCCGAAGCCGTCGCTGTTCGTGAACATGAAGCGGTCGGCGATCCACGCCGAGCTGGGATGCTGCGGACCGTCCCAGGAGTACACGCCCCACTGGGCCGTGTCGTTCTGGACGCGGTGGAAGTGCATGCGGATGCTGCCCGGCGCGACGGGCGCGACGGGCGCGGCGGCCGCGGTGCTCGTCGCGAGCAGCCGGGTGCCGGATTGGGTGGCCTGCTGGCCCGCATCGCCAGCGCCGCAGCCGGCCAGCAGCAGGCTGGCGCAGGCGGCCATGGCGAAGCCCGACCATGAAGTCAAACTACTTCTGGATATCATATTGTCCCCTCTTCATTCTTATTCTGACCGACGGGCGTGGCCCGGACGGCAACGCTGGCCGACGATCGCATGTAATATTACTACGTGCGTTAGTAAAAATGAAAAGGAAACGATGCACTGTGGCGCAAACGCCAAATTCGGGGTCAGAGCACATTTTTCGCAGAATTCGGGGTCAAAGCACTTTTCGAGGCAAGAGATTGCCGGCATTTTTATCGGCACTGCGCTAGTGAATAGATGAGAATCCTCGGCGACGGCGGCAAGTTGTCGCTTCTGCGCATGTATGGAAAATGTGCTCTGACCCCGAAACTTCGGAAAAATGTGCTCTGACCCCGAATCGAAGCAACAAAAAAGGCAGCCCGCAGGCTGCCTTGTAGTTCGATGCGTCGCGCTCAGAGGATGTGGGTGCCGACCCACCACGCGATCGCCGCCATGAAGGCCGACGCGGGGATGGTGAAGACCCAGGCCCACACGATGTTGCCGGCCACGCCCCAGCGCACGGCGGATGCCTTCTGCGCGGAGCCGACGCCGACGATGGCGCCCGTGATGGTGTGCGTCGTCGACACCGGCACGCCGATCGCGCTGGCGATGAACAGCGTGATGGCACCGCCCGATTCCGCGCAGAAGCCGCCGACCGGCTTGAGCTTGGTGATCTTCTGGCCCATCGTGCGCACGATGCGCCAGCCGCCGAACAGCGTGCCCATCGAGATCGCCGTGTAGCACGCGATCACGACCCACAGCGGAGGCGCCGCGTCGCCGGCCTGCGACACGCCGGCCACGATCAGCAGCATCCAGATGATGCCGATGGTCTTCTGCGCGTCGTTGCCGCCGTGACCCAGGCTATAGGCTGCGGCCGAGACGAGCTGCAGGCGGCGGAACCACGTGTCGACCTTGCGCGGCGGGGTGCGCACGAAGATCCAGGACACGGCCAGCATCACGATCGAGCCGAGGATGAAGCCCAGCAGCGGTGACAGGATGATCCACTGCACGGTCTTGAGCAGGCCGCCGCCGACCAGGGCACCGGTGCCGCTCTTGGCGACGGCCGCGCCCACCAGGCCGCCGATCAGGGCGTGCGAGGACGAGGACGGGATGCCGTAGTACCACGTGATGACGTTCCAGACGATGGCGCCGACGAGCGCCCCGAACACGACGTAATGGTCGACGACGTGCGGATCGACGGTACCCTTGCCCACCGTGGCCGCCACGTGCAGGCCGACGGTGAAGATGGCGACGAAGTTGAACAGTGCCGACATCGCGACCGCCGTCTGCGGCCGGAGCACGCCCGTCGACACCACCGTCGCGATCGCGTTGGCGGCATCGTGGAAGCCGTTCATGAAGTCGAAGACCAGCGCTAAAAAGACGAGCAGGCCCAGCACATAAATGCTGATGTGAAGAGAGTCCATGTTGTTCTTGTTGTTCCGGTCGTTACGCGTTCTCGACGATGATGCCTTCGATGATGTTGGCAACGTCTTCGCAGCGGTCGGTCACGGTCTCGAGGATTTCGTAGATGGCCTTCATCTTGATCAGGTTGCGCACGTCCGGTTCGTCGCGGAACAGCTTGGACATGGCGGCGCGCATCACGTGGTCGGCGTCCGATTCCAGGCGGTCGATCTCTTCGCAGATGGCGACCATCTTCTGGGCGTTGTCCATGTTGTGCAGCATGCCGACGGCCTGCTGGACCTTTTCGCAGCATGCCAGGCACAGCTCGGCCAGGCGCTTCGCTTCCGGCGTGACCGCGTGCAGGTCGTACAGCGAGATGGTCTGGGCGGCGTCCTCCATCATGTCGAGGATGTCGTCCATGCGGGTGATCAGCTTGTGGATGTCGTCACGGTCGAGCGGCGTGATGAAGGTCTTGTGCAGCAGGTCCACGCACTGGTAGGTGATCTTGTCCGCCTGTTTTTCGATGCTCTCCACGGCGTGCGTGCGGTTTTCCAGGTCGTCGAAGTTGGTCATCAGGCCGACCATCTCTTGTGCACCCTTCACGCACAACGCGGCGTGCTGGTTGAACAGGTCGAAAAATTTGCCCTCCGTGGGCATCAGGCGTCCAAACATAGGTTCTCCGTTGGGTAAATCTCTTGGGACTTCTTTGAAAGTCGCGGCATCGGGTGGCGCCGCGATCCTTGACTGCTATCGGCTTTAATCGCCCTGGTAGATACCCAGGTTGCCGCTGTAATTCCCGAACTTGGTGTACATGCCCATCCAGGTCAGTCGCACGGCGCCGATCGGGCCGTTACGCTGTTTGCCGATAATGATCTCGGCGGTACCTTTGTCGGGCGAGTCCGGGTTGTAAACTTCGTCACGATACAGGAAGATGATCACGTCCGCATCCTGTTCGATAGCGCCCGATTCGCGCAGGTCGGACATCACGGGGCGCTTGTTGGGGCGTTGTTCCAGCGAGCGGTTCAGCTGGGACAGCGCGATCACCGGGCATCCCAGTTCCTTCGCCAGGCCCTTCAGGCTTCGCGAGATCTCCGAGATTTCGGACGCACGGTTGTCGCCCGGCTTGGAACCCTGCATCAGCTGCAGGTAGTCGACGATGATCAGGCCCAGCTTGCCGCACTGGCGCGCCAGGCGGCGTGCACGGGCACGCATCTCGATCGGGTTCAGCGCCGGCGTCTCGTCGATGAAGATCTGCGCATCGTTCATCTTCTGGATCGCGTGCGTCAGGCGCGGCCAGTCCTCGTCCAGCAGCTTGCCGGTACGCAGGCGGTGCTGGTCGAGCTGGCCGATGGAGCCGAGCATACGCATCGCCAGCTGCACGCCGCCCATCTCCATCGAGAAGATCGCGACCGGCAGGCCGGCGTCGACGGCCACGTTCTCGCCGATGTTGACGGAGAACGCGGTCTTGCCCATCGACGGACGGCCCGCGACGATGACGAGGTCGCCCGGCTGCAGGCCGGACGTCATCTTGTCGAGGTCGGCAAAGCCCGTCGGCACGCCCGTGATCTCGCCCTGGTTGTCGCGGCTGTACAGCTCGTCGACGCGCTCGACCACCTGGGTCAGCAGCGGCTGCACGGGCAGCCAGCCCTGGGCACCGCGGGCGCCTTGCTCGGCGATCGCGAAGATGCGCGATTCGGCCTCGTCGAGGATCTGCTTGACCTCGGCACCCTGCGGATTGAAGGCCTTGCCGGACACCTCGTCGGCGACGGTGATGAGCTGGCGCAGCACGCCGCGATCGCGGACGATCTCGGCATAACGGCGGATGTTGGCGGCGGATGGCGTGTTCTGCGCCATCGCGTTGAGGTACTGCAGGCCGCCGACCTCCTCGGCCTTGCCGAGCTGGACGAGTGCCTCGTACACGGTGATCACGTCGGCAGGCTTGCCAGCATTGATCAGGCGGACCATCTGTTCGAAGATGATCCGGTGGTCGTAGCGGTAAAAATCCTCCGCATGCATGAAGTCGGCAATGCGGTCCCACGCCGCGTTATCGCGCAGCAGGCCGCCGATGACGGACTGTTCTGCTTCGATGGAATGCGGGGGGATGCGGAGCGACTCGATCTGCGGGTCTGCTGGGGTGTTCATGGCCGGCATTATACCCGTTCCCGATCTGGCGCTGAAATCATTGGTGAGTTTCCGAAAATAAAAAAGCCGGGGAGTCCCCGGCTTTTTCGCTTTCTGACAACAGAGTCGTCTTAGGCAGCTTCACCCACGACAGCGATGGTGATTTCCACCACGACGTCGGTGTGCAGAGCGACCGACACCGGGTGCTCGCCGGTGGTCTTCAGCGGACCGGTCGGCATGCGCACTTGTGCCTTTTCGACGGCGAAACCTTGCTTGGTCAGGGCTTCGGCGATGTCGAAGTTGGTCACGGAACCGAACAGACGGCCGTCGACGCCGGCTTTCTGGGCGATGGTGACGGTCATGCCGTTCAGCTTGTCGCCTTGGGCTTGAGCGGCAGCCAGTTTCTCGGCAGCTGCTTTTTCCAGTTCGGCGCGCTTGACTTCAAACTCGGCCACGGCAGCCTGCGTTGCGCGGCGGGCCATTTTTTGTGGGATCAGGAAGTTACGGGCGTAACCGTCCTTGACCTTGACGACGTCGCCCAGGTTGCCGACGTTGACGACTTTTTCCAGCAGGATAACTTGCATTTTATTCTCCAGTAATCTGACTATGCTTGATGTCGCGACCGACGATTAAGCGTTGTGCAGGTCGGTGTACGGCAGCAGAGCCAGGTAACGGGCGCGCTTGATGGCGGTGTCCACTTGACGCTGGTAGTGCGCCTTGGTGCCGGTCAGGCGTGCCGGCATGATCTTGCCGTTTTCCTGGATGAAATCCTTCAGGGTGTCGACGTCTTTGTAGTCAACCTGTTCCACGCCTGCAGCGGTGAAGCGGCAGAACTTCTTGCGCTTGAACAGCGGGTTCTGCTGTTTGCGCTTCTCTTTGAGCTTAGCTTTGTTTTTGTCGAACTTTTTACCGAATGCCATTTTGAGGCTCCTGTATCTATCTATAAACGTGCCGGCAAACTATGCGGCGGCACTGAAATCAATGATGTGAAACACCAGGGTCTTGCTGTGACGGCTCTTCCTGGCGAGGAATCCCGTGAAGCGGTACATCGCGCCGAGTTCGGCGCCGGCGAATCGTCCCGAAATCTCCCCCGCGGCAACCGCGGGAATCTCGAATTCGACTTGCCTCTCTACCCTTGCTTCCGTCTGCGTCGATCCGTGTTGCAGGATGCCGCCGACGATGGGGATACCGGCCGGGGTGTAGCGCAGAGTGTCGCGTTCCAGAATGCTTGCGACCAGCGACAGCTCGTTCACCAACTATGCCCGGTGCTCCCGCGCGATTTAGGCTGCGGCGGCCGGAGCGGCGGCCTGCTCGGCGCGGTGGCTCTTGGCTGCGTCTTCGCGCTGGACCGACTTCATCATCGGCGACGGTGCGGTTTCAGCCTTCTTCATCTTCACGGTCAGGTGACGCAGCACGGCATCATTGAATTTGAATGCGGTTTCCAGCTCGACCAGGGTCTCGTTGTCGCACTCGATGTTCATGCAGATGTAGTGTGCCTTCGGCAGCTTCTGGATCTGGTAAGCCATTTGACGACGGCCCCAATCTTCGACGCGGTGGATGTTGCCGCCGCGCGAGGTGACCGTGGTCTTGTAGCGTTCGATCATCGCCGGGACCTGTTCGCTCTGGTCCGGGTGGACGATAAACACGATTTCATAATGACGCATGAAACACTCCTTAAGGACGTTTAAACAAATGCCCACCTCGGCGTCAAGACGAGTGTGGGAAGGGAAAGCCCAACATTATAACAGCAAAATCGTCAAGGGCTCAATAGGCGGAACTTCGCGGACGCGCTGCGTACCGCACCGCACCGCAAAAGGTTATGGACGTGCGCTGCGTACCGCACCGCAAAAAAATCTTGAAATCCCCTTGCGCGCGGCGCAATACTGTACAAAAATACAGTCTGACCCCGTACCAACGAAGACGAACATGCTTAAGCTCACCGCACGGCAAGAACAGATCCTCAACCTGATCAAGGAAGCCATCGACAACACCGGCTTCCCGCCGACCCGCGCCGAAATCGCCCAGGAGCTTGGCTTCCGCTCGGCCAATGCCGCCGAAGAACACCTGCAGGCCCTGGCCCGTAAAGGCGCGATCGAAATTTCCCCGGGTACCTCGCGCGGTATCCGCCTCGTCGGCCAGTCCGCCGAATCCAAGTCTGCCGCTCCGGCCGCAGTCCCCGCCTTCGTGCCGCCGATTCCGCCGAACCTGATGTCGCTGCCGCTCGTCGGCCGCGTCGCCGCGGGCTCGCCCATCCTCGCCCAGGAACACGTCGAGGCGACCTACTCCGTCGACCCGGCCATGTTCTCGAGCAAGCCCGACTTCCTGCTGAAGGTAAAAGGCTGGTCGATGCGCGACGCCGGCATCTGCGACGGCGATTTCCTCGCGGTCAAGAAGGTCGACAACGCGAAGAACGGCCAGATCGTCGTCGCCCGCATCGGCGACGAAGTGACGGTCAAGCGCTACCGCAAGACCGGCTCCACGATCGAACTGCTGCCGGAAAACCCGGACTTTTCCGTGATCACCGTCGATCCGCAGACCGACGAATTCGCACTGGAAGGCCTGGCGGTCGGCCTGCTGCGGTCCTGGCATTGATGACGGCGCGGCCGCCGGCCGCGTCTCTCCCCGAGGCCTGCACGGGCCTCGTCGTTGTTCGTGCACCTTGCACGCGCTGACCGCTTCGCTTCCGGGTGACGGGGATGTCAGATGTCGGTTAGTTGCAGATAATGGGAGCGAAGTTGCAGCTTCGACAAGCTTCCCCTACACTGCCGCTGCAACCTACCATCAGGAACTTCACCATGATCTCCAGGACTTTTCTGGCGTGCTGCTTCGCCGCCGTCTGCAGCGCCGCCTCGGCACAGGCCACCGACGACCTCGACAAACGGATGCTGGAAAAATGCCAGGCCGTGGCAAAGGACTTGAACAAGACCCGCCGCGCCGCCATCAGCCTGGACGGCCTGGAACCGCTCGTCACCTGGCGCGCCGCCTGCGCCGAACGCCCGCCGACGGGCCCCGGCAACGTCACCGCCCTCTGCACGGGCAAGCATACGGCCGCGAAAGGCGAACGAGGCGTGTTTTCTGGGAAAAAAGCGACCACGGAAAACTGAATCGCGGCTATTTCACTTGCTTGTACTATGGATCACTTGCCGTCATCCGGCGGCGGCGCGTTCTTGACCATCTCGTTGTGTTCCTTGACATAAGCTTCCGTACCCGCGCGCCAGGCATCGAAGTCCGCAACGACCAGCTTTCCCGCCACCTTCGTGTCTTCCGCCAGGCGCTCGCCGACTTCCTTCAGGTGTGCATTCGCCTTCTCCGTCTCGTCCTTCGTCATCAGCTTCGCGACGTCGTCCGGGATGCGCTTGGTCAGGGGCAGCGACGCATTCAACTGCTTCACCCAGCGGTTGTGGCACGCCTCCCAGTCCTTCATCTTGCCGCTGTAATAGTCGATTTCTTCGTTGACCTTCGACATGGACGGAAACCGCGGCGCCGGGCACCGGTACTCGTTGGTGCGCAGGTCCGAGCCGTCGTATTTCGCGATCCAGTAGTCGAGATCGGCACGACGCGCCTCGCGCTGCTTCATCAGCTCGAGCGACGCGATGGCGACGGCATTGCCCTTCGCGGCCGCCTTCTGGAACCATTGCGCGGCCTTGTCCATGTCGACACTGCCCGCCTCGCCGTAGAAATACATTTCGCCCAGGTGCTGCTGGGCCATCACGTTGCCGGCGTTCGCCAGCTTCGTGTATTTCGCCAGCGCTTCCGGATAGGCCTTCTTCGCGAACAACGCATCCGCTTCGGCGAGCTCGGCGGCGGAGTTGGCGGACGATGCCGCGGCGGCAGCCGGCTTGGCTGCAGCGCTTTTCGCAGGTGATTTGGCACCGGGCTCGGCGGCGATGGCGGCACCACCGCACAGCAGTGCGGCGCAAAACAAAGCAATCTTCATGGGGCGTGCAGTCGGTGATTCGATGATTGGGAACAGGACGATCATAACCGCAGCGCCCCGCCCGCTCAACCGTTCAGTGCGTCGCCGAAATCGGCCAGCAGGTCGGCCGTATCCTCGATGCCCACCGACACGCGGATGAGGGATTCCGCGATGCCCATGCTGGCGCGGCGCTCCGCCCCCATCTCGAAGAAGATCGTGTGCGCGACCGGGATGACGAGCGTGCGCGTGTCGCCCAGGTTCGATGCCGGGATCGCGACCTTCAGGCGGTTCAGGTAGTCGAAGCAGTCGATGCCCTCCTTCAGCTCGAAGCTGAACAGCGAACCGTAGGCGCGGAACTGTTCGCTCGCCAGCTTGTGCTGCGGGTGCGATTCCAGGCCCGGGTAGTAGACGGCGGCGACACGGTCGTCGGCCTCGAGCATGCGCGCGAGCGCCAGCGCGTTGGCACTGGTGCGCTCCATGCGCAGCGCGAGCGTCTCCGCGCCGACGGCGATGTGGTGCGCCGCTTCCGGTGCCAGCGAGGCGCCGAAGTCGCGCAGCGATTTCGCCCGCAGCTGCGCCATGCCTTGCGCGGCCGGCGGCTGGCGGCGGAAGTTGTCGGCGATGTTCGGGTAGGCGGACCAGTCGAACAGGCCCGTGTCCGTCAGCGCGCCGCCCAGCGCCATGCCGTGGCCGCCGATCGACTTCGTCAGCGAGTTCACGACGAGGCCCGCGCCCACCGTCTTCGGACGGAACAGGTAGGGCGTCGTCATCGTGTTGTCGACGACGTACAGGATGCCGCGTGCGCGGCACAGTTCGCCGATGCGCGCGAGGTCCGCGATCTGCGTGCGCGGGTTGGCGATCGTCTCGACGAACACGAGGCGCGTGTTGGCTTTAAGCGCGGCTTCCACGTTGGCGACGTCGGTCGCATCCACGAACGACACTTCGGTGCCCTGCGCCGCCACCGTGTTCCACAGGCTGTTGGTATTCCCGAACAGGAACGAGGACGACACGACGTGGTCGCCCGCGCGCAGCAGTGCCTGCGCGAGCGCGCCGATGGCGGCCATGCCGGTGCCGAAGCACAGCGAGGCGACGCCGTCTTCCATCTTGCTGATCTTGTCTTCCAGCGCGCTGACGGTCGGGTTGCCCTGGCGGCCGTAGCGGAAGCCCGGTTCCTTGCCCTGGAAGACGGACGCGAGCTGGCGCGCATCCGTGTAGCCGAACGCGACCGACGTGTGGATCGGTTTGTGCAGGGAGTTCTGCTCGATCGGCTTGCGACGGTCGTTGTGCAGGACGGTGGTGGTGAAGCCGTAGTTGGGTTTGTCGCTCATGGTGTCGAAATGAAAACGGGCGCCCCGAGGCGCCCGATGATTCAATACAGTGCCGGCGCGAGCAGCAGTGCGCCGGCGTCCGGGCTCATTCCGCCGCGACGGGCGGGTTCAGGTTCAGTTGCGTGCGCACGATGTCTTCCGACGATTTACCGGAGGACTTGTGGCGCACGTGCTCCAGCTGGTCGAGGTAGGCCGGCGTGACGTCGCCCGTGATGTAGACGCCGTCGAAGCAGGACGCTTCCACGCTCGTCAGGGCCGGGTTGACGTCGGAGATCGACTTCTTCAGCGCATCCAGGTCCTGGTAGACGAGACGGTCGGCCGTGATCTCGCGGCACACTTCCTCGACGGTGCGGCCGTGGGCGATCAGCTCGTCGCGCGTCGGCATGTCGATGCCGTACACGTTCGGGTACAGGACCGGCGGCGCGGCCGACGCGAAGAACACCTTGCGGGCACCCGATTCGCGCGCCATCTGCACGATCTCGCGGCTCGTCGTGCCGCGCACGATGGAGTCGTCGACGAGCAGCACGTTCTTGTCCTTGAATTCGGACGGGATCGCGTTCAGCTTCTGGCGCACGGATTTCTTGCGCATCGCCTGGCCCGGCATGATGAACGTGCGGCCGACGTAGCGGTTCTTGATGAAGCCTTCGCGGTATTCGACGCCCAGTTTCAGCGCGAGCTGGATGGCGGCCGGACGCGACGAGTCCGGGATCGGCATCACGACGTCGATTTCTTCGACCGGGATCTCTTTGCGGATCTTCTCGGCCAGGTATTCGCCCATGCGCAGGCGGGTGGCGTACACGGAGGCGCCGTCGATCACGGAGTCCGGGCGGGCCAGGTAGACGTATTCGAACGCGCACGGGTTCAACGACGGGTTCTCGGCGCACTGGCGCGTGTGCAGCTGGCGGTCGGCGTCGACCCAGACGGCTTCGCCCGGCGCGATGTCGCGCATGAAGCGGAAGCCCAGGCCTTCCAGCGCGACGGATTCGCTGGCGACGAGGTATTCTGGGCCGTTCTCGGTCTCGTTGATGCCGATGCACAGCGGACGGATGCCGAACGGGTCGCGGAACGCGAGCAGGCCGTGGCCGGCGATCTGGGCGATGACGGCATACGCGCCGCGCACGCGGCGGTGCACCTGCGCGACGGCCTTGAACACGGCGTCCGGCTCGAGCGAGTAGCCGTCGGCGGCCGTGGCGATCTCATGGGCCAGCACGTTCAGCAGGACTTCCGAGTCGGAGTTCGTGTTGACGTGGCGGCGGTCGATGCGGAACAGTTCTTCCTTCAGCTGTTCCTGGTTCGTGAGGTTGCCGTTGTGCGCCAGCGTGATGCCAAACGGGGCATTCACGTAGAACGGCTGCGCTTCCTCTTCGCTGGACGAGCCGGCGGTCGGATAGCGGCAGTGGCCGATGCCGGAATTGCCTTGCAGCGAACGCATGTTACGCGTGCGGAAGACGTCACGCACGAGGCCGTTGGCCTTGTACATCGAGAACATGCTGCTGTGATTGGTTGCAATGCCCGCAGCATCCTGACCGCGGTGCTGCAACAGCAGCAACGCATCATATAACAGCTGGTTGACGGGGGCTTGCGAGACGACGCCGACGATGCCACACATGGTGTGCTCCTAAACTTGGACAGCTAAACAAAAGGGTGTTTCAAAACTGCACGTGCTGCGCGAAGGCAGCGGGCAAGAAAGGTTTGACTGTGCGCGCTCCGGTTTCCGCCATGGGCGAGAACAGCGCGTCTTTCCAGAAAGCCTGTTGGGGAATGGATGTCATCCCGCACAATATGACGCCGGCCAGCACGATCACAATACCCCGGCCCAATCCGAACAGGCCGCCGAGGCCGCGGTCGGCCAGGGTCAGGCCGGAGGCCTCGATCAGGGCGCTGATCGCGAGGGCCAGCAGGCCCATCAGCACGCGCACGCCGAGGAACAATGCAATGAAGGCAACGATCAGCCGCAAGGCTTCGCCCGGAATCACGGATGGTAGCATGGGCGCCAGTTTCGCGCCGAAGGCGTTGGCCACGATGAAGGCCGCCACCCAGCCCACGAGCGACAGGATTTCCTTGACCAGCCCGCGCATGGTGCTGATGACGACCGACGAGATCAGGATGAACAACACCACGTAGTCGAAAATCGTCACGGCTTCTACGGAATCAGACCGGGGTCATGGCGCCCGACAAGCCCAGGCGGCCCAGCTTGGCGCGTACTTTCTCGGCGTCTTCCTTGTTCAGGGGACCGACTCTTACGCGGATCAGTTCGCCGGACGGGGTGGACGTCTTCTGCGTGTACGACGAGATGCCCGCTTCGCGCAGCTTCGCCTGCACCTCGGCCGCCTTTTCCTGGCTCGACAATGCGGCCACCTGCAGCACGAAGCGCTGCGACGAGGACTCGGCCGGCTTCTCTTTCTCGGCCGGCTTGCCTTCCAGGATGGCCATGGCGCGCGCCGCGTCGTCCTTCGGTTTTACCGGCTTGTCCTCGGCGGCCTTGGCCTTGGCTTTTTCGCGGGCTTCGCGCGCGAGGCGCTCCGCCTTCTCGTGCTCGGCCCTGTCGTGCTCGGCCTTCTCGCGTTCCGCCCTCTCCTTCTCGGCGAGGCGGGCTTCGGCCTTCGCATCCTTGTGCTCGGCCTTGGGCGCTTCCTTGTGTTCCGGCTTCGCGGGTTCCGGCTTGTGCTCGACCTTCGGCTCCGGCTTCGTCACGGCAGGCGGTTGGGTCGCGACGCTCTCGGGCTTCGCGGCGGCGACAGCGGCCGGGGCCTTCGCGGCGGGCGCGGGCGGCGGCGCCTCGACCACTTCCTCGCCCTTGTCGACGCTGTCCGCGGCGGACACGGCCTTGTCGGCGGCGGGCACGGGCAGCGGCGCGGCTTTATCTTTCGCGGGAATCTGGATCGCGATGTCGCCGGCGAGCGGCTTGGGCTCGGAATCGAGCAGCATCGGCAGGCCGACGGCGGCCGCGAGCGCCAGCGCGATGGCGCCGACGAGACGGCGGCGGGCGCGCTTCTTTTCGGGGAGCATGGGATCGGCACCGGGACGGCGCGTCGCGCCGCCGCCGGCATTGGTGGCGCGCTTGGCGCGGGCGCGCTCGCCGAGCGCGGCGTCGTCGTCCTTGCTGTAGAAGCGGCCACTGTCCTCGGTGAGGCGGTCCTGCTTGCTTTTACGGGAGAACAAGCCCATGCGGTGTCACGTCAATGAAGAGAGGATTTACGGGCCGCCATCACGCCAGCCACGGTATAGAACGAGCCAAAGACCACTATTCTATCATCCTGTCCGGCCCGGCTTGTTGCATCTGCGAATGCCTCGGCCGGATTGGCGAACGTTTTGACGGAGAATTCGTCGTCTTTCGCACCACTCGGCTTCAAGGCCTGCAGCTTTTCGGCCAGCACGGCCGGATCGGCCGAACGGGGCGACGGCAGCGCCGTCACGCACCAGTGGTCGATGTTCGGCGCCAGGTGGGCGACGACGGCGTCGATGTCCTTGTCCTGCATGATGCCGAACACGGCGTACGTGAACCGGTGGAAGCCCATGTTGCCCAGGTTCTGGGCGAGCGTCGCGGCTGCGTGCGGGTTGTGCGCCACGTCGAGGATCGTCGTGGGACGGCCCGCCAGCACCTGGAAGCGGCCCGGCAATTCGACCATCGCGAGGCCCGCGCGCGTTTCCTGCGCGCCCACCGGCAGCACGTTGCGCAGCGCTTCCAGCGCGGCCAGCGCTGCCGATGCGTTCAGCAGCTGGTTGGCGCCGCGCAGCGCCGGGTACGCGAGCGAATTGCGGCGCTGCGTGCGGCCGCCATAGGCCCACTGCTGCTTGTCGCCCTGGTAGTTGAAGTCGCGGCCCAGCAGCCACAGGTCGGCGCCGATGTCTTCCGCATGCTTGATCAGCGATTGCGGCGGCAGCGGATCGCTGCAGATGGCCGGCTTGCCGGGGCGGAAGATGCCGGCCTTCTCGAAGCCGATCTCTTCGCGCGTGTCGCCGAGATAATCCTTGTGGTCGATGTCGATGCTCGTGACGATGGACACGTCCGCATCGATCACGTTCACGGCATCGAGGCGGCCGCCGAGGCCCACTTCCAGGATCGCCACGTCGACGCCGGACGTCGACAGCAGGTGCATGATCGCGAGCGTCGTGAATTCGAAATACGTGAGGTCGATGTCGCCGCGACGCGCTTCGACTTCGTTGAACGCAGCGATGAGCTTGTCGTCGCTGGCCATTTCGCCGTTGATGCGGGCGCGCTCGTTGAAGTCGAGGAAGTGCGGCTTGATGTACAGGCCGACCTTGTAGCCGCTCTGCAGCAGGATGGCTTCCAGCATGGCGCAGGTCGAGCCCTTGCCGTTGGTGCCCGCGACCATGATCACGGGGCAGGAAAAGGCGAGGCCCATGCGCTCCTTGACGGTGCGCACACGGTCCAGGCCCATGTCGATGTGGGTTTCGGCATGGCGCGACTCGAGCAGCGCCAGCCAGTCGGGCAAGGTGGTCGGGAGGTTAGGCATGGGATGGCATCCGGAATGCGCGCGCGGCCGGCTGCCTGGGGGAGCAGCCGGCCGCGCGGTGACAACGAATCAAGCGATGACGTCGGCCGGCTGGTTTTGCAGCAGGGCGAGCACGCGCGCGATTTCTTCGCGCATCTTGCGGCGGTCGACGATCATGTCGATGGCGCCTTTTTGCAGCAGGAACTCGGAACGCTGGAAGCCTTCCGGCAGTTTTTCGCGCACGGTGTTTTCGATCACGCGGGGGCCCGCGAAGCCGATCAGGGCTTTCGGTTCGGCCATGACGACGTCACCCATGAACGCGAACGAGGCGGACACGCCACCCGTCGTCGGGTCGGTCAGCACGCTGATGAACGGAAGTTTTTTCTCGGACAGCTTGGTCAGCATCGAGGTGGTCTTGGCCATCTGCATCAGCGACAGCAGGCCTTCCTGCATGCGCGCACCGCCGCTGGCGGTGATGCAGATGAACGGCACCTTCTGCTCGAGCGCCACCTGGGCGCCACGCACGAAACGCTCGCCGTTCACGGAACCCATCGTACCGGCCATGAATTCGTAGGCGAAGCAGGCGACGACGACCGGCAGGCTCATGATCGAACCGCCCTGCACGACCATCGAATCGGTCTCGCCGGTGGCTTCCATCGCGTCCTTCAGACGGTCAGGATATTTCTTGCTGTCTTTGAACTTCAGGGTATCGACCGGCAGGACGTCCTGGCCGATCTCGTAGCGGCCGCCCTCGTCGAGCAGCGCGTCGAGGCGCTCGCGGGCGCGGATACGCATGTGGTGGCTGCATTTCGGGCAGACATGCAGGTTCGACTCCAGGTCGGCGCGGTACAGGACCGACTCGCACGACGGGCACTTGACCCACAGGCCTTCGGGCATGGTCTGGCGTTTGGCGGCATCGGAGCGCTGGATCCGGGGGGGCAGCAGCTTTTCCAACCAACTCATGTTCTCTCCTTTGCGGCAATTCTGGAATTGGGCGTAGTGTAGCCGTTCGCATCAGGCTTGTCGAATTCTTGCCGTTAATTACTTGCCTTTTTGATAAAGTTGCGCTAGCAGAAATGAGAACCGGGGCGCGTGGCCCCGGTGGTGTCGTGCGGTTCCGGCGTCAGCGCACGGCGGCCGGGCCGACCTCCGCCGTCGTGAATTCGAAGCCGCCGATGCGGGCCGCGACCAGGTTATAGATCCACGCACCGAAGGCGGCGCCGATGAAGGCGCCGATCGCGTAGGCCACCGGCATCATGATCAGCATGGCGATGCTCGCGCCCGCAGGCATGAACGATGACATGAACAACCCGGCCAGTATGACGACGGGGATCGCGGTGACGAGATAGACAGCAGCCATGACCTTGGCCGACTGCACGACGGAAACCTGCACGATTTGTTTTTTCATGATGGATGCCGGGGTTGAGTGGATGAAGACTGCCCGTCCACTCTATCCCGACATTTCCACCAAGAAAATCGACCGCGTCAAGAAACCCGTTTCAGCGGGCGTCCAGCGCTTCCCGGATCCCGGCGACGAAGGTACGCACGGCCGCAGGGCCCTGCTCCTTCGGCGTGTTTTCCAGTTCCTGGATGATGCGGCTGCCGATGACGACGGCGTCCGCCACCGCTGCCACCGACTTGGCAGTCGCGGCGTCGCGGATGCCGAAGCCCACGCCGATCGGCAGCTTGACGTGCTCGCGGATCGCGGCCACGCGCTTGGCCACGTCGGCCGTGTCGATGCCGCCGGCACCCGTCACGCCCTTCAGCGACACGTAGTAGGAAAAGCCGCTGCCGTAGCGCGCCACCTGCTTCACGCGTTCCGTGGTCGAAGTCGGTGCGAGCAGGAAGATCAGGTCGAGGTCGTTGGCCTTCATCTCGGCCGCGAACGCTTCACATTCTTCCGGCGGGTAGTCGACGACGATGGCGCCGTCGGCACCGGCCGCCTTGGCGCGGCGGACGAATTCGCTCTGGCCCATGCGCTCGATCGGGTTCGCATAGCCCATCAGCACGACCGGCGTGTGCTGGTTGGTCTTGCGGAACTCGCTGACCTGGTTAAACACGTCCGTCATGCTGACGCCGAAGGTGAGCGCTCGCTCGCAGGCGCGCTGGATGACGGGGCCTTCCGCCATCGGGTCGGAGAACGGGACGCCCAGTTCGAGGACGTCGGCGCCGCCTTCCACGAGGGCATGCAACAGCGGGACGGTCAGTTCCGGGGCCGGGTCGCCGGCGGTAATGAAGGTGACGAGGCCGGTCTTGCCCTGCTCTTTCAGGGCATTGAAGGTTTGTGCGATACGGGACATGCTGTTATTCCTTGAATGTGGTTGCAAACGATGAATGGGAGCTCAGCCGAAGTTGAGTCCCGCCCGTTGCGCCACGGTGTGCATGTCCTTGTCGCCGCGGCCCGACAGGTTGACCAGGATGATCTGGTCCTTGGGCAAGGTCGGCGCCAGCTTGGCGGCGTAGGCGATCGCGTGCGACGATTCCAGCGCGGGGATGATGCCCTCGATACGGCAGCAGTCGTGGAAGGCGGCCAGCGCCTCATCGTCCGTGATCGACACGTAGTCCGCACGCTGACTGTCCTTCAGCCACGCGTGTTCCGGACCGACGCCCGGATAATCCAGGCCGGCCGAGACCGAATGCGTCTCGATGATCTGGCCGTGCTCGTCCTGCAGCAGGTAGGTGCGGTTGCCGTGCAGGACGCCCGGGAAGCCGGCCGTCAGCGACGCCGCGTGCTTGCCGCTGTCGAGGCCCTCGCCCGCCGCTTCGACGCCCACGAGCTTCACGCCCGGCTCGTCGATGTACGGGTAAAAGATACCCATCGCGTTCGAGCCGCCGCCGATGCAGGCGACGACGTAGTCCGGCTGGCGGCCCGTCATCTGCGGCATCTGGACGCGGCATTCCTCGCCGATCACGGACTGGAAGTCGCGCACCATCATCGGATACGGGTGCGGACCGGCGACCGTGCCGATGATGTAGAACGTGTTCTCGATGTTCGTGACCCAGTCGCGCATCGCTTCGTTGAGCGCGTCCTTCAGCGTCTTGGAACCGGATTCCACGGGCACGACGGTCGCGCCCAGCAGCTTCATGCGGTAGACGTTCTGCGCCTGACGCTTGACGTCCTCGCTGCCCATGTAGATGACGCATTCGAGGCCGAAGCGGGCACAGATCGTGGCCGTCGCGACGCCGTGCTGGCCGGCGCCCGTCTCGGCGATAATGCGCGGCTTGCCCATGCGTTTCGCGAGCAGCGCCTGGCCGATCACGTTGTTGATCTTGTGGGCGCCCGTATGGTTCAGGTCTTCGCGCTTGAAGAAGATCTGCGCACCGCCGCCCTGCTCGGACCAGCGCTTGGCGTGGTACACGGGGGACGGGCGGCCGACGAAGTGCGCCAGCTCGTAGCGGAATTCTTCGAGGAATTCGGGATCCTGGCTGTAGCGCGCGTACGCGTCGTTCAGCTCGGCCAGCGCGTGGCTGAGCGTCTCGGCGACGAACGAGCCGCCGTACGGGCCGAAGTGGCCGGTGGTGTCCGGCAGTTGGTAATCGGGGGTCTTGAACAGCGCCTGGGCGCCTTTAACTTGATTGGCTTTCATGGTGTGTCAGGCTTTCTTGAGTGGCATCGCCTGCCCGCACCGCGTCGACGAACGCGGCAATCTTGCGGGCATCCTTGATCCCCTTCGCCGCCTCGACACCGCTACTGATGTCGACCGCGAAGGGGCGTACTTGCGCCACCGCGCCAGTCACGTTGTGTACGCTCAAGCCACCACTCAAAACGACCCGAGGCGCGAGCTCTTTTGGAATAAGAGACCAATCGAAAACCTTTCCTGCGCCGCCGTAGGCATCGACATACGTGTCGAGCAGGAGACCCGAGAACCAGGGCGATGCGGCGCGGTATTGAGCTTCCGATTCTAGCAAATCGGCAGCGGTCGTGTCAGGTTTTACCCGGAATGCCCGCGTGAACGGGCGCTGTACGGCCTGCGCCAGTCGCGCGCACTGCTCGGCCGTTTCGTCGCCGTGGAATTGCAGCAGCGACACCGGACCGGCCGCGACGACGGCGCGCACCTCGTCCACGGTCGCATTGACGAACAGCGCGACGGCGTTCACGTACGGCGGCAGTGCGCGCGCCAGTTCGGCGTAGCGCCCGGCCGTGACGTAGCGGGGGCTTTTGGCGTAAAAGACGAAGCCCAGGGCGTCGGCGCCCGCGTCGACGGCGGCGTGCAGGTCTTGTTCGCGGGTGATACCGCAGATCTTGATGCGGGTACGGGGCATGAAAAGGCTCGTGTAATCAACCGTCGTTCCCGCGCAGGCGGGAACCCAAGTTTGCATGCGGCGCCGCGAAATTGGGTCCCTGCCTGCGCAGGGACGACGTATCAAGGGTACGTATCCGGAATTACAACCACGGCAGCGGCGGCGCCGGCTCCTGCGGCAATCCCCACTTCGGATCGTAGTCGATTGTAGCAAGGTACAGCCCATCCGGCATGAAGGTCGGCGCCGCGGCGTCGCGCGAGCGCGCGCCCAGCACCTCGGCCATCCAGCCCGGCTCGTTACGTCCGGTCCCCACGTAGATCAGCGAGCCGACGATGTTGCGCACCATGTGATGCAGGAACGCGGACGCGCGCACCGTGAACACGATGATGTCGCCCATCCGTTCGATCTTCACCTCGTGCATCTGCTTGACGGGCGAATTCGCCTGGCAGCCGGATGCGCGGAAACTGGAAAAATCGTGCGTGCCGATCAGGTGTGCGGCCGCCTCGCGCATGCGCTCGACGTCGAGCGGGCGGAACACCCAGCCCGCGCGGCCGGCCAGCAGCGCGGACGGGTTGGCGTGGTTGTACAGCACGTAGTGATAGGTGCGCGAGCGGGCCGAGAAGCGGGCGTGGAAATCCTGGCCTTCCGCGTCCGGCGCGACCACGTGCGCCCAGCGCACGACGATCGACTCGGGCAGGAAGGCGTTCGTGCCGCGCACCCACGATTGCGGGGCGCGGTCGAGATCCGTGTCGAAATGGACGACCTGCTCGATGGCGTGGACGCCGGCATCGGTGCGGCCGGCGCACGTCGTCGCAAGCGGCGTGCAGGCAAATTTCTCGAGCGCGATCTCCAACTGGTCCTGGACCGTGTCGCGCGATGGTTGTTTCTGATACCCGTTCCAGGCGGTGCCCACGTACTGGACACCCAAAGCGATGCGTGTCAAATCCTCTTACCTTACACCAGTGCCGCGCGCATCGAGTTGGCGCGTGCCGCCTGCTCGGGATTGCCGCCGCGGATGACTTCTTCGAGCAGCTCGCGCGCCCCTTCCTTGTCGCCGATTTCCTGATAGGCGATGGCAAGATCCAGTTTCGTCTCCATCTCCATGTGCGCGGCCGACAGCGCGGCCGGTTCGGCCGCTTCGGCAGGCGCGGCAAACTGCGGCTCGGACAGCGACTGCACTTCCGGCAGCGGCAGCGAACCGTCGGCCGGCAGGTCGAGATCGAAGCCGCCGATGTCGAACTGCGGCGTCGCCGGTTCCAGGACGATGCGATCCGGCTCGGCGAACGGCGCGTCGGCCGAAGCGGGCGTGGCCGGGATGTCGAACATGTGCTCGTCCAGCGCAGCCGTCGGGATCGACGCCGCCGAATTGGCAACCGAATCTTGCGCGCGCGGGGTCTCGTCCAGGCCGAAGTCCATCGCGTCGAGGTCGAACAGCGGGTCGCGCGCCGGCTGCTCCGGTTCCGGCGGCAGGTTGGCCTGCAGTTCCGTCGGAAGGTCCGGCAGGTCGAATTCGCGGGCCAGGTTGGCCATCTCGATGTCGGCGGCTGCAGCGGTGCTTGCTGCGGCAGCTGCTGCCGGCGCCAGCAAATCATCGTCCGTGTGCACTTCCAGCTGCGGCACCGGGTTCGCGGCCGGGGCGGCGAAGTCCATGTCGAACGAGAAGTCGAGCGGATCGTGCTCCGCCTTCTCCGCAGCCAACGCAGGTTCGGCCGGCGCGGCCGGCGTCTCGAACGCACTCATGTCGAAGTCGAGATCGTGCCCGCCGCCCAGGTCGGCGGCCGGCGCCGCGGCCGCTTGCGGCGCGGGTGCCGGCTCGACCGGTTCGAAGGCGAGGCCGCCCAGGTCGAAGTCGAGCACGTGGTCGTCGTCCATCGGCGCAGGTTCGGTCGACGGCGCATTGGTGACGGGCGCCGGGGCCGGCTGCGCGGTCGCCATCGCGTCGGCGAAATGCTGGCTGAAGTCCAGCGGCTCGGCGGCCGGCGCGGCCGTCGGCGTGAGCAGCGCGTCCTGTTGCTGCGCCGGCGCACTGAACACGTCGTCCAGTTCCTTCGACAGCAAGGCCTGCTGGCCCAGTTCCTCGGTGCTGGGCGCCGGCCCGCTTGGGGCGACGGTGTGCTGGTACAGCGGGTTGAGCGGGTCGATGGTGAGGCCCAGCGCGGCAGCCTGCGCCCATTCGTCGCCCTGCCCGCGCGTCATGCTGTAGAGTTCCGCGGCCTGCGTTTCGAACGCGCGCTGGTCCTTGCGCGCGGCATAGATCTCGAGCAGCTTCAGGCGCACCGGATAGCGTTCCGGGTGCGTGCGCAGGGCTTCCTTCAGGATTTCCTCGGCCTGCGCATCGCGGCCGTAGGCGATGTAGACGTCGGCTTCGGCGACCGGATCCACCTCGTTCGTGTCGAGCTGGCTGGCGGACGGCGCGAAGCTGGAATTGAAGACGCTGTTGTTCGTGTCGACGCTCTGGCCACCGGTCTCCGCGAACATCGAGTGCGCGGGTTCGCTCGGCACGCCGAGGATCGACGGTTCGGGCACCACCTTGACGACCTTCTTTCTGCGGCGCTGGGCGACCAGCAGGCCGCCGAGCAGCAGTGCGGCCGCGCCGCCGCCGACGAGCGGCAGGTTGTCCATGATGAAGTCCATCAGGCCCGGTTCCGGCGGCGCGCCGGCCGGTTTGGTCGCCGGTTTGATGGCCGGCAGCTTCTTCGGTGCGGGCTGTTGCGGCTGCTGGGTGGCGGCGACGGGGGCGGAGGCGTTCTTTTCCGCCTCGGCACCGGCCTTGCTCTTGATCGTGGCCAGCTTCTCGAGGTCGGTCACGTTGCGTTCGAGCTCGCGCACGCGCGTCTGCGCCTCGGCCAGTTCCTTCTCCTTGGCGATGCGGTCCTCGGTGCTCATCGTCGTGCCCTTGCCGGCCGGCGTACTCGGCGCGGCTTTCGACAGGCGCAGCTTGTCCTGGGCTTCGTTGGCGGCGGTCGGGCGTTCCTCGACCTTGGCCGTGATTTTGCCGGCCGCGCTCTGGCCCGGCTCCGGCGTCTTGACGGGTTCGGACGCGCCGACCTGGCCCGCCAGCTTGTTGCGGTACGCGTTGAAGTCGGCCGCGTGGGCGACGACGACGCCATGCGCCTCCGTGTCGTCCGTGCCGCGCACGGCGTCGCTAGAGGGCACGGTCAGGATGCGGCCCGACTTCAGGCGGTTCATGTTGTTGCCGATGAAGGCATCCGGGTTGGCGCGGTACAGCGCCACGAGCATCATGTCGAGCGACACGTCGACGGGTTTCAGCTGGGCGGCGATGCGGCCCAGGCTGTCGCCCTGCTTGACGCGGTAGCGCGACTGCGGCGTCTTCTCGGCCGCCGGCTTGTTCGATTCCGCGGTATCGGCACGTGCAGCACGGCGGGGGCGCTCGGCGGCCGGCGCGGCCGACGGTTGCGCCGGCGCCGCTTCCGTGCGCGGACGCGCGGTTTCGCTCGCCGCGACCTGGGCCGACTGCGTCGCGCGCAGCTCGGCCGGGTCGAGCAGGAACGTGTATTCGCGCACGAGGCGGCCGTTATTCCACGACAGTTCCAGCAGCATGTCGACGAACGGCTCGTTCAGCGGCTGCGTGGAGCTGACGCGGATGAACTGGCGGCCGCCGCGCTGCTCGACGTTGAAACGCAGCGACAGCAGGGCCGGATTGAAATCGATGTTGGCCGCCTTGAACGCCTCCGGCGACGCGAGCTTCGCGGTGAGGCCGGACGCCTCGTCACCGGACACCGCCGTCAGTTCGATTTCGGCGCGCAGGGGCTGGCCGAGCGCGGACAACACCGTGAGCTTGCCGAGTCCGGCCGCGTGGGCCGCCGACGTCAGGACCAGCGCACTTGCGACCGCCGCAGTGAGCTTTTTCAGTGCGGACGACTTCATCGGGAGGCGGGGAGTGACATGCATAGATTCGAGAGCGACGTGGCCGGAGGTCTCAGGAACATATCATCATGCACTGTGGCATGCAAGTTCCGCGGGGAGAAACATTCAAGGAGTCTGAGGTATGTAGACGGTCTATTCAGACTTATGATGTTTTTTGGATGATTCGGTGTCAATTCGCTACCAAATCCGGAATGAAAAAAGGCGGCCCTCGAGCCGCCCTTCCCGCTCGCCCGCAGGCGAGGAACTACATTACTTGTCCAGCACGATGCGCAGCATACGGCGCAGCGGCTCGGCGGCGCCCCACAGCAGCTGGTCGCCGACGGTGAACGCGGAGATGTACTCCGGGCCCATCGACATCTTGCGCACGCGGCCGACCGGGATCGTCAGGCTGCCCGTGACGGCGGCCGGGGTCAGGTCGCGCACCGACGCTTCGCGCGTGTTCGGCACGAACTTCACCCACTGGTTGTCGTTCGCGATGATGTCGTTGATCTCGTCCAGCGGCACGTCCTTCTTCAGCTTGATGGTCAGTGCCTGCGAGTGGCAGCGCATCGCGCCGATGCGGACGCACAGGCCGTCGACCGGGATCACGTTGCCGCCGGCAGCGTTGCGGCCGAGGATCTTGTTGGTCTCGGCGCCGCCCTTCCACTCTTCCTTCGACTGGCCGTTGCCCAGGTCCTTGTCGATCCAGGGGATCAGGTTGCCGGCCAGCGGCACGCCGAACTGCTTCGTTTCTTCGGCGGACAGGCCGTGCTGCGTGGCCAGCACGCCGCGGTCGATTTCCAGAATCGCCGATGCCGGGTCGTCCAGCAGGTGCTTGACGGACGAATTGATCGTGCCGAACTGGGTCAGCAGCTCGCGCATGTGCTGCGCGCCGCCGCCCGATGCGGCCTGGTACGTCATCGACGTCATCCAGTCGACCAGGTCGTTCTTGAACAGGCCGCCGAGACCCATCAGCATGCACGACACGGTGCAGTTACCGCCGATGAAGTTCTTCACGCCGCGCACCATGGCGTCCTTGATGACGTTCAGGTTGACCGGGTCGAGCACGATCACGGCGTCGTCGTTCATGCGCAGCGTGGACGCGGCGTCGATCCAGTAGCCGTTCCAGCCGCTGGCGCGCAGTTTCGGGAACACTTCGGTCGTGTAGTCGCCGCCCTGGCACGAGATGATGATCTCGCATTTCGACAGTTCGGCAATGTCGGTTGCGCTTTTCAGCTTGGTTTCGTTCTTCGCCATTTTCGGCGCGTCGCCACCCGGATTCGAGGTGGTGAAGAACACCGGCTCGATGTGGGCGAAATCGCCCTCGTCCTGCATGCGTTGCATGAGGACCGAACCGACCATGCCGCGCCAACCAACCAGACCTACTAATTTCATTTTGATCCCTCGTCTAAAAATGTTCCGCCCCAAGCCCGGGCGTATTCCTGAGTACTTCGTAACGTCTTGTCAAGCCAATGCGTTGACGACGGCGTCGCCCATCTGTTCCGTGCCGACCTTCGTCGTGCCGTCTTCGTAGATGTCCGGCGTGCGCAGGCCCTGGGCCAGCACCTTCTTGACGGCGTTCTCGATGCGGTCGGCCTGCTCGGCCTTGCCCAGCGAGAAGCGCAGCATCATCGCGGCGGACAGGATCGTCGCCAGCGGATTCGCGATGCCCTTGCCCGCGATGTCCGGCGCCGAACCGTGCGACGGCTCGTACAGGCCCTTGTTGTTCGCATCCAGCGAGGCGGACGGCAGCATGCCGATCGAGCCGGTCAGCATCGCGGCCGCATCCGACAGGATGTCGCCGAACATGTTGCCGGTGACGATGACGTCGAACTTCTTCGGCGCACGCACGAGCTGCATCGCGGCGTTATCGACGTACATGTGTTCGAGCTCGACGTCCTGGTATTCCTTGTGCACGTCGGTGACGACGTCGCGCCAGAACTGGAACGTCTCCAGCACGTTGGCCTTGTCGACGCTCGTCACGCGGCGGTCGCGCTTGCGCGCGGCCTGGAATGCGACGTGGGCGATGCGGCGGATTTCGCCTTCCGCATAGCGCATCGTGTCGAAGCCTTCGCGCTGGCCCGCGAACGGACCGTCCGGGCACTCGCGCACGCCGCGCGGCTTGCCGAAATAGATGTCGCCCGTCAGTTCGCGGATGATCAGGATATCCAGGCCCGACACGACTTCCGGCTTCAGCGTCGATGCGCCGGCCAGTTCCGGATACAGGATCGCGGGACGCAGGTTGGCGAACAGGCCCAGTTCCTTGCGCAGGCCGAGGATGGCCTGTTCCGGACGCAGCGCGCGCTCCAGCGAGTCGTATTTGTAATCGCCGACGGCGCCGAACAGGACGGCGTCTGCGGCCTTCGCCAGCGCCAGCGTGCCCTGCGGCAGCGGGTGGCCGTGCGCGGCATAGCCGGCACCGCCGACGTCCGCGCTTTCCAGCTCGAAGGACTCGCCCAGTGCGTTCAGCACCTTGACGGCTTGCGCGGTGATTTCGGGGCCGATGCCGTCGCCCGGCAGGATGGCAATCTTCATGTTCTTGTTCTCTTCAGATGGTGTTGGCGAGCCACGGCTGCGCGCGCAGGTGGCGTTCTTCGAAGGCGCGGATCTCGTCGGCGTGGCGCAGGGTCAGGCCGATGTCGTCCAGGCCGTTCAGCAGGCAGTACTTGCGGAAGTCGTCGATGGCGAATTCGAACGTGACGTGGCCGTCCGGCGTGCCCACGGTCTGCTTTTCGAGGTCGACGACGAGCTTGTAGCCCGGGAACGCCTTCACTTCATTCATCAGCTGGTCGACCTTCGCTTCGTCCAGCACGATCGGCAGCAGGCCGCCCTTGAAGCAATTGTTGAAGAAGATGTCGGCGAAGCTCGGCGCGATGATGGCACGGAAGCCGTACTGCTGCAGGGCCCACGGTGCGTGCTCGCGCGAGGAGCCGCAGCCGAAGTTCTTGCGGGTCAGCAGGATCGACGCGCCGGCGTAGCGCGGCTGGTTCAGCACGAAGTCCGGATTGACCGGGCGCTTGCTGTTGTCCATGCCCGGTTCGCCGTGGTCGAGATAACGCCACTCGTCGAACAGGTTGGGGCCGAAGCCGGTGCGGCGGATCGACTTGAGGAACTGCTTCGGAATGATGGCGTCGGTGTCGACGTTGGCCCGGTCCAGCGGGACCACCAGTCCTTCGTGTACGGTGAATTTATCCATGATTCCTGATCCTTAATGACCGCCGGCGCCCGTGATGACCTGGCCGACCTTCTGCACGTCCTTGCCGACGCCCGAGATGGTGTTGCAGCCGGCGGCGGCGATGGCGATGAGTGCGAGAGCAATAATTTTCTTCATGTGAGTAGCAGGATCAGATTTTACGAACATCGACGAAGTGACCGGCGATACCGGCCGCCGCAGCCATCGCCGGCGACACCAGGTGCGTACGGCCACCCTGGCCCTGGCGGCCTTCGAAGTTGCGGTTCGACGTCGACGCGCAGCGCTCGCCCGGTTCGAGGCGGTCGGCGTTCATCGCGAGGCACATCGAGCAGCCCGGCTCACGCCATTCGAAGCCCGCGGCCTTGAAGATCTGGTCCAGGCCTTCGCGTTCCGCCTGTTCCTTCACGAGACCGGAACCCGGCACGACCATCGCCAGCTTGACGTTCGACGCGCGCTGGCGGCCGCGCACGACGGCGGCGGCGGCGCGCAGGTCCTCGATGCGCGAATTGGTGCAGGAACCGATGAACACCTTGTCGATGCGGATGTCTTCCATCGCGGTGTTCGGCTTCAGGTCCATGTAGACGAGCGCCTTTTCCATCGCGTCGCGCTTGACCGGATCCTTTTCCTTGTCCGGATCGGGCACGCGGCCGTCGATCGTCGTGACCTGCTCGGGCGACGTGCCCCAGGTCACCTGTGGACGGATCTCCGCGGCATTCAGTTGCACGACGAGGTCGAACTTCGCGCCCGGATCCGAGTGCAGCGTGCGCCAGTAGGCGACGGCCTGTTCCCACTGGGGACCGACGGGGGCGAACGGACGGCCCTTGACGTATTCGATGGTCGTGTCGTCGACGGCGACCATGCCGGCGCGCGCGCCCGCCTCGATCGCCATGTTACAGACCGTCATGCGGCCTTCCATCGACAGCGAGCGGATCGTCGAGCCGCCGAATTCGATGGCATAGCCCGTGCCGCCGGCGGTGCCGATCTTGCCGATCACGGCCAGCACGATGTCCTTGGCGGTCACGCCCGGCGGCAGTTCGCCGTCGACCTGCACCAGCATCGATTTGGATTTCTTCGCGAGCAGCGTCTGGGTGGCCATCACGTGCTCGACTTCCGACGTGCCGATGCCGTGCGCCAGCGCGCCGAATGCGCCGTGCGTGGACGTGTGCGAGTCGCCGCACACGACGGTCATGCCCGGCAGCGTGGCGCCCTGCTCCGGGCCGATCACGTGCACGATGCCCTGGCGCTTGTCGTTCATGTTGAAGTACGTGACGCCGAAGGTCTTGGTGTTACTGTCCAGCGTCTCGACCTGCAGGCGCGAGGTCGGGTCGGCGATGCCGTGCGAGCGGTCGGTGGTCGGCACGTTGTGGTCGGCTACGGCAAGATTGGCCGAAGTGCGCCATAGCGGGCGGCCGGCTTCGCGCAGGCCTTCGAACGCCTGCGGGCTGGTGACTTCGTGGACCAGGTGACGGTCGATATACAGCACGGTGGTGCCATCCGCATCGGCACGCACGACATGCGAATCCCAAAGTTTGTCGTAGAGCGTTTTTAACATGTTAAGTCCAGAGAAACGACCGCTTCATGCGGGCATGGTCTTTGATTATGCCATATTTGTGCAATGCGGAAGCAACGCCCTTCGAGCACGATTATTTCAATGAACTCATCCATATGAAAATTTTGTTTGGATGAATATTCAAAGACGCAAATAAAAAAAGCCCGCGCATTTCCTGCGCAGGCTTTTCATGGCTTTGTAGCAAAAATGGTGTAGTTGCGTTTATGCGGCCAGGCGCACCGTCGAGCGGCAACCGTCCATCAGGAACGACAGGCCGACGACCAGCACGAGCGAGCCTTCCGCCGAACGCGCGGTACCCGTGATGCCTTCGACGTTCAGCGCCGTCATCGGCTTGATCACCAGGTCGGCCGTGCCGTCGACGGCTTCCACCGCGATGATGTACGGCTGCGGCGCGTTGATGACGATGCCCACGCGCTCCGTGCAGGCCTCGTAGCCGAGCGACAGCGCCAGCGAACGCACCGGCAGCGGACGGCCCTGGTCCTTCAGCACCGGGGCGCCGCCGACCTGCATGAAGGTCTCCGGCAGCTCGACGACGCGCTCGACCACCGCCATCGGCAGGGCCAGCTGCGCGCCCGACGTCGACACGAGCATGGTCGGCACGATCGACAGTTCGATCGGCAGGCGGATCGAGAACTTCGTGCCCTTGCCCAGGTTCGAGTCGATGCGGATCGCGCCGCGGTTCTTCTCGACGGCCGTCTTGACCACGTCCATGCCCACGCCGCGACCCGAGACCGACGACGCCACTTCCTTGGTCGAGAAGCCCGGCAGGAACACGAGCTGGTACGCCTCGTCGTCGCTCGTCGCCTGGTTCTCGGAGATGAGACCCTTCTCCATCGCCTTCTTGCGCAGCTTGGCGGGGTCCATGCCGCGGCCGTCGTCCTGCAGCACGATCATGACGCTGTTCGCTTCCTGCCACGCTTTCAGCAGGATGTAGGCCTTGGCCGGCTTGCCGTTGGCGACGCGGTCTTCCGGCGACTCGACGCCGTGGTCCAGCGCGTTGCGCAGCATGTGCACGAGCGGGTCGTACAGGCTGTCCACGACGACGCGGTCGACTTCCGTCTCGGCGCCTTCGATCGTCAGTTCGACGTCCTTGCCCAGGTCCTTCGCCAGCTCGCGCACGAGGCGCGGGAATTTCTGGAACAAACGGCCCACCGGCTGCATGCGGGTCGCCAAGGTGGCGCGCTGCAGCTCGGCCGAGTAGCGCGACGCGCGCTCCAGCGTTTCCGTCAGCGTGGCCATCAGGGTGGCGGCCTGGCCTTCGAACTTGAACTGCGACAGGCGCTCCAGCAGCACGGCCGCCTGGTTCGCGGCCTGCACGGATTCGCCGGCCACTTCCAGCAACGCGTCCAGCTTGACCGCGTCGATACGGATGCTCTCGTCCTTCGCGGGACCGGTGCTCGCGGGCTTGTTGTCGGAACGGCGTTCGACGCCGTCCCAGCCCGGCTTGCCGGATGCGGCCGCGGGTGCAGCTGCTGCCGCGGTTTCGGCCGGGGCGGCGGCCTGCACGGGCGCGACGACGGCGTCGGAGGCCGTCGCGGCGGCGACCGGCGCCTGGCTCGGCGTATAGGTGCCCGGCGGGACGACCGCCATGAACATCGCTTCCCAATCGAGGCCGTCGGCGCCCGGCGCGGCCGGTGCAGGCGCTGGCACAGCCGGCGCGGCTGCCGGTGCAGCTGCTACCGGTGCAGCCGCCACAGGAGCCGGCGCCGGCGCGGCCGCTGGGGCGGCCTTCGGTGCGGGCGCGGCGTCCTTGCCGGCGATGGCGTCCTTGAGCATGCGCTCGAGGTCGGCCGGCATCTGCGGCAGCTGGTCCGGCGTGGCGCCGTTGTTCAGGTCATTGAGCTGGTCGGCCACGAAGCCCGACGCCTGCAGCGACGCCTCGATCGCGCCCGGCGTGACGGGCGCCGCACCGGTGCGCAGCGCGTCGAACAGGTTTTCCGTCAGGTGGCAGGCGGCGACGAGCGCCGGCAGCCCCATGAAACCCGCGCCACCCTTGATGGTGTGGAACGAGCGGAACACCGCGTTCAGCGTTTCCTTGTTGTCGGGATCGCGTTCGAGGTGCAGCAGATGCTCTTCGACATTCGCTGCAAGATCCATCGCCTCGACGACGAAATCCTTGAGCATTTCATCCATTAGAATCCCAGATCGGCAAGAAGATCATCGACACTGTCCTGGTCGAGCGCCGCGGACGGCACCGACGGACCCGACATCAGCGGCTGCGGCTGTTCCTGTGCCGCCTGTTTCTGCGCCAGCTTTTCCTTCACGTCCGGCGGCGCGCTGTCCTTCAGCAGCTGGGTCAGCTCGTTCTCCACCGTCTTGGTGATGACGACGACTTTCTTGATCAGCTGGCCGGTGATGTCCTGGAAGTCCTGGGCCATCATGATCTCGAGCAGGCGGGCCTTCTCGGCTTCCGTCGCTTCCGACACCAGCTGGGCGAACTGCTTCGAATCGCCGGCCAGGGCCTTGAACTGTTCGATCGAGAGCTTGCCGGCGAACAGGTCGTCCCAGCGGTTCTCCATGTCCTTGGCCTGCTTGGACAGCAGGTCCTGCGCGGGCATGCCGTCGTCCAGGGTATTCAGCACCTTGTTCGCGGCCTGCTCGGTCAGGGTGGCAACGTATTCCAGGCGGTCCTGCGCGTCCACGATCTGGGACGACGCTTCGGTCAGGGCCTTGTCGTAGCCCAGCTCGCGCAACGAGTCGTGCAGCAGGCGCACGATGCCGCCCAGGCGCTCGTACATGCCCTTCTCGGGTTCGTCCTCGCCGGCCTCGGCCGGCGCGGCGGCAGCCGGAGCGGCCGGTGCGGACACGACGGCCGGAGCCGGGGCGCTGGTCGCCGCGACCTGGTCGAACAGGGCCTCCAGGTCGTCGGAATCGCCGCTGTCGCCCCCGGCGGCGGGCTCCGGCGCGGGTGCGGGCGTCGGAGCGGCTGCGGGTGCGCTGGCACGCTGCGCTGCCACTTCCTCGAATAATGCGTCGAAATCGTCAGCGGCGTCGGTCATAGTCCCTGCTTCTCCATAATTTAAATGTCGCGATGATCTTTGCTGTGTGCGGTACGGCTGCCGTCATTACATTGACGGTACAAATTTCCGTCGAGTGTATCAGCGTGGTTGCCGTAGGTAAATCTTCTGAAATGCCGGCGTTGCCGATTGGTGAGTAATCTTGGCCTGTCGACAATCTTTTACAGCGTTTTCTGAGTATTTTCACAAAGCATGTGTTGTATTTTTTTATCGCGGAGGCATTTGTGACATCCGGTATTTGCACGCCGAAAGCCGAGCACATCCCTGAGCAAGATCAAGCATTTACATTCCGCCAAGAGGGGAAACGCGAACTACAATGAGAAGGTAGCGTGACGTGAGGGAGGGCTCACCATGTACCAGAAGATTCTGATCACCACCGACGGCTCCACGGTATCGCAGCACACCGCCTGCGCCGGCGTCAAATTCGCACGACAGATGGGGGCCGAAGTGCTCGCCCTGTTCGTCGCGCCCGAATACCAGTACCCCGTGTATGTCGAGATCGTGCCGCCCGCCTACCCCAGCGAAGAAGAGTACGTCCAGCAGATGCAGCGCCTCGGCGAGGAGTACATGGGCTCGATCATGCGTGCGGCCGAAGGTTGCGGCTTGAAGCATGCCTGCATGACGGCATTTTCCGACGCGGCGGCGCTGAAAATCGTCGACGTGGCGGAACAGCAACACTGCGACCTGATCTTCATGGGTTCGCACGGCCGCAGCGGTTGGGGACAATTGCTGCTAGGTAGCGTGACCAACAAGGTGCTGTCCCATACGACCAAGCCCGTACTGGTGCACCGCCTGATCCGGGAGCCGGGTACCTGACGCGCTTACCGAAGTAACCGCGGCGCCGCAGCGCCGCATCGGACAGACCACATTGTCCGAAAAAAAAGGCAACGCCAGTGTTGCCGCTGTGATATCTTTTTACCTTCATTTTACAATTGATCCCTAAGGGACATCCTATGATTCGCATTGTCATCGCCGACGACCACACGATCATGCGCGAGGGTCTCAAGCGTATCCTCGACGGCGCGCTCGACATCGAGATCGTCGGCGAGGCCATCAACGGCTTCGAAGTGCTGTCGCTGGTCCGCCAGGGCGGCTTCGACCTGCTGCTGCTGGACCTGTCCATGCCGGGCCGCAGCGGCGTCGACCTGATCCGCCAGGTGCGCAGCGAAGCGCCCAAACTTGCCATCCTGATCCTGACCATGCACGAGGAAGAGCAGTACGCCGTGCGCGCCATCCGGGCGGGAGCCCAGGGCTATCTCACCAAGGAAAGTGCCGGTACGCAGCTCGTCGGTGCGATCCGCAAGGTGGCGTCCGGCCGGCCGTACATCAGCACGGAAGTGGCCGAGCAGCTGGCGCTGAACATCATGGCGCCGAACGAACAGCTGCTGCACAAGCAACTCTCGGATCGCGAATTCGAAGTATTCTCGCTCCTCGTCGGCGGCAAATCGATCACCGAGATCGCCAACAACCTGCACCTGTCCGTCAAGACGGTCAGTACCCACAAGACGCGCATCATGCAGAAAATGGGCATGACCTCGCTGTCCGAAATGGTCCAGTACGCGGTGGCGCATCGTCTGCTTGCGCCGATGAAAGCCTGAACGGCACTGCACGAAACAGATTTGACATTCAGGCGACACTTTTCGTGCCCTGCCCCGGCCTTTTCCGGCCACGCAGGGTCGCCGCCCGCTCGCGTAATCCTACACGCGCTTCACTCGTGACCTCCCCGTCGTCGGCAGCCTGGCAGTAAGAAAATTCCTACAGGCTGACGTTCCCTCCTACTACACATTCAGCCGTTGCTGATATTAATGCCGGACTCGTGTTGGCATACTGACTTCAGCGTTTCGACTTGCCTGCGGTCCATATCCGTATCCAGTCAGCTCTGTGCTCCGTTACCGCACTGGCACCACCGGACCGCAGCTTGCTTCTTTGAAATCCTAAACCTGGAGATGAGTATGCAGTCCCAGCTAACTTCAGAACAACGCAACGCCTCCCCGTCGACCCTGCACTCGTCACAGATGGAAGCCGGACGCCAACGCCAGGGCCGTCTCTGGTCGAACCTGAAAGAGGTCTGCGACCTGCTCCACATCCCGGCCGCCGTCTCGATGAACACCGAGGAATTGCTGTTCCAGCACGTACAGTTCAAGACCGGGCAGCGTGTGCACACGATCGGCCAGGCATTCGACACCCTGTACATCGTCAATTCCGGTTTCCTGAAAACCGTGCTGATCGACGAGTTCGGCAACGAACAGGTGCTCAGCTTCCCGATGAAGGGCGACATGCTCGGCGTCGACGGCATTCACACACGCCATTACGCGTCGGAAGCCGTCGCCCTGTCCGACTGCGACCTGATCCTCGTGCCGTTCAAGAAGCTCACCGCGCTCGGCCGCGTGCATGCCGAGCTCGAGAACCTGATGTATGGCGTGATGAGCCGCGAACTGGTGCGCGAACAGGCCATGATCGGCATGCTCGGCGCCCTCTCGGCCGAAGCCCGCGTGGCCCGCTTCCTGATCTCGCTGGCGGAGCGTTTCGCCGCGATGGGGTACTCGAGCAAACTGTTCAACCTGCGCATGACGCGCCATGAGATCGGCAGCTATCTCGGCCTGACGCTCGAGACGGTCAGCCGTACCTTGTCCGCCTTCAACGAAATCGGCCTGATCACGGTCGACCAGCGCACCATCGGCATCAAGGATCCGGAAGCCCTCAAGACGCTGCGCCGCCTGCCGCCGTCGCGCTCGCGCGCCAAGCAGAACGCCAAGCACAAGGCCGAAGCGGACAGCGCCGGCGACGGCCAGGTGCTGGCCACGGCCTGAACCGTTTCCGCCGTCGAACGTAAAAAGCCGGTTCCTCGCGGAAGCCGGCTTTCTGTTTTCTCGTGCTGTCGGATCAGTCGCGGATCAGCACACCATCGCTGACCTTCACCCGGTCGCCGACGCGGAAGCCCGGATTGTTTTCGTACGGGATCGTCTGCGTGGCGCCGTTCGCGTAGCGCACGACGACTTCGAAGCGCTGGCGCGCATTGGCATTGCGCTCGATCTCGCGGCCCGCGATGGCACCGCCGACGGCGCCCGCGACGGTTGCCGCCGTGCGTCCGCTGCCGCTGCCCACCTGGTTGCCCAGCAGGCCGCCCACGACGGCACCGGCACCGGTGCCCAGGTAGCTGCCGTCGCCGCTGACCTGCACGACGTTGACGGCTTCCACCGTCGCGCAATTCGTGCAGTAGCGCGCCACGCGCGGCTGGTTGTTTTGCGGATCGATGCCCTGCCCTCGGCCGCCCGCCATCAGCGGTTGGCCCAGCGTGGCCGTCGAATAGCGCCCATTGGCGCGGATCGTGGCCGTCACGGCAGCATCGGGTGCGATGCGGTCGTCGCGGCGAATCGTGTACAGGCCGCTGTACTCGCCCGGCCGCACTTCGGGCAGGAAGAAGATGCCGCGCGACCCCGCGATCTGCACCTCCACCTTGGCGCCCGGCGTGCCGTGCACCGTGAACTTCAGCTCGTTACCGGGCCCCAGGTCGTCGCTGCCGCGCACGTCGAAGCGGTCCACGTGCGGCATGTTGGACGCGGTGCGGTCGCTGCGGTCATCGGCCCGGCTGGGCCCGCGGACGAGCGATTCGGCCAGCAGGCGGGTCGTGACCATGTCGTTCACGCGCAGGTTGGCGGTGACGGCGCTGCCGGGGTTGATGCGGTCATGCGTGCCGATCGTGTACGTGCCCTGGTAGGTGCCCGGCGACGTCTCCGTCAACGTCAGGTTGCGCGTGGCGCCATCGATGCGCAAGGTGGCATAGCCGCCCGGCGTGCCGTACAGGTCGAAGTTCAGTTCGGTGCCCGGTTCCAGGCGCCGCACTTCGTCCACGTTGAAACCATCGATGCGGGGTGCCAGCCGGGCCGCGCGCGGGTGATCCTGCGCTTGCACGGGCGTCGTCACGGTCATCGCGAGCAGAGGCAGCGCAGCCACCACGGCTGCGGCCAATGTCTGTCGGGTTGTTGCCATGGGGTCCTCCGACTTCGTCTTGTTGTCGATAAGACCAGCTTACGCCGCACCCCAGCCGGGCTCGGTGCGTTAGCGAACGCTGTGCACGGCTTCCCCGGAGGTAACGAAGATGCGGTCGTCGGCCTCGGGACGGATCGCATGCCCACCGGTAAAAGATCCGAACGACGGCAGGATCATCCGACGCGAGCCTAGGACGAAGCACGGCAGGCGCAGGGCGTCGAAACGTGTCGCCAAGACATAAACTGGATGAACGTGCCCGGCCAGCACATAGCCGGGCGCAGCCAGGTCCGGGTGGTGGCAGAACGACAGCGGCCCGAGCGTGTACGGCTCGTCGACGAGGTCGATGCCGAGCACATCGGCCGGGTCGCCCGCATGCTTGTCGTGGTTGCCGCGCACGAGCGTCAGCACGAGGTCGCAGCGCCGCTCCCGCCACGCGAGCAGCGCTGCCTGCGTGCCGGCCGCATGCGCCGCGCGCGCGTGCAGGAAGTCGCCGAGGAACAGCACGTGATTCGCGCCGGTCGCATCGATCAGGGCATCGAGGGCATCGAGGTTTTCCGTCGTCGTCCCGCGCGGCACGGGGATACCGAACGAGCGGAACGCGGCCGCCTTGCCGAAGTGGATGTCGGCGATGGCCAGCAGCTGTTCGCGCGGCCAGTACACGGCCTTCTGCGGCAACAGGACGAGCTGTTCGCCCGCGACGTCGATCGTGACACTGGTCATGCTTCGGCCGCCTTTTCGAGCTCTCTCACCATGCGCGCGACGCGGTCCGCCAGCTTTTCCGTGCTGACCTTTTCGCGGAACCGCTCGACCATCAGCGGGAAGCCGAACGGCGTGGCGCGCTTCAGTTCGCGGAAGGCGATGCGGCGCGCATGCAGTTCGACGAGCGTGTCGCGCAGGCGCGTGAGTTCCAGCTCCTGTTCCAGCACTTCGCGCTCGGCCTGCGTGAGCAACAGGTTGCCGCTGTCGTGCTTGCGGAACACTTCGAAGAACAGCGACGACGATGCCTGCACCTGGCGCATGGATTTATGCTGGCCCGGATAGCCCTGGAAAATGAGTCCCGCGATACGCGCCACTTCGCGGAAGCGCTGCTGCGACAGCTGCGTCGCGTTCAGGCTGTCCAGCACATCCTCCAGCAGGTGCGACGTGTCGAACAGGCCGACGTCGGCGCCGGTCTCCGCGTTGAAGACCGTCGCCCAGTCCACAGCTTCGGGCGCCAGCAGTTCGAGCCCGTAGTCGTTGACGGCGACGGAAAACGTGCTGGGCATGACGCGGCCCACGCGGTACGCGAACAGCGACGCGAGGCCCGTGTGCACGGCGCGGCCCGCAAACGGATACAGGAACAAATGATAGCCCTCGCGGCTCTTCATGCTTTCCACGACGAGCACGTCGCTGTCGGGCAGCGCCGACCAGCGCGCCTGGATCTCCAGCAGCGGCTGCAGCGCGCGCATCTCCGGCCCGTCGTAGATCCCTTCCCCGGCCAGCTTGAGTTCTTCCAGCGCCGCGTGCGCGAGCTCGGACGACAACGGCATCTTGGTGCCCTGCCAGCGGCTGACGGCGCCCCGTGTCGAGTCCGAGCGCTTCACGAACGCCGTCATCTCGTGCACGCGCACGAGTTCCAGGATGCGGCCGGAGAACAGGAAGCGGTCGCCCGGCTTCATGCGGCCGATGAACGATTCCTCCACGCTGCCGATGCGGCCGCCGCTCACGTACTTCACCTGCATCTGCGCGTCCGACACGATGGTCCCGATCCCCATGCGGTGGCGCCGGCCGATCTTCACGTCGGGCACGCGGTAGACGCCCTCCTCGTCCGGCAGCACGCGCTTGTACTCCGGATAGATCGTCAGGCTCTGGCCGCCGCGCGCGACGAAGTCCAGCGCCCACTGCCATTCCTCCGGCGTCAGGTGGCGGTATGACCACGCGCTCTTCACTTCCTCGTAAAACTCCTCGGAACGGAAGCCGCCGCCCAGCGCGACGGTGACGAGGTGCTGCACGAGCACGTCGAACGGCTTGTTCGGCACCTGCCGCGCTTCGATGCGGCGCGTGGCGACGGCGCGCTTGGCGCCCGCCGCTTCCAGCAGCTCCAGGCTGTTCGTCGGCACGAGCGTCACGCGCGAGATGCGGCCCGGCGCGTGGCCGCTGCGGCCCGCGCGCTGCAACAGGCGCGCGATGCCTTTTGCGCTGCCCACCTGCAGCACGCGCTCGACGGGAAGGAAGTCGACGCCGAGGTCCAGGCTCGCCGTGCACACGACGGCCTTCAGGTCGCCGCGCTTGAGGCCCGTCTCGACCCATTCGCGCACCTCGCGGTCGAGCGAACCGTGGTGCAGCGCGACGAGGCCCGCCCAGTCCGGACGCGCCTCGATGATGTTCTGGTACCACAGCTCCGATTGCGAGCGCGTGTTCGTGAAGACCAGCGTGGCCTCGTGCCGCTCGATCTCGTCGATGACGGGTTGCAGCATCTGCAGGCCCAGGTGGCCGGCCCACGGAAAGCGCGCCACGCTCTGCGGCACGAGGCAATCGACAACGATCTGTTTTTTCAAATCGCCCTCGACGAGCACGCCCGCCTCCGGATCGCCCAGCAGCACGCCGCGCGCCTCCGCCAGATTGCCCATCGTGGCCGACAGGCCCCACACGACGAGCCCGGGATTCCAGCGCCGCAACCGCGCCAGCGCGAGCTGCACCTGCACGCCGCGCTTGCTACCCATCAGCTCATGCCACTCGTCGATGATGATCATGTCGAGGTGTTTGAACTGGTCGCGCGCGGCCGCGTGCGACAGCAGCAGCGACAGGCTTTCCGGCGTCGTGATCAGCACACCCGGCAGCGTCTTCGACTGGCGCGCGCGCTCGGCCGCGCCCGTGTCGCCCGTGCGCGCGCCGACCGTCCACGTGCCGATGACGTCCGGGCTCGCGGCGCCCAGTTCGGCCGCCGACACTTCCAGCGACCGCTGCGTATCGGCCGCCAGCGCACGCATCGGCGTGATCCACAGCACGCGCAAGCCCGCGTTCGCCCGCCTGCTGCGATTGGCGCCGCGCAGCAGCGCCGCGAACCACACGGCGTACGTCTTGCCGGCACCCGTGTTCGCATGCAGCAGGCCGGATTCGCCCGCCAGCGCGGCCTTCCACACGGCGCGCTGGAACGGAAAGACCTTCCAGCCGCGCGCCGCAAACCAGCTGTCGACCGCGGCTTCCGCCTGGGACTTGCTCATGGCCCCGCCGCTCCCAGCAGGCCCTTCAACGTATCGAGCGTATCCGCCTGCTCGACTGTCTTGTCGTCGCGCCGTCGCAGGATGCGGGGAAAGCGCACGGCGATGCCGGCCTTGTGGCGCGTGGACAGCGCGATGCCCTCGAAGCCGATCTCGAACACCATCGTCGGCCGCACGGACCGCACGGGCCCGAATTTTTCCACCGTCGTCTTGCGGATGATGTTGTCGACCTGCGCGATCTCCGCATCCGTCAGGCCGGAATACGCTTTCGCGAACGGGACGAGCTTGCGGTCGGGTCCATCGCCATCCCAGACGGCGAACGTGTAATCCGTGTACAGCGACGCGCGCCGGCCGCTGCCCGCCTGCGCATAGATCAGCACCGCGTCGACGGCATACGGGTCGATCTTCCACTTCCACCACGTGCCGACGTCCTTCGTGCGGCCCACGCCGTATTGCGCGTTCCGTGCCTTCAACATCATCCCTTCGACGCCGCGCGCCCGCGATTCCGCCCGCAGTTTTCCCAGGTCGTCCCAGCTGTCGGCCGTCACGAGCGGAGAAATGCGCAGCTGCGGTTGCGCCGCGCCCGTGACGAGCGTCTCCAGCAGCGCGCGCCGCTCGTGCTGGGGCAGCGCGCGCGTGTCGACGCCGTCCAGTTCCAGCAGGTCGTACGCGAGCAGCACGGCGGGCAGCTCGGCCAGCAGTTTCGCGGACAACGTCTTGCGGCCGATGCGCTTTTGCAGGTCGGCGAACGGTGCCGGTGCGTCGCCCGTCGTCCAGATCAGCACTTCGCCGTCGACGACCGTCCCTTCCGGCAGGGATAAACCCGCCAGTTCGGGAAAGCGTTCCGTGATCAGGTCCTCGCCGCGCGACCACAGGTAGTTCTGGCCGCCGCGCCGCACGAGTTGCGCGCGGATGCCGTCGTACTTCCACTCCACCTGCCAGTCGCCCATGTCGCCCAACGCGCTGGGCTCGCCCTGCAACTGGTGCGCGAGGAAGAAGGGGTAAGGCTGGCCGCCGCGCAGCTTGTGCTCGTTGTCCGTCTGCGCCGCGATCAGTTGCAGGAAACCGGCCGCCGTCGGTTTGACACGGCCATCCGTCCAGCCCATCAGCCGCTGCGCGATCAGTTTCGAATCGACGGCGGCAATCGACGCCAGCGCGCGCGTGACGAGCAGCTTCGACACGCCCACGCGAAAGCCGCCGCCGATCAGCTTCACGAACAGGAAGCGTTCGCGCCACGTGAGTTCGTCCCAGTACGAGAACAGCGCTTCCCGGATCGTGCCCGGATCGGCGCCGCGCAACGGGCCGATGCGCTCTTCCATCCACACGGCCAGGCCGACGTCGCTGTGACGCCTCGGGGGAGGCAGGATGTGGGCGATGGTCTCGGCCATGTCGCCGACGGCCGCATACGATTCGTCGAACAGCCAGTCGTCCAGGCCCGCGTATTCGATGGCGTACTGGCGCATGAGCTTACTCGGCACGGCCTGGCGCGGCTTGCCGCCCGCGAGGAAGTACACGGCCCAGGCGGCGTTTTCCGGGGCGGCGCTGGCAAAGTAATTCTGCAGCGCCTCGAGCTTGCGGTTGGTGGCGGTGGTTTCGTCGAGTTCGGCGTACAGGCGGGCGAATTCACGCATCCTTCGCCTCCTCGACAGGCGCCAGCGGCTCGCCGGGCGTGGCCGTGACGGCTTCGTCGTCCTCCTCGCCGTATTCCGTGTCGAACGCTTTCGCATCGAGGCCGATCTGGCACAGCCAGCGCACCATCACGGGAATCGAACCGTGCGTGACGATCACCTGCTGCGCGCCCGTGGCGTGGATCGCGTCCAGCAGGCCGGGCCAGTCGGCATGGTCGGACAGCACGAAGCCGCGGTCGACGCCGCGCCGCCGGCGCGCGCCGCGCAGCAGCATCCAGCCGCTGGCGAAGGCGTCGGAATAGTCGCCGAAGCGGCGCGTCCACGGCGAACCGGAGGCGGACGGCGGTGCCAGCACGAGCGCCCTTTTCAGGTCCGCCTTGTCCGTCTCGCTGACCATCTGCGTGTGCGGCAGCACCACACCGCCCTCGCGGTAGATGCGGTTCAGCGGCTCGACGGCGCCGTGGCAGACGATCGGACCGATGGAGGGATCGAGGCCGCACAACAGGCGCTGCGCCTTGCCGAACGCGTAGGCGTACAGGATGCTCGTACGGCCCTCTTCCGCGTTGCGGCGCCACCAGCGGTTGATGTCGTCGAACACCTCCTGCTGCGGATCCCAGCGGTAGATCGGCAGGCCGAACGTGGATTCCGTGATGAAGGTGTGGCAGCGCACGGCTTCGAACGGGGCGCACGTGGCGTCCGGCTCGACCTTGTAGTCGCCCGACGCGACCCAGATCTCGCCTTCGTATTCCATGCGGATCTGGGCCGAACCCAGCACGTGGCCGGCCGGATGCAGCGAGATCGTCACGCCGTTGTGGACGATGCGCTCGCCGTAGTCGAGGCCCTCGATGTTGATGTCCTGGCCGAGGCGCGACTTCAGGATCCCGACGCTTTGCGTCGAGGCCAGGTAGTGCTTGTGGCCCCAGCGCGCGTGGTCGCCGTGCGCATGGGTGATGACGGCCCGGTCGACCGGCCGCCACGGGTCGATGTAGAACTGGCCCGGCACACAGTACAGGCCCTCCTTGCGTACGACGACCATGTCTCCCATGCGGTTGGCGTCCTCCTCGTATCAGGCCGGCGTCACGAAGTCGGCGAGGAACGCGCGCTGCTCGCCGTCCGGGAATTCGATGTGGACCTGGTCCCCGGCCACGGACAGCACGACGCCTTCGCCATACTTCGGCACCGTCACGCGCGCGCCGGTGTCGAACGCGGGGCCGGCCGGCGCCTCGGCTTCCGGCTCGCGGTCGAATTCGTCGTCGCGGATTTCGATGTCTTCCGTCAGCACGGCGGCTGGCGGATTCAGGCAGTTGTCGCAGCGGCAGCACTTCTCGAAGCCTTCGACCTCGTCGCCGAAATAATCGAGCAGCAGCTTCCAGCGGCAGAAACCGCTCACCGCATACGATACCATCTGTTCGAGCGCTTCCTTGTCGCGCTCCTGTTTCTGGCGATAGATCTCGGCCATCGCCGCGAACAGTTTGTCGTCCGGTGTCGCGCTGCCGGGCAGGTACGCGAGCTTGCGGTTCTGGCGCAGCAGCTTCGCATCCTTCAGCAGTTTCAGGCAGACCTTCAGGTGCGGCCCAGCCAAGTCCCCTGCCACGTCGTCGACGCGGTCCGGCGTCGCCGTCTCGTTCTCCGCCAGCCCGCGCACGGCGTCGTACACGGCGCGGATCTCGTCCGCCGTCGGGTAGTGCTTCACGAGGAAGAACTGCTGCACGCGTTTGTCGTCCTGCAGGAACAGCAGGGTGCAGCTGGCGTCCTGGCCGTCGCGGCCCGCGCGGCCGGATTCCTGGTAATAGGCTTCCAGGTTCGCGGGGATCTGGAGGTGAATCACGAAGCGCGTGTCCGGCTTGTCGATGCCCATGCCGAACGCGTTCGTCGCCACCATCACGCGCCGCTCGTCGTTCATGAACAGATCCTGGTTCGCCTTGCGCTCGGCGGCGTGCAGCTTGCCGTGGTAGAGCGTGACGGATTCGCCGGCATCCAGCAGCACCTGGTGCATCTCCTCGGCCGCCTTGACGGTGGCCGCGTAGACGATGCCCGTGCCTTTCGTCTCGCGCACGAGGCGCAGGGCCTCCTGCAGCTTCTCGTCCGGGTTCGTCACCTGCACGACGGCGTACTGCAGGTTCGGCCGGTAGATGCCCGTGTTGATGACGTTCATCCGCGGACGGTTGAGCTGCCGGCCGATATCGTCGACGACGTCTTCCGTCGCCGTCGCCGTCAGTGCGAGCACGGGCGGGCGGCCCAGCGCCTCGATCGCGCCCGCCATCTCGAGGTAGGCCGGACGGAAATCGTGGCCCCATTGCGAAATGCAGTGGGCTTCGTCGACGACCACGAGGGCGATCTTCACGGCCTTCAGCACGTCGACGAATTCGGGCATCGTGAGACGCTCGGGCGTGCAGAACACGATCTCGCAGCGACCCTCCACGATCGCCGCCAGCGCCGTCCTCTCCTCTTCCGCCGACAGGCTGCTGTTGACCTGCTCGGCGCGGATGCCGAGTTCCCCGAGCTTTTCCAGCTGGTCTTTCATCAGCGAGATCAGCGGCGAGACGACGACCGTCATGCCGTCGAGGATGCGGGCGGGGATCTGGTAGCACAGCGATTTGCCGCTGCCGGTCGGCATGATCGCCAGCGTGTCCTTGCCATCGAGGACGCTGTCGATCACGCGTTGCTGGCCGTCGCGCAGGTGTTCGATGCCGAACACGGTATGCAGCAGGCGGCGAATGGTGTTGCGGCGGACCGCGAGCACACCTTTGTGGAGGAGTTTGGGATCGTGTGTGGTCATGATGATGCCAATGTAAGCCTGAGCACGGCGACACACCATAGGACGCAACCTACAGCAACCGTAGGAGGCCGTGCACGAGCCACCCCATGCGTTCAGACAGAGGGACGAGGTCCAGTCCTACAGGTTGACGGATTGCCAGCCGATAGTTTCTCTGAAGCACACCTTATAAGATGACATCAACACGACAGCAAACCGCATCCGGAGGTTCATCATGGCCCGCTTCCTGCCCGCCCCCTTTACCGCCGCCTGGCTCGCGCTCACGAGCATGACCACGTGGCTCTTGTGCGAAACCGATGCGCTGGCGGGCTTCGCGCCGCTGTTCTTCCATTGACGATGCGGCGCATCTGCTCCTACCCTTGCATATTTGTTACAAATTAGCAGTTGAACAATATGAGGAGGTCGCCATACCTGAAGCAGGAGGACTCAGCATGAAGTACGCCCTGATCTATGACGATGACGCGGCCGCACGCCGCCACAGTGCCACCCTGCTCAAGTCGCTCGGCTACGTCGTCGCCGAGACGACGACGGCGCAAGCGACGCTGAACGCCACGCAGGCGCTGCACTTCGACGTGATTCTCACCTCCAGCGCGCACGCGGCCGGCGACCGGCGCGCCCTGCCCGGCGAACTCTCGCGTCTGGCGCCCGACACGCCCACGATCCTGATGCTCGACGAGGACGAACCCTTCCCGCCGCTGTACCACGCGTTCAGCGCCACCATCGTCAAGCCTGCCACCGTGCGCGCCCTGCGCCACGCGCTGGAGTTCGGGCTGGACGGCACGGGCCCCCATCCGGTGCCCTCCCGCGTCCGCTTCGAGCGGCGCGACGGCCAGCGGCGCCGCCACGCGCGCGACATGGCCTCCACCCGGTTGGCATAAATACAATTTGTGAATTATCGCTAACAATCTTTGGTTTGATCAGGCATCCACCGAGGCATAAGATAGTTGCAATAAAAATGTTATCGCAAACATAATTTTGTGAAATAACAGCAAATAACAATAATCGGAGGAGATATGCCGTACACCCTGATCCCGCGTCGCCGACCGCTTTTCCTTTCCCCTCCCATTCCGCGCTGATCGCGCACCCCGACAGTCCGCAGTTTTTTCACGGCGATCCTGTGCCCCCACTCGGGCACGGGCGTCGCTCGTCCTGCCCGCCGGCGATCCCGGCACGGGTCCGCAGCAAAAGCAGCACACGCAGTGAACTCCCGGGCCGCCCCCGCCCGGCAACCAACCCGAACCACGGAGACGTTCATGCCCCATGCTTTTTCGCGCACCACCCGCCGCGTCGCGTCGGCGATTGTCATGTTGTCCGCCTTCGCCGTCAGCGCGTCCGCGCAGACGGTCGCCATCAACCCGGCCACGACGTACCAGACCGTGCGCGGCTTCGGCGGTTTCAGCGGCGCCGGCTGGGCCGCGGAGCTGACCAGCGCCCAGGTCGACGCCGCCTTCGGCACCGGCACGGGCCAGATCGGCCTGTCCATCATGCGCCTGCGCATCGACCCGGATCCCAGCAAATGGTCCACGCAACTGGCGTCCGCGCAACTCGCCAAGGCGAAGGGCGCCATCCTGTTCGGGACGCCGTGGACGCCGCCTGCGAACATGAAGGACAACAACAGCCTCGTCAAGGGCAGCCTGCTGCCGAGCCGCTATGGCGACTACGCCACGCACCTGCTGAATTTCGCGAGCACCATGCAGGCCGGCGGCGCCGCGCTGTACGGCATCTCGATCCAGAACGAACCGGACTTCGCCCCGGACTACGAAAGCTGCCTGTGGAACTCGCAGCAATTCATCGATTTCCTGTCCGGCCAGGGTTCGCGCTTCGGCAACTACAAGGTGATCGTGGCCGAATCCGCCACGTTCTATAAACCGCTCACCGATCCCATCCTCAACAGCGCGACGGCCGCGCCGCAGTTCGACATCGTCGGCGGCCACCTGTACGGCGTGAACCCGAGCGACTATTCCCTCGCACGCGCCAAGGGCAAGGAAGTGTGGATGACGGAGCACTACACGGACAGCACGTCCGACGCGAACGACTGGACGAAGGCGATGCCGGTCGCGCTGGAACTGCACAACAGCATGGTGGCGAACTACAGCGCCTACGTCTGGTGGTACATCCGCCGCTCGTACGGCCTGCTGACGGAAGACGGCAACGTCAGCAAGCGTGGCTACATCATGGCGCAGTTCGCGAAATACGTCCGCCCCGGCGCCGTGCGCATCGCGGCGACCGAAAAGCCGTATGCCGACGTCTTCGTCACGGCTTACAGGAACACGTCCGGCAAGCTGGTCGTGGTGGCCATCAACAACGGCACGTCCCAGCGCCAGCTCCAGCTGCAGGTCGGCAGCGCCGCCCCCGGCTTCACGAAATACCGCACCACGTCGACCGACAACACGGGCTATGCGGGCCAGTACACGGTGACGGGCGGCGTCGCGACCGCGTGGATCGACCCGGGCAGCGTCAACACTTTTGTCAGCCAGTAGTCAATAACACCAACCAGGAGGAGATGAGTCATGTTGAAACACCGCTTGTTACGATGGGGCATACCCCTGCTCGCGCTGTCCGCGCTCCCCGCGGCTTTTGCCCAGACGGTCGCGATCGATCCCGCCACGACCTACCAGGTCATCCGCGGGTTCGGCGGCCATAACGGCGCGGGCTGGATCGCCGACCTGACGCCCGCCCAGGTCGACACCGCGTTCGGCACGGGGCCGGGCCAGATCGGCCTGACAGTCATGCGGATGCGCATCGACCCGTCCAGCAGCGCGTGGGCGACGCAGGTGCCGACGGCGAAGCTGGCAAAAGCCAAGGGCGTCACCCTGTTCGCCACGCCGTGGACGCCGCCGCCGTACATGAAGACGTCGAACGCCATCGCGCACGGCAGCCTGATCCCCGGCTACTACCCGGACTACGCGACGCACCTGCTGAGCTTCGCGGAGTACATGCGCACGAACGGCGCCCAGTTGTACGGCATCTCCGTGCAGAACGAGCCGGACTGGGATCCGGACTACGAAGGCTGCCAGTGGACCTCCGCCCAGTTCATCGACTTCATCAAGTCGCAGGGACCGCGCTTCGCCGGCCTCAAGCTGATGGCGCCGGAATCGCTGGGCATGCGCAAGGTGCTGTCCGATCCGATCCTGAACGACGCGGGCGCGGCGGCCCAGCTGTCCATCGTGGCGGGCCATTTGTACGGCACCACGCCCAGCGACTACCCGCTCGCGCGCGCCAAGGGCAAGGAAGTGTGGATGACGGAGCACTACACGGACAGCACGTCCGACGCCAACGACTGGGCGAAGGCGATGCCGGTGGCGCTGGAAATCCACCGGAGCATGGCCGCGAACTACAGCGCCTACGTGTGGTGGTACATCCGCCGGTTCTACGGCCTGATCACGGAAGACGGCAACGTCAGCAAGCGCGGGTGGATCATGTCGCAGTACGCGAAGTTCGTGCGGCCCGGCTACGTGCGCATCGGCGCCACGCAGAATCCCTATCCCGACGTCTACGTGACCGCGTACAAGGGCGGCGACGGCAAGGTCGTCGTCGTCGCGGTCAACAACGGCTCGGCCCAGCGCCGCGTCGACCTGACGTTCGGCAGCGGCGCGCCCGGTACCCTGAAGCGCTACGTCACGTCGGCCGCCACGAACGAAAGCTATGCGGGCGACTACCCGGTCATCGCGGGCGGCGCCAGCGCCGACCTCGAACCGTCCAGCGTGAGCACCTTCGTGAGCCAGCCGGCCGTCGCCGACCTCACGGCCAGCGTCAAAATCGTGCAGAGCGGCCTGACGGCGAACCGCTTCACGGGCCAGTTCAGCGGCACGGTGTCGTTCACGAATACGACGGGCGCCACGCTCGCCGCGTCGACGCTGCGGCTCGTGGTGGACAACCTAACGGCGGGCGTCACGCTCGACAACAAATCGGGCGACGTGAACGGCGTGCCGTACATCGCGCTGCCCGTGAATCAGATCGCCCCGGGCGCCACCGTCACCGTGACGACGACGTTCGGCAACCCATCGAAGGGCGCCATCGCCTACACCCCGAAACTGCAAGGCATCACGTTCTGAAAGACCCGACCATGATCAAGCACCTGACCTCCTTCTTCACACGCGCCCTGCTGGCGCTGCTGCTGGCCGGCGGCGCGCACGCGGCCTACGCCGGGCCGATGTATCACTTCACCGTCGACACGCGGAACCTGACGGGCACCGGCTACCTCGACCTGACGTTCGCCGCCCTTGCCGGTGCGGCACCCGCCACCGCCACGCTGACGCATTTCGACGGCGCGTTCGACGGCACCGCACTCGTGACGGGCGCCGTCGGCGGCAACGTCGGTTCGACCGTCACGTTCGGCAACGGTCCCACGTTCAACGAACTGCTGCAGGCCGTGACGTTCGGCGGTCTGCTCAGCTTCGACGCCGCCTTCGATATCGCTCCCGGCGGCACGATCGGCACCGGTTTCGGTATCGCACTCGTGAACGCGGCGCTCGACAACTACGTGCCGGGCACGAGCGGCAATGTCGCGACGATCGACCTGATGCCGGGCGCGCCGGCTACCGTCTGGGCCGACGCCGCGTTCGTGACCGCCACCAGGGTGCCGGAACCGGCCGGCCTGCCTCTGTTCGCGACGGGCTGCGTGCTGGCGGCGTTGGCACTGCGGCGCCGGGCACGGTCGTAAACAAAAAAAGCCCGGGCGGTTTCCCGTCCGGGCTTTGGTCTGACTTGACAGGCTTACGCCGCTTCGACGGCCACCGGCATGCGGATCAGGTAGTCGAACGCGGACAGTGCCGCTTTCGCCCCGTCGCCGGCCGCGATGACGATCTGCTTGAACGGCGTCGTCGTCGCATCGCCCGCGGCGAACACGCCCGGGATGTTGGTGCGGCCGTGGTCGTCCACGACGATCTCGCCGAAGCGCGACAGTTCCACCGTGCCCTTCAGGAACTCGGTGTTCGGCACGAGGCCGATCTGGACGAACACGCCGGCCAGCGGGACGTGGTGCTCTTCGCCGCTCAGGCGGTCCTTGAACCTGATGCCGTTGACCTTGCTGCCGTCGCCGGTGATCTCGGTCGTCTGTGCGTTCACGTGGATCGTCACGTTGTGCAGGCTCTCGACCTTGTTGACGAGCACGGCGTCCGCCTTCAGCTGCGGGGCGAATTCCAGCAGGGTCACGTGCTCGACGATACCGGCCAGGTCGATCGCCGCTTCCACGCCCGAGTTACCGCCGCCGATGACCGCCACGCGCTTGCCCTTGTACAACGGGCCGTCGCAGTGCGGGCAGTAGTTCACGCCGGCGTTCTTGTACTCCTGCTCGCCCGGCACGTTCACGTTCCTCCAGCGCGCACCCGTCGACAGGATCACGGTGCTCGACTTCAGCGAGCCGCCGTTCGTGAACTGCACTTCGACCAGTTCGCCCGGCGCCGACGGCGGGATGATCTTCGCTGCCGTCTGCTGCGTCATGATGTCCACGCCGTAGTGGCGCACCTGGGCTTCCAGCGCGGCCGCGAATTTCGGGCCGTCCGTTTCCAGCACGGAAATGTAGTTCTCGATCGACATCGTGTCGTTGACCTGGCCGCCGAAGCGTTCCGTCGCGACGCCGGTGCGGATGCCCTTGCGGGCCGCGTACACGGCCGCTGCCGCACCCGACGGGCCGCCGCCGACGATCAGCACGTCGTACGGATCCTTCGCGTTCAGCTTGGCGGCGTCGCGGGCACCGGCGCCCTTGTCCAGCTTGGCGACGATCTCTTCGATCATCATGCGGCCCGAGCCGAACAGTTCGCCGTTCAGGAACACCATGGGCACGGCCATCACCTTGCGCGACTCGACTTCGGCCTGGAACGCGCCGCCTTCGATCACGGTCGTTTTCACGCGCGGGTTCAGGATCGCCATCAGCGACAGGGCCTGCACGACGTCCGGGCAGTTATGGCAGGTCAGCGACATGTACATCTCGAATTCGTAATCGCCGTCCAGCGCCTTGATCGCGTCGATCGTCTCGGCTTCTACCTTCGGCGGATGGCCGCCCGTCCACAGCAGCGCCAGCACGAGCGACGTGAATTCGTGGCCCAGCGGCAGGCCGGCGAAGCGCAGGTTCATGTCGGTGCCGGCACGCTTCAGGGTGAACGACGGCTTGCGGGCGTCGTTGCCGTCCGTGCGCAGCGTGATCTTGTCGGCACGCAGGCCCTGGATCGTCTGCAGCAGGTCCAGCATCTGTTTCGACGTGTCGCTGTCGTCCAGCGAAGCGACGATCTCGAACGGTTGCTGGACGCGTTGCAGGTAGCCGGCGAGTTGGTTTTTCAGTTCTTGTTCGAGCATGATCGTATCCTTTCGTTCAGTCGTGTTCAGGCCGATGCATCGCACATGCGGACGCATCCTCAAATCTAAATAGTGAATCTGGAAGGCAGATCGACTAGCGAGATCGCCTGTTTATTTGTGCGGGCCCGTGGGCTCGTGGGGAGGGGGCGGGCACCGGCCGCCCCTCGCGGCCGGTGCCTGGTACTACGGTGCTACAGGTCCGTCAGAGCTTAGATCTTGCCGACCAGGTCCAGCGACGGCTTCAGCGTTTCGGCGCCTTCGGTCCACTTGGCCGGGCAGACTTCGCCCGGGTGCGATGCGACGTACTGGGCTGCCTTCACTTTGCGCAGCAGTTCCGACGCGTCGCGGCCGATGCCGTTGTCGTGCACTTCCATGACCTTGATCTGGCCTTCCGGATTGATCACGAAGGTGCCGCGCAATGCCAGGCCTTCTTCTTCGATCATGACTTCGAAGTTACGCGACAGGATGCCGGTCGGGTCGCCGATCAGCGGGTAGTTGACCTTCTTGATCGCTTCCGAGGTGTCGTGCCATGCCTTGTGAGCGAAGTGGGTGTCGGTCGACACGCCGTAGACTTTGACGCCCATCTTTTCGAATTCCGGCTGGTAAGCAGCCAGGTCTTCCAGTTCGGTCGGGCAGACGAAGGTGAAGTCCGCCGGGTAGAACATCAGGACCGACCACGTGCCTTTGAAATCGGCTTCGGTCAGGTCGATGAACTTGCCTGCGTGGTAAGCGGTTGCTTTGAACGGTTTGATTTCGGTGTTGATGATGGACATTCAGTACTCCTCTTTCGGGGTTAAAAAAAGCTTAGGTGTGAACTATACCCTGCCACACCACTCATGTGAAATTGATTGAACAGATTCTATCAATTAATTTTAGCTATCACACCGACATAGCCTGCGCCTATCGAGGTCGATAGCCGGGCCGGATCACGCCGATGCGGTGGCCGCCGGCTGCACGGCGGTCTCCATGCAAGGCAGGATGAGGCTGAACGTCGCGCCCTGCCCCGGCGTGCTCTCGACCGTCAGCTGGCCGCCATGCGACACGGCCAGCTGGCGCGAGATGTACAGGCCCAGGCCCAGGCCCTTCGGCTCGCCGCTCTTCGCGCCCCGTTCGTACGGTTCGAAGATGCGGTCGATGAAGTCGGGGGCAATCCCCTTGCCGTGGTCGCGCACGGCGATGCGCACGTTGGGGCCTTCGTCGTGCACGCTCACTTCGACCGCACCGCCGCCACCATAGCGCAGGGCATTGGTCAGCAGGTTGACGACGACCTGCTCGATGCGGAATTCGTCCCAGAACCCTTCGACCGGATGATGCGGCGCCAGCACGACGTTGGCGCCCGCCGCCGCGGCCTGCAGCGACAAATCGTTCACCACGCGCTCCAGCAAGGCCATCAGCTCGACCCTGGCGGGACGGATGGACAAGGTGCCGCTCTTCATGCGCGAGACGTCCAGCATGTCGTCGATCAGGCGGATCATCGCCTTGATCTGGCGCTCGTCGCGCTTGATCATGCTGTTCATCTGGTCCGGATTGAATGCCGGCAAGTTGCCCCGCTTCAGTTGCAGGCTGCGCATCTGGGTTTCCAGGAACAAGGTGTTGAGGGGCGTGCGCAGCTCGTGCGCGACGAGGGACATGAATTCGTCGCGCATGCGCAGCGAACGCTGCAGCTCGGCCTGCGTCTCGTTCAGTTCGCGCAGCAGCACTTCCTGCTCGCGCCGCGCCGCTTCCAGCGCTTCCATCTGGCGCTGCATCTCGCGCCGCTGCTGGTCCAGGGTGACGAACACCTGCACCTTGCTGCGCACGGCGTCCGGGTCCAGCGGTTTGTAGAGGAAGTCGACGGCCCCCGTCTCGTAGCCCTTGAACGCATAGTTCAGCTCGCGGCCGGCGGCGGACACGAACACGATCGGGATATTGCGGGTACGCGAGGTGGAGCGCATCAGCTCGGCCAGTTCGAAGCCGTCCATGCCGGGCATCTGCACGTCGAGGATGGCCAGCGCGAAATCGTGCTCGAGCATCAGCGACAGGGCTTCCTCGCCGGACTGGGCCTGGAACACGAGGCGCTGCTCGTCGCGGATCAGCGCGTCGAGGGCGCGCAGGTTTTCCGGCAGGTCGTCGACGATCAGCAATTTACTAGGGTCGTGTGCGCTCATGGTTCATTCATCTCCAACATGGGCAACAAGGCGTGGATGCGCGCCAGAGGCAGTATCAGGTTCGGTTTGCAGCGGTTGATGGCGCTCACGGGCATCGTGGGCACCTGGGCGTCGGCGGGATCCTGCACGACGGTGAAGCCGCCGCGGGCACGGATGCGCGCCATGCCGTCCGCGCCGTCGTGGTTCGCGCCCGTGAGCAGGATGCCGGCCAGGCCGGGGCCGTAGGCATCCGCGCTGGATTCCATCAGCACGTCGATCGCGGGCCGCGCGAAGTGCACGGGCGGCTCGCAGCTGATCGAGAACGTGCGGTCGCGCTCGACGGACAGGTGGTAGCCCGGCCCGGCGAAATACACGGTGCCGGGCGCGATCTCTTCCTTGTCCGCCGCTTCCTTCACGGGCACAGGCAGGCGCTCGTCGAACAGCTCGGCCAGGCGGCTTTCGCGGTCGCCCGGCATGTGCAGGATGCACAACACGGGCAAGGTGTAGCCGGCCGGAATCGCGGGCAACAGCGCGACGAGCGCATCCACACCGCCGGCCGAGCCACCGATCACGACGGCTTCGAAGCGCCGTCCGCGCAATGCGGCGCGCAACGCGCCCTCATGCGGACCGGGGTCGATGGCGGGACTCATGACGCCACCTTGCGGAATACCCGCTCCCGCTTCGCGAGCGGCTCGAACTGCTGGGCATACGAGGAAAAGTCGATGCTTTCCTTGCTGCCAAGGCCGAGGAAGCCGCGGTGGCACAGCGATTCGTGGAACAGGCCCAGCACCCGGTTCTGCAGGCGCCGGTTAAAGTAGATCATCACGTTGCGGCAGCTGATGAAATGCGTCTCCGCGAACACGCTGTCCGTGGCCAGGCTGTGGTCCGCGAACGTGACGTTCTCGACGAGCGCGCGGTCGAACAGCGCGCCGCCGTACGCGGCCGTGTAGTAATCGGAAAACGCGCGCGTGCCGCCCGCCTTCTGGTAATTCTCCGTGTACGCACGCATCTTATCCAGCGGCATCACACCGCGCCGAGCCGCTTCCAGCGAGTCCGGATTGATGTCGGTCGCGTACATCTGCGTGCGCTCCAGCAGGCCCTCCTCGTGCAGCAGGATCGCGAGCGAATACACTTCCTCGCCCGTGCTGCAGCCGGCCACCCACACGTTCAGCGACGGGTACGTCTTCAGGAACGGCACGACGAGCCGGCGTACAGCCTGATAATAATCCGGGTCGCGGAACATTTCCGTCACCGGGATGGTCAAAAACTGCAACAGCTGCGCGAACGCGGCGGGGTCGTGCATGACGCGCGCCTGCAAAGCCGAGATCGTTTCGCATTCCATCGCGCGCAGCGCGGCCAGCACGCGGCGCTTTTGCGAAGCGCCCGTGTAGTCGCGGAAATCGTAGTTGTACTTGAGGTAGACAGCCTCGATCAGCATCCGCAACTCGATGTCGTCGCTCGGCAGGCTGTGCATCGTCTTTTTCAAATGCGCTCCAACGTCGGCATCCACACGCGCAGCAGCGAGTACAGCCGGGTCAGGTCGATCGGCTTGGCGAGATAGTCGTTGGCGCCGGCGGCCAGGCATTGTTCCTGGTCGTCCTTCATCGCCTTCGCCGTGATGGCGATGATGGGCAGGCGCGCGAAGCGCTTGTCCTGGCGGATGCGGCGCGTCGCTTCCAGTCCGTCCATGCCCGGCATCATCACGTCCATCAGGACCAGGTCGATCGCTTCGTTCTCATCGAGCTTGGCAATGGCTTCGTAACCATTGCGGCCCACCTCCACCTTCGCGCCGCGTTGCTCCAGGGCACTGGTCAGCGCGAACACATTGCGCACGTCGTCGTCCACGAGCAGGATCGTGCGGCCTTCGAACACGCGGTCGCGTCCGCGCACCGTCTTGAGCATCGACTGGCGTTCCGACGACAGCTGCGACTCCACCTTGTGCAGGAACAGCGTCACCTCGTCCAGCAGGCGCTCCGGCGACCGCGCGCCCTTGATGATAATCGAGCGCGAGTATTTCAGCAGTTCCGCTTCCTCGTCGCGCGTCAGGTTGCGCCCCGTGTACACGATGACGGGCGGGAAGGAGCACAGTTCTTCCAGAGACATACGCTTGAGCAACTCGTTACCCTGCATGTCGGGCAGCTTCAAGTCGATGATCATGCAATCGAACGTCTGCGTGCGCAACAGGTCCAGCGCTTCCGTGCCGGACCCGACGGCCGCGATCTCCACGTCGGCATCGGAAATCAGTTTCACGACGCTGTCGCGCTGGCGCTCGTCGTCTTCCACGAGCAGCACACGCTTGATCTGTTGCGACGACTTGTCCTTCAGCTTGCGGAACACCTCTTCCAACTGCTCGCGCGACGTCGGTTTCAATGCGTAGCCGATCGCGCCCAGGTGCAGCGCCTCGCCGCCGTTGTCCTGGCTGGACACGACGTGGACGGGGATGTGGCGCGTGGCCGGATTGTCTTTCAGCTGTTGCAGCACGGACAGGCCCGAACGGTCCGGCAGGCGGATGTCGAGCAGGATCGCGTCCGGGCTCTCGTTCATCGCCAGCTCCAGGCCTTCCTGCGCCGTCAGCGCGACGAGGCAGCGGAATTCCATGTCGTGCGCGAGGCCGTACAGGATGCGCGCGAATTCCGGCTCGTCCTCGATCACGAGCACCGTACGCACGCCCGTCGCGGGCTGGGCACGGTCGTCGGCGAATGCGGGCAAGGCCACGCCCTGCGCCGGGGCCACGGGTGCCGGCTCCGGTTCCGGCGCGCGCACGGGCGGCTGGGCCGGCGGCAGCACGGGCGGCGTCGCCGCGACGGTGCCGTTGCGCGGCAGGCTCAGGACGAACGTGCTGCCCTCGCCCGGCGCGCTCGTCAAGGTCAGGGTGCCGCCCAGCAAGGCGGTCAGGTCGCGCGAGATGGACAGGCCGAGGCCCGTGCCGCCGTACTTGCGCGCGGTGGAGCCGTCGGCCTGGTGGAACGCGTCGAAGATTTTTTCCTGCTGGTCGGGCGCGATGCCGATGCCGGAATCCTGCACGGCGAACTGGATCCAGCCATCCGTGTTGGCGCTCACGGTCAGGCTCACTTTACCGTTGTCCGTGAATTTGACGGCATTCGACAACAGGTTCTTGAGGATCTGTTCCAGGCGCTGGCGGTCCGTGTGGATGCTGGCGGGCACGTTCGGCTCGACCGTCAGGGTGAATTCGAGGTTCTTCTGGCGCGCCAGCGGTTCGAACACGCGGGCCAGGCCCTCGATGACGCGGCGCAGCGGCAAGTCTTCCGGCACGAGCTCCAGCTTGCCGGCCTCCACCTTGGAAATGTCGAGGATGTCGTTGATCAGGTTGAGCAGGTCATTGCCCGCTGAATAAATCGTCTGGGCAAAACGCACCTGCTCCTCGTTCAGGTTGCCACCTGCATTGTCCGCCAGCAGCTTGGCGAGGATCAGCGACGAATTCAGCGGGGTGCGCAGTTCGTGCGACATGTTCGCAAGGAACTCGGACTTGTAGCGGCTCGCGCGCTCCAGTTCCAGCGCCCGCTCACGCAATTGCTCCTGGGCCTGGATCAACGCACTGTTCTTGTTGTCGAGGTGGGTCGCCTGCTCGGCCAGCTGTTCGTTCGTCTGCTCCAGCTCGGCCTGCTGGTTTTCGAGCGCCGACTGCGATTCTTCCAGCGCGCGCGACTGTTCTTCCAGTTCCTCGTTGGCCGTGCGCAGCTCTTCCTGCTGCACCTGCAATTCCTCGTTCAGGGCCTGCTGCTCTTCCAGCGCGGCCTGCAGGCGCTGGCGGTGCAGCACGTTGGCGACGGCGGCGCCGACCGACGCGGCAATGGTCTCCATGAACTGGACGTCACGCTCGCGCACGCCGTGTAGGAAGCCGATCTCGATGACGCCCTTGATCTTGCCGAAATTCGACACGGGCGCGATCAACAGTTCGCGCGGGGCCGCCTCGCCCAGGGCCGAGCCGACCTTGATGTAGTCCGGCGGCAGGTCGCGCAAGGTGACGATGCGGTTCTGGTTGGCGGCCTGCGCGGCCAGCGATTCGTTCGGCTGCACGATGCGGGCCCGGTCCGTGTCCTCATGCGCGAACCCGTAGGCGCCGATGCGCGTGAGCGTACCATCCTCGGCGCGCACGTACATCGCGGCCACGACGCCGTTCAGGTAGTTCGCGACGTAGTTCAGCACGACATCGGCCAGCGGTTCCAGGCTGATGATGCCCGTTGTCTTCGCGACCAGTTCCGCCTGGCCCGTGCGCAGCCACGCCTGTTGCATCAACTGGGTATTGTGCTCTTCCTCGTGCTGCAGGATGTCGCCGTACGATTTCGACAGCGCCTTCAGGTCGCGCCGGCCGATCGCGGCCAGCAGGCCGGCGACGATCAGGCTGAACGCGAGGAAGGCGGCGACGGACCATGCGATCACGGAGCGCGACGTGGCGTTCCGTTCCTGCAGGATGCGCTGTTCCTCCAGGATGAAATCGAGGAACTCGCGCCGGACCTGGTCGGTCAGAACCTTGCCGCGCCCGGTCTTGATGGTCTGGATGATCTCGACAAAGTCGGCGTTCTTGCCGCGGCGGGCGATCAACTCTTCGGCGAACGCCTGCCACTGGGCCTGCGCCGCTCGCACCCGTTCGATCCGGTCGAGCTGCGCCGTATTGTCCTCGACGAGCCGTGCCAGATTCTTCAACTCGGCATCCATGCGCGGCTTGGCCGCCAGGTAAGGTGCGAGGAAATCGTCGTCGCCGGACAACACGTAGCCGCGCATGCCGGCCTCCATGTCGGACGACAGGCGGCTGACCTCGTTGGCGCGGCCGATCACGTGCTCGGAATGCTCGACCCAGCTCAGGACATTGATGAGGTAGGCGATGATACCGACGAAGACGAGCGCGCTGAGCACGCCCATGCCCAGCGGCATCGCGACGTTGCGCGACAGGATACGGCGAAATTGGTCACTATCGATACTCGAACCGGCCATGCTGTGTGGTTACTCTTGTGAAAAAAATATCCCAAGTGTAACGCAAGCAAAGAAACGGAGGCGTTCGCTTGAATGTGTTTTTTTGTCAAGTCGGCGGCGTTGCGACGTATTTACGGCAGAGATCGCCGAAGATACGGCGCCGTGCGGCTGCCCTTTTCCCTGGCGACCTGCGCCGGCGGTCCCTCCGCCACCACCTTGCCGCCGGCCTCGCCCGCGCCCGGGCCGATATCGATCACCCAGTCGCACGCGGCCACCACGCGCATCGTGTGTTCGACCATGATGACGGTGTTGCCCGCGTCGACGAGACGGTCGAGCTGGGCCAGCAGGCGGTCGGCGTCGAGCGGGTGCAGGCCCGTCGTCGGCTCGTCCAGGACGTACAGCGTCCCGCCGCGGCCCGCACGCTGCAGCTCCGTCGCCAGCTTGATGCGCTGGGCCTCGCCGCCGGACAGCTCCGTCGCGCTCTGGCCCAGGCGCAGGTAGCCGAGCCCCACCTCGCGCAGCACTGACAGCGGGCGCGCGACGGCTTCCTCGTCCGCGAAGAACGCGTGCGCCTCGTCGACCGTCATGCCCAGCACGTCCGCGATGTTGCGGTCGTTGTAGCGGATCGCCAGCGTATCGGCGTTGTAGCGCGCGCCGCCGCACGTCGGGCAAGGCGCATACACGCTCGGCAGGAACAGCAGCTCGACCATGACGAAACCCTCGCCCGCGCAATGCTCGCAGCGGCCCTTGGCCACGTTGAACGAGAACCGCCCCGCATCGTAGCGGCGCTTCTTCGCGGCCGCCGTCGCGGCGAACAGTTTGCGGACCTGGTCGAACAGGCCCGTGTACGTGGCGAGGTTCGAGCGGGGCGTGCGGCCGATCGGCTTCTGGTCCACGCGCACGAGGCGGCGGATGCCGTGCATGGGTCCCGCGATGTGGCCGACGGTCGGGATGTCGGCCTCGCGCTCGAGGTCCATGCCTTCCTCGGTCTCTTCCTCGGGCGTACCCTGCCCGAGCGCCGCGCCGACGAGGTCGACGAGCACCTGGCTCACGAGCGTCGACTTGCCGGAACCGGAGACGCCGGTCACGCCCGTCATGACGCCGAGCGGAAAGCAGACGGCCAGGTCGTGCAGGTTGTTGCGCGTGACGCCTTCCAGCCGCAGCCAGCCGGCCGGTTCGCGCGGGGTCCGTTGCGGCGGGCGCACGGCGTCCTGCGCGTCCGGGAACAGGTAGCGCCGCGTGTGCGAGCCCGCCACGTCGCGCAAGCCGTCGGGCGGGCCGCTGTATAAAATCTGGCCGCCCTTCTCGCCCGCCTGCGGGCCGACGTCGACGATCCAGTCCGCGTGCCGGATCACGTCCAGCGCGTGCTCAACGACGAACAGCGAATTGCCCGCCGCCTTCAGGCGCGCGAGCGCGTCCAGCAGCGCTTCCGCGTCGGCCGGATGCAGGCCGGCCGACGGCTCGTCCAGCACGTACACGACGCCGAACAGGTTCGACCGCACCTGCGTGGCCAGGCGCAGGCGCTGCAGTTCTCCCGGCGACAGGGTCGGCGTGCTGCGTTCCAGCGCCAGGTAACCGAGGCCCAGCGCCAGCATCGTGTCGAGCCGGGCGCACAGGTCGGCCGCGATGCGCTGCGTGACGATCAGCTGCTCAGGATGTTTGTCGGCGCGCGCCTTGCCCTTCAGTGCCGTACCGTCCGCGTAAGGACGCAGCATCTGCGCCAGTCGTTCCAGCGGGACGCGCGACAGGGTCATGATGTCCATGCCGGCAAACGTCACGGACAACGCTTCCTGACGCAGGCGACGCCCCTGGCACAGCGGGCATTCCGTACTGACCATGTAGCGCGCCACGCGCTTCTTCATCGACGCGCTTTCCGTGTTGGCGAACGTCTGCAGCACGTAGCGGCGCGCGCCCGTGAACGTGCCCTGGTAGCTGGGCGTCTCCTTGCGCTTCAGGGCTTTACGGGTTTCCGCGGGCGTGAGGCCCGCGTACACGGGCACCGTGGGCGTCTCGTCCGTGAACAGGATCCAGTCGCGATCCTTCTTCGGCAAGTCCCTCCATGGGGTATCGACGTCGTAGCCCATCGTGACGAGGATGTCGCGCAGGTTCTGGCCGTGCCACGCGGGCGGCCACGCGGCGACGGCGCGCTCGCGGATCGTCAGGCTGTCGTCCGGCACCATCGACGCTTCCGTCGCGTCGTACACGCGACCCAGGCCCGAGCATTGCGGGCACGCGCCTTCCGCCGTGTTGGGCGAGAACGATTCGGCGTACAGCAGTTCCTGGCCGGGCGGGTAATCGCCGGCGCGCGAATACAGCATGCGCAGGGAGTTCGATAACGTGGAGACGCTGCCGACGGACGAACGCGTCGTCGGCGTGCCCCGCTGCTGCTGCAGGGCGACGGCGGGCGGCAGGCCGTCGATGTCGTCCACTTCCGGCACGGGCATCTGGTGGAACAGCCTGCGCGCGTACGGCGACACGGATTCCAGGTAGCGCCGCTGCGCTTCCGCATAGAGTGTCCCGAACGCGAGCGACGACTTGCCCGAGCCGGAGACGCCCGTGAACACGACGAGGGCGTCGCGCGGGATGTCGAGGTCGACGTTCTTCAGGTTGTGCTCGCGCGCGCCGCGGACGCGCACGTAGCCTGTCTTCGTTAATGGGTCGCGCATGCCGCATTCAAGCACATGCAAACACGACGGTCCGTACGCTGGCCCACCATCACGGAATCAGCGACCGCGCCCGCAATTCCGAAAACAGGTCGTAGAACGAATCCTCGGTCGACTGCCACGCGGCAAAGCCGAGCCGGCGGCTGTTCGCCATGTCCGTCATCACTTCGATGGGCCGCCCGAGGTCGAGGTCAGTGTGCCACGGCGACACGAGCCGGTTCAGGTCCGCCTCGACGAGCTTGTGGCGCGTGGCGATCTCGCGCCAGACCGCGTGGTCGTTCGCCATCTCGGCCTCGAGCGGCCGCGTCTCTCCCTCGAAGCCGGCCGCCTGCACGCCGAACCACGCTGCCAGCCGGCGCCACAGCCAGCTCCAGCGGAAATAATCGCCGTTCGTGATGTTGAAGGCTTCGTTGCGCGCGGCGTCATGGTCGGCGGCCCAACGCAACTGTTTCGCGAGCATGCGCGCATCCGTCACGTCGGACAGGCCTTCCCACTGCGCCTTCGAGCCAGGGAAGCGGAACGGCCGGCCCGTTTCCCTGCAAATCGACGCGTACACGGCCAGGGTCGTGCCCAGGTTCATCGCATTGCCGACGGCCATGCCGATGACCGTGTGCGGGCGGTGCACGGTCCACGTGAAGCGGTCGCGGGCGGCTGCCGCATAGACCTCGTCTTCCTGCGCGTAATAAAAATTGTCGAGCGGCAGACGCGGCTGGGATTCGCGCAGCGGCGTGTCGGGCAAGGTGCCGGAACTGGCGTACGCCTCGAACGGGCCGAGGTAGTGCTTCAGGCCCGTCACGAGCGCCACGTGGCGCAGCGTCTTGCGGGTGCTCAGCGCGTCCAGCAGGTTGCGCACGAGGGCGGCGTTGACGCGGATGTTTTCCGCCTCGCTGTCCTGGCGCATCCACGTCGTGATGAAGACGTGGGTCGGGCCGCCGTCACCAAAGGCCGTCGCCAGCCCTTCCGCGAGCCGTTCCGGATCCATCAGGTCGGCCGGCACGGGGATCAGGCCCGGCAGGTCGGCCGGCGGACGGCGCGCGAGGCCGTACACGGTCCAGCCGTGGGCCAGCAGTTCCCGTGCCGTGGCATGGCCGCCGATACCGCTGGCGCCCACGACGAGTGCGCTTCTTTGCATGCCGCTTCTCCTTGATGATGGCAACCGCCATTCTTGCCCGCTTCGGAAAAGGGCGTCGCGCCGTTGGCCACGGTCTCATTGACTGCACTCAATGACTGAACTCAACCCGCGATATTTCCACGCGGAAATAATAGATGATAGAATGCTCAGGCGCCAAAGATTTCCTGGAAGTTCGTATGTCGGTCAATAAAGTCGATTCCGAAAACCCCCGTTTCAACTATCTTGTCTGTCTCGACATCGTCGTGCTCGCCTGTATCCTGGTCGTTGCCGGCCGTCCGGACGGCCTGGCGATCACGGTCAGCGCGATCATCATCGCGACGGGCGCGGTGGTCTATCGCTGTTCCGTCGGGGTGAAGTCGTATATGGCAGCCAAAGCGCAGACGGATGCGGGAGAGCTGGATCGCAGCTTCAGCCCTCCCCCGCCGCGCGCGCCGGCGGAACGTCCCACCGTTGCCCGCGGCAAGTCGACGTCGTGGCTGCGCGAAGACGACTAGTCGGCCTTGAAGTTCTGGCCCAGCGATACGGGCTTGTTCAGCAGGATCGTGCGCGGATCGCGGCAGATGACGACCAGCACGACGATCGTGGCCAGGTAGGGCAGCATCGACAGGAATTCGGACGGGATCGGCACGCCGAGCCCCTGGCCGTGGAACTGCAGCACCGTCACGCCGCCGAACAGATAGGCGCCCAGCAACAGCCCGCGCGGCTTCCACGTCGCGAACACGACCTGGGCCAGTGCGATCCAGCCGCGGCCGGCCGTCATGCCCTCGACCCACATCGGCGTGAGCGCCAGCGACAGGTAGGCGCCGCCGAGTCCCGCCAGCGCGCCGCCCGCCAGCACGGTCGCGTAGCGCAGCTTCACTACCGGCATGCCGATCGCGTGGGCGCTGTGCGGCGCCTCGCCGACGGCGCGGATGAGGAGGCCCAGGCGCGTCTTCGCCAGCATCCAGCCCGTGAACAGCACGAGCGCCAGCGACGCATACACCATCGCATCGAACGAGAACAACAGCGGCCCGGCGAACGGCAGGTCGGACAGCACGGGCAGGTGCAGCCGGGGCAGCGGCGCCACGGTCTGGCCGACGAGGTCGCGCCCGACGAACGCGGAGAGGCCGATGCCGAACAGCGTCAGCGCGAGGCCCGTCGCTACCTGGTTCGTCTGCAGCGTGAGCACGAGCACGCCGAACAGCAGCGCCATCGCCATGCCGGCGACGAGCGCGGCGACGAGGCCCAGGCCCGCGGAGCCTGTGTGCAGGGTGACGGCAAAGCCGGCCACGGCGCCCACGAGCATGATGCCTTCGAGGCCGAGATTGATCACGCCGGACCGCTCCGCCACAAGCTCTCCCGTCGAGGCGAGGACGAGCGGCGTCGCGGCGCCCGCCGTGCTGGCGAGGAAGGCGACGAGGTATTCGGTATTCATGCAGTCTCCTTCGCGACGATGGGTGCGGCGACAAGCGCAGGCGTGCGGGGCTTGATGCGGTAATGGATGAACAGGTCGGCCGCCAGCAGGTAGAACAGCAGCAGGCCCTGGAACAGGCCGGTAATGGCGGACGGCAGCTGGAGCTCGATCTGCGCCGTCTCGCCGCCGATGTACAGGAGCGACATCAGCAGGGACGCCAGCAGCACGCCCACGGGATGCAGGCGGCCCACGTAGGCGACGATGATGGCGGCGAAGCCGTAGCCGGGCGACACCGACGCCTGCAGCTGGCCCAGCGGCCCCGCCACCTCGCCCACGCCGGCCACGCCGGCCAGCGCGCCGCTCGTCAGGAACGCGATCCACACGTTCTTCGGTTCGGAAAACCCGGCATACAGTGCGGCGGCCGGCGCCATGCCTGACACCTGCATGCGGTAGCCCGCGAAGCTGTGGCGGCAAAAGAACCACGCGCCCGCCACGGCCACGAGCGACAGCAGGAACGCCGCGTTCACGCGCAGGCCTTCCTTCAGCAGTGGCAGCATGGCGGCGTCGCCGAACATCTTCGATTGCGGGAAGTTGTAGCCGGCCGGATCGCGCACGGGTCCGTGCACGAGATAGCCGAGGAACAGGTAAGCGACGTACACGAGCATCAGCGACACGAGGATCTCGCTCGTGTTGAACCGCGTGCGCAGCAGCGCGGGCACGGCCGCCCATGCGGCACCGCCGACGGCGCCGGCGGCGATCATCAGCGGCAGCAGCCACGGGCCCCCGGCGCCGTCGAAGTACAGCGCGACGCAGCCGGCGGCCACGGCACCCATCGTCAGCTGGCCGTCCGCGCCGATGTTGTGGACGTTGGCGCGAAAACCGATGGCGAGGCCCACGCCGCACAGGATCAGGGGCGTCGCCTTGAGCAGCAGTTCGCCGATGCCGTACCACGATGTGAGGGGCTGGACGAAGTACACGTAGAACGCGTGCAGCGGCGCCTGGCCGAGGAACAGGAACAGCAGCGAGCCGGAGACGAGCATGGCGGCGGCGGCGATGAGCGGCGACGACAGCATCATCGCGCGCGACGGTTCGGGACGGGCTTCAAGCCGGGACATGGGACTCTCCTTCAACAGCGAAATCGCCGCCCATCCAGCGGCCGATCCGGTCCACGGTGGTGGCGCCGGTGGCGACGGCGGGCGACAGGCGGCCCTTCGCCAGCACGGCGATGCGGTCGCACATCATGAACAGTTCGTCGAGTTCTTCCGACACGACGAGGACGGCCACGCCCGCGTCGCGCAGGTCGATGATGGCCTGGCGGATCAGCATGGCGGCGCCGACGTCGACGCCCCATGTCGGCTGGGCGACGACCATCACCTTCGGTGCCAGGCGGATCTCGCGCCCGACGATGAATTTCTGCAGGTTGCCGCCCGAGAGGCTCGCGGCCGCGGACGACGGGCCGCCACACTTGACCTTGAAGCGCTCGATGACGGCGGCGGCGAACGCGCGCACGGCGCCGCGCCGGATCACGCCTCCCGTCGCCATGCCGGCGTCGGGATTCAGGTAGCCGGTCAGCAGCGCATTGTCGGCCAGCGACAGCGCGGGCACGGCGCCGCGGCCCAGTCTCTCTTCCGGCACGAAGCCGAGCCCCAGCCGGCGGCGCGCGGCGGCGTCGAGGCGGCCGGCATCGCGGCCCAGCAAACGGATCGACGCGGCGTCCGGCGCCAGCCGCTCGCCCGAGATGGCCTTTAAAAGCTCCTGCTGGCCGTTGCCCGAGACGCCGGCCAGGCCGACGATCTCGCCGGCACGCACTTCTAACGAGATGCCGCGCAGGGTCGTGCCGAACGGGTCCGCGCTGGGCAGGTCGAGCGCTGCCAGCGCCAGCGCGACGTCGCCCGGCGCGCGCGGGGCCAGGGTGCAGGTGGGCAGGTCGCCGCCGATCATCAGCTCGGCCAACGACTGCGCCGTTTCCTCGCGCGGGATGGCGGTGCCGGCCACGCGGCCTGCGCGCAGCACGGTGGCGCGGTCGCACAAGGCCTGGATCTCGTCCAGCTTGTGGCTGATGTAGAGGATGCTGACGCCCTCGTCGCGCAGGCGGCGCAGCGACACGAACAGTGTCTGCACGGCGTCCGGCGTGAGCACCGACGTGGGCTCGTCCATGATCAGGAGGCGCGGCGACTGCAGCAGGCAGCGCACGATCTCCACGCGCTGGCGCTCGCCGACCGACATGCTGTGCACGAGCCGGTCCGGGTCGAGCGGTAGGCCGTATTGTTCCGAGACGGCGCGGATGCGCGGCGCAAGCAGCCGAGGCGTCGTCTTCTCGTCCAGCGCGAGCGCGATGTTCTCGGCGACCGTCAGGGTCTCGAACAACGCGAAATGCTGGAACACCATGCCGATGCCGAGGCGGCGCGCGGCCGACGGCGAATCGATGCGCACCTGCCGCCCCTCCCACATGATCTCGCCGGCGTCCGGCTTCGTGACGCCGTAGATCATCTTCATGAGGGTGCTCTTGCCGGCCCCGTTCTCGCCCAGCACGGCGTGGATCTCGCCGGGCATCACCGTCAGGTTCACGTCCGCGTTGGCCACGACGGACGGATAGCGCTTCGAGATCCCGAGCAGCCGCAAACGCGGTTCGCTTCGTTCGTGGGGATCACTCATTCTGGCTCCAATCGTTGTATACAAAACGTGCTTGTCGTTTGCAAGTTGCGTGCCCACCGCACTGCGGGCGCCCGGCGCACGATTTGTATACAAACCGCACCGTCGCGGTTCGCCGCCTCACCGAAAACGGGCACGCGCCTGCCGCCGGTGCGGCGGATGCGGTCCGACATGCGTGTGCACGATTCCTGCTTTCCATGTCGCCAATCGCATCCCTGATATGGAGACAAGCATGACCCACACCGCCGTCCCTTCCGCACCGGCCCGCAAGCGCGGACTCACGGCCGTCGACGAGCGCATCTACCGCGCCGTCGTCAATGCCGTGATGAGCCACCGCCTGCCGCCCGGCACCCGCTTGGGCGAAGCGGATTTCTGCGCGCTGTACGACGTGAGCCGCACCACCGTGCGCAAGGCCCTGCAGCGCCTCGCGCACGACCACATCATCGAGCTGCGCCCGAACCGCGGCGCCGTCGTCGCCTCGCCCACGCCGAAGGAAGCGCGCGACGTGTTCGCCGCGCGGCGCGCGCTGGAGCGCGAGATCGTGCCGCTGGTCGTGCGCCGTGCGACGCCCGCATCGCTGGGCGCGATCCGCACCGCCATCGATGCCGAGGAGGCGGCGCGCCATGGCGCCGACCGCGCCGCGTGGATCCGGCTGGGCGGCGAATTCCACCTGCTGCTGGCGGAACTGGCCGGCAACGCCGTGCTGCAGCGCTTCATGGCGGAGCTGGTGTCGCGCTGCTCGCTGATCATCGCGCTGTACGAAAACCCCGGTGTGCCCATGTGCGGGAACCACGACCACCACGACCTGCTTGCGCTGATCGAACGGGGCGACACCGACAAGGCCGTCGACCTCATCGAACACCACCTGCTCGACATCGAGGCGCGCCTGCACCTGGACGAACAGGACCGCAAGGTCAACCTCGCGGAAGCCCTGGGCGAGCGTTGAGCGCCCTGGCCCGCTACTTGCATACGGATGAGATCGGGATTGCATCCAATCCCGTTCGCGATCGGATGCAATCGCACTGCCCCCACCATAACAAGGAAACCGAATGAAGACGTCCACCTGCCTCGCCCTTCTCGCCGCCCTCTGCACCACCGCCGCCCACGCCGCCGACTGGAGCGACACGTCACTCAGCTGGCGCTACGGCACCAAGTTCTCCGAACCGTACAACGGCGAGGACATCACCAAGCACGTCATTAACTTTTCCAACGTCAGCGGCTACAAGTACGGCAAGAACTTCTTCAGCGTCGACTTCCTGTTCTCCGACTCGCACGATCCGTCTGCCGTGGGCGCGTCGAGCGGCGCGCACGAAGCGTACGCGCTGTACCGCCACACGCTCGACCTGGGCAAGGTGACGGGCGCGAACCTCGCCTTCGGTCCCGTGCGCGGCGTCGGCGTCACGGGCGGCTTCGACGTCAACAGCAAGACGGACGCCGGCTACAACTCCAAGAAGCGCATGCTGGTGCTGGGCCCGACCCTGATGTTCGACGTGCCGGGCTTCCTCGACGTCAGCCTGCTCGCCCTGCGCGAGAGCAATGCACCGTTCAATGGCTTCACGAGCACCTCCACCCCGCGCTACACGTACAAGACGCACGCGATGCTGTCGGCCGCGTGGGGCATCCCGTTCACGCTGGGCGTGCCGCTGTCGTTCGAGGGCTACGCGAACTACATCGGCACGAAGGGCCGCAACGAGTTCGGCGGCCCGACGGCCGTCGAGATCAACGTGGACATGCAGGTCATGTACGACCTGAGCCCCGCCATCGGCGCGGCGAAGAACACGCTGAAGCTGGGCCTCGAATACCAGTACTGGAAAAACAAGTTCGGCAATCCGGAAGACGTGGCGCCGGGCGCCACCGCGAAGACGCCGATGGTCCGCGCCGAATACCACTTCTGATCCATCCATCCTTTACCGAAAGAGGAACACCATGAACCGTCGCACACTGCTCGCTGCCGCCCTTCTCTCTTCCCTCGCCGCTCTGAACGCGCACGCGGCCGATCCGCTGAAGGTCGCCTTCGTCTACGTCGGCCCCGTCGGCGACGCCGGCTGGACCTATGCCCACGAACAGGGCCGCCTCGCCATGGAAAAGGCAATGGGCGGGAAGGTCGTCACCACCTATGTCGAGAACGTGCCGGAAGGCGCGGACGCCGAACGCGTCATCCGCAAGCTGGCCGCCGACGGCAACAAGCTCGTCTTCACGACGTCGTTCGGCTTCATGAACCCGACGGAGAAGGTGGCGAAGGCGTTCCCGAACGTCGTGTTCGAACACGCCACCGGCTTCAAGCTGGCGAAGAACCTCGGTGTGTACGAGACGCGCCAGTACGAAGGCACGTACCTGCAAGGCGTCATCGCGGCGAAGATGAGCAAGACGGGCACCATCGGCTTCGTCGGCTCCTTCCCCGTGCCGGAAGTGATCCGCAACATCAACGCGTACACGCTCGGCGCGCAGAGCGTGAACCCGGCCATCAGGACGAAGGTCGTGTGGATCAACAGCTGGTACGACCCCGCCAAGGAGCGCCAGGCCGCCGAAACGCTGATCGCGCAGGGCGCCGACGTGCTCACGCAGAACACGGATTCGCCGGCCACCCTGCAGGTGGCGCAAGAGAAAGGCAAGTACGCGTTCGGCTGGGACTCCGACATGGCCCGGTTCGCACCGAAGGCGCACCTGACGGCGACGACGAATTCGTGGGGCGACTTCTACACCCGCACCGCGCAGGCCGTGATGGCGGGCACGTGGAAGAGCGCCGAGGTGCACGGCGGCCTGATGGAAGGCATGGTCAAGATGTCGCCCCTGAACGCCGCCATCCCCGCCGACACGGCCAAGCTGTTCGAGGCGAAGAAGGCGGCCATCATCGGCGGCAAGCTCAAGCCGTTCCAGGGGCCGCTGAAGGACCAGTCGGGTGCGGTCAAGGTCCCTGCCGGTTCGGAGATGTCGCTCGCCGACCTGAAGGGCATGAACTGGTACGTGCAGGGCGTCGAAGGCACGATTCCTAAATGAGCCAAATGAGCGCACCGACCCCGCAGGACCACGCCTTCCTGACGCGCGTGTTCGCGCTGGCGCAGCGCTCGCGCGACGAGGGCAACCACCCGTTCGCGGCGATGGTCGTCGGCGCGGACGGCACCGTCATCGCGGAAGCGATGAACGATTCGTCCACTGACCGCACGGCACACGCGGAGATGAATGCGCTGCGGGCGGCATCGCGGCGGTTCGGCCCCGCGGAACTGGCCGGGGCCACGCTGTACAGCAACGCGGAGCCGTGCGCGATGTGCGCGGGCGGCACGTACTGGAGCGGCGTGGGACGCGTCGTCTACGGCATGTCGGAAACGAGCCTGCTGGCGCTGACCGGCAGCGATCCGGAGAACCCGACGCTGTCCCTGCCCTGCCGCGACGTGTTCGCGCGCGGGCAGCGGGCGACGGAGGTGATCGGACCGCTCAGGGAAGACGAGGCGAAAGAGGCGCACGCGGGGTTCTGGCAGCAACGTTGAACTCCAGCGCGTCGCACATCCCGTCGATTCCTGCCCCCGGCCCGAATCGGCGGGCCACCGCCCGCGTCCGTTCCTCCAGGCCGGGCGCGGCCAGCAGGCCGCCCAGCGCACGCACGAGCCGCCGTTCGTCCAGCCGCGCGGCCGGCAGGCTCGCGCCGACGCCCAGCGCCGTCACGCGCGCGCCATTGTCGAACTGGTCGTGCGCGAGCGGCACGATGAGTTGCGGCGTGCCCGCGCGCAGCGCTTCCGCCGTCGTCCCGATGCCGCCGTGGTGGACGAGCGCCGCCGCATGCGGCAGCAGCATCCGCAGCGGCACGTAGTCCTGCCACAGCATCGATGGCGGCAGGTCGGCCGGCACCTGCTCGCGGTGCGGCGTGAGGAAGACGGCGCGCCGGCCCAGCCGCGTGGCCGCCGCGAAGGCGTCGCGGAAGTACGCGGCCGCCTGCGTGTTGCCCGTGCCGTGCGTGAACACGAGCGGCGGCGGGCCCGCCTGCAGGAACGCTTGCAGGTCGGCCGACAGCGTTGCATCCGTGTTCGGATCGAACAGGGGAAAATCGCCGCGCACCAGCGGTTGCGGCCAGTCCGGCTGCGTGGGCGCGAACCAGTCGGGGAACAAAGTCAGCGACAGGTCGGGCACGGTGGCGATCCAGTTCATCAGCGACGGCACCGGCGTCAAGCCATGCGCCGCGCGCGCCGCGTTCACGTCCGGCAGCGCGACGGGATCGATGAAGCGCCGGCCCACCCAGCGCCAGAACGCCCGGCGCGCGGACAGCGGTACCCAGGCCGGCACGCGCCACGGCCCCACCAGCAACGGATCGTGCACCGTCATCAGGTTGGCCGGCGCGAGGTAGGCGGCGGCGATGTTTATGCCGGGATGCACCGCGCGGCACAGGTCCGCCTCCGGCAACGCGAGCGGATGCACGAACAGCGTGCAAGGCTCGTCCTGCGGCAGCGCTTCGACGAACGGCACGATACGCGCCATCGCGGGCCGTGTCGCGCGCCACACGACGCCGAAGCCGCGCGTGGGGTGCCACAGGTCGGGGTCGCGCAGCACGGCTTCGTCGGCGGGCAGGCCCGTGAACGGCAGGCCGGTCGGGCGCACCCACGGCCCATGCTGCTCCGGCGCGAGGAAGCTCACGCGGTGGCCGCGCGCACGCAATGCGAGCGCCAGCGCGAGGAAGGGGAACAGGTCGCCGGCCGAGCCGATCGTGACGACGACGAAGTGTCGGGATTCGATGTGGATCTCCTGCTAGAATAAGGGATCGTTCAAGGAGGATTCTACCCATGCGCCTGTAATGCCCGCCGTTCGCATGCTGTTTGCAGCACAACGGCCTCGAAACCATCCGGCTTTCTCTGGCATCCAGGAGTTCACATGGCGCATCCTTATCTTGCGGCCCTGCACGGGGTCGACATCATCCTGCCCGACGGGCGCATCCTTTTTACCGACCTGCACGAATCGTTCGGCGCCGAGACGGTCGGCCTGATCGGCCATAACGGCAGCGGCAAGTCCACGCTCGGGCGCGTGCTCGCGGGCGAACTCGAACCCGCGGCGGGCCGCATCGAACGTCTCGGGCGCATCCATTACGTCGAACAGCAGGCCGGGGCCACGTCTGCGCGCTCCCTGGCCGAGGTGGCGGGCCTCGATGCACCGCTGGCCGCCCTGCGCCGCCTCGCGGCAGGCGATGCGCGCGACGAGGACTTCGACATCATCGGCGACCGCTGGGACCTGGAAGCACGCTGGGACGCGATGGTCGCCGGCGCCGGTCTCGATGCGCGGCTCGCACCGCAGGCCCTGTCCGGCGGCCAGCACACGCTGCTCGCGCTGATCGGCGCCTTCTGTTCGGACGCCGATTTGCTCGTGCTGGACGAACCGGGCAACCACCTCGATGCCGGCAACCGCGCCTTCCTGCTCGACCAGATGCGCGCGTGGCGCCAGGCCGGCCGCGGCCTGCTGCTCATCAGCCACGACCGCGACCTGCTGGACCACGTGGAGCGCACGCTGGAAGTCCACGCGGGCGGCCTGCGCCGCTACGGCGGCGGATGGTCGCTCGTGGCCGAACAGCGCGATGCGGAACTGGCCGCGGCGGGCGCCAAGCTGGAACGCGCACGCACGGAGCGGCGCCAGGGCGAACAGAAGATGCGCGACCAGGCCGAGCGCGCCGCGCGCAGGAGCGCCCGCGGCGCACGCGCGAAGGCGGACGGCGGCATGCCGAAGATCGTCCTGAACGCCCTGCCCCAGCGCGCGGAACAGACGGACGGCGCCCGGGCCGAACGTCATGCGCGCGAGCGGCAGGCGTTGCGGGACGACGTCGCGAACGCCTTCGCCACGTTCGATGCCCTGCACCAGCAACCGGTGTTTCCGCAGCTGGACATCGCGATCCCGCCCGGCCAGACGGCGCTCGCGTTCGATGGCCTCGTCGCGCGCCACGGTCCCCGTCAGCCGCTGGACTGGCGCGTGCAGGGCCCGGCGCGGATCGCGATCGCGGGGCCGAACGGCTGCGGCAAATCCACCTTGCTGCGCACGATCGCCGGCGAGATCGCACCGACGTCCGGCACCGTGCACGGGCTGCCCGGCGTGCTGCTGGACCAGCATTTAAAAATACTCGATCCGGCCCGCAGCCTGCTGGATCATTTCCCGACATCGCACGACGCAGGCCGCCTGCGCCAGATGCTTGCGCTTGCGGGGCTGGGCCCGGATCGCATCAGGAGTCTCTGCGGCGACTTGAGCGGCGGCGAACGCATGCGCGGCGCGCTGCTGCTGGCCGTGCTGCGCGGGCCGACGCCGAAACTGTTGATGCTGGACGAGCCGACGAACCACCTCGACCTCGCGAGCGTGGAGGCGCTGGAAGCGATGCTGGCGTCGTGGCCGGGGGCGCTCGTCGTCGTGTCGCACGACGGGCGATTCCTGGAGAAGCTGGCACTCACCCACCGGCTCGAGTGGGCGGTGGGTGATTGGCAGGCGCGAGAGGCTTAGAGGAACCGGTCGAGAATCTTCCGGCTGCCCTTGTCGATCGCGAACATGTCGCGGATGAGGAAGTGGATGCCGTGGCTGTCCGCGATCAGCAGCGAATACGTGCCCAGCCGGCGGATGTCTTCCTCGCCCTTCAGCACGAATTCCGTGTCGCCGCGGTCCGTCTTCACGGTCCACGTGCACGGCGTGGCATAGCTGGACACGCCCTTGATCGACAGGATCTCGGGCATGAATTCGCGCCCCTCGAGTTCTTCCGTCACGAGGTTGCGGATGTCGGCCGGCATCGCGTCGAGGTCGTCGATCCACGCGACTTCCTTGCCGCCGTCGCGCACGAGCGAGATGCCCTTCGTGGGCGCCTGCACGGGGAACGAGCGCACGGGCGCCACGCCCACGAATTCCTCACCCTCGGCATTGGTCAGGACCAGCTTGCCGAACGGGTCGCGCTTCAGTTGAAAAGTTGCATTCATCGTTCAGTCTTCCTTGCTGCCGTCGTCCGGGTCCTGGTCCACGTTGCGCGCCTGCGCTTCGTACAGGCGGAAATACGCGCCTTCGCGCGCCATCAGTTCGTCGTGGCTGCCCTCTTCCACCACCTGGCCGCGGTCCAGCACGACGAGGCGGTCGGCGCGGTGCAAGGTGGACAGCCGGTGCGCGATGGCGATCGTCGTGCGGCCCTGCACGAGGTTGTCCAGCGCCTTCTGGATTTCCTTTTCCGTTTCCGAGTCGACGGAGGACGTCGCTTCGTCCAGGATCAGGATCGGCGGGTCGATGAGGAGTGCCCGCGCGATCGAGATGCGCTGGCGCTCGCCGCCGGACAGGCCCTGGCCCCGCTCGCCCACCATCGAATCGTAACCCTGCGGCAGGCGCAGGATGAATTCGTGGGCGTGCGCGGCGCGGGCGGCGGCGATGATCTCTTCGCGCGTCGCATCCGGCTTGCCGTAGGCGATGTTTTCCGCGATGGTGCCGAAGAACAGGAACGGCTCCTGCAGCACGAGGCCGATGTGGCGGCGGTAATCCGCGACGGCGAAGCTGCGGATGTCGCGGCCGTCCAGCAGGATCGCGCCTTCCGCCACGTCGTAGAAGCGGCAGATCAGGTTGACGAGCGTGCTCTTGCCCGAGCCGGAGTGACCGACGAGGCCCACCATCTCGCCGGCCTTGATGTTCAGCGAGATGCCGCGGTTGACGGCGCGGTTACCGTAGCGGAAGCCCACTTCGCGCAGCGCGATGTTGCCTTCGACCTTGTCCAGCTTGACCGGGTTGACGGGGTCGGGGACGCTCGAGACGTGGTCGAGGATGTCGAAGATGCGCTTGGCGGCCGACGCGGATTTCTGCGTGACGGACACGATGCGGCTCATCGAATCGAGGCGGACGTAGAAGCGGCCGCTGTACGCTATGAATGCCGAGAGCACGCCGACCGTGATTTCCTGCTGGCTCACCTGCCAGATGCCGAAGCACCAGATGACGAGCAGGCCCAGTTCCGTCAGCAGCGAGACGGTCGGCGAGAACAGCGACCACACCTTGTTCAATTTGTCGTTGACGGCCAGGTTGTGCTTGTTGGCGTCGCGGAAGCGCGCCGCCTCGCGATGCTCCTGCGCGAACGCTTTTACCACGCGGATGCCGGGGATGGTGTCGGCCAGCACGTTCGTCACCTCGCCCCACACCCGGTCGATCTTTTCGAAGCCCGTGCGCAGCTTGTCGCGCACGACGTGGATCATCCACGCGATGAACGGCAGCGGCACCAGCGTGATCAGCGCGAGCTTGACGTTGATGCTGAACAGGATCACGCCCGTCATGATGATCATGAGGACGTCGGACAGGAAGTCCAGGAGGTGCAGCGACAGGAACACGCAGATGCGGTCCGAGCCGCTGCCGATGCGCGACATCAGGTCGCCCGTGCGCTTGCCGCCGAAGAATTCCAGCGACAGTCTCAGCAGGTGCTCATAGGTCTCGGAACGCATGTCCGCACCCATCCGCTCGGACACGAGGGCGAGGATGTACGTGCGGCCCCAGCCGAGCGCCCAGGCGAGGATCGCGGACGCGAACAGGCCGCCCATGTACATGTAGACGAGGCGCGTGTCGATGTTCTGGCCGTTCTGGTACGGGATCAGCACGTTGTCCATCAGCGGCATCGTCAGATACGGCGGGATCATGTGTGCGCCGGTACTTGCCAACATGAGCAAGAATCCGAGCAGCAATTGCCCCTTGTAGGGCCGGGCGAAGCGCCACAAACGGAACAGGGTCCAGGTCGACGGCGGGGTGTGCAGCACCTTCGTGCAGATCGGGCACTCTTCCTGGTCCGGCTCGAGCGGGGCCTTGCAGCTCGGACAGGTATGTTGCTCGGGCGGTTGCACGGGGACGCCGCTGACATAGCTTTCGACCTGGTCATGGAACTGGTCGACGACGCGGATGGCTTGCAGGTTCTGGCCCAAGGTAAACCGCCAGGCGGCCAGCAGGCCGTTCTGGTCGACCAGTTCGAGGTGGCCGACACCCGCGTGGTCGTAGTGGCGCATTGTCAAACCGGCACGATATGGCCAGTCACGCCACATCGTGTCGCCGGGAGCGCGGGTGAGCAGGCGATAATTCGTGACGACGAGAATACCTTTGACGAAACGTAATTTCGCATCGAGGTCAACCTCGACGCTGTTTAAAACGTTTTCCCCTGGCGCAAGCTTCTTCGCGACGTCCGCCTGCCAGTGCTCAGGCAGGAAACCGGCACTCGTTGCCGGCGGAACGGAGGGAATAAGTTGTTGAGTTGTCATGTGATGCCGCCGGTAAAGGCAAAGTTTCCGGTTCTATTTAGGAGTAGAGCAGCCAAAGGCTGGCAGATCTGTACGATGGAACGTTGCGAGCGGTGTTGCCGTTGACACGCGCACCTTCCGAAACGCGAAGCGCCGGAGTGTACGGTATTCTATCGGAGGGGCCAGACTGGCAGAAATCGGTTCGGCACGGTAAGCTTCGTTCCGGCAAGTATACAACATGTGCATTATGGAAAGAGAGGAAGGCGGTGACCGCGATCCGGCAACCGGCTTTAAAACCATCGATGTGCAAACATAGGCAACGCCACGCGATGAGAGAGCGGTCGTCGCGTGGCTGGATATTTTCATGACAAATAAGAAAGACATTGCAATTCTTCGTGTAAACCACCTGCGTGGACCGAACATCTGGACCTACCGCCCTGTCATCGAAACGTGGCTCGACATCGGCGAACTCGAAGAATGTCCTTCGAATAAACTTCCCGGCTTGTATGAACGCCTGACCGCCTGGCTGCCGGGCCTGATCGAACACCGCTGCGGCGTCGGCGAACGGGGCGGCTTCCTGGAACGCCTGCGCGACGGCACCTGGGCCGGTCACATCCTCGAACACATCGTCCTCGAATTGCAGAACCTGGCCGGCATGAAGACCGGCTTCGGTAAAACCCGCTCCACCGCGGACCACGGCATTTATAAAATGGCATTCCGCACGCGCGACGAAACCGTCGGCCGCGCCGCCCTGCAAGCGGGCCATGCGCTGCTGATGGCCGCCATCAACGACACCCCGTTCGACCTGCAGGCGAAAGTCGCGGAACTGACGGAACTGGTCGACCGCTACTGCCTGGGCCCGTCGACCGGCCACATCGTCGACGCGGCCACCGACCGCCGCATCCCGTCGATCCGCCTGACCGAAGGCAACCTCGTACAGCTGGGCCACGGCAGCGCGCAGCGCCGCATCTGGACGGCCGAGACGGACCGCACGAGCGCCATCGGCGAATCCATCGCCAGCGACAAGGACCTCACCAAGACCCTGCTCGCCTCCTGCGGCGTGCCGGTACCGGAAGGCTCCGTGGTCCGCAGCGCGGCAGCGGCGTGGGAAGAAGCGCAGGACATCGGCCTGCCCGTCGCCATCAAACCCGTCGACGGCAACCATGGCCGCGGCGTGTCGCTGAACCTGATGTCGGAAGCGGACGTGCATGCCGCCTACGCCATCGCCTCCGAGGAGGGCGATTCCACCGCCGTCCTCGTCGAGCGCTTCATTCCCGGCAACGAACACCGCCTGCTCGTCGTCGGCTCGAAGGTCGTCGCGGCCGCGAAAGGCGAATCCCTGTGGGTCGTCGGCGACGGGCAATCCACCGTCACGCAGCTGTGCGACAGCCAGATCAACATCGATCCGCGCCGCGGCAATTCCGAAGAATTCCCGCTGTCCCCCGTCGTGCCGGCCGAAAGCGATGAAGTGAAACTGGACCTGAAACGCCAGGGCCTCACGCCGGATTCCGTCCCGCAGGCTGGCCAGAAAGTGCTGATCCAGTTGAACGGCAACGTGGCGGACGACGTCACGGACGAGGTCCACCCCGACGTCGCGTACGTGGCCGCGCTGGCCGCGCGCGTCGTGGGCCTGGACATCGCCGGCATCGACCTCGTATGCGAAGACATCTCGCGTCCGCTGGAAGAGCAGCGCGGCGCCATCATCGAAGTCAATTCCAGCCCGGGCCTGCTCGCGCACATCAAGCCCGCCAAGGGCGAGCCGCGCAACGTGGGCAAGGCCATCGTCGAGCACCTGTTCGCGGAAGGCGAGACGGGCCGCATCCCGCTCGTGGGCGTCACCGGCACGACGGATGCCGCGCTCGCCGCGCGCCTCGTCGGCACCGTGCTGAACCTGTCCGGCAAACACGTGGGCGTGGCCAACCGCGAAGGCCTGTTCCTCGACGGCCGCCAGGTCACGGCGCAGGACGGCACCCGCTTCGACGCCGGCCAGCGCCTCCTGATCAACCGCACCGTGCAGGCCGCCGTATTCGAATCGAACGCGCGCACGATCCTGACCGAAGGCCTGCCGTACGACCGCTGCCTCGTCGGCATCGTGACGGACATGGGCGAGGTGGCCGACGTGGCCGACCTGTACGTGCGCGACGACGATGCGCTGTACAACGTCGTGCGCAGCCAGGTCGACGTCGTGCTGTCCGACGGCGCGGCCGTGCTGAACGCGGCCGATGCGCGCGTCGCGGAGCTGGCCGAACTGTCCGACGGCGCCGTGCTGTTCTACGCGCAGGACGAAGCCAACGAGACGCTGGCCGCGCACCGCGCCGCCGGCGGCCGCGTGGCATTCGTGCGCAACAACCACATCGTCCTGGCCCAGGGCGGCGAGGAAATGCCGTTGCTGGGCATCGACAAAGTGAAACCCGCCACCGCCGCCCGGCCGGATGCCCTGCTCGCGGCCGCGCTGGCCGGCTGGGCGCTGGACGTGCCGACGGACCTGATCTGCGCCGGCCTGCGCACCTTCGACCCGGCCGGCAAAAAGAAAAAGGCCTGATAACGATACGTGCCCGGCAGCCAGACCTGACCGGGCCGATGCCGCAAGACCCTAAAGGAAAGACTATGGAAGTATCACGCGTCCGGGCCCTGCGCGGTCCCAACCTCTGGAGCCACCACACGTCGATCGAAGCGATCGTCGCCTGCACGCCCGACGAGGAATCGATCGGCGCCCTGCCCGGCTTCGAGACGCGCCTGCGCGCCCTGTTCCCGGAAATCTGGCCGCTGCAGCCGACCGGCCATGACGACACGATCCCGCTGGCCCAGGTGCTGGAAGTCGCCGCGCTGGCCCTGCAGGCGCAGGCGGGGTGCCCCGTCACGTTCAGCCGCACGACGGCCGCGCCGGAGCGCGGGATTTACCAGGTCGTCGTCGAGTACAGCGAGGAAGACGTCGGCCGCCTGGCCATGGACCTGGCCGAGCAGCTGTGCGCCGCGGCCCGCAACGACCAGCCGTTCGATCTCGAAGGCGCGCTGAAGCAGCTGCGCGACTTGGACGAAGACGTGCGCCTCGGCCCGTCGACGGGTTCCATCGTGCACGCAGCCGTCGCGCGCGGCATCCCGTACCGCCGCCTGACCGAGGGCAGCCTCGTGCAGTTCGGCTGGGGCAGCCGCCAGCGCCGTATCCAGGCCGCCGAGATCGACGCCACCGGCGCCATCGCGGAATCCATCGCCCAGGACAAGGAACTGACCAAGACCCTGCTGAACGCGGCCGGTGTGCCCGTGCCGCTGGGCCGCAGCGTGAGCGACCCGGACGACGCATGGGCCGCCGCGCAGGAAATCGGCCTGCCGGTCGTGATCAAGCCGAAGGACGGCAACCAGGGCAAGGGCGTGACCGTGAACGTCACCACGCGCGAACAGCTGGACAAGGGCTTTGCCGCCGCGTCCGAGTTCCGCGACGACATCATGGTCGAAAAATACCTGCCGGGCCATGACTACCGCCTGCTCGTCGTCGGCAACAAGCTCGTCGCCGCCGCCCGCCGCGACCCGCCGCACGTCGTGGGCGATGGCGTGCACACGGTGCGCCAGCTCGTCGACATCGTCAACAAGGACCCGCGCCGCGGCGACGGCCACGCGACGTCGCTCACGAAGATCCGCTTCGACGACATCGCCCTCGCCTCGCTGGCCAAGCAGGGCTACGACGCGGAATCGGTCCCGCCGAAGGGCCAGCGCGTCACCCTGCGCAACAACGCGAACCTGTCGACGGGCGGCTCCGCCACCGACGTGACGGACGACGTCCATCCGGAAGTGGCGGCCCGCGCGATCGCGGCCGCGCACATGGTCGGCCTGGACATCTGCGGCGTCGACCTCGTGTGCGACAGCGTCCTGAAGCCGATCGAAGAGCAAGGCGGCGGCATCGTCGAAGTGAACGCCGCGCCGGGCCTGCGCATGCACATCTCGCCGTCGTTCGGCAAGGGCCGCGCCGTCGGCGAAGCCATCATGGACACCCTGTACGCCCCGGGCGACGACGGCCGCATCCCGGTCGTCGCCGTGACGGGCACGAACGGCAAGACGACGACCGTGCGCCTGATCGCGCACCTGCTCGCGAGCTCGGGCCTGCGCACCGGCATGACGAACACGGACGGCGTGTACATCCAGGGCCGCCGCATCGACAGCGGCGACTGCAGCGGCCCGCGCAGCGCGCGCAACGTGCTGCTGCACCCGGACGTGGACGCGGCCGTGTTCGAGACGGCGCGCGGCGGCATCCTGCGCGAAGGTCTCGCGTACGACCGCTGCCAGGTCGGCGTCGTCACCAACATCGGTTCCGGCGACCACCTGGGCCTGAACTACATCACCACGCTGGAAGACCTCGCGGTACTGAAGCGCGTGATCGTGCAGAACGTCGCGCCGAACGGCATGGCGGTGCTGAACGCGGCCGACCCGATCGTCGCCGCCATGGCCGAGAACACGAAGGGCGACATCACCTACTTCGCCGCCGACTGCTCGCTGCCCATCATGCAGAAGCACCGCGCGCAGGGCCGCCGCATCGTCTACGTCGACAAGGGCCACCTCGTCGCCGCGCAGGGCAAGAACGAAGAGCGCGTGCCGCTGGCCGAGGTCCCGATCACCCGGGGCGGCGTGATCGGCTTCCAGGTCGAGAACGTGATGGCCGCCGTGGCCGCCGCGTGGGCCGTGAACATCTCGTGGGACGCGATCCGTCTCGGCCTCAAGACGTTCGTCGGCGAAAGCGACAACGCCCCGGGCCGCTTCAACGTGTTCGACTACCGCGGCGCGACGGTGATCGCGGACTACGGCCACAACCCGGACGCGATCCAGGCCCTGGTGAACGCCGTCGAATCGATGCCGGCCAAGCGTCGCTCGGTGGTGATCTCGGGCGCCGGCGACCGCCGCGACGAGGACATCCGCGACCAGACCCGCATCCTGGGTAAAGCGTTCGACGACGTGCTGCTGTACGAAGACCAGTGCCAGCGCGGCCGCTCGGAAGGCGAAGTCGTCGCGCTGCTGCGCGAGGGTCTGGCCGGCGCGCCGCGCACCACGCACATCGAAGAGATCAAGGGCGAGTTCGTCGCCATCGACCGGGCGCTGGAACGTCTGCAGCCGGGCGATCTGTCGCTGATCCTGATCGACCAGGTCGACGAGGCGCTGGCGCACATCGCCAAGCGGGTGAAGGAAGGCTGACGCCGTCTGACTGTTGTTCCGGAACGGGCGCCGCGAGCGCCCGTTTTGCATTTTATTGGTGCCGCGCAGAAACGTCGGACGCCGCGCACGCTACGTTAGACAACGAACGTGGCCCAAAGCGGCATCTGGCATACCATGAATGCGTATTCGAGCGAGCGGTGCAACCATGACGATCGACAAGCAGCCCCATCCCGTAACCGACAACGACCCGGTCCCCGAGATGCCGTTCCGGCGCCTCCTGTACCGCTTCCTGTTCTTCGACTGGCTGTTCCGCGACGTCAGCGCCGCGCGCGACCGCATCGAGCGCCACGCGGCGCGCCAGCACAACCGCAAGATGAGCCGCTACCTGCCCGTCTACCTGCGGCGCTGGTCGTTCCTGACCGCGTTCGACTTCGCGCTCGGGGTGCTGTTCGAAAAAGTGCTGCAGGCGGGGATCGTGTCGGCCTGGTTTTTTACCTGGTCGTGCGTGACCTTTACCGGCATGGTCGTCATCACCGTAGCCTGGCTCATCCTCAATCACGCGCGCCTGTCCTAGGCTTGATGCATGGTAAGTTGCCTCGGCGCAATTGACGCGAAACTGGTGTCCTCAACCACAAGGAGGACGTCATGACTTACCGATGGATCGACGACCAGGGCTTGCTGAAGAAAATGCTCGGCGAACGGCGGATCGACCGCTGGACGGCCGAGAACGTGCAGGATGCGTTGCGGGCGCGGGGTGTGCATGCGGCGGCAAGGGCGATGGAGTATCGACGGGTGCGGCTGGAGACGGCGCTCAGGGTGTTGGCGGTGCCGGGGCGGCGGCGGCGTCTGCTTCTTCCATGAGTTTTGTCCGACGGCCATCCGGGTGGCGTTGCCGGCTCTCCGGCGACAAGTCGGGTGGCCGGCGCCCGTTTTCCGGCCAGATTTAACCAGACAAACCAAACGCAGAATTCGTTCAACTAGCGGCTGGATTACCCACCTAAGATATAGCTGAAGGCTGCTGTCACGGCGCCATTTGCAAACTTCCCTCCACCAGGAACAGACGCCGTGTTATTCAAGTCACTGCGCGAACTCATTCCTTTGGCAAAAGCTGCGCTGAGTGCACCGGAACCGCAAGTACCTCCACCGACTTTACCGGCCACGCACCGGCCCGGGTGCGCGGGAAACCTGGCAGCCCGGTATCGATCCGCTACCAGGGGCGCCTGCACAGCTTGAAGCTGGATAGCCGCGGCAGCCTCCGAATTGACGGCGGACAACTGGCGACCGCGTAGCCACGTGCCATGGCGGCCGGGCGTCAATGTCCGGCCTCGACCGATAGCCTGAACGGCCGTATCGTTACCGATTTCGATATCTCTGGTGCTTGAAAAGGCATTGGCTTGCACATGCGCCGCGCTGCTACACTGTTCCGCAACCCTGCGGACGGCGCCAGACGCGGCACGCGGCCTACTACGAGAAACCCAACCGGGATGACTGACGATGAACAATAGCATCGCTTCGCACGACGCCGCCTGTACCGATCCCAACTGCGGCCACGCGGTCGACCCGCGGCGGCGGCGCTTCCTCGCCGCGGCGGCCGGAACGCTGGCGCTGAGTACGGTCCGGCCCGCGCTGGCCGCTGCCGACCGCGTCAACCTGGCCGGCGTCGCGCAAGTCACGACGTCCTACCATACGCCCGACAGTGTGCTGGACGCGCTGCGCGACGGCGCCAGGCCGGCCGATTCACGCGACGCATCCGGGGGCTACGTCTCGACGGGCGAGCACCATGGCGATCACTGGATCGAATACGCATGGCCAGTCCCGATCAGCACCGACCGTGCCGCCGTCTACTGGTACCTGGGCTTCTGGAACGTGCGCCTGCCGACCGGTTACCGGCTGTCGTACTGGGACGGCGCCGCCTTCGTGCCGGTACGGGCGATCCATACCGACCCGATCGCGAGCGACCGCTTCCTGGAGAGCCGCTTCGAACCTGTGACGACGACACGGCTGCGACTGGATTTCACGACTGAGGACAAGTTCGGCGCGGCCCTTTCCGACTGGCAGGTATGGAGCACAGGCCCGATTCCGTCCTTGCCGCCGGTGGCTGAAGCGGGCCTGGACCGCTCGGTGATCGTCGGCGGGCGCACCTATCTGTCGGCCGTGGCACGCTCGACCGCCGCGCGCGGCGCACAGACGCGCTGGCGCAAGCTGTCAGGCCCGGGCAAGGTGACGTTTGCCTCGCCCCTCGACCCGGCGACGACGGCCACGTTCTCGCAACCGGGCACGTACGTACTGGCGTTCGAGGCGAAGAACGGCAAGCTGGACGCCGCATCGCGGCTGACGGTGAAGGCCGTCGCAGCGCCACCCGCGCAGCGCCTGGACGTCGTCTACACGAAGCGGTACGCCATCGACAGCCCGCTGTGGAACGGCCGCGCCAGGGCGCTGCTGACGCGCTGGCTCCCGCATGTGATCGACTATTGCGAGCGTACCGACCTGCCGACCGGAACGGGCGGCATCGACAACTTCATCGAGGCGGCCAAGGCCAACCGCGGCGAGCCGCACGGCCCGCACAAAGGCTATGTGTTCTCGAACGCGTACGTACTGGAAACCGTGGAGGCCATCTGCATCGCGCTGATGGTCGATCCGCAGGGCGATCCCGAGATGAGCGCCGCCCAGGACCGCATGCGTGCCACGCTCGAGCGCTGGATCCCGGTGATCCTGGCGGCCCAGGAGCCGGACGGCTATCTGCAGACCGCCAAGACGCTGGCCAGGCCCGGCGACTGGCCGGAACGCTGGTCGCCGGCGCACCGGGGCGACCACGAAGGCTACGTGGCCGGCTACTTCATCGAATCGGCAATCAACCACTACACGCTCACCGAAGGGCGCGACCTGCGCCTGTACGACGCGGCCAAGAAGCTCGCGGACTGCTGGGTCGCCCACCTCGGACCCGGCAAGAAGGCCTGGTACGACGGCCACCAGGAGATGGAGCAGGCACTGGTGCGCTTCGGCCGGTTCGTCAACGACATGGAAGGCAAGGGCCACGGCGACGCCTACATCGCACTCGCGCAATTCCTGCTGGAGTCGCGCCGCGGCGGCTCGTCGTACGACCAGAGCCACCTGCCGCCGGTGCGCCAGTACGAGGCTGTCGGCCACGCCGTGCGCGCCACGTACTTCTATTCGGGCATGGCCGACATCGCCGCCGAGACGGGCAACGTCGACTACCAGAGTGCCGTGCTGTCCTTGTGGGACAACATGGTCAACCGCAAGTACTACATCACCGGGGGCATCGGCAGCGGCGAGACGTCCGAAGGCTTCGGCGCCAACTATTCGCTGCCGCACGACGCGTACTGCGAATCATGCTCCAGCTGCGGTCTCATCTTCTTCCAGTACAAGATGAACCTGGCCTACCACGACGCCCGCTACGCCGACCTGTACGAGCATACGCTCTACAATGCGCTGCTCGGCAGCGTCGACCTGGCGGGCGGGACCTTCTGCTACACCAATCCGCTGACCGGTACCCAGCGCACGGTCTGGCACAGCTGCCCGTGCTGCGTGGCCAACATCCCGCGCACGCTCCTGATGCTGCCTACCTGGACCTATGTGAAAGGTGCGAACGGACTTTACGTGAACCTGTTCGTCGGCAGCACGATACGCGTGGAGAACGTCGCCGGCACCAACGTCGAGATGGTGCAGAAAACCGATTACCCCTGGAACGGCGCGGTCGCAATCACCGTCAACCCCGAACGGCCGACACGTTTCGCACTGCACGTGCGCATTCCCGACCGCGCCCTGAGCGCGCTGTACACGGCGACACCGCGCGTGGCCGGCTACAACAGCCTGAAGGTCAACGGCCAGGCCATCGCCCCGGCCGTCGAAAAAGGCTACGCCGTGATCGAACGCGAATGGAAGGCCGGCGACCGCATCGAGCTGGACTTGCCGATGACGCCGCAACGGATCGTGGCGGATCATCGGGTCGAGGCGACACGCGGCAAGGTCGCCCTCGCCTATGGTCCGATCATCTACAACGTGGAAACGGCCGACCAGCCCGACATCGGCCGCAGGATCGCGGGTGCGCCCATCAAGGCGCGCTGGAGGCCAGACCTGCTGGGCGGTGTCGTCGCGTTGACCGGACGCTGGGCCGACGGCTCCGCGATGCTGGCCGTACCCCACTACGCCCGCATGAACCGGGCCAACCTGCCGGTAAAATTCGCCCCACAAGGCCCGGTGGTCGACTACGCGCCCGGCGCCACCGGTGTCACGATCGCCGCCGTGCAGCCGCGCCCCGATACGGGCCCCGTTCCGGTTCGATCGCGGGTCTGGGTCGATACGTGACGAGCGTCCGCGCGGGTATGCCCGCGCCCCGGCTCTTGTAGCTTCAGATCCACGCACGTGTCGTGAATGACATTTGTCGCCTTCACACGTCCAGGCGTAGGCTCGGCGTGGCTTTTCACGTATACTTGCCGCCCCTGCATCTCGCACCGCGGGTCGACCGGTGGGACATGGTAAAGTGCACGCTTGGCGACAACTGCTCGGCCGCCCTGGCATCGAGCGCATGACTTTCCCAGCACAGGGCTGGCGCAACTCTGACAGTTGGCGGCAGAGCGTCGAAAAAGCTGCGCCAATCCGCGCGAGCCGAAGGAATCCGCAACAAAATCATGAAGTTAGACGACGACATGCCGTTAGATCAACAAGTTACCAAGTCCGGCAAAAGCCAGCACACCCCGATGATGCAGCAATATCTCAGCATCAAGGCCGACTACCCCACGATGCTCGTCTTCTACCGGATGGGCGACTTCTACGAGCTGTTCTTCGAAGACGCCGAGAAGGCCGCGCGCATCCTGGGCATCACCCTGACGGCGCGCGGCAGCTCGGGCGGGAATCCGATCAAGATGGCGGGCGTGCCGTTCCACTCGCTCGACCCGTACCTCGCCAAGCTCGTCAAGCTGGGCGAGTCGTGCGCGATCTGCGAGCAGATCGGCGATCCGGCGCTGAGCAAAGGCCCCGTCGAGCGCAAGGTCGTACGCGTCGTCACGCCGGGGACGCTGACGGATGCCGACCTGCTGCCCGAGAAGGCCGAGCGTCCCCTGCTCGCCGTGTGCACGGTCGCGAACCGCAAGGTGGTCACGACGGGTCTCGCGTGGATGTCGCTGGCGAGTGGCGCCCTGAAGCTGATGGAATTCGCGGGCGATGCCCGTGCGGCCGCCGTGCGCCTCGTGCAGGAACTGGAACGCATCGCGCCGGCCGAGGTGCTGCGCGCGGACGGCGGCGCCGACCTGTTCGAAGAGAGCCCGGTCGGCCATACGCAGCGCGTGCCGGACTGGCATTTCGACGTCGTGCACGGCCACAAGGCGCTGCTGGACCAGTTGGGCGTCGCCACGCTGTCCGGCTTCGGCGCGGACGGTCTCGGTGCCGCGTTCGGCGCGGCCGGCGCGCTGCTGCGCTATGCCCAGGCGACGCAGGGCCGCGGCCTGCAGCACGTGAAGAGTCTCGCCGTCGAATCGGAGAGCGAATTCATCGGCCTCGACGCGTCCACGCGCCGCAACCTCGAATTGACGGAGACGATCCGCGGCCACGAGTCGCCCACGCTGTTCTCGCTGCTGGACGGCTGCCGCACGGCGATGGGCTCGCGCCTGCTGCGCCACTGGCTGCACCACGCGAAGCGCGACCAGCGTGTGGCCCGGTCGCGCCACGAAGCGATCGAGGCGCTGGCCCAGCGCGAGGCGATGCACGACCTGTCGGCGACCCTCGCGCACGTGCCGGACATCGAGCGCATCACGACGCGCATCGCGCTGCTGACGGCGCGTCCGCGCGATCTCGCGAGCCTGCGCGACGGCCTGAAACAGCTGCCCGCGCTGCGCGAGCAGGTGGCGCGCTGCTTCATCCCGGGCGACTCGTGCCTGCTGCGCGACATCCACGATGCCATCGCGGTGCCCGAGGCGTGCGCCGACCTCCTGCAACGCGCCATCGCGACGGAGCCGGCCGCCATGGTGCGCGACGGCGGCGTGTTCGCGCGCGGCTTCGACGCGGAGCTGGACGAGCTGCGCGCGCTGTCGGAAAACGCGGGCCAGTTCCTCGTCGACCTGGAAGCGCGCGAGCGTGCGCGCACCGGCATCGCCAACCTGCGCGTCGAGTACAACAAGGTGCACGGCTTCTACATCGAAGTCACGAACGGCCAGGCCGACAAGGTGCCGGACGATTACCGCCGCCGTCAGACGCTGAAGAACTGCGAGCGCTACATCACGCCGGAACTGAAGGCGTTCGAAGACAAGGCCCTGTCCGCGCAGGACCGGGCGCTGGCGCGCGAAAAGCTGCTGTACGAACTGCTGCTGGCCGACCTCGCGCCGCACATCGTGTGCCTGCAGCGCATCGCGTCCGGCATCGCGCAGCTCGATACGATCACCGCCCTCGCCGCCCACGCCGTGCGCAACAACTGGTGCATGCCGCAGCTGGTCGAGGAGCCTTGCCTCACCATCGTCGAGGGCCGCCATCCGGTCGTCGAAAACCAGATCGAGCGCTTCATCGCGAACGACTGCAGGCTGTCGAACGACCGCCGCCTGCTGCTGATCACGGGTCCGAACATGGGCGGTAAATCGACGTTCATGCGCCAGGTCGCGCTGATCACGTTGCTCGCGTACGTGGGCAGCTACGTGCCGGCGACGAGTGCGACGATCGGCCCCATCGACCGCATCTTCACGCGCATCGGCGCATCGGACGACCTGGCCAACGGCCGCTCCACGTTCATGGTGGAGATGACGGAATCGGCCACGATCCTGAACGGCGCGACCGAGCACTCGCTCGTGCTGATGGACGAAGTGGGCCGCGGCACGTCGACGTTCGACGGCCTCGCGCTCGCGTGGGCGATCGCGCGCCACCTGATCGAGACGAGCCGCAGTTTCACCCTGTTCGCCACGCACTACTTCGAACTGACGCAACTGCCGGAACAGCATCCGAGCGCTGCCAACGTGCACCTGTCGGCCGTCGAGCACAAGGACAGCATCGTGTTCCTGCACGCCGTGCAGGACGGCCCGGCTTCGCAGAGCTACGGCCTGCAGGTCGCGCAGCTGGCGGGCGTGCCCCCTGGGGTGATCCGCGCGGCGCGCAAGCACCTGGCGCGGCTGGAGGCGCAGGCGCTCGACGCGACGCCGCAGCTCGACCTGTTCGCGCCGGCGCCTTGCGACGACGCCGATGCACAAGCCCCCGCAGCAGCCGCACCGGCGCCCGTGCAGGCACCGGCCGAATCGCCCGCGCTGGCCCTGCTGGACGCCATCGACCCGGATGCCCTGAGCCCGCGCGAAGCGCTCGAGCGCCTGTACGAGCTCAAGCGCCTGGCCTCGGCGTGACGATGCACAGACGCCGCTCGCTTCTCCTGTTTGTCCTCGCCTGCGTGCTCGCGGGAGGCGCCCGCGCGGATGGGCGCGAGGACGACGCGCACCGCTTCGCGATCATCGGCCATGGTTTTACCGACGGCGGCGAAAAGCGGCTGAAGCAGGCCCTCGCCGACAACGACGACAAGGACGTCGCGTTCATGGTCGTCACGGGCATCAAGGGGGCGAACGAACCGTGCACGGACAAGCTGTACCAGAAACGGCGCGAGGTCATCGACGATGCGCGCCGGCCCGTCGTCGTGCTGCCGGCCGGCAGCGACTGGACGGAGTGCCGCAACAGCGCCGGCCGCACGAATGCGATCGAGCGCCTGAACCGCATCCGCGAACTGTTCTACGGCGAGCCGAAGACGCTCGGTGCGCAAAAGCTGTCCGTCACGCGCCAGTCGATGAGCCCGCGTTTCCGCAGCTATGCGGAGAATGCGCACTGGTCGGTCGGCAAGGTCCTGTATGCGACCGTCAACATGCCGGCCAATAACAACCACTACCTGAACGAAGCGGGCCGCAACAGCGAGTACGAAGACCGGCTCGTCGCGAACCGGTTCTGGCTGAACCGCCTGTTCGCCATCGCGAAACGCGACAGGCTGGAAGCGCTCGTGCTGTTTTCCGAAGGCGACGTGAAGGCGTTGTCGCAGCCGACGGGCCTGCGCGCCCTGTTGCGCAGTGCCGTGCCGGACAACGACGGCTTCGCGGAACCGCGTCGGCTGATTTTATCGCTCGCGCAAAAATTCCCGGGCAAGGTGCTACTCGTGGACGGCACGCGCGTGCGGGCGAAACCCGCGATCGAATGGCGCGGCAATGTCGGCCATCTGGCGGCCGGCGCGGATGCGCTGGAAGTGGTGGTGGATCCGGAGACGAAGACGCTGTTCAGGGTCGATCCCCGCAAGACGGAGACGGCGAACGGCGCAAAGAAGGACTGACGACCCGGCCGCAACCGGGTCGACCGCGCACCGCGTGCGCAGGTGTTACTGCAGCGGCTGGCTGCGGAAGTGGTCGCCCGGCTCGCTGTCCTCGATCTCTTCGTGACCATGGCCGTGGTCGTGGCCGTGGGCGCCGTGCACGTGGCCGTGCGCGATCTCTTCCGGCGTGGCGGCACGCACGTCGATCACGGACAGGTCGAAGCGCAGGGCCATGCCGGCCAGCGGGTGATTGCCGTCCAGGACGACCTTGTCGTCGGCGATTTCGGTGACGGTGAAGATGACCGGCTCTTCGTCGCTGCCCTCGGCCACGCCTTCGAACTGCATGCCGACTTCAATGGGCTCCGGCAGGCGGTTGCGGTCCTCGACCTTGACCAGGTTCGGATCGTAGTCGCCGAACGCGTCTTCCGGCTCGATCTGGATGGTCGACGTGTAACCCACGTCCTTGCCGTCCAGCTCTTCTTCGATCTTCGGCAGCGTGTTCTCGTAGCCGCCGTGCAGGTAGACCATCGGCTGGGCGCCGTCTTCGATCAGGTTGTTCTGGGCGTCGGACAGTTTATAGTTGACCGACACAACCGTGTTCTGGGCAATCTTCATTGCACTTCCTTTCGTGGGTAAGGTTGCGATTATAACCCTACCACCGGTTCGCCCTGTCCGGCGCTGGTTATAATGGACCCATGCAAAAATTACAGCTCCTCGGGAACATCACACCCGCCCAGTTCCTCCGCGATTACTGGCACAAGAAACCCCTGCTCATCCGTCAGGCCATCCCCAATTTCAAACCGCTGCTCAAGCTCGACAAGCTGGCCGAGCTGGCGAAACTCAACCATGTCGAGTCGCGCCTGGTCACGCTGACCAACGGCCAGTGGGACATGCAGCACGGCCCCTTGGCCGAGCTGCCCCCGAAAACGCAGCGCGAATGGACCATGCTCGTACAGGGCGTCAACCTGCACGAGCCGAAGGCGGACGCGCTGCTGCGCCAGTTCCGCTTCGTGCCCGACGCGCGCCTGGACGACCTGATGGTCAGCTATGCGACGGACGGCGGCGGGGTGGGTCCTCACTTCGATTCCTACGACGTGTTCCTGCTGCAGGCGCAGGGCAAGCGTCGCTGGCGCATCGGCGCCCAGCAGGACCTCACGCTCGTGGAGGGCCTGCCGCTGAAGATCCTCGCCAATTTCGAACCGGAAGAAGAGTTCGTGCTGGAACCGGGCGACATGCTGTACCTGCCCCCGCACTACGCGCACGACGGCGTGGCCGAGGGCGAATGCATGACGTATTCGATCGGCTTCCGCGCGCCGTCGTTCCAGGAGCTGGGCGAAGCCTTCCTGCAATTCATGGCCGACTCGATCGACCTGCCGGGCCGCTATGCCGACCCGGGCCTGCAGCCGGCAAAAAATCCGGCCGAAATTCCGCGCGACATGCTGGCGACCGTCACCGAGGAACTCAACAAGGTGCGCTGGGACGAGGAAGACGTCACGATCTTCCTGGGCGAATACCTGTCCGAGCCGAAGCACAACGTGTTCTTCACGCCCGTCGCCAAACCGTTGACGGTAGGCCGCTTCATGGAACAGGCCGCGAAGAAGGGCCTGAAACTGTCCCCGAAGACCCTGATGCTCTATCGCGGCAAGCACGTGTTCATCAACGGCGAATCGTTCGCCGTCGGGCGCGCGGACAAGGTCGTGTTGGATGTGCTCGCCAACGAGCGCGGCCTGCCCGGCAACCTGCTGGACCAGGCCTCCGACGACGTGCTGGAAGCGCTGTACACCTGGTACCAGGACGGCTGGCTGGAACTGGGATAACACCATGACCACGCCCCTGCCCTTCGATACGCGCGCCGCGTTCCAGCAGCAGTTGGGCGAGGTGCTGGCGCGGGCAAGGGCGACGCTCATCATGTTCGATCCGGATTTTGCGCAGTTCCGGCTGGGCGCGCGGGACGTGGACGCGGCCCTGCGCCGCTTCCTGCACGCGGGCGGCCACCTGCGCATGGTGCTGCACGATCCCGCGCACCTGGAGCGGGAGGCGCCGCGCTTCCTGCGCCTGCTGCGGGATTATGCGCACGGCGTCGAATGCCGGCGCACGCCGCGGACGCTGCGCGAACTCACGGATTCGTTCTGCATCGCGGATGACCAGCACATCGTCCGGCGCTTCCACAGCGACCACCTGCGCGGCGAGGCAGTCTTTGACGCACCGCAACAAACCGAGCTGTCGCGCCTGCGTTTTGACGCCATTTGGGCAGAATCACAGCCTGGTCTGCAGACCAGTGTTACCGGGCTGTAAATACTTGTTTTGCTTGGTTTTCTCTATGAGAACTAGCGCACGGACAAGCCGTGTTGTGTTGCCAGAAGATGAACCTTGCCTGATCTGGCAACTGTTACGTCTTGACACGACTTTTCTATTGCGATTCAGTAAATTTGGCTATAATATCGGGTTAGGAAGGTTCCGTTGTCTGTAGGCACTTTTTCCAAAGTATACAAACAAGAGAATTCCTGACGAGCGATAATTACCGGTAATTATTCATCGCACCACCCTTTTGAATTAATTAAGGAAAAACCATGAAAAAATCTCTGCTGATCGTTTCCCTGCTGGCTGTTGCCCTGGCTGCTTGCTCGAAGAAAGAAGAAGCTCCGGCTGCCGCTCCGGCTGCTCCGGCTGCTGAGACCACCGCTCCGGCTGCTGCTCCGGCCGCTCCGGCTGCTGACGCTGCCGCTACCCCGGCTGCTCCGGCCGCTGCTGACGCTGCTGCTTCGGCCGCTTCGGCTGCTGCTTCGGCTGCTTCGGCTGCTGCTGACGCCGCTTCGGCTGCTGCTGCTCCGGCTGCTTCGAAGTAATTCGAATCGCTCTAAAGAAACCGGCCTGCGGGCCGGTTTTTTTACGTCTGCATATTTTGCATGCGCATGGTGGGCACGGAGTGCCCACCGGCCAATAAAAAAAACCGGCCAGCCGGCCGGTTCTTTCATTGAAGCGAAACGGACTTATTTCAACTCGTCCGCCAGCAGCTTGAGGATCTTGGCGCCGGTCGGCGACGTTTCCGGCTTGCCGTCGTTCGTCTGGACGGTCACGTCGGTCGTGGATGCCCCCTGTGCCGTCGACACGATCACGCGGTATTTCTGCGCTTCCTTGTTCTTGTCCTCGCCACCGAACAGCTTGCTGAAGAAGCCTTCTTTCTTGACGGCGTCCGGATCGACGTAGCGCACAAAATAAATGCCCTGCACGCGGTCGCGGTCTTCCACCGTGAAGCCGACGCGGTCCAGCGCCAGGCCCACGCGGCGCCATGCGCGGTCGAAACCTTCGTCGACGACGACCTTGTTGCCTTCCAGCTTGGCGTGCTGCGGTTCCAGCGGAGCATTCGTCACGAACGCGGTCGCTTCCTTGACCTTGGTGCCGGTCAGCTGGGCCATCAGGCGGCCCAGGAATTCCGCTTCCAGTTCCGGATCGTTCGGACGTGCGGTCCAGGTCGCTTGTTCCTTCTGCGGACCGGTCAGCACTTCTTCCGCGCCGCGGTGGCTGATGTAGATCTCGGTCGAACCGTCCGGACGGCGCTCCAGGCGGGTGCGGAACTTGTCGCGCTCGCCCGTGGAATACGCGGAATCGAAGACCTTGCCGATGGTGCGGCGGATGAAGTCCTGCGGGATCTTGGCGCGGTTCTCGGCCCAGTTCGTTTCCATGATGCCGGTCTGCGGCGATTCGGTCTCGACGGTGAAGCCCGAGTTATGCCAGAACTCCAGCAGTTGCGGCCACAGTTGTTCCGGGGTTTCCTTGACGACGAGCCAGCGCTGGTTGCCGTTGCGCTCGATGCGGATCGTGTCGGTGGGCACCTGGCCGATCTGTTCGCCGGACGCGGCCGCGACGGCCGGTGCGGCGCCGCGCTGCTGCTGGAAGCTCGAGGCGGTGGCGACGCCTTTGCCATCCGGCACGGCGTAGCGGTTGTCCTTCTGCAGCTGGGTCAGGTCGGGCGGAATGTCCAGCGGTGCCGCTTTCTTGGAAGCCTTGTAGTCCACCTTGTCCGATTCGAACACGGTCGTGCACGCGGCCAGGCTGAACGCGATGGCGGTCAGGGCCACGGTGCGGGCTGCGGTGGAGGTCATCATCTTGCGATTGGTCATATCGTTAAAGCTGGTAATCAAAGGACGCCGGATGCGCGCAGCGCGGTGCGGACGGTGTCGTGGTATTGCGCGGACAGCGGCGCCAGCGGCAGGCGCAGGCCCGCAGGCATCTTGCCCATTTCGGCCAGCGCCCATTTCACCGGCACCGGGTTCGGCTCGACGAACAGCTTGCTGTGCAGGTCCAGCACGCGGTTGTTGATTTCGATCGCGCGAGCCGCGTCGCCATTCAGCGCCGCCTTGCACATCTCGGCCATCGCGCGCGGTGCGACGTTCGCGGTCACCGAGATGTTGCCGGCGCCGCCGCACAGCATCAGCGCCAGGGCGCTCGCGTCGTCGCCCGAGAACACGCCGAACGATTTGCCCTTGCCGGCGAACGAACGGTCGATCTCGCGCAGCAGTTCGATGCCGCGGGCCAGGTTACCGGTCGCATCCTTGATGCCGATGATGTTGTCGATGGCGGCCAGGCGCAGCACGGTTTCGTTGCTCATGTCGGCCACGGTGCGGCCAGGCACGTTGTACAGGATCACCGGCAGGTCGGTCGATTCGGCGATCGCCTTGAAGTGGCGATACATGCCTTCCTGCGACGGACGGTTGTAGTACGGGACGACTTGCAGCGACGCGTCGGCGCCGACTTCTTTCGCATGACGGGTCAGCGCGATCGCTTCGACCGTCGAATTGCCGCCCGTGCCGGCGATGACCGGAATGCGGCCGGCGATGTGGTCGACGGCCAGCTTGATCAGTTCGCAGTGTTCGTCCGGGCTCACGGTGGCCGACTCGCCGGTCGTGCCGACGATGCAGATTGCGTCCGTACCTTCCGCCACGTGCCAGTCGAGGAGTTGGCGCAGGCTGTCCCTGTCCAGACTTCCATCCTCGAACATCGGAGTGACGATTGCTACTATGCTGCCCTTAATCATAATCAGTGGACCGTGCCGTTAATAAATAAATGTCGATTGTAGCGGATAGCCTGGCGTTATGGTTCATTCCACACCATATAAATGGCATGGTTACAGGTTGGTTACATATCGAGCCTGATGGATCCCGGATCGACCTCCAGCCCCGCTGCGCACAGCCTTTGTACGCGGGCCGGACGGGGCGCGTCGACGATACCGTCCTCGAACGCGAGCACCTTCAAGCCGTGGCGCGCGGCGACGTCCAGCAGTTCGCCGGGCGCCAGCAGGAACGCCGGATTGGATGGTTTACCGAAGCGTTCGTTCCCGAGCGCGAAGGTTTCGTAGACGAGGATCCCGTTCGGTGCGAGCGCGCTTGCGAGATGCGCGAACAGCGGCCGGTGCAGGTAGTTCGTGACGACGATGCCGGCAAAGCGTCCCGGCGCGAAGGGCCATACGCTGCCCTCCGCTTCGAGGTCGTGCTGCAGGGTCGTGATGCCGGAACCGGCCGCCTGCGCGAGCGATGCGGCGTCGCGGTCGACCGCGAGCACGGGATGACCGAGCGCTGCCAGCAGGCGCGCATGGCGGCCGCCGCCGCAGGCGAGATCCAGCGTCTCGCCGGGCGGGATCGCCTTCGCCCAGCGCGCGACCCACGCCGATGGATTGTCGCCGGCGCCGTGCATCAGGTGTACGACAGGCCCATGACTTCACGCACGTCGCGCATCGTCTCCTGCGCCAGCTTGCGCGCCTTCTCGCAGCCGTCGGCGACGATGGCGCGCACGAGCGACGGGTCATCGATGTACTGCTGCGCGCGCTCGTGCATCGGCTCCTGCTCGGCCAGCACGGCTTCCACGACGGGCTGCTTGCATTCGAGGCAGCCGATGCCGGCGCTCGTGCAACCCTTCATCACCCAGTCCTTCGTGTTCGCGTCCGAATAGACTTCGTGCAGCTGCCACACGGGGCATTTGAGCGGATCGCCCGCGTCGCTCCTGCGCACGCGCGCGGGGTCGGTCGGCATCGTGCGGATCTTCTTCGTCACCGACGCCGGATCCTCGCGCAGCGAGATCGAGTTGCCGTAGCTCTTGGACATCTTGCGGCCGTCGAGACCCGGCAGGCGCGACGCTTCCGTCAGTTTCACCTGCGGCTCGACGAGGATGATCTTGCGGCTGCCTTCCAGGTAACCGAACAGGCGCTCGCGGTCGATGTTCGACAGGCTGCCCGCCTCGTCCAGCATGGCCTGCGCCTGTTCCAGCGCCGCGTCGTCGCCGTCCTGCTGGAACGCCGTGCGCAATTCCATGTACAGCTTGGCGCGCTTGCTGCCCAGCTTCTTGACGGCTTCCAGTGCCTTCTGCTCGAAGCCCGGCTCCTTGCCGTACAGATGATTAAAACGGCGCGCGATCTCGCGCATCATCTCGATGTGCGGCACCTGGTCCTCGCCCACCGGCACCTGCGTGGCGCGGTAGATCAGCACGTCGGCCGCCTGCAGCAGCGGGTAGCCGAGGAAGCCGTACGTCGCGAGGTCGCGGTTGGCGAGGTTCTCGATCTGGTCCTTGTACGTCGGCACGCGTTCGAGCCAGCCGAGCGGCGTGGCCATCGACAGCAGCAAATGCAGTTCCGCGTGCTCCGGCACTTTCGACTGGATGAAGATCGTGGCCTGGGCCGGATCGATGCCGGCCGCCAGCCAGTCGATCACCATGTCCCACGTGCTTTTCTCGATGATCGTCGGGTCGTCGTAATGCGTGGTCAGCGCGTGCCAGTCGGCCACGAAGAACAGGCAAGGCAGTTCGGACTGCATGCGGATCCAGTTCTTCAGGGCCCCGTGGTAGTGGCCAAGGTGCATCAGCCCGGTCGGGCGCATGCCGGAAACGACACGGTCGGGAAACATAGCGGTATCAGGTCAGGAGAAAATTCAGGGGGTAGATGATCAGGTGCAGCAGCAGGTTCGCGATGATGCCGACCCAGTACAGCCAGTAGCCGATCACGTGCAGGAAGATCAGCGCGAGCAGGATGATGAAGCCGTACGGCTCCAGGCGCGCGAACTGGAAGGCCGCCTTGTGGGGCAGCATGGAAAACAGCACGCGGCCGCCATCCATCGACGGGATCGGCAGCAGGTTGAACGCCATCAGCCACAAATTCGTCTGCACGCCGGCCTCGGCCACGAGGTGCGGGAAGCGTTCCTGCACGCCGAAATATTCCAGGAAGACGCCGATCAGCAGCCAGAGCAGCGCCATCAGGAAGTTGGCACCCGGACCGGACAGGGCGACCCACGCCATGTCGCGCTTCGGATGGCGCATCTGGCCGTAGTTGATCGGCAGCGGTTTCGCGTAGCCGAACACGAAGCCCGACATCAGGTACATCACCACGGGAATGACGATGGTGCCGATCGGATCGATGTGGGCCAGCGGATTGAAGGTGGTACGCCCTGCGGCGTGTGCGGTATTGTCTCCGAAGCGTTTCGCGACGAACGCCTGGGCGGCGTCGTGCATCGTCAGCGCAAAGAGGACAGGCAGTGCATACACTGCCAGATTGCGTATGAGTTCATCCATAAACTACGATTCTATCAGAGCGCGCGACCGCGGCGGCCTCGGCCTACAGGCCGAACGCGGCCGGGTCGCCGCGCCCTGCCCGTACGAGCTCGGCGTCAGGCCCCGTGAGGTCGATGATGGTGGTGGGTTCGAGCGTGCCGGCACCGCCGTCGATGACGAGCTCGATCTGCCTGTCGAGCCGCTCGCGCACCTCGTCCGGATCGGACAGCATGTGCTCGTCGCCCGGCAGTTGCAGGGTTGTGCCGATCAGCGGTTCGCCCAGCTCTTCCAGCAGCGCCAGCAGGATCGTGTTCTCCGGCACGCGGATGCCGATCGTCTTGCGCGACGGGTGGGACAGGCGGCGCGGCACTTCCTTCGTCGCTTCCAGGATCACCGTGTACGGCCCCGGCGTGACGGCCTTCAGCTGGCGGTATTGCCGGTTGTCGACGCGTGCGTAGGTGGCGATCTCGGACAGGTCGCGCACGAGCAGCGTGAGATGGTGCTTCTCGTCGACGCCGCGGATGCGCCGCAGCTTTTCGACGGCCGCCTTGTCGTCGAGGCGGCACACGAGGGCATACGCGGAGTCGGTGGGCGCGGCGACGATGCCGCCGCCCTGGATGATCTGCGCGGCCTGGCGGATCAGGCGCGCCTGCGGGTTCTGGGGATGGACTTCGAAATATTGCGTCATCGCGCGAACCCCGTCTGGCGCAGGGCCTGGAGTGCCGCGATGCGTTCTTCCATCGGCGGGTGCGACGCGAACAGCGCGCCCCAGCCGCTGCCATGGCCGGAAATGCCCGACGCCGCCATCGACTGCGGCAGCGCGCCCGGCTGCATGCCGGCGAGGCGCGCCAGCGCATGCTGCATCGGGACCGGGCTGCCCAGCAGCTGGGCCGACCCGGCGTCCGCGCGGAATTCGCGCTGGCGCGAGAACCACGCGACGATGATCGACGCGACGATGCCGAACAGGATCTCGCACACGAACACGGTGATCGCGTAGCCGATGCCTGGTCCCCGCTCGTCGTTCCCGCGGCGGAACACGACGTTGTCGACGAAGAAGCCGACGACGCGCGCGAGGAACACGACGAACGTGTTCACCACGCCCTGGATCAGCGTGAGCGTGACCATGTCGCCGTTGGCCACGTGCGCGATCTCGTGGCCCAGCACGGCCTCGACTTCCTCGCGGTTCATGTTGGCGAGCAGGCCCGTCGACACCGCCACCAGCGCGGAATTTTTGAAAGCGCCCGTCGCGAACGCATTCGGTTCGCCCTCGTACACGGCCACTTCCGGCATCGCGATGCCGGCGCGCTGCGCGAGATTGCCCACGATGCTCAGGAGCCACGCCTCGGTGGCATTGCCCGGTTGCTCGATGACGCGGGCGCCGGTGGACATCTTGGCCATCGGCTTGCTCATGAGGAGGGACACAATGGAGCCCGTGAAGCCCACGACGAGCGAGAACACGAGCAGCGCCCCGACGTTGATGCCCTGCCCGCCGACGAGACGGCCCACGCCAAGGACGTTCAGCACGATCGACAGCACGAGCACGACGGCAAGGTTCGTGGCGAGGAACAGCAATATGCGCTTCATCTGGGAAGATCTCCGGCCGGGTTCAATATCAGTCCGACAAGATAAGGGCCGGATGTCGAAATTTCAAGCGCGGCGGTTCAAAACCAGTCGTGCCACACCGGCGTCACGCCACTGGGCAACGGCGGCAACTGATCGAATTCGACCCTCGCCTCCCCCGGCGCATGGAAGTCCGTCCCCCGCGACGCGAGGAAACCGTAGCGGCGCGCCACCTCGGCATACGTCGCGTACTGGTCGGGCGTATGGCTGCCCGTGACGACCTCGATGGCGTTGCCGCCGAGCTGCTTGAACTCGTCGAACAACGCGCCCTCGGCCGTCGCGTCGAAGCGGTAGCGGCCCGGGTGCGCGATCACGGGGATGCCGCCGGCCGCGCGGATCCAGCCCATCGCGTCGGCCAGCGTGGCCCAACGGTGCGGCACGTAGCCCGGCTTGCCTTCCGTGAGATAGCGGCGGAACACCTCCGACGTCGTCGAACAGGCGCCGACCTCGCACAGGTAGCGCGCGAAGTGGGTGCGCGACAGCAGGTCCGGGTTGCCGACGTATTTCAGCGCGCCTTCGTAGGCGTTCGGGATGCCGGCCTTGTCGAGCTGCGTGGCGATCTCGCGCCCGCGCGCGTCGCGCCCGTTGCGGGTGGCGGCCAGGCCCTGCACGAGCGTGGGATTGTCTTCGTCGACCTGCAGGCCGACGAGGTGCACGGTTTCGCCGGCCCACGTCACGGAAATCTCCACGCCCGGCACGAAACGCATGCCCAACTCTTCCGCCCTGGCGCGCGCGGCCTTGATGCCGCCGACCTCGTCGTGATCCGTCAGCGCCCACACGTCGACACCGCCCTTGCGGGCATACGCGGCCACGGCGGCGGGTGCGAGCACGCCGTCGGAGACGTTGGAGTGGCAGTGGAGGTCGACTTTCATGGCAGCATCCGGACAAGGTATCGTTTCGAGATACCATTGTACGCGGTGTCAGCCTGCGAGGAACTCTTCGATCATGCGCGCCAGCACTTCGGGTTGATCGTGATGCAGCATGTGGCCCGCGTCCGGCATCATGCGCGCTGTGACGTTCGGCATGTGCGCCAGGCGGCGATCAATCTCCTGGCGCGCGTCTTCCTTCGGCCCCATCCAGAGCCACATGTTCGTGTGTTCGGCTTCAACCCACAGGATGGGCGCCGTGATGCGGTGCCAGCATGCATAGACCTCTTCCAGCCGATACAGTAGCGGGCTCGACATCTTGTGCGCCGGATCGCCCAGGATTTCCCACTCGCCCTGCGCATTCTGCGCGGCCCAGTGCTGTGCGAGGAAGGCCGCGCGGTCGGCCGGCAGGCGCGGGTTGGTCTTCTGCAGGCGCGCCCTGACTTCCTCCAGGCTGGCGTAGCCGCGCATGACCGGCGGGGCCTTTACCTCATCCAGCCATTTTGCGTAGCGGTCCGGCGCCTGTTCGGGGCGCGTGGCGGCCAATCCCAACCCTTCCAGGTTGATCAGCTTCGCGATGCGCTCCGGTCGCACGCCCGCGTACACGCTCACGATGTTGCCGCCCATGCTGTGGCCCAGCAGGTTCACGGGTTCGCCCGGGGAATAATGGTCGAGGATCGCCTCCAGGTCGGCGAAATAGTCGGGAAACCAGTACGTGTCGTTGCCGGAGCGGTCGGTGAGGCCGAAGCCGCGCCAGTCGTGGGCGATCACGTGCCAGTCGCCCTGCAAGGCGTCGACGACGAACTGGAACGAGGCCGACATGTCCATCCAGCCGTGCGCCATGAACAGCTTGGGCGCGCCCTCGCGGCCCCAGTGGCGGACGTGGGTGCGCAGGCTGCGGATGGTGAGGAATTCGGAGCGGGACGGTGTCATGGCGTTTCCTGTCTTGGATTAAAATTAGTACGACCGTTCGTATTATAAGCACGAAGCTTGTAATCCTGCAGGACAGCCCCATCTGGCCAGCTTACGAGCGTGAGGGCGTAAAATACGGGGCATCTCAACCTTCCGCGAGCACTCCATGGCGATTTACCAGTTGGGCGAGGATGCGCCCGAGATCGATTCTTCGGCCTATATCGCCGATTCGGCCACAGTGATCGGCAAAGTGACGGTCGAGGCGGATGCCTCCGTATGGTCCGGCGTAACGATCCGCGGCGACAACGAGCGCATCACGATCGGTACCGGCAGCAATGTCCAGGAAGGCACGGTGATGCACACGGACATGGGCTTTCCGCTCGTGCTCGGCAAGAACGTCACCGTCGGCCACCAGGCGATGCTGCACGGCTGCACCGTCGGCGACGGCGCGCTGATCGGCATCCAGGCCGTGGTGCTCAATGGCGCGAAGATCGGCAAGGGCTGCCTCGTGGGGGCCGGCGCCGTCGTCACCGAAGGCAAGGAATTCCCGGACGGTTCGCTGATCCTGGGGGCGCCGGCCAAGGTGGTGCGCACGCTCACGGAAGACGACCTGCTCCGCCTGCAGCGCAGTGCCGAAAGCTATATCGAGCGCGGCAAACGCTTCAAGGCGGAGCTCAAGAAAATCGGATAAAGAATGACGACTGATACCAGCAAGGACACCCTTCAAAAATTCATCTTCGACAACGCAGCCGTCCGCGGCGAGCTCGTCGAGATTTCCAACGCGTGGCGCGAAATCCAGTCGCGCCACGTCTACCCGAAGGCGGTGCGCGCCTTGCTGGGCGAAATGGTCGCCGCGGCGGCGCTGCTGTCCGCCAACCTCAAGTTCAACGGCTCGATCGTCATGCAGATCCATGGCGACGGCCTGGTGAAGCTGCTCGTCGTCGAATGCGACGCGAACCTGCGCCTGCGCGCGACCGCCAAGCTGCGCGACGGTGCCGAGGTGCCGGACGACGCGTCCGTCGCCCAGCTGCTGAACCAGCATGGCCGCGGCCGCTTCGTAATCACGCTCGACCCGCTGGACAAGGTCCCGGGCCAGCAGCCTTACCAGGGCGTCGTACCGCTCGTCGGCGAGGACATCGCGACCGTCATCGAGAACTACATGCTGCGCTCGGAACAGATGGACACCAAGCTGTGGCTGGCGGCCGACGAGAACGTCGCGCGCGGCCTGCTGCTGCAAAAGCTGCCGCGCAATTCGAATATCGAGGGCCAGGTCAAGCAGGCCAGCGAGGAAGAAGACCTCGAGACGTGGAACCGCGCCGTCATGCTGGGCCAGACCCTGAAGCAGGAAGAACTGCTCACGACCGACGTGGAAACGCTGCTGCGGCGCCTGTTCTGGGAAGAGACGATCCGCGTGTTCGACCCGCTGCATCCGGCATTCCACTGTACGTGCTCGCGCGAAAAAGTGGGCAACATGCTCAAGATGCTGGGCAAGGAAGAAGTCGAGTCCGCCCTGCACGACCTGGGCGAACTGGGCATCAACTGCGACTTCTGCGGCAAGCACTACGGCTTCGACGCCGTCGACTGCGCCCAGCTGTTCGCGAGCGACACGACGGCCGACGCGGTGGCACCCGCATCCAGCGTCAAGCACTGATCGGGCGCGGGGACGCGATTGGCGTCCCCTATCATTTTGATTGGTAAAATAAACTGTGACTATTGCGGTATCCTGTTAAGCTGTCATCAATGACAAGCAAACAGGAGAACGCCATGAGCAACATCAATATCGGCATCAGCACCGAAGACCGCGCCAACATCGCCAACGCCCTGTCGCGCGTCCTCGCGGACAGCTACATGCTGTACCTGAAGACCCACAACTTCCACTGGAACGTGACGGGCCCGATGTTCCAGACGCTGCACATCATGTTCATGGAACAGTACACGGAACTGTGGAACGCGCTGGACAACATCGCCGAACGCATCCGCGCCCTCGGCCACTTCGCGCCGGGTACGTATGCCCGCTTCGTGGAACTGTCGTCGATCAAGGAAGAAGCGGGTGTGCCGAATGCGCAGGAAATGATCCGCCAGCTGGTCGAAGGCCAGGAAGCGCTGATCCGCACCGTGCGCGAAGCGTTCAAGATCGCCGACGAGGCGAACGACCAGCCGAGCGCCGGCATGCTGAGCGACCGTATGGAAATCCACGAAAAGAATGCGTGGATGCTGCGTTCCTTCCTCGAGAACGGCCAGTCGGCCTGAGTCCGCTTTCTGCCGCAGACGACCCGCCGCGACGGGTCGATGCGGCATCCTCTTTATTGCTCATCGGAAGTTAACCGCCGACCCTGTCGGAATCCCCTGATTCCGGGTTACCGGCCGGTTCAACTTGCGCTGCATCAATTGGCATAAATCAACGACGCGCTTCAATGGCCTCCAGTGTACGAACCCGTGCACTTATCACCGGGAATGTGTCGCTTTTTCGCGTCCCGTTTTGCAAACTTTTGGAGAACCGGATGAAATCAGTACGTACCAATGATGCAGCTTCCAACACAGCCACAGTCCAGGGCGCGGCCGCGCCCCGTAAAGTCATCGCCCGCTACCCCATCGCCACGATCGGCTCGCGCACGCGCCGCGGCGGCGAAGTCGTGCTCGCCTCGCAGAGCGAACCCGCGGACGATTTCCGCATCGCCTGCGTGGGCGACCGGGTGCGCTACCCGGACGGCAGCGAGAGCGTGATCGTGTCCGGCGCCGGGCATGCGTCGACGTATGCGAACCGGCCGATCGCCCTCGTGGGCAGCCATATCGCGAACGGCGACCGCATCGTCGCGCGCGCGCAGAGCATCGGCGAGATCGTCGTCGTGGAAGGGGAACCGATTCCCGGCCTGCTGGAGCCGGGGTATGCGCCGCCGTCCGTCATCGGAGCCGGCGCCTGACAGGGGCGACCGTCGGCGTGCGCCGCTGCATTCGGTCAGCGGCAGCGAACGCCGGCGGGCGCGCGTATCCTGATTAATTGGGTGCGCCGTCGGCCGGACGGTGCAGGTCGATCACCTTCATGATCGCCAGCAGGCTGTCGAGGCCCATCTCGCCGCGGTTCATGGCGGCGGCGAGCAGGTCGCGCGGCAGTCCGGCCGCGGCGGCCAGCGGCGCGAGGCCCGCGGAGCGCGCGACGAGTCGCAGCGCCACCGTCATGGCCTCGGGATCGCCGGCCTCGAACGCGGCGGCGAGGTAGCCCGCGACGGCCTCGAGCGTGTCGAGTACCGGCGGGGAGGATTCTGCGGGGGTCATGGCGTGCCCTTCTTGACCTTCGGCGGCGGTGGCGGCGGCGGTTCCGTCATCATGACGGCCGGCTTCTCGTCCTTGCGCAATACCTGCACGAAGATCTCGTTCGACTTGATCATGCCCAGTTCGTAGCGCGCGCGTTCCTCGACGGCGCCGAGGCCATCCTTCAGGTCGCGCACTTCCGATTCCAGCTTGGCGTTACGGGCCTTCAGCTGTTCGGTCTTGGCACGGGAGGCCGCCACCTGGGATTCCAGGTCGGCCACGGTGAGCCAGCCGCCCTTCCCCAGCCACAGGGGATACTGGATCAGCAGCAGCAGGGCTGCCAGGGCAAGGGTGATGAGGCGCATGGATGAATACGGCTGGCGGGATATCGACACGGGCCCGGCGAACGAACCCGTGTCCATACTACTCGATTACTTCAGGTTATAGAAAGCGTCGCGGCCCGGGTAGCTGGCGATGTCGCCCAGGTCTTCCTCGATGCGCAGCAGCTGGTTGTACTTGGCCATGCGGTCCGAACGCGACAGCGAGCCCGTCTTGATCTGCAGGGCGTTCATGCCGACGGCGATGTCGGCGATGGTCGAGTCCTCGGTCTCGCCCGAACGGTGCGAGATCACGGCCGTGTAGCCGGCGCGCTTGGCCATCTCGATGGCGGCGAACGTTTCGGTCAGGGTGCCGATCTGGTTGATCTTGATGAGGATCGAGTTGGCGATGCCCTTCTGGATACCTTCCTTCAGGATCTTGGTGTTGGTAACGAACAGGTCGTCGCCCACCAGCTGCACTTTCTTGCCCAGGGCGGCGGTCAGGGTTGCCCAGCCTTCCCAGTCGCCTTCGGCCATCGCGTCCTCGATCGAGACGATCGGGTACTTGTCGCACCACGTGGCCAGCATGTTGGTGAAGTCCTGGGCCGACAGCTGCAGGCCGCCTTCGCCGGCCAGCACGTATTTGCCGTCCTTGTAGAACTCGCTGGCGGCGCAGTCCAGGCCGATGGCGATGTCCTGGCCGGCCACGTAGCCTGCCTGCTCGATCGCTTGCATGATCAGCTTGATGGCTTCTTCATGGTTCGCGACGGACGGGGCGAAGCCGCCTTCGTCGCCGACGGCCGTGTTCAGGCCCTTGCTGTGCAGGATCTTCTTCAGCGTGTGGAACACCTCGGCACCGTAGCGGATCGCTTCCTTGAACGACGGGGCGCCGACCGGGATGATCATGAATTCCTGGATGTCCAGGTTGTTGTCGGCGTGCGCGCCGCCGTTGATGACGTTCATCATCGGCACGGGCATCTGCATCGCGCCCGAACCGCCGAAGTAGCGGTACAGCGGCAGGCCCGCTTCTTCGGCGGCGGCCTTGGCGACGGCCATGGAGACGGCCAGCATCGCGTTCGCGCCCAGGCGGCTCTTGTTCTCGGTGCCGTCCAGGTCGATCAGGGTGCGGTCCAGGAATGCCTGTTCGTTGGCGTCCAGGCCCATGATGGCTTCGCTGATCTCGGTGTTGATGTTCTCGCAGGCCTGCAGCACGCCCTTGCCGAAGTAACGCTTCGGATCGCCGTCGCGCAGCTCGATGGCTTCGCGCGAACCGGTCGAGGCGCCCGACGGGACGGCGGCGCGACCCATCACGCCGGATTCCAGCAGCACATCGCACTCGACGGTCGGATTGCCGCGCGAGTCGATGATTTCGCGGCCGATGATATCAACGATAGCACTCATGGTAGTTCAATCTCCAGAAAGTAATAAATAGCCAAAGCGCGGAACAAATGCACCGAGCCGCATGGTGCATCTGCCGTCGTTCCTGCGAAGGCAGGAACCCAATTTCTTCATGCGCTGTCGCAGCGCTTGCAACTTGGGTCCCCGCCTGCGCGGGGACGACGTATTGGTGATTCAGCCGAACGCGGGACCCCTTGGTACACTCGAGCCCCGCCTTCGAATATCAAGAGAAATCGGACTCGATAAATCCAGCCTTCTTGACGATGCGGTCGATATCGACCAGGGTGGTCAGCAAATCCTTCATGCGGGCGAGCGGCACGGCGTTGGGGCCGTCCGACAGCGCGCACGCGGGATTCGGGTGTGTTTCCATGAACAGGCCCGACACGCCCGCCGCGACGGCGGCACGCGCCAGCACGGGCACGTGCTCGCGCTGGCCGCCGGACGACGTCCCCTGCCCGCCCGGCAGCTGCACCGAGTGGGTGGCGTCGAACACGACGGGGCAGTTCGACTCGCGCATGATGGCGAGCGAACGCATGTCGGAAACCAGGTTGTTGTAGCCGAACGAGACGCCGCGCTCGCACGCCATGAACTGGTCGGGCAGGCCCGCTTCCGCAGCGGCGGCACGCGCCTTGTCGATCACGTTCTTCATGTCGCCCGGTGCCAGGAACTGGCCCTTCTTGATGTTCACGGGCTTGCCGGAACGGGCGCAGGCGTTGATGAAGTCCGTCTGGCGGCACAGGAAGGCCGGCGTCTGCAGCACGTCGACGACGCTCGCGACGACCGGGATCTCTTCCTCGGTGTGCACGTCGGTCAGGACGGGCACGCCGATTTCCTTGCGCACGTCGGCCAGGATCTCCAGGCCCTTTTCCATGCCGGGACCGCGGAACGACTTGCCGGACGAACGGTTCGCCTTGTCGAACGACGATTTATAGATGAACGGGATGCCCAGCGCCGACGTGATTTCCTTCAGCTGGCCGGCGACGTCCAGCGCCATCTGGCGCGACTCGATCACGCAGGTGCCGGCGATCAGGAAGATCGGCTGGTCGAGGCCGACGTCGAATCCGCACAGTTTCATGCTGCATCTCCTTGCAGGGCTACAGGCGCGAATTTGCTCACATTGTCCGCCTGCTTGTTGGCGGCCTGGTGGGCTAAAGCAGCCTGGATGAACGACGTGAACAGCGGGTGGCCGTTACGCGGCGTCGACTTGAACTCGGGGTGGAATTGCACGCCCATGTACCACGGGTGGACGCTGCGCGGCAGTTCCATGATCTCGCACAGGTCTTCGTTCGGCGTGCGCGCCGCGACGACGAGGCCCGCCGCTTCGACCTTCGGCAGGTAGAAGTTGTTCGCTTCGTAGCGGTGGCGGTGGCGTTCCGTCACGACGCTGCCGTAGATTTCCGACGCCAGCGTGCCCGGGTTGACGGCGCACGTCTGCGCACCGAGGCGCATGGTGCCGCCCAGGTCCGAATTGGTGTCGCGCTTCTCGACCTTGCCGTCGTGGTTCTGCCACTCGGTGATCAGGGCGACGACCGGCTGGTCGGTCTCCGGATCGAATTCCGTCGAGTTGGCGTTCGGCAGGCCGGCCATGTGGCGCGCGTATTCGATCAGCGCGACCTGCATGCCCAGGCAGATGCCCAGGTACGGGATCTTGTTTTCGCGGGCATAGCGGGCGGCCATGATCTTGCCTTCCACGCCGCGCTTGCCGAAGCCGCCCGGCACGAGGATGGCGTCGTACTTGGCCAGGTTGGCGCAGCCCGTCGACTCGATCTCTTCCGAGTCGATGTATTCGATGTTGACGCGGCTTTCCGTGTGGATGCCGGCGTGGCGCAGCGCTTCCGTCAGGGACTTGTACGACTCGATCAGGTCGACGTACTTGCCGACCATGCCGATCGTGACTTCGTGCTTCGGGTTCTCCAGCGTGTGGATCAGCTTCGTCCACATCGACAGGTCGGCCTGCGGCGCATCGATGCCGAGGGCGTCCAGGATGATGTCGTCCAGGCCCTGGTCGTGCAGCACCTGCGGCACTTTATAGATGGTGTCGACGTCCCACACGGAGATGACGGCCTGCTCTTCGACGTTGGCGAACAGAGAGATCTTGGCGCGCTCGTCGTCCGGGATGCGGCGGTCGGCGCGGCACAGCAGCGCGTTCGGCGAAATGCCGATCTCGCGCAGTTTCTGCACCGAGTGCTGGGTGGGCTTGGTCTTCAGTTCGCCGGCGGACGAGATGTACGGCACCAGGGTCAGGTGCACGAACGCGGCGCCCTTGCGGCCCTGGCGCAGCGACAGCTGGCGCGCGGCTTCGAGGAACGGCAGCGACTCGATGTCGCCGACCGTGCCGCCGATCTCGACGAGCGCGACGTCGACGCCTTCGGCGCCGCGGCGGATGTAGTCCTGGATCTCGTTGGTGATGTGCGGGATCACCTGCACGGTCTTGCCGAGGTACTCGCCGCGGCGTTCCTTGCGGATCACCGATTCATAGATCTGGCCGGTCGTGAAGTTGTTCACCTTCTTCATCCGCGTGCTGATGAAGCGCTCGTAGTGGCCCAGGTCCAGGTCGGTCTCGGCGCCGTCGTCGGTGACGAACACTTCGCCGTGCTGGGTGGGGCTCATCGTGCCCGGGTCCACGTTGATGTACGGGTCGAGCTTGAGCATGGTGACTTTGAGACCGCGCGATTCGAGGATCGCGGCGAGGGAGGCGGCCGCGATCCCTTTACCCAGGGAAGACACGACGCCGCCAGTGACGAATACGAATTTGGTCATTGTGCAGAAGGTGCCGAACGGCACGCGCGGGAAATAGAAATTATACCTTAAACCTGCAAATACTTCTTCATTCCATCTTGGCAACATGGCCGTTCGACAACGACAAGAACTACGGCTACACTGACGTTCTTTCTTCCATGTCAAGAAAATGGCCATGCACGCCCACGACGACAGCCCCTGCTCCGACCAGACTTCGCATGGTCTGTCGTTCTCCGGCAGCGGCGCCGAATACTTCCGCATCTGGATCGTCAACCTGCTGCTGACGGTGGCCACGCTGGGCATCTACTCGGCCTGGGCCAAGACCCGCCGGCTGCAGTATTTTTACCGCAACACCCAGCTCGCCGGCGCGAGCTTCGACTTCCGCGGCGACCCGAAAGCGATCCTGCGCGGGCGCATCCTCGCCGTGGCGCTGCTGGCCACCTATCACTATGCGTTCGGTTTTTCGCTCAAGGTGGGCGTCGTCACCGTCGCGCTGCTGCTGGCCGGCCTGCCCTTCATGATGCGGTCCGCGTTGCGCTTCCGCCTGTCGAACACGGTCTACCGCGGCCTGCCGTTCGGCTTCGCGGGCGGCATCAAGGAGGCCTACATCGTGTACTTCATGCCGGTGGCGATCTTCGTGCTGCCCAGCGCGCTCGTCGCGCTGATGCCAGGGAGCCCCAAGGTCGCCGCCATCTTCCTGCTGTACCTGTGCTGGCCGCTGATGCACGGCGCGATGAAGGGCTACCAGCACAAGCACCTGATGGCGGGCGACCAGCGGGCCGCGTTCGGGCTCGACACGGCGGACCTGGCCAAGCCCTACGTGCGCGCGTTCCTCATCGGGCTCGGCGTGATGGTGATGGTCGGCCTGGCCATCGGCCTGTCGGTATTCCTGGCGCGCGGGCAAACGTCGACGGTGACGTTCGCGGCATTCCTCCCGGCCATCCTCGCCGTCGTGTTCATGTATCTCTACCTGCTGCTCATGGGCCCCTACATCCTCGTGCGCATGAACAATCTCGCGTGGTCGGCAACGTCGTTCCCCGGCGTGCGCATCACGTGCGCGATGCGCACCTGGCCCTATCTGCGCCTGCAGACGGTCAACGTGTTGCTGACCCTGCTGACGTTCGGCCTGTTCCGTCCGTTCGCCGTCGTCCGTACGTGGAAATATCGCGTGGCCCACATCTCCGTCGACGCGCCGGACGGCTTCGAACAGGCCGTGCTGGCGGCGCGGCGGCCGGCCGCCGCTGCGGCCGGCGACGGCATCGCCGATTTCCTCGGCGTCGACCTGTCGTGGTAAGGAACTCAAGATGATCGCCGCCCATTTCTTCGATGGCCACGACGCCCGCCTGCAACCGGTGGGCCTGGACGTGCGCAATCACCACCTGCATGTGGATGCGCCGGGATTCGCGCGCAGCTACCCGCTGGCGGACGTCGTGCTGGCCGAACCGTTCGAACAGGCGCCGCTGGTGCTGCGCGTCGGCGACGCCACCTGCGAGGTGCCGTACGGGCCGGAACGCCAGGCGCTGCTGGCCGCGCTGGGCTACCGCAGGAGCGCCGTCGAGCGCTGGCAGGCGCGCTGGCCCGCCGCCCTGGCCGCCCTCGTCCTGCTGCTGGCGCTGCTCGGTGCCGGCTTCGTCTGGGGCGTGCCGGCCGCCGCCGAATTCATCGCCGCGCGCCTGCCGGCCTCGGTCGACTCCAGGCTCGGCCAGGCCGCGCTGGCCGGACTGGAAGCGCACGGCATGATGGCGCCGTCGCGCCTGTCGGACGACCGCATCGCCGACGTCGAAGCCCTGCTGCCCAAAGCCCTTCCCGCGCACCCGCGCGTGCCCGTGCGCCTGCTCGTGCGCTCGTCCGACACGCTGGGCGCGAATGCGCTGGCCCTGCCGGACGGGACGATCATCGTGACCGACGCGATGGTGCGTCTCGCCCTGGACAAGCGCAACGAACTCGACGACATCGGCCAGGCCGAACTGCTGGGCGTGATCGGCCACGAAGTCGGCCACATCGAACGGCGCCACGCGACGCGCGCGCTGACGGGGTCGTCACTGACGGCCGCCGTGTCGGCCACGCTGTTCGGCGACTTCAGCGCCGTCGCCGCCGGCCTGCCCGCCGTGCTGACGCAGATGCAGTATTCGCGCGCGATGGAGCTGGAGGCCGACGATTACGCCATCGGGGTCCTGCGCCGCAACGGCATGGAACCCGACAGCCTCGCCGACCTCCTGACCGATCTGGAAAGCCAGCATCCGGAACAGACCAGCGTCCCGCGCTGGCTGCGCCGCTCGGCCGCCTATCTGTCCACGCATCCGGACACCGCGGAACGCATCCGCCGCCTGCGCGCCAGCCCGTAGACCACGTCGTCATTCTTGTCATTGCGCCGGACCAGGTCCGGCGCGTGGCCTCAACCTTCATGCATGAATGTGTGTTCCACCGGCAACATTAAGATGATAATGTTTCATCGTTCGGCGTCGAAAATTCCCGAAAGTAACAAAGTTTGTCTGGCCATAAGTAGAATCGGGACGGGGACACTGCCTGACACGGCTCCCGGGCCGCACCACTGGCGGATACAACAACGACGCTTGAAGTAAGGAAGAATCTCATGGGCTTTCTCGCCAACCTGAATATCGCGAAACGTCTCGGCGTGGGCTTCGCCCTCGTTCTGGGCCTGACCCTCGTCATTGCGGCCGCCGCCGTCTGGCGCCTGAACACGATCGCGGATGCCACGCGCGCGATGATGGCCGTCCCGCTGGCCAAGGAGCGCATGATGGAGGAATGGCACATGCAGACGTTCGCCGCCGTGCGCCGCACGGCCGCCATCGTCAAGAGCTCGGATCCCAGCCTCGTCGAATTCTTCAAGGCCGACGGCGTCAAGACCGCGTCCCGCTCGACCGAACTGCTGAAGCAGATCGAAGCGCTGCTCGACAGCGACGAAGAGCGTGCGCTGTTCGGCCGCATCACGGAACTGCGCAAGGCCTATACGTCGGCCAAGGAACGGGCCATCAAGGCCAAGGCCGACGGCGACACGGAAGCGGCCGCGCGCATCCTGAACCAGGAATACATCCCGACGTCGGAAGCCTACGAAGGCAAGCAGGCCGAGCTGGTCAAGATGCAGCAGCACCGCATCGACACCATCGCCAAGGAGATCGACAACGCCAGCCGCAACAGCGCGCGTGCGATCATGATCGTGGCCGGCGTGGCCGTGCTGTTCGGCGCCGTCTGCGCCTGGGTGCTGGCAAACGCCATCGTCCGTCCGATCCGCCAGGCCGTGGAAGTGGCCGAGAAAGTGGCCGGCGGCGACCTCACCCAGCACATCGACGCCAGCGGCACGTGCGAAACGGGCGCCCTGCTGCGCGCGCTGCGCCACATGAACGACGGCCTCGTCGCCATCGTCTCGCAAGTGCGCAGCGGCACGGACACCATCGCCACCGCGTCGGCGGAAATCTCGGCCGGCAACATGGACCTGTCCTCGCGCACCGAACAACAGGCCGGCTCGCTGGGCACGACGGCCAGCACGGTCGAGGAACTGACGGGCACCGTGCGCCAGAACGCCGACAATGCGCGCCAGGCCAGCCAGCTCTCCATCGCCGCGTCGGAAATCGCCACGCAGGGCGGCGCCGTCGTCGACCAGGTCGTGCAGACCATGGGCGCGATCAACGATTCGTCCAAGAAGATCGTCGACATCATCAGCGTCATCGACGGCATCGCCTTCCAGACCAATATCCTCGCGCTGAACGCGGCCGTCGAAGCGGCACGCGCCGGCGAACAGGGCCGCGGCTTCGCCGTCGTGGCGGGCGAGGTGCGCACGCTGGCCCAGCGTTCGGCCGCGGCGGCAAAAGAAATCAAGCAGCTGATCGTCGATTCCGTCAGCAAGGTCGAGGACGGCACGAAGCTGGTCGACCAGGCCGGCATGACGATGAGCGAAGTGGTCGACAGCATCCGCAAGGTGAGCGACATCGTCGCCGAGATCGCCAGCGCCAGCGGCGAGCAGAGCGCCGGCATCGAGCAGGTCAACAAGGCCATCGCCGACATGGATTCGTCCACGCAGCACAATGCCGCCCTCGTCGAGGAATCCGCCGCTGCCGCCACCGCGCTGCGCGACCAGGCCGACAAGCTGGCCGAAGTGGTCGCCCTGTTCCACCTCGATCCGAACACCATGACGGCACCGAAGGCCGCACCTGCGCCCGCTCCGACGCCGGCGCGCGCCGTCGTGCCCGTGAAGACGGCCGTCCGCAAGCCGGCACCGAAAGCCGCACCGAAGTCGGCCCCCGCCAGCGAGGAGTGGGAAACGTTCTGAAGCCGTCAGTGCGTGCGCGCCCGAACCGGCGCGCCGGACTCGGGTTATTCTTCTGCTTCCGGACTGGAATGAGGCGAGGAGGCAGAAAATGTCCTACGAGGAACGCGACGACTACGGGATGTACAAGAACAAGCACGGCAAGGGACCGGGCCCGGAACTGATGGGCGCGAACACCCTGATCGGCGACCACGTCCACAACCTGCAGAACGAGCACCTGGGCGTCATCAAGGAATTCATGGTGGACATGCGCACGGGTGCCATCGCCTACGCCGTGATGTCGTCCAGCCGCTTCCTCGGGCTGGGCGAAAAACTCTTCGCCGTGCCCTGGCAGGCGCTGACGCTGGACCCGCAGCACAAGCGCTTCACGATGGACATCCCCAAGGAACGCATCGCCGGCGCGCCCGGCTTCGATACCGACCACTGGCCGGACATGGCCGATACGCGCTGGATGGGCGAGGTGCACGCGTACTACGGCACCTCGCCGGCCTGATTACTTCTTCGGCGGCATCAGGTCGAGCAGGATCGCCGTCTCGGCCTTGATGGTGTTGACGACGGTCGGCTTGAAGTCCGGCGCCCACTGCGGCGAGTGCGTACCCGGCAGCGGCTGGCCGGCCTTCTTCGCCGCATCCAGGCGGGCGGCGTCGACGGCGCCCACGTGCAGCAGGATCGCCTTCACGCCCGGCTGCTGGCCGTACTGCGAAAAGTCCTCCGACGTCATCTTCGGCGGCATCTCCTTCACGAACTCGGGGCCCACCGCGCCCTGCACGGCCTTCACCATGCGGGCCAGCGTCTCCGGATCGTTGTAGACCGAATCCGTACCCGGCTTCACTTCCACCAGCGGCTCCTTCGGCGCGCCGGCGGCCATCGCTTCGCCCTTCGCTTCGCGCGCGATGCTGGCCAGCACGCGCTTGCGCACTTCCGGCTTGAAGGTGCGGACGGACAGCTGCAGGGTCACCTGGTCGGGGATGATGTTCGCCTGCGTGCCGCCGTGGATGCTGCCCACGGTGATCACGACCGGGTCGATCGGGTTGTTCTCGCGCGAGACGAGCGTCTGCAGCGCCAGCACGATGCGCGACGCCATCACGATCGGGTCGCGCGCCTCGTGCGGCACGGCGCCGTGGCCGCCCTGGCCGAACACCGTGATGCTGACGACGTCGGACGACGCGCGGAACGGGCCCGCGTGGTACATGATCGTACCGGACGGCATGGAGGCGTCGTCATGGAACGACAGCGCGTAATCCGGCTTCGGGAAGCGCGTGAACAGGCCATCCTTCAGCATCGCGCTGGCGCCGTTGACCGGCTCCTCGGACGGCTGGCCGACCAGCATCAGGGTGCCGCTCCAGGCCTTGCGGTTCTCGGCCATCAGCTTCGCGGTGCCGTACCACGCCGACATGTGCAGGTCGTGGCCGCAGGCGTGCATCACGGAGATCGTGTCGCCGGCGGCGTTCTTCGTGGTCACCTTGCTGGCGAACGGCAGGCTCGTTTTTTCCTGGACCGGCAGCGCGTCCAGTTCGGTGCGCAGCATCACGGTCGGGCCGGGGCCGTTGCGCAGGATGGCGACGACACCGGTGCCGCCGACGCCGGTCGTGACGTCGAAGCCCAGCGCCTTCGCGCGCTCGGCCAGCTTGGCCGCGGTCTGGTGTTCGTTGAACCCGAGCTCGGGGTTGCGGTGCAGGTCCTGGTACAGCGCTTCGATGGCCGGATAGCTGGCGTTCAGCTGTTCGACGAACGGCGCGGGCAGCGCGGCGGCGCCAGCCACCTGGGTGCCGATCACACCGGCCAGGAACAGGGTGGTGCGGAGAATGCGGGAAGATTTCATGGGGATCCGTGAACAAAAAAACGGGTGGACGATGCCGCCACCCTTTTTTACGCTAACAGATGCGTCCAAATGCGACAATGGATCGTTTAACAATCCCCATAGGCGACTTGTGGAAACTACGTAGTGGAGTGTTGCGTAAAAGTTTCTTTACAGAATTTATTTATTCCAAGTGGAAAATATGATGCGTACAATACGACCCTTCGTTTCACAAGGAATAACATGGGACTCATTGCAAACATGAAGATCGGCCGCCGTCTCGGCCTTGGCTTCGCCCTGATCCTCGCGATGACGGTGGCGATCGCCGCGGTCGGCGCGTGGCGCCTGAACGAAGTCGCCGATTCGACCAAGGCCATGATGGCCGTGCCGCTGACGAAGGAACGCCTGATCACGGACTGGTACGGACTGAATTTCGCATCGATCCGCCGCACCGCCGCCATCGTCAAGAGCAACGACCCGTCGCTCGGCCCCTACTTCAAGGAAGACGCCGCCGCCTCGGTGAAGCGCGCCGCCGAACTGCTCAAGCAGATCGAACCGCTGATTGCGGCCAGCGGTCCGGAACATGACCTGTTCGCGCAGATCGTCGAACAGCGCAAGGTGTACAGCGCCTCGCGCGACGGCGCCGTCAAGGCCAAGGCCGACGGCAACGCGGACGAAGCGGCACGCATCCTCGACCAGTCGTTCACGCCGGCCGCCGAGAAATACCAGCGCCTGCTGCAAGACCTCGTCGCCATGCAGCGCACGAGCATGGATGCCACCGCCGCGGCGATCGATGCCAACGCGATGGCGAGCACCCGGTTGATCGCCATCTTCAGCAGCTGCGCGCTGCTGCTGGGCGCCATCGCGTCGTGGCTGCTCACGCGCGGCATCGTGCTGCCGATCCGCGCCGCCGTGGCGGTGGCCGAGACGGTGGCGTCCGGCGACCTGACGCACACGATCGAAGCCCATACGCAGGACGAGACGGGCGCCCTGCTGCGCGCCCTGCGCCACATGAACGACAGCCTGGTGGGCATCGTCGGCCAGGTGCGCGGCGGTACGGATACCATCGCGACGGCCTCGCGCGAGATCAGCGCCGGCAACCTGGACCTGTCGTCCCGCACCGAGCAGCAGGCCGGCGCGCTGGAAGAAACGGCCGCGTCGATGGAAGAACTGACGACGACCGTGCGCCAGAACGCCGACAACGCACGCCAGGCCAACCAGCTCGCCATCGCCGCGTCGGAAATCGCCACGCAGGGCGGCGCCGTCGTCGGCGAAGTGGTCACGACGATGGGTGCCATCAACGCATCGGCCAACCGCATCGCGGACATCATCGGCGTCATCGACGGCATCGCCTTCCAGACCAACATCCTCGCGCTGAACGCCGCCGTGGAAGCGGCGCGCGCCGGCGAGCAGGGCCGCGGTTTCGCGGTCGTGGCTTCGGAAGTGCGCAGCCTCGCCCAGCGCTCGGCGGCGGCGGCCAAGGAAATCAAGGACCTGATCGCCGCGTCGACGGCGAACGTGGACGCGGGCACGAAGCTCGTCGACCAGGCCGGCGCCACGATGGAGCAGGTGGTCGACAGCATCCGCCGCGTGACCGACATCATGGGCGAGATCACGAGCGCGACCCAGGAACAGACGACCGGCATCGAACAGGTCAACCAGGCCATCGGGCAGATGGACCAGGTGACCCAGCAGAACGCGGCGCTCGTCGAGGAAGCGGCGGCTGCCGCGGCCTCGATGCAGGAGCAGGCGGCGAAGCTGGCCGAGGTGGTCGGCGTGTTCAAGGTGGAGCGCGGTTTTAGTCTGGCGGCGCCGGTCGCGGCCAAACCGGTCGCACGCCCCGCCCTGCCCCGTGCCTCGGCACCGGCACCTGCCCCGAAGCGCCCGGTCAAGCGCGCGGCGCCGGTGGCCGCCGGGGACTGGGAAGAGTTCTGACCTTTACATGGCCGCGACGTGCCGGTTGATCCCGCTGAGGATCGCCTGGAACGACGCGGTCATGATGCTGTCGGCCACCCCCACGCCGAACAGCGAACCGCCACCGTCGACGCGCAGCTCGACGTAGCACGCGGCCTGCGCATCGGCGCCGCGGCCGAGCGCGTGCTCCTGGTAATCCATCACCTTGACGTCGAGGCCCAGCGCATTCACGAAGGCGTCGATCGGGCCGTTGCCGATGCCGTGGCGGGTCGTGCGCTCGCCGTCGATCTCGATGTCGACCTCCAGCCGCGTGCCCTCCCGGTCTTCGTTCGACATGGCGTGACCGCGATAGACGTAACGCCCCGCGTCCAGGTACTCGCGGCGGAAGATCGCGTGGATGTCGGCGGCGGCCATTTCGCGTCCGCTACTGTCGGTCGCGTGCTGCACGGCGCGGCTGAATTCGATCTGCAGGCGGCGCGGCAGCACGAAGCCGTATTCCTGTTCGAGCAGGTAGGCGATGCCGCCCTTGCCCGACTGGCTGTTCACGCGGATCACGGCATCGTAGTTGCGGCCCAGGTCCGCGGGATCGATGGGCAGGTAAGGCACTTCCCAGATCGCGTCGGCCTGCTGCTGCGCGAACCCCTTCTTGATCGCATCCTGGTGCGAGCCGGAGAACGCGGTGAACACGAGGTCGCCCGCATACGGATGACGCGGGTGGACGGGCAACTGGTTGCAGTCCTCGACGCACTGGCGCACCGCGTCGATGTCGGAAAAATCGAGGCCCGGGTGGATGCCCTGCGTGTACAGGTTCAGCGCCAGCGTGACGATGTCCACGTTGCCCGTGCGCTCGCCATTCCCGAACAAACAGCCCTCGACGCGGTCCGCGCCCGCCATCACCGCGAGTTCCGCCGACGCGACGGCCGTGCCGCGGTCGTTGTGCGGATGGACGGACAGGACGATGGCATCGCGCCGCTCGAGATGCCGGTGCATCCATTCGATCTGGTCGGCATACACGTTCGGCGTGCTGCATTCGACCGTCGACGGCAGGTTGACGATCATCTTGCGCTCCGGCGTCGGCTGCCAGATCGCGGAGACGGCATCGCACACCTCCTTCGCGAAATCCAGCTCCGTCATGCTGAACGTCTCCGGCGAGTACTCGAACACCCACTCCGTCTCCGGACGCGCGTCGGTCAGCTCCTTGATCAGGCGGGTGCCGTTCAGCGCGATCTGCTTGACGTCTGCCCGGGTCGCGCCGAACACGATGCGGCGGAAGGCCGGCGCGATCGGATTGTAGAGGTGGACGATGGCGCGCCGCGCGCCCTGCAGGGAGTCCACGGTGCGGCGGATCAGGTCCTCGCGCGACTGGGTCAGCACCTCGATCGTCACGTCGTCCGGAATGCGGTCTTCCTCGATCAGCTTGCGCACGAAATCGAAGTCCGTCTGCGACGCGGACGGGAAGGCCACTTCGATTTCCTTGAAGCCGATTTTGACGAGCTGCTCGAACATGCGCAGCTTGCGCTCCACGCTCATCGGCTCGATCAGGGCCTGGTTACCGTCGCGCAGGTCGGTGCTCATCCAGATGGGCGGGTGCTCGATGATGCGGTCCGGCCAGGCACGGGACGTGGTGGGGACGGTCGGGAAACGGCGGTACTTTGCTGCGGGGTTCGACAACATGGACGACTCCTTTTCAGGGCTGTGGAAAAACGCGGACGTGACGGGTCCCGCCGCATGGCGCGTACGCATGCGGATCACGGAACCGGTCGACGGAAATCAGGGGTGGCGGAAAGGCTGCCCGGCTGCCACGGGGCACGTGGCCAGGCAACCGGACGCTAGTCGAAAGACGGGAGTGAGCATGGGGATGCGAATCCTATTCTGATACTTCGGTGGTACGGCACGGCAGACGACACTGCGGACGAACTGCGGGGACAGGCGATTCAGGCCAGGTGCGGTAGCACTAGCGCTAGAGGTAGCGCCAGGGAAGTCAGAAAGGTGGAGTTCGCGGTGAGCATTCTTTTAATATAAAAAGTTTATGCCGATTGTGTCAAGCAAAACCTAGCAAAAGTCACGACTGCGCGCATCGAGCTTGCCGAGCAGGTGCGACATGTCGACGAGGCGCTTGGCCACGAGGTGCCTGACCTCCCCTTCGCGCTGCCACACGCCGTACACGCCCAGCAGCGACGCGTTCAGCACTTCGCGCCGCTGCTGCTCGACGAGCTGCGGCCACACGATCACGTTGATGTTGCCCGTCTCGTCCTCGATGGTCAGGAACAGCACGCCCTTCGCCGTGCCGGGACGCTGGCGCACGGTGACGATGCCGCAGGCACGCGCCAGCTGGCCATTCTGGAAATCGTGCAGCACGTCGGCCGGCAGGAAGCGCTGCGCCAGCAGCCGGTCGCGCAGCAGCGCCAGCGGATGGCGGCCCAGCGTGAGGCCCTGCGCGCGGTAGTCGCCGACGATCTCCTCGCCCTCTTTCGGCGCGGGAAGTTCGGGCACGTCCTCGACGGGCGCCGTGGGCTTTAATAAATCCTTGTCCGGCACGGCGCCCGCCGCTTCCCACAACGCCTGGCGGCGGTGGCCCGCGAGCGGTCCGAGCGCATTGCCGGCGGCGAGCACCTGCAAATCGCCGCGGTCGAGTTCCGCGCGGCGCGCGAGGTCGGCCACGTTCGCGAACGGCCGCAGCGCGCGCGCGAGCTCGATGCGCTCCGCCGCTTCCTGGCTCATCCCGCGCAGCATGTGCAGGCCGAGGCGCACGGCGGGCTGGCCGCGCGTCTGGTCATCCAGTTCCTCCAGCGTGGATTCCCAGCTGCTGATCGTGATGTCGACGGGACGCACCTCGATGCCGTGCCGGCGCGCGTCCTGCACGAGCTGCGACGGGCTGTAGAAGCCCATCGGCTGGCTGTTCAGCAGCGCGCACAGGAACGCCGCGGGCTCGTGGCACTTGAGCCAGGAACTGGCATACGCGAGCAGCGCGAAGCTGGCCGCGTGCGATTCGGGAAAGCCGTATTCGCCGAAGCCCTGGATCTGGCTGAAGATCTGCTCCGCGAACGACTGGTCGTAGCCTTTCGCCAGCATGCCGCCAACGATGCGCTGGTAGTATTTTTCGAGCCCGCCCTTCCGCTTCCACGCGGCCATCGCGCGGCGCAACTGGTCTGCTTCGCCCGGCGTGAAACCGGCCGCGAGGATCGCCACCTGCATCACCTGCTCCTGGAAGATCGGCACGCCCAGCGTGCGTTCCAGCGCCACCTTCATGTCCGGGCTCGGATACTTGACCGGCTCCTTCTGCTCGCGCCGCTGCAGGTACGGATGCACCATGCCGCCCTGGATCGGGCCGGGGCGCACGATCGCGACCTGGATCACGAGGTCGTAGAACGTCTTCGGCTTCATCCGCGGCAGCATGCTCATTTGCGCGCGCGATTCGATCTGGAAGACGCCGACCGTGTCCGCGCGGCGGATCATCGCGTAGGTGGCCGGATCGTCGTGCGGGATGTCCTGCATCTCGAACGTCGTGCCGTGGCGCAGGCCGACCAGCTCCAGCCCGCGCCGCAGCATCGACAGCATGCCGAGCGCCAGCACGTCGACCTTCATGAGGCCCAGTTCCTCGAGGTCGTCCTTGTCCCACTGGATCACGCTGCGCTCTTCCATCGTCGCGTTCTCGATGGGGACGAGGCGCGACAGCTGCCCGCGCGCCATCACGAACCCGCCCGGATGCTGCGACAGGTGGCGCGGAAAGCCGAGCAGGCGCTGCGCCAGCGACGCCCATTGCTGCGACAGGGGCGCGTCCGGATCGAGCCCGCTCTCGGCCAGGCGGTTCAGCAGGTCGGCCTTGCCGTCGAACCAGTGGTGCTGCTTGCACACCTTGTCGACGATGGCGAGGTCCACGCCGAGCGCGCGGCCGCTGTCGCGCAGTGCGCTTTTCGGACGGTAGCTGATGACGACGGCCGCCAGCGCCGCCCGGGTGCGCCCGTATTTGCGGTAGATGTACTGGATGACTTCCTCGCGCCGCTGGTGCTCGAAGTCGACGTCGATGTCGGGCGGCTCGTTGCGCTCCTTGGAGATGAAACGCTCGAACAGCAGGTTGCCCCGCGCCGGGTCGACTTCCGTGATGCCCAGGCAGTAGCACACGGCGGAATTGGCGGCCGAGCCACGGCCCTGGCACAGGATGTGTTGCGAGCGCGCGTAGCGCACGATGTCGTACACGGTGAGGAAGTAGTGCTCGTAGCGCATCTCCGCGATCAGCGCGAGCTCGTATTCGATCTGCGCCTGGACCTTCGCGGGGATGCCGTCCGTGAAGCGCCGGTGCGCGCCGATCCACGTCTGCTCGCGCAGGTAGCTCGCGGCCGTGTGGCCGGCCGGGACCACCTCGTCCGGGTATTCGTAGCGCAGCTCTTCCAGCGAGAACGTGCACAGGCGCGCGATGCGGACCGTCTCTTCCAGCGCCGTGCGCGGATAGATGTTCGCGAGGCGCACGCGCGAGCGCAGGTGCTGCTCCGCGTTCGGCGCGAGCTGGTAGCCGCATTGCGCCACGGGCTTGCCGATGCGGATGGCCGTCATCGTGTCCTGCAGGGGCTTGCGCGAGCGGACGTGCATCGTCACGTGGCCGCACGCGACGATGCGCATGCGGTGCTGCCACGCCACTTCCTCGATGGTGGCGCGGTGCGCGTCGTCGAACGCGCGGTGCAACAGCGTCAGGCCGAGCCACGCGCGGCCGGGAAAGGTCTGCGCCAGCCATGCGGCCTGGCGGTGCAGGCGGTCGACGTCTTCCGGCAGGTGGCCGGGATACGCGGGCAGCAGGATCGCCAGGCAATCCGGCATGCCGCGCAGGTGCTCGAGCCCTTCGGGCGGCGCATCGAAATCGGACGGATGCAGCAAATACGTGCCCTTCTCGCTGCGCGTGCGGCCCAGCGTGATCATCTCCGACAGGTTACCGTAGCCGTTGCGGTTCTGCGCCAGCAGCAGCAACGACAACGCCTGGCTCCCGTCCGGATGCTGCAAATGAAAATGCGCGCCGACAATGAACGGCAGCTTCGCCCGCTTCGCTTCCGCATGCGCGCGCACGACGCCGGCCAGCGAGCACTCGTCCGTCAGCGCCAGCGCCGTGTAGCCCAGCTGCACGGCGCGGTCCACCAGTTCTTCCGCATGCGATGCGCCCTGCAGGAACGAAAAGTTCGACAGGCAAAACAATTCCGCATAGGCCGGCAACCCCGCCGCCGCGCCGAGATGGGGATCAAACGTGGGCGGCGTCAGGCGGGTCGGCGGAGGAACATCGGACATGGTTTTTTAGTCAAAATAGTGTATTATGAAATACTGTATATAAACCCAGTATACTCGACGACCTCGACCTTGCCAAATATGCACATCCATTCCTTGCGCTGCTTCGGTGCCCGCCCGGGTACCGGCAATCCGGCCCTCGTCATCGAGGATGGCGACCACGACCCCGACGCCCGCCTGGCCCTCGCCCGTGCGCGCGACACGACCTGCGTCTTCATCGACGCGGGTAGCGATGGTGCGCTGTCCGTCGATTACTACTATCCGCACAAGCGCAGCCCGCTGTGCCTCCATGCGACGCTGGCCGTGGCGGCCGTGCTGTCCGCGCGCGATCCGCACGCGGGCGCCATCGCCGTACGCACGGCGATCGAAGGACAGCACCTGGAACTGGTGCGCGGCGGCGAGGAGTATTTCGTGCGGCTGTCCGCGCAGCCGGTCCACGCGCGGGACGTCGGCGCCGACACGGCTGCCGAACTGCTGGGTGTGCCGGTGGCGTCACTGACCACGCCGCCCCGCGTCGCGTCGGTCGGCAGTCCCAAGCTGCTCGTGAAGGTGGCGGATACGGACGCGTTGTACGGCCTCGCGCCCGACCTCGCGCGCATCGCGGCATGGGGCAAGGAAGCGGGCATCAACGGCATCTACGCGTGGTGCCGGCGCGACGACGGCACGTTCGAAGGCCGCAACTTCAACCACCTCGATCCGCGGCTGGAAGACAGCGCGACGGGCGTCGCGGCCGGTGCGCTGACGGCGCTGCTCGGCCTCGGCATCCGGCTGCGCCAGGGCCGCGCGACGGGCGGCGATTGCCTGATCCGCACGCGCAAGGAAGGCGACGCCATCCTCGTCGGCGGCGCGGTCGAAACGTTTTGAATGACAGTGTTGTACCCCCAACCCACTTCATCAAGGAGACCGAAATGGAACGGAACGTCGTAGGCTGGTTCGAAATCTATGTGGACGACATGAAGCGCGCCCGCGCTTTCTATGAAGCCGTGTTCGAAACAAAACTGGACAATCTCGCGCCGGAAGGCAGCGACGCGCCGGGCGGCCTGGAGATGTGGGCCTTCACGGGCGACCCGAACGCCGGCGGCGCGGCCGGAGCTATCGTCAAGATGGAAGGCTGCAAGGCGGGCGGCAACAGCACGATTGTCTATTTCAGCTGCGCCGACTGCGCCGTCGAAGCAGCGCGCGCTGCCGCGAACGGCGGACGCATCTTCAAGGACAAGTTCTCGATCGGGCAGTACGGCCACATCGCCCTCGTGGAAGATACCGAGGGCAACATCATCGGCCTGCACTCGATGAATTGATTCAGGCCTGGGGCGCCATCCAGGCCAGTTCCCAGATATGGCCATCGAGGTCTTCGAACCCGTGGCCATACATGAAGCCGTGATCCTGCGGCGGCCGCGGCGCGCGGCCGCCGGCAGCAACGGCTTTCGCCACCAGCGCATCCACTTCCTCGCGGCTCTCGCAGCTCAGGCAGACGAGGACTTCCGTCGCTTCCTTCGCCTGCACGAGGGGCTTGTCGACGAACGTCTTGAAGAACGGTTCCGTGAGCAGCATCGCGTAGATGCTGCCGTCCGCGATCACCATGCAGGCACCGCTCTCGTTGGTGAACTGGGGATTGAACGTATAGCCCAGCGCCTCGAAGAACGCCTTGGATTTGTCCAGGTCCTTGACGGCCAGGTTGACGAAGATCTGCTTGTTCATGATGCCTCCTAGTGTTGGGTGAAATGGATGCCACATGCCTACGACGAGCGGGGCATCACGAAATCGACAACGTCATCAAACTTTTTTTAACCGGCCAGGAAGCCGCTCAGCTTCGCCAGGTCGATGTTGCCGCCGCTGACGAGAATCCCGACCTTCTTGCCGCGGAGTTCATCCTTCATGCGCCGCGCCGCCGCGAAACCGAGGCAGCCGGTCGGCTCCACGACGATCTTCATGCGCTCGGCAAAGAAGCGCATGCATTGCACCAGTTCGTCGTCGGTGGCCGTCAGGATGTCGTCGACGTCGCGCCGGATGATCGGGAACGTGATATTCCCCAGGTGCTGGGTCTGGGCACCGTCGGCGATGGTCTGCGGGGTGTCGATGTGCACGATCGCGCCCGAGCGGAACGATTGCTGGCCGTCGTTGCCCGCTTCCGGTTCCACGCCGTACAGGCGGCACGACGGCGCCAGCGCACGCGTGGCCAGCGCGGAGCCGGACAGCAGCCCGCCGCCGCCCAGGCACACGAAGAACGCATCCAGCGGGCCCACTTCCTCGAACAACTCCTTCGCGGCCGTGCCCTGCCCCGCGATCACGTCCGGGTGGTCGTACGGCGGGATCAGGGTGAGGCCGTGCTTCTGCGCGAGATCGCGGCCGATCTGCTCGCGGTCTTCCGTGTAGCGGTCGTACATGACGACATTGCCGCCGTAGCCGCGCGTGGCGGCGACCTTGGCGGCCGGAGCGTCCTGCGGCATCACGATCGTGGCAGGGATGCCGAGCAGCTTCGCGGACAGCGCGATGGCCTGCGCATGGTTCCCCGACGAGAATGCGACGACGCCGGCGCGGCGCTGCTCGGGCGAAAACTTCATCAGTGCGTTGTAGGCGCCGCGGAACTTGAACGCGCCCATGCGCTGCATGTTCTCGCACTTGAAAAAGACCTGGGCGCCGAAGGCCTCGTCGACGGTACGCGACGTCAGCACCGGGGTGCGGTTGGCGACGCCGGCGATGCGTCCCGCGGCCTGGACGACATCATCGTAGGTAGGGAGCGAAGGTGTGCTCATCCTGGTTTCCTCTTGGGTTGGTCGATGGGTGGCAGCATTCTAATGCTTCCTTGTTGCAGTTATGAGACGTTCAAATGGTTGCCTGCATGGAAATTCATTAAGATGCAATTTTTCCCTGGAGCCTACCCCTTGAAACTTACAACGATTCGTCAGTCCGTCCTGCTGGGCCTGTACGGCAGCGCGGCTCTGGCTCTCGCGCCGGCCGCCTTCGCACAAAATGCCACGGGCTCCGTCGCCACCGACGCCAACATCCAGAGCGTCAACATCGTCGGCTCGCGCCGCGTCGGCAACACGTCGTCGACCGATACCCCGGTGCCCGTCGACTACATCCCGCTGACGAAAGCCGCCGAGCAGAGCGGCCAGTTCGACCTGGCCCAGACCCTCGCCAATATCTCGCCGTCGTTCAACTCGACGCGCCAGACCGGTGCCGACGGCGCCGACCTGGTCGACTCCGCCGCCCTGCGCGGCCTCGGCTCCGACCAGACCCTCGTGCTCGTGAACGGCAAGCGCCGCCACACGACGGCCCTCGTGAACCTGTTCGGCGCGCGCAACCGCGGCAACACGGGCACGGACATGAACGCGATTCCCGTCCTCGCCATCAAGAACGTGCAGGTGCTGCGCGACGGCGCGGCCGCCCAATACGGCTCGGACGCCATCGCCGGCGTCATCAACGTGGAACTGCGTAAGGACCTGGGCTGCGAAGCGGTTGCCGGTTTCGGCGAATATTCGAAGCACGACGGCAAGAACTGGCTCGCATCGGCCTACTGCGGCGTGGCCGTGGCGGACGGCGTGCTGGGCATCACGGGCGAATACTACGACCGCGGCCGCTCCAACCGCTCCGACCCGGGCAGCCTGCGCATCATCGGCGACACCAAGTCGAAGAACGAGACCGTCTACCTGAACGGCGAATTCCCCGTCGGCCCGGGCAAGCTGTACCTGACGGCCGGCGCCCAGACGCGCGACGCCTCGTCGGCGGCATGGGCGCGCGGCGGCATCGGTTCGGACGACATCCCGTCGCGCAACTCGGCCGCCATGTACCCGAACGGCTTCGTCCCGTTCATCAACGGCGACATCGACGACCGCTACGGCATCGTCGGCTACCGCACCCGCATCGGCGAATGGGCCAGCGACTTCTCGCAGACGTATGGCTACAACCGCATGCGCTACAACATCGCGCACACGCTCAACGCGTCGATCGCGAACCTGGACCTGATCAACGGCGGCAAGGGCATCAGCCCGTCGCAGTTCGACGCCGGCGGCTTCTCGTTCCGCCAGCTGACGACCAACGCCGACTTCAGCCGCTTCTACGACGACATCCTCGGCGGCCTGAACGCCGCGTTCGGCTTCGAATACCGCAAGGAGAATTACCAGATCTTCGCGGGCGAGCCGGGTTCGTACAACGACGTCGACGGCGTGGGCTTCGGCGGCAATGCCGGCAGCCAGGGCTTCCCGGGCTTCCAGCCGGGCGACGCCACCAACCGCGACCGCCACAGCAGCGCCGCCTACCTCGACTTCGAGGCCGACATCGCCCCGCGCACCAAGCTGCAGGCCGCCGTGCGCCATGAGCGCTACTCCGACTTCGGCTCGACGACGACCGGCAAGCTGGCCGGCGCCTTCAAGGCCACGGACGACCTGCTGCTGCGCGCATCGGCCAGCACGGGCTTCCGCGCACCGTCGCTGCAACAGGTTTATTTCTCGTCGACGTTCACCGACTTCGTCAGCGGCGTGCCGATGGACGTCGTGCTCGCGCCGAACGGCGGCAAGGTCGCCAACGCGGCCGGCATCCCGAAGCTGCATGAAGAGAAATCGAAGAGCTACACCTTGGGCGCGACGTGGACGCCGACGAAGGCCATCTCCGTCACGGCCGACCTGTACCACATCGAGATCGACAACCGCATCGTGCTGTCGGGCCGCTTCGACGCCGACAACTACCCGGCCCTCGGCGCCATCCTGCAGAACCTGGGCGTGGGCCAGGCGCAGTTCTTCGTGAACTCCGTCGACACGCGCACGCGCGGCCTGGACCTGACTGCGTCGCACCGCACGAACCTGGGTGCCGGCAAGCTGGCGACGTACCTCGCCATGAACTTCAGCAAGACCGAAGTGACGGGCGTGCACGCACCGGCCGCGCTGGCCGGCTACGAAGACGTGCTGCTGTCCGAACGCGAGCGCCTGTTCATCGAACAGGGCGGCCCGCGCCGCAAGGCCACGCTGGACTTCGACTACACGCTGGGCCAGCTGGAAACGGACTTCCGCGTCATCCACTACGGTCCGCAGACGCTGGGCACGTTCTCCGGTCCGCCGGTGCCGAACCAGTATTACAAGGCCAAGACGTCGGCCGACCTCGCGTTCACGTGGTCGTTCACCGAGAAGACCAAGCTGACCGTCGGCGGCACGAACATCTTCAACGTGCATCCGACCCAGCAGAATCCGGACGAGACGGATAACGGCTTCAAGTACGAAAGCGTGCAGTTCGGCCTGAACGGCGCGGCTTACTTCGCGCGTCTGTCGCACAAGTTTTAACGACACATCTCCCTATAAAACAACGTCGTTCCCGGCACGCCGCGAACGACGTTGTTACATAAAACTCAATAACTTAAAAAAACTGCCCCAATCTTTCTAATAAGTTTTCAAGTCTACCATTAGCACCAGACTAGCTTAGCCTCATCTGATATAGCCTCACTCTTAAATTAGAGGGCCTAATTCATACGCACCGATCACAACGAAAATGCTTTGTAGAACGCATGACGCTTTACCAAATTTTCTAGAACGCCAATGATAGAGCCCTTATGATTTCGTTCAAACAAGCTGCAACATTAGCTGATATTGAAGATGCCGCAGGATTACTAAAAACGGGGATAGAGGTTTCTGTTCGCGTTCCGACAACGCTTCGTCATGGCGGAGGGTTCGGAATTTCTGTCGCACTAATACAGTTTTTTGCCACATGGGTTAGGTCAACTAATTCCAAACCCCTCCTCAAACTGCACTCATCAGCAGCAGCCTCAAATGGCATAGCGCATTTAGCACAAGAGCCACACGGGATGGCAGCGCTTTATTTTGCACCAGCGATCGAGAATTCAGTTCATGAAATCATCGCCACGAAAGAAGGCTTGGCTTATGCAATCCCACGGATCCATGCAATGCAGTCGGGTGATTACTTACAAACCATGCATGGGCGGGGAGTATTTCTCGCATGCTTTTCCGGAGCGAGTAACGAATACCTACTTCCATTTTATTCAAACAGCAATAACGGCACGCTTCGTGGACGCGAAGATTTTAGCCGACTGACCGAACAAATCATGCGTGCGTGTGCTCCAAACGCTTTGCGAAAACTTGGCTCTAAACACATGCCTTCGGTTTCAAGCCTACTGTACGAGTTGTTTCGGAATACCGATGAGCATGCGAGAACAGACGAGCAGGGCAACCGCTATCATCGGAACATGCGAGGGCTAATTGCCAAATATATATCATATAGCGCAGATTCGTTATCAAGCGTAAACACTTCCGATAACGTACCTCAGAACCTTTTTTTGCTGCGGACCCTCGCGAATCAGGCACTCCATAAAGATACAAAAGGTGTTCAGCGCGCAACTGCCGACTTGGCGTTTCTCGAAATCACTATTTTTGATACCGGCCCAGGTCTCGTTAAGCGTTGGCTCGCGAAAAACTCTCCAAATACAAAAATAGATGATATCGACATTAGCGAAGAGGTACAGTACGTACAACAATGTTTTGAGCAGCATGCAACAACTAAAGACAGTTCGGTGAGCGGACATGGTCTAAGCCTTGTTCTTAGCTCGCTCAAGGATTTAAAAGCATTTCTTCGTCTTCGCACAGGACGAGTTTGCCTAATTCAAGATTTTTCATCATCCACCACGACATCAAAATTCCACCCAAAACATTGGCTAAAAGACCGTAACGCTCTCCCATATGTTGCAGGAGCCGCTTACTCTATCATTATTCCGTTGTCGCGAGGTGAGGCTTGAACAATTACTTCGCTTTTGACTGCGACATCTCACTTGAACGAGAGCCACAAAGAAACTTTCGCTTTTTATTTAAATCCCCGGGGGCTCTACGACATGGAGATCTCTCCGACGCCATCGAGGAAAGCGCTGCCGCCGTCCTCGCACCGGACGGCATAGCCATTGTTTGCATAGATGCTGAACACGCAGAGGTGTCTGCAGCGTTTCGTACCTCTCCCGCACTCAAACAAGCTGCAGATCGCTTAGGCACAAGGATCACTCTTTGTATATGCCAACTGGATTTAGCTGGCGACATTATTCTCAGGACCTCCCCAAAAAACCGAAGTAATGGAGACGCTGTAAAGCTCCGCCGTAACTCGAAGCGCATTTTTGAGTCCGGATTGAGATACCTGTTTTCGGCACATCACGTTTTAGTCACCGCGCCACCTGGATTCACTTTCGTTAAACCCTCTGGGGAACGCTCGCAATTCTTTATTAGGGCCGAGGACGCATTAACCGATGTTGAGAACGTGCAGTTCCTCAGCTATGCATTGCTTCATCGACTTAAGGCTCGACAAGAAGCATTAACGCAACCGATCGAGGTAATATGCATCGACACAATGGCAATTGCCTCTGTAGCTTATGCTTTGCGTGATCTATATTGCGCATTTTTCGCGGCTCCCAAACCGAGAGTTGTAAGTTTCCATTCCCACGATGGACTGGAAAGCTTCAATTTCCCAGCTTTCGGTACGTCGTTCTGCATTATTTCCGCCTCCTCTTCAATGCGAATGGAACGCATGTGGCGTGAACAAAGCCAATGTCATGCGACTGAAGTTGTGACCTTATTAACCTTCGTGGGCGCTTCAAATTCTGAGAATGCATTGTTCGCTTTAGAATACTCATCACCATCTACGGACGAAAATGATGGCTTACGTGACATACGCATGGCGGGTGAGCGTTTCGCGCCTGAAGACCTGAAGCCGAGGAAGGTATTACTGAGGAAAGAAAAACACAAATCTACAGATGCTGAACGTTTTGCAAAAGCATTTACTGGAACAGATCAGATTGTTGTACAAGGACGCTTACCAGTTTCAAATGCCAAAGTGCGCCCGGTTTTTGTCGATGGCAATCAAGTTGCAAACAATACCATGTTCGCGGCGTTTCTTTCGAAAATCTTAAAACAGAAAATTCCTGCCGCTATCGGAGCAATCGTCTGCCAAGATGACACAGCATCGCAAATAATCGCCTCAAAGTGCAGAAATTTCCTAAGAGTGAAACTCGCCTCCAGCACATTATTGCCGATAATTACACAATCCGAACTACAGGAGCGAGCTTCGGAAATTGATCCAGAAGGTGCGCTTTTAATAATTGCAGCGGTAGTTGGGAGAGGCAGTAAGTTACTCGCCATTAGCCGGGATTTACGTTCCATGCATTCTGGCGCACGAACTTACGTGATAGGAGCGCAGGTTGCCGAGACTCAAGCACAAATTACCTCATTAGCTGGCAACCTCCGGTATTCAGCTGAAGGCGCGCTTATTCTAGTCGAAGTATTTTCGAAGGTTGCTGTTGGAGATACACTTGCAGCATCATACCGGCGTGAGCTCAAAGCACTTTCTGACCTTCAACTGGGTGATGCCGGTACCTTATTAAGCTATCGTAAAGAGAAGATTTCTGGCACCTCATCGGGAATGCACCGAAATCCACTTTTACCTTGTGGATCTTCCTTGTCAAATGAATTGAAACTACGTCCCGACTTTGCCTACTGGGATTTTTCATATGCAGATCGAGAGTGGAATACGCCATCTGTATTAGCAACTGTAGCTGCAATGCTGCAGAATGCTCGGGAGTCGACTAAAATCGAGCCAGTATATCGTTTAGCAAGCGATGCATTTCAACAGGTTGTCTTAGATCCCGAGAATTTCGCCCGTTATAATGACGGAGTAATTCAGGGGGCTTTGCTTAGGGCTGCTCGCCCGAGTGAACTGGACTATTCCTCGGAACCTGAATCAAGTCGGTATATGTTCGATTTAGTTTGCAAAATTTTGATCCAACACGATCAACCGCAAGGGGAAGCTGCACCAGAATTTGCTCTTGCCATAAGATGTGGAGTAATAAAATTCGCCCCTGAGCATCATGTCGCTCTCGCTACTGTTGTTGGCCCAGCCCTGCAAGGAAATTCCTCCTTGAAAAAACTTCTGCGCCTGCTTCTGAATCTTGAGCAACCTGACGTCGAGTCATCATTGCCAATAGATTTTTAACTAAATCACTTGACGCTGCTTGCCTTCAAGTAGGAAAGTCTGCAGTGGTCTGAACGGTGCGGTTTACATCGCAGGTCTGTAGCACAAGTTCTGATCTTCCTCTCCACGTCGCCCCTGCCTCAGCCGGGGCGACGTTCTCGCTTTCAGATCGTTTCCAAGTCGAACTGAACGCATCCTCCAGGCATCTTCGCTTAACGCACACGAAACGAAAAATCGCGTCCGTACAACCTGTGATATGTTTTATCGCTGATGCATACCAGGCTGTCGACGGATCGATATGAGCTTTCCCAACGAAACCGTAGTTCCCGACAAGGTTGCGGTCGGCCCGATAGAACCGCCCCTGCTGTCGCTCGTCGTGCCGTTCTACAACGAGCAGGAGATGATCCCGCACTTCTTCAGCGGCGTGATTCCGGAACTGGAACGCATTCCGAACATCCGCTTCGAGATCCTGTGCGTGAACGACGGCAGCCGCGACCGTACGCTCGAATCCCTCATCGCCTACGCCCACGCGGATGCGCGCGTGCGTGTCGTCGATCTCACGCGTAATTTCGGCAAGGAAGCGGCGCTGACGGCCGCCATCTTCGAAGCGCGAGGCGACCTCATCGTGCCGTTCGATGCCGATTTGCAAGACCCGCCCGACGTCATCGGCAAGCTGGTCGAGAAATGGCGCGAAGGCTACGACGTCGTGCTGGCCAAGCGGGCGGACCGCGAGTCCGATTCGCTGCTGAAAAAGTGGACCGCGCAGTTCTTCTACCGCATCCACAACGACATGGCCGACCTGCCGATCCCGGAAAACGTCGGCGATTTCCGCCTGTTCACCCGTAACGTCGCCAACGCCCTGAAGACGCTGCCGGAATCGTGCCGCTTCATGAAGGGGCTGTTCGCGTGGGTCGGATTCAAGACGGCCGTCGTCGAGTACAAGCGTGCGCCGCGCGCGGCGGGTAAAACGAAATTTTCCGGCTGGAAGCTGTGGAATTTCGCGCTCGAGGGCATCACCAGTTTTTCCACGCTGCCGCTGCGCATCTGGACCTACCTCGGCGTCTCCGTGGCGATCTTCGCGCTGACGCGCGCCGTCTGGCTCGTCATCCGCACGATCCTGTACGGCGTCGACGTGCCCGGCTACGCGTCGCTGGCGACGGCGATCCTGCTGCTCGGCGGCATCCAGCTGATCGGCATCGGCGTGCTCGGCGAATACGTGGGCCGCATCTACCTCGAATCGAAGGGGCGGCCCGTGTACCTCGTGCGCAAGCGCTACGAAAAGGCGATGGCCCATGCCTGAGCGCGGCGGCCTGGGCCGCTTCCTGGTGTATGCCGCGGTGGGCGCCGCCGGGACGGCCGGGCATTACGCCTTCCTGCTCACGGCCGTCTCGCTCGGCGTGCTGGCGCCCGTGCCGGCGTCGGTCATCGGCGCCCTGGTCGGCGCCGTCATCAACTTCGTGCTGAACGCGGTCGTCACGTTCCGCGGCCACGCGCATTCGCATCTTGCTTGGGGCACGGCCGCGCGCTTCTTCGCGACGGCCGGCGTGGCGGCTGCCCTCAACGGCGCCGCGATGGCCGTGCTCGTAAACGGCGTGCGCCTCGACTATCGCCTGGCGCAAGTTCTCGTGACGGGCACGCTGCTGTGCGCCACCTATGTCGTCAACTCGCTATGGACATTTCAAGCCAGCAAAGCCCGCTGACGCCGTTCCCGGCGGCCGCGCCGGTCGGGCGTGACGTACCGCAGGCCCGCTTCTGGACGCTGGCCCTGCTTGTGACGGGCCTCGCCCTGCTGCTCCGGTTGCCCACGCTGGCCGGCCGCTCGCTGTGGCTGGACGAAACGTACAGCGCCTGGTTCGCCGCCGTCCCGCTGCACGAACTGTGGACGAGCGTGCCCCTGTACGAGACGCATCCCCCGTTCTACTACACCCTGCTCAAGGGCTGGATCGCGCTGTTCGGCACGCACGAGGCGGCGCTGCGCAGCCTGTCCGTCCTCGCCAGCGTGCTGACCGTATTCGCGCTGCCGGCCTGCGCGCGCTGGGCGCGGCTCGGGACCAAAGCGGAGCGCGTCGCGCTGCTGGCCGCCCTGTTCCTCGCCGTGAACGCGGCCAGCATCCAGTACGCGCAGCAGGCCAGGCCATACGCGCTCCAGGCATTGGCCGGATCGCTGGCCGTGTTCTTTGCGAGCATGCTCGTGCTGTCCTTCGTGCGCCCGGGTGAGGATGGGCGACGGTGGTCGTGGATCATCGGCCTCGCCGTCAGCGCCGGCCTGACGATGTGGCTGCACAACACGGGCGTGTTCGCCGCGCTGGGCTTGTGGACGGGGATGACGGTCGCGCTGCTGGCAAGCACGCCCGGTCCGCGCCGCCCGCAGATCCTGGCCGTCGGCCTGGCCGGCGTCGGCGCGCTGCTCGTGTGGTCGCCATTCATCCCGATGCTGATCAGGCAGAACGCGGCGATGGCGCACCTGTCGTACTGGATCCGTTTTACGCCCCGTAACATCACTGCGGCCTGGACCGTCATCAGCGGCGGCCAGGTGCTGCACTATCCCGTCGCGCTGCTCGTGCTGCTCGGGTTCGCGTGGCTGTGGAAACGCGCGCGCGCCCATTTCTGGCTGCTCGCGTGCGTGCTCGCGCTGCCGATCCTCGCGCTTGCCGGCTACAGTTATTTCGTGAAGCCCGTGTTCCTGTCGCGCCTGTTCCTGTGGCTCGGGCCGCTGGGGATGGTGTTGACGGCGCTGGGTGTCGCGCGCCTGCCGTCGCGCTGGCGCCTGCCCGCCGTCGCCATCGTGCTGGCGCTGTCCGCGTATGCGGTGCTGGGCTTTTATCGCTCGCACACGGAAGACTGGCGCGGGATGCTGGCGCAGGTGGCGCGCGACAGCCGGCCGGGCGACGTCGTGCTCGCGTTCCCGAACGAGGTGCAGATGCCCGTCACTTATTACATGAAGACGGGGCCGGCCGTCGCCTACCTGCCGGGCCCCTTCCCCGCGCTGCACCTGCCGCGCACGTACACGGGCAATTCCGGCGCGCCGAACATCGCGCCCGAGGACGTGGCGCGGATCCGCGCGCTGACGGCCAGGCATCCGCGCGTGTGGCTGATCGAGCGGCTGGCGAAGCTGTACGATTCGGACGGGATCGTGATGAAGGAACTGGGGAGCCGCTATCGGCTGGTAAAAACCATCGAAGGGAACGGGGCGAACATCCGCCTGTACGAAGCTGTCACGCCGGGAAGGTGACGGTGGCTTCGAGCCCGCCCAGGCGCTTCGATTCGCCCAGCGCCAGGGTCGCCCCATGCCGCTCCGCGATCGACTTGATGATCGCGAGACCGAGCCCGCTGCCCTTCGCGTCGCTGCCCGGCACGCGGTAGAAGCGGTCGAACACGCGCTCGCGTTCCGCCGGCGGAATGCCCGGCCCGCTGTCTTCCACGGTCACGGTCACGCCGCGGTTTTCCGCCACCACCGACACGTCGACCGTGCCGCCCTCCGGCGTGTACTTGATCGCATTGTCGATGAGGTTGCGGAGCAGGATCATCAACGCGTCCGGCTGTCCTTCCACGTCGGCGCTGTCCGCACGCTGCATGCCGAGGTCGATCTGCTTCGCGGCCGCGACGCTCGCCAGCTCCGCGACGGCCCGTTTGGCCGCGCCGGCGATGTCGACCGGCTGGCGCGGCGCACCGCCCGCCACGCTCGCTTCCTGGCGCGCCAGCACGAGCAGCTGCTCGACGAGGCGCGTCGCCCGTTCGATGCCGGCCGTCAGGCGGGCGACGGCGACGCGCTTCGCGTCCGGGCTGTCCGAGCGCTCCAGGCTCTGCACCTGCAGCTTCAGGGCGGCCAGCGGCGTGCGCAGCTCGTGCGCGGCGTCGGCGACGAAATGCTGCTGGGCGTCGAACGCCGTGCGCACGCGGCCGAACAGCAGGTTCAGTTCCTGCACGAGCGGGCGCACCTCGTCCGGCAGGCCGGCCTCGGACACGGGCGACAGATCGTCCGCCTGGCGCGACGCCACCTGCTTGCGCACACGCGCGACGGGTTCCAGCGAGCCGCTGACGACCCACCACACGACGAGCATCAGGATCGGCATCATGACGGCGATCGGGCCCAGCGTGCGCAGCGCGAGGTTACTGGCCATGCTGCGCCGCACGGCGAGATCCTGCGCGACCTGCACGGTCTGGTTGTCGGTCTGGATCGAGAAGATGCGATACGTGGTGCCGTTCGCGCGCACGTTGGAAAATCCCAGCACGGCGCGCTGCGGCAGGTGCGCGTGCGACGCGCTGCGGAACACGCGCACGCCGTCCGGCGACCACACCTGCACGACGAGGTCGTCGTTGCCGCTGATGGGGGTATCGGCGTTCGCATCCTCGGTGCTCGTCAGCGGCACGCGCGAACGCAGCGACAGCGCCATCTGCTGCATGTGGTAGTCGAAGATCTGGTCGGCGTCGTTCAGCGCCGTGCGATACGCGATGGAGGCCTGCGCGACGGCCGCGATGGTGATCGCCGCCAGCAGGAACCACAACAATCGCCCGCGCAGGGAATGCGTCACCCTGACTTTCATAAGGCTGCCTTCACACCTTCGGGACCATGTAGCCCACGCCGCGCACGTTCTGGATCAAGTCGCTGCCCAGCTTCTTGCGCAGGCCGTGGATATAAACCTCGACGGCATTGCTGGACACTTCGTCGCGCCAGCTGTACAGCTTTTCCTCGAGCTGGGCGCGCGACAGCACGGCGCCGGGACGCGCGACGAGCGCTTCCAGCACGGCCCATTCGCGCGCCGACAGCACGACGGGCTGGCCGTCGACCAGCACTTCGCGCGTGGCGGGATTCACGGAGATGTTCTTGTATTCGAACACGGGTTCGGCGCGCCCGGCGGCGCGGCGCAGCAGCGCGCGGATGCGCGCCAGCAGTTCGTCGAGATCGTAGGGTTTGAGGACGTAGTCGTCCGCGCCGGCGTCGAGCCCGGCGATACGCTGGGCGACGGCGTCGCGCGCCGTGGCGACCAGCACCGGGGTGCGGTCCTTGCGGGCACGCATCGCGCGCAGCACCTCGAGCCCGTCCTTGCGGGGCAGGCCGAGGTCCAGAACGACGAGGTCGTAGTTCTGGTTCTGCATCAGGGCCGTGTCGGCCATCTCGCCGTCCTTGACCCAATCGACGGCGTAGTGCTCGGCCCTCAACAGGTCGAGCACTACTTCGCCGATCATCGTATCGTCTTCCACCAGCAGCAGCCGCATCCAATCCCCCGATTCTTTGAAACCAGTGCCGATATCAGACTTCACGATCCATCAGCCGATCGGCACCGGGAGGAAGATCTTCTCATCCCCGCGCTGAACCAGCAAGGCCACCGACTTGGTGGACTTCTTGACGACGTCGCGCACCTGGGACACGGAGGTCACCGGCTTGCCGTTCACGGCCAGCAGCACGTCGCCCGGCTGCACGCCGGCCACGGCCGCCGCACCGCCCACGTCCTCGACCACGAGACCCGCCGCGACGCCCACCTGGCTGCGCTCGGCGGGATCCAGCGGACGCAGGGCCAGGCCCAGCTTGGCGCCGCCTTCGATGCCGGCCAGGTTGTCGCGGCTGGCCGGATCCGGCTTCGCGCTGGCCAGCGTCGCGGTCACCTGCATCTCCTTGCCGTCGCGCCAGACGTCCATCGTCAGCCGGTCGCCCGGCTTGGCGATCGCCACGATGGCCGACAGGTCGCCGCCCGAGATGAGCGACTGGCCGTTGACCTTGCGGATGACGTCGCCCGCCTTCAGGCCGGCCTTGTCGGCCGCGCTGCCGCGCTCCACGTTCGCCACGAGGGCGCCGTCCGGCGACTGCAGCTTGAACGCGTCGGCGAAGCTCTGGCCGACGTCCTGCAGGCTGACGCCCAGTTTGGCGTGCTGCACCTTGCCGGTGGCGACGATCTGGTCCTTGATGCGCACGGCGACGTCGATCGGGATCGCGAACGACAGGCCCTGGTAGCCGCCCGTCTGGCTGAAGATCTGCGAGTTGATGCCGACCACCTCGCCGCGCGTGTTGAACAGCGGGCCGCCCGAGTTACCCGGGTTGACCGCCACGTCGGTCTGGATGAACTGCACGCCGTTGTTGTCGAGGGTGCGGCCTTTCGCGCTCACGACGCCGGCCGTCACGGTCGATTCCAGGCCAAACGGCGAACCGATGGCCAGCACCCATTCGCCGACCTGCAGGTTGCGCGTGTTCCCGAGCGGGACGACGGGCAGGTTTTTCGCGTCGATCTTCAGCACGGCGACGTCGGTGCGCGGATCGGAGCCGAGGACTTTCGCGCGGAATTCGCGGCGGTCCTGCAGCTTGACCGTGACTTCGTCGGCATCGCGCACGACGTGCGCGTTGGTGAGGATGACGCCGTCCGGGCTCACGATGAAGCCCGATCCGGCGCCGTAGACGAGTTCCCCGCGACCGCCGCGCGGTTGCTGCGGCTGAAAGCGGCGGAAGAATTCGAAGAACGGATCGTCCTCGTCGAACTGCGGCATCTGGCGCTGCGACACCTTGGTCGTACCGACGACGCGGATGTTCACGACGGCCGGGCCGTTGTGCGAGACGATCTTGGTAAAGTCCGGCAGGGCCGTGCCGACCGGATTGCCCGCCACCGGCGCGGGAGTGGCTGCCACGGGAGCCGGGGTGGCGGCCGCAGTTGCTGCCGCTGCGGCGGCTGCCGTGGCGTTATTGTGTTCGACTGCGATCGCGCCAACCGCGCCGCCAATGACACCGGCCGCGCACAGGGCCAGCGTAAGACGTTTTGCGGTGATGGCAGTAACGGTACCTTGGTTAGGCATTGACGTGCTCCCAGATTGGAAAAAGTGGTTCTGAAAACTGCTCTTTTCGTAGGGAGTATATTGGCGCAGCAGTCTTAGACGTCACTTAAGGTTGGGAACGGCGGCGTTTGGCCACTTTCGCGACGGAGGCGCGCAGGCTCACGCTGACGGGGAAGGTGCGCGTGACGGGGCGGTTGAAGCCGTAGCACAGGTTGAGCAGCTCGGCGATGCCGTTCTTGGTCATCTCGCGCCAGGGGATGTGCACGGACGTGAGCCGCGGCGCCGAATAGGCGGCAGCCGGGGCATCGTCGTAGCCGATCACGGACACGTCCTGCGGCACGCGGATGCCCGCTTCGTGGAAGTACGACAGCGCGCCGAGCGCCATCTCGTCGTTGGCGCAGAACAGCGCCGTGAAGGGCCGCCCGGATGCCACCAGTTCCATCGCGGCGGCGCGCCCCTCGGCCGAGGAAAAGTCGCGCGCCGAGATCCAGATGGCATCCGTATCGATGCCGGCGGCCGCCAGTTCGTCCATGAAGCCGGCGATGCGGTCGACGTTGTCGGCCGCCGTCGACGGCCCGGCGATGACGGCGATCTCGCGGTGCGCATGGTCGAGCAGCGCCCGCGCCGCCAGCCGGCCGCCGAGCTTGTGGTCGACCGTGAAGCACTGGCCCGGCATGCCCTCGAAACTGTCGTTCAGGGCCACGACGCGTTCGCGCTTGGGCCCCAGCGCCGCGAGGTCTTCCTCGGTGAGCGGCGACGTGAAGAGGACGACGCCGTCGCATCCGCGCTCGATGAGGAAGTTGACGCCGTCGATGGCCTGGCGCCGCTCGTCCTCGCGGCTGACGCCGAACGCCACCATCATGTGCATGCCGGCGCCGCGCAGTTCCGTGTCGATGATCTGCAGGATCGACGTGTAGAAGGTACCGGACAACAGGGGGATGTACACGCCGATCATGCGCGACGTGCCGTACAGGAGGGAGCGCGCCGCGTGCGACGGCCGGTAGCCGAGTGCGGCGATGGCCTTCTGCACGCGTTCCAGCTTGGCCTGCGACACCGATCCCTTGCCGCGCACGACGCGCGATGCGGTGCCCAGGCCGACCCCGGCCAGGCGGGCTACGTCCTTGATGGTTGACACTTGTCTCCCCGGTTGGTGGTGTTTTTGGGCCCAAGCATACTGCAAGCGGGGGCGTTTAGCCACGTTTGCGGCGCATCTGCCACCCCACTACCGCCACGTGAACGTCGCCACGCTGGATGCCGGCAAGGTGTAGCGGAACGCCTGCGTCCCCACGCGCACGGTGAGCGCGCGCGGCTGCGCGTCGCCGTTCGCCACGAGCAGCGCGTACGAACCGTCCGGATTCGCGAAGGCGACGTTGTTCTCCCCGGTCGACGCGATGCGGTGCGCGCCCGGCAGTACGAAGCGGCTCGCGTGGGCCAGCGCGTAGTACTCGACGTTGCGCGTGACGGCGCCCGTGGCCGCATCGATGGTCACGACGCCGCGGCAATCGTTGCAGCCGCCCAGGTGCGGGCCGTCCTGGTTGTCCAGCGCCAGGTTCCAGAACAGGACGCCGCGCGCCCAGTTGCGCGTCGTGTCGATGACGAGCGTCTTCGCGAAATACTGCAGGTTCTTCGCCCAGTCCGGCGCCCAGCGTCCGCCCGAGCACTCCGTGAACCACGTGTCCTTGGCCGGGAACAGGTCGTGCAGCCGGCCCTGCGCGCGCACGTCGCCGCCGTAGCAATGCCACGCGATGCCGCTCACGTATTGCGCGGCCCGCGGATCGGACAGCACGACGGCCGGCGACTCCGGCTCGTCCCAGTTGTGGTCCCAGTCGAAGAGCGCGGTGCCGGGGTACGAGCGCCTCAGCAGCGGCCCGAGATGGTCGCGGATGAACGCGGCGCGCTTGTGCGGATCGACGCGCATGCCGGGATAATTGTCCGGCTCGAAGTGCGGCTCGTTCTGCAGCGTGAGCGCGGAGATGTTCACGCCCTGATCCCGCATCGCGGCCACGTAGCGGCCCAGGTAGCGCGCGAACGCGTCGAACGCCTCGGGTTTCAGCGTGCCTTTTACCAGGCTGTCGCTCGTCTTCATCCAGCCCGGCGCGCTCCACGGCGAGGCCATCACCTTCAGGCGCGGATTGATCGCAAGCGCGGCCTTCACGGTCGGCAGGACGGTGGCTTTCTGCGGATCGATCGAGAAGTGCTTCAGCTGCGGATCGCTCTGCCCCGGCGGCATGTCGTCGAAGCTGTAGTGGGTGCGCGAGAAGTCGGACGCGCCGATCGTCAGGCGCGTGAACGACAGGCCGATGCCCTCCCCTTCGCGGCCGAACAGCTGGCGCAGCAGCGCGTCGCGCCGGGCCGGGTCCAGGTGCTGGATCAGGTCCGCGGAGGCGTCCGTGATCGCGGCGCCGAAGCCGGCGATCTGCTGGTAGCGCGTGGACGGGTCGATCGAGATCGTCGGGGCATCGGCGGACGCCTCCATGGGTACGTCGGCCGCGCGGGCCAGCAATTGCGACTGGTCGCCGGTGGTGATCCAGGCCTGGACCGGGGCCGCGCCGGCGGCGGGCGCCAGCGCGAAGAGAACGACGGACAGGATACGGCGTAAAACGAGCGGTTGCTGCATGCGGCACCTCCGGGGATTGGAAACGTTGCCAATCGGCGGTGCCAACTATAACAGATCAGTACATCTCGGGGACCAGGATCTCTTGCGGCACCGGCCGGCGCACGTAATCGTCGTGGTATTCGCGCTCGGGCAGCTGGATCGACGGCCGGTCGACTTCCACGTACGGGATCTGCTGCAGCAGGTGATGGATGCAGTTCAGGCGCGCCCGCTTCTTGTCGATGCCCTGCACGACCCACCATCGCGCTTCCGGGATATGGGTCCGTTCCAGCATGATCTCCTTGGCCTTCGTGTACTCTTCCCAGCGGCGGCGCGATTCCAGGTCCATGGGGCTCAGCTTCCACTGCTTGAGCGGATCGTGGATGCGGCTCAGGAAGCGCGCATTCTGCTCCTCGTCCGAGATCGAGAACCAGTACTTGATCAGCTGGATGCCGGAACGCACCAGCATGCGCTCGAATTCCGGCACGGTCTGGAAGAACTCTTCGTACTCGGCATCGGTGCAGAATCCCATCACGCGCTCGACGCCGGCGCGGTTGTACCAGCTGCGGTCGAACAGGACGATCTCGCCGGCCGCCGGCAGGTGCGACACGTAGCGCTGGAAGTACCACTGCGTGCGTTCGCGGTCGTTCGGCGCGGGCAGCGCCGCCACCCGGCACACGCGCGGATTCAGGCGCTGGACGATGCGCTTGATGGCGCCGCCCTTCCCGGCCGCGTCGCGGCCTTCGAACAGGATCACGACCTTGTGCCCCGTGTGCACGACCCAGTCCTGCAGCTTGACGAGTTCGGCCTGCAGGCGGAACAGCTCGCGGAAGTAGTGCATGCGCGCTTCGCGTTCCTCGTCGCTCTGCGCGCGCGCCGGCAGCAGCGTGTCCGGATCGAGGTCGCGGTCGTCCAGTTCCAGCTCGAGTTCCTCGTCGTAGCTGTCGGCGATGTCGCGGCGAACGCGCCGCACCAGGTCGGGATGATCGGTTTGTCGCATGGAAGCCTCGTCAGAACAGGTTGGAGAACAGCCAGTACAGGCTGCCGGACAGCAGGATCGCGGCCGGCAGCGTCAGCACCCAGGCCAGCGCCAGGTTGCGCACGGTCGCCATCTGCAGGCCAGAGCGGTTCGCGGCCATCGTGCCCGCCACGCCGGACGACAGCACGTGCGTCGTCGACACCGGCAGGCCATACACGTCCGCCGCCCCGATGGTCAGCATCGCCACCGTCTCCGCGGACGCGCCCTGCGCATAGGTCAGGTGCGACTTGCCGATCTTTTCGCCGACCGTGACGACGATGCGCTTCCAGCCCACCATCGTGCCCAGGCCCAGCGCGATGGCGACGGCGACCTTGACCCACAACGGAATGAACTTCGTCGCGTCGTCCAGCTGCCCCTTGAACGCCTTCAGGTTGGCGCGCGTGTCGGGGTCGAAGCGGAGCGACGGTTCCTTGTCCAGGCGGCGCATCGCTTCCGACGCGAGGTACATGTCGTTGCGCACGTTGGCGACCGCTTCCGCCGGCACGCGGGCCAGCGAACCGTGTACGCGCACGGCGCCGCCGATGTCGCCGGCCAGCGTGGCGAGAGCCGGCACCACGGCGGGCGTCAGCTTGTGCGTGCGGATATAGGTCGTCAGCGTCGTACGCGCCACGTCCGCGGGCGGCAGCGGCGCGGGTTCGGCCTGGCGCAGGAGCGCCTGCTGCGTGACCTGGCTGACGGCGACGAACTGCGTCACCTGCTCGACGGGCATGGCGCGGTTGAGCGCATACGCCATCGGCACGGTGCCGACGAGGATCAGCATGATCAGGCCCATGCCCTTCTGGCCGTCGTTGGATCCATGCGCGAACGACACGCCGGTGCACGTGAGGATCAGCAGCAGGCGGATATACCACGGCGGGGGCGTGTCGCCCTTCGGCGCCTCGTACAGCGCGCGGTCGCGCACGAGCCGGCGCAGCAGCAGGAGCAGCAGCGCGGCGCAGAAGAAGCCGACGAGCGGCGACAGCAGCAGCGACCAGCCGACCTTGGCGGCCTGCGCCCAATCGACGCCACTGGTGCCGTCGCGGCCATGCATGATGGCGTTGGCGACGCCGACGCCGAGGATCGAGCCGATCATCGTGTGCGACGACGACGCGGGCAGGCCGAGCCACCACGTGCCGAGGTTCCACACGATGGCCGCGATCAGCAGCGCGAACACCATCGCGAAGCCGGACTTGCTGCCGACCTGCAGGATCAGTTCCACCGGCAGCAGCGTGATGATGCCGAAGGCGACGGCGCCACTGGACAGCAGCACGCCGAGGAAGTTGAAGCAGCCCGACCACACGACGGCCACGCCGGCGGGCATCGAATTCGTGTAGATGACGGTGGCGACGGCGTTCGCGGTGTCGTGGAAGCCGTTGACGAACTCGAAGCCCAGCGCGATCAGCAGCGCGACGCCGAGCAGGAAGTACGGGAGCCAGGTCGTGGCGACGGGGCCGGCGCTCGTCACGTCGGCGTGCAGGCTGTAGATGCTGAAGACGAGGCCTGCGGCCAGTAGTGCCACGAACAGGGCGATACCGGCAGGCGATGGGCGGGTGGAGGTGGGACGCGGGCTCGGGGCGCCCAGGGTGGATGCGTGCGTGTTCATGGCGATCGCTCCTGTTGACGGGTTGTTGCCCGACTATAAAGAGCGGATGTGACAGTGCCGTGACGCTCCGCGTAAACGACAAAAGGCGCCGAAGCGCCTTTTTCAGGTAGCGACCCGATTACGCGGCTTGCTGCTGTTGCTGGTTCGGTTGCTCCAGCACTTGCACGTTGTCGGTGTTGCCGTTGGCATCAGCGATCGCGATCTTGCGCGGCTTGAATGCTTCGGGCACTTCGCGCACCAGTTCGATGGTCAGGATGCCGTTATCGAAGCTGGCGCTGACGACCTTCACGTGGTTGGCCAGCTGGAAGCGCTGTTCGAAATCGCGCTGGGCGATACCGCGGTGCAGGAAGGTGCGCTGCACGTCATCCTTTTGCTTGCGGCCGGTCACGAGCAGGGTATCGCGTTCGGAGGTGATCTCGATTTCGTTGCGGTTGAAACCGGCGAGCGCCATCACGATGCGGTATTTGTCTTCGGCGACCAGTTCGATGTTGTACGGCGGGTAGCTCGGTGCGGCTTCGGCGCGTTGCTCGAGCAGATTCACCAGGCGGTCGAAGCCGATTGCGGAACGATACAGGGGAGACAGGTCAAAAGTACGCATGATTCATATCCTCTAAAAAGTACAAGCGATAAGTTGACGGACCTCATCTTGAGCATCCGTTGGGACCAATCTAATGGCCACCTCATCCCTTTTCAAGTCGTACAAAATATCTTTTTAAAGGCTGTTTTTAAAATTTTATTTGGATCGCTGCCGGATGGAATCTGGGTCGATGGCACAGTGCTACACTCGGCCGTTTACGTTTTTTCCCCCGGGTTTCAGCCAATGACCGCTTCCAAGTTTGCTTCGTCCGTTTCAGCCGCCGCACTCGCGCTGGCGCTGGCCTTTCCGGCACATGCCGACGTGCCTGCCCCCGTCGACCAGCCCTACCCCGGCACCATCGTACTGAACGTCGATGCGACCGATTTGTCGCAGCAGATCTTCCGCATGCACATGACGATCCCGGTGAAGCCCGGCCCCCTCACCCTGCTGTACCCCCAATGGCTGCCCGCGAACCACGGCCCGAACGGCCCGATCACGCAGCTGGCGGGCCTGAAGTTCACGGCAAACGGCAAGCCCGTGGAATGGAAGCGCGACCCGGTGCACATGTACGCGTTCCACCTGACGGTCCCCGAGGGCGCGACGCGCCTGGAGGCGGAATACCAGTACCTGTCGCCGCTGGAACCGGGCCAGGGCCGCATCACGATGACGGACGATATCCTCGGCGTGCAATGGATCTCGACGACCCTGTACCCGGCCGGCTACGTCGCGCGCGGCATCAACGTGCAGGCCAACCTGAAGCTGCCCGCGGGCTGGCAGTACGCCACGGCGCTGGAGACGGACAGCCGTGCCGGCGACGACGTCCACTTCAAGGCGAGCGACCTGGAGACGCTGATGGATTCCCCGCTGTTCGCGGGCCGCTACAGCAAGCGCTTCGACCTCGACCCGGGCGGCAAGGTGCCCGTGCGCCTGAACGTCTTCGCCGACAGCCCGGAAAGCCTGGAGGCGAAGCCCGAGCAGATCGCGGCGCACCGCGCGCTCGTGCAACAAGCGTATAAACTGTATGGTTCGTATCACTACGACCGCTACGATTTCCTGTTCGCGCTGTCCGACGAATTCGGCGGCATCGGCCGCGAGCACCACCAGTCCAGCGAGAACGGCGTCAAGCCGGGCTATTTCACCGACTGGGCCAAGAGCGAAGCCGGGCGCGAGCTGCTGCCGCACGAATTCACGCACTCGTGGAACGGCAAGTTCCGTCGCCCGGCCGGCCAGAACGTCCCCAACTTCAACACCCCGATGGACAACGAGCTGCTGTGGGTGTACGAGGGCCAGACCCAGTACTGGGGCAATGTGCTGGCCGCCCGTTCCGGCCTCGTCTCGGCCGCCGGCGCGCGCGACGCGCTGGCCGCGAGCGCCGCGCGCTACGACAGCGTCGCGGGCCGCGCGTGGCGCGCCGTACAGGACACGGTCTACGACCCAATCCTCAACGCCCGCCGCGGCCTGGGCTGGCCGAACTGGCAGCGCAGCGAGGACTACTACGTCGAAGGCATGCTGATCTGGCTGGACGTCGACACGCGCATCCGCGAACTCTCGGGTGACAAGCGCTCGCTGGACGATTTCGCCCGTGCCTTCTACGGCGTGAACAACGGCAGCCACCTGCCCGCGTTCTACACGTTCGACGACGTCGTCGCGACGCTCAATAAAATCCAGCCGTACGACTGGGCGGGCTTCCTGCGCGCGAAGCTGGACGGCCACGGTCCCGGCGCCCCGCTGGACGGCCTCGCCCGCGCCGGCTGGAAGCTGGTCTACACGGACACGCCGACGGACTACCTGAAGGGCGTGGACGACCGCAACAAGGTGCAGGACCTGACGTACTCGCTCGGTTTCACGGTCGCGCAGGACGGCGCCGTGCGCAACGTCGTGTGGGACGGCCTGGCTTTTCGCGCGGGCCTGGCCGCCAACACGACCGTCATGGCCGTCAACGACCGCGTCTACAAGCCGGAGCTGCTCAAGGCCGCGATCAAGGAGGCGAAGGATGGCAAGCCCATTCGTCTCCTGGTCAGAAAGGGCAACGTGCTGCGTACGATTTCCCTCGACTACCGCGGCGGCCTGCGCTACCCGCGCCTGGAACGCATCGAGGGCACGAAGGATCGTTTGACGCCGATCTTCTCGGCGTTGAAGTAAATCACTAAACGCAAGTCATCAAACTGTCATATTTGCTCCTTAAGCTGGACCTGCCGACAACAACAAACAGGGGGGCAACATGAAGTGGATCCAAGAACTGCGCGCCGCACGGCTGCGGCGCACCTCGCCCTGGCAGGCCGCGCTGGCGGACCTGCCGGCGGGACTCCAGAGTTACTGGCGCGCGAGCGCCCCACGCGAATACGAAGGCATCCGGACGGATGCCTTTTTTTATGCCCGCGCGGCGGAAGGCCTGCTGCGCTTCTTCGACGCGGTCCGGCACAGCGGCCGGCCCTGCGCCCTGCCGTCGGAAGCGGCGGACTCCGTATGGCACGCGTGGCTGCGCTGGAATCCGGTGTCGCTGGAACGCTTCTGCGTGCGCCACTTCGGCGCGGCGGTGCCGCACGTCGAACGGGCCGCGCTCGTCGGGAACGCCCTGCTGCACACGTTCGCGGCCTGCCGCGCACGCGACGGCATCGCGCCGCGCAGCATGCGCCTGCCCGCGCTGTTCGGCCTGGACGCGCAACTGCGCATGCCGGGAGGGCACGGTTACTGGAGCCGGGCCGGCGAGATCGTCTACGCGCGCCTGAACGAACGCGGCCGCGGCATGTGGCGCGCGCGGCCGCATCCCGAACTGGCGCTGACGGTGCTGTATGCGGCGGGCGTCGTCGACCGGCAGCTGCTGGCCGCCCACCTGGGCCGGCGTGAAGCCGGCGCCGACGGGGTATCCTGCGGCAGCATGGCTTTCGCGGACGGTGGCGACGCCTGCGCCGATGGCGGCGGCGACGGCGGGTGCGACGGCGGCGGCAGCGGGTGCGGCAGCAGCTGCGGGGGCGGCTGCGGCGGTGGCGACTAGTGTGAGACGTCATTCCCGCGAAGGCGGGAATCCAAGTTGTACGCGTCGTGGTAACGCATGCAGAACTTGGGTCCCCGCCTGCGCGGGGACGACGTGTGCACGCTCAGCGGATGATCGCCGCCAGCTCTTCGGCCACCTGCCGCCCCAGCAGGTGGATGTGCCAGCCGTCGACGAAGCCGTGGTGCGCCTGCACGGAGAACGGCAGCTGCAGCCCGTCCGGCCCGTCGCGGAAACGTCCCCACGCCAGCGACGGGATGTCCGGGTTGGCGATGGAGGCCATCGGATGCTGGATAGCCGTGAAGTCGAGCCACGGCATGCAGGTGACGAACACCTGGTCCTTCGCGTCGCGCGGCGACATCGTGCGGTACTTGATGTTCAGTTCCGTCATAGACGAAGCCTGTTCCCGCGCCGCCAGGCCGCGCGCGACGAATTCGCGCACGTCGTCGGACCAGTCGAACTGCGCGAAATTCAGGTCGCCATGCTGGTTCATCACGGTGAACGACGGCACGAGGCGGTCGATGCGGATGACTTCACCGTCCACGATCCGGTAGCGGAAATTCTCCACCTTCAGCACGGCGCGCAGCACGGCGCACAGCATCACGTGGAACGGCGCCAGGCCCTGTTCCTTGCACCACGGCCGGAAATCCGGGACGTGCAAGGTAAAGCACAGGTTGACCGCGGGGCTTTCCATGCGGTCGAAGAAATCGAAGCGGTCGCGCCGCCGTTCGAAATCACGCATGCGCCGCTCCCGCATCGAGGTAGCGCGCGCTCCACGCCGAGATGACGCCGGCCACGTACGCGGCATCCTCGCGCCGCGTGATCAGGTGGTCCATGCCGTCGAGCGAGACGAAACTCTTCGGATGCTGCGCCAGCTCGAAGATGCGCGTCGCGTTGTCCATGCTGACGGTATCGTCGTGCGGCGCCTGCATCACGAGCAGCGCGCGCCCGAGGGTGGCGATCTTCTCGTGCAGCCGGTGCCGGCCGGCGTCCTCGACGAAGTGCTGGCGGATATTGAAATCGCGCCCGGCCAGTTTGACCCGCGCCTCGCCCAGTTGCGCGATCGTGTCGAGGTGCTCGCCCAGCAGTTTGTTGACGACGTAGTGCGGATCGCTGGGCGCCGCAATCGTCACGATGGCCTTTGCCTCCGGCACGCGCTGGGCCGCCGCCAGCACGGCCGCGCCGCCCAGGCTGTGGCCGATCAGCAGTTGCGGCGCCGCGAATCTCTCGCGCATGTGATCGGCGGCCGCGACGAGGTCTTCGACGTTCGAGGAAAAATTGGTGTCGGCAAAATCGCCCTGGCTGGCCCCGAGGCCGGCGAAGTCGAAACGCAGCACGGCGATGCCCAGCGCCGCCAGGCCGCGCGAGATGAAGGTGGCGGCCAGCACGTCCTTGCTGCACGTGAAGCAGTGGGCAAAGATGCCGTAGGCGCGCGGCGTGCCGGTGGGGGCGTCCAGCTTGGCGGAGAGCTTGCCGTGGGGGCCGGGGAAGTCGATACGTTCGGTGAGCATGATGGTTCCGTGGTCGTTGCAATGCGCATTGTGGAACAAGCCGGGAATCTTTGCCAGGCACGGCGTTCCATGAGTGGAAATGCGTGAGCTTTCGGGACCGCGGAGCCGTTATGCTGGAGGCTTACCTGAAGGAGAACCCACATGCGCCTCATCATCGCCCTGATCCTGCCCTGGCTGACCTTTTTCACCATCGGCCGCCCGCTCGCCGGCCTCATCTGCCTGATCCTGCAGGTCACCCTGATCGGCTGGCTGCCGGCCACGATCTGGGCCGTGTATGCGCTCAGCCAGTTCAAGACCGACCAGAAAATCGAACGGGCGCTGCGGCAGCGGGCATGAACGCACCGGGGCGCCTCCTGCCGCTGCTGGTGCTGCTGACCGCCTGCGGACAGCCGCTGGCGCCGCAGGTACCGCCGCTGCCCGGTCCCGGTGTGCCTGCGGCTGCCGACGCGTATCGCAGCGCGGCCGTGGCGGGCGCCGCCGTCTATGCGGTCGACCCGAACGCCTCGCTGCTGGCCGTGACGGTACGCCGCGGCGGCCTGATGGCGCGGCTCGGGCACGACCACGTGGTGGCCAGCCACGCGCTGACGGGTTATGCCGCGCCCGCCATGGGCCGGGCCGACGTCTCGTTCCGCCTCGACCAGCTGACCGTCGACGAACCACCGCTGCTGCGCGACGCGGGCATCGACACGTCGCCGTCGCCGGAAGCGGTCGAGGGCACGCGCAAAAACATGCTCGGCCCGGTGCTGGACGCGCAGCGCTATCCCGTGGTGACGCTGCATGCGGAACTGCCCACGGACGGCCGGCTGCGCGTCGCCGTCACGCTGCACGGCACGACGCGCCGGATGGACCTGCCGGCCACGGTGCGGGTCGACGAGAAACAGGTGAGCGCGAGCGGCACGGCGCACCTGAAGCAGACCGATTTCGGCATCACCCCGTTCTCCGTGGGCGCCGGGCTGCTGGCGGTGCAGGACGAACTCGAGGTGCGCTTTGACATCGTCGCGCGGCGCTGGAGTCCGCCCTCATGACACCGAAAAGCGCCATCGGCGTGCTGCTCTGGTCGGCCGGTCACCTCGTCAATGCGCTGGCCCTGCTGGCGGCCGGCATGTATGTCCTGTTCTGCGTCGCCTGGCTGCATGCGCCGCTGCTGGACGTCCTGCGCCTGACCGCCACGATGGTGCTCCCCATCGTCGGGCTGGCGTGGCTGGTCCGCTGGGGTGGCCGGCGGCTGTGGAAACCTGTACCCGCGAACCCTCCCTCGCCCGCCAGGCGCTTGCTGCTGGCCGTGGCGGGCGTCGCCGTGGCCGTTGCCTGCGGCTCGAACATCCGCGCCGGGGTGCGGGATTACCAGTGCAGCGTCGACCGGTCCCGGCACGCGATCGGCACGCGAACAGATGGTGTCATGCACGTGTGCGCGACCGATCTCGATCGTTACGACATCGGGTTCCAATCGCTCGCGCGGGCCACCCGCAAGCTCGCGTTCACGCCAGTCGACCTGACGCACACGCCGTTCGCACAGTTCGAACCCTTGGGCGGCCGGGCCGAAGACGTCACCGACGTCCGCTCGCGCCTGTACCGCGGCTTTCGCATGCCGGACGGGCACCGGGTCACCCTGTTCGAACACGACATGTCCGCCGACGGCAGCCGCAGCTGGCGCGATCCGAAGGACGAGCCGGAGCGCATCAACGGCCTGCCGGCCAGGCTCGTCGTCATGGAAACCTCGTCGGGCCAAGCGGTCTCGGTGCTGTCCTGGTTCGAGGGCCGGCGCATGTACGAGTTGTGGGTCGATGCCAACGTCATACACGTTCCCTTGCGCGAGCGGTTGTTCGCGCTGGCCGCATCGCTGCCGCGGGCCGTGCCGGCGTGCCCGAACGAGCCGGCGCGGCCACCGATGCGCTTCGATGCCCACGGCAATCCTGTCGATGAGCCGATGCCCCAGGTACTGACGCAGGCGCAGGTGGATGCGATGGTGGTCGGGAGCAAGCGGCCTTGCAAATGAGTACATAAACGAATTATCTGGATTGGTTCACCAAGGGCGTATGACATGAAGTTCAAATCCCTGTACTTTTTCTTGTTATTGACGCTGTGTGGTCGCGGTATGAGTGCCGACTTCTGCAGGTATCCAAATACCAACCAGCTAGCCTGGGACAAAGAATTCTCGCCGGCTATTCATCGGTTCCTTGGCGAGAGGCAGGAGAACTTTTTTTACCGCGGGCCGCTCTACGGGCAGGTTCTTGCAGGCCTTGGAGGCCCGCCTGATGAGATCATCAGTGTCGAGAACAAGCTGCGATTTGCGTCGGCATGCCGTGCCCATAGCTGCACCGAGAAAGCGGCAGTGCTCATTGCCTGTCCCGATAAAGTGGTTGCTGTTGGAATCCTCCACTTCGATCCCGATACAATGGCAGCGACTCTCACCGTCTACTCCCCGAAGCTGAACCCCACGATACGATCCGCTTTTTCGGTTTGGCGAGAAAAAATCGCCCAACAGGACGACATCGAGATCGCAATGGAATACCGGCAGCTTGGTCCTGAGCGTTAGCCTCACCCAAACAACCCGTGCAAATACCACTTCGGCCCATTGTCATCGGCCCCGATCCGTTCCCGATACACCCAGTACAGCGTGTGATCCAACCCCTCGGCAATGAAGTAATCGCGCGTCTCCGGCCCATCCCACCAGCCGGCCTCGAGACGCTCCGGATTCGACGCCATCCGCAGCGGTGAGCCGTAAAACGGCCGGTGGTCGCGCATCAGCAGCGCGATCGGCCGCGCCAGCAGCCACGTGGGGCGCGGCAGGCTCAGCACGTCGGGCGGCAGTTGCGCGTTGCGGGCCTTGTCGCTGACCTTCTGCTGCACCGGCACCCACACGTTGGCCTGTTCCGGGCGGTAGTCGGCCAGCGGCAGCGGTTGCAGGACGTTTTCCGCGCCCAGGCGCGCGGCCAGCAGTTCCAGCATGCGCATGCGGTCGTCCTCGCTGCCGCCCGGTTCGGGGAACAGCGATGCGTTCGGCGGCGCCATCGGCCGTACCTGCAACGCTTCCAGCGCGAGGCCGATCACGGGTGCGTCCAGCACGAGCCGGCCCAGGCGTTCCTTCAGCAGGCGCACGAGGTGTTCGTCGCGCCACGTCGGTTCGGCCAGCACGATCTCGACGCCCGTCGGCGGACGCGCGACGCGGCCCCGTTCGTGTTCCAGCTGCAGCGTGATGCGCTCCACCGCCAGCTGGCGCGCGCACAGCCACCCGGTCAGCTGCAGCAGCAGGCATTGGGCACCCGCCAGCAGCAGGTCGGCGTCGTCGATGCGGTCGTACAGTTCCAGCCGCGCGCGGAAGGTTTCCGGTGGCGCGATCCATTCGTACAGTTCCGGCACGAGACCGTAGGCGGCGTCGAGCAGGTCGAGCAGCTCGCGGCCGCAGCGCCGCTGCAGGCCGGGACGCGGCAGGCGGCGCAGGTCGCCCAGCGTGTGGCAGCCGATGCCGTCGAACCACGCCGCGTACGGCCGCGCCGGCGGCATCAGGAGCACTGCCAGCCGGTCGAGCCGGCGCAGCAGCGCTTCCATGCGCACGGCGCGGCCCGCATTCGCGCGCGCCAGCAGCCACGCGCCGCGCGCGGTGGGCGCGCATGCGAGCGAGGCCGTGAAGCCCAGCGCACGCACATTCGCGTGCACGCGCCGGCACAGCGCGCGGATGCCGCCGAACAGGCGCAAGCTCGCGCCGACGTCCATCACCAGGGTCGACTCCTCCCCTTCCGCGACCTGCGGCGTGTACTGCAGCAGGGCCAGCGCCACGGCCTGGCGCGCGTCCGCCTCCAGCGCCGGCGCGCGCTCGTGGATGCGCGCGTCCGGCAGCAGCATCAGCACGCCGCCGCGACGCATGCCGGTGCGCACGCCCGCGTCCTGCGCGACTTGCGACGCCACCAGCACGCGCTCCTGCTCGAGCACCACGGTGCCAACGTCAGTACCGGCGTCAGTGGACCAGCTCGGTGTGAACACCTCCAGCGGCAACCGGGGCAGGTGCAGTGCGATCCACAGGCGCATGGCGATTGGGCAGGTAAGAGGTCAGGGGAAGGAACAGGGTCGCGTCGCGCTGCGGTCCGCGGCGTTTGACGAAACCGATCTCGATACCGCCCGCCTGCGGGCGCAGGGACAGGCGCAGCGGCGCCGGCGAGGCGTCCTGGGCGGCCGCCAGCGGACGCAGCATGAAGAACAGGGTTTCCCCCGCCTGCGCAGCCAGGTGCAGGCGACGCAGGTTTTCGGCGCGGACATTGTTCTGCCAGAACAGCAGCGCGCCGCAACTGCCGCTGCGCAGCACCTGTTCCGCCGCCCACAACGCGTCCGCCGTGCGGGTCGCGCGCACCCAGATCAGTTGCGAAGGCGGCACCCCGAGAGCCGCCATCGCCAGCGCCTGGGGCGGATGCGGCGGCTGCAGCAGCACGATGCGCCGCTGCGCCACGGCCGCCAGCGCGGGGCGCAGCAGCCGCATCTCGCCGATGCCGGGCTGTTGCAGCAGCAGGTCGACGAGCGTGCCCGTCGGCCAGCCTCCGCCGGGCAACTGGGCAGACAGCGTGGGATGGCCGGTATCGATGCAGCGCGTGTCGCTACGCGCCAGCTGCGAGGCAAGCCAGAGCGACGGATGCAAGGATTCCGGCGCTGCAGATATTGAACCTGAGCAATTCATGTATGATGCGAAGAAATACTGTATAAACATACAGTACTATTCTCATCAGGTTTTGGCAAGGTTAATCTTATTGAATGTCAGGTTGTGAACAATGCTGAGACTTGGTTCTGTCTGGACGATAACTATTTGACGCGGGGGAATCGTCGCCTGTCAACCTTGGGCGCCAAGCGACGCGCACTCTCGAGGTGATGTACTCCAGCTCTTGGGGGGATCGGACGGCCTGAACGGCTGATCCCGACGACATGGCCGGCAACCTGCTCTGTCAGCGGCTAACACTGAGATTTTATTTATGAGCGGACTGGCGGCTCGCAGTCTGATTTTGAATGAAGTTCATAACTGCCTTTGGATTTCATGACATTTTTGGTGGCTACTTGCACAATAATCGCCGCAGTTATGGAAGACATGAAAGAGAGCGCAAGACTGGCATGCACCAAGGTAACAGACAGAGTCAAACAGAACGTCACAAACGAATAAAGCCCGGTTACCATGCCGCAGAGCAAAGAGACTGTAAATGCAGCGCCCTGCGTTTTATGTGAAAACGCCGCCAAAACAATTGCCAGGATTGGAAAAACTGCAAGCAAGCCACTCCACGACGCACCAAGTGAGGAAGAAAACGTGGTGACAAGCACAGTCAAAATTGCGCCGGCAATCATGCGAAAAACTATTTCGGAAGCACGAATGGAATTCGAACTGACTTGTCGGGATATCTTTGGAAAGGCATTGGAAGCGGCAACCAATGTGGAAAGCGCGATTACCAATGCAGATAATATTGACGATGGAATAAACGACAAAATCAAAGCCGCCACCAGCCATGCAAACAGCCCGCAAAACAAGGAGGGCAAGCAACGAAATCGTATGCATGCATGAGCATAGGTAATGCTGAAAGACACGGATGCGAATACTGCCGATAATGAAGCGGTTGCAGCGGCCGCAGTGAAGTTCGCACCATTCTCAAGAGCCAAAATGAACAGGATTGGCCCGGTAACGACAGGCAGCCCAGCGAGCCATCCCGCAACGTTGGCACCCCACCGTTTTCCAGCAAAGGTAATAAGCGCAAGAAACGCTGGTACGAGAAAAAGTTTTATAGTGAGCATGCCTGATCAAGAATCGGATGATGAGGACGGGCGCGTCCTCTCGATGAAAGGCTCAGGCGCCGATAGCCTGGCGCCTGAGATGCTGAACAACGGGCTCCAGCTCAGGCAGCGGCGGCGCGAATTCGCAAGCCTGCGCTGCCGACGTCCAAGGGTAGCCCACGCGCTGGAGCCACGAAAATACCAGACCAGCCGTGCTCGGCGGAAGCACCACCATGGCATGGATGGAAATCACGAGCGCACTGGCCAAACGCGGCGATCCGGAACTGAACGTCCAGTCGTAGGTGCCGCATCCGACGCGGGTGTTCTTCGTGTCCTTCTCTGTCATTCCGACGAGCCACGCGCAGGAGAACGCATCGGCAGCTTCCGGTGGGCGCGCCAGATAGAAAGAGTAGATGTTCTCGTAGGTCTTGTTGAACTGCGTGACCAGCGTATCGGCGATGGCGCCGCGCCCTTGCGTGACTGTCGGGAACGTGATGTTGCTGCAGCTATTGTCGATGTGGAGCGATGCATCGGATGTGAAAACGCAGTCCAGCAACCAGGGGCGATTTTCATCCTTGGCATGAAAGTAGTTTCGCAGGACGACTTCGGGCGTAAGCAAAGGGGAAGGAGACATGGATGCATCCGGTATGATGGGAATACATGCTGCATGGTCATACAGCACGATTCCCATCGGATTTTGACAGGCTTAATCGTCTTGAATGCCTACGCAATCAAAACGCATGCCGTATCCCCACATCGACCGCCCCGTTCCCCGATCCCCCTTCGATGGCGCTGCCCACCGTATAGCTGGCGCCATGCCGGTTCACGATGTGCGCGATCGAGGTGTACAGCTCGGTCCGGCGCGACAGCGCATAGCGATAGCCCAGCGCGTACTGGCTCGCGTCCTGGTCCAGCGGGCCGCGGTCGTCCTTGTGGATCCACGACAGCATCCATGTGTGCGGGCCGGACGGGATCGTCGCGCCGAGCAGCATGTCGCGGCTGTCGCTCGACGCGACCGGCGTACCTGGCCGCCCGTACGGGTTCGCCGTGTTGCGCAGCAGGGAGCTGTTCAGGCCCTTGTTGACGCCGTACGCGGCATGCGCCTTCACGACGCCGAAGTCGTAGACCGCGGCCAGCACCGTGTTCTTCGCGCTCCCCAGGTTCCTGGCGGCCGCCGTGTCGTTGTTGCGGTTGTGGTAGCCGAGCCGCACGCGCAGCGGGCCGGAAGTGTAGTCGAGCGCACCGCCGAACTGCCGGCCGGCCGCGCCGTCCCCCGCCACTTCGCCGGCGCCATAGACCAGTTCCGCGCTCACGCCGCCGGCCACGGGCGACACGTATTTCAGCGAATTGTCCATGCGGCTGGCCGAGTTGCCGGTCGGGGCCATCAGGTTCTTCGTGTCGCCCGCGTAGCCGGACGCGAACGGGTCGGCCATCACCACCGTCAGGTATTGCGGCGTGTACTGGCGGCCCGCCGTCAGCGTGCCGAAGCCGCCCTGCAGGCCGACGTAGGCCTGGCGCCCGAACAGCAGCCCGCCCTGCCCCAGCGCGCCGGTGTCGGCCTGGAAGCCGCTCTCCAGCAGGAAGACGGCGGCAAGGCCGTTGCCCAGTTCCTCGCGTCCCTTGAAGCCGAGCCGCGAGCCGGCGCCCACGCCGCTCGTGATCTTGGTGACGTCGCCGCCGCTGCCGCCCGTCTCGCGGACGACGGCGACGTCGAGCAGCCCATACACGCTGACCGCCGCGCCATCCGCAGCGACGGCATTCATGCAGAGCGCGCCCAGCGCGCCGGCACACAGGATGGTCTTCATCATGCCACCTCCCCAATCAACGAAACGACTGCCTCCGGCACTTCCTGCGCCGCGGGCGCATACCCGCCGCCGCCCGGCGTCTCGATGACGAACACGTCGCCCGGCTGCACGTCCGTCGTCGCCACGAAGCCCAGTTCCTCGACCCTGCCGCCCGCGCGCACGACGTAGTTGCGGCCGCACCGGCCGGGTTCTCCGCCCGCCATGCCGAACGGCGGCACGATGCGGTTGTTGGACAGGATCGACGCCGTCATCGGCGCCAGGAAGCGGATCCTGCGCACGCCGCCGTTGCCGCCCTTCCAGCGTCCGCGCCCGCCGGAATCGCGCGCGATCTCGTAGCTGTCCAGGCGCACCGGATAGCGCCACTCGAGCACCTCCGGATCCGTCAGGCGCGAGTTCGTCATGTTGGTCTGGACGACGTCGGTGCCGTCGAAGCCCTCGCCCGCGCCCGAGCCGCCCGCGATGGTTTCATAGTACTGGTAGTCCGCATTCCCGAACGTGAAGTTGTTCATCGTGCCGGGCGACGAGGCCTGCACGCCGAGCGCGCCGTACAGGGCGTTCGTGATGCAGCTCGATGTCTCCACGTTGCCCGAGACGACGGCGGCCGGGTAGCACGGATTGAGCATGGAACCTGCCGGGATGATCACGTTCAGCGGCTTCAGGCAGCCGGCATTCAGCGGAATGTCGTTGTCGACGAGCGTGCGGAACACGTACAGCACGGCCGCCATGCAGATCGAGCTGGGGGCATTGAAATTGTTGTCCAGCTGCGGCGACGTGCCGGTGAAGTCGATGTCGGCCGTGCGCGCCGCGTGGTTCACGCGGATCGCCACCTTGATGACGGCACCGTTGTCCAGGCGGTACGTGTAGCTGCCGTCCTTCAGGGCACCGACGACGCGGCGCACGGCTTCCTCGGCGTTGTCCTGCACGTGCCGCATGTAGGCCTGCACGACGTCGAGCCCGAACTGGTCGACCATCTTGAGGAGTTCCTCGACGCCCTTCTGGTTCGCGGCCACCTGCGCCTGCAGGTCGGCGATGTTCTGGGCCACGTTGCGGCACGGGTACTCGCCGGACAGCAGCAGCGCCGTCGTCTCGCGTTCCAGGAAGCGGCCCGCGCGCACCAGCTGGAAGTTGTCGATCAGGACGCCCTCTTCCTCGACCCGGCGGCTGTTCGCCGGCATCGATCCGGGCGCGATGCCGCCCACGTCCGCATGGTGGCCGCGCGACGCGACGTAGAACAGGATGTCCTTGCCGGCCCGGTCGAACACGGGCGTGATCACGGTGATGTCCGGCAGGTGCGTGCCGCCGTGGTACGGGTCGTTGAGCATGTACACGTCGCCCGCCTGCATGCGGCCGCGGTTCGCCTCGATCACCGTGCGGATGCTTGCGCCCATGGAGCCCAGGTGGACGGGGATGTGCGGTGCATTGGCGATCAGGTTGCCCTCCGCGTCGAACAGCGCGCACGAGAAGTCCAGGCGCTCCTTGATGTTCACCGACACCGCCGTGTTCTGCAAGCGCAGGCCCATCTGCTCGGCGATGCTCATGAACAGGTTGTTGAAGACTTCGAGCATGACCGGATCGGCCTCGGTGCCGATGGCCTTGCGGCGCGCGCGCGGCGCCACGCGCGTGAGCACGAGGTTGTCGTCCGCCGTGACTTCCGCCACCCAGCCCGGTTCGACGATGTTGGTGCCGTTCGCCTCGACGATGATCGCGGGGCCCGCGATGCGGTCGCCGGGCCGCGTCTGCGCGCGCAGGTACAACGCGCTGTCGTGCCACTGGCCGCCCGAATACACGGGCACCGTGTCGTGCGGTGCCAACGGTGTAGCGCGCGATGCCGCATCGGCGGCGGGCGCCGCGCCGGCATCCGTTTCTCCGATCGCTTCCACCGAAATCGCCTCGACGACGATCGCCTTGTCCGGCATGAGGAACGAATAGCGCTTGCGGTACGCTTCCTCGAACTGTGCCTGCATCGCGGCCACGCTGCCGTGCTGCACGATGATGACGGAGTCCGTGCCTTCGTAGCGCAGGTGCGCCCGTTCGACGACGCGCACGGCCTCCTCCGCGATGCCTTGCGCGGCCAGTTCCGCGACGGCTTCCTGCGCCAGCGCGTCCAGCGCGCTGCACAGCGTGTCGTCCGACAGCGCCGTTTCCATGGTCCGCTCGCGCATCGCCGTCTGGTTTGCCAGGCCCATGCCGTACGCGGACAGCACGCCGGCGAACGGGTGCGCGAAGATGCGGGTCATGCCGAGGGCATCCGCCACCAGGCACGCGTGCTGGCCGCCGGCGCCGCCGAACGTGGCCAAGGTGTATTCCGTCACGTCGTGGCCGCGCTGCACGGAGATGAACTTGATCGCATTGGCCATGCTGCCCACCGCGATCTCGAGGAAGCCTTCGGCCACCTCTTCCGGCGTGCGGCGCTGGCCCGTCTCGCGTTCGATGCGCGCCGCGATCTGCGCGAATTTTTCACGGACGATGGCGGCATCGAGCGGCTCGTCCGCGTGCGGGCCGAACACCTTGGGGAAGTGCGCCGGCTGGATCTTGCCGAGCATGACGTTGCAGTCCGTGACCGTGAGCGGACCGCCGCGACGATAGCTGGCCGGCCCCGGATTCGCGCCCGCGCTGTCCGGACCGACGCGCAGGCGGCTGCCGTCGAAGTGCAGGATCGAGCCGCCGCCCGCCGCCACCGTGTGGATGCTCATCATCGGCGCGCGCATGCGCACGCCGGCCACCTGCGTCTCGAATTCGCGTTCCAGTTCACCCGCGTAGTGCGACACGTCGGTGGACGTGCCGCCCATGTCGAACCCGATCAGCTTGTCGAAGCCGGCCTTGCGGGCCGTGCCGACCATGCCGACGATGCCGCCGGCGGGGCCGGACAGGATCGAGTCCTTGCCCTGGAAGCGGTGCGCGCCCGTCAGGCCGCCATTGCTCTGCATGAAGAGCAGGCGCACGCCTTCCATCTCGGCCGCGACCTGGTCCACGTAACGGCGCAGGATCGGCGACAGGTACGCGTCGACGACTGTCGTGTCGCCACGCGAGACCAGTTTCATCATCGGGCTGACCTGGTGCGAGACCGATACCTGCGTGAAGCCGATCTCCGCCGCGATGGCGGCAACGGTGCGCTCATGATCGGGGTAGCGGTAGCCGTGCATCAGCACGATGGCCACGGAACGGAAGCCGGCCGCGTACAGGTCGGTTAGTTGCAGGCGTACGGCAGCCGCATCGAGCGGCGTGACCACGTCGCCGTGCGCGCCGACACGCTCCTCCACTTCGACCACGCGTTCGTACAGCAGCTGCGGCAGCACGGGATGGCGGTCGAACAGGCGCGGACGGTTCTGGTAGGCGATGCGCAGCGCGTCTTTAAAACCTTTGGTGATGAGGAGCGCGGTGCGCTCGCCCTTGCGCTCCAGCAGGGCGTTGGTCGCGACCGTCGTGCCCATCTTGACGGCTTCCACGAGGTCCGGCGTGATCGGGGCGTCGGGTGCGATGCCGAGCAGGCGGCGGATGCCGGCGACGGCCGCGTCGCGGTACTGCTCCGGGTTCTCGGACAGCAGCTTGGCCGTCACCAGCGTGCCGTCCGGCTTGCGCGCGACGATGTCGGTGAACGTGCCGCCGCGGTCGATCCAGAACTGCCAGCGCTGGCGCGGCGTGTTGTCGTGATGGGTCTGTTGGTGATGCATGGTCTTACCTCTTCAGAAATCGGGCGCGCGCAGGCAAAGCAGTGCCCCGGCGCGCCGCGCGCGTGTACGTCGTGTGAAAAATCAGGGAAGGATCAGGATTCGAGGCGCTTGCCGCGGGTCTCGGGCAGGGTCAGCGCGGCGAGGACCATGATGCCGTAGGCGCCGGCCGAGAACAGGCCGATGGCATGGCCCAGCGGGAGCGACTGGCCGGCCGCGCCGATCGCGAACGGGAACAGCGAACCGATCGCACGGCCCATGCTGTAGCAGAAGCCCTGGCCGGAACCGCGCATGCGGGTCGGGAACAGCTCGGTGAGGAAGGCGCCCATGCCGCTGAACACGCCGGAGACGAGGAAGCCGAGCGGGAAGCCGAGCACCAGCATCACGTTGTCCGTCACGGGCAGCCGGGTGTAGGCCAGCGCGATGCCCAGCGAGCCGGCGGCGAACAGGATGAAATTGCGCTTGCGGCCCAGGCGGTCCGTCAGGTAGGCGCTGACGATGTAGCCGACGTACGAGCCCGCGATGACCATGGCGAGATAGCCGCCCGTGCCCAGCACCGTCAGGTGGCGCTCGGTCTTGAGGAACGTGGGCAGCCACGTCGTGATGGCGTAGTAGCCGCCCTGTGCGCCCGTCGTCAGCAGTACGGCGCGCAGGGTCGTCGACAGCATGCGCGGCGAGAAGATCTCGGCGAAGCTGGCCTGTTCCGCGTGCTCGCCGCGGCGCTGCTCGGCCAGGAACACGTCCGGCTCGTCCACGAAACGGCGGATGTAGATGACGAAGACGGCAGGGAGGATCCCCAGCAGGAACAGCGAACGCCATGCCAGTTCGGCCGGCAGCAGCGAGAACATCAGCGCGTACAGCAGCGCGGAGACGCCCCAGCCCAGCGCCCATCCCGCCTGCACCATGCCGACGGCCTTGCCGCGGTCCTTCGCGCGGATGACTTCACCCATCAGGATCGCGCCCGCCGTCCATTCGCCGCCCATGCCGAAGCCCATCAGGCCGCGCAGCACTAGGAGCTGGTTGAAGGTCTGGGCAAAGCCGCTCAGCACCGTGAACAGCGCGAACCACAGGATCGTCAGCTGCAGCGTCTTCACGCGGCCGATGCGGTCCGACAGGATGCCGGCCAGCCAGCCGCCCAGCGACGACGTGAGCAGCGTGACGGTGCCGATCAGACCGGCGTCGCCTTTCGACAGGCCCCACGTCGCGATCAGGGTGGGAATGACGAAGCTGAGGAATTGCGTGTCCATCGCATCGAGCGCATAGCCGACCTTGCAGCCGATGAACGTGCGGCGCTCCGTTTTCGTGAGCTGGCGCAGCCAGCCGAAATGGCTCGAATCTTCCACGCGCTCCTGCGCGAGTTCCTGGGTGTTCATGTCGTCTCCGTTGTCGTGATGTTTTTAGAGTGTCGCCAGCGAGGCGTTCGGGATGTCCGTCACCAGCATGTAGCCGGGGCGATGGGTGATCACGAACGGCAGGCGCGCCGCGCGGATCGCTTCCTGCGGCGTGACGCCGCATGCCCAGTAGACGGGCACTTCGTCCGGCATGATCTCGACGGCGTCGCCGTAGTCGGGCCGCGCCAGGTCGGCGATGCCGATCAGGCCCGGGTCGCCCAGGTGCACGGGCGCGCCGTGGATCGCGGGATAGCGGCTCGTGATCTGGATCGCGCGGATCGCATCCTTCGCCTTCAACGGACGCATGGACACGACCATGTTGCCGCCGAACGGCCCCGCGGATGCGTTCGGAATGTTCGTGCGGTACATGGCGATGTTGCGGTCCTGCTCGATGTGGCGCAGCGGGATGCCGTCGGCCAGCAGCATTTCCTCGAACGAGAACGAACAGCCGATCGCGAACACGACCAGGTCGTCGCGCCACAGGTCCGTCAGCGACGCGGGCGATTCCGCCAGTTCGCCGTCGCGGTACACGTAATAGCCCGGCACGTCGGTGCGCAGGTCGACGTCGGCCCCCAGCGCCGGCACGTGCCACGCGCCCGGCTCGCCGACCGCGAGCAGCGGGCACGCCTTCGGGTTGCGTTGGCTGAACAGCAGGAAATCGTGGGCCTGCGCCTCCGGCAGGATGACGAGGTTGGCCTGGGCATAGCCGCCGCAGACGCCGGCGGTCGGCTTGCGGAACTCGCCCGCACGGACCAGGTGACGGAACTGGATCGGTTTCATGATTTCTCGAGTGGTAATGACATGGAAACAAGCATAGATCCGTCTTCTCCTATCCACCAAGCCACTTATTTTTACCGCATGTGTTAAGTTTTATTAAACGCGTCGATGAACCACTCCTGTTATGCATAAAGTATTCTTTACATCATGAACACCCGCTTCCTCGAAACCCTGATCACCCTCGCCCAGCTGCGCAGCGTGCGCGCCACGGCCCGCGCCATGCACGCGACGCCGGCGGCGATCTCGCTGCGGATCAAGGCACTGGAGGAAGAACTGCAGACGGAACTCATCGACCGCAGCACCCGCGAATTCCGGCTGACGCCGAACGCGGACTACCTGCTGAACCACGCGAAGGCCGTCGTGGACGCGACGCGGCGCCTGCGCGAGGCGGCGCGCACGGAAAGCGCGGTGCGGGGCCGGTTGCGGCTGGGGGTGATCGAGACGGTGGTGCACAGCTGGCTCGCGCATTCCGTGCGCCAGCTGAACGCCAGTTTCCCGGAGCTGGAAATCGATCTCGTCGTGGACATGAGCACGACGCTGGAAAAACGTTTATTGGCGGGAGAGCTCGACCTCGTGGTCGGCATCGAGGGCGTGAACAGCAGCGAGATCACGTCCGAGCCGCTGGCCGTGTACCCGGTGCGCTGGATCGCGCGCGCCGGACTATTGTCGCCGCAGCGCGAGGGCCTGGCCCAGCGCCTGCTGCAGTTTCCGATCCTGACGTTCGGCCGCGGCACGCAGCCGCACCGGATGCTGGAAGACATCGTCACGCGCCTCGCCAACCTGAGCGCCGTGCCGCTCGAACAGACGCGGATTACCTGCTCGCCGTCCGTCGCGGCCATCATCCAGCTGATCCGCAACGGCTTCGGCGTCGCGGCGATTCCCTGGCTGTTCGTCAGCAGCCACCTGGAGAACGGCGAATTCGTGGAAGTGCCGCTGCAGCCGGTGCCGCCACCGATCATCGTGTCGATGAGCCGCCGCACGAACGCGCCGGTGGCGGTGCATGCGGCGGCGTCCGCCGTGCGCGCGGCCTGCGCGGAGTATTGCGCGCAGGTGGACGAACGGTATATCGAGAGCCTGGGCTGAGTCAGTTCTTGTGGCGGCTGAACCGGTGGCCCTGGTCGAACAGCGCGGCCAGCGCCAGCATCAGGCCCGAGCACGCGAGGATCAGCACGACGCCGGTCGTGGAATGCGTGGCCGAACTGGCCACCGTCGACAGGGCCCACAACGGCGCCACGCCGCCGGCGAGCGCCGTGCCGATCTCGCGGCCCGTGCCGACGCCGGTCGAGCGGCTATGCACGGGGAACTGGCGGCTGAGGAAGGAGCCCTGTGGCGCGAACATCATGGGCGCCAGGATGCCGGTGCCGACGACGAGGGCCGTGTAGACCAGCGTATTGTCGCCGCTGCTCAGCAGGGCCATGAACGGGTAGGCGAACAGCGCAGCGAGGACGCCGCCGACCACGAGGACCTTCTTGCTGCTGAAGACATCGCACAGCCAGCCGAACAGCGGCACCGTGAACAGCGCGGCGAGACTGGCGAGCGTCACCGACAGCGACGTGACGTTGGCGGACACCCCCTTGAACTGGGTCAGGTAGGCCAGCGAGAACGTCTTGAAAATGTAGCTGAGCGCGTTGTAGCCGACCGCCACGAAGAATACGACACCGAGTCCCTTCAGGTTGAATGCGAACAGTTCGCGGAACGGCTTCTTCGTGCGCGCTTTCTCGCCCTGGAATTCCGGCGTCTCCGGCAGGCTCCGGCGCACCCACAGGCCGATCAGCACGAGCACGAAGCTGAACAGGAACGGGATGCGCCAGCCACCCGCGAGCAGGAATGCATCGCCGCCGAGCGTGAGCAGGTACACCGTCAGCGACGACAGCAACAGGCCGAGATTCAGGCCCAGCGCGGGCCATGCGCCCTGGCGGCCCCGCTTGCCGTCCGCCGCGTGTTCGTAGGACGTCACGGCGGCGCCGGCCAGTTCGGCGCCGGCGCCCAGGCCCTGCACGACGCGGATCGTCACCAGCAGCAGCGGCGCCCACACGCCGATCGCGGCATACGACGGGATCAGGCCGATGGCGGCCGTGCAGATCCCCATCAGGCAGAACGTCACGTACAGCATCTTCTTGCGGCCGTAGCGGTCGCCGAAATAGCCGAAGAAGATGCCGCCGAGCGGGCGGGCCACGAAGCCGATCGCGAACGTGGCGAAGGCTTTCATCGATGCGCCGGCCGCGTCACCCGCATCGAAGAACACCTTGCTGAACACGATCGACGCCATCGTCGCGTACAGATAAAAGTCGTACCACTCGAGCATGGACCCGACGATCGTCGCGGCGGCCACCTTGCGCAGCCGCACGGCCGCCTGTTCCGGGGTTTCCCAGTCGGGTTTGAGGATGTCCATCGATTGTCTCCTTGTGTGTTGCGGGCCTGCTGGCCCGTCTGTTTCATTGCCGGTGCAGGACGTCCCGCACGATGTATTCGGCGATCGCCAGCGACGACGTGGCGCCGGGCGACGGGGCATTGCGGATGTGGGTGACGTTGCCCTGGCGGCGGATGACGAAATCGTCGACCAGCGCGCCGTCGCGCTGCATGGCCTGCGCCCGGATGCCGCGCACGGCCGGCGTCACCGCGACGTCGGCCAGCGACGGCACGTAGCGCGCCGCCTCGCGCACGAACACGGATTCGCTGGCGACAGTCTTCAGTTCGCGCAAGGTGGCGCGCAGGTTCTTCGACGCGAATTTCCAGAAGCCGGGGTAGGCAAGGAAGTCCGCGACGTCGCGCAGGTTCAGGCGTTTGCCGTCGTAGTTTTCCCGGCCCAGCGAAATGAAGGCGTTCGGGCCGATGGTCATCTGGCCGTCGATGCGCTTGGTGAAGTGCACGCCCAGGAACGGAAAGCGCGGATCGGGCACGGGATAGATCAGGCCCTTGACGTGGTTTTTGAAGGCTTCGTCGATCACGTAGTACTGGCCGAAGAACGGCACGATGCGCGGCGTCGCCGCATCGCCGGACTGCTGCGCCAGCCGGTCGGACTGCAGGCCCGAGCAGGCGATCGCATAGTCGAATTCGCGCGCGTCGACTTCGCCGCTGTCGAGTTCCACGTGCACGCTGCTGCCGCGTTCGATCAGACGGCGCACCGGCGCGTTCAGACGGATGCTGCCGCCCCGCGCCTCGATCTCGCGGGCGATGTGCCGCGCGACCTCGCCGTAGCTGACGATGGCCGTGTGCGGCGAATGCAGGGCACGGATGCCGATGCAGTTCGGCTCGATCTCGCGCAATTCCTCCTTGCCGACGAGGCGCACGCCCGGCACGCCGTTGGCCACCGCCTTCTTGTGGATGGCATCCAGGCGCGGCAATTCCTGCTCGTCCAGCGCGACGACGACCTTGCCGCACTCGTCGTACGGGATCGCATTCTCGAGGCAGTACCGGCGCACGAGTTCCACGCCGCGCCGGCACAGCCGCGCCTTCAATCCGCCCGGCTCGTAATACAGGCCCGCGTGCACGACGCCCGAGTTGTGGCTCGACTGGTGCTGCGCGACCGCCCCTTCCTTTTCGAATACCGTCACCGACGCGCCGGGCTCGTCCAGCAGCAGTTGCCGGGCCACGGCCAGTCCATTGATGCCGCCGCCGACGACGGCATAGCGTTTCCTGTTCATGCAAACCTTTCGATGTCGCTCGTGATCCATGAGCCCATCTTTGACGATCCGCATTTCTATGAAAAGCGAAAAATTTTCGCTAGACTTGTTTCGATAAACGAAACAAGACACGCTCATGACCTTCAAACAACTGGAAGCGTTCTACTGGGCCGCCACGTGCGCCAACTTCGCCATCGCGGCGCAGCGGCTGCACGTGTCGATTTCCTCGCTGTCCAAGCGCATCGCCGAACTGGAGGAGTCGCTGGGCGTGCAACTGTTCGACCGCGGCGGCCATCGCGCCGTGCTGACGGAAGCCGGCCACGGCCTGCTGCCGCGCGCGCTGGAGCTGCTGGACGCCGCGGCGGCCATCCGCAACAGCTTCGCGCCCGACGCCGGCCTGGCGGGACGCTGCGCGTTCGGCGTGGGAGAACTGAGTGCGATGACGTGGCTGCCCCGGTTCGTCGCCGAGGTTCGTGCCCGGCATCCGCAACTGGTGCTGGAACCGTATGTCGACACGGGCGCCGTGCTCGCGGCTCGCGTCGACGACGGCGAGCTCGATTTCGCCGTCGTCGCGGGCCGCTCGGCGCGCCAGGCCATTCTCTCGCAGCCGGTCACGCAGGCCAGGTTCGTGTGGACGGCCGCGCCGGCGCTGGCGGACCGCTATCCCGGCCTGCCGGACCTGATCCGCGCCGGCCAGCCCATCGTCGCCCTGCCGCCGTCGGCCGGCACGACGCGCCTGATCGACGACTGGCTGCTCGCGCACGGCATCGCGAAAAACGAACGCATCAGCTGTAACAACTGGGGTGCGATCGCGGGGATGCTGGTGGCCTCTGTCGGCGTCGGCATCCTGCCCGAGGGCTGGGCGCAGAAACTGGCGCGCGCGAATCTGCTGCGCATCCTCGACGACACGCACCCGCTCGCCACGCTGACCTATACCTTCCAGTGGCGCCGCGGCGACTCGCGGCCGCTGATCGACCAGATGCTGGCGCTGGCTGCCGACGTGGCAGATTTTTCTGCGGACGCGCAACTGCCGTGGCTCATCTGATCATTAACGACATCGACAAATTTTGTAGAATCCTCTACAAGATGATAATATCCCGGCATGAATGACCGGATACCCCACTGGCTCCTGCTCGTCGTCACCCTGCCGACCAGCAGTGCAACCGCACGCATGCGCATCTGGCGCGCCCTGAAGGCGCTCGGTTGCGGCGCGCTGCGGGATGGCGTCTATCTCCTCCCCGACACGGAGACGCTGGGCGCGCAGCTCGCAGCCCTGGGCGACGAGACCATCCGCGAGGGCGGCACGGCGTGGCTGCTGCAAGCCGGTCCTGTCGACGATGCCGACGAACAGCGCTACCGGAGCCTGTTCGACCGCCGCCAGGAATACGCGGACTTCATCGCAGTGCTCGCGGACGTCGGCAAGTCCATCCCGGCATCGACGCCCCAGGACGTCAACAAGCAGTTGCGCAAGCTGCGGCGCGACTACGAGGCGCTGCGCGCGATCGACTATTTTCCCAACGAGGCCAGCGCCCAGGGCGAGCAGGCCTGGCGTGAGTTCACGGCCCTCGCCGACAAGGTGCTGTCGCCGGATGAACCGCACGCCGTCGACGTCCCGATTCCCCGGCTGGATCCGACCGCATACCGCGCCCGCACGTGGGCCACGCGCAGGCATATGTGGGTCGACCGCGTCGCCAGCGCGTGGCTGATCCGGCGCCACATCGATCGCGACGCGCGCTTCCTGTGGCTGGAAACGCCGGGCGATTGCCCGCCGGATGCGCTGGGATTCGATTTCGACGGCGCCGCCTTCAGCCACGTCGGCGCCAGGGTCACCTTCGAAGTGCTGCTGGCCAGCTTCGGCCTCGACCGCGACCCGGGACTGGCGCGCCTCGGTGCGCTGGTCCACGTGCTGGACGTCGGCACCGGCTTCGTCGCCGAAGCCGCCGGTTTCGAAGCGATGCTGGCCGGACTGCGCCAGCATGCGCGCGACGACGACGACCTGCTGGCGCACGCGACACCCCTCCTCGACGGGCTGTACGCCCATTTCTCGAACAGGCATCCCACATGACACCTCAATACACCCTCTGGCAGATGGTCGCGTACATGCTGCGGCTCGGCACCCTCGGCTTCGGCGGCCCCGTGGCGCTGGTCGGCTACATGCAGCGCGACCTCGTCGAAGAACGGGGCTGGATCTCCGCCGCCGACTACAAGGAAGGCCTCGCGCTGGCCCAGCTCGCGCCCGGCCCGCTGGCGGCCCAGCTGGGCATCTACCTCGGCTACGTGCATTACCGCGTCCTCGGCGCCACGCTGGCCGGCCTCGCCTTCGTGCTGCCGTCCTTCCTGATGGTCGTCGCGCTGGGCTGGGCGTACGTGCGCTTCGGCGGCATCTCGTGGATGCAGGCCGTGTTCTACGGCGTGGGCGCGGCGGTCACGGGGATCATCGCGATGAGCGCCAAAAAGCTGACCACGAAAACGCTGGGCAAGGACAAGCTGCTCTGGGCGGTGTACCTGACCCTGGCCGTGGTCACGATCGCGACCGAATCCGAAGTGGCCTGGCTATTGATCGCCGGCGGCGTGCTGGTCTGGCTGCTGCGGGCGCCGCCGGGATGGGCGCGCAGGGGCACGCTCGGCGCCGCTTCCATCGCCGAGCTGCCGCTGGCGGCCAGCCTGGCGGGAGGCGCGGACCCGTCCCTGCTGGCGCAGATCGGCGTCTTCTTCGCCAAGGCCGGCGCGTTCGTGTTCGGCTCGGGCCTCGCGATCGTGCCCTTCCTGTACGGCGGCGTCGTGACCGAACACCACTGGCTCAACGAAAAGCAGTTCGTCGATGCCGTCGCGGTCGCGATGATCACGCCGGGACCGGTCGTGATCACGGTCGGATTCATCGGTTACCTGATCGCGGGGTTCGGCGGCGCGACGGTGGCGGCACTCGCGACCTTCATTCCCTGCTACCTGTTCACCATCCTGCCCGCGCCGTATTTCAAGCGTTACGGCAAGCTGCCCGGCGTGGTGGCCTTCGTCGACGGCATCACGGCCGCGGCGGTGGGCGCGATCACGGGATCGGTCGTGGTGCTGGCGAAGCGCTCCATCACCGACCTCCCTTCCGTGGCGCTGGTGGCCGTCACGGTATTGCTGCTGTGGCGCTTCAAGAAGCTGCAGGAGCCGGTCATCATCGCGGCGGCTGCGGTGGCGGGGCTCATCCTGTATCCGCTCACGCATGCGTGAGAACGGCGCCGCCGCACTCAATGGATCGAGCAGCCTCGCAGTGTCGGTAACGGTTGAATGGCGACAGCGACGTCGCCTTCCGGATCGTCTTCGGTTTTACACTGGATCCATGCAAGCACTTCGGCAATACTGGCCAACCCGCTGTGCAAGGAAGCACGGGCCGCGTAATAGTCGGCCAGGTCTTCATTGTCGGGCTCCGGCACGGCGGTCACCGGGTGGCCCAGTGCAAGGATTTTCGTTTCCAGCTCGTTCAGATCGAACGTCAGCGCGGCATGAAGCGCTTCCATGGCCGCTACCGCGTCATCCATATCGTAGGCGATTGCATCGTTCATGGCGATTCTTTCCAGCCTTGAGGTTGTCTTGTGATGCGCGGGCCGGGCAACTCGGTGCGTGGAAAGCCGGATGACGGAAGAGAACGGGGCCGCCAGGAAAAGGCATGCGCAAGGCGGGCAATCATCCGGCGTCCCGCAACCATAAGATACAGCAATTATCGAAAGTCCACCAACAAACGGATTCACGTATCCCGCGCGAACGCCACCAGCCGCTCCCGCACCCAGCGCTGCGCCGCATCGCCATGGTTGCGGTTATGCCAGGCCATGTGGATGGCGAAGCCGGGCACGGACAGCGGCGGCGCCAGCACGCGCACGCGCACGTTGCGCCCTTCCACCATGCGGGCGGGCACGAGGGCGACGAGGTCGGAGCGCTCGACCAGGTCCAGCACGGAGTGGAACGTCGACGCCGACACGACGACGCGGCGCCGCAATCCCTGCGCGTCGAGCACCTCGTCGACCGGCGACGTGAAGCCGCCGCCGCGCGGCGACACCATCACGTGTTCCAGTTCGCAGAAGCGCTGCGTATCCAGCGGGCGGCGCAGCACCGGATGCCCGCGGCGCGCGATGAAGACGTAGCGCTCCTCGAACAGCGGGCGCGAACGGAGCGACTCCGCGATGCCTTCCGGCGTCAGCACCGCGAGGTCGACTTCTCCCTTTTCCATCTGCGCTTCCAGGCGCACGGGATCGCCCGGACGCAGGGCGATGCGCAGGCCGGGTGCTTCGCGGCGCAGCGCCAGCGTGAAGTCGAGCAGCAGCGCGGATTGCACGTAGTCCGAGCACGCCACGTGGACCGTGAACTCGTCGCGCGCGGGGTCGAAGGCGCGGGCCGACGTCACCACGTCGCGCAGCTGCGCGAGGGCCGCCGCCAGCGGCGCCTGCAGGCCGAGGGCCAGCGGCGTGGGCGTCATGCCGCGGTGGCTCGGCACGAACAGCGGGTCGCCCAGCATCCCGCGCAGGCGCGCCAGCTGGGCGCTCAGCGCGGGCTGGCTCAGGTTCAGGCGCTGCGCGGCGCGGCTCACGCTGCGCTCGGCCAGCAGCGCGTCGAGCGTGACGAGCAGGTTGAAGTCCATTCTCTTGATATCCATTTTTTGGATACTACCCCAAAAGCCGGCTGGCATTCCCAGGCGCCTCCCGCACGCCGAGAATGGTCTTCATCGAACCATCAAGGAGCACGAAGATGAAGACCGTTTTACTCGTACACGCCCACCCCGATCCGCATTCCCTCACGGCGCAGATGGTGCAGGCCGCGCGCGCCGCACTGCGCGCCGAGGGCCATGAAGTGATCCAGTCCGACCTGTACGCGCTGGGCTGGAAAGCCGTCTACGACGAACACGATTTCCCGAGCCGGCTGGACCCCGAGCGCCTGTCGTTCGTGGACGAATCCGGCCACGCGTTCAGCACCGGCACGCAGCCGGACGACGTGCGCGCCGAACAGGCGAAGCTGATGGCGGCGGATGCCGTCGTCTTCCAGTTCCCGCTGTGGTGGTTCGGCATGCCGGCCATCATGAAAGGCTGGATCGAGCGCGTGTTCGCGTACGGCCTCGCCTACGGTTATCAAGGCGCGGGCAACCGTTACCGCTACGGCGAAGGCGGCCTCGCGGGCAAGCGCGCCATGCTGTCCGTGACGACGGGCGGGCCGGCCGAGGACTACGGCCCGCGCGGCATCAACGGCCAACTCGACGAACTGCTGTTCCCCATCACGCACGGCACGCTGTTCTTCCCCGGCATGGAGGTGCTGCCCACGTATGCCGTGTACGGCACCGGCCGCATCGACGCCGAGGGTGTCGAGCGCGCGAAAGCCGGCCTGGCGGCGCGCATGCGCACCCTGTTCACCGATGCGCCGATTCCCTACCGGCCGCAGAACGGCGGCGACTATCCGGACCGGCACGTGCTGGCGGACGACGTCGCGCCCGGCGTCACGGGGTTGCGCGCGCATCTGCGCTGAGGGGTGCGCGCCCATCGTGGGACAATGGCGGGAACCCATCCACACGAGGAACCCGCCCATGACCACGACCATGCACAAGATCGCCCTGATCCTGTTCGTGCTCGCCCTGCTGCACACGTTCGCGACGCGCCTGTTCGAAGGCCTGGCGCACCGCCATCCGCGCCACGCCGGCCTGTTCCACCTGCTGGGCGAAGTGGAGGTCGTCTTCGGCTTCTGGGCCTTCGTGCTGATGCTCGCCATGGCCTTCGTCGACGGCAGCGCCGCCGCCATCGACTACGCCGAGTCGCGCCATTACACCGAGCCCCTGTTCGTGTTCGTCGTGATGGTGGTGGCCGCGTCGCGGCCCGTGCTGGAGGCGGCGCGCGCGCTCGTGCGCCTGCTCGCGCGACTGCTGCCGCTGCGCGCGGAAATCGCGCAGACGTGGCTCGGCCTCGCGCTCGTGCCGCTGGCCGGTTCCCTGATCACGGAACCGGCCGCGATGACCCTGGCCGCGCTGATGCTGGCCCCGTCCGTGTTCCGCGCCGGCATGCCGGAATGGCTGAAATACGGGGCGCTGGGCGTCCTGTTCGTCAACGTGTCGATCGGCGGCACCCTGACGTCGTATGCGGCGCCGCCCGTGCTGATGGTGGCCGCGACGTGGGGCTGGGACAGCGTCCACATGCTGACGCACTTCGGCTGGCGCGCGGCCATCGCCGTGCTGGTCAACGCCAGCGTCGTAACGTACTTGCTGCGCCCGCACCTGCGCCCGTTCGACATCTCGATCGAGGGCGAGGCCCCCGTGCGCATGCCGCCGCTCGTGACGCTCACCCACCTGGGCGTGCTGACGGCCATCGTGCTGCTGGCCCATCATCCCGTGCTGTTCACCGGCATTTTTTTACTATTCCTCGGCATCACCCAGGCCTACCCGCGCTACCAGGACCCGCTGATCCTGAAGGAAGGCCTGCTCGTCGGCTTCTTCCTCGCCGGCCTCGTCGTGCTGGGCGGGATGCAGCAATGGTGGCTGCAGCCCATCGTCGCGAAGCTGGAGCCGACCGCCCTGTTCTTCGGCGCGCTGGGCCTCACCGCCATCACGGACAATGCCGCGCTGACCTATCTCGGCTCGTTGATCGCCGGGCTGTCCGAGCGCGCGCAATACATGCTCGTGGCGGGGGCGGTGGCGGGCGGCGGCCTGACCGTCATCGCCAACGCGCCGAACCCGGCCGGCGTGGCCCTGCTGCGGCGCGGCTTCAACGACGAGTCGATCGGGGCCGTGGGCCTGCTGCTGGGTGCGCTGGCGCCCACTTGTGCGGCGGCGATGTTGTTCTTGTTGTAAGTTATTGGTCGCAGCGGGGCACTCCGCGTCCCGAATCGAGGATAACCATGGATCAAGAACTACTGGTCAGCAAAACGGGCACCATCGAACGCTGCTGCAAGCGTGCCCGCGACGAATACGAAAAGGACCCGACCACCTTCGTCGGCGACATCACGCGCCAGGACGCGGCCACCCTGAACGTGATCCGCGCCTGGGAAGCGGCCGTCGAGATGGGCGACCACGTGCTGGCCGCCCGCGGCCTGGGCCCGGCGCACGACGAGCGCGAAGTCATCACCCTGCTGGCGGACCACGGCTGGATCGAGCCGACATTGGCCGAAGACCTCAAGCGCACGGGCGAATTCTGCCGCGCCGAATGGGATTACCAGGCCGCGCCGCTGCCCGCGCTGGTGACCATCATCAAGCGGGGGCTGGACGATTTCGAGGTGTATGCACGTGCGCTGCTGGCCGGCGCCGCCCGGGACGATACCGGAACCATACCGGCCGTCGACGCCGGCGATTAAGCTTCGGTAGCGTCACGCGCAAGTCACAATCCCGCACTAATCTCCGCACCGTCCGCGCATTGCTCAGCCGCGGATGCCATACCAATCCATACGACTGGTATTCCCGCAGCCATTCATCGATGGCATGCGCACTACGGAGATTTCATGGGATCGACACGCTTGCAGCAAGCACTTCACGCCGCCTTTCTGGGCGGCTTCACCATTCTCGTCGGCGCGCCATTGCCCCTCCACGCGCAGGAAGCGGCGGGCGCCGCCGCGCCGGCGCCGGACACGGTCGTCGTGACCGGCACGGCCACGAAACGCAGCAAGGTCAAGGCCAGCTATTCCATCACCACCATCGACGAGGAAAGCCTGCGCATGCAGGCGCCGACGTCGGTCACCGAGGCGATGAAGTCCGTGCCCGGGTTCTGGGTCGAGTCGTCCGGCGGCGAGGCATCGGGCAATATCCGCGCACGCGGCATCCCGGTCGACGGCTTCGGCTCCGTCACCCTGCTCGAGGACGGCATTCCGGTCCAGCACGACCCGTCGCTCGGCTACCTGAACGCCGACCAGGCCTTCCGCCTCGACGAAACGATCGACCGCATCGAGGTGGTACGCGGCGGTCCGTCGTCCGTGTTCTATACCAATGCCCCGGCCGGCGCGATCAACTTCCTGTCGCGTGAACTGCCGGATGCGCCGTCCGGCACGGTCAAGTACACGATCGGCAGCTCGCGCCAGCACCGCGCCGACTTCTGGTACGCCACGCCGCTGGGCGACGGCTGGCGCGCGGGCGTCGGCGGCTTCTACCGCATCGACAAGGGCGTGCGCTCGCCGGGCTTCCGCGCCAACGACGGCGGCCAGGTGCGCCTCAAGCTGACCAGGGACATCGACGGCGGCCGCATGACGTTCGACCTGAAGCACCTGGACGACCGCGTCGCCCTGTACCTCGGCATCCCGATGCGGACCTACGCCGACGGCGTGATCCGCGCCGTGCCCGGCTTCGACGGCAACCACGGCACCATCGCCGGCCCGGACACGCGCAACGTCGACATGAAGATGGGTAACGGCGGCATCTACCACTTCAACAACGACGAAGGCACGCACGTCAAGCGCACCCAGGCCAGCTTCAACCTGCAGAAGGATTTCGGCGCCGACTGGAAGCTGAACGAATCGCTGCGCTATTCGCAGACGGACACCCAGCGCAACGGCGTGTTCCCGAACCAGCTTCTCAGCATCGCCGCCTTCCTCAAGCAATCGCAACCGCTGCTCGCCAACGTGCCGGGTGCCACGCAACTGTCGCTGCAATACGCCAACCGCCCCGGCACCGCCTACCCGGGCGACAACGGCCTCATGGTCGTGGGCGGCCTGCGCGGCGTGACGCTGCCGGTCGACGAATTCGTCAACGACACCCGCCTCACGCGCCGCCTGGACATCGCGGGACAACGCCACGACGTCACCGCCGGCTATTACTTTGCCCACTTCAGCCAGGACTTCGACCGCTATTCGTCGAGCGTGCTGCTGGGTGCGCAGAGCCAGGCGCCGCTGCTCGACCTGGTCGCCAGCGACGCTTCCGGCAAACCGCTGGGCACGATCACGGACCACGGCATCTACGCCTACGGCTACGAATGGGAAAACGCGGGCGGCAAGTCGACCACGCATGCGCTGTACCTCGCCGACGAATGGCAGGTCGACGCGCGCCTGCGCCTGGACGGCGGCCTGCGCTGGGAGCGCGTGCAGACGAAGGGCTGGACCGAGCGCCCGACCTACGTCAACCTGGGCACGCCCGCCACGTCCAAGGTCAGGACCGGCAGCGGCATCTTCGACACCTACGACCACGCCTTCCACAAGCTGGGCTGGACCTTGGGCGCGAACTACCAGCTGACGCGCGACGCCGGCCTGTTCGGCCGCTGGACCAGCGCGTTCCGCCTGCCGAACCTGAGCTCCTACATCACCAGCCCGACCGCGGTACCCGTCATCCAGACCATGGATCTCGGTGAGCTGGGCTACAAGTACCGGGGCACGCTGGTCGAGCTGTACCCGACCGTGTTCTACTCGAAGTACGACAACGTCAGCTACACGAACAACGTGTTCTCGCTGAATAACACGGCGGTCGTCACCCAGACGGGCTATGCGTCGACCCGCACCTACGGGCTCGAACTCGAGGGCAAGCTCAAGCCGGCCGCATGGGGCGACCTGGGCTTCAACCTGACCTTGCAGCAGCCGCGCTACAAGGGCCTGTCGTACACCGACAAGGTCAACAACGCGCCGGTGCTGCGCGACTACACGGACAACCAGCTCATCCGCGTACCCAAGGTCAGCGCCCGCATCGTCCCGGGCCTGAACCTGCTGGGCGACGCGCTGCGCCTGCAGGCGTCGTGGGAATACGAAGGCAAGCGCTTCGTCGATACCGCCAACAGCGTCGTGCTGCCGGCCTACCGCGTGGTCAACCTGTCGGCGCGCTACCGCATCGGCGCCGCCTGGACCGCCTACCTGTACGCCGACAACGTCACCAATTCGCTCGGCCTCACGGAAGGCAATCCGCGCGCCGGCGAATTGCAGAGCGCGGACGCGGGCGCCAACACCTTCATCGCCCGCCCCGTGATCGGCCGCGCCGTGCGCGCCGCACTGAAGTACGACTTCTGAGGCCTGCATGCGCAACCTGTTCGCGATACTCGCGCTGGCCGCCGCGTCGTGCGCCGCCGCAGACCAGCCGGACCTGGTGCTGCGCGGCCGCCTGGACGGCGCCGACCACCAGACCTACCGCACGGTGCCGATCGCGGTACCGCCCGGCACGCAGCGCCTCACCGTGGCATTCAGCTACGACGGCAAGGAACAGCGCAGCGTGATCGACCTGGGCCTGCTCGGCCCGGACGGCGCCGTCGTCGGCTGGAGCGGCGGCAACAAGAGCGTGTTCACCGTCAGCGCCGTGGACGCCACGCCGTCGTACCTGCCCACGCCCACGCGGGCCGGCACGTGGTCGCTGCTGCTCGGCGTGCCCAACCTGCGCAAGACGGCGCATGCCGACTACACGGCGCGCGTCTGGTTCGGACGCACGCTCGATGCCGTCGACGAGCCGCCGGTGCTGGCGCCGCCGCTGCGCTCCGGCCCCGGGTGGTATCGCGGCGACCTGCACAGCCACACGGGCCACAGCGATGGTTCGTGCGCCGCGGACGGCGGCGGCCCCGCCGTGCCCTGCCCGCTGTTCCTGACCGCGCAGGCGGCGGCGCGGCGCGGCCTGGACTTCATCGCCATCACGGAACACAACACGGTGGCGCACGCGTCCGAGATCCGCGCGCTGCAGCCGTGGTTCGCACGCACCCTGCTGCTGCCGGGCCGCGAGCTGACCAGTTTCCAGGGTCATGCCAACCTGTTCGGCACGCTGGCGCCCGTCGACTTCCGCGTCATGGCCGGCCGCCGCGGCTGGAGCGACCTGCTGCGCACCGTGCCGCCCCGCGCCCTCGTCTCCGTCAACCATCCGGTGCGCCCGTCCGGCGAGGATTGCATGGGCTGCGGCTGGGCCGACCAGGAAGCGCTGCGCCAGGCGCAGGCAATCGAGGCCGTCAACGGGCGCGATGCCGACACCCCGTATTCCGGCATCCCGTTCTGGCAGGCCGCGCTCGACCGCGGCCTGCGCCTGACGGCGATCGGCGGCAGCGACAACCACCACGCGGACGCCGCCGACCCGCAGGCCTCGGTCGGCGCGCCGACGACGGTCGTATACGCGCCCGAACTGTCGCAGCCGGCGATCGTGGACGGCATCCGGGCCGGGCACGTCTTCGTCGACGTGGCCGGCACGCCGGACCGCCTGCTGGCCCTGACGGCCGAGGCGAACGGACACGCCGCCATGATGGGCGACGCGCTGGCCGCGCCCGCAGGCACGCCGGTGCGCTTCGCGCTGCAGGTGCGCGCGGCGGCCGGCATGCGGCCGGTCATCCTGGTCGACGGGGTGCCGGGCGGATGGCTTGCCGACGCGCCCATCGGCGACGGCGACCGCACGCTCGCATTCGCCTGGACGGCGGACGGGAAGCGGCATACGGTCCGGGCGGAAGTGCGGGATGCGCAGGGCAAACTCGCATTGCTGGGCAATCCCATCTATATCAGACCCTGACGTCCGCGGCCATCCACTCGGTGTCTAACTGGTATCATTCGCGCTTTCAGGGACCGCGGCCGCCATCCGGCCGCTTCCTGCAAGCAAGCAAGCTTCCACCACGGATACCACAAGAACATGAGCCAACCGACCAACCTGCCATCCTTCTGGAGCCGGCTGTCCCTTGCCTTCGGCGCCTTTTTCAAGACCCTGGGCGACGCCGAGTTCGCCGCGCGCGTGCGCGACGACCAGATCGGCCCCATCGCCGCTCCGGCGCCTGCGCCGAAACCGGCGCCGGCACCCGCCCCTGCACCCGCTCCCGCAGCGGCCCCATTACGCATCGCCACGCCGGACGCCGCCCTGCAACTGCTGGGCCTCCTGCAGCGCGAAGCCCGCCTGATCGACTTCGCCAACGAAAACATCACGGTCTACGCGGACGCCGACATCGGCGCCGCCGCCCGCCTCGTGCACGAAGGCTGCGCGCGCGTGCTGCGCGAGCACTTCACCATCGAACCCGTGCGCGGCGAGCTGGAAGGCACGCGCATCACGCTGCCGGAAGGCTTCGACGCGGCCAGCGTGCGCCTGACCGGCAACGTCGTCGGCAAGGCGCCGTTCACCGGCACCCTGTCGCACCGCGGCTGGCGCGCGCGCGACGTGCGCCTGCCGCAGCTGGCGGATAAACACGACGCTTCCATCATCGCCCCGGCGGAGGTCGAACTATGAGCGCGCAAATGAGCGACGTGACCAACAACGACGCCCGCTACGCCATCGGCATCGACCTGGGCACGACGCACAGCGCGCTGTCGTACGTCGACCTGCAGGCCAGCGACGGCGAAAAGGCCGACCAGGGCGTGCTGGGCATCCCGCAACTGAGCGCGCCGGGCACCGTGGAAGCGCTGCCGCTGCTGCCGTCGTTCCTGTACCTGCCGCACCCGGACGAACTGGCGCCGGGAGAACTGGCGCTGCCGTGGACGAACGGCCAGGCCGCACCCGTCGTGGGCGAGATGGCACGCAGCCGCGGTGCCGGCACGCCGATCCGCCTCGTGTCGTCCGCGAAGAGCTGGCTGAGCCACCCGAGCGTGGACCGCCGCGCCGCCATCCTGCCGACCGATGCGCCGGAAGAAGTCGAACGCGTCTCCCCGCTGGCGGCATCGACCCGTTACCTCGAACACCTGAAAGCCGCGTGGAACGCCGCGCATCCGGACGCGCCGTTCGAACGGCAAGCCGTCACCGTGACGATCCCCGCATCGTTCGACCCGGCCGCGCGCGAACTGACGGCGGAAGCCGCACGCAGCGCCGGCTACGGCAGCCCGACCCTGCTGGAAGAACCGCAGGCCGCGCTGTACAGCTGGATCCAGGGCAGCGGCGGCCGCTGGCGCAAGCAGGTGAAAGCGGGCGACATCGTGCTCGTCGTGGACGTGGGCGGCGGCACGAGCGACTTCTCGCTGATCGCCATCCTCGAGCGCGACGGCAACCTGGAACCGCACCGCGTCGCCGTCGGCGACCATATCCTGCTGGGCGGCGACAACATGGACCTCGCGCTGGCCCACCTCGTCGCGCGCAAGCTCCAGGCGAACGGCACGCAACTGGACGCGTGGCAGATGCGCGCCCTCACCTACGCCTGCCGCGGCGCCAAGGAACACCTGCTGGCGGACGCCGACGCGACCACGTGGCCCATCGTCGTGCCGAGCCGCGGCTCGAAGCTGATCGGCGGCTCGATCCGCACGGAGCTCACGCGCGAGGAAGTCACGACGTTCATCACGGACGGCTTCTTCCCCCGCGTGGAAGCCTCCGCGCGCCCGGCGACGCGCACCCGCGCGGGCCTCACGCAGGTGGGCCTGCCGTATGCGCAGGACGCCGCCATCACGCGCCACCTCGCTGCCTTCCTCGGCCGCCAGGCCGGTGCGACGGCGGAGCTAGAAGGCTTCCAGGGCAAAGTGAACCCGGAACACACGTTCCTGCACCCGAGCGCCGTGCTGTTCAACGGCGGCGTGTTCAAGTCGGACATCCTCGCCAAGCGCGTGATGGACACCATCAACGACTGGCTGTACATGGAAGGCGCGGAACCGGCCCGCATGCTGGAAGGCGCGGACCTGGATCTCGCCGTCGCGCGCGGCGCCGCCTACTACGGCTATGCGCGCCGCGGTGGCGGCGTGCGCATCCGCGGCGGCACGGCCCGCTCGTACTACGTCGGCGTGGAGTCGTCGATGCCCGCCATCCCCGGATTCGAGCCGCCGCTGGAAGCGCTGTGCGTGGCGCCATTCGGCATGGAAGAAGGCAGCGAGCTGGAACTGCCGGGCCAGGAATTCGGCCTCGTCGTGGGCGAGCCCGTGCACTTCCGCTTCTTCGGTTCGAGCACCCGTCGCCAAGACCGCATCGGCGACGTGCTGGAATCATGGAACCCGGACGAGCTGCAGGAATTGAACGAGATCCAGGCGACCCTGCCGGCGGAAGGCCGCACGCCGGGCGACGTCGTGCAGGTAAAACTGCATGCCGTCGCGACGGAAGCGGGCACGCTGGAACTGGTGGCCGTGGCCCGTGAAGGCCAGCGCTGGAAGGTCGAGTTCGACGTCCGCAGCACCGAGCAGTGACCCGTACCCAAGCAGCCCTCGTCGGCATCGACCTCGGCACCACCAACACGGTGCTGGCCTATGCCGACGCGGGGTCCGAACACGTCGCCACGTTCGCTATTCCACAACTGGTGGCGCCCGGCGAAGTGGGGACGGCCCCGCTGCTGCCGTCGAGCCGCTACCACCCGCTCGCAGGCGAACTGGCGGCGGATGCGCTGCAACTGCCGTGGTCGGAACGCGATGTCGGCGGCGTGGACCGCGTCGCCATCGGCCGTCTCGCGCGCAGCCTCGGTGCCGCATCGCCGGGCCGGCTGGTCGCGTCGGCCAAGAGCTGGCTGTCGCATCCGGGCGTGGACCGCACGGCGCCCATCCTGCCGTGGGGCGCGCCGGACGACGTGCCGAAAGTGTCGCCGCTGGCCGCGAGCGCCAGCTATCTCGCACACCTGCGCGCGGCGTGGAATACGCAGCATCCCGCACGGCCGCTGGAACGGCAGCAGATCGTCCTCACGATCCCCGCCTCGTTCGACGAAGGCGCGCGCGCCCTCACCCTGGAAGCGGCGAAGCTGGCCGGCCTGCCCGACGTGCGCCTGCTGGAAGAACCGCAGGCCGCCCTGTACGACTGGCTGCAACGCCACCGCACGACCCTGGCCGCCGACCTCGCGGACGCGAAGCTCGTGCTCGTCGCCGACGTGGGCGGCGGCACCACCGACTTCACGCTCGTCAAGGTGGAGCTGAAGGATGGGGAACCGTCCCTGTCGCGCATCGGCGTGGGCAACCACCTGATCCTCGGCGGCGACAACATGGACCTCGCCCTCGCCCACCTGGCGGAATCGCGCCTGGGCGAAAGCCAGCGCCTGTCCGCCGGCCGCCTCGCGCAACTGACGGAACGGTGCCGCGCCGCGAAGGAGCAGTTGCTGGCGCCGGATGCGCCGGATGAAACGACCGTCACCTTGCTGGGTGCCGGTTCGCGCCTGATCGGCGCCAGCCGCTCGGCGACCATCGCGAAGGCCGACGTCGAACGCATCGTGCTGGACGGCTTCTTCCCCTTCAACGAAGCCCAGGAAGGCCCGCAGCGGGCCCGTGCCGGCATCGTCGAATTCGGCCTGCCGTATGCGAGCGACCCGGCCATCACGCGCCATCTGGCGGGTTTCCTGCGCCAGCACGCGCAGGCGGCGCGCGAGGCGCTGGACATCCCCGACGATGGCAGCCTGCCGGTACCGGATACGCTGCTGCTGAACGGCGGCGTGTTCCGCGGCCAGGCGCTGGCCCAGCGGCTGGCCGACGTGCTGTCCGCGTGGCGCGGCGGGAGTGTACGCGTGCTGCACAATGCCGATCCGGACGTCGCCGTCGCGCGCGGCGCCGTCGCCTATTCGCTCGCGCGGGCCGGGCTCGCGCCCGCCATCGAGAGCGGGTCGGCGCGCAGTTATTACCTGATCCTGGAAGAAGGCCCACGCCTGCGCTCGGTCTGCGTGCTGCCGCGCGGCGCCCGTGCCGGCGAAGAGATCACGCTGGCCGAACGCAGCTTCGCCCTGCGCGTGGGCCGGCCCGTGCGCTTCCACCTCGTCTCCAGCGTGGCCGATGCGGCCGCGGCGGGTGACATCGTCGACCTCGATCCGGCCGACGTCGTGCGGCTCCCGGCCATCGCCACCGTACTGCGGGCGCAGGATGCGAAGACGGCGTCCATCCCCGTGCGGCTGGCGGCCGCGCTGTCCGAGCTGGGCACGCTGGAGATGTTCTGCGTGGCCGAGGATGGCAGCGGCCAGCGCTGGCGCCTGGAATTCCAGTTGCGCGGCGAAGAGGAAGCGCCGGCCACGGTCGATGCCGTGCATCCCCAGATCGACGAGGCCATCAGGCGCATCGACCGCATCTTCGGCGCGCGCAACCAGCAGGTGGAAGTGCGCGAAGTGCGCCAGCTGCGCGGCGCGCTCGAACACGTGCTGGGCGGCCGCGAGCGGTGGGAGACACCGCTGCTGCGCCGCCTGTTCGACACATTGATGGAACGCGCGAAAGGCCGGCGCCGTTCGGCCGAGCACGAACGCGTGTGGCTGAACCTGGCCGGCTGGTGTTTGCGCCCCGGCTTCGGCGATCCGCTCGACGATTGGAGAATCCAGCAGCTGTGGGCCCTGTTCCCGGCCGGCGCGCAATACTTCAAGGACAGCCAGGTCCGCGCCGAGTGGTGGACGTTGTGGCGGCGCGTGGCCGGGGGCCTGTCGACGGAAGCGCAACTGCGCCTGCTCGACGACTTCGCGTTCAACCTGCAGGCCGAACCCGCGGACCGCGCGAAGCGTCCCGCCACGCTCGTCGACGGCAGCGAGGACGACATGCTGCGGCTGGGCGCGTCGCTGGAACGCATCCCGGCCGCGTACAAGGCCGAGATCGGGGACTGGATGGTCGGCCGCATCATGGGCATTCCGGTGACGCCGAAACCCGATGCGAAGACGGCGGCCACGTATGCGCGCTACCTGTGGGCGCTCGCGCGCGTGGGCGCACGCACTCCCCTGCACGGCAGCGCGCACGAGGTGGCGCCGCCGGATGCGGCCGGGCGCTGGCTGGCAGAACTCATGAAACTGGACTGGAAGCGGATCGAACCGGCCGGCTTCGCCGCCGCCCACCTCGCGCGCAAGACGGGCGACCGCACGCGCGACATCGACGACGACCTGCGCGCGCAAGTCCTGCAGCGGCTCGCGTCCGCGGGGGCGCCGGCCAGCTGGTCCGCGCAGGTGCGCGACGTGGTCGAACTTGACCAGGAAAGCAGCACGCGCATGTTCGGCGATGCGCTGCCGCCGGGCCTGAAACTGCTGCGCTGAAACCGTCGTTCGGGTGGCTCCTGCACGAACGTGGCTTTTCGGGCATCATCGCCTCTCCACCGAGTCACAGAAGGAGAAGTGCAATGTCCGACCCCACGAACCCGTTCACGTCCCCCTATGTCCCGCCCCGGGTCTGGTCCCCGGCGACGCCTTCGGGCGGTGCCTTCGCCAGCATCAACCGTCCCATCGCGGGCAAGACCCACGAGCAGGAGCTGCCGGTCGGCAAGCATCCGCTGCAACTGTATTCGCTGGGCACGCCGAACGGGCAAAAGGTCACGATCATGCTCGAGGAGCTGCTGGCCGCCGGCCACACGGGCGCGGAATACGACGCCTGGCTCATCCGCATCAACGAAGGCGCGCAGTTCGGCAGCGGCTTCGTCGAGATCAACCCGAACTCCAAGATCCCGGCCCTCGTCGACCGCAGCGGACCAGAGCCCGTGCGCGTGTTCGAGTCCGGTTCGATCCTCGTCTACCTGGCGGAAAAATTCGGCAGCGCCTTCCTGCCCAGGGACATCCCGGCCCGCACCGAGACGTTCAACTGGCTGATGTGGCAGATGGGCTCGGCGCCTTTCGTCGGCGGCGGCTTCGGCCATTTCTATGCGTATGCGCCGGAAAAACTGGAATACCCGATCAACCGCTACGCGATGGAAACGAAGCGCCAGCTGGACGTGCTCGACCGCCTGCTGGCCGAGCGCCGCTTCGTCGCGGGCGACGAGTACACGATCGCCGACATGGCGATCTGGCCGTGGTACGGCGGCCTCGTGCTGGGCGAGCTGTACGACGCCGCCGAATTCCTCGCCGTGCACCAGTACCAGCAGGTGCGCCGCTGGGCGGACGAAGTCGGCGCGCGTCCGGCCGTGATCCGGGGCCGCAAGGTCAACCGGGTGCGCGGCAAGCCGGAAGAACAGGTGCTGGAGCGCCACGACGCATCCGACCTGGACTGACGGCCGGCGCGCTTACAGCTTGCTGTTCTGGCAGCCGGCGCTCACGCACTCGCGCAGGCGGTCCTGCAGGAATTGCGCGCGGCGGACGGTCGTGTCGGTCGCGCACTCGAGGTTGACGTAGAATGCGGTCCCTTCGTGGCGCGAGCAATTGTTGTTGCGCTCGTCGATCCACTGCAGCTGGCCCGTCTTGAGGCGCTTCTTGCCGTCCGCATCGAGCTTGCCGGCCAGCTTGCCGTACGTGCTGTTGAGCTCATTGTCTGCTTCCTGGTACACCTTGTTCAGGCAATACAGGCCGTCGAAATCCTTCTTCGGCTTGTCGCATGCCGAATTCGCCTGCGCGGCACCCGCCGCGCACATCAGTACCGCCAACATCCAACGTTTCATTATTCCTCCTTCGTGTTTGGGCCATTGATCATGAACCAGGTTCAGCATGATAGTCGAGTAGACGAGACTTGATTCTCACGAAGTATTGCGTGGCGCTACTTCCTGGTTCGTTCCGGTCGTCTTTTTCCTGGAATCTAGCGCGCGCGCGGCAATGCGGATTGGGGCTAGGATCGCTTCCGTCGGTGGTACCGCGTTCGCGCACGATTGAGCGCACGCAAACGCGGACCAGGCGGTCCATTTACCCTGAATGGATACCGCACCGACAGCCCTGCAATCATCGACATCAGGAGGACGAGAGATGAGCTACGCAGATCGCGACAAATACGGCATGTACAAGGACACCGGACAACATGCCGGCCCCGGCCCCGCGCTGATGGGCGCCGACACCCTGATCGGCGACAGCGTCGTCAACGCTGCCGACGAAGACCTGGGCGACATCAAGGAAATCATGCTCGACATGCAGACCGGCCAGGTCGCCTACGCCGTGCTGTCCTTCGGCGGCTTCCTGGGCATGGGCGACAAGCTGTTCGCCGTGCCCTGGCAAGCCCTGCACCTGGACACCGTCAACAAGCGCTTCGTGCTCGACATCGAGAAGGAGCGCCTGCAGAACGCCCCCGGCTTCGACAAGGATGCCTGGCCCGACATGGCTGACGCGCAATGGGCCCAACAAATCCACACCTTCTACGGCACCGACCCGATGCGTTCCGGCGCGCCCAGCATGGGACCGAACGTGGCGATGCGCGGGATGGTCGGCGGTGGCGCAGGCGCGAGCACGGGCGCCGGTGCAGGCATGGGCTCGATGGGCGCCGGGCATGCGGGCTCGTCCGATATGGGCACGGGCGCGGGCAGTGCCATGCCGGGCGGCGGAGCCGGCGGGAGCCTCGATCCACGGTCCGGTACGGCCGGCAGCGATACTGACCTGAGCAAGATCCGCGGCAGCAATCTCGGCTGACGCTGGACGACGTCGCCGGCCGGTCAAGCCGACTGGCCGGCGATTCGCGTCGTTACAACTTGTAACGTCAACAGTGCTTCGTTTTTCCATGCAATCTGGCAGACTGACGGGATGCAATATTTACTGATCGGCCACTTTGTGTCGCATTGGCATGCAACACGGATGTCATCGAAGCATGCTAATTCTTAACAAAAGCTTTACTCAACTTTACAGCACCGCCCGTTCTACCCCGGCCATCCGCCCTCTACAATTTTGTTATGAAAATCTCGAGTGAACAGACGCTGAAACTGGACAGCTGGGGTGGCCGCGCACAGCCGGGCGCATTCGACACGGACTGGCTGGCGGACTCGGCCGCCCGCACGGCGCTGGTCGACCGGGCGCTGCTCGCGCGTGCCGACAGGATCCTGTTCATCGCCCACCTGGCGCTGGGCGATTTCACTTACCTGCAGAGCTGCTTCGCCGCCTTCGCGCGCGCCTTCCCGCACCTGAAGATCGACCTGTGGGTCGACGAGCGCCGCCGCACGCGCCGGGCCGCGGACTGGCCGCACCTGAAAAAATACGCGTTGTACGACTGGCTGGCCGAGTGCCCGTGCTTCAACAAGGTCTACGACGAAACCTACAGTCCCGCGCTGTACAAGGCTTCGCTGCAGGAAGCGCAGCGCCAGGATTACCCGATCGTCGTGTCGCTCGCCGTGCTGGACCGGCACAAGTACGCGGGCCTGGCCCGCAAGATCAGCCCGCATGGCTTCGTCGTGGGCCAGAAGAAGCGCGTGCGGTCCTACGACCTGCCGAAGCACCTCGCCTACCGCAAGCTGGACGCCTTCATCCCCGCGTACACCACGGCATCGCATCCGGACCAGCACATCAGCGACATCTATGCCGACTGGTTCACGCAGCTGTTCGGCATCACGATCCCGCCGGCAGCCCGCTATCCCGTGCTGTCCATCCCCGACCGGTGGATGGATTACGCGCGCGGCCAGTTCTTCGCCTGGGGCTTCGGCGGCACCGGCCGCAGTGGCGTAATGGCGCCCAAGGTCGTGTTCCTGAATGCGTATTCGAAATCGATCGAACGCTCATGGCCGCTGGAACGGGTCATCGAACTCATTCGCACCATGCAGCAGGACGCGAAGTGGCACGACGCCGGCTTCATCGTCAACGTCGTCCCGGAAGATCTGGCCCGCGCCCGCGCCCTGTTCGCCCGTCACAACCTCGCGCGCACCCATTTGTTCAGTGCCGAAGACAATTTCTTCCAGCTACCGGCCATCCTCAGCCTGTGCAAGCTGATCGTCTCCGTCGAGACGGCCGTCATGCACCTGGCGAATGCCGTGCACGTCCCCGTCATCGCCCTGATGCGTCAGAAGAATCCGGAATGGGCACCCATCGACAAGCACAACAGCACGGTCATCACCGTGGCGCGGCGCGACGACTGGGTGGACAGGATCGGCGTGGACGAGGTGATGGCCGCGCTGGGCTGGCAGGCGCTGTAAGCGTCAGGACGTGATGGGCGGCGCCAGTGCCTCCGCCGTGCCCTTGGCCGCGATGCGCTGCAGCGTCCGCTCCAGCATGGCCGTGTCAGGATAGATGCGCACGCTCGTCACCTTGCCCCAGCGGACCTCGATCAGGTTGACGCCCTCGGCGGACGTTTGCACGCCATCCGTGCCGTAATTCGTTTCGGTCCAGATCGCCTCGACCTGCGTGCGCCACGGCCAGCCCGACACGCGGACCTCGTGCAACGTGAAGCGGATGCCCTGCAGCAGGCGCAACAGGCGCTCGTACCACGCGCGGATGGCCTCGGGCGTACGGCGCGTGCCCGACAGCGCATGCGTGCCAACGAAATAATGCACGGCGTCCGGTGCGAGCTCGTCCGTGATGGCGTCGATGTTCCCCGCGCTGAGGCCGGCGAATGCGTTGACGATCCTGCGTCGCACGATGGCGTGATACATGGCTCCCCCGTTTAGCCTGTCTGTTCGTCCCCGCCGAACGATTCCCATGCCGGCAGCCCGAATTCCCGCCGTTCGCGCGTATAAAACCACGCCATCGTCAACCCGAACGCCGCGCCGGCGCCGGCGGACCTGAGCGCCACGCCCAGGAAATCCATCCCCTGGTGCGACCACACGAGCAGCCACATGAACACGCCCCACGCGCAAGTGAACCACGAACCATAAACTCCAGCAATGTGGGCGAAACCGAGGAAGTGCGGCGGACGGACGCGGACGCCGAGTTTCCACAGCAGACGGAACAGCGGCGGCGCGGCGTGATGACGCGCCAGGCCGCGCGCGGACAGCATGGCGAGGGAACGGTCCAGTTGGGCTCGGAAATGCATAAGGATATTGAACAGGTACAGCCGCCACCTTACCAAATGTGTCCTCCGGAAAATGCGTGCATTGTCACGAAGACACCATTTGCATCCGTCGCGCGATCGGCGTAAGATAGTTAGGTAGGCTACCTATATTAAACATGACCCAATACGACCAACACGTCGAACGCCTGTCCGAAGACCTGCGCGCAGCCCTCAAGGGCATCGTGCGCCAGATGCGGCGCGACACGGACCGCCAGGAACAAGGCCTGTCGCTGATGCAGGCGATGTTGCTGCACCTGATCCATGAGCATCCCGGCATCGGCGTGGCCGAGCTGGCGCGCATGCAGCAGGTGCGCAGCCCGACGATGAGCGGCCAGGTCAAGGCGCTGGAAGCGGCCGGCCTCGTCGAACGCGCCGCCCAGGAACACGACCGCCGCCGGAGCGGCCTGCACGTCAGCCCCGCGGGCCACACCGCCCTGCGCCGCTTGCGCGACCGCCGCCACGACTGGCTGTCGCAACGCATTGCCCGCCTGTCGCCCGACCAGATGGCCGCGCTCGCCGGCGCCATCGACGCCCTCAACTTCCTCGCCGACCATGAAGACTGAATCTCCCACGCAAGACGCACCCGCGGACGCCCGCGAAATCCGTTCCGTCTACCTCGCCCTGATGGCCGTGCTGGGCCTCGGCGCGCTCGACCAGAGCATCGTCGCCACCGCCCTGCCCCGCATCGTCGGCGACCTGGGCGGCATGAACCATTTGTCGTGGGTCGTGACGGCGTACGTGCTCGCGTCCACCGCCACGATGCCGCTGTACGGCAAGCTGGCCGACCAGTACGGGCGGCGGCCGATGATCTTCACGGCACTGTTCACGTTCCTGCTCGGCTCCGTGCTGTGCGGCTGCGCGCAGAGCATGGTCCAGCTGATCGCGTTCCGCGCCATCCAGGGCATGGGTTCCGGCGGCTTCATGCCGCTCGCGCAGATCATCATCGGCGACCTCGTGCCGCCGAAGGAAAGAGCGCGGCGCCAGGGCTCGATCGCGATCGTGTTCGCCGTCACCAGCGTGCTCGGTCCCGTGCTGGGCGGGATGATGACGGACCTGCTGTCATGGCACTGGATCTTCTTCATCAACCTGCCCGTCGGCGCCGTCGCGTTCTACGCCATCGCGCGTTCGCTGCGCAAGCCCGTGCAGACGCACGCGCACCGCATCGACTACCTCGGCTCCGTGCTCCTCACCGTGTCCATCACCGCGCTGCTGCTGATCCTCGCGCTGGGCGGCACGGAGTGGGCGTGGGATTCCGTGCAGGTGCAGGTGTGCGCGGCATTGACGGTGGTGCTGGGCGGCTGGCTGGTGGTGCACCTGCGCCGCGCGGAGGAACCCGTGCTGCCGCCGGACCTGTTCCACAGCCGCGTCTTCAACATCGCCTGCATCGTGATGGCGCTGACGTTCATGGGCCTGATGGGCGCGAGCGTGTTCTTCCCGCTGTTCTTCCAGCTCGTGATGGGCAGCAGTCCCGCGCATTCGGGCATGATGACGGTGGCGATGATGGTCGGGATGATCGCGTCGTCGACGTTGAACGGCCGCGTGCTGTCGCGCTCGGGCAAGTACAAGGCCGTGCAGGTGGGCGGATTGTCGGCGGCGGTGCTGGCGTTCGCCGTCCTCGCGTGGGGCATGGACACGGCGCGCGGCTACTGGATCATCGAGCCCGCGATCTTCATGCTGGGCGCGGGCCTGGGCCTCGTGATGCCCAACATGACGATCGCCGTGCAGAACGCCCTGCCCGTCCCGCGCCGCGGCGTGGGCACGGCGATGCTGACGTTCTTCCGCTCGCTTGGCGGCCTGCTGGGCGTGACGGGCTCCGGCGCCATCCTCGCGCACCAGGTGCACGCGCACGGCATCGCGGACGTCGCGCGTGCGGGCGCGCACGGCGCGGCTACGGCCATGCCCGCCGCGCAGGCGCTGACGGTGGAAGTCTACCGCCACGCCATCGCCAACATCTTCGGCGCGGGCGCGCTGATCGTGCTGGCGGGGCTCATCGCGCTGCTGTTCCTGCCGGAGCTGCCGCTGGCGGGACAGCAGGCGCAACGCTGATGCATCAGATGTCGGTGAATACCGCCTCGGACGCCAGGCGCGACTTCGGCAGCTTCGCATTGAAGTCGTCCGCGCTGCGGTAGCCGAGGGCCACGATCACGGTGCTGGTAAAACCGCGCGCACGCAGGCCCAGCGCCTTGTCCAGCACCTCGGCATTGAAGCCTTCCATCGGCGTCGCATCCACTTCCAGGCTGGCGGCGCCCAGCAGCAGGGTGCCCAGCGCGAGATAGGTCTGCTTCTCGTACCAGTGCTGCACGTCCTTCCGGTCGTAGCGGTGCAGGTCCGTGAACGCGGCGCGGCCGCCCTGCTGCGCGGTCTTCGCGGCGTCGTTGACGAAGCGGCCGTCCCGCTCTTCCTGCGCCAGCACGGCGTCCTGGTGCGTCTCGTCCACGAAGGCGCGCGACGCCAGCACGATCACGTGCGAAGAATCGCGGATCTTGGCCGTGTTGAACGGAAAGCCCGCCTCGGTGGCCTGCGCGATGCGCTCCTTGCCCTCCTCCGTCGACGCGACGACGAAATGCCAAGGCTGAGAGTTGACGGACGACGGCGCGAGGCGCAGCAGTTCGCGCAGGGCGTCCACGACGGCTTGCGGGATCCTGCGCGTGCGGTCGTAGGCCTTCGTGGTGTGGCGGCGGCGGGCAGTTTGTACGATGTCCATGATGTTCTCCTTCAGTCGATCTTCACGCGCAGCAGGCGATAGGGTTTGACGCGCAGGTCCTTGCCCCCGTTGAAGCCGGCCTGGCGGTGCAGCTGGTTGGCGATCACGTACAGGTAGCCGTCCGGGCCGACGTACAGCGTGTCCGGCCACGACATGTCCGGGCCCTGTGCGATCGTGGTCCATTGACCGCCCGGCGCCAGCTTGCGCAGCGCATCGTGCTCGTAGTCGCCGCCGTAGACGTTGCCCTTCGCATCCGCTTCCAGGCCGTCCGACGCGCCCTTGTCGCCCAGGTTGCGCACGGCCTTCGCGATGTCCGCGTCGGTGGCGTCCGGGTCGCGCAGCAGGCGGGTCGGCACCGAATAAAGCGTGCGGCTCGACAGCGCGCAGAAGTACAGGGTCTCGCCGTCCGGCGACAATGCGATGCCGTCCGCCGCGACGTTGAACGGCTGCGGCTTGCCGTCCGGGCCCGTGGTGGCCAGGGCCTTGCCGTGGATGGTGGCAACAAAGCCCGGCGCGGGCGACGTCGTTGCGTGGCCGCTCAGGCGGCGTAGCGCCTTGCCCGTCGCGAGGTCGAGCACGATGATGGCACCAGGGCCCTTGATCGACGAATCGGTCACGTAGGCGACGCCTTCGGTGCCGACACGGAAATCGAAGCGCATGTCGTTCACGTACGTCGTCGGCAGGATCACGTTCGCCGGGAACACGACGGTCTTGACGACCTTGTTCGTCCTGAGGTCGACGGCGACGAGCTTGGCGCCGCCCGCTTTCGGCGCGGCGAAGCCCGGCGCGGCCGTGTCGAGGATCCACACGCGGCCGCGGCCGTCGGCGACGACGCTCTGCACGCTGATCAGGCCCTTGGCCGGGTCGGCGGCTTCATGGTTGAACGCGGCATCCGGATACGCGACCGGCTTGCCGTTGCGCAGTTCCGCCACGGTGAACGGCACGTCGTCGCCCCAGCGCGGGAAGTTGACGAAGATGCGGCCGTCCTTGCTGACGGTGACGCCGGTGGGCATGGCGCCCGTGAATTCGGCCACGCGCTCGATCTTCGCAGGGCCGGCGGCAGCGGCGGTGCCGGCGAATGCGGCGACGAGGGCGGCGGCGATCATCAATCGTTTCATGTCTGGCTCCTGAAGGTTGTGTAGACTCTCGACTGCTTTGTTTCCTGAAAGGATGCGTCCATGATATGGAGCGTCGAGCCATCAAAAAACCGGGGTAATCGGTCAGCAGTTTCACTCGCGGAGTGAAAATGGTCCGGTTCGAAGACCTTGCCCTGTTCGTCCGCACGGCCGCGTGCGGCAGCTTTTCCAAGGCCGCGCGCGAAGCGAACCTGCTGCCCGGCCAGGTGAGCGCGGCCATCATGCGGCTCGAGCGCGACCTGGATTTACGCCTGTTCGCCCGTTCCACGCGCAGCCTGCGCCTGACGGACGAGGGCGAACGCTACCTGCCCTACGCGCGCGAGATCATCGACCTGCTGCACAGCGGCCGTGACGCCATGCGGCGCGACGACGCCGAGCTCACGGGCACGCTGCTGCTGGCGGCGCCGTCCGACTTCGGGCGCAACATCCTGCTGCCGTGGCTGGGCGACTTCCGGCGCCGCCATCCGCGCCTGGAGATGCGCCTGCAGCTGTCGGACCAGGTGGCGGACGTGTTCCGCGATCCCGTCGATATCGCGATCCGCTACGGCCAGCACGCGGACGCCAGCTTCATCGCCCTGCCCCTCGCCCCGGACAACCGGCGCGTGCTCGTCGCGTCGCCCGGCTACCTGGAACAATGCGGCGAACCGCAGTCGCTGGACGACCTGCAGCGCCACAGCTGCCTGCTGTGGCAGATGCACGGCCGCGTGTACGACAAATGGGTCTTCCCGGCCGGGAAATCACGGCGCATCGTGCACGTGAAAGGCGCGCTCGCGAGCGACGACGCCGACGTCGTGCGGCGCTGGACCCTGGCCGGCGAAGGCATCGCCTACCGGTCGTGGATCGACGTCGTGACGGACGTGCGCGCCGGCCGCCTGCGCGTGCTGCTGCCCGGCCAGCCGGGAGAGCCCGCGCCGCTGTCGATGGTGTGCCCGCACCGGCGGCAGTTCTCGCCGGCCGTGCGCCAACTGCATGCGTTATTGACCGAGCGTTGCGCGCAACTGGTCGCCTGACGATCGCACCGTGCTATCGTTGCCGCTCCATTTCCAGACCACGAAGGAGACGTCATGATCAGCAAGAACACGATTTGCCTGTGGTACGACAACGATGCCCTGGACGCAGCGACGTTCTACGCGCAGACCTTCCCCGACAGCTCGGTGGGCGCCGTCCACCGCGCGCCGGGCGATTATCCGGCCGGCGAGGAAGGCAATGTGCTGACGGTGGAGTTCACGGTGATGGGCATCCCTTGCCTCGGCCTGAACGGCGGCCCGGGCGTGAAACACACGGACGCGTTCTCGTTCCAGGTCTCGACCGAGGACCAGGAAGAAACGGACCGGCTGTGGAATGCGATCGTCGGCAATGGCGGTGAGGAAAGCGCATGCGGCTGGTGCCGCGACCGGTGGGGCGTCTCGTGGCAGATCACCCCGCGCGTGCTGATGGAAGCTTTTACGGGCAGCGACCGGGCCGCGGCCAAGCGCGCGTTCAACGCGATGATGCAGATGAAGAAGATCGACGTCGCCGCGATCGAAGCCGCACGGCGCGGATAAAAGTCAGGCGCGCGCCATCGCGTGCAGGGCGCCGCCCGTGTCGCGCGAGGGCGCCTGCGCTGCGCGTCCCGCCGGCTGGCGCGGACCGTGCACGCAGGCCAGCGCCAGCCACGACGCCACGTCCGCGCCGTCGCGGTCGAGCGCCGCCATCACCGTGTCCGCCGGCGCGTACAGGCGCGTGACGATGCGCGCCTGGTTGCGGCCCTGCGCCTTGCCCTGGTACAGCGCCCAGTCGGCCAGGCGCAGGGCGCACTGCCAGTCGAACGCGGCGCCGGCGCCCGGCAGCGCGACGATGCCCGCGGTGAGCGTCACCGGGATCGCGCATTTACCTGTGCCCGCGTCGACGGGCGTCGAGCCCACCGCCTCCAGGATCCGCTCCGCCATGCCCGCGACGCTGGCCGGGTCCATGGCGGGCGCGTGGATCATGAATTCCTCGCCGCCCCAGCGCACCACCATGTCGGTATCGCGCACGGCCGCGGCGAGCCGGCGCGCGACCTCGACGAGGACCGCGTCGCCCGCGCCATGGCCCCAGCGGTCGTTGATGCTCTTGAAATGGTCGATGTCCATCAGGACGAAGCAGTCGACGGCGTCCGGCACCGGGTGGCGGCGGTCGTCCTTGCGCACGCTCATCCGGTTCGTCAGCGAGCGCCGGTTGTGCAGGCCCGTCAGGGCGTCGTGCGTCGAACCGAATTCGAGCTGCACGTTCAATTCCTTCAGGCGCGCGTTGCTGCGCGCCGCGCGCCGGTACAGCACCGTCACGACGGCGCCCGCCAGCACCGTCAGCACGGCCGCGAACGTCGTCGCCAGTTGCACGGTGCGGCGGTTGTTCAGCTCCGCGTCCTTCAGCCGGTTTTCGCGCTGCAGCAGGACGATCTGCTGGCTGCGCCGGTGCGCGTCGAATTCTTCCTGCAGCGCCGCGATGGCGCGGTCGCGCGCGGCGCGGGCGCTCTGCTGTTGCAGCGACTGCTGCTCGCGCACGGTGGCCAGCGCCTGCCCGTACTGGCCCGCGCGCTCCAGCATGCGGCCCTTCTCGTCCAGCATGGCCTCGAGGTCGCCGGTCAGCTTGTCCTTGCGCAGGTGGGCGATGACGCCGTCGACCCAGGGCAGGCCCTCGGCGATGCGTCCCTGTCCCATCAGCGAGAAGCCGAGATTGGCGCGCGCCATCTGGATGACGTTCTGGTCGCTGCCCTTTTCGGACACGGCCAAGGCCTTGCGCGATTCCGCTTCCGCGCGCACGTAGTCGTGGTGCTGCAGATAATAATCCGCGATATTGCCGCGGGTCGCCGCTTCCATGCCCTGCAATCCCGCGCGCACCGCCGTCGCCAGCGCACTTTCGAACGCGGCGATGCCTTCGCGGTCGCGTCCGATCCTGACCAGCGCGATGGCGCGGGTGAATTGCAGCGAAGCGAGCGGCCGCAGCGACATCTTCCGTTCCGCCAGCCCCAGGTCGGCGTACTCGATCGCCTTGGCGGGATTGTCCGCATTGACGTACACCTGGGTGATCCGGGCATACATCACGGCACGCCTGCCGCTTTCGCCGGGCCGCCCCTGCAACAGGCGCAGGCCGCGCAGATAGGCCGCCAGCGCCTCGTCGAACCGGGCACGCAGGTTCAGGATGTCGCCCTGCGTCCGCTCGACCGACACCTTGAACACCAGCGACGTGTTGTTCGGCGCCTGCGCCACGATCCTGTCGAGCAGCGCCTGGGCGTCGTCCAGCCGGTGCGCGTCGAGCAGCTCGCGCACCTGGGCCAGCATGGCCAGCGCGGCGCCCGCCGCGTCGCCGCGGGCCTGCGCCAGTTGCAGCGATTCGCGCTCCAGCGTGTACGCCGCATCCTGCTGGCCCAGGTCTTCCCGGAGCCAGGCTTCCGTGCGCAACAACGTCTGCCTGGCCTCGTAAGGCGCGTCCGGCCCCAGGTCGCGGCGTGCGGCCTGCGCCCGGTCGAGCGCGGCGAGCGGGGAATCCTGCGCGAGGTCCCAGATCATCTCCACTTCCGCCTGGGGATCGACGGCAGGATTGCCGGCGTGCGCGGCCGTTCCGAACGCCGTGGCGGTCACGAGCAGGAGGGAAGCGAGGCGGTGAGGAAAAGACATGACAATGCGCCGGCCGGAAGTCAATACGTCTGGAGTCATTATGGACTCAACTTTGACTTTCCTCAAGGAAACGACTTGGGCGATGCGCTAGCACAACATTGCCAAAATGTTCGCGCATAACATTCATGTTACGTAACATTGGCGTGCGGCGCGCCACCGATACCCATTCCGATATCGGTCTACACCAAAAAGTTATTGGCTTCTGAACAATTCCTGCACTACATTGTTCCTCGCCCGTCTCAATCCGTCTGTTTCTTCCATCCCGCGCCCGTGATCGACCCACGGCTGCAGGCCCGGTCGAACCTCGCGGATGAGCCGGGCGCCTCTGTTATCGCAATCATTTTCCTTTCACCTATCATGTACGGAGCCCTTCCGATGGCATGACCTTTCAAGGTAGATTCCATGCAAAAAGATAAGACCAAACGAATTGGTCAAGCAGGAGACTTATCGAGAGGCATCAAGCGCACCGCGTTGTGCGGCGCCCTGATGCTCGCAGCGGCGATGCCGGCCGCAGCACAGACCACCACATCCCCTGATGCGCGCACGGATGCGGACATCCGCGCCCGCAACCTGGTCGCGCAAATGACGCTGGACGAGAAGATCGACCAGCTGTTGAACGTCGCACCCGCCCTGCCCCGCCTCGGCATTCCCGCCTATAACTGGTGGACCGAGTCGCTGCACGGCGCGCTGGGACCGCTGCCCACCACGAACTTCCCCGAACCCATCGGCCTCGCCGCGACGTTCGACGCGCCGCTCGTGCACAAGGTCGCCTCGGCGATCAGCACGGAAGTGCGCGCGCTGCACACGCTGGGCCGCCAGACGGGCCACCTGGGCAAGATCGGCACGGGCCTCGACACGTGGTCGCCGAACATCAACATCTTCCGCGACCCGCGCTGGGGCCGCGGCCAGGAAACCTATGGCGAGGACCCGTACCTGACGGCGCAGCTGGGCGTTGCGTTCATCCAGGGCATCCAGGGACCGAACCCGGACCTGCCGGACGTCGTCGCCACGCCCAAGCACTTCGCCGTGCACAGCGGACCGGAATCGACGCGCCACACGGCCGACGTGTTCGTGTCGCGCCACGACCTCGAGGACACGTACCTGCCCGCCTTCCGCGCCGCCATCGTCGATGCGAAGGCCGGGTCGATCATGTGCGCCTACAACCGCATCAACGGCCAGCCGGCCTGCGGCAGCGACCTGCTGCTGAAGGAACACCTGCGCGGCGCGTGGGGCTTCAAGGGCTATGTCGTGTCGGACTGCGATGCCGTCACCGACATCAACGAGCACCACAAGTACGCGCCCGATCCCGCCGCCGCGGCAGCCGTCGCGCTCAAGGCCGGCACGGACAACGAGTGCAACACGAAGACCCTGGGCGATGCGAAGGATCTCGGCGTGCGCTACCGCGAAGCGTGGCAGCGCGGCCTGATCTCCATGAGCGACATCGACACGGCGCTCGTCCGCCTGTTCTCCGCGCGCTACCGCAACGGCGACCTGGCCGGTCTCGCGCAGCGCAAGCCGAACGCAATGCCAGTGAACGCAATCGACACGCCTGAGCATCGCGACCTCGCCCGGCAGGCAGCCGCGAAAAGCCTCGTGCTGCTGAAGAACGACGGTACGCTGCCCTTGAAGCCGGGCGTGAAGGTCGCGGTGATCGGCCCGCTGGCCGACGCCACGCGCGTCCTGCGCGGGAATTATTCGTCGACGCAGTCCGCGCCGCCGGTCTCCGTCGTCGACGGCCTGCGCCGCGTGCTGCCGCAGGCGCGCGTGACGCTCGTGCCGGCCGCCGCGTCGATCACGGACGGCGACCCGGTCCCGACCAGCGCGCTGCGCACGCCGGACGGCAAGCCGGGCCTGCGCGCGGAATACATCAACGGCGGTGACACGAAGCCGGTCCTCGTCCGCACGGAACCGGGCCTGGAATCGCACGCGCTCCAGTTCAAGGACGTCGCGGACAAGCACAAGGTCGTGTGGACCGGCGCCCTCGTCGCGCCGGAGACGGGCACGTACCGCCTCGGCGTGACGGGCGTGAAAGGCGAACTGACGGTCGGCGGCAAGCCGGCCGTGCAGGCCACGACGTATTCGCAATGGGGCGAACCGCTGAAGCTCACCGACGTGCGCCTCGAAAAGGGCCAGCGCTATCCGCTGCGCTTCCAGGCCGAGACCGGATCGACGGGCGTGCCCGGCCTGTTCTGGAAACGCATCTCGACGGCGCCCGAGCAGGACCTGAAGGCCGGCACGGCGGATGCCGACGTGATCGTCGCCGTCGTCGGCCTGACGTCGGACCTGGAAGGCGAAGAGATGGCCATCAAGGTCGAAGGCTTCGCCGGCGGCGACAAGACGTCGCTGGACCTGCCGGCCGAGCAGCGCGCCCTGCTGGCCCGGACGAAGGCCCTGGGCAAGCCGCTCGTCGTCGTGGTCATGAACGGCAGCGCCATCGACCTGTCGTGGGCGAAGGACAATGCGGCCGCGATCCTGGAAGCGTGGTATCCGGGCCAGTCCGGCGGCGCCGCCATCGCCGACGTGCTGACGGGCCGCACCGATCCGGGCGGACGCCTGCCCCTCACCTTCTACCGCAGCCTCGCCGACCTGCCGCCGTTCGACGACTACTCGATGCAGGGCCGCACCTACCGCTACTACACGGGCACGCCCGTGTATCCGTTCGGCGCGGGTCTCTCGTACACGACGTTCGGCTATGCCCCGCTGCGCATCGAGCCGGTCGACGGCGCGCCGGAAAACGGCATCGTCGTGACGACGGAAGTCGCCAACACGGGCAAGCGCGACGGCGACGAAGTGGCGCAGCTGTACCTGACGCCGCCCGCGTTCGAGGGCGCCCCACGCCTGGCGCTGCGCGGCTTCCAGCGCGTGTCGCTGAAGGCCGGGGAGCGGAAACAGGTCAGCTTCAGGCTGTCGCCGCGCGACCTCAGTTTCGTCACGCGCGACGGCATGCGCCAGCTCACGCCCGGCCAGTACAAGGTGACCGTCGGCTCCGGGCAGCCGGGCACCGGCGTGACGCAGCAGGACGGCACGCTGACCCTGAAGCAGACCATCGTGCTGGCGCAATAACGATTACAACAAGGAGACTACATGAAGACCAGACTGTTGATTGCCAGCGTACTCGCGTACGCACTCGCTGCACCCGTCCACGCGCAGAACGACAAGATGACGCCCATCGCGACGCCTGCGCAACCGGACGCCATCGTGCTGAACACGGGCCCGCTGCCGGGCGCCAAGGCGCAGGAGAGCTGGCACAGCCAGTACGGCAGCGTCTTCGCGCGCAACGTCACGGTCGCGACGCTGACGCCGTTCCTGCCCGATCCCGCCAAGGCGACGGGCGCCGCCGTGATCGTCGCGCCGGGCGGCGGTTTCCGGACCCTGTCGATGAACAACGAGGGCTGGGACGTGGCGAAGGCGCTGGCCGACAAGGGCGTCGCCGCGTTCGTGCTGAAGTACCGCCTGAACCAGACGCCGCAGGACATGGATGCGTTCGCGAGCGAGATGGCGAAGATGTTCTCGGGCGCCGCCCGCCCGAACCGTCCGCCGACCGACAATCCGGCCGTGACGCTGGCACCGCAGATCGCCGACGCGCGCGCCGCGTTCGCGCTCGTGCGCGCGCGGGCAGGCACGTGGCACGTGGACCCGGACCGCATCGGCATGCTGGGCTTTTCCGCCGGCGCGATGCTGACGATGGCGACGACCCTGTACGGCCAGGACGCGAAGCCCGCCTTCATCGGCGACATCTACGGACCGCTCGCCGCCGTCAAGGTGCCGGCGGACGCCCCGCCGCTGTTCGTCGGGCTGGCGGCGGACGACCCGCTGTTCGGCAACGGCAACTTCGGCCTCATCGACAGCTGGCGCGCGGCCAAGCGGCCCGTCGAGTTCCACCTGTTCGAACAGGGCGGTCACGGCTTCGGCATGTACCAGAAGCCGACCACCAGCACCGGATGGTTCGATGCGTTCTCGCGGTGGCTGGGCATGCACGGCTACCTGAAGCCGAAGGCGTAATGCAAACGGGGCCGCTGCGAGCGGCCCCTTTTTTTACTGCACTGCCGTCAACGCCACATCGAACACGAGTCCCGCGTTCGGTGGAATGGCCCCGCTTCCGCTCGCGCCATACCCCAGGCTCGACGGAATCAACAACGTGCGCTTGCCGCCCACCTTCATGCCCGTCACGCCCTGGTCGAAGCCGGTGATCGCCTGCTTCTGTCCGAGCACGAACTGGAACGTGCCGCTGTCGAACTGCGTACCCTTGTGATCGGCCGCCGTGTCGCTGTACAGCCAGCCCGTATAGGCGACGGTCACGGTCTTGCCACTCGTGGCTTCGGCACCGGTACCCAGCACGACGTCCGTCGCGCTGAACTGGGCCGGGTTGGCCACGGCGGTGCTACTGGACGACGAACCGCCGCCGCCGCAACCGGCGAGGCCCAGGACGGCGGCAAGGATAACGGTGCAGGCAAGGGAACGCTTCAGATTCATGGTGTCTCTCGTTATTAGAAGAACCTGCAACCTTACCGCATATGCATGCCGGGACTGCCTTTACATTTGTTTTTCTTTGTTACAAGGTTGACGATCTGAGCAGGCACATCCGCAACAGATTGCCTGTAAAGACAAAATAATTCGATAGGGCAATAGCGTCGGGGCGTACACTGAATCGGTCGCGTCGCATCGACGGCGCCGGATGACGAAAGATGCCCATGATCAGCCTCACGAATTTTTTTGAAGACGTCAAACTGCCCACGATCTCCGCCGTGGCCCATGCCCTGATCGAAACGCTCGACGACGACGATGCGTCCGCCAAGAAAGTGGCCGCGATAATCGCACGCGACCCGGCCCTGACGGCCAAGCTGATGCGCCTGGCGAACAGCGCCCGCTTCGGTTCGCGCCGCAACGTCAGCTCGCTCGACGACGCGATCTCGCTCGCGGGCATGGCCCACATCCGCACGCTGGCGCTGGCCACGTGCTTTTCCGACGCCTTCCCGTCCCTGCCCGGCCTGGATTCCGACGAGTTCTGGAAAAGCAGCATGGCCTGTGCCGGCTACGCGAAATGGCTCGCGGGCGGCATCGGCCTCGACGGCAGCGAAGCGTGGCTGGCCGGCATGATGCTGCGCCTGGGCGAACTGCTGATCTACCAGGTGGCGCCGACGACCTTCGCCGAGATCGAACAACTGCCGCACCTGCCGGGCGGCCGCTGGGAACGCGAGCAGCGCCTGCTGGGCCTGTCGGAAGGCCAGATCACGGCGGAACTGGGCCGCCGCTGGAACTTCCCCGACAAGATCGTGCGCGCGCTGGAGAATTCCTCCGACCCGATGGCGGCGCACCCGTTCTGCCAGCTGGGCGGCATCATCCACCTGGCCAGCCTGCTGGCCGACACGCCCAGCGACGACCCCGCGATCCTCGACACGCTGCCGGCCGAAGTGGTCGACACGCTGCGCCTGTCGCGCGAATGGATGACGGTGCGCTTCCCGTCCCACGCGTCGTTCTCGGCCGAGCCCTGAACGATGGTGTAGCATGATCGGCAACGCAAGGAGCCGATCATGCCTTACCAGTCCACCCTCGAATTCAACACGTTCGGCCGCGGCAGCCGCGACATCACCGCGGCCGTCGCCGACGTCGTCGCCCGCTCGGGCATCCGCTGCGGCCTGGCGCACGTGTTCGTCCAGCACACGAGCTGTTCCCTCCTGATCACGGAAAACGCCGACCCGGACGTGCGGCATGACCTGGAGACCATCATCCGGCGGCTCGTGCCGGATGGCGATCCCGCCTACCACCACGATACGGAAGGGCCGGACGACATGGCCGCGCATGGACGGGCGATGCTGACGTCCACGTTCGTGACGGTGCCCGTCGGCGAGGGCCGGCTGATGCTCGGGACGTGGCAGGGGATTTATTTGTGGGAGCATCGGGTGGCGGAGCATCGGCGTAACGTGGTTGTTACGGTGATGGGCGACCCGACGTGACCATGCCACCCCGCAGAAACGTCCCGTTCAAGGTCCAGGCGTTCGTTCAGGCGACGCATCGGCGACATCGACCGTCGACCGGCCGAGCGCATGCCGCGGCAATCCGTCCATAAACGCGATATCACCGCCTGGCGCCCGAATCCGACAGTTCATCGCAAACCGCGAGTCGACGGTGCACTGCCTCCGTTATCGTCATCGCGCTATCGACACGTCCGTGACTTTGAACCGCTTTTGGGAAAAACCATGAATACGTTCCGCGTCATCCTGTGCGCCACTGCCATCCTTGCAACCACGACCTTTGCCCACGCGCGTGCATCCGGCGAAACCCGTCAGAGCTCGACCATTTCGATCGACGCCAAGGAGGGGGATGGCCCCGAGCGCGTTACGCCGCGCCAGCGGCCCGCATCGGACAAGCCCTACCTGCAGTCGACGAGCCGATGGACCGAATTGATGGTGAAGGACGATGCGGTGTACCTGCAACTCACGGATTACGGCATGAAGCAGATCGGCGAACCGCAGGACGCTCACGACAAGGACGAAGGTTTCCTGGGTAACCTACTAAAGTCGATGGCGCTCAGCGGCGTCAAACAATTCCTCAACCACGGCCTTGCCCTGTCGTTGGTCGACATGCGATCCGCACTGGTTCGAAACGGCGAAGTCATTCTCGTCACGTGCCAGGGCAAGGAAGTGTTCAACAAGGTCAAGATTAATGACCAGGTACAAAAATATCCGCAGGATAAGGCGGAAGACTTCGTCAGGAACGTCAACCAGTTGCGGGAGAAGTTCCCGGCATGCCGGATCTGATACCGTCCGGGTTGACGCCCGCCACTCAGGTCGGGCGCCGCAAACGTCCAGCGTAAGCGCGCGCAAAACCGTCGAGGACGTGCGCCGGCAGCATCTTCGCCATGCCATGCAGGACGAGCGGCAGAAGCACGAACTCGTCGATCGTGCCAAGCACGGGCACGGCGAAATTCAACGGCTCGACAGCGAACAATGCCAGGACGGCCAATGCCGGCAATAACCATCCTGGACGATCCTCATGCCGGAGGGCAAACCACAGCAGGCGCAGGTCCTGGCCGGCGACAGTGCGCCACAATGCAAAGATGCGTTTCACGGCGGTCCTCCATGGCGTTTCGGTATCCCGTACATGGGTCGTCCAGGCCTGAACACAATGGCGTACCAAAAAAATCGCGGCGTTCAGCCACGCTGGGCGGCAAGGACTGTTGATAAGTGATGAGCACACAATCGGAAACACGGGGACGCGTTGTCCAGAAGACGGACCGTCCGCTTCGGGCAATTACCTTCAGTCGTGACTGACTGTGATTTTTCCGCTAAGGCAACGTGTTATGCTGGGCCATACGTCGCATGGAAACGAAACGCCGATTAGTATGTCTCCTTTTTCACACCTGGGCGCGCATATCCGGACACTCGGCTTCAAAGGCCGCGGGCAGAATTTCCGCAGGGTCGAGGGTGAATATATCTTCATCATCAATATCCAGGGAAGCCGCTCGGGTGAGGTTTTCTACATCAATCTCGGCGCACAACCGACATTCATTCCGGCCGAATGCGATGCCTCTTTGTCGACGCTGAAGGAATATGAATGCGTCATGCGACGGCGTGTCGGCAACGAATGGAACCGGGATCTGGACGAAGCGGCGCGCCTTGCACTGATACGCCAGCTGGATGCTGAACAAGAGGCGTTCTTCGGGACGGTACGCGGCCTTCGCACGGCGATCACGCAAGACACACCGGACGAGCTTTTACGAAAGTTCAGCATGGGCAATCCTCCGGCGCGCACAGCGCTCCACCTGGCCCGTGCAGCCGCTTCTCTCGGTCACGCCGCTATCGCCGGTGCCCTGGTCAAGCGAGGTCTGGCATTGGCAGGTGAACGTGCGACCGGTTTGATCCATGATCTGAAAAACGTCGGCCAGGCGGCCCCCGGCCCTGCCTGGCCGGATATCGCCTAGCTTGAACGGAGACATGATGGGACTCTTAACCTTCAGTATCAACGTTACCCTGGACGGCTGCGTCGACCATCGGGAAGGCATCGCCGACGACGAGACCCACGCCTTCTTCACCCGCCTCATGGACGAGGCCGGGGCGATGCTGTGGGGCCGTGTCACCTACGAGATGATGGAGAGCTACTGGCCGGCGGTCGCCTGCGGCGCCGTGGACGCGCCGCAGGCGATGCGCGAGTGGGCGGTCAAGCTGGAGGCCAAGCCGAAGTACGTGGTCTCCTCGACGCGAACGGACTTCCCCTGGACCAACAGCCACCACGTCGCCGGCGACCTGCGCTCGGGCATACAGAAGCTCAAGGACGCGACCCCGAACGGCGTGCTTCTCGGCAGCGGCAAGCTCGCGACCGAGCTGGAACGGCTGGATCTGATCGACGAATACAAGTTCCTCGTTCACCCCAGGATCGCCGGGCATGGCCCGACCCTGTACGAGAGCGGATTGCCCGGCACGCGACGGCTCGAGCTGATCTCCGCGACGCCACTGCGCAACGGCGCGGTCGCCATGCATTACCGACGCGCGCGCTGACCGGCCCTGTCGGTCCGCCCGCCGCTCCGGTATCATGCAGGGATGAACGCAATTCCTTTCCATCCGTTCGTCATCGGCGTCGCCGGCGGCAGCGGCAGCGGCAAGTCGACGGTGACCCAGCAGGTGCTGGCGTCGTTCGGCACCGAGATGGTCTCGGTCGTGATGCAGGACGATTACTACCGCGACCAGTCGCACCTGTCCCCGGAAGTCCGCCGCAAACAGAACTACGACCACCCGCAGGCCTTCGACTGGCCCCTGCTGGTCCAGCACGTCCAGGCGCTGCGCAACGGCGAATCGATCGAGATGCCGGAGTACGACTTCACGATCGACAACCGCTCCGCGAAGACCATCCCCGTCAAACCGGCCCCGGTCATCGTGATCGAGGGCCTGTTCGCCTTGTACGATGCGGACCTGCGCGACATGATGTCGCTGAAGATCTTCGTCGACACCGCCGCCGACGTCCGCTTCATCCGCCGCATGCAGCGGGATATCGCGGAACGGGGCCGCACGATGGACAGCATCGTCAACCAGTACCTGGAAACGGTGCGCCCGATGCACAAGCAGTTCATCGAGCCGACCAAGCGCTACGCCGACGTCATCCTGCCCCATGGCGCGAACGACCCGGCGGTCGATGTCATCACCACCAAGGTGGCGAGCGTCATCGGCAAGTTGAAACGGCCCTGATCCCGGGCGCGGCGTCGGTAGCCGGCTTCCTGAACGCCAGGAGGTTGCCGCCGAGGACCAGTGCGACGCCGCCGAACGCCGGCAACGTCCAGTGATAGCCTTCGAGCACGGTCGACACGCTCAACGCCACGACGGGAAACAGCACCGTCGAATACGCCGCACGATCCGGTCCGATGCGGCCCACGAGCACCAGATAGGCCGTGAACGCGATGACGGAACCGGGGACGGCGAGATAGAACAGCGCGCCCAGGTAGCGCGGGCTGCTGTCGAGCGTGAACGGCATGCCCAGCAGCCACGCGCCGCAGCCGACGATGGTCGAACCGATCAGCATCGCCCACGTGTTGGTCAGCAGCGGCGTCAGCCCGAGCGCCTGCATCCGGCTCGACAACAGATTCCCCGTCGAGAAGCACACGGTGCCCAACAGCGACAAGCCCAGGCCCAGCAGCATGCCGCGGTCGTTCCAGTGGCCCTGCATCTGCGGCAGGAACAGCAGCGCGATGCCGGACAGGCCGAGCAGGGAACCGACCAGCACTTGGCGCCGGATCGGACGTCCCATGAACAGGCGCAGGTTGACCGCGTTCCAGATCGGCGCGGTCGAAAAGACCACGGCCACGAGGCCGCTGGGCACCCACTGGCTGGCGTAATAAAAGCACAGGAAATTACAGCAGAACAGGGCGACGCCCTGGGCGAGCAGATAGCGCCATGCCTGGCGCGGCGGCCACGCTTGCCTGCGCGTGACGAGCAGGAACAGGAACAGCACGGCGGCGGCGATCCAGAAACGGTAGGCGATCGACACCGGTGCCGGCACGACGCCGAGCTGGAACTTGATCGCGATCCAGGTGGTGCCCCAGATGACGACGGTGAGCAGGTAAAGGAAGATGTTCATGCTGCCATGATCGGCGCGGCCGGCGGCGCCGACTTGTCTGGTCTTGCGCTTTTCCGATGGCCTGTCGGTACAGGCTGCGGAAGAATGCTAGACTTTTTTGCATGCACGCACGCCCCACTCCCATCTCGCATGCCGTGTTCGACACGATGTGCGGCACCGACGCCACCCTCGAACGTTTCGTGTGGCTGGGTGACGGCATGGCCGCGGCGATCTGGCAGCGCGACACCCATGAGTCGCTGACGGTCTACGACCGGCCCGGCCACCACACCCTCTCCTGCTACCTGGGCGGCGGCTACCGCACGGAACGCAGCGGCATGCACCGGCAGTACGGCGCGCCGCAGCGCCTGTGCACGCTGCCGGACGAGCACGAATCGGAATGGGTCGTGCGCGACCATCTGCGCCTGCTGCACGTGTATTTCATGCCCGAGCATTTCACGCGCCGGGCCGTCGTGGAGCTGGACCGCGAACCGCGCGAGATCACCCTCGCCGACCGCACCTATTTCGAAAACCCCGCCCTGCTGCGCCTGTGCCAGTCGCTGGTCGCGACACCGTGGGAAGGTGCCGACAATCTGCTGCGCGCCAACGAAATCACGCACGACACACTGAGCGAACTGCTGCGCTCGCAGGGCGTCCTGCGGCGCGAGCTGCGGCTCAAGGGTGGCCTCGCGCCGCTGCTGCGCCGCAGGCTGGCCGAGTACATCGACGCGAACCTGGCCCAGCCCATCACGCTCGGCACGCTGGCGCAGGTGGCCTGCCTGTCGGAGTTCCACCTCGCGCGCATGTTCCGCGTGTCGTTCGGCATGCCGCCATCGGCCTGGGTCGCCCTGCGCCGCCTCGAGCGGGCCCGCACCCTGTTGAAGGCCTCCGCCCTGCCCCTGCAGCAGATCGCCGACCTGTGCGGCTATGCCGACCTGTCGCACTTCGGCCATCGCTTCCGCGCCGCGACGGGCACGTCGCCGCGAAGCTATCGGCAGGCGATGACGCCATGACGAGACGCGGGTCCGGTCACTTGCCGTTGCGCCGGGCCTCGCCGAAGCGCTGCTGGTAGCCCCTGGGCGTGAGTCCCGTCTCCCGCTTGAACAACCGGCGGAACGTGCTGGCATCGCCATACCCCACGCGCTCCCCGACCGCTTCCACCGACAGACGGGTGGCCTCGAGCAGGTTCTTCGCGTGGTCGATGCGGACCGACTGCAGGTATTGCAGCGGCGTCTTGCCGAGTGCCTTGAGAAAGCGCCGGTTCAGCGTCCTTTCGCTCACGGCCAGCTGCGCGGCCAACAGCGGCAGACGGATGCCGTCCTTCAGCCGCTGTTCCAGCAGGCGCTGTGCCCTGCCGACCAGGTCGTCGCCATGCGGGACCTGGGCCTGGACCGTCAGGCTGCGGTAGGACGCCTGGGACAGGCGCTGCCGGTCGATCAGCATCCATTTCGCGGTGGCGGAGGCGAGCGCCGTTCCACCGCAGCGCTCGACCAGCCGCAGCGCCAGGTTCAGGTACGACGTCATGGCGCCCGAGCACACCGTGTCGCCATTGTCCACGAGGACTTCGTCGCCCAATACCGAGATCTCGGGATAGCGGCGCCGCATGGCATCGACGAGCGCCCAGTGGGTCGTGGCGCCGGCGCCGTCGAGCAGGCCCGCCTCGGCCAGCAGGAACGCGCCGCTGCACACCGACGCCACGCTGCTGCCGCGGCCGTGCACGGCCCGCAGGGCTTTCAGGATCGGCTGCAGCGCGTCCATCGCCGCGTCCCAGTGACGCAGGAACGCGTCCACGCCGCCACCGACGAACGGACCGAATACGACGACGGCATCGGCCGCCTTGCGGTGGCCGATGGCGGCATCCACCGCGACCGCCTGCCCGGTGGCGCTCGTCACGGGCAGGCCGGACACGGATTCCACGGACCACGCGAACAGCGGCGTCGCGGACGCGTTCCGCGCGCCTTGACGCCACACCGCGTTCGCGACCGCCAGCACGTCGACGAATCCCGTCACGGTGGAGGCCAGTATCCCGTCGCACACCCATAGCCGCACGATCGCCATGCTTGTCCGTTTCTGCTCGAAAGAAGGCGATTTTGCCACTGGAGGATCTGCGTCGCAAGCACGACACTGGACGCCTTCATCCACCACAAAGGAGTACTCCATGCCCATGATCGACGCCACCCTGCCCGCCCACGCGCTGCCGCCCGACGCGGAAAGCCGGTTGTTCCGGGACGTCACCGACGCGGTGCTCCGCATCGAAATCGGCGACGCCGACAATGCCAGGGCGCAGGCGGCGTCATGGCTGTTCGTCCACCGGCCGGACGTGTACGTCGGCGGCCAGCCCGCGCCGTCGCCCCGCTATCGCTTCGTCGTGTCGGTACCCGAAGGCCAGTTCGATCCCGTGCGGCGCCGGCACATGGTCGCCGACATCACGGCAGCCGTGGCCCGGGCCGAAAACCAGTCGCCGGACGCCGTGGCGGGCCGGGTCTGGGTGATCCTGCTGGAAGTGCCGGACGGGAGCTGGGGCGCATACGGTCGCGTCGTGCACCTGCCGGAAATCCTGACGGGCCTCCTCGGCGAGGACGGGCCGGCCGAAGCGATGCGGCGGCTGGCGCTGCGCGCGGGCTGGCAGGCGCCCGCGGCGTGACCGAGGCAGGGAAATGGCACAAGGGGTAAGAACGCCCCGCGCATGCGATTACAACGACACCCCGATCGTCAGCGTGACGACATACCCGTTGACCGGATCCCCGCTCACGGACGCCATCTGCAGCGACGTGCCGTCGCTGAACACGTTATCCGTCGCATAGCTCATCGACGCCAGGTTGCGCGAGCTGGTGCTGTATGCCGTCGTCGCATACGCTTCGTTCAGGGTCGCCATCGGGAACGTGAACTGCGAGGTCTTGACGCGGTTGGCGGCGCTCGTCGCCTTCGCGAGGCTCGGGTAGACCTCGAAGTGGATGTGCGGCATGCGGCCCGAGTAGCAGCCCGGGAAGATCGTCGTGAACGTGACGGTGCCCGTGCTGTCCGCCTCCTGCACGCCGCGCAGGTAGTTCTCGCTCGTCAGGCCGCTCGCGTACATCGAGTAGTTGCCGTCGCGGTCGCAGTGCCACAGGTAGACGGCGGCGCCGGCCGCGCTGGCGCAGCTCGCGCCCACGTTCACGATTTGCAGTTTCAACGTCGTCGGAATGCCGGCCGCCGTCTTGCTGCCGGGGGCGACGCTCGTGCGGATGTCGCTGCGCACGATGCCGGACAGCGCCAGCGCGTTCGCGATGCCGTTGCCGTTGCTGTTGGTCCCGTCGCCGGGGTACGGGCCGCCCGTCTCCTCGGGGATGACGGCACAGGTGCCGGTCGTGGTCGTGCCGGTACTGCCCGTGGTGCCGGTGCTGCCCGTGGTGGCGGTGCTGCCCGTGGACGTCGTCGAAGACGCCACGATGTCCCCGGACGAACCGCCGCCGCCGCCGCAACTCGCGAGCGGCACGGCGGCCGCGGACGCGAACAGCCAGCGCAACGACTGGCGCCGGCTGGTCTGGGTGGCGAGCATGCGCTCGAGGTCTTCGGCAAGGCTGTGGTGTGAATGATCCATGAATTCCCCCTGGGTTACTGAAGGCGCATTGTCGGTTGGGGAAACGTTAAGCGCGGTCAACGGCCGTAAAGCTTTGTAAAGACGCTGCATTTCGCGCCGTCCAGCCGCATTTCGCGCCGCGATCGCGGCATGTCGTCGCACGGGCGCACGGGCACGCGGGGGCGCTGGCACAGTGGCACCCACTTGACCCACTTCACGGAGCCGACCATGCTGATCCAGATCCTGACCCACACCCCGCTCTACGTCTGGGCAATCCTCGCCTTCCTCGTCTACCGCGGCATGGCCGCCATGCGCGACCGCGACGTGGAAGTCCGCAAGCTCGTGATGATTCCGGCCGTGATGCTGGTGCTGTCGCTGCAGGACATGAGCGCGAAATTCGGCCTCGGCGGCTGGGCGCTCGCCGCGTGGGCGGCGGCGGCTGCCGGCATGGCGCTGGCGGCGGGGCTGGCCGGTTCGGAGCGCATCGCGGCGAGCACGGTGCCGGGCCACGTGCGCGTGCGCGGCAGCCGCCTGCCGCTCGTCATGATGATGGCCGTGTTCTTCACGAAGTACGTGGCGTCGGTGACGGTAGCCGTCGCGCCGCAACTGCGTCAGGACACGCTGTTCGCCTGCATCGTGTGCGGCCTGTTCGGCGTCTTCAACGGCTGGTTCATCGGCCGCCTGGTGGGCGACATGGCATCCGTCCGCATGCTGCCGGTCGCCCCGGCGGCGGCGTGAGGGTCAGTACCGCTCAGTACCCAATCCCGCGCGCCATCATGGCCGCGAAGATCGGGATCAGCGCGAACACGTGGATCTCCAGCAGCATGGTCCGGCGCAGCGCACTGACTTCGTCCAGCGCCGGGACGAACGCCGCATCCGCCTTCGCCCGTTTTTGCCAGGCGAGGATGCGCAACGTCGGCTTGATCGAGATGAGGCCGACGACCGCGAACGCGGCGATCTTGGCCCAGAACATCGGGTTGTGCATGTAGAACCCGGCGCCCTTCGCGCCGTACTTCACGCGCAGGAAGCCGACGATCAGGATCGCCAGCGCCATGATGCCGTACGCCGCGTCGAAGCGCCCCAGCAGGCGCACGGTCTGCGGCGACATCGCGGCGGGCCGCATCAGCGCCAGTTCGGCGGCCAGTGCGGACGCGATACCGAATACGATCAGATGATGAACGATGGCGAGTACGAGGTCGGTCATGGCAATCGCTGGACAATGATGGGAGCCTCACTGTATCCTTGCATCTTACCAGTGTCAAGATGCGAGCTTTCATGAACAACTACCACCACGGCGACCTGCGCGCGGCCCTGCTCGACGCGGCCGGCGCCATCCTGCAAGAGAAGGGACTGGAAGGATTCAGCCTGCGCGAATGCGCGCGGCGGGCCGGCACGTCGCATGCGGCGCCGGCCCATCACTTCGGCGACACGCCCGGCCTGCTGAGCGAATTCGCCGCGCTGGGCTTCGAACGGATGGTGACGATGTTGCGCGCGGCGCGCGCGGCGGCGGGAGCGGATGCGTGGGAACAGCTGCGCGCGACGGGCCGCGCCTACATCGACTTCGCCCTCGCGAACCGCGCCGCGTTCCAGCTGATGTTCCGGACCGACCGGCTCGACGCCGGCCACGAACGGCTGCGCGCCGCGAGCGCGGCGGCGTTCGGGGAATTGCGCGATGCGCTGGCCGCGCTGCACGGCGGCGAAGCGGACATGCCGCGGCTGATGCTGGCCTGGTCGGCCGTGCACGGCTTCGCGACGCTGCTGCTGGAGCATCCGATGGACGGCATCCGCCAGGGCACCGACGTGCAGCAGTTCAGCCGCGAGATGGGCGACGCCATGCTGGCGCGGCTGAAGGCCAGCCTGGCCGGCTGACCGTCATTAACGCAGCATCGACTCCCACACCTTCTGCAGGCGCTTGGACGACACCGGCATCGGCGTGCGCAGCTCCTGCGCGAACAGCGACACGCGCAGTTCTTCCAGCATCCAGCGGAACTCGACCATGCGCGGGTCGAGGTTCTTCAGCGGCTGGTTTTTCACCGTGCGCTGGAACTGCGTGGCGGCCGTCTGCCACTCCGCCATCAGCTGCGCGTCGCGCGACGGATTGGCGCGCAGTTTTTCCAGGCGCACGTTCATCGCTTTCAGGTAGCGCGGGAAGTGCGCCAGCTGGCTGTACTCCGTCTCGGCGATGAAGCGCTTGTGCACGAGGCCCTGCAACTGCGCCTGCATGTCGCTCGCGACGGCCGGCGGCAGGCCTTGCAGGCGCTTCGGCAGGCCGTGGAACTCGGCGAGGATCTGGCCGGCGAGGCGCGCCGTCTCGTTGATCAACAGGCCGATGCGGCCCTTGCCCTCGTCCTTGCGCTTGTTGAAGGATGCGGCGTCAATCGGCAGCGGGTCCTGCAGGCAGGCGATCTCGATGGCCTTGTTGACGATCTGCTCGCGCAGTTCTTCCGGCGTACCGACCGACATGAACTGCATGCCCATCTGCTGCAGGCCCGGCACGTTCTTCTCGGCGAATTTCAGCTGGTCCTTGAACTGCAGCGCGAACAGGCGGCGCAGGCCGATGCGGTGCGTGCGCGCGGCCACGTTCGGGTCGTCGAACACTTCCAGGTCGCAGTGCGTGCCTTTGTCGACGAGCGCGGGGAAGCCGATCAGCGTGATCTTCCCTTGCGTGATCTCCAGCAGTTCCGGCAGCTCGCCGAACGTCCAGCTCGTGATGTTCGTGTGCGCGGTCGGCGCGGCCGGTGCCGCGGGCGCCGGCTTGCCTTTCGCCGGTGCCGGCGCCTGTGCCGACTGCGAGGTCAACGGCTTCGCAACCGCCTGGCTTGCAGCCGGCGTCGTCTCCGCCATGCGCTGGAAACTCTGGCGCGCCTGGCCGCCCAACTCGGCCTGCAAGGTTGCGAGATTGCGGCCCATGTCGAGCTGGCGGCCGTGCTCATCGACCACCTTGAAGTTCATGAAGAGGTGGGCCGGCAGGGTCTCCAGCTTGAAGTCCGTCGTCATCACGCGCACGCCCGTCTGGGCATGGATGTCGGCGATGAGCGCGTCGATCAGGTCGCCGCGGCCGAAGCGCACGGGATCCTCGTTGCGTTCGAAGAAGCGCGCGGCGTACTCCGGCAGCGGGACGCAGTGGCGGCGCAGCTTCTGCGGCAGGGATTTCAGCAGCAGTTGCACCTTCTCCTTCAGCATGCCGGGCACGAGCCAGTCCGCGCGCTCGCGCGGGATCTGGTTCAGCGCGAACAGCGGCACGGTGAGCGTGACGCCGTCGCGCGGGCTGCCCGGTTCGAAATGGTACGACAGGCCCATCTCGATGCCCGTGACGTTCATCGTCTTCGGGAACAGCTCCGTCGTGACGCCCGCCGCTTCGTGGCGCATCAGCTCTTCGCGGTTCAGGTACAGGAGCTTCGGGTTGTCGCGCGACGCGTCCTTGTACCACTTCTCGAAACCGGCGCCGTTCACGACGTCGGACGGGATCTCCTTGTCGTAGAACGCATGGATCAGCTGGTCGTCCACGAGCACGTCCAGGCGGCGCGACTTGTGCTCGAGGTTCTCGATTTCCTTGATCAGCTTGTGGTTGTGGGCGAAGAACGGAGAACGGGTCTCGTAATCGCCCGCCACCAGCGCGTCGCGGATGAAGATCTCGCGTGCCTCGGCCGGGTTGTGCTGCGCGTAGTTGATGCGGCGCTGGCTGTAGACGACGATGCCATACAGCGTGGCGCGCTCGCTCGCCGTGACCTGCGCCGTGCGTTTTTCCCAGCGCGGCTCGCCCCACGATTTCTTCAGCAGATGGCCGCCGATCTTCTCGACCCACTCCGGCTGGATCTGGGCGATGCAGCGCGCGTACAGGCGCGTCGTCTCGACCAGTTCCGCCGCCATGATCCATTTGCCGGCCTTCTTGCCGAGCGTCGAACCGGGCCAGATGTGGAACTTGATGCCGCGCGCGCCCAGGTAGGCACCGGAATCGTCCTCCATCTTGTAGCCGATATTGCCGAGCAAACCAGTCAGCAGCGCCATGTGCAGCTGCTCGTACGTCGCAGGCGCGTCGTTCAGGCGCCAGCCCTGCTCCTTCACGATCGTGAGCAGTTGCGAATGCACGTCGCGCCACTCGCGCAGGCGCAGCTGCGACAGGAAGTTCTCGCGGCAGTTGTCCTGCAGCTGGCGGTTCGATTTCTTGTGCTCGATGGCCTGCTCGAACCAGCGCCAGATCTTCAGGAAGCTTAAAAACTCGCTCTTCTCGTCCGCGAACTTCTTGTGCTTCTCGTCGGCCTGCTGCTGGTATTCCATCGGCCGGTCGCGCGGGTCCTGCACGGACAGCGCGGAGGCGATGATCAGCATCTCGGTCAGGCACACGTTGTCGACGGCGGCCAGGATCATGCGGCCCACGCGCGGGTCGAGCGGCAGCTTGGCCAGCTTGCGGCCCATCGGGGTCAGCTCGTTGGCGTCGTCGACGGCGCCCAGCTCCTGCAGCAGCTGGTAACCGTCGGCGATGGCGCGGCCCTGCGGCGGTTCGACGAACGGGAACGTCTCCACGTCGGTCAGGTGCAGGGACTTCATGCGCAGGATGACGGCCGCCAGCGACGAGCGCAGGATTTCCGGGTCCGTGAATTTCGGCCGCTGCAGGAAATCGTCTTCCTCGTATAAACGGATGCAGACGCCGTCCGCGACGCGGCCGCAACGGCCCGCGCGCTGGTTGGCGGCGGCCTGCGAGATCGCTTCGATCTGCAGCTGCTCGACCTTGTTGCGGTAGCTGTAGCGTTTTACGCGCGCCAGACCGGCATCGACGACGTAGCGGATGCCGGGCACCGTCAGCGACGTCTCGGCCACGTTCGTCGCGAGGACGATGCGGCGCGCGTTCGTCGTGCGGAACACGCGGTCCTGCTCCTCGACCGACAGGCGCGCGAACAGCGGCAGGATTTCCACGTGCGGCGGATGGTGTTTGCGCAGCGCTTCCGCGCAGTCGCGGATCTCGCGCTCGCCGGGCAGGAACACGAGCACGTCGCCCTGGCCGAGGCGGCACAATTCATCGACGCCGTCGACGACGGCATCCATCAGGTCGCGCTTGTCGCGCGCAGCCTGCGCTTTCGACACGGACTTGCCGTCGGCGGCGGGCGCGAATTCCTGGTCGCGTTCGACGGGGCGGTAACGCACCTCGACCTTGTACAAACGGCCCGACACTTCGATGACGGGCGCGGGCTTTTCCGGCGTGCCGAAATGGCGCGCGAAGCGGTCGGCGTCGATCGTCGCGGACGTGATGATCACCTTCAAATCCGGCCGGCGCGGCAGGATCTGTTTCAGGTAGCCGAGCAGGAAGTCGATGTTCAGGCTGCGCTCGTGCGCCTCGTCGATGATGATCGTGTCGTAGGCCTTCAGGAGCGGGTCGGTCTGCGTCTCGGCCAGCAGGATACCGTCCGTCATCAGCTTGACCCAGGCGCCCGGCGACAGCGTGTCGTTGAAGCGGACTTTATAGCCCACGTGCTCGCCCAGCGGCGAACCCAGTTCGTGCGCGATGCGCTTCGCGGTCGACGACGCGGCGATGCGGCGCGGCTGCGTGTGGCCGATCATGCCCTTCTCGCCGCGGCCCAGGTCCAGGCAGATCTTCGGCAGCTGCGTCGTCTTGCCCGAGCCGGTTTCGCCGGACACGATCACGACCTGGTTCTCCATCAGCGCCTTCGCGATTTCCGCGCGGCGGCCCGAGACGGGCAGGTCTTCCGGGAAGGTGATGGGCGGGAGCGGATTGCGCACCGATTCTTTGCGCGCCTCGTTGCGCGCGGGGCGGTCTGCGCGCGGGCGTGCGTCGCCATCGCGCGGCGGCTTGGCCGGGCGGTCCTGCGCAGGTGCGTCGGCGCGAGGCGCGCGCACCTGCGCCTGCGCGAGCGCGTTCGCAAGCGCGCCCTCGCGCGCAGGCGGGCGCGGACCGCGGCGGGCGTCGCCGCGCGCATCGCCGCGCGGCGGTTGCGAAGAACGGTCGGGGGAAGCGGCGCGCGCCGGCTTCGGCGCAGGCTTGTTACTCTGTTCAGACATTGATTTTTACGAGGATTTGGTGCGCAAGTCGCGCAGCGAATTATAATGCGGCAAATGGAAAACCCTACCCAATTCGTCCAGTGGCTGCGCTCCGTCGCGCCGTATATTCACGCATTCGGCGGCAAGACCTTTGTCGTCGCTTTCCCCGGTGAACTGGTGTCCGCCGGCGCCCTGCCCGTGCTGGCGCAGGACCTGTCGCTGCTGGTCGGACTCGGCATCCGCGTCGTGCTGGTGCACGGCTCGCGGCCGCAGGTGGCCGAACAGCTCGCGCTGCGTAACGTCGCGGGCCGCTTCCACAACGGCGTGCGCGTCACCGACAGCGCCGCGATGGAATGCGCGAAGGAAGCCGCCGGCGAACTGCGCCTGGACATCGAGGCCGCGTTCAGCCAGGGCTTGCCCAACACGCCGATGTCGAATGCGCACATCAGCATCGTCTCCGGCAACTTCGTCACCGCGCGCCCGCTGGGCGTGATCGACGGCGTCGACCACGAACTGACCGGCGTCACGCGCAAGGTGGCCGCCGCCAAGATCCAGCCCATCCTGGAGACCGAGGACAACATCGTCCTGCTGTCGCCGCTGGGCTTCTCGCCGACCGGCGAGGTGTTCAACCTGACGATGGAAGACGTGGCGGTATCCGCCGCGATCGCCCTGCATGCCGAAAAGCTCATCTTCATCACGGAAACGCCGCTGATGAAGGACGCCGGCGGCCACGACATCCGCGAACTGTCGTCGCACCAGGCCGAAGCCGTGCTGCAGGCGGGCTTCCTGCCGAACGACGCATCGTTCTACCTGCAGCACGCGATCAAGGCCTGCAACAGCGGCGTCGACCGCGCCCACATCGTGCCCTTCTCGACGGACGGTTCCGCGCTGCTGGAACTGTTCACCCACGACGGCGTGGGCACGATGATCACGCACGAAAACCTGGAGAGCCTCCGTCAGGCCACAATTGAGGACGTCGGCGGAATTATCAAGCTCATCGAACCGCTCGAAGCGGACGGCACCCTCGTGAAACGTCCGCGCGAGCTGATCGAACGCGAAATCGAACAGTTCTCCGTGATCGAGCACGACGGCGTCATCTTCGGCTGCGCCGCGCTGTACCCGTTCCCGGAATCGAAGATGGCGGAAATGGCCTGCCTGACGGTGAGCCCGGACGCCCAGACGCAGGGCGACGGCGAGCGCATCCTGAAGCACATGGAAAACCGCGCCCGCGCGGCCGGCATGACGAAGCTGTTTGTGCTGACCACGCGCACGTCGCACTGGTTCAAGAAGCGCGGGTTCGTGCCGGCCACGGTGGACGACCTGCCCAAGGATCGCGCGCACATGTACAACTGGCAACGTCGGTCGCAGATCCTGATCAAGCAGCTCTGACGGCCGGGACGCGCCGCTTTATAATCACGTTTTCCGATACCGAACCAGGAGCAAGAACATGGCCCGCACCGTCCATTGCATCAAACTGAACAAGGAAGCCGAAGGCCTGGCCTTCCCGCCGTACCCGGGCGAACTGGGCAAGCGCATCTATGAAAACGTGTCGAAAGAAGCCTGGGATGGCTGGCTCAAACACCAGACGATGCTGATCAACGAAAACCGCCTGAACATGGCCGACGCGCGCGCCCGCAAATACCTGGCCACGCAAATGGAACGCCATTTCTTCGGCGAAGGCGCCGACCAGGCTGCCGGCTACGTACCGCCGAGCGCCTGATCCAAATAAAAAGGGCAGCAAAAAGGGCAGCGAGGCTGCCCTTTTTTACATCTGCTTGCACTGGCGCAGTTCGCACCGCGCCATGAAGACTTTCCCACTCATTTTCCCGTCCTCGCACCGCATGCGATAAACCTCGACAGGCCCCGGCTGCGTAATGAGCCCGGCACCCTGTCCGCCCGTACACCCCTGCTCCTTCGCCATCTTCTCGACGGTCGCCGACGACACGCCCGTACGGAACGGAATCGTTTCGACGGCCGGCGCCGCGTCGGCGGCGGGCGCCGCTGCCGGGGCCGGCGGCGGCATCTGCTTGTGGAACATGGAACAGCCGCCCAGCACCGCGACGGCCGCGCACACGAGCGCCAGGCGTTTCATGATCAGAACGTCAGCTTCTTGACGCCTTCGCCCGTGCCCAGCAGGCAGACGTCGGCGCCGCGGCGGGCGAACAGGCCGACGGCGATCACGCCGACGATCTGGTTGATTTCCGATTCCAGCGCCACCGGATCCGTGATGGACAGGCCGGCCACGTCCAGGATGTAGCCGCCGTTGTCGGTGACGAAGGCATCCGTGCTGCCCGGCTTCGTGCGCAGGCGCGGCTGGCCACCCAGCGCGGTCAGCTTGCGGCTGACGGCGTTCGCGGCCATCGGCACGACTTCGACCGGCAGCGGGAATTTACCCAGCGTCTCGACGAGCTTGGAGCCGTCGGCGATGCACACGAATTTACCGGACACGGACGCGACGATCTTTTCGCGCGTCAGCGCCGCGCCGCCGCCCTTGATCATGGCGCCGGTGGCGTTGATCTCGTCGGCGCCGTCGACGTAGACGGAGATCGATTCGACGTCGTTCAGGTCGAACACCTCGATGCCGTGGCCGCGCAGGCGCGTCGCCGTCGCTTCCGAAGACGCCACGGCGCCCTTGATGCGCGACTTGATCTTGCCGAGTTCGTCGATGAAGAAGTTGGCGGTGGAGCCGGTGCCGACGCCGATGATTTCGCCGTCGACCACGTAATCGATGGCGGCGCGCGCCACTGCCTGCTTGAGTTCGTCCTGAGTCATGATGTTGGAAGGAGGTGAAGAAGAATCCGACATTTTAGCGGATTCGCATGTCGCACCGAAAATCATGCCAGTTCAGCATATAATCTTGCAACCAAAGAAACACCAGCGACGACCTATGCTCCGGATCCTGCCCACACTGCTGCTCGCCTTTGTCCTCGCGCACACCGCGACGGCCGCCGACTTCACGCCGTCCGCCCCGCCCGGCCCGTACCGCGTCGGCCTCCACGTCCGCCAGCAGTACGACCGGGCGCGCGTCTACCAGCATCCGCGCAATCCCGTCACGGCGCAGGCGACGAACGGCGACCGTTCGCGTCCGCTGCAGACGCTCGTCTGGTATCCGGCCATCGGCACGGGCGGCGCGCTGACCTACCGCGACTACGTGACGACCGTGGCGACGGAAGAGGAATTCAGCCGCATGCCCGACCAGGTGCGCCGCGCCACCGACGCGCTCGTCGAGACGCGGCCTCCGCAGGTTCAGCGCGACGTGGCGAGCCCCATGCGCGCGCTGCGCGACGCGCCCGAGCGTCCGGGTAAATTCCCCGTCGTGATCTACGCGCCGAGCCACAGCGCCTACGCCATCGAGAACGCGGACCTGTGCGAGTATTTGGCGAGCCACGGCTACATCGTGATCGCGACGCCGTCGCTGGGCCCGCGCTCGCACGCAATGACGGCGGACCTGGAAGGCGCGGAAGCGCAGGCCGACGACATCGGCTTCCTCGTCGGCTACGCCCACACGCTGGCGCAGGCGGACACGAGCCGCATCGCCGTCGTCGGCCACAGCTGGGGCAGCCTCGCGAGCGTGCTGGCTGCCGCCCGCGACGACCGCATCCGCGCCCTCGTCACGCTGGACGGCTCGCTGCGCTATGCCTATGACTACGTGAACGGCGGCCCGCGCGCCGCAAAATACGTCACGCCGGAACGCCTGGGCATCCCGCTGCTGTACATGACGCGCCTGCAGGACGAAGGCGCCATCGGCTCCGAACTGCTGGCGCGCATGCGTTATGCCGACGTCTACCTCGCCACGCTGGACGCCGCGAGCCACATGGACTTTTCGTCGTGGTCGCTGCGCATGGCGCCGGACGCCGCCTTCGGCAAGCGCACGCGCGCGCAATCGGCCCAGGCCTACGGCGCGATGGCGCGCATGGTGGAGCGCTTCCTCGACGCCCGCCTGAAGAACGACGCACCCGCGCGCCGCCAGCTGGACGACGCCCTCGCCGCGAACCGCCCGCCGGCCGGCTTCGTGTCGTTCGCGGTGCACCGCGCCACCGGCGCGCCGCCCACGCTGGACACGTTCCTCGAGCAACTGGGCCAGCAGGGTTTCGAGCACATCGCCGCCATCTACGACCGCCTGCACGCGCAGAACCCCGACCTCGCCCTCGACCCGCTGCAAGCCCACGACTGGGGCATGAAACTGCTGCGCGAACGGCGCCCCGCCGACGCGCTGCAGGTGTTCCGGCTGGGCGTGAAGCTGTATCCGGAACGCTTCGACTTCCTCTACGACGGCCTCGGCCAGGCGTACGAGGCGGCCGGCGAGCGCGACGCGGCCATCGCGAATTACCGGCAGGCGCTGGCGCTGGAGCCGGAGCAGGCGCATGCGCGCGAACGGCTGGGGGCGCTGGGCGCGCAGTGATCCGCAGTGATCATGACTCGATGAGATCGGAGACGGACATGAAACGTGTGACTGGCATCGGCGGCATCTTTTTTCAAGCAAAAGACCCGGCCGCCCTGGGCGCCTGGTACAAGCGCCACCTGGGCATCGCCGTGCAACCGTGGGGCGGCGCCGCGTTCGACTGGAACGATCCGTCGGGTACGACCGCGTGGTCCGTATTCCCCGCCGACAGCAACCAGTTCGCGCCGAGCCGGGCACCGTTCATGATCAACTACCGGGTCGACAATCTTGCCGCCCTGCTGCAGGCCTTGCGCGACGAAGGCTGCAACGTGCTGGACAGGACAGACGACGGCGAGTACGGCAAGTTCGGCTGGGTCATCGACCCGGAAGGCAACAAGGTCGAGCTGTGGGAACCGCCGGCCTGATCATCCATTTTCATCAGCAGCTCACATGCCCCTCTCCAACTACCTCGACGCCGTCCCCCACCTTGCCGAGCGCGTGTACGTGCACGACTCGGCGCAGGTCATCGGCAGTGTCCGCCTCGGCGCGGACAGCTCGATCTGGTGCAATGCCGTCCTGCGCGGCGACGTCAACGACATCGTCATCGGCCGCTGCACCAACATCCAGGACCTGACGATGGGTCACGTCTCGCACAAGACGCCCGCGAAGCCGAACGGCTCGCCGCTCGTCATCGGCGATTACGTCACCGTCGGCCACGCCGTCATCCTGCACGGCAGCCGCATCGGGAACGAATGCCTCATCGGCATGGGCACCATCGTGATGGACGACGTGGTCGTCGAGGACCGCGTCATGGTCGGCGCCGGCAGCCTCGTCCCGCCGGGCAAGACGCTGGAAAGCGGTTTCCTGTACGTGGGCCGGCCCGTCGTGAAGGTGCGGGCGCTGACCGAAGCCGAGATCGCTTACCTGCGCTACTCGGCGGAGCACTACGTGCGGATAAAAAACAATTACATGGCATAGCGCCGCGTCGCGGCCCAGAACGCGAGCGCCAGTGCGCTGACACAAGCGCCGAGGACGCACACGCCGTCCCATCCCGCGGCCGCGTACACGGCCGTCGCCGCCATCGCACCCAGGCCGCTGCCGACGGCATAGAACAGCATGTAACCGGCGACGAGCCGGCTGTGCGCGCCGGACGATGCCCGGAAGATCATGCCCTGGTTTGTCACGTGGATGGCCTGCCCGCCGAGGTCGAGGAGCACGATGCCTACAACCAGTGCCCACAGCGACACATCCATGCACGCGAGCGGCAGCCAGGCGGCCACCAGCACGAGCAACGCAACCGCGCTGGCAAGGTCGGCGCGGCCGCGGTCGACCAGCGTGCCGGCCCACGTCGCGGCCAGGGCACCGGCGGCGCCCGCCAGCCCGAATGCCCCGATGGCCGTGTGCGACAGGCCGTAGGGCGGCGCGCTTAACGGCAGGACGAGCGCGCTCCAGAAAATGTTCAATGCCGCGAACATCAGCAACGCGAGTCCGCCCCGGACCTGCAGCACGCGGTCGCGCCGCAGCAAGGTGAACATGGAGGCGATCAGGCTGCCATACGGGATGCGCCCACCGCCGGATGCCTGGCGGGGCAACCGCCGCCACAGCAGCAACGTCAGCGCCAGCATCGCGCCGGCGGAACAGAAATACACGCTGCGCCAGCCGGCCACGTCGCTGACACCGCCCGCGAGCACGCGTGCCAGCAGCAGGCCGATGAAGACGCCGCTCTGGGCCGCCCCCACGACACGTCCCCGCTCGTGGTCGGCCGCGGCGCCGGCGGCGTAGGCGATCAGGCCCTGCGTCATCGCCGTCCCCAGCAATCCGATCAGCACCATGGCGCCCAGCAACATGGGCATCGACGCCGCAAGACCGGCCGTCACCAGCGCTGCCGCGAGGAGGAGCGCCTGCGCCACCATCAGGCGCCGGCGCTCGAGCAGGTCGCCGAGCGGCACGACCAGCAGCAAGGCCAGCGCGCAACCGGCCTGGGTAGCGGTCACGACGCCGCCCACCGCGCCTGCCGGAATCGAAAACGCGCGCGCGAGCGCATCGAGCAGCGGCTGCGCATAGTAGACGTTGGCGACGCTGGCGCCGGCGGCCGCCGCAAACAGCAGGGTCGTGCCGTGCGGCAGGGACGGGGGAGCATCCGGTCGTACGGACGGGCGGGCAATGGCAGTTTCGGTGGTCATGGCATCCTCTCACTTGGTTTCAAATTGAAACTATTTGGAGCGTACGCCAATCGGTTTTAAAATGCAACCATATGACTCCGATCCCATCCGATCCCTGCCCCGTGGCCCGCTCCGCCGGACTCATCGGCGACCGCTGGGCGCTGCTCATCGTGCGCGACGCGTTCGATGGCGTGCGCCGCTTCAGCGATTTCCAGCGCCGTCTCGGCGTCGCACGCAATATCCTGTCCGACAGGCTGCGCCGGCTCGTCGACGCCGGTATCCTCACGCTCCAACCCGGCAGCCATGGGGGTGCCCATCAGGAATACGTGCTCACCGAGCAGGGAAAAAGCCTGTTCCCGGTCGTGGTGGCGCTGCGCCAGTGGGGCGAGCGCTACCTGTTCGGACCGCATGAGCCGCATTCCGAACTGGTCGAGAAAACGACGGGCGCACCGGTGCCCTTCATGGCACCGCTCGGGCACGACGGCGGCGCGCTGTCGCCCGACGATACCGAGGTCCGCAAACTGGCGTGACCCGGGCGTGCCGCGGGTCAACCGTGCGCCCGCCGCCTCGTCCGCCCTGTAGCGTTATGCACATGAACGCACGCTACCGACCGATCACGCGCCTGGGCCTCGGCGGCACCGGGCTGGGCGACATGTACCACGCGACGAGCGACGCGGCCGCCCATGCGACCGTCGATGCCGCCTGGGATGCGGGCATCCGCTACTTCGACACGGCCCCGCACTACGGCGCCGGCCTGTCCGAACACCGCTTCGGCCAGGCCCTGCGCCGGCGGCCGCGCGCCGAGTACACGCTGTCGACCAAGGTCGGGCGCCTGCTCGTGCCGCATCATCCGGGCGAGATCCAGGCGCCGTTCGTGGGCGCGCTGCCGTTCAGGCGCGTGCTCGACTACACGGCCGACGGCGTGCGCCGCGCCGTCGAGGACAGCCTGCAGCGGCTGGCGCTGGGCCACGTCGACATCGTCTACGTGCACGATTTGTCGCCCGACCTGCTCGGCGACCAGTTCGAGCACCATTACCGCATCGCGGCCGGACCCGGCGGCGCGTTCGAGGGCATGATGAAACTGCGCGACGAAGGCACGATCAAGGCCTGGGGCCTCGGGGTTAACACGGTCGAGCCGTGCCTGCGCGCGCTGCGCCAGTCCGATCCGGACGTCTTCCTGCTGGCCGGCCGCTACACGCTGATGGAGACGACGCCGCTTGCCGAGTTGTTTCCGTTGTGCGCCGAACGGGGCGCGCACGTGGTGCTGGGCGGACCGTTCAACTCCGGTTTCCTCGCGGGCGGCGAGCACTACGATTACCGGCCGGCCACCGCGGACCAGCACGCCCACCGCACACGCCTGCGCGAGGTCGCCGCACGGCACGGCGTCGACCTGGCCGCGGCCGCACTGCAATTCGGCCTGGCGCATCCGGTCGTCGCCGCGACGATTCCCGGCGCCAGCAGTCCGGAACACCTGCGGCGCAATGCGACGCTGATGCACGTCGAGATTCCGGCCGCATTCTGGGAAGCGCTGCGGGCCGAAGGACTGGTGCCGCCGGAGGCGCCGCTACCGGCGCGCAAACCGGCGCCTTGAACCGGAACGTCATATTCGGCAAATATGATAGTCATCATCATAACGGAACACGTGGAAAACACCAGCAACCCGCCCAACGCGCCGCCACGGAGACTGCGAATTCTGTAAATTCGATAAAAAAATCGATTCAATATTTAATACGATATGCGAATCGGTCGCTCTGTTGTCATGAGATCACTTATCAGGCAACTATGCTCAGCCTTCGTACCAACGCCGCATCGCTTTCTGCACAGAATTCCATAAACCGCACCCAAACCTCGCTGTCGACGTCGATGACGCGTCTGTCGACCGGCTATCGCATCAATTCCGCAATGGACGATGCCGCCGGCCTGCAGATCGCCACCCGCCTGAAGTCGCAAACCAGCGGCATGGCGGTCGCCATGCGCAATACGCAGAACTCGATCTCGCTGCTGCAAACGGCCGACGGGGCCCTGAACGAAGTCAACGGCATCCTCATGCGCATGAAAGACCTGGCAACGCAGTCCAGCGACAGCTCGTCGTCGGACGCCGACCGGGACGCCCTGCAGTCGGAATACGACAAGCTGACGGACGAACTGTCGAACATCGTCAGCAACACCACGTTCGCCGGCACGAAGCTGCTGAACACCGCCGCGACCGGGGGTGGCCTTCTCGGGAACGCATCGGGCCTCGCCTTCCAGACCGGCGCAAGCAGTGCGGAAACCACGCATGCCGACTTCTCGGCCCAACTGCACGACATCGACAACGCCCTGCGCAACGTGGCGTGGAGTCACGTCGCCACGCTCGACGCCAACGGCGAGACGCAAGTGTCGATCGTCACCCGTTTCGCGGGCGACGGCTCGCCGATCGACGTCACGCCCGGCCACGCCGTCGGCAACGCCGTCTTTCCCGCGACGATCAGAGTACCCGACGGAAATGGCGGCACGATGCTCGTCCAGGGCACATGGACGATCATGGCCAACTCCTCCTGGGCCATGCGGAACCTGACCGACGCCATCGACGCCGTGTCGGCGCTGCGCTCCGGACTGGGCGCGGTCGAGAACCGCCTCGACCACGCCTACAACAACCTGGCGAACATGGCGGGCAACACGCAGGCCGCCGCCGGCCGCATCATGGACGTCGACTTCGCGACGGAGACGTCGGCCATGACGGCAAACCAGATGCTGATGCAGTCGGGCACCGCCATGCTGAAGCAGACCAACAGCATGGCATCGATGATCATGGGGCTGCTGCAGTAAGCGCCGGCGTCAATCCGGCGGCAAGCACCCGTACATCCGCGGCCCTTCCCTGTCACCATTCCAGATCTGGTGGACGACGGCGCTGCCGTCATGCTGGCGCGCCAGGCAGAACCTGGCCTCGTAGGCCGACGCGGCGCGGCCCTTGCCCGGCCGCGCCTCGATGCGCAGGCTGTAGATCCGCCCCGGGGCCAGGGGCGCGGGCGACGTGCGCGGCAGCGACGCCACCTTGCCGCCATACGGCACGCACATGCCGAACGTGAGGGGGAACGTGCGCTCCTTCGGCATCGTCATCCGCCACACCGGGCGTGCGCCTTCCCATACGACGATCGACTGGAACTCCGGCGTGCCCAGGCGTTCCTCGCGCGGCGTGATCGTGAAGCAGGGGCCGCCACGCGGGCCTTCACGCACCTCGGCCTCGCCGACACGGGCGTGCGCCGGCGCGGCCAGCAGGCAGGCGTACAGCAGCATGGGAGTGCGGTAGGCAGCGGACATGAGGACCTCGACAGGAACGCCAGGCGAAAGCCTACGACGGCACCACCGTTAAATTTTGAGGCTACGCAAGCTCAGGCGGAGACGGACGCTACCATCCGCGCGAAGCGGCGCGCGCCGCCCCGCGGCAGGTTGTCCGGGTCGCGCGGATCGGCGAGGAAGCGGGCCAGCACCTGTTCGTACAGATCGATCTGGTGCGCATGGCGACGCTGGCGCATGATGCGCGGGTTGTGCATGTACTTCAGCGCAAAATAATCCGCGAGCAGGTCGCCCTGGGCTTCCATGTTGTAATCGGATAGCAGCGCATCGGGACGCAATTCGTAGCGGTACGACAGGCCGATGCGAAACGCGCCGCGCAACCGGACGGGGTAACCGAGCTGGTGCTGCCACACGTGCACCATCTCGTGGAGAAACCAATGCACCACAGCCGGGTCGCCACGTGTGTAATCGGGGAGGAAACACGCGCGGTGAAAGTACATGCTGCCATTCGGCGTCATCGCGCAGTTCTTCGGCTGGAACGGCATGTAGCGGCGGGCATGGATGCGCACACGCAGGTAGTCGATAGCGTCGCGAAACAACAGGGACGCCATTGCGATTTCACCTGCGGTGAGACATCGACAGCGAGGCGAATGCGGGCGATGAACAGGTATGGCATCCATCAGTTACTGGGCTGATGCCGTGGTGAAGCACGACGACTGCTCGCAATTTCAGCCAAAAGGGCAGTCAGGTCCCCAACATCGACCGGCTTGACGAAATGAAAATCAAAACCGGCCTTCTTTGACGCCAAGCGATCTTCATCACGTCCATACCCCGTGACGGCGATCAGCACGGCATGTGCTGTCGAAGGATTTGTACGCAGGCGCCGCGCCAGGGCAAAGCCATCGATTTCAGGTAATCCGATATCGAGCAGATACACATCGGCGGGTGTGTCCGCCGCGGTGCGTAATGCGGCGGCCGAGGCATGTTCCGTAGCGACTTCGTGCCCATCGGCAGCGATGCTCATCGCAAGCACTTCGGCCGCGTCAATATTGTCATCGACAACCACTATGCGCAGTGGCACCGCCGGCTTGGCTGATGCGGGGACAGGCGCGGTCGGGGCCACGTCGGCGTCGTTTGGCAGCAATGGCAGTACCACTGTGAAACGACTACCCTTGCCCGATCCACCGCTGCTGGCACTGATCACGCCACCATGGAGCTCGACAAGTCGCTTCACGACAGCAAGCCCGATGCCGAGCCCGCCTTGCGCACGGTCGGCAGTGCGCTCGGCTTGTACGAATAATTCAAAAGCGTTGGCAATCAAATCCTCACTCATCCCAATGCCGTTGTCGCTTACGGCTACATGGATACGATCTTCTCTAACATCCATTCCGACCTGGATCCGGCCGCCAGGTGGAGTGTACTTGGCTGCATTGTTGAGCAGGTTCGCGAACACCTGGATCAAACGTTTCACATCGCCGCAGACTGTCAATGGTTCTGTCTCCGACGGGAGGTCGAGTTGATGATGCCGTGCACTGACAAGGGGCAGGACCTGCTCTACTGCTTGTGCAAGGATCGACCGCAAGTCGACGCGACGTTTGTCGATGACGACCAGTCCCCGAGTGACACGCGAAACATCGAGCAAATCATCTACCAGCCCGGTTAAATGCTTTACCTGCCGCAGGATGATAGCGCTTGTACGCCCTACCTGTCCGCCATCGCTTGCTGTACGGCTCAGCAGCTCGGCAGCAACCATGATGGGGGCGAGCGGATTGCGCAGTTCATGCGCCAGCATCGCCAGGAATTCGTCCTTGCGACGATCGGATTCGCGCAACGCTTTTTCCGCCTTTAAACGTTCGGTCATATCGAGCAGCGCAACGACACCCGCGCTCACTTGTCCTTCACGGTCGCGGATCGGTGTAGCCGAGCAGACGACGATACGATGTGTGCGCGATTCATCCAGGGTTTCAATTTCGATCAGCGCATGCGCTTGAGGATGGCCGCGCAAGGCCTGCACCAGTGGCCACTCGTCTGGCGCGACCGCTTGTCCTTGCCGCTCCGACCCATCGGCCCACCAGCCCCTCCACTCGGAAAAATCGATTGTCGTATCCTTGGCTAACGGACTATGGGACCATAAGGCGGCATGGGCACTGTTCGATTCCAGGACCTTGCCATTCGAATCCGTCATCATGATGCCGACAGGTACAGCCTGGAGTACCGCATTGAGACGCGCATGTCCCGCTTCGGCTTCTCGCGCGGCACGCAAGGCTTCGTGCTGACTCAGGCGCAATGCCTCCTCGGCACGCTTCTGCTCAGTGACTTCGCTCGTGACATGGTAGATGCACAGCAGGACGCCATGTTCGTCGAAAATCGGCGTATTGACTGCATTCCAAAATCGTTCGACGAAGACTTCGACCCCATCCTTGTCGACGGTACGAATCGGGTAACGCTGAGTCGGCATTGATTGCGGCAGGCCTGTCTGGATGGCCCGTGCGAGCGAGGCTCGCAGCGCCTCGACGCCCGTATCGAAGGGGTCGTTCGGATCCGCAGGGAGTGCCTGGAACAAGTAATGTCCAACCAGCTGCTCACGCGTGTAGCCGACATTGCGCAGAAAGGCATTGTTAACATCAAGAATGATCGGGTCAGCGCTCGGCGAAAGGATGTATGCCCCTATCGGCGCATGTAAAAAAAACGAATGATAAAGGGCTCGATCCATCATGCGGCTTTCGGAAAGGAATCGCAGGTTCCAACCTAGCCTAGCCTAACCACCGCAAAACACTCGTGCGCTGATTAACAGATTACCTGTATATGGATCCTCACCTTGTACAGTCAGTCCCGGACTCTCAAAGCGGCAATGCATGACCACAGCCGATTTTCGAATATTCGGCGCACCGGCTTCTGCCGATACCGGATGGTCAAAATGACCTGGTATATGACGAGGTCATAGACAGGAAAAAATATGAAGTGCTGTCGGACCCAGCGCTCGTGCATGAACAGTGGATCGTGTGCGGAGCGTCCGCCGCGTAATCGGGCAGGAAACAAGAGGGGGCATGGCGCAGTTTTTCGGCTGCACCAGCGGCAGGTAGCGGCGCCATGCGTATCTCGCCCGGCGTCAGCGCCCGGGACAGGCGCCGCCGCATGTTCAGGCTCAGGCTGCTTTCAGGGCGGAAGCGGCCTTCGCCAGCTCGGTGATCAGGCCCCAGTCGCCGGCCTTCATCGCGTCCGCCGGGGTCAGCCAGGAGCCGCCCACGCACGCGACGTTCTTCAGCGCGAGGAATTGCGGCGCCGTCTCGATCGAGATGCCGCCCGTCGGGCAGAACGTCACGTCCGGCAGCGGGCCGCCAATGCCCTTCAGCATGCCGACGCCGCCCGCCGGCACGGCCGGGAACAGTTTCAGCTGCTTGAAGCCGGCTTCGCGCGCGACCATCACTTCGGACGGGGTCATGCAGCCCGGCAGCAGCGGCAGGCCGCTCTTTTTCGCGGCGTCGATCAGCGACGGCGTCAGGCCCGGCGACACGCCGAACACGGCGCCCGCGTCGCGCGACGCGGCGAATTCTTCCGGCTGCGTCAGGGTGCCGACGCCGACGATGGCGCCTTCCACCTGGGCCATCGCGCGGATCGCGTCCAGGCCGTGTTTCGTGCGCAGCGTGACTTCGAGCACGCGGATGCCGCCGGCGACCAGGGCCTTGGCCAGGGGCACGGCATGGTCCGGGTCGTCGATCGCGATCACGGGGATCACGACGGCGGATTTCATGATGTCCAGCAGGGTCATTTCGTTACTCATCGTTGTGCTCACTTATTTTTACGGAACAGGAAGTCTTCGTCGGAACCGGGCATGATCTCGCCGCTGTCGGTGCCTTCGTGCAGGGGTACGGTCGTGTCGATCGGCGACGGCAGCGGGAAGTGGGCGGCGCCCTCCTCGGCCGCGCTGACGGATTTGCGGAACACGTCGAACAGTTCGCGGCCCATGCCGATGTGGCTGGAGCTCAGGTCGGCGGTTGCCATCTTGCGCGCGGCCCACACGTCGGCCGGCACCAGCGCTTCCAGCGTGCCCTGCGTCGCGTCGACGCGGATGATGTCGCCGTCGCGCACGAGGCCCAGCGGACCGCCGGCCAGGATTTCCGGCGACACGTGGATCGCGGCCGGCACTTTACCGGATGCGCCCGACATGCGGCCGTCGGTGACCATCGCGACGTGGTAGCCGGAATCCTGCAGGTTGGCCAGCGCCGGCGTCAGCGCGTGCAGTTCCGGCATGCCGTTGGCGCGCGGGCCCTGGAAGCGGATCACGGCGACGAAGTCGCGGTTCAGCTTGCCGGCCTTGTAGGCGTGCATGAAATCTTCCTGCGAATCGAACGTCAGGGCCGGTGCTTCGACGATGTGGTGTTCTTTCTTGACGGCCGAGATCTTCATCACGGCGCGGCCCAGGTTGCCCTGCACGAGGATCAGGCCGCCGTTGTCGCTGAACGGGTTCGACGCCTTGCGCAGCACGGATTCGTCGCCGCTCTGTTCCGGCAGGTCGCGCCAAACGACCTTGTCGCCGTCCAGGAACGGCTCCTTGCAGTGGTTGCGCAGGCCGCGGCCGAGGATGGTGTTGACGTCGTCGTGCACGAGGCCGGCGTCCAGCAGTTCGCGGATGACGAAGGTCGGGCCGCCGGCGGCCTGGAAGTAGTTCACGTCGGCGTCGCCGTTCGGATACACGCGGGTCAGCAGCGGCACGACTTTCGACAGTTCGTCGAAGTCGTTCCAGTCGATCACGATGCCGGCCGCGCGCGCGATCGCGACGAGGTGCAGCGTGTGGTTGGTGGAACCGCCCGTCGCGTGCAGCGCGGCGATGGCGTTGACGATGCACTTCTCGTCGACGATGTGACCGATCGGCATGTACTCGCCGCCCTGCTGCGAGATCTTGACGGCGTGCTGGGCCGCGGCGCGGGTCAGCGCTTCGCGCAGCGGGGTGTCCGGATGGACGAAGGCGGCGCCCGGCAGGTGCAGGCCCATCATCTCCATCAGCATCTGGTTGCTGTTAGCGGTACCGTAGAAGGTACACGTACCGGCGCTGTGGTAGGCCTTGGCCTCGCCTTCCAGCAGTTCCTCGCGCGTGGCCTCGCCTTTCGCATAGCGCTGGCGCACGGCGGCCTTTTCCTTGTTCGAGATACCGGTCGCCATCGGGCCGCCCGGCACGAAGATACCCGGGATGTGGCCGAAGTGCAGCGCGCCGATCAGCAGGCCCGGCACGATCTTGTCGCAGATGCCGAGGTACAGGCTGGCGTCGAACATGTTGTGCGACAGCGCGATGGCGGTCGACATGGCGATGGTGTCGCGCGAGAACAGCGACAGTTCCATGCCCGGCTGGCCCTGCGTGACGCCGTCGCACATGGCGGGCACGCCGCCGGCGAACTGGGCCACGGCGCCGACTTCGCGCACGGCTTCCTTGATGACCTTCGGGTAGGCTTCGAACGGCTGGTGCGCCGACAGCATGTCGTTGTACGAGGACACGATCGCCACGGACGGCTGCTTGTACTCGCGCAGCTTGAGCTTGTCGTTGGCCGGGAAGGCGGCAAACCCGTGTGCCAGGTTCGTGCACGCCAGCACGCTGCGCTGCACGCCCTTGACGCGCGCGGCGTCGAGATGCGCGAGATACGCCTGGCGCGAAGGCCGGCTACGCTTGATGATCCGGTTGGTGACCTGTTCTACTACGGGGTGCAGCGCCATGATCTGTTCCTTGTGAATTAGATTTCTGAAATTTTACTACGAAATGGAGATTCCCGCTCACTAAACAATGAGCGAAGGAAGGTGAACACGGAAGACTCGCACTGTGCGGCGAATTTATGTAGTGAATTTACGCCTGCTTCCTGTATGATTCGCTAACCTGCACATAATGACATCATACCGTCCATCACCATGCGCCAACCACCCCTGACCAGCACCACGAGTTACCAGGCCCTCCAGTCCCACGCCCAAGACGCCCGGCAATGGCAGATGCGCGACCTGTTCGCGCAAGACCCGCAGCGCTTCGAGCGCCTCTCCGTTGAGGCGGCCGGGCTGTTCCTAGACTATTCAAAAAACCGCCTGGACGGGCGCACGCTTGCACTGCTGGCAAACCTGGCGCGCGAGCGCGGCGTCGAGCAGTTGCGCGATGCCATGTTCGCCGGCGACAAGATCAACCTGACGGAACAACGCGCCGTCCTGCACACCGCGCTGCGCGCACCGAAGGACAAGCAGATCACGGTCGACGGCCAGGACATCACGGCCGACGTGCACGCCGTCCTCGCCCGGGTTAAAACGTTCAGCGACGCCGTCCGCAACGGCCAGTGGCGCGGCCACACGGGCAAGGAAATCACGGACATCGTCAACATCGGCATCGGCGGTTCCGACCTCGGCCCGAAGATGGTGTGCCTGGCGCTGCGCCAGTTCGCGCATCCGCGCCTGACCATGCACTTCGTCTCCAACGTCGACGGCCACGACATGGACGCCGCGCTGTCGCGCGTGAATCCGGAAACGACGCTGTTCATCATCGCCTCGAAGACGTTCACGACGGCCGAGACCATGATGAACGCCAACACGGCGCGCAGCTGGTTCCTCAAGCATGCTTCCGAAGAAGCGCTCGCCAAACACTTCGTCGCCGTGTCGACGAACGTCGAAGCGATCAAGAAATTCGGCATCGATCCGGACAACATGTTCCCGTTCTGGGACTGGGTCGGCGGCCGCTATTCCGTCTGGTCCGCGATCGGCCTGCCGGTCGCGCTGTGCGTCGGCTACGGCTATTTCGCCGACTTCCTCGCGGGCGCGCACGCGCTGGACGAGCACTTCCGCACCGCGCCCATCGAGCAGAACCTGCCGATGATCCTGGCCCTCGTCGGCTTCTGGAACCGCGAATTCCTCGGCTGCCCCTCCGTATCGATCGCGCCGTACCACCAGGACCTGAACCGCTTCCCCGCGTACCTGCAGCAGCTCGACATGGAAAGCAACGGCAAGCGCGTCACGCGCGCCGGCGACACCATCACGGACTACGCGACCGGTCCGGTGATCTGGGGCGACGTGGGCACGAACGGCCAGCACGCGTACTTCCAGCTGCTGCACCAGGGCACGGACGTCACGCCCATCGACTTCATCGCCGCGCTGCGTCCGGCGCATGAATTCCAGAACCACCACGCCGCGCTGCTCGCGAACTGCTTCGCGCAGTCGGAAGCCTTCATGAAGGGCAAGACGGCCGACGAGGTGCGCCAGGACCTGGCCGGACAAGACCCGGCCGAGATCGAGCGCCTCGTGCCGCACAAGACCTTCCCGGGCAACCGTCCGAGCAACACGATCCTGATGGAATACCTGACCCCGGCGACGCTGGGCGCCCTGATCGCGCTGTACGAGCACAAGGTGTTCGTGCAGGGCGCGCTGTGGGACGTGAACAGCTTCGACCAGTGGGGCGTGGAACTGGGCAAGGTGCTGGCCAAGAAGATCGAGGCGGAGCTGAACGGCGAGGCGCAACCGGCGCAGCACGACGGTTCGACCAACGGCCTGATCGCCCGCGCCAAGGCCGCCGTCTGAGGAGCGTTCATGAAGACCGAAAAATTCCACATCGTCCATGACGAACCGATGCTGGTCGGCGAATCGGCCGTCTGGCATGCGGTCGAATCCGCGCTGTACTGGGTCGACATCGACGGCAAGTCGGTGCACCGCCTGCATCCGTCGAGCGGCAAGTATTCGCGCTGGAACACGGCGACGGAGCCGTCCGCCATCGCCGTCGACCAGGACAACAATCTCGTGCTGGCCACGCGCGCCGGCTTCGTCTACCTGAACACGACGACGGGCGACATCGACGACATCGTGCCGGCACCGTACGACACGTCCATCGTCCGCTTCAACGACGGCCGCACGGACCCGGCGGGCCGCTTCTGGGTCGGCACGATGTACGAGCCGCGCGACCAGCCCAGGGCCGAGATGTACGTGCTGGACAAGGGCGAACTGCGCCTGGCCTGGGCCGGCGGCATGACGAACTCGAACGGCCTGTCGTTCAGCCCGGACGGCAGGACGATGTACCACTCGGACACGACGAGCCACCGCGTGGACGCGTACGACTACGACGTAAAAACGGGCACGGCGTCGAACCGCCGCAACCTCGTCACCTTCTCGGACGACAAGAAGGCGGCCGACTACGGCGGCCGTCCGGACGGCGCGGCCGTGGACAGCGAAGGCAATTACTGGTCCGCGATGTTCGAAGGCGGGCGCATCGTCAAGCTGTCGCCGACCGGCGAACTGCTGCAGGAAATCGAGCTGCCCGTGCGCTGCCCGACGTCCGTCGCGTTCGGCGGGCCGGACCTGCGCACCCTGTTCGTCACCAGCGCCAGCAAGGGCCGGTCGAACGACGAGCTGGCGAAGTATCCGCACAGCGGCAAGGTGCTGGCCTTTACGGTCGACGTACCCGGTATCGAACAGGCAGAATACCGCGGCTGATCGCCCGGCTGCACGGTGGGCACGGCGTGCCCACCGCCCCCTCCTATTTTCTTCGCGCCCATACCGCCACGGATGTGGCACCATTACCTGCGACTGCACGCATTTGCGTAGTAAATTTTCTTGCGCTATCCATAATCGTGTAGTAAATTTACAGCATTTCACTCCTCGACAGACACCATGGCACTTTCCGATTTCGATCTCGTTTTCTTCGGCGGCAGCGGCGACCTCGCGATGCGCAAGCTGTTGCCGGCGATGTATGCCCGTGACGTGTGCAACGACCTGCCCGCGACGGCGCGCATCATCTGCGTCGGCCGTGACGAGATGTCGCAGGAAGCGTTCATCGACATGGTGGAAACCAACGCGAAATCGCACGTGAAGGAAAACGTCGACGCCGCCGCATGGCAGACGTTCCTGGACCGCATCACCTACGTCGCCGTCGACGCCGGCAACGTGGCGACCTATGCGGCACTGGCGGAAGCGCTGCGCAAGGATCCGTCGCTCACGCGCGTGTACTACCTCGCGACGCCGCCGCAGCTGTTCGCGACGATCTGCGAGAACCTGGCCGCCGTGGGCCTGGCCACCGCGAATTCGCGCGTCGTGCTGGAAAAGCCGCTGGGTCGCGACCTCGCGTCGGCCAAGCAGATCAACAAGGACGTCGGCAAGGTCTTCGCCGAATCGCAGATCTACCGGATCGACCACTACCTCGGCAAGGAAACCGTGCAGAACCTGCTGGCCCTGCGCTTCGGTAACATCCTGTTCGAGCCGCTGTGGCGCCGCGAGTGGATTTCCGACGTGCAGATCACCATCGCGGAAAAGATCGGCGTGGGCAACCGCCTGGGCTACTACGACAACTCGGGCGCGCTGCGCGACATGCTGCAGAACCACCTGCTGCAACTGCTGTGTATCGTCGCGATGGAACCGCCGACGTCGATCGCGCCGGACGCCGTGCGCGACGCCAAGCTGCAGGTGCTGCGCTCCCTGAAGCGCTTCACGCCGACGACGCTGTCGCAAAACATCGTGCGCGGCCAGTACCGCGCCGGCTACGTCGACGGCCAGGCGGTGCCGGGCTACCGCGAGGAACCGGGCGCACCCAAGCAGTCGAAGACGGAAACCTTCGTCGCGATGAAGGCCGAGATCGACACGTGGCGCTGGGCCGGCGTGCCGTTCTACCTGCGCACCGGCAAGCGCATGGCGGACCGCCTCGCGGAGATCGTCGTGCGCTTCAAAACGATTCCGCACTCGATCTTCAACCAGCCGACGTCGAGCTTCCAGCCGAACAGCCTCGTGATCCGCCTGCAGCCGGACGAAGGCCTGTCGATGAACCTGATGGCCAAGACGCCGGGCGACTCCATGCGCCTGAAGCAGGCCGAGCTCGAACTCGATTTCCGCGAACAGTTCAAGTCCCCGCGCATGGAAGCGTACGAGCGCCTGCTGCTCGACGTCCTGCGCGGCCAGCTGACCCTGTTCATGCGCGGCGACGAACTGGAAGCCGCGTGGGAATGGGTCGAGCCGATCCTCGAATACTGGGAGCAGGACGACACGACGCCGGTCCCGTACACGTCCGGCACGTGGGGCCCTGCCGCCGCTTCCGCGCTGATCGGCCGCGACGGCCTGCAGTGGCGCGAAGAGGCGCTGCCCGAAGACTGAAGGAACTAACGTGCTGCTCGATTCGATCCGTACCCAGCTCGACTCGCTGTCCAAGTCCGAGCGCAAGGTGGCGCTCGCCGTGCTGGCCGCGCCCAGCGCCACCGTCAGCCAGAACATCACGGCGCTGGCGCGCAGCGCGCAGGTGTCCGAGCCGACCGTCGTGCGCTTTTGCCGCACGCTCGGCTACGACGGCTGGCACGAGTTCAAGCTGAAGCTCGCGCAAGGCCTCGCGCTGGCACTGCCCGGCGCCAGCGAGCAGCCGGCGCAGGACGACCTGGCCGCGGACCTCGTCAACAAGATCTGCAGCCGCTCGATCAACACCCTGCTCGACCTGCGCAACAACCTAAAACCGGAACTGATCCAGAAGGCGCTCGACATCCTGTCGCGCGCCAACAAGATCGAATTCTACGGCCAGGGCACGTCCGGCTTCGTCGCAGCCGACGCGCAGCACAAGTTCTTCCGCTCGGGCGTCCCGACCGTCGCGTACACCGACCCCGCGATCCACGCCATCGCGGCCGCGCTGCTGCGCGAAGGCGACGCGCTCGTCGCGATCTCCCAGCGCGGCAACAACCCGTCGCTCACGCGCTCCGCCAAGCTGGCGCGCCGCGGCGGCGCCGACGTGATCGTGCTGGCGCCGTCCGGCACGCCGCTGGCGGACATGGCGAGCCTCCTGATTCCGATCGACCTCGTGTTCGCGATCGACCCGTACACGCCAATCTCGGCGCGCCTCGCCTACCTCGTCGTCATCGACGTGCTCGCGGTCGGCCTCGCGCTGCAGCGCGGTCCGGAATTCCGCAAGAAGATGCAGAACGCGCAGAAGGCGTTGCAGGAATTCGATTTGCAGTTCGATTCGTTCATCGGATGACTTCCCCCGTCTTCTTCGATACCGCAGAAGACTTCCGCGCCTGGCTCGCGGCCCACGGGCACGAGGCAAAAGAACTGCTCGTGGGCTTTCACAAGGTCGGCACGGGCAAGCCGTGCATGACGTGGTCCGAATCCGTCGACCAGGCACTGTGCTACGGCTGGATCGACGGCGTGCGCAAGCGCGTGGACGATGCCACCTACACGATCCGCTTCACGCCGAGAAAAGCCGGCTCGATCTGGAGCGCGGTGAACATCGACAAGGTCGCGACCCTGCGCGAGCAGGGCCTCATGACGCCGGCCGGCGAAGCGGCGTTCGCGCTGCGCTCGGAAGACCGCTCGCGCGTGTATTCGCACGAGCGCGAGACGCCCGCCGAACTGTCGCCCGAGGACCTCGCACGCTTCCGGCGCCACAAGGCCGCGTGGGCGTTTTTCGAAACGTGCCCGCCCGGCGCCCGCAAGCGCATGATCCACGTCGTGACGAGCGCGAAGAAGCCGGAAACGCGGGCCGCGCGGCTCGATCGGCTCATCGCCGCGTGTGCGGAAGGCCGGCGGCTCGACGTGTGGACGTCGGCTAAAAATCAGTAGCCGACCGTGAACCGCTCGCGCACGTGCGCCGGCTTCTCGATCTCGTCGACCAGCGCGATGGCGTAGTCTTCGTACGAGATCGTGCTGCCCTTCTCGCCCACCAGCAGTTCGTCCTTGGCGAGACGGAATTTACCGGTACGTTCGCCCGGCACGAACAGGGCGGACGGCGAGATGAACGTCCAATCGAGGTCGCTCACGCCACGCAGCGCATCCAGGAAATCGGCACCCTTCGTGGCCTCGTCCTTGTACGCGGCCGGAAAATCGGGCTGGTCGACGAGGCGCTTGCCCGGCGCGACGAACAGGCTGCCGGCGCCGCCCACGACGAGATAACGTTTTACGCCGGACGCGCGCACGGCGCCGATCAGCGCGGCCGGGTCGGTGTCGAGAAAGCGCACGGAACTGACGACGGCGTCGTGGCCCTTCAGCACCTCGGCCAGGCCGGCCGGGTCGGCGACGTCGCCGCGCACGGCGGTGACGCCGGCGCGTGCCGGGACTTTCGATGGATCGCGGACGATGGCCGTGACCTGGTGGTTGCGCGAAACGAGTTCGTTCAGGATGCGCGTGCCGACGTTGCCGGAGGCGCCGATGAGAGCGATGCGTGCCATGTGTGTGACTCCCTTGGTCTTGGGTTGAGGATAGGTCTAAAAACGAGACCGACGAGGCATCTTATGCTAGTCTTCATGCGCCGCACAAGAAGTCAACGCGGCGTGATCAGGTCAGCCGGAACTGACTGCTATCCCTGGAAGAATCATGGCCAAGACGAATTTACTGGCCGCCGACGGCGGCTTCGAACAACCCTGCCCCATCCGCGACGTGCTGGACCGCATCGGCGACCAGTGGAGCTTCCTCGTGCTCGCTTCGCTCGACGGCGGCACGAAGCGTTTCAATGAACTCATGCGCGAACTGGGCGACATCTCCAAGCAGATGCTGTCGCTGACCCTGAAACGGCTGGAGGAAGACGGTTTCGTGCGCCGTACCGTGTATGCGGAAGTGCCGCCCAAGGTCGAGTACGACCTTACGCCGCTGGGGCGCTCCTTCCTCGTGCCGATGAAGGGTCTCGTCGCGTGGGCGGACGACCATCACCGCCTGGTATGCGAGGCGCGTGCGCATTACCGGAGCAGCATGCCGTAAAGAAACTATCTCCTGGATTGGTTTTTATTTATAATAAACAATCGATGGCGCGCAGCCGGCGCCGTGCGACTCACTACAATCACCAGGAGACAACATTGGGTAAAACAGGTCATCAACAGATCAACCCGACCCGGCGGCGCGTGCTCGGCACGCTGGGCCTCGCGGCCGCCGCGACCGGCATGCCCGGCCTGGCCGGCGCCACCGTCGTGGCACGCACGGACGGCGGCAAGGAACAACTGGCGTTGTGGTACGAGCGCCCCGCCGGCCCATGGGTCGAGGCCCTCCCCGTCGGCAACGGTCGGCTCGGCGCCATGGTGTACGGCCGCCCGCTGCAGGAGCGCCTGCAACTGAACGAAGACACGCTGTGGGCCGGCGGTCCGTACCGCTTCGACAATCCCGAATTCAAGACCGCGCTGCCGCGCGTGCGCGCACTGATCGACGACGGCCGCTTCATCGAAGCACGTGACCTGGTGGCGAAATCGATGATCTCGAAGCCGGCCACGCAAATGCCTTACGGGACCGCCGGCGACCTGCTGCTGGACTTCCATGGCCTCACGCCGGCAACGTCGTATCGCCGCTCGCTCGACCTCGACAGCGCCATCGCCACGACACGCTTTACGAGCGGCGGCGCGCGCCACGTGCGCGAGACGTTCGCGAGCGCGCCCGACCAGGTGATCGTGCTGCACCTGCAGGCCAACGGCGGCGGCACACTGGATTTCGACGTCGGCTACCGCCACCCGCGCCAGGTCGATTACGGCAAGGCCAATTACGACGGCAAGTCCGCAGACGACCCCTCGGCCGCCACGGGTGCCCCCTGGGATGTGAAGGAAGACCTGGAGGAATCGAAGCGGCCGGCCAGCCTGGCGATCCGCGCGGACGGTCCGCGCGCCCTGTTGGTCGAAGGCGGCAACGCGGACGCTGCCGGCGTCAAGGGCGTGCTGCGCTATGCCGTGCGCGTGCAGGCTCTGGGCGACGGCAAGGTAACGGTCGAAGGCGACCGCCTGCGCGTGCGCGGCGCGCGCGAGGTCACGCTGCTCATCGGCGCCGCCACCAGCTTCGTCAATTTCCGCGACACGAGCGGCGACCCGGTGCAGGCCGTACGCACCCGCCTGGACGCCGCCGCACGCAAGCCGTATGCACGCCTGCGCGCGGACCACGTCAAGGCGCACCGCGCGCTGTTCTCGCGCCTGTCGCTGCGCCTCGGCCGCGCGGACGCGGGCGCCGCCATCCCCACCGATGCGCGCATCGCCGCCGTCCCGCAGACGGACGACGCCGCGCTCGCGGGACTGTCCGCGCTGTACCTGCAATATGGCCGCTATCTGCTGATCTCGTCGTCGCGGCCGGGCAGCCAGCCCGCGAATTTGCAGGGCATCTGGAACGAAGGCATCTATCCGCCATGGGGCGGCAAGTACACGATCAACATCAACACGGAGATGAACTACTGGCCGGCGGAAGCGGCGAACCTGGGCGAGTGCGTGGAACCGGTCGTGAGGATGGTCGAGGAACTGGCCGTGAACGGTGCCGACGTCGCGCGCGACAGCTATGGCGCCCGCGGCTGGGTCGCACACCACAACACGGACCTGTGGCGCGCGGCGGCGCCCATCGACGGCCCGAACTGGGGCATGTGGCCCTGCGGCGGCGCATGGATGTGCAAGACGCTGTGGGACCACTACGAATACGCCCCGGACGATGCTTTCCTGCGCCGCATCTACCCGCTGCTGAAGGGCGCCTCGCAGTTCTTCGTCGACGTGCTCGTCGAGGATCCGAAAGGCCGCGGCCTCGTGACGTCGCCGTCGATCTCGCCCGAAAACACGCACCATCCCGACGTGGCCGTGTGCGCGGGTCCCGCGATGGACCGCCAGATCGTGCGCGACCTGTTCGCGTGGACGCTCGCGGCGCACGAGAAGCTGCGCGACCCGGATGCGGACTTCCGCAAGATCGTGGAAGCGAAACGCGCGCGCCTGGCGCCGGACCGCGTGGGCGCCCAGGGCCAGTTGCAGGAATGGCTCGATGATTGGGACGGCCAGGCGCCGGAACAGCATCATCGCCACGTGTCGCACCTGTACGCCATCTATCCCAGCGAACAGATCAACGTACGCGACACGCCGGAACTGATCGCGGCGGCCAAGACGACGCTGAACACGCGCGGCGATTTGTCGACCGGCTGGGCCACGGCATGGCGGCTGGCCCTGTGGACGCGCATGGGCGACGGCGAGCGTGCCTACGGCATCCTGCGCGGCCTGCTGGACCGGCAGCGTACGTATCCGAACATGTTCGATTCGCACCCGCCGTTCCAGATCGACGGCAATTTCGGCGGCGCGGCCGCCATCCTGGAAATGCTCGTGCAGTCGTGGGGCGGCGAGATTCGCATCCTGCCCGCGCTGCCGCGTGCTTGGCCGGAGGGTCTGGTCCACGGGGTGCGCGCCCGCGGCGGCATCGAGGTCGACGTGGACTGGGCCGGCGGCCGCGCCACGCGCGTCGCACTGCGCGGCAAGCCGGGGCAAGCGGCAAAGGTGCGGGTCGGCGAGCGCCTCGTGACCGTCAAGCTCGACGCATCGGGACGCGCGCGCGTCCCGCTTAGTTGACCACCTCCGGTGCTGCCGCCGGCGCCGGAGCAACAGCGCGGCGCCGCGCCAGCAGCACGATCAGCGCGGCGACGCCGCACGCCGCCGCGGCCGTGTACACGGCCGGCGAATACGTGAACGCGATCGTGCGGATGCGGCCCGCGCCGTAGGCGGCCACCGCTGCGCCCAGCTGGTGGCCGGCGAAGATCCAGCCGAAGATCATCGGCGCGCGCTTGCCCCACGCCTGCGCGGCCAGGCGGACGGTCGGCGGCACGGTCGCGATCCAGTCGAGGCCATAGAACATGGCGAACAACGACAGGCCCGTGAGCGTGAAGTCGGCCGACGGCAGCCACGCGAGCGACAGCCCGCGCATGCCGTAGTACCAGCACAGCAGGTAGCGGCTGTCGTAGCGGTCGGACAGCCAGCCGGACAGGATCGTGCCCACGAGGTCGAACGTGCCCATCATCGCCAGCACGGACGCGGCCGGCACGGCGCCCAGGCCCGCGTCGCCGCACAGCGAGATGAAGTGGGTCTGGATCAGGCCATTCGTCGACAGGCCGCAGATGAAGAAGCTGCCGAACAGTACCCAGAACACGCGGTCGGCGCGCACGCTGGCCAGCGTGGTGAACGGCGTGCGGATCGACACGGGCGCACAGGCCGGCACGACGGGCTTCATGGAGGTGTCGCCGCCATACGGTACGAGGCCCAGTTCCTGCGGATGGTCGCGCACGAACAGCAGCGCGAGCACGGCCACGAGCGCGCAGCTGGCCATCACGGGCAGCAGCGCCATGCGCCAGCCGCCATGCTCGATCAGCCACGTGCCGACCGGGAGGAACACGAGCTGCCCCGTCGCCGAACTGGCCGTGAGGAGTCCCATCACGAGGCCGCGGCGCTGTTCGAACCAGCGGTTGGCGACGACGGCGTTGAGCACCAGGGCCGTCATGCCGGAGCCGATCCCCAGCATCACGCCCAGCAGCAGCACGAGTTGCCAGAAGTCCGTCATCTGGCGCACGAGACCGAGGCCGGCCGCGATGACGGCGAGCGCCGTCACCATCACGTTGCGCAGGCCGAAGCGCTCCATCAGCAGCGCGGAAAAGGGGCCCATCAGGCCGAACAGGGCGAAACGCACGGCGAGCGCGGACGAGATCTGGTCGACGCTCCAGCCGAATTCATGGCTCAGGGGTTTGAGCAGCGCGCCCGGCAGGCCGAGGGCGGCGGACGACGACAGGGCCGTCAGGAAGGTGATGGCGGCGACGAGCCAGCCGTAGTGCAGGCCGCGGCGGCCCATCCACTGGGCGAGAGAAGTGGAAAGCATGGGAATCCTTAGTCGAGAAGACGGGCCGTGGCCGCGTCGAGGATGCGGTGGGCGTACGCGTCGTCGTCGACGGCGCGTGCCAGCACGAGGGCGCCGACCATCGTGGAAAACGCGGCGAGCGCGTCGTCCGGCGTCGCGTCCGGGTTCTTCCTGCGCATGGCGTCGCCAAGGATGTCGACGAAGGTCTTCACGCCCGCCTCGAAGTGGCGCGGCAATTCCGGGCCATGGCGGGCGGCGTCCGGGCCGAGCGAGGCGATGACGCAGCCGGTACCCGGGCGGCCGCGGTGACCGGGCGTCAGGTAGCGACGCACGAGGGCCTGGTAGGCGCTCTCCCCCGCGTCCGCCGCCGCGCGCCGCCAGCCGTTGATGCCGGTCTCCAGCGCGCGGTCGCACGCCTGGGCGATCAGGTCGTCCTTGGACTTGAACTGCTTATAGAACGCGCCGTGCGTGAGGCCGGCGGCGGCCATCAGTTCGGCGAGGCCGACGCCGTCGAAGCCCCGTTCGCGGAACAGGCGGCTGGCGGCGTCGATGACGGCCTGGCGGTTTTCCTCCGCCTGGATTCGATTGACTCGCATGGTTTCCTCCAAAATGGATGTCAATCATAATCCATTTTCGAAAATAGATGTCAAACACAATCTATTTTTACTGCCGTAAAATACGCGTTTTCGACAACGCAGCGTGTCCCCCATGCACATCAATCCCGAACGCAGCACCCGCCCCGACTACGACCTGCTGGTACGCCAGGTCGCCAGCGTCCTCGAGGGCGAGCGCGACCTCACCGCCAACGCGTCGCAATTCTCGGCGCTCGTCTACGACACGCTCGCCGACCTGAACTGGGCCGGCTTTTACTTCACCGTGCCCGCGAAATCGGGCAATGGCGAAGACCTCCTCGTCGGCCCGTTCCAGGGCAAGCCGGCCTGCGCCCGGATCCCGTTCGGCCGCGGCGTGTGCGGCACGACGGCCGTCAGGCGCGAAACCATCGTCGTGCCGGACGTGCACGCGTTCCCGGGCCACATCGCGTGCGATTCGGCGTCGAATTCGGAAATCGTTATCCCGCTCGTCAAGAGCGGCAGGCTGGTGGGCGTTTTCGATATCGACAGCCCGCTGCTGAACCGCTTTTCCGACGAGGACAAGGCCGGGCTGGAGGCCATGGTGGCGGCGTTTCTCGAGGCGACCGACTGCTGATCCCGGATACATTCCGTATACAATAAGCGCCTATTCCTCTTTTCCGCCGCATCATGAACCAACTCGAACAGCTCAAGCAGTACACCACCGTGGTGGCCGACACCGGCGACTTCCAGTCGATCAAGGCCTACGCGCCGCAGGACGCGACGACGAATCCGTCGCTGATCCTGAAGGCCGTCCAGAAGCCGGAATACCGTCCGCTGCTGGAAAAGACCATCGCCGACTTCCCGAACGCGTCGACCGAGGAAATCGTCGACCGCCTCCTGATCGCATTCGGCACCGAGATCCTGAAATTCGTGCCGGGCCGCGTCTCGACCGAAATCGACGCCGCCCTGTCGTTCGACACGGAAGCCACCGTCGCCAAGGGCCGCGAACTGATCGCCCTGTACGAAGCGGCCGGCATCGCCCGCGAGCGCGTGCTGATCAAGATCGCGTCGACGTGGGAAGGCATCCGCGCCGCGGAGATCCTGGAAAAAGACGGCATCCGCTGCAACCTCACGCTGCTGTTCTCGCTGTGCCAGGCCGTCGCCTGCGCCGAAGCGGGCGTGCAACTGATCTCGCCGTTCGTCGGCCGCATCTACGACTGGTACAAGAAATCCACTGGCACCGACTACCAGGGCGCGGACGATCCGGGCGTGCAGTCCGTCAAGCGCATCTACCAGTACTACCGCAAGTTCGGCTACAAGACCGAAGTGATGGGCGCGAGCTTCCGCAACACGTCGCAGATCCTCGAACTGGCCGGCTGCGACCTCTTGACCATCTCGCCGGACCTGCTGCAGAAGCTGGCCGACACGGAAGGCACCGTCGAGCGCAAGCTGGTGGCGGACGCGAATGCGGACATCGCCAAGATCGCGATCGACGAAAAGACGTTCCGCTTCATGCTGAACGAAGACGCGATGGCGACCGAGAAGCTGGCCGAGGGCATCCGCGCGTTCTGCGCCGACTCCGGCAAGCTGAAGAAGATGATCGAAGAGATGCGCTGATCCGCACGGACCGCGCAAAATAAACGGCAGCCCGCGGGCTGCCGTTTTTCGTTACGGAGCGGATCAGGCGCGTGCCAGCGCCGGCATCGTCTGCCGGCCCGCAACACGTGCCGGCTGCTGCGGCGCCTCGAACGCGTCCAGGCGGAACACGCTGACCAGCTGCCCTAGCGCGGCTGCCTGTTCCTGCAGGTTCTGGGCCGTGGCGGCCGCCTGCTGCACGAGACCGGCATTCTGCTGGGTCACCGTGTCCATCTGCGTGATGGCCTGGTTCACCTGCTCGATGCCTGCGCTCTGTTCGCGGCTCGCGTGGGTGATCTCGGCCATGATCGCGTGCATGCGCTGCACGCTGTTCAAGACTTCGGTCATCGTCGCCCCCGCTTCCGTGACGAGCAGGTTGCCCGCCTCGACCTGCTGCACCGAGCTGCCGATGAGTTCCTTGATTTCCTTCGCGGCGGCCGCCGAACGCTGGGCCAGGTTGCGCACTTCCGTCGCGACGACGGCGAAGCCGCGGCCCTGCTCGCCCGCACGGGCCGCTTCCACGGCCGCGTTCAGTGCGAGGATGTTGGTCTGGAACGCGATGCCGTCGATCACGGCGATGATGTCGACGATTTTCTGCGACGACGCGTGGATCGAGCCCATCGTGTCGACGACGCGCGCCACGGCCGCGCTGCCCTTCTGGGCCACGCCCGCCGCCGTATCGGCCAGCGCGTTCGCCTGGCCCGCGTGGTCGGCGTTCTGCTTCACGGTCGACGTCAGCTGTTCCATCGACGCGGCCGTCTCTTCCAGCGAACTGGCCTGCTGCTCCGTGCGCGACGACAGGTCGAGGTTGCCGCCGGCGATTTCGTCGGACGCCTGCGAGATCGTCTGCGTCGCGCCGCGCACGTCGCCGACGATCTTCGCCAGGTTGTCGCGCATGGATTTCATCGCGAACAACAGGCTCGATGCATCGCCGGCGCGCGTCTCGACCCGCACCGCCAGGTCGCCGGCGGCGATGCGCGCGACGATCTCCGTGGCGTAATCTGGCTCGCCGCCGAGGCGGCGCATCAGCCAGCGCGTGAGCAGCACCGCGCCGGCGGCGCCCAGGACGACGCTGCCCAGCACCAGCGACACGATCCACACGCGCGACGCCGCGTAGCGGGCATTGCCTTCGACCGCCGCGGCGCGGCCGCCTTCCGTGTACATGTCGACGGTCTTGTCGACGTGCCCCCGCAGCGCGACGATCAGCTTGTTCGACTCGCCGCGGATCAGCTTCTTCGCCAGGTCGGCATCGCCCGCGCGGGCCGCCGCCCGGATCTTGGCGTCTTCCGCCATGTAGCGGTCCCACATCTCCAGCAACTGCGCGTACATCTGCTTTTCCTCGGGCGATTCGAGCAGTTTCACGTAATCGTCCTGCATTTTATGGAGGTCATCGAGATCTTTCGCGATGACCTTGTCATATTTATCCATTTCCGTCTGTTCGGTGGAAATGATGTATTGCAATTCGCGTGTGCGAATACGCGCAATTTGCGATTTGATGTCCTCGATGACGCGAATGCCGGGCATCCAGTGCGCCGACAATTTCATCGAGGTGTCATTAACTTGTGCTAATTGCCATATTGCGACACTGCCAACAAGCGCGGTTAACGCAAGGACGGCGGCAAATGCAATTCCCAATTTAGTAGCGAGGCGCAAGCTTGATAAATATCTCATGTTGACCGTTTTAATATGTTGACCTGCATGTTACAATGTTTCTGTAAGTCAACCATGATAACCGACATGAGTTGTCTACACATCCCTATTTTTCACTCTTGTAGAGTTTTTGCGACATCTCGTTCTGAATTTCAGAACGTAACATTTCTGCATAAGGATATTTAAAAAACGTAAATTAGATTGCGAAAATACACTAGCATCTTTTAGAATTAAAAAACTTACCCTACGGCAACTTTTGGAGTTCTTGACATGCTCACATCCATTTCCCGCATTGGCAAAATCGTATTTGCCAACGCTGCAATCGACTGGAATACCGACCTTGATTCCATTTTTGAAATCCTATTGAAACATTTCGATAGTTTTAATGGGAACGGGTTTTATGCGCACCCCAATGAGGTGCAATTGCGCACCGAATTGGGGCGCGTTCCGGCATTGGCCCATTTCACCGAAGGATTACTCGGCCTGCGCACGCACGGCGCCGTGATCCATAACCTCGGCCTGGCCGGCCTGCCGGAAGAACGCCGCAATGCGGCCCTGTATGCACTGACGCTGATGCTCGGCTATCCCACCTCGACGGACCAGCGCACGGGCCGCGTCGCATGGGACGTGCGCGCCAAGCCGGCCGCGGAAGGCGGCAGCCGCTTCACGACGTTTTCCGAGCGCGTCGGCAACGCCGACATGCACACGGATTCGTCGTTCTACCCGATGCCCGAAGAGCAGTTCGTCCTGTACGTGGTGCATGCGGCACGCTGCGACGGCGGCAAGTCGCTGCTGGTCGACGGCGACGACATCTACGACACGCTGCAGCGCACGGCCGAAGGCCGCGCCGCGTTCGAGCTGCTCAGCGCCACGCCGGTGCCGTTCCGCGTCCCGGCCGTGTACGCGGCGGGCGAAGAAACCGTCGAGGTCCACGTGGCCCCGGTGTTCGGACCGGTCACGCGCGCCGCGTCGCGCTACAGCGTGAAGCCGGAACCGCGCTTTGCGATGCGCTGGCGCTACGACTCGATCCTGAAGGGTCTCGACGCCCGTCCGGACCTGGCCACGCCAGCCTTGTGCGATGCGCTGGCGCTGATGAACGAGGTGGTCGAGAAAGGTGCCGCGCGCTTCGAGGAGCAACTGCCGGACGATACGCTGATGCTGGTCGATAACCACCACATGCTGCACGGCCGCACCACGTACACGGACGAGCGCCGCCACCTGATCCGCATTCGCATCTCGGATGTGCCGAACGCCGAACGCATCGGTCCGTCGGGAGTGGCCAAGGACTGATATGACGGATACTGTTCTGACCCGCGGCGGCGTCGCCAAGGCCGCGGCCCAAGCCCCCGCCGACGGCCTGCCTGCGGCGCGCCGCCGCTGGGCGATGCTGGCCCTGATGACGGGCGTATCGATGGCGTCGCTGGACACGGCGATCGCCAACACCGCGCTGCCCGAACTGGCCCGGCAACTGCACGCCGGCGCCGCCGCCTCCGTGTGGATCGTCAACATCTACCAGCTCGCGATGGTCGCCGCCCTGCTGCCGTTCGCGGCGCTGGGCGAGCGCGTGGGCTACCGGCGCGTCGCCACGGCCGGGCTGGCGCTGTTCACGGTGGCCTCTTTGTTATGTGCGCTGGCGTGGAACCTGCCGCTGCTCGTGGGCGCGCGCCTGCTGCAAGGCCTCGGCGCGGCCGCCCTGATGGGCGTGACGACGGCGATGATGCGCGCCATCTATCCGGCGCACCTGCAGGGCCAGGGCTTCGGCCTGAATGCCCTCGTCGTGGCGGTGGCGTTCGCCGTCGGTCCCACGCTCGCCTCGCTGATCCTGGCGCTGGCCTCGTGGCCGTGGCTGTTCGCCATCAACGTGCCGATCGGCGCGGCAGCGTTCGTGCTCGCCCGCCGCGTCCTGCCCGACAATGCGCGCGGCAAGCACGATTTCGACACCGGAGCGGCGCTGTGCAACGTGGGGGCGTTCGGCTTCCTGATCCTGTTGCTGGGCGATGCCGCGCACGGCGTGTCGCCCGCCCGCCTGGGGCTGGAGGCCGTGGCGACGGTCGCGTGCTTCGCGCTGCTGCTGCGGCGCCAGCGCGGGCACGCGGCCCCGATCCTGCCGACGGACCTGCTGGCGCGGCCGCTGTTCGCGCTGTCCGCCATGACGGCCGTGTGCACGTTCGCCGTGCAGAGCCTCGCGTTCGTCGCCCTGCCCTTCCACTTCGAGCAGGTGCTCGGCCGTTCGCCCGTCGAGACGGGCTTCCTGCTGACGCCGTGGCCCGTGCTGGTCGGGATCATGGGCCCGATCTCCGGCCGCCTGTCGGACCGCTACGAATCCGGGCTGCTGGCCGGCATCGGCCTGCTCGTGCTGTGCGCGGGCGTGGCGGCGCTGCTGTGGATGGGGGATGCGCCGTCCACGTTCGCCATCGCGTGGCGCATGGCCGTGTGCGGGATCGGGTTCGGTCTGTTCCAGGCGCCGAACATGAAGGCGATCATGGGTAGCGCGCCGCGCGAACGGGCCGGCGGCGCAAGCGGCATCGTGGCGACGGCGCGCCTGACGGGCCAGGCCTGCGGCGCCGCGCTGGTGGCGGGCTGCCTCGTGCTGTCGGAGCACCGCGGCACGACGTATGCGCTCGCCGCGGCGGCGGGCATCGCGCTGCTGGGGGCCGGCATCAGCTTTGCGCGGCTGCACCCGCGCACGAAAGGCGCCTGAATGGTACGCGGGCGGGGCGGCTCAGGCGCGTCCCGTCCGCAACCCGTCCAGGTAGGGATCGATGACGGATTCGCCGATCTGCACCAGGTCGAATCCCTGCGGATCGAACATCCAGTTGCGGATCAGGCCATCCATCATGATCCACAACGCCAGCGCCGTACGGTGGGGTTCCACGTGGTTGCCGATCAATCCCTTGTCGGCAGCCACGCGGATGCGGCGCTCGGCACGGCTCATCCAGTTCGCCATGTTCTGCTGGCGGCGCTGGCGCACGGCGTCCATCTCGCCCACGAATTCGACTTTCAAGGTCGCGATCTCGAACACGCGCCGCGCGCCCGGATCCTCGACCGTCCTCTCCAGCACGGCCAGTACATAGTTGCGCAGGTCGACGAGCGGATCGTCCGATTCGCCCTGGTCCAGTACCTGCATCTCCGCCTCCAGCGGCAGGATCGCCCGCTCCATCATCGCGTTGAACAACGCGCCCTTGTCGTCGAAATGCCAATAAATGGCGCCGCGCGTCACACCGGCCGCGGTTGCGATATGCTGCAACGTTGTACGAGAAACACCCTGTTCGACGAACAATTTTTCAGCAGCATCCAAAATGCTGTCGCGGGTCGCTGCCGCCTCTTCCTTGGTTCTGCGGGCCATCCGCCATACTCTCCGTTTTTATAGGTAGGAAACATTAAACATACACTCGTGATAGTATATCGGGGTTTTCCCAAAAGTCAGTAGTAAAACCGCCTGTCGTGCCGAAGAAGTGTGGCTGGACGGTTTTATTCTTTTTTCCACAAGAAGGAAGCATTGAATGCGCTCTGCCAACTCCTCCTCCCTCACCCTGTCCAGGATCGCCGCGTGCACTCTGGTTGCCGTGGCCATGCTGTCGGCCTGCGGGTCCAAGGATAACGCCCAGGCCGGTCCCGGCGCCGCTGGCGCCAAGATGCCGCCCCCGCAGGTCGGCGTCATCACCACGAAGATCCAGCCGGTCGCGCTCGAGACCGAACTGCCGGCCCGCGTCGAGGCGATCCGTACGGCCGAAGTACGCGCCCGCGTCAACGGCGTCGTCCTGAAGCGTCTGTTCACCGAGGGCAGCATGGTCAAGCAGGGCCAGTCGCTGTTCCAGATCGATCCCGAGCCGTACCAGGCCCAGTTGAACGCGGCCCAGGCCGCGCTCGGCCGCGCCCAGGCCAACCTGACGTCGACCTCCGCCACCGTCGAGCGCTACAAGCCGCTCGTCGAGGCGCAGGCCGTCAGCAAGCAGGAATTCACGAACGCCGTCGCCGCCCAGAAGCAGGCCGAGGCGGACGTCAACTCCGCCAAGGCCCAGGTGCGCATCGCCAAGATCAATTATGACTACGCGAACGTGTACGCCCCGATCTCGGGCCGCATCGGCCGCGCGCTCGTAACGGAAGGCGCGCTCGTCTCCGCGACCGAGGCGACACAGATGGCGCTGATCCAGCAGACCGACAACGTCTATTTGAACATCACCCAGTCCGCCGCCGAGCTGCAGCGCCTGCGCAAGGATGCGGGCGGCAAGGGCATCGGTTCCGCCGTGCCCGTGACGATCGTGCTGGACGACGGCACCGTGCTGCCGACCAAGGGCCGGCTGCTGTTCTCGGACATCACCGTCGACCCGACGAGCGGCCAGATCACCTTGCGCGCCCAGGCCCCGAACCCGGACAACGCCCTGCTGCCGGGCCAGTACGTGCGCGTGCGCCTGGCGCAGGCCGAGCTGCCGAACGGCATCCTGGTACCGCAGCAGGCCGTCACCCGCGGCGGCCCGAACGGCGATACGCTGACGGTGATCGGCCCGGATAACAAGCCGACCCCGCGCACCGTCAAGATCGGTTCGCAGAACGGCGAGAACTGGGTCGTCACGGATGGCCTGAAGGAAGGCGAGCGCGTGATGGTGGACGGCTTCCAGAAGCTGCAGATGCTGCCGCCGGGTACGCCCGTGCAGCCGGTGCCGTGGACGCCAGTGGGCGCCCCGGCCGCTCCGGCCAACGCCGGCGCCCCGCAGAACGCGCCGAATGCAGCCGGTGCCCAGGCCGCGAATGCCGCCGCCGCACCTGCCGCGCGCACGCCGAGTGCCGGTTCGCCGGCCGCAGGCGCGGCCGCCGGCACGGGCAACACCCGCCAGTGAGAAGGCAAGGCTAGATAAACAGGAACCACAATGGCACGTTTTTTTATTGACCGCCCCATTTTTGCCTGGGTGATCGCGCTGTTCATCATGGTGCTTGGCGGCGTCGCCATCAAGCAGCTGCCGATCGCGCAGTATCCCACCGTGGCGCCGCCGTCGATCGTCGTCAGCGTCGCCTACCCGGGCGCTTCCGCGCAAACGCTGGAAGAATCCGTCATCTCCGTCATCGAGCGCGAGATGAACGGTGCCGAGGGCATGATCTATATGGAGTCGACCAGCCAGGCCAACGGCACCGGCTCCATCACGATCAGCTTCGAGACCGGCACCAATCCCGACCTGGCCCAGGTCGACGTCCAGAACCGCCTCGCGCGCGCGACCCCGCGCCTGCCGGCCGCGGTGACCCAGCAGGGCGTGCGCGTCGACAAGGCCCGCTCGAACTTCCTGCTGTTCACGATCCTCTCGTCCGACGACCCGACCTGGGACACCGTCGCGCTGGGCGACTACGCGTCGCGCAACGTGCTGCCGGAGATCCAGCGGATCAAGGGCGTCGGCCAGGCGCAGCTGTTCGGTACCGAGAAGGCGATGCGCATCTGGATCGATCCGGCCAAGCTGGTCGGCTTCAACCTGTCGCCGGACGACGTCAACACGGCGATCCGCCAGCAGAACGCGCAGGTGGCATCCGGCACGATCGGCGACCTGCCCGTGGCCAAGGGCCAGCAGATCACCGCGACCGTCGTCGTCACGGGCCAGCTGGCCACCGTCGAGCAGTTCGGCAACATCGTGCTGCGCGCGAATCCGGACGGCTCCACCGTGCGCCTGAAGGACGTCGCCCGCATCGAGATCGGCGGCCAGGCCTACGCCACGTCGACTCGCCTGAACGGCAAGCCGTCGACCGGTATCGGCGTGCAGCTGTCGCCGACCGGTAACGCGCTGGAGACGGCGAAGCTGATCAAGGCACGCATGAACCAGCTGCAGAAGTACTTCCCGAAAGGCATGAAGTACTCGATCCCTTACGACAGCACGAAGTTCATCCAGATCTCGATCAGCCAGGTGGTGGAAACCCTGATCGAGGCCGTGATCCTCGTGTTCATCGTGATGTACGTGTTCCTGCAGAACATCCGCTACACGATCATCCCGACCATCGTCGTCCCGGTCGCCCTGCTGGGCTCCTTCGCGACGCTGCTCGCGATGGGCTTCTCGATCAACGTGCTGACGATGTTCGGCATGGTGCTCGTGATCGGTATCGTCGTCGACGATGCGATCGTGGTGGTGGAGAACGTCGAACGCATCATGTCCGAGGAAGGCCTGCCGCCGCTGCAGGCGACGCGCAAGGCGATGGGCCAGATCTCGGGCGCCATCATCGGCGTGACCGTCGTGCTGATGTCCGTGTTCGTGCCGCTGGCGTTCTTCGCCGGCGCCGTCGGCAACATCTACCGCCAGTTCTCGATCGTGATGGTGTCGTCGATCGGCTTCTCGGCCTTCATGGCGCTGTCGCTGACGCCGGCGCTGTGCGCGCACCTGCTCAAGCCCGTGGAAGCGGGCCACCACATGGAGAAGAAAGGCTTCTTCGGCTGGTTCAACCGCACGTTCACGACGGGCGCCAAGCGCTACGAAGGCATCGTCGGCAAGATCCTCAAGCGTTCCGGCCGCGCACTGGTCGTGTTCGTCCTGCTGGTCGGCATCGTCGGCCTGATGTTCGCGCGCCTGCCGAACTCGTTCCTGCCGAACGAGGACCAGGGCTACATCATCGCCAACATCCAGCTGCCGCCGGGCGCCACCGCCGAGCGTACCAACGTCGTGTTGCACGCGATGGAAGACTATGTGCTGAAGCAGCCGGAAGTGGCCGACATGGTCGCGGTGACGGGCTTCTCGTTCACGGGCCAGGGCCAGAACATGGGCCTCGCGTTCATCCCGCTGAAGGCGTGGGACGAGCGTAAGGGCAAGGGCCAGAGCGCCCAGGAACTGGCGACGCGCATCACCATGCACATGGGCGCCCTGCGCGACTCGTTCATCTTCGTCGTGAGCCCGCCGCCGATCCCGGAACTGGGCCGCGGCACGGGCTTCTCGTTCCGCCTGCAGGACCGCGGGGGCCTCGGCCACGCCGCCCTGCTCCAGGCGCGTAACCAGCTGCTGGGCATGGCGATGCAGAGCAAGGTGCTGACGGGCATCCGTCCGGAAGGCCTGGAAGATGCGCCGCAGCTGAAGCTGAACATCGACCGCGACAAGGCGCAGGCCCTGGGCGTGACGTTCGGCGCCATCAACACGGCGCTGTCGACGTCGCTCGGTTCCGCGTACGTGAACGACTTCCCGAACGCGGGCCGCCTGCAGCGCGTGATCGTGCAGGCCGACGCGCCGGAGCGCATGCAGCCGGAAGACCTCCTGCGCATCAACGCCCTGAACACGAAGGGCCAGCCGGTGCCGCTGTCCGCGTTCGCGACGACGCAGTGGATCACGGGTCCGATGCAGACGTCGCGCTACAACGGCTATTCGTCGATGAGCATCACGGGCGACGCCGCGCCGGGCTATTCGACCGGCCAGGCGCTGGACGAGATGCAGGCCCTCGCGGCCAAGCTGCCGGCCGGCTTCGCGTATGAATGGACCGGCCAGTCGCGCGAGGAGATCCTCGCCGGTTCGACCGTGTTCGTGCTGATCGGCTTCGCGCTGCTGGCCGTGTTCCTGGCCCTCGCCGCGCTGTACGAGAGCTGGTCGATCCCGGTCGCCGTGCTGCTCGTCGTGCCGCTGGGCGTGCTCGGTTCGCTGATGGCGGCGTCGATGCGCGGGCTGCAGAACGACGTGTACTTCAAGGTCGGCCTGATCACCATCATCGGCCTGGCCGCGAAGAACGCGATCCTGATCGTGGAATTCGCGAAGGACCTGCAGGCGCAGGGCAAGTCGCCGTTCGAAGCGGCGCTGCAGGCGGCGCACCTGCGCTTCCGTCCGATCATCATGACGTCGCTCGCGTTCATCCTCGGCGTGCTGCCGCTGGTGGTCGCCAGCGGTGCCGGCGCCGCGTCGCAGCGCGCGATCGGTACCGGCGTGATGGGCGGCATGCTGACGGCGACGGCACTGGGCGTGTTCTTCGTGCCCGTGTTCTTCGTCGTCATCCGCGGATTCTTCAAGGGCAGCGAACGCCAGCGCAAGAAGTACGCGCACGAAGAAGAAAACACTGTCATCGACACGAAAATCTGATGAACACCATGAAACGACTTACTCCCCTGGCCCTGGCCCTCGTGCTGGCCGGCTGCGTGAACCTGGCGCCCAAATACGAGCGTCCGGCGGCGCCGGTCGCGGGCGCCTTCCCGACCGTGGAAGGCAGCGTCAAGAGCGGCAACGCCGTCGCGAACGAGGCGCCCGCCGCCATCGCGTGGCAGCGCTTCTTCACCGACCCGCGCCTGCAGCAGCTGATCACGCTGGCCCTGGCCAACAACCGCGACCTGCGCGTTTCGATCCTCAACATCGAGGCGGCACGGGCGCAGTACCAGATCCAGCGCTCGAACCAGTTCCCGGCCGTTAACGCCGGCATCACGGGCCAGCGCCAGACGACGGGCAAGGACCAGCCGATCAGCAGCCTGTACCAGGCTGGCCTCTCGGTGTCCGCATTCGAGCTGGACTTCTTCAGCCGCGTGCGCAACCTGTCCGACGCCGCGCTGGCGCAATTCCTCGCCACCGAGGAAGCGCGCAAGACGGCGCAGATCAGCCTGATCGCGCAGGTCGCCAACACGTACCTGACGTTCCTCGCGGACGAGGAATTGCTGGCGCTGACGCAGCAGACCCTCAAGACGCGCGAGGAATCGCTGCGCCTCACGAACCTGCGCTTCGAGAACGGCGTCTCGTCCAAGCTCGACCTGCAACAGGCCGTGTCGCTCGTCGAGACGGCGCGCACCACGCTGGCCCAGGCCCAGCGCCAGCGCGCGCAGGACCTGAACCTCCTGACGCTGCTGATCGGCCAGCCGATCCCGGACAACCTGCCGGCCGGCGCCACGCTCGCGACGACGAACCTGCCGGACCTGCCGGCCGGGATGCCGTCCGACCTGCTGACCACCCGTCCGGACATCCGTTCGGCCGAGCAGCAGCTGATCGCCGCCAACGCCAACATCGGCGCGGCGCGCGCGAACTACTTCCCGCGCATCACGCTGACGGGCAGCGCGGGCACGGCCAGCCCGGAGCTCTCCGGCCTGTTCAAGAGCGGCACGTTCGGCTGGACCTTCGCCCCGCAAGCGATCCTGCCGCTGTTCGACTTCGGCCGCACCCGCGCCGGCGTCGAGAGCGCCCGTGCCCAGCGCGACATCGCCGTCGCGCAGTACGAACGGTCGATCCAGACGGCGTTCCGCGAAGTGGCGGACGCGCTGGCCGGCCAAGCGACGTACAGCGAACAGCTGCGCGCCCAGCAGGCCGTGGCGGCCGCCGAGACGGACCGCTTCAACCTGTCGGACCTCCGCTACCGCAACGGCACGGCGAGCTACCTGGACCTGCTGGACGCCCAGCGCTCGCTGTTCACCGCGCAGCAGCAGGCCATCCAGGCGAACCTGCTGCGCCTGCAGAACCAGGTCACGCTGTACCGCGTGCTGGGCGGCGGCTGGAGCGAAGCGGCACCGGCGACCGCGGCACGCTGAGTTAGCCCGTCGTTCCCGGACTGGCCGTCCGCCTTGGCGGGAACCCAAGTTTTGTGGCCGTAGCCGGAGAAATTGGATCCCCGCCTGCGCGGGGATGACGTTTCAAACGCAGGCGAAGTTATTGCCGCGCGCCATTGGTACGATCCCGACCGGGGCCGGCCGCGATTTCGGTATCATGAAATCGCAGGCCGGCCCCGGTTCTACATTGCATGCACGGGCGGCCCCGGCAGCCGTCGCCGGACGGCGTCCGCCAGGACCGCAACGCGCGCCGAGCCCGGCCTGTCCGGCACGGTCGCCCCTTGCGCCGCGCCCCACGCCATGCGACATTTTTTTCGTGCACATTGGAAAGCCATCGTCGCCATCGTCCTGCTCGTGCTGCTGGCGCTGGTGACCGTGAACCCCGGCGCCGCCGTGCCGGAACCGCCGCTGGCCATGCGCCTGCGCGCGCACGTGACCGCGCTCGCGGCAGGCACGCAGGACGCCACCGCGCGCCGCGCGGAGGCCGCCGCCTACATAGCCAGCGTGCTGCGGGCCGCCGGCTACACCGTGCAGGACCGCGCCGGCACCGACCACACATACCGTATCGAAGCCGTGCTGGCCAACGTCGCCCCGGACGCGAAGGCGGCGCGCACCTTCATCGTCGGCGCCCGCTATGACGGCGCCCCCGGCGCCGATCCCGAAACCGTGGGAACCGCAGCGGCCGTGCTGGAACTGGCGCGTCTGCTGTCGAACGTGCGTCCCAGCAGCGGCACGGAGATCCGCTTCGCGTTCTTCCTCGCACCGGACACCCCCGCCGCCCCGCCGGAAGCGGCGAGCCTGGACGACCTCGCGCGCGTGCTGGCCGAGGCGCCCGACGAGCGTCCGGGCAGCTTCATCGCCTACGTCGGCAGCCTCGCGTCGTCGCGCCAGGTGCAGGATGCGCTGTCGGCATTCCAGAGCGTCGCAGCCGGCCCGGCGCACGGCCTCGCGACGCCGGCCTACATGCAGGGCGTGACCTTGTCCGACCGCGCCGCCTGGCGCCATCCGGGCACCGGCCTGCCCGCCCTCGTCCTCACGGACACGTCGTTCACGCGCTTCCCGTACCGCCAGGCGGAGAGTGCTGCGCAGGATGCGGACGACCCGCCCGAACAGGTGGTCTTTGCCGGCATGGCGCGCGTGGTGAGCGGCCTCGCGCGCACGCTCACGGCGCTCGCTGCGGGACAGCGGGGATAGCGTCCATCCGGCCGGCCGCCGCGGCACTGTGCGGCGCACGGGGATACAACCAGCCGAAGACGACGGTCGCCGCCGCGGCGCCGGCCAGCTGGGCCAGCACATAGCCCGGCACGTCCGCGAGCCGGATGCCGGCACACGTGCCGGTCGCCGCGCGCGCCAGCGTGAGGGCCGGATTGGCGAACGACGACGACGCCGTGAACCAGTATCCCGCGACGATGAACAGGGCCGCCGCATACGGCGTCACGTGCGGACGCGTGCGGGCGCAGCCGATGATCGTGGCCAGCAGGCCGAACGTGGCGACGCCTTCGCTCCACCACAGCGCCGCGCCCGTGCGCGCCTGCGTCGCGGCCGCGAACACGGGTTCGCCGAACATCAGGTGCGCGATCGCCACGCCCGCGAACGCGCCCGCCACCTGCGCCGCGACGTAAGGCAGCACGAGCGCGCCCGGCAGGTTGCGCTGCCACGCTTCGGACAGGGTGACGGCGGGATTCAGGTGCGCGCCCGAGACGGCGCCGAACGCGAGGATCAGCACGACGAGGCCGCAGCCGGATGCGATCGAATTGACGAGCAGCGCGATGGCCGCGTTGCCGCCCGCCAGCCGGTCTCCCATCACGGCGGAACCGACGACGACGGCCAGCAGCAAAGCGGTGCCGAGCCCCTCGGCGACGAGTCGGCGGAACAATTGGTCGAAGTGCTTCATGGCACGTATTGTGGGCGAGTGCCATGCCCCGGAGTACCGCCGTTCCAGTCTGTTCAGCCGATACGCAACGCTACGACCGGGCTAGGCCGCCTGGCGGATCAGGGAGGGAATGACGTCGAGGAGGTCGGCCATCGACACGGGCTTGGACAGGAAGCGCACACCCGGCGGCATCGTGCCGGCCTCGATGGGATTGCCGGAGATGACGAGTGCCGGCAGATCGGGCTGGAGGCCGCGCAGGGCATGGATCACTTCGATGCCGTTCATGCCCGGCATGCGGAAGTCCGTGATGAGCAGGTCGAACGGGCCGGCCTCGCCGAGGCGCACGGCATCGCGCCCGTTATCGGCGACGGACACGCGATATCCGGCGACGCTCAGGTAGCGCTCGAATACGTACAGGATGGCGTCTTCGTCATCCACGACCAGGATGCGCGGTGGTGCGGGTGGCATCGGTCAGCTTGCCTTTCATTGAAACTTATGCAAGACAGACTGTATCACACGGCCCGGGGGAAACCCGACACGTTTCTCCCCGTCATCCCGAGCGCTATTTAGGACGGTACATGGCGCACAGCTTGTGGCCATCCGGATCGCGCACATAGGCGAGGTACAGCGGTCCCAGGCTGCTCTCGCGCAGTCCCGGCGGGGCCTCGATCGACGTGCCGCCCTGCGCGACCGCCGTGTCGTGGAATGCGTGGACCTGTTCGGGCGATGCGCATTTGAAGCCGATGGTGGCGCCGTTCGCGCACGTGGCCTCGGCACCGTTGATCGGTTCGGTGATGCAGAACGAGCCCCCGTCGTGGCGGTAGAACAGCCGGCGCTGGCCCGTCAGGTTCGTGTTGGGGAATGGCTCGCCCGCCCCGAGGACGCCCAGCACGGCGTCGTAGAAACGCTTGGAGCGATCGAGGTCGTTCGAACCGATCATGATGTGACTGAACATGCCTGTCCTTTCGATGGGAAGTTGTTACGGTCAGTCCAGGAGCACGACGTCCGGCAGGTTCGCCAGCACCTGGTCCCACGTATCGTAGCATTCCAGCGTCTCGACGACGACGGGCAACGGCTCGGCCCAGATCTCCGGCAACATGCGCTCCTCGCGCGTGCGGGTGGCGAACGCCAGATGTTCCACGGGCGGCGCGAAGCGCGCGTCGACGCCGGGCTTGTTGCCCCGCGCATCGATGCGGTACCAGCCGAAGTCCTTCAGGTACACGGCGTTCAGCCCGTGCAGGCAGTACGGCGCCCCGCTGTCGCCGACCGACAGGCGCTGGTAGCACAGCCCCGCCGGGATCCCGTTCGCCCGCAGCAGGGCGGCGAGCAGATGGCTCTTCGCATAGCAATAGCCCGTGCCGTGACGCAGGACGTCGGAGGCCTTGCACGTGACGGGGTTCGCTTTGAAATCCACGCTGTGGCGGATGGCGTCGCGCACGAATTCGAAGCAGGCGCGCACGACGTCCGCTTCGGACGACGCGCCCTCGGCCAGCCGGCGGGCGGTGGCGAGGACGTCCGGTGTGTCGAAGTCGATCCAGGTGCTGGCGGCAAGATAGCGTTGCATGGTCGGCATCGTCATCCGAATCTCCCCGCCAGGGCCGCGGCGAACACGAGTGCGACGGTGCAGAACAGGCCGAATTGCAGGCGCCTGTTCGTGGCGGTGGCAAGGGTGGCGCACAGCCCCACGACGAGGGGAACGAAGGCCAGTGTCGGATGCGTCATGATGTGAGCGGGTTGTCGAAGCCGCTACCTTAGCAGACCGCACCCGCTCCAAAATGCTCACTTTTTCACTCGGCCAGGAACATCTCCTGCAGGTCGTTGAGGAAGCGCTGTCCCAGTTCCGTCGGCCGGATCACGCGGAAGTCGCGGTAGATCAGCCCCTTCGCTTCGGCCGCGTTCAGGGCCTTCTCGATCGCATTGATCGGCATGCCCGTGCGCTCGCCGAACAGGTTCGGGTCGAACCCTTCCGTCAGGCGCAGCGCGTTCAGCATGAATTCGAAGCCCATGTCCGCGCGCGCGATCTCGTGCTCCTCCGCGACGGCATTGCCGTTCCCCGCCGCTTCCATGAACGACGCGGGCTGCTTGTAGCGCGCCTGGCGCAGCACGCGGTGCGGGAACGACAGCTTCGAATGCGCGCCCGCGCCGATGCCGAGATAGTCGCCGAACTGCCAGTAGTTCAGGTTGTGGCGCGCCCGGTGGCCCGGCTTCGCGTACGCGGACACCTCGTAGTGCTCGTAGCCGGCGGCGGCCGTGCGCGCCGCGATCATGTCCTGGATGTCGGCGCTCTCGTCGTCGCCCGGCAGTTCGGGGGGGTACTTCGCGAACACCGTGTTCGGTTCCATCGTCAGGTGGTACAGCGACAGGTGCGGCGGCGCGAACGACAGCGCCATGTCGATGTCGGCCTGCGCCTCGGCCAGCGTCTGTCCCGGCAGCGCGTACATCAGGTCGAGGTTGAAGTTGTCGAAATTGGCCTGGGCGATCCCGACGGCCCGGATGGCTTCCTCGGCGTCGTGGATGCGGCCCAGCGCCTGCAGGTGTTTGCTGTTGAAGCTCTGGATGCCGATCGACAGGCGGTTGATGCCGCTGGCGCGGAAGGACTTGAATTTCTCCGCCTCGAACGTGCCGGGATTCGCTTCCATCGTGATCTCGGCGTCGAGGTCGAGGGGCAGCAACGTGCGGATGTCCGACATCAGCCGGTCCAGCCCCGCCGCCGACATCAGGCTCGGCGTGCCGCCGCCGATGAACACCGTGTGGATCTTGCGGCCCCAGATCAGCGGCAGCGACTGTTCCAGGTCGGCGCGCAGCGCGTCCAGGTAGGCGTTTTCCGGAATCGGTTCCTTCGACTCGTGCGAGTTGAAGTCGCAGTACGGGCATTTGCGGACGCACCACGGCCAGTGGACGTACAGCGCCAGCGGCGGCAGCGCCGCCAGGTTCAGCGCGCCCGGTTGCAGGTATTGCAGGGCTGCCGCGGCGGGCGTGCGGGGCACGGCCGCCGGGAGAGCGGGCTCGGTGCCCGTGGTGACGGGCTTGATCGGAATCATTTCAGTTTCCCGAGCTTGTCGACGAGCGCGCGCAGCGCCTGGCCGCGGTGCGACACGGCGTTCTTTTCTTCCGGCGCCAGCTCGGCGGCCGTGCGGCCGAATTCCGGCAGCAGGAAGTGCGGATCGTAGCCGAAGCCGCCCGCGCCGCGCGGCGTGTCGACGATCTGGCCGCGCCACACGCCGTCCGCGATCACGGGTTGCGGATCGTCGGCGTGGCGCACGTACACGAGCACGCAGTAGTAATAGGCCGATTTGTCGGCGTGCGGCGCCAGGTCGGCGATCAGCTTCTCGTTGTTGCGGGCGTCCGACTTCGGCTCGCCGGCGAAGCGCGCCGAGTACACGCCCGGCGCGCCGCCGAGGGCGTTCACGCACACGCCGGAATCGTCGGCGAGGGCTGGCAGGCCCGTGAGGCGCGCGGCGTGGCGGGCCTTCTGCAGGGCGTTCTCGACGAAGGTGCCGAACGGTTCTTCCGCTTCGGGGACGTTGAACTCGCCCTGCGGATGCAGTTCGAAGCCGATCGGGCCCAGCAGCTGGGCGAATTCCTTGAGCTTGCCCGCGTTGTTGGAGGCAAGGATGAGGCGTTGGGTCATGGTCGTTCCGGATGAAACGCGATAAGCGCGGGAAAGACGGTATTTTAACGCTCCGCCGGCCCCCTTGCCGGCCGCCGCGTCAGGTCCGCGGAAACACCATGCTCGCCTCGAATCCCGGATCGGCGCGGCGCAGCGCGAGCGTGCCTTCGTGCAGCTGGGTGATGGCGGTGACGATGGACAGGCCCAGGCCATTGCCCGGCAGGTGGCGGCTCTGGTCCACGCGGTAGAAGCGGCGCGTGATCTTGTCCATGTCTTCCAGCGGCACGCCCTGGCCGTAGTCGCGCACGGTCAATGCCGGCGCGCCGTCGACGGTGGCCACTTCGACATCCACCCGGCCGCCGTTGCGGCCGTACTTGATGGCGTTGTCGATCAGGCTCGCGAGGGCGCTGGCCAGCAGGTCGCGGTCGCCGCGAATGGTCGTCGGCGTACCCGTGAAGTGCAGCGCGACGCCCTGCTCTTCCGCGGCCGCTTCGTACAATTCCGTCATGTCGTGCGCGATGGCGGCCAGGTCGAGTTTTTCGAAGGTGCCCGCGCGCACGCCGGATTCCAGCGCGGCGATCTGCAGGAGCTTGTCGAACAGCGAGATGACGCTGTCGATGTCCTCGATGGCCAGGCGCGCGTCCGCGACGAGCGCGTGCGGGTCGGCCGACACCTGCAGCGCGCGGTCCAGGCGACTGCGCACGCGCGACAGCGGCGTGCGCAGGTCGTGCGCGATCGAGTTCGACACGTGGCGCACGCCCTCCATCAGGGCCTCGATGCGGTCGAGCATGCGGTTGATGTCGTCGCCCAGGCGCGCGAATTCGTCGTTGCCCATCACGACGATGCGGCTGGACAGCTCGCCCGCCGCGATGCGCGCCGTCGTGCGGCGGATGCGGCCGATGCGCGCTTCCAGGCGCGAACGGAAGATCTGGGCGCCGAAGAATGCGAGCAGGATCGACACGGCGCCGCTGACCAGCAGCGCGCGCTCGACGACGCTGCGAATGGCGTCGAGTTCGATCAGGTCGCGGCCGACGATGAGCCGGTTGCCGTCGTCCAGCCGCGTCGCGATCAGGCGCACGGAGACGGGCGCGCCGTTCCGTTCCATCTGGCCGAATGCCAGGTCGCCGGAGGCCGGCAGGTCGCCGTACCACCGTCCCATGTTACCGGCCAGGACATGCCCCTTCGCGTCGACGAGGCCCACCACTTCCGTGTCGGTGTCGATCAGGTCGTGCAGCTGGGCGTCGATCTCGCGCACGAGGCCCGTGCGGCCGTCGCGGACCCACGCGTCGGCCAGGTGCATCTCCACGGTCATGATCTTGTTGTCGATCGAGTGCTCGAACACGCCCACCGTGCCGAAATAGACGATGGCGGACAGGGTCGCCATCGACGCGGCCAGCAGCACGCCGTAGCCGACCGCGAGCCGGAATGCGATCGAGCCGCGCAGGCCGAACCGGGTGCTAGCGGGAGGACGGGCCATAGGTCGGCGCGGCGCTCAGCACATAGCCGGCGCCGCGCACCGTGTGGATCAGGGCCGGGCTGAAATCCTTGTCGATCTTGCTGCGCAGGCGGCTGATCTGCACGTCGATGACGTTGGTCTGCGGATCGAAATGGTATTCCCACACGCCTTCCAGCAGCATCGTGCGGGTGACGATCTGGCCTTCGTGGCGCATGAGGTATTCGAGCAGGCGGAATTCGCGCGGCTGCAGCGTGATCGTCGTGCCCTGGCGCGTGACACGCATCGTGCGCACGTCGAGCTGCAGGTCGGCCACCTGCAGCACGGTGGCCTCGCGCGCCCAGCTGTTGCGGCGACTGAGGTTTTCCACGCGCGCCAGCAGTTCCGACATGACGAACGGCTTGGTGAGGTAGTCGTCGCTGCCCGCGCGCAGGCCGCGCACGCGCTCGTCGACGCTGTTCAGGGCGGACAGGATCAGCACCGGCGTGCCGTCGCCGCGGGCGCGCATCTGTTCGAGGATGCCCAGGCCGTCGACCTGGCCCGGCAGCATGCGGTCGAGGACGACGACGTCCCAGCGCGTCTCCTGCAGGCGGCGGTTGCCCGCCTCGCCATTCGTTTCCGCCTGCACGGCATAGCCGGCCGCGCGCAATCCGCTGCAAAGGTAGTCGCGGGTTTCGGTATCGTCTTCGATCACGAGGCAGTTCGGCATGATTCGGCTCTTGGTTTAAGTGGACTATAGCATGGAGGCCAGGTGGGCCATCACGGCAACGACGTGGTCGATCTGGGCCCGCGTATGCCCGGCATTGAGCATGAAGCGCAGGCGCGCCTGGCCCACGGGCACGGCCGGGAACTGGATGGCGTCGACGTGGATGCCCTCCGCGCGCAGCGCGCGCTGGAAGCGCTGGCACAGTTCCGCATCCTTGACGAGTACGGGCACGATCGGCGTCTGCGTCGACGTCAGCGTATAGCCCAGCGGTTTCATTTGCTCGACGAAGTGGCGCTGGTTGTCCCACAGGCGCGCGCGGCGTTCCGGCTCTTCCTGCAGCACGTCCAGCGCGGCCAGCAGCGCGTTGGCCTGGTCCGGCGGCGGCGGGCAGGTGAAGCCGTAGGCGGAACTCGTCAGGCGCAGCACGTCGGCCATCTCGCGCTCCAGCGCCACGAAGCCGCCGATGGCGCCCAGCGCCTTCGACAGGGTCCCCATCTGCATGATCGTGGGGCTGTAGCAGTCGTAGTGCTCGGACGTGCCGCCGCCGTTTTCTCCCAGGATGCCGGTGGCATGGGCGTCGTCGATGTACAGGATCGCCCCGTACTTCTCGGCCAATGCGGTCAGCTCCGGCAGCGGCGCGATCGTGCCTTCCATGCTGAACACGCCGTCGCTGACGATGATCGGGCTGACGCCGTCGGCGCTTTTCAGCAGCGACTCCAGGTGATCCATGTCGGCATGGCGGTACGTGTGCTTGTCCGCGCCGGACATCAGGATGCCTTCGCGGATGCTGACGTGGTTGAACTCGTCCGTGAAGTACGCGTACTTGCGGCGCTTGCGCGGCCGGTAGCCGTGCAGGCGCGCCAGCAGGCCGGCCTTGACGAGCGTGGACAGCACGCCGATGTTCGTCATGTAGCCCGTCACGAACAGCACGGCGTCGCTCTTGTGCTTCAGTTCACCGAGACGGCGTTCCAGCTCGCGGTACACGGGCAAATCTCCGCCAAGCAGGCGCGATTCGCAGTTGCCGACGCCGTAGCGCTCCAGGCCCGCCTTCGCCGCGTCCACGAGGCGCGGATGGTTCGCCAGCGCCAGGTAGTTATTGGTGCTGAACGACACGGCGGCCTCGCCGTTCACCTTGAACACGGGGTCCGGCAACGTGTCGTGGACGGGCGTGTCGTGGTGAATGGCGTGGGTCTGCAGCCAGTCTGCGATGTCGGCGAGGTCGTGCATGGTCGGGAACGGTAGTGCGTGCTTGGATGGGATGGCGCTGCGGTGCAGTATAGGCGAGTGGCGGGCGCCAAAAAATTACGATCAGGTAATGTCAACACAGCGTCACATTACTAAATCGTAATACGGTATTGATGCGCTGCAACGTAGAATCCGAGCGTTTTCATTTCATGGAGTCCCTTTCATGGGCACTTGTTCGAGTGGCAGTTGTTGCCGGCTGAATGCCGGTCCCGCCCCGGCAAGATAACGCAGGTCCTTCCTCCTGCCGTCATCTCGCCCCGGGGCGGATGATGGTATCCACGACAATCGAATCACCAAGCGCGAATGAAAGGTATGCCGTTCACCGACGGAGATACCGATGTTTCGTAGTTCCCTGTTTTACCTTGCCGCGTGCCTGACGGCCGCGGCACCGAGCGCCCGTGCCGACGAGGCCTGGAACGCGCACGTCCAGGCCACGTACGTGTGGCAGGCCAAACCCGCCTTTGCCGCCGCCTACACGGGCCCCGCCAGCCTCGCCCCGTGGCGCGAGACGGGCTATTCGTTCAGCGCCACCGCCGCCTTCGGCGTCCGTCCGTGGGCAGGCGCGGAGCTCTACTTCGATCCGGAAGTCGTCCAGGGCAAGGCCATGTCCGGCCTGCACGGCCTGGGCGGCATGACCAATGGCGAAGAGCAGAAGACGAGCGGCACGAGCCCGACCTTCTACCGCGCCCGGCTGTTCCTGCGCCAGACGTGGAACCTGGGAGGAGAATTGCAGCCCGTCGCTTCGGACATGAACCAGCTCGCGGGCAGCGTGGCGAGCCGCCGCGTCGTGCTCACGGCCGGCAACCTGGCCGTCTCCGACATCTTTGACGCCAACAGCCAGGCCCACGACGCCCGCAGCCAGTTCCTCGACTGGGCCCTCGTTGCGCACGGCGCCTGGGATTTCGCCGCCGACGCGCGCGGCTACACGTGGGGCGCGGCGCTCGAGTACTACGACGGCGACTGGGCCGTGCGCGCGGGGCGTTTCCTGCTGCCGCGAGAGTCCAACGGCCTGCCGCTCGATCCGCGCATCTTCAGGCACCATGGCGACCAGGTCGAGCTGGAACATCATCACGCGTGGCTCGGCCAGCCGGGCACCGTCCGCATGCTTGCCTTCCGCGACCGCGCCCGCATGGGATCGTTCCGCGACGCGCTGGCGGCAGCCGCGCCGGGTGAGGCACCCGACGTCGCGACCGTGCGGCGCGAGCGCGGCAAGACCGGCTTCGGCCTGAGCCTGGACCAGGTGCTGAACGATCGCGTCGCCATGTTCGCGCGCGCCAGCCGCAACGACGGGCAGTCGGAAACCTATGCGTTCGCCGAGATCGAACGGTCGTTGTCCGTCGGCGCGACCGTGCAGGTCCGCGCCGGCGACACGCTGGGCGTCGCCCTGGTGCGCAATGGCCTGTCGCAGGCGCACCGCGACTACCTGGCGGCCGGCGGCGTGGGCGCGTTCATCGGCGACGGCCGGCTGGACTACCATCCGGAGCAGATCGCGGAGGCGTATTACAAGATCGGGCTGGGCGCGTACGCCGCCCTCTCGCTGGACTGGCAGCACATCGCCAACCCGGCCTACAACGGCGCGCGCGGTCCCGTGGACGTCTACGGCGTGCGGCTGCACGCGCAACACTGAGGAGGCGAGGCATGTTCGAACTGTTCACCCCCGGCCGCACCGGCCGCTCGTTCCTCACGACGACCCCGAACCGCTGGGACTGGGCGCTGCTGCCGCTCGTCCTCGTCGTGCTGGCGCTGGCCGCGTACGGGGCGATGCAGATGACGCGCCCGTTCGTGCTGGGCCAGCCGACGCCGATCTCGCTCGATCCGGCGTACCTGCCCTATTACCTGCTGCGCACGATCCTGCGGATGTTCACTGCGCTCGGTGCCGCGCTGCTGTTCACGTTCGCGTTCGCCGTCGTCGCCACGCGCTGGAAGAGCGCGGAAAAGATCATGGTGCCGTTGCTGGACGTGCTGCAGTCGGTCCCGATCCTGGGCTTCCAGGCCATCGCGATCACGCCGTTCATCGCCCTTTTTCCGGGCAACCTGTTCGGCGTCGAGTGCGCCGCCATTTTCGCGATCTTCACGTCGCAGGCGTGGAACATGGCGTTCAGCCTGTACCAGTCGATGAAGACGATCCCGCCCGAGCTGGCGGAAGCGGCGCGCGTGTTCCGCCTGTCGGCCTGGCAGCGCTTCTGGCGCCTGGAACTGCCGTTCGCCATGCCGGCGCTGCTGTGGAACATGATGATGTCGATGTCCGGCGGCTGGTTCCTGCTCGTGGCGGCCGAGGCGATCTCGGTGGCGGGCCAGGACATCAAGCTGCCCGGCATCGGCGCCTACATCGCCGTCGCCATCGAACAGAAACAGGGTGCTGCCATCGCGTGGGCCATCGCCGCCATGTTCACCGGCATCCTGCTGTACGACCAGCTGTTCTTCCGCCCCCTGCTCGCCTGGGCCGACAAGTTCCGCTTCGAGGAATCGCAGGGCGAGATCGCGCAGCAGTCCTGGGTGCTGGACTGGGGCCGTCGCAGCGTGTGGATCCGCGCGCTGACCGACCGCATGTGGGCGACGCTCGCGCGCACGCTGGGCTGGTTCGGCACGCCGGAAGCCGTCGACGCGCCACCGCGGCGCCGGCACGTCGCGCTGTCCCCGCGCACGATCGACGCCATCGTCCTCGTGCTCGCGCTGCTGGGCGCGTGGCGCTTCGTCCTGTTCATCCACGCGGAAGTGGGCTGGGGCGAAACGCTGCGCGTCGTCGGCCTGGGGTGCGTGACGCTCGTGCGCGTGCTGCTGCTGATCGTGCTGGCGTCGCTGTTCTGGGTACCGGCCGCCGTCTGGATCGGCCTGCGTCCCGTCTATGCGCAGAAAGTGCAGGCGCTGGCGCAATTCCTGGCCGCGTTCCCCGTGAACCTGATCTATCCGCTGGTCGTGTACGTCGTCGTGCATCTGCACCTGAACCTGAACATCTGGCTCAGCCCATTGATGGTGTTCGGCACGCAGTGGTACATCCTGTTCAACGTGGTCGCGGGCGCATCCACCCTGCCGAACGAACTGCGCCTCGCGGCCGACAACCTGGGCCTGACGGGGTGGCTGAAATGGAAGCGCGTGTACCTGCCGGCCGTGTTCCCCAGCTTCGTCACGGGCGCGATCACGGCCAGCGGCGGCTCGTGGAACGCGAGCATCGTGGCGGAATACGTCACCTGGGGCAAGACGTCGCTCGTGGCCGATGGCCTGGGCAGCTACATCAAGCAGATGACGGATGCCGGCGACTTCCACCGCGTCGCCCTCGGCATCGGGGTGATGTGCGTATTCGTGATGGTGCTCAACCGCTTCTTCTGGCGCCGGCTGTACCTGCTGGCCGAAGACCGCAGCCGCTGAAAGAGAGGACAAAATGACCGACAAACTGATCGAACTGCAGGCCGTGCAAAAGGCCTTCCGCAGCGCCGACGGCGCCCCGCGCACCGTGCTCGAAGGCGTCGACTTCACGCTGGCGGACGGCGAGATCGTCGCGCTGCTGGGCAAATCCGGTTCCGGCAAATCGACCCTGCTGCGCATCGTGGCGGGCCTCGTGCCGGCCGATGCGGGCAAGGTCGAATACCGCGGCCGTCCGATCCGCGGGCCGCTGTCCGGCGTCGCGATGGTCTTTCAATCGTTCGCGCTGTTCCCCTGGCTGACGGTGCAGCAGAACGTCGAGCTGGGCCTGGAAGCGCAGGGCGTACCGCCCGCCGTGCGGCGCGAGCGGGCGGACGCGATGCTCGACCTGATCGGCCTCTCCGGCTTCGGCAGCGCGCTGCCGCGCGAGCTGTCCGGCGGCATGCGCCAGCGCGTGGGCATCGCGCGCGCGCTCGTCACGCACCCGGACGTGCTGCTGATGGACGAAGCCTTTTCCGCGCTCGACGTGCTGACGGGCGAGACGCTGCGGGGCGACATCCTCGACCTGTGGGATGGCAAGCGCATTCCCACGCGCGGCATCCTGATCGTCTCGCACAACATCGAGGAAGCCGTCATGATGGCGGACCGCATCATCATCCTGTCGAGCGATCCGGGCCGCGTGCGCCACGAGATCCGCATCGACCTGCCGCGCCCGCGCAATGCCGACGCGCCGGAAGTGCGCGCCCTCGTCGACGAAGTCTACGGCCTGATGACGATGCGTCCCGCCGCCGCTCCCGCGACGGCGCGCCCGGCCGCCATCGACTACCGCGTGCCGGACACGGACGTGGGCCGCATGGAGAGCGTGCTGGACCTGCTGGCCGCCGCCCCGTACGACGGCCGCGCCGACCTGCCGCAACTGTCGGAAGACACCGAGCTGCCGGACGAGGAACTGTTCCCGACCTACGAGGCGCTGGGCCTGCTGGGCCTCGCCCACGTCGAGCGGGGCGACATCGCGCTGACGGGACTCGGCCTGCGCTATGCCCAGGCCGACCAGGCCCTGCGCCAGGCGCTGTTCGGCCAGCAGCTGTTGAAGAACGTGCCGCTGGCCGCGCGCATCCGCCGCCAGCTGGAGGAAGAACCGGGCGGCGCGCTGCCGGAAGATCCGTTCATCGACCTGCTGGAAGACACGCTGGAAGCGGACCAGGCCAAGCGCATGCTGGAAGTGGCGATCGAGTGGGGCCGCTACGGCGAACTCTATGAGTACGACTATCACACGGGCCGGCTGAAACTGCCGGGTACGGGCAACACGAAGGAGTGACATGGAAGGTATCGACATCCCGGGAGACTCGAAGCTCGACCGCAAGGTCGCGCTGACCGTGGCGCTGCTGGCGTCCTTCATGGGCGTCTGCAAGGTCAAGGACGACAACATCGTGCAGGCGATGCAGCAGGCGCAGGCCGACAAGATCGACCACTGGGCCTTTTACCAGGCCCGCAACCTGCGCCAGGAACAGGCGCATACGACCCTGCTGCAACTACGCCTGGCCGCCGCCGGTCGTCCTGCGGGCGAGCAGGCCGGCTACGCCGCCGCGATCGCGGAACTGGAAAAGCTGGAGCACGACCAGGCGCAGAAGAAGAACGACGTGCTGACGCAGGCGAAGCAGGACCAGGTGACGTACGACGCGCTGAACTACCGCGACGACCAGTTCGACCTGTCCGACGCGGCGCTGGCGCTCGCGCTGTCGCTGCTGGCCGTCACGACGCTGACGCGCCAGCGCTGGCTGTATCTCGCGGCGCTGGTGCCGACGGCGGTCGGCGTGTTCTATGGCGTGGCCGGGCTGGCGGGGTTGCCGTTTCACCCGGCGTGGTTGACGGGGTTGTTGTCCTGATCAGGCCGCGAGGCCGAGCGCCCGTTTCTGCAGGGTGACCAGTTCGCGGATGCCCTGCTCCGCCAGGTCCAGCAACCGGTTCATCCCGGCGCGGTCGAACGCCTCGCCCTCGGCCGTGCCCTGCACTTCGACGAAGTGGCCGGCATCCGTCATCACGACGTTCATGTCGGTGTCGCAGCCGGAATCCTCGACGTAGTCCAGGTCCAGCACGGGCACGCCGCCCACGACGCCCACCGAGATCGCGGCGACGAAGTGCTTGACCGGCACCACGGGAATCGCGCCGGCCGCGACGAGCTTCGAGAACGCGTCGTACGCGGCCACCATCGCGCCCGTGATCGACGCCGTGCGCGTGCCGCCGTCGGCCTGGATCACGTCGCAGTCCAGGTGCAGGGTGCGTTCGCCGAACGCTTCCAGGTCGAACGCGGCGCGCAGCGAGCGGCCGATCAGGCGCTGGATTTCCTGCGTGCGGCCGGACTGCTTGCCGCGCGCCGCCTCGCGGTCCATGCGCGTGTGCGTGGAGCGTGGCAGCATGCCGTATTCCGCCGTCAGCCAGCCCTGCCCTTTGCCCTTCAGGAAGCCCGGCACTTTTTCCTCGATGCTGGCGGTGCAGATCACCTTCGTGTCGCCGCATTCGATCAGCACGGAACCTTCGGCGTGCTTCGTGTACTGGCGGGTGATGCGGATGGCGCGCAGCTGGTCGACGGCACGGCCGCTGGGGCGGAGGGTTTGAGTCATGGATGTCCTTTGCGTGAGTAGTTGGTTATTTCAGGATCTGCGACGACTTCTCGATCGCATCGCGGATCTCGGCGATGGCTTTCTCGATATCGTCCTCGTCGAACGGGTCGTCGGGTGCGGGTGCGGCGGCCGGGGCATCGAGGCGGCTCGTGACCTCGCCTTCCGGCACCATCTGCGTGGAGACGACGCTGGGGTCGCCCGCCGCGGCCGGCGTGCCCGCGCCCTGCCACTGGATGGCGAGCGCCGTCGTGTTGTCGCCGCGGCTGCCCGCGATCGCGGTCGCCATCGCGATCATCTCCGGCACGGCCTGCGTGATGGGCTGCGCGGACAGGCGGTGCGCGATCTCGGTGTCGGGCAGCACGGACCACAGGCCGTCGGAACACAGCAGCAGGATGTCGCCCGGCTCCAGGCTGGCCGCGCGCGACAGCTCGACCTTCGGCGGCGTCGACGCGCCGAGGCAGTTGTACAGCTTGTTGCGGTCCGGGTGCGTGGCGCGCTCGCTCGCATCGGCCTGTCCTTTCGCGATCAGGTACTCGATGTGCGAATGGTCGCGCGTGCGCCCGAGGACCTGGCCGCGGCGCAGCCAGTACAGGCGCGAATCGCCGCAATGGGCCCAGACCGCGCTGTTGTGCTGCACGAGGCAGGCGACGATCGTCGTGCGCGGGCTGTCCGGCATCGCCTTGTCGCGGGTGTAGCGCAGGATGTCGTCGTGGGCCTGCTGCAGGGCTTCCTGGAGGAAGCGCTCGGGCTTGCGCACGTAAGGCGTCGCCTGCGCCTTGAAGCGCGTGGCGATGCTTTGCAGGGCGATCGTGGCCGCGACTTCGCCGCGCAAATGGCCGCCCATGCCGTCCGCCAGCACGAGCAGCAGCGCGTCGCGCGTGTACAGGTAGCCCATGCGGTCCTGGTTGAGTTTGCGGCCGCCGATGTGGCTCTGCTGGTAGACGGAAAATTGCATGGGCTGTCCTCAGGCGCGTCCGCGGCCGAAGCCGATGCGTTCGACGAGGCCGCGCCAGCCGGACGCCGGCACCGCCTCCCCGGTCTCGTGCGCCAGGGCCGCCGGCGTCGCAGGCAGGCCCGCCTGCAGCACCTTCTGCACGGCGAACACGCTCTGCGGGCGCGCCAGCGGATCGAGGGCGAGGCATGCCTTCACCATCGCCACGAGGCCCGGCGTGTACGCCCCCTCGAGCTTCGCGCACTGTTGGTCCATCGTGTCGGCCGCGCGGCGCTGGTCGGCCGGCTGCGGCGGCGCGCCGGCCATGCACGCGAACATGGCGGCGCCGATGCTGTAGATGTCCGTCCACGGCCCCAGCGCACTGCCTTTGACGTACAGCTCGGGTGCCGCGAAGCCGGGCGTGTACATGGGCGCCAGGGTGGGCGCGTCCGTGTGGATGGTCTGGCGCGCGGCGCCGAAGTCGAGCAGCATGGGCGAGCCGTCCGTACGCAAATAGATGTTGGCCGGCTTGAGGTCGAGGTGCAGCAGCTTGTTCGCGTGGACGTCGCGCAGGCCGGCGCAGACGCCGTTGAAGACCTGCCGGATGAACGGTTCGCCGGCGCGGCTGCCTTTCGCGACGAGGCGCGCCGCATATTCCTGCAGCGAGTGGCCGGATTCGTAGGCCATCACCATATAAACCGTGTCGTTGGCGCGGAAAAAATTTAACACCCGCACGACGTTCGGGTGGACGATGCGCGCCAGCGCCCGCCCCTCCTCGAAAAAGCATTTCAGGCCGATGCGGAAAACGGGCAGGTTCGCTTTCGGAATCACGGGCGCCAGCTCGCCCGGGGCCCGCAGCGCCAGGGCGCTGGGCAGGTATTCCTTGATCGCCACGGCGTTGCCGTCGGCATCATATGCAAGATAAACAATACTGAACCCGCCGGACGCAATTTTCTTTACAATGCGATATCCGCCAATTTCCAGCCCATCGGGCAGGGGAGCATTATTCTGGGCAGCCATTTGGGAAAGTATTCCTTGCTAAACACGGCGATTGTGTGGATAAATCACCGCTTTGTAAAGAATAAGGGAATCTCGCAAAACCACAGCGCGCGGCGCCACCCGCACCGCGCTGCGGCCGGCCAAGCGGATTCCGGAAATCGGGGACTCCATTGAGCATTTCTAGCATGACAGGTTATGCGGTCGCCACAAGCGAAGGCGCTGCCGGCACCCTGACGATCGAGATCAAGAGCGTCAATTCGCGCTTTCTCGACCTCCAGTTCCGCATCAACGACGAGCTGCGCGCGCTGGAACCGGACCTGCGCTCCGCCATCATGGCGGCCATCACGCGCGGCAAGGTCGAGGTGCGGCTGTCGTTCGGGCGCAAGGCCACGACCGGCTCCCAGGCCCTGAACCATACGCTGCTGGCCGACCTCGCCCGGCTGCAGGCCGAGGTCACGCGCCACTTCGTGTCCGCGCCGTTGATGACGGTCGCGGAACTGCTGCGCTGGCCCGGTGTGATCGAGGAAGCGCAGATCGGCCAGGAATCGCTGCAGGCCGATGTCGCCGCCCTCGCCGCGAAGACGATCGCCGCCTTCGTCGACAGCCGCAAGCGCGAAGGCGCGGCGCTGGAAGCGATGCTGATCTCGCGCATCGAGGCCATGGAAGCCATCGTCAAGCGCATCACCCCGTTGATCCCGCAAGTCATCGCCCAGTTCCAGCAAAAGGCCATCGAGCGCATGCAGGACGCGCTGGGCCTGGCCGGCCACGGCAACCCGCAAGTACTCACGCGCCAGGAAGTCTTCGAACGGATCCGCCAGGAAGTCACCCTGTACGGCATCCGCATCGACGTCTCGGAAGAATTGTCGCGCCTGACCGCGCACCTGAACGAGACCCGCCACATCCTCAAGAAGGGCGGCCAGGTCGGCAAGCGCCTCGACTTCATGATGCAGGAACTGAACCGCGAAGCGAATACGCTGGGCGCCAAGGCTTCCGTCAAGGAGCTGGCCGATGCGTCCATGGAGCTCAAGCTGCTCATTGAGCAGATGCGCGAACAGGTTCAAAATCTGGAATAAGCGCGACCCATCGGGTCGTGGTGAACGCGTGGCCGGGGCGACCCGCCACGCGTTCTATGCATTACCATCGAATTAACACGTAACAAAGGAATCCACCATGCTCACCACCGCTTTCTCCGGCAGCCTGTTCGTCGTCGCCGCCCCGTCCGGCGCCGGCAAGTCGACCCTGGTCAATGCGCTGCTGGCGCTGGAACCGGGCATCAAGCTGTCGATCTCGACCACGACGCGTCCACCGCGCCCGGGCGAAGAAGACGGCCGCGAATACCACTTCACCACCGCCGAGGATTTCGTCGCCCGCGCCGACCGCGGCGAGTTCCTGGAATGGGCCGAGGTGCATGGCAATTACTACGGCACGAGCCGCCTGACGGTGGAACAGGAAATGAAGACGGGTACGGACATCCTGCTGGAAATCGACTGGCAGGGCGCGCGCCAGGTGAAGAAGCAGTTCCCGGACGCGGCCGGCATCTTCATTTTGCCGCCGTCGATCGCGGCGCTGGAAGAGCGCCTGCACAAGCGCGGCACGGACGAGCCGCACATCATCACGCGACGCCTGCTGGCCGCGGGGGGCGAGATCGCTCACGCTCCCGAGTTCGAGTATGCTATCATCAACGAAGAGTTCAACGTCGCCCTGTCCGAGCTGCAGGCGATTGTCAAAGCGACACGTTCGCGCTTCGCCCAACAGGCAGCCCGCAACGCCTCGCTCTTTGCCCAGCTGGGAATCCACGTGCAGCAACCGCAAGCCTAAATATCGGGGTCAGAGCCCGGTTTTCGCGCTTGGGCTCTGACCCCGACTGACTAGACAGAACGTACGCACACAGTTTGCGGCATCGAAGTCGCTTTGAACCGGCCCAAATAGTTATCTGATCATTAGGAGTGCCACATGGCCCGCATTACCATCGAAGATTGCCTGAAAAACGTCCCGAACCGTTTCCAGCTGACCCTGGCCGCGACCTACCGCGCCCGCCAGCTGCTGCAAGGCCACACCCCGAAAGTCGAAGCCAAGGACAAGCCGACCGTCGTCGCGCTGCGTGAAATCGCCGCCGGCAAAGTCGGTCTGGAAATGCTGAAAAAAGTCCCGATGTAAGTCGGGCGGTGCCTGAATGAGTCAGCCCGTGATTCTGTTATGCTGTTTCCATACTGCGGCTGATTGTTATTACGTATGAGCTTATCCTCACCGGATTCCGTCCACTCGGGCACCAACAACAAGGCGAGCCGGCCCGGCCGGCCCGCCAACAAACCGCAGGAAGCCGAGCCGGCGCCCGCTCCCGGCGTCGCGTCGATCACGCACCTGGCCGGCAAGCTGGCCGAATACCTCACCCCCGTCGAACTCAAGCGCGTCAAGGAAGCCTACCGCTTCTCGGACGAGATGCACCTCGGCCAGGTCCGCAAGTCGGGCGAGCCGTACATCTCGCACCCGATCGCCGTGGCCGAGATCTGCGCCGACTGGAAGCTGGACGCCCAGGCGATCATGGCCGCACTGCTGCACGACGTGATCGAGGACCAGGACGTCAAGAAGGAAGAGCTGCTGGAGCGTTTCGGCCCCCAGGTCGCCGACCTCGTCGACGGCCTGTCGAAGCTGGAAAAGATCGAATTCCAGAGCGTCGTCGAAGCGCAGGCGGAAAACTTCCGCAAGATGCTGCTGGCGATGGCGTCGGACGTGCGCGTCATCCTGATCAAGCTCGCCGACCGCCTGCACAACATGCGCACCCTCGGCGTGATGGCCCCGGCCAAGAAGCGCCGCATCGCGGGCGAGACGATGGAAGTCTACGTCCCGATCGCGCACCGCCTCGGCCTGAACGACATCTACCGCGAACTGCAGGACCTGTCGTTCTCGCACCTGTACCCGCTGCGCTACCGCACGCTGTCGAAGGCGATCAAGGCCGCGCGCGGCAACCGCCGCGAAGTGGTCAAGAAGATCCTCGACGCCGTCAAGAACCAGCTGGCCGCGGCCGGCCTGCCGGCCGAAGTCTACGGCCGCGAGAAGACGCTGTTCGGCATCTATAAAAAGATGCGCAACAAGCACCTGTCGTTCTCGCAGGTGCTGGACGTGTACGGCTTTCGCGTCGTCGTCGACACGGTCCCGAACTGCTACGTGGCGCTCGGCGCCCTGCACGGGCTGTACAAGCCCATGCCCGGCAAGTTCAAGGACTACATCGCGATCCGCAAGATCAACGGCTACCAGTCGCTGCACACCACCCTGATCGGCCCGTACGGCACCCCGGTCGAATTCCAGATCCGTACCCAGGAAATGCACCGCACCGCGGAATCCGGCGTGGCCGCGCACTGGCTGTACAAGACGGGCGACCAGAACATGACCGACCTGCAGCAGCGCACCCACGCGTGGCTGCAGTCGCTGCTCGACATCCAGCAGCAGACGGGCGATTCCGCCGAATTCCTCGAGCACGTGAAGGTCGACCTGTTCCCGGACTCCGTCTACGTGTTCACGCCGAAGTCGAAGATCATTGCCCTGCCGCGCGGCGCGACGCCGCTGGACTTCGCCTACAGCATCCACACGGGCATCGGCGACCACACGGTGGGCGTCAAGATCAACCACGAACCCGCGTCGCTGCGCACGGAACTGCACAACGGCGACATCGTCGAGATCGAGACCGATCCCGATTCGCGCCCCAGCCCGACGTGGCTCTCGTTTGTGCGCACGGGCAAGGCGCGCTCGGCGATCCGCCACCACCTGCGCACCGTCAACCTGAACGAATCCGTCGAACTGGGCCAGGAACTGCTGGGCCAGGCGCTGGCCCAGCTGGGCATCAAGGCGGAACTTCTGCCTTCCACCATCGAACGCCTGCTGGCGGAATCGTCGGCCAAGTCGATGGACGAGGTGTATGCCGACATCGGCATCGGCAAGCGCATGCCCGCGCTCGTCGCGCGCCACATCGTGAGCCTGCTGGGCGGCGACGTCGCCTCCGTCCCCGCGCAGCCGAGCCACGGCGCCGAGCTGGATCCGGTGACGATCTACGGCAGCGAAGGCGTGGCCGTGCAGCTGGCACCGTGCTGCCTGCCGATCCCGGGCGACCACATCATCGGCCAGCTGCGCCGCGACCAGGGGCTCGTCGTGCACACGGCCGACTGCTCGCAGGCGACCCGCCTGCGCCTGAAGGAACCGGACCGCTGGATCCCGGTCCAGTGGGGCAGCGAACTGAACCGTCGCTTCGACTGCCGCATCCGCCTGCTGATCAACAACGAAAAGGGCATCCTGGCCCGCGTCGCCGCCGAGATCGGCGAGTCCGACGCCAACATCACGTATGTCGGCATGGACGAGGACGACGAACACATGATGACCCAGCTGCGCTTCACGATCCAGGTCAAGGACCGCGTGCACCTGGCGCACCTGATCCGCAACCTGCGCCGCGTGGCCGGCGTCAACCGCGTGGAGCGCGAGCGGGCGTAACTACAAGGGCAGCGTACACCGGAACCCGACGTACGCCCGCTCCGCCTGCGGGCGCTCGTCGACGACGGTGAAGACGCCCGCGCCTTCCTGCGACGACCAGCTGCCGCCCCGCGCCAGCGCCCTGCCCCACCAGCTCCGACCGGCCCGCGGCCACCAACCCATCCCCTGCTGCATCGGCGCGCCGGGCGCCGTCGCCAGCGTGGGCGAGCCGGGCAGGAAACTGTGCGCGACGATGCCGTCCGCGTTGCCCTGCACGTCGTCGAACACCCAGCTGAACGCGTTGCCCGCGGCATCGATGATGCGCTCCCCGTTCGACAGCACGAACCAGCGCCGTTCGAGCGGATCGGGCGAGACCACGGTGGCCGCCTGGGGTCCGTCGAAGCGGCCGCGGTGCAGTCCCTGGAACAGCCGCCCGACGCCGACGGCGCCGCCGGTCCAATTGGCCGCCTGGCCTGCGATGTCGAGGGCGATGGCGAGCGCCTGCCGTTCCGTCAGCAGTTCGTAGCCGGCGAGCGCGCAGGCCAGGCGCGCCGCGTGGTAGCCGATGCGCACCCACGGCGGCATCGTCTCGCTCAACACCACCTGCCCGTCCGGCCCGCACGCCGCCAGCCAGCGTGCCACGGCGAAGGCCGGGACCTCGACACCGCCGGGCAGCGTCGTGGCCGGCACGGCGACGAAACCGGCCGGCAGAGGTCCGGTCGGCGGGGCGTGCGCGACCGCCACGGCCGCCATATCCGCATCGAGGTTACCCATGCGCGCCTACTCAAAACATCTGGTAGACATAGGGCGACAACTCCGCCCTGGGCCGCGCCGCCACGTACAGCTCGTGCAGGGCCCGCGCGGCCTCGGCCACCTGCGGCGCGTGCGCGGCCAGCTCCGGGTGCCCGTGCGCGCGCCAGTGCGCCGCGAGGCGCGCGCCGAATCCCTCGGCGTCCAGGCATGACGGTACGAGGAAATCGTCGAAGCTCATCGCCGTATGCGTGCGCTGCGTGTAATAGCTGGCGAGGCGCGGATTCGGGCGCAGCGGGAACGGTGCCTGGCCGGGTGCGCAGTGGGCGGTCAGGGCATCGAACAGCGGCGCAACAAGGGTACGCAGCGCGGCGTCGTCAATCGAGTTCATACGTCTTCCTCCAGTCTTCGTCGTCCGCCAGCGGCGGCTGTTCGCGGCGCCACAGCACGACGTCTTCCAGCACCAGCAGGTCCATTTCCGTGCGCATGAAGCAGCGGTAGGCATCCTGCGGACTGCACACGATCGGCTCCCCGCGCACGTTGAACGACGTGTTCACGAGCAGCGGGCAGCCCGTCAGCCGTTCGAACGCTTCGATCAGGGCGCGGAACTCGGGGTGACTGTTCCTGTCCACGGTCTGGATGCGGGCCGAGTAATCGACGTGCGTGACGGCCGGGACGTCGCTGCGCGGCTGGTTGATGACCGCCATCATGTCGTCGTCGCCGGCCTCGAACGCGCTCGTGTCCATCGGAATGCGGCGCGTCGCATTGACCGGCGCCACCATCAGCATGTACGGGCTGTCGCCGTCGAAGTCGAAGTACTCGGCGCAGCGCTCGCGCAGCACGGCCGGGGCGAAAGGGCGGAACGACTCGCGGAACTTGATTTTCAGGTTCATCGTCGCCTGCGTACGGGGGTTGCGCGGGTCGCCGAGGATCGACCGCGCTCCCAGCGCGCGCGGCCCGAATTCCATCCGGCCCGACAGCCAGCCGACGATCCGGCCCGCCGCCAGCGCCTCCGCGACGAGGGCCAGACGCTCGTCGCGATCGACGATGCGCCGGTACGGATAGCCCTTGCGGTCGAGGAAAGCGAGGATTTCTTCGCTCGAATAGCGCGGCCCGAGGTAGCTGCCGCGCTGGGCGTCGCCCGCCCCCGGCGCGCGCCGGCGCGGGGCCTCGAACGCCATGTGATGCGCCAGCAGGGCCGCGCCCAGGGCCCCGCCCGCATCGCCGGCCGCGGGCTGTACCCAGATGCCGTCGAAGATGCCGGCCGCCGCCAGCTTGCCGTTGGCGACGCAGTTCAGCGCCACGCCGCCCGCCAGCACGAGGTTGCGCTCGCCGCTCAGGCAGCGCAGGTGGCGCGCCGTCTTGAGGACGATCTCTTCGGTCACCTGCTGGATGCTGGCCGCGAGGTCCATTTCACGCCGCGTGATCGGCGTCTCGGGCTCGCGTGCCGGGCCGTCGAACAGGTCGGCAAAGCGCGGACCGGGCATCGCCATGCCGTCCAGCCAGCCGAAACAGGACATGTCCAGCCGGTACGAACCATCGGCCCGGATGTCGATCAGGTGTTCGCGGATCCGGCCGGCGTAGCGCGGCCGGCCGTAAGGCGCCAGTCCCATCAGCTTGTATTCGCCGGAATTGACCTTGAAGCCGCAGAAGCTCGTGAACGCGCTGTACAGCAGCCCCAGCGAGTGCGGATAGTCGATCTCGGCGAACAGCTCCAGTTTCCGGCCGTGTCCCGTGCCGAGAGTGGTCGTGGCCCATTCGCCGACGCCGTCGATGGTGAGCACGGCGGCGCTGTCGAAAGGCGATGGATAAAAGGCGCTGGCGGCATGGGCCATGTGGTGCTCGGCGAACAGCACGCGGCCTGCGCGCCCGAGCGTGCCGAGCGTCTCGCGCACATGCTCGTTCACCCATATCTTGTCGCCCAGTACCGCGCCCGCCGCCTGGACGAACAGCGCGCGCGCACCGGCGGCATCGCCGTGGCGGGCACCGGCGCACGCGTTCTGCACGACACGGTCGAACGTCAGCAGCGGATTGTCGTAGAAGACGATCGCATCGAGGTCGGCCGCGTCGACGAAGCCTTCTTCGAGACAGTAATTGATGGCGTTGACGGGAAACGACGGGTCGTGCTTGCGGCGCGTGAAGCGCTCTTCCTGCGCGGCCGCGACGATCTCCCCGTCGCGCACCAGCGCCGCCGCCGCGTCATGGTAATAGCCGGCGATGCCCAGGATGGTCTTGCCCATGTCGCCTCCTCAGCTGGCGCGGGCCAGGCCTGCGCCCAGCATGTCCGCGATGACGGGTTCGAGCGAACGCGCGACGGCGTCGTGGCCTGCCGGCGTGAAATGGATGTCCTTCTCCCAGCGCAGCCGGCGCCGCGTGGCGGGCGCGATGCGCAGCAGGTCGGGCAGCGGGTCGTGCAGGCGGCAGCCGAGGTCGGCGGCCAGTTCCGCGAACCGGGCCTGGTAAGGCGCGGCATCGCACGTCTCGTCGAGATGCTGCGGCAACGGCAGCGGCATCAGGAGCACGGGCCGGTCGAGCGCCCGGATCCATTGCGTCAGGATCGCGCGCATCAGGCACCAGGCCGGATTGGCGGGCGAGTCGTAATGCGGCAACGGCTGGTACTGCGTGAGGTGCTGGACCATGTCGCGCATGCCCAGCTTGTTGACCATCCTGCGCAGCATGAGGAAGCGTCCGCCCTGGTCCACGGCGGCGGCCTGTGCCGCGTCCAGCTCGTGTTCCTCGTACGGTTCGCGCCGGGGCGGCACCTGGCACAACTGCAGCGTGCCGTTCTCGAGCCGGTAATACGGCTTGGCATACAGGCGCTCGACCCCGTGCTCGTCGTGGTGCGGACGGAATTGCGCGACGACGCGCCGGATGTTTTCCACGAAGACGGCAATGACGACGAGGTCGTGCTCGATGTCGCGGGCGAATTCGCGCCAGATGAGGTATTGCTGGTCCGTCCCCGTCGACGACAGGCCGAAGTTGTAGACCTCGACGGGCGGCGTGCCGGCGGCGGGCAGCCGCGCTTCCAGCAGCTCGGTATAGCGCTGGCGGTTGGGCACGGCATCGCCGGCCGTGAACGAATCGCCGAACACGAGGACCCGCCGGTGCCCGGGTGCGCGTGCCCGCGCGAAGGGCCGGTCGGCCCGGAACCCCTGTTCGTTGACCTGGATGAGATAACCGCCCCCTTCGTGCGGGATCCTTGCTTTCAGGCCGGGAATATAGCGATAGCCGACGACAGGGTGATATTCGTAGAGTTGCCGCATCATTTCCTCGTGTGCTTTTTCATCGAAATGATGATGCGTTATTTGAATATGAGGATTTTTATGCAACCTCAACTTTCCGGATGCGATGTATTTACTCTTCTCATTGGCTTTTGAAAATACCGATTTATTTCCGGAATACATATTAATTTCGGAAATATTTAAATACGGAAACCATATGCGCACTCTTGGCGCCGCACAAACCAGAACAGGACGCGATCCATCATATTGGCTCGGATGGAGCCCAGTGCCGTAGGACGAACAGAACCGATTAGCGCAGATAATGATTAGCAGAAATGGAAATGAGCATGCGGCCCTCGATCGCTGAACACAATGCCTTATTGATCCGATACCTGATGGTTTTTCTGGTCGGCTATGTTTTATTTACTGTTCACGCCGGCGCGGATATCCGCAAAAAAACGGACGTGGGCAATCCGGTACCGCAAATCGAACCGGGAAAAGCGAAATTGGTCGACCTGGCGTCGCTGCCGCCGCAATTGCGGCGCACGGTCGACGAAGAAATCCGCCGCCTGCGCGCGGGCGACGGCGTGCTGTACGGCGACATGACACCGGAAGAAGTGCACGACCTGGAAAGCGCTGACGAACAGGCGCAGCCGCTGGACGGCGTAGCTGCGCACGCGAGCGTGCCGCTGGCGGACGTGTCGGGCAGCGATCTCGCCGGCTATGCGATGGCGGGCGTGGTGCCCGAGGGACCGGGCAAGGCGGGCCCGTGGAGCAGCGTGAAGCGCGTGTACCGGCGCCCCGACGGGGTACTCGTGATGCTGCACGAGTGGGCGTATGCGGCGGAAGGCGGCGGCGTCCTCGGCGTGCGCGAGCTGATGAATGCCTCCGTGCGGCACGGCGGCACCCGCTGCCCGGCCCAGTTCGCGATCCGGCGCGCAACGACGGGCCAGGTCGTCTCCGAGCTGCGCTGGTTCACGGATGCCAAGGTCTTCACGCTGAGCGTGGCACAGGACGTGCTCGCCGACGGGGGCAAGGACCACGGCAAGGCGTGGCTGCTGCACGTGGCCGAAACGATCGAGTGAGCGATCGGCCGCTCAGGCGGCGCCGGTACGCGCATCGGCACGCAGTTCGAGTATCCGGTCGAACGCGGCGCACGCGCCCGCGCAGGCGTCCGCGATCTCGGCCGGCGTGCGCACGCCGGCACGCAGTGCCTGCATGAAGACGCGCCAGCGCGGGCCCGGACCGCCGTCATCGCCTTTCAGGTAGCGCAGCCGGTGCGGCGCCAGGCGTTCGCGCAGGCGTTCGTACAGGACGACGCCGCCCAGTTGCGAGCCTTCGATGACGTAGTGCACGCCCCAGCGGTAGGCGGGGCTGGCCGCTGCGGGCCACGGGTCCCCCGCCGGCGTGTCCGGGGACGCGTATTGCGCATCGGCGAGATCGGCGTCGATCCGTGCCAAACGTTGCGCGTGATCGAACTGCGGACCGTCCGCGAAGCCGGCCAGCCAGGCGTGCAACGGCACGAGCCACGTCCGCAACAGGATGAGGTGGGCGATGTAGTCGTGCAGGGAGGCGTCGGGGGCGCCGATCGGCAGCCCGGCGTCGAGTGCCGCGTGGCGGCTGGCGGTGGCTGCGCGCAGGGCAACCAGCGGATCGGCTTCGGACGCAACGTCGGTGGAACGGTTCATGGGATGCGGGAAGCTGAAACCGCCATCTTATCAGCCCCCGCACCATCACGCCGCGGTATTCGCCGGATCAGTCCGCGGCAGGTTCCGGATACTCGACGCTCAGGATTTCCAGTTCGTCATTGCCTTGCGGCGTGTGCAGCGTGACGACGTCGCCTTCGCGCGCCTTGGTCAGCGCACGCGCCACCGGCGAGACCCAGCTGATCTTGCCCTTCAGCGGGTCCAGTTCGTCGATGCCGACGATGGTGACCGTATGCTCTTCCCCTGCCTTGTTGACATAGGTGACGGTGGCGCCGAAGAACACCTGGTCGTTGCCGTAATGAACGGACGGGTCCACGACAAAGGCGGAATCCAGCCGCTTGGTGAGGAAACGGATGCGCCGGTCGATTTCGCGCAGGCGGCGCTTGCCGTAGATGTAGTCGCCGTTTTCCGAACGATCGCCGTTGGACGCGGCCCAGTGCACGACGCGCACGACTTCCGGACGGTCGACGTCGATCAGCTGCAACAGCTCGTCCTTGATGGCCTTGTGCCCGGCCGGGGTGATGTAGTTCTTGGACCCGGCGGGTATCGCCTGGGCAAGCGCCAGGGCCTCGTCATCGTCGTCGTTATCCGACTCTTTTACAAATGCCTTGTTCATGCGTCTATTGTAGCGCCTTCGACAACACGCGCGCGCCCTGCCCGTTCCTGTCCCGCGCGGGTTTTCCCGTATCATGGCGCCATGATACGGGCCCTTCCACGCAGCCGGATGTTTGCACCGCTGGTGTACCTGGCGGCCGTGGTGCTGCTCGTCGAGGAATGGTGCTGGGATACCGGCATGCGCCTCATGCAGGCGCTCGCGCGCTGGCCCGCGCTCGCGGCCCTGGAAGCCCGCGTGCGCACCTTGTCGCCGTACGCCGCGCTGTGCGCCTTCGTGCTGCCCGGCCTGCTGCTGTTTCCGGTCAAGTTGCTGGCCCTGCTGGCCATCGCGCACGGCCATGCACTGTCGGGCATCGCGACCATCGTGCTGGCGAAGGTGGGCGGCGCGGCCGTCGTGGCGCGGATCTACGTGCTGACCTTGCCGACCCTGCTGGCCGTCGGGTGGTTCGCGCGCTGCCACGGCTGGTTCATGAGTGCCAAGACCCGTTGCCTCGACTACTGGCGCACGAGCCACGCCTGCCACCTGGCCAGCCGGGCGGCGCGCGGCCTGCGGCTCGGCTGCAGGCGCCTGCTGCGCAGTATGCGCTCGCGTCCAGTGGGTGCGGGCGGCCGCCACGCCAGCCGAACGAGGCGCGTGCTGCGCCGGTTCGTGGTCCAGTGGCGTGCGCGCCGGCGCCAACCGACAGACCAATGACATGACCATGAGTCCAGACACTTCCTCCCCAGCCCCCGTCCTCGCTCCGGCGATGCAGGCGTCCACCACGGAAATCTACCTGTTCGACGCCGACACGCTGCGCCTCGTCGACGTCAACCAGGCCGCGCGGCGCAACCTCGGCTACGACCTGAAGGCATTGTGCGGCATGACGCCGCTCGACCTGGCGCCCCAGCTCGAACGTGCCGAGCTCGTCGGGCTGCTGGGATCGCTGGGCCAGGAGATCGGCGACCAGGTGAGCCTGCGCACACGCCACCGCCGGGCCGACGGGACCACGTATCCGATCAAGCTGTGCTTCTTGCGCATCGTGCGTGACGGCCGGTCGCTGATCCTCGCGATCGGCGACGACCTGTCGCTGGAACTGGCGGCCGGCATGGCCCTCGAGCAATATCAGGCGCGCTTTAACGCCGTCGTCAACCACACGCCCGGGCTCGTCTACCAGTTCGTGCTGCATGCGGACGGCACGATGGCCTACCCGTACCTGAGCGAGGGCTGCATGGCGCTGCTGGGTCTGTCGGTGTCGGAACTGCAGCAGGATCCCGGGCGTTTCGTCCGCCTGATCCTGCCGGAAGACCGCAAGGGTTACCAGGACGCGATGGCAGCGTCGAAAAACGCGCTGGCCGCGTGGAACTGGGAAGGCCGCATCTGCGTGGAGGCGTGGAACGACGTCAAGTGGATCAGCCTGCGCGCGACGCCCCTGCCGCTGGACGATGGCGGCGTGCAGTGGGACGGCATCATGACGAACGTCACCGCGAGCAAGCTGGAGCAGGAAGAAACCCGGCGGTCGCGCGCGCGCCTGGCCGAGCTGACGGACCACATCCAGCAGGTGAAGGAGCAGGAACGGGCCCGCATCGCGCGCGAGATCCACGACGACCTGGGCGGCAATCTCACGGCGATCAAGATGGCGCTGTCCATGCTCGCGGCTCGTCTGCCGGACGATCCGGCCCTGCGCGACAAGGCGGAGTACCTGGACGACCTCGTCGACCGCACGATCGAGGCCGTGCACCGCATCTCGCTGGACCTGCGGCCCAGCACGCTCGACCTGGGGCTCGTCGCCGCGCTCGAATGGCAGGCACGCGAATTCGAAAAGCAGATGGGCATCGCGTGCGTGTTCCGCAGTGCCGACAAGGAAATCGACCTCGATCCGGACCAGGCGGCCGCGCTGTTCCGCATCTTCCAGGAAGCGCTGACGAATATCGCGAAACATGCCGGCGCCACGCGCGTGACGGTCAGCCTGCGCCGCCAGCGCCAGCACTTGACGCTCAGCATCTGCGATAATGGCCGCGGCATCACGCCCGCCGACCGTCTCAAGCCCCAGTCGTTCGGCCTGCGCGGCATGAGCGAACGCGCCCGGGCGCTGGGCGGCACGCTCACCCTGTCGCAGGCACCCGGAGGCGGCACGATGGTCGTCGTCAAGATCAGGCTGGCCGCCCCCGCGGCCGGACGCAGCGAAACCACCCGAGCATGACAGAAAAAGCCACCATCCGCGTTTTTATTGCAGACGATCACGCCATCGTGCGTGAAGGCCTGAAACAAATCCTTGCCGAACACCGCGACATCGTTGTCGCGGGCGAAGCCGAGACCGGTCTCGATGCCGTCAAGCTGTTTCGCAAATCGCGCTGCAACGTGGTGCTGCTCGACATCTCGCTACCCGACCGCAACGGCATCGAAGTGCTCAAGCAGATCAAGAGCGAAAAGCCGGACCTGGCCGTGCTGATGCTGTCCATGCACCGCGAAGACCAGTACGCGATCCGTTCGCTGAAGGCGGGCGCGGCCGGGTATCTGACCAAGCAAAGCGCGCCGAAGGAACTCGTCAACGCGATCCGCCAGGTGGCGAGCGGCCAGCGCTACGTCAGCGCCCAGCTGGCCCAGGTGCTGGCAGCCCAGCTCGGCGAGAACCACGAAGCGCCCGTGCACGAATCGTTGTCCGACCGCGAATACCAGACCCTCACCCTGATTGCCTCCGGCAAGACCGTCAGCGAGATCGCACGCGAGCTGTCGCTGTCGGTGAAGACAGTCAGCGAGTACCGCTCGCGCCTGCTGGCCAAGATGAAACTCAAGACCAGTGCCGAACTGACCCACTACGCCATCCGCAACCAGCTCATTGACTGATTTGCGCTTCGTCAATACAGTCGCTAAGACTGAGTGGTAATTCCGCGTTTTATCCGTGATTTGATTTTTTGGCAGCGGCTTACCATGGCGACAATAAGAATTCCATATTGCAACGTCCAAAATGTCCAGCCCACCACGCCCGCCGGGGGTTCCCGGCCTGAACCCTGCGGAAATCGCGCGCGAAGCGTTCCGCCGGCTCGCCACGCGGCGCATCGCGCCGACGCCGGACGCCTACCGCGAGATCTATAACGAGATCGCCGGCGTCGACGTCCTCCCGCCGCCCCCTCCCCCTGATCCGGGCGCCGAGAACGTGCTGTCCGGCTTCGCCCACAAGCTGGCCGACACGCCCGGCGAGCTGGCCGAGTTCGGCGCCCGCTTCAACCGCGCCGTCAAGCAGCGCGACTGGGACGGCTATGCCCGCACGCTGTCGCAACTGGCCGAGAAACACCTGCGCCGCCACACGCACCCCGCGATGGCGCTGGGCGCGGAGAACGGCGAAGCGAAGCTGCTGCGCGACCTGCTCAGCCGCACGCTGACGTTCGCCGTCGCGTCGCTGCTGTCGGGCACGCCGCACCTGTCCGGCGAAGCGGAATCGCTGGGCGCCGCCGTCAAGGCCGCGCACAGCGAGGAAGCGCTGCAGGAAATCGCCGGACGCCTGAAGGACTTGTGCTACCAGATCGAACTGAAGAGCGGCGACACGGCCGAACAGCAGGAACTGCTGCTGCGTCTCTTTAAACTGCTGCTGGAAAACGTGTCCGAACTGCTGGACGACGACAGCTGGATGCGCGGCCAGATCGCCGCCGTGCAGGACCTGATCGCCGGTCCGCTCGACCACCGCGCGCTGGAAGACGCCACCCGCAGCCTGAAGGACGTCATCTACAAGCAGGGGCAGCTGAAACACGGCATCGCGGACGTCAAGGCGACCGTGAAGAACATGATGATGACGTTCATCGACCGCCTCGGCTCCGTGGCGGCGTCGACGGGCGATTTCCACGAAAAGATCGGCGGCTTTTCCGAGCGCATCCGCGGTGCCGGCAACATCGAGGAACTCAACGAGGTGCTGGAAGAAGTGCTGCGCGAGACGAAACTCGTGCAGGCCGAGGCGATGGCGTCGCGCGACCGCATGCTGGCCGCGCACCAGGAGGTGCAGGAAGCGGAGGCCCGCATCAAGGACCTGGAAGCGAAGCTGCAGCACATGAGCGAACTGGTGCGCGAAGACCAGTTGACGGGCAGTCTTAACCGTCGCGGCCTGGACGACGTGTTCGAGCGCGAAAGCGCGCGCGCCGACCGCCGCGGCACGCCCCTGTGCGTCGCCCTGCTCGACCTGGACAATTTCAAGAAGCTCAACGACACCTACGGCCACCTCGCGGGCGACAACGCACTGCGCCACCTCGTGAAGGTCGTGCGGGACACGCTGCGCTCGATGGACGTGATCGCCCGCTTCGGCGGCGAGGAATTCCTCATCCTATTGCCAGAAACGAATGTCGAAGCGGCATCCGCCGCGATGGTGCGCGTGCAGCGCGAGTTGACCAAGCACTTCTTCCTGCACGAAAACGAGAAGATGCTGATCACGTTCTCGTGCGGCGTCGCCTTGCGCCATCCGAACGAGGACCAGGCCAGCCTGATGGCGCGCGCTGACAAGGCCATGTACCAGGCCAAGCAGAGCGGCAAGAACCGGGTCGTGGTGGCTGACTGACAACCACGACGACGGAAAATAAATTTTTTTTCGCCCTAAAGTTCCCCAATTCGTCGCCGCCAAGGCCAGCCCGCTTCCGGCGGCGACACAAAAATTTCGATTTTTTTCGCTCTCGCCCTCTAAACTTTTTCCGTAGAGCACCGTTACCTGCATCAACAGCGGTTTGATTGTCACAGAACAGCGTGACAGACCAAAGTGAATCTGAGTGGCACGTCGCCACGCCCTGTAAGACCAAGTCTGGAGAGACACCATGTCGTCCGTTATCAATACCAACGTTGCATCCCTGAACGCTCAGCGTAACCTGTCCACCTCGCAATCTTCGCTCAACACCTCGATCCAGCGCCTGTCGTCGGGCCTGCGCATCAACAGCGCAAAAGACGACGCCGCCGGTCTGGCAATTTCGGACCGTATGAATTCGCAGATCAAAGGTATGACCCAGGCTGTCCGTAATGCGAACGACGGTGTGTCGATGGCCCAGACGGCCGAAGGCGCCCTGGCGAGCTCGGGCGACATGCTGCAGCGTATCCGCGAACTGGCAGTGCAATCTTCGAACGCTTCGAACTCGGCCAGCGACCGCAAGGCACTGCAGACCGAGGTGACCCAGCTGACGTCGGAACTGAACCGCGTCGCCAACACCACCCAGTTCAACGGCCAGAACCTGCTGGACGGCTCGATGGGCACCGCGAACTTCCAGGTCGGCGCCAACGCCAACCAGCTGATCTCGATGACTGGTTCGAACTTCTCGACGAACACCTACGGCAACAACACCAAGTCGAGCGACGGCAGCATCCAGACGGCCGCCGGCACCACGGCCGGTGTCGTCCAGGTCGACGGCCCGCTGGGCTCGACGTCGACCACAGCCATGCCGGTCAACGCCACCGCCAAGGATACGGCCAAGGCGATCAACGACATCTCCGGCACGACCGGCGTCACCGCGTCCGCGCAGACCAATACGCTGCTCAAGGGTAACGGCGGCACCTCGTACGACCTGACGCTGCAATCCGACGGTAACGCCGTCCAGATCACGTTCAAGGTCGGCGGCAACGGCACCTCGGCAGACGATTACGCCGCCGCCATCAGCGCCTTCAACGCCCAGAGCGCCAAGACGGGCGTGACCGCGGCGTACGACAAGGACAACCAGGGTATCAAGCTCACCAATGCCGCCGGCAACGACATCAGCCTGACCGACGGTACCAACACCAACGCGACGATCCAGGCCTACAATGGCGACGGCACGATCAACGCCACGACGCAGGCCCTGGGTACCACCACCGCCACCGCCAAGGGCACGGTCACGTTCGATTCGGCCGGCAGCTTCACCCTGACGGAAACGACGGCAAGCGGCCTGTCGAACATCGCCGGCTCGTCGACCCTGAGCGCGGTTGCCGATATCGACGTCAGCACCTTCGATGGCGCCCAGAAAGCGATCCGCACGGCCGACGCGGCCCTGGCCAAGGTCAACGACCAGCGCGCGCAGCTCGGCGCACTGCAGTCGCGCTTCGACTCGACGATCTCGAACCTGCAATCGTCGAACGAAAACCTGTCTGCATCGCGCAGCCGCATCGTCGACACCGACTTCGCTTCGGAAACCGCGAACATGACCCGCGGCCAGATCCTGCAGCAAGCTGGTACTTCGATGCTGGCGCAAGCCAACTCGCTGCCGAACGGTGTCCTGTCGCTGCTGCGTGGCTAATTGGTAATGTAATAAGCCCCCGCTAGCGGTGTAAAGTGATTCCTCGGCTGGAGTAATTCAGCCGAGGAATTTTTGCTAGGGAATGATCATGAACATTCAACCAGTGGCTTCATCCGCCCCTCCTCGCGTGGAGGACCGCACGCTCCAGCCGACACCGTCGGCCGGAGCGACGGAGTCGGCCAGCAAGAGCAAGCCTGCCGATGGCGCCAAGCCGTCACACGAGGATGTGTCGGCCGCCGTCAAGAAAATGAACGAGGCGATGCTGGGTTCGTCGCAGAGTTTGCAATTCTCGATCGACGAAGACAGCAAGGACATCGTCGTCAAGGTGATCGACCAGAGCACCAAGGAAGTCGTGCGCCAGATTCCTTCCAAGGAAGCGCTGCAGATCGCCAAATCGATCGACAAGATGCAGCAGGGTCTGCTCATCAACCAGACCGCCTGAACGCTCGACATCTGTTCTCCCATAGAGCGCGGGCTGCGGCCCGCGCTTTACGTTTTTCCTCTCGGCACGGAAATAACGCACATTTCCCACTCTCAAGTACGGTTTGCTTCTGTCGATAATGACTTACATTATCGCTTTCACAGGAGAAACAAGTGGGACTCAGCTCACCTGGTATCGGTTCCGGCCTCGACGTCAACACCCTCGTCAGCAAGCTGATGGCGGCCGAGTCGGCGCCGCTCTCGCGATACGACATGAAGACGGGGGCGTACCAGGGCAAGCTGACGGCCTATGGCCAGGTCAGCTCGGCCGTCGGCGCGTTCCAGAGCGCGCTGTCCACGTTGAACTCCGCCAATACGTTCAGCGCACTGACCGCCACCTCCAGCAACAAGGACCTCATGTCCGCCACTGCGAGCAAGGGTGCCGTGCCGGGCAAGTACAAGATCAACGTCACGCAGCTCGCCCAGGCGCAAAGCCTGATGACGAGCGGCCAGGCCAGCAACAGCAAGCAGATCGGTGACGGCAGCAAGACCACGCTGACCTTCCAGTTCGGCACCGTCAACGGCGGCACGTTCGGCACGACGGGCAACCCGCTCGGTGTCGGCATCGCGACGTCCGGCATCGCCAGCGGCTCGCTGACCATCAACGGCACCGCGATCAGCACGAACGGCACGACGCGCAGCGCGCGCGACCTCGCCCAGGTCATCAACGACGAATCCGACAACACCGGCGTCACCGCCAAGGCGGGCACGACGACCACGTCGACCACGCTGTTCAGCGGCTTCGGCGACGTCACCGTTACCAGCGGCGGCAGCTATGCGCTGTCGGTGGGCGGCGTCAAGGTCGCGTCGTCGGACGGCAGCACGACCGTGACGGCCGCGTCGATCGATGCCGCGCTCGCCACGAATACGGTCCAGGACGGCCTCGCGGCGGCGAACATCACGATGAGCGGCACGGCCGCGGGCGGCGACCTGCAGTTCTTCGCGGCCGACGGTTCCAACATCAACATCACGGAAGCGGTCACGGGCAGCGTCACCGGCGGCATCGGCCTGTCGAGCGCCACGGCCAACACGGGTTCGAGCACCACCGTGACGGCCGGCGTGACGCTCAGCTCGGCCGACGGCAGCCAGATCGAGATCGGCGGCAACAATCCGGCCGCGGCCGGCCTCACGAAGGGCAGCGCCGGCAGTTATATCGGCGCCGGCTTCGTCCAGGACGGCGCCCAGGCCAGCGGCACCGTCACGCTCGATACGAAGGACCAGACGCTGCAGGGCATCCGCGACGCCATCAACAAGGCGAACATCGGCGTGACCGCGACCATCGTGTCGGACGGCAGCGACAATCCGTACCACCTCGTGATCACGTCGAACAAGACCGGCGCGAAATCGTCGATGAAGATCAGCGTCGACGGCGCCGACGGCGGCCCCGTGAACGCCGGCATCGCCAGCCTGCTGGGCTACGATCCGGGCGCCACGCAGGGCATGACGCAGACGAGCGGCGCGCAGGATACCAAGCTGACCATGAACGGCATCGCCGTCTCCAGCGACAGCACGACGGTGGACGACGTCGTCCAGGGCGTGAGCATGGACCTGAACGCGACCGGCTCCACGACGCTGACGGTCGGCCAGGACACGGGCTCGGTGTCGACCGCGATCAACGGCTTCGTCAAGGCCTACAACGACCTGAACTCGACGATCGCGAAGCTGACTGCATACGATCCGGACACCAAGACCGGTGGCGTGCTGCAGGGCGATTCGGCCGTGCGCTCCATCCAGACCCAGCTGCGCCGCGTGCTCGGTACCCCGGTCACGGGCCTGGACAGCAACATGACGAACCTGCCCCAGGTCGGCATCACGTTCGGGCAGGACGGCAGCCTGAAGGTCGATTCGACCAAGCTGAACGACGCGATCTCGAAGAATTTCAGCGACATCGCGGGCCTGTTCGCGGCGGCCGGCACCGTCAGCGACGGCGGCCTCACGTTTAACAAGTCGGGCACCGCGACCCAGCCGGGCGAATACGCCGTCAACATCACGAAAATGGCGACGCAGGGTACGCTGAAGAGCAGCAGCCCGCTGTCCGGCTCGACGACGATCGCCGCAAACACGACCTGGACCGTCACGCTGAACCAGACCGACCCGGCAACGGATACCAAGGTCCAGAACATCAAGATCCCGTCCGGCACTTACACGAACGACCAGCTGTCGTCCATGCTGCGCGCCGCCATCAACGGCAACAGCACGTTTTCCTCGGCCGGCGACAGCGTCGAGACGTCGCTGGACGCGTCCGGCAACCTGTCGATCTCGTCGAGCAAATACGGCGAGACATCGAACATTTCGATCGTCAGCGTCACCGGCACGCCTGTCAGCGACCTGTTCGGTACCGCCACGCCGACCGTCGGCACCGACGTCGAGGGCACCATCGGTGGCGTCGCCGCGACGGGCAACGGCCAGGTGCTGACCGCCGCCGACGGCTCGAAGGCGGCCGGTATCCAGATCACGGTCAACAGCGGCGTCACTGGCGACCGGGGCACCGTGACGTTCTCGCAAGGCTATGCCTACGCGCTGACGAACCTGGCGACGAGCTTCACCGGCAAGGGCAGCCTGCTCGCCAGCAAGACGGATGGCCTGAACGCCAGCATCAAGGCCGTGGCCGACCAGCGCGACCGCTTCAGCCAGCACCTGACGCAGGTCGAGGCCATGTACCGCGCTCAATTTACTTCGCTCGACTCGATGCTGCAGTCGATGCAAACCACGCAAAGTTACCTGACCCAGCAGCTGGCCGCCATCTCGGCCAACCGATAACTGGATTTACTGGAGAAGCATCATGTTTGGAACCATGAAACGCGGCGTCAACGCCTATCACAATGTGAGTATCGAGACCGGCATCGCCTCGGCCTCGCCCCACAAGCTGATCGTCATGCTGTACGACGGCGCCCTCGTCGCGCTGCTGAGCGCCAAGACGAACATCGCTGCCGGCAACATCGCCGCCAAGGGTTCGGCCATCTCGAAGGCCATCTCGATCATCGACAACGGCCTGCGCGCCTCGCTCGACAAGAACGCCGGCGGCGAGATCGCGGCCAACCTGGACGCCCTGTACGACTACATGAGCCGCCGCCTGCTGCACGCGAACCTGAAGAACGACGTGACCATCATCGACGAAGTGCACGGCCTCCTGTCCGACCTGCGCGGCGCATGGGTGGAGATCGGCGACAAGGTCCAGCAGCCGCAGCAGGTCGCAGCACCCACGGCCATGCCGAAAGCCCCGACCCTGGCAAGCGCGTGAGAGGAGCACGACGATGATGACGAATACCGAAATCGCCGCCCTGTACGAAGCCATGGTCGGCATCACCGACCAGATGCTGGCCGCCGCCACCGCGGCCGACTGGGACCGCCTGCTCCAGCTCGAACACCAGTGCGCCGCGTGCGTGCGCCAGCTGAAGGACAACGGTGACAGCCCGCTGGCCGGCCAGGAACGCGTGCGCAAGGTGAACGCGATCCGCAAGATGCTCGATTCCGATCGCAAGATCCGTGACCTGACCCAGCCGTGGATGGCAAAGCTGCAGGCCATGATCTCCAACAAGACCGTCGAACGCCGCGTCGCGCGCGCCTACGGCGTCTGACCGCTGAACGATGCTGCCGCGCGATAGCGTCTCGCTGACCCAGGTCGCGGCAACCCGTCCCGCCTTACCCGTCGGCGATCCGCGCCAGCAAGCCTTTGCGCGCGCGCTCGCCAATCTCGTCGGCCAGTCGATGCCGGCCGACGTGTTGACGAAACTGCCCGACGGCAGCTTCGTCGTCCGCATCAACGACATGGCGGCGCGCATGCCGCTGCCCCAGGGTGCCCAGGTCGGCACGCAGGTACCGTTGACCCTCGTGACGGTCGCGCCGCGACCCACGTTCCAGGTCCAGACGGGCCAGGGTGCCCCCGCGTTTGCCGAAGCGGGGCCGCCGCTGCCGGAAGGCGCCAGCCCGCAATCGTCCCCGCTCGCTTACCTGGAAGGCAAGGATGCCGCCGCGCTGACGCGCACGGCCGCGCTGCTCGCCGGCGCGCGCGGCCTCGCGCAACTGGCCGGCGGCACGGCCGACGGTGCCAACACGCAGATCAGCACGGCCGGCAAGATGCTGGGCGACGTCATCGCGGCCGCGCAGAAAGCGCAGACGCAAGCGACCGCCGCCGTCGGCCGCACGCCGCTGCTAGGGGCGCCATCGGAGGACGCGGGCGCGATCGCGCAGGCATTGAAGGATGGCCTCGGCAAGAGCGGACTGTTCTACGAATCGCACGTGGCCGAATGGGCCGAAGGCGTCCGCCCCCGCGCCGATCTCGCGGCCGAGCCGCAGGCGCGCGGCATGCCGCCGCCCACGGATCCGAACACGGCCCAGTTCATCAACCTGCAGCTGAACGCGCACGAACAGGGAAAAGTCGCCTGGCAGGGCCAGTTGTGGCCGGGCCGCGACATGGAGTGGGACGTGGAACGGGACGCTTCCGGCGGCGAAGATGAGAACGGCGGCACGTGGCAGAGCAGCCTGCGCCTGCGCTTCGGCGCGTTGGGCGAGGTGGCGGCGCGCGTCGTGCTGTCCGGCGGCCAGTTGCACATCCGCCTCGATGCCCAGGACGAGGCGATCAAGGGCTTGCTGGACGCGCACCGCGCGCGCCTGGCCGATGCGCTCGACGCGGCGGGCACGCCCCTCTCCACGCTGACCATCCACGACGATGGCCAGGGATGATGGACAACGATAAGCCGACGCGCCGCCAGAGCGCCGTGGCACTGGCCTACGGTGCCGGCGACGCGGCGCCGAAGGTCGTCGCCAAGGGCAAGGGTCTTGTCGCCGAACAGATCATCGGCCGCGCGAAAGACGCTGGCGTGTTCGTGCACGAATCGAAGGAACTGGTGGCGTTGCTGATGAAAGTCGACCTCGACCGCCACATTCCGCCGGCCCTCTACCGCGCCATTGCCGAACTATTGGCCTGGCTCTATTATATTGAATCCGCGCAAGTTTCCGGGCAGACACCACCGCCCGCACCGGACACGGCACGGCTCCTCCCACCCCAAGAAAGCACTCCGGTTGACACAGATGCAAGCAATCACTGACGCCGAATTAGAAGCCTGGCACGACTACGAGGTCGAGTCGCCCAGGGAGATCGTGGCCCTGCTGCGCCAGATCGCCGAAAAGAACCAGCTGATCCGCATGCTGATCAAGGGCGAGGCCGACGTCTGTGTCACGTCGCTGCTGGAGGTCGATCCGGACGCGGGCACCGTCATCATCGACCGCTCCGTCAGCCCCGAGCAGAATACGCGCATCGTGGCTGCGGGCACGGTCCGGTGCGACACGTCGCTGGACAAGATCCGCATCGTGTTCGCCCTGGACAACCTGCGCGAGGTGCAATTCGAAGGCGGCACCGCGCTGGCCGCGGCGATTCCCGCGAGCCTGATCCGCCTGCAGCGGCGCGAGTTCTACCGCATGCCGACGCCGGTGACGAATCCCGTGCGCGCGACGATCCCCCTGCCGGCCGAGCTGGGCGGCGGCACAGCGGTGTTCCCGCTGGCCGACATCAGCTGCGGCGGCGTCGCCCTCCACGACAGCAAGCTGCAGCTCGGCACGACCATCGGCGAGACCTTCCCGAACTGTCGCATCGACCTGCCGGAAATCGGCCCGGTGACGTGTTCGTTGCAAGTCCGTAACTCGATGGACATGACGCTGCTCAACAACAAAACGAGCCGCCGCCTCGGTTGCCAGTTCGTCGACATCTCGCGCGGCAACCTGGCCGCCGTGCAGCGCTACATCACCAAGCTGGAACGCGAGCGCAACGCCCGCCTGGCCGGCCTCGCCTGACGTATCCTGACGGCGGGAACGCAGGGCTTCGGCCCTGCATCCAATCGTCAGGCATACGACCAGGAGATCCCATGCAGGCCGCCGCACCGACCCCCTCATCCCTCGACGACGACGCGTTGCTGCGCCGTATCCGCGCCGGCGACCGCGACGCGTTCACCGATCTGATGCGCCGTTACAACCGCCGCCTCTACCGCGTGGCGCGCAGCGTCCTGCGCGACGACGCGGAAGCGGAGGATGCGCTCCAGGATGCCTATCTGCAGGCCTATCGCGCCCTGCCCGCGTTCCGCGGCGAGTCCGCGCTGGGCACCTGGCTCACGCGCATCGTCGTCAACGCCGCCCTGATGCGCCAGCGTAAGACCGGGCGGCTGGCCGACGTTATCGAACTGGGCGCGGATTTCGGATCGGACGACGCGGCCGCCCCGCGTCCTGCCAACGAGCGTCTGGACCAACCGGCACAGCCGGAACTGGCCGCGCTGCGCGCCCAGACGCGGCGCCTGATCGAGACGGGCATCGACAAGCTCCCCGCCGCCTTCCGCACGGTGTTCGTACTGCGCGCGGTGGAAGAGCTGACCGTGGAAGAGACGGCGGCCACGCTCGACATCCCCGAAGCCACCGTGCGCACCCGCTATTTCCGCGCGCGGGCCATGCTGCGCGAGGCGCTCGCGCGCGAGATCGACTTCGCGATCGAGGACGCGTTCGGGTTCGACGGGGCGCGCTGCGACCGGATCGTCGAGGCGGTGCGGCGCCGGCTGGACGGGGAACCGTCCGCCTGACGGCGCACGGGAACGCGCGCGCGAAAGCGTGCATCGAATGGATTGTTTCACCTTTACCAATCCATTCGAGGAGCCCATCATGAAAAAATCCGCCCCCCTGCTGCTGTCTTCCCTGCTCGCCGTCAGCGCCATGGCCCACGCGGCCGGCCCGAACGACGCACAGATCGCCGCCATCGTCGTCGCCGCCAACGCGGTCGACATCGACGCCGGCAAGCAGGCCGAGACGAAAACGCAGAACAAGGATGTGCGCGCCTTCGCCGAACGCATGGTGGCCGACCACGCCGGCGTCAACCAGCAGGCGACCGCGCTGGTGCAAAAGCTGCACGTGACGCCCGAGGACAACGACACCAGCAAGAGCCTCACGCAAGGCGGCGCGGCGATGCGCACCAGGCTCGCGGGCCTGTCCGGCAAGGCATTCGACAAGGCCTATGTCGACAACGAGGTGACGTACCACGAGACCGTGCTCGGCGCGCTCGACAAGACCTTGATCCCGAATGCATCGAATGCCGAGCTGAAAGCCCTGCTCGTCAAGGTCCGCCCGGCTTTCGTGGCGCACCTGGAGCATGCGAAGCACATCCAGGCTCAGCTCAAGTGAAGCCGCTGCTTGCCGCGTTGCTGTGGCTGCCCCTCGCGGCCGGCGCGGCGGAACACCACGTCGTCATCGACGGCATGAAGTTTTCGCCGCAGGTCGTGCAGGTGAAGCCGGGGGATACGATCGTGTGGGAGAACCGCGACATGTTCATCCACAACGTGACGGCGGCCGGTGCGAAGTCGGGCGATCTGGCGCCCGGGAAGACGTGGCGTCATGTGGTGCGCGAGAAGATGTCGTTCGACTATCTCTGCACGCTGCATCCGGTGATGAAGGGACGGGTCGAGGTGAAGTAAGTCTTACACCTGCATGTTCATGATGTCGTGATAAGCCGACACCAGCTTGTTACGCACCTGCACCGTGGCCTGGAAACTGATGCTCGCTTTCTGCATGGCGATCATCGTGTCGGACAGGCTCACGGAATCGTCGCCGGCGGCGAACTTCTTGCCCATGTCGTCCGCCTGGATCTGGGCGTTGCTGACGTTCTGCAGCGACGCCTTCAGCGCATCCGAGAAGCTGACCTTGGTCGACGATTCGGCCGCATCCGGAGCACCCAGCTTCCCAATCCCCCCGAGGCCGCCCAGCGCTTCCGCGGGCGACGCCGGGCCGGCCGGCTTCTGCGCCGCCGCCTTCAGCTGCGCCATCATCGCTTCGATCCGGCTGCTGTCGATGCCGCCGATGTTCATGTCCGTTCTCCCAGTGCCTGTCAAACAAATCGATTCAGGCTGTCAGAATATCAGCGACCGGGCAACGATTGCCTTCGAGCAGCACCGTAAACATGGCCTTATTCCGGGGTTTGAATGTTGCCGTACGGCTCCATAATGGCGTCCATAAACCCATTCCCTCCCCCCAACATGGCAACGACAGCGGAAGAACTCCTCGACAGCGACATCGCAACTCCGGCGGAAGAAAAGCCGAAGTTCTGGCAGACGACGAACGGCAAACGCATCGTCATCGGCGGCGCCATCGCCGGCGTGGTGGCCATCGTCGCGGCATTGTGGCTGTGGACGTCGGCACCGGAATACCGCGTGCTGTTCTCCAACTACACCGACAAGGACGGCGGCGCCATCACCGCCTCGCTCGACCAGATGGGGGTCAAGTACAAGTTCTCGGACAGCGGCAGCGCGATCCTCGTGCCGGCCGACCGCATCCACGACCTGCGCCTGAAGCTGGCCCAGCAAGGCCTGCCGCGCGCCGGCAACGTCGGTTTCGAGCTGCTCGAGAACCAGAAGCTGGGCACGTCGCAATTCGTCGAGCAGGTCAACTACCAGCGCTCGCTGGAGGGTGAGCTGGCCAATTCGATCCAGTCGCTGGCCGCCGTCAGCTCGGCCCGCGTGCACCTGGCGCTGCCGAAGCCGTCCGTGTTCGTGCGCGACCAGCAGAAGCCGACCGCATCCGTCCTCCTGAACCTGCAGCCGGGCCGCGCCCTCGACCAGGCGCAGGTCAGCGCCATCGTGCACCTGGTGGCATCGTCGATCCCGGAACTGACGCCGGCCAACGTGACCGTCGTCGACCAGAACGGCACGCTGCTGTCCGACAACGCGAACAAGAACGGCAAGCAGCTCGACCCGAACCAGCTGAAGTACGTCGAAGCGCTGCAGCAGAACATCGTCAAGCAGGTCGAATCGATCATCGCCCCGCTCGTGGGCCAGAACAACGTGCGCGCCGAAGCAACGGCCGAAGTGGACTTCGCCCAGACCGACACCGCGGCCGAGATGTACAAGCCGAACTCGCCGCCGGAACCGCAGGCGATCCGCAGCCAGCAGACGTCCGAGCAGACCGGCCCGGGCAGCACGAACCCGTCCGGCATCCCGGGCGCGCTGTCGAACCAGCCGCCGGGCGTGGCGACGGCCCCGCTGGAAGGCGGCGCGCAGCCGGCGCAGGCCCAGACGACGACCGGCCCGAGCCGCAAGGATTCGACGACCAATTACGAAGTCGACAAGACGATCCGCTACGAACAGAAACCGATGGGCGGCATCAAGCGCCTGACGGTCGGCGTCGTGGTGAACTACCGCCGCAGCGTCGATCCGAAGACGGGCAAGGTCGTCGTCAAGCCGCTCACCGCCGCCGAAGTCGCGCAGATCAACGAACTGGTCAAGCAGGCCATGGGTTACAGCCAGGCGCGCGGCGATACGCTGAACGTGACGAACGCCCCGTTCGACGGCGTCGACAAGCCGGACGAGCAGGCGCCGGAGTGGTACAAGGACCCCGCCAACCTGCCGCTGGCGAAGGACATTGCACGCTACGTCTTCATCGCCCTCGTGCTGGCCTTCCTGTGGTTCCGCTTCGTGCGGCCGCTGCTCAAGCCGGCGATCAAGAAATTCGACGAAGCCGTGGCGATCCCGCCCGAGCCGGAACCGGAAGAGCCGGAACCGGAACCGGAACCGGATCCGGAGGAAGAAGCCCGCGCCCAGCGTGAGGTGGAAGAACAGCACAAGGTCCAGGTCTACAAGAGCAACCTGGAAATGGCGAAAGACCTGGCCAAGAACGATCCGCGCATCGTGGCCAACGTGATCAAGGAATGGCTGGGTACTGAATAATGAGCGACAAGGACAAGGACAAGGAAAGCACGACCAAGGCAGCGATCCTGATGCTGGCCCTGGGCGAATCGGAAGCGGCCGAGGTGATGAAATTCCTCGGCCCGCGCGAGGTGCTGAAGCTGGGCGCCGCCATGGCGCAGATGAAGGCCGTGCAGCACGAGGAAGTCCTGACGGTGCTGGGCGAATTCCGCGAGCGCGTGGACCTGCAGTCGACCGTCGGCCTCGATTCCGACGAATACATCCGCCAGGTGCTGACCAAGGCGCTGGGCGACGACAAGGCCGCCGTGCTGCTGAACCGCATCCTGGGCGGCAAGGACGCCTCCGGCATCGAAAGCCTGAAGTGGATGGATTCGCAATCGGTGGCGGAACTGATCCGCAACGAGCACCCGCAGATCATCGCGACGATCCTCGTGCACCTCGAGCGCGACCAGGCCTGCGAAGTGCTGGCGCACTTCACGGACCGCCTGCGCAACGACGTCGTGCTGCGTATCGCCACGCTGGACGGCGTGCAGCCGGCCGCCCTGCGCGAACTGAACGACGTGCTGACCAAGCTCCTGTCCGGTAACGAGAACATCAAGAAGTCGTCGCTGGGCGGCGTGCGCACCGCGGCCGAGATCCTGAACTTCATGAGCGGCGAGCAGGAAAGTTCCGTCATGGAGAACATCAAGAACTACGACAACGACATGGCGCAGAAGATCATGGACGAGATGTTCGTGTTCGACAACATCATCGACATCGACGACCGCGGCATCCAGCTGCTGTTGCGCGAAGTGCAGTCGGAGATGCTGATCATCGCCCTGAAAGGCGCGTCGCAGGACTTGCGCGATAAAATCTTCAAAAACATGTCGCAGCGTGCGGCGGAAATGATGCGCGAAGACCTGGAATCGAAAGGTCCCGTGCGCCTGTCGGAAGTGGAAACCCAGCAGAAGCAGATCCTGCAAATCGTCCGGCGTCTCGCCGACGAAGGCCAGATCGTGCTGGGCGGCAAAGGTGAGGATTCGTTCGTCTGATGGCCATCTCGAAAGAGTTTCAATCTGCATATCAACGTTGGGAAATGACGTCGTTCGGCGACGAGCGTCCCAGCGTCCGCGCCCAGCGCGAAGCCGAAGCGGCTGCGGCCGCTGCCGCCGCGCGCGCGTACGAACCGCCGCCGCAGACACAGCCGATGATCCAACTGCCGACCGCGGAAGAGCTGGAAGCGATCCGTGCCGCCGCGCGCGACGAAGGCTATGCGGAAGGCCTCGAAGCGGGCCAGGCCGAAGGCCATGCCGCCGGCTACGAGGAAGGTCTTGCCCTGGGCCGCGCCGAAGCGGCCGAGGAACTGGAACACCTGCGCCAGCTCGCCACGACGTTCGGCGACGCCGTCACGCAGGCCGACGAAGCCATCTCCAACGACGTGCTGGAACTCGCGCTGCACCTCGCGCGCGGCATGGTCCGCACGGCATTCGACGTCAAGCCGGACCTGATCCTGCCCGTCGTGCGCGAAGCCATCGACTACCTGCCGAACCTGCAGCAACCGGCCCTCCTGATGCTGCATCCGGAAGACGCCCTGCTCGTCAAGAGCAGCATCGGCCACGAGCTCGACAAGAGCGGCTGGCGCATCGTCGAAGATGAAAGCATCGCGCGCGGCGGCTGCCGCGTGGACACGGCCAGCAACCAGATCGACGCCCAGATCGGCTCGCGCTGGCAGCGCCTGACGCACGCGCTGGGCAAGGACCTGGACTGGCTGGAATGAATACGCATACCGGCCGCTGGAAGGCGTACCTGAACGACTGCGGCAACGTGGTCGATCTGGTCGAGCCGATGCAGGTGTCGGGCCGCGTCACGCGCGTGGCCGGCCTCGTGATGGAATGCGTCGGCCTCAAGCTCGCGGTCGGCAGCGCCTGCATGATTCCGGTCGCGTCCGGTGCCAAAATCGAGGCCGAAGTGGTCGGCTTCGAAGGCGAACGCCTGTTCCTGATGCCGCAGTCGGACGTCGAAGGCGTCGTGCCCGGCTCGCGCGTGTTTCCGGTGGAAGCGAGCATGCCGAAGCCCGGCACGGTGTCGCATCCGCGCCGCCGCCCGATGGACCGTGCGCGCCACCTGCCCGTCGGCTGGGGGTTATTGGGCCGCGTCGTCGACGGCGCCGGCCGCCCGCTGGACGGCAAGGGGCCCGTCAACACTGAACACATGGGCCCGCTGAACGCGCGTCCCATCAACCCGCTCGACCGCGCGCCGATCTCGGAGACGCTGGACGTGGGCGTGCGCGCCATCAATTCGATGCTGACGGTGGGCCGCGGCCAGCGTCTCGGCCTGTTCGCCGGTACCGGTGTCGGTAAATCCGTGCTGCTGGGCATGATCGCGCGCTACACGACGGCGGACGTGATCGTCGTGGGCCTGATCGGCGAACGGGGCCGCGAAGTGAAGGAATTCATCGAGCAGATCCTCGGCGAAGAGGGTCTCGCCCGCTCGGCCGTCGTGGCCGCGCCGGCCGACGCGCCGCCGCTGATGCGCCTGCAGGGCGCCGCCTACGCCACCGCCATCGCCGAGCACTTCCGCGACGAAGGCAGGAACGTCCTCCTGATCATGGATTCGCTCACGCGTTATGCGATGGCCCAGCGCGAGATCGCGCTCGCCATCGGTGAACCGCCGGCGACGAAAGGCTATCCGCCGTCCGTGTTCGCGAAGCTGCCCGTGCTGGTGGAACGCGCGGGCAACGGCCAGGCGGGCGGCGGCTCGATCACGGCGTTCTATACCGTGCTGTCGGAAGGCGACGACCAGCAGGACCCGATCGCCGACGCGGCGCGCGGTATCCTCGACGGCCACATCGTGCTGAACCGCAAACTGGCCGAGGCGGGCCACTACCCCGCCATCGACATCGAACAATCGATCTCGCGCGCGATGCACGGCATCACGTCGCGCGAGCACCAGCAGGCCGCGCGCACCCTGAAGCAACTGTATTCGCGCTACGAGCGCTCGCGCGACCTGATCAGCGTGGGCGCCTATGCGCCGGGCACGGACCCGGTGCTGGACAAGGCCATCGCCCTGCACGAGCGCATCGAGGCATTCCTGTGCCAGGAAATCTACGACAACGTCGGCATGCTGCAGAGCTTGGGGGAATTGACCTCGCTATTCGGCTGATTGGCCGGAAAGCTCATCGGTATACTTGACCTACCATGGCCAACGCATCCGCACTCGAGACCCTGATCGACCTCGCCCAGCGCGAGTCCGACGCCTGCGCGAAGCGCCTGGGCGCGGCGCTGAAGGCCGTCGACGAGGGGGAGCAAAAGCTGCAGATGCTGCTCGGCTACCGCGACGACTATGCGAACCGGCTCGACGCGGCCCAGATGGCAGGCATCACCCCGTTCGCGTACCAGAATTTCGTCGCCTTCCTCGGCAAGTTGGAACAGGCGATCGACGGCCAGCGCGAAGTGCTGAAGCACGCGCGTGTAAAAGCCGACATGGAAAAGAAGGGATGGCAGGAAAGCGAGCGCAAGCGCCTGTCGTATCGGACCCTGAACGAACGCGCGGCCGCCGAGGCTCTTGCGATCGAAAACAAGCGCGACCAGAAGATGATGGACGACCACGCGGCCCGCACGGTCCGCGCCAGGCGCTGACCGGCGCCGCAACCTGAGCGACAAGCGACATGAACACGACCTCTCCCCTTCAGCTCAACACGGCCAGCGGCGTCAACCAGCGCCCGAACAATACGGGCAACGGCAACGGCGGCAACGACGGCAGCCAGTTCAGCGCCCTGCTGAGCGGCGAACTGGAGCGCAGCACACTCGCCTCCATGCCCGCACCGGCGCCCGCGCCCGCCGCGAAGCAGGACGCGCCCAAGGCCGCCGAGAAGGAAAAGCCCGCGCAACCCGACGACGCCGCGTCGCAGCAGGTCGCCAGGCCGGCCGACAGCAAGACGGACGCCGCCGACGCGAAGGACGATGCCGCCGCCAAGGCCGACGACGACAAGACCGACGACGACAGCACGGCCAAGGCGGGCGACCCGGCCAGCGCCATGCTCGCGCTGATGGCGAGCCTGCACAAGCCGGGCGCGGACGCCGGCAAGACCACCGTGGCCCAGGCGTTCGACACACTGTCCGGCAAGGGCAAGCGCACGGATGCCGGCCAGCTGGCCGCGCTGCAGGCCGCGATGAAGTCGGTCTCGAAGGAAGCGGGCCTGGATGCGGCCGGCGCGAAGACCTTCTCGGCCACGTCGGTCAAGAACCCGGCCCTCGCGGCCGCCGGTGCCGACCTCGGCGCGGACAAGGCTGCGGCCGCGTCCACCGACCTGCGCGCCGCGCTGGGCAACGTCAAGGCGGAGGTCGCGCCGCAGCTGGACGCCGCCGAATTCAGCCTGCAGCAGGCGCGCGACGCCGCCCTGCTCGCCCAGAAGGAACAGGCACCGACGGCCGCCGTCGCGACCGCCCAGCTGCAGCCGGCCGTGCTGGAAGCGGCCCAGGCTGCGGCGGCCAGCGAAGAGCTGTCGGCCCACGTCGGTACGGATGCCTGGAACGACCAGGTCGGCCAGAAAGTCATCTACATGGTCGGCGCCGAGGACCAGACCGCGTCGCTGACCCTGAACCCGCCGGACCTGGGTCCGCTGCAGGTGGTGCTGTCCGTGTCCAACGGCCAGGCCGACGTGACATTCTCGTCGAACCAGCTGGAAGTCCGCCAGGCGCTGGAAAATGCCCTGCCCCGATTGCAGGAAATGATGAGCGAGAGCGGCATCGCGCTGGGCAATGCGACCGTCAACGCGGGCATGTCGAACGGCGGCCAGGCGCAGCAGGACCAGGCGGCCGCATCGAGCGGTTTCGGCCGTGGCAATCAGGGACGCGGCAATGGCGGCAATGGCGATAACGGCACGGTGGGCGAAGCCACGGTCCGCCCCGCCACGCGCACGGCACGGATCGGCGATCGCGGGATGGTCGATACCTTCGCGTAAATAGTTCTGGCGTCATTGACAACACGGTGGGGTGAGCGGTGCGGGCGCATCGGTCACCCCACGGTGCATTTGGATACAGCCTCGACAACAAATCCGTCAAGAAACAACGAGATACCCCAGGTTCCTCCCTCTTTTCGACCGTTGCCGCTGCTCACTTTTTCCCGATAATGACATAATGACGGGACGATCCAACAGCGGGACCGAAGACTCTTGAAAGCGAATCCAAAAATCAAAGCCGATCCGAAAGCGGATGCGGCGGCACCTGCGGCCGGCGGCGGCAAAGCCAAGCTGCTCATCATGATCGGCGCGGCCGTGGTCGTGCTCGGCCTGGGCGGCGGTGCCGGCTGGTACTTCATGCACGGCAGCAGCGCAGAAGCGGCGGCCGAGCCGGCCAAGAAGGAACACTCGGGCAGCAAGAAAAAGAAGAAGGACGAGGCCCCGCCCGAATACGTGGCCATCGAACCCTTCACGGTCAACCTGCAGCCGGAGCATGGCGACCAGTATCTGCAGGTCGCGTTCACCCTGCAGGTCGAAGGACCGGAGCAGGTCGAGCTCATCAAGGCCAACATGGCCAAGGTGCGCAGCCGCGTGCTGTTGCTGCTGTCGGGCAAGAAGGCGTCCGAGATCAGCACGGTGGAAGGCAAGCAGCAACTGGCCGGCGAGATCCTCGCGGCGGTCAACGAACCGTTCGTGCCGCGCGGCGACGAACAGGAAGTGACCGACGTTTTGTTCACCTCCTTTATCATCCAGTAAAGCAGAAGTCATTAACGGTAAAGCAGCATCATGGCCGATAATTTTCTCTCACAGGAAGAAGTCGATGCCCTCCTCAAAGGGGTCAACGGCGATCAGGACGACGTCGCGACGCCTGAAGACACCTCGGGAGTCCGCACGTATAACCTGGCAACGCAGGAGCGGATCGTCCGCGGCCGCATGCCGACGCTCGAGATCATCAACGAGCGTTTCGCCAGGTATCTGCGCGTCGGCCTGTTCAACTTTTTGCGCCGCTCCGCCGAGGTCTCGGTGGGGTCCGTGCGCGTGTCGAAGTACAGCGAGTTCATCCGTAACCTCGTCGTGCCGACCAACCTGAACCTCGTCCACATGAAGCCGCTGCGCGGCACCGCGCTGATGGTGTTCGATCCGGGCCTCGTGTTCCTGCTCGTGGACAACCTGTTCGGCGGCGACGGCCGCTTCCACACACGCGTGGAAGGCCGCGATTTCACGCAGACCGAGCAGCGCATCATCATGCGCATCCTCGACATCGTGTTCGAGGCATATGCCAAGTCGTGGGAACCGGTGTACCCGATCGAATTCGAGTACATTCGCTCGGAGATGAACACGCAGTTCGCGAACATCGCCACCCCGAACGAAGTCGTGGTATCGTGCACTTTCACCATCGAGCTCGGCTCGGTGTCGGGCCAGATCCACTTCTGCATGCCGTATTCGATGGTCGAACCGATCCGCGACGCGCTGACGTCGAGCATCCAGGGCGAGGCGCTGGAAGTCGACAAGCGCTGGATCCGCCTGCTGACGCAGCAGATCCAGGTGGCGGAAGTGGAACTGGTGGCCGTGCTGGGCCACGGCAAGGCCAATTTCGACGAGATCCTGAACATGAAGGTCGGCGACGTGATCCCGATCTCGGTCCCGGAAACGCTCCAGGCCACCGTGGACGGCGTGCCCGTCATGGACTGCAGCTACGGCGTGTTCAACGGACAATATGCGCTGAAGGTCGAGAAACTGCTGGCGAACAGCGAAACCTTCAACAAGTAAGCAACACAGGAGAGAAACATGTCCGACACTCAAGACGACCAAAGCAGCCTCGACGACGATTGGGGTGCGGCGATCGCCGAACAGGCCGCCGCGGAAGCTGCTGCGCTGGCCAGCCAGCAGCAGGCGGCCTCGGCCGCCGTGTTCAAGGATTTCTCGAACAAGGGTCCCCGTCCGGAAACGCCCAACGACATCGACTTCATCCTCGACATCCCCGTCCAGCTGACGGTGGAACTGGGCCGCACCAAGATCGCCATCAAGAACCTGCTGCAACTCGCGCAGGGTTCCGTGGTCGAATTGGATGGCCTGGCGGGCGAACCGATGGACGTGCTCGTCAACGGCTGCCTGATCGCCCAGGGCGAGGTGGTGGTCGTGAACGACAAGTTCGGTATCCGCCTCACGGACATCATCACCCCGTCGGAGCGCATCCGCAAGCTCAACAAATGACGGCACGCCTGCTGACCACCCTCGCCCTCGCCCTGCCGCTGGCCGCCTGCGCGGCCCAGCCGGGGCCTGGGCAGGCAGCGGGACAGGTGTCGCAGCCGGTTGCGCAGGCGCCGGCTGCCGCCGTACCGGCACCGACACCGGCACCGGCAGCCGCACCCGCAGCGGTGGCCGAACCCGCCGTGGCCCCCACACCTCAGGCTACCAGGCAAGTCCCACAAGTCACCTCGTCGCCGGCCCCCGCGCCGGCGACGGCGCATCCGCGTGCCGTGGCCGCGACCGGCGCGCCTTCCGCCGCGGCTCCCGCCCAGGTACCCATCACCCAGCCCGACACCTCCACCGCGCCCACCGGCACGGCCGTCCCCGCCGACCCGGCAGCACCGGGCGTCGCCACGCCGGACGTCGCCGCGCCCCGCCCCGCCGCGCCGGGCACGGCCGTTCCTCCGGTCACGATGCCGGCCGGCTCGTCCACGGGCAGCCTGCTGCAGACGCTGTTCGCGCTGATCCTCGTGCTGGCCGTGCTGGGCACCCTCGCCTGGTTCCTCAAGCGCTACGGTCCGAAGGTCGGCGGCGGCAATGCGAACCTGCGCGTCGTCGGCTCGCTGAACCTCGGCGGTCGCGAGCGCATCGTGGTGGTCGAAGTGGGCAATGAATGGATCGTGGTCGGTGCATCACCCGGCCGCATCAACGCGCTGGCGACAATGCCGCGCCAGGACGGGCAGAATGGCGACAACGGCGGCACGAACGCCGCACTTGCTCCGCATGCTCCAGCGGCGCACAGCTTCGCCGACTGGCTCAAACAAACGATCGACAAACGCAAGTGATGCTCAATAAACGACTCCTGCTGGCGACGGGGCTTGCAGCCCTGCCGCTGGCGGCGGCGGTGGCGGCGCCCGCCATCCCCGCTTTCACGACGAGCCCGGCCCCGGGCGGCGGCACCGCGTATTCCCTGCCGGTGCAGACGCTGCTCCTGATGACGGCGCTGACCTTCATCCCCGCGGCGCTGCTGATGATGACGAGCTTTACCCGCATCATCATCGTCCTCTCCCTGCTGCGCCAGGCGCTCGGCACGCAGACGGCGCCGCCGAACCAGGTGATGGTGGGCCTCGCGCTGTTCCTCACCCTGTTCGTGATGGGGCCGACGTTCGACCGCGTCTACACGGAAGCGTACGTGCCGCTGCAGGAAAACCGCATCCAGATGGGCGAAGCGATGGACAAGGCCGCCGCGCCGCTGAAAGGCTTCATGCTGAAGCAGACGCGCCAGTCCGACCTCGCCCTGTTCGTCAAGATCTCGCGCACGCCCGCGCTGCAGGGCCCGGAAGACGTGCCGCTGCGCGTGCTGATCCCCGCCTTCATCACGAGCGAGCTGAAGACCGCGTTCCAGATCGGCTTCGCCATCTTCATCCCGTTCCTCATCATCGACATGGTCGTCGCGTCGGTGCTGATGTCGATGGGTATGATGATGATGTCGCCGGCCGTGATCTCGCTGCCGTTCAAGCTGATGCTGTTCGTGCTCGTCGACGGCTGGCAGCTGCTGCTGGGCTCCCTGTCCCAGAGTTTTTACCAGTGAGGACGACATGACCCCGGAAAGCGTCATCGCGATGGGCCGCACGGCCATGGAAGTCACGCTGATGGTATCGGCGCCGCTGCTGCTCGTCGCGCTCGTCATCGGCCTCGTCGTCAGCATCTTCCAGGCCGCCACGCAGATCAACGAGCAGACCCTGTCCTTCATCCCCAAGCTGATCGGCGTGTTCATCGCGCTCGTGCTCGCGGGGCCGTGGATGATCACGGTCATGACCGACTACATGCGCACCCTGTTCAGCGGCATCCCGCAGATGATCGGCTGACGCTTTACCCGCGATGATCTCGTTCACCACGACGCAGCTGTATGCGTGGATCGGCGGCCTGCTGTGGCCGCTGACGCGCATCCTCGGCCTTGTCGCGGTGGCGCCCGTGTTCGGCAACACGGCCGTGCCGATCCTCATCAAGACGACGCTCGGCGTGCTGCTGGCCGCGATCATCGCCCCCACGCTGCCCGCGGTACCGCTCGTCGATCCGACGTCGTGGGCGGGCATCCTGATCGTCGCGCAGGAACTGCTCATCGGTGTCGCGATGGGGTTCGCGATGCGCCTCGTGTTCGCCGCCGTCGAATTCGCCGGCGAAGTCGCAAGCTCGACGATGGGCTTTTCGTTCGCCACCTTCTTCGATCCCAGCTCGGCCGGCCGCTCGTCCGCCATCAGCCAGTTCCTCGCCCTCGTCGCGACGATGGCCTTCCTCGCCATGAACGCCCACCTCGTGCTGATCGAGGCGCTGGCGGAAAGCTTTTTCACGCTGCCGATCTCGGCCACGCCGATGTCGCTGTCCGCGCCGCTGGAAATGGTGCGCTGGGGCAGCCGCGTGTTCTCGGCCGGCCTGCAGATCGCGATGCCGATCGTCGCCGCCATGCTCATCACCAACATCGCGCTGGCGATCCTCACGCGCGCGGCGCCGCAGCTGAATCTGTTCGGCATCGGCTTCCCGATCACCCTGGGCGCCGGCTTCCTCATCATCAGCCTCACGCTGCCGTATCTCGGCACGCCGCTGCAGAACCTGTTCAACCAGGGCATCGAAGCGGGCCGCAGGATCCCGCGCGTGGGCGGCCAGCGGCCGGGCCAACCACCCGCACCTGACCTTAGGCAATTGCCAAAAACCGGGGTCTGACCCCGGTTTCAGGAAATGTAATTGAAGAGAGAGAGGCCAGACAGTGTCTTGAACGACACCTGGGCCGCCTGCAGCGTTTGCTGCTGCTGGGTATAGAGGGACACCGCCTTGACCATGTCCAGGTCCTGCAGGCCGCTCAGCGTGGTCTGGTACTGGATGTTGAGGTCGTCGCCCGTGCTGTCCAGCGAATCGACTTCCTTCAGGCGCGCGCCCACGGAGGCTTGCACGGTCAGCACGTTGTCCAGTGCGTTCTTCATGTTCAGGCTGGCCGTGTTCAGGTTGTTGGTCAGCGCGGCCTTGCCGGCCGAGCCTTCGGCCGGGCTGCGCAGCGTCTGGATCAGGTTCGTGATCGTCGTGAACACGGACTGCTTCTGGCTCGGCTGCACGCTGAACGAATCGCCGTTGGCCGGGGCGCCCTTGATGTCGAACGAGATGCCGTCGAAGGCGATCGCGGCGCCCGCCGTGTACGGCTGGTTGCTCAGCACGGCGGTGCCAGGCGACGTCGAGTTGTCCGTCACCGTGTAGGTCGTCACGGCCGGCGTGCCCGTCACCTGGAAATCGATCGCGTAATTGTGGCCCGTCAGCTTGGTCGTGTCCGTCACGGCGCCCGGCGAAATGATGCCCCCGCCCGTGTTCGTGCTCGCCGCCTGCGTGATGAAGGTGCCGTTGCCCGTCACGTTCGCTTCGAAGATGGCGCTGCCGCTTTCGCTGATCGGCATCTTGCGCGCCGATCCCACCTGCAGCATGCGCTGACCCTGGTCGCCCTGGTACGTGGCGCCCGTCGGGGTCTGCGTGAACGGTTGCGTGGTCGTCTTGTAGCCGGAAAACAGGTACGTGCCCGTGCCGTCCGTCGTGTTGGCCGAGCCGAGCAGGTCGGCCATGCGCCCTTCCAGCTCCGTGGCCAGCGCCGCGCGGTCGCTCTGCGTGTAGCCCGCGTTGCCGGCGGTGACGATCAGCGCCTGGATGTCCTGGATCTGGCCCGACACGTCGGTCAGCGTCTTGTCGACGAGCGACAGCGACGATTTCGCGTTCGTGCGATTGGTGCCGAACTGCGTGTTCATCGATTGCGACTGCGTCAGTTCGAGCGCCTTCGCCGAACCGATCGGGTCGTCGGCCGCCGTCAGCATGCGCTTGTTCGTCGACAGCTGCATCTGCGTCTTGGCCATCTGGCTCTGCAGCGTGTTGATCTGCGTGGTCCCGGCCTGGTAGATCGCGTTGGTGCTGATGCGTAAGGTCATGGCGTGACTCCGTTAATCAATGGCCGATCGCCAGCAACGCGTTGAAGATCGTGTCGGCGATCTGCATCACCTTGCCCGACGCCTGGTACGCCTGCTGGTACTTGAGCAGGTTGGCGGCCTCTTCGTCGAGGTTAACGCCGGAGACGTTGTTGGCGGCCGCCTCGGCCTGCGTTAGCTGGGCCGCCGCGGCTTCGGCATTGGCCTGCACTTCGCGCGTCTTGTTGCCGATCGTGGACACCAGCGTGGCATAGGCCGACTGGTACGTGGCCTTGCCGCCGTCGAGGATGTTCTTCGATTGCAGGTCGCCCATCAGGCCCGCGTTGCGCGTGTCGCCCAGGCCCGTGTTCGGCGCGATGGTGAACTTGTCGCCGTTGGCCGGCGCACCGTTCATCGTGAAGCTCATGCCGGCCACCGTGTAGCTGGCGCCATCCTGGAACGGCGGATTGGTGCCGGCGGGATAGGTCGTCGTCGTGCCGTTCACCGTCACGTCGACGTTCTGCCCGGCCGGGAAGCCGGACAGCGTGCCCGTCGCCTTGTCGAAGGCGAGCGTGACGGTGCCGGTCAGCGGCGACGCCAGGTAGTTCTTGTCGACCGAACCCGCGCTGATCTTGCCCGTGCCGCTGTTGGTCAGCGGGACGCTCGTGGCGATCGGCGCGGCGGCCGCGATCTGCGCGCCGTCCGTCAGCGCCAGCTTGAAGTTGGCGGCGCCGTTCTGCGTCGGACGCACGAGGAAGTTGTCGCCCGAGTCGGCCACGCCCTGGATGTCGAACGCGAGGCCGTCGATGACCTGCGGCTGGGTCTGCGGGTACGGCGAGATCACCGTCTTCTTGTTGTCCGACAGGCGGTACACGTTGTAGTTCGTGCCGTCGAAGTCGACCTTGTAGTTGCTCGTCGTGAGCTGCGTGGCGTCGACGACCGTAGCCTTGATGGCCGTCGTGCTCGTCTGGTTGTTGTTGACGTTCTTCGTCACGTCGGCCGGCGCGATGGTGAAGATGTCGCCGCCCGGCTTGCCGTTGCCGTCCAGGCCAAGTTTGTTCTGGTCGTTCATCGTCGTGGCCAGCGCGATCGCGACGCGGCCCAGCGAATTCTGCGCCAGGTCCAGCGACTGGCTGCGGAACTGCAGCACGGCGCCCAGTTCGCCGCCCGTGAGCGCGCTCTCGGCCATCGGCGTGACCTTGCCGTGGGTGACGTAGCCGATCGTCACGCGGGTCTGGTCGGTGGGCGAATTCGTCGCCGCCAGCTCGAAGGCGTTCACGCCGACGACGAGCGGCTGGCCATTGCCGATCGACACGGTCAGGCTGTAGTTATCGCCCGGCACGACGGTGGCCTTGACCTGCTTGTTCAGGTCCATGATCAACTGGTCGCGCTTGTCCAGCAGGTCGTTCGGCGGGTTCAGGCCGCCCGCCTCCGTCAGCTGGCCGATCTTGTCGTTCAGTTGGGCGATCTGCTTGGCATACGTGTTGATCGTCGTGACGCTGGCGGTCAGCTGGGTGTTGACGCCCTTGCGGATCTCTTCCAGGCGGCCCGTCATGCTCTGGAAGCGGGCGGCCAGCGTGTCGGCCGACGTCATGAACGAGCCGCGCGACGACACGCCCGCGCCGTCGCCCGTGAGGTTCTGCACGGCCGAGAAGAAATCCTGCAGCGCCGGCGACAGGCCCGACGTCGTGTCGGCCAGCAGGTTGTCGATCTGCTGGACCTGCGCCTGGTAGGCGTCCAGTCCGCTGCTCGACGCCTGGGCCGTGCGCACCTGGGCGTTCAGGAAATCGTCCGAATAGCGCTTGACCTGGGCGATCTGGGTGCCGGTACCGATGTACCCGTTGGAGCCCCCCATCGAGATCGCCGTCGCCTGTACCGCCACCTGGCGGCTGTAGCCGGCCACGTTGGCGTTGGTGATGTTGTTGCCGGTCGTCGCCAGGCCTGCCTGGGCGGCGTACAAACCGGTTTTGCCGATGCTGAGGAGGGACATGGTGGTTTTCTTTCTGCTATGTCATTGACGGCAACTTCCGCCAAAACTTTATTCTTGTTCTTTTCGCATCAACCCATCACGCCAGCGAGTGCTTGATGATGCGCGACAGCTTGGCTGCGTACTGCGGGTCGGTCGCATAACCGGCGCGCTGCAGGCCGTGCGCGAACGTGGCCGCGTCGCCGCCGTGCGCCAGCACTTTTTCGTAGCGCGGGTTGTTGCTCAGCATGCGGGCGTAATCCTTGAACGCGTCCGCATGCGAGTCGTACGAGCGGAATTTTTCCACGCGGGTGTGCGGCTTGCCGTTGACGTATTCCGTGGTGACGGCCGTCGCGACCTTGCCCTTCCAGCCCGGGCCGGCCTTGATGCCGAACAGGTTGTTGCTCGAGCTGCCGTCCGCATTGCGGATCACGCGGCGGCCCCAGCCCGTTTCGAGCGCGGCCTGGCCCATCATGAATTTCGCGGGCACGCCCGTCGCCTGCTCCGCTTCCTCGGCAGCGTCGGCCAGCTTTTCCTGGAACGCGCGCACGTGCGCCGGCTTGTTCGCGTTGTCCGTGCCGCGGGCGGCGCCCGTCACGCCGGCCGCGCCTGCCTTTGCGACGCCATCCGTCGGCATCGTGTCCGGATCGGCCTGCATGCGCAGGGCGGCCGCGCCACCGGCCGTGCCGGCCGGCTGTTCGCCGCCGATGCCGAGGGCCTGCTTGTTCATGTCCTGCATCAGCTGCTGGCCCTTCTGCTGCACGGTCAGCTGGCGCACGAGCACGTCGGCCAGGCCGATGCCGCGCTTGGCCATCTTCTGGCTCATCTGCTGGTCCAGCATGCCCGTGAACGTCTTCGTTTCCTGGCTGTCCGTCATGCCGTCCTGCGGTGTCGCGTCGCGCATGCTCTTCATCATCATGTTGACGAACATGGATTCGAACTGCGTCGCGGCACCTTTCAGCGCTTCCGGCGAGCCGGACTTCGCCGACTGCTTGAGGTCGCCGAGGCTGTTGGTGTCGAGCGCAAATTTACTGGACAGGTCGGAAGTGGAACCGAGCATGGTGGCCTCGATGGTCAGATGATTTCGAGTTCGGCGCGCAGCGAACCGGCCGCCTTGAGCGCCTGCAGGATTGCGAGCAGGTCTTGCGGCGTGGCGCCGATGGCGTTCATCGCCTTGACGACTTCGGCCAGCGACGCGCCGCCGTTCAGCATGATGACCTTGCCGGCATCCTTCTTGACGGACACCTGCGGGGTCTGCGTGACGACGGTGCGGCCCAGCGAACCGGGGTTCGGCTGGCTCACCTGCGTGTCGGCGCCGATGCTGACGGACAGGTTACCGTGCGAAATCGCGCACGGGTCGAGCGTGACGGACCGGTTCATGACGACGGAACCGGTGCGCGCGTTGAGGATGATCTTGGCGGCCGCCTCGGCCGGCTTGACGTCCATGTTTTCCAGGATGCCGAGGAAGCTGACGCGCTGGTCGCTCGACGACGGCACGCGCACGCGGATCACGCGGCCATCCAGCGCCGTGGCGATGCCCGGGCCGAACTTGTCGTTGACGGCTTCCACGACGCGGCTCGCGGTGGCGAAGTCCGTCGTGTTCAGTTCCAGCTTGACCTGGTTGTCGGCGCCGAGGTTCGATGCGACGGCGCGCTCGACCGTGGCACCGGCCGAGATGCGGCCGACGGACAACTGGTTCACCTGCACCTGCGCACCGCCACCCGACGCACCCGCGCCGCCCACGAGCACGTTGCCCTGGGCCATGGCATACACCTGGCCGTCCGCGCCCTGCAGCGGCGTCATGAGGAGTGTCCCGCCGCGCAGGCTCTTCGCGTTACCCATCGACGAGACGGTCACGTCGATCGTCTGGCCCGGCTGCGCGAACGCGGGCAGCGAGGCCGTCACCATCACGGCCGCCACGTTCTTCAGCTGCAGCTGCGTGCCGGGCGGCAGGCTGATGCCCTTCTGCTGCAGCATCGCCGTGATCGACTGCACGGTGAACGGGGTCTGTGTCGTCTGGTCGCCGGTGCCGTCGAGGCCGACGACGATGCCGTAGCCGGACAGCTGGTTCTGGCGCACGCCGCCGATGCTGGCGAGATCCTTGAGGCGCTCGGCGTGGGCGGTCGTCGCGGTCAGCGGACCCAGCAGGGCAACACAGAGGGCGAGGGTTTTGAAAGTCATGATCAGAATGGGAGCAACGACTGGAAGAAGCGCGACATCATCGACGTCATCTCGGCGCGGTCGATCTGGCTGTTGGTGCGGTATTCGACGCGGGCGTCGGCGACCAGGGTCGACTGCACGATATTGCCCGCCTGGATCGAGTCCGGATTCACCATGCCCGAGAAGCGGATGAATTCGACGCCCTTGTTCATGGCGATCTGCTTCTCGCCGACGACGATCAGGTTACCGTTCGGCAGGACTTCGGATACCGTCACGCCGATCGTGCCCGTGAAGGCGTTCGACGCGGTCTGGGTGTCGCCGTCGGCGTACTTGATGCCGCTGCTCGTGGCGAGGTTGCCGCCCAGGCGGCCCTGCAGCGGGCCGGGCACGGCAAGCTCGGCGCTGCCCGTCTTGTTGCCGGTGCTGGCGCCGCTCTTGTTCGCGGCCGTCTTCTCGACGATGCTGACCGTGAGCACGTCGCCGATGTGGCGCGCGCGGCGGTCTTCGAACATCGGGCGGAACGTGCCCGCGTTGTAGATCGCACCTTCCGTCGGCGTGCCGGCATCGGCCAGCATCGGACGCACGGAGGTCGGACCCTTGACGATCGACGTCGGGGTGGCTGCGCAACCGGCCAGGGCCAGCGCGCACACGATGAAGCTCAGCGTTTTCATAATTGGGAAATCTTTGCCAGCATCTGGTCGGACGTGGTGATGGCCTTGCTGTTGATCTCGTACGCGCGCTGCGTCTGGATCATGTTGACCATCTCTTCGACGACGTTCACGTTGGACGTTTCGACATAGCCCTGCATCAGCACGCCGACGCCGTTCGTGCCGGGCGTGCTGGTCTGCGCGGTGCCGGACGAGCCGGTCTCGGCATACAGGTTCTCGCCCAGCGATTCCAGGCCGGCCGGGTTGACGAAGTTCGACAACTGGATCGAGCCGATCTGCGTGGGTGCCACGGTGCCCGGCGTCGTGACGGACACGGTGCCGTCGCGGCCGACGGTCATCGTCAGCGCGTTGCTGGGCACGGTGATGGGCGGCTGCAGCACGTAGCCGCTGGAGGTGACGAGCTGGCCGTTGTTATCGGTCTGGAACGAGCCGTCGCGGGTGTAGGCCGTGGTACCGTCCGGCATCAGGACCTGGAAGAAGCCCGAGCCGTTGACCATCACGTCCTTGGAGTTGCCGGTCTGCTGGGGGTTGCCCTGTGTGTGGAGGCGCTCGGTGGCGACGGCGCGCACACCGGTACCGATCTGCAGGCCAGACGGCAGCTGCGTCTGTTGCGAGGATTGCGCGCCGGGCTGGCGCACGTTTTGATACAACAAATCCTCGAACACGGCACGCGACTTCTTGAAGCCGTTCGTGCTGACGTTGGCGAGGTTGTTGGTGACGACGTCGAGGTTGGTCTGCTGCGCTTCCAGGCCAGTTTTCGCGATGTAAAGCGAACGGATCATGGTGTTCTCCTTTGGCGACGGCAAACCCGTCACCCACCATGAAATTATGTCCCAGAAGAAATCAAGTCAAAGCGAGGATCTGCGTCGCTTTCGCCGCGTTATTCTCCGCGTTCTTCAACAGGCTCATTTGCGTCTCGAGAGAACGTGCCAAAGAGATCATGTTCACCATCGAATCGACGGCGGAAACGTTACTGCCTTCCAGCGCGCCGCTCGTCAGCGTCACGGCCGGGTCGGCCTGGGCCGGGGTGCCGTCCTGCTGGCGGAAGAAACCGTCGTCGCCGCGCACGAGCTGCTTCTGGTCCGGATTGACGAGTTTCAAACGGCCGACGATGGTCGACGTCGCCGGCACGGTGTCCGTTGTCAGCGACGCGATGGAGCCGTCCTTGCCGACGGTCACCGTCGTATTCGGCGGAATTGCGATCGGACCGCCCTCGCCCATCACCGTCTGGCCGTTCGCCGTCTGCAGGATGCCGTTCGGGCTGACCTGCAGCGAACCGTTGCGCGTATAGGCTTCCGTGCCGTCCTGCATCTGCACGGCGATCCAGCCCTGGCCCTTGATGGCCACGTCGAGATCGCGTCCCGTCACCTGCAGCGGGCCGGCCGTGAAATCCGCGCCGACCGTGTTGTCGACGACGAACGCACGCGTGGGCAAGCCTTCGCTCACGACGGGCACGGCGCGGAACGTGTCCAGCTGCGCGCGGAAACCCGTCGTGGAGAGGTTGGCCAGGTTGTTCGACGTCGTGGCCTGCTGTTCCAGGATGTGCTTGGCGCCGGAGGCGGCGGTGTAGATCAGGCGGTCCATCTTTCTTCCTTTTCAGGGATCAGCGCAGGTTCACCAGCGTCTGCAGCACGGAGTCCTGCGTCTTGATGGTCTGGGCATTGGCCTGGTAGACGCGCTGGGCCGTGATCATGTTGACCAGTTCGGCCGTCAGGTCGACGTTCGAGCTTTCCGTCGCCGACGACTGCAGCACGCCGAAGCCGCCCGTGCCCGCCGTGCCGAGCAGAGGCGTGCCCGAGGCCGACGTTTCCGCCCACGAGTTGTTGCCGATCGGTTCCAGGCCGCCTGCGTTCGTGAAGTTGGCGAGGACGATCTGGCCCAGCGGCTTGGTCTGGCCGTTGCTGTACTGGCCAAGCAAGGTGCCGTCGGCGGCTGCCGAGAAGCGCTGCAGGTGGCCCGGCTTGTAGCCGTCCTGCGTCGTCAGCTTCTCGCTCGTGTCGGCGCCGTACTGCGTGCTGCCGTTGAAGCCGACCTTGATCGACAGGGTTTCCTTGGCGCCCGTTGCCGGATAGACCGGAAAGGTCACGGCCAGCGGCAGCGTCTGCGGCGACATCAGGGCGGCCGACAGCGCGCCGTTCGTGTCGAACTTCAGCGTGCCGATCGGGGTCGACGGCACGGACACGGCGGCGGCGATGTCCTTGTCGACCTGGTCCGGGGTATAGCCGGCCGTTTTGCCCGCGTCCGTGGCCGCCGTCTGGATGGCGGTGACGGTGGCCGCGGTGGCACCGGCGGCGCCCGCGGCGGCGCTGACGGCGGCGGACGCCGCAGCGGCATAGTTGGCCAGCGCGGTGGCGACGGCGGCCGGATCCTGCGGCGATGCCTTCGTGGCCGCGGTCCAGGCGTCGCGTGCCGACTGTGCCGCCGCGTCGCCCGTGGCGGCCTTGGCCACGTTGACGTTGGTGAGCTCGGTGCCGTCGGCGCCGGCGTACACGTCCCAGGTACCCGAACCCGTCTTCACGTAGAACAGCGACATCGTGTGCTCGTTGCCCAGCGTGTCGTACACGCTGACGGGCACCTGCTTGTTGTACGTCGTCGCGTCGTTGGCGTTGAACGGGAAGTTGGTCGGGACGGTCTCGCGCGAGTCGAGGTTGATCGACGTGTCGACCTTGGTGGTCGCGACCGGCTTCATGTCGGCCGTGCTGATCTGCAGCGGTTTCGGCGTGCTGGCGAGGATCTGGCCGTTCGCGGCGACGCCGTAGCCCGTCACGTTGGCGCCCTGCGGCGTGACGATGTAGCCGTTCTTGTCCAGCGAGAACTGGCCGTTGCGGGTGTACTGGACGGTGCCCGAAATCTCGGTGCGGAAGAAACCGCCGCCGTTGATGGCGATGTCGAGCGGGTTGGCCGTCGTCTCGATATTACCCTGGGTGAACTGCTGGGCGATGGCCGCCACGCTCACGCCGATACCGGCCTGGGTCGCGCCCGCGCCGTTCAGCGAGCGGGCGTAGACGTCCGCGAATTGCGTGGTCGAGCCCTTGAAGCCGACGGTGCTCGAGTTGGCGATGTTGTTGCCGATGACGTCCAGCGATTTCGCTGCGCCGTTCAAGCCGCTCAGGCCTTGTTGGAAGGACATGTTGTGCTCCTGTTATTCGTTCGTTGCGCGGTCCGACCGCGTTCAGAGGACTTGCTTGATGTCGGCCAGCGTGAGCGCGCCCTTGCCGGACAGGTTCAGCTTGACGCCATCGGCGCTGTTGGTGGTGACGCTGGCGACGCTGTCGAACGACAGGCCTTTCGCATCGGTCAGGTTGGCGCCGCCGCGCGTCGCCACGACCTTGAACGTGTAATTGCCGTCGGCCAGCGTGACGGGCTTGCCGTTGCTGTCCAGCTTCTTCGGATCGGGCACGCCGTCCCATGCGAGCGGCACGACACCGGCCTTCTGCGCGCCCAGGTCGATCGTGTCCACTTCGTTACCCTTGGCATCGCTGATGACGATCTTGACATTGTCCGCATCGGTGGCCAGTTCCGCGCCCAGGATCGCCTTGCCGCTCGACAGCGTGACGCCGGTGCCTTCCACGAGCACGCCATGGCCGATCAGGCCAGTGGCCTGCATCGCTTCCGAACTCTTGTAGCTGGACTGCAGCGATTCCAGGGTCGTGTTCAGCTTGTTCACGCCCGTCACGGTCTGCAGCTGCGCGAGCTGGCTCGTCATCTGGGCGTTGTCCATCGGGTTCAGCGGATCCTGGTTCTGCAGCTGGGTCACCAAGAGGGTCATGAACTTGTCGGTGTCGGCGGAGACGCTGTCCGTGCTGGTCGGCTTCTTCGCGTTCATCGTCGACATCAGGTCGGTGATGGGAGTGCTGGTGGTATCGGTTACGGTCGCCATGGGAGCATCTCGGAAAAGGTGGATCGGATTACTGGCCGAGGGTCAGCGTCTTGAGCAGCATGGTCTTGGCCGCATTCATGGTCTCGACGTTCGTCTGGTACGAGCGCGAGGCCGACAGCATGTTGACCATCTCGTCGACCACGTTCACGTTGGGCATCGATACATAGCCCTTGTCGTCGGCGAGGGGATTCTTGGGGTCGTACACCTGCTTCAGGGGCGATGCGTCCTCGACCACTTCGCGCACCTTCACGCCCGTGCCGCTCTCCATCGGGACGGCCTCGAACACGACCTGCTTGGCGCGGTAGGCCTCGCCCGTCGCGCTCGTCGCGCTGTCGGCGTTGGCGAGGTTGCTGGCCGTCGTGTTCAGGCGCTGGGCCTGGGCGCTCATCGCCGAGCCGGCCACGTTGAAGACATTAAATAAGGACATGATTATTGGCCTCCCTGGATGGCCGCGAGCATGTTGCGGATCTGCTGGTTGATCATCGTGATGCCGGCTTCGTAGCGCAGCGCGTTGTCGGCGAACTGGGTGCGTTCCGTGTCCATGTCGACCGTGTTGCCGTCGACCGCGCCCTGCGTCACCGTGCGGTACAGCACGGGCGTGGCGCCGTCGCCCAGCGTCTTGCCGTCGGCAGCCGCCTGCCCGTTCGGATAATGGGCGCCGGACGTCGTGTTCAGCGGCCCCGTGTTCGTCGCCCGCGCCAGCGCCCCCTGCAGCGCGCTGGAAAAATCGATGTCGCGCGCCTTGAAGTTCGGCGTGTCCGCGTTGGCGATGTTCGACGCGAGCAATTCCTGGCGCTGCGAGCGCAGGCTCAGCGCCGTTTCATTGAAACGCAGGTACTCGTCGAGTTTGCCGATCATGATTACTCCAGGCATCTGGTGGTGGACAGGATGGATCATACGGATGGGTGGACTCTTCCAATCGGGCAATAAAGCGACCCAAAACCCGGCTATTCGAGGATTCGATGGCGGTGCGCCGGACCTAAGATGGCACCGTCGCAAAAACCCGCACCGCGAGATTTATTCATGAAACGCACGCTCATTACCGCCCTGCTCCTCTGCACCGCCGCGCTGTCCCACGCGCAAACGGCGCCCGCAGCCGGCCGGCAGAACGTTAACGCCCTGCGCACCGTCGTCGAGCAATTCCTGCAGACGCAGACGGCCGGCCTGCCCGGCGACGTCACGGTGAAAGTGGGCGCGATCGACGCCCGCACGGCCCTCGCCGCCTGCCCCGCGCCGGAAGCATTCCTGCAGCCGGGCGCGCGCGCCTGGGGCAAGACGACGGTCGGTGTGCGCTGCACGGCGCCGTCGAACTGGACGATCTTCGTGCAGGCACAGGTGAACGTGCAGGCGGAGTATGTCGCGGCCGCGCTGCCGCTGGCCCAGGGCCAGCCGATCGAACAAAGCCAGCTCGTGTTGGTGAAAGGCGACATCGCCGCCATGCCGAACGGCATCATCACGGACATGACCCAGGCAATCGGCCGCACCCCGACCGTGTCGCTGGCAGCCGGCACCCCGCTGCGCCTGGATACGCTGCGCAGCCGGCCCGTCGTGCAGCAAGGCCAGGCCGTACGCCTGGTTTCTAGCGGCAATGGATTTTCAGTATCGGCTGAAGGCAAGGCCATCGGCAACGCCGGCGACGGCCAGATCGTGCAGGTACGTACGCCGTCCGGCTCGGTCGTGAGCGGCACGGCGCGTGCCGGCGGGATGGTCGAGGTGGCGTTTTAATTACAGCAAACAGGAGCAGCGCCTTTGAAAGTGTGGCTTGCGCCCGCACTTTCTTTGATGTCCCCTAAAGTTTTCGGCAACAGGGCCGATACTGAAGGCAGATCCCGGGCTTTCTGCTCCGACCTGAGAAGGATGATGCTGTGAAAATCAACGATACACTCAAGAACAACGCGAGCGTTCAGGCCAACAACACGCCGGCCACGACTGCGAAAAGCAGCGACGCGGCCGCCGCGAAGTCCATCACGCCCGCAGCGACCGACACCGTGCGCCTGTCGTCGCAAGGCCAGGCCCTCGCGGCCGGTGGTAGTACCAGTCAAGTGTTCGACAGCAAGAAGGTCGAACGCATCAAGGCGGCCATCGCGGATGGCCAGTTCCACGTCAATTCCGAGAAAGTGGCGGACGGCCTGTTGGATACGGTGCGCGATCTGCTGCATTCCCGCAAACAATAGATAACCAATGACCATTGCATCCCCTGGCGCAACCCTGCGCGACGAACAGCAAGTGATCGGTTCCATCGTGGAGCTGATGAAAACCGAGCAACAGCTCCTGATCAGTGCGGATGCCGATGGTCTCTCGACCCTTACCCCCAACAAGCTGCAGCTGGCGCAGCGTGCCGCGACCCTGTCGCGTGTGCGCCACAAAGCCCTCGGCGCTGCCGGCTTTCCCGCCGAAGAAGCCGGCATGGAACCGTGGCTGGCCGTGGGCGGCAATGCCGAGCATCGCAGCGCCTGGAACCGGCTGCTGGAACTGACCCGCGAAGCGAAGGAACTCAACCGCGTCAACGGCATGCTCGTCAACCGCCAGCTGGGCCAGACCCAGGCGGCGCTGTCCGAATTGCGCGGTCCCGGCAGCGCCGGTGCCGGCGTGTATGGTCCGGCAGGCCAGACGATGTCGACGGGCCCGTCGCGCCGCTTCGTCGTCGGTTAATTCACCGTCGCGCCGCTGGCCGTCGTTGCCGCGAACATGTGCTCGATCTGCTCCGGCCACACCGGCGGGCTGAAATAATAGCCCTGGATTTCGTCGCACCCGTTCTCGCGCAGGAAGGCCGCCTGCTCGGCCGTCTCCACACCCTCCGCCACCGCTTCCAGGTTCAACGTATGCGCCAGCGCGATGATGGCGCACGCGATGGCCGCGTCGTTCGGGTCGGTCGTCACGTCGCTGACGAACGAGCGGTCGATCTTCAGCACGTCGATGGGGAAGCGCTTCAGGTAGCTGAGCGACGAATAGCCCGTGCCGAAGTCGTCGATCGACAACGCGACGCCGAGCGCCTTCAGCGAGCGCAGCACGCTGGCCGCCTCGCCCGTGTCGCGCATGACCGTGGACTCCGTGATCTCGATCTCCAGGCAATGCGGCGGCAGGCTGCTCTTCGCCAACGCGGCCTGGACGCGCTGCGCGAGACCGGCCTGCTGGAACTGGCGCGCCGACAGGTTGACGGACACGCGCAGCGGCGGCAACCCTTGCGCGCGCCACGCGGCCGCGCGCGCGCACGCCTCGTCCAGCACCCACAGGTCGAGATCGTCGATCAGGCCCGTCTCCTCGGCCAGCGGGATGAAACGCGCCGGCGGCACGAGGCCCAGCACCGGATGGCGCCAGCGCACGAGGGCTTCCACGCCGATCACGGCGCCGCTCGCGAGGTCGACACGCGGCTGGTATTGCAGCGCGAACTGGTTGCGCTCGATGGCATGGCGCAGCAGCGCTTCCATATCGACCCGCTCGCGGATCGCCTGCGCCATCGCGTCCGTGTGGAAGCGGTAGCGCGCGGGACCTTCCGCGCGCGCGGCGGCCATCGCCACCTGCGCCATCTGCAGCAATGCGTGGGCGCCGCAGCCGCCTGAAGGCAGCAATGCGATACCGACGCTGGCGGCGAGGAACACGCGCTGCCCGTCGAGCAGGAACGGTTCGCGCATCGACTCCAGCAGTTGGACGGCCAGCGCCGCGGCGGCCGTCTCGCCGGACTGTTTCTGCACGACGATGAATTCGTTGCCGCCCTGGCGCGCCAGCATGTCGCCGCCGGCCAGCAGACCGGAGAGACGCACCACGCATTCGCGCAGCACGTCGTCGCCGCCGCCATAACCGTAACCACTGTTGATCTTGCGGAATTCGTGCAGGTCGAACACGAGCACGGCGAGCATGCGTCCGTCCTGGCGCGCGGCGGCGATCGCCTCGTCCAGCGTCTCGAGGATGCGGTTGCGGTTCGGCAGGCCCGTCAGCGCATCATGGGTCAACTGCTCGACGAGCGCACGTTCCAGGCGGCGGCGCTCCGACAGGTCGCGCACGATGGCCACCTGCTGCCCGCTCGGCATGCCGGCGCGGCGCACCTCGGCCGGAAAGGCGGCGCCGTACAGGCGGCGGCAATCCAGCTCGGCGTCGCCGGCGGCGGCCGGGACCAGCACGTCCAGCGGCAGGCCGGCGGCCGTCTCGCGCGCGACGCCGAACAGACTTTCCGCGCGCGCATTCATCATCGTAATGCGCCCTTCCGCGCCGACGAGCAGGATCGCGTCCGGCGCGCATTCCATCAGGCTGCGAAAGCTCGCCTCGCTCTCGGCCAGCGAACGTTCCGAACGCTGCAGCCGCAGGTAAGGCGCCTGCACGGCCGCCACCCAGATCGCGCGGTGCAGACACAGGTAGGCGATCACCTTGTAGACATGGCCGACCATGTTCACGACGTCGTCCGGCCGGGCGTACAGCATGAAACTGACGCCGCCCAGGGCCATCACGGCGGCCGTGGCAGCCAGGTAGCGGTCGGTGCGCAGGCCTGTGACGAATGCGCGGCGCAGCAGGAACAGCGCGGCGACGGCATTCAGCGCGATCAGCACGAACTCGCAACCGATCTTGAACGGCGTCAGTCCCTGCCCCGGCACGTACGTCGCCGGCAGCACCAAGGGATCGGCCACGGCCAGCCAGAAGCCGAGCACGACGATGCCCAGCGCCGCCAGCAGCGCCCAGCCGCGCACGCGCCGGCTGACGGTCCGCTCGCGCGGCGCGAACGCGGCAACGAGCAGCGCGGCCGCACTGACGAGGCGCGCCAGCAGCCAGAATTCGATGCCGCGCCCGACCGATCCCGGCCCCGCGACACCCGGCATGCCCTCGACGGACATCAGGTGACCGATGTCGAGCAGGCCCACGGCAAGTGCGGAGGGCGACAGCAGGGCCACGCGGATCGGCATGTCGCGGCCGATGCCGTGCCAGCCGGTGGAAAACACGAGCATCGCGACGACGACGGAAAAGACTTCCATCGCCGTGTGCGCGGTCAGGTACCAGTGCGGATTCCACGGCAGGCGCGCTGCGTTGCCGAGCGCGAGCCACCCCATGAACAACGCCAGCAGCGTAGTGAGGATGGACAGCCGTATCGTGGACGGAATCTTGCGCGCGTGCCGCCTCATGCGGCCCTGCCCGTGGCTGGCCCGCCGTGCGTGCAAAGTCCGCTCATGCGGGACACCTGGCTGTCGTGCTCGATATTCATGTACTGAAGCGAAAGACGCCGTGGGCAAGTCTGCGACGGCATGTAAGGAAGAGATTCCTGATCGTAACTTTCATGATCATAGAATCAATAGATGATATCAGTTTATTAAATTCAGATCGAGCAATACTTGCGCCAACCGTCAATATGTTGCGCGAATGTACCAAATTGAACGTCAACGAGGCAATTTTTCGGCGATAAATATTGTGAATTTGCAAGATCGGGAACCGGATTTCGCGCTACAAGAAGGGTTTCGACTGCAGCTGGAGGATGCCATGCACCGTAATGCATACCGGGCCGTCATTCTGCTGGCCACCCTGCTGGGCGGCATCGGCCACGCGGCACCTCCGCGCGGCATCGTCGTCGAGGTGACGCCCGCGCGGCAAAGCCTCACGCGCAACCAGGACATCATCGTGACGGTGACGATCCGCAACACGTCACGCACCTGGCAGTACCTGCCGAAGTGGCAGACGCCGTTCGCCGGCGTGCAGGCACCGCTGTTCGACGTCACGCGCGACGGCCTGCCCGTCAGCTATCTCGGCATCATGGTCAAGCGGGCGCCGCCCACGTCGGCCGATCTCATCGCGCTCGCGCCCGGTGCGGCACGGAGCAGCCGCGTGGAACTGTCCGCGCTCTACCGCATGGACATCACGGGCGCCTACACGATACGGTACCGCACCGACCGGCTGCAGGGCGCGACCGCCCCGCTCGCGGCCTCGGTCTGGATCGATGGCCGGCTGCCGCGCGGGCTTCCGGAGTCAAGCTACGAACCCGTCACCACGGCCGCCCCGGCCGGCGCCGGCCTCACGTTCAACCATTGCTCGAATGCGCAGCAGGACAGCATCGCGGCGAGCGTACAGGCCGCGCAGTCGATGGCGCAGGATGGCGATGCCTATCTGCGGGCGGGCGTGCTGGCGGAACGCTACACGAGCTGGTTCGGCCCGCGGGACGAGGCCCGCGCGGCGACCGTCGCACGCCACTTCGACGCGATCCGCGATGCCTTCGCCACGCGGCCCATCACGGTCGACTGCGCGTGCACGCAGCCGTGGTACGCCTACGTCTATCCAAACCAACCGTACACGATCCACGTGTGCAAGGCGTTCTGGACCGCGCCCCTGACGGGCACGGATTCCAGGGGCGGCACGCTGGTGCACGAGATGAGCCATTTCACGGTCGTGGCCGGCGCTGACGACTGGGCCTACGGCCAGGCCGCGGCGGGCGCGCTGGCAGGCAGCAATCCCGACCGTGCGATCGACAATGCCGATTCGCACGAATACTTCGGCGAGAACACCCCCTACCGGAACGCTCGTCGTCGTTAGGGAGTGATGTGGCGGAACAGTACGGGCTCGGTGACGAGCGGCGTCGTGGCTTCGGGATGGTGGATGTCGGCCAGCGCCAGGCCTTCATAGCGCAGCTCGTACGTGTGATCGCCGGGCCGGAACGCATAGTCGGCCGTGATGTCGACCGTGTGCGTGTGGGCGGAATGCGGCGGCAGTTCGAACCAGTCGGTGCCGCCGCGCGCAGCGTTGGCGCCGACGTAGGCGATGGGCGCGCCGCCGGGATGCACGCGCACGTCGAACACGCGGCCGGCGGGCCGGGGATCGTCGGTCAGCGCGCGCGGCAGCCAGACCCGGCGCTCGCCGCGGTTTTCCGCCTTGAAGGTGATCCATACCTTGTCATGCCTCGCGTCGACGCTCAGGCTTGCGTGCAGATTCATCCGGCCTCCTCGTTACTGTCGGGCTGGAGCGATTGTACCGCGGCCCTGTCAGGTGCCGGCGCCAGACAGGATCGTGACGGCCACCCGCCGGTTGCGCGCACGCCCGACGGGATCGTCGTTCGACGCGATCGGCCGGTTCGCACCGCGCCCGACGGCAGCCAGACGCTCTTCGGCCACGCCATTCGCCGCGAACAGGCGCACGACGGTCGTGGCGCGCACGGCCGACAATTCCCAGTTCGACGCGAACGCCGGGTTGCGGATCGGCGTGTTGTCCGTAAAACCTTCTACTTCGATGCCGTGCGGGTCGGCCTTCAGCAGATCGGCGACGGTGCGCAGCGTCTCCTGCGCGCCAGGCGTCAGGGCGGCATCGCCCTCATCGAACAGGACGCTTGCGTTGATCTCGAGCGTGACGCCGCGCGCGGTCTGCGTCACGCGCATCTTGCCGCTGTTGACGAGGGGTTTGAGGATGCTGTCCAGCTTCTGCGCCAGCAGCTCCAGGCGCTCGCGGTCCCGCTTCGCGGCTTCCGCGCGCTTGTGGGCGAGGATGGCCGACAGCGGCAGCGCATCCACCTCGACCATCGTATTTGACTTGTTCGCCGCGCCGCGGCCGCCGAACGCGTCGCCCAGCGCGACCGACAGCACCGTGTACTTGCCGATATTGACCACGGACACCGCGTACATGACGACGAAAAACGCGAACAGCAGGGTGATGAAGTCCGCGTACGAAATCAGCCAGCGTTCGTGGTTTTCGACATCCTGTTCGTATTTCTTGCGGCGCGCCATGGTCGCGAATCAGTGTTCGGCCAGCAGGCACGCCACGCGCTCATCCAGCACGCGCGTGTAGTCGCCGGTGGCGATGTCGTGGAAGACGTCGGCGAGGATCTCGTACTGGGCCACGCGCTCCGAGACGATGCCCTTGATCTTGTTACCGACAGGGTAAAAGAACAGGTTCGCGAGCCCGACGCCGTACACGGTCGATACGAACGCGACGGCGATGCCGGCGCCGAGTTTCGACGGATCGGACAGGTTTTCCATCACGTGGATCAGGCCCAGCACGGCGCCGAGGATGCCGACGGTGGGCGCGTAGCCGGCCGCCGATTCCCAGATGCGCGCGGCCTGGCGTTCGCGGAATTCGTAGTTGTTGATTTCCGTGTGCATCAGGCTGCGCAGCTTGTCGGGCTGGATGCCGTCGACGACGAGGCGCAGGCCCTTCTGGATGAACGGATCGGCCTTGGCCATATACTGCTCGAGCGACAGCAGGCCGTCGCGTCGCGCGGACAGGCTCCACAAATGGATTTCGCGGGCCAGCGTCTGGCGCCGGTCCGGCGGGGTCACGAACACCCAGCGCAGCATGCGGATGCCGCGCACGAACGCCTTCGACTTCGTCTGCAGCAGCACGGCGCCGAACGTGCCGACGACGACGATGGCGAAAGCGGCGGGCTGGATCAGCGAGGAAAACTTGCCGCCGTCGAGCGTGTGCCCGACGAAGATCCCGGCCAGCGCCAGCAGGAGACCGAGCAGGCTGGTCAGGTCCACGAACGCTCCCGCAGATAGGTACGCAGGCGCGCGACGGCCTGGGTGTGCAACTGCGAGACGCGCGATTCCGACACACCCATCACGGCGCCGATTTCCTTGAGGTTCAGTTCTTCTTCGTAGTACAGACCCATCAACATCTTCTCGCGCGGCGGCAGCGCGTCGATGGCGTCGATGACGGTCTGGCGGAAGTCCGTGTCGAGCAGGCTCTTCAGCGGATCGTCGTCGTCCACCGCGTAGCGGTCAAGGAAGCTGTCGTTGCCGTCGTCGTCGTGGAAGTCTTCGTAGTACACGAGCTGGTGGCCGCCGGAATCGCCCAGCAATTCCTGGTAATCGGCCAGGGACAGCTTGAGCGACTTCGCGACCTCCGATTCGCTGGGCGGACGGCCCAGTTGCTGTTGCAGCGCAGCCATCGCCTGCTCGACCTTGCGCATGTTGGCGCGCGTGGAGCGCGGCATCCAGTCGCTGCTGCGCAGCTCGTCCAGCATGGCGCCGCGGATGCGCAGCACCGCATAGGTCTCGAATTGCGCGCCATGGTTTTCCTCGTAGCGGTTGATCGCATCGAGGAGACCCATCATGCCGGCCTGTACCAGGTCATCGACTTCGACGGACGGCGGAAGCTTGGCCTTCATCTGGTGGGCGAGACGTTTCACCAACGGCATGTGCTCCGTCAGCAAAGAATTCTTGTCCGCTTTCCCTTTGACCGTGTACATGGTTTCTGTAATTAATTATTCTTCGCCGCTTCAGGCGGCCCGTCCCTGCTGCATGCCGGTGCGCGCAAAGCGCCCGGCCAGGCGGCGGAACGCCACCGAAGCGCCGGCCAGCGGGAATGCGTCGACCACGGCGCGCCCGAGGCGCGCGGCGCGGTGCAGGTACTCGTCCGCCGGCACGGAGCCCATGGAGCTCAGCGTTACCGCCAAGTAACGAGTTGCCGCAGATGACATATTATCGTATACCACCTTCGCCTCGGCTTCGGTAGCGCCCGTGACAAGAATACCGAACGGGCGGCGGCCCAGATGCTGGGACAAACGCTTGATCAGCGCATAGGCGTTCGTGATCGACGTGGCGCTCGTCGACACCTGCACGACGATCTCGGACGAGGCCATGATCGGCACGGGGAACGTGCCGTCTTCGGAAAATTCGCCGTCGACCATGACGATGCTGCCGGCCTGCTTGACGAGCACGTCGAACGTCTTGGCCAGGCGCCGCGCCTCGTCCGCACTCGTCACCGCCGTGCGCGCCATCGTGGCGACTGAAAAGCCCTGTGGCACCGGGTGGATGACCTGGTTCAGCGCGCATTCCTGGCGCGCCACCTGCAGGAGGCTCGGGCCGCGGTCCACGCCGAGGCGCTGGGCAACGCCGTAGTCGCGCGTGCAGGCGTCGACGATCATCACGTCATTGCCGGACTGGGCCAGCGACGCGCCCAGGTTGACGAGCATGGCGCCCTTGTCGTCCTGGAGCGTGGCGGACAGGAAAGTGACGATGCGCGGCTTGGGGCCGGCCAGCATCCGGCGCAGGCCCTCCGCCTGGTCGAAGTCGAAACTAGCCAACGTACACCTCGCGCAGCGAACGGTCGTTGTTCAGGTTGCCGAGGCCTGCCATCATCAGCGGCAGGTCGGCGTCGGCGAACTGGGCGGCGGCGTCGCGCTTGGTGCGGAACGCGCGGTCGACCAGCATCGCGCGGTCGGCCAGATGCAGGTCTTCCGGCACGCGCTGGCCGTTCGAGATGTAGTGCAGGTTCAGCTTCTGGCGCACGAGCACGTCCAGCACGTTGCCGATCGACGCGGCTTCGTCCATCTTGGTCATGATGCAGCCGGCCAGGCCCGTGCCCTGGTAGGCGCGCACGACTTCGTTCAGCGTCTCGTTGGTCGACGTCGCGTTCAGGCACAGCAGGCGCTTCACGTCGGCGCCGGACTCCGTCAGCATGGCGACCTGCTCCGTCACCATCTGGTCGCGCTGCGACATGCCGATCGTGTCGATCAGCACGGTGTGCTTGTTGCGCAATTCTTTCAGGGCGATGCGCAGGTCGGCCTCGTCCTTCACCGAGTGCACCATCACGCCCAGGATCTTGCCGTAGATACGCAGTTGCTCGTGGCCGCCGATACGGTAGGCGTCCGTCGTGATCAGTGCCAGCTTTTCCGGGCCGTGGCGCATCACGCAACGGGCCGCCAGCTTGGCGGTCGTCGTCGTCTTGCCGACGCCGGTCGGGCCGACCAGCGCGAACACACCGCCGCGGTCGAGGATCGCATCCTCGTCGGCCATCGTCGTGATGTTGCGTGCCAGGACCGTCTTGACCCAACGCAGCGACTCGGCGGCATCCTTGCCGGCCGGAAGTTTGTCGATCAGGTAGCGCGACAGGCTCGCCGAAAAGCCGGCGGCCAGCATCTCGCGCAGCACGGCGGCCTTCTGCGGCTCGCGCTGCTGGGTGGTGCCCCACGACAGCTCGGCCAACTGCGATTCCATCATGCCGCGCATGGCGCGGATCTCGTTCATCATGCCGTGCATTTCGGCGGCGGCGGATTCTTTCGCCTGGGCGATCGCGGCCGACATCATCGCGGTCATCGCGGCCATGTCGAAGGCCGGCGCTTCCGGTTGCGGGGCGCGGCGGTTGGCGTAGGTGGGCGACACTGCCGGTGCGACCGGCTCGTCCATCTCGTAGAGCGGGTTCAGGGGCTGGCGGTCCAGCGGCTGGCGGGCGGCCGGCGCTTCCTGGAACGCGCGCGGTGCCGGACGGGCTGCCGGACGCGGTGCCGGTGCCGGCGCGGGTTCGAGATCGTCGAACGTCGGTTCCTGCATGCGCAGGTTCGGGCGCGGCGCGGCCATTTCCGATTCCGGCGACGGGGAAGCGAGCGAAGCGACGTCGTCGTTGTCCAGGGCCAGGATTTCCACCACGCCATCGACCGGGCGGTTCGACAGGATGACCGCGTCCGGTCCCAAGGCCTCGCGCACTTTGCGCAGGGCCTCACGGGAAGTCGCCGCTGTAAATTTCTTCACGTTCATCGTTGTTCTCCGCTCTTGCTGGCTGGTGGTTCGCTATCGGTCACGCGGGCACAAAGGCCCATTCACGGAGAGGATTATTGACGATGCCGGGAGGAAACGATTGGGGGAAAAGGCAGGTTAAAGGGGCCTATTTCATCCATGTGTCAGAAGCGAGCACCCATGCTTGTTGCATGAATACATCGTAAATACTTCGGAGCGATAAAAATCGGCGTTCTGACTATGCGGTGCAACGTTCCTGAGCTCATCTATGCGACAATTCTCAGACATACAATTGCCTCATGCTTAATAACTGTAGCAAATGTGACATTTGCAATGTTGCATAGGTTATTAAAGGAACACAAATTGTGTTCAAATGTAACAACGGCTCCAAAGCTCGTGCTAGACTGTGTAAAGACCGTGTACTTGGCTTATATCGAAAGGCCAGCAGATGAAACTGAGATTACCGAAGCGCCAACCAGGCACGCCGGGAGCTGAAGCTGCCCTTGTACATCTGTGCGAAATGCTGGACCGATGTATTCCGATTCTCCGCACTGTCTTCCTCATCATCGGCGTTCTCGCCGCCGCCCTGCGAGGCGGCTGGATTGCCGACTTCCTGTTCGCCACAGGCCTGCTCCTGCAGTTCGTAATGTGGTTCGATTACTGGTGGGTCACGAAACGAGTGCGCTGATACGCGCCGCTCCGACATAAAAAAACCGCGGCTTCGATGTGAAGACGCGGTTCCATTCAGCTGAGTGACCCCGGTCGTTCAGCGCACTTCCACCTCTGCATCGAGGGCGATTCCCGCCGTGCTGTTACGCCCGGCCGTCCATCGGCCCCGCACGAGGCGTCCATAGCATGCGACGTACAGCACCACCTGGGCAAACACAATCGCCAGGCTCGCAGGCGTCGAGTGGCCAAGCGAGACACTGACCGCCACGCACACAGCAACGGCCGGGGCGATGAAACAAGGAACCATTGCATTGCGCTTCCACGGACGGCTGGCGTCGCGCGGCACGTATTTGAAGACGAGGCGGCGGAACACGAGACCGTGCAAGTGCAGCGCATCCGGCGCGCCCGGGCTGACCTTGCGGACGAATTTCCTGCGATAGATGCTGTACAAAACTTCGATGATCGGGTAGGCGCAGATCGCCAGGATTTGCCAGGCGCTCAGCTCCGGGTGGCGCACCAGCAGCAGCACTGCCATTTCCGACACCCAGAAACCGAGGAAGTATGCACCGCCATCGCCAAGGAACAATTTTCCCGACGGGTAGTTCAGCATCAGGAAGCCAAGCGTGGCACCAATGACTAGCGCACCGAGGACCGCGACGAACGTATCGCCGGTCTGCAGCCCGACAGCCGCCAGGCCGGCCGCCATGATGATGATGGCGCTACCGGACAGGCCATTGAAGCCGTCGATGATGTTGACCGCGTTGGAACCGCCTGCAACGAACACGGCGGTGGCGACGATGGCCAGCGGGGTGATGGTCAGCAGCGTGTCCAGGCCCCAGATGTCGAGTTCACTGACGGTCGCGCCCAGCGCGAGACTGGCGACCAGGGCGCTCAGAGCAGTGGCAGCGAGACGCACACGCACGGAGACGCGCTTGGTGAAATCTTCGATGAGGCCGGCCAGGAACGCCGGCAGGCTGGTGCCGAGCAGCACATAGATGCGCGTGGCACGATTGGCGCTGACCTGCCCTGGAAACAACTGCTGGAAAAGCACCAGGCCCAGCAGGATACCGCCGATCACGGCGAGGCCGCCGATGCGGGGCACGGCGGCGGTGTGGACTTTCTGCACGCCTTCCAAATCGTGGTCGTGCGTCAGGCGGCCGTGCCACTTTTGTGAACGGACGATAATCTGGCTGATGGCAAAACTCGCCCCCCACGCTGTCAACCCAAGCATTACAAACTGGTATTCCGGCATCTTTACTTCCTGTACATTCGCGACTGTCCTTGCAGTGATTGGGCAAATGACGATTGATTTGGGTACGTGACCGATCAGGGTTGAAAATCGGTCTGTTCCGCAGGCTCGTTAGGCGTGCTAACAATTGGAACGCAGGAATGTTAGCATAAATCAACAGCAACAATTGACTTTTGGCCCCCATTGCAAGGCAAATGTTGCGCTGCGACCTCGAAAATACGGAACTGATTTCTCTTCGCTAATTAATTGGCGCCCACAAGACTCGTCACCCGAATCGTCTTGGATTCCGGAATTTCCGAGTGCGACAACACCTTGAGTTGCGGCAACGCGCGGCGCAGAAAGCGCGACAATAAGGTGCGTAGCGGCCCCGGCACAAGCAGCACCGGCGTCAGGCCCATCGCTTCTTGTTGCTGCGCAGCATTGGCCGCCTGCTGCACGATTGTGTCGGCCAGGCCGGGCTCGATGCCCGTGCCGTCGCCGCCCGCGTTCAGGGCTTGCACGAGCAGGCGCTCGAGGCGGTTGTCGAGGGTCATCACGGACAGCTCGTTCGTGCCCGGGAACAGTTGCTGCACGATGGCGCGGCCCAGCGACACGCGCACCAGCGCCGTCAGGTCGTTCGGGTCCTGCGTGGTGCCGGCATGCTCGGACAGCGTCTCGATGATCGTGCGCATGTCGCGGATGTGCACGCCTTCCTGCAGCAGGTTCTGCAGTACTTTCTGCAAGGTCGACAACGAAACGACCTTCGGGACCAGGTCCTCGACCAGTTTCGGCGCATCCTTGGCCAGGTGGTCGAGCAGCGCCTGGACTTCCATGCGGCCCAGCAGTTCCGACGCGTGCGTCGTGATCAGGTGGTTCAGGTGCGTGGCGATGACCGTGCCGGCGTCGACGACGGTATAGCCCATGCTCTGCGCGTCGTCCTTCAGCACGGCGTCGATCCAGATGGCCGGCAGGCCGAATGCAGGGTCCGTCGTGACGAGGCCCGGCAGGGTGCCGCTCGCCATGCCCGGGTTGATCGCCAGGTACTGGCCGTTCATCGCTTCGCCGCTGCCCACCTCGACGCCCTTCAGCGTGATGCGGTAGACCGACGGTTTCAGCTCCAGGTTGTCGCGGATGTGCACCGGCGGCGCCAGGAAGCCGACTTCCTGCGCGAACTTCTTGCGGATCCCCTTGATGCGCTTCAGCAGTTCGCCGTTCTGCGTCTTGTCGACGAGCGGGATCAGGCGATAGCCCACTTCCAGGCCGAGCGTGTCGACCGGCATGACGTCCTGCCAGCTCGCCTCTTCCTGCTCGGCAGGCGTCGTGGCCGCTGCCGCGCCACCGCCCGGCGTGCCTGCGGGACCGGCCCCGCCGCCTGCGCCTTGCAATTCCTCCGGCGGCATGTTCTTGCGACGCTTTTCAAGCAGATAGCCGCCGCCGAACAGCGTGCTGCCCAGCAGCAGGAACACGAGGTTCGGCATGCCCGGGATCAGGCCCATGCCGCCGATGATGCCGCCCGTGATGTACATGACTTCCGGTTTCGCGAACAGCTGGCCGACGACCTGGGCGCCCACGTCCTTGTCGCTGGCGACGCGCGAGACGACCATACCGGCCGCGATCGAAATGATCAGCGACGGAATCTGCGCGACGAGGCCGTCACCGATGGCCAGCAGCGTGTAGTTCTTGATGGCGTCGCCAAAGGCCATGTCGTGCTGGACCATGCCCACGATCAGGCCACCGACGACGTTGATCACGGTGACGAGAATACCGGCCACGGCGTCGCCGCGCACGTATTTCGACGCACCGTCCATGGCGCCGTAGAACTCGGCTTCCATCGACACTTCGGCGCGGCGGCGCTTGGCGTCCTGTTCGCCGATCAGGCCGGCGTTCAGGTCGGCGTCGATCGCCATCTGCTTGCCGGGCATCGCGTCCAGGGCGAAGCGTGCACCCACCTCGGCGATACGGCCCGCGCCCTTGGTGACGACGGTGAAGTTGATGATGGTGAGAATGATGAAGACGACGAGACCGACCGTATAGTTGCCGCCGATCAGGAAGTGGCCGAATGCCTCGATCACCTTGCCGGCCGCTGCACCGCCGGTATGGCCCTCGGTCAGCACGACACGCGTGGACGCCACGTTCAGCGACAGGCGCAGCATGGTCGTCACGAGCAGCACGGCCGGAAAAGCCATGAAATCCAGCGGCTTGACCGTGTACAACGCGGTCAACAGCACGATCACGGACATCGCGATGTTAAAGCTGAAGAACAGGTCGAGTGCGAACGCCGGCAACGGCAGGATCATCATTGCCAGCAGCAGGATGATCAGGATCGGCGCCGCCAGCGCGTTACCGCGGGCACCGATCTTTTGCAGCCAGGCAGGCAGTCTGAAACCGTTCATGCGTACTCCATCATTCAGGGATACGCCATTATTCCTGATGCCCCACGGAAACTATGCGGGAAGGAGACGGGAAAAACCGCCGTATTTCAATGACGTGGTTCGCCCGGTTTCTGCGACGCGGGGTTGAACGGGTCCATTTCCGGCGGAACCGGCAGCTTCTTCGGACGATCCGGATACTGGTCGAGCGTCCCCTTGCTGTACGCGCGCAACTGGTACACGTAGGCCAGCACTTCGGCCACGGCCGAGTACAGGGCTTCCGGGATCTCGTCGTCGATGTCCGTGTGCTTGTACAGCGCACGGGCCAGCGCCGGCGCTTCCAGCATGGCGACCTTGTTTTCCTTCGCGATCTCGCGGATCTTTGCCGCGACCTCGTCGGTACCCTTGGCCACGACGCGCGGCGCGCCCCGCTGCCCGTCCGCGTACTTGAGCGCGACGGCGAAGTGGGTCGGGTTGGTCACGACCACGTCGGCGGTCGGGACATTGGACATCATGCGCTTCTGCGCCATCTCGCGCTGCAACTGGCGAATCTTGCCCTTGATCTGCGGGTTGCCGTCCGATTCCTTCGATTCCTGGATGACTTCCTGGCGCGTCATCTTGAGCTTGTCGGCGTAATGCCACATCTGGTACGGACCATCGAGGATGGCGATGGCGCCCAAGGCACCCACCATCGTCAGGAATGCCTTGGCCAGCAGGCTGCCCAGGTGCGGCGCGGCCGTGCCGAACGGTTCGACGACGAGGCCGATCACGGTATCCTTCTGGCTCATCACGACGAACCAGGCGACGGCACCGACGAGCAGCGTCTTGGCAACGGCCTTCAGCAGCTCGACGAGCGCATTGGTCGACACCATGTTGCCCAGGCCGCGCATCGGATTGAGCTTGCCGAAATTGGGGGTAAAGGCCTTGGCGCTGAAATTCCAGCCGCCGATCAGCAAGGGCGACGCCAGCATCATCAGCATGACGACGCCGGCCAGCGGCAGGCAGGCCAGCAACACCCCGCCGACGTCGGCCAGGATGCGTTCGATGAGGACATTCGGGTTGTAGACCTGCTCGCGGTCGAGCGAGAGACCGCGTTCCAGCACGGACGACAGCTTGTTGACGAGCCCGCCGCCCAGCATCCACAGGCCGGCGCCCGCCGTCATCAAAACGGTAAAGGTGGCAACTTCGCGCGAACGGGGGATGTCGCCGTCTTCACGCGCCTGCCTCAGCCGTTTCTCTGACGCTGGTTCGGTCCGTTCCGCGTCGCTGTCTTCCGCCATCCTGCACTCCGTTGCCTTTGTTCAGGCTGGCATTATTCCAGATGTTGCCGCTGAACTAGAGAAAAAGAAGGACAGCAAACAGCCTGCATATCGTGTTTACGATGTGCATTCTCCTCGGGTGATATCAATGTGAACACACAACAGACTCGGTAAAAGTGATAGGAATGTGTTCCACTATCTGTCAAAATTGCAAATTGCTTATGTCGAAAAAAGATGACATTTTCGGCTGAGCTAGCTATCAAACCGGCATTTGATGAGTCAAAGCAATGTTGGCTTGCTATATAATGAGCCAAGCAACATTGCCACGCGCAGGTGCCCCGTTAATTGAACAAAGGATACGAAATGAAGAAATTTCTCGTCACGACCGCCATTCTGAGCCTGCTGTCGGCCCAAGTCCTGGCTCAAGAAGCCGCTACCGCCAACGCAGGTAACACTGCCGCTGCGGGCCAGACCGGCGCCGCTTCGGGCTCCGCTGCAGGCACCGGCGCCGCTGCAGGCACCGCTACCTCGGGTGGCTTCCTGGGCACGACCGCGATCGCCGGCCTGTCGACCGGTACGCTGGTTGCCGTGGGCGCCGCTGTTGCCGCCGTGGCTGTCGCCTCGTCGGACAACGGTTCGACGACGAACCACTCGACCACGACGCACCACTGATCCCTATCGGAACGCGTGCGCGTTCCGGTTTGGACACAGCAAAGACAACGGCCGCAACAGCGGCCGTTGTCTTTGGCGGATGCACCACGCGGCATTCAGTCGAACACCTCGGCCTGCGCGAGCAGTTTCCCAGCCTGATCCTTGGCCGCGAGCTGCGGTTGTCCATCGATAGGCCACTCGATGCCGATGGTTGGATCATTCCACAACAGGCTGCGCTCGTGCTCCGGATACCAGTAATCCGTGGTCTTGTAGAGGAACTCGGCTGATTCGCTCAGCACCACGAAACCATGCGCGAAACCGGGCGGCACCCACATCTGCAGACAGTTTTCCGCACTGAGTTCAGCCCCCACCCACCGGCCGAAGGTCGGCGACGATTTACGCAGATCGACCACCACGTCGAACACACTGCCCTGCACGACTCGCACCAGCTTGCCCTGCGCATGCTGGATCTGGTAATGCAGCCCGCGCAGAACGCCTTTGGCCGACTTGCTGTGATTGTCCTGCACGAACTGGGCATCGATGCCGGTCGACTGGGCAAAGTCACGTGCATTGAAGCTTTCGTAAAAGAAGCCACGGGCATCGCCGAAGACCTTGGGCTCCAGCATCAGCACATCGGGAATGGCGGTCGGGGTAACGGTAAAGGGCATTGGACTCGGATTATTTCAACAGGTTTAAAAGGTAGCTGCCGTAGCCGTTCTTGGCCAGCGGCGCCGCGAGTTTCTGCAGGTCGGCGGCACCGATCCAGCCCTGGCGATACGCGATCTCTTCCGGACACGCTACCTGCAGTCCCTGGCGCTTCTGTAGGGTCGCGATGAAGCTCGCCGCTTCCAGCAGACTGTCGTGCGTGCCCGTGTCGAGCCAGGCGAAACCGCGGCCCATGATCTCGACGTTCAACTTGTCGCGCTCGAGGTAGCAGCGGTTGACGTCCGTGATCTCCAGTTCGCCGCGCGCCGACGGCTTGATGTCGGCCGCCACGTTGCACACGTCGTTGTCGTAGAAGTAAAGACCGGTCACGGCGTAGGACGACTTCGGCTGCTTCGGCTTTTCCTCGATGCTCAGGGCGCGCTGCTGCCCGTCGAACTCGACGACGCCATAGCGCTCCGGGTCGTGCACGTGATAGGCGAACACTGTGGCGCTATCGGTGCGCTCGTTGGCGCTGTGCAGTTGCCGGACCAGGTCGTGGCCATAGAAGATGTTGTCCCCAAGGACGAGCGCGCTCGGATCGTTGCCCACGAAATCCTTGCCGATGATGAAGGCCTGGGCCAGGCCGTCCGGCGAAGGCTGCACGGCATACTGGATGTTCATGCCCCAGCGGCTGCCGTCGCCGAGCAGCTCGGCGAAACGGGGCGTGTCCTGCGGCGTGCTGATGACGAGCACGTCGCGGATGCCGCTCAACATCAGCGTGCTGAGCGGGTAATAAATCATCGGCTTGTCGTAGACCGGCATCAGCTGCTTGCTGACAGCCTGGGTCACCGGGTACAGCCGCGTGCCGGAGCCGCCGGCCAGGATGATGCCTTTACGCTTGATTTGGGACATGGCTGCCTCTCACAGGATTTGCCGGAGCACGTGGCGCACGCCCTCCTGCCACGGCGGCAGGCGCAGGTCGAACGTCGTGCGGAAGCGGGTCGTATCGAGCCGCGAATTGAGGGGGCGTTTGGCCGGCGTCGGATACTGCTCGGTGGTCAGCGGTGCGACGGCATCCACGGTCGCCTTCAGGGTCTTGCCGGCCGCCAGCGCCTCGCCGATCACGAATTGGGCATAGCCGTGCCAGCTCGTCTCGCCACCCGCCGCGACGTGATATGTGCCGTAGGGGAAGCCGGTGCCCCGCGCGCGCGCATGCTCGCGCACGAGGTGGGCGCTGAGGTCGGCCAATAACGCGGCCGGCGTCGGTGCACCGAACTGGTCCGCGACGACGGTCAGCTTGTCCCGCTCGCCCGCCAGGCGCAGCATCGTCTTGGCAAAATTACCGCCGTGCGCCCCCACGACCCAGCTCGTGCGCAGGATCAGGTGGCGCGGATTGGCGGCTGCCAGGCCTTGTTCGCCTTCCAGCTTCGTGCGGCCGTAGACGCTCTGCGGCGCCGGCGCATCGTTTTCCGTATAGGCGCCCTGCTTCGTGCCGTCAAACACGTAGTCCGTCGAATAATGCAGCACGAGCGCGCCCAGCTTCGCGCCTTCCTCGCCCAGGATCGCCGGGGCGACGGCGTTGACGGCACGGGCCGTCGCCTCGTCGGACTCGGCCTTGTCGACGGCCGTGTACGCCGCCGGATTGACGATCACGTCCGGCGCGACGCGGCGCACGAGCGCGCGCAACGCGTCGGCATCGGCCAGGTTGCAATCCTGCGTGCCGACGGCATGGACCTCGCCGAGCGGCGCCAGCGCGCGCTGCAGTTCGAAGCCGAGCTGGCCGTTCTTGCCGGTCAGGAGAATCTTCATTCAGGCACCGTATTGTTGGCCGACCCAGGCGCGGTAGTTGCCGCTCGTCACGTGCTGGACCCACTCCTGGTTGTCGAGGTACCACTGCACCGTCTTGCGGATGCCGGTCTCGAACGTCTCGGCCGGCTTCCAGCCCAGCTCACGCTCGAGCTTGGTCGCATCGATCGCGTAGCGGCGGTCATGGCCGGGGCGGTCCGTCACGAACGTGATCTGGGTCGCGTACGACTGGCCATCCGCGCGCGGGCTCAGTTCGTCGAGGATCGCGCACAGCGTCTTCACGACGTCGAGGTTGGCCTTCTCGTTCCAGCCGCCCACGTTGTAGACCTCGCCCAGCTGGCCCGCTTCGAGCACGCGGCGGATGGCCGAGCAGTGATCCTTCACGTACAGCCAGTCGCGGATCTGCTGGCCGTCGCCATAGATCGGCAGCGGCTTGCCGGCCAGCGCATTGTGGATGCACAGCGGGATCAGCTTTTCCGGGAAGTGGTACGGGCCATAATTGTTCGAGCAATTGGTGGTCAGCACCGGCAGGCCGTACGTGTGGTGGTAGGCGCGCACGAGGTGGTCGCTGGCCGCCTTGCTGGCGGAGTACGGGCTGTTCGGTTCGTAGCGATTCGTCTCGCGGAAGGCCGGGTCGTCCTTGCCGAGCGAGCCGTAGACTTCGTCGGTCGACACGTGCAGGAAGCGGAACGCGGCCTTGCGGTCGTCCGGCAGCGCGCCCCAGTATTCGCGCACGGCTTCGAGCAGGTGGAAGGTGCCGACGATGTTCGTCTGGATGAATTCGCCCGGGCCATGGATGCTGCGGTCCACGTGGCTCTCGGCCGCGAAGTTCACGACGGCGCGCGGCTGGTGTTCCTGCAGCAGGCGGCGTACAAGATCCACGTCGCCGATGTCGCCCTGCACGAAGATGTGCTGCGGGTTGTCGCGCAGGCTCGCCAGGTTCTCGAGGTTGCCGGCATACGTCAGCTTGTCGAGGTTGATGACCGGCTCGTCGGTCAGTGCGCACCAGTCCAGCACGAAGTTACTGCCGATAAAGCCGGCGCCGCCTGTCGTCAAAATCATTTGTTTTCTCTCCGGTTTGGCGGGGGCGGCTGGCGGTCCCGCGCTGCCCGCCCGTTCATTAATAATTGCCGAACCAGGCCACGCCGAGGGATTTCGCACCCGGCGTCACGGCAAAGCTGGTACGTACATCGTTACGCTGAGCCTGCCACAACCAGCCGCCGACAGCCATGCCGAGCACGCCACCGGCCACGACATCGGACACCCAGTGCTGGCGCCCCGCGGTGCGGCCCAGGGAACTGGCGGCGGCCAGGCCGTACAGCCAGGGCGCATCGTATTCCTGGGCGAACGGCGTCACCGCCGCGAACGCCACGCTGGCGTGGTTGGACGGGAACGACGCATTCGAACGATCCGACGCCCTGCCCCACTGGCCCCGCTCCTCATTCGGCCGTGCGCGTCCTGCGACATGTTTCGCTCCGATCGACAGGGCCGCGGCGCCGACGACCGATTCCAGCGAGATGATACCAATGTTTTGCATGCGCGCATCGCCGAATGCAACCGCACCGGCGGCCGCGCCGACCAGCACGACAGGCGCTGCCTTGCCGACGTTGTCCCAGGCGCGTGCGAGGCTGGAATCCTGGTGCTTCTTCATGAAACGGTCCACGGGTTTGTCGAGCAACGCCCCGGCCAGGATCGCACCGCCGCCGATGATGGCGCCGTTACCCCATTGCGGCAGGGTCGGCGTCGACTTGACGGACTGTTCCACGCGCATGCGGAACAGCGGCCACGGATTGGGCAATGCGTCGACCGGCGGATTCACGGCCGGCAGGTTTTGCTCGTCGCGCCGCTCGGCGAAGTTGCCGAGGCCGTCGAACGTGGTCAGGTCGCGGCGCGGCTGCTCGACGAGGTCGTACAGGTCGCCAGGGCTTGCCACCATCTGGCCGACGTCGCGCGTCCACGGCGCCAGCGCCACACCCGCGCTGGCCTGCGTGTCGGACGGCAGCATGATGTTCAGCGGCACCGACAGGAAGATTCCCTTGTCGTTGTAAGGGTTCGACGGCGTGCCCGGATTCGTGATGTCCTTGCCGCTCGTCTTCGTGTACCAGGCGCCGATCTCCACGCCGGACAGGAAGCGACGCTTGAATTCCAGGCGCACGCCATTGTCCTTGGCGAGGAAGCGGCCGGCACGCGCCGTCGCGGTGACGTCGTACGGCAACTTGTAATGCAGGGCCGCGAACCCGGTGACGGTTTTATAGTCGCGCTTGTCGAACCAGCCCTTGACGCCGCGCTGCTGCAGGGCATCGACCGTGACGTCGGCGGCCCAGCGGCTGTCCTTCGGCAGGTACAGCATCTGGCCACCGACGCCACGGTACATCTCTTCATACAGGCCGCCGGACAGGCGCGCATACACGCGTTCGGCCGGCATCATGTACTGGTTGAGCATGAGGCGGTTCAGCTTGAAGCGATGCCCGCGCTTGTAGTCGGCGATATCCGTGCGCACGTGCGGCAACAGGCTGTTGGACGGCTGCGTCACGCCCGACACGTTCTCGAGCGCTGTCAGCTTCAGGTCGCTGTTCAGGTACAGTCCTTGCGCCAGGCGCCGGTCGTAGTTGGCCGCGGCCCACAACTCGTAGCGCAGGGCGCCGCTCGGGTCGTTGAAGAAGAACGAGACCTTGGGAATGACCTTGAAGCGGTTCGCCTCGCGGTCTTCCGACGCGAGCTGCACCGTGTTGCCGTCGCGGCCGACCTGCACCTGCAGCTCGGCACCCTCGTCCTTCACCGCGGCCAGCAAGCCGCTGTGATCCTCGCCGACCTTGTCGTCCGGGCGCGCATAGCGCACGACCACCGTCTGCAGGAAACTGTCGCGGTCGACCAATCCCGTCAGGTAATCGGTCAGGCGCTGCAGGTCGATGAACTCGTAGGTCGCGACCGGCTGCTCCAGCCGCGTGTACGTGACCTGGATGGCACGCGTACCCTGCGGGGCAAAGGCGAGTGCCGTGCGCGCGGCGCGGCCGACGGCGCGGCCCATGTTGGAGATGCGGCTGCTGGTCAGCGACAGCTTGAGCGTGCGGTCCTCGAACGTCACGCGGACGTTCTTGAAATCCTGTTTGACGAGCGCCTGCACCAGCTCGGCGCCATGGCTGGCCTCCTGCTGCCATTGCTCGGCGCTGACGCGCGGTGGCGCCTTCTTCGGGTCGAACGGCGCCGGCTCGTACAGCTTGGGGATGAATTCGCGCTCGGAAAACGGAATGCTCAGGTAGGCGTTGGCGCTGAAGTGGTCGCGGTGGCGCGCCACCTGCGCGCCCAACCAGCCCCAGCGATATTCGACACCGACCGCTGGCCCCTTGCGGCGCTGGCCCGCGGCCGTGTCGGCCGCATGAAAGTCCTTGGTGTAATCGTTGGCATCGTATTCGCCGACGACGGCGAATCCAGGTACTGAGGTCGGCGCCCAGCGGGCTCCGGCGAACACGCCGCCTGGACGCCGCTTGCCGACACCCACACTGACCTCGACGTTACGGGCCGCACCGAACGCTTTCGACGCGACGACAAAGTGGCCCTTGAACAGCTCCGTCCCCTGCATGTCGGTCGCCCCGACGGCGACGGCCGGCAACCACGTCGACTCGCCCCACAGCCGCAGCTTGGCATCGACGACCTTGTCCTTGTAGCGGCCATATGCGCCTCCGTACCCGTCCGACTGGTTCGCGAAGCCCTGGATGCCCGTGATCGACACGTACCGGCCGGTCACCTGCAGGAACGGCAGGACGGTCGCGGTCGCCCAGAAGCTGCCGTAAGGGCGGTCGTAGCCATAGCCCGTAGTCACGGTGCCGTCCGCTTCAACTGCGGCGTTAGGCATGTTGATGTAGCCGGACTGGCCCTGGACGGTAGGCGTCGCGGCCGAAGCACTGGCGGTGGACAGCAGGAGCGCGCTGTACCAGGAAAATTTAATTGGATGTTTTAGTACAGTCAGCACGAATTTACTCAGCGAACCGGTCATGCCCGACTTTGCGCACTTCCGGTGGTCAGCCCAGCTGGACGAAAGTTGGCAAGTTTACCATCCGAAACAGGGCGGGCCAAGCGAACGCCCGCGATAACGCGCGCGTGCCGGCCCAGGCCACAGATCAGGAATTGATTTGCTCCGGCATCAGTTCCGCCATATCGGTCTCTACCGGCAGCGGGCGGACGACCGCATCGAGCGCCTGGAGGTATTTCTGGATCACGATCTGCTCGTCGAATTGCGTCTCGACCTTGCGGCGTCCTGCGGCCCCCATCGCCAGACGCTGCTCGGCCGGCAACGCAATCATCGCAAGCATTTTCTCTGCGAGCGAGGCCGGATTCTTCACTTCGCACAACAGGCCGGTGACCTGATCGTCGACGGCGTCGCGACATCCGACCACATCGGTTGCAATGATCGGCAGCGACATCGCGGCGGCCTCGAGCAACGAACGCGGCACGCCTTCACGGTACGACGGCAACACGACACAGTCGGTGCTGGACAGATAAGGCCGGACGTCGTCGGTCTTTCCGTGATAGATCACCAGACCTTCGTCCTGCCATTCGGCCAGCCTTTGCGCCGGGATGGCGTTCGGATTGCCCGTTCCGGCGCCACCCAGCAAATGGAACTCGACCGCGCGATGCGTCCGCCGTACATGCCGGGCCGCTTCGACGAACTCCTCGACGCCTTTATCCTTGAGCATGCGCGCGACGAGAAGAAAACGGAACGGCCGCGTTTCCACGCCGTCTGCAGGCGCAAGTTTGTAGTGATTCAAATTCAGCCCTGAACCGGGGACAAGACTGGTGATCTGTTGTCGAACGAGACCGGAGCGGGTAAACAACGCCAGGTCGTCCGCATTCTGAAAAAAAACTTTATGCGAACGCTTCAACGCGACCTTGTACAGCGTGCGAACGATTTTCGTGATGAAGCTGTCGCGGATGAATGTGGCGCCAAGGCCGGCGATATTGTTGATCACGGGGATGCCGAGCGCATGCGCGGCAAGGGAACCATATACATTCGGCTTCACCGTATAGCCGAGAAACGCGTAAGGCTTCAGGAAACGCAAGACCCGATAATAACGCGCCAGCAAGAGCATATCGCGTCCCGGATGGGTACCGTTATTATCCATTGGGAGATCGATAACTTGGCACCCCAGATCGCGCAACTTCTGTGAATAGTCGTCCTTCGGCGCAAGTGCTACGACATCATAACCTTCCTGGAGCAACGCTCTGATCAATCCGGCGCGGAAATTATAGATATTCCATGCCGTATTAATCGAGATAACAATCTTGCGCTTCATCTATCTTTATTGCTTACAGTTATATCACGTATGACATGAAATATTGCATACATAAAAAATCCGCGTCATCGACGCGGATCAATTTTTCCCGAGTAACAGGATAGCGCAACGGGGGCTGTTGCGCTAAGAATTAAATCGCTACTGTTGCAAATTAATGGTTTTGCTCGTACCAGGCCTGGAACATCAATACGTCCCACAGGTGGGCCTGCCAGTTGCGATGGCCCGAGAGGTGCTCTTCCCATTTCCGGCGTATGGGCTCCGGATGGAAGAACCCTTCATCCCGCAGCCTGCGCTCGTCGAGAAGCGTCTCCGCCCATTCGCGGAGCGGCCCGCGCAACCAGTCCCCGATCGGCACCGCGAAGCCCATCTTCGGACGCTCGATGAGCGACTTCGGCACGTGCCTGTACAGCACCTGGCGCAGCGCCCACTTGCTTTGCCCGTCGCGCAGCTTCAACGACTGCGGCAGGCGCCACGCAAATTCCACCACCCGGTGGTCGAGCAACGGCACCCGAGTCTCCAATGACACACCCATGGCTGCGCGATCGACTTTTGCCAGAATGTCGTCTGGCAGGTAGGTGATCAGGTCGAGTGCCATCATGCGTTGCGCTTGGTCGAATCCGTCCAGGCGTGGCGCGTTCTCGACGAGAAGCGTAGGTGGCTGATATCCGCCGATGACGACCTCAGCGGGGTCGAACCAATGTGAGCAAAGGTTCAAGTACAACGAGTCCAGGTTTTTGGATGTAAGTACTGAAGCCCCTTTGTGCAACTTGTCCCCAAGGTTCTCAAAGCGGAGAGAAGGCGGTATTACACCTTTGATGCCACCAGCAAGAGCGTTCCATCGCTGTGGCGACAGGCTCCGTATCCCGGAGGCAGCGAGCCGCCGAATCAGCTGAGGCGCCACGCTGATATTGTTCCACATGCGTGCAGCAACTTTATAGCGTGTGTATCCACAGAACAGCTCATCACCTGCGTCGCCAGACAACGAAACCGTAACGTGTTGCCGAGCCAGGCGCGAAACCAGATAAGTCGGAATCTGCGACGAATCGGAAAATGGTTCGTTATAAAGCGTGGGCAACGCCGGAATCACCTCGAGGGCCTCGCGCGACGTTACATACAGCTCCGTGTGATCTGTCTTGAGATGCGTGGCCACCGCTTTGGCGTGTTCCGCCTCGTTGTAGCCCGCCTCATGAAAACCGATACTGAACGTCTTGACCGGACGGGAGGCCTGAGCCTGCATCAACGCGACGACAGTCGACGAATCGACGCCGCCGGACAAAAACGCGCCGAGCGGCACGTCTGCCATCATCTGCTGCTGGATCGCATCCTTCAGTAAAGTTTCGAGTTCGCTGACAGCCTGCTCGGCGGAGCCCATGTAGGGGTGGCGTACACCGTGTTCCGCTGCGGTGACTGCAGACCAGTACGTAACGAATTCTGGATCGCGCTGACGTAACGACACCGTGAGCATCTGTCCAGGCGACAATTTCGAGATACCTTCGTAAATCGAATACGGCGCAGGAATATAATTATTCCTAAGCAATAAGCTCAACGCGCCGCGATCGATCTTGTTGACGAATCGCGGATGCGCGCGGAGCGCATTCAACTCCGAACCGAACAGGAATATGGCCTGATCGCCTTGCCCCTGCCAGCCATAATACATAGGCTTTTCGCCCAAGCGGTCGCGGATGAGCGTCAGCGTTCTGAGCTCACGGTCCCATACGGCGATGGCAAACATGCCGATCGACCGCTCGACAGTCTTCTGGATGCCCCAGGCATCAAACCCGGCGAGCAGCGTTTCAGTATCGGAGTGTCCACGCCAGGCAGGAGCCTGGCCGGCAGCCTCAATTTCATGCCGTAACAGCATGTGATTGTATATTTCGCCGTTAAACGCGATCACATAGCGACCGCTGGCGGAAGGCATCGGTTGATGCCCCGCCGGCGACAGATCGACGATTGCCAAGCGCCGGTGGCCGAGTCCGATACGGCCATCCTCGCAGATCCAAGAACCAGAATCATCCGGTCCGCGATTGAAGATCGCGTCGGTCATGCGCCCGATGACGGCAAGCGCATCCGCTTTCCCACCATCGAAGCCATTCCCTAGAAAGCCAACCAATCCACACATCAGTGACAGTCCTGTTTACCTGTTTATTAGTTTTTTTGTAGATGACTATGAAACACTCTCTCATCCGCCTGTTACTGAACCTGATGCGGATACGGGTAATTTCTGAAGCTAAGTTCTGCCGCGCCATCACAACAAATCTGACTCTGCACAGCAGCGGCAAGTACAAGGCGATCTCCAGCCGTCCCGCTGCGCCTCTGGGCAGCATCGCAATATCGCCGAAAACTATCGTAACGCACGACAAAGACGCGGCGATGACACCGCCGGCACATTGGACGGCTTTGCACAGCATGTATAGCAAAACAAATTGTCCTAACGAGATGCACAGACCACGCGCGTCAGCTCCCACGACAACTCGATATCTTCAGAGACCGCGATAATACGATCCGGCACCATGCCCTGTATTTACCGAGATCATAACCTGCTCAACCATCGGAAATCCAGAGCTATTTCATGATTTTTTAATAGCGCCACCGGTGCTGGCTGCTAAAAATCGCAACATTAGCAAAACTACGATCATTTACATTGCTACACATGTATTATCGAGACGAAGTGAATAATCACATTTTTTCAAAACGCCAAAATACACGAATTTTTACGAAAGGAGTCGAGGACACAGTGAAGCATCTTGGTCAAAGATAAGCTCAACTGCAACGGAACACGTATCAAATAACTGCGATGTTTGGCGGAATCCGTCAAGTCGATCAGTCAGCCCAAACACCAAAAGATATCGGCGCTGATATCGACATAACATCATTACCACCCTGTCTCTATAAGCTCACCATCTCGACATTCGCACCGGGCATTTCCTCTCAAAACTCAGATGTCACGTTCGGAAAGCGCATGATAAACTGAATCAAAACGCTCACGCACACGCTCCATCGTGAATTCGGCATGAATACGTTCTCGAGCTTTCTTACCCAACGCCTCCCTTTCGTCAGCAGGCATTGTCAACAACCTTTCTATACCCGTAGCTAAAGCCGCTGAATTCTCCCTGGGCACTACGATTCCCGTCTCCCCTACCAGGAACGCTGCATCCCCGACATTTGTAACAACACACGGCACCCCCATCGCCATTGCCTCACCGACAACATTGGGAAAGCCCTCGGTGCGGGACGACAAGCAAAAAATATCCATTGCGCTCAGACATTTAGGCACATCGGAGCGCTCACCCAGCAAAACAAAACGATCAGGAAATCCGGTGTCAAGAATCCATTGGTTGAGCTCGATATTCGACGAATCCAATCCTCTTCCAACTAGCAAAAAACGCAAGTCGGGGAACTTTTCGCAAAGCAAGCCCGCCGCTTGGACAAAGTTCTTATGATCCTTCGCCAGATTAAATCGCCCCAATGTTCCAATCACTAAATTTTTAGTGGAAAAACCGTATTGTTCGCGAAAAGCGGTTCGTTCGCCCGGAAGCACCTTTAGGTGGTCGATGTTAAAACCGTTGGGAATGACCACCATACGTTTATCATCATAACCTGCACGCGCATGGACTCGACGAGATGCATTCGCTGCACATACAATTTTGCGCGGTATTACTCTGGAAAGAAGAGCACAAAGATACATCACGAATGTGGTTGCACGGACTCCCCCTGCATTGACGTCGGTCGTTCTGACGCCCCAGATAATATTCGAATTTCCAGAGACGCGTGCAGCAAGCCCCCCTAATAAATCGGCATGGTACATCCATGTCTGGACGACATCCGGACGAGTCTTGCGTAATATCCTGACCAGGGCCACGAGAACACGAGGTACATCCAACGCCGACCGCATCCCAATGACCGCAACAGGAATACCCGCCGCCTTCATTTGTTCGCCCACTACACCGATCTGAGTCAGGGAAATGACACTATGAGAATATCCGCTTGCCGCTGGATATGACTCCACCAGACGTTTCAGCATTAGCTCGGCACCGCCTACATTTAAGCCGATGATCACATGTGCAATTCGCATCGCAGAAAATCTTTATTTGTTAGCCAATTCGACTAGCCGTTCCGACCTTAAATATGCTTATTGCCGATCCAACTAACATGACTCTTGATGAATTTTTTGACCAAAACGATGGCACCGAAGTGACAACAACGAATCAATCGAAACATTTGCGGAATCGCAATTGGAACATCGACGAGCAATAGGATTGAATCACACGTTCGTCGATTATCTACCTTGTCCAAATTTAGCTCCGCATCTGGAGAAACACGGTAACGTTAATTCCGATAGCCGACGTTTTCAAGGTAATAATGCGTCGCTTCCTGCAAGCCACTTGCAACCCGATGCGTTGGTTCATATCCGAGGAGTTCGCAGATCTTGCTGATATCGGCCTGCGAATGTCTCACGTCGCCGGCGCGGAATTCGCGATATATTGGTTCCAAAGTCGAAACCTCGGGACGCTCAGCCGCTACAAGATCTCGGATCAGGTAGTAAAGCGAATTCAGAGTCGTACGGTCGCCGAGCGCCAAGTTGTAGACCTGATTGACGGCTGCCTCAGACGTCGTCGTGGCGGCAAGCAAATTTGCCTGCACTACGTTTGCGATGAAACAGAAGTCTCTGCTGGTTTCACCATCGCCATTGATAAATACCGGTTCTGCATTCAGCAGTGCACGATACCACTTCGGAATTACGGCCGCATATACGCCGTCTGGATCCTGGCGCGGTCCAAATACATTGAAGTAGCGCAAACCTATCGTCTCGACCCCAAAACAACGCCCAAACACATTGGCGTAAAGTTCGTTGACGTACTTGGTAACAGCGTAGGGAGACAGGGGTTTCCCGATGACGTCCTCTACTTTCGGAAGGCCCGGATGATCGCCGTAAGTCGAGCTCGACGCAGCGTACACGAAACGCTTCACACCGGCATCTCGGCTCGCAATTAGCATATTGAGAAACCCATTGATATTCGTGTCGTTAGTACGCGCCGGATTTTCAATAGAGCGAGGAACACTGCCCAATGCCGCTTCGTGCAGCACATAATCGACTCCTTGAACCGCTTTGGCGCAGGCTGCGGATTCACGAATATCTCCCTCATGAAACTCAAACCGGTTCCACTGCTCGACACTAACAATTTTGCGAACAGCTTCCAGATTCTTCCTAAAGCCAGTTTCAAAATTATCCAGGCCGACCACGTGCTGATCTAGTTTCAACAGGGTTTCCAGTAAGTTTGAACCAATGAATCCGGCAACACCGGTAATCAGCCACGTTTTCGGATTTGCGCTCAGTTCTTCTTTTAATAACTCATAACGATTCATTTTAATTTCTCCTGCACCGTCCGCAGCTTGCCGCAGACCGTATTTCAAATTCCAAAATATTTCAGCGATGCAATTACAAAAAACATCAACCGTATCCAATATATCCCAGCCACAAGCAGCAACGCTAAAGAATGCTTATAACACTTCAAGCATAGCTTCGGATCCAAACCACTTCATATGCCCCGTCATTTTACTTCCGCGACATAAGCGTTGCTGACGAGGTCCGACTTATATAATGCAACAGGCACCACATGAAGTGATACTGAGCCAAGGCATAAATAAAGAGCACTTGTATTCGCTGACGAGAGCCCTGCAATTCTTCGAATGCCCCATAAAAGAGGAAAATGATGCCGAGATAAATGAACAGTGGCCGTAATTGTGGCGTCGTCCGCCAGAGCATCCATACCCCCAAAATCGTCGGCACCACGAAGATCCAGTGGAGTGCCGCAGCAATCGTCAGAAATTCGTATTCCGGCTCAATACCCCAGGGACGCGGCACGACTATCACCCTGATTGTACCAATCAACATGTCTGCGCCGAGCGACAGTCTTCCCAGGCCTTCCGAAACACCGTCCCATCCCAATCCGGTTCCGTAGGCCGCCACTGCGATTAACACCCCCAAAACAATAAACAACTGGCGTCGCCCACGCAGCATCGAGAGCGACCAGATCAGAACGGCGGTGATCATCAATAAAGGAACGTAGAACCGAATCCAGTAGAACAGAAACAGCAGGATCACGATCCAGATGATCTGACGCGGCCTCCTGAATTTTGCGAACTTAATACCAGCGTAAAATGAAGTAACGGTCAAAGTGAGAACAAGCGTATCCTTGAGATTGGTCAAACTAGTCCACGACAGTAGTTCCCAATGCAACGAGAAGAATATGAAAAGCCCGTTTCGATATGTTGAAGGGAAACCCAGCAATTCGACGATGCGGCACAACAAATAGGCACTTACGAAAGTCAACCCGATATTCATGAATACGGCTGACGCATAAAAATCTCCGAAAACCCATTGCGACAGCACATTGTACCAATCGTATAAAACGTGGTGCCCGCCAGCAGCAGCCATCGATTCGATTACTGCATCCGCATCAAATACAGATATCGGAGTGTACCCCGCGGCAAGCAACTCACGGCCGCTTCTAAAATAATTTATCCCGTCGATCAAAGCCCAGTCAGGATTAAAGAAAAAGGAAAAGTAAATCAGTGCAATCAGCACTTTTACCGCACTTGTAAACAAGGCTGCCGGCAGGGAGACCAGACGCGACGCTACAAACACACCAAATGTGAAGATGCAGAGTGCTGCGACGGATAATTCAATCGTTAACCCGGGAATCATTGCTCGCCGTTCGAGGATGATTTAATGCAGCAGTCCGAATGGCTGCCATTTTCTTTCAGTATTGCTTGGTAAGCCGTCGGTTCGTCCTTATCTTCACGCACAAGTACCTCCAGATATTGATCGACGATCTTTCCCTCGTCAAAGCGCTCAGCCGCTGCTGCCGGATCGATCCGTTCGGCGAACCTCAAGCTTGCGTACATACCATCGGCAAGCGCAGCCACGTTGTCGACCGGGACAAGTCGTCCAAAACGACCGTTTGCGAGGATTTCCGCCGGTCCGCTCGGGCAGTCCGTACTGACGACGCGAGCGCCGCAGGCAAGCGCTTCGGCAAGTACATTGCCGAATCCTTCCCACCTGGATGACAGGACGAACAAGGAACAAGCGCGCATGTAGGAAAAAGGATTGGCCACGAATCCGGGCAACTGCACATCATGTTGCACACCCAGTTGCTCAACCAGACTTTCAAGCGAAACGCGGTCTTCGCCTTCGCCCAAAATTAGCAGGCGCACAGGAATTTGTTGCCTTACTCTTGCAAAGGCACGAATGAGCGTATCGAACGCCTTAGCCGCATTCAGACGTCCGACACCAAGAATAACCGGAACGTCGGCGCAAGCGAACCACGGATGCTCGACCGGTTCCATAGCCAGTCGATGCAATTCGGGCGTCACGACCGGGTTGTAGATAACCCGCACCTGCTGCTTTGGCAAGTTCAAGGACGCGCACAGATCGTCGGCGACCCCAGTCGACACCGCGACAATACGGTTCGCGCGGTAATAAAACGGTCGCACCCAAAATCTCGCAAGCGATGCCAGGACGGAGCCGGACTTGGCGTTATTCATGGTGAAATTAGAATGGACGCTGATGACCATTCTCGTCGTCGTGCCAGAAAGGCGTTTCGCAAGCAGGGCGATTACATTGCAATGGTCCATTGCCGAGATCATCGCCAGCGGCCGCTCCGATCGCAAGTACTTCACTAACGGCTTAAGGGCATGAAGAACTCTCGTTACCTTTAAGTCAATAACCCGCGCTTGAGGCATTAATTGCGCCAAATACGGTCCCCGAGCCTGTGCCAATACGACGTCCACGTCGTACCCTCGTCTGCAAAATCCGTTGATCAAGGTGACCATTACCTTTTCTGCGCCGCCGCCTTCGAGAGTCGGAAGAAACACAGCGATGCGACGGCTTTGGTCTTTCATAGTAGCAACGTTCATATGGGGCATTGAGGTGCAGGCCTTAGTCACCGAAAGCTTCACGTGCTTTTTTAAAACTTGCGCCGCGCTGCTTCAGATAGGCCATCAAGGTACTCGTCGTTTCGACCATGTTTCGTACACCGCTAATACGGTCGATCGTGCGGCGGCCAAACATCAGCATCAGGCGATTCCATACCCGCTTCACAAACGAAGTACCCGGACCGAGCAAAAAGTTCCAAGCAAAGGCCACCGCAGTGATTAATAAGCTCTGGCGCCGCGCGCGCGCGCCGGCAATCAAGCCCTGCATTACCATCCGGGCGACCCCTTTGTTTCGGTAAATGCAGAAAGCGGCCAAGCGCGCAAGGTTAAGTTTGTCCACCAGGTCGATTCTGCCCATTGCAGTCAGGGCGGCAATGCCGGAATCAGCCCAGATCGTTTCGACGCTGTAAACTCGTGGAACGATCTCTGACCAGCGGTAATTCCCACGGGATCTGAAATGAGGCGCATCTTCCAGCTTCTTGGAATGCGTGCGGATTGCTCCCTCAGTAACCGAAGTACTGGCGCCGCAGGCTCCGGGTATCGTCAATGGATAGTCGGTCACGGCAACCCGCTTGGCGATACAGGCAATAGAAAGCGCTGCGTAGATGTCAGGGCTCAGGCCCCCAAGATACTCGCCGGTGCGGCGACGGATCTCTTCCAGGCAGGCACGACGTACCAGACCATGGTAGAGCTTTGGCAGTTGGAAGTCGAGGTAATACACGCCACCATTGCGCACCAGCTTTTGAAGCTCTTTTTCGATGTCGACCATGACGATCTTTCCGGAAAACTCAGAAATCGTCAACACTTCGCCGCTCACTTTCGTGAACATCGTCGAAGGCGCACCAGTGCCACCCCATAAGTAATGGACCTTGCAGTTGCCGCCGAGCGAATCGATCCTCTGACTCTTTGCCCATGCGGCGGCTTCCAGAACTTCCGGATTGACTCCGTCGTCATCGCCGATTAGGCACACATACTCACCGGTAGCAAGCTCGAGCGCCAAGTTGAAATTGCCGATTGACGACAGCGGAGGTGGCGTATAGCGGTATTTCAGCCGAGGATCGAATGCTCTCTGCTCCACATGACGGCTGAGATCCAGCGTATCGCTGTTGTCCTGAATGACAAGTTCCAACGCCGGGCTATCGATCGCGAGTATGCTATCGATAGCCGAAATGGCATATGGAACTCGATTTTTCGTCGCGATGACGATACTGAGCAGTGGACTTTCAGTCCTAGATTTTTGAAGATCCACGAATGTTTCCTATACAACGCTGTGCCAATTTAATGTAGATATGACGAATGGAGGGAATAACTGCCGAAGTTGCAAGAACGGCACAAATCCAGGTCAAACTACAATAGGCAATGATTTTCCAACGCAAATCGAGTACGGGCATTGCAATTTGGAAGCAAGCGACGCAGAGCGCGCTTGTCAGCGCTGGCAGTACGATGCTGAACTTCAACCAATTGATTAAACCGCCCGGCATGAATTCTTTATGAAAAAAATACATATACGGCCCAAAACTCAGAATATTAATCAGAAACCACGAAAGCGCGGCGCCGGTCACGCCAAAGCGGGCGACAAGAAAGATTAGCGTCGGCGTGATAAGCACGGCTGAGATTATCCCAACGCGAAGGTTGAGCGAAATATTTCCGTAGGCTAGGGAAATATAGTACGGGATAATCGTCATCGCTTGCATTAATTGCCCCAATAAAAGCAAGGAAGCCGCCAATCCTGCGTTTTCTGACGCGACAGTCGAGCCCGTCCAAGCCAGTATCGCTTCACGTGAAAAGAACAGCAAAACTGCACTACCGGGAATAATGGCCAGTGCCACGAACTCGGTACTTTTCTTATACATCCAGCTTAACGAAGTTCGGTCCTTTAAGACCACCAGTTCGGTAAAGCGCGGGAACATTGCCGATGCAATGGGACTGGCTACCAATAGTGGAATCGCGGCAAGCGTCCCCGCAAGGGAATAGAAGCCCAACGCTGTCAGAGACAACATCTTGCTGACTGCAAGCTTGTCGATCTGGGTCAAGATAATCGAAATCGCCGCCATTCCGGTGATACTGGAAGCGTAGCGCCAAGTTTCCGCAAATACTTTCAACCGAAAATGCGGCCGCTGGTCACAACCCCTCTTTCTTATCGATTTCCATAAACTGAAGCGAACAGTAAAACAATACAGTGCATTCGCAATTAATTGCCAGAGGGAGAAGTAGAATACTGTGGGCTCGAAAATCAGCAAGATACCAACCGAACCGAGGCCACGATAAAGGCTCCATGCGATTTGCAGCGAATTCGCCCGTACCTGCTCTTGCAAGCCCATCAGCCCGCCTGCAAACAGTCCCGATGGCAACTGGAGTGCAATTGCGAATCCCATCAGCCGGATAGCGGATACGATTTCCGTATGCGGCAATGTAGTCGAATTTAACCAGCGCTCCGCAATGAGCGGTGCGAATCCGAAAACGCCGAAGGCCAGCGTCAGCGAAATGACCAGATAACTGATTTCATAGGTCCGCACGAGGTTGCACATCGATTCGGCGTTATTGCTGACAGATAGCCGGGCCATTTCTCGATTCAACGTGGCCGAGAAGCCTAGGTCGGCAAACGCCAGCACACCCAGCAAGGTCGAATAAAACCCGACTAACCCGTATGCCTCAACACCCATGTACTTCAAGTATATGGGAACGAACAGGTAAACCGAGACAAAACCCCATGCCCGTCCGGCAAAGTTGGCTAGAATATTCTTCCGGATCATCGAATGCTGATGGGCAGGCAGTATGTTAAATTCAAAAAAATGAGGGCATGCCTTCTAAAGTGCAATGCCCCGGATGTTGGAAACAAAGGTTCCAACGAGCTTAATTTATCGATTGCGAAGGTTGTCCGATCACGGACGAGCCAGCTCCGAGCGGACGTAATCGAGGGTCAACAGCAATTCCTTGACCTCTTCGATGTTCAACCTTTGGGTATTGTGCGAAGTATAGTCATCCGTTTGATTGACTGCGATTTGTCCGTCAAGGATGAACTTATCGTAGTTCAGGTCCCGGTTGTCCGCCGGCACACGGTAATAAGCGCCCATGTCATGGGCTTTGGCGATTTCCTCGCGCGACACCAGCGACTCGTACAGTTTTTCACCATGTCGGGTACCAATAATTTTTACCGGTACATCACTATTGAACAGCTCAAGAATTGCGCGCGCCAGTACTTCGATCGTGCTCGCGGGTGCCTTCTGCACAAAAATATCGCCCTGCTGCCCATGTTCGAAGGCATGCAACACGAGGTCGACAGACTCTTCCAGCGACATGAGAAAGCGCGTCATTGCCGGATCGGTAATGGTCAGCGGCTGACCAGCCTTCAATTTTTCGATAAACAATGGGATCACTGAACCGCGCGAAGCCATGACGTTACCATAGCGCGTTGCGCACATAATCGGCCCTCCCGGGCGGACAGTCCTCGACTTTGCGACTAAGACCTTTTCCGCCATCGCTTTCGAAATACCCATGGCATTGATCGGATAAACGGCCTTGTCGGTGCTGAGGAGAATTACCTTCTTGACTTGGTTGGCAATTGCTGCGTTGAGCACGTTTTCCGTGCCGATAACGTTTGTGCGTACTGCTTCCATCGGATAAAACTCGCAGGACGGCACTTGTTTCAGAGCCGCGGCGTGGAACACATAGTCGACGCCGTCCATCGCTTGCGCGATGCTTTGGTAATCCCGGGTGTCGCCGATATGGAATTTCACTTTATCGCTATTCAGAGCGATACGCATGTCTTCCTGCTTCTTTTCATCCCGGCTGAAAACGATAATTTCCTTTACATCAGTTTTCAGAAATCTGTTCAAAACCGTGTTGCCAAAGGAACCGGTTCCGCCGGTAATCATCAATACTTTGTTATCAAACATGTTAATTAAGCTCTTGTTAGCTCTGGATGATGTTGATTATCAATCAATTAAATACGCGCACTCATTTGTCGCGTCGACAATGACATCGACAAGATAGTCGAGATCTCCCGCACCGAGCCACCAGCCGCATGGCATTGCGATGACGTTGTCTTGAAAAACGTTAGTATTCGGCAGTGGGCGTGCGCAATTCAGGAAACCCGAATAGCGATCATTCCTGAAATGAAGCTTGCTAGCCTGTACGCCTCGGGCTTTCAATTTCGCGAGAACCTGATCCCTGTTCTCGACGAGCGTCAGAAGTGTCCAGTATGCAGGTTGCGAATTTTCCATGGGTGCCAACACGCGCACACCAGGAATTCCTGCAAGGCGAGATTGAAGCCAGGTGGCATGCGTACGCGCAGCCTCGACCCTAGACGAAACTGTATCCAGCTGCGCAACACCAAGTGCCGAGCAAACGTTATTCAACGTAGCAGCGAATCCGACTTCCGGAATGTCTGATTCGCCGTTGATCTCACCGTTCGCAGTGCGGAAGTTCTGCGGATCAATACCAAACCTGCGCAGCTTGCGCGCCTTCCGGGCATGCTCCACGTTCCGGCACGTCAAGGCGCCGCCTTCAGTCGTATTGATCTGTCGGTTCGGGTAAAAAGAATAAATGGCGAAGTCGCCAAATGAGCCGACGGTCCTGTCGCCGATTGTTGCCAACAAGGCGTTGTCGCAGTCCTCGATCAGTTTGATATTACGTTCCAGGCATATGGCTGCGATCTCCGCCGCAGGTCCTGGATACCCAGCCAGGTGATAAAGAATGGCGGCGCGTGTATTCGGGGTAATTGCGGCTTCGAAGTCCGCAACATCGACGTGCGCAGCATTTTTCGCCATATCCACCCATACCGGCCTGGCACCAAGCGCGGCGATCGCCGAGTTGGTAGCCATGCACGCGAATGGGGACGTTAACACATCGTCGCCAGCTCGCACCCCCGAGAGCTTTAGAGCCAACAGGATGGCGCTGGTCATGTCGGACGTGGTGACGATGTTTTCCTGCTGCAGCAGACGCTCCAGTCCCTGCTCGAATTGCGCCACATATTCTCCGGCAGCAATACGTCCGGACCTCATGACATTCAAGATAGTCGTCTCCATCTCGGTGGTATGCACCACCCCAAACAATGGAACGATCTTAGTCTGCACGTCACTCACGGCTCAGCCCTTGCTCAGCGCGTCAACGATGCGCTCGCGATCTTCTGTCGTTACCCACCATCCGCAGGGTACGTGGACCATCCGCCGGTAGTACTCGTCGAGGTTGGGCAATTCATTGACAAAGGGCTTGAAAATCGAATGCAGGTGGTTGGGGCGGTGCAGCTTGGACGCGATCACGCCGACGTCGTGTAACCGGCGCTCGATGTCGCTAGAGTCGTCCGACAGGATCGTGTAGAGCCAATAGCTGGGTTCTGCCTGGGCGTCGAAACGCGACACGTCCAAACCAGGGATTTTCGGAATGATTTCGTCGAAATAACGACCGTTGTCCTTGTGTTTATCGATGACACGTGCCTCGATATCCGCGAGTTGCGCCATCCCTATCGTCGCACTTACGTTATGCATGTTGTACTTGTAGCCAATCGACGTGATATCGACTTCGGTACGTGGAATACCCTTTTCAAGCCCAAACCACCTGAATTTCTTCGCACTCCGCTCGAGTGTCCGATCACGCATCGTGAGCACACCGCCGTCGACGGTGGTCATGTGCTTGATTGCCTGCAACGAAAAAATGGCGAACTCGCTCAGGGTACCGATTCCCGCACCTGCGTAGCGTGCACCAAGTGCATGGGCACAGTCCTCAATCACAGGTAGCCCATGCGCCTTAGCGATCTCGGCGATCTCTTGCAGACGTACCGGGATACCCGCATAGTGCACGACGAGGATGGCCTTGGTCCGTGGCGTGATCAAGGCCGCAACAGACTGAGGATCGACATTCCCCGAGTTGACGTCGACGTCGGCAAAAACAGGAATGGCGCCGAGTTGGAGGATCACGACGTTAGTAGGTTCCGCAGTCATGCTCGTCGTGATCACCTCGTCGCCGGCCTCAACACCCGCAAGCGTGAGGGCAGCATGCAAGGCTGCCGTGCCGCTGCTCATACCGAGCGCAGTGGGCAAGGCGAAACGCTTGGCGAAATCGGCTTCGAATTTGTAAACGGACTCACCTTCGGCTATTTGGCCGCTGTAAAGGACCTGCTCGAGAGCAGGCATCAATACTTCTTTGTCCGGGAGGCCGACTTTAACTAAGGGAATCATACGGCTGTGTTCCTTGCAAATTTGATAAAATTACTTTGTTCGGAATTTCAAGTACGAGCGTAGTTCGTTCCAGCGCGCCAACGTTTTTGGCTGGGTCATCGCAACGGCATTAGCCTCGAGAATGAACGCCAACAAGAGCGCCGTGATGAAGGCCGCGAATGTCGCCAACATGACCAGCAAGGTTCGTTTGGGTGAATACCGGCGCTCGGGCTCCACCGCTGTGTCCAACACCTGTACCACTGGCGAGTCGCGCGCCTCTTCCAAGCGCGCACCTTCATACTGCTTGGCAAGGAGCGCATACAGCATCTGGTAATACTTCACGTCGCGTAGACGCTGGACGTTGTCCAGTCCAGCAGTCTTGGTGGCAGGTTGCGCATCGGTTTTGCCGTCGCCTGTACCATTTTGCAGCTTGGACATTTCGGCGCGCAGACTCGCCAGCTCCTGTTCAACGCGGCGGTAATCAGGGTTCGTCGGCGTGACAAATGCCGCCATCGAACGCAATTCGATTTCCTTGGCCGAGATTCGCGCGCGAAGCTGTGCGACCGTCGCAAACACTGCTGCGCTTTCCGTATCAACATTGCTCACACCGTTCGTCTCGAGCGTACCCTTCAGATCCGCTTCTGAGGCAACAAGCTTGCTTTTAGCCTGTTCCAGCTCGCGTTCGAAAAACAGGCGACGCTGTGCTGCTTCGGTGACCGCAAGAACCTTCGTCAATTTCAGCAGTTCATCCACATAGGCATTTGCCAATGGTGCAACGAGCTTTTTGTCCTGGTCCTGAAAGGTTATCGTAATCAAACCATCTTTTTCCGACGACACGAAGGTATTCGATGCCAGCCGGTCCCGGACCATTTCCATCGACGGGTTGTCATACACGCGGTTCATATTGAACCTGCGTATGATCTGGTCCGCAACGGTGCGGCTTCTGAGCATCCCGATGTACAAATCGTTGGGATTTTTCAGGCCGGCAGCGCTGGCAGCAACACCACCAAGCCCGCCGAGTTGAGAAAGAAGTGCTGCAGCGCCCGACTGGTTTTGCTGAGGTGGCAGCAGTTTCGTGGTGGCACGATAAGTTTCTGGAATTGCGAAGCTGGCGGCGGCAACGATAACGGCAACCGCGGCAGGCAAACCAAGGATCAGCTTTTTACGCTTGGCGACGACAATGAACAGATCGAGCAGACTGATACCTGCCGATCCGGTTCGTTCTTCTTCCGTTATCATCTTTTCATTCATCATACTTGTCGCGAATTCGATTATTTGCGTCATTCATCCGGGCGTCTCCATCGCGACGCATGTGGCAAGGAAATATCATCGACATCCCTTTCCGCCAGACCGATCAAAGACGAACGTCCGACTCGTCCTTGGAAAGAACGTACTTGAGATCAAAAAGCACGTGCTTTTCCTTACCAAATTGTCGAATCGCCGCAGCACCAAGCTCGCGGAACTGGCTATGGGCGACGGCTAGAATGACGGCGTCGTACTTTCCCTGTTCCGGGCTGCTAACGGGCACCACGCCATACTCGTGCTGCGCTTCCTCAACGCTGACCCATGGATCATAGACATCTACATTGACGTCGTAATCACCCAGTTCGCGAATCATATCGATGACCTTGGTATTGCGCAGGTCCGGGCAGTTTTCCTTGAACGTCAATCCCATAATGAGGACGTTAGCACCGTCGACCTGGATACGACGCTTCAGCATGTGCTTGATCAGTTGGCCAATCACATAGGGTCCCATGCCGTCGTTAATCCGGCGGCCCGCAAGAATCACCTGGGGGTGGTAGCCGATCGCCTCGGCTTTGTGGGTGAGGTAGTACGGGTCCACTCCGATGCAGTGACCGCCTACGAGGCCAGGACGGAACGGCAGGAAATTCCATTTCGTACCAGCCGCCTTCAAGACGTCTTCTGTATCAATGCCGATCTTGTTGAAAATAATCGCCAGTTCGTTCATCAGCGCGATATTCAGGTCGCGTTGGGTGTTTTCAATGACCTTCGCTGCTTCGGCAACCTTGATCGACGCCGCCTTGTGGGTACCTGCAGTGATGATGCTCTTGTACAGCGCGTCGATGAAGTCCGCGGCCGCCGGTGTCGATCCGGACGTGACTTTCGAAATAGTGGTAAGACGGTGTTCTTTATCGCCCGGATTGATACGCTCCGGGCTGTAACCGATATAGAAATCTTCGTTGAACTTCAAGCCCGAGACACGTTCGATCACCGGCACGCAACACTCTTCGGTTGCGCCAGGGTAGACGGTTGACTCATAGATGGCGATATCGCCTTTCTTGATCACCTTGCCCAAGGTTTCCGATGCCTTGACCAGAGGGGTCAGGTCAGGCTGCTTGTGCTCGTCAATAGGGGTAGGCACGGTGACGATGTACACCGTAGCCTTGCGCAGGTCTTCGATATCCGTCGAATAGGTGAGCTTGCTCGCTTGCATCAGCTCGTCAGGGCTGACTTCCAGGGTGGTTTCGATACCGTCTTTCAGTTCGGCGACGCGACGCTGGTTGATATCGAATCCGAGGGTCGAAAATTTCTTGCCAAACTCGACGGCCAAGGGGAGGCCGACGTAGCCCAAGCCGATTACGGCAATTTGCAGGTTCTCTGACAGCTTCATGAGATTTCAGTAAAAATAATGCTTTAGACGGTGATGAGGTCCCGGCATGCGGCGCACGCCGGTCGCTCATCGATACTTAGTCACGCAACGTCTTGATCGCAGCCGCGCCAAGGCCGAAGTTGGCCAGAATTTGGGTCCATTCGCGTGCACCTTGCGTGAATTTGGTCCATGCGGTCTGCTTGTCCAGTTTTTCCGGTACGACGATCGTATCCCCCGGCATCACCTCAAGACCACCAATCTTGCCGAAGAACCAGCCCTGCGAATCGGAGGACACGACCGTGCCATCGACACGCAACACGAAGGCGTTGTCGATATCGGCATCCGAAGTCGTTCCGGCCAGTCGAAGGTAATCTTTGACACGGGTATTCGGTTTCCACAGCGGCGACGCTTCGACGTTGACGGCGCCGAACACATGCACGAAGGCTGGTTTCGAAGGCACTACCAAGCGGTCACCATTCTGTAACGCCAACTGCGGCAAGCGGGAGAAAGAGCGCTCGTTCGGATCCAAGCCGAAAGCAATACGGCCAGTCGGTTGCAATTTGCGGAATCGGGCGATCCGCTCTTCCGCACTACGTCGCTCGGATTCAAATTGGGCATTCAGGGCTGCCGCTTCGGCCGAGTTGCCGCCGCGCAGATTCGCCAGCTGGCGCGACTGCTCAATGCGCAACTGAGATTCCAAGCGGTCGGCGGCGCGCTGCAGGTTCGCCTGCTGCTCTTTCTTCACGTCTTCGCGATAAAAGCCGGTGCCGAACAGGTAAGCGTTACTGGTCGGCCCGCCCGCCTTGGCGATCAGGGTCTGCAGCGTATCGCCCGCCGTCATCTGGTAAACACCAGGCGTCTTGACCTCACCCTCCACGCGCACGAATACCTGGCGCTTCTCCATCGGCACTGCCACATCATCTTGCGAGAAGATGGTCACCGTATCGCCCGGCTGCAGCTCGATATTGTCGGGACCACCGGGGCTTGAGAATACTGCTCCCAGATTGAACGGAATCAGCTTGACACTCAGGTCAGCGCGATTGACGCGCTCGATCACGGCATAGTCCCAGTTAATCGGATCAATCAAGCTGCCGATGCGCGAAGCGATCTTTTCCACGTTTTCGGTGGTGTCCTTCTCGTTGTCACCCGAGGCCACGGTATTATTCTGGCGCTTGGTCGACTCGCGGCTGATCAGGTATTCGCGACTCGGAATCAGGTCGCTCACGCGCATGCCAGGCTTGAACGGGGCGCGCACGGGCTGATCGACATTGCCGCGCAAGATCACAGCGTTCGAGAAATCTGGAGTGATCGCAGTAACGTTAAGCACATCGCCATTCTTAAGCGAACGCTGCAGACCTGAGCCGTCCAGCGCAAACTCTTCCACGCTTCGAGGGTGCATCTTGCTTGGATCGATGCGTTCGAGGAAGGCGCGTCGTGGATCGGCCACAACCGGCAAACCACCGGCCACGTCCAGCAAGGATGCAATGCTGTCGTTTCCGTTCTTCAGTTCATAGATCGCCGGGTTGTTAACTTTTCCGACCAACGCCACATATCCCCCGGCAGGCGGAATATAGATGGTGTCGCCATCAAGCAACTTAACGTCAGCCGACTTGTCGCCCTTGGCAATAAAGGAATACAGGTCCAATTCTGCAGCCACTTTGCCGCCGCGCTTTACCTGCACGCGCCGTATGCTACCGTTGGCGTTCGGACCGCCGCTCGCGAACAGAGCCGTCACCAGCGTCGACAAACTCGACACAGTGTACGTACCCGGACGGCTGGCCTGGCCTACCACATAAACGGTAATGGCGCGCAATTGACCGAGGCTGACGCTCACCGTCACACCCTTGTACAAGCGCCCGACGGCACTGCGGATCACGCCCTCAGCCTCACTCGCCTTGACGCCAGCAAGCGACACCGGACCTATGGTCGGAATGTTGATAGTGCCGTTGGGCTCGATAACGGCGCGGTAGTCGATGTCGATCGTCCCCCAGCCGCGGATAATCAACTCATCGCCCGGACCCAGCGGGTAGTTGCTCGGCACCGGCGTATTTACGACGGGCGTAAACGTAGGCGATGCTTTCCTGAAGAATTCAGCGCCGTAGATGGGCAGCACTTTGCCCGTATTATCTTTGATGAATTTCTGGAATTCGCTTAATGGTGCTTCCTGAACGGCCACCTGCTGTTGGAACTGGAGGAAGTCCTTTTCATCTCGTGCATCACCGCCATGCCTGCCGTTCGCCACAGCTTGGCCACGCCCCAGCTCCTGCCCCGCGCCCTGCCCATTGGCCTGATCACCCACCTGGGAACCGCTCTGGCTCGACGACGCGTTGGTAATCGTTTGCCGACGGGGCACCGAGGAAGATGAAGCCGGGACAGGCACGTTAGCAACCATGGAAGGCGCTTCCTGACCGAACAGGTCAGTACGATTGGTTGTCTCTTGCGCAAAAGCGGCAATAGCCGTCATAGCCAGTGTGACGGCCGTAAAACTCTTGGTGTACTTGAACATTGGTCTTGGATGGGTGTTGACGCGTCTCAAACAGCCTGCCATTTTACCCGACAGCAATATGGTTAGGAAACCTTTTGTTGTTCGTGCTTCCCGACTTTTTTGTCTATAAGGGTGGAATTCAACATATACGCCACAGGCAAAAAGCCTATCGGCCAGGATTTGTTAGCGGACAATTTAGAGAGATTATCTGTACGCAAATAAGTTTTAGCACGGAAACAGAATGTGATCTTCATAATTTGTACATACTCGACTGATCTGACTGGACCATAAACTCTTGAGTTGGATGTAATAACGAAGCGATTTATCCTGCAAGCGTTGCATCCAATAAACTTACTAGCAAGCTACCCGGGTAGCTTCGCCCCCGACCACACCCCATCCATAAACCAACTGCCGCGCAGGACGACCTGACCACACTGCCATGGGCGACAATGTAGACGTCGGATGGATGACCGCGCGAAACAGAACAAGGCGCTGTAGCAAATTGAAGCGCACGCGTCTCAAGGTAGCGCCGGCATTGTAATTACACTGCTCACCGCCGTGCCGGCAAGGCTGAAGGCCACAGCGGTTGTCATTGCCGTTCAAGACCGACGTTTCGGCGCAGGGTCCAGCCCGCAGTGATAACTCTCGCAGCCTGTGTCTCGCTGCAGTTGACGCATGACTGTATGGACAAGCTTGAGGTTTCTGCGCCGGCAATGTGGGTGGGCCCGACCGCAAGCAGATGGTCTTGCTGCGGGTGAGCATACGTGCACTTGCCGTGCAGCTAAAGAGTATTCTCGGCGAGTCGCCGCTTCACTGCCTGCAGAGAACCACACTATCCTTAATCGCTCGGACAGTGCCGCCGGTAGAAATCGACGGCACGGCATCTCCCAGCCAGAGCACCAGCGACTTATTATTTCGCCTGGTAGAAACGCGCCTTGTTTCCGGCAAGGCTTTTCAAAACGAGAGCTTCGATGTTCGATAGCTTCTTTGAATAGGTTTTATTTTCCAGATTACAAACACTTGAGTCAGGGAAAGCTTGAGCCAATTGGTCGGCGGCGTTCTCGTCAACCGCGAAACCGATATGTTCGACGCCTTGCCATTTCGAGCTGCTTAGCACGATCCCGAATTGCGTTTTCTGCATCTGCAAATTATTGGCTTTTGCGATCTCATCCAGCCATGTGCTCAACTTCTCCCATTTTTCTTGCTGAGTAATCGGGCGATAGAATGAAAGATTCGGCTTAGGCATCGCCGGCGAACCCGCCAACACCGTGTTTTCGGACCAGGATTTCGTAATGTTCGAAGCGATCAAAGCAACCAGACGTTTCCCAAGCGTAACGCCGGAAGCGACGATGCATGAACCAACAAGCCAGACATCGTCTTCGATCGTGACGGGCCGCTCTCCAATCAGCGTACAACCTTCGATTTGCTCCCCCGCAGCGACGTGCGACCAGATCTGGGAGTACATACCAACACGAACGCCTCTTCCGATCGTCAAGCCCCCCGAACCATCCAGAATACAATGTTGCCCAAACCAGCAGTGTTCACCAATGTCCACCCCGACTGTCGATAGCACGAGAGAACGATCATGTATGCTCGTCCAGTCGCCAATATTGACGTCGCCGCCATTGCAAACAAATTTTGTACCACTGCCGATGACACAGTAATCGCCTATGACGATTTTCGACGGTTTATGAAAAATAAATTGGACATCGGGTGCGATAACGGTGCGCTTACCAATAGCCACGGCACCGGGCCCGATAATATTCAGATCAGCGGACATACAATTCTTATCTAATGTGTAAATTCCTCAGGACGGTCTCATGCCGACCTTACCTGTTTCCATTTTACATCACGATCTAGCACTTACCACCAACTCCGAGACTACTTCACCCGCGATGAATGAATTTTCCTGCTAAGCATCTGTCTTCGATACCGTATTGCGGGAGTTTGGCGCTCTCAGAAAGTACCGAGCAGACCGATGCCAAGTACGTTCTGATAATAGTTGTAGTCGACAAGGCTCTGCCCGTAGCCGGAAAAATAATGCACATACCCCTTGAAATGGCCGACCAGCGGGAAGGCCCAGCTAAGCTGAGCCGCGCCACGATTCGTCGAGAAGTTGCGGCGCAACAGGGCCGAATAATCGTTACCGTTGCTGCGGTAGGTGACGGACAAGTCACCTCGGCCCATGTAATCGACAATGTCCGGATTGTTGTCGTCATTTGCCGGTTCGTTGACGCGCTTCCACACTCGACCAAGCACTGTGAAGCCGGCACGCTCAAGGCCGATCAGCGCAAAGATCCGATTCCAGCTGCGAGACAGCGTCGACGCCTGGCCGTTCGACTGGTGCACGAGACCCAGGCTAAAGAGGCTGGCGCGCATGCCCAGCAGGTTGAAATTCAGCGGCGTCACCGCCATCAGCTCGGGCTGATAATTCGTTTCACGGAAGGGGCTGGAGGCTTTGCGGTTACCGGCCTGCCAGAAGCTGTTCTGGGTGTAGCCAAACCAGACGTCAATGGGTTTGTCGAAGGTGGTCTCGACTAGCTTGGTCTTGAAGCCGAGCTGAAACACGAGTTCGGAATGCGAGAGACCGCTCGCCAGATCGGAGATATCGCGAAAGGACCGGTACGGCTCGTTATTCGGATGCGCCATCCGGGTAATCATCAGGTAGTTCGCATAATGTGGACGGAAATTGAACACGCCACGGCGGTGCTCTTGGTCCAGTTCCCAGTGGTCGGCCAAGCTGAATTCACGCATTCTCTCAGGCGACAGGTCAAGGACTGCATTTACGGCGGTGTCGGCGAGAGAGGTTCGCGCGTCTGGCTTAGCGGGCAGCGATCGCCCCACCATTCCCGCGCCCCCGTCAGGAGCCGATTCCGGAGCGTCAGGGCTGACGCCGGCAAGATGGTCATAGCAGGCCAGGCGCTGACCGGCATCTGCGATCCTCGAGCAAGTGGACAGCTCAGGGGCAGACTGCTGACCCAAGGCTGGATTAAGTACGCATACTGTTAAGACAGGAAGAAATCGATACGTTCTTTTTTGCATAAGGCGCTATCTTGCCGACAATCTCCAAGATAAAGAGTGTCGTGGAAACGCCCCTTGCGTGTCGCACGAAAGCTACCTGGCAAGAAGTCATGTCGGTACCAACAAATCCAGCTGCGCCTGCTCCAGATAACACCACTCCCCTTCCTGCAGACCAAGCGACTCGAGCGTCAACCCGCCGATCTGCGAGCGATGCAACGCGGCGCAATGATTGCCGGCCGCAGCCAGCATGCGCTTGACCTGATGATATTTCCCCTGCTCCAGCACAATTTCCAACTGGTGATCGCCCCGCTGCACGCAGGACTGCGCCGCAAGCGGCGCCGGCTCATCGTGCAATTGCACGCCCGACAGTAGCTGGTCGACGAGCGCTTGGGTAACCGGCTCCTGAGTGGTCGCCTGATACACCTTCGGAATATGCCGTTTGGGCGACGACTGCGCGTGAATGAACGGGCCGTCGTCCGACATCAGCAGCAGGCCCGTCGTGTCATGATCGAGCCGGCCGACTGGCTGGACGTCGCGCCAGGTAAATTGTTCCGGCAATAAGGTCAGCACGCCCGGATGGTGGCTCGGCTTGCGCGAGCACTCGAAGTTGGAGGGTTTGTACAGGGCGATGTAGACGTGTTCACGATAGACCCATTCTTCGTCGAACACGGTCAGCACGAGGCCGTCCGTCTCCACGAGGGTCTTGTAGTTGTCATGGACTTCGCCGTTGATGGCCACGTCGCCGTCTTCGATCAGGGCCCGGCAATACTTGCGTGTACCAAAGCCTTGCGACTGGAGCACGCGGTCGAGGGATAGTTTACTCATGGGGCGAGACTGTAGCAGAAGGATTGCAAGCGTCAAAGTTCAGCAATCCAGGGGTTTCAACTCGAAGCAAGAACTCGTTTGACACATCTCAAGAATTGACTATGTCCCGTTGATACACTGAAACCTGATTAGGAATCGACCTACAGTTACTGAGTGTAGGACTAAAGGTGGGCCGCACCATCTGGCACATCGGATTAACCCCCCAAACCACGAGGCAAACGTGCAGATCGAAAAAAAACAGAACCACAGCACCCCGTCTTCGTCCGCGGCCAAAAGCAGCGGGACGAGGGTGGCCCAGGAATATGCCGCAATTTTCCCTACCCGGCTTGCGCTGGCGCGCTGGACGCGCGGTGGCGACATCCCGCATGTACATTGTTTCGAACACCAGCTACCGATGCGGGCCGCATGGTATGAGCAGGCGCAGCGCCGCTTTCAGGCGTGGCTGGAGACAGGCGGCTTTCATCAGCCCGAGCCGGACAGTCTTGATAGCGTTATCGCAGATACTTCCCAGCAAGGCGGCGAGTCCACCGAACTTATCAGCAAGAAGGTCGTCGTGCACGGCGGCCCGCGGTCGACGGCCCGGTCGTCGGATACACCGTTAGCAAATTTGAAATCGATTCCACGCGTACCCGGCGACAGCCCTCAAAAATGAAAACGACGGCATACGCCGTCGTTTCCTTCCCGATTGGGACTCCAGCTTGAGGAATTGAATTCTCTCGAAACCGCACGAATGCGGGTCTGAAGCGGTTCCGACAACGCCAGGAACAGGCTGGTTTCCGTGTCGTTTGCGCCGAAACAGCTACACACCAACTATAGCCTACCGTGCGCAGGATTCAAGCCCAATATTGAGACATATCAGTTGTCCGATGCCCGTGCTCAGCGCAAGCTGGGCACGGCACCCCGGTAGAGCGAATGCACAGCACCGGCGCCGACCGACGCGCCAAATTTCTTCAGCACGCGTTCCGGCAAGCCTTCGTGTGCCGTGTAGTCGATGATGTCTTCCGCTTTCACGACATCGCGCGCGACCGTGTCCACGGTACCGAAGCCATCCGCGAGTCCCATCTCGACCGCCTTGGCACCGGTCCAGTAAAGACCGGAAAAGATTTCCGGGTTTTCCTTCAGGCGTTTTCCACGCCCGGCACGCACGACAGCAATAAATTGCTCGTGGATCTCGTTGAGCATCTCGAGCGCGTGCTGTTTCTGCTTGTCGGACTGCGGGCTGAACGGATCCAGGAAGCCCTTGTTCTCGCCCGCCGTCAGCAGGCGGCGCTCGATGCCGAGCTTGTCCATCAGGCCCGTGAAGCCGAAGCCGTCCATCAATACGCCGACAGACCCGACGATACTGGCCTTGTTAACGTAGATCTTGTCCGCAGCCGCCGCGATGTAATAACCGCCGGACGCGCAGATCTCGTCCACGACCACGTACAAGGGTTTGTTCGGATACCCCTTCTTGAGTCGCTGGATTTCATCGACGATGATGCCCGCCTGCACGGGACTGCCGCCCGGGCTGTTGATACGGAGGACGATGGCCGCCGACCCCGGATCGGAAAATGCCTTGTTCAGCGACGGGATGACGGTATCCGCAGCGCCGCTGCCTTCGTCCTCGATGGCGCCGTCGATCTCGATCAGCGCCGTGTGACGACCCAGCGCCTCGATGTCCGAACTGCCGAAGTTGAAGTCGAAATACGCCCAGATCGCGAAAAATGCTACCAGAAGAAAGGACAGCTTGAAGAAGATGCCCCAGCGGCGCGCGGCCCGCTGTTCGCGTACGGTGGCAAAGACGAGACGCTCCAGGGTCTCGCGCTCCCAGTTGCTGAAGGTCGCCGGGGCGGCCGGTCGGTTGTCGTTCGGATTGTCGTTCCTGGTGTTGTCGCTCATAAATACCTGGTGTGGTTACCCCATCTGGCTGTCGTTCAGGCCGGATGCCGGCGGACGGATGTGCTGATCCGGTTGCCAATAAATCCGGTTATCGGCTTCCCGCACGGTAATCGGCCGCAGTTTGCCGCCACGGCAAGGTCCGCCTGCGCAGGCGCCGTTCTCGGGCAAGTAGATGGCGCCATGCGTCGAACACATGAGATACAGCTTGCTCGATTCGAAGAATTCGCCCTTGAACCAGTCCAGTTCGACCGGTACGTGGGCGCAGCGGTTCAGGTAGGCGTAGATCTTGCCGCCAAAGCGCACGACGAACCCGGTCGCGTCGTCACCGAACGCCTGCACGGGGAAACGGACACCCTTGCCGCCATCCTCGACGGTCGCCGAATCGCAGATGTAGACATCTTCGGTATCGCTCATGCGTTCTCGACCAGCCACTGGTGCAGTTCGGGCACGTTCTTTGCCGTGAAAACCGGATGGCATGCCTGCAACTGCTGGACCGGATGGGCGCCGTACTCGACGGCGATGCCGGAGGCGCCGGCATTATTTGCCATAAGCAAGTCATGCGTTGTGTCGCCGATCATAACGGTACGCCGCATGTCCTGGCCGAGTTCCCTTGTCAATTCTTGCAACATTGCCGGGTGCGGTTTGGAAAATGTCTCGTCGGCGCAACGGGTCGCATCGAACACGGACAGCAATCCCGCCGCGTTCAGGGCGCGGTTCAGGCCCACCCGGCTCTTGCCGGTCGCCACCGCAAGGAAGTAACCCTCCTGGGAAAGCTCGTCCAGCATCGCCCGCACGCCCTGGAACAGGACCAGTTCATGGTCCTTCGTCAGGAAGTGGTAGCGATAGCGTTCGACCATGCGGGGATACAGGGCCGGATCGATGTTCGGCATGACGGCCTGCATGGCTTCGCCCAACCCGAGGCCGATCACGTGCGACGCCGCGGCATCGCTGGGGACAGCCAGGCCCAGGTCCTTGGCTGCCGACTGTATACATTTGACGATGGTGGCGGTGCTGTCCATCAGCGTGCCGTCCCAGTCGAAGACGATCAGATCGAATTGCTTTCTTGCCATGTCTCCCGGCGCTCGTGGCGCCGGCTCCTCATTCCGCGTTATCGATGGGTAGTGCGTGTTTTGAGTTCCTGCGCTGGCCCCAAGCTTACCAAGAAACGCTCGCATTCCGCCGGCAACGGCGCCTTCAGGGTCAGTGGCTTGCCCGTGTCGGGGTGCTGGAACGTGATCTGGTACGCGTGCAGGAACATGCGACGCAAGGCGCCACGTGTGTCGGTTGCCTTCTGAAGCTGCTTGTTGAGCGCAAAATCGCCGTATTTCTCGTCGCCGAGGATCGGGAAGCCACTGGACGCCAGGTGCACGCGGATCTGGTGCGTGCGTCCCGTCTTGAGTTCGGCTTCCAGCAACGCGTAGTCCGGCCACTTGCGCAGCAGGTTGAACACGGTATGCGCTTCCTGGCCGCCCGCCTGCACGACGACACGACGCTCGCCGTCCGGCGTCGTGTATTTATGAAGCGGCAACTTCACGTGCTGGCGCGGGTTGCGCCAGTCGCCGGCCACCATGGTCAGGTAGCGCTTGTCCGTTGTGCCGTCACGCATCTGCTCGTGCAGGCTGGTCAACGCGGACCGTTTCTTTGCAAGCAACAACAAGCCGGACGTTTCGCGGTCCAGGCGGTGCACCAGTTCCAGGAATTTGGCGTCCGGCCGGGCCGCGCGCAATTGTTCGATGACGCCATACGACACGCCCGAACCGCCATGCACGGCCACGCCGGCCGGCTTGTCGATCACGAGCAGGTGGTTGTCTTCGTGCACGATGGCAAATTCCGCACCCGGCACGGTGGCGCTGCCCGCGGGCTTTTCGGCCATGCGGACGGGCGGGATGCGGACGATGTCGCCCGCGGCCAGACGGTACAACTGATCGATGCGACCTTTGTTCACGCGCACTTCGCCGGAGCGGAGAATGCGGTAAATATGGCTTTTTGGGACACCCTTGCAGACGCGCAGCAGGTAATTATCGATGCGCTGGCCTGCTTCTTCCTCGGTGATTGTGACAAACTGAGCAGTGGCAGGGGGGCGGCTATCTGTCTGTGATGAAGGGGGAACAACATCGTTTTGCAAGGTCATTCGCTCTGTCTTCCCAGAAATTCTCTCTAAGTCCTTCATTTTGAATATATAATCGACAGGCGGCGGTCAAACCTCTGCAGGTGTAAGAATTAAAACGATATTTTACACAGGGGCGTCTCCATCGGCCCCGCCAAAATGCAAATTCGATGGAAAAAAACGGAATCCCCAAACCGTCGCAAGCGGCAGTAGTGTCGCGGCATCGCAGCGACAATGCGAAAGCGCAGCGGCGGATTTCAAGGATTTCTAGACGTGTACGCACATTCCTGTGCGAACCTGGGTTGCACCGCAGTTGCAATCGGGTAGCCGCACAGGATGCAGGATTGGATTGTTTGGAATTGTAAGGATAAGTACCGGCAAGCCGGCCGCAGGGTCGGCTCGCCGGGTGATGGCGTCGATAACGCTTGCCGTTTCGCCCGACCCGAAGTAAGGAGCCGCTAGACCGTCGTGAGCCGTAGCAATGTTGCTGGAGACAGTCATCCGGGAAGATCACGCAGGTGCGCAATCCGCACCGCGGTCTTCACGCCCCGGAGCGCCCGTTTCGGCAGCATCGTTTCGCTCCCCGGCATGCGCGCCGACTGAAGATCTGGCTGTGTCGCACCGCTTGCCTGCCCCTGTGCCGCCCGATCGGGCCGCCCGGTCCGGCAAGACGTCCGTGCGCGGGGCAATCACGTTCGACGCCACTGCGCCCTGTGGCCGGCCATGCCGTGCCACGCCCCGGGCATACCACCGCCAACACTCCCTTCCCCGCGTACATCCCTGTACTTTCGCCGCTCTTGCGTAAAGACGGCATGAAACGGCCCACGGGTCGCGGAGTTTATAAAAATGAAACGTATGTTGTTTAACGCTACGCAGCAAGAGGAGCTGCGCGTAGCGATCGTCGATGGCCAGAAACTGATCGACATCGATATCGAGACCGCCGGTCGCGAACAGCGAAAGTCGAATATCTACAAAGGCGTCATCACCCGCATCGAACCCTCCCTTGAAGCCTGCTTCGTCAGCTACGGCGAAGAGCGCCACGGTTTCCTCCCCTTCAAAGAAGTTGCCCGCTCCTATTTCCGCGACGGCGTCGACGTCCGCAATTGCACGATCAAGGAAGCCCTGCGCGAAGGCCAGGAAATCATGGTCCAGGTCGAAAAGGAAGAACGCGGTAACAAGGGCGCCGCCCTGACCTCGTTCATTTCGCTGGCCGGCCGCTACCTGGTCCTGATGCCGAACAATCCGCGTGGCGGCGGCGTGTCGCGCCGCGTCGAAGGCGAAGAACGCCAGGAACTGCGCGAGACGATGGACAAGCTGGACCTGCCGCAGGGCATGTCCGTCATCGCCCGCACCGCCGGCATCGGCCGCACCGTCGAAGAACTCCAGTGGGACCTGAATTACCTGATGCAGCTGTGGCGCGCGATCGAAGGCGCCGGCAAGTCGGCGCCCGGTCCGTTCCTGATCTATCAAGAATCGTCGCTGGTCATCCGCGCCATCCGCGACTATTTCCAGCCTGACATCGGCGAAGTCCTGATCGACACCGACGAGATCTTCGACCAGGCCCAGCAGTTCATGAGCCACGTGATGCCCGACATGGCGCACCGCGTGAAGCGCTACACGGACGACGTGCCGCTGTTCTCCCGTTTCCAGATCGAACACCAGATCGAGACCGCGTACGCGCGCACCGTGCCGCTGCCGTCCGGCGGCGCGATCGTGATCGACCACACGGAAGCCCTCGTCTCCATCGACGTCAACTCGGCACGCGCGACCCGCGGCTCGGACATCGAGACCACCGCGTTCAACACGAACCTGGAAGCGGCCGACGAGGTGGCCCGCCAGCTGCGCCTGCGCGACCTGGGCGGCCTGATCGTCATCGACTTCATCGACATGGAAGTCGCCAAGAACCAGCGCGAAGTGGAACAACGCCTGAAGGATGCCCTGCACCATGACCGTGCACGCGTCCAGATGGGCAAGATCTCGCGCTTCGGCCTGATGGAACTGTCGCGCCAGCGCCTGCGTCCGTCGCTGTCGGAAGGTTCGCACGTGACCTGCCCGCGCTGCTCGGGCACCGGCCACATCCGCGACACGGAATCGTCCGCCCTGCAGGTGCTGCGCATCATCCAGGAAGAGGCGATGAAGGAGAATTCGGCCGCGATCCACGTCCAGGTCCCGGTCGACGTCGCCGCCTTCCTGCTGAACGAAAAGCGCGGCGAAGTCCTCAAGATCGAGACGCGCCACCGCATCACCGTCATCCTGGTCCCGAACAAGCACCTGGAAACGCCGCACTACAAGCTCGAGCGCATCAAGCACGACGATCCGCGCCTGGACGTCGAGACCGCCAGCTACACGATGGCCGAGTCGGCCGACACCGACATGGCCTTCGCCAAGCGCCAGAAGGAAGAAGCCAAGCCGCGCCAGGAAGCCGTCGTCAAGACGATCACCCCGGCCCAGCCGGCACCGATGGTCGACCGCCAGCCGGCCAAGCCGGTCGAGGCGCCCGCCCCGGCACCGGCCCCCGCGCCGGCCGCTGCGGCCTGGACGCCGCCGGCCCAGGAAGGTTTCTTCGCCAAGCTGCGCAACTTCTTCTTCGGCCGTCCGGCCCCGGTCGCTCCGCCGCCCGCGCCGGTCGCACCGCCCAAACCCGCTGAAGCCGCGCCGGCTGCCGGCGAACGCGGCGAGCGCGCAGGCCGTGGCCCGCGCAATGCCCGCGGCGGCCGTAACGGTACTGCCGGCGGCAACGGCCGCAACCGCGCCGAACGCGAGGAACGCGATGTGAACGCCGCCGTGGAAGGCGCCAAGCCGGTCGAGCTTGACGCCAAGCCGGCGCGTCCGCCGCGCCAGCCGCGTCAACCGCGCGAAGCCCGCGAGCCGCGCGAACAGGCAGCCGTCACGGCGGATGCACAACCGCAAGCCCCGCGTGGCGAGCGTGCCGAACGCGGCGAGCGTCCGGAGCGTGGCGAACGTCCGGAACGCGCACCGCGCCAGCCGCGCCAGCCGCGTGAAGGCGCCGAGCGTACGGAACGCGCCGAGCGCGCCCCGGCCGAACGCGCCCCGGTCGAGGCAAAGTCCGAGGAATTGAATGCAGCCCAGGCCGTGGCGGCCCAGGCGGCCATCACGCTGGCCGGCGAGCCGGAGATTCCGGAAGCACTGAAGCCGGTGACGGCGAACGTGGGCCCTGCAGGCGAGGAACTGGAAACGGACGCGCATGGCGACGAACCGCGCCGTCGTCGTCGTCGTGGCGGCCGCAACCGCAACCGCCGCGACCGTGACCAGGTCGAGGGCGCCGAGCAGGACGTCGTCGAAGGCGAAGCACCGGCCTTCACGCCGGTCGCCGACGAGGAAGCCGCCAAGGTCCAGGCCGAAGCGAAGGCTGCGCAAGCCAAACCTGAGGCGAAGCCGGCCAAAGCCGTCGCCCTGGGTCCGTGGCCGTTCCCGACCTCGGAATCCATCAAGGCTGCCGCCGTGAAAGCCGCCGCCGAAAAGGCTGCCGCCGAGCAGGCGGAAGCGGCCCGCGTCCAGGCCGAACAGGCTGCGGCCGCTGCTGCCGCTACTGCCGCTGCGGCTGCAACTGCTGCCGAGCAGGCTGCTGCGCCGGCCGAACCTGCCGTCGAGGCTGCCCCGACTGCCCAGACGCCGTGGCCGTTCCCGACCACCGAGTCGGTCGCCGCCGCCGTGGCCGACAAGGCCGAGGCCGATGCCGCCGCCCAGCCGGTCGAAACGCACGTCGAAGCACCCGTCGAAGCCCAGGCCGCAGCGCCCGCTCCGGCGCCGGTCGAGGCCGAGCAGCCCGTCGTCGCGCAAGCGGCACCGGTGGCCGCTCCGGCTCAGGCTCCGGCCCCGGTCGCTGCCGCGCCGGTCGACCTGAACGAGCTGCTGGAAAAAGCGGGCCTGACGCTGGCGTCGACGGATCCGGAAAAGCTGCGCGCCGCCCAGGAAGCGGCCGCGCAGGTGGAGCCGCCGGCCCGTCCGCGCCGCACGCGCAAGCCGGCGCCGCCGCCGGTCGATGAGCCGCTGATCCAGGTGGATACGCGCCAATAAGCGCGTCACCATGAAAAAGGAAGCCTCCGGGCTTCCTTTTTTTATGCCTGTGCTACGATAGCGGCGTCGAAAAAGGCAGGACCGGTTTTGGTAAGCCCGGCCCCTTCGCATCGCGAAGCTCTGTTCCATGCGTGCGCGCATGAGTACCCGCGACGAACCGTCCGGCGCCACTGCGCCCAACGGGTTCGTTCGCGCATGCCCGCAGTGGCTGATCGTTCCGAGCGAGCCCACCTTTCGGAGCATGCCATGCAACTGAATCACCTCGACCTTCCCGTCCCCGACGTCGCGGCCACCGCCGCCTTCTTCACGACCCATTTCGGCTTCCGCCTGCTCGACACGCGCGGCAACAACGGCTTTGCGCTGTTGCTCGGCGAAGGCGGATTCGCGCTCGTCCTCACGCGGCGGCGCGCCGAAGGCGTACAGGACTATCCCGACAACTTCCACATCGGCTTTCTCGTCGAGTCCGACGAAGCCGTGCACGCCGCCCACGCGCGGATGCAGGCGGAAGGCGTGCCCGACCTGCCGCCCGTCTCCTCCCAGCGCGGTGCGACGCTGTTCTATGTGCACGCGCCCGGCGGCATCCTGGTGGAAGTGAGCCACCGCTCACCCGCCTGATCGGCGCTGCACTGCAGCAATCCGGCGCCGCCCGGTGGCGGATCCGTGCACACTGATCTCATGGAAAAGACCAAACGGATCAGTCTCGGATTGCAAGGCGGCGGCTCGTACGGCGCGTTCGCGTGGGGCGTGCTCGACCGGCTGCTGGCCGATCATCGTCTTGAAATCGACGGCATCGCGGCGGCCAGCGCCGGCGCCATCAACGCCGTCGCCCTGCTCGACGGCTATGCCCGCGGCGGCGGCCGGGAGGGCGCGCGGCGCAGCCTGGACCGGTTCTGGACGACGCTCGGCCAGGCCGCCGCGCTCGGCCCTCTGCGCCCGAGCCCGCTCGACATGCTGATGGGCCGCGGCAGCATCGAGACGTCGCCCGGCTACATGCTGCTGCAACTGGCAACGGCGGCGCTCTCGCCGGAGCAGTTGTATCCGCTCAACATCAACACCTTGTCGACACTGCTCGCCACGCTCGTGGACTTCGACCGGGTGCGGAGCTGCGAAGAGATCCGCCTGTTCGTGTCCGCAACTAACGTGCGCACCGGCAAGGGCCGCGTGTTCCGGCGCGACGAGATCGACGTGGAGCACGTGATGGCATCGGCGTGCCTGCCCCAGGTGTTCGCACCCGTGCGCATCGATGGCGAAGCGTACTGGGACGGCAGCTTCGTCGGCAATCCGCCGCTCGCGCCGCTCGTGGATGGCGCCGGCGACATCGTCGTCGTGCAGAACAACCCGATCGCGCGGCGCGACCTGCCGTACAGCATGGCCGACGTCAACAATCGTGCCAACGAGATCGCGTTCAACATCAGCCTCGTGCGCGAGATCAGCGCGATCCAGCACATGGATGCCGTGCTCGACGAGGAATCGACGGCCGAGGCGCGGCAGGCGCCCGTGCGCCTGCACCTGATCAGCGGCACGGCCGTGCTGCGCGACCTGAGTATCTCGAGCAAGTTCAACACGGAATGGAGTTTCATTCGCCGCCTGCGCGACCTCGGACAGGAAACGGCCCAGCGCTGGCTCGATGCACACTTCGACGACGTGGGGGTCGCGGCGACGCTCGACCCCGTCCAGGTGTACATGCCGGAAACGGCACCGGCCATGACGGGCTGAACGTCTGCGGGCTCGTGTAAGATGGGCGGCTCATCCATACAGCTGCCGACCCACCTTGTCCGCCCCGCCCGCTCCCGTCTCCTTCCGTACCGCCCTGCGCTACTGGCTCAAGCTGGGCTTCATCAGCTTCGGCGGACCGGCCGGGCAGATCGCCATGATGCATGCCGAGCTCGTCGAGCGCCGCCACTGGATTTCCGAACGGCGGTTCCTGCACGCGCTGAATTACTGCATGCTGCTGCCGGGGCCGGAAGCGACGCAGCTCGCCATCTACATCGGCTGGCTGCTACACCGCGTGCCGGGCGGGATCGCGGCCGGCGTGCTGTTCGTGCTGCCGTCGCTTCTCGTGCTGATCGCCCTGTCGTGGATCTACATGACATGGGGCCAGGTGCCCGCCATCGCCGGCATCATGGCCGGTATCAAGCCGGCCGTCGTCGCCATCGTGCTGGCGGCTGCGTGGCGCATCGGCAGCCGGACGCTTCGGAATGGCTTGCTGGTCGGCATCGCATTGGCCGCGTTCGTCGGCATCGACCTGCTGAATGTGCCGTTTCCGCTGATCGTGCTGGGTGCGGCGGTGATCGGGTTCGTCGGCGGCCGGTGGCGGCCCGCGCTGTTCGACCTGGGCGGCGCCCACGCGGCCACGGCCGACGGCACCCCGCATCCGCCGGCGCTGATCGACGATACGACGCCGACGCCGGCCCATGCGCGCTTCACCTGGCGGCGTCTGCTGACGGTCGGCGTGGCCGGCTGCGCGCTCGGCCTGGCATGCTGGGCGGGATTGGCCCTCGTCTACGGGCCGGACGGCGAACTGCCGCGCATGGGCGCCTTCTTCGGCAAGATGGCGCTGCTGACGTTCGGCGGCGCCTATGCCGTGCTGCCCTACGTCGTGCAGCACGCCGTCGAGCAATATCACTGGCTCGACGCCGGCCAGATGATCGACGGCCTCGCGCTGGGCGAGACGACGCCCGGTCCATTGATCATGATCGTCGCGTTCGTCGGCTTCGTGGGCGGCTGGACGCATGCGCTGTTCGGCGCCGAGGCGCGCCTCCTCGCCGGCACGGCGGCGGCTTGTGTCGTCACGTTCTTCACGTTCCTGCCGTCGTTCGTGTTCATCCTCGCGGGCGGACCGCTGGTGGAGTCGACGCGCGGCGACGTGCGGCTGACGGCGCCCCTCACGGCGATCTCGGCGGCCGTCGTCGGCGTCATCGCGAGCCTGGCCGTGTTCTTCGGCGCCCACGTCTTCGTCGCTCATGGCGCGCCGCGCTGGGACGCGATCGCCATCGGCGCGGCCGCCGCGGTGGCGCTGTTGCGCTACAGAACCGGAACGATCAAGACCATCCTTGCCTGCGCCCTCGCCGGCCTTCTGCTATCGTATTGGCATGGCTGAAAAAATCATCATGGTGGCCGACGCGCGCGCGCCCGCGCTGACCGTCCCCGACACGCTGGAGACACCGAACGGCCTGCTCGCCGACGCCCTCGGACGCCCACTGCACGACCTGCGCATCTCCGTCACGGACCGCTGCAACTTCCGCTGCGTGTACTGCATGCCGAAGGAAGTCTTCGACAAGGACTACGCCTACCTGCCCCACGCGGCGCTGCTCAACTTCGAGGAGATCGCGCGCGTGGCGCGGCTGTTCGTCGCCCACGGCGTCGAAAAGATCCGCCTGACGGGCGGCGAACCGCTGCTGCGCAAGAACCTGGAGCGCCTCGTCGAACAGTTGCGCGCCATCGAGACGCCGTCCGGCCGCCCCCTCGACCTCACGCTCACGACCAACGGCTCGCTGCTGGCGCGCAAAGCGCAGCTGCTCAAGGATGCGGGCCTGGACCGCGTGACGGTCTCGCTCGACGCCATCGACGACGCCGTGTTCAAGCGCATGAACGACGTCGACTTCGCCGTGGCCGATGTCCTGGCCGGCATCGACGCGGCGCATGCCGCCGGCCTCGGTCCCATCAAGGTCAACATGGTCGTCAAGGGCGGCATGAACGACGACCAGATCCTGCCGATGGCACGCCACTTCAAGGGCACGCCGGCGATCCTGCGCTTCATCGAATACATGGACGTGGGCGCATCGAACGGCTGGAACATGACGGAAGTGGTGCCGTCGAGCGAAGTCGTGCGCCGCATCTCGGCCGAGATGCCGCTGGAGCCGATCGGCGCCAACTACGCGGGCGAGACGGCGCAGCGCTGGCGCTACGTGGACGGTGGCGGTGAAGTCGGCATGATCTCCAGCGTCACGCAGGCGTTCTGCCGCGACTGTTCGCGCATCCGCCTGTCCACCGAGGGCAAGCTGTACACGTGTTTGTTCGCGACGCGCGGCCACGACCTGCGCGAGCTGCTGCGGTCGGGGCGCACGGACCTGGAGATGCAGACGGCCATCGCCCGCCTCTGGCGCGCGCGCGACGACCGCTACTCCGAAACCCGCACCGTCAACACGGCGGGCCTCTCGCTCCGCGCGGAGAGCGCACAGAAAATCGAAATGTCCTACATCGGCGGATAACAGCATGAACAAGGAATCCATCAGCGGCCTGATCCTCGCCGGCGGCCGCGGCACGCGCATGGGCCACGTCGACAAGGGCCTGCAGCCCTTCGGCGGCACGACCATGGTCGCACACGTGCTGGCACGCCTCGAACCGCAGGTCGCGACGGTCGCCATCAACGCCAACCGCAACCTGGACACGTACGCCGCGTACGGCGTGCCCGTGTGGACGGACGATACGCCGGACTACGCGGGCCCGCTGGCCGGCCTGCAGGCGGGCCTGCGCCGTTGCGCGACGACGTACCTGCTCACGGCGCCGTGCGATTCGCCGTTCCTGCCGGCCGACCTCGCGGAGCGCCTGCACGAGGGTCTGCGCGCGGCCGGCGCCGACCTCGCCGTCGCCGTCACCGAGGAAAACGGCCGGCGCCAGGTGCACCCGGTGTTCTGCCTGCTGAAGGCGAGCCTGGAACCCGTGCTGTCGGCCTACCTGGATGGCGGCGGACGGCGCATGGACGGCTGGTACCCGCAGATCAAGGTGGCGGAAGTGCTGTTCGACGATGCCGACGCGTTCCGCAACATCAACACGCTCGATGAACTGCGCGAACTCGATACGGCGAAAACGCCGCGCCTGGCGGACGTGGTGAGCTGCCTGTCCGCGTACGATCCGGACGCCCTGCCCGTGCGCGACGCCCAGCGCATCATCCGCGAATTCGTCACGCCTGTGCGCGCGACGGAAATGGTGGCCCTGCGCGCCGCGCTGGGCCGCGTGCTCGCGGCCGACATCATCTCGCCGATCAACGTCCCGGCCCACGACAACTCGGCGATGGACGGCTACGCCCTGCGCGGATCCGACCTGCCGGCCGACGCGCCCGCGCGGCTGCGCGTGATCGGCACCGCGTACGCCGGTCGCGCCTTCGACGGCAGCCCGCAGCCGGGCGAATGCGTGCGCATCATGACGGGCGCCGTCATGCCGGCCGGCTGCGACAGCGTCGTCCCGCAGGAATTCGTGACCGTCGAGGACGACACGATGGTCATCGCCCCCGGCACCATCCGCCCCGGCGACAACCGCCGCCTGGCCGGCGAAGACCTGAAGGCCGGCAGCGCCGCGCTGCGCGCCGGCAGGATCGTGCGTCCCGCCGACCTCGGGCTGCTCGCGTCGCTGGGCGTGGCAGAAGTCCCCGTGCAGCGCCGGCTGCGCGTGGCGTTCTTCTCGACGGGGGACGAACTGCGCTCGATCGGCCAGCCGCTGGACGAGGGCTGCGTCTACGATAGCAACCGCTACACGATCTACGGCATGCTGCAGCGTCTGGGCTGCGACCTGATCGACATGGGCGTCGTCCGCGACGATCCGCGGGCACTGGAACAAGCCTTGCGCGACGCGTGCGAGAACGCGGACGCCATCATCACGTCGGGCGGCGTCTCCGTCGGCGCGGCCGACTACACGAAACAGATCATGGCGCGCCTGGGCGACGTGACGTTCTGGAAGATCGGCATGCGCCCGGGCCGCCCGCTGGCCTTCGGCCGCATCGCCTCGAACGGCCGCAGCGCCTTCCTGTTCGGGCTGCCGGGCAATCCGGTGGCGGTGATGGTGTCGTTCTACTTCTTCGCCCGCGAGGCGCTGCTGCGCATGATGGGCGCCGAGGCGCCGCTGGAACTGGTGCGCGCCCGCTCGGCCGCGACGATCCGCAAGAAGCCGGGCCGCACGGAATACCAGCGCGGCATCCTCGCACGCGGTGCGGATGGTCAGCCGACCGTCACCATCACGGGGTCGCAGGGCTCGGGCATTTTGCGGTCGATGTCGGAGGCGAATTGCATGGTGGTGCTGCACGATGAGCAGGGCACGGTGCAGGCCGGCGACATGGTCGACGTGTTGTTGTTCGAGGGTTTGATTTAATCGTCGGCGTCCGCCGCGGCCCCGCCCAACATCAACTGCGCCGCCTCGCTCGGCAACGCCTCCACGGACTTGAGTTTGCGCGCCATCTGCCGGCTGCGCACTTCGGCGCTTTCGATGTTCTTCGCCGCGCGCTCCAGCGTGAGCTTGGTCTGCGCCAGCACGTCGCCGAACTTGCCGAATTCCGTCTTCACCGCGCCCAGCACCTGCCACACTTCGGACGAGCGTTTTTCCAGCGCCAGCGTGCGGAAGCCCATCTGCAGGCTGTTGAGCAGCGCCGCCAGGGTCGACGGCCCCGCGATCGTCACGCGCAAGGTGCGCTGCAGGTCGTCGGCCAGGCCGGGGCGGCGCATCACTTCGGCGTACAGGCCTTCGGTCGGCAGGAACAGGATGGCGAAGTCCGTCGTCGCCGGCGGAGACACGTATTTTTCGCAGATGGTCTTCGCCTCGCCGCGCACCGCGCGTTCCAGTTCCGCGCCCGCACGCGCGACGCCGTCGGCATCGCCCTGCTCGGCCGCTTCCAGCAGGCGTTCGTACTGCTCCTTCGGGAACTTGGCGTCGATGGGCAGCCACAGGGGCGGGCCGCCGTCGATCGAGCCCGGCAGCTTGATCGCGAATTCCACGCGCGCGTTCGAGCCCAGCACGGTCTCGACGTTCTTGGCGTACTGGTCGACGGTGAGGATCTGCTCGAGCAGCATCTCCAGCTGCACCTCGCCCCACGTGCCGCGCGTCTTCACGTTGACGAGCACGCGTTTCAGGTCGCCCACGCCGACGGCCAGCTGCTGCATCTCGCCCAGGCCCTGGTGCACCTTTTCCAGGCGGTCGGACACCTGGCGGAACGATTCCGTCAGGCGCGTCTCCAGCGTCGCGTGCAGCTTCTCGTCGACGGTCTGGCGCATCTCTTCCAGCCGCTTGGCGTTATCGTTCTGCAGGTCGCGGATCTTGGCCTCGAGCGTCGCGCGGATCTCCAGCATGCGCTGCGCGTTCGATTCCGTCAGGTTGGCGAGCGCGCCGTTCAGCGTGTCGGAAAAGCGCTTGAGCGCGCGGGCCTGTTCTTCGCGGCCGCCCTGCGAATTCAGCTGGATCTGCTGGCGCATGCCGTCCAGCTGCTGCACGGTGGCGGCCTGGTTCTGCGCGAGGTGCGCGGCCAGCTCCTGGCGCGTGGACTGGGCACTGATCTGCAATTCCTGGCGCAGTTCGCGCTCCAGGCGTTCGAAGGCGTGGCGCTCGTCGCCGCCGCGGCGCGCACGGGTCAAGAGGACGACCTGCAGGCCGAGCACGGCCAGCAGCAGCACCGCGAGCACGATGAATGCGAGGGTCGACATGTCAGTGCGAACGATTTCTCATCCAGTCGGCCGTCTGGTAAAAGGATTGCATCAGCGCGAGGCGCAGGTCGTAATCGTAGCCGAGATCTTCCAGCGCCATCGCCATGCAGCGCAGCCACTGGTCGCGTTCGGACGTGCCGATGGCGAACGGCAGGTGGCGCGCGCGCAGCATCGGGTGGCCGTAGCGTTCGATGAACAGGTTCGGCCCGCCCATCCAGCCGGACAGGAACATGAACAGCTTCTCGCGCGAGCTGTCGTTGGGGACGGGGTGCATCGCGTGGATGCCGGCGAAATCCGGCTCCAGTTGCATCAGGTCGTAGAAACGGTCGACCAGTTCGCGCAGGCGGGTTTCGCCGCCGATGATCTCGTACAGGCTGCGAGTCTCTTCCTGCGCGTCCTGGGACTCTTGGGGTGCGTTGGTATCGGACATCCGTCCATGATAGCGCAACGCACGCACCGCGGGTATGTCAGGCTTCCCTGAGCGTCTGCAACGGTGGCTGCCGCAACACATTGCGGAGGCCAAGCCAGCCGCCGACGAGTGCGCACACCGCGCCCACGACCAGTCCCGCGATCCAGACCTTGGGATCGAACGTCCACGGGAACTTGAACTGGTACTTGGCCAACGCCCAGCCCAGCGCCGCCGCGCCCGACGCCGCCAGCAATCCGGACAGGCCGCCGACCAGCATGAACTCGATGCGCTGCGCCTGCGCGAGCTGGCCGCGCGTGGCGCCCAGCGCGCGCAGCAGGCCCGCTTCGCGCGTGCGCTCGGCCGTTGACCCCATCAGCGCCGCGTACAGCACGAGCACGCCCGAGGCCAGCGTGAACATGAACAGGAATTCCACCGCGACGACGACCTGGTCCAGCACTTCCTGCACCTGGCGGATGATGCCGCTGACGTCGATGACCGTGAGATTGGGCCACGCGCGCGTCAAGGTGTTGGCGAGGCCGATGCCGCGCGCGGCCAGGTGGAACGCCGTCATGTACGTCGTCGGCGCATCCTTCATCGCGGCCGGGTTGATGATGACGAAGAAGTTCGCCCGCATCGATCCCCATTCCAGTTTGCGCAGGCTCGTGATCTTCGCGTCGACGATCTGGCCGCCCATGTCGAAGCGCATCGTATCGCCGAGCTTCAAACGCAGCGTGTTCGCGAGGCCCTGCTCGACCGAGGCTTCGGCCACGCCCGGCGCGTCGCGGTACCAGCGGCCCGCCACGATCTCGTTCGTCGCCGGCAGGTCGGCCGTCGAGGACAGGTTGAATTCGCGCTCCGCGAGACCTTTCGCGCGCTCGTCCGTGTACGTGGTCGCGGTGACCGCGTTGCCGTTCACCGCGACGAGGCGGCCGCGGATCATCGGGTACAACGTGACCTCGGGCACGCCGGCCGCGCGGATCGTGCGGGCGACGCCGTCGCGCTGGTCGGGCTGGATGTTGATGATGAAGCGGTTCGGCGCGTCCGGCGGCGTAGCGAGGCGCCAGGCGGACATCAAATCGCCCCGCACGACGGTCAGCACGAGCAGCGCCATCAGGCCCAGCGACAGCGACACGATCTGCACGACCGTCGCGCCGGGGCGCCGCTGCAGCGACGTGATGGCGAAGCGCCACGCCTGGTGGCGGAACGCGCCGCGCAGGCTGCGCAGGGACAGCAGCGCGAGCCAGCCGACGAGCGCGAACAGGGCGAACGCGCCGACGAAACCGCCGGCCGTGAGCAGCGCGAGCTGCACGTCGCCGGCCTGCCACAGCAGCAATCCGAGGAAGACGGCCGCGCCGAAGCCGTACGTGACCAGCGCGAGCGGTTTCGGTGCCGCCTGTTCGCGCCGGATCACGCGGTTGTGCGGCACGTTGCGCAGCTGGAGCACGGGCGGCAGCGCGAAGCCCACGAGCAGCAGCATGCCGGTGGCGATGCCCTGCAGCGCGGGCAGCAGTGACACGGGCGGCAGCTCCGTGGGAATCAGGCCCTTGACCATCTCGAGCAGCACGAAGTGGGCGCCGAAGCCGACCAGCACCCCGAGCACGCTCCCCGCGAGGCCGACGATGACGAATTCGATGAGGAACAGCGCGCCGACCTCGTTCTGCGTCATGCCGAGGCAGCGCAGCATCGCGCAGGCATCGAGGTGGCGCTGCATGAAGCGGCGCGCGGCCATCGCGACGGCCACCGCGGCCAGCATTGCGGACAGCAGGCCGACGAGCGACAGGAAGCGCTCGGCGCGGTCGATCGTCGAGCGCATCTCGGGGCGGCCGTTTTCCAGCGTCTCGATGCGCACGCCGCGCACGTTGTCGGCCGCGATCCTGCCGCGCAGCCAGCGCTCGTAATCGGCAATCGCCGCCTGGTCGTTCGGCGACTTCGCCGCCACCTGCATGCGGTACGTGACGCGCGCGTAGTTGTCGACGAGGCCCGTCGCTTTCAGGTCGGACAGCGCCAACATCACGCGCGGCGCGAAGTTGGCGAACGATGCACCACGGTCCGGCTCCGACGCGATCAGGCGCGCGATTTTAAAGCTCTTGTCGCCCAGCTGGATGGTCGAGCCGACCTTCACGCGCAACGGCGGCAGCAGGTTGACGTCGACCCATACCGTGCCCGGCGCGGGCGTGTCGTGCGTGATGTCGCCGAGGGCTTCGCTCGCATCGATCGTGCTCGTCGTGACGCGCATGGCGCCACGCAGCGGATAGTTCGTCGACACGGCCTTCACGGACGCCAGCAGCGCCTGCGACGCATCGCCCTGCCCCGCCTGCGCCATGCTGGGAAACGTGACCGTGTCGGCCAGCAGCAGGCCGCGCCGCGCCGCTTCGTCGCGCCAGTCCTGGCGCAGCGGCTGGTCCGCGTTCACGAGCAGGTCGGCGCCGAGCAGCTGGCGCGCATCGCGGTTGAGGCCCGCGCGCATGCGGTCGACGAAGAAGCCGACGGCCGCCAGCGCCGACACCGCGACCACCAGCGCCACCAGCAGGAAACGCAGTTCGCCGGCACGCCAGTCGCGCGCGGTCATGCGCAGGGATTGGATCAGCATGGCGGTCACGCGGCCTGGGCGGCGTCGAAGAAGGCGTCCACCTCGGCCAGCCAAGCGCGCTTGCGCTCGGGCTCGAGGAAGGCCGCCGCGAAGCTGTTCTTCGCCAGCTGGCGCGCGTGGTGGACGTCGAGCGGCAGCGCGTCGAACGCGGCCAAGTAGTTGTCGTTGATGTAGCCGCCGAAATAGGCCGGGTCGTCCGAATTCACGGTGGCGACGAGGCCCGCGTCGAGCAGGCGGCGCAGGTTGCTGTCGCCCATCACGTCGAACACGCGCAGCTTGATGTTCGACAGCGGACACACGGTCAGCGCCATCTGTTCGCGCACCAGGCGCGCCGTCAGGTCGGCATCCTCGAGGCAGCGCACGCCGTGGTCGATGCGCTCCACGTTGAGGACGTCGAGCGCGCTCTCGATATAGGCCGGCGGGCCTTCTTCACCGGCATGCGCGACGAGGTGCAGGCCCAGGTTGCGGGCGCGCTCGAACACGCGCGCGAATTTTTCCGGCGGGTGGCCCACCTCGGACGAATCGAGGCCCACGCCGATGATCTTGTCGCGGAACGGCAGCGCCTCTTCCAAGGTCGCAATAGCTTCTTCCTCGGACAGGTGGCGCAGGAAGCACATGATCAGGGTGGCGCTGATCGGCCCGTCCTGGCAGGCGCGCCAGATGCCGTCGATGACGGTCTGGAACGGCACGCCGCGCGCCGTGTGCGTCTGCGGGTCGAAGAAGATCTCGGCATGGCGGACGTTGTCCGCGGCCGCGCGGCGCAGGTACGCCATCGTCATGTCGTAGAAGTCCTGCTCAGTCAGCAGAACACTTGCGCCTGCGTAATATATGTCCAGGAACGATTGTAGATCGGTGAAAGCGTACGCTTGGCGCAACGCTTCGACCGATGCATATGGGAGCGACACACCATTCCTTTGCGCCAGCTCAAAAATCAGCTCGGGCTCGAGCGAGCCTTCGATGTGGATGTGCAATTCTGCTTTCGGCATCGCCTGCAACATATGGCGCAGCTGTTCGTTCAGCATGGGATCTCCGCGATGAATCGTTGGAATGGAATCAGGAGCCAGTGTAGCGCATCGATGCAAGCCTCTCATTTCGCTGAAGAATTCCTGATATGTCAGTACACGATACGCGTGCGCCACTGCTTAGCCAGATGGTGCACTATTTACTTAACGATTAATAAACATGATCGTGGCTGACGGGATCAAAAGTCTCGGTTGGAAATCATGTCCGAAATACCAAAAAAGGTGTGAAGACCTGGTCCGCAATCATCTTAAAAATGGTTATTTCCTTATTCGTTACAAAGACTTGGAAAGGCCGGACACGCGTGCACGACACTGTTTTGACTTCGAGAACTAATAGGCAGATAATAAATTTCATAAGCGTAAGAAGACGCTCTCAGCGGGCGCTAACAAACCGGCGAGGGACCTCGCCACCAGCGTGGCTCCACCATGGCGGGCTCCACGAGGTCCCGGATAAAACCGGATGAGAACAAGAACATCGCCCTTCGTTTTGTGTCAGATCTTCTGACCTCCAAATCCAGACGGCGACCCCAACAAGAACACCTGCCAAGGCCGGGGCTTGGGCGGCAATCTCATTCAGCCGCCAGACGTGATCAGTGTTAGCACATTAGAGGACATTCACATGACCATTTTTGATAACTACGCAGCCCGCTATGAGCGTACCCGGGAAGAGGAATACTCCCTGTCTGAGTACCTTCAGCTTTGCAAAAAAGATCCCCTGACTTACGCCAGCGCTCCCGAGCGCATGCTGGCCGCAATCGGCGAACCCACCCTGGTCGACACCCGCCTCGATCCGCGCCTGTCGCGCATCTTCGCCAACAAGGTCATCAAGATTTATCCCGCATTCCGCGAGTTCTACGGCATGGAGGAAGTGATCGAACAGGTCGTTTCCTATTTCCGCCACGCGGCGCAGGGCCTGGAAGAGCGCAAGCAGATTCTTTATCTGCTGGGACCGGTCGGTGGCGGCAAATCGTCGATCGCGGAAAAACTCAAACACCTGATGGAACAGGTGCCGTTCTACGCGCTGAAAGGCTCGCCGGTGAACGAATCGCCGCTCGGCCTGTTCAACGAGGAAGAGGACGGCGCCATCCTGGAAGAGGACTACGGCATTCCGCGCCGCTACCTGCGCACGATTCCGAGCCCGTGGGCCGTCAAGCGGCTGCACGAATTCGGCGGCGACATCAACAAGTTCCGCGTCGTGAAGCGCTATCCGTCGATCCTGAAACAGATCGCGATCGCGAAGACGGAACCGGGTGACGAAAACAACCAGGACATTTCCTCGCTGGTCGGCAAGGTCGACATCCGCAAGCTGGAAGACTATGCCCAGGACGATCCGGACGCCTACAGCTATTCCGGCGGCCTGTGCCTGGCGAACCAGGGCCTGATGGAATTCGTCGAGATGTTCAAGGCGCCCATCAAGGTGCTGCACCCGCTGCTGACGGCCACGCAGGAAGGCAACTACAAGGGCACCGAGGGCTTCGGCGCGATCCCGTTCGAAGGCATCGTGCTGGCGCACTCGAACGAATCCGAGTGGAAAACCTTCCGCAACAACCGCAACAACGAGGCATTCCTCGACCGTATCTACATCGTCAAGGTGCCGTACTGCCTGCGCGTGTCGGATGAGGTCAAGATCTACGACAAGCTGCTGCGCAATTCCTCGCTCGACAAGGCGCCCTGCGCCCCGGGCACCTTGCGCATGATGGCCCAGTTCGCGATCCTGTCGCGCCTGAAGGACCCGGAAAACTCGAGCATCTATTCGAAGATGCTGGTGTACGACGGCGAGAACCTGAAGGACACAGATCCGAAGGCCAAGTCGCTGCATGAATACGTGGACTACGCCGGCGTGGACGAAGGCATGAACGGCCTGTCGACCCGCTTCGCGTTCAAGATCCTGTCCAAGGTCTTCAACTTCGACAACACCGAAGTGGCGGCGAACCCCGTGCACCTGCTGTACGTGCTCGAACAGCAGATCGAGCGCGAGCAGTTCCCGGGCGAGACCGAGCAGCGCTATATGTCCTACATCAAGGAACACCTGGCCAACCGCTACGTCGACTTCATCGGCAAGGAGATCCAGACGGCCTACCTGGAAAGCTATTCCGAGTATGGCCAGAACATCTTCGACCGCTACGTCACGTTTGCCGACTTCTGGATCCAGGACCAGGAATTCCGCGATCCGGACACGGGCGAAAGCTTCGACCGCGAAACGCTGAACGCCGAGCTCGAGAAGATCGAGAAACCGGCCGGCATTTCGAACCCGAAGGATTTCCGCAACGAGATCGTCAACTTCGCACTCCGTGCGCGGGCGACGAACGGCGGCAAGAATCCTGCGTGGACCAGCTATGAGAAGTTCCGTACGGTAATCGAGAAGAAAATGTTCTCGAATACGGAGGAACTGCTCCCGGTGATTTCGTTCAACGCGAAAGCCAGCGCGGAAGATGCGACCAAGCATGCCGACTTCGTGGCCCGTATGGTCGAAAAAGGCTATACGCCCAAGCAGGTCCGCCTGCTGTGCGAGTGGTACTTGCGCGTAAGGAAGTCCTCGTAAAGGCCATCGCAAAACCAGGAGCGTGGGGCGGGCGGTGGAGCGCCCGCCGGGCAGGACCGGTCGACCGGCACGAAGCCGGTCACCGGAATCCGCGACGCCAACCACGTGACGACGCGGCGCGTTATATTATGTAAGGACCGGGAAGGAATCCGGCCCGCCGCGACTTTCAGCAGGAGGCCTGTTTTGACTTACCTCATCGACCGACGCTTGCAGGGCAAGAACAAGTCTGCGGTCAACCGCGAACGCTTCTTGCGCCGCTATAAGGCGCAAATCAAGGATGCGGTGGGCCGGGCGATCAAGGGTCGCTCGATCACCGACGTAGAGAATGGCGAGAAGGTCTCGATTCCCGTCAAGGACGTGAGCGAGCCGCATTTCGGGCACGCCCATGGCGGCGTGTGGGAGACCGTCAACCCCGGCAACACGGAATACCAGAAAGGCGACACGATCAACCGTCCCCGCGGCGGTGGCGGCGGCGCCGGACGGGGCCGAGCGGGCAACAGCGAGCAGACGACCGAAGACGATTTCATCTTCGAGCTGTCCCGCGAAGAATTCATGAATTATTTCTTCGAAGACCTCGAGCTGCCGAACATGGTCAAGACGCAGCTGACCCAGGTCGTCGAATACAAGAACCAGCGCGCCGGCTACAACATCTCCGGCACACCGTCGAACATCCACGTGCTGCGCTCCCTGCGCGGCGCGCTCGGCCGGCGCATCGCGGTGGGCGGTCCCTCCCGCAAGCAGCTGACGGCGCTCGAGCACCAGTTGCGCGACCTGCGCGAACAGGGTGCGGAGGACGACGACCCGCAGGTGATCGAACTGAAGCACAAGATCCACCACCTGCACACGCGCCTGCTGGCGATCCCGTTCATCGACCCGATCGACCTGCGCTACAGCAATCGCATCAAGATCCCGAAACCGTCCACGGCAGCCGTCATGTTCTGCATCATGGACGTGTCCGGATCGATGGATGAAAGCCGCAAGGACACCGCCAAGCGCTTCTTCATCCTGCTGTACCTGTTCCTCAAGCGGGTGTACGAACGGATCGACGTCGTCTTCATCCGCCACCACACGGCGGCGGCCGAAGTCGACGAAAACGAGTTCTTCCACTCGCGCGAATCGGGCGGCACGGTCGTGTCGTCGGCGCTGCACCTGCTGAACAAGGTCATTACCGAACGCTACAGCAACGGCGACTGGAACAGCTACGTGGCCCAGGCGTCGGACGGCGACAACTGGGACAACGACTCGGTACTGTGCAAGCAGATCCTGACCAATGCGATCATGCCCAGGGTCCAGTACTACACCTATGTCGAGATCACCGACGGTCCGCCCCAGAACCTGTGGGAGCAGTACGCCGAGGTGGCGGCCACGCACCAGAATTTCGCCATGCAGAAGATCGTGACGCCGGCGGACATCTATCCGGTGTTCCGCGAATTGTTCAAGAAGCAGCCCAAGTAGCGAGGCCCGCTATGCCAAGAGATCCCAACAACCCGCGCGCCCTGCCCGAGCAGTCGGAATGGACGTTCGACCTGATCGAACAGGCGCACGAGGAAATCCGCCGGGTGGCCAGGAAGTTCGGCCTGGACACCTACCCCAACCAGCTCGAGATCATCACGGCCGAGCAGATGATGGACGCGTACACGTCCGTCGGCATGCCCGTCTCGTACAACCACTGGTCGTTCGGCAAGCATTTCCTGACGACGGAAAAGAGTTATAAACGGGGCCAGATGGGCCTCGCGTACGAAATCGTCATCAATTCGAATCCCTGCATCGCCTATCTGATGGAGGAAAACAGCCTGACGATGCAGGCACTCGTGATCGCGCACGCGGCCTACGGCCACAATTCTTTCTTCAAAGGCAATTACCTGTTCCGGACCTGGACCGATGCCGACGCCATCGTCGACTACATGGTCTTTGCCAAGAACTATATTGCCGAGTGCGAACAGCGGCATGGCATCGACGCCGTCGAGGAATTGCTCGATTCGTGCCACGCGATCCAGAACTATGGCGTGGACCGGTATAAACGGCCGGCCAAGCTGTCGGTCGCGCAGGAAGCGGCGCGCCAGAAGGAGCGCGAGGAATACATGCAGTCGCAGGTCAACGAACTGTGGCGCACCTTGCCGCGGCGCGAGGAACAGGTGAAGGACCAGCCGCCGCCCCGCTTCCCGCCCGAGCCCGAAGAGAACCTGCTCTACTTCATCGAGAAGTATGCGCCGCTGCTCGAACCCTGGCAGCGCGAACTCGTCCGGATCACGCGCAAGATCTCGCAGTATTTCTACCCGCAGCGCCAGACCCAGGTCATGAACGAAGGCTGGGCGACCTTCTGGCACTACACGATCCTGCAGGAACTCTATAAGGAAGGCATCGTCGGCGACGGCTTCATGCTGGAATTCCTGCAGAGCCATACGAACGTCGTCTACCAGCCGCCGGCCACCAGCCCCTATTACAACGGCATCAATCCGTATGCCCTCGGGTTCGCGATGATGACGGACATCAAGCGCATCTGCGAGGATCCGACGGACGAGGACAAGGCCTGGTTCCCGGACATCGCGGGCAGCGACTGGCTCAAGACGCTCGACTTTGCGATGCGCAATTTCAAGGACGAGAGCTTCATCGCCCAGTACCTGTCGCCCAAGCTGATCCGCGACTTCCACTTTTTCGCCGTGCTGGACGACGACCGCAGCGACAAGCTGACGATTTCAGCCATCCACGACGAAGCCGGGTACCGCTATGTCCGCCAGCAACTGGCCGACCAGTACAATCTGGGCAACCGCGAGCCGAACATCCAGGTCTGGCAAGTCAACACCCGAGACGACCGCGCGCTGACCTTGCGTCACACCCAGTTCCAGCGCCGCCCCCTGAACCAGCAGGCGCACGAGGTCCTGAAGCACGTCGCACGGCTGTGGGGCTTCGATGTACGCCTCGAGACCGTTGACCCATCCGGGCGTGTCGTGAGCAGCCTGGAGTGCCGTCGCGAGAAGCGCGCACGTTACTGACCTTCCTGCCCGCGCTACTCGGCGCGGGCATTTTTTTCTTCCATCCTGTTGACACCATCTTCCCCTTGTGATGTAGTTCAACTAACATCTGACGTGGCGAGTGAGCCATATCAAGGCCCTGTATCGACATAAGGACTTGTTATGGCCAACCCCTCTTATCCGGGGTCAAAACCGCTTCAACAGTACGCCCTCCCAGTTGGAACTTCGATATAGTTGGCAGAAACGCCATGAACCTTTCTTATGATATTTGCTGAGCTGCAAAATAGGCATGGAAAATTCGGCATTTCGAGGGCGATTGGCTTATCTTCCACACATTATGAAAGGGGTCCCTACAACATTGCAAAACAACTAACTTCCACCTCCATCGGCCTACCTGCGCCCCTTCTTTCTTGATCACTTTCTTTGCCTGTTTTTACAGACAAATAGGCTCTCTTTGAGGGTGTAAAAATGTATGTGCAAAAAAGAATTCGTAGGTATAATTCGCCGATGTCCCGGATGCGGCTCTTAGCTTTTTGTCGTGTTTTGTGGGTTTAGTAGCAACAAAAAAAGGTTGGTATTGGAGAAAGCAGGATGAATTTTTCGCATGAGAAGAACCCCGGGAAGAATTTGACTGGTATCGCCATTGTCATCGTCTTGCACCTGATCGTTGCTTACGGGATCGTGACTGGTCTCGGCAAAAAGATGATCAGCAAGGTGACCGAGGCAGTGGAGACCAAGATCATTGAAGACGTAAAACCGCCGCCACCTCCGGAGACGCCGCCCCCGCCGCCGCCGCCGGAAATGAAGGCGCCGCCTCCGCCGTTCATCCCGCCGGTGGAAGTGCAAGTGCAAACCCCGCCGCCGCAGCAAAATGTGATCGCTAACACGACGCAGGCCAAGCCGCAGACGACGGAACTCCAGAAGGCATTGCCGCAACCGTCGGCCCCGCCCGCTCCGGCAGCCAAGCCGGCAGGCCCGGCCCGGACCCCGGCAGTCGCGGACTTCAATACGTGCTCGAAGCCGGAATATCCGAAATCGTCGCTGCGTAACGAAGAAACGGGTGTGTCGACCATCTCCTTCCTGATTGGTGCGGACGGTGGCGTGAAGGATTCCAAGGTCACGAAGTCCAGCGGCTTCCGCGACCTGGATAAGGCTGCTCAGGTGGCACTGGGCAAGTGCCGGTTCAAACCGGCAACTGAGAACGGCCAGGCCATCGAGTCCTGGCAGCCGGTACAGTACGTCTGGACGCTGGAATAACCAGAGACAGCGTATCGTCTCAAAAGCATGATTTTCGTTGTTATTAGTTCAGCGAACTGTTCATTTTAAATTTTTGGAGGAAGCATGTTTAAGAATACCCGTTTGTCCGCTACCGTAGCGGCTCTCCTGTTCTCGGTCACTGCGGCATCGGCACTGGTGTCCGCTCCGGCCTTCGCCGACGCTCCGGCCTCGGCAGCAGCGAGCGCACCGGCAGCGGCACCGGCGGCTGACGCAGCAGCACCGGCAGCCGACGCTGCCGCTTCGGCACCGGCAGCGGCCCCGGCAGCTGGCGGCGAAGCCAAGAAAGAAGAAGTCGAGAACCCGTTCGGCCCGATGGCAGTGTGGAACGGCGGCGTCGTGTCGCGCGGCACGCTGATCATCCTGGCGATCATGTCGATGGGTTCCTGGTACATCATCATCACCAAGCTGCTGGACCAGATGAAGATCTTCAAGCAGTCGAAGGAAACCAACCAGAAATTCTGGAAAGCACCGTCGATCGCCGCTGGCTCGGCTCAACTGAGCGAAGGCTCGCCGTTCCGCTTCATCGCTGAAACCGGCACCAAGGCAACCCAGCACCACGACGGCGCCCTGCTCGAGCAGATCGACCTGTCGACCTGGGTGACCATGCAGATCCAGCGCGCCGTGGACAAAGTCCAGTCGCGTCTGCAGGATGGCCTGTCGTTCCTGGCAACCGTCGGCTCGACCTCGCCGTTCATCGGTCTGTTCGGTACCGTCTGGGGTATCTACAACGCACTGACCAACATCGGTATGACCGGTAACGCATCGATCGACAAGGTCGCAGGTCCGGTGGGTGAAGCACTGATCATGACCGCATTCGGTCTGTTCGTTGCAGTTCCGGCCGTTCTGGGCTACAACTGGCTGGTCCGCCGCAACAAGTCGGCAATGGAAGACGTCCGTTCGTTCAGCGCAGACGTGCACTCGGTCCTGATCTCGGGCGCAATGCACACCTCGGAAGCTGCACGTGCACAAGGCGCCAGCACCGCTAAAAAGGTTGGCTAAACCATGGGTATGAGTGTTGGCTCCGATAGCGGAGATGAAGATGCAGTGATGTCAGAGATCAACACCACGCCCCTCGTGGACGTGATGCTGGTTCTCCTGATCATCTTCCTGATCACCAGCCCGGTTGTCCTCCACCTGCAGAAGATTAACCTGCCGATCGAGACCAACCAGGTCGTGAAAACCACGCCGGAAGACGTGAACATCGTCGTCAACAAAGATGGCGAGATGTACTGGAACCAGAAGCACCTGAACAACACCGACGAGCTGTTCGATTTCCTGGCTAAGGAATCGGTGAAAGTGCCTCAGCCGGAAGTGAAGATTCGTGGCGACCAGCAAACCCGCTACGAAGCCATCGGTCGAGTGCTCTACACGGCCCAGCGTGCCGGGATTCAGAAGGTCGGCTTCATCACCGAACCACCTGATAAGGGCTGATCCACCAGGATACAACCCGCCAGCGTGACAGTGGCCCCGCCGCTGTCACGCTGGTTTCCCAAGATTTGAAAGGAAACACCATGGGTATGAACGTTGGTTCGTCCGGTGCTAAATCAGCAGATCCGGAACCGATGATGGAAATGAACATGACGCCGCTGATCGACGTCATGCTGGTGCTGATCATCATGATGATCATCACCATTCCGAAGCAAAACCATTCGGTTAACTTGAATATGCCGGTTGGCAATCCGCCGCCGCCGACCAAGGAACCGGTAGTGATCACGATCGACGTGGACTTCGACGGTACTATCCTCTGGGATAACCAGCCGATCCCGGATCGTGCCACCCTCGAAGCGAAGCTGGCGAACGTGGCAGCCCAAGCTGATCAGCCGGAAGTGCACCTGCGTCCGAACAAGCTGGTCGAGTACAAGGTTGTCGCTGGTGTGATGGCATCGGCCCAGCGTCTTGGTGTCACCAAGATCGGTATGGTCGGTAACGAACAGTTCCAGTAATCGCTTTGGCTATAATGAACACGGCAGGGTTTCCCTGCCGTGTCTATTTTGAATGAGAGAATTTCGATAATGGCTAAATTCCGCCTCGCACACCTCGGCCTCGTAGTGGCCGCCCTCGGATTCACCGCCGCCGCTCCGGTGGTCGGCCTGGCCCCGGTCTACGCCGCGGAGACCCTCCGTCCGGAAATCGGCAAACCGCTGCAGGAAGCCGCGCAGCTGATTAAGTCGGGCAAGAACAAGGAAGCCCTGGCCAAGCTGCGCGACCTCGACAAGGTCAGCGGCAAGTCGGCCCATGAGACGTACCTGATCGAACGCACCCGCGCCGGCGCAGCATCGGCCGCCGGCGATTACGACACGGCAGCCAAGGCCTTCGAATACCTGATCGGTTCCGGCCAACTGAACGCAACCGAAAAAGCCCAGTTCTCGGAAGGCCTGATCGGCATCTACATGCGCGCGGGCGACCTGAGCAAGGCCAACGCCGCCATCGAACGCCAGCTCAAGGAACGCGACGATCCGAAGCTGCGCGCTTACCTGATGCAGAACTATTACAAGCAGGGCAATATCCAGGCACTGGAAAATGAACTGCGCGCGGCCGAAAAGAGCGGCCGCCTGAGCGAAGACCAGCTGGGCATGCTGGCCAACATCCAGCTCAAGAAGAACGACAAAGCCGGCTACGTCAACACCATCGAGAAACTGGCCGCCAACTATCCGAAGGCCCAGTACTGGACCGACCTGCTGAACCGCGTGCAAAGCAAGCCGGGCTTCTCGGGCCGCCTGCAGGTGGACCTGTATCGCCTGAAGCTGGCCAACGGCCTGCTGAAGAAGCCGAGCGAGTTCATGGAAATGGCGCAGCTCGTGCTGCAGGCCGGCGCGCCGGCTGAAGCCCTGAAGGTCATCGACAAAGGCTACAAGGCAGGCGCACTGGGCACCGGTCCGGACGCCGCCCGTCACCAGCGCCTGAAGGACCTGGCCGAGAAAACCCTGGCCGACCAGAACAAGAATCTGGCCGCCACCGAAGCGCAGCTGAACAAGGATGGCGACAACGACGGCCTTGCAACGCTGGGCTACGCGCTGGTCCAGTCCGGCCAGGTCGACAAGGGCCTGAAGATGATGGAAGCCGCTGCCAAGGCCAAGGACCTGAAGCATCCGGAAGACGTCAAGCTGCACCTGGGCGAAGCCTATGCCGTCGCCGGCAAGAAGCAGCAAGCCATCAGCACGCTCAAGTCCGTCGGCGGTACCGATGGCACGGCGGAAGTGGCCCGTTACTTCATCATGGCGATCAACAAGCCGATCTCCGGCTGATCTCCCCTGCTCCAGGCAGGACAAAAGCGCAGTCTGCGTCAAGCAGGCTGCGCTTTTTTATTGGGGGCAACGCTACCTCATCCACCCCGGCAAAGGCGTTGCGCTGTGCAACATGCCCTTTGCCGTATAATCTGGTATTTCGCCTAGAAGCACGAACCATCCAATGAAGGTATTTCGCGGACTTCCCAACGACAGGGCACGCGCGCCTTGTGCGCTCACGATCGGCAACTTCGACGGTGTCCACCGCGGGCACCAGGCGCTGTTGGCCCACGTGACCGCGAGCGCCCGCAAGCTCGGGCTGGAAGCCGCCGTGATGACGTTCGAGCCCCATCCCCGCGAATACTTTGCGCAGCGCAGCGGCGATCTGTCGAAGGCGCCGGCGCGCATCGCCAACCTGCGCGACAAGCTGGAATCGCTGGGCAATGCCGGCGTCGACCGCGTCATCGTCGAACACTTCAACGAACATTTCGCGTCGATGTCGCCGGATGAATTCACCCAGCGCGTGCTGGTCGACGGCCTGCACGTGAAATGGCTGATGGTTGGCGACGACTTTTGCTACGGCGCCCGCCGCGCCGGCAACGTCGCCCTGCTGGCCGAAGCCGGCAAGCGCTACGGTTTCGAAGTGCACAGCCTGCCGGCCGTGCTGCACGACTCCACCCGGATTTCGTCCTCGGCCGTGCGCGCCGCGCTCGCCGCCGGCGATTTCGACGCCACCCGCGCCCTGCTGGGCCATCCGTATTCCATGTCCGGCCACGTGATCCACGGCCAGAAACTGGGCCGCACGCTGGGCTTCCCCACGTTGAACCTGCGTGTCGCCCACCGCCCCGCGCTGGCGGGAATCTTCGTCGTGCAGGTGCACGGCCTGGCCGACCAGCCGCTGCCGGCCGTCGCCAGCCTCGGCGTGCGCCCGACCGTCGAGGATGCGGGCCGCATGCTGCTGGAAGTCCATGTCTTCGACTGGAACCAGCCCTGCTACGGCAAGCTCGTGCGCGTGGAATTCCTCACCAAGCTGCGCGACGAGGAAAAATACGTCGACCTCCCCACATTGACGGCCGCCATCGAACGCGACGCGCAGCAGGCCCGCGCCTGGTTCGCCCAGCGCGCCGGCGCCCTCACGGCCACCGACCGAATTTGACCGGGACTTCCAGAGTCTCGACGGCGCCAGGGACGGAATAACGGCGCCGTCCCGTCATCACGAATAACAGCAGTCCATTTTAGAAATCACCATGTCCGATACCAAGCAAGGCCAGAAAGGCCAACAAGGCAACAAGAAGCCGGAGAGCAAATACCCGGTCAACATGACCGACACCCCCTTCCCGATGCGCGGCGACCTCGCCAAGCGCGAACCGGGCTGGGTCAAGCAATGGCAGGACAAGAAGATCTACCAGCGCATCCGCAAGGCGGCCGCCGGCCGTCCGAAATTCGTCCTGCACGACGGTCCGCCGTACGCGAACGGCGACATCCACCTGGGCCACGCCGTCAACAAGATCCTGAAGGACATGGTCGTCAAATCGCGCACCATGGCCGGCTTCGACGCACCGTACGTGCCGGGCTGGGACTGCCATGGCATGCCGATCGAGATCCAGATCGAAAAACAGTTCGGCAAGAACCTGCCGACCGCCGAAGTACTGCAAAAGGCCCGCGCCTACGCGCTGGAACAGATCGACCGCCAGCGCGCCGGCTTCATCCGCCTGGGCGTGCTGGGCGAGTGGGACAATCCTTACCTGACGATGAACTTCAGTAACGAGGCCGACGAGCTGCGCGCCCTCGGCACGATGCTCGACAAGGGCTACGTCTACCGCGGCCTGAAGCCCGTGAACTGGTGCTTCGACTGCGGCTCGGCGCTGGCCGAGGCGGAAGTGGAATACCAGGACAAGCGCGACCCGGCCATCGACGTCGGCTTCCCGTTCGCGGAAAGCGACAAGGTCGCGCAGGCATTCGACCTGGACGCGCTGCCCGCGGGCGACGGCTTCATCGTCATCTGGACGACGACCCCGTGGACGATCCCGTCGAACCAGGCGCTGAACGTGCACCCGGAAGTGACGTACGCGCTGGTCAAGGCGGATCGTAACGGCAAGCCGGTCCTGCTGATCGTCGCCAAGGATCTGGCGGAGAGTGTTCTGGAGCGCTACAAGCTGGAAGGCGAAGTCGTCGCAACGACGACGGGCGAGAAGCTGGGCGGCATCCGCTTCAAGCACCCGCTGCACGCGGCCGATCCGTTCTACGACCGCACGTCGCCCGTCTACCTGGCCGACTACGTGACGACGGACAGCGGCACCGGCGTCGTCCACTCCGCGCCGGCCTACGGCCTGGAAGACTTCCAGTCGTGCAAGGCGCACGGCATAAAGGATGACGAGATCCTGAAACCCGTGATGGGCGACGGCCGCTTCGCCAGCACCTTGCCGCTGTTCGGCGGCATGACGATCTGGGAAGCCAGCAAACCGATCTGCAATGCGCTCAGCGAAGCGGGTGCCCTGTTCGAACTGAAGATGTTCGACCACAGCTACATGCACTGCTGGCGCCACAAGACCCCGATCGTCTACCGCGCGACGAGCCAGTGGTTCGCCGGCATGGACGTCAAGCCGAAGGATGGCGGCCCCACGCTGCGCGAATCCGCGCTGGCCGGCATCGCCGAGACGCAGTTCTTCCCCGACTGGGGCCAGGCGCGCCTGCAGGGCATGATCGCCAACCGTCCGGACTGGACCCTGTCGCGCCAGCGCCAGTGGGGTGTCCCGATGGCCTTCTTCCTGCACCGCGAAACGGGCGAGCTGCATCCGCGCACGCCCGAGCTGCTGGAACAGGTGGCACGACTGATCGAACAAGGCGGCATCGACGCCTGGCACAAGCTCGACCCGCGCGACCTGCTGGGCGATGAAGCGGCGATGTACGAAAAGAACCGCGACACGCTGGACGTGTGGTTCGACTCGGGCACGACGCACCAGACCGTGCTGCGCGGCTCGCACAAGGAGCAATCGCACTTCCCGGCCGACCTGTACCTGGAAGGCTCGGACCAGCACCGCGGCTGGTTCCACTCGTCGCTGCTGACGTCGTCGATGCTCAACGGCCGCCCGCCGTACAAGGCGCTGCTGACGCACGGCTTCACGGTCGACGAGCAGGGCAAGAAGATGTCCAAGTCGCTCGGCAACACGCTGGCGCCGCAGAAGATCTCCGATACGCTGGGCGCCGACATCCTGCGCCTGTGGGTCGCATCGACCGACTACACGGGCGAGCTGTCGATCGGCGAAGAGATCCTCAAGCGCGTGACGGAATCGTACCGCCGCATCCGCAACACGCTGCGCTTCCTGCTCGCGAACACGTCGGACTTCGACCACGCGAAGAACGCCGTGCCGGTGGCCGAGCTGCTCGAGATCGACCGCTATGCGCTCGCCGAGACGGCGCGCCTGCAGGCCGATGTGGCCGCGCACTTCGAGCGCTACGAATTCCACCCGGTCGTCGCGCGCCTGCAGAACTTCTGCTCGGAAGACCTGGGCGGCTTCTACCTCGACATCCTGAAGGACCGCCTGTACACGACGGGCGTGGACTCCTTCGCGCGCCGCTCGGCGCAGACGGCGCTGTGGCACATCGCGCACGCGCTGCTGCGCATCATGGCGCCGATCCTGTCGTTCACGGCCGAGGAAGCGTGGACCGTGTTCGCCGGCGAACAGGCGTACAAGGACAGCGACGAGACCATCTTCACGCAGACGCTGTGGACCTTCCCTGCGATCGCGGACAGCGCCGCCCTGCTGGACAAGTACGCGCTGCTGCGCGCCGTGCGTGCCGACGTGACCAAACAGCTGGAAGAAGTGCGCGCATCCGGCGCGATCGGCTCGTCACTGCAGGCGGAGCTGGCGATCAAGGCCGCCGGCGACAAGTACGCGACCCTGGCGAGCCTGGACGACGACCTGAAGTTCGTGTTCATCACGTCGCAGGCGACCGTCGAGCAGGTCCAGGATGCCGCCGACGAAGCCGTCACCGTCACGCCGTCCGACGCCGCCAAGTGCGAGCGCTGCTGGCACTACCGCCGCGACGTGGGCCATGACCACGCACATCCGGGCCTGTGCGGCCGCTGCACGAGCAACCTGTTCGGCAGCGGGGAACAGCGCCGCTTCGCCTGATGTACCAGCGCCCCGGGCCTTGCGCCCGGGGTTTTCACTCTACGACCATCGACATGGCCAGCAAAAAAAAACCAACATTCTCCGCCGTCTCGTCGCGCTCGGGCGGCAGCCTCACCCCGTGGCTCGGCATCGCCTTCATCGTCATCCTGCTCGACCAGATCAGCAAGATCACCATCACGCGCACCTTCATGCACGGCGAAGAGAAGCCCGTCACCAGTTTCTTCAACCTGGTCCTCGCGTATAACAAGGGCGCGGCATTCAGCTTCCTGTCCGACCAGGGCGGCTGGCAGCGCTACCTGTTCGCCGGCATCGCCATCGCGGCCGTCGGTTTCATCGTCTACCTGCTGCGCAAGCACGCGGGCCAGCGCATGTTCTGCTGGGCCCTCGCGCTGATCATGGGCGGCGCGCTGGGCAATCTCGTCGACCGCGTCGCGTACGGCCACGTGATCGACTTCCTCGACTTTTACTGGCGCGGCGTCGGCCACTTCCCGGCCTTTAACATCGCGGATACCGCCATCACGATCGGCGCCTTCCTGTTCATCGTCGATGAACTGCGCCGCGTGAACAAGCATTAAGCACTGGAGGAACCATGAGCATGGACCTGAAGGGCAAGAAGATCGTCCTCGGCCTGTCCGGCGGCGTGGCCTGCTACAAGGCCGCGGAACTGTGCCGCGCCCTCACCAAACAGGGCGCGCACGTGCAGGTCGTGATGACCGAAGCGGCCACCCATTTCATTGGCACCGTGACGATGCAGGCGCTGTCCGGCCGCAGTGTCTACACGGACCAGTGGGACGGCCGCATCCCCAACAACATGGCGCACATCGACCTCACGCGCGATGCCGACGCCATCCTCGTCGCGCCCTGCTCGGCCGACTTCCTGTTCAAGCTCGCGCACGGCGCCACCGACGACCTGCTGTCGACCCTGTGCCTTGCGCGCCCGCACCACGTGCCGCTGCTCGTCGCCCCCGCGATGAACGTCGAGATGTGGGAAAAGGCGCCCACGCAGCGCAACGTTGCGCAGCTGCGCGACGACGGCGTCTGCATCCTGGGCCCGGCCGCCGGCTCCCAGGCCTGCGGCGAGACGGGCATGGGCCGCATGCTCGAACCGGACGAACTGCTCGAGGAACTCGTTGCCTCGTTCCAGCCGAAGCTCCTGGCCGGCAAGCGCGTGCTGATCACGGCGGGGCCGACCTACGAAGCGATCGACCCGGTGCGCGGCATTACGAACCTGTCGTCCGGGAAGATGGGCTATGCGATCGCGCGTGCCGCGCGCGAGGCCGGCGCCGACGTCACGCTCGTCTCCGGTCCGACGTCGCTGCCCACGCCGCATGGCGTGCGCCGCATCGACGTGCAGAGCGCGCGCCAGATGCTGGACGCGGTCATGGCCGCCGTCTCCGGCCAGCACATCTTCGTGGGCGTGGCGGCCGTCGCCGACTGGCGCGTGGACAATGCCAGCGACCAGAAGATCAAGAAGGACGGCAGCGGCGACGCCCCGCAACTCCACTTCGCGCAGAACCCGGACATCCTCGCGACCGTCGCCGCGACCACGTCGCTGAACGGCTGGCCGTATTGCGTCGGCTTCGCGGCCGAATCGGAAAACCTGCTCGAATACGGCGCGGTGAAACGCGAGAAAAAAGGCATTCCTCTGCTCGTGGGCAATATCGGCCCGCAGACCTTCGGGCAGGATGAGAATGCGATCGTGCTGTTCGACGAAAGCGGCCACACGGTGCTCCCGCGCGCGACCAAGCTGGAACTGGCGCGCCAGCTCGTTTCCGAAATCGCCAAGCGCCTGGAACAGCGTTCCCTGCTGGCCTGACTCACCCGTACCCTGATTCACCGTACCATCAAGCACTCCATGAAGAATATCGACCTGAAAATCATCGACCCGCGCATGAAGGACTTCCTGCCGGCCTACGCCACCGCCGGCAGCGCCGGCCTCGACCTGCGCGCCTGCATCGAGGCGCCCATGACCATCGAGCCTGGCCAGACCGTGCTGGTGCCGACCGGCCTCGCCATCCACATCGGCGATCCGGGTTATGCGGCGATGATCCTGCCCCGTAGTGGACTCGGCCATAAGAACGGCATCGTTCTGGGTAATCTGGTAGGCTTGATCGACTCCGATTACCAGGGCCAGTTGATGGTCTCGACCTGGAATCGCGGCCAGGCCACGTTCACGCTCCAGCCGATGGACCGCCTGGCGCAGCTGATCGTGGTGCCTGTCCTGCAGGTGGGCTTCAACGTCGTGGAGGATTTCGCAACGAGCGACCGGGGCGCCGGAGGATTCGGCTCCACCGGCAAACAATAAACTATGAGGAGCACATGACCGGACATCTTCGTCAGCGCCCCGCGGGCATCAAGACTGCCGCGCTGGGCATCGCAGCAGCCCTGCTGCTGTCGGCCTGCGCCACGCAGGCGCCTCGCGCACCGGGCACCACCCCGCGCGTCGTCGAACGCCCCGTCGAAGCCCCGGCCCTGAGCCCGCAAATGGCCGCCGCCGCCGACACCCTGACGAAGATGGCGGGCCTGCAGGAGCGCCTGTACAAGGTCGCGGCGCCCCTCCTGATCCAGAATGCCGAATTGTGCAAGGGCCAGGCCCGCAACCTGCTCGGCTTCACGGCGAAGAACCGCTGGTCCTATCCGGGCGAATACAACGAAGCGGCGCACGTCGCCTTCGGCATGGGCGAACACCTGCAGGTGACCGACGTGCTGGCCGGCAGCGGCGCGGCCCGCGCCGGCCTGCAGGAAGGCGACGTGCTCCTCGCCGCCGCCGGCAAGCCGCTGCCGACCGGAGAGCACGCGCTGTCCCAGGCGGGCGCCATGTTCGCCAAGATCCTCGCGTCGCAGGCGAGCCTGCCGATGACGATCGAGCGGCGCCAGAGCGAACGCCAGTTGACCATTCCCGTCACGCGCGCCTGCGCCTTCGCGATCGAACTGGGCAACGCGGACAACGTCAACGCGTACGGCGACGGCAGCCGCGTCCTCGTCACGCGCGGCATGATCAACTTCACGCACGACGACGACGAACTGGCCTTCGTGCTCGCGAAGACGATGGCCCACAACATGCTGGGCCACCCGTCCTCGCAACGCAACAGCGCGACGATCGGCAGCATCATCGACAACCTGAAAAGCATCACGCCCGACACGTCGATGCTGATCGGCAGCGGCGGCATCAAGGCCATGCCGGCCGACGCGGACGCCGCCGCCGACCGCCTCGCCATCTACCTGGCCGCGCGCGCCGGCTACGACATCAAGGACGCGCCCGCGTTCTGGAACCGCCTGGCCGAGAGCTACCCGCCCAGCGTGTTGAACGGCTACACGGCGAATCATCCGGCACTGCCGCAGCGCCTGGCCGCCGTGGAGAAAGCGATCGCGGAAATCAAGGCCAAGCGGTCCGCAAAGAAGCCGCTGGTGCCTTGAGCATCGACGCATCCGCGTGATCACGAGGGCCGCACGTGCGGCCCTTTTTCATGCCCCTTCAGCACGGTTCCGGGCCTTTTTGTATCATTAGCAATTCCCCTGCCCCGTCGCGCAATTCAAGCGCAAGAAACGAGAGAGCAGCGGACGCCCCTGCGTTTATCCTCCCGGGAACCATGAACACTGCCAACCTGCTGCGCCTTATCCTGCTTGCCTCCATCTGGGGCGGCTCCTTCCTGTTCATGCGCATCAGCGCGCCGACGCTCGGCCCCGCGGTGCTCATCGAATTCCGCGTGCTGTTCGCCGCGCTGTTCCTCGCCGGCGTCGGCGTCTTCCTCAAGAAGCGCCTCGACCTGCGCGCCCACTGGAAGCATTACTTCATCCTCGGCTTCTTCAATTCCGCCTTCCCGTTCCTGCTGTTCGCATTCGCGGCGCGCACCTTGCCGGCGTCCGTGCTGGCCGTGCTGAACGCGACCGCACCGATGTGGGGCGCGCTGCTCGGCGCCGTGTGGAACCGCCAGCCGATCCGCGCGCGCACGGCGCTGGGCCTCGTGCTGGGCACCGTGGGTGTGGCGCTGCTCGTCGGCTTCGACCACGCGACGAGCCGTCCCGGCGCCGGCATCGCCGTCGCCGCCGCGCTGGTGGCCGCGTTGAGTTACAGCGTCGCGAGCCAGTATGCGCGCACCGCGAAAAGCGTGGAGCCGTTCGCCAATGCGCACGGCACGATGTGGACGTCCGCGCTGATGGTACTGCCCGCCCTGCCCCTGTTCCCGCCCGCCGGCGCGCCGACCGTGGGCATCGTCGGCGCCGTGATCGCGCTGGGCGTGCTGTGCAGCGGCATCGCCTACATCCTGTACTTCAAGCTCATCGAGGAAGTGGGCACGACGTCCGCCCTGACGGTCACCTTCCTGAGCCCCGTCTTCGGCATCCTGTGGGGCGCGCTGTTCCTCGGCGAGGCGATCGGCTGGTACACGGTCCTAGGCTCGGCCATCACGCTGGTCGGCACCGCGTTCGTCACGGGTTTCACGCCCCGCTTCGGCCGCGCCGCGACCTTGCCGGCATCCGGCAAATGAGCCGCCACACGATCGCGCTGCCGGCCGGCTATCGGCACGTGGACGCCTTTACGTTCCACGGCCGCGATGCCGACGCGCTGGCCGAAATCGTCGACGCGCAGGCAGGCCGCATCCGCAAAGGCGTGCTGCTGGGCGGCGTGCCGACGCTGCTCGACATCACGCTGCATGCGGACCGCGCCGAATGCGTCGTCGCCGGCGATGGCGCGCCGGCGGACCGCGCCGTGCACGACGCCCTCGTGAACATGCTGGGCCTGCGCATCGATCCGGCACCGTTCGAACAGGCCGTGCGCGACGATCCGCTGTTCGGCCCCGTCGTCGCGCGCCAGCCGGGCCTGCGCGTGATCCAGTCGGCCACCGTGTTCGAGGCGCTGACGTGGGCCATCATCGGCCAGCAGATCAACCTGCCGTTTGCCATTTCCCTGCGCCGCACGTTCATCGGCCTCGCGGGGCGCGCGCATTCAAGCGGCCTGTGGTGTTATCCGGAAGCGGCCGACGTGGCCCGCCTCGATGTCGAACAACTGACCAGTCGAAAATTTTCCGGCGCCAAAGCGGAGACGCTGCTGCGCTTCGCCCGCCTCGTGGCGGACGGCACGCTGCCGCTGGACCGCACGGACGATCCCGCCGGCGTGAGCGAGCGCCTGCTCGCCGTCAAGGGCATCGGTCCATGGACCGTCAACTATGCGCTGCTGCGCGGCTGGGGCTACGCGGATTGCTCGCTGCACGGCGACGTGGCCGTGCGCAACGCCATCGGCCGCCTGACGGGCGGCGAGCGGCCCGGCATGCGCGAGGCCGAAGTATTTCTCGAAGCCTATCGCCCGCACCGCACGATGGCCGCCGCCTATCTCTGGGCCAGCCTGAACCAGCCCGCCGGCTGACGCTGTTTTGTGCCGCCACAAGGCGCGGCCGCTCCGCTTGTCCAGACTGCTCGTAGCCCGATACGAGCGGAGGTAGGCATGACAGCGAAAACTTGCATGGCGGCGATGCTGCTGGTCCACGCCGCCCTGGCCCAGGCCGACACGACGGCTCCCGACGACCGCGGCGCCTATCTGTCGCTCGCGTTCGGCAACGGGCGCATCTACGGCGGCAACGCGACCGGCTACCAGTGGATGCGCGGACGCACGTTCGAAGTCCGCGCCGGACGCCAGGACGGGGCCTCGCGCATCGACTTCGTCCATTACAACGAAGGCCATCCGGACAACAACCACCGGGACGGCTTCGCACTGCAATGGCTGGCCGCACGCCGCTTTTCCCACGCGTGGACGGGCGAACTGGGCGCGGGGCCGTATCTCAGCATGAACACGACGGAGATCGCCGGCCGCCAGATCGACGACGCCCGCCTCGGCCTGCTCCTCAGCGCCGGCCTGCGCCTGACCGTGCCCGGCCCGCCCGGCACCCACCTGCGCATCGGCTACAACCACGTGGCCATGCGCCACGTGCACCGGTCGGACGCGCTCGTATTCGGCTTCGGGCGCCAGTTCGGCCCGGCCGAGCCGGCGCCCGACGTCGTGCCGGACGGTCATCTCTGGGTCGGCGGCACGTTCGGCACGTCGATCACGAACATGTCCGGCACGCACGGCGCCCACGCGGGCGTGTTCGAGGCCAGGCGATATGCCGACCGTTGGGGCATCGGCTACAAATTCCTGCTCGAAGGCGACGACGGTGCGCGGGTCGACCGGCGCGGCGTCGCGGGACAGGTATGGTACGAGCAGCCCGTGACGCCGCGCTTGTCGGTGAGCGCCGGCCTCGGACCCTATTTCGCCGCGAACCGGCGCGACGGCAACCGCACGGCCACCAATCTCCTGATCAGCTTCCAGGCCGAACGCGCGCTGTCCGCGCGCACGCGGGCCATCGTCAACTTCAACCGCGTCAAGACCTTCCGCAAGACGAACGACCGCGACCTGTTCCAGGTGGGCCTGCTGCGGCGTTTCTAGTGATAGTCCTGCCAGCGCGGCAGTCCGTCGAACTGCTGCGCGCCCTCGCCCGCGAACCGGATCAGTTCGGGCAGGGGGACCATCGCCAGGTTGTCGCGCCCGTAATGCCCGCCCAGCGCGCTGGGTATTTTCAGACAATACTTGCGCCCGGCCGTCAGCGGGCCCAGCGTCGTTTCGGCCAGGCGCACCAGTTCGGGCATGTACCAGCCGTCGAGGAATTCCTGGTTGTACGACAGGGCGTCGAGGGCGGCGCGGTCCTCGGCCACCGGCTCGCACCGCAGGTCTTGCGGCGACAGGCGCCAGTACATGCCGTCCTCGTCGCGGACGATCAGATTGCCGAAGGCGTTTTCGCCCAGCACCTCGACGGCGTTCAGGCCGGTCCAGCCCCACGCGTCGTTGATGTCTTCCACAGTAATCATCGCTCACTCCGCATTCAATGCAGTCGAAGTCTTCGACCGGGCTGGGCGGCTGGCGTTGCGGGGATGGAGAACATGCTTGAGGCGGGTCGAACAGGTGCGTCCGGCTGGGCCAAAACGAAAAAGCCGCTGATCCGGAACAGGATCAGCGGCTTTGGAATCTGGTTGCGGGGACAGGATTTGAACCTGTGACCTTCGGGTTATGAGCCCGACGAGCTGCCAGACTGCTCCACCCCGCGTCTGATGCTTCGCATTATACGCACCTTCGGCACTTTAGGCAATCTCGGTTCTCCGACGCCCCCGGATCGCAGCATAAGCTGTCTCCGCCGGGGCGCGCCGCATCGGCGGATTGCGGCCCAGCCGCCCTCAATACAGTGGTAAAGTAAGGGCAACTTAATTTATCCGCTTCCTATGAAATTCTGTTCCGAGTGCGCCCACCCGGTCACGGTGGCCATCCCCGAAGGCGACAACCGTCCGCGGTTCGTGTGCACCCATTGCGGCACGATCCACTACCAGAACCCGAAGATGGTGATCGGCACGGTCCCCGTGTGGGAACAGGACGGCGACCTCAAGGTCCTGCTGTGCAAGCGCGCCATCGAGCCGCGCTACGGCTACTGGACCCTGCCGGCCGGTTTCATGGAGAACGGCGAGACCACCAGCGCGGCCGCCGCGCGCGAGACGGAAGAGGAAGCGGGCGCCAACATCGAGCTGGGCAATCTGTTCACCCTGCTGAACGTCGTGCACGTGCACCAGGTCCATCTGTTCTACCTGGCGCGCCTCGTCGACCTGGACTTTGCGCCGGGCATCGAAAGCCTGGACGTGCAATTGTTCAGCGAGAGCGAGATCCCGTGGAGCGACCTCGCGTTCCCCACGATCCGCACGACGCTCGAACTGTTCTTCGCCGACCGCGCGCAGATGCGCGAAAGCGGCGGCACCTATGGATTCCACACCCGCGACATCGCGGGTCCGATGCGGGCGCCCGTCCAACCCGACTGAAACACGCACGACCATGATTCCCTGGCTCGAGGCCCATACGCCGTTTCCCGACGTGTCCGAAGCGTTGACGACCGACGCCCCGGGCCTGCTCGCGGCCGGCGCGGACCTCTCGCCGCAACGCCTGCTGCAGGCGTACCGGAACGGCATCTTCCCGTGGTTTTCCGAAGGCCAGCCGATCCTCTGGTGGAGCACCGATCCGCGCATGGTCCTGTACACCGACCGCTTCAAGGTGAGCGACAGCCTGAAGAAAACGTTGCGCAAGATCGAGCGCAGCCGCCAGGCCGGCGGGCCGTGGGTCGTGCGCTTCGACGGCGCCTTCGAAGCCGTGATGCGCGCCTGCGCCGCGCCGCGCAAGGACGGGCCGGGCACGTGGATCTCGGAAGACATCATCGCCGGCTACACGGGCCTGCACCGCATGGGCTATGCGCACTCGTCCGAGGTATGGCTGGACGGCGAACTGGTCGGCGGCGCCTATGGCGTGTGCATCGGCCGCATGTTCTACGGCGAATCGATGTTCGCGCGCGTGTCGGACGCGTCGAAGGTCGCGCTCGCGTACCTGGTCGCGTTCCTGCGCAGCCACGGCGTCACGATGATCGACTGCCAGCAGGAGACGGGCCACCTGGCCTCGCTGGGCGCCGTCCCGATCCCGCGCCGGGATTTCCTGCAGCACCTGCGCCAGGCGATCCAGGAACCGCCGATCGAACGCTGGGAAGTCGCGCCACCGTTGACCACCTAACGGTGCGCGGCGCCGTCTTTGGCTACAATGGGTTCAACACACGTCGTTCCGAGAGCTTTGCATGACGCACCTGAATGATCTGCCATTTTCCACGCTGCAGTTCTATACGACGGCACCGTATCCTTGCAGCTACCTCGACGCACGCCAGGCCCGTTCGCAGGTCGCCACGCCGTCGCACCTGATCAATGCGGACGTGTATTCGGAACTCGTGCGCAACGGTTTCCGCCGCAGCGGCATCTTCACCTACCGTCCCTATTGCGACGGCTGCCGGGCCTGCATCCCCGTGCGCGTGGCTGCCGAGCGCTTCACGCCCAACCGCAGCCAGCGGCGCGCGTGGAAGCGCCACGAGGACCTGACGGCGATGGTGGCCAACCTGTCGTTCTCGGACGAGCACTATGCGCTGTACCTGCGCTACCAGACCACCCGCCACGTGGGCGGCGGCATGGACCAGGACAGCCGCGACCAGTACGCGCAATTCCTGCTGCAGAGCCGCGTCAACACGCGCCTCGTGGAATTCCGCGAACCGGACGGGACGCTCCGCATGGTGTCGATCATCGACGTGCTGTCGGACGGCCTGTCGTCCGTCTACACGTTCTTCGACCCCGACGTGCCCGGCGCGTCGTTCGGCACGTACAACGTGATGTGGCAGATCGGCCAGGCGCGCGAGCTGGACCTGCCCTACGTCTACCTCGGCTACTGGATCGAACAGAGCCCGAAGATGGCGTACAAGATCAATTTCAAGCCGCTGGAAGCCCGTATTGACGGCGTGTGGGGTGTTCTGGATCGTTGACGGCCGAAGGACATGCGGTATTGCTGCCACACAAGGTAAAATGTCGCGAATTCTCGATTAGGCCACCATGTCCGACAAACTCCTGTACGCCCTCGCCCGCCCCCTGCTGTTCTCCCTCGATCCCGAAACGGCCCATAACCTGACGCTCCCCGCCCTGCGCCGCGCCGCGGCCCTGGGATTGACAGGGGTCGTGCGCAAGCCGAAACCGGATCCGCGCACGGTCATGGGCATCACGTTCCCGAACCCGGTCGGCCTCGCCGCCGGCCTGGACAAGGACGGCGCCTACATCGACGGCCTGGCCGCGCTCGGCTTCGGCTCGATCGAGATCGGCACCGTGACGCCGCGCGCCCAGCCCGGCAACCCGCGCCCGCGCATGTTCCGCCTGCCGGCCGCGCGCGGCATCATCAACCGCATGGGCTTCAACAACGGCGGCGTCGACGCCTTCGTCGCCAACGTCCAGGCGTCGAGCTTCTACCAGGAGCGCCAGGGCGTGCTGGGCCTGAACATCGGCAAGAACGCCGACACGCCCATCGAGCGTGCCGCGGACGATTACCTGGCGTGCCTGCGCAAGGTGTATCCGTACGCCAGCTACGTCACCGTCAACATCTCGTCGCCGAACACGAAGAACCTGCGCCAGTTGCAGGGCGCGTCCGAACTGGATGCCCTGCTGTCGCAGCTGAAGGAAGAACAGGCGCGCCTGGCCGACAAGTACGGCCACTACGTGCCGCTGGCGCTGAAGATCGCGCCGGACGTCGACGGCGACCAGATCCGCAACATCGGCGGCGCCCTCGTCCGCCACCGCATCGACGGCGTGATCGCCACCAACACCACCCTGGCCCGCCGCGACGTGGAAGGCATGCGCCACGCGGCCGAACAGGGCGGCCTGTCGGGCGCGCCCGTGTTCGAACAGTCGAACATCGTCATCCGTGCATTGAAGGCCGAAGTCGGCGACGCCGTGCCGATCATCGGCGTGGGCGGCATCCTGAGCGGACGCGATGCGAAGGCCAAGATCGACGCGGGCGCCCAGCTCGTGCAGTTGTACAGCGGCCTGATCTACCGCGGCCCCGCGCTCGTGCGCGAGTGCGCGGACGCGTTGCGCGCCCGCTGACCAGCTTTATTCCGGGACGGCGGGATGCAGCGCCTTCTCGATATCCGCCCGCGTAAAGCCCTGCGCGAAGCGCTCGATGAAGTCATACGCATACGCGCGCAGGTAGGCGCCGCGGCGCACCGCGAGACGCGTCACGTTCGGCGCGAACAAATGCGACGACTCGATCGCACGCAGCCCGCGGTCGCGGCCGTGATCGAATGCCATCGAGGCGACGATACCGACACCCATCCCCAGCGACACGTACTGCTTGATGACGTCCGAGTCCATCGCCGTCAGCATGATGTCCGGGCTCACGCCGGCGGCGGCGAACGCCGCGTCGATGTGGCTGCGGCCCGTGAAACCCACGTCGTACGTGATGAGCGGGAATTCGGCCAGGTCGGACAGCTTGATGGGCGACTGCTGCAGCAGCGGATGGCCGTCCGGCACGACGACGAGGTGGCTCCAGCGGTAGCACGGGAACGACACGAGGTCGGGGAACGTGGACAGGCCTTCCGTCGCGATGCCGATGTCGGCGCGGCCCGACAGCACCCATTCCGCGATGTGTTCCGGCGCGCTCTGCTGCAGGGCGATGCGCACGTTCGGGAACGCCGTGCGGAACGCCTGCACCACCTGCGGCAACGCGTAGCGCGCCTGCGTGTGGGTGACGGCGACCGTCAGCGTGCCGCTGTCCTGCGCGGCGTATTCGCTGCTGGCCTGCTGCAGGTTTTCCGCCTCGACGAGCAGGCGCTCGATGATCTTCAGGATGCCCTTGCCCGGATCGGTCAGGCCGGTCAGGCGCTTGCCGTTGCGCTCGAAGATGACGACGCCCAGCTCGTCCTCGAGTTCGCGGATCTGGCGCGACACGCCCGGCTGCGACGTGAACAGGGCGTTGGCCACGTCGGTCAAATTAAAGTTGCGGCGCGCGGCTTCGCGCACCGAACGCAGCTGTTGGAAATTCAAATGCCTTCTCCTTGGTCGACGAATACGTGCATGCGCCTGGGTTTCACCAGCAGCGTCTCGCCGTCGCGCAGGCCCAGTTCGCGATAGCGCTCGTTGGGGATGACGGCTTCGATGATCTGGGCATTGTCGGCGCGCTCCAGGTCCAGCTGGGCCAGCGGACCGATCGCGTGCGCGCGGCGCAGTTTCACCGCGACGCCCTCGCCGCCCGCCACGTAGCGCTCGACGTCGAGGTCGTGCGGACGGACGTAGGCGATGCCTTCGCCGTTCTTCACGTCCGCGAACTGCGGCGCGTGGAACGTGGCGTCGCCGCTGGCCAGCACGCCGTCGTTGACGCGGCCGTGGAACAGGTTGACGTTGCCGAGGAAGCCGTAGACGAAGGGCGAGGCCGGGTGGTTGTACACGTCGCCCGGCGTGCCCAGCTGCTCGATGTGGCCCTTGTTCATCAGGACGACCTGGTCCGCCACTTCGAGCGCCTCTTCCTGGTCGTGGGTGACGAAGATCGACGTCACGTGCAGCTCGTCGTGCAGCTGGCGCAGCCAGCGACGCAGTTCCTTGCGCACTTTCGCATCGAGCGCGCCGAACGGTTCGTCCAGCAGCAGCACGCGCGGCTCCACGGCCAGGGCGCGCGCGAGGGCGATGCGCTGGCGCTGGCCGCCGGACAGCTGCGGCGGATAGCGGTCGGCGATCCAGTCCAGCTGCACGAGCTCCAGCAGCTTTTTCACCTTCTCGCGGATCTGCGCTTCGGACGGGCGCTCCTTGCGCGGCTTCACGCGCAGGCCGAACGCGACGTTCTCGAACACGGTCATGTGCTTGAACAGCGCGTAATGCTGGAACACGAAGCCCACCTGGCGCTCGCGCACGTGGCGGTTCGACGCGTCGTCGCCGTCGAGCAGCACGCGGCCCGCGTCCGGAAACTCCAGGCCGGCAATGATGCGCAGCAGCGTCGTCTTGCCGCAGCCGGACGGGCCCAGCAGCGCCGTCAGCTCGCCGTCGGCAAACTTCAGCGACACGTCGTCCAGGGCCGTGAACTGGCCGAACTGCTTGCGGATGTGTTGGACTTCGATCGTCATGTTCAATGCTCCGTGGTGAGGTCCTGCACGCTGGCCTTCTGTGCCTGGTGCATGCGCCATTCGATAAAGGTTTTCACCGCCAGGGTCACGAGGGCCAGCAGTGCCAGCAGCGACGCAATCGCGAACGCGGCCGTGAAGTTGTATTCGTTGTAGAGGATCTCGACCTGCAGCGGCATCGTGTTCGTCTCGCCGCGGATGTGGCCGGACACGACGGACACGGCGCCGAACTCGCCCATCGCCCGGGCGTTGCACAGGATCACGCCGTACAGCAGGCCCCACTTGATGTTCGGGAGCGTGACCTTGAAGAAGGTCTTCCAGCCGGACGCGCCCAGCACGAGGGCCGCCTCTTCCTCTTCGCTGCCCTGCGCCTGCATCAGCGGGATCAGTTCGCGGGCGACGAACGGGAACGTGACGAAGATGGTCGCCAGCACGATGCCGGGCACGGCGAACAGGATCTTGATGTCGTGGTCCATCAGCCACGGGCCGAACCAGCCCTGCGAGCCGAACAGCAGCACGTAGATCAGGCCCGCGATCACGGGCGACACGGAGAACGGCAGGTCGATCAGCGACAGCAGGATGCTCTTGCCGGGGAAGTCGAACTTGGCGATGGTCCACGCGGCGGCCACGCCGAACACGAGGTTCAGCGGCACGGCGATGCCGGCCGCGATGAACGTCAGCCGGATGGCGGACAGCGCGTCCGGATCGAGCACGGATTCCTTGTACACGTCCCAGCCCTTCTTCAGCGCCTCGGTGAACACGGCCACGAGCGGCACGAACAGGAACAGCGTGAGGAACACGAGCGCGACGGCGATCAGTGCATAGCGCACCCAGGCCGGCTCCAGCGAATTCGTGGCCTTGCGCGGCGCATTCGCCACGATGGCCGCCTTGTCTTTCAGGTGATTGTCGAGAACGGCACTCATATTATTTGCCCGCACGCTTGCGCGCCCAGGCCTGCAGCAGGTTGATGGCGAGCAGGAGGATGAACGACACGATCAGCATCACGACGGCGATGGCCGTGGCGCCCGTGTAGTCGTACTGCTCCAGCTTGGTGATGATGAACAGCGGCGTGATCTCGGAGATCATCGGCATGTTGCCGGCGATGAAGATAACGGAACCGTATTCGCCGGTGGCGCGGGCGAACGCGAGGGCGAAGCCCGTCAGCAGCGCCGGCACGACGCTCGGCAGGATCACGCGGGTAAAGGTCTGCCACGGGCTGGCGCCCAGGCTGGCGGCCGCCTCTTCCAGTTCGCGCTCCGCGTCTTCCAGCACGGGCTGCACCGTGCGCACGACGAACGGCAGCCCGATGAAGGTGAGCGCGATGACGACGCCCAGCGGCGTGAACGCGACCTTGATGCCGAGCGGCTCCAGGTGCTTGCCGATCCAGCCGTTGCTCGAATACAGCGACGTCAGCGTGATGCCGGCGACGGCGGTCGGCAGCGCGAACGGCAGGTCGACGAGCGCATCGACGAAGCGTTTGCCGGGGAACTGGTAACGCACGAGCACCCACGCGACGATGCCGCCGAACACGACGTTGATGGCGGCGCCGATCAGCGCGGCGCCGAAGCTCAGGCGGTACGACGCCATCACACGGGGCGACGTCACCGCGCTCACGAACGCGTCCCAGCTCATCGTGAACGTTTTCAGGAAGATGGCCGACAGCGGGATCAGCACCAGCAGCGCCAGATAGAAAATCGTGAACCCGAGCGAGAGCCCGAAACCGGGAATCACCCGGTTGGCGCTGCTACGCGATAGTAAAGTGGTCATCGTACGCCTTATTACAATTTCTTCTAACGGAACGAAATAATCTCACCGGAAAGACATATTACAAACGAAGCATTCCTCATTTGCATAGATGATTCCCGCATTAGCAAGATCCAAAAAGCAGGAAAGGCGCCTCGCGGCGCCTTTCTCATCAGTGGAGCAGCTTGACCGCCACTCCCGCCAGCGTCATCGCCAGCAACCCCCGCAGTACTTTCTCCGGCACGGCCCGGGCCGCCCATGAGCCGATCGTAATGCCGGGCAGCGAACCGATCAGCAACGCCGACAACAGCGCCCAGTTGATCGACCCCAGCCACCAGTGGCCGAACGCGGCGATCGCGGTCAGCGGCACGGCATAGGCGATGTCGGTACCGGCCACCTCGGCCGGCGTCAGGCGCGGGTACAGCATCACGAGCAGGGTCGCGCCGATGGCGCCGGCGCCGATCGACGAAATCGTCACGAGCGTGCCCAGCACCGCACCGGACACGATGGTGGCCACGACGAGGCTGCGGCCCTGCAGCTGGCGCGACGGCTTGGCGTTGACCCACGCGAGCATCTTGCCGCGGAACAGGATGGCGACAACGGTCAGCAGCACGGACACGGCGATGGAATAACGGATCACCTTGCCGATGGACGCATTGAGCGGGCCGAAGTATTGCAGGGCCAGCGTGGCGACGAGCGCGGCCGGCAGCGCACCGAGGCACAGGCGGCCGACGATATCCCAGTGCACGGTCCCGCGTGAACGGTGCGTGACGGTACCGGCAGTCTTGGTGATCGAGGCGAAGGCGAGGTCGGTGCCGACGGCGACGGAAGGCGTCACGCCGAACAGCAACGTCAACAGCGGCGTCATCAGCGAACCGCCGCCGACCCCGGTCATGCCGACCAGCAGGCCAACGGCGAATCCCGACAGAATGTATTGAATGGACATGCTTTACCCCCAGAATGGCTCCAAGGGTAATGGTCCTCAGCCGCAAAACAAACAACACGTTCCTTATTTGCTTATGCGGCCTGTGGTGTGCCGGTTTATTTGTTCGGCTGCGGCGTCAGGCGCAGATACGGCTTCGGTGCCTTGAAACCTTTCGGATATTTCTGCTTGAGCTGTTCCGGATCCTGAACGGTCAGCGGGATGATTACGTCATCGCCATCCTTCCAGTTGCCCGGGGTCGCGACGGTGTAGCCGTCGGTCAGTTGCAGGGCGTCGATCACGCGCAGCACCTCGTCGAAGTTGCGGCCCGTGCTCATCGGGTAGGTAATGATCAGGCGCACTTTCTTGGCCGGATCGATCACGAACAGCGAGCGGACGGTCGCGGTGGCCGACTGGTTCGGGTGGATCATGTCGTACAGTTGCGAGACCGATTTGTCGGCATCGGCGATGATCGGGAAGCCGACGACGGTCTGCTGGGTTTCCTCGATATCCTTGATCCATGCCTTGTGCTGCTCGGCCGGGTCGACGGACAGCGCGATCGCCTTGACGTTGCGCTTGTCGAATTCCGGCTTCAGTTTCGCGGTCAGGCCCAGTTCGGTCGTGCACACCGGCGTGAAGTCGGCCGGGTGCGAGAACAGCACCACCCACGAATCGCCCGCCCACTCGTGGAAGCGGATGCGGCCGATGGTGGAATCCTGTTCGAAATCCGGAGCCGTGTCGCCCAGGCGTAAAGTCATAATCTTCTCCTTAGTGTGAGAGAGGGTACGTCAGAAAAAGCGGTTGTACAGCACGACGGCCCAGGTGGCGCCCGCCATCGCGATCGCCAGCGCCACCGCCGCGCTGCCCAGGTCCTTGGCGGCCTTGGACAACGGATGGCGCTCCAGCGACACGCGGTCGACGACGGCCTCGATGGCCGCATTGATCAGCTCGACGAGCAGCACGAGGCCCAGCACGGCGATCAGCGCCAGTTTCTGGAATGCGGAAATCTTCAGCAGGAGCGCGACGACGGTGAGCGGCACCGCGACCATCACCTCCTGCCGGAACGCGTGCTCGTGCTTCCACGCGGTCTGGAAACCCTGCATCGAATAGCGGAACGCGCCCGCGATACGGCCGAGGCCACCCTTACTCTTGAACTCGCTACTCGGTTGATCCATGTATGTTCGACAATCTGTACAGAAACGCCATTATGCCCACACAGCTCGGCTCCCACGCAACATCATTACCTAATATTTTCACATTATGGTATAAAGTAGAGAAATATACCGCACTGCACCAACCACATCATGAAAATGGAAACCCCTGAACCGGCAAAGACTTCCATCCAGGTGATCGAGCGCATGGTGGCCCTGCTCGACGTGCTGGCCAGTTATCCCGACCCCGTGAGCCTCAAGGAATTGTCGAAGATCTCGGGCCTGCACCCGTCGACGGCGCACCGCATCCTGAACGACATGGTCGTGACGCGCTTCGTCGACCGCGTGGAGCCGGGCACCTACCGCCTCGGCATGCGCCTGCTCGAACTGGGCAACGTGGTCAAGAGCCGGCTGTCCGTGCGCGAGGCGGCCGTCGACCTGATGCGGGCGCTGCACAACAAGACCAAGCAGACGGTCAACCTGTCCGTGCGCCAGGGCGACGAGATCGTTTACATCGACCGCGCCTTCTCCGAGCGCTCCGGCATGCAGGTGGTGCGCGCGATCGGCGGCCGCGGTCCGCTGCACCTGACGTCGACCGGCAAGCTGTTCCTGTCGATCGACGAGCCGAAGGCGATCCGCGCGTATGCCACGCGCACGGGCCTCGCGGGCCACAACAAGAATTCGATCACGGACCTGACGCGCCTGGAGCGCGAACTGTCGCTCGTGCGCGCGCGCGGCTATGCGCGCGACAACGAGGAGCTGGAACTGGGCGTGCGCTGCATGGCCGCGGGCATCCACGACGACAGCGGCAAGCTGGTCGCGGGCCTGTCGATCTCGGCACCGGCGGACCGCCTGCAGGACGAATGGCTGGAAGACCTGGTGAACACGGCCGCGCAGATTTCCGCGACCCTGGGCCACCGGGTCGGTGGCACGAGCTGAGTTTTACTGCACGACCGGCGCCGTCGCCGCGGACGACACCGTCGCCGGCACGGCCGCCGACACGGTCACGGGCACGCCCGCAGCGGCCGTCGCCGGCGGGCTGGCGGGCTTGAGCGCCTCGAGCCAGCGGCGCATGCGACCGGCATCCGCCGTACGCGACTGCTTGCCCTTCGAATCGAGGAACACCATGATCACGTTGCGGCCCTGGATCATGGCCTGCATCACGAGGCAGCGCCCCGCTTCGTTGATGAACCCCGTCTTCTGCAGGCCGATGTTCCAGTCCGGCGAAGCGACGAGGTAGTTGGTGTTGTGGTACTGCAGCGCCCGGCCGCTCGCCTGGACGACGTAGTTCGGATCCGTCGTGTACTGGCGCAGCAGCGGTTCCTGGTGCGCCACCTTGACGAGCTTGGCCAGGTCGCGCGCGCTCGACACGTTCTGGCTCGACAGGCCGCTCGAATCCACATAATGCGTGTCGTTCATGCCAAGTTCGCGCGCCTTCGCATTCATCGCTTCGACGAAGGCCGTGATCCCGCCCGGATAATTGCGGCCCAGCGCGGCGGCGGCGCGGTTTTCCGAGCTCATCAGCGCAATATGCAGCAGGTTGCCGCGCGTCATGCGGGTGCCGACGGGCAGGCGCGAACTGGTGAATTTGTGGCGGTCGACGTCGGCCTCGGTGATCGTCAGGACCTCGTCCAGGTCCTGCTGAGCCTGGACGACCAGCAGGCCCGTCATCAGCTTGGTGATGGAAGCGATCGGCAGCGCGACGGCGGCATTCTTTTCGAACAGCACTTCCGAGCTCGTCTGGTCCATCACGTACGCGACGTTCGAGCGCAGGTCGAGCGGGTCGTGCGTGCGGCTCAGGCCCGCGATATCGCCGGCGCTGAGCATGGCGACGGCGGGCGCGGCGCGGCGGACGCGCTGATAAACGACGTGGCGCCGGCCATGCACCATCTCGATCCGGCGCACCATGCGCTCGCGGTTGTCGTCCGCGATGACCTTGGCCAGGTTGGTGCGCTTGGCCTTGACCCGCTTGGAAGCGGCCGCGTGTCCCTTGTGCTTGGTCGCGGCTGCGGCGGGTTCGAGCACGAACATCATGGAAATGGCGGCTGCCAACGCGAGCTTGAGCATCTGAAAATCCTTGAACGCGAACTGAAGAGCACTGAATGCAGTGTAGCGGATGACGTAGGGAGCGCAAGTGCGCACCCGACGACTGTACCATCTACGCCCACTTTTTTCTACAACGCAAAAAGCGATGCGTTGTAGAAATCTCTTGGTTTTTCAATAGCTTGCGAAGGCAAGTATAGCGTGCTAGTCCAGAAAACGTGCAAAGGATGATACCGGCTCACGTTCCGTGACGAGCGTGTTCTCGACCTTGTCCGGATCGGCGAACCCCAGCGCCATGCCGCACACGACCATTTCGTTTTCCGGCAGACCGAGCTCGTCGGAAATGATGCGGTGGAATTGCGTGAACGCGGCCTGAGGACACGTGTCGAGGCCGCGGCCGCGTGCGGCGACCATGATGTTCTGCAGGAACATGCCATAGTCGAGCCAGGAGCCCTGCTCCATGATGCGGTCGATCGTGAAGATCATGCCGACGGGCGCGTCGAAGAAGCGGTAGTTGCGGCCGTGCTGGGCCGCCATGCCGGCCTTGTTGTCGCGCGTGAGCCCCAGCAGCGCATACAGGTCCCAGCCGACCTTGCGGCGCCGGTCGACGAACGGCGACACCCACTCGCGCGGGTAGTACGCGTATTCCTCGACGTGCTCGCGGTTCTGGGCCGGGTCCGTGTACGCGGCCAGGATGCGATCGGACAGGCGATCCTTCGCGGCGCCCGTCAGCACGTGCACCTTCCACGGCTGCGTGTTCGTGCCGGACGGCGCGCGGGACGCCACCTCCAGGATGGCTTCGACATCCTCCCGCGCGACCGGGGTCGGCAAAAAGGCGCGGATGGAACGGCGCGACGTGATGGCGGCGTCCACCGCGCGTTGTTGTTCGCTCGTGATCATGCAGTCTCCTTTATTTTTTTACGACGAATACGACGCCCAGCACGGCGACGACCATGCCGGCCAGGCCGAGCACGCTCAGCTTCTCGCCGAACATCAGCCAGGCCATCAGGGCCGTGGTGGGCGGCGTCAGGTACAGCAGGCTCGTCACGCGGGTCGCGTCGTTACGGCTGATGAGGCGGAACAGCAGGAAGATGGCGCCGATCGACAGCGCCAGGACCGCCCACAGCAACGCACCCAGGAATTGCGGCGTCCACTGGATGTTCTCCATGCGCGGGCCGAAGCCTTCCAGCAGCACGGCGAACGGCAGCAGCGCGAGCGCGGACGTCGCGTACTGGATCACGGTGCCGGTGCGCAGGTCGAACTGCGGACAGAAGCGCTTCTGGTACATCGTGCCCGCCGTGATCGACAGCAGGGCCAGCACGCACAGCGCGATCGCGGCCGGCGCCAGCCCGTTCAGGTGGATCTTCGCGGCCACGACGAGGCCCACGCCGCACAGGCCCAGGCCCAGCCCCAGCCACTGGCGCGGCCGGACCTTTTCGCCGATCAGCGGCGCGGCGATGGCCGTCAGGATCGGCTGCATGCCCACGATCAGCGCGGACAGCCCGGCCGGCATGCCGAGCTTGATCGCACCCCACACGCCGCCCAGGTAGCCGGCCTGCAGCAACAGCCCGGCGAATGCCACATGGTGGATGCGTCCGCGCGGCCAGGCGGCGCCCGTCAACAACACGACGGGCAACAGGATCAGGATGGCACCCAGGCAGCGCAGGATCAGGAAGGACATCGGCGGCGCGTACGGCAACCCGTATTTCGCGGCGATGAAACCGGTGCTCCAGAGGACGACGAAAAACAGTGGCATCGGTCGAATGATCATTCATCAAGTTTAGCATGGCTGACCTTTCCCTTTTGCCCTTGCTGCAAAGCACTAAAGTGTTGTAACGACGCAAACAAAAACGGCGCAAACGTTTGTATTTGTTGATCTTACTCAAGAGAGTGCGGTTGAATTGTGCGACGCATCAAAAGTGCTTGACGCATAATCGAAAACCGGGAAAAATGACTTCATGTTGCGGCGCACAATCCATGCGCTTTATCAAGCAGTCTCAAGTTTTTCCCTGTTTCACCGCTTCACTGGTCCATGCAGGTGTCCCAAGACACCTGAAAAGCAAAAGTTCATAACGATCCATTACTGGAGAACCATATGTTTGCATTCCCTGAGCAGTTTTCGAACGCGACCAAAGCCAACCTCGAATCCCAGTTCGCCCTGCTGTCGGCCCTGACCACCAAGACTTTCGAGGGTGTGGAAAAGCTGGTGGACCTGAACATCAACACCGCCAAGGCCGCCATCGAGGACTCGTCGGCAACCGCACGCCAGCTGCTGGCTGTCAAGGATGCCCAGGAATTCTTCGCCGTCTCGGCTTCGCAGGCACAACCGGCCGCTGAAAAGGCCATCGCCTACGGTCGCCAGGTGGCATCGATCGCCGCCGACACCGGTGCCGAGTTCTCGAAAGCCGCCGAAAGCCAGTTCGCCGAAGTCAACCGCAAGGTGATCTCGCTGGTCGACGAAGTGACCAAGAACGCCCCGGCCGGTTCGGAGACCTATGTGTCGGCCCTGAAAACCGCCATCAGCAACGCCAACGCCGGCTACGAGCAGTTCACCAAGACGACCAAGCAGGCCGTCGAGGCGATCGAATCGAACCTGAACGCCGCCGTGTCGCAGTTCACGCAAGCCACCCGCAAGGCTGGCGCTGCCGCCAACTCGGCTGCCGCTGCCTAAGCTGTACTAGTCACACCGCGCTGCTTCCTCTCCTGGAAGCCAAACGGCCCGGACCGCGCAAGCGGTTCCGGGCCGTTTGTTTTTCTATATGATTCAGCAACGGCCGCGAGCCGAGCGGCAGCCGCACATTACGACTATCCACATATCGACCATGCCCATTGCACTTACTGTGTTTCAAGGCCGCGCCGGGGATCACAACGATTTGGCCATTCCGGGCGCGAAATCGATCGCCGACTGTCTCGGCGCCCTGCTCGGCATCGCGCCTGTGCCGGTCGGCCAGCCGCAGCCCGCGCTCAATCGCGATTGGCGCACCGAACTCGATCACGCCTTCCCAGCCTTGTCCGCGATGCGGGATCGGTTCGACGCCATCTTTTCGCGCAACGAGAAGCCGGTGTCCGCAACCAGCCGGTGCGCGGTGTCGTTGGCGACCCTGCCCGTGGTCGCGGCATACCGTCCCGATGCCTGCGTCGTCTGGTTCGACGCCCATGCGGACCTGAACACGCCGGCCTCGACAACATCTGGTTATCTGGGGGGACTGGCGCTGTCCGGTCCGGCGGGGATGTGGAAAACCGGTCTCGGCGACGGCCTTGCACTCCACAATATCGTGCTGGTGGGTCAGCGCGATCTCGATCCGTTCGAAGTCGACCTGATTGCGGCGGCTCTGGTGTGCCACCTGCCGCCGGGTGCAGACCTGGCCGAAAGGCTGCGTCGTGCGATTGCCGGACGCCCCGTCTACGTCCATCTCGACTGTGATGTACTCGAGCCGGGCATCGTCCCGACCGATTACGTGCATCCCGACGGATTGACGCTCGACGACTTGCACGATGCTTGCCGCGTCATCGCCGAACATGAAGTGGTCGGTCTGGAAATTGCCGAGTTTCAGAATTCCTGGCGTGTCGATGGCCCGGCCGTATCTCCCGAGCCGTTACTGAAAGCGGTTTGGCCGCTGATCATTCCCCGAGATACGCCGCCTGCACCCGCGGATCGTGCAACATGTCCTGCGCATTCCCCGTCATCGTGATCGCACCGGACTCCATCACATAAGCGCGGTGCGCCGCCTGCAGCGCCAGCTTCGCGTTCTGCTCCACGAGCAGGATCGTGATGCCCTGCTTCGACACGTCGCGGATCACCTCGAAGATCTTCTCGACCATGATCGGCGCGAGGCCCATCGACGGCTCGTCCAGCAGCAGCAAGGTGGGATGGCACATCAGCGCGCGCGCCATCGCGAGCATCTGCTGCTCGCCGCCGGACAGCGTCCCGGCCAGCTGGCCGGATCTCTCCTTCAGGCGCGGGAACACGGTGTACCACTTCTCGATGTCGGCCTCGATGCCGGCCTTGTCGTTGCGCGTATAGGCGCCCATCAGCAGGTTTTCCTGGATGGTCATGCGCGTGAAGACACCGCGGCCTTCCGGCACCATGGCGAGCTTCTGCTCGACGAGCTTGAATGATTTGTTCGCGTTCAGCGGCTGGCCGAGATAACTGATCGTGCCTTCCACCTTGCACGGCGGCAGGGTGCCCGTGATCGCTTTCAGGGTGGTCGTCTTGCCCGCGCCGTTGGCACCGATCAAGGTGACGAGTTCGCCGCGGTTGACTTCCAGGTCGATCCCTTTGACGGCCTTGATGCCGCCGTACGCCACTTTCAGGCCGGATATTTTCAGAACGTTGTCGGCCATCAGTGGGCACCTCCGAGATAGGCCTCGATGACGGCCTGGTTCTTCTGGATCTCGGCCGGCAACCCTTCCGCGATCAGCTTGCCGTACTCCAGCACGGAAATGCGGTCGCACAGCCCCATCATGAGTTTCACGTCGTGTTCGATCAGCAGGATCGTGATGCCTGCGTTCTTGATCTTGACCAGCAGTTCGCGCAGCGCGAGCTTTTCCGTCGCATTCATGCCGGCCGCGGGCTCGTCCAGCGCGAGCAGCTTCGGTTCCGTCGCCAGCGCGCGCGCGATTTCCAGGCGGCGCTGGTCGCCGTACGACAGGAAGCGCGCCGTGCGGTGGGCGAACTGCCCGATGCCGACGAAGTCCAGCAACTCCTGCGCGCGGGCACGGATCGCCGCCTCTTCCCGGCGCGCGGCGCCGTGGCGGAAGATGGCGCCGAACACGCCCTGGTGCGTGCGCACGTGCCGTCCGACCATCACGTTTTCCAGCGCGGACATTTCACCGAACAGGCGGATGTTCTGGAACGTGCGCGCGATGCCCGCCTTGGCGACGGCGTGCGGCGCCGACGGAGAATATGGCTTGCCGTCCAGCTCGAACGTGCCCGTGTCCGGTTGATACAGGCCCGTGATCACGTTGAAGAACGTTGTCTTGCCGGCGCCGTTCGGGCCGATCAGGCCGTAGATCTGGCCTTTCATGATCTTGATGCCGACGTCCGTCAGGGCTTGCAGGCCGCCGAAGCGTTTGTTGACGCCGGAGATGTTCAGCAGGATGTCGCTCATGCTTCGCTCTCTTCCTTCTCTTCCTTGGCGAGGGCGGCCGCCGGGCGGTCTTCCTTGACGGGAGACGGCCACAGGCCGGCCGGACGGTTCAGCATGATCAGGACCATGGCCAGGCCGTACAGCAGCTGGCGCAGCACCTCGGCCTCGATGACGACCTTGCCGAACAACGCCTGCTGCGCCGGCTCGACGACGTGGCGCAGCACTTCCGGCAACGCGGCCAGCAGCACGCCGCCCATCACGACGCCGGGGATGTGGCCGATGCCGCCCAGCACGACCATCGCCAGCACGGCGATGGATTCCGTCAGCGAGAACGATTCCGGAGAGACAAAACCCTGGAAAGCGGCGAACATGGCGCCCGCCACGCCGCCGAACGATGCGCCCATCGAGAACGCGAGCAGCTTCACGTTGCGGGTGTTGATGCCCATCGCCTTTGCCGCGATCTCGTCTTCGCGGATCGCGACCCACGCGCGGCCCAGGCGCGAATGCTGCAGGCGGCTCGTCATGAAGATCGTCACGATGCACAGCAGCAGGAACAGGAAATAGTACGCGTTGACGGACGGGATACCGAAGCCGCCGATGTACACCGTCGCGCGCGAACCCGCCTCGCCGGCCAGCGACACGCCGAAGATCCGGATCGGATCGATCAGGTTGATGCCTTGCGGGCCGTTGGTGAAATTGATCGGATCGTTCAGGTTGTTCATGAAGATCCGGATGATCTCGCCGAAGCCCAGGGTGACGATGGCGAGGTAGTCGCCGCGCAGTTTCAAGGTGGGCGCACCCAGCAGCGCGCCGAACAGCGCGGCCACGAGCGCCGCCAGCGGCACGATGAACCAGACGGACAGATGGATGCCGTTCGTGCGCACGTCCTCGCCGAAGGTGCGCACGATGGCGTCCTGCATCTCGGGGTGGTAGTTCACGACGGATTCCAGCAGCGCGGCGAACTGCGGCGACGCGAGCAGGCCGGTCAGGTACGCGCCGACGGCGAAGAACGCGATATAGCCCAGGTCCAGCAGGCCGGCGAAGCCGACGACGATGTTCAGGCCCAGCGCCAGCATGATGTACAGCAGCGCCATGTCGAGGATGCGCACCCACGAGTTGCCGAACTGGGCGGCGACGAACGGGAAGATCAGCATCACGGCCAGCAGCACGGCCATGCTGGCATACGACTGGCGGGGTTTGTGGACGGTGTCGAAAGTCAGGAGTGCCATGGAGTGTCTCCTTACGCGCGGTCGGCCACGCGCTCGCCCATGATGCCGGACGGCCGCACGGTCAGCACGAGGATCAGCACGATGAACGCGAAGATGTCCTGGTAGTGGCTGCCGAGGAAGCCGCCCGTCAGGTCGCCGATGTAGCCGGCGCCGAGGCTTTCGATGATGCCCAGGACGATCCCGCCGATCATGGCGCCGTAGATATTGCCGATACCACCCAGCACGGCGGCGGAGAACGCCTTCATGCCCGGCACGGTGCCCATCGCGAACTGGATCGACGCATAGTTGGCGCCCCACATCACGCCGGCGACGGCCGCCAGCGCGGCGCCGATGGCGAACGTGGCGACGATGACGCGGTTGGAGTCCACGCCCATCAGCCCGGCCACGCGCGGATTCTCGGCGACGGCGCGCATCGCGCGGCCCATCCGGGTCTTCTCGACGAGGAACAAGAGCCCGACCATCGCGAGGGCCGCCAGCACGAGCAGCAGCACCTGCGTGTGCGAGATCACGGCGCCGCCGACCATGATCGGGTCGGACGACAGCAGCTGCGGGAACGGCAGCGGGCTGCGGCCCCAGATCATCATGGCGAACGTCTGCAGCAGGATCGACACGCCGATGGCGGTGATCAGGGGGGCCAGGCGCGGCGCATTGCGCAGGCGGCGGTAGGCGATGCGTTCGATGAGGACGTTCACGAGCATCGTGACGGGGATGGCGCCGACGATGGCGATGGCCAGCTGCACGCCGCCGGGCAGGCCGGGGAAGGCGCCATCCAGCAGTTTCAGGATCGACAGGCCGACCATGGCGCCGATCATCAGCACATCGCCATGGGCGAAGTTGATGAGGTTGAGCACGCCGTAGACCATCGTGTAGCCGAGTGCGACGAGCGCATACATGCTGCCCAGCACCAGCCCGTTCAGGATCTGTTGGACAAAAGTTTCCATGCTTGTGTGGTTTCCTTTCGAACTAACAAAAACGGCACCCGTGGTACGAGTGCCGCTAGTCAAGCAACATAATTCCCATTGTCATCATAACAGATGGGTTGCTCGAAAATACATCGATTACACGTCGCGCAGGGTCACCACCGGCATGGTCAGGTTGCGCTTGTCCTTGAAGAACGCGACGTCGAACAGCGCGGCGGCGCCAACGACGTCCTTGCCGATGCGGCGCAGCAGCGTGGCCGCCGCCTCGATCGTGCCGCCGGTGGCCAGCACGTCGTCGACGATCAGCACGCGCTGGCCCTTGATGCGCTCCGGCTGGATCTCGATCGTGGCGCTGCCGTATTCGCGGCGGTAATCGATGCCGATCGCGGCGCCGGGCAGCTTGCCCGGTTTGCGCGCCATCGCGAAGCCGAGGCCGCGCTGGTACGCGAGCGCGCCCGCGAGCATGAAGCCGCGTGCATCCATCGCGAGGAGAAAGTCGACGTCGAGGTGGGCCGTGCGGTCGGTCAGCGCGTCGATGGCGAGCTGCCAGTGGGTCGGGTTGTCGAAGACGCAGCCCACGTCGATGAAGTTGACGCCCGGTTCCGGGTAATCCTGGAAGAATTCCAGCGGAATGGTGTCGAAACCGGAGGGCGAGCGCGGGCGCAGGTCGAATACGTTCATCAGATCAAACTCGAGGGTGATTCAGGCCGCGGCCTTGCCGCCGTCCAGGCCCTTGGGCAGCGGGAACGTGACGTGCTCTTCGACGCCCTCGAGCGCACGCACGCTGGCGGCGCCCAGTTCCTTCAGGCGCTCGATGACGGCTTGCACGAGCACTTCCGGGGCTGACGCGCCGGCCGTGACGCCGATGCGCTTCTTGCCCGCGATCCAGGCCGGATCGATGCCGGCGGCGTTGTCGACCATGTAGGCCGGCGTGCCCTTCTTTTCCGCCACTTCGCGCAGGCGGTTCGAATTGGAACTGTTCGGGCTGCCGACGACGATCACGACTTCCACCTGCGGCGCCATGAATTTCACGGCTTCCTGGCGGTTCGTCGTCGCATAGCAGATGTCGCCCTTCTTCGGCTCCACGATGTTCGGGAAGCGGGCCTTCAGCGCGGCGATGATCTCCGCGGTGTCGTCGACGGACAACGTGGTCTGCGACACGTAGGCCAGCAGGTCGGGATTGGCGACGTTCAGTGTTGCCACGTCGTCGACCGTCTCGACGAGGTGCATGCCCTCTTCCGCCTGGCCCATCGTGCCCTCGACTTCCGGGTGGCCGGCGTGGCCGATCATGACGATCTCGGCGCCCTGCTTGCGCATCTTGGCCACTTCCACGTGCACCTTGGTGACCAGCGGGCAGGTGGCGTCATAGACCTTCAGGCCGCGCGATTCCGCTTCCTCGCGCACGGCCTTCGATACGCCGTGGGCAGAGAACACGAGCGTGTTGCCGGCCGGGACGTCGTCCAGGTCTTCGATGAAGATGGCGCCCTTGTTGCGCAGGTCGTTGACGACGTAGGCGTTGTGGACGATTTCGTGGCGCACGTAGATGGGCGCGCCGAATTGCTGCAGGGCGCGCTCGACGATCTCGATCGCACGGTCGACGCCGGCGCAGAAGCCGCGCGGCTGGGCTAACAGGATCTCGTTTTCCATGTATCGGTGGTGGGCTGTGGTCAGAGGACGGAAATCAGCTGGACTTCGAACTTCAGCGGCTGGCCGGCCAGCGGGTGGTTGAAGTCGAACACGGCGTCGTCGGCGCGCAGTTCGCGCAGCACGCCGGCAAAGCGGCCGCCGCCCGGCGCGCGGAAGTCGACGAGGTCGCCGACCTGGTAATCGGCATCCGGTTCCGAGTTCTCGTCCAGGGTCTTCTTCGTCACGACCTGGATCAGGTCGGGATTGCGCTCGCCGAAGCCTTCGGCAGGCGTCAGGTCGAACGTCGTGTGCGTGCCTTCGGCCAGGCCGAGCAGGCGCTGCTCGAGGAACGGGGCGAGCTGGCCCTGGCCCAGCAACAGGGTGGCCGGGGTGCTGCCGAAGGTCGTGACGATGTCGTTACCGTCGGCGGTGGCAAGACGATAATGGAGGGTCAGGTACGACGATTCGGTGACGACGGGAGCGTTAGTGGAGGACATTGTTGCGTGTTCGGTTGACGTGCAAACCGCTATTGTAAGCCTTCCGTGCCGTCGCCGCCTCAGCCGCTGTTATTTCAACCGCGATTTTGTCGTGACCGGGAAACGCCCAGGCTCAGCGGCGCAGCTTCCACCCGCCATCCACGTCGATCACGCTGCCTGTGATGAAAGTATTGCCAACAAGCATGAAAATGACATCGGCCACATCCGCCGCCGTGCCGACGCGGCCGGCGGGCACGGCGGCGCCCATCTCTTCGAACAGGCGGCTGCGCTGCGCCTCCGGCACGCGGTGCCACCACGGCGTGTCGATCACGCCCGGCGCGACCATATTGACGCGCAACGGACGCAGTTCGGACGCCAGGATGGGCAGCATCGCTTCCAGCGCCCCGTTGATGGCGGCGAGGCCGGCCGTGCCCGGCTGCTGGGCACGGGCGGAGATGGCGCCGACGAGCGTCGCGGAACCGCCGGGAACGATGCTGCCGAGGCTGGCCTGCAAGGCGTTCAATTGCGGCCAGAACTTGCCCTCGAAGCCGGCGCGCAAGTCGTCCAGCGCCAGTTCGCGGAACGTGCCCGCCCCCGCCGCGCCGGACGCGCACACGACCAGGTGATCGAACGGGCCGTGGTCGGCGAAGAACGCGTCGCAGTCGTCGCGTCGGCCGGCGTCCAGCCGGGCGAAGCGGACGCCGGGGATGTCGAGGGCGGCGCCTTTCGCCGCGTCGCGCCCCGTCACGGTCACGCTGGCGCCCTGGGCGGCAAAGCGGCGTGCGCTCTCCAAGCCGATGCCGGACGTGCCGCCGATGACGATGATGCGCTGGTCTTTCATGGTCTGCCTTTCAATATTGGTTGCGATGCAAGGCAGTATAGAAGCGGCCGCGCGCCGGGGGAAATCGTATCCGGCGATACGACCCATCGTCCGTGGCGATCACCCGGCGCTGCGGACGACCTGGTCGCGCAGCCAGGCAAGGGCCGGGTCGGCGTGGAAGCGCGGATGCCAGGCCGCGTACAGGGAAAATCCCCTGCTCTCGAAAGGCAGGTCAAAACGGTCGAGCACATCGGCATGCATGGCCGCCAGCCGCGACGGCACGGTGGCGACGTGGTCGGACTGGCACAGCAAACCGGGCACGAGCGCGAACGATTGCACGGACAGCACGACGTTGCGCGCGCGGCCCATCTGCTCCAGATGCTCGTCCATGAAGCCGTGCAGGCTGCCACCGCTCGTCGAAACGAGGATGTGGCGCAGGGCGCAATAGCCGTCGAGATCGAGCGGCCCCGTGCCCCGCGGATGGCCTTTTCTTTGCACCATGACGAAATGTTCCTCGAACAAAAGCCGTGCGCGCATGTTCTCGGGCACCATGCGCTCCGAACCGATCAGCAGGTCGACCTCGCCTTCCTGCAGCTGGGACGCGATGCGCGCGCCATCGGCCATGCGGAACGCGAGCCGGACGCCCGGTCCCGCGCCGTGCGCCAGCAGGCCGGCCAGCGGCAGGCCCAGCACGGCCGTCGACAGGTCGCTGGCGGCGATCTGGAACGTGCGCTGCGCGGTCGCGGGATCGAACGCCGGCTGGCCGCGCACGATGCCGGCCAGCTGGTCCAGGGCCGCGCGCACGGGGCCCGCGAGATCGAGCGCGCGCGTCGTCGGCGTCATGCCGCGGCCGTTATCGGCGGGCAGCAGCAGCGGGTCGTCGAACAGCTGACGCAGGCGGGCGAGCTGGCCGGACACGGCGGACTGGCTCAGGTGCAGGCGCTGGGCCGCGCGGGTCACGTTCGCTTCCGTCAGCAAGGCGTCGAGCGTCACGAGGAGGTTCAGGTCGAAGGCGCGCAAATCGTTCATGCATCTATTATTGCGCATGCCCAAGCCGGCGCTGCCGGGTCGCGCGAATAATGCACGGTCTTTCCATGGAGGGCGGAATGGGGATCGAAGACTGGCCGGAGCAGACCCGGCCGCGCGAACGGCTTGTGCGCGAAGGGGCGCAGGCGTTGTCGGATCCGGAACTGCTGGCGCTGCTGCTGCGCGTGGGTGTGCGCGGAAAGAGCGCGGTGGAACTGGGCCGCGACATCCTGCAACACTTCGGTTCGCTGCACGGCCTGTTCGGCGCGACCTTGAACGATTGTGCCGAGGTGCACGGTCTCGGCATGGCGAAATATGCGCAATTGCAGGCCGTGATGGAACTGGCCCGGCGCGCCATCGCCGAGCAATTGCAGGCGGGCGAGGCGTTCGGCTCGCCCGAGCTCGTCAAGCGCTACCTGCGCATCAAGCTGGGCGGCCAGCGTCACGAATCCTTCATCGTCCTGTTCCTGGACGTCAAACATCGCCTGATCGCGGACCGCGAACTGTTCCGCGGCACGCTCACGCAGACGAGCGTCTATCCGCGCGAAGTCGTCATCGAAGCGCTGGATTACAACGCGGCCAGCGTGATCCTCGCGCACAACCACCCGTCCGGCCTGCCGGAGCCGAGCGACGCCGACCTGCGCCTGACGGGTGCCCTCGTCAAGGCGCTCAGTCTCGTGGACATCCGCGTGCTCGACCATTTCATCGTCGCCGGGCCGCTCGTGCATTCCTTCGCGGAGCATGGGCAGATCTGAGCTAGCATGGCAGTTTTATTACGCCAGACGGAGCCCATGTCCCATCGTATCCTCGCCCTCTGCGGCAGCCAGCGCGCCCGCTCGATGAGCGCCGGCCTGCTGCGCGCCTGCCGCGACCTCGCGCCCGCCGGTGTCGTCATCGACGTCTTCGAACAGCACAAGGATTTCCCGCTGTTCAACCCCGAACGCACCGACGTGCCGCCGGGCGTCGCCGCGCTGCAGGCATCGATCACGGCGGCCGACGCCCTCCTCATCGCCAGCCCCGAGTACGCGCACGGCGTCACGGGCACCATCAAGAACACGCTGGACTGGGTCGTGAACCACGCGCCGTTCGCGGGGAAACCGGTCGCCGTGCTGAATCCGGCCTATCAATCGTTCCACGCGGACGAAGCGCTGAAAGAGACGCTGCGCACGATGTCGGCCGACCTCGTCCTCGATGCCTGCCTGCGCATTCCCGTCATCGGCTCCCGGGTCGATCCGGACCGGATTGCATCGGATCCCCGTTTTGCGACACCGATCACGGCCGCACTCAGGGCGCTCGTGGCCCACGTCGAACGCGCGAATAACAGTGTGTAAACAAGCCCTTACGAAGCAAACATTGCGAAAATTCACGATTGTTAAATCTCGTTGATTTACTGTGAAACAATTTTTTTTCGCAAGTTGTTGATTACGCGACGGTTTTCAAGCTATACTCTCGTTTTTCCGATTGTGGAAGTTTATTCAAGGAGTGCGCTATGGCACGTGTTTGCCAAGTTACTGGCAAGGGTCCGATGGTTGGCAACAACGTCTCCCACGCCAACAACAAAACCAAGCGTCGTTTTCTGCCGAACCTGCAGAACCGTCGCATCTTCGTAGAATCCGAAAACCGCTGGGTCTCCCTGCGTGTGTCGAACGCCGGTCTGCGCGTCATCGACAAGCTCGGCATCGACGCTGTGCTGGCCGACATGCGCGCCCGCGGCGAGAAAATCTAATTAGGGAGTCATCATGGCAAAAACTGGCCGCGACAAGATCAAACTGGAATCGACCGCAGGTACCGGTCACTTCTACACCACGACCAAGAACAAGCGCACGATGCCGGCGAAGATGGAAATCACCAAATTCGACCCGAAAGCTCGCAAGCACGTGGTCTACAAGGAAACCAAGATCAAGTAATCTGGTTCCTTACTTCGAAAAAGCCGCCCGCTTCACCGCGCGCGGCTTTTTTGTTTTTCTGCGCCATTGATTGGGGTCATTTGACCCACTCGCCCGCGTCGCTATAGTCGATTGTCCACTTTCGCTGGAGAATCGCCTTATGTGGCCCATCCTGTGGCACAACCGCCTGTCGCTCCTGCCTGCCCTGGCCGTCCTGGCCGCCTGCTCCACACCCTACCGTCCGCCCGTCGTCGCGCATGACAGTGCGACCTTTCCCGGCATCGCCAGCATCGTCGCGGAAACCGGTGCGCGGCCCGTCGACGTGCTCCTCGTCCATGGCATGTGCACCCACGATACGGGCTGGGCCGAGCGCCAGATCGGCCGCATCACGGGCATCGTCGAAGACCATGCGCCGGCACCGGCCGCACAGGCCACGCCGCCGCGCGTGGAAGTCGTCGAGCGCACGCGCAGGCTCGCCGGCGGCACGGTGCGCTTCCACGCCCTCGTGTGGTCGTCGCTCACGGCCGGGCTGAAGCACCAGCTCGACGTCGACATGACGGGCACGCCGACGGATTGCACGGCGGCCGGCGCCTGCAAGCCGAAGCGCGCCTCGCTGAACGGCTACGTCAAGGACAACCTGCTGAACGATTGCCTGTCCGACGCCGTCATCTACCAGGGCGAAAGCCACGTCGCGATCCGCGACGCGATGGTGCGGACGATCGCGCAGGTGCTCGAAAACGATCCGGACAGCGAGGCACCCCTCGTCGTCGTCGCGGAAAGCCTGGGCAGCAAGATGTTGTTCGACGCGCTGAGCGCCATGCTGGAATCGTGGCAGCCGCAGACGCGGGCGCTGGGCCAGCAGGCGGCGCGCCGGCTCGGGCTGCTGTTCATGGTCGGCAATCAATTACCCATCCTGGGCCTGGCGGAGCAGCGGGCGATCGCCACGCAAGGGATGCGCGTAGGCGATGCCTTGCAGCGCTTCCTCGACCTGCGCCGGCGCCAGCCGAACCGCCGCGCGGACATGCTGCAACGCCTGGCCGTCGTCGCCTTCACGGATCCGAACGATTTGCTGTCGTACCGCCTGCTGCCGGCCCGCTACGCGGCGCCGGACGTGGCCGTGGCGGACGTGCTCGTGTCGAACGACAAGACCTGGCTGGGCGTGATCGAGAACCCGATGACGGCGCACCTGGATTACCTGGCGAATCCGGACGTGGGCATCATGATCGCGTGCGGGCAGCCGCGCGTGACGGGATGCCGATAAAAAAAGGCTCCCGCAGGAGCCTTTTTCATTCAGGTCGTCGACTGCTTACGCATAGCTGCGCAGGCGCATCGAAAACTCCTGCAGCGCCTTGATGCCCGACGCTTCGGCGCGGGCGCACCAGTCCTGCAGCTGGTGCAGCAGTTGGTCGCGGGTCGAGTGCGAGCGTTCCCAGATCGCGCCCAGTTCCACGCGCATCTGGTGCATCGTTTCCAGGGCTTTGCTGTGCTGGAACAGTTCGACCAGCTGGGCCTGTTGCGGGGCCTGCAGCTTCGCCGGTTCGCGCTGCATCAGCTTGCGCGAGCTCTTCAGGAAGCGCGCTTCCAGCTCGGCCTTTTGCTTCAGGTGCTCCACTTCTTCGCGGAACGCATACTTCACGGACTTGGCGTACTTCGCCATCACGTCGTAGCGGTTGGCGATAACGGCCTGCAGGGTGTCGAAGTCGGCTTCCAGCTTGTTCTTTTGCAGCTTCGGCTTCGGAATGGTCTTCTTGACCTTGGCCAGGCCCACCATTTCCATCATGCGAATGTACGCCCAGCCGATGTCGAACTCGTACCACTTGCTCGACAGCTTGGCCGACGTGGCGAACGTATGGTGGTTGTTGTGCAGCTCTTCGCCGCCGATGATGATGCCCCACGGGATGATGTTCGTGGCCGCATCGTTGCAGTCGTAGTTGCGGTAGCCCCAGTAGTGGCCGATGCCGTTGATGATGCCGGCCGCCGTGATCGGGATCCACAGCATCTGCACGGCCCAGATCGTGATGCCGGCAACGCCGAACAGCGCGACGCTCAGCGGCAGCAGCATCGACACGCCCAGCCAGCTGTACTTCGTGTACAGGTTGTTCTCGATCCAGTCGTTCGGGCAGCCGTGGCCGTATTTTTCCAGCGTTTCCTTGTTCTTCGTTTCGGCGCGATACAGCTCCGCGCCACGCAGCAACACTTCCTTGATGCCGTGCGTCACGGGGCTGTGCGGATCGTCCACGGTCTCGCACTTGGCATGGTGCTTGCGATGCACCGATGCCCATTCCTTCGTCACCTGGCCCGTGGTCAGCCACAGCCAGAAGCGGAAGAAGTGGCTCGCGATCGGATGCAGGTCCAGCGCGCGGTGCGCCTGGTGGCGGTGCAGGTAAATCGTCACGCCGGCGATCGTGATGTGTGTGACGACCAGCGTGTACACGACCATCTGCCAGACCGACAAGTCGAACAGACCGCCGTCCAGGAAGGACAGCACGGCGTGCAAGGTGTTGCTGAGAAAATTCATCGATACTCCACTAAGGATGAGAGGATGCTGTTCTTTCTATGGAACAGTCACTATGACAAGAGTGTCACGCTTTAATGCATGACGCAAAGATGCATTTTACGCGGAACCGGTGCCGCACGGCACGCTGTGACGCAATCAATGCGCTCCCGGCTACGAATTCTGCGCCGGCTGCGTGATTCGCGCCACAACCGATGCTATATGGGAGTCGAGCAGGCGGGTATCAACAGATGGAAAGCCTAATTTGACGGTACCGGACTGTACCAGGGCATAGATCTTTTTATTAATTTCCGAAACGACACCGCCCTGCCCGTTCTCCGGATCGGCGATCCAGAAACCCAGGTCGAGCTCATAGCCGTCCGGGCCGAAGCGCGACAGCGAAATGCCGGGTGCCGGCTCTTCCAGCACGCGCGGCGTGCCGACGGCCTGCGCCACCAGCAGCGGCATCACCTGGTCCAGGTCGGAGCCGTAGGCCACCGTGATCTTCGTCGATGCGCGCACCTTGCGCGTCGTCAGCGACTGGTTTTGCACGGGGCCGGAAATCAACAGCTCGTTCGGCAACACGGTCTCGACGCCGTCCAGCCCCTGCAACACCGTGTAGCGCGTGTTGATCTGGGTGACTTTGCCGGTGAACGTGCTGACCGTGATCATGTCGCCGATGGACAGGCTCCGTTCCAGCAGGATGATGAAGCCGGACACGTAATTGCTGGCAATCCTCTGCATGCCGAGACCGAGGCCGACGCCCAGGGCGCCGCCGAACACGGACAGCACGGTCAGGTCGATGCCGACCAGGTTCAGGCTCAGCAGCACGCCGCCGACGATCAGCAGCGCGCGGCTCAGGCGCGCCAGCGCCACCCGCAGCGAGGTGTGCAGCGCATGCACCCCCATCAACCGCTCTTCCAGCGCGGCGCCCGCCCACAGGGCCAGCATCAGCATCACGACGACGGAAGCGACGGCCTGCAGGATGTCGGCCAGGGTGGCGCTGTTGGATTTCTTCGGCCCGAACTGGATCTTGTAGCTGTCGAGGAAATCGAAGATCTCCGGCCACAGGCCCGTGATGTACAACGCCACCGCCAGCCAGGCGACGAGCGCGAAGATCTTTTCGAACGTGACGAGCGTCTGTCCCAGCTGTCCGCGCCGCGCGAACACGCGGCGCAGCAGGTAGAACACGAGGCGGATGGCGGCCAGCGACCAGAACACGGGAATCGCCACCTTGACGATGTTCGTGTGGAAGTGGGTCTTGGTCAGCAGCACCTGCGCGAGGTACAGCAGGCCGACGACGAGCAGCGGCGCCACGACGCGCGTAAAACTTTCCACGCCCGTGTGCAGCAGGCTGCCGTCCTCGCCGCGGCGGCGGCGCCACCACACGCGGACCAGTTGCGCACTGAGCCAGCCGAACAGGATGGAAGCGACGATGGACCCGACCTGCCACGGCATGCCGGGGCGGCTCAGGTCATCGAACAGGTCATCGATCAGGTTGGTCAGCGGCATTGGCCTCGATTATTCAGAAGCGGCGTCGTCGGTAGCCTTGGCGGCAGCGGCCTTGCGCTCCAGCACGGCGGCAAAGAAGCCGTCCGTGCCGTGCTTGTGCGGCAGCATCTTCAGGTAATCGCCCATCTCCAGCGGAATGCGCTGCTCGGCCAGGACCTTGTGCATCGGCACCAGCTCGAAATCCGGATGCGAGGCGAGGAAGCCTTGGACGATCGCGTCGTTCTCTTCGTCCAGCAGGCTGCACGTCGCGTAGACGAGACGGCCGCCGAATTTGACGAGGCGCGCGGCGCCATCCAGGATCGAGGCCTGTTTTTCCGTCAACTCCGCGATACCTTCCGGCTGCTGGCGCCATTTCACGTCCGGATTGCGGCGCAGCGTGCCCATGCCTGAGCACGGCGCGTCGACGAGGACGCGGTCGATCTTGCCGGCCAAACGCTTCACTTTCGCGTCACGTTCGTGCGCGATGACGACCGGATGCACGTTCGACAGCCCGCTGCGCGCCAGTCGCGGCTTCAGCTTGGTCAGGCGCTTTTCCGACACGTCGAAGGCATACAGGCGGCCCGTGTTGCGCATGATGGCACCGATGGCCAGCGTCTTGCCGCCGGCACCGGCGCAAAAGTCGACGACCATCTCGCCGCGGCGCGCGCCCAGCAGCTGGGCCAGCACCTGGCTGCCCTCGTCCTGGACTTCGATCGCGCCTTCCTTGAACAGCGGCAGGTTTTGCAGCGCCGGCTTTTTCCAGATGCGCAGGCCCAGCGCCGAGTACGGCGTCGGTTCGGCCGCGATCGGGGCGGTGGCCAGTTCGGCGATGACCTTGTCGCGGTCCGCCTTCAGCGAATTCACGCGCAGGTCCAGCGGCGCCGGCGTGTTCAGCACGGCGGCCAGGGCCAGGGTTTCTTCCTCGCCGTACTGGGCGACGAATTTGTCGTACAGCCAGTCCGGCAGGTTCGCCAGCTTCTTCGGCGGCAGCAGGCTACGGTCGATCTCCTTGATGCGCTTCAGCAGGGCCGTTTCGTCTTCGGTCAGGCCGCCCAGCGAGTCGGCGCCGATGGCTTCCGCCATGCCGAGCACCGTGAGACGGCGCATCGTCGCGCCGGCGCCGGCGAAGTCGGTGAAGAACGATTTATGGCGCAGCACGGCATAGACGCATTCGGCGATGGCGCCGCGTTCGCGTCCGCCGAGGCGGGGATGGTCCTTGAAGTAGCGCGACAGGGTGACGTCGGCGGGCGCAGTAAAGCGCAGGATCTCGCGCAATACCTCTTCAGCATTGCCGAGTATCGCGGGTGGCAATCTCATGGGTGTTCCTTGTGGATTCAGGGGGTCACGGCGATCCGGACCTCGCCGTTTTCGATGCTGAGCCTGTCTTCGATGAACAGGCGCACCGCTTTCGGATAAATGACGTGTTCCTCGGCCAGCAGGCGTTCGGCCAGGCTGTCTTCCGTATCGCCCGGCAGCACGGGGATGCGCGCCTGGATCACGGCCGGACCGTGGTCCAGCTCGGCGGTGACGAAGTGCACGGTCGCGCCGTGTTCCGTCACGCCCGCGTCCAGCGCCTGCCGGTGCGTGTGCAGTCCGGGGAACAGCGGCAGCAGCGACGGGTGGATGTTCAGCATGCGACCCGCGTAATGCTCGACGAACGGCGCCGTCAGGATGCGCATGAAGCCGGCCAGCACGACGAGATCCGGCTCGAACCGGTCGATCGTTTCCTGCAGGGCGGCGTCGAACGCTTCGCGGGTGGGGAATTCCTTGTTGGGGACGACGGCGGTCGGAATGCCATGGGATTGCGCGAAAGCGAGGCCCTTGGCGTCCGGCTTATTGCTGATCACGGCGGCGATACGGGCCGGCCAGGCTTCGGCCTGCTGCGCGCGCACGATGGCTTCCATGTTGCTGCCGCGGCCAGAAATAAGGATCACGATATTTTTCATAAGCGCGCATTGTAACCCGAGCCGCCGGGCGGACCCAAGGAAGGAAATGACGACAACGCCGCGCTTACTTGAAGGCGTGGGGGCCTACCCAGCCCACGGGTTGGGGCGATTGCGGCTCTTCGAAGGAATAAAATACGCGGAACGGGACTTTTTTCTCGGCCCAGAATTCGGCCGCGTCGCGGAACACGTCGAGCAGGGTTTCGCGTGCTTCCTTGTCGAATTTTTGTGTATTCGGCAATTGATCGAGCACGGCGATGAAGCCGGGCTGCGGTCCGGCTTCGGCGATGACTTCGGTGAGGCAGTTGCGCAGCGCGTCGAAATTCTTACTGCAGGGTTTCGGGAAGAAGAATTGCTCGCCGATGCGGGCACAGACCTGCTGCTTCGTCACCGCATTCGTACACAGGGCATAGAGAAAGTGATGACCCAGGCGCATCGCCTCCTTCTGCAGCTCCGATGCACGGTAAGCGCGGATGGACTGCACAAGATTCGGCGGTACTCTCATCAACAAACTCATTTTTTCCTCAAGTCACCCAGTCTGGTTCTGCTGCTCCAGCGCGCGGTGGTTTGCGGAAGCGGCGGGCTTGTTCGCTTTCTCCTGGTGTGATTTCCACGCGCCAATAAAACCCTAAGTCTCCTAAGGGTAACGTTTTGTGGTAAGCGAATCAACCCGAATATGGACGAGTCGCTCATATTTGTAAAAAAAGACGAGTTTTTTCATCCATTGTTGGCGGTTTTTCCACGCTTTTCTCCTCTGAACCGGGCCTTTGGGCGCGTATACCTGCTGTTACATTTTGTTGCCACACGGATCAAAAATGAAGACAAACCAGCGCTAAGATTCAGTTGTGGGCGAAACGCCTTTCGATACCAACAGATCAGAAGCACCACCAAAACGAGGTATGACATGAACTTGAAAGCCAAACTGATGATTTCCGCCCTGGGCGTGTGCGCCCTGCCGCTGGCCCAGGCACAGGCCGGCGATTTCGAGGACTTCGGCCGCGTGGTGCGCGTCCAGCCGCGGATCGAGCAGGTGCGTACGCCGCGCCAGGAATGCCGCACCGACTACGTGCAGACCCAGGTCCCGCAACAGCGCAGCCAGGCGGGCACGGTTATCGGCGGCATCGCCGGCGCCCTGCTGGGCAGCCAGGTGGGCGGCGGCAACGGTAAAGTGGCGGCCGCCGCGGCCGGCGCGATCGCCGGCGGCATGATTGGCGACAACGTCGACAACAATGGCCGCGCCTACGGCCCGCAAGTGCAGGAACAGGCCGTGCAGCGCTGCCGCACCGTCGACTCCATCCAGGAACGCACGAACGGCTACGACGTCACCTACGACTACCGCGGCCACACCTACACGACCGTCATGAACCGCGACCCGGGCAACCGCGTGCGCCTGCGCGTGTCGGTCGAGCCGGACCAGTACCAGTAATACCTCTTCCGGTGCCGGGGGACCGCCCCCTTCTCCGCACCGTCGGCTTCCTCCGCAGCTTCTGCTGCCATCCACAGCGCTTCTTGCGCTGTGGATTCCTCCCCCCGATAATAGGATGTTCCCTTCGCTCATCCTATGCTCATCAAACGCAAATCCATCGAACAGGCCGAATCGTCGCGCCGTCCCGCCCGCAAACCGAAGTTTGCGCCCGTCACGCTGTCCGAACAGGACGGTGTGCGCTACCTCCACTTCGGTACCGAATGGGTCCAGGGCGCCATGCGCATCCGCAAGCCGGACTGGCCGGAACTCGAATACGCCCAGCAGATGATGGCCTGGATGCTCTTCATCGAGGACCCGCACGCCATCGTCCAGCTTGGCCTGGGCGCAGCGACTTTGACCAAGTTTTCGTATCGCCAGTTCCCGCAGGCGCAGGTGACGGCCGTGGAACTGAATCCGTCCGTGATCGCGATCTGTAATTCGATGTTCAAGCTGCCGCCGGAAGACGAGCGCCTGCGCGTGCTCGAGATGGACGCGATGGACTTCGTGCTCGACGACGCCAACCACGACACGATCGACGCCCTGCAGTGCGACCTGTACGACGCCACCGCGCGCGGCCCCGTGCTCGACACGCCCGAGTTCTACCAGGCCTGCAACGCCTGCCTGACGGACCGCGGCGTCATGACCGTCAACCTGTTCGGCGACCACCCCAGCTTCGCGAAGAACATCAAGGCGATGCGCTTCGCGTTCGCCCACGTGATCTGCCTGCCGGAAGTCCATGACGGCAACGTCGTCGCGCTGTGCTTCAAGACCAGGCCCGACCTCGACAAGGACCGACTTGCCGCACGCGCCGCGCAGATCGTGGCGGCGACGAAGCTCCCGGCCAAGTCCTGGGTCAAGGGCATGCTGGCTGCCGCCGCGAACTGACATGCACAAGCCCAAAGCCCTCGACCTGCAGACCATTTTTTCGTGGCTGCTGGCCGACGGCATTGTCGAGAAATCGACCGTCAAACCGCACTTCGCCCAGGCGCAAAGCATCCTCAAGAATGCGGTCGGGTCGATGCATCCGCTGACGGCGGTCGCGCAGTGCAAGATCGTTTCAGCCAAGCCGCCGCACAAGCTGCTCACCCTGGACGTGCTCAGCGAATGGTGCGCCGGCAAGGTCGGCCTGCCCTTCTTCCGCATCGATCCGCTCAAGATCGATTTCACGAAGGTCGCCGACGTGATGTCGGCCAGCTATGCGGCGCGTTTCAATATCCTGCCGGTGGAACTGGGGCCGGGCACGCTAGTCGTCGCCACCGCGGACCCGTTTCGCACCGAGTGGCAGGACGAGATCGCGCGCATTTCGCGTCGCCGCATCGAGCTCGTGATCGCGAATCCGCTCGACATCGCGCAATACATCTCGCAATTCTTCAGCCTCGCGAAATCCATCCGCGACGCGAACAAGTCCAGCGGCCAGGACCTCGCCCTGCGCAACAATTTCGAGCAACTGGTCGAACTGGGCAAGACCAATAAACAGGTCGACGCGAACGACCAGCACATCGTCAACATCGTCGACTGGCTGTGGAGTTACGCGTTCGAGCAGCGCGCGTCCGACATCCACCTGGAGCCAAAGCGCGACGCCGGCGCGATCCGCTTCCGCATCGACGGCGTGCTGCACCAGGTGTACCAGGTGCCGGCCGTCGTGATGATCGCCATGACGGCGCGCATCAAGCTGCTGGGCCGCATGGACGTGATCGAAAAACGACGCCCGCAGGACGGCCGCATCAAGACGCGCACGAACGACGGCCAGGAAGTCGAGCTGCGCCTGTCCACGATGCCGACGGCGTTCGGCGAAAAACTCGTGATGCGCATCTTCGACCCGGAGGTCGTCGTCAAGACGCTGCCGGAACTGGGTTTTCCGGCCGACGACGCCGCGCGCTGGGACGCGCTGACGAAGCGCGCGCACGGGATCATCCTCGTCACCGGCCCGACCGGCTCCGGCAAGACGACGACGCTGTACACCACCCTGAAAGCGCTGGCCACGAGCGAAGTCAACGTGTGCACCGTCGAAGACCCGATCGAGATGGTCGAGCCGTCGTTCAACCAGATGCAGGTGCAGCCGGGCATCGATTTGTCGTTCGCCGATGGCGTGCGCGCGCTGATGCGGCAGGACCCGGACATCATCATGGTCGGCGAGATCCGCGACCTGGAGACGGCCGAGATGGCGATCCAGGCCGCGCTGACCGGCCACCTCGTGCTGTCGACCTTGCACACGAACGACGCTCCGTCGGCCGTCATGCGCCTGCTGGAACTGGGCGTGCCCTACTATCTGCTGGAAGCGACGCTGATCGGCATCATGGCGCAGCGCCTCGTGCGCACGCTGTGCCCGCACTGCAAGGCGCCGGACGGCGAGCTGTCCGACGATGTCTGGCACGCGCTGGGCGGCGCGTGGAACCTGCCGAAGCCGGTCACCGTCTACCGCCCGATCGGCTGCCCGGAATGCCGCCAGACGGGCTTCCGCGGCCGCACGGGCCTGTATGAACTCGTCACCGTGACGGAAAGCTTCTCGCAACTGCTGCAGGAAAAGACCGACCTGGCCGCGCTGCGCCAGCAAAGCATCGCCGACGGCATGAAGCCGCTGCGCATCGCCGGCGCCTACAAGGTGGCCGAAGGCGTGACGACGGCGGAAGAAGTGCTGAAAGCCACCGTGGCGCATTGATTTACGTTACCTCTGGCGTAAATCAAAACGGCCCGCTATAATGCGTGCCTTCTTCGGGTCGTTAGCTCAGTTGGTAGAGCAGCGGACTTTTAATCCGTTGGTCGCTGGTTCGAGCCCAGCACGGCCTACCAAGATTCAGCGAAAACGCCAGCTTTCACGAGCTGGCGTTTTTGTTTTGCGCGTCAGTATTCTCTGTTGCCCTACAGCAACCAATTGGCATCCCCGGCTATCTATACTTGGTAGCGTCAGTACAGAAACCGAACATCGCATCCGCCATTCGCCGGGAGCCATCATGCGTACCTTGTCGACCCTCCTTGCCGCCACGTTTGCCGCCGCCTTCGTGCTGGGCAGCTTCGCGATCACCGCCGCCACGCCGCCGGTACGCGCGGGCCGGCGCGGGCGCTAGCCGGACGGCGGCCGAGCCGCTATAATGCTGCCTCTTCGGGTCGTTAGCTCAGTTGGTAGAGCAGCGGACTTTTAATCCGTTGGTCGCTGGTTCGAGCCCAGCACGGCCTACCAAGATTCAACAGGAAGCCCACGCATTTCGGTGCGTGGGCTTTTTGCTTTGTGGTCCCTCTCTGGTCGTTCTGAACAACAGGCCGCTGCAATGTTCGTCTGACAGATTTTCATACTGTAGACGAACCAGGTCCAACTATTACCCCAACAAATCGCCTAATGCTTCTTCGTACTCTAGAAGAAGCTTCGCTGACGAGTTTGCCCCGCGCACACTTCTCGAAGATGGCAGGCAACAGCCACCGGCAATGCGGTCTCCATGCCCCTAGATGTCTTCAGGGCATCAGCAAAAGCACTTACGTACCTAAAGTCGATCGCGATTAACATGCGTATTGATCGGCACTCGGCAACGGTGCCCCCCCTGAACACAAGTGGTAAATACACAACGACGCAGATCAAAAGCTAGAACTGCAGACAATGTTACTTTATGATTAACACCAAAAAAATTGTTCGGGGTGACTATGAAAAAATTCCTTTTCGCGTCAACAGTCTGCCTTATTCTCCCGCTTAGCGCTTGTACCCCCACCAATAATGAGAACGCGAAGTCCGACGTTGTTGGAACAAATCTTAGCGCAACCCCGCCGAACTTAAGCCAATCAAAGAAACAAACGCCACGCGACGATTTTGCCGCGCTTAAGTTAAATGACGTCGACAAATATATACAAGACTTGCCCCTTCCTCCTCCGCTCCCAGATCCACCTTCAGAACCACAGGTCATCGACGGCACCCGGCGAACACAATTCACAAATAGCAGTCGTTGCGAAACAGCCACCACGCGAGAGGGAATTTCAACATTTCAGGCAGCTGCTTTCGCTCCTAATGCCGATGTATTATGGCCAGGGTCTATAGTAAGCGGTGATTCGATCCAAGACGGAGTTTTAACACCACTGTCCCCTTCTCGAGGTCGTGGCATTATTACAATTGATAACATTGGTCTATCGGGAATCACTGAAAGAGCTGAAGGGCTTAAAGATATAAATACAGTCAGTGCACCCGTTGAGTCGCCATCGCTGTCAGAAGTTAAACGAGTGGCCAGACAGTTGTTAGCAAAAAATATAAATGGCCATGCTCAGGCTAGGATTGCCCAAGATATTATTAAGTACAATTCAATCGAGCAAGCCGCAATTCGCTTAAACGCGTCCGCAAAATGGCTCAGTGGGGATTTCCATGCAGGACTTGCAGTTGACTCAACCAAAAATCAATCAGACTATATTATAAAATTTGTACAAAGTTACTACGATATTAGCTTCCAACCGCCTAATCTCCCTAGGGATTTCTTTGCTAAAAACTTAAAGCTAGAAGACATACAGGACAGCCTTGGCGGGAGCCACTATATGCCCGCCTATGTCTCCACAATTACTTATGGTCGGATGCTGTTGCTACATATTTCGACATCTGAAAACGAAGACTCAACTAAAGCATTTGTTAACGCCGCCTATAATGGCATGACCACTAGCGGGTCGATTAGCGCTGATCTGTTAAACTCGTCGTTTGTGAGAAATAGTAAGTTTAGCTTGCTCGTTCTTGGCGGCTCGCCGACCGGTGCATGGAAACTTTTGAGAGGGATCGAAGGTTTGAAAGCGCTTCCACAGTATTACAAGAGCGGAATCGATTTTAGCAAGGATAATATTGGGGTGCCGATAAGCTACCAATTGCGCTGGCTTGGAACAAAGAATATGGCACGCTTAACTTTTAGTACCGATTATCAAACCCAAGTATGTAGCCCGCTAGCCGTGACCCGGTTTGGGGTTCGCTTACAGACACTTGACGATGATAAAGATGACGGTGACATAGTCACTGCCGAGATTTATCGCGGATCCGAACTTGTATGGCGATGGGCCGAACTTGGCAGAAGAGAACACAAGTGGCAAGACAATACACATCAGCCAGATGACAACGACGCCGACTTCGGAGGAATTGCTGGCTGGTTTAGTAGCCCTCCATTAACCAAGCTAACGTCCGATCAGTGCTCAAGATTGAAAGCACGGATTACGAAAACTGGCGACCGTGGATGGAACTTTCTGTACCAAGCTGCCCTGTGGGTTGAGGACGGCTCTAGAAATGGTCGAATGATCGAGTTTATGAGAGCACCAACCCCGGCGAATTTTAAAGGAAGTCAACAATCGGTCGAATATGCGGCAAATAACTGCCAATGAGCCGAGCTAGATAGAATATCAGAACAGAAAACGTGTAATCAAGGCAGTTTTGCATTTTTAATCCGTTGGTTACTGGTTCGAACCCAGCACGGCTTACCAAGTATTTACAAGAAGTCCACGAATTTCGGTTCGTGGGCTTTTTGCGTTCTGGTTCCTCTCTGGTCACCTGGGAAGATGTCCAGTCCTGCCTAGCCAACGGACTCCGGAATTTTCTCTGACTAGGCAGGGCCAAATCGGGCTTGGCACAGGGAAAATGGTCTACTTTGACAAGCTGATCAATTGCTCTGAAGGGTCCCCTATGATCTCTTTGAGCTTTCCCTCGTCTTTTCCCGTCTAGAACCGCTAAAACGCACTTGAGCTTCTGGTCAGGTTTTTCACTCAACACTGTCAGATACTAATCCTGACACCCTTCCACGCTATGGGTAGCAACTCCTCTTGCCACGAATGCAACCACTCCGATATATTGCGTGGTAGCCAACCATTCGATTATCGGAAAGACTATGTCCGACAAAGCCATTACCCTAACGCTGCCAGAAGTTATTAAGAACCTCTGGACCGCACAACAGGCGCTTGCAAAGCATTACGAAGACACCGGCTTGAAGTTCACGCTAGACGGTCGCTTGGTGGGCGATATTGCCGAAGCCTTGGCGCTCGATCACTTCGATTTGAAGCTTCCGCCGAAGCGTACAGGAGGCGTCGATGCCTTGACACGTTCAGGAAAGACTGTTCAGGTAAAGGCAACTGGGAACCCGAAGTCCGGCCCAGCATTTACACCGGGCAAGGGACGCGCCGAATATCTTCTCTTCTTCGCGATCGACTTCCAGGCAAACACGGCGTCAGTCATCTATAACGGTCCAGAGGCTCCAGTCCGAGCCCTGCTGCCGGCTGACGGATGGTCAGGCACGAAGGTCCTCCCCCTTCCTGAGATGGTTAGACTGGCGAAGAACGTCGCGCCGTCCGACAGGATCGCTTACACAACGCGCCCGGTAGCAGTTGCCGCGTAGTGCGACAAGGAACGGTGACGGGCGTTTCATCACGCAAAATGAGCGCCCGCAGTGTGTCGAGTGCCGTCGAGCACGCCGATATCGAATTTCTCTGACTAGGCTGGTCTAAATCGGGCCTAGCACGCGAAAGATACCCCACTTTCACGAGCTGACCAATTGCTCCGAATGGGGCCAAATCCAAGCTTTCCGTCCTCTTCCCTCATCTCTAACTTCTAAAACGCACACCGCAAGAATGCACGATTTATTGCAGAATTGATACACATCTGTTCAGCAGTTCTTCGTTATTGATGATCACAACGCTCAATTTTTTCCGCGCTCTGGTGATGTTTTGGAAGAGCATTTTTACCGGATCGTAGTACGCTCTCCCCCTATATATTAGATCACCGTTCTCATCGTAAGAAAAGAACCTATCTATTATAACCACAACGCCGTCGAATTCCTGGCCGATTACTTGATGCGAAGTACTGCGCGCGCCTTCCGAATATTGTTCATGATGCTCCTGATTATATTGCGATGGTGTAAATTTCAAGACTTCCCACTTGGACTTATCAATAACGTTGAGAAAGTTCTTAGCTTCAGCAATCTCGCTAAAATAGCTTATAGCAACGTTATCCTTTCTCACCAATGTCGCCAACTGCTTGTTATTGAAAAGCAATTTTATAAAAGAGGCGAGCTCCGCATTCGTGCGCACTTTCTCAGACAATTTATATTGCAAAATCCCAGGAATGGAACAAATCTTTTCACTAACATTATTACCTTTCTCCCAAGTTGATAAAGTCTGGAGTTTATCGTGAGAAAAAATACAATAACATTGAGCGTTTGTTACTTTTTCGACAATTTCATCAAACTGCTTTGGGTATATCCGCTGCGACTCATCCACAGTAATCAAGTCGTATTTTCCTAAGTCATATTTCCCCAAATCTTTCGCAGGTATGATTTCCCAGCCCGAACTCATCAAGGTCAAATGGCCGTTATTTAGTTGACCGCAATGGACCACAAGTACTTTCTTGCCGATTGCTTTCGCATAATTTGCAATATCATAAGTCAGAAGCGTCTTGCCTGTGCCGGCACTTCCTTGGATTGAAATGAACTGAGGGCTTTTGGAAGAGGCAAAGGCTCCGACGATCTGACCTTTGATATCTTCCTGCTGCTGCGTCAGAAAGTATTCGCCGGCTAGAAATTGCTTACTGGAATTAAACGGAGAAACCAAATAGTCGGAAGGGTCAAATAAATCGTCAAGATTTTCCGCTCCATCACATTGCTGATGAGCCAATAGGGAGGCCAGATACCCGATATCGGATTTCTCCAGCTCATCGTTATCCTTCAGAATATAGAGCTCTTTTGTTGCGGAAACATATGTAAATACAACAACTTGTTTTTTAAGGAAACTTAAATAATATTTATTCCGCCGCAACTGCTTCTTGATCTTCTCCTCGGTGCTAGAGCTCTTTAACTCAATATTTAATATGTAGTCACGACCGAAGCGCAGCAGGTCAAACTCCTTGCCTATCTGAGGAATTTTGTAACCTAAAAAAAAATGGTTAAATTCCCTCAGTCTGCACCCCACATTGCCGAGGACTTCCACTAAGCTCCTGATATCCTCAATTTCAGCATTCCGCAACTCTATGCCGTGGTATTTCAGCATACTATTAAAACTAACGTCCTTCAGCGAGTCTTTACCCTGCAATATTGACTTAAGATTAATTGACTTCAACATGAATTGATGTTCCCCGTGGCTCAACCGGCAATACAAAAACAGTCCCTGATTAGAGTAGCCGCAGCTCGTCCTGACGACACTGACGCGGTGAATCTCATCAGCTCAATCTGACGTCAATGATATAACTTCTTTGCGTTCCTTCGACAAGCTATTGCCTCTTGCGACGAAACTTATCATCACGTTCTCCCTCGACGTGTGTACTGGACATGCGGGCGCCAAGAATTCAAGTCCCTGTTCCGCAACCAGTGTGCGGGATGGGCAGCGTACGCGAACGGCCCAAACCTCCAGTGTTCCTCGAACAGATGTGCTGGGTGTGCGGGCCGCTTCGTCGCCTTCCCATCAACAGGTGCGCTTGACCTGCTGAATGCGCAGGTTGCTTTGCCATGCCCCCATCAACAGGTGTGCTGGGTGTGCTGGGTGTGCTGGGTGTGCTGGGTGTGCTGGGTGTGCTGGGTGTGCTGGGTGTGCTGGGTGTGCTGGGTGTGCTGGGTGTGCTGGCTGTGGTGCCCCTTCCCCGCTCCATCAACAGATGTGTCCGATGTGCCGGGTGTGCAGGCCTCCGGCCGTTCCTGCAAAAAAGCCCTTACCAGCAGCCGCCACGACCGGAAATGGACCGGACGCCTCGGCGGCTTCTCGGCTGGACCTGCGGGCCAGCCGATGTAACTCGCCAGATCTTACTCATTGGACCGTGAACGCTTTGCCTACAGCCTGAGACACGGATTCGAACTTCCCGGAACGCTTACAACGCTTCCGATCAGTGTATCAACTCCCACCATCGAGAATCTTCAATGATGAACAGACAATTTCGCTTCAACAAAAAACTTATCGATGCCCTCCCACCGCATCCAGACGATGCTAAGGCCAAGGAAAGCGAGTATTCCGACACCGAGGTTGCGGGGCTGCGCATTATCGTCAATCGACGTGGCCGCAAGTATTTCCTTTTCCGTTACTCGTTTGGCGGTGCGAAGCGCAGCATGAAGCTGGGCGACTATCCGCAGATGGATATCGGGAACGCCAGGCAGCGTGCACTGGACTGTCGCCGCCAAGGACGACGATGGGCGGATGCGGAACCTGCTTCCCGAGTTTGGCGAACTTCCGCTGGCAGAAATCACGAGCCATTCCATTCAGCAGTTCCATGACCGGTTACGTGTGCAGAAATGCGCCGCCACGGCGAACCGCCACCTTGCGCTCCTCAAGCGATGCTTCAATTTGGCCATTATCTGGGGCAAGCTCGACGGACGAAATCCAGTTAAGGGGATACGCATGCATCAGGAAAACAACCAGCGGCAGCGCTACCTATCGGGCGACGAACTGCGCTCGTTTCTAACTGCGCTGGACGAAGAGCCGAACCGCCCGTTGGCCGACGCGCTGCGCTTCCTGCTCATGACTGGCGCACGCCGTACTGAGGTGCTGAGCGCACGTTGGGACGCGATTGACCTCGACAAGGGAGAGTGGTTCTTACTACATACAAAAGTGGCAAGAGTAGGTTTGTCTTACTGAACCACGGTGCGATAGATTTGCTCCGGCAGCGCGGCCGGCCTGCTGGACATGTTTATGTGTTCCCAAGCAAAAACGTGGGTGAAGCCATCTGTAACCCGTACAAGGGCTTCAAACGAGTACTAAAACGGGCAGGCATCAGCGACCTGCGGATTCACGATCTGCGGCACAGCTTCGCCAGCTTAGCGATTAACAACGGGGCGACATTATATGAAGTTCAACATCTATTGGGTCATGCGGATAGTAAGACCTCGCAACGATATGCACACATGGCCTCGGATAATCTGCGCAAGGCAAGTGCGCAGGTTGCTGCCGTGATTGCCAAAGCCCAGCCACAAGCCGAGCCGGTGACATAAACGCAGAATCGCTCAAGGAAGCACTTGAGCGATTTTTTTTCCACGTTCACTTTGCGGCAAGGTCCCTTCGATCTGTCTAAATGCCGATCAGAAACGTTGTGTTCCGCTCAATTTTTGGTACAGTGCAAAGCAGACGCCTTCGAACTGCGGTGGCAATGTCAACTTCGGAAGCGTGTAGCTTTGGCGCATCGTACGGAGAAATCGGAATTCCTTAAAACCACTCTAATGCAAAATTTCAATTTGATCATCCCGGAATAGACTGAGCTCCTTCAGTTCTTCCTTGGCCTTGAAAGCGTCGACGGTGAACAGGATTATTCGAAGATCGCAAATGGCGCGCGAAAAACAAACATATGCTAGGTTCCGTGTTTTGTGTGCTTGTCCCTCCGTTGGCTGCGCACCGGCTGTCTTAGGAGTGAACACGCGAGAAAAACTATAGTGGGACCAGCTTGCTTCGGTATCATCAAAAACAACGAGGACCCTTTTAAACTCGTCTCCCTTGACTCCATGTTGAGTGCTGTACGTAGTGTGATTTAACACAAATTCACGATACGTAACGACCTCCTTTACTTTAAATTTCAAGAATTCATCGACAAGCCAATCTTCTCGCTCGGCACCATACGTCATTTCATCGTACTGTTCTGTGCGAGGCTGCCTACTTAAGTGCTCGTTTAGTCGATCACCTAACTCAACAAGCTTGAGGCTCTGTGCAAGCGCTAGTATCTCTCGCGTAGTAGCGACGTCCCAGATATCGACAAGTTTGCTTAAGGCAGTTTGAAGTTGGGCTACAACCGAGCCAAAAGGCTCTCGGCTGTTCACACCATCCGGGCGGAGCATTGGGCTTGTCTTAACTAATGTTTGCGTAACATTTTCGCCATCGAGCTTTCTCGTAGCTTCAACAACTGGAATTAAAGTTTCCACGAAAGGCTGAATCAAAAAATGAGTGCCATCTTTGAATTCGTCCTCGGACGCGCGTGAAGAGAAATCACCGGTGAACAACTTATTGAGGTCGGCAAAACCGAGCCGCTGTGCGATCATTTGCCGTGTTAGGAATAGCGACTTCACAGTCGTGTCGTCGGACGTGTCGGCGGACCACTCAATTCGAGTAAGAGCAGTCTCAAATTTTCCGCGAACGTCGGCAAGTTGTGCGTCGTCATAAGATTTTCGTAACCCTCGGCCCACTTCCGTCGGCGCCAGAATTATGCGAACCGACCCATCAAGGTTGTGTGCTCCAGGGACTTGTTCAATGTCCGTTCTGACCTTGTTTAGGAACTTGATCACCTCTTTGGAACACCTATGGTTCTGCTGAATCTTAATAACCTCGCTTCCTGATGGGCCTTGAAAGTTGCCGGTTCGGTTCTCGTAAATTTGCTGCATGGGATCCCCGAAATACCCAACTATCGGGAATCCGTCTCGCGAAGCGAGCGCATTGAGAGCGCTCATCACATTTGGGAATGTGTCTTGCGCCTCATCAACAAGTATTACAGGGTATTTCTGACTGACAATCATCTGCAAAACCGTTGATGAGGAAAGTAGGGATGCAGCAATGTCAATGACATCGTCGTGATCTATTTTTCCGCCGGAATAGTTTCGCCTTCCAGCGACGTCATACTTTATCCGCTCTACTGAATCGATATTCTTTAGCCCATCTTCCAATCGCTTAATCTGTTCGATTGCCGTTCGCGCACTCTTGCTTGCGCCAACGGCATCCTTACGTTTCTTCGCAATTCTCGCCGGAATAATTTCGTCCTTAAGCACACGCCGCAGATCGTCATCAAATCCGTTAATCAGTGACCAGAGAAACCCATGTATGGTCGCAACATGGAACAGATTGTCGGCCTCCGTTCGGCGCCTTATCACGTCTACTGCCAAGTTGGTATACGTGATGCAAGCAACTTGCTGGGCGTTCTTTCGGAACGCTGATCCGAACAAAATGCGTACGTCAATCAAGGCCTGAACAAGAGCGCGCGTCTTACCCGCCCCTGCGCCTGCAATAACAACGAAGTTTTTCTTTTCTCCGATAGCCTTCTGAATTAAGACCGATGGATTTTCGTCTTTCTCCATGCTTACACCTCACTCTGGAGGACATCGCAAAGCCACTTGAGTCCGTCTGCCAGATAATTAGGTGTAACCCATGGTTCAGTGGACGCCAAGGTACTCAAACAAAAGTCAACCTTGGCAAAGTTTGAATGAACACCGTTGTGTACTCGGAAGTAGTCAACCAAAGCATCCGGCTCACTCTCAAGATCAATGTTGCACTCTAGTTCCTTCTTTCGGAAGAGTTCAATGTTGTGGAAAATGAAAGACTCTTCAAATGTTCGGGGAATAAAAACAAAATTCGCGCCGTAACTGGGCATCGGCACAGGCGTTTGAAATGCAACCATTACCTTAGAGTTCTCGAATTCCAATACTTTTCTTGCCGTGGGCAACTTCACGAGCGAAGAAACTGACTTTGCGAGGTTGTAGGCAGTCAAATTCGCCTTTTTGTTTTTTGCATCAAGCAGCAAGTCCTTGATGGTCGCATTGGCAGTAACCGCGTCGGGATGTCCGCCGATACACGTAATATTGCGCTGGGTCGGATCAACAGAATCCAGGTCAGTAACGATTAGACACGATAGGCCGAGAAATTGCAGAAGAGGAATGAATCTGTGCGCAAATGCTCCGCCAACCTGGAGGGTAGTTATGTAGCGGGACTGGAGATTCGCAAACTCTCTCCTAATGACCTGAGGTAGCAGCAGACCTTCGACAGTCCCTTCAATCATTATGACGGCGTCCGCAAAAAACAAATCGCAATGCGGGAGAGCCAGATATTTTTTTAGGAAAATCAGGTTCTTCGCGTCTGTTTGAGTCTCATTGAATTTTGCCAAATTCAGAACAATGCTCGCAGTGTTCTTCAATTTGGCTGCAGAGGACATAGCATGCGTCGACGGTACCTTTTTGAAGTAACGTACCTCACTAAATTCGGCTACTGAGACAATATGAGATGAATGCGTGGTGACAATCAATTGAGGCGCAATCGCATCGCCGCCGATTTTCTCAACCGTCTTCTTTATGACCTTGTCAATTTGTGTCAAAAATGTCTGTTGAACTTGGACATGGAGGTGAACCTCTGGTTCTTCCACAAAAATCAGGTGACAAAGTGGCCGCTCACTTTCAATGGCGGCCCACTGAATCTGGAAGTGCGCGATTTGTACCGAAATATAGACTAGGTTCTTAAATCCCAATCCGTTATACGCCTCAGGGAGCAAATGTTCACTGTCGGGGTCGAAGTAGCTGAGCAACGCATTTCCGCCCAAGGCTTTTTCAGGACTTAAGTTAGATATTACTCGTAGGTCGCGGTCGTTTGGGGTTGGATACCCGAGTTCCGCAATAATCTCTATAAGGGGCTGGAATTCTTTATGGTAATGCCCGGTTAGGTCTGTGTTGCTCTTTTCAATTACGAGCAGCGCCTCAGCATCACTGGGAAGCTTGTTGAGATTACTTGTGTAGAAGTCGTAAAAAACGCTAGATAGCTGATTGCTCCTGCTAGACGCTTCATCATCGATATTGCGCTGGGCATCGACAAAGTCTACTCGAAGTAGTGAAGCAAGTGTCGCGCGTCCTTCCTTGGCATCAACGGGCAAGTAGCTTAGTTCTGTTTTCCCATCATTTGTCAGGCTCTTAATCCGATAGTATGAAATCGAAAAATGGCGTCGCAAGTTGCTGTCGATTCCCAGAAAGTGCGTTAGGGCCTTCCTGCTACTCCCGTCCCCCCGATCTGGAAACGCCTCGCCGTATTCCTTCAGAAGTTGACGAAGGTCGGAAATCATCAGGCGCATTCCCAGTCCGACTTCGACTACCCCTGCAGTCAGGTTAGGGATCAAACGAGCGACACGGCCATACTCAGTTTTCGAATCAACTGAAAACCACAAATCGAGATCTATAGAGGGGAGCGACTGGCCATTGCTGGCTGGATTTTTGACCAGAGCATCCAGCTTGCTGAGAATTCCAGAGGAGAAGTCATGAATTCTAAACGATGTGCGCTGCATGAAAAGCCTGAACACCGCTGTCGCTGATGTCTTTCCCGCATTGTTCGCGCCAACATAGATCGTTTTAGCTTCTTCTAAGTTGACTGTAACGTCTTCCAAACGGCGAAAATTTCTTACGGTATAGCGAGTCAAACGCATAGCCCATTCTTGCCAAGGTTGTCCAAAACACCAATATACTACGATTCCTTGCGGAAATTTGACCGATGATCACGGTCCTTTGCAGTCATACGCGCTTTAGTATCTCTAACAACACAATCTAATTGCCTAAAAAGCAATAAATTCCGTACAGTGAGCTCATCGGCCGGATTCAGCCAAAAAGCGAACATAACTCTGTCTCGCTTGTCCACTCGCTCATCTGTCGGAGGTATGTCGACCGGTTTGTTAGGCGTTTTAAGCCGACACTTCCATTGTGACTGTCAGCGGCGGGCTGCACATAAGGAAGTTCGATACAATCCAAGCGCCAAGGTTGGGTTCCGACTAGTCCACGACGCCCCTGCGCTGAGGGGCAGAATGGATAATCGCCCAAGCAGGGGCTTGAGCGATTTTCTCTGGGTATCACGGGGACTAAAGCGCGTGCTAGTCGGCGCTCGTCCAGATGCGTTTACTGAACAGTGCGTAGCCACGGAAAGCACCGTTACAGAAGCGATGCATGTGCCGCCCTGGCTGTTCTTGCTTCAGGACACCCAGACTTTTCAGCTGGTCGAGCATACCTGGTGCGTCATTGCGGAATTTGCGCGTGAACACACTGTCCTGGATGACAATGAGATCTTCCTCCACGAACGCAATAGCTTCGGAATCCATGCTCGGCCTTCCGGGCTCGATCTCGTTAATATGCTCCTCAAGGAATTGGCGAACACGTGCCAACGCCCCAGCTCGGGTATCCCACCACAACCCGATTACCAGTTTGATAGCGTCATCGATTTTACCGATCGCATCTTCTCCGAAGACCCCGGCCATGACGGCGATACGGCCGGCCACGACTGCGCCAGCTAAGCGTTGCACGACCCGGAGCTCGCCGTCTCCACAACCTTCCGGCGCGAGCTGAGCGACCAAGCCCGACGCCTGCGCCAACACCTCGTTTACCGCTTGGGGTTGTCGCAGGAATACTGAATCATGACCTCAGCCGGCGTGCCGTACTCGCTCGCACAGGCCGCTTGAGGTGGCCAGCTACCGCCTGGAACGAGTCGAAGGAGCCGTAGCACGTGATTACTCGCGATTCCGTGATCGGAATGTCGATGGCACGATCAGCTTGGCCACCGAGCATTTGCTTTCCCGTCTCCGTGATTTTGTCAGCAATCGAAACCTCTGCGGACGTGATGACGTTCGATTGCCAGCTTTCGCGGGGCGCGGCTTCACCGTTCGGCAGCATGCGGATCTTTCCTTCGCCCGATGCAATCAGGTAACACAAGGCGTTGACCACCTGACCAGAAGCCTATGCTCCGTCAAAGAATCCGCCAATTTCGTCGGTGTTGGCGTTGTAGGCCCATATCAAGTAGAGGTCAGTTCTGGGATAAAGTATGGTTTTTTAGAACGTCCAACACCGGGTTTAATTACTGTAACTGATCGAGCAAAGAAAGTTCTTCGCCCTCAAGACCCTCAGGGCAGATTAGATGGCTTGCGTGACGTCATTCTTACTGCACCAGTAATCTCGGATGTCTATGCCCACTATAGAGGCGAAAACCTCCCAGACAAACAATTTTTTCATAATGCACTAACCGACACTTTTGGCGTCCCTTCCGATAAGGTAGGGGAGTTCGAAGAAATTTTTCTGGAATCTTTGAAATCAGCTGAACTCATCAGTGAGCAAGATGGAAAAACAAGAATAATTGACGTCTCGCGTCATTCAGATGCGCCAAACATTCACTCATCAACATTAAAAAAGTTAGAGAAGTCAGTAAAGGTAGACGCCAGCGACACGTGCTTTGTCATGATGCCGTTTGCTCCGCCGCTCGGTGATTATTACGCAAAAATTTACAAACCTGCTATTGAAAAAGCAGGCCTTCGCCCTGTCCGCGCCGATGCAGACATCTTTGGAACCGGGAAAATCATAGATCAAATATGGTCTGGAATAAACTCGGCAAAAGCTCTTGTCGCCGAACTCACATCAAGAAATCCGAATGTATTTTATGAATTAGGACTCGCTCATGCACTTGAAAAACCCGTAGTCTTTGTTTCATCGAATGATTCCGACATTCCTTTTGATCTCAAACACATTCGAGTCATATATTATGATATGACCGACCCATTCTGGGGAATTAAATTGATGGATAAGGTTTCAGAAAATATTCTTTCGACCATTGAACATCCAGAGAAAGCGATCCTCTCACGAAAGGAATAGTCTTTACAGCATGATTTTTTCCACCCATGCAACTTACAGATGAGCAGCTACGCAATTTAAGGACTTGTTATCAGAATTCGACGTGCAAGAATGGCTTTTAACACACTTTCATCTACTCAGGAGAGGTGAAAACAAAGCGTTTTACCTTCGGAATGCCCTAGAGAAAATTCGCAGCTCTTTTCAAAAGAAGCACATCTCATTTCTTGGGAACTCGAACTACATGCGCTTTGAGCGTTCTTCTCGAATTACCAGATCCAGCACACAGCCCACTACGCTATTAACAGTCGCAAAGGCGAGATAGACGTCGACCGAGACCGAAATCAGCGCACCCTTCGACAGAGCGCGTTCTGGTCGCTCGCCGGTCGGGGCTAGATACAATAAGGTCAACCTGGATCTATCAAGGTCAGAATTCAGTCACGGCAAATCGCTAGGCCCAGCCTGGCGTTTTTGTTTCCGCACTACTCCCCTTTATTCGCTTCCATCCTGCGCACCTGGCGCAAGATGCCCGCCCTCGCCTTCCCAGTTCGCGACCTCGGGGGTCATGTCGTAGCCGGGCGGACGATAGGTCACGGTCTTGGTCACGGCCGCATCGATTTCCTGGGGCGTCAGCAGCACCGTCGTCTTGCACGTGGTGACGCCGGCGGCATCGACCCTGAGGGCGAGCGCCGCGGCCGTCGCGTTGTCGGGAAGCTCGCCGATGATGACGACATCCCTGTCGCCGAACACGAAATAAAAGGCTTCGACCTTCCCGCCGAGCGAGTAGAACAATTGGTCGACAGCCTCGCGCCGCCGCGTGCCGCCTTCCTTCAGCAGGCCGTTGATCCCCTCGCTGAGATAGCTCGCTTCAACCAGAAACTTAGCCATGTGCGGTCCTTCCCGAGGTTGCGTGGACCGGTGTTTGACAGTTCTCATGCGCGGCGGTTCAACCGGCGCGACTGCTGTCGTCCCCGCGCTACATCTCCACCACCACGAAATTGCGCGCCACCGGCTGCGACGCCGCCGGCGGCATCGCCTTCGAAATCAGCCAGCCCTGGATCTCGTCGCAATCGAGCGCGCGTAGCATGTCGACCTGCTCCATCGTCTCCACGCCTTCCGCGACGACCCGCATCGCGAGCGCGCGCGCCATGGTGACGATCGCCCGGACGATCACGATCCCGCCCTCGGTCTTGCCGAGCTGGACGATGAAAGCGCGGTCGATCTTGAGGCCGTCGAAATTCAGCTTGTACAGCTGCGACAGCGACGAATAGCCCGTACCGAAATCGTCCAGCAGCACCTTGATGCCGGTCGCGCGGATCGCCTGGATCGCGTTCACGACCGACGCCGTCTCGTTCATCACGGACGATTCCGTCAACTCGACCTCGACCAGGCGCGGGTCCACCTCGTGGTGGTCCAGCGCCTGCCGCAGCGTCTGCGCGACGTCCGTGTCGTTGAACTGGCGCGGCGAGATATTGATCGACACGGGTACCAGCTTGTCGCCGTTCTTCGCCCAGCTGGCCAGCTGGGCGCACACCTTGTCGATGACGAGGTCGCCGAGCTTGAGCACGAGGCCCGTTTCCTCGACGAGGGGGACGAATTCGGCGGGCGGGACGATGCCCCGCGTCGGGTGCACCCAGCGCACGAGCGCTTCCAGGCTGGTGATCGAGCCGTCCGCCAGGTTCACGCGCGGCTCGTAGTACATGACGAACTGGTCGGCCGCCAGCGCGTGGCGCAGTTCGCGGATGCGTTCCAGGCGCGCCTTCAACTGGTCGTGGAACTTGCCGTCGAAGAAGCGGTAGCTGCCCCGCTCGTTCATCTTCGCCGAATACATCGCGACGTCGGCATTCTGCAGCAGCGCGCGCGGTTCCCTGCCGTCGGCGGGAAACAGGCTGATGCCGATCGAGGCGCCGACCACGTACTCGCCATAGGACAGCCGGATGCTGCGGCGGAAGGCACGCTGGATGCGCTCGCTCGCCTGGGCCGCGTCGAAGGCGTCGGCGATGTTGTCGAGCACGATGACGAACTCGTCGCCGCCGAAGCGCGTCACGCAGTCGTACGGCCGGACCGCTTCCTTCAGGCGGTGCGCGGCCGCGCACAGCAGCTCGTCGCCGGCGGCATGGCCCCAGGTGTCGTTGATGGCCTTGAAGCCGTCCAGGTCGATGAACAGCAGGGCGAACATCTTGTCTTCTTTCTCGGCCCGGGCGATGGCATCGCGCAGGTGGCCCTCGACCCAGTAGCGGTTGGGCAGGCGCGTGAGCGGGTCTTCGTTGCTGCGCCGGAGCAATTCTTCCTCGTGGGCGCGCTCCGCCGTGACGTCGCGCGCCGAGACGGCGAGGTTGTCGCCGTAGCGGAACATCTTGAGGGTGACCCACTTGGCCGGGAAGCTCGCATGGGGGCGTCCCAGCGTCACCTCGTTGTAGCCGGTTTCCATCGCGCGCCGCAAACTCTCCATGCGCGTCGCCAGGACCTCGCCTTCGTACAGCTCGGTCAGTTTCTTGCCGATCAGGTCGCGGCGGTCGCGCGCCACCAGTTCCGCGGCGCGCCGGTTGCAATCGATGACCTCGAAGTCGTTCACGACACCCTGCTCGTCCCATTGCGGGCGCAGCATGTAGAAGCCTTCGTTGCTGGCCTCGGTGGCCATCCGGTACGTGTCGCGGATCACGCGCAGCTCGCGGTCGCGGCGCGCCAGGCGCAGCGAATTGCTCATCGCGAGCACCGTGAACAGGAGGACCGTCGCCGTGCCCGCCCACGCGCTGCCGGTCCACGCAGCGCGCATCGCGGCCCACGGCGCAAGGGCGGCTTCGACGTCGAGTCCCACCACCGCGTTCACGCCGCGCCGGTCCACGTGTTCCCAGCCGACGTAGCGCGGCCGGCCGTCGCCGAACCAGGCCGCCCCGTCGACCAGGGCGCTGCCGGACGACAGCCGCAGCGGCGGCGCATGCACGAACCCCGGTTGCCGGACGGTGCCCGCCGGCCCTTCCGACCGCAACGCGCGCGTGCGCCCGTCGTCGCCGACGATCGCGAGCAGGCCGTCCTGGCGAAACACCGCGTCCGTATCGCCCATCGTGAAATAGGCGGGATCGACCGCGACGACGACCGCGGCCGCGAACCTGCCGTCGCGGTCCGACAATTCCCACGCGAACAGCAGGCGGTGCTTGCGGCCGTTGCGTCCCTCGACCGGGACCTCGTCCACGAAGAAGTTGACCGGCATGCCGCTGCGCACCCGGGGCAGGATGTAGGCGACGGCACCTGGCGACATCGTCGTCGGCGCGGTCGAGGTCAGCACCCGGCCCTCGCCATCGACGATCGCCACGAGCAGGCGCGACGCGTCGAGGAACAGGCCGTGCTCGTCCGCATAGCCCAGGTGCACGGCGCCCTGCCTGGCCTCCCAGTCGTATTTCACGAACCGGACCGTCTGTTCGATCGTGTCGACGGCGCGCTGGATCTGCCCGGCGTAGCCGTTGGCGAGCGTGCGCGCGTTTTGCAGCGTCTTGAGTTCGAGCTCGCTGCGCGCGGCCGCCAGGTGCTGGAACAGGAAGAACCAGCCGAGCCCCAGTACGACAGCAGCGCCCAGCGGCCAGGCCAGCAGGCGCCACAGGTGCTGTCTCCAGAACGCAGGGGCGCCGTCCCGTGCGTGGCGCGCTGCCGCGACGCGTGCTCGCAAGTACGTCAACAGTCTGCGATACATGGCTCGGCCCTCCCCGACGACCGTGAGTAGAAAAGTACGCCCGCTGTCCGAAAAATTCAACTTCCGTATTTACGCACGAGCCCGGAATCGCTTGCATTGAGGCAAAGGCAGGTATACAGTGTATACATGACGACGAAAGAACGCATCCTGGCGATTGCCATCAGTGAGCTCGAGGCGAAAGGACTGGACGGTCTGAGCCTGCGCGCCGTCGGCCAGAAGGCCGGCATCACGCCGATGGCCGTGTACCGCCATTTCGCGGACAAGGCCGCCCTGCTGCAGGCCGTGGGCGCCCATGCGCTCGACCGGTGGCAAGGCCGTGTCCAGGCATTTGCCGGCCTGCCGCTGCTGGCCGGCTTCGAAGCCCTCGCGACGGCATTCGTCGATTTCGCACTGGACGAGCCGGCGCTGTTCGATGCCGCCTTCGTGCTCAAGACACGCGCCGAACGCATCTATCCGGAAGATTTCGAGGCGGGGCGGTCCCCCGTCATCGGCGGCTTCGCGCGGCGCCTCGCGGAAGGCCAGGCGGCGGGGCTCGTGCGCGCGGGGCCGCCGCTGGAACTGGCGATGGGCGTGTGGGGTGTGCTGCAGGGGCTCGTGGACCTGCACCGCTCCGGGCGGTTCAACATGTCGCGCACCGAATTCACTGCGCTGTGCCTGCGCTCGGCGGCGCGCATTTATCTGAAGGGAGAAGAATAATGAAACGATGGAGCATCCTGGCCGCACTGCTATGCGGCGCCCTGCTCGCGGTCGGCCGCGACACCGGCAGGTTCGGCTGGCTGGCGCTGGCCGCATACGTGCCATTGCTGGTACTGGCACTGCGGGCGCCGCGGGCGCGGGACGTCGCCGTCCCCCTCTTCGTCGCGGGATGCATGGCCGAGGCCGGGCCCATGTGGTTCTACGGCCAACTCCTCCCGATGGTGTACGGCGTCTCGGTGCTCCAGGCGCTCGTGTTCATGCTCGCCGCCCTGTTCATGCGCGCCTTGTACCGGCGCTTTCCCGCCGGTGTGGCCGTGCTCGGGTTCGCCTCGATGATGACATCCGTGGATTACCTGCACGGCCTGGTGTCGCCGAACGGCAGTTTCTTTGCGCTCGGCTACACGCTCGTCGACGTCGTGCCGCTGCTGCAGACGGCGTCGCTGGCCGGCGTGGCGGGGCTCTCCTTCCTCGCGGCCGTGATTCCCGCCGGGGTCGCCGTCCTCTGGGTCAAACCGCGCGACGCGACGGGGACGCTGGCCTGGTCGGTGCCGGTGCTCGCGGCCCTGGCATACGGCTTCTGGCAGCTGGCGCAACCGGCGGGTCCGACCGTGCGCATCGCCCTGCTGAGCGACGACCGCTACGCCGGCCGCGTGATCGTGCATCCCGAGGCGGCGCCCGACGTCGCGGCCGCGTTCGCACGCCAGATCGCCGCGGCCGCCGCGCACGCGCCGGCCGCGATCGTCGTGCCGGAAAAGATCCTGGCCACCGGCACGGTTCTCGCGCCGCCGGCGGGAAGCAGCGTCGTCGCCGGTCTCGACGGCCCCGCGCCGCAGGGCCGCCGGCTGAACGCCGCCGCGTTGTACCAGCCCGGCGCACCCGTGCAGACCTACCTGAAAAAGCGCATGGTGCCCGGCTACGAGGCGGACTACGTGCGGGGGACGACCGAACTGGTGACGCGGCTCGGCACCCTCCCCGCAGGCATCGCCATCTGCAAGGACATGGATTTCGCCCAGGACCTGCGCCTGTACGGCCGGCGCGACGTCGGCGTGATGCTGGTGCCTGCCTGGGACTTCGACCGCGACGCCTATCTGCACGGCCGCATGGCCGTCGTGCGCGGCGTCGAAAACGGATTCGCGGTGGCGCGCTCGGCGTCGCAAGGCCTGATGACACTGAGCGATGCGCACGGCCGCATCATCGCCGAGCGCCGCACGGCGCACGCGCCGGGCATGCTCGTGGGCGACCTGCCGACGGGACGCGGCGGCACGGTCTACAGCCGCGTCGGCGACGTGTTCGCCCAGGTTGTCGTCGCCGTGTGGCTGGTTCTCCTGGCCTGGCGCTGGCGGCGTGCTCAGCCCAGCCCGGCGCCGCGCATGTAGGCATCGAGCGCATCGGCGTGGGCGGACGCGACGATGGCACCGACATAGCCGTCCGGACGCACCAGCACGAGTTCGCCGGGCTGCAGGCCATAGGCCGCCTGCACGTGGCCATGCGCATCGATCGCGTCGCCGCGCGGGCCGAACAGGTGCACGCGCAGGCCCGGGCGCCGCAGCGCGTCGGCGACGCCGGGCGCGACGTCGCGCCCCAGCAAGGTCCAGTGCGGCCCCGCGAACAACGTGAACAGGCGCGTCGGCTGCCCGCCTGCGCCCAGCACGACGGCGTCCGGTGCGCGCTCGCCAGGCTGGATGCCGTGCGTCCGCGCCGGCAGCGCGAACGACAGCGGCGAATCGGGATACGCCAGGTCGAGCTGCCGCACTTCGCGCCCGCGCCGCATCTCGCCGCCCCGGCGCGCGGCGTCCAGCAACGCTGTCGACAATTGCAGCATGGCGGCGGCAACGGGACGGCGTTCCGCCTCGTAGCTGTCCAGCAGATCGGCGGGCGCGCCCGCGAGGACGGCCGCCAGTTTCCAGCCGAGGTTGTACGCATCCTGCACGCTGGTGTTCAATCCCTGCCCGCCCGTGGGCGGATGCGTGTGCGCGGCGTCGCCGGCCAGGAAAACACGTCCCGCGCGATAGCGGTCGGCCAGGCGCGCATTCATCGTGTACGCCGAGGCCCAGGACACGCTCTCCACATGCACGTCGTTGCGGCCGGTCCGGTCCCTGATCATCGCGTCGAGGGCCTGCGCCGACAGGTCGACGTCGCCCTCGGGCGGAACCGGCGCCTGGATCTGGAACAGGTCCGTGCCCGCGAGCGGGCACACCTCGATCCGGCGCGCCATGTCGTCGCCATTGAAGCGGTGCCAGGCGTCCCGCTCGAGGCCCGTCAACGCCACGTCCGCCACCAGGGCCCGCACGTGCATCGTCTTGCCGGGGAAATCGATGCCGAGCAGGCGGCGTACCGTGCTGCGCCCGCCGTCCGTGCCAACGACGTAGCGCGCACGCACGCGCGTCGCGCCGCCGCGGCCATCGAGCGTGACCACGACGCCATCCGCGTCCTGTTCGAGGCCCGTGAGCGTGAGGCCGAATTCCACCCGCCGCCCCAGCTCCAGCAGGCGTTCGCGCATGACCTGCTCCGTCAGGTATTGCGGCAGCATCAGCGGGCTGCCGTAGGGCTCCGCCGCCGTCGGGGCCTGCGCCGCGGCGATCGGGACATCGGCATGGCTGCCGTCCGCGGCGTGAATGCGCTGGGGCGGATACGGCCCGCCCAGCGCCACGGCACGGTCGACGATGCCGAGGTCTTCGAAGACTTCGAGGGTGCGGGGCTGGATGCCCTTGCCGCGCGAGCCGTGGAATGGTGCGTCCTGCCGCTCGACCAGGCGGAACGGGACGCCCCGCCGCGCCAGGTCGAGGGCCAGGGTCAGGCCGGCGGCGCCGGCGCCGCAAATCAGTACATCGGTATCGAAGTCCATGTCGCTCTCCCAGTGTCTTATGTGTAAAATACACATAACTGGAGAGGAGTATATGGCAACAAAAAATAATGTGCAAGATACACATATATCGGCAAAACTGCGCGACCTGCACGGCTCGCTGATCAGCATCGTCAGCGCGATGAACCGGCCGCAGCGCGACGAGGAACTCATCCGGCAAGCCGGCATCCGGCTGGACCGGGCACTGTTTCCGCTGCTGGTCGGGATCGAGCGGCTGGGTCCGATCGGCGTCGTCGAGCTGGCCGAACGGTCGGGACGCGACTACACCACCGTCAGCCGCCAGGTGGCCAAGCTGGACAGCCTGGGCCTGGTCGAACGGCGTGCGTCGGATACGGATGCGCGCGTCAGGCTGGCCTCGATTACGCCCAAGGGCAAGGCCATGACGGACGCGCTCGACGCGGCGCGCGACAAGATGGCGCGCGCCCTCTTCGCGTCGTGGGACAAGGAGGATTTCGACAACCTCGTGCGGCTGATGCGCAGGCTGGCCGACGCGATCGACCAGCCTCCGGCCGCGCCCGGCGGCGAGGACTGAGCAGCCGGCGTCAGCGCTGCGCCATCTTCGCCGTCACGACGATCATCTGCGCCAGGCGCGGATCGGTGACATCGCTCGGCACGTAGCTCATCATCATGTCGTCGCGGGTGTCGCCCTTGTTGAATTCCATGATCACGTTGCCGTCGCGCGAAACGAACCGGTCGGGCGATTGCGCGATCAGGCGCATCGGACGCTGTTTGTCGATCTGCGCGACGATGCCGTCGCGCGCCGGCTTCACCTTCAGGCGCCAGCCGTTCGACAGCTCGTATGCGCCGCTGACTGCCTCGGCCTGGTAGTCCCAGATGCGGAATGCCGGGCGCGGCTGCGCGGTCACCTCGACGCGCGAGATCGGCGCGTCGTCATTGATCGGATAGTTCACCGACTGCGCGCCGGCACCGGGCGCGAACAACAGCAGGGATGCGGAAAGTGCCAAGGGAAGCGGACGCATGATCACTCCTTCAGAACGTGATGGACAGTGCCGCGGCGCGGGCTTGAGCGGCGGCGGCAATTCAGTCTAGGGCGCCGGATGCCGGCCACAAGGGCGGCGGGCGCCGCATCACGAAAGAGTCTCGAATCGCCCGGAATCAGATCGATGAGAAATGACTCGCATCCGCCGGCGACGGGCCGCTTCCCGTATCGCTATGCGTGGCGCGGTGATCGGATATGCACGTCATTGCGATGCGCTGAATGACGGTCAGGCGGATGCGTCGCCGTCTACCACGACGCGATTGCGGCCACCATGTTTTGCCGCATACAAGGCCTTGTCCGCCGCCTCGATCAGAGCGGGAACCTCATGCAGGCGTTCACGATCAAAGCTTGCGACACCGATGCTCAGCGTGACCATTGGCCAGTGGGCCGCGGGTGCGTGCGGCAGTGCCAGTCCGGCCACGTGCTCGCGGATCGCGTTGGCGTGCAGCCTGGCCTGCTCGAGCGACGTGTCCGGCAGGATCGCCGCGAATTCCTCGCCACCATAGCGTGCCGCCACGTCGGCCGGGCGCTTGAGTTTGGCAGCAAGGGCCTGGGCCACGGTGGACAGGCAGGCGTCGCCCTGCTGGTGGCCGAAGTGGTCGTTGTACGCCTTGAAGGAATCGATGTCGATCAGCAGCAGCGACAGCTCGCCCTTCGCGCGTTGCGCGCGGCGCAGTTCGCGGTCCAGCGCGACGTCGAAGTAGCGGCGGTTGGCGATGCCGGTCAGGCCGTCGACGTACGAGCGGGCACGCAGCGATTCCGCGTGGTCGAGGAGACGCTTTTCGCGCTCCACGGCGCCGGTGACGTCGCGGATCTCGATCATGCAGTAGCGTTGGTCGCCATCGCGGAACGGCGTCACCGTCACGGCCTGTTCGATGCGCGGCCCATCGAAGCTGCCCGCTTCGCGCAGGGGGAATGGGGCGCGGCTTTCCGACTGCGGGATGGTCGTGCTCCCGCCATCGGCCGATGGCGCAGATGGTGCCAATGCGGCCAGCACGGCCGCCTCGACGCGCGAACCGCGCAGTTCGGGGAACACCTCGAACAGCGAGCGCTCGCGCACGCGCGCGGCGGCGCGGGCGGAACGCGGCACCATCCAGCCGTTCCAGAGCACGATCTTGTGATGGGCGTCGAGCACGATGACCCCGCTGTTGACGAGATTCAGGGCGCGCAGGGCCAGGTCGGTGGCGGTATCGGAGTCGGTCGGGATCACGGGACGGCTTCGTGGGGATGAATGTTCGAATAAATATCTGAAAATCAACTGATCATACCGGAAATCAATGCCGGTGCGTCACTTCGGCAGGTTTCTGTACGGCCGACATTTGCTTGGCTACCCCAACAATTGTTGCCAATTTTCCCGAAAGCACTTGGCCGTGTGCGGATGAGCCGCTATAATGCTGCCCGTCGGGTCGTTAGCTCAGTTGGTAGAGCAGCGGACTTTTAATCCGTTGGTCGCTGGTTCGAGCCCAGCACGGCCTACCACGAACACCAGAAAGCCCATGAACTTCGGTTCATGGGCTTTTTGCTTTTCCTCGTCCCTGTCAGATTCTTCCTAGCTTTACCCTCGGAATTAGTTGCACCGGCTAATTAATTGGTTCTGGTCAACAAATTCGCTCCAGCACGTCCTTACACTGGGCCGCTCGGCCGCTCTGCCCAGCATCCCTCGAGGACCTGTCATGTCGTCACACAAGGAAAGATCTCTGCCCCGTCACCTGTCGCGCGCGATCGGCCTGCTGGCGGCCGGTCTCCAGGCCGGGGCATTGGCGCAGCAGAGTCCGGATCTGAACGCCCTCCCCCTCGAACAATTGCTCAACCTCGAGGTCGTCACGGCATCGAAGATTCCGCAAAAGATCAGCGAGGCGCCGTCGTCCGTCACCGTGATCACGGCCGAGGACATCCGCCTGCGCGGCTACCGCACGCTCACGGACGTGCTGCAGGACGTGCCCGGCATGACCGTGTCCTATGACCGCAACTACAACTACGCGAACATCCGCGGCCTGGGCAATCCGGGCGACCTGAATACGCGGCTCCTGATCCTGATCGACGGCCGGCGCCTGAACGACGTCGTCTACGACCAGGGCGCCATCGGCACCGAGTTCCCCATCGACCTGGCCCTCATCGACCGCGTCGAATTCGTGCCCGGCCCCGGCTCCGCCATCTACGGCAGCAGCGCGTTCTTCGGCGTGGTGAACGTCATCACGAAAAGCGGCGCGGCGCTCAAGGGGCAGACCGTCGGCATCGGCCTGTTCACCGGCCGGGGCCGCGAAGTGCGCAACACGTACGGCCGCGGGACGCCGGGCGGCACCGAGCTGCTGCTGGGTGCGTCGGCGTACGACAGCGCGGGACGCGACCTGTACTTTCCCGAATACGACGATTCGGCCAGCCACGGCATGGCGAGGGGGCTCGACTACGACCGCTACCACCGGCTGTTCGCGAAACTGAGCACGGACGGCGTCGTGGCCGAGGCATATTTCGGCAGCCGTACGAAAGGGATCCCGACGGCGTCCTACGGCCAGCAGTTCAACGATCCGCGCAGCTGGTCGGTCGACGAATACGCGGGCGCCGCCCTGTCCTGGCACCGCGCCGTCTCGGAGACGCTCGACCTGTTCGCCAGCGTGAGCGTCGCGCGCTACCGCTACCTGAGCGCCAACGTGACCGGGTCGGCATCCGACGGCCTGACGCGCAGCATCGATACGGCCAAAAGCCTCAGCAGCGGCGCGGAGGTGCGCGCCATCAGCAGCGCGCTGCGCGGGCACAAGCTGATCGCCGGCGCGGAATACACGCGCGACAGCAAGCGGCACATGGCGAACTACGACGTCGACCCGTACGCACTCAATCTCGACGTCGCCGCGCCCAAGCGCCAGGCCGCCGTCTACCTGCAGGACGAGATGAGGCTCGGCAACAAGCTCATCCTGAACACGGGCGTGCGCCACGACTACGATTCCGAAGGCGGCGCCACGACGAATCCGCGCGTCGCCCTGCTGTACAAGACGACGAACCAGGTGACGCTCAAGGCCTTGTACGGCACGGCCTTCCGTTCCGCCAACGCCTACGAACGCTATTACACGTTCGACTTCCGGGCGAATCCGGCACTGCGCTCGGAGCGCATCAAGACCTATGAACTGATCGCGGAATATTTTCCGACCGACCGCTTCCGCGCCACCGCCTCCGTCTTCCAGTACCGCATGCGCGACATGCTGGCGCTGACCACCGATCCGGTCAACGGCATGCTAGTCTTTTCGAACATCGACGCGGCCCGCGCCACGGGCATCGAACTGGAAGCGGAATGGCTGCGCGAGGACGGCAGCGCCATCAAGGGCAGCGCGAACGTGCAGTCGGCGCGCAACGACGTCGACGGCGCCTGGCTGCCCAACTCGCCGCGCCGGCTGCTCAAGCTGAACTACGCGTTGCCGCCGCTCGGCGACCACCTGCGCGCGCACGCCGAGTACCGCTTCACGAGCCGGCGCCGCACGGTGCAAGGTGGCGAGGTCGGAGGATTCGGCGTCGTCGACCTGAACCTCGTGGGCACGGTCGGCAAGCACGTGGAACTGTCGGCGGGCGTACTGAATGTCTTCGCCAGGCGCTACGCCGATTCCGCCAGCGAGGAACACTACGACAACAGCACGCCGCCGCGCCGCCTCGACGCCATCCGGCAGGATGGGCGCGCGCTGCGTTTCACGGCGACAGTCAGGTTCTGACGATGATGCGGCCCAGCCTCGCGCGACTGCTCCTCCTGTGCTGCCTGCTGCTGCCGGCGGCAGCCAATGCGCAGGCCGCCGACGAATACGCGGCCAAGGCGGCGTTCATCTACAACATCGCGCAGTTCAGCACCCTGCCGAACATGAACGGCGCCGTGCGCCTGTGCGTGCTGGGGCGCGATCCGTTCGGCAGCGCGCTGGCCACGCTGGAAGGCAGACCGCTCGGGAACGCGCGCCTGTCGGTCCTCTACCCGCGTTCCGGTCCGGAGGCGCTGATGCAATGCCACATCCTGTACATCAGCGCGTCGGAATCCGACGACATGACGGCGCTCGCCGAGAGCGCCCGCGCGGCCGGCGTGCTGACGATCGCCGATACCCGGGGCGCCGCACGCAAGGGCGTGATGCTCGAACTGGTGCTGGACGACCGGCGCATCGCCTTCGAATTCAATGGCGCCGCCGCGCGCGGTGCGGGCGTCGTGCTCAGCTCGAAGGTGCTGCGGCTGGCGCGCGCCATCTACTAGACCCGGACGGCCAGCATGGAACAACTCATCGAATGGATCAACCGGCAGGCACTGAGCACCAAGCTCAAATGGACCTACCTCGTCACGAGCGGCGGCGTGATGCTGCTGTCGACGCTGTTCCTGATCGGCATTCAGCTGTACTTCTTCACGGCCGCGCTGGTGCGACAGACGCAGTCGCAGGCGACGATGGTGGCCGAGAACCTGACGGCCGCCATGGCCTTCGCCGATGCCGAGGCGGCCGGCGACATCCTGTCCGCGCTGCGCGTGGCGCCGGACGTGCAGTCGGCCGTCGCCTATGACGCGAAAGGCAAGGCGTTCGTCAGCTTCGTGCGCGAGCCGGACGTACCGCCCGCGGCGCGCGACCCGCGTGCGCGCGAGACGGTCGTGGACGTCCGCGGCGTCAGCGTGACGCGCCGGATCCAGGTCGGCAGCCGCCTGCTCGGCACCGTGGTCGTGCGCAGCAGCGTGACGAGCGTGTACCGCCAGCTCGCGCTGTACCTGGCGCTGGCGCTGCCGATGACGCTGGCCCTGCTCAGCCTCTCGTACTACGCACTGTCGCGGCTGCAGCGCTACTTCACGGCCCCGATCCGCGCGCTGTCGGCGGTGAGCGAGCAGATCTCGCGCCAGGGCGACTATTCGCTGCGCGCCGAGGTGTCTCTCGCGGCGGACATCGGCGTCCTGGCGCGCACGTTCAACGGCATGCTGGACCGCATCCAGAAGCGCGAACTGGAACTGGAGGCGGAGATCAACGAACGCAAGCGCATCGAGGTCAAGCTGGACCGGCTGGCACACTACGATCCCGTCACGCAGCTCAACAACCGGCACTTCTTCAACGAGCGGCTGGAAGCGGTCCTGACACGCGCGCGCAAGTTCGACGAGCGCACGATCCTGATGTTCATCGACCTGGACAACTTCAAGACCGTCAACGACACGCTCGGCCACGACATCGGCGACGAGCTGCTGCGCCTCGTGTCGCGCCGGCTGTCGGAGACGCTGCGCTTCGGCGACGTCCTGTCGCGCATCGGCGGCGACGAATTCGGGATCATCCTCGAGAACGTGAGCCAGGTCGGCGTCGCGTCGCTGATCGCGGAAAAATGCCTGTGCAAGCTGGCCGACCCGATCCACATCCACGGCCACGACATCCACATCGGCGCATCGATCGGCATCAGCGTGTATCCGGACGACGCGACCGACATGCACGCGCTGCTGAAATACGCCGACACCGCCATGTACTACGCGAAGAACGGCGGCAAGAACGCGTGGCGCATGTTCACGCCCAGCATGCGCGACGACGCGCACAAACGCTTCAAGCTGGACAACAACCTGCGGCGCGCGCTGGAACGCAACGAGTTCGTGCTGCACTACCAGCCGCAGGTCGACCTCAAGACGGGCGAGATCGTCGGCGTCGAAGCGCTGATCCGCTGGATCCATCCGCAGCTGGGCATGGTGAGCCCCAACGACTTCATCCCCGTCGCCGAAGACACGGGCCTCATCGTGCCGATCGGCGAATGGGTGCTGCGCGAAGCATGCCGCGACCTGAAGCGCTGGCACGCACAGGGCCATTCCCTGCGCATGGCCGTCAACCTGTCCGGCCGCCAGCTCAAGGAAAACAACCTGGTCGCCGCCGTGCTGGCGACCCTGCGCGAAGCGGACGTCGACCCGTGCTGGCTCGAACTGGAGCTGACGGAGAGCATGCTGATGGACGCCTCCACCGACATCGTCGACCGCCTGCATGCGCTGACGGACGCCGGCATCCAGCTCGCGATCGACGATTTCGGCACGGGCTATTCGTCGATGAGCTACCTGAAGACCTTCCCCGTGCGCGCGCTGAAGGTGGACCGCAGTTTCGTGCGCGGCCTGCCGCAGGATCCGGAAGACGCGGCCATCACGCGCGCGATCATCGCGATGGCCCGGAGCCTCAGGATGGAGATCGTGGCCGAAGGCATCGAGACGCAGGAACAGCACGACTTCCTGCGTGCGCACGGCTGCGACAAGTCGCAGGGCTACCTGTACGGCCGGCCGTGCCCCGCGGCGCAGATCGGGCAGATGCTCGCGCGCTCGGGCGCGGGCGCCTGCGAGGTCGACTAGTCTAGAATGAGGACTTGTCATGTAGAAAACAGCACAGAATGCGTGGATCTGAATTTGTCGAGCTAAAAGCATTTGTCGCGGTCGTCGAGCGTCAGAGTTTCGCACGAGCAGCAGAACACCTTGGCCTGTCGCCTTCCGCGCTCAGCCAGACCATTCGCCAGCTGGAACGCCGCATCGGCAGCCGCCTCCTGAATCGCACCACCCGCAGCGTCGCGCCGTCGGCAAGCGGCGAGCAGCTGTATCACCGCCTGGCCCCCTTGTTCCGGGAAATGGACGTGGCAGTTGCCGAAGCCAGCGAGGCCGCAGGGCAGATGACTGGTACGCTGCGCATCAACACGCTCGGGATCGGCGCCCGGACGATCATTGCGCCACGCCTTGCACGCTTCCATCGAGTCCACCCCGATGTCGTGCTCGACATCGTCGTCGACGATGCGCTGGCCGATATCGTCACCGGCCGCTTCGATGCGGGCATCCGCGTGGGTGGGCAGCTCGAGAAGGACATGGTCGCCATCCGCCTGACGCCGGACATGAACATGGTCGCGGTGGCGTCCCCGGACTACCTCGCGCGTCACGGCACCCCCAGGTCACCCGCCGATCTGCACCAGCATGCCTGCATCAACTGGCGGCTGCAGATGGAGGGCAGGCATTATCGGTGGGAGTTCAAGAAGCGCGAGCAGAGCATCGAAATCGCGGTCGATGGGCCGGTCGTCACCAATCACGCCGACATCGGCATTGCCGCCGCACTGGACGGGCTGGGGATCGCCTATCACTTCGAGCAGGATGGCGTGGGCGAGCTATTGGCGCAGGGACGGCTGGTCCAGGTACTTGCCGACTGGTCGATCACCCGGCCCGGGCTTTTCCTGTATTACCCGAACAGGCAGCATCGACCCGCCCTCCTCGGTGCCTTCATCGACTGCCTGCTGGATCGAAGCCCCTTCGACCAGCCCTGACTGCATTATGTACGCGTTTCTACTTAACCCATTCGAATTCTAGAATATTCCCTAATCAAACGAGGGCACGCATCATGGGGGCTTCAGTCACCACCTGGAGTCACGAACATGCATACCCTGACACTTCCCGAACCCATCGCGACATACTTTGCGTCCGAACACAATCCCGAAGCGTTGGCACAGTGCTTCAAGCCGGACGCCATCCTGAAGGACGACGGCCGCACCTACGAAGGCGTCGACGCCATCACGGCCTTCCTGGCCGCGGCATCGGCCAAGTACAACGCGACGACCGTGCCGTTCGACATGAAAGACGACGACGGCTTTCACGTCGTCCGCGCCAAAGTCACGGGCAACTTCCCCGGTAGCCCGGCCAACCTGTCCTACCGCTTCGGCCTCGAACGTGGACTGATCGGCTCGCTGGAGATCAGCGTATGAGCTTCGACCTCGGACTGGAAGGCAAACGCGCCCTGGTCACTGGCGGCACCAAGGGTCTGGGCGCGGCCCTCGTCAAGAGCCTGCAGGATGCCGGCGTGGAGGTGATGACGTCGGCACGCTCCGCCCCGGCGAAGCCAGTGGAGGGCGTGAGCTACGTGACGACCGACTTGTCGACGGCCGAAGGCGTGGCCAGGCTGGTCCGTGCGGTCGAGGAGCGCTGGGGCGGCGTCGACATCCTGGTCAACAGCCTCGGAGGCTCGACCGCTCCGGCCGGCGGTTTTGCAGTCCTCGACGACGCCGTCTGGTTCAATGAACTGAACCTCAACTTCATGTCTGCGGTGCGCCTGGATCGTGCACTGGTGCCGGGCATGCTGGCAAAGGGCGCAGGCGTCGTACTGCACGTGAGCTCGATCCAGCGCATCCTTCCGCTCTGGACATCGACGACCGCTTACGCTGCGGCCAAGGCTGCCCTCTCGACCTACAGCAAATCGCTGTCGAAGGAAGTGACGCCGAAGGGTGTGCGCGTCCTGAGCGTCTCGCCGGGCTGGATCGAGACCGAGGCGTCGGTCGAGTTCGCCAAGCGCATGGCGCGCGCACACGATACGGACTACGAGGGAGGCAAGAAACTGATCATGGACTGGCTCGGCGGCATTGCCGTCGGCCGCCCCGCCAGGCCGGAGGAGGTGGCGGATTTCATTACCTTCCTCGTGTCGCCGCGCGCCGCATCGGTAGCAGGCTCGGAGCATGTGATCGATGGCGGAACGGTTCCGACGGTATAGCCGTCAACCTGTCACCACTCGACGACGACGGATGTCATGGCCGGCAGCGCCAGCGGCGCGCGCAGGTCGACGGCGGCGCCGGTCAGCACGTTGCGGCCCTGCCGCGCACCTTTCACCATGCCGGCAAAGCGCGTCAGGTCCAGTTGCGTGGCCTGCGGATTCTTGTTCAGCACGACCATCACTGTCTGCCTGCCGTCGTGGCGGAAATAGACGTAGTGGCCGTCGCTGGGGAGGTAGTGGGTCAGCTTGCCGGCCTTGACGGCGGAACTGGTCTTGCGCCAGTTGAACAGCGTGCGCACGAGGTGCTGCATGTCGCGCTGCGCATCCGTCAGCGCGGTGCCCGTGAACGCGTTGACCTTGTCGCCCGCCCAGCCGCCCGGCATGTCGGCGCGCAGCACACCGTCCGTGCGCTCTTTCGGGCCCTGGATCAGCATCTCCGTCCCGTAGAACATCTGCGGGATGCCGCGCGTCGTCGCCATCAGGATCAGGTCCGTTTTGAGCAGGTCGACGTTGCCGTCCACCTGCGCCAGCGCGCGCGGGCGGTCGTGGTTGTCCGGGAAGACCATCAGCTTCAGCGGGTCCGCATACAGGTAGTCCGCCGCGATGGTCTCGTAGATCTTGATGAGGCCCTGGCCGCTGTCTTCCGGCGCCGTCAGCGCTTTCGGCGCCGTGTCCACGAGCGGGAAGTCCATCACCGTCGGCAGTTCGGAACGGAAGCCGTCGCCGTTGACGACGCCCTTCTGCCAGTACGCGACCATGTACGGGCGGTCGTCCATCTCTTCGCCGACGACGTTCAGGTTCGGGTATTCCGCGCGCACGGCGCGGTTCCAGTCGTTCAGGAAGGCCGGGTCGGCATACGAATACGTGTCTTCGCGGATGCCGGACAGGTTCGCGTACTCGATCCACCACAGCGTGTTCTGGATCAGGTAGCGGGCCACGAGCTTGTTCTTCTGGTTCACGTCCGGCATGGACGCATCGAACCAGCCGTCGACGAAGCGCGCCTTGTCTTCCGGCGCCGCGTGGATGTCCTGGGCCAGCGTGTGCTGGTTGTTGGTCTTCACGAACGTCTTGCCGTGGTTGATCCAGTCGGACGACGGCATGTCCTGCATCCACCAGTGGCCCGTGCCGATGTGGTTCACGACGACGTCCTGGATCACGCCGATGCCGCGCGCGTTGGCCGCGGCCACGTAGTTGCGGTAGTCCTCGTTGCTGCCGAAGCGCGGGTCGATTTTGTAGTAATCCGTGAGCGCATAGCCGTGGTACGAATACGCCTGCTGGTTGTTTTCCAGCAGCGGCGTGGGCCAGATCATCGTGAACCCGAGGCCGCGGATGTAATCGAGCTGCGCCTGCATGCCCGCCAGGTCGCCGCCGTGGCGGCCGTTCGGATCGTTCCTGTCGCTCTTTTCGCGCATGCCCGCGTCGTCGTTGGCCGGGTTGCCGTTCGCGAAACGGTCGGGCACGATCAGGTAGACGGCATCGCCGGCATCGAAGCCGCGCCGCACCGCCGAATCCTTGCGGCGCGCTTCCAGGCGGTACGGGACGGTCGTCACCACGTCCTTGCCGCGCTTGAACTGCAGCTTCAGTTCGCCCGGCTTCGTCGTCGCGCCGATTCTGAGGTTCACGAACAGGAAATTCGGGTTGTCCGTGCGCTCGACACTGGCGATGCGCACGCCGGCGTAAGTGAGCGCCGGCTCCAGCTCGGCGATCTTCTCGCCATGCACCATCACCTGCAGGTCGGACCACTTCATGCCGACCCACCAGTTCATCGGTTCCACGTGCTGGACGGCGTAGGGCGCGGCGCCGGCCCACATGGCGGGCAGGAAGGCCGAGATGGCCAGAACAAGCTTCTTCATCATGTCTCCAAAAAGATATTTGTAGTAAAGTAACATTGAGAATTGGCCAGCTCAAGGCGACCCTATAGGTAAAATGTAGTTTTACTTCCTCATGCGGTCGGTGCGGAAATACAGTAAGCTGTTGGCCCCATGCCGCAGACCATCCTCGCCCCCGTCCACCACGAACTGATCATCAAGAAAAGCCGCTTCATCGCCTGCGTCCAGCCGATGCCCGACCGGGCCGGTGCGCAAAAGATCGTGGCGGGGCTCAAGGCCGACCATCCCGGCGCCGCGCACGTGTGCTGGGCGCTGCTGGCGGGCGGACAATCGGCCGCCGTCGACGATGGCGAGCCCAGCGGCACGGCCGGCCGTCCCATGCTGGACGTGCTGCGCCACCAGGACCTGGAAGGCGTGCTGGCGACGGTCGTGCGCTATTTCGGCGGCGTCAAGCTGGGCGCGGGCGGCCTCGTGCGTGCCTACACGGACAGCGTCGCCCAGGCGCTGCTGGGCGCCCAGAAGATCGCCATCATCCGCCAACGCCACCTGCGCTGCGACGCGCCCTACCCGCTCGAAGGCCTCATCCGGCGCGAAATGGACACCGTCGGCGCCACGCTGGACGCCGTCCAGCATGCCGATGTCGTTTCGTTCGCCTTCCACCTGCCGGACGACAAGGCCGCGGCGCTCGTGGCCCGCCTGAGCGAGGCGGGCAACGGGCGCATCCATTGGCACGCGGAAAACGACGAGCCGCAAGCAGACTCGGCCTGATACCGCTATCATGTAAGGCTATACCGGACATCACAACTCGAAAGCGGACTCGCCTGTCGCGAGCCGCCATAATGTCCTGCTTCCTCCAGCAAAGACTACACGCACATGATCAAGAAGAGCCTGGCGCCCCTGGCCCTGGGCGGTTTCGGTATCGGCATGACGGAATTCGTCATGATGGGCATCCTGCCCGATATCGCGACTGGCCTGGACATTTCCATTCCCCAAGCGGGCTATCTGATTTCGGCATACGCGGTCGGCGTGGTCGTCGGCGCGCCGACGCTCGTCAGCATGCTGTCGCACCGCCCGCCGCGCAGCGTGCTGATCTGGTTCATGCTGATGTTTACGGCATTTAACGCACTGTCCGCGTTCGCGCCGAATTTCCACACGATGCTGCTGTTCCGCTTCCTGGCCGGCCTGCCCCACGGCGCGTTCTTCGGCGTGGGTGCCGTCGTCGCCACGCGCCTCGCGGACAAGGGCAAGGAAGCGGCCGCGCTCGCCAGCATGTTTTCCGGACTCACCATTGCCAACGTGCTGGGCGTCCCCGCGGGCACCTGGCTCGGCCACAACATGAGCTGGCGCATCGTGTTCCTCATCGTGGCCGCGATCGGCCTCGCGACGATGATCATGCTGCACAAGCTGATCCCGTATTTCGAGGCGACGCCGGGCGCCGGCCTGCGCCAGGACCTCAAGATCTTCCGCAAGCCGAACCTGTGGCTGGCGCTGGGCATCACGTCGATCGGCACGGGCGGCTTCTTCGCCTGGCTCAGCTACATCGCCCCGCTGCTGACGGACGTGACGCACTTCCACGCAAATACGATCCCGCTGATCATGACGGCGGTGGGCGTCGGCATGACGGTCGGCGTGAACGTGGGCGGCAAGCTGGCGGACCGCGTGCCGCCGCTGACCGCGATCATCATTCTGCTGATCACGATGGTCGCCCTGCTGTGCATGAACGCGCTGCTCGCGTGGTCGCAACCGGCGATGATGGTGCTGGCGTTCGCCGTCGGCGCGAACGCGCTGGCGCTGGGGCCGCCGATCCAGATGCTGCTGATCGAGCACTCGCGCGAAGCGGAGATGCTGGGCTCGTCGCTGGGCCAGTCCGGTTTCAATATCGGCAATGCGCTGGGCGCCTTCCTCGGCGGCATTCCGCTGACCCTGGGCTATTCGTATGCGTCGCCGCAGTGGGTAGCGGCGGGCCTCGCGCTGTCCGGCGTCGTGCTGGCGCTCGCGATGCGGGCGCATGGCCGGCGGGCCGCGGTCGCGGTGCCGGCGTAACACGCTATTCCCCCAACACGGCGGCCGTTGTGGTCACCGTGGCAAATTCGCCATTGAGGCTTGCCACGGCCGTCGCATGCATCTGTTCCGCGCTGAACCACGTCCCATCCGGCCCCGTGCGTTCGTGCGTGGCGCACGCGTCCTCGACGAGGAACGTGCGAAAGCCGAGATTGCCGGCCATGCGCGCCGTCGTCGACACGCAGTGATCGGTCGTCAGGCCGCACAGCACGACCGTGTCGATGCCGCCCGCGCGCAGCCGCGCTTCCAGGTCGGTGCCGATGAAGGCGCTGTTCACATCCTTCGGAATGACCACCTCGCCCGGCAGCGGCTGCGCTTCCGGCTTGAACGCGTGCCCCGGCGTGCCCGAATAAAACGCGCCCTTGTCGCTGCGCGAGCCGTGCTGGACGTGGAACAGCGGCTGTCCTGCTTCCCGCCAGGCGGCCAGCAGCGCGGCGATGTTCCGCTCGGCCTCGGGATGATTGCGTTGGCCCCAGCGCGGGTCGAGGAAGCCCTGCTGGACGTCGATGACGATCAGGGCGGCGTTGGCGAACGTGTGCATGGTTGTCCTTTCAAGAAAAACCACATGGTCGCCGCAGCAAGCCCATGACGCTACCGAAATGCCGGATAATTGCCGGTTCATCCATGACAGATTTCGATGGCCCATGAAGCTCAGCCAACTTCACATGCTCGTCGCGGTGGCGGACCACGGCAGCTTCAGCGCCGCCGCGGCGGAACTCGGGTGCACGCAGTCGCGCATCAGCCATGCGATCGCGGAGCTGGAACGCGAACTGGACACGCGCCTGCTGGCGCGCGCCCGTGACGGCTCGCTGCCCACCGAGGCCGGCCTGCGCGTGCTGGACAAGGCGCGCGCGATGCTGCGGCTCGAAGACGCCCTGCGCGCCAGCGTGCGTGACGACGACGCCATCGAAGGCCGCGTGCGCATCGCGTGCTTCCGCAGCATCGGCACGCATCTGCTGCCGTATGTCGTCGAAGCGCTGGCGGCCCGTCATCCGCAGCTCGTGCTCGACATCGACGACGGTTGCAACGACCGCCTGGAAGTCGTCGCCGCACTGCGTGCCGGCAGGGCCGATGTCGGCATCGCCCAGCTGCCCGTGGAAGACGGCTTCGTCGTCCATCCGTACGTGGCCGACGACTACGTGCTGGTCGTCCCCGCCGCGCGCGCATTCACGCAGCCCGTGACGTGGGACCAGCTGGAAGGCCTGCCGTTCATCCGTCTCGGCTGTTCGGGCGCGGACGCGATCCTCGCGCGCTGCCGCGCGGCGGGCCTGCTTACTACCGCCGAACGCACGCTGGGCAACGACACGAGCATCGCGGCGATGGTGGCGCGCGGCATGGGCTGGTCGATCCTGCCGCGTCTCGCGACGTATCCCGAGCCGGACGAGGTGCGCGTGCTGCCCCTGCCCATCCCCGCGCGGCGCCAGTTCGCGCTGGCGGGATCGCGCGAGGCCATGCGCAGCGCACGTGTGAAAGCCGTGCTGGACGTGCTGCGGGACCGGCGGCTGCTCGCGGCCACGCGCGCTTGCCAGGCGGGCATCCTGCGCTGTCCATGACCTCGGAGGTCATGACCGCATGACCTCGGACGTGATTGAGCGCGGCGCGGCCAATCGTCACACTACGGTCTCCGATAACCAGGGAGACCACCATGTCCGACCAGATCCTCAAAGCCCACGCCTTGCGCGCGCTGCACGCGCCGGGCACGCCCCTCGTCCTGTTCAACTGCTGGGATGCCGGCAGTGCCAAAGCCATCGCCGCCGCGGGCGCGCGGGCCATTGCCACGGCCAGCTGGGCCGTCGCCGCCGCCAACGGCTACGACGATGGCGAACAGATTCCCCGGGATCTCGCCATCGCCAACATCGAACGCATCGCGCGCGCCGTCACGGTGCCCGTGACCGCCGACCTGGAGCGCGGCTACGGCGCCACGCCCGGTGAGGTCGCCGACACCGTGGCACAGGCCATCCGCGCCGGCGCCGTCGGCTGCAACCTGGAAGACGGCATCGCGGCCGGCGGCCTGCGCGATCCGCATGAACAGGCGCTGCGCCTGCAGGCCGCGCGCGACGCCGCCGACAAGCTCGACGTCCCGCTCTTCATCAACGCGCGCACGGACGGCTTCCTGCTCGCGGCACCGGGCGACCACGACGACGCCCTGCTCGACGCCACCCTGGCGCGCGCCCGCGTGTACGCCGCGCACGGGGCCGATTGCCTGTTCGTGCCGGGCCTCGTCGACGCCGCGCTGATCGGGCGGCTCGTGCAGGCATCGCCCCTGCCCGTCAACCTGATGGCGGCCGCCGGCACGCCGCCGCTGGCGACCTTGCGCGCCCTCGGCGTGGCGCGCCTGAGCCACGGCCCCGGCCCGTACCTGCAAACGATGCGCGCACTCGAAGACGCCGCGCGCGGCGCGCTCGCATGATGCTGGCCCGGCTCGCGCTCGCGGCGGCACTGCTGCTGCCTGCCGCCTTCGCGGCGGCGTCCGACCACCTGGATACGCCGAAGGTCATCGCCGACCCGCGCGTCGACATCGGCGACATCTACGCGTGGACGTCCGCCGACGGCCGCCGGCTGAACCTCGTGATGACCATCGTGGGCCACGCGCTCGACAGGAACGCGGAATACGCGTTCCACATCGACAGCGGCCCGCGCTTCCCCGACACGACGGCGCGCACCGACATCGTGTGCCGCTTCCCGTCGAAGACGCAGGCGGACTGCATCATCGGTCGCGACGAAACCATCCAGGGTGACCCCAGCCGGCCCGCGGGACTCGCGAGCGCGAGCGGCCATAGCCGGCTGTTCGCGGGCCTGCGCGACGACTCGTTCTTCAACAACGTGAAGGGTTCGCGCGCCGCGTTCGACCTGGCCGCGGCGACCCTCCGGCAGGGCGTGCCGCGCGATCCTGCGGGCTGTCCCGCGTACACGCCGAAGCAGACGGCCGCGATCCTCGACCAGTGGCGCCACACGGACGGCGGCCCGGCCCGCAACTTCCTCGCGGGCTGGACGCCGATGGCGATCGTGCTCGAAGTCGACCTCGGCCTCGTCAACCGCGGCGGCCCCGTGCTGGCCGTGTGGGCCGACACGCTCGTCGACGACGTCCGCATCGACCGCATGGGCCGGCCGCTGACGGGCAACGGCCTGCTCGCGCACCTGGGCACGGACGAGGAAGCCGACGCCTACAAGCTGCTGTACAACGCGGCGACACCGGAGACGGCGGCCGAATTCGTGCCCGTCATCGCAAAATCGCTTGCCCTGTACGACGGCTACGACGGCCGCTGCGGCAACCAGCTCATGATCGACGCCGCCGCGCCGCCGGAGCAGCGCTACCTGCCGCTCGCGCGCCTGCTGGCCGACGACCGGCTGTGGGTCGACAGCACATCGACCACGTGCACGCAGCTGTTCGGCGTGGAACTCGGCCGCCACGACTGCGGCGGTCGGACCTTGCACTACGACGCGGTGAACGTCTACCGCTCGCTGCTCGCCGGCGGGACGAGCGATGCCGTCACGGACGGCGTGCGCGCGGACGACCAGCGGCATTCGGACACGGTGTTCCCGTTCCTCGCGGCGCCGGCGAAGGCCTATCGATGAAGGCGCGCTTGTTGCTCATGGCATGCCTGTGCCTGGACGCCCATGCGCACGACTTCTGGGTGAACCCGGACAGCTTCGTCGTGTCGGTCGGCGGCAGCACCGCCCTGAGCATGCAGGTGGGCCACGGCGACGCGCGCCGCACGTCGATGATTCCGTCGCGCCGCATCCGGCGCTTCGCCGCGTGGACGCCGGCCGGCGACGTCGTCGACCTGCGCAACGACGGCAGGCTGGCGCCCGCCGAGCCGGGCCTGCATCTGCTGGTGCTGGAAACGGACGCGGACGCGCTCAGTCACCTGCCGCCCGACCGCTTCGCCGCATACGTCGCGGAAGAAGGGTTGTGGCCCGCGGCGGCGGCGCGCGGACGGGATGTCATCGAGCGTTACCGGCGCGTGGCCAAGGCCCTCGTGCAAGCGGGCGCGCCCGGCGCAGGCAGCCAGGATCTCGCCACGAAGCGCCTCGGCCTGCCGCTGGAAATCGTGCTGGCTACGCCGCCCTCGGAGGGCGACACGCTGACGGCGCAAGTCATCTACAAAGGGCGCCCGCTGGCCCGCGCCCTGGTGAAACTGACGGACCTCGACCACGATGCGCAGCCCGTCGCCGCGCAGGTCACGGACGCGACGGGTCGCGTGCACCTGCGCCGTCCGCCGCCGGGCCACTGGCTGCTGAACGTCGTGTGGACCACGCCGCTGGATGGCGACGAGGGGATCGATTTCGACACGATCTTCTCGAGTCTCTCGTTCGCCATCGACCCATGACCTCCAACGTCATGGCACGACGGCCCCCGGCCGGGTTATCATCCGCGGATGACGCCTCTCGACCTCGCCCCCGTCCCCGTCGGCCTGCTCCTGCGCGAATGGCGCGCGGCGCGCCGCCTGAGCCAGCTCGACCTGTCGCTGGACGCGAACATTTCCGCCCGCCACCTCAGCTGCATCGAGACGGGCAAGGCGCAGCCCAGCAGGGCCCTGCTGATGCGCCTGGCCGACGTGCTGGACATGCCGCTGCGCGAACGTAACGCCCTGCTGCGCGCGGGCGGCTATGCGCCGAGCTATCCGGAGACGGGCCTCGATACGCCCGCGATGGGCCGCATCAACCAGGCGATCGACTTCATCCTGCGCCAGCAGGAACCGTATCCCGCGTTCCTCATGGACCGCCACTGGGACATCCTCGCGACCAACGACGCGGCGCAGCGCGTGAACGGGTTCGTGCTCGACGGGCGGCCCGGCAAGCACGCGAACATGCTGCGCGCCGTATTCGATCCGGACGACCTGCGCGGCGCGCTGGCGAACTGGGACGACATCGGCGCCACGCTGATCGGCCACCTGCACGCGCTGGTCGCGGGGTCGCCGACGGATACGAAGGCGCGTGCGCTGCTGGACGAGATCCTCGCGTATCCGAACGTGCCGTCGCGCTGGCGGCTGCGCGACCTCGATACGCCGCCCGCGCCGCTGCTGACGACGGAGTTCCGTCACCGCGGCGTGACGCTGAGCTTCTTTTCGACGATCACGACGTTCGGCACGCCGCGCGACATCACCATCGACGGGCTGCACATCGAGTCGTGCTTCCCGATGGACGAGGCGACGGCGCAGTTCTGCCGCCGGCTCGCCGACCAGTCTTAGCTTACTGTTTGCGTACCACGACCGTCGCGCCCTGCCCCGCGTCGTCCATTTTAAAGGCGACGGTACGCGCGGCCGCGTCGACCCGGCTGGCCACTTTGCGCTCGCCCGCGCGCACGTCGGCCTTGCCCTGCCAGCCGTGCACGGTGACGGCCACCTCGCGCCACCAGGGTGCGAAGCGGCCTTCGCGCGGGCCGAACTCGATGGCGACGCCGTCCGGGCGCACGGTGCAGCGCACGGTCTGGCGCAGATAGGCGCCCTTCTCGAATTCCAGCGTATGGCCGTCGTCGAAGTACAGCTCACCGGTGCAGTCGGGGCCCGGGTAGACGTCCAGCATCAGCGGGCCGCGCGGCGTATCGGCCGTGGTCTGCACGACGGCCTGGCGCGGCAGGATCGTGCCGCCGCGCACGTACACGGGCAGGTGGTCGAGGCGGGGCGTCTCGTTCACGAACGAACCGCCGGCATGCGTCTCGCCGGTGGCCTGCGTGGCCGACTGGATCGCACCGTCCTGCGCGGCCGGCACCGGCGTACCGGCCGGCAAACCGGTCCAGTAGTCGAACCAGCCGCCTTCCGGCAGGCAGGTGCGATAACCCTGCGGCGATTCGGGATGCGGCGGCGGCGACACGAGCAGCGCCCGGCCCAGCGTGAAGGTCCACGCATCCTGGCCCGCGCACGGCAGGTTCAGCGCCGACGGGTAGTCGTAGAACACGGGCCGCAGGATCGGATCGCCCGTGCGCGCGTTGTGCTCCGCCAGCGCGTACAGGTAAGGCATCAACTTGTAGCGCTCCTCGACGAAGCGGCGCCGGATGCGCAGGTGCGCCGCCCCGTCGACCCACGGCTCCACGCGCGGCGTGCCCTTGGCGGAATGGTTGCGGAACAGCGGGTAGAAGGCGCCGATCTCGAACCAGCGCGTGAGCAGGTCGGGATTCGGGCCGCCGGCGAAGCCGCTCACGTCGGCCGCGCCGTACGAAAAGCCGGACAGGCCGAGGTTGATGATCTGCTGGACCGACAGCTTCAGGTGGTCCCAGGTGGCGAGGTTGTCGCCGGTCCAGGTGACGGCGTAGCGCTGGCCGCCCGCGTAGCTGGCACGCGTCATCACGACGGCGCGCTCGTTCGGTGCCAGCTTGCGCAGTCCGTCGTACGTGGCGCGCGTGTTCTGCATGCCGTACACGTTGTGGATCTCGCGGTGGTCGGCGGTGCGCGGCGCGAAATCGTCGGAGGCTATGCGGTGGCGCGTGTCCAGGGGCATCGTCTTGGTCGGCGTATTGAAAATGGCGGGTTCGTTCATGTCGTTCCAGGACCCGGCCACGCCCATCCGCACCTGCTCGGCGAACAGGCTGCCCCACCAGTCGCGCGTCCTGGCCTGCGTGAAGTCGGGGAAGACGGAATCGCCGGGCCAGACGGGTGCGACATAGGTGCCGCCGTCCGGGTTTTTCACGAACGCGTCGGCCTGCACGCCCGTGTCGTACGGGGCGTACCCCTGGCCGGGTGCCCTGGCCACGTGCAGGTCGCTGATGGTGACGACCTTGACGCCCTGGCGCCCCAGGTCGCGGATCAGGCCCGTCATGTCCGGGAACGCCTTGCGGTCGACGGTGAACGGGCGGTTGCGGTCCTGCCAGTCGATGTCCAGCCAGACGACGTCGGTGGGGACGCGTTCGGTACGCAGGCGTGCGACCACCTGGCGCAGTTCGTCTGCGGACATGTAGCTGTAGCGCGACTGCTGGTAGCCCAGCGCCCAGCGCGGAACGAGCGGCGCCTTGCCGGTCAGGTCCGTGTAGCGGCGCACCACTTCGGCCGTCGACGGGCCGTGGATCAGGTAGTAGTCGATCGGGCCGTCCGGTGCGCCGAAGGCCAGCACGCCGTCCTCGCGGTGGCCGAAGTCGAACCAGCTGCGGAAGGTGTTGTCGAGGAAGACGCCATAGCTGCCGCCCGCGCCGCCGACGCCGATGAAGAAGGGAATCGACTTGTAGATCGGATCGTCCGCGGACGTGAAGCCGAAGGCGTCGGTGTTCCAGTTGACGAAGCTCTTGCCGCGCCGGTCCAGTCCACCCGTCTTGTCGCCCAGGCCAAAATAATGTTCCGACTGCGGCATCGCCTTGCGCAGGGTGAACGCGTGGCCGTCGAGCTTGACGGGATCGATGGCGTCGGCCGAGATCACCTTACCGGCCAGGTCGCTCACGACGAGGCGCTCGCCCTGGAGGTCGACGCGCAGCGAACGCGTGGCGAAGCCGGTCGGACTCGCCTGCACGCCGACGCGGCGCGCACGCACGTCCGGCGCCACGGCCCAGCTGGCGTCTTCCGGCAAGGCGCCGTTCGCGCTCAGGGTCACGCGCAGGACGTCGTCGGTGAGCGCCAGCACGCGGATGTGCAGGCTGCCCTGGCGGATGTCGATGCCGTCGTTACGGGCGGCGATGGCGGCCGGCTCGGCATGGAGGGGCGCGGCGGCGAAGATGGAGAACGACATCGCGCATGCGGCGATGGCCGTCCGGACGGTGGTGCGAGTGTGCATGCTGGGGTCCTGGTCGTTCGGTGGTTGTATCGAACCCAGCATGGCACAAAACGTGCCGACCGTCAGCAGGCAATCGTCGAGCGTGAACTCAGACGAGCAGCGCGCCGCCCATCGACGCCGCGATCTCGGCCGCTTCGTCGATCATGCGATGGAGGCTGTCCTCGTCCAGCAGGTAGTCGAGCGCGCTCTCGCTGTGTTCGGGCAAGGGCGGGCGCACCGTGCCCAGCGGCGACGGCACGCTGGCATACATGTTCGCCAGCAGCAGCGTGTCGAGCAGCGAGGCGGGCGGCATGTGCAGCCAGGCGCCGCGCAGCTCGAAGATCGCTTCGGCGACCGGTTCGGGCAGCGCCAGCTTGCGTGCCACTTCGCGGGTGACGACGTCCTCGCACAGCTCGGCCCATTTTTCCGGATCGTCGTCCAGCAGGCCCGGGAAGCCGTCGGCGCGCGACAGCAGGTAAAAGCCGCCGACCTCGTGGACGATGCCGGCGAACATCGCCGTGTCCGGGTTGACGAAGGTGACGTGGTGCGCGAACACATGGGCCAGCGCGGCGACCTGCACGGTGTGTTCCCACAGCTGCTCGGCCTTGGCGCGCAGGTCCGGATCCTCGATGCGGGCGCCGAACTGGCGCACGACGAGGCTCGCGACGAGCATCTGCAGGTTGCGGTAGCCGACCCGCGTCACGGCCGAGCGCACGTTGGTGATGGGCCGCCCACTCTGGTTGAACGCCGAGGAATTGGCCAGCGCCACCGTGCGCGCCGCCAGTTGCGGCTCGCCCAGCACGAGGCGGATCGCGTCCTCCAGGTGGCAATCGGGATCGTTGAGCGCGTGCTGCAGGCGCAGCACGGCGTTCACGCTGGTGGGAAAGGAAATCTCACCGCGCGCGGCCTGGGCGGCGATGGTTCCAAAGGCTTCGAGTCTGTTCACGGCCGCGATTATACCGTGCCCTATCCATCGCAAATACGTTTCGAGCGGCTTCGCAACAACTTGTGGTAGATCAGCAAAAAAAACGGCCCGCCAACATCGGCGGGCCGGACAGGGCAGAAACGACGTTGTTTATTTGACCTTGATGGCGCTCTTGACGCTGGACACGCCCTCGACGCCCTTCGCCACTTTCACGGCCTTGTCGGCCTCTTCCTTCGAGTTCACGAAACCGCTGAGCATCACGACGCCCTTTTCCGTCTCGACGTGGATGCCGAGCGAATCGAGGTTCGGTTCCTTGACGAGGCCGGCCTTCACCTTGGTGGTGATGGCGGTGTCAGAGGCGGCAATGCGGGTCTTGCCGGCGGCATCGCGGGTCTTGTCGGCCGTCTGGTCGCCGGCGCGGTCCATGGCGTTGTCGGTCTTCTGCGCAACGGTCGAGCCGGCCTCCTTCGTCTTCTCGACGGCGGCATGCGCCACGTCCTTCGTCTTTTCAGCAACTGTCGCGGCTGCGGCCTTCACTTTGTCGGCTGCGGTCGCGGCAGTGTCGCGCGTCTTTGATGCCGCATCGGCGGCATTCTCGCGCACGGCCGACGGTTTCGTTTCGACCAGACAACCCGTCTTCGCGTCGGCCCCCATTTGCGCACACTTGTCGACGGCGGCCGCCTTGGCCGGGTCGCGCGTGTCGGTGCTCGTCACGAGGCCGCCGCCGGAAGCCTGGCTGCCGCCGCTGCTGGCGCCGCTGCTGGTGTTGCTGCTTGTCGTGGCGGTACGCTCGGCCTTGGCGTCCGCCAGTGCCGCCGTGTGCACGGATTTCGCGTTATCCATGCAGCTGTCCTTGTCCGCGCCGCTCTTCGCGTCGCATTTGGCCTTGGCCAGGTCGTACTCGGCGTCGGCGAGGTTGGTGCGCGCACGGGCGCGGCCGGCTGCCGTGTTGTTGTACTTGGACAGGGCATCGGCCTCGGTGCGGGTGCGCACCAGCCGGGCTTCGGCCATGCAGATGTCCTTGTCGTTGCCGCTCTTGGCGTCGCATTTCGCTGCCGCCGCCCGGTATTCCGATTCCGCCTTCTGCGTGAGATTGCGGTAAGTCGCCGGGTCGTGGTTGAGTGCCGCAGTCGGTGCCGCGGCAAAGCTCGCGCCTGCAGCCGTCGCGAGCAAGGTCGCAATCAGCGTTTTCATGGTCTTGTCCCTTGTGTTGTTTGTTGTGACAGCCAGATTTAACGCCCGCACGCCAGGGACCTCTGTGCGGCACCGTACACTTGTCGATCAAACCATAAAACGCGGCTTTACTCGTCGCTCAGCAGGCCCTCGCGCCATAACGGCGCCGCGTCCTCGAACGGCTTGCCGGCGCTGCCGAAGCGCGCGCCGTCGCGCGCGAGGCGCACCCACGCGCGGGTGTCGTGGCCGTTGCGCGCGACCGGCTGGTCCTGCCTGAGCTTTTCCAGCCACGCATAGATGCGGCCGTAGTCGCCGGGGTGGCGGTCGTGCGTCCAGGCCAGCGCCACCAGGTCGGCATAGCCTTCCTCGCGGCGGGTTTCGCGCATCGCCTTCGAGGCCGCCAGCAGCGACGGATCGTCCGCCGTCTCCTCGCCCACCTCGACGAAGCCGGCCGGCAGCGCATGCCACGCGCCCTGCGCATAGCGCCAGCAATGGCCGATCTCGTGGGCCGCCATCGCTTCGATCAGTTCGCCCTGCTGGGCCGCCGGCACGCCGTCGAGCTGGCGCTCGGCATCGGGATTCCCGCGCAGCGACAGCACGAGCTTGCAGCGCCCGCCGGCGAAGCCCATCGCCATCGGCACGTCGTTCGGACCGGCCTGCGGCTGGACGACGATGTCGATCGGCAGGTTCAGGCTGCGCGAGTAGGCGAGGACGGGAAGCGCGGCGCCGAGCCAGCGCTGCTCCAGCGGCGTGAGGTCGACGGCGGCGGCGGGAAGGGACGCGCACAGGAGCGCGGCGGCGAGGACGGCTTTGGACATGGAGGACTTCCCGTTGGATATTTAAAATGCCTAACGGCAATTTTAAATCCGGTTAAAGCCCCGTTTTCAGCAATATTTTTGCGGATGTCCAAAAGCGTAATCTTGCCTACCCGGCCACGCGCGCCTCGCTGGGCGGGTGCCCGATGACGCGCTTGAAGGCACGGCTGAACGATGCCTCGGAGTCGTAGCCGAGCCGGTCGGCGACGGTCGCCACGCGCATGCCGTCGCGCGCGATCCAGTGCCGCGCCTGGAACATCTTGACCTTGGCGACATACTTCGCGGGCGTCTCGCCGACCGCGCTGGAAAACTTGTCGATGAAGCTGGAGCGCGACGCGCCCATCAGGTCGGCCAGTTCGTTCACCGACCAGTCGCGCTCCGGCTGGCGGTGGATCGCCGCCAGCACGCGGCCGATCTGCGGACAACGCACGGCCGCGATCCACCCGCTCGCATCGCTGCACGCGCATTCGACCCACGCGCGGATGATGCTGGCGGCCAGCACGTCCGCCAGGCGCGCGAGGATGCCGCAGGCGCCGATGCGGTCGAGCGCCACTTCCCGTTCCATCGCTTCCAGCATGGCGTGCACGGCCGGGTCGCGCTGGCCCAGGTCGGCGGCGCGCATCGCCTCCGGCATCATCGCCAGCAGCGGGTGCAGCGGGTCGAGGTTGAAGCGCATCGCGCCGCAGAACAGGACCTGCTCCGCCGTCGCATCTTGCGGACCGGCGCCGTTCACGAGGTACAGGTTGTCCGACACGGCCTTGCGCGCCAGAGAGTCGATCTCCACCGCCGGCAGGTCCGGACTGCTGGCCATCACGTGCGCCGTGCCGTGCGGCAGCAGCACGGCGTCGCCGGGATTCAGGCGCATCCAGTCCATCGTGGCCGTGCGCATCCAGCAGCTGCCCTGCGCGACGAAGTGAAAACTCGCCTCCCGTTTGGCGGGAAACGCGACGGCCCACGGCTCGCGCATCACGCAGCGGCCGTATTCGACGCCGTCGAGGCGCAGGCCCAGGAGGATTTCCGTCAGCGCATCCTGGCCCGTCTTGGGATCCCGGTTTGGACGAATGGTCATGAGATTCGGATTCAATGACATGGAAAGTCCAGAATCTTAGCCCTACACTGCCGTTTTCACAATATCCTGAGGTATCCGATGAATGATTGCACTTGCATTGACGTTGCCGCCGCGCCCGTTGCGGTCCGGGACGACAAAGCCAACTGGGCCGGCATCGTCAGCCTGACGCTCGGCGTGTTCGGCCTCGTGACGGCCGAGTTCCTGCCGGCCAGCCTGCTCACCGCGATGGCCGCCGACCTCGGCGTGTCCGACGGCGCCGCCGGCCAGGCCGTCACGGCCACCGCGGCGGTGGGCGCCGCGGCCGCGCTGACCCTCCCCATCCTCACCCGCGCCATCGACCGCAAGCTGGTGATCCTCGCGCTCACGGCACTGCTGGTGGTCTCCAACGTGCTGGCCGCGACGGCCGGCAGCCTGTCGGTGCTGATCGCGGCGCGCGCGCTGCTGGGTGTGGCGCTCGGCGGTTTCTGGTCGATGGCCGCCGCGCTCGCGATGCGGCTCGTGCCCGAGCACCTGTTTGCGCGCGCGATGTCCCTGATCCTCACGGGCGTGTCCGTCGCCACCGTGTGCGCCGCGCCGGTGGGCGCGTACATGGGTGACCTGTGGGGCTGGCGCAGCGCGTTCGTCGCCGCGGGCGTCGTCAGCGTCGTCACCCTGGCCGCGCAATGGGTCTCCATTCCCGCGCTGCCGCCGAAGGACAACCCGAACGTGAAGGTGTTGTTCGAACTGCTGGGCCGGACCAACGTGCGCGTCGCCCTGCTCGCCGTGCTGCTCGTGATCTCCGGGCATTTCGCCGGCTTCACCTACATCCGTCCGTTCATGGAGCAGGTCACGCACCTGTCGGTCAGCACGATATCCGCCGCGCTGCTGGCGTACGGCATCGCGGGCTTCTTCGGCAATATCGCCGGCGGCTTCCTGGCCGAGCGCAGCGAGCGCGTCGCCATCGTGGCGGGCGCCGCCCTGATCGCGGCGCTGGCCGCCACCTTGTGGCTGGCGGGCACGTCGGTCACGGTAACGATCGCGGCGATCGCGGCATGGGGCTTCGCGTTCGGCGCCTTCCCGATCGGCTTCCAGACGTGGATCGTGCGCGCCGCGCCGGACCAGGCCGAGGGCGCGGGCGGACTGCTCGTTGCCGCATTCCAGATCGCCATCGCCAGCGGCGCCGTCGGCGGCGGCATCCTCGTCGACCGCGTCGGCGCGCCGGGCGGCCCCGTCTTCGCCGCCGTCGCGCTCACGCTCGGCGCCCTGCTCGTCCTGCGCTACGGGCCACGTCCCGCGTCCATCTGAGGAGATCAACATGACCAATCGCCGTATCGTTCTTGCCGCCCATCCGCAAGGCCTCCCGACCCCGACGGATTTCCGTCTCGAGGAAGCGCCGGTCCCGGTGCCGCGGGATGGCCAGGTGCTGCTGCGCACGGAATGGCTGTCGCTCGACCCGTACATGCGCAACCTGATGGAAAAAGTCGGCCCCGGCTATGCCGACCCGGTGCCGCTGGGCGCCACGATGGTCGGGGGCACGATCAGCCGCGTCGTCGAATCGCGCCATCCGGACTACAAGGCAGGCGACCTCGTCGTCGCCGCCGCGGGCTGGCAAGACTATGCGCTGTCCGACGGCAGCGGCCTGATGCCCGTCGGCGACCCGGCGCGGCCGTCGCTGGCACTGGGGACGCTCGGCATGCCGGGCTTCACGGCCTACGTCGGCCTGCTCGACATCGGCGCGCCGAAGCCCGGCGAGACGGTCGTCGTCGCGGCGGCCACGGGCGCCGTCGGCTCGGTCGTGGGCCAGATCGCGAAGATCAAGGGTGCGCGCGTCGTGGGCATCGCGGGCGGCGCCGACAAATGCCGGTACGCGGTGGAAGAGCTGGGGTTCGATGCATGCGTGGACCATCGCGATCCGCGCTTCGCCGAGCTGCTGGCGGCCGCGTGCCCGGACGGGATCGACGTGTATTTCGAAAATGTGGGGGGCGCCGTGTTCGATGCCGTGCAGCCGCTGTTGAATGTGAACGCCCGCGTGCCCGTGTGCGGCTTCATCTCGCACTACAACGGCGGCGTGGCCGAGGGACCGGACCGTCTCGCGAAGTGGATGGCGACCCTGCTGTCGAAACGCATCCGCATGCAGGGCTTCATCATCCTGGACCACTACGGGACGCGCTTCGACGCCTTCCGCGACGACATGGCCGGCTGGCTCGCGGCCGGGAAGGTCAAGGTGAAGGAAGACGTCGTCGAGGGCCTGGAGAACGCCCCCGCAGCGTTCATTGGCCTGCTGCAGGGGAAGAACTTCGGGAAGTTGGTCGTGCGCGTGTGATCACGCGGCCGCGATGCGCCCCTGCCGCGCGGCCGGCACGACGGCCAGCCCGGTCGACGGCCGCGCCGCCTGGGCCTGCGCATCCAGCTTGAAGATGCTGACGAGACGCGCGAGGTTCGCCGCTTCGTCCTGCAGCGCGGACGCGGCCGCGCCGGCCTGCTCGACGAGCGCCGCGTTCTGCTGCGTCGCTTCGTCCATCTGGCCGATGGCGCGGTTGACCTGTTCGATGCCGGCGCTCTGCTCCTGGCTCGCCAGGCTGATCTCGGCCATGATGTCCGTCACGCGCTTGACGCTCGTGACGATCTCTTCCATCGTGCTGCCCGCCTCGTCGACGAGCTTGGCGCCGTCGCCGACCTTCGCGACGGAATCGCTGATCAGGGTCTTGATTTCCTTCGCCGCCGCGGCCGACCGCTGGGCCAGGCTGCGCACCTCGCCGGCGACGACGGCAAAGCCCCGGCCCTGCTCGCCCGCACGGGCCGCCTCGACGGCCGCGTTCAGCGCGAGGATGTTCGTCTGGAACGCGATGCCGTCGATCACGCTGATGATCTCCGCGATCTGCTTCGACGAGTCGTTGATCGACGCCATCGTCTGCACGACCTGCGCCACGACGGCGCCGCCGCGCTGGGCCACGGTCGACGCCGACTCTGCGAGGGTGTTCGCCTGGCGCGCATTGTCCGCGTTCTGGCGCACGGTGCCCGTCAATTCTTCCATCGACGACGCCGTCTCTTCCAGCGTGCCGGCCTGGCGCTCGCTGCGCTCGGACAGGTCCTGGTTGCCGGCCGCGATTTCCGTCGATGCATTGGCGATCGTGAGCGTGCCCGCGCGCACCTGGCTGACGATGTTCACGAGGCTGTCGCGCATGCCCTTCATCGCGTACAGCAGGCTGGAACGGTCGTCGGGACGCGTCTCGATCGGCACGGACAGGTCGCCGGCCGCGATGGCGCCTGCGATCCCGACGGCGTAGTCCGGCTGGCCGCCCAGCTGGCGCAGCAGGCCGTGGCTGATGAACCAGGCCGCGGCCGCGCCGGCGGCGGCGGCGACAGCCAGGATCGCGAGCATCCAGGCAAAGAAACTGTGCGACAGCGCGCGCGCCTGCGCGGCCGCGTCGTTGTTCAGCTTTTCTTCCAGGTCGATGAAGCGGTTGACGCTGGCGAGCCACTCGACGAACGCGGGGCCGGCCTGCTTGTCCAGCAGCGCGGTCGCTTCAGCCGTGTTGTCGGCCTGGCGCAGCGCGACGAGTTTGGCGATCAGCGGCTGCGTGCGGGCTTCGACGTCCTTGATGGCGGCGAGCGCCTGCTTTTCTTCCGGCCGGATGTCGGTACGGGCCGCGAACAACTGGTCGAGCGGCGCGGCCGAGCGCTGGTAGTCGTCGTCCAGCTTCTTGATCAGGTCCATGTGGCGCTGCGCCGTCTCTCCCGTCGCGGCCAGGACGACGTCGCGGATGGCGATCGAGCGGTCGTGCACGCTGCCGCGGAAATTGATCGCGTAGCGTTGCTTGACGCTGTTGACGTCGTTGATGTGGATGAGGATGTCGTCGATCTGGCCGACGCGGTGGATGGCGAGGCCGGCCAGCACCGCCATGAGGGCGAGGACGCCGCCGAAGCCGAGCGCCAGCCGTTTGCCGATCGTGAGTCCAGTGGTTGTCATTGTGTGCTCGCGTGATGGGATCGGAATGAATATTTCCAATAGGAAACGATTCCAAATATAGCACACAAATGCCAAATTTGATGCTGAGGCAGGTCCAAGACCTGCCTTTTTACATGGATTTACTGCCGAAATCAGTGCCCCGGCACCAACTTCGCCGCCGTCACGAATGCCGGCCGGATATCGTTGGGCACGGCCTTCATCTTGTCCAGCGCCTTCTGCACGTCCGGACGGATGACGACGTAGCGCTTCATGAGATCCTGCGCGCGCGCATAATCGCCCGTCGCCTCGATCGTCAGGAACTCGCGGTCCAGGTCCGCCACCGCGCCCTTGATCTTCGCAAAGTCGACGGAGAACGTGCCGTCGCCGTGCGACACGAAGCCGCCCTTGTCGAGCAGGTAGTTCATCTGGATGGCCATGCCGCGCGCGTGCGAATCCGTCAGGCCGAAGTGCAGCGTGCGGAACGCGGACGCGAGATACGTGTTGTACAGCTTGCGCTCGGCCGCCGCGCCCTGCCCCAGCGACTCTTTCAGCTGGCCCTTGTCCATCATGTACGTCAGCGCCCACAGGCCCGTGACGTCGGCCTTCGCTTCCTCGATGGTCGAGTAGGCATCCTTCAGGTCCTGGCGCGGCGTGGACGGCTGGCCGTTCTGCGTCGTCGCGTGCGGGCCCAGGCCGTGCATGATCTCGTGCGCGAGGATGTGCGTGAAGAACGAATCGAAATCGAGGTCTTTCTGGTCGGCGGGGCGCAGCACGAGCTTCGAGATCGGTGTCAGGGTCGCCTCGAACTTGGCTTCCTGGACGTTCTTCAGCATCACGCGCTTGGAACCGCGCTGGCGGATGATGCGCTCGTCGTTCGGCAGGTTGTAGGCGGCCGTCTGCACGCCCATGTTGCCGTCGCCGGCGCCGTAGACCTGGTTCACGACGACCATCGGCGCGATCGCCCCGACCTTCGGATTGCGGTACTTCGGATCGAGCGGCAGGTTGTTTTCCAACTCCTGCATGTGCTTGCCGAAGAAGTTCAGCTTCTCCGTCTCCTTCTCGTCGCGCACGTTCACGTACGCCTCGAACGCGGCCTTGTAGCCGAACAGCTCGTCGTTGTACGTCTCGTACGGGCCGATGGTGACGTCGACCGGAGAGTCGAGGTCCATCCACGCGAAGTCGGAGGCGAGGTAGTCGTTCGACAGGAACGCGTCGGCGCGCAGGTTCAGGAATTTTTTCAGCGACGCGTTGTCGGTGGCGTTCGCCGCCTCCTTCAGCAGCTTCGACAGCTTCTGCAGTTCGTTGCGGTACTCGTCCGAGTATTTCACGATGGTGAATTTGCCGGCTTTGTCCTTGCGGATCACCGTGAAGAACCACTGCGCCTGTTCCTTGTCGGCCGGCGGCAGGCCGTTCATCCACGTTTCCAGTTCCTGCTTGGTCGCCCCTTCCGGATAAAAGTTGGCGCCGGCCGGCTTCTCGGACGGGATCTTGATGCCCGCATACTCCGCCGGCATGAAGGACCCGTTGCCGTCGATGATGGACCACGGCCCCTTGTTGAGCCAGAAGTAGTCGCGGCGTGCCTTGCCCAGCGGCGTCGTGTCCTTTTGCAGCGCGGCCCACAGCGCCTCGTTGCCGGACCAGCGCTGGCGCAGCTGCAGGGTGTCGACGATCTTCGCCGCTTCGATCAGCTTGGCGATGGCGACGCGGTCGCCGGCGGACAGCTTCGCCGTGTCGGCCGTCAGGTCGACGGGGGCGAAGCGCTTGGCCATCGTCTGCAATTGCGGCGCGGTGGCGGGGGCGGCGTGGACGGTGGCGCACAGGGTCGCTGCGGCCAGGGCCAGGGGGGCGAGGAGGTGCTTCATCGGGGTCCCTTGTGAGGTTGACAATCCTCGGATTGTAATCCTCTTCAGGGACCCGTTGAACAATCAGCGCGACGCGACAGTCGCTTCCGCTTGACCCTGCGTCCAGCCGCCACCCAGCGCGCGCGCCACCGACACGGCAGCCAGCAAGCGCTGCGTGCGGATCTGCGCCGCGGCGCGGTCGGCCGCCAGCGCGGAACGCTGGGCATCGGTGACGTCCAGGTACGTGGACACGCCGCGGTCGAAGCGGGCCTGCGCCACCTGCACGGCGCGCGCGGCGGCCTGCTGCGCCTGCACCTGCACGTCGCCCTGCTTCTGACGCTGCTGCACGTCCGACAGCGCATCTTCCACTTCGCGCAGCGCCGTCAGCAGGCGGCCTTCGTGGTTCGCGACGGCTTCGTCGTAGCGCGCCCTGGCCAGCTTCACGTTGGCTTCGATGCGGCCGCCCTCGAAGATCGGGAGCGACAGTGCCAGCGGCCCGAACGAGAACTGGCGCGCGCTGCCCTTGGTGAGATTGCTCAGCGTCTCGGACGCATAGCCGAAGTTACCCGTCAGCGAGACGCTCGGATAGTACGCGCCCTCGGCCACGCCCACCTGCGCATTGAAGGCCTTCAGGGTGGCGACGCTGGCGGCGAGGTCCGGACGCTGGCCCAGCAGGCTCGCCGGCAGGCCGACGGGGATCGCGGGCGGCTGCGGCAGCGCGGTGCCCGAGGCCGGCGTCACGACCGGCTGGCTCGGCGACGCGCCCACCAGCACGGCCAGCGCGTGTTCCAGCGTGTTGCGCTGGCGCTGGGCTTCCTGGATGTCGGCTTCGGCGTTGGCGCGCTCGATGCGGGTGCGCGAGACGTCCAGTTCGTTCGACAGGCCCGCGTTGAAGCGCGCCTCGATCAGCTGCTGCGACTCGCGGCGCGTGGCCAGCGCATCGTTCAGGATGGCGATGTCCGCGTCGAGGCCGCGCAGCTGCCAGTACGTCGTCGCGACCTGGCCGGACAGCATCAGCATGACGCCGTCGCGGTCGTCCTGGGCGGCCAGCGCCTGGGCGTCGGCCGCTTCCACGGCGCGGCGCACGCGGCCCCACAGGTCGAGCTCGTACGAGAAATTGGCGCCGACGGTGAACTCGTTGCCCTTGATCGACTGGTGGCCGAACGTCGCGCCCATCGGGCTTTCGGCCGAGGTGCGCGTGTTCGACACGCCGGCGGACACGCCCACGGTCGGCAGCTGGCTGGCACGCGTGACGCCCAGCTGCGCCTGCGCCTGCACGAGGCGCTGCGCGGCGGCGCGGACGTTCGGGTTGTCGCGCAGGGCGCGTTCTTCCAGCTGGTTCAGGGTCGCATCACCGAACACGGTCCACCAGGCGGCAGGCAGGCGTGCCGCCTGGTCCTGGGGCTCGGCCGCCGCGTGGCGGTAAGCCGGCGTATCGATGCCTTGCGGCGCCACGAAATCCTTGCCGACGGTACCGCAGGCGGACAGCAACGCAGCCACGGCCAGGGCGACGGCAGATTTGATATAAACAGTTTTCATACTTTATCCATGTATTGGGTTCAGTGGCCACCGCCACCGCCGCCGCTGGGCGACTTGAGCTTGTCCGAGAACCACAGCGGGATGATCGCGACGAGCAGGATCATGCCGACGATGAAGAAGCCGTCGTTGTAGGCCATCACGAACGATTCGCGCCGCACGATGCGGTCGATGGCGGCGATGGCCTGCTGGGCCGCCGTCGCCGGGTCGAAGCCCTTGGCGAGGAACGATTGCGTCAGCGCGTCGAGGCGGGCCTGCGTGGCGCTCGATACGAGCGAGACCGACTCGCCCAGGCGCTCCGAGTGGAAGTGCTCGCGGTTCGTGAGGGCCGTCGCCAGGAGCGCGATGCCCACCGAGCCGCCCAGGTTGCGGGTCATGTTGAACAGGCTCGAGGCCGACGTCATGTCCTTCGGCGGGATGCCGGCCATGGCGAAGTTCGACAGGGTCAGCATCACGAACGGCTGGCCCAGCGCGCGGATGATCTGCGAGAGCATCAGCTGGTCGTAGCCCGTGCTCGCGTCCATGTACGCATTCATCAGGCACGAGATGCCGAACAGCCCGAGGCCGAACGAGCACAGGATGCGGTTGTCGATCTTCTGCGACAGGCGCGCGACGAACGGCATCACGAACAGCTGCGGCAGGCCGACCCACGCGATCACTTCGCCGATCTGCATCGGCGAGTAGCCCGCGATCTGGCCCAGGAACAGCGGCAGCAGGAACGACGAGCCGTACAGGCCCATGCCGATCACCGCGGACAGCACGGTCGCGACGAGGAAGTTGCGCTGGCCGTACAGGCGCAGGTTGACGAACGGCTCCGGCCGCGAAAAGCCGATCACGACCCAGCCGAGGATGCCGATGAGCGCCAGCGCGGCGAAGGTCACGATGAAGCTGGACTCGAACCAGTCCTTCGAGTTGCCCTCTTCCAGGAAGATCGTCAGGCTCGCGAGACCCGTCGCCATGAAGGCGATGCCGAGCCAGTCGGCCTTGACCAGCGCCTGCAGGTTCATGGGCTCGCGGTCGATGCCCCAGTACATGCCGGCGATGAGCAGCACGCCCGGCACCCAGTTGATGTAGAAGATCGACGGCCAGCCGTACAACTCCGTCAGGTAGCCGCCCAGCGTGGGGCCCATCGCGGGCGCCAGCGTGGCGGTCAGGCCGAACATGGCCATGCCGACGGCGCGCTTGGCCGGGGGCAGGCGCGTCATCACGAGGGTCATCGCCATCGGGATCAGCGCGCCGCCCGTAAAACCCTGCATCATGCGGAACACGATCATGCTGGACAGGCTCCAGGCCGCGCCGCACATCGTGGAAAACGCGAGGAACAGCGCCGTCGTGAGCATCAGGTAGCGGCGCTGGCCGAGGGCGCGCACGAACAGCGCCGTCATCGGGATCACCACGATCTCGGCGCACAGGTAGGCGGTCGAGATCCACGAGCCCTCTTCCTGCGTGGCCGACAGGGTACCGAGGATGTCGCGCAGCGAAGAGTTGGTGATCTGGATGTCGAGCACCGCCATGAAGGCGCCGAGCATGCCGGCCAGCACCGCGATCCAGGTGCGCGCGTCGATGCGCGCACCGTTGGCCGGGGCCCCCGGCGGCGCGTTCGGCGCCATCGGTTTGGTGATCGTCGTGGACATGATGCTTCCCTGTGTTATTTAGCGGCGGCGGTCTTCTGGCGCAGGTCGATCTCGACGACGGTCGACATGCCCGGCACGAGGCGGCCCGCGTACTTCCTGAGGTCTTCCGGCGCGAACGTGATCTTCACGGGCACGCGCTGGACGATCTTGGTGAAGTTGCCGGTCGCGTTATCGGCCGGCAGCAGTGCGAACTGGTTGCCCGACGCCGGCGCGAAGCTGTCCACGCGGCCGACCAGTTCGTGCTTCGGCAGCGCATCCACTTCGATGTTGACCTGCTGGCCCGGCACGATGCCCGGCAGCTGGGTTTCCTTGAAGTTGGCGACGATCCACACGTCGTCCTGCACGATGGCGGCCAGTTGCTGGCCCGGCTGCACGCGCGCGCCGACTTCCACGCTGCGCTTGCCGATGCGGCCGGAGACCGGCGACACGATGCGGTTGTAGCCGAGCTGCTGCTGGGCGTCCTTCAACTGCGCCTGCAGCACTTTGACCTGCGCCTTGAGCACGTCGCGGGCCGACGTGGCGGCGGCGATCTGGGCCTGGGCGGCGCTGGCATTGTCGCGGCGTGCCGTGACGTCGGCCGTGGCGCTCGCGCGGGCGGCGGTGGCGGCATCGACTTCGGCTTTCGAGACGGCCTTCATCTGGCTGTTGTACAGCTGGCCATAACGCTCGGCGTCCTGTTTGGCGCGCACGAGGTTGGCCTGGGCCTGCACGACCTGGGCCTGCGCGGCCGAAGCCTGGGCCTTGGCCTGCTGGATGGCGGCGTCGGCCTGCACGATCTGCTGCTGCACGCTGGCGATCTGGGCCTGGATCTGCTCGACCTTCACGCCCTGGTCGGCCGGGTCCAGCTCGGCCAGCACGTCGCCGGCCTTGACGATCTGGTTATCGTCGAACAGCACCTTCGTCACGACACCCGGGATGCGCGACGACACCGGGTGCACGTGGCCCGTGACGTAGGCATTCTCGGTCTCGACGAAGTAATGGCTGCGGTACCACATGCGGCCACCGGCGGCCAGCGCCGCGGCGGCGATCAGGCCCACCACGATCAGCACGCGCTTCGGAGGCCCTTTGGCGGCGTTGGCCGGGTTGGCACCGGCCGGCGGGACGGCGGCGGCCGGCTTTTGGTCGACCGAGGTTTGCGTATCAGGCATGTGAAACTCCGAAAAATGAAATTAGTCCATCGCATTATTCGACAAGTTTTTGCCAAAGTCAAGAAATGAAACGGTTGCATTTCATTAGAGATTCCACTAGCATGGAGCCCATGGACAAACATATGCATGACGCATCCGAATGCCCCGGCAAGGGCGCGGGCCGACCGAAGGCCGCCGACGTCGAGGCGCGCACGCAGGAGTTGCTGCATATCGCCGGCACCCTGTTCCTCAAGAACGGCTATACGAAGACGAGCCTCGAATCGATCGCCCGCGCGGCGCACGTGGCGGTACGGACAATCTACGTGAAATTCGGCGGCAAGGAGGGCCTGTTGGCCGCGGTGCTGGCGAACAAGCGCCACCGCTTCTTCCGCAGCCAGCCGATGGAGACGGACACCCGCCCCCTGCGCGAGATCGTGGACGACTTCGCGCACCAGATGTACGCCCTGATCACGTCGCAGGAAGCGATCGACCTGCAGCGCGTCGTGCTGGCCGAGGCGCCGACGAACCCGGAACTGGCCGAGGCCTTCTGGAACAGCGGTCCGCGCATGACGCGCGAGATGCTGGGCCGCTTCTTCGCCCGCCCGGACATCCGCGCCCAGATGCGCCCCGACCTGCCGTTCGACCTGCTGCCCTGCCACCTGATGAGCACCATCACGGGCGAACTGGTCATGAACCTCATGCGCCCGCACCACGTCGTCGACCCGGAAAAAGCGAAGCGCGACCTGGAAGGCCGGCTCGAATTGTTCTATTACAGCATCTTGCCTCCGAAAACTTGATTCTCTTTGGCAATGCCAATGTGCGTCATCGCACCGACCCGATCGGTGGGAACGGCATAGCCTGTGGTCTTTGAAGGAGGATGTCATGAACAAAACAAATACGAAGACGGCAGTTCGCCGCAAGGAGGGTGCATGAGCAAGTCGTCCCGTTATGAATGGCGCGACCAGCAGGCCGCGCTGCACGAGCGCATGAAGGGCTTCCTCGCCAACCCGAGCAACGAACAGCTCGAGGCCGTCGTCGCCGAGATGCGCGCGTATGCGGATGCCGCACAGAGCGGCAGTATCGAGATTCCGCAACGGTGGACCGCTTACAGTTGACCTGAAGCCCAGGCTCGATCACTCATCGGCAGGCAAACGCTCGCGGCGTTTCCTGCCGATTTTCTTTTGCCTCATCACGTGACCCAATTGACACGTGACTTTTTGGTCACATATACTTCGGCCATGGACGCAATCTTCAAAGCCCTGAGCGACGACACCCGGCGCCTGCTGCTCGACCGGCTCCGGGAACGGGACGGCCAGACCCTGACGGAACTGGAGGCGGCAACCGGCCTGACACGTTTCGGCGTCATGAAGCACCTGAAGGTACTGGAAGCGGCCGGCCTCGTTCTCACGCACAAGGCCGGCCGTTTCAAGTACCACTACCTGAACGGCGCGCCGCTCCAGTCGCTCGTCGACCGGTGGCTCGCGCCGCTGACGCAACAGCCGATGGCCCGGGCCATGCTGGACCTGAAGGCCGAACTCGAAAGGAAGACGCAGATGAGCCACGACACCAAACCCTCCTTCATGCTGGAAACCTTCATCCGCGCGACGCCCGCCCAGGTATGGGAAGCGCTGACGAGCCCGGACATCAGCCGCCAGTACATGTTCAAGGGCACGGCCTTCCACAGCAGCCTGCGCGTGGACGAACCGTACGAATACCGCGCTCCGGACGGCCGCGCGATGGTGTTCGGCACCGTGCTCGAAGTCGTCCCGGACCGGCGGCTGGCGCTGACCTACCAGGCCGCGTGGATGGGACCGGAGGTGAAACCGTCGCGCGTCGTGCACGAACTCGCGCCCGTCGGCGAGCTGACCAGGCTGACCATCGCCCATTACGACCTGCCCGAGGGCCACGAGGGCCTCAAGGAAGCATGGGCCATGATCGCCGCGAGCCTGAAATCGCTGCTGGAAACCGGCACCGCGCTGGCGTTCGGCTGACTGTTCGGGAGACGCCATGCACGACGACACGATGGCCAGATGCGCCTGCGGCAGCGTTACATTGCGCGCCAGCGGCACCCCGATCGGCGTGACGGTCTGCTATTGCCGGGACTGCGAAGAAGGCTGGCGCCGGATCGAAGCCTTGCCCGGCGCGGCGCGGGCCCGGGAAGCGGACGGGGGAACGGCCTACCAGGTCTACCGCAAGGATCGGGTACGCTGCGTGACGGGGCAACAGCACCTGCGTCCGTTCAAGCTCAGGGAGGGATCGGCCACCAACCGCGTCGTGGCGAGCTGCTGCAACACACCGATGCTGGTCGACTTCGACGATGCCAAGCACTGGGTGTCGATCTGCCGGCGCCGCTTCGGCGACGCGGCGGCGCCGCTCGAGATGCGCATGTGCACGCGCACGCGCCGGCCGGGCGAGCTGGCGGCCGACCTGCCCAACCATACCGGCTACCCGCCGCGCTTCATCGGCAGGCTGCTGCTGGCGCGGCTGGCCATGCTGGTCGGGCGCTGAGACAGTTCGTTTCGCGCCGTCCCGCTGCATTTCGCGCCGCGCCGCCGCATTTCGTCGCATCGCCCCCGGCGCGATCATGCCCCTGGCTACAGTGTGTCCACCAACACAACAACACTGGAGCCCATCATGATCCGCACTGCCCTGCTGACCCTGGCTTTTGCCGCCCCGTTTGCTCATGCCGCCGACCTCGTCATCCACGTCGACAACGTCAAGTCGACGTCGGGCCAGGTCATGGTCGCCCTGTACGACAACGCCGACGCCTTCCTGAAGTATCCCGTCCGTGCGGAAAAGGCAAAGGCGGACAAGGCCGGCACGACGCTCGTCTTCCACGACGTCGCCCCGGGCGACTACGGTTTCGCTGTGTTCCAGGATGTCAATGACAACGGCCGCATGGACAAGAACCTGCTGGGCATCCCGACCGAGCCGATCGCCTTCAGCAACAACGCGCAAGGCCGCATGGGCCCGCCGGCCTTCGACGCCGCCAAGCTGGCCGTGCCGGCCGCCGGTCTCGACACCACCGTGACCCTGCGCTGATCGGGGAGACCGCCATGCAACGCCGCCACTTCCTCAAGGCGGGCGTCGGCCTCGCCGCCCTCGGTCTCACCGGCCTCGCCCGCGCCGACGCCCGCACGACGTACCAGCGCTTCCACGCCGCCCTCGCCCGCGATCCAGAATTGACGATGTACGCGAACCTGGAAGGCAACCAGCTGGGCCAGGCCGTCGTCGAAGGCCGCATCCCGGCCGGGCTGGAAGGCACGTTCTTCCGCAACGGCCCCGGCCGCTTCGAACTGGGCGGCGAGCGTTACCACCACTGGTTCGACGGCGACGGCTTCGCCCAGGCCTGGCGCATCGACGGCAACACGGTGACGCACCAGGGCCGCTTCGTCGAGACCCGCAAATTCCTCGACGAATCCGCCGCCGGCCAGTTTCTGTATCCCGCCTTCGGCACGAACGTCGCGCGGCGGGGCTTTCGCGACAACGACAGCCTGAACACGGCCAATACGAACCTGCTGCCGTTCAACGACCGTTTATATGCGCTATGGGAAGGCGGCTCCGCGACGGAGCTCGATCCCGCGACCCTCGCCACGGTCGGCATCCACACATGGCGCGACGACCTCGCCGCGATGCCGTTCTCCGCGCATCCGAAGATCGAGCCGGACGGCACCCTGTGGAACTTCGGCGCCCTGCCCGGCGGCGACAGGCTGGCCCTGTACCGCATCGGCGCCGACGGGAAGGTGCTGCAGGCGGGCGTGATCGACGTGCCGAAACTCGCGCTGCAGCACGATTTCGCCGTCAGCGCGCGTCACCTCGTCTTTGTCGTGCCGCCGTACGACCTCTCGGACGATGCGAACCTGAGCCTGGCCGACCGTCACGTGTGGGCGGGAGAGACGCGCGGCGCCCGCATCGTCGTGGTCGCCAAGGACACTCTGGCGATCCGCCGCGTGTACGATCTGCCGCCGCGCATGGCGTTCCACTTCGGGAATGCGTGGGACGAGGCCGGCGGCAACGTGACGCACGTCGATCTCGTCCTGCACGACGGCGATTTTTTGAAAGCGACGAGCCGCGTGATGGAAGGCGAGCGCGAACCGAACCGGCCCGCCGCGCACGCGGCCGTCCGCGTCAGCCTCGACCACGCCGGCGGCAGGGTGGCCACGACGCGCCTGCTCGACGGCGCCGAGTTCCCGCGTGTGATGCCGCAGGCCGTCGGGCGGCGCCACGGCCGCCTCGCCATGCTGTCCAGCGATGCGCGCAACACGTCGCTGATGCTGGACACGGTGAACGTCGTCGACGTGGACCGCGGCCGTGCGGACAGCTGGCGCTTCGACGCCGGCTGGCGCGCCGAGGAACACGTGCTCGTGCCGCGCCCGGGTGCGCGCAGCGAAACGGATGGCTGGCTCGTGGGCGTCGCGCAGGACACGAACACAGCCACGAGCCTGTTGACCGTGTTCGACGCGGCGCACGTGGGTGCGGGTCCGGTCGCGCTGGCCCGGCTGCCCTATCGCACGCCGCATTGTTTCCATGGTAACTTTCTGGCTGCTTGAAACAAGGACACCATGCCGACACCCGCCACGACCTCGATGCACCCGCTGGACGCGTTCCCGCCCTTGCGGCGCTGGCGCCCGTCGCCGCTGCGCAACCTCGTCTACACGTTCGTGTGGAACGGCCTCATCGGCGTCGCGCTCACCGGCGCACTGGTCCTGGTCGGCAGCCGCGCCCCGCTCGGCGCGCTTCTGACGGAAATGCTGCTCGCGTCGAACGTCATCGGCTTCCTCATCCACGGCGTAGTGCACGTGCTGCGCCGCATCGTACCGGGGCGCAACAGCACGGCGATGCGGGCCGCGCGGCTGCTGCTGACGGCGTGCTGCGCCCTGCTCGGTATGGCCGTGACGGACGCCGTGCTCGGCCGGCACACCACGTTCGATGCGCTGCTGCACACGGGCATGACGGCGCGTTACCTGTCGGGCGCCGCCCTGGTCGCGCTGCTGATGGCGGCCGTGCTGACGGCCGGCGAGCGCCGCGTCGCGCGCGCGATCAAAGCGGCGCACCAGCAGGAACAGATCGCCGAGGCCGCGCGCCTGCTCGCGGAAGCGAAGCTGCGCACCCTGCAGGCCCAGATCGAGCCGCACTTCCTGTACAACACGCTGGCCAATGTCGTGAGCCTGATCGGTTCCGACCCGGCCCGGGCCCGCCACATGCTCGAGCGCCTGATCGATTTCCTGCGCGCGAGCCTGTCGGCCAGCCGCGCGGAGCACGCCACGCTCGGCGCCGAGATCGACCTCGCGCGCGCCTACCTCGACCTGCTGACGGTGCGCATGGGTGCCCGGCTGCGCTACCGCATCGACGTGGACGACGCCAGCCGCGCCGCGACGATCGCGCCGATGCTGATCCAGCCGCTCGTGGAAAACGCCGTCATGCACGGCATCGAACCGAAGGTGGACGGCGGCACGATCGTCGTGCGTGCGCAGCGGACGGGTGCGGGCCTGTGCGTGGAAGTGGCGGACGATGGCGTCGGTCTCGTGCCCGCAGCGCCGCGGCCCGGCGGCGGTGTCGGTTTGTCCAATCTGCGCGAGCGGCTGCGCAGCTTGCACGGAAATAACGCTCAGCTACAATTGCTCGAAAATCAAGACGGAGGCGTCACCGCGCGTCTGATCCTGCCCGTATAACGTGTTTTATCGAGGTGCCGCCATCGATCCCATCCGCGCCCTGCTTGCCGACGACGAACCTCACCTGCTGACCTATCTCGAAGAACAACTGGCCGCCGCCTGGCCGGAATTGCGCATCGCCGGCCGCGCCGGCAACGGTATCGAGGCGCTGCGCCTCGTGGACGAGCTGGCGCCCGACATCCTGTTCCTCGACATCCAGATGCCGGGCCTGACCGGCCTCGATCTCGCCGCGCGCCTCGTCGACGACAAACGTGCCCCGCGCGTCGTGTTCACGACGGCGCACGAGGCGTACGCGTTGCAGGCGTTCGAGCATGCCGCGTTCGACTACCTGCTGAAACCCATCCGACTCGAACGCCTGCAGCGCACCGTCGAGCGACTGAAGGAAGCGCTGGCGGCACCTGCGCCTGGAGCGCCATCGGCCGACATGCTGGCCGGCCTGCTGCGCCAGCTCGGCATGGCGCCCGCCGCGCCTGCCCCCGCACCGGCGCCGGCGGCGCCCTTGCAGTGGATCCGCGCGGCGCAAGGCCAGGAAACGCGGCTGATCGCCATCGACGAAGTCATCTACTTCCAGAGCAACGACAAGTACACGAGCGTGTTCGTGGCCGACGGCGAGCACCTGATCCGCACGCCGATGCGCCAGCTGCGCGACCAGCTCGACCCGCAGCAGTTCTGGCAGATCCACCGCAGCGTGATCGTCGCCGCGCGCCACGTAGCCGGCACGCGCACGGACTTCCGCGGCCGGCTACTCGTGAAACTGAAGGGCCGCGACGAGCAGCTCGTCGTCAGCCGCAACTACGCGGACCTGTTCCGCCAGATGTAAATCCCACATTACGAAAAGGCCTTTCACGATCTGCTTCGCCTTTACGAAAAGGTCGTGCATAATAGCGGCTGTCCTATGTCTTATATAAGACTTAGTCGCACGGAAAGATGCGACGGCGCGGCTGCCGGAGTATGATCCCTCGATCTGTTCACCACGCTGCGACTCGTGGCCCGGACAGCCGATGACTTTTTAGAACTAGTATTCCAAACCCTCCCGCACATCGAGGAACCAGCGTATGAGCAGTGATCAGACCATCATCTACACCCTAACCGACGAGGCGCCCCTGCTGGCCACCCACGCCTTCCTGCCCGTCGTCGAGACGTTTGCCAAACCCGCCGGCATCCGTATCGAAGAGAGCGACATTTCCGTCGCGGCGCGTATCCTCGCCGTCTTCGCCGACCGCCTGTCGCCGGAGCAACGCGTGCCGGACGCCCTGACGGAACTCGGCAAGAAAACGCTGCAGCCGGACGCCAACATCATCAAGCTGCCGAACATCTCGGCTTCGGTGGGCCAGCTGCAGGCAGCCATCAAGGAACTGCAGGGCAAGGGCTACAACCTGCCGGACTACCCGGCCGATCCGAAGACGGACGAAGAAAAAGAGATCAAGGCCCGCTACGGCAAGTGCATCGGCTCGGCCGTGAACCCGGTCCTGCGCGAAGGTAACTCGGACCGCCGCGCACCGAAGGCCGTCAAGGAATACGCCCGCAAGAACCCGCACTCGATGGGCGAATGGTCGCAGGCATCGCGCACGCACGTGTCGCACATGACGCACGGCGACTTCTACCACGGCGAAAAGTCGATGACGCTCGACCGCGCGCGCGACGTCAAGATGGAACTGATCACCAAGAGCGGCGAGACCATCGTGCTGAAACCGAAGGTCTCCCTGCAGGACGGCGAGATCATCGACTCGATGTTCATGAGCCGCAAGGCCCTGCTCGAGTTCTACGAACAGCAGATCGAAGACGCGCACAAGACGGGCGTGATGTTCTCGCTGCACGTGAAGGCGACCATGATGAAGGTGTCGCACCCGATCGTGTTCGGCCACGCGGTCCGCACCTTCTACAAGGAAGCCTTCGAGAAGCACGGCGAAACGCTGGCGGCACTGGGCGTGAACGTCAACAACGGCATGGCCGACCTGTACAACAAGATCGCCAAGCTGCCGGATTCGCAGCGCGAAGAAATCATCCGCGACATCCACGCCTGCCAGGAACACCGCCCGGCGCTGGCGATGGTCGACTCGGCCAAGGGCATCACCAACTTCCACTCGCCGAACGACGTGATCGTCGACGCATCGATGCCCGCGATGATCCGCGCCGGCGGCAAGATGTACGGCGCCGACGGCCGCCTGAAGGAAGTCAAGGCCGTGATCCCGGAATCGACGTTCGCCCGCATCTACCAGGAGATCATCAACTTCTGCAAATGGCATGGCGCCTTCGACCCGCGCACGATGGGTACCGTCCCGAACGTCGGCCTGATGGCCCAGCAGGCCGAGGAATACGGCTCGCACGACAAGACCTTCGAAGTGCCGGCCGACGGCGTCGCCAACATCACCGACCTGGCAACGGGCGAAGTGCTGTTGTCGCAGAACGTCGAGCAGGGCGACATCTGGCGCATGTGCCAGGTGAAGGACGCCCCGATCCGCGACTGGGTCAAGCTGGCCGTCACCCGCGCCCGCAACTCCGGCATGCCGGCCGTGTTCTGGCTGGACCCGTACCGTCCGCACGAAAATGAACTGATCAAGAAGGTCAAGACGTACCTGAAGGATCACGACACGGAAGGCCTGGACATCCAGATCATGTCGCAGGTGCGCGCGATGCGCTACACGCTGGAACGCGCATGGCGCGGCCTGGACACCATCTCGGTGACCGGCAACATCCTGCGCGACTACCTGACCGACCTGTTCCCGATCCTGGAACTGGGCACCAGCGCCAAGATGCTGTCGATCGTCCCGCTGATGGCCGGCGGCGGCATGTACGAAACGGGCGCCGGCGGTTCGGCACCGAAGCACGTGCAGCAGCTGACCGAAGAAAACCACCTGCGCTGGGACTCGCTGGGCGAATTCCTCGCGCTGGCCGTGAGCTTCGAAGACCTGGGCCTCAAGACCGGCAATGCGAAAGCGAAGCTGCTGGCCAAGACGCTGGACGCCGCCACCGGCAAGCTGCTGGACAACCGCAAGTCGCCGTCGCCGAAGACCGGTGAACTCGACAACCGCGGCAGCCAGTTCTACCTGGCGATGTACTGGGCCCAGGAACTGGCCGCGCAGACGGAAGACGCCGAACTGGCCGCCTACTTCGCGCCGCTGGCCAAGCAACTGGCCGAGAACGAGCAGAAGATCGTGCAGGAACTGATCGAGATCCAGGGCAAGCCGGTCGACATCGGCGGCTACTACAAGCCGGACAATGCCAAGGTCAAGGCCGTGATGCGTCCGAGCGCGACCTTCAACAAGGCACTGGAAAGCGTCGGCGCCTGATCGTCGTAGCCCAGTAAAAACCCCGGCTCCGCGTCACGCGGGCCGGGGTTTTGTTTTACCCGGAGTTCTCGAATTGGTCAAACCAGTTTTCAGTCTGGTCCAAATTTAATTTAATTGGCCCGACCAATTATCATATCCTCGTGCTAACATTTCCCGACCTGGCGGCCCGGCATCCGGCCAGGCACAGCCATGGCTCATCGGGAATAACAATGAAAACGACTACAATCTTGGAGACCCTGGTCCTGGCGGCGCTCGCCACCGGCCAGGCACAGGCAGCACCGCTTTCCCTGCAAGACGCCCGCATCACCGCCACCTACAACGGCAGCGCGGCCGACGTCCTCGGACTCGACCACCTGTTCGCCCGGGAACCCGGCAGCAATACGAGCACGCTCGACCCGACGAACAGCGGCGTCGAATTCCTCACGGCCGACTTCCTGTTCGGCTTCGATTTCGGCGCGGACGGCACGCTCGTCATCTACGACAACATGCCCGTCCCCGCGGGCGACTACAAGCTGACCTTCGACTTCGGCGCCACGCTCCCCGGCCCGATCACGAGCTTCACGCTGCTGGACGGCAGCGCGGTCGACGGCGTGCCCGGCCTGAGTGTCGTCGACGGCCATACGATCGGTGTGGACCTGGGCGGACTCGCATGGCATGGCGACTTCGGTTCGATCACGGCGCGGATCGGTGCGGCGGACGTCCCCGAACCCGCCGCGCCCGCCCTGCTGCTGGCCGGCGCCGCCGGTCTCGCATTCAGCCGCCGCGCCCGCCGCACCCGCCGCAACTGAGCCACCGCCTGCCAGGAGACATCCATGAGATACGCACGTATCGGGGCGGCGCTCGCGCTCGCCGCGCTCTGCATCACAGCCAATGCGGCCACCGACCCGGCCCGCGCCACGGCCCCGCTCGACGGCTGGGCGAGCCAGGGCGGCGGCACCGTCGCCGGCGCCAACGCAACCACCGACCAGATCTACACCGTGACGAACCGCGCGCAGCTGCTCGCGGCCATCGCCAACGGCGGCACGACGCCCAAGATCATCAAGCTGTCCGGCATCGTCGACATGACGGAAGGCCGGCCGTACACGAGCACCGCCGACCAGTCGGCCCGCGGCGCCATCCGCCTCAAGAGCAACACGACGCTGATCGGCGACGGCGCCAACGCCGGCCTCGTCAACGGTCACATCATCCTGTCGAACGTCAGCCAGATCATCATCCGCAACCTCAGGATCCAGAACCCGTGCGACGTGGGCCCCGTGTGGGACCCGACGGACGGATCGACCGGCAACTGGAACGCGGCCTATGACGCCATCGGCATCTCCGGCTCGGACCATGTCTGGATCGACCACAACTCGTTCACCGACGCGCCCGTGACCGACAACTTCCTGCCCATCGAGAACGGGCACGTGAAGCAATGCCACGACGGCGCCGTCGACATCACCAACGCGTCCGACTACGTGACGGTGTCGTACAACGTGTTCGGCGAACACGACAAGAACAACCTGGTCGGCTCCAGCAGTTCCGCCACGGCGGACGAGGGCAAGCTGCGCGTCACCTTCAGCAACAACGTGTTCCGCGCGATCCAGTCGCGCGCGCCGCGCGTGCGCTTCGGCCAGGTCCACCTCTTCAACAACTACTACGTGGGCAGCAAGACGGCCGACGTCTACGCCAACAGCTACAGCGTGGGCACCGGTACCGCCGCGAAGATCCTGTCGAACGCGAACGTGTTCGAGATCGCCGGCGCGAGCGGCTGCGACAGCGTGGTCAGGAATCCCGGCGACGCCACGGCCGGCACCTTCAGGGACACCGGCTCGCTGCTGAACGGCGCGGCGCTGGGCGCGTGCGGCGTTTCCAGCGCGACGACGTGGACGCCGCCGTACGCCTACACCCCGCGCCCCGCCGCCCTCGTGAAAGCAAACGCGCTGGCGCAGGCCGGCGGCGGTAAACTCACGACGGCGATCACGGGCACTGGCAAGACCACCATCGACACGGGTCCCACCCTGAACTGCCCCGCCACGGGCCTGTACTTCTGCGACGATTTCCAAAGCGGCAGCACGGCCAAGTGGAACCTCCTCCCCGTGTCCGGTCCGAACGGCACGTTCGGCGTGACGGACGAAGCGGCCGGCAGCGCCAGCAAGGTGCTGCAGTACACGGCCGCGACGACGGGCGGCGTACTGGCCCTCGTGAAGCCGGATGCATTCGGCGGCGTCCCTTCGGCCGATTACTACGTCGAAGCGCGCATCCGCCCGATGGCCAACGGCACGACGGGCAACAAGCTGCTGTACCTCGTCGCGCGCTACGTCGATGCCGGCAACTGGTATGCCGCGGGCCTGAACGTCCAGAGCAGCACGACGAGCACCCAGGTCGAGATCGCGCGCATGCTGAACGGGACGCTCAGCCGCCCGAAACAGGTCAGGACGCCGATCGCGATGGATGCCCAGTTCTACACGGTCCGCTTCGAAATGATCGGCACCACGCTCACCGTCTACCTGGACGGGAAGAACCTCGGCAGCATCACCGATGCGTCGTTCGCGCAACGGGGATTGATCGGCCTGTACACGGCCAATAAATCGTTCCAGGTCGACGACGTGCGCGTGGGCGACCCGCGCCAGAAACCCGTGCAGCTGACGCTCGATCCGGCCGCGACGACCTACACGGCCGAAGCAGGCGACGCGCCGCTCCGGATCGCCGTCACGGCCGTCACGGCGGACGGCACGGCCGACAGTTTCACCGTCGCGTCCAGCAATCCGGCCGTCGTCGGCGCGAGCGCGAACGGCAACACCGTCACACTGACGCCGCTGTCCGCCGGCACGGCCAATATCGTGTTCACGAGCGGCTCCGAACCAGGCCTCACGCGCACGATCGCGGCGACCATCGGCGCGCAATTCGTCCAGCCCACGCAGACGTATCCCCTCGCGGGCGCCAGCAGCCCGGCCGCGCAGGCGGGGGCGGTGAACGTCGACACGGTGTTGACACTCACCTTCGACAGCCCGCCGACGCTGGGCGCCAACGGCAGCATCCGCATCTTCCGCAAGGCCGACGACGCGCTGGTCGACGTGATCCGCACGAGCGGCGAGACGGACGCCCTCGGCTACCCGGGCCAGGCCCTCGTGCGGCGCGTGAACACGGCGCCGATCCGCATCGACGGCAACACGGTCCGCATTACGCCGCATGCGAACAAGCTCGCCTACGGCACGGAATACTATGTCGCCATCGCCGACGGTGTGTTCGCCAACACCACGCTGGGCGGCCTGCCCTTCGTCGGCATCGGCAAGCTCGGTGGCTGGTCGTTCACGACGAAGGCGGCCCCACCGACTGCCGGCACCGTCACGGTCGACGATGACGGCACGGCCGACTTCCGCACCGTGCAGGGCGCGCTGAACTACGCGATGCAGAATTTCGCGAAGACGGCGCCCGTGACAATCAACGTGAAGAACGGCACGTACGACGAGCTGCTGTACCTGAACGGCAAGGACAACGTGACGCTCAAGGGAGAGAGCCGCGACGGCGTCGTGATCCGCTACACGAACAATGAGACGCTGAACTCTGGCACCGGGTCGAGCCAGTCGCCGGCGGTGGCGGGGTCGCCGGCCGGCGGGCGGGCCGTGATGCTGGTCGAGAACGCGGACATGCTGGTGCTCGACACGCTCACGATCAACAACACGACGATCCGCTCGGCCTCGATCTCGGGCCAGGCGGAGACGCTGTACTTCAACAGCGACACGCGCCTCGTGGCGAAGCACGCGAACTTCACGAGCGAGCAGGACACGCTGAACCTGAAGGGCTGGGCATGGTTCTACGACACGCTCGTGGCGGGCAACGTGGATTTCATCTGGGGCAGCAGCCATGCGGCCCTGTTCGAGAACAGCGAGATCCGCAGCGTGGGCGACAGCGCCAACGCATCCAGCGGCGGCTACGTGCTGCAGGCGCGCGTGCCCGTCGCGACGGACATCGGCTACGTCTTCCTGAACAGCGCGCTGACGCACGGCCCCGGCCCCGGCCCGAACCACGGCGACGTGCCGGCCGGCGCGACGTACCTGGCGCGCAGCCCCGGCAGCACGGCCACGTGGGACAACGTCGCGTTCGTGAACTGCCGCATGGACGCGCACGTGGCGCCCGCCGGCTGGGCGGGCCAGGGTGTGAACGGCCAGCCGGCGCCGAATCCGGCCGTGGCGAGCGCGGACGCGGGCTGGCGCGAGTACGGCAGCACGACGCTGGCCGGCACGCCGCTCGACCTGCGCACGCGCGTGGGCGGGTACGTGCTGTCCGATGCGGACGTGGCGAACCGGTTCGCGACGCGCGCGAGGGTCTTCGCGGCCTATGGCGGCGGCGCGGGGTGGAATCCGCAGCCGTGATCAGGGCAAGCCCTGCACGTAGCCCTCTTTCGGATAATCGATGACGTAGTCGACGTCGAAGCGGGCCGTCTCGTTCGGCTTCAGCGTGCGCATCCAGCCTACCAGTCCGCGCCGCTGTTCCCAGTCGCGGACGTCCGGCTCCGGACGCAGCGCCGTCTTGACGGTCACCTTGTCCGATTCGCTGACCGGCGTCGGTTCGAGCACCAGCACGTCGATCGGTTGGCGATGGGTGCTCGTCACGACGTACGTCTGCGCGATGCGGCGCTGGTTGGCGCCGTTGAAGAAGCCCGTCTGGCCCGATTTGCGGTCGCGGTCCTCGACCTTCACGCGCACGAGCGGGTCGCGTCCGAACGCCAGGCGGAACCGCCCATCCGCTGCGGCCTGCGGGTCCCAGCGCAGCGCGCCGACATAGGTCCCGTCGCGCTGCAGCTGCACCTGGCCGGGCAGCCAGACGCCGTCGGGCCGCGCCGCCTGCGCCGTCAGGACTGCCGCATCGTTGCCGCTTCGCGGCGCGACGACGACGCGCTGCTCCGCCTTCAGCGTCTGGCGCGACAGGCTGACGGCGATCTCGCGGCCGTCCGACGCCAGCGTGACGCGGGCCGGCACCTCGAACTCGGTGGTGAAGTTCCCCTGCGTTTCCAGGATGGGGGCGATGTAATCGTCCTGTTTGGCCGCGGGCGGCGCCGGTGGTGCCGCGGGGGCCGGTGCGGGCATGGCGCGGAACATCACCGAACTGTCGAACCTCGAGTCCACCGGCGGCCGGTAATCCAGCAGCCACGGTTCCGGATCCGGCGCGTAGACGACAAGGCTCGGCTGCCCGGTGGACAGGCGCAGCTTGACGTTGCTCCAGTCCTCGCCCGTCTTTTGCGAAATGGTCGCCATCCGCTCCAGGTCGAGGGTGGATGCGTTCGAGTCGAGCGCGGCCCGGTACGCCGGCTTCCAGCCCGCGCGGTTGACCTGGTAAGTCAGCACGATCTTCCCGCCCTGCCGGGCCGCCACCTGCACCGTGATCGTCCGCCCGGCACGCGCGCCGGCACGCGCCTGGGCGAGGTCGCGCTGCGCGGCGTCGAGCTGCTTCGTCAGCGCGCGCTTCTTCGTCTCGTCGTTGCGCACGCGTTCGAGCGCATCGAACGCGCCCTTGCGGATCGCGTCGAGCGTGCCCGCCAGGTTCTTCGCATCGACGGGCGCGGGCTTGTCGCCGCCCGAGCCCAGCTTCTCGAGATAGCCTTGCACGATCTGCGCCGACTTGATGTCCGCGTCGATCGCGGCGACCTGGTCCTGCAATGCCTGCACCTTCGCCTCGAGATCCGCCTCGCGCGGGCTCGGACTGTCGGCCCTGGCCTGGTCGCGCGTGACGACCTGCCCCACCTGGATGCCGGGATCGGCCTGCAGCCGGACGGTCTCCGTGTCGAAGTTGGCCGGCAGGCCCGTGATCTCGACCTGCGTCGCGCCGGGCGCGACCTGGGCGACGCGCTCCACGGTGGCGCTGCCGGGGTACAACGTGACGCTCTGGATCGGCGCTTCCGTTGCCGCGGCGGTCGTCATTGCGAACACCAGGCCGAGTGGCCATGCCTGCTTGAATTCCATGATGCTCCTTCGAGGATTGAACCCGTCGAGCTTAGCAAATGGTGCTTTCCGAAAAGCCACTAAATGTAACAATGTCAACCATCATCTTATTGCAATATTGTTGTTGTATTATTTCCTGTGGGACAAGCCATGTCCTTCCACAGGAGATCACACTATGTTTCGTAAATGCTTTGCCGAATTCCTCGGCACGTTCTGGCTCGTGCTGGGCGGCTGCGGCAGCGCCGTGCTGGCCGCCAAATTCGCCGATGTCGGCATCGGCCTCGCGGGCGTTTCACTCGCCTTCGGCCTGACCGTGCTGACGGGCGCCTACGCGTTCGGCCCCGTGTCGGGCGGCCACTTCAATCCGGCCGTCACGGTCGGCCTGTGGGCCGGCGGTCGTTTCCCCGCGCGCCATATCGTTCCGTACATCGTCGTGCAGGTCTGCGGTGCGATCGCCGCCGCCGGCGTCCTGTATGCGATCGCAAGCGGCAAGCCCGGCTTCGATCTCGCCGGTGGCTTTGCGTCGAACGGCTTTGGCGAGCACTCGCCGGGCGGCTATTCGCTCGGCGCCGCGCTCGTCACGGAACTGGTCATGACGTTCATGTTCGTGCTGATCATCCTCGGCGCCACGCATACCCGCGCGCCCGTGGGCTTTGCCGGTCTGGCGATCGGCCTGGCGCTGACGCTCATCCACCTGGTCAGCATCCCCGTCACCAACACGTCCGTCAACCCGGCCCGCAGCACGGGGCCCGCGCTGTTCGTCGGCGGCTGGGCGCTCGCGCAACTGTGGCTGTTCTGGCTCGCGCCGCTGGCGGGCGGCGTGCTGGCGGGCGCGGTGTACCGCGCCGTGCTGGAACGCGACGAAGGCGAGCCGGCGGTGACGGGCCGTCCGACCCGACAATAAAAACACCGTTCAGCGGACGGCGTCCCGCCGCACGACGACGCCGTCCTTCATCACGAACAGGGGCCGCTCGGTGACCGTGATGTCGGCGATGGGATTGCCCGGCACGGCCACGACGTCCGCCAGCTTGCCCGCCTCCAGCGTGCCGACGCGGTCAAACGTGCCCAGCAAACGCGCCGCGTTGGCCGTGCCGGCCAGCAGCGCCTGCGCCGGCGTCAGGCCGTTCTCGACCATGTAGCGGAACTCGCGTGCGTTGCTGCCGTGCGCGCCGACGCCGGCGTCCGTGCCGAGCGCGATCGGCACGCCGATCTGCACCGCGTGGCGGAACGTCTGGCGCAGGTGCGCCGCGGCGGCGCGGCCCTTCTCCGCGATCACGGGCGGGAACGTGCCGATCTTTTCCTCGACGTGCGCGATGGCGGAGATCGTCGGCACGAGATAGACGTTCTTCGCCTTCATCGCGCGCAGCGTGTCGTCCTCGATGAAGCTGCCGTGCTCGATCGAATCGACGCCGGCCGCCACCGCCATCTTCGCCGCCTTGTCGCCGTGCGCATGCGCCGCGACCTTGCGGCCCCACGCGTGCGACTCGCCGATCACGGCATTCATCTCGTCCTGCGACAGCTCCGGCGCATCGACGGGATCCGACAGCGACAGCACCCCGCCCGACGGCATGAACTTGATGACGTTGGCGCCGTACTTGATCTGGTAGCGCACCGCCGCGCGGCACTCTTCCGGCCCGTTGCACACGCCCTGCAGCGGCCCGGCCAGCGGCAGTTTATGCGGCGGGATCGGGTCCTGGTCCGCATGGCCGCCGGTGGAACCGACCGCATAATTCGACACGAGCATGCGCGGCCCCGGCACCTTGCCCGCGTCGATGGCGTTGCGCAGGCCAAGGGCGACCCAGTCCGTCGAACCGACGTCGCGCACCGAGGTGAAACCCGCCTCCAGCGTGATGCGCGCATAGTAGGCGCCGTACAGCGCCTGCTCGGCCGGGAAGCGCATCATGTTGTCGAAGAAGTCGCCGTACCAGTTGTCGCTGGACTGGCCGGACAGGTGCACGTGGGCGTCGATGAAGCCCGGCAGCAAGGTCGCATCGCCCAGGTCGACGACCTCGGCGCCGGCCGGCACTTCCGCCTTGTCGCCCTGGGCGATGCGGACGATCTTGTTGCCGACGATGGTCAGCTGCGGATGGTCGACCAGCTTGCCGCTGGCACCGTCGAACATGCGCGCGGCACGTAGGACGACGGTGTGCGGGGCCGCCGGTGCGGCGTCGGCCGCGCAGGCGTTGGCGGCCAGGAGGGAGAGGAAAGCGGTGAGGATGCGGGTTCGTGTTGTCATTGTGGGCAGCCCATCGGTAGGAAAGCGCCGATTACGCCCAGAGACTCCCATTAACAACGTGATCGCATGCTGCGCTGCGGTTACGCGGACTTGCGGCGGCGACGGCGGATGAGGGCCATCGCGCCGGCGCCCAGGCCGAACGTCGCGATGCTGACCGGTTCCGGCACGGCGTTCAGCTTGTCGTTGCTGGCGAACGTCGCGTAGGCGGAGGCATTCGCGGCCTTGAACTGGGCCTGCATGGCGCCGTCGCAGCAGCCTTCCAGGCCGTAGATCTTCACGATGTGGTTGCCGGCCGCAAGGTTGATTGCACCCTGCAGGCTGCCGTTCGCCGTGCCGTAGCTGTTGTTCCACCACATGTCGTGCGTGTTGTAGCCCAGGGCGACGCCGTCGACGAACAGGGCGCCGCCGTAGCCGAAGTCGACGCCCGTGCGGAAGTTCCACGTACCGGCCTGCGCCGCGGTGACGCCGAAATTGATCGTGGACTCGAAGGCATAGTTGCTGATGCCGCCGAAGTAATTCTTGACCGCCAGGTTGTCGTAGACGGCGACGGACTTGCTGCCCTTGTACCCGGCAGGATTGGCGATGGCGGCGTCCACGGCCAGCTTGTAGGCGGCCGCATTCGCCTGCGCGGCGGGCGACGTGGATGCAACCTGCAGCGTAATGACGCTGGCGTTGGCGGTCAGGGCAAGGCTGGCAAGCAGGGCAAGGGCGAGCTGGGAGCGGACGTTCATCGCAAGATATCCTTAATTTGTTTAACTAAGATCAATATATCATTCCAAAAAGAACTTTGTCATTACAAAAAGGAATCTTTGTTGTCTATTATTTATTTAGTGTCAATACGGCGCCACACGTGCTTGCCCAACGCCGCCAGGTCGAGATCCGCATCGCCCTGCGCGACGGCGTCCTGCAAGGTCGCCTTCAAGGTCTCGCCGAACGCGAGCGGCAGGCCCTTGTCCTGGCCCGCTTCCACCGCGAGGCGCACGTCCTTCAGGCCCAGCGCCAGTTTGAATCCCGCCGGCGAGTAGCGCTCCTCGGCGATCATCCCGCCATACCCCTTGTAGACGGGCGAGCCGGCGAACAGCGTGCTGGTGACGAGGTCGATGAAATCCGCGGCCGGCACGCCGTGCGCACGCGCCAGTGCGGTGCCCTCGCCCGTCGCCTCGATCGCGCAGGCGAGCATCAGGTTGCACGCAAGCTTGATCGCGTTCGCCTGTTCCGGCTCGCTGCCGAAGCGCCACGTTTTTTGTCCCATCAGGTCGAACAGCGGCTGCACGCGCGCGATCAGTTCGTCGCTGCCGCCCGCGAGAATGTTCAGCTTGCCCGCCTGCGCGACGTCCACGCGGCCCAGCACGGGCGCGGCAACGTAGCCGACGCCGCGCTCGACGTGCAGCGCCGCCATCTCGCGCGCGAACGCGACGGAGACCGTGGCCATGTTGACGTGGATGCTGCCGGGCGCCATCGCGGCCAGCACGCCGCCGTCCAGCAGCACGGCGCGCGTCGCGTCATCGTCCGCGAGCATGGTGAAGACGACGTCGGCGATGCCGCACTCGGCGGGCGTCGCGGCCGGTTTCGCGCCCAGCGCCGCGAGCGCCTGCACGGGTTCCGGGCTGCGGTTCCAGACGTGGACGGGCTGGCCGGACTTCAGCAGGTTGGCGGCCATGTGGTGGCCCATGCTGCCCAGGCCGATGAATGCGATGCTCATGCGTGCTCCTTTGTTCGAGTTCCTGCCCGCTAGGGCCAAAGCAGTATTAAACCAGCAATCGCGCCGGGCCGCCGCGACGCCAACGAGAAGATGCCGACCGCGTCGTTGCCGTGCGCGACCTGCGTCACGATCCATGTTATCGTTAACTAATATAACTCAAATAACTGATTGGAATATCACGGGCGCGGCAATGGGACCGCCATACTTCAGTAATTTTTTTGCTCGAATAAATATCTCGCAGGCTTGCGAGACCACGGGCAAGGCGACGGGGACGCCCGGGACGCCCTTGAACGTGACAGTCCCGGCGCGCGATGTGGCTGAGGCGTCGCCGGTTAATGATGTTCACTCATTAAGGGGTACTGATGAAAAATAGTTCTAGCGAACCGTCTCTGCGCACCCGACACATCCTGGCGACGCTTCTCGTGGTGGGCGCAGCCGTGCTGCCGGGTTACGGCACGGCACAGGTCACCGGTTTCACGCACCCGGGCACGCCGCTCACCGTCGCCGATCTCACGCTACTCAAGTCCTACGTCGACCAGGGCAAACAGCCATGGAAGTCCGGCTATGACCTATTGAAGGCCGATGGCAAATCGCAGTCCACCTACGTCATGGCCGGTCCGTACGCGACCGTGAGCCGCGCCCCCGACGTGAATCTCTGGCCATGGCGCAACGACATGACCGCGGTCTGGAACCTTGCGCGGATGTGGTATTTCACCCGCAACGACGCGTATGCGAAGAAGGCGCACGACATCCTGATCGCGTGGGCCACCACCCAGACGGCGTTCTCGGGTGGCGAGTCGATGCTCGACCTGGGCGACTATGCCTACAAGTTCGTGGGTGGCGCGGACATCCTGCGCGGCACCTGGCCGGGTTGGACGGCCAGCGACACGACGACGGTGCAGAATTATTTCAGTAACGTCCTGCTGCCGGCAGCGAACCCCTATGGCGAAAACATGTTCGGCGCCGCCAACAAGGGCGCGCTGGCCCTGAACGCGCTCGGATTGATGGCCATTTTCAATGACGACACCGACTTGCTGAACAGGGTCGTTGCCCAGACCCGCACCCTCGCCCACATCGGCCTGCGCAGTTCCAACGACATCGGCATGCTCGGCGACTCGCTGCGCGACCAGGGGCACGCGCATGGACAGCTCCTGTCGCTGGCGATGCTCGCCGAGGCGCTGTGGAAGCAGGGCATCGACATCTATTCCGACCTGGACAACCGCCTGCTGGCGGCAGGCGAATACTTCGCGCGGGTGAACGAACTCGCGCCGACGCCGTTCCTCCCGTTCGGCACCACGGATGCCTACTACATCGCCGACAATACCAACCGCGGCTGGGGCGGCGGGAACATTGCGCTCAATGTCATTCATGGGGCCTACGCTGTCCGCAAGGGCATGCAGGCACCCTACATCGCCCAGCGGCGCCTGTGGATGCCGGTGGACAGCACCAGCTTCATGTTCCTGAAAGAAGTCGATACGTCGACGGCGACGCCCCCGCCGCCTCTCGCGATTCCCGCGACCGCCTCGATCACTTCGGGCTTGAATGATATCGATATCGGAAACAGCGCGCCGGCCGGCACCTCCTCGTACGCGAACGGCAAATGGACGGTGGTCGGGGCGGGCGCCGACACCTGGAGCACGAACGACAGCAGCCATTTCGCCTACAAGGCCCTGACCGGCGACGGCGCCATCATTGCGAAAGTCGAGACGATCCAGAATACGAGCCCGAATGCAAAGGCGGGGGTCATGATGCGCACGAGCCTGGCCCAGGGCGCGCCCCGCGCCCTGATGGTCGTCACCAACCAGGTGAACGCCGAGCAGAACATGCCGAACCTCGCGGTGTACGGCGGCACGAACTACGGCAACAAGGCACTTCCCATCGCGAACACCGTGCCGTCTTACTGGGTGAAGCTCGAGCGCATCGGAAACATGATCACCGGCTACCTGTCTCCCGACGGGACCAACTGGGCCGCCACCGACGTCGGCCGCATCGACGGCACGCTCCCCGCCACGATCTATGTCGGCCTGGTGGTCTGCTCGCACGCCAACGGCACGCTGAATACCTCCACCTTCAGCAACGTCCGGATCACGGGCGGCAACGGTGGCGCACCGGCCGCCATCCCCGCCGCGCCCGCCGCGCTGCTGGCCGAGTCGGGCGATGGCGCCGTCCCGCTGCGCTGGCAACAGTCCTTCGGCGCCACCAGCTATACGATCAAGCGCTCCATGTTCAGCGGCGGTCCGTACACGCCCATCGCATCGGGCATCACGGACGGCAGCTACACGGATACGTCGGTGAGCAATGGCATGACCTACTACTACACGGTCACCGCGACCAACGCCGCCGGCACGAGCGCCAACTCGCCCGAGGACAGCGCCACGCCCGTCCATCCGCTGACCAACGTCGCCACCGGCGGCACCGCCACCGACGGCGCGAACAACGCGGCCAACGCCGGCCTGGCCTTCGACAGGAACTCGGCAACGAAATGGCTCTACGGGGCCCCGACCGGCTGGCTGAGGTACGACCTGGGCCACACGGAGACAGTCCTGCGCTATACGGTCATCAGCGCCAGCGACGTGGCCCCGCGCGATCCGAAGGACTGGCAGTTCCAGGGCTCGAACGACGGCGTCACCTGGACGACGCTCGATGTACAAAGCGGCCAGGTGTTCCCCAACCGGCTCCAGCTGAAAAGCTACCCGGTCGCCGGTGGAGGCGCCTATCGCTGGTACCGGCTCAACATCACGGCCAATAATGGCGATACCGCCTCGACGGCGTTGTCGGAGCTGGGGCTGTTTGCTGCGAAGCCGTAATCGAGCCGACACTCGGATCGGGTGACCCGATCCGGGGCGCTCGTGCCTGCCGTTCGCGACGCGGGCACGGGCGACAACGAGATCGCGGAGTTTTGTTATGCTGGGCGGCACCGCACATCGTTTTTCGCACGTCAAGACATGGGCATCGCCATCGCCGCCTGCGCATTCCTGCTAATCGCCACGACCGTGATCCACTACGAGGTCCTGCGCCTGATGACGACGCTGCTGCCCGCGTTGCGCATCCCGCCGCGCATGCGGCTCGTGTTCGTGATCGTCGGCGCGTTCGGCGCGCACTTCATCGAGATCCTGCTGTACGGCCTCGCCTACTACTTGCTCGCGACGCGCTTCGGCGTCGGCCAGATGGGCGACCCAGGCCCCCTGCCGTTCACGCGCTGCCTGTATTTCTCCGCCGAGACCTACACGACGCTGGGCTACGGCGACGTGCTGCCGCACGGCGACCTGCGCCTGCTGGCGGGCATGCAGGCGCTGAACGGGATGCTGCTGATCGGGTGGACGGCGTCGTACACGTATCTGTCGATGGAGCGGTTATGGGATGACACCGGGCGCGGCAAATCAAAGCATTGATTCGGCTCATTTGCCAATCTGACGGCCAGCCAATTGCTCGCTGACGGGACACGCAAGAATCACGTTTTGTTCCCTTCAGCAATCCGACCTCTGGAGACAGCGATGGCATTCGACGTGTACCTGCAAATCGACGGCATCAAGGGCGAGTCGCAAGACGACAAGCATAAAGACTGGATCGAAGTGACGGGCGTACATTGGGGCGTGTTTCAACCCAGGAGTGCGACGTCATCGACAGCGGGCGGCCACACGGCCGAACGTGCCGAACTGGATGACGTCTCGTTCACTAAATTGGCGGACTTGTCCTCACCGATTCTGGCCCAGACTTGCGCAATGGGGAAAACCATTCCGAAAGCGAAGTTCGAATTCTTCCGCGCTGATGGCGATGGTACCCGGGTCAAGTATTTCGACATCGAGCTGGAAAACGTATTGATCGGCATGGTGAAGCCACATCTGGGCGGTGATGAATCCTATCTATCGGAGATCGTCAACCTGAAATATTCGAAGATCAAATGGAAGTACACGCAACAGAAGATCGGCGGCGGCACCGGCGGCAATACTGCCGGCGGCTGGGATCTGGCGGCAAATAAAATCGCGTGACAGGAGGGCAACCATGCCATTCGACACGGACAAGTTTGCAACTCACCTGCGCACGCACGCGGGCAAGCATAGCCAGTCGCATTGCGCAAAATTCGTACGCCGGGCTCTCGAAGCCGGCGGCGCTGATACGAAAGGTCATCCGACGCCGGCCAGGTTGTACGGTCCCACGCTGCTGAGGAACGGCTTTCATGCCATTTCGGTCGATAATCCCGACAAGTTCTCCTTTCAGCAAGGCGACATTGTCGTGATTCAGCCGACCAAACATGGCAATCCGGCTGGGCACATTGCCGGTTACGATGGAAAAACCTGGATATCGGATTTCATCCAGAACGGCTTCTGGCCGGGAACTGCGTATGCGAAGGAGAAACCGGATTATGTCGTCTATCGCCGTTAAACGTCTCGGTCTGATCATCTCGGCCGCGCTGACAATCGGATGGTGCGGCACGGTCCTCGCTGCGAAAGCGAGTGGCGGGGCTGTCGTTGTTGCGAAGCTGTACAAGGATTTCGCATGGCAAGCAGTCGCGAGCCAGGCGGACCTGTTCGGCGAAGACCTGTCCCACCAAAGCAAATCCACCCTCGAAAAATATTTCGCACCTGCTCTGGCGGACTTGTTGGTCAAGGATGCCGCGTGCCAGATGAAATCCCAGGGCATCTGCAACCTGGACTTCGATCTGCTGTTCGACTCGCAGGATCCGCGGGTGACCGACCTGGACATATCGACGACGTCGCCAGGCAAGGTGTCCGTCGTCTATAAAGATCCTGTCGACGACAGGGCGACGCGGATCGATTTCGACGTGGCGCGGGTGGCCGGCGCCTGGAAAATCACGGATGTCGTCTACAACCGGCCCGAACAAGTGTCCCTGACACGCGTCTTGTCCCGAAAGCTTCCTTGATACGCCCGCGGCGCCAGATTAACGATATTTAATCCGGCGCCCATCAGCGCTTAACGCCCCACCCCGCATAGTGCCACTGTCACGGACCGCCCGGTCCCGCCATCCAGTGGAGCCCCGCCATGCAAACGACAACAGGTTCGACGGCTGCCGCGGCAGTCGCCGCCGCCCTCCTCGCCGGCTGCAGCCATCCGCCGCCACCGAAGCCGCCGGCCCCGCCGCCGCAGGTGGCGGTCGTGGCCGTGCACAAGTCCAGCGTGCCCGTGTTTGCCGACCTGCCCGGCCGCACGTCGCCGTATCTCGTGGCCGAGGTGCGGGCGCGCGTCGACGGCATCGTGCAGAAGCGGCTGTTCGCGGAAGGCGCCGATGTCCGTGCCGGCCAGCCGTTGTACCGCATCGATCCGGCCCAGTACGAGGCGCAGTTGAACAGCGCCCTCGCCGCCGAGCGCAAGGCCGAGGCGAACCTCGCCGCCACGCGCGCGCAGGCCGACCGCTACAAGGACCTGCTGGCCGCGAACGCCGTCAGCAAGCAGGCATCCGACAACGCCGTGGCGGCCGCCGGGCAGGCCGCGGCCGATGTCGCGTCCGCAAAGGCGGCCGTCGCGCTGGCGCGCCTGAACCTCGGCTACACGCAGGTCGCCGCGCCCATCGCGGGCCGCACCAGCACGTCGCTCGTGACGCAGGGTGCCTACGTCCAGGCCGGCCAGGCGACGCTGCTCACGACCATCCAGCAGCTGGATCCGATCTACGTCGACCTGACGGAAGCCAGCGCCGCCGGCCTGCGCCTGCGCGCCGGCAGCCTGGCCGATCCGGCCCGCCAGCCCAAGGTCACGTTGACGCTGGAAGACGGGAGCGCCTATCCGCTGCCGGGCCGCCTCGAGTTTTCCGGCACGAGCGTCGATCAGGGCACGGGCTCCGTCAAGCTGCGCGCCATCTTCGCGAATCCGAAGGGCCTGCTGCTGCCGGGGATGTATGTCCGCGCCCGCGTCGAACAGGGCAAGGACGACGCGCTGCTCGTGCCCGCGAAGGCCGTCGCGCACGATCCGCAGGGGCGTCCGACGGTGCTCGTCGTGGATGCCGCCGGCAAGGTGGGCCAGCGCGTGCTGCAGGCATCCACGTTGCAGGACGGCGCCTGGGTCGTCACGGCCGGCCTGAACGACGGCGAGCGCGTCATCGTGGCCGGCCTGCAGCAGGCGAAGCCCGGCATGACGGTGCGCGCCGTCGACGCGACATCCGGCGTCGCCCTCGCATCGAACCAGCCGTAAGGAGCGCGCCATGTCCCGCTTCTTCATCGAGCGTCCCATCTTCGCCATCGTCATCTCGATTCTGGTCATGCTGGGCGGCGGCCTCGCGATCGGCACGCTGCCCATCGAGCAGCTGCCGCCCATCGCACCGCCGACCATCCAGGTCTCGGCATCGTATCCGGGCGCGTCGGCCACCACCGCGCAGGACACGGTCGTGCAGGTAATCGAGCAGCAGCTGTCCGGCATCGACCACCTGCTGTACATGTCGTCGAACAGCGACGACACGGGCACTGCGACGATCACGCTGAGCTTTGCGCCCGGCACCGATCCGGATACGGCCCAGGTGCAGGTGCAGAACAAGGTGCAGCTGGCCGCGCCACTTCTGCCGGCCGCCGTGCAGCAGGCCGGCGTGCGCGTGACGAAGTCCAGCAGCGACTTCCTGATGCTGGCGGCATTCGTGTCGACGGACCACAGCATGAACAAGTTCGACATCGCGAACTACGTCGCCTCGCACGTGCAGGACCCGCTCAGCCGGATCACGGGTGTGGGCAACCTGAACGTATTCGGTACGCAGTACGCGATGCGCATCTGGCTCGATCCGTCCAAGCTGAATGCGTACGCGCTCCAGCCGGGCGACGTGAGCAACGCGCTGCTGGCGCAGAACGTGCAGGTCGCCGGCGGCCAGGTCGGCGGCAATCCGGCCGTGCCGCACCAGCAGATCGCGGCGACGATCACGGAATCGTCGCTGCTGCGCACGCCCGCGGATTTCGGCAACGTGCTGCTCAAGGCATTGCCGGACGGCTCGCGCGTGCGCCTCGCGGACGTCGCCCGCATCGAGCTCGGTGCGGAGAACTTCAACGTCGACAACAAGTACAACGGCCTGCCCGCGGCCGGCATCGCGGTGCAGCTGGCGCCGGGCGGCAACGCGCTGCAGACGGCCGATGCGATCCGCGCCCGCATCGACGAACTGAAACCCTATTTCCCGCACGGCCTGGAAGTCGTCTACCCGAACGACGTGACGCCGTTCGTGCGCATCTCCATCGAGGAAGTGGTCAAGACGCTGCTCGAGGGGATCGTCCTCGTGTTCCTCGTGATGTATTTGTTCCTGCAAAACCTGCGCGCGACCGTGATCCCCGCGATCACCGTGCCCGTGGTCCTGCTGGGCACCTTCGGCGTGATGGCGGCCCTCGGTTTCACCATCAACACGCTGTCGATGTTCGGCATGGTCCTCGCGATCGGCCTGCTCGTCGACGATGCCATCGTGGTCGTCGAGAACGTCGAGCGCGTGATGCATGAGGAGGGACTCGAGCCGCGCGCTGCCACGCGTAAAGCCATGGGACAGCTGGGCGGCGCGCTGATCGGCGTGGCGACCGTGCTGTGCGCCGTGTTCGTGCCCGTCGCGTTTTCGGGCGGCGCGGTGGGCGGTATCTACCGCCAGTTCTCGCTGACCATCGTCGCATCGATGCTGCTGTCCGTGTTCGTGGCACTGTCGCTGACGCCCGCGCTGTGCGCCCTGCTGCTGCGCTCGACGAAGCACGACGCCACGCCGCGCGGCGGCTTCTTCGTCTGGTTCAACCGCGGCTTCGACCGGTGCCGCGACGGCTACGTGGGCGGCGCGCGTTCGATCGCAACGAAGCCCTGGCGCTGGCTGGCGGCGTACGGCGCGGCGACGGCCGTCGTGGCCCTGCTCTTCGCGCACCTGCCGACGTCGTTCCTGCCGAACGAGGACCAGGGTTTCCTGTACGTGCAGGTGCAGACGCCGCCCGGCGCCACGCTGGAACGGACGGGCGCCGTGCTGGACGAGGTCAGCGCGTGGCTGCTGAAAAACGAATCGGCGATGGTCGACGCCGCGTTCACCGTCAACGGCAACAACAACGCGGGACGCGGCCAGAGCCAGGGCCAGGTCTACGTGCATCTGAAAGACTGGAGCCAGCGCGGCAAGCCGGAACTGACGGCGCAGGCGCTGGCCGCGCGCATCGGCAAGCATTTTGCCGGCTACAAGGATGCGACCGTGTTCGCCACCAGCCCGCCGCCGATCCGCGGCCTGGGCAGCGCGGCCGGCTTCGACTTCGAACTGGAAGACCGCGCGGGCCTCGGCCACGCCGCGCTGGCCGCCGCGCGCGACAAGCTGCTCGACCTGGCGCACCACGATCCGGTGCTGGCCTCCGTCCACTTCAACGGCCAGGCCGACAACCCCACGTTCAAGGTCGACATCGACCGCGAGAAGGCCGCCGCGCTGCAGGTGAACGCGGCCGACATCGACCAGACGTTCTCGATCGCGTGGGGCTCGCGCTACGTCGACAACTTCCTCGACACGGACAACCGCATCAAGAAGGTTTATTTGCAGGCCGACGCGCCGTTCCGCATGAACCCGCAGGACCTCGGGCAGCTGTACGTGCGCAATGCGGCCGGCAGCATGGTGCCGTTCTCCGCGTTCGCGACGACGCGCTGGACGTGGGGTCCGCCGCAACTGCAGCGCTACAACGGCGTGGAGGCGATGGAAATCCAGGGCCTGTCCGCGCCCGGCTACAGCTCGGGCCAGGCGATGGCCGAGATGGAGAAGCTGGCACACGAACTCCCGGCCGGCATCGGCTTCGAATGGACGGGCGCCTCGCTGCAGCAACAGCAGTCGAGCAACCAGGCACCGCTGCTGTACAGCCTGTCGATCCTCGTCGTGTTCCTCAGCCTCGCCGCGCTGTACGAAAGCTGGTCGGTGCCGCTCGCCGTGATCCTCGTCGTGCCGATCGGCGTGCTCGGTGCGCTCGCGCTGACGATGCTGGCGGGCCTGGAAAACGACGTCTACTTCCAGGTGGGCCTGCTGACGACGATGGGCCTGTCGGCCAAGAACGCGATCCTCGTCGTGGAATTCGCCCGCGAACGCCAGGCCGAAGGCATGCCGCCATTTCAGGCCGCGCTGGCGGCGGCGAAGATGCGGATCCGCCCGATCGTCATGACGTCGATGGCCTTCGTGCTGGGCGTGCTGCCGCTGGCCCTCGCGCACGGCGCCGGTGCCGCCAGCGAAAGGGCGATCGGCACGGGCGTGATCGGCGGCGTGCTCGCCGCGACGTTCTGCGCCACCTTCCTGATCCCGATGTTCTACGTCGTCGTCGCCACGCTGGGCCAGCGTTTTACGCGCGGCCGCCAGCCGGCATCCGCCGCCGCACCCGCTCTTGGAGGACGCTGACATGATCCGCCTCGCACCACTCGCTGCTGCCCTGCTGCTGTCCGGCTGCGCCCTGGCACCCGCGTACCATCGCCCGGATGCACCGGTGGCTCCCACCTTCCCCGGCGGTCCCGCGCAGGCCGGTGGCCCGGTCGCCGCCGACATCGGCTGGCGCGACTTCCTGCGCGACGCGCGCCTGCAACGCCTCGTCGACCTCGCGCTGCGCGAGAACCGCGACCTGCGCGTGGCCATGCTGAACGTGGAAAAGGTGCGCGCCACGTACCGCGTGCAGCAGGCAGCCCTGCTGCCGCGCGTCGACGTGGACGCCGCCAGGAACACGGGCAACCGCACGACCGGGCCGCGCTTCACGACGGGTTTTACCGCGTCGTGGGAGCCGGACTTCTTCGGCCGCCTGCACAGCCTGTCGGATGCCGCGCTCCAGCAATACCTGGCCAGCGAGGAAGCCAGCCGCGCGGCGCGCATCCTGCTCGTGGGCGAGGTGGCGGACCAGTACCTGGCCCTGCGCGGCGCCGAGGTGCAGCTCGATGTGACGCGCCAGGCCCTGGCCACGGCGCAGGCGTCGCTGCGGATCGTCGACCTGCAATACCGCGGCGGCATCGCGTCGGAACTGGACCTGCGCCAGGCGCGCACCGCCGTCGAACTGGCGCAAGCCAATGAACAGGCGGGCCTGCGCGCACGGGCGCAGGCCGAAAACGCCCTTGTGCTGCTCGTGGGCGCGCCGCTGCCGGCCGATCTGCCGCCGCCCGCGCCGTTCGACACGAACGCGCTGCTGACCGACATCCCGGCCGGCCTGCCGTCCGCACTGCTGGAACGCCGGCCCGACATCCTGCAGGCCGAGCACGTGCTGCGCGCGGAAACGGCGGACATCGGCGCCGCGCGCGCCGCGTTCTTCCCCGACATCAGCCTGACCGCGAGCGCGGGCGTGGCGAGCGGCAGCCTCGCGCACCTGTTCGGGAGCGGCGGCGTATGGACGTTCGTCCCGAGCCTGCTGGCCCCGATCTTCGACGGCGGCGCCAACCGCGCCAATCTCGATGCGGCGACCGTCCAGCGCGACATCGGCGTGGCCCAGTACCAGAAGGCGATCCAGACGGCATTCCGCGAAGTGGCCGACGGCCTCGCCGCGCGCGGCACGTATGCGGGCCAGCTGGCGGCGCTGCAGGGCGACGTCGCCGACCAGCAGCGCCGGCTGGAGCTGGCACAGAAGCGCTATGCGGACGGCATCGACGACTACCTGGCCGTGCTGTCGGCACAGACGGATTTGTACGATGCGCGCTCGACGCTCGTCGCGGCCCAGCTGGGACAGCTCACGAGCCTCGTCGACCTGTACCGCGCACTGGGCGGCGGCTGGACCGATCACACGATAGTTCCCAACGGCCCCGTTTGATGCGAGCATTCATCCGACGGATACGAGGACTGACATGAAACTGCTGATCGTGGAAGACAATGAACGGGTGTCGCAATTCCTCCAGAAGGGACTGGCGGAGGCCGGCCACACGGTGGACCACGCTGCCAATGGCCGGGACGGCATCTTCCTGGCCGCCACCGGGCAGTACGACGCCATCGTCATGGACCGCATGCTGCCCGGCGGCATAGACGGCATCGCCATCATCGAAACCTTGCGCCGCACGGGCAACAAGACGCCGATCCTGATCCTCTCTGCGCTGGGCGAGGTGGACGACCGGATCCAAGGCCTGAAGGCGGGCGGCGACGACTACCTGGTCAAGCCGTTCGCGTTCGGCGAACTGCTCGCGCGCCTGGACGCGCTCGTGCGCCGCGCGCAGGAAACCCGGCCGGAGACGACGCTCGTCGTGGACGACCTGACGATGGACCTCCTCACGCACAAGGTGACGCGCGGCGGCAGGACGATCGCGCTGCAGCCGCGCGAATTCAAGCTGCTCGAATACCTGATGCGCCACGCGAACCAGGTCGTCACGCGCACCATGCTGCTCGAGAACGTGTGGGACTACAACTTCGATCCGCAGACGAACGTGGTCGACGTCCACGTGAGCAAACTGCGCCAGAAGATCGACACGGGCGGCAAGCAGTTGCTGCGCACCGTGCGCAACGCGGGCTACCGGCTGACGGCCGATGAATAGGCTGTTCCGCCTGTCCGCCGCCAACCTGGCGCTGGCATTCGTCGGCGCCAGCGTGGCGGCGCTCGCGCTGTTCGCGGCCGCGCTGTGGTACGCGTGGTCGCACACGATCGGCAGCGGCCGCGAAGCCGTGCTGGCCAGCGACGCCGACCGCATGGCCGCGATCTACCAGCGCGACGGCATGGACGTGCTGCGCCACGCGATCGACCTCGACGTGGGCCGGCGCTACGGCGAGCACGCTCATGTGATCGTACTGCTGGCCGACGCAGCCCACCGCCCCGTCGCCGGCAACCTGCCCCGCTGGCCCGACGGCGTGCAGGATGCGGACGGTTTCCAGCACGCCGACATCGCCATCGACGGCCGTCCGGTGAGCACCGTCGTGATCGTGCGCCACCTTGCGGGCGGCTACCGCCTGCTGGTCGGCCGCGACGTGCGCCGCTTCGAAACGCTGGAGGACACGTTCCTGTTCGGGTTACTCGGCGCGGCCGCGCTGCTGTCCGTCGTCGGCATCGGCGGCGGCTTCCTCATGCGCCGCAGCCTGCTGGCGCAGGTCCAGTCGATCAACCAGGCGACCCACGAGATCGTGCAGGGCAACCTGTCGCACCGCCTGCCGGCGCGCGCGGGCGCCGACGAACTCGATGCCCTCGTCGACACCGTGAACCGCATGCTGGACCAGATCGAGAACCTCGTGGAGGGCGTGCGCAACGTGTCGAACTCGATCGCCCACGACCTGCGTACGCCGCTGTCCGAACTGCGCTCGCGCCTGGAAGAACTGGCCGTCACGCGCCCCGCGCCGGAGCGGACGTGGGCCGAGATCGATGGCGCCATCGCCGACGTCGACCGCGTGATCGGCATCTTCAACGCGCTGCTGCGGATGGCGGAACTGGACACGGGCGTACGCCGCGCCGGCTTCGTCGACGTGGACGCCGCCCACGTCGCCACCGAGGCCGCGGAGTTCTATCAACCGGTGGCGGAACTGCGCGGCATGACCCTGCGCTGCGAGGCATATGGACCACTGCCCGTGCGCGGCGACCCGCTGCTGCTGGCGCAGGCGCTCGGGAACCTGATCGACAACGCGATCAAGTACGGGCCGGAACAAGGCAGCATCCGTGTGAGCGCCTTGCGGGCACGCGACGGCAGCATCGCGCTGTCCGTGGCCGACACGGGGCGCGGCATTCCGGACGAGGAAAAGCCGCGGGTGCCGGAACGGTTCTATCGCGGCGATGCGAGCCGCGGCACGCCGGGCGTGGGGCTAGGACTGAGCCTCGTCGCGTCGGTCGCGAAGCTGCATGGCGGCCGGCTGGAACTGGCCGACAACGAACCGGGATTGAAAGCGACGATCGTATTGCCGGGGTGAGGCGGCCCTACCGGCGGCTGTTCATCCACGACAGGAAGCCGGACGCCATCGGCTGTTCCCCGCGCATCCCAGCCAGCAGGTCATCCCGCGGCACGCCCTTTTCCAGCCTGGCGAGCCAGGCCGTTGCCCACGCGGCGCTCGCGGGATCCCGCGTGCTGCGCGCCAGCGTATTGAACACCTGGTAGGCGCCGGCAGCATCGCCCAGCCATGCATGGGCCAGCGCGGCCGCGCGCGCGAACGTGGTCACATCGTGCCCGTGGCGCCAGGCGTCGATTGCCCTGGCCATGTCTTTTTCGGTCGGGTCCGCGCCCATGAGCCCGACACGGAACAGCGCATACGACACGTCGGGTGCTTCTGGCGCCAGCAAGGCGGCCTGCGTGAGGCTGGCGCGGGCCGCTTCCAGCCGATCCTGCCTGTCGGGGCCAGCCTGTTCCGCCAGCTTCGCGTGCGCCAGGCCCAGCAGATAATGCGGCTCTGGATTGTACGGATCGTTCCCGACGGCGCGCGTCAGGTAGGCGATGGCATCGAGCGGATTGCCCCACTCGACCTGGGCACGGCTCAGCGACATCTGGGCGAAATCGACGGCCGGCGCCTGCGCCGCCTTCTGCTGCAAACGCGCCAGCATTGTCTTGCCGTCGGCAGGCGCGGGACAGGTCTTCAACGCGGCGTTGTCGAGCACGAATTCGCCCTCGATGCGGCTCAGGCGGGTGAATTCGATATGGGCCCGGGGCAGGTCGGGCACCTCGACCTGGAGGATCTTCATGGACGCCTGGCGGTAACGCCACATTGCCGCGTCGAGCTCTTGTCCCGACAGGCCGAAAACGTCGGCAAACGCGTCGGCGGGATCGCCACCCTCGTTGACGCGTTCCAGATACTTGCCCATCCTGTTGCGGTTGTCCTCGGTGGAGAGCATGTAGTGCACGAGATTGAACGAGCGTCCGAGGAATTCCCATTGCCGGTAATACGACGGCGTCCCGACCGCGTACATGCCGTACGGTGTGCGGTCGTGCAGGACGTCGTCGAACCGCAGGCGCCGGATCCCGCCCTCGTCGATCTGCTGCAGCAGGTTGTAGGATGTGCCGCCATCGCGGCCGACCAGCATCTGGTTGTCGGTAAAGCGCAGGCCACCGAAGTACGCGTCGAAGCCGGCAAAGAACCACCTGGGCGCGCGGATGCGCGTATGGCGGTACAGGAAATTATCGGCGTACAACCAGAAATTCGTCATCAGCGTGTAATCGTCTTCCGGACGGAGCAGCGACGCATTGTCCAGCTTCCAGCTCTTTGCCTTGCTGAACGTGAACGCGAGCGTGCCGGCGGCACAGCTGCTGGTCAGGGCGGTGGCAGAGCTGTCGATCGGGCTTAGTTCCGGCGGCAAGTCCGGCCGGCTCTGGAAGTACAGCGTGAACTTGGGCAGCGCCTCCCGTTCATCCAGGAACGGCTTCAGGTACAGGCGCAGCACGGCGTCGAGCCGCTCCAGGTTGTTGACCAGCTCGATGACGTCGTCGGGATCGTCGTTCGAATACACGATCAGGTGCTGGCTCTCGATCCGGAACCACGCCGACGGATCGCGCACGCCTTTGACGACGACCGTGGACGGGTCGTGCTTGCCCTTGACGACCACTTTTGGGGGCTCGCTCCCGAACGCGTCCACAGGCACGAGGGCGATCGCCAGGAGCAGGGAAACGACGTGTTTGTAGTTGGCCATGCGCGTCTTTCTTTTTTTGGGGACGGACAGCAATCACCAACATAGCAGATGGGCCACCGGTAGAAATGCGCACATTCCCACCCTATGCACGTTAACAAACGAGTTGCGCGCGACATTGCAAGATGAACTGCGTCAAAGTTAACGTTAATGTTAAATTAATGAGACAGTCATCGACATACATACGTAAACCTATTGCCGTACGGCAATATGACCGCCATAATTTAATAGTTTGACGCTCGAACAAACCGTCTCGCCTCGTGGCGGGGCTGCGGGCAAGGCGACGGGGACGCCCGGGACGCTCTTGAACGTGACATTTTCGGGGCGCGCTGTCGTGATGCCGGTGGGGTCGCAGCCGGCGCGCCGTTTGGATGTTCATTAATGAAGGCTACCGATGAAAAATACTTCCACGATGTCTGGTCGCACCCGTCTTGCCGCTGCCCTGCTCATGTTGGGCGCAGCCGTGTTCCCCGGTTACGGTGCGGCGCAGGTCACCGGTTTCACGCACCCGGGCACGCCCCTCACCCTCTCCGATCTCACGACGCTCAAGTCCTACGTCGATCAAGGCAGGCAGCCATGGAAGTCTGCCTACGACCAGCTGGCGAACGACGGCAAGGCCAAGCTCACCTATGTGATGGCGGGGCCGTATGCGTCCGTGAGCCGCGCCCCCGACGTGAATCTCTGGCCGTGGCGTAACGACATGGTCGCGATCTGGAATCTGTCGCGGATGTGGTATTTCACCGGCAACAAGGACTACGCGAAGAAGGCGCACGACATCCTGATGCAGTGGGCCACCGTCCAGACCGAGTTCGCGGGCCGCGAGTCCATGCTCGACCTGGGCGACTATGCCTACATGTTCGTGGGCGGCGCGGACATCCTGCGCGGCACATGGCCGGACTGGACGGACGCCGACACGGCCACCGTGAAGGCCTATTTCGCCAATGTCCTGATCCCGGCATCGAACCCGTATGGCGAGAACATGTTCGGCGCCGCCAACAAGGGCGCGCTGGCCCTCAATGCGCTCGGCCTGATGGCCATCTTCAATGACGACACCGAGCTGCTGAACAGGGTCGTCGCCCAGACCCGTACCCTGGCCCACATCGGGCTGCGCAGTTCCAACGACATCGGCATGCTCGGCGACTCGCTGCGCGACCAGGGACATGCCCATGGGCAGCTGAAATCGCTGGTCATGCTGGCCGAAGCACTGTGGAAGCAGGGCATCGACGTCTATGCCGATTTCGACAACCGCCTGCTGGCGGCGGGCGAATATTTTGCGCGCGTGAACGAGCTCGCGCCCACGCCGTTCCTCCCGTTCGGCACCACCGATGCCTACTACATCGCCGACAATACGAACCGTGGATGGAACGGCTGGGGCGGCGGGAACATCGTGCTCAACCAGATCTACAACGCCTACGTCAACCGCAAGGGCATGCAGGCACCGTTCATCGCGCAGCGGCGCCAGTGGATGCCGGTGGACGGCGGCAGCTTCGTGTTCCTGAAGGATGCCGACACCTCGACGGCGACGCCTCCGCCGCCACTCGCCATTCCCGCGACCGCGTCGATCACCTCCGGATTTGCCGATACCGATATCGGAGGCGCGGCCCCGGCCGGCTCGTCCTCGTATGCCAACGGCACATGGACCGTGGTGGGCGCGGGCGCCGACAGCTGGGGCACGGCCGACAGCGGCCACTTCGCCTACCAGGCGCTCACCGGCGACGGCGCCATCGTCGCGAAAGTCGAGTCCATCCAGAACACGAGCCCGTACGCCAAGGCGGGCGTGATGATGCGCACCAGCCTTGCCCAGGGCGCGCCGCGCGCCACGATGTTCGTGACGAACCAGGTCCAAGTCGAACAGAACATGCCGAACCTCGCGGTGTACGGCGGCACGAACTACGGCAACAAAGCCCTGCCCATCGCGAACACCGTGCCCTCTTACTGGGTGAAGCTGGAGCGCATCGGCAATATGATCACGGGCTATATTTCTCCCGACGGCACCAACTGGGCCGCGACCGACGTCGGCCGTATCGACGGCCCGCTGCCCGATACGATCTATGCCGGCCTGGCGGTCGTCTCGCACGCCAACGGCACGCTGAACACGTCCACCTTCAGCAACGTCCAGATCACGGGCGGCGACGGCGGCGCGCCGGCCGCCATCCCCGCTGCCCCCGCCACGCTGCTGGCCGAAGGGGGCGACGGCGCCGTCCCGCTGCGCTGGCAGCAGTCCTTCGGTGCCACCGGCTATGCGGTCCTGCGTGCCACGACCAGCGGCGGCCCGTACACGACCATCGCGACCAATGTCACGGGCGGCAGTTACGTCGATACGTCGGTAACCAACGGCACGACCTATTACTACACCGTCACGGCGACGAATGCGGCCGGCACGAGCGCGAATTCTCCCGAGGACAGCGCCACGCCGTTCCATCCGCTCGTGAACGTCGCCACCGGCGGCACGCCCAACGACAGCAGAAACAACGCGGCCAATGCCGCCAGTGCCTTCGACCGGAACTCGCAGACGGAATGGTTCTACTCGGGCGTGATGGGCTGGCTGCAGTATGACCTGGGCCACACGGAGACCGTCCAGCGCTACACGCTCGTCAGCTCCTTCGACAAGATCGGGCGCGATCCGAAGGACTGGCAATTCCAGGGCTCGAACGACGGCGTCACCTGGACGACGCTCGACACGCAAGTCGGCCAGGCGTTCGCCAACCGCTTCCAGCTGAACAGCTACACGGTCGCGAACCCGGGCGCCTATCGCTGGTACCGGCTCAACATCACGTCCAATAATGGCGATACCGGGTTTACGGATCTCGGGGAATTCGGACTGTACGCTGCGAAGCCGTAAGACATAGGCCGCCGTGCCCGGTAACGTCGGAAGCACTCGACGTTACCGGGCCAAATGCAGCCACCGATACGTCAGACATTCCAGGTGACGACGCTCTCTGTACGCCGCGCCGCCCGCATCATTTCCAGCAGCGGAAACAAATGCGCCGCGAAATCGACCGCTTCCTGTACTTGAGGAAAATGATTGACGCCTTCAGCGGCATGGTGCAATTCAACGTCCTGCGCCAATGCCTGTGTCGCCGCATGATGCTTGCTGTCTGCCGTCGTCGCTTCAAGTACTCCGATCGCCTTGTCCAGCTCGCCAACAGAAAAATAGCCGATGGCCGTGCTCTTACCGAATGGCGCAAGCACCTTTTGTGCATGACGGTCGAGCATCAAGACGTCGGCAGCGGCTTTCGATTTGAATGTTACGAGCATGGCATATCCTCTTCAGGTTTGGCGACGGGACCAGTCTAATAGATCGCCTGCAAAAAACTCGTAAAAATTGCGCTGCTCATCCTTGCAGATCCCTCCTGCGCGGACTCCCTCCATTCCAGTCGCCTTACAAAATCCACGGGCAAAAAGTACTCAAAATTGACGCGTAGTTGTCAAATTGTATGATGCTTTTTGAAAAATTTACGAAATACAATTTGTTTTCGACTTTGCGGATTCCGGACAGGTTCTGGTTCTTTTCATTGTCGGATCGGGGCCGGATGCATCACGCATATCCGGCAGCGATTTACATACCGATGGCACTCGCCGTCGCCATTTCGAAAATTCTTGGAGGCTTTTCTAAATGAAATTCTTGTCGACTAACTATAAAAAATATATTGCCGCCGCCGCCGCCGTATTCGCGGCAATCGCAGTCCCGGCCCAGGCCACGGACTGCACCACCGTTTGCCAGAATGCCGCCGGCCAGGCGGGCTATAACGCGGCAATGCAAGCGCAGCAAGATGCGCTGGCATACTGCTATGCCCATTATTACGGTCAGGCTATCGGCGACTGCATGAACGGCAAAGTTCCGCAGATTCAGGCAGCTTATGATCAGGCGTATCAGCAGACGATGACTTCGTGCATGGGTTCCTGTCACTGATCCGACCGACATTTCATTGCGGTGGCGCCGGAGCATCCGGCGCCCTGTCACTTAATCCCGCCTATCCTGGACATACCAATTTACCGAACTGGGTAAATCCGCCCGACCCTTGTCGCATTCTCCGCGCTGATCCATCCGGGATTGGCCGCATCACGACACACCATTCCATCGCCCCGGCAGAACCGATCGTGAACGTGGGCTCCGCATGCAAGGTGAATGCGTTGGCACAATATATTGCTATTTGATGGTAATTTTTGTGCTAACCTGACCTCACTTCATTGCGCACCACGTGAAGTCGTCGCTTCCCACACACTGCCAAAGGAAAAAAATGAAAAAGAAATGGATCGTCGCACCGTGTTTGCTCCTCCTGACCGCGATCGGCGCCAATGCAGCCCCGCCCGAGCCGCAGCCCGGGATTACCGTCGACAGCGCGATGCGTGTGCAAACGATCGATACGCTCGTGGCAAAGCTGAACGATCACTATGTCTTTCCCGAGAAGGCCAAACAGATCGAAGCGGTCCTGCGCCAGCGCCAGCGCGAGGGCAAGTACGATGCGATCACGGACGGCGAACAGCTGGCAAAACAGCTCACGGACGACCTTGCCGGCGTCGTTCACGACAAGCACCTGATGGTGGGATTCGACCCCGGGCTCGTGCCGCCCGACCGTGAAGTCGGGCCGCGCCCCACGACGCTGGCCGAGTGGGAACGGATCGTTCCCCCCGATGTCCGCGATCGCGTCCTCGCGTCGAGCCTGGGCGTGGAAAAAGTCGATCGCCTGGGCCCCAGGATCGGCTACCTCGAGATTTCCGGATTCCCGCCGCCTTTCCTCGTGGCCGGAAAATATGCGGCGGCGATGGACAAGCTCGCCGACACCGACGGCCTCATCGTCGACCTGCGCAAGAACCACGGCGGTACGCCGGATGGGGTGGCTTTACTGGTCAGCTATTTCGTCGATGAGCGCACGCGCGTCAACGACATCTGGGAGCGCGATACGGGCGTCGCCACGCAGCATTGGACGGTCGATAAACTGGACGGCAAGCGCTATGGCGGCAAGAAGCCGGTCCTGATCCTGACGGGCCCGGAGACGATGTCGGCCGGCGAAGACTTCGCCTACACGATGCAGGCACTGAAACGCGCCACGTTGATCGGCGAGCGGACCTGGGGCGGCGCCCACCCCACGCGTCCCTTCCGCCTTGGCGACCATTTCTTCGCCGCTGTACCCAGTGCGCGCACCATCAGTCCCATTACCCACACCAACTGGGAGGGCGTGGGCGTCGTTCCGGATGTCGCAGCGACGCCTGACAAGGCACTCGAGATGGCGAAGGACATGCTGCAACGCCGGCTGCCCGCGACGAACTGACGGCGGATCCGGAATAAAAAAACCGGGACACAGGGTCCCGGTTGTTTTACGACGTGCAGCCTCTACATCAGCGCTTGCGCGGCGGCGGCAAGTCGGTGCAGACGCCTTCGTAGGCCTCCGCCGCCATGCCAATCGACTCGCCGAGCGTCGGGTGCGGGTGGATCGTCTTGCCGATGTCCACGCCGTCCGCGCCCATCTCGATGGCCAGCGCGATCTCGCCGATCATGTCGCCGGCGCTCGTGCCGACGATCGTGCCGCCCACGATGCGGTGGGTCTCGGCGTCGAACAGCAGCTTCGTGAAGCCTTCCGAGCGGCCGTTGGCGACGGCGCGGCCGGAGGCGGCCCACGGGAAGTGGCCCTTCTCGACCTTGATGCCCTTGGCTTTCGCTTCGTCTTCCGTCAGGCCGACCCATGCCACTTCCGGATCGGTGTACGCGACGGACGGGATCACCTTCGCATCGAAGTAGGCCTTCTCGCCGTGCGCGGCTTCCGCGGCGACGTGGGCTTCATGCACGGCCTTGTGCGCCAGCATCGGCTGGCCCACCAGGTCGCCGATGGCGAAGATGTGCGGCACGTTGGTGCGCATCTGGCCGTCGACCGGGATGAAGCCGCGGTCGGTGACCGCGACGCCCGCATTCTCGGCGCCGATCTTCTTGCCGTTCGGGCTACGGCCCACGGCCACCAGCACGAGGTCGTAGACCTGCGCTTCCGGTGCCGGCTGGCCCGCTTCGGCGGCTTCGAACGTCACCTTGATCCCTTCCGGCAGCGCTTCCACGCCGACGGTCTTGGTCTTCAACATGATGTTGTCGAAGCGGTGCGCGTTGAACTTCTGCCAGACCTTGACGGCCTCGCGGTCCGCGCCCTGCATCAGGCCATCCATCATCTCGACGACGTCGATGCGCGCACCCAGCGTCGAGTACACGGTCGCCATTTCCAGGCCGATGATGCCGCCGCCGATGACGAGCATGCGCTTCGGCACCTGGCGCAGTTCGAGCGCGCCGGTGGAGTCGACGATACGCGGATCTTCCGGGACGAACGGCAGCTTCACGACGGACGAACCGGCCGCGATGATCGCCTTCTGGAACGCGACGACCTTCTTCGCGCCGTCGGCACCGGTGACCTCGATGTGGTTCGGGCTCAGGAACTTGCCGACGCCCTGGACGACGTTGACCTTGCGCGACTTGGCCATGCCGGCCAGGCCGCCCGTCATCGTCTTGATGACCTTGTCCTTGTACGCGCGCAGCTTGTCGATGTCGATCTCGGGCTTCGCGAACGACACGCCCAGGTCGCCGAAGTGCGCCGTCTCGTCGATGATGTGCGCCACGTGCAGCAGCGCCTTCGACGGGATGCAGCCCACGTTCAGGCACACGCCGCCCAGCGTCGCGTACTTCTCGACGAGGACGGTGTTCATGCCCAGGTCGGCCGAGCGGAAGGCGGCCGAGTAGCCGCCGGGGCCGGCGCCCAGCACCATCATTTCGCATTCGATGTCGACCGGGCCGCTGTAGCTGGCCGCGTTCGGGATCGGTGCGGCGGGTGCCGACGGGGTCGGGTGGGCCGGCGCGTACGAATCGGCCGGCTTGTTGGCCGGTGCCTGCGCAGCAGCGGGTGCCGCGGCCGGCGCCGGGGCGGCGGCAGGTGCAGCACCTGCGCCCGCGCCGGCTTCATCGACGGTCAGCAGCAGCGAGCCTTCGCTCACCTTGTCGCCGACCTTGACCTTCAGTTCCTGCACGACGCCGGCGTGGGTCGACGGGATCTCCATGCTGGCCTTGTCCGATTCGACAGTGACCAGCGACTGGTCGACCTTGATGGTGTCGCCGGGCTTGACCATCAGCTCGATGATTTCGACGTCCTTGAAATCGCCGATATTCGGGACTTTGACTTCAACGGTGCTCATGGGCTCTCCTTACAGCAGCGTCTTGCGCAGGTCGGCCAGGACATCGGCCAGGTAGGTCGTGAAGCGGGCGCCGGCGGCACCGTCGATCACGCGGTGATCGAACGACAGCGACAGCGGCAGCATCAGGCGCGGCTGGAATGCCTTGCCGTCCCATACCGGTTTCATCTGCGACTTCGACAGGCCCAGGATGGCCACTTCCGGCGCGTTGATGATCGGGGTGAACGCGGTACCGCCCAGGCCACCCAGCGACGAGATCGTGAAGGTCGCGCCCTGCATGTTCGCCGGCGACAGCTTGCCTTCGCGCGCCTGCGCCGACAGCTCGCCCATTTCGGTGGCGATCTGCGACACGGACTTCTTGTCGGCATCCTTGATGACCGGGACGACGAGGCCGTTCGGCGTGTCGGCCGCGAAGCCGATGTTGTAGTACTTCTTGAGGATCAGCTGGCCGTTGGCTTCGTCCAGCGACGCATTAAAGGCCGGGAACTTCTTCAGCGCGGCGACGGACGCCTTGATCACGAACGCCAGCATGGTCAGCTTGACCGGCGACTTGGCTTTCGCGTACGCGGCGTTCGATTCGACGCGCAGTTCTTCCAGTTCGGTGACGTCGGCTTCTTCGAACTGCGTCACGTGCGGGATCATGACCCAGTTGCGGTGCAGGTTCGGGCCGGAGATCTTCTTGATACGCGACAGCGGCTGGGTTTCCGTTTCGCCGAACTTGGAGAAGTCCAGCGACGGCCACGGCAACAGGTTCAGGCCTGCGCCACCGCCGGCAGCGGCCGGCGCGGCCGTCGGGCCGGCGGCCAGCGCCGACTTGACGAAGCCCTGCACGTCCTGCTGGGTGATGCGGCCCTTCGGACCGGAACCCTTCACCTTGTTCAGGTCGACGCCCAGTTCGCGCGCGAACTTGCGCACGGACGGCGAGGCGTGGGCCGAGGCGAAGCTTGCTGCGGGCGCGGCGGCAGCAGCGGGTGCCGCGGCAGGTGCCGGAGCCGGAGCCGGTGCTGCGGCAGGTGCCGGTGCCGGGGCCGGAGCAGGCGCCGCGGCCGGTGCGGGTGCGGCGGCAGCCGGTGCCGGGGCAGCTTCCGCGGCCGGCGCGGCAGCACCGGCAGCTTCCTCGAGCAGCAGCACGAGCGAACCTTCGGCGACCTTGTCGCCGACCTTGACTTTCAATTCCTTCACGACGCCCGCATGGCTGGACGGGATCTCCATGCTGGCCTTGTCCGATTCCACCGTGATCAGCGACTGGTCGACCTTGATCGTGTCGCCCGGCTTGACCATCAGTTCGATGACTTCGACTTCCTTGAAGTCGCCGATGTCGGGGACTTTGACTTCCACAATGCTCATAGTGTGTTAGCTCCGTATTATTGTCAGCTCAATCATACGTTGCCCCCGCCCGGATGGCCATCCGGCGGGGGCAACGGGCTTAGAGCATTACTGGGTCACAGGATTCGGCTTGTTCGGATCGATGCCGTACTTGGCGATCGCGTCCGCCACCACCTTCGCGTCGATCTTGCCTTCTTCGGCCAGCGACTTCAGCGCGGCGACCGTGATGTAGTAACGGTTCACCTCGAAGAACTCACGCAGCTTGGCGCGGGTGTCCGAACGGCCGAAGCCGTCGGTGCCCAGGACCTTGTACGTGCGGCCGCTCGGGATGTAGGCGCGGATCTGCTCGGCGAACAGGCGCATGTAGTCGGTCGTCGCGACGATCGGGCCTTCGGAACCCTGCAGCAGCTGGGTCACGTACGGCACGCGCGGCGCTTCGGTCGGATGCACGAGGTTCCAGCGGTCGGCATCCTGGCCGTCGCGGGCCAGCAGCGTGAACGACGGGCACGACCATACGTCGGCGGCGACGCCCCAGTCGTTCTTCAGCAGCTCGGCGGCGAACACGGACTCGCGCAGGATGGTGCCGGAGCCCATCAGCTGCACGCGGTTCTTGGCGGACTTGTCTCCCTCCTGGAACAGGTACATGCCCTTGATGATGCCCTCTTCCTGGCCTTCCTTCAGGCCCGGCTGCTCGTAGTTCTCGTTCATGATGGTGATGTAGTAGAACACATCCTCCTGCTTCTCCACCATGCGGTGCAGGCCGTTCTGGATGATCACCGCCACTTCGTGCGCGTAGGTCGGGTCGTACGGGACGCAGGTCGGGATGGTCGCCGCGATGATGTGGCTGTGACCATCTTCGTGCTGCAGACCCTCGCCGTTCAGCGTCGTGCGGCCGGCCGTGCCGGCCATCAGGAAGCCGCGGGCGCGGATGTCGCCGGCCAGCCAGGCCAGGTCGCCCACGCGCTGCAGGCCGAACATCGAGTAGTACGTGTAGAACGGGACCATCACGCGGTTGTTCGTCGAGTACGACGTCGCCGCGGCGATCCACGAGCACATGCCGCCCGCTTCGTTGATACCCTCTTGCAGGATCTGGCCCGCCTTGTCTTCGCGGTAGTACATCACCTGGTCCTTGTCGACCGGTTCGTACAGCTGGCCTTCCTGGCTGAAGATGCCGATCTGGCGGAACAGGCCTTCCATCCCGAACGTACGCGATTCGTCGACGAGGATCGGGACGATGCGCTGGCCCAGGCCCGGGTCCTTCAGCAGCGTGGTCAGCGTACGCACGTAGGCTTGCGTCGTCGAGATTTCGCGGCCGGCGGCGGTCGGGTCGGTGACGGCCTTGAAGGTCGACAGCGGCGGGACCGGCAGCTTTTCGTCGGCCTGCTCGCGGCGCTTCGGCAAGTAGCCGCCCAGGGCCTTGCGGCGCTCGTGCAGGTATTTCATTTCAGGCGCGTCGTCGGACGGCTTGAAGAACGGGATCTCGGCCAGCTTGTCGTCCGGGATCGGGATGGCGAAGCGGTCGCGCATTTCGCGGATGGCCTCGTCGTCCAGCTTCTTGGTCTGGTGCGCGGTGTTGCGCGCCTCGCCCGACTTGCCCATGCCGAAGCCCTTGACGGTCTTCACGAGCAGCACGGTCGGGGTGCCCTTGTTTTCCTGGGCGTTCTTGAAGGCCGCGTAGATCTTGTGCGGGTCGTGGCCGCCGCGGGTCAGGCGCCAGATGTCGTCGTCGGTCATGTTCGCGACCATCTTCAGCAGCTCGGGGTGCTTGCCGAAGAAGTGCTTGCGCACGTACGCGCCGTCTTTCGCCTTGTAGTTCTGGTATTCGCCGTCGACGGTTTCCATCATCACGCGCTGCAGGATGCCGTCCTTGTCCTTGGCCAGCAGGGCGTCCCAGCCCGGGCCCCAGATGACCTTGACGACGTTCCAGCCGGCGCCGCGGAAGTCCGATTCCAGCTCCTGGATGATCTTGCCGTTGCCGCGCACCGGACCGTCCAGGCGCTGCAGGTTGCAGTTGACGACCATGACCAGGTTGTCCAGCTTTTCGCGCGCGGCCATGCCGATCGCGCCCATCGATTCCGGCTCGTCCATCTCGCCGTCGCCGCAGAAGACCCAGACCTTGCGGTTGTCGGTCTTGGCGATGCCGCGGGCTTCCAGGTACTTCAGGAAGCGCGCCTGGTAGATCGCCATGATCGGGCCCAGGCCCATCGACACGGTCGGGAACTGCCAGAAGTCCGGCATCAGTTTCGGGTGCGGGTACGACGACAGGCCCTTGCCGTCGACTTCCTGGCGGAAGTTCAGCAGCTGCTCTTCGGTCAGGCGGCCTTCCAGGAACGCGCGGGCGTAGATGCCGGGCGACGAGTGGCCCTGGATGTACAGCAGGTCGCCGCCGTGGTCTTCGGTTTCGGCGTGCCAGAAGTGGTTGAAGCCGATGCCCAGCATGTTGGCCAGCGAGGCGAACGACGAGATGTGGCCACCGAGGTCGCCGTCGAAGCGGTTGGCCTTGACGACCATCGCCATCGCGTTCCAGCGCATCCACGAGCGCAGGCGCTCTTCGTATTCCAGGTTACCGGGGCAGTGCGCTTCCAGGTGGGCCGGAATCGTGTTCACGTAGGCGGTGTTGCTCGAGAACGGAACATGGGCGCCGCGGCGGCGCGCCAGATCGACCAGGCGCTCCAGCAGGTAGTGCGCGCGATCGGTACCTTCGAATTCGATGACCGCTTCAAGCGCGTCGAGCCATTCCTTGGTCTCGAGCGTATCCGGGTCGTTGGCGGCTTGTGCCGTCAACTGGTCGAGTTGAGCTGACATTTGCTACGTCTCCTTGAGTGTGGTGCCCCACCCGATCCCGTTTATCCCGGACGTTTGGTGGCGAAAAGACTATCCCTTGAATAAAGCCTGTCGATTCTACCAGTGGAGCACGCAATTTTCAAAATATGATATTCGATTTCATAATGTGAGATGGAGGCCATGTGAGGCGCATGAAATGCGGGTTCTGCCCGACACAGGCACGTCGATAAATATGACAACGAACGCCTCCGGGCGGCGCGCGATACCCTTGTGGCACGTATAATTTCGTTTTTGTCCAGCACACGAGTCCCTGCCATGACCGCCCAACTGATCGACGGAGTCAAACTTTCCCAACAACTGCGCGCCGACATCGCCGCCCGCACCGCTGCCCTCACCGCCGCCGGTAACCGGCCGGGCCTGGCCGTGATCATCGTCGGCGACGATCCGGCCAGTCACGTCTACGTGCGCAACAAGGTCAAGGCCTGCGGCGACGTGGGCTTCCACTCCGTGCTGGAAAAGTACGAGGCCGATTTTTCGGAACAGGCCCTGCTCGACCGTATCGCCGCGCTGAACGCGGATCCGGCCATCCACGGCATCCTCGTGCAGATGCCGCTGCCGAAACACATCGACGCATCGAAAGTCATCGAAGCCATCGCGACCAGCAAGGACGTGGACGGCTACTCGGTGCTGTCCGCCGGCGAACTGATGGCCGGCCTGGAAGGCTTCCGCCCGTGCACGCCGTACGGCTGCATGAAGCTGATCGAGACGACCGGCGTCGACCTGCGCGGCAAGCATGCCGTCGTCATCGGCCGCAGCAACACGGTCGGCAAGCCGATGGCGCTGCTGCTCTTGCAACAGAATGCCACCGTCACCATCTGCCATAGCGGTACGCCGGACCTGGGCTACCACACCCGCCAGGCGGACGTCGTCGTGGCCGCCGTCGGCCGCCGCAACACGCTGACGGGCGACATGGTCAAGCCGGGCGCCATCGTCATCGACGTGGGCATCAACCGCAACGACGAGGGCAAGCTGTGCGGCGACGTCGACTTCGACAGCGTCAAGGAAGTCGCCGGCCACATCACGCCGGTGCCGGGTGGCGTGGGTCCGATGACCATCACCATGCTGCTCATGAATACGCTGGAGTCGGCCGAGCGCGTGGCCAAGCGCGCATAAACGCCTTGAACGGCTGGCCCGGTTAAGATGGCGGTGAGATTGAATAAAGGACTCTATATATGACGACCGAAACGACCAATCCCCTCCTCGACTTTTCCGGGCTGCCCCGGTTCGACCTGATCCGACCGGAGCACGTCACGCCCGCGATCGAGCAGCTGATCGCGGAAGCACGCGACGCCGTCCGCCAGGCCGAAGCGCCGGCGGATACCGTCACCTGGGACAACTTCGTCGTCCCGCTCGAGGAAGCGACGGAACGCCTCGGCCGTGCCTGGGGCGTGGTCAACCACCTGAACCACGTGATGGACACGCCCGAGCTGCGTGCCACCTACAACGAGAACCAGCCGAAGGTCACCGAGTTCTGGACGGAGCTGGGCCAGAACGAGGCGCTGTTCGGCAAATACAAGCAGCTGCGTGCGAGCCCCGACTTCGCGAACCTGACCCCGGCCCGCAAACGCATCGTCGAGAACGCCCTGCGCGACTTCCGCCTGGGCGGCGCCGAGCTGCCGGAAAAACAGAAGCAGCGCTTCGCCGAGATCCAGGAAGAGCAGGCGAAACTGTCCACGCGCTTTTCGGAAAACGTGCTCGACGCGACCAACGACTACAAACTGCTCGTCACGGACGAAGCCGACCTGTCCGGCCTGCCGGACGACGTGAAAGCCGCCGCACGTGCCGCGGCCGAGCGCGACGGCAAACAGGGCTGGCAATTCAGCCTGCACTTCCCGTCCTACTTCCCGATCCTGCAATTCGCCGACAAGCGCGAGCTGCGCGAGCAGATCTACCGCGCCAACGCCACCAAGGCGTCCGAGATGGGCACCGTGTTCTCCGAGCTGGAAAAGTGGGACAACACGGGCAACATCGCCCAACTCTTGAGGCTGCGCGACGAGGAAGCGAAGCTGCTGGACTTCCAGAGTTTCGCCCACGTCTCGCTCGAACCGAAGATGGCCGAGACGCCGGAACACGTGATCGAGTTCCTGGAAGACCTCGCACGCCGCGCCCGTCCATACGCCGAGAAGGACCTGGCCGAGCTGCGCGCGTTCGCAAAGGACGAGCTGGGCATCGACGACATGCAGGCCTGGGACGTGACCTATGCGTCGGAAAAACTGCGCGAGAAGCGCTACGCCTTCTCCGCGCAGGAAGTGAAGGAATACTTCCCGGAGCCGAAGGTCGTCGCCGGCCTGTTCGGGCTGATCTCGAAGCTGTTCGACGTGACGATTTCTCCGGACGACGCACCCGTGTGGCATCCGGACGTGCGCTTCTACCGTATCGAGAAGAACGGTCAACTCATCGGCCAGTTCTACCTGGACCTGTACGCGCGCCCCGGCAAAGGCCAGGGCGCGTGGATGGACGACGCACGCGGCCGCAGGCTCACCACGGGCGGCATCGTGCAGACGCCGATCGCCTACCTGACCTGCAACTTCACGCCGCCGGCGGAAGTGGACGGCAAGCTGCAGCCGTCGCTGTTCACGCACGACGAGGTCACGACGCTGTTCCACGAATTCGGCCACGGCCTGCACCACATGCTGACGGAAGTGGACGAGCTGTCCGTGTCCGGCATCTCGGGCGTGGAATGGGATGCCGTCGAGCTGCCGTCCCAGTTCATGGAAAACTTCTGCTGGGAGTGGGACGTCCTGCAAGGCATGACGGCGCACGTGAAGACGGGCGAGCCGCTGCCGCGCGAACTCTACGACAAGATGCTCGCGGCGAAGAACTTCCAGTCCGGCATGCAGACGCTGCGCCAGGTCGAGTTCTCGCTGATCGACATGCACCTGCACTACGACTTCGACCCGAACAGCCAGAAGACCGTGCAGGAGCTCGTCGACGAGGTGCGCAACAAGTTCGCCGTGCTGATCCCGCCGTCGTTCAACCGCTTCCAGCATTCGTTCGGCCACATCTTCGCGGGCGGTTACGCGGCCGGCTACTACAGCTACAAATGGGCCGAGGTGCTGTCGGCGGACGCGTATGCCGCGTTCGAGGAAGCCGTTGAGGCGGGTGGCGGACAGCTGCTCGACGAGACGGGCAAGCGCTTCCACCGCGAGATCCTGGCCGTGGGTGGTTCGCGCCCGGCGCTCGAATCGTTCAAGGCCTTCCGCGGCCGCGAACCGAAGATCGACGCGCTGCTGCGCCATAACGGGATGCAGGCCTGAGTCACATGCGTGCCGTGGCCGCATTCGCACTCGTCTGCGCCGCTGCCGCCGCGCAGGGGCAAACGTACAAGTGGAAGGATGCGGCCGGCGTGACGCACTACAGCGATACGCCGCCGGCCAGGGGCACGGCGCAGGTACTGCGCCCCGACAGCCAGCCGGCAGCCAGCCCATCGCTGCCGTACGAGCTGGCGCGCGCCATGAAGCTCCATCCGGTGACCCTGTACACGACGGCCCGCTGCGACGCCTGCGACCAGGGCCGCGCCCTGCTGCGGTCGCGCGGCATCCCGTTCGCGGAAAAGACCGTGAACACGGCGGAAGACCGCGAGCAGCTGCAGCGCGCCGGCGGCAAGGACGAGCTGCCGCTGCTCGTCGTGGGCAACCGCCGGGTGACCGGTTTTACGGCCGGCACATGGAACGAAGCGCTCGATGCCGCGTCTTATCCACGCAAGACGATGCTGCCGCCGGGCTACCAGACCGGCGCTGCCGAAGCGGCCGCCCCGGTGCCGCCGCCACGCCTGCCGGCGGCACCGGCGCCGGATGCGGCTGCCGCCCAGGCGGAACGGCAACAACCGCGCCAGCAGCCGCAGCCGAAGAAAACGCCACCGGATTTCCAGTTCTGATGACTCCGACTCCCATGACCCGGATCGACTTCCACACCAACATCCCCGACAAGCTCAGCTACGTCTGCCGTCTCGCACGCAAGGCGTATGCGGCGCGCGCGAAGCTCGTCCTGCTGGCCGACAGCCCGGCGCAGGCGGAGGCCCTGAACGAGGCGCTGTGGACGCTGTCCGGCACCGACTTCATCCCGCACGTGATGGCGGGCGATCCCCTCGCGCCGGAGACGCCGGTCATTGTCACGGCCGACGAAAGCGTCGAGCTGCCGCACCGCGACATGCTCGTGAACCTGACGCGCCGCACGCCGGCCGGCTTCGAGCAGTTCGCGCGCGTGTTCGAGATCATCTCCACGGACGAGGAAGACGCCGCCGCCGGCCGCGCGCGCTACGTCGCCTACAAGAAGCAGTCCTACCCGTTGACCCACTTCGTGGCGGGGCAATCATGAGCGATATTCCCTTCAACGACGAGAGCATCCCGGTCCTCACCGAGGTCGTGGCCGACAGCGCGCCGGCGCCCGTGGCCGAACCACAGCCGGAACCAGGGCCCAATCCCGAGCCGCCCGCGCCGCGCGAACTCGACGACGACGCCTGGCGCGCGCTGGAGGAACGCCTCGTCGCGCGCGTGCTCGACCGGTTGCAGGACCGCGTGGAGCTGGTGCTGGAAGACCAGGTCCGCAGCAGCATGGCGCCCGTGCTGGACCACGTGGTGACGCGGCTCGCGACGGAATTGCGCGACGGGCTGCAGGTGACGGTCGAGCAGGTCGTCGCGCGCGCCGTTGCGCAGGAGCTGACGCACCTGCGGTCGCGCGACTGAACTCTATCGTTCTCTCCATTAGAACGCTTTGCGCGCAGCGTAAATTAGGGTAACTTTGCTCAGCGCACATATCACCCTTCCTGGAGAGAACATGCAGGTCACTACGAAACTCATCCCCTTCGCCATCGCCCTCGCCTTCGCGGGCACGGCAAGCGCGCAGCAAGTCGTCAAGATCGGCCACGTGGCGCCGATCTCCGGCCCCAGCGCCCACCTCGGCAAGGACAACGAGAACGCCGCGCGCATGGCGATCGACGAACTCAACGCGAAGGGCTTCACCCTGAACGGCCAGAAGGTCACGCTGCAGCTGGTGTCCGAGGATGACGGCGCCGATCCCAAGCAGGGCACGGCCGTGGCGCAGAAGCTCGTCGATGCGAAGGTCAACGGCGTGGTCGGCCACCTGAATTCCGGCACCACCGTGCCCGCGTCGAAGATCTACAACGACGCCGGCATCGTGCAGATCTCCCCAGCCACGACGGCCCCCGTCTACACGCGCCAGCGCTTCCCCGGCGCATTCCGCGTCGTCGCCAGCGACGCCAAGCTGGGCAGCACGCTGAGCAAGTACGCGATCGACACGCTGCACGCGAAGAACATCGCCATCATCGACGACCGCACGACGTACGGCCAGGGCGTCGCGGACGAATTCGCGAAGGGCCTGAAGAAGCCGGGCATCAAGGTCGTCGGCCGCGAATTCACGAGCGCCACGGCCACCGACTACACGGCGATCCTCACGTCGATCAAGGCGAAGAAGCCGGACCTGATCTTCTTCGGCGGCATGGATTCCGTCGCGGGCCCGATGCTCAAGCAGATGAAGGCGCTGGGCATCCCGGCCGTGTTCATGGGCGGCGACGGCATGTGCACGGACGCGCTGGGCCGCCTGGCCGGCGACGGCCTCGGCGAAGGCAAAGTGTATTGCGCGGAAGCGGGCGGCGTGAAGGGGCCGCAAGAGAAGGTCATGGAAGACTTCCGTGCGCGCTACAAGAAGAAGTTCAACATGGACGTGCAGCTGTACGCACCGTACGTCTACGATTCCGTGATGGTGATGGCGACGGCGATGCAGAACGCGAAATCGGCCGATCCCGCCAAATACCTGCCGGTGCTCAAGAACATCAAGTACGAGGGCGTGACCGGCACGATCCAGTTCGACGCGAGCGGCGACATCAAGGATGGCGCGCTGACCCTGTTCACCTACAAGGGCGGCAAGCGGACCAAGCTGGACGTGATCCGCTGATTCCAAATAAAAAAGCGCGCCTGCGAATGCATGGCGCGCTTTTTTCAGGTTTGGATCGCAGGATTATTTCTGCGCCAGGACCCACTTGACCAGCGTATGCGCTTCCGCTTCGCTGACCTGCGGATTGGCCGGCATCGGGACCGGGCCCCAGACACCCGAACCACCTTTCATGACCTTCTGGACCAGCTTGCCTTCGGCATCTTTCTGGCCTGCGTATTTGGCGGCGACGTCCTTGTAGGCCGGGCCGACCAGCTTGGTTTGCACGGAGTGGCAAGCCATGCAATTCTTGGCCTTCGCCAAGGCGGCCGCGTCTTGCGCGAAGGCGCTGGTCGAAGCCAGTGCAGCGACTGCAGCAAACAACATCATGGTACGTTTCATCGACTCTCTCCAGTTGGGGGCATTTCTTTAATTCGAATTCTATCGGGTTTCCGGCGCAAAAGCGGCATGGACATATTCAGTAACGGATGATACAGATTGTCGTTGACCAGATGGCAGTATTCCGTTGCTTAACGGCAGCAGTGTTGTAACATGGCCGCTCGAAAGGAATTCCGTATGCCCCTGATCCTCCTGATCCTCGTCCTCGTCGTCCTGCGCTATTTCGAGGTCTGGCGCTTCGCCGAACTGTCCTGGTGGTGGATCGTCGGCCTGATGGTGGCCGGCTTCATCTGGTTCGAGTTCATCGAAAAGATGCTGGGCCTCGACAAGCGCAAGGCCCACGACCTCGACGACAAGCGCCGCAAGGAACGCGTGAAGCAGAGTTTCGACAAGCGCAAATGACGCGCCCGGCAGCTTAGCACGCGCGCTGGATTGCCGAACATGCCATATGGCGTATATGGCATGTTCCCCGAGCGTATGACCTGATCAGCAGGTAACGGCGCCCTTGCTCGCCGGCTGCGCGAGCGCCGCGAACTTGGCCAGCACGCCCCGCGTATAGCGCGGCGCCGGCCGCACCCAGGCCGCGCGCCGGCGCGCGATTTCGTCGTCCGGCACGTTCAGCTGGATCAGTTGCTGGTGCGCGTCGATCGTGATCGAATCGCCTTCCTGCACGAGCGCGATCGTGCCGCCTTCGAACGCTTCCGGCGCCACGTGACCCACGACCATGCCCCAGGTGCCGCCCGAGAATCGGCCGTCCGTGATCAGCCCCACGGATTCGCCGAGGCCCTTGCCGATCAGCGCCGCCGTCGGCGCCAGCATCTCCGGCATGCCGGGACCGCCGCGCGGACCGAGGTAGCGCAACACGAGCACGTCGCCCGGATTGATCTTGTTCGCGAGGATCGTGTCCATCGCACTGTACTCGTCGTCGAACACGCGGGCCGGCCCCGTGATCACGGGATTCTTCAGGCCCGTGATCTTGGCGACGCAGCCTTCCGGCGACAGATTCCCCTTCAATATCGCCAGGTGGCCTTCGCTGTACAGCGCCCGGTCCAGCGGACGGATGACGTCCTGCCCCGCCGGCGGTACGGACGGCACGTTCGCCAGTTCCTCGGCCAGGGTGCGGCCCGTGATGGTGATGCAGTCGCCGTGCAGCAGGCCCGCGTCCAGCAGCAGTTTCATCACCTGCGGGATGCCGCCCGCCTTGTGCAGGTCCGTCGCGACGTATTCGCCGGACGGTTTCAGGTTGCAGATCACGGGCACCTTGCGGCGGACCCGTTCGAAATCGTCGATCGTCCATTCCACTTCCGCCGCGTGCGCGATGGCGAGGTAGTGCAGCACGGCGTTCGTCGAGCCTCCCGTCGCCATGATCAGCGCGACGGCATTCTCGATGGATTGTCTCGTGATGATGTCGCGCGGCTTCAGGTCGCGCTTGACGGCTTCCACGAGCACGCGCGCCGACTCCGCCGCGGAGTCGACCTTTTCGTCGTCCGGATTGGCCATCGTCGACGAGTACAGCAGCGACATGCCGAGCGCCTCGAACGACGACGACATCGTGTTCGCCGTGTACATCCCGCCGCACGATCCGGACGACGGACAGGCGTTGCGCTCGATGCCGTCGAAATCCTCCTGGCTCATGCGCCCGGCCGTGAATTCGCCCACGGCTTCGAACGCGGACACGATCGTCAGGTCCTTGCCCTTCCAGTGGCCCGGCCGGATCGTGCCGCCGTAGACGTAGATGCCGGGGACGTTCGTGCGCGCCAGCGCGATCATCCCGCCCGGCATGTTCTTGTCGCAGCCGCCGATCACGACGACGCCATCCATCCACTGCCCGTTCACGCACGTCTCGATGCAGTCGGCGATCACCTCGCGCGAGATCAGCGAGAACTTCATGCCCTCCGTTCCCATCGACATGCCGTCGGAAATGGTGGGCGTGCCGAACACCTGCGGATTCGCACCGGCATCGCGGATGGTGGCGATGGCCACGTCGGCCAGTTTCTGCAGGCCCGAGTTGCAGGGCGTGATCGTGGAATGACCGTTGGCGACGCCGATCATCGGCTTGTCGAAATCTTCCTTGCGATAGCCCATCGCGTAATACATCGAGCGGTTCGGGCTGCGGGCAACGCCTTCGGTCACATGGCGGGAACGGCGGTTGTAGGGCATGGTCGGCTCCTGATGGGACGATTTTTCCAGCATGCCGCGCAGCCAGGCCCGCGTCAAATGCGCAGGCAGCCGTGCTTCTGATATGCTGCGCGAATCACAGGCATGCCACCCATACGATGAACATAGAAATGCGCCAGCTGCGCTACTTCGTCACCGTGGCCGAGGAATTGCACTTCGGCCGCGCCGCCGTGCGCCTGCACATGACGCAGCCGCCGCTGTCGCAGGCGATCGCCGCGCTGGAAGATGGCCTCGGCACCGCGCTGTTCCTGCGCAACCGCCGCACGGTCGCACTGACGCCGGCCGGCAGCGCCCTGCTGCCCGAAGCCCGCCGCATCCTCTCCGAAGCAGCCCTGCTGCCCGAACTGGCGCGGCGCGCGGCCAGCGGCGAGGCGGGACGGCTGGCGCTCGCCTTCATCACGTCGGCCGACTACAGCGTGCTGCCGCCTTTCCTGCGCAAGTACAGCGAACGCTATCCCGGCGTGCAGCTGTCGTTGCAGGAAGCGACGTCCGACGTGCAGGTGGACGAGTTGCTGCGCGGCCGCATCGACGCCGGTCTGCTGATCCCCCCGCTGCCCGACCGCGCGCGCGCCGAGCTCGATTACATGAAGGTGCTGGACGAGCCGCTGATCCTGTGCGCGCCCGCGGGCCTGCTGCGCAGGAAGGGACCCGTCGCGCTGCGCAACCTGCCCCCTCTGCCATTGATCATTTTCCCGCGCGAGATCTCGCCCGCGCTGCACGATGCGATCCTGTCCTGCTTCCGTGAAGCGGGCATCACACCGGCCATCGGCCAGCAGGCGATCCAGATGCAAACGATCGTGAGTCTGGTTTCCGCAGGCATGGGGTTGGCACTTGTGCCACAATCCGTGTCGAACCTGATGCGGCCGGGCGTAGAATACCGTGCCCTCGCCGACGCGACCCCGCTGGTCGAGACCGGCATCGCATGGCGCCGCGATAACCCTTCGCCGGTGCTCAAGGGCTTCCTGGAACTACTGAGGACAATTTAATTATGCTCGTTCACCCGCAACCGAATCCGGTCGCCTTCAGCATCGGCCCCGTCGACATCCACTGGTACGGGATCATGTACGTGGTCGCCTTCGCCCTGTTCATCATGCTCGGGCGCGTACGCATCAAGACCCAGCCGCACGTGCAGGCGCAGGGCTGGACCAACTCCGACCTCGACGACATGCTGTTCTACGGGATGCTGGGCGTGGTGATCGGCGGGCGCCTCGGGGAAGTGCTGTTCTACCGCCCGGACTATTATTTCTCGCACCCGGCCGAGATCTTCATGACGTGGCACGGCGGCATGTCGTACCACGGCGGCTTCCTCGGCGTGCTGATCGCGATGGCGCTGTGGGCTCGCAAACGTGGCCGCAATCTTCTGGACGTGTACGATTTCATCGCGCCGATGGTCCCCATCGGCTATGCGTGCGGCCGCCTCGGCAACTTCATCAACGCGGAGCTGCCGGGCCGCCTGGCCGATCCGAACCTGCCGTGGGCAATGCTGTGGCCGGGCGTGGACGGGCCGCGCCATCCGTCGCCGCTGTACCAGATGCTCGTCGATGGCGTGCTCGTGTTCGTGATCATGTGGCTGTTCGCACGGAAGCCGCGGCCGCGCCTTGCCGTCGGTGCGCTCTACACGCTGCTGTACGGCTGCGCGCGTTTCTTCACGGAGTATTTCCGCGTGCCCGATTGGGAGACGCATGTGATGGGGTTGCCGATCACGTCCGGGCAGGTGTTGTCGCTGCCGATGATCGTGGCGGGACTGGTCATGCTGGGGTGGGCGTATTCCGGGTCGAACAAACGGGCCGTGCACGCATAACCGTCGCCCCTGCGAAGGCAGGGGCCCAATTTTGCATGCGCTATCAAGACGCGTAAAACTTCGGTTCCCGCCTTCGCGGGAACGACGTACATTGTTACGTGACCGAGATAGACACGCCCATCAACGCCAGCACTTTATCCCACTGCCCTTTCGTCACCGGCGAAATGGACAACCGGCTGCCCTTCTGCAGCAACACCATGTCTTCCAGCTCCGGCACCCCGCGCATCTCGGTCAGCGGCAGATAACGCCCTTCCGCCACCGCCGTCACGTCGACGGAAATCCAGCGCGGCTGCTCGCGCGTCGCCTTCGGATCGAAATAATGACTCGCCGGGTCGAATTGCGACGCATCCGGATACGGGCCGCTCGCCACCTGCGCGATACCCGCGACGCCCGGCACGGCGCAACTGGAGTGATAAAACAGGACGCCGTCGCCGACTTCCATCTGGTCGCGCATGAAATTGCGGGCCTGGTAGTTGCGCACGCCGAACCACGCGACCGTCTTGCCGGGCGCTTCGAGGACGTCGGCGAAACTCACTTCATCGGGTTCGGATTTCATCAACCAGTAGCGCATGCGCGGGTCTCCATTCGAGAAACACAAATGAGACAAATGAAAAAGCGGCTGCGAACTTATCGTACGCAACCGCTTCGGAATATATCCCCGCCTGTGCCGTTTTTGCCGGCATCCCGAACCTGACGGCTCAAGGTGGTCGCGGTCAGCTCAGTTTCGGGTTCGTCGGACTAGCGACGATCGCGCCCACCAAACATGTTCCACAACCTATGCGAAAGAATGGTTCAAGGAATATATGGCAAATCTCGAACACCGCAGGGTAGACGGCAGTTTACTACGATGGCCGGGCATGTCAAACGTTTTTGGGTTCAGGCCAGGTTTTGGTCGCCCGAAAGTGCGGCATCCAACACGGTGTGCATCGCCTCGAGTTTCTGCTTGACTTCCAGGATCGTCAGGTCCGACAGGGGACCTTGCGGCGCTTTCACGGACAGGAATTCGGCCGCCACCGACAGCGCCGCCATCACGGCGATGCGGTCCGTGCCCTTGACCTTGCCCGAGTCGCGCAATGCGCACATTTTGCCGTCGAGATAGGCCACGGCTTCGCGCAGCGTCTTCTCTTCGCCATCGCGGCAGGCCAGGCGATAGGGCTGGCCCATGATGTTCACGTCCAGTTGGATCATTGCGCGGCCTCGGCGTCGTCGGTCGTTTCGGGAGCGGGTTCGAGGTGCGCCAGCAGGGCTTCGACACGCTGCTGGGCCGCGATCAGCCGGTTCTTGAAGTCGACGTTTTCCGCGCTGAGCAAGGCGTTCGCCTGGCGCAGCAAATAGTTCTCGCTGCGCAGCGCCTGGGTCAACTGGGCGAGCCGGTCGATCTTATCGGAGAGGTCTTGGAATTCGGAAATCATCCGTAACTATAGGATCGAGTCGAATTTTTCGTCAACAGGCGCGCGCTCGCGTGTGCGCCGCCGCCCCTGCCCGCGCCCGATCGTGCGCCCTCTGCAGAGCGATCGGTGCTACTCTCATATAGTTATGCGTTCATCAACCGCCGCCCGATCCCGTATCCGGCGGCGCGTCTTCCGCATTGTCCCAGATCGTCCGAATCGGTTGCGAAACCGCAAAAAAGTCCGTTAAAAGCCGGACACAGTGGCTTGAAATGCCAAATTATCGTCCCTATAATTAGCACTCGTTAGTAGAGAGTGCTAACAAACCTTTCTACCCGCAGCGAGTCGATCACCAGGATGGCGCGCCGCGGTCTTGAGATAGCTCGTCAAACCAACTAAAAGGAGTTTTGCATGAACCTTCGCCCATTGCACGATCGCGTGATCGTGAAGCGTCTCGACCAGGAAACCAAAACTGCGTCCGGCCTGATCATCCCCGATGCGGCCGCTGAGAAGCCGGACCAGGGTGAGGTGCTTGCCGTGGGCAACGGCAAAGTGCAAGAGAACGGCAACGTCCGTCCGCTGGAAGTGAAAGTCGGCGACCGCGTCCTGTTCGGCAAGTACTCGGGCCAGACCGTCAAGGTCAACGGCGAAGAGCTGCTGGTCATGCGCGAAGAAGACATCATGGCCGTCGTGGCCCAGTAATCGTCCAAACAACTTCCTGAATCTGGAGAATTAAATATGGCAGCTAAAGATGTAGTGTTCGGCGACGTTGCGCGCGCCAAGATGGTCGAGGGTGTCAACATCCTGGCCAACGCCGTCAAGGTCACCCTGGGCCCGAAAGGCCGCAACGTCGTGCTGGAACGTTCGTTCGGCGCCCCGACCGTCACCAAGGACGGTGTCTCGGTCGCCAAAGAGATCGAACTGAAAGACAAGCTCATGAACATGGGCGCGCAGATGGTGAAGGAAGTCGCGTCGAAGACCAGCGACAACGCCGGTGACGGCACCACCACCGCGACCGTGCTGGCACAAGCCATCGTGCGCGAAGGCATGAAGTTCGTGGCCGCCGGCATGAACCCGATGGACCTGAAGCGCGGCATCGACAAGGCCGTCGCCGCCACCGTCGAAGAACTGAAGAAGATCGCCAAGCCGACCACGACCTCGAAAGAGATCGCGCAAGTCGGTACCATCTCGGCCAACGCGGATGCATCCGTCGGCGAGCGCATCGCCGAAGCGATGGAAAAAGTCGGCAAGGAAGGCGTCATCACCGTCGAAGACGGCAAGTCGCTGCAGGACGAGCTGGACATCGTCGAAGGTATGCAATTCGACCGCGGCTACCTGTCGCCGTACTTCATCAACAACCCGGACAAGCAGGTTGCCGTTCACGAGAACCCGTTCGTCCTGCTGTGCGACAAGAAGATCTCGAACATCCGTGATCTGCTGCCGGTGCTGGAGCAAGTCGCCAAGGCTGGCCGTCCGCTGGTCATCGTCGCCGAAGACATCGAAGGCGAAGCGCTGGCGACCCTGGTCGTCAACAACATCCGCGGCATCCTGAAGACCGTTGCAGTGAAAGCCCCGGGCTTCGGCGACCGTCGCAAGGCCATGCTGGAAGACATCGCCATCCTGACCGGTGGCCAGGTCATCGCCGAAGAAGTCGGCCTGACCCTGGAAAAGGTCACGCTGAACGAACTGGGCCAGGCCAAGCGTATCGAAGTCGGCAAGGAAAACACCATCATCATCGATGGCGCCGGTGCCGCCGAAGCGATCGAAGCGCGCGTCAAGCAGATCCGCATCCAGATCGAAGAAGCGACCTCGGACTACGACCGTGAGAAGCTGCAGGAGCGCGTGGCCAAGCTGGCCGGCGGTGTTGCCGTGATCCGCGTCGGTGCCGCGACCGAAGTCGAAATGAAAGAGAAGAAAGCACGCGTGGAAGACGCGCTGCACGCCACCCGCGCTGCCGTTGAAGAAGGCATCGTCCCGGGCGGCGGCGTGGCCCTGCTGCGTGCCCGTTCGGCCCTGAACATCAAGGGTGACAACCCGGATCAGGAAGCCGGTATCAAGATCGTCCTGCGCGCAATGGAAGAGCCGCTGCGCATGATCGTCCAGAACGCCGGCGAAGAGCCGTCGGTCGTCGTCGCCGCCGTCATCAACGGCCAGGGCAACTACGGCTACAACGCCGCCAACGGCACCTATGGCGACATGGTCGAAATGGGCGTGCTGGATCCGGCCAAGGTCACCCGCTCGGCCCTGCAGAACGCAGCGTCGATCGCCGGCCTGATGCTGACCACCGATTGCATGGTCTCCGAGATCGTCGAAGACAAGCCGGCAGCCGGCGGCCACGGCATGGGCGGCATGGGCGGCATGGGCATGGACGGCATGATGTAATTCGCCGTACCCGCGCCGTACTCCGTCGCACCGAAAAGCCCGCAGGGTTCGCGCCCTGCGGGCTTTTTCTTTGTCCGTCCGAACCGTGCGAGCTTCGAACCGCAGCCGCTGCATACTGGCGGCATCGAACGGAAGCGGAGGCACCATGGCAGCAGTCAACCTGGACGAACTCGAACACGCGGCCCTCGTCGTCGACGATGGCGAAGGCCGCGCGAAAGCGCTCGTCGCGCGCGCGACGGGCATGATCCATTTGCTCAACGACGACTACATGGACGAGGAGGCGCCGCTGCCGGCCGACGCGGCGGCGGGCGACGCCGACTACGTGGCCGTGCCGCCCGCGAGCACGCTGGGCATCGGCGACCAGCTCGTGTTCCGCTTCGCGGCCACGCACCTCGCGGGCGACCAGGCGGCGATCCACGACCTCGTCCGCACCGAGGACACGGACGGCTTCGAGCGCCTGCTCGACGAACGCGGCGCCACCGCATCGTGGCAACGCTTCCGCACCCAGGAAACGCAGACGGCGCTGCGCCGCTGGTGCGACGAGCACGGGCTGCGGGTCAGCGGCTGACCCTCGCCGGATCGATGCGCCGGCCCGGTCGCGGCCGGCCGTCGACGAACGTGAGCGTGTCCACGTTGCCGTCGGCGTCCACGTCGAAGTGCAGGGTCGCGTCCTTTTCGCGCATGAAGAAATCGGCGTCGCCGGCCGGGATCAGCTCGACCGGCTCCGGACCGAGCGGCGGACCGGCCAGGGTCAGCACGTCGCCGCGGCGCTCGACGCGCAAGGTCACGTTCGACACGGCATAGCTGCCCGTGTAGCGGTCGAACAGGGCCGTGTTGGCGGGGACGGCCGCGCGCTCGACCGGGCGCCAGTCTTCCCAGCCATATTCGGCCGCGATGGCGCGCATGAGTTCCGCGATCAGGGTGGTACCGTAATCGCCGTTCGTCAGGATCACGGCGCCCTGCCCCGTGCGCGTATAGGCCCATAGCAGCGCCTTGTAGCCGGCGTTCGAGCCGCTGTGGTGGAACACGGGTTCCTTGCCCGCGTGGTCCAGTTGGAAGCCGAGGCCGTAGTCGTCGCGCACGGGCGTGAACAGCATATCGCGTTGTTGCCTGGTCAGGAATGCGTGTCCGGTTTGCACCCTGTCCTGCAGCGCGATGGCAAAGCGGGCCAGGTCCGACGCCGTCGTCCACAGCCCGGCCGCTGCCTGCTCCGGGTAGCAATGCCAGCCGCCCGCGATTGGCGTGCCGTCCATTGCATGGCCCTTCGCGGCGCGCGGCGCCAGCGCGACGGGCAACATCGATGTGAACAGCGAGTCGCGCATGCCGAGCGGCGCGAAGACCGTGGCGCGGGCCAGCGCATCGAACGGTCGCCCGGTCGTGTCGACGAGCACCTGCTGCAGCACGCCATAGCCGAGACTGGAATACGCATAGCGGCTGCCGGGCACGGACCGGATCTCGGCCTTCGCCAACGCCTGCGGCAAGGTCGGACAAGGTTCCGCGGCCGGATAGCCGAACAGGTCATCCTCGGACACGCCGGCCGTATGACTCAGCAGCCCGCGCACCGTCACCGGATGCTGCGCCGTGAATGCATTCTCCGGCACATGCCACCCGCGCAGCCGCGTATTCACGTCTGCGTCGAGATCGATGCGGCTCTTCACCGTGGCGACGGCGGCGACGGACTTGCTGATCGACGCGACCTGGAACAGCGTCGCCGGCGTCACGGGCCGGCCGCTGTCCGCATCGGCCACGCCGTACGCGCGCGTCCACGCGATGCGGCCATAGTCGATGAAGGCGATGCTCACGCCCGGCACGTGCAGGTCGCGCATGCGATCCACGAGGCGCATCGTGCGCGCGGGCGCGCCGCGCACGGCGACCGGCTCGCGCAGGCCGTTCTCGATGCGGGCTATGCGCGGATCGGCGGCCGCGTGCAGCGTCAAGGCGGCGGCCCACAGGCCGAAGAGCGTGCGTTGGACGTTCATGGTCAGAACCTCGTTTCGAAAGCGGCCCGTACGCTCGGGCGCCGCACGTTGGTGACACGGTTGCGCAGCACGCCATCAAGTGTCGCGTAGCTGCTGTCGTTGACGAAGTCCGAGCCGAGCACGTTCACGGCCGTCATGCGCAGCTGCGACGTCGCGTCCAGCTTCCACGACGCGTAGATGTCGAGATCGCGCTGCGCGTGCAGATAGACGGTCTGGTTCGTGGACACCCGCACGGTGCCGCCCTGGCGGAACCCGAAGTTGGCGCCGGCCGCCAAGCGGTCGCGCTGCCAGTCGGCGCCGAGGTTGGCGGACAGCGGCACCTGCTGGTCGAGCCGGTTGTCCGGCCCCGGCACCGCGTCGACGTGCGACCAGTTGCGCGCAACGTCGCCGCGCAGGTTCCACGTCCCCACGGGGAAATGTGTTTCGAGCTGGAGCGTGCGCGTCGTCGCGCTGCCGACGTTTTCCGGCTGCGACACCCAGCGCCCGCCGGCAGGATCGAAGCGGACCAGGTTGCGCGTCGTGTCCTCGATGCGGCGCTGTGACGCGCTTACCGAGAACAGCGCGCCCGGCGCCCATTCGCGTTCATAGGCGGCATCGATGGCGAGCGCCAGTTCCGGCTTCAGGTTCGGGTTGCCCTGTACGTCCGGCTCGACCTGGCTGTTGTTCACGGTCGTGTAGCGGTGCGGCAGCAGCGCCTCCATGCCGGGCGCCTTGTACGTGCGCGCGACGGCGAGGCGTACGCGATCGTTGCGCTGCCCCGGCAGCTTATACAACGTCTGGACGATGGGACTGAATACGCTCGACCACGATCGCGCGCTGCCGAAGCCCGCGCCCGCAGCGCGGATGCGCACGCCCTCCCAGCGCGTGCCGAGATAGGCCGACCAGGCGGGCGTCACCTGCCACTCGTCCTGCGCATACAAAGCCAGGCGCGTGACGGTACCCGTGTAGCGCTCGTCGCCGTGCGGGATGACGAGCGCGGGCTGCGTCGGATCGCGTTCGCGGCGCGAGTCGTCGCGGTGCGCGCGGCCGGCGTCCCAGCCGACGGCCAGCGCGTGGCCTTCCCACAGCGGCAAGGTCGCCTTGCCGGTCGTGCCGACGTCGCGGTCGTGCCCTGTCGAGTCGATATCGCGGCGGAGTAACCCGACATCCGGATTGCCGCCCGCATCGCGGTCGCTGCCGTTGTCCGTGTAGCCGGCGGATGCATTGAACTTCGTCTCCAGCTTGCCGCCGCCCTCAAACGCATGCACCCACTCGAGCGCCGCGCGTGTCGACCCCATGTCGTTGTTCATGCGGATGTCCTGGCGCGGGTATGGCGCCGTCTCGCCCAGCCACGTCGTGGTCGGTGCGTGGACGCCGACGCGGAAGCGGTTCAATGTCGCGAGTCCCTCCAGCGCGAGCGTGTCGCCGCCGTCCAGTGTCCACGCGACCCGGGGCACGAGGCTCAAGGTCGCCAGATGGCCGTGCTCCCGGCCGGCCGTCGTGCGCACCAGGGTCGGGCGGCCGGCCGCGTCGAATCCTTCCTCGCGACCGGGCACGTCGCCATCGAAATCATTACGCATCGCCTCCAGCGCCAGCGAATACGAGAACCGGTCGCGCTTGTCCGCCAGCCGCAGGCTCGCGTTCGGGCTGCGCGTGTCCCGCCCGGCCTCGACGCCGGCCTTGAATTCGCGCTCCCTCGTCCTGACGACTTTCTTGAGCACGATGTTGATGGTGCCCGCGATGGCCTGCGTAGGCAGGTCAGCGGTGGCCGCGCGCCGCACCTCCACGCGCTCGACGGCATCGGGCGCCAGCGTGTCGAACGCGAACCCGGGCGGCATGCGTTCACCGTCGACGAGCACCTGCGTGTAGCCGTTGCCCAGTCCCTGCATCCGCACCTCGCCGCCGCGCCCGGCGCTGCCGCTCACGGTCACGCCCGGGATCCGCTTGAGCGCGTCGAGCAGGTTCGTGTCGCCGTATTTCACGAGCTCCTCGTGACGGACGACGATGCGGGCCGAGGTGTCGTCGCGGCGCGGATCGTAGTCCGACGCCTTGCCGCGCACGTCGACCTGGGCGGGTGGGCCTTCCTGCGCCAGGGCGGTGGCGGACACGATCAGGGAGGCAAGGAGGGCGCGGCGGTGAAGTGGCGACATGGGACCCCGGCTGGTTGATTGTTCAATATGTTAGCCGGACTGTAGCATTTACATCCTCTCACGCGCAACTTTTACTTCCATTTGATAGCAATCTTAAATTCACTTTATGGGTAATAATTTTTACCAACCACTAACCATTCCTGTTCAGCATCTGCCATACTGCCGTTCACACATCGGCAACCAGGAAGGACATCATGAAACGCATCGCATTGCTTGCGGCCTTCCTGGCCGCGCCCGTAGCAGCCTCGCCATCCACGCCTTCGCCGGAACGGCAGATCGACGCGCTGTTCGCCCCATGGACCCGGCCGGGCATGCCGGGCGCCGTGGTCGGCGTGATCCGCGACGGCAAGGTCGTGCTGACAAAGCGCTACGGGATGGCGGACATCGAGCGCGGCGTGCCGATGACGCCGGCCACCGAATTCGTCATCGGCTCGATGTCCAAGCAGTTCACCGCCTTCGCCATTCACCTGCTGGCAAAGGACGGCAAGCTGTCGCTCGACGACGACGTCCGCACGTGGCTGCCCGACGTGCCGGACTTCGGCAAGAAGATCACCATCCGCCACCTGTTGCACCACACGAGCGGATTGCGCGACTACTTTGACCTGATGTCCATGGCGGGCCTGCGCCCGGGCGACGTCATCGCCGAGGACAAGGCGCTGGCATTGATCAGGCGCCAGCGCGCGCTCAACTTCGCGCCCGGCGACGGTTACTTGTACTCCAATACCGGTTATCTGCTGCTCGGGCTGATCGTGCAGCGCGCGTCCGGCAAACCGCTGCCCGAGTTTGCGCGCGAGCGCATCTTCGCGCCCCTCGGCATGAAACACACGCTGTTCCAGTCCGATAACTGCACGCTGGTACCCGGCCGCGCCCTGCCGTACGAGCCCGCCGATACGGGGGGCTACCAGTACGCGGCGGTCAACGTGGCAACGATCGGCGACGGCGGCGTGTTGACGACGGCGGGCGACCTGGCCCTGTGGGACCGCAATTTCTACGATGGACGCGTCGGCGGCATGGACGTGGTCAGGCAGATGCAGGCCACCGGCGTGCTCAATGACGGCAAGCCGATCGAGTACGCGTCCGGCCTGTTCGCCCTCAGCTACCGCGGCTTGCGGCTGGTCGAACACAGCGGCTCGATCCGCGGCTATAGCAGCCAGCTGTGGCGTTTTCCCGACCAGCGTCTGTCGGTGATGGTGTTCGCCAACGGCGCCGACATCGATACGTACCTGGCCGTGCGCGGGATCGCCGACATGATCCTGGACCGCGTCCCCGGCGCGACGCCGGCTGCGCCCGCGGCACCCGTGAAGACGTTCCAGGCGATCCCGTTCGACCCTGCGCGGCTGGATGCGCTGGTCGGCTATTATGCGACCTCACCGCAATCCGGCGCCACGTTCACCAGGGAGGGCGGCCGGTTGATGGCGGTCGGGAACGGCCTGCCGAAAATGCCTGTGTTCCCGTACGGCGAACGGAAATTCTTCGCCAAGGGAATCAATGCCCAGTTCACCTTCGACGCACCGGGCAAGGACGGCATCGTCGCGGGCGGCATCCTGCACTGGGGCGAGCAGGATATTCCCGCCACCCGCACCGCGCGTCCCACGCCTTCCGCAGCCGAATTGAAGCGGCTCGAAGGCGATTTCTACAGCGACGAGCTGCACGTCCTGTATTCGGTCGCCGGCAAGGACGGGGACCTCGAGCTGACCTATCCGGGCGGCACGGTCACGCTCGGTTTTAACGGCGAACGCGACTATGCCACCGGCTTCGGCACGCTCACCTACCAGTGCAACGCCGATGGCTGCAGCGGGTTCACGGTCAGCACGGAGAGAGCGAGCAACGTCCGGTTCAGACGGGTCGAACTGAATTCGTCCATTCGTTAAGTTGCCGGGCAACACCACTTGGTTTAGACTGGTTCTTTACCTTTCGCTAACCGCCATGTCCGCACGTCCGATCCGCCTGCTGAGCGCCACCCTCTTCGCCCTGGCCGCGCTCGCCGCCTGCAAGGGCGAAAAACCGGCGCCGCCGCCGAAGCCGGCCGTCGTCCAGGCCCCGGCAGCGCCCACGCGCACGCGCGACCAGGCGATCGCCGCACTGATGGCGCTGCCGGAACTCAAGACGTGGTCGGAGCAGATCGAAAAACGCTCGCACGGCGCGGCCCACGGGGCCGTCATCGAGGACGATCCGAACCCGCGCATCATCGAAGGCAAGAAGTATTACCAGCTGAGCTTCGTGGAAGACCGCAAGCAGAACGTGCACCGCCGCGCCAGTTTCCTCGTGGCGTATGAAGGCGACGACATCCTCGTCGAAGACCTGGACAATGACTCCGTGCAATCGCTGGCCGAATGGCGGCGCAATATCCGCAACGTCGAACTGAAGTCGCATTGATCGGCCACAAACCAAGGCCCATCCGATCTGTCTATCGTGGATGTTGCCGCTGACCGTGCAGCGTCATCGTCCACTTCGCGTGAACGGTGGCGCCACTCCTCCCCCGGTCGGCGGCGCCTCCCCTTCATCCTTCAAGTCCGCGCCCGCCACTCCGCCCGCCACTCCGCCAGGTAATGCTGCGGCGTCTTGCCGAGCAGCTTGCGGAACATGCTCGTGAACGCGCTCGGGCTCGCGTAGCCGAGTGCCTGCGCGATCCTGCCCACGCTCTCGCCGCGCGCCAGCATCTCGAACGCATGCGCCAGGTGCACCTGCTGCACCCATTGGCGGTAGTGCAGGCCCGTTTCGCGGGGAAACAGCCGGATCAGCGTGCGCGCGCTGGCACCCGCGTCGAGCGCGTAATCGTCGAGCCGGCGCTGGCTGGCGGGGTGCGCCATGATGTCCGTACACAAGGCTTGCAGGCGGCGGTCGCGCGGCCACGGGACGGCGATCGGCACCGTCTCCATCGCGGCCAGTTCCGACAGGATCAGCCGCGCCAGCGCCTCGCCGCGCCCGCCGGGCGGATAGTCGACGGGCTCCGCGGACAGCGCCAGGATCAGCTCGCGCAGCAGCGGACTCACTTCCAGCACCTTGCAGCCGTCGACAAGGCCGCCGGCGGCATCCTGCTCGATGTACAAGGTGCGCATGTTCACGCGGCTGAGCATCGTCAGTTCGTGCACGATGCCGGGCGCGATGAGGAGCGCCCGGCGCGGCGGGATGATCCACACGCCCAGCTCCGTACGCACCCGCATCACGCCCTCGCTGGCGTACAGCAGCTGCACCCACGGGTGGCTATGGGCTTCGACCAGTTCGCCGTGCTGCACTTCGGACGGCACGGCCGTCACGCTGCGCGGCAGTTTGCGGAATTTCTGGCGGTAGCGGGGGGAAGGCGCGATTGTCACTTGGACGACGAAAAATGGAATATACGTTCGAATCGACAATATTACACTGGGCTGCCATTCCCATCGAAGATCATCATGACCACGCCAACCTCGCCCGCCACAACGCACGCCGGGCCGGCCAGCGCCGCGCCCGGGACCGTGCTCCAGATCCTGTTTTCCGTCGCCTTCGTGCACCTGCTGAACGATTGCGTGCAGGCCGTGCTGCCGTCGATCTACCCGCTATTGAAAGCGCAGTTCGCGCTCAGCTTCACGCAGGTCGGCCTGATTACGCTGACGTTCCAGTGCACCGCCTCGCTGCTGCAGCCGTGGATCGGCCTGTACACCGACAAGCGTCCGATCCCCTTCCTGCTGCCGGCCGGGATGTGCGTGACCCTCGCGGGCGTCGCGCTGCTGGCCGTCGCCGGCACCTTCCCCATGCTGCTGCTGGCCGCGGGCATGATCGGCATCGGCTCGTCGACCTTCCACCCGGAAGCCTCGCGCGTGGCGCGGCTCGCGTCCGGCGGACGCTTCGGCTTCGCGCAATCGCTGTTCCAGGTGGGCGGCAACCTCGGCTCCGCGTTCGGCCCGCTGCTGGCCGCCGCCATCATCGTGGGCCGCGGGCAGGGCCGCATCGCGTGGTTCATGCTGTTCATCCTCGTCGCCGTGATCGTGCTCGTGGGCGTCTCCCGCTGGTACGGCAGCCACCTCAAGACGATCACGCGCAAGGCCGCCGCCCACGCGGGACCGGTGCTGCCGCGCGCGACCGTCATCCGCGCGCTCGCGGTGCTGGCCATGCTCGTGTTCTCGAAATACGTCTACATGGCGAGCCTGTCGAGCTATTACACGTTCTACCTGATCGAGAAATTCCACGTCCCCGTCGGCACCGCGCAGCTGTACCTGTTCGTGTTCCTGGCGGCCGTCGCGGCCGGCACGTTCGCGGGCGGCCCGATCGGCGACCGCATCGGCCGCAAGCGCGTGATCTGGGTCTCGATCCTCGGCGCCGCGCCGTTCACGCTCGCGCTGCCGTATGCGGACCTGTTCTGGACCGGCGCGCTGTCGGTGGTGATCGGGCTCGTGATGTCGTCCGCGTTTTCCGCGATCGTCGTGTTCGCGCAGGAGCTCGTGCCGGGCAAGGTCGGCATGATCGCGGGGATCTTTTTTGGACTGATGTTCGGCGTCAGCGGCATCGGCGCGGCGGCCATGGGGCATCTGGCCGACGTGGCCGGGATCGAGACCGTCTATCGGATCGCGTCGTTCCTGCCGTTGCTGGGGATACTGGCGGCGTTTTTGCCGAAGATCGAAGCGCGTAAATAGCCGCACCGCTTAACAGCGTCGCCCCCGCGCAGGCGGGGGCCCAAGTTCTGCACGCATTATCGCAACGCGTGCAAATTGGGTCCCTGCCTTCGCAGGGACGACGTTTCACCGCTAGCTGTCCAGGTGCGAGATCAGCGCCCTGCGCCCTTCCCCTTCACCTTCCACCGCCGCCGGCGGCAACGCCCGCGCATGGTGCACGTCGACGGAGATGCCGACCGCCATGATGTCGATGAGGAGCAGCTGCAGGATCCGCGAAATCATCGCGAGGAAGTGCGTGCTGTCCTCCGCGTGGTCCACGGCCAGCAGCACGTCCGCGCGGCGCGCGAGCGGCGACTGGCTGTTGCAGATGGCGATGACGTCCGCACCGGCCGCGCGTGCCGCATCCACGGCCGACAGCAGGTCCGGCAGGCGGCCCGAGTTCGAGATCGCGACGACCACGTCACCGGGCCCCAGCAGCTCGGCCGCCAGCTTGAACAGGTGCGAGTCGCCGTACAGCGCCGTCGGGATGCGGAAGCGGAAGAACTTGTGCTGGCCATCCAGCGCCACCACGCGCGAATTCCCCATCGCGTAAAACTCCACCCGTTTCGCGCGGCTCACCAGTTCGATCGCACGGTCGATGGCGCGCACGTCCAGCTGGTCGCGGAACTGCAGGATCGCCGAGATCGTGTTGTCGATGACCTTCGCCGACAGGTCGTGCGTGCTGTCGCTGCCGCGCACCTGGCTGTGGCGCACGGGGATCGAGCCCGTGAGGCTGCTCGCGAACTTCAGCTTGAAATCGGCGAGGCCGAGGAAGCCGAGCGAACGGCAGAAACGGATCACGGTGGGCTGGCTCACGTCCGCCAGCTTCGCGATGCCGGCGATCGGTTCGTTCAGCACGAGGCGCGGCTGTTCCAGCACGAGGGCCGCCACGCGCTGCTCGGCCGGCGTCAGTTCCGGACGCAGCTTGTGGATGCGGTCCATCAGCGTGTTGCCGCCGCTGCGGCCGCGCAGGTGTTCCGACAGGATGTTCGCGACACCGTCGAACGCCACGTGCGGCGTCGAGATCACGTACGTCGGGATGTCGGACAGGTAGCTGGAAAAACGGCCCTTCGCTTCGAAACGCGTGCGGAACGGCGACGTCCTGAACCACTCGCCCAGGCGCGGCACGATGCCGCCGCCGATGAAGATGCCGCCGAACGCGCCGAGCGTCACCGCCAGGTTCGCCGCGGCGCCGCCCAGCATGCCGCAGAAGCATTCCAGCACTTCGAGGCACAGCGGATCGTGGTCGTCGAGCGCACCCGTGATGATCTCGGCGGACGTGCGCGCGGGCGCATCCACGCCGTTGCGTTCCGCCAGCGCGCGGTGGATGATCTCCATGCCGGGGCCGGAAATCAGGCGCTCGTTCGACACGTGGCTCCATTCGCGCCACGCGGTCTGCAGGATCGCGAACTCGCGCTCGTCGCTGGGCGCGAAGTTGACGTGGCCGCCCTCGCTGCCGAGGGTGACGAAGCCGTCGACGGTCGGGATGCCGCCGGAGACGCCCAGGCCCGTGCCCGGTCCGAGCACGCCCAGCACGGCGCCCGGCACGGGTTTGCCGGGCCCCACCTGCATCAGGTCCGATTCCTTCAGGCCCGGGATCGCCATCGCCAGCGCCGTGAAGTCGTTCACGATCAACAGTGTGTCCAGCCCGAGCTCGCGCCGCACGGCGTCCGTGGAGAATTCCCACGGCCGGTTCGTCATGCGCACATAGTCGCCGTCGACGGGGTTCGCGAGCGCGAGCGCGCCGTGGTGCAGGCGCGTGTCCGCGTGTTCGGCGAGGTAGAAGCGCAGCATCGGGACGATGCCCGAAAAGTCGTCGCACTTCAGCACGCGCACCGAGCGATAGGTGCCGGGCGCGGTCTGCAGCGCGAAGCGTGCATGCGTCGCGCCGATGTCGGCCAGCAGGCGCGGGCCGTCGGCGAACGCGGTGCGCGTATTGTCTGGTTGCTCTTCCATTATGCGATTGTACCGAACCAGCCGCCGTACGGGGGCAGCGTGACGGTCGTGCCGTTCACGTCGCCGGACAGGCCGTGGCCTTCCAGCTTCTTCGCGCCCGCCGCTTCAGGCCAGTCGAACGTCAGCGGTGCGTTGGTCACGTTGAACACGGCCAGCACCGGCGGGAAGCCCTCCTCGTCGCGGCGCAGCGCCAGCGCCTGTTCCGGCACGTCGAAGAACGTGATCTCGCCGCGCGTCAGCTGCGGCAGGTTGCGGCGCCACTTGATGATGTTGCGCGCGAAGTTCAGCGTCGATTGCGGGTCCTTGTCCTGGCCTTCCTCGGCCAGCGCCACATGCTCGGGCGGTACCGGCAGCCACGGTTTGCCGGTGGTGAAGCCGGCATTCGGCGCTGCGCTCGTCCACGGCATCGGCGTGCGGCAGCCGTCGCGGCCCTTGAACTCGGGCCAGAACGTGATGCCGTACGGGTCCTGCAGCAGTTCATAAGGCACGTCCGCTTCCGGCAGCGCCAGTTCGTCGCCCTGGTACAGGCACGGCGTGCCTTTCAGCGACAGCTGCAGCGCCAGCACGAGTTTGGACAGTGCGGGCGTCCATTCTCCGCTCGACCAGCGCGTGGCGACGCGGATGCTGTCATGGTTACCGACCGACCACGACGCCCAGCCATCCTTCACGCGCGCATTGAATTCCTCGACCTGGCGGCGGATGTGGCGGCTGGAGAACTGGGGCGTCAGCAGGTTGAAGCTATAGGCCATGTGCAGCTTGTCGCCGCCGGACGTGTAATCGGCCATCACGGCCAGCGAATCGTCCGCGCCCACTTCGCCGATCGCGACGGCGCCGTATTCGTCCAGCAGCTTGCGCAGCCTTTGCAGGAACGCGATGTTCTCGGGCTGGGTCTTGTCGTGGATGTGGGCCTGCATGCCGTACGGATTCACGTCCGTGACGGTCGACGTGTCGCGCACGAGGGCCGGCGGATTGCTCTTGAGCGAACGGTCGTGGAAATGGAAGTTGCACGCGTCCATGCGCACGCCGTCGACGCCCCGCTCGAGCCAGAAGCGCAGCGAATCCAGGTGCGCCTGCTGCACTGCGGGATTATGGAAGTTCACCTGCGGCTGGTTCACGAGGAAGTTGTGCATGTAGTACTGCTTGCGGCGGCTGTCCCACTGCCACGCCGAGCCGCCGAACACGGACAGCCAGTTGTTGGGCGGGTTGCCGTCCGGGAGAGGATCGGACCACACGTACCAGTCGGCCTTCGGATTGTCGCGGCTCGAGCGGCTCTCGACGAACCACGGATGGTTCTCGGCCGTGTGCGCCATCACCTGGTCGATCATGATCTTCAGGCCGAGGCTGTGCGCCTTCGCGATGAGCGCGTCGAAATCGGCCAGGGTGCCGAACAGCGGGTCGACGTCGCAGTAGTCCGCGATGTCGTAGCCGAAGTCCTTCATCGGCGACTTGAAGAACGGCGACAGCCAGACGATGTCCACGCCCAGGCTGGCGATGTAATCCAGCCTGGCGGTGATGCCCGGCAGGTCGCCGACGCCATCGCCATTCGTATCGAGATAGCTGCGCGGGTAGACCTGGTAGATGATGGCTTCGCGCCACCACGGATGCTTGTCGTGCGAGGAAGTGGTCATGTGGTGTCTCTCCAGTAATTTTACGCAATATACAGGATGACATCGGCAATGACAATCGGCGCAAAAATGGTCAGCTATAGCAAATCTTCATTTAAATCATTGACTTACGCATTTACACATAAAAAACATCTCAACCAGCCGGTAGTCAAACTACATCAATCAGTGTTAACCTGTCGCGTCAACAAAACACCTCCCCACCATGACCCGAACGACTCTCCGCGCCGCCGGCGCCCTGCTCTCCTGCCTGGCCGCCGGCGGCGCCCACGCCGCCATCGGTCCGGACGCGTGCGATAGCAAACACTTCGAGACCGTCCTGCATCCGGCCGCAGCCCGCTTCGATGCGCGCGCCGTCTGGCTCGACGGCCGGACGATCCGATGGCCGGGCGCTCCGGCCGATGGCGTGACCAGGCTGTATCACTCGGCGCGCGGTGCGATCGCCGCGCCGCAGGGCGGCAAGGTCGCGGGCGCGGACGGCGCGATCCGTCTCGATCCGATCTCCGGACCCGTACCGCAAGCCTTCAAATACCTGGCCCCGGGCCCGATGCTGCGCGTGGGCGACGCGGATGCGGCCCGCCTGCCCGACCTGCACCGCGGCCAGCTCGTGCTCGTGCGCGAGGACGCGGAGGGCCGCGTGCTGGACGCCACGCGCATCCAGGCGGCCGGCGCTCTCGACGACCTGTATGCCGCTGCCGCCGACCTGCCGCAACTGGGCGTGGACATCGTCGGCGGCCGCACGCGCTTCACGGTGTGGGCACCGACCGCGCAACAGGCCGCCGCCTGCGTCTACGACGGCGGCACGGGCGGCGTACGGGCCGTCTATCAAATGGAATTCGACCGCCGCACGGGCGCATGGCGCGCCGCGCTGCCGGGCGATTTGACGGGCAAGTACTACAAGTACGCCGTCGACGTGCCGGTCGACGCGGGCATCGTGCGCAACCTCGTCACCGATCCCTACTCGATCAGCCTGACGACGGATTCGAAGCGCAGCTACATCGCTCGGCTCGATGCGCCGCGCCTGAAACCGGCCGGCTGGGACACGACGCCCGCCCCGCAGACGGTAAAACAGCAGACCGACATGGTCGTCTACGAACTGCACGTGCGCGACTTTTCGCGCGACGACGCCAGCGTGCCGGCAGCCCACCGCGGCAAATACCTCGCGTTCACCGATACCGGGTCAAGCGGCATGCGGCACCTCGCGGCGCTGGCGAAGAGCGGCCTCACGGACATCCACCTGCTGCCCGTGTACGACATCGGTAGCGTGCCGGAGAAGGCATGCGCGGTGCCGCAACCGGCCGGCGCGCCCGACGGCGACACGCAGCAGGGCCTCGTAAAACGCACGGCGGAGACGGATTGCTTCAACTGGGGCTATGACCCGTTCCACTACAACGCACCCGAAGGCAGCTATGCCACCGACCCTGCCGACGGCGCGCGCCGCATCGTCGAGTTCCGCCAGATGGTGCAAAGCCTGCACAAGACGGGCCTGCGCGTAGGCATGGACGTCGTGTTCAACCACACCTTCATCGCAGGACAGAACGAAAAATCCGTCCTCGACCGCATCGTGCCCGGCTACTACCACCGCCTGAACGCGAGCGGCGTCATCGAACGGTCGACGTGCTGCGACAACACGGCGACGGAACACCGCATGATGGGCAAGCTGATGATCGATTCCGTCGCGCTGTGGGCAAAGGAATACAAGATCGATTCGTTCCGCTTCGACCTGATGGGCCACCAGCCGCGCGCCGTGATGGAAGACCTGCAACGCAAGGTCAATGCAGTCGCCGGCCGCAACGTTCAGCTGATCGGCGAAGGCTGGAACTTCGGCGAAGTGGCGGACGGCGCCCGCTTCGTGCAGGCGTCGCAGCTCTCGCTGAACGGCAGCGGCATCGGCACATTCAACGACCGCCTGCGCGACGCCGTGCGCGGCGGCTCCGCGGGCGATTCCGGCGAGGCGATGTTCAGCCGCCAGGGCTGGATCAATGGCCTCGTCTACGATCCGAACGCGCATGCCGGGAAGCAGGCCGCCGCCGACCTGTTGAAAGCCGCGGACCTCGTGCGCGCGGGGCTCGCGGGCTCGATCCGCTCGTATCCGCTGCACACGTTCGACGACAGGACGGTGCCGCTCGAAGCCATCGACTACAACGGCCAGCCGGCCGGCTATGCGAGCGAACCGGGCGAGGTCGTGAACTACGTCGAGAACCACGACAACCAGACGCTGTTCGATATCGACGTGTTCAAGCTGCCGTTGTCCACGACGAGCCGGGAGCGGGCGCGCGTGCAGGTGCTGGGCATGGCGGTGGACGCGTTCGCGCAAGGCGTCGCGTACTACCACGCGGGCATCGACGTGCTGCGCTCGAAATCGCTGGACCGCAACAGCTTCAATTCGGGCGACTGGTTCAACCGCATCGACTGGACGTACCGCGACAACCACTTCGGCACGGGCCTGCCGCCCGCGGACGACAACGGCAAGGACTGGCCGCTGATGCAGCCCCTGCTGCGTGAACCCGCCATCAAGCCGGCGCCCGCCGACATCGCGTTCACGCGCGACGCTTTCCGCGACCTGCTCGCCATCCGCGCCAGCTCCACGCTGTTCCGCCTGCCGACGGCGGCCGAGATCCAACGCCGCCTGCGCTTCTTCAACACGGGCAGCGCGCAGGTGCCGACGGTGGTCGCCGCGCACCTGGACGGCCGCGGCCTGGACGGCGCCAACTTCGCCGGCATCACGTACTTCATCAACGTGGACAAGGTCGGGCACACGGTGACGGATCCGGAAGCCTTTGGCAAGCGCCTGCATCTGCATCCCGTGTTCCTGTCCGAGCACGTTGCGGACAAGCGGGCCACGCAGGCGACCTTCGACGGCGCGACGGGCGCGTTCTCGATCCCGCCGCGCACGGCCGTCGTGTTCGTCGAGGACTGAACGGCGCGCGCCCGTGGTGGCGCCGGTGCCAGGATCCTGTCGTCCATCCCAGCGCCGGGAAGGCGAGCTACCGGATCGTGCTGGACGCGGATTTCGCCTGATCGCTCAGGCCGGCGCAGCGTGCGCGACATCCCTCTTGCCGCGCGCCTTGACGCCATACATGGCGCGGTCCGCCGCACCGAACAGGCGCATCGGATCGTAGTCGCCGCCGGCGGTCGCGATGCCGATGCTGCAGCCGACGCGGGCCTGCACGTCGCCTACCGCGACCGGTTCGCACACGACGTCCAGCATGCGCGCGGCCAGCGCATCGAGCGCCGCACGGGACGTGCCGGTCGTGATGCAGGCGAATTCGTCGCCGCCGAGACGGGCCACCATGTCGCCCTTGCGGCTCGCCGCGCGCAGCCGCGCCGCGACCGTGCGCAGCACCTCGTCGCCGGCCAGGTGGCCCAGCGTGTCGTTGACCTGCTTGAAGCCGTCCAGGTCGATCAGCAGCAGCGACACCGGACTCGCCAGCCGCTCGGCACGCGCGAGCGCCAGCCCGAGCTCGTGGTCGAACGCGGCGCGGTTGGCCAGGCCCGTCAATGCGTCGTGCTGCGCGCGGTACAACAACTCCTGCTGCGTCAGGCGCGATTCCGTGACGTCGCGCGCGATCGCATACGTGTGCATCATCGCGCGCCCGTCCTTGGTCGGCGCCGGCGTGGTCCAGGCGAGCCAGCGGTAGCGGCCATCCTTGTGACGCGCGCGCGATTCGAAGTTCACGCCGTCGGTGCCCGCGGCGATCGTGCGCATGTGCGCGACCACGGCCGCCACGTCGTCCGGATGCACGGCCTCCTCCAGCGGCACGCGCATGAACTCCTCCGGCGTATAGCCCAGCAGGCGTTCGACGGCCGGATTCACGCGCAGCAGGCGTCCATCCAGGTCGTGCACGACGAGCATGTCGAGCGAGTTGGTGAAGAACCAGTCCCACCCTTCCTTGATTTCCTCGTATTCGCGCAGGCGCGCGTCGACGTTGCACGCCACGCGCAACAATTCCTCGCGGTCCTGTTCGATGCTGGCGATCTTGTGCTCGAGTTCGGCCATCTTGTCGACCTGGCGGCGCAGGTATTCGAGCAGTTCGGATTGGGGAAGCTGGATGAGTTCGGTAGGCATGGAGGTGTCGGCGGAGATGCCGCGGGCAGGCGGACATGATTGTAACACTTTGATTCCACGAGGCAATTCTAGTGACAACGGCTGTTGTCATTCCGGGACAGGTCTTTACATCGGCTGGACCAGTTGCAACCCCGGTCCAGCCACTCTACAATGAGCCGACAACAGGCCACCTTCACGGAAACCATGAGACTCGCGTTCCTTGCCGCCCTCGCCCTCTGCGCCTCGGCCGGCGCCGCCACCCGGTTTCCGGCGAACGGGGCCACCAACGTCAATCCGGACACGCACCTCGTGCTGCGTTTTTCGAGTCCGCCGACGGTCGGCCGCGCCGGCACGATCCGCATCTACGACGCGGCCGACGACCGCCTGGTCGACGAACTGGACCTGGGCATCCCGGCCGGCCCCACGGAACGGGCGCCCGGTCCGTATCCACCCTACCTCGCCACGGCTTACGACTACGGCGGCCCGCGCCGCACCAATGCCGACACGAAGCCGGGCACGCCGTCGGCGCCGGGCGTCCAGCCTGCCGCCGGCAACTACCAGCTGACGATCATCGGCGGCTTCACGGACGGTTTTCATTTTTATCCCGTGATCGTGCACGGCAACGAGGCCACGATCACTCCGCACCACGACCTGCTCCGCTACGGGAAAACGTATTACGTGCGGATCGACCCGGGCGTGCTGACGGTGGCCGACGGCAGCTTCAAGGGCGTCGAGGACTGGCGCTTCACGACGAAGGCCCGTGCGCCGGCCGCGGATGCGCGTCGCATCACGGTGGCGGCGGACGGCAGCGGCGATTTCTCCACCGTGCAGGGCGCGCTCGACTGGGTGCCGGACAACCACGCGGGCCGCGTCACGATATTCGTGAAGAATGGCGACTACGAGGAGATCGTCTACGCCCGCAACCAGCACGACGTCACGGTGCAAGGCGAAAGCCGCGACGGCGTGCGCATCCATTACGCGAACAACGAGGTGTTCAATCCGCATCCGCCGAACGTGGGCACGAACGAGTTGCCGGGCACGTTCCCGTCGCGGCGCGCGGCGTTCGCGCTCGACCATGTGCGCGACATGGTGCTGGACAACCTCACCATCGCGACGACGGCGAACGGCCAGGCGGAAGGCCTGCTGCTCAACGGCGAGCGCACCATCGTGAAGAACGTGACGATCGAGGGTGCCGGCGACGCGCTGCAGACGAACGGCAGCGCGTACTTCGAGAACATCCGCCTGACGGGCACCGGCGACACGATCCTCGGTCGCGGTCCGGCCTACTTCCGCCACTGCGAGATCGCATCGCGCGGCGCGTTCATGTGGGTCCGGAACACGCAGGCCAACCACGGCAACGTGTTCGACCACTGCACGTTCCGTGCGACCGGCGGCGAGACCGTGCTGGCGCGCCTGCCCGACAACAAGGGCCGCAATTATCCGTATGCGGAAGCGGTGCTGCTCGATGCGACCCTGGTCGGCATCGCGCCCGAAGGCTGGGGACCGATCGACGGCGATGCGACGCACGTGCGGTTCTGGGAATTCAACAGCCGCACCGCGGACGGCAAGCCGGTGGACGTCAGCAGGCGGCATCCAGCATCACGCCAGCTCGACGCGGAGACGAGCGCGCGCTACCGCGATCCGGCCTGGGTGCTGGGCGGCTGGACGCCTCACTCGCCCTGACGATTCCCCTTGCGGTAATCGGTCGGACTGCTGCCCGTCCACTGCTTGAAGGCGCGGCAAAAACCGGTGGCGTCGGCGAAGCCCAGGTCGAACGCCAGCGCCGCCACGCCCGTGTTCGAGTTGGCGAGGCGGTGGACGGCGATGTCGCGCCGCAGGCCATCCTTCACCTGCTGGAAGCGCGTGCCCTCCTCCGCGAAGCGCCGGTTGAGCGTTCGTACCGACACGTGCAGGGCCTGCGCGAGATCCTGAATCGTCACGGGCTGCGCGATGTGCTGCTCGAGATACGCGCGCGTCCGCGCCATCAGCGTGCCGCGCTGCCCGGCGCTGAACGTCCAGTCTTCCGGCGCGCGTTTCAGGAACGCCCACAGCTCGTGCTTCTCGCGCTTGAACTGTCCGGCGCAATCCGCGTATGAAAAATAAATGCCCGTCGCCTCCGCCCCGAAGCGCACCTCGCCGGGGAACAGGAACGCATAGTCTTCCGCGTGCCGCGGGCGCGGGAACGGGAATTCGATGCGGTGCAGGCCGATCTCCCGGTCGAGCAGCCACGATGCGATCCCGTGGATCAGCTTCATCATCAGTTCGTGGCCCAGCGGCGTGACGGGCGTGCCGGGCGCCCTTTCCACCAGGGCCAGGCGCACCAGGTCGTTCTTCGTGGAGATCTGCAGCCGGTAATCGTCCAGCAGCAGGTTCCAGAAACGGACGAAGCGGTTCAGCGCGACGAGCACCGTCGGCGCATCCAGGAGGCTGAGCATCAGGTATTTCAAGGTGCCGCTCCGGATCGGCCGGGACCACAATCCCAGCATCTCGTCGTCCAGCGTCGCCGCGATCGTCCGGTACAGCGCGACATACTGCTGGCGTGTGAGCCGTGCATCGGGCTGGTCGAGCAGCGATGGCGGAATGGCCGCGCCGGCGAGCGCCTGGGCCGCCACGTCGTCGCCGTGCCGGGTGCGGATGGCGTGCAACATCCCGTGCAGGAAGTGGGAAGAGAGCGTGATCATGCCGTGATTATGGCGCGTTTTGCATACTGATTGGCGCGATGCACCAACTTTTCGCCCACAGCATCCCTATACTGGCGCCTGAATGCTACGCCGTATGGCGTATTTTGCAAACCGTTGGGGGAGCATGGAATGACTGCGAAGCGTATCGTCGTGACCGGCATGGGCCTGGTGTCGCCGTTGGGATGCGGGGTCGAAGCCGCGTGGACGCGTCTGTTGAAGGGCGAGTCCGGCCTCGTCGGCCTGACCGAGGACATCACGGAAGGGATTGCGGCCAAGGTCGCGGGCGTCGTGCCCGCGTTGACGGAAGACCGCCCGTGGGGCTTCGATCCCGACCGCGTCGTGGAACCGAAGGACCAGAAGAAGATGGACCGGTTCAGCATGTTCGCCCTCGCCGCCGCACAGGAAGCCTTGCAGCAGGCCGGCTGGCAACCGGAGACCGACGACGCGCGCGAGCGCACGGCCACCATCGTGGCGTCCGGCATCGGCGGCTTCGGCGCCATCGTGGAAGCCGTGCGGACCACGGACGGCCGCGGGCCGCGGCGCCTGTCGCCATTCACCGTGCCGAGCTTCCTGGCCAATATGGCGGCGGGCCAGATCTCGATCCGCCACGGCCTGCGCGGCCCGCTGGGCGCGCCCGTGACGGCCTGCGCCGCGAGCGCCCAGGCCATCGGCGATGCCGCGCGCCTGATCCGTGCCGGCGAGGCCGACGTCGCCGTGTGCGGCGGTGCCGAGGCGTGCATCGACAGGGTCAGCTTCGGCGCCTTCGCCGCCGCACGGACGATGTCCACGAGCTTCAACGACGATCCCACGCAGGCATCCCGTCCGTTCGACGCGGCGCGCGACGGCTTCGTGATGGGTGAAGGGGCCGGCATCCTCGTCATCGAAGACCTGGAGCATGCGCTGCGGCGCGGCGCCGTGCCGATCGCGGAACTGGTCGGCTATGGCACGAGCGCGGATGCGTACCACATGACGTCGCCGCCGGAAGACGGCGACGGCGGCCGGCGCGCGATGGCACTCGCGATCCGGCAGGCGGGCATCGACCCGGCCCTGATCGGCCACCTGAACGCCCACGCGACGTCCACGCCGGTGGGCGACGCGAGCGAACTGGCCGCCATCAAGACCATCTTCGGCGCGGGCCGCGGTCCCGCCGTCTCGGCCACCAAGTCCGCGACGGGCCATTTGCTCGGCGCGGCCGGCGGCGTGGAAGCCATCTTCACCGTGCTCGCGCTGCGCGACCAGATGGCGCCGCCCACGCTGAACCTGGCGCAGCCCGATGCGGCGGCGGAAGGCGTCGACATCGTCGGCGGCGCGGCGCGCAGGATCGAGACGGAGTATGCGATCTCGAACGGATTCGGGTTCGGCGGGGTCAACGCGAGCCTGTTGTTCCGGCGTCCTTGAACGCTACGCGCGCTTGCGCGCCCGATCCGTCAGCACGAGCGCGATACCGCCCAAAATCGCGACGACGGCCACGAACAGCCGCAGCGTGAACGCCTCATCCAGCCACAGCGTCCCGCCGACGGCCGCGATCACGGGCACGGACAACTGCACGCTCGCGGCCTGCAGGGCGGACAGGCCGCGCAGCGCCGCATACCAGATGACGTAGCCGAGGCCCGACGTGAGCGCGCCGGAGGCGATCGCGAGCAGCACCCCGGCCGCGTCCGCATGCGCACGCGCGACGAACGCAAGGCCCAGCGCCAAAGCGAGCGGCGTGGCGCGCAGGAAGTTCGATGCCGTGGCCGCGAGCGGGTCCGGCACGCCGCGTCCGCGCAGCGAATATGCGCCCCACGCGACGCCGGCGACGGCCATCAGCGCCGCGCCCGTCAAGGGCGGCGCGGCCACGCCGGGCAGCACGAGGACGATGAAGCCGGCCAGCGCGAGCGCGAGGCCCGCCCAGCCGCGCGGCGCGAACCGTTCGCCGCCCGCGAGGCCCACGGCGAACATCGTCAGCTGCACGGCGCCGAACAGGATCAGGGCGCCGGTCCCTGCCGGCAGGGTGAGGTAGGCAAACGAGAAGGCGGCCACGTAGGCGAACAGCATGGCGGCGGCGCGCCAGTCCGGCGTCGCGGCGGGGCGCGACCGCACGCGCATCGCGAGCATCAGCACGAGCGCGCCGGACGTCACGCGGATGGCGCCGAACGAGGCGGGATCGATGTGCGCGTCGCGCAGGGCGATGCGGCACAGCAGCGAGTTGGCCGCGAACGCGGCCATCGCAAGCGCGGTGAGCGCGATCGTGGCGGAAGTCGCGCGCGCCACGCAGCCCGTCAGATGTCGAGGTGGGAGATCAGCAGCCGGCGGCGTTCGCTGTCGCCCTCCGCCGCTTCGCCGGCCGGGCCGAGCGAGATGCCCACGGCCATGATGTCGATGAGGAGCAGTTGCAGGATGCGCGAGATCATCGACAGGAACGTCGTGCTGTCCTCGCTGTGGTCGACGGCGAGGCAGACGCTGGCCTTGCGCGCCAGCTGGGACTTGCTGCTCGTGATGGCGATGACGTCGGCACCCGCGGCGCGCGCCACGTCGACGGCGTCCAGCAGTTCGGGCAGCTGGCCCGTCGTCGAGATGGCGACGACCACGTCGCCCGGCCCCAGCAGCTCGGCCGCCAGCGCGAACAGGTGCGAATCGCCGTACGACGACGTCGGGATGCGGAAGCGGAAGAACTTGTGCTGGCCATCCAGCGCCACCACGCGCGAATTGCCCATCGCGTAGAACTCCACGCGCTTGGCCTTGCGGAGGATGTCGATCGCGCGGTCGATCGAATTCACGTCCAGCTGGTCGCGGAATTTCAGGATCGCGGACACCGTGTTGTCGATGACCTTCGCCGACAGATCATGGGTGCTGTCCGTCATGCGCACCTGGCTGTGGCGCACGGGGATCGTGCCCGTCAGGCTGCCCGCGAATTTCAATTTGAAGTCGGCCAGGCCCGAGAACCCGAGCGAGCGGCAGAAGCGGATCACGGTCGGCTGGCTGACGTCGGCCAGCTTCGCGATCTCGGCGATCGGCTCGGACAGCACCTTGCGCGGATGCTCGATCACGAGCTGCGCCACGCGCTGCTCGGCCGGCGACAGTTCCGCCTGCAGGTGCTGCACGCGTTCCATCAGCGTGTTGGCGCCGCTGCGGTTGCGCAGGTGTTCGGACAGGATGCTGGAGACGCCGTACAGCGCGGGCGTCGGCATCATGATCATGTACGTCGGGATCTGCGCGAGGTAGCTGGAGAAGCGGCCCTTCGCTTCGAAGCGCGTGCGGAACGGCGACGTCTTGAACCACTCGGCCATGCGCGGCACGATGCCGCCGCCGATGAAGATGCCGCCGAACGCGCCCAGCGTGACGGCCAGGTTCGCGGCCGCGCCGCCCAGCATGCCGGCGAAGCATTCCAGCACTTCAAGGCACAGCGGATCCTTCTGGTCCAGCGCCGCGGCCATGATGGCAGCGGCGTCGCGCGGCGGCGCCTCGACGCCATTACGGAGCGCGAGCGCGCGATAAATGATTTCCATGCCGGGGCCGGAGATCAGGCGCTCGTTCGACACGTGCTGCCATTCGCGCCAGGCGTATTGCAGGATCGCGAATTCGCGCTCGTCGGCCGGGGCGAAGTTGACGTGGCCGCCCTCGCTGCCGAGGGTGACGAAGCCGTCCACGGTCGGAATCACGCCGGAGACGCCCAGGCCCGTACCCGGTCCGAGCACGCCGGCCACGGCGTTCGCGATCGGCTTGCCGCCGCCGATCTGCAGCAGGTCTTCCGGCTTGAAGCCCGGCAGCGCCATCGCCAGTGCCGTGAAGTCGTTCACGATCAGCAGCGTCGTCAGGCCGAGCGTGCGGCGCACCTCTTCCGTCGAGAACTGCCAGTCGCGGTTGGTCATGCGGATGAAGTCGCCGCTGATCGGGTTCGCGAGCGCGAACGCCGCGTGGCTGATGCGGGTGCCGCCGTTCTGGGCCTGGGTCTGGGCCAGGTAGGCGTTCAGCAGCGGGACGATGCCCGGATAGTCGTCGCACAGCAGCACGGCCACGTTGCGCAGCACGCCCGGCGCGATCTCCAGGGCAAAGCGCGCATGGGTCGCGCCGATGTCGGCCAGCAGGCGGGGACCGTCGGAATACGCGGCGCGGGTGTGCTTCTGTTCGGTGTCGGGCTCAAGCGTCATGGCAATGCTCTTCTTGCGAAGGTCTCCTCTATTGCGCGTAGGATACCATTGATTGAAATGCACCAAAAAGCGATTATGACCCGATTCGGATGGTTACAACGAAAAGAGCGGCCCCCGGGACCGCTCTTTCCAGATCGACAACGCCGGTGCTTATTGGCCGCGCGCTTCCGCGTCGATCTTCGACAGCGCACCGGTGTCGCGCATGAACCAGCAGACGATCAGGGTGCAGGCGATGATGGCCGTCGTGTACCAGTAAAAGCCGCTTTCCAGATCGACCGACTTGAACCACAGCGCCAGGTACTCGGCCGTGCCGCCGAACACGGAGACGGCGAACGCATACGGCACGCCGACGCCGGTGGCACGGATCGAGGCCGGGAACAGCTCGGCTTTGACCAGCGCGTTGATCGACGTGTAGCCGGACACGATCATCCAGGCGCAGGCGATCAGGCCGAACGCTTCCCACGGGCCGCTGGCGTGGCGGATGCCCGTCAACAGCGGCACGGTGAACAGGGTGCCCAGCAGCGCGAAACCGATGAGCAGCGGCTTGCGGCCGATGCGGTCCGACAGCGCGCCGTACAGCGGCTGCAGGCACATCGCGAACAGCAGCGACGCGGCCGAGACGGCGGTCGTCTGCGCATCCGTCAGGCCGACGGACAGGCGCAGGAATTTCTGCATATAGGTCGTGTAGACGTAGAAGGCCAGCGTGCCGCCCATCGTCAGGCCGATCACCAGCAGCACTTCGCGCGGGTGCTGCATCAGCTGTTTCAGGCCGCCCATCGGCTTGGCTTTTTTACGCGCGGCCTCGAACGACGCCGTCTCCGGCAGGTTGTGACGCATGCGCAGGGCCAGCAGCGCGAGGCAGGCACCGGTGAAGAACGGGATGCGCCAGCCCCAGGCACGCAGCTGGTCGGCGTCGAGCAGGAAGTTCTGCAGCACGAGCAGCAGGATCAGCGCCAGCAGCTGGCCGCCGATCAAGGTCACGTACTGGAAGCTGCTGTAGAAGCCGCGGTGCTTCGAGTCCGCCATCTCCGACAGATACGTCGCGCTGGCGCCGTATTCGCCGCCCAGGCTCAGGCCCTGCAGCAGGCGCGCCAGCAGCAGGATGCACGGCGACAGGATGCCGGCCGCGGCGTAGGTCGGCGCGCAGGCGATCAGGAGGGAGCCGAAGCACATCAGCAGCACGGACGTCATCAGCGCCGTCTTGCGGCCGAGGCGGTCGCCGATGTGGCCGAACAGGATGCCGCCGATCGGGCGCACGAAGAAGCCCAGCGCGAAGATGCCCGCCGTGGACATCATCTGCGCGGTCGGGTCCTGCTTGGGGAAGAACGAATTCGCGAAGTACAGCGCGAACGCCGAGTAGCAATAGAAATCGAACCACTCGACGAGGTTGCCGGCCGAGCCGATGAAGATGGCTTTCAGGCGCGAGCCGGAAATGCGTTCGCCCGCGCCGGCCGCCGCCTGGGCGCCGGCCTTGGATGTGATGGTGTTCATGGATGTCTCCTCTTTTGGTATGCCCACTATCCCAGCCATGGGCCGCGCACACATCCGCAACTTCCGGCGCGCCCTCCTCCGTAAAACTACGGAGGCGGTTTCTTTTGGATCCCGCAACTGCTATCGTTGGCACCATGCCCAAACTGCTCAACCTCCTCATCGGCGCCGGTGCGCTGGCCGTCATCGCGGCGTCGGGGAACTGGGCCGAGCGCCACGAGCTGCAGACCAAGACGGAAGGCCTGCGCCAGGCCGCCGCCGCACACGTGCTGGGCCTGCGCGGCCTCGTCGAGAAGCACGACTTCCTGCCCCATGCGGCGGCCCGCCATCCGGACGTGCAGGACCTGCTGCGCACCCCGCGCGATGCGGCGCTGCAATCGCGCGTGAACGATTATTTCGCCGACCTGCAGGCGACGACGGGCGCCGCCGCGCTGTTCCTCGTCGACCGCGCGGGCCTCACGCTCGCCGCCAGCAACTGGAACCTGCCGTCCAGCTTCGTCGGCCAGTCCTACCGCCAGCGTCCGTATTTCGAGGACGCCGTGCAGGGCCGGCGCGGCATATTCTATGGCCTCGGCCTCACGACGGGCCAGTCCGGCCTGTTCATCGCGGAACCCGTGCGCGCGAACGGTGCCATCCTCGGTGTCGTCGTCGTCAAGATCAGCCTGGAGCCATTGCAGGCCGCGTGGATGCGCGGCGCCGACCCGGTCGTGCTGCGCGACAGCCGCGGCATCGTGTTCCTGTCCGCCGTGCCGGACTGGCTGTTCCACGCGATCCGGCCCGTGTCCGCTGCGGACCTGCGCTGGATCGTCGACCACCGCCAGTACGGCAACCGCGAGCGCTTCTACGTGCTGCCCTGGCAGACGGAGACGCGTGGGGCATCCCCCGGCTTCGTCCTGCACACGACCGTGGGCGGACGCCGCCTCGACCTGCTCGCACTGGACACGCCGCTGCCGGAGCTGGGCTGGACCCTCACCGTGACAACCGACATGAAGGAAGTGGTGCAGGCGCGCCAGCTGGCGCTGATGCTGGCCGCGCTGGCCGTCGCGCTGCTGCTGCTCGGCGTGCTGTACTGGCGCCTGCGCGAAAAGCGCTTCCGCGAACAGCGCTCGGCCCGCATCGAGTTGGAACGCCGGGTCGAGGAGCGCACCCGCGACCTGGAGGAAGCGCACGCCTTCCGCAAGGCGATGGAAGACTCCCTCCTCGTGGGCATGCGCGCACGCGACCCGGAGGGCACCATCATCTACGTGAACCCGGCCCTGTGCGCGATGGTGGGCTACAGCGCCGAGGAACTGCTGGGGTGCCGCCCGCCGTATCCGTACTGGCATCCGGACGACCATGACAAGCATGCGCGCCAGAGCGACGACGCGCTGCAGGGCCGCGCCGCCCCGCACGGCTTCGAATCGCGCATCCGCCACAAGGACGGCCACGACGTGATCACGATGGTCTACACGGCGCCCCTCGTCGACGCGCAGGGCGTGCACCGGGGCTGGATGAGTTCCGTCGTCGACATCACGGCGCAGAAGCAGGCCGAGGCCCGCCAGCGCGACCAGGAGGTGCGCCTGCAGCGCAGCGCGCGCCTCGCGAGCGTGGGCGAGATGGCCTCCACGCTCGCGCACGAACTCAATCAACCGCTGATGGCGCTGTCGAACTTCGCCGTCGCCGCGCGCGCCCTCGCCACGCAGTCGGCGCCCCCGGACATGCTGGCCGGCGCGCTCGACGAGATCGTCGAACAGAGCAAACGCGCCAGCGAGATCGTCAAGCGGGTGCGCGCGTTCATCAATCCCAAGCGGGGGCATTACGAAAACCTCGCGGTCGACGGCGTCATCGCGCACGCGGCGGACTTGCTCAAGCCGGAGTTGGAGCAGGCCGGCATCGCCTTGCAACTGTCGCTGGACGCCGGCGACACGCCCGTGCGCGGCGACCGGGTCCTGCTCGAACAGGTGCTCGTGAACCTGATCCACAACGCGATGCACGCGATGCAGGACCGGCCGCGCGGGCGCATCGACGTCGCCAGCCGGCGCGTCGACACGGGCGTGCGCGTCACCGTCACCGACCAGGGCCCCGGCATCCCGCCCGAGCAGCTCGACCAGATCTTCGCGCCCTTCTTCACCACCCGCCCCGACGGCCTGGGACTGGGCCTGAACATCTGCCGCACCATCGTCGAGGCCCACGGCGGTTGCATGACCGTCGAGAATCCCGCCGGCGGCGGTGCCGCCTTTTCCTTCACGCTTCCCATCGCGCCATGAAAGACATCCCGCTCACGTTATACGTCGTCGACGACGACGAAGCCCTGCGCCGCTCCCTGCTCCTGCTGCTGTTCTCGCAAGGCCTGGCCGTGCAGGCGTTCGAATCGGGAGAAGCGTTCCTGGACGCCGTCGACATGCGCCAGCCCGGCTGCGTGATCCTCGACCTGCGCCTCGGCGGCATGAGCGGCCTGGCCGTGTTCGACCGCCTGCGCGCGGCGCACAGCCCGCTCGTCACCCTGTTCCTGTCCGGCCACGGCGACATCCCCACGGCGCTCGAAGCCGTGCGCCAGGGCGCGTGGGACTGGGTGGAAAAACCGGACACGCAGCACCTGCTCGACAAGCTGCCGGCCGCCATCGCGGAAGCCCGCTCCCGCGCGCACGCGCTGCGCCTGTGGGCGGAACTGACGCCGCGCGAGCGGGAAGTCGCGCGGCTCGTGGGGCTCGGCCAGCCGAACAAGGAAATCGCGCGGCTGCTCGTGCCGCCGTGCGGGCCGCGGTCGGTGGAGACGCACCGCGCGAACATCTTCAGCAAGCTGCAATGCGCGAACGACAATGAACTGGGGCGGTGGCTGGCGGCGCACCCGTGGCTCGGCTAGCGCTTGCTCAACCCTGTCAGCAACGCCTGGTGAAACCGCGCGGGATCCTGCATCTGCGGCGCGTGTCCCATGTCGTCGAACTCGACGAGTGTCGCATGGGGGATCGCCTTCGCCGCGAACTTGCCCAGCGCCGCGTAGTTGCCCAGCTTCGGCCGCAGCTCGGCCGGCGCGGCGTCCTTGCCGATGGCCGTGTTGTCCTTCGTCCCGATCAGCAGCAGCACGGGCATCTTCAGTAACGGGAATTCGTACACGACGGGCTGCGTGTAGATCATGTCGTACAGCAGGGCCGAGTTCCACGCGACGAGCTTCTTGCCGGGCCCGCGGTACATCCCCGCCAGCATCTGCACCCACGGCTCGTACTCGGGCTTCCATTCGTTGACGTAGTACGTCGCCTTTTCATACGCGCGGATCCTGTCGGCCGTCGTCTGGAGTTCCCGCTCGTACCACTTGTCGACACCCAGCGACGGCACGCCCAGCGCCTTCCAGTCCTCCAGCCCGATCGGGTTCGCGAGTACCAGCTGTTCCGTGTCGTCCGGGTACAGCAGGCCGTAGCGCACGGCCAGCATGCCGCCCGTCGAGTGGCCCATCACGGTGGCCTGCCTGACGCCGATGGATGCCAGCAGCGCATGCGTGTTCGCGGCCAATTGCTGGAAGCTGTATTGATAGTGCTCCGGCTTGCTCGACTTGCAGAAGCCGACCTGGTCGGGCGCCACGACGCGGTAGCCGGCCTTCGCGAGCGCGTCGATGGACGTCTTCCACGTGGCCGCGCAGAAGTTCTTGCCGTGCAGGAGGACGACGGTGCGGCCGTTCGGCTGCGCCGGCTTCACGTCCATGTAGGCCATGTGCAGCGGCACGCCCTGCGACGTGAAGCGGTATTGCTGCACCGGGTAGGGATAGTCGAAGCCTTCCAGCTCGGGGCCGTAGGCGGGTTCGGCGGCGTGGGCTGCGCTCATAATCAGCGCAGCGCACGCGGCCGCGGTCAGACGTGCTCGGGGCATCGGATTCTCCTGGTGGATGCGATGCCCCGCAGTCTAGCGGAGATGCGGTTTTCAGTCCTGCGCGATCAGAGCCACCGGTGCGCGCGTATCGAACTGCACCTTGCCGCCCGAGACGACGGCCGTCTTGCCCGTGTATGCGTCGCGCACCGTCTGGCCGTCGCCGAACACGCCGCCCACGGGGATGGCCACCGTGCGGTCCTGCGGCAGGTCGAGGGCCACGACGACGCGATCAAGGACGCCGTTCTTTTCGTACGTGCGCTTGAACGTGTACGGGCTCGACGCGATCATCTGGTGCACGCCCGCGCCCACGGCCGGATGCGCGTGGCGGAAGCGGCCCAGGCGCGCCCAGTAGTCGCGCACCTCGGCCACGCCGTGCAGGCCCACCTGCGCATTGTTCTGCAGCTGGTCCCAGTTCATGAACGAGCGCAGGTTCGCGTCGCCCACGGCACCGTCGATCTTGAGCACGCGCGCCGTCTCGTCGCCGTAGTAGACCTGGGCCTGGCCCGGTGCCAGCAGCAGCTTGTTCGCTTCCTCGAACGGGTGCGCGCGCATGGCGTCGAACGGGTGGCCGTCGTCGTGCGAATCGAGGTAGTTCAGGACCGTCACGCCTGTCAAAGGGCCGTTCAGCAGGGTCGAATACTTCGAGAACAGCGTCTCGTAGTTCTGGCCCGCGTCGGTCGGCAGGCTGAAGTTGATCATGCTGTCGAAGCCGTTGTTGTAATAGTCGACCTTCGTGCCGTCGTCGTAGGCGAACTGGCGGCCGTCCGCGATCGGGTGGCCGTACGCTTCGGCCACCATGAAGAACGGCTGGTTGCCGATCTTCTCGATGCCCTGCTTGCCGGCAGGAGTCCGCTTCCAGTCCTCGTACGCCTGGCTCGCCACCTTCTTCAGGTCCTTCCACACGGCCGGTTCCGTGTGCTTGACGGTGTCGCCGCGGAAGCCGTCGAAGCCGTACTTGCGCACCCAGTCGGCGTGCCATTTCATCAGGTAGTAGCGCGGCGCGCGCGGATAGCCCGTGCGCTTGAAGAAGTCGTCCAGCTCCTTCACTTCGCGGTCGTAGCGCCCTTCCTTCTTCCATTTCGCGACGAGGAACGGCGGCAGGTCGACGTTCGCATTGCTGTCGGTGCGGATGTCCGGCAGGTTCTTCACGAGCGTGCAATCGACCGTCCCCTTGACGTCCTTGAAGCTGCACACGGGCGACGTGCGCACCCAGTCGGACGGCCACACCGTGTCTTCGGGCGTGACCGGTCCCGTGTGGTTCATCACCACGTCGAGCAGCACGCGGATGCCGCGCGCATGCGCCGCTTCGACGAGGTCGCGCACGTCCTTCGCGGTGCCCACGTTGGCGTCGACGGCCGTGAAGTCGCGCGCCCAGTAGCCGTGGAAGCCGTAGCTGACGCCCGTGCCCTCGTCGGTGGACGCGTGGATCTGTTCCACCGGCGGCGAGATCCAGAGCGCGTCCACGCCCAGGTCCGTGAAATACCCCTCCTTGATCTTCGCCGTGACGCCGGCAAGATCGCCGCCCATGAAGCCGCGCGCGACGGCCGCGTCGTTCTTGCGGCCGTAGGCGTGGTCGTTCGACGGATCGCCGTTGTGGAAGCGGTCGATCACGAGGAAGTAGACGGTCGCGTTATCCCAGGTGAACGGCTTGCCCTTGACCGGCGTGAGGTCCGGCGCGGCGGTGGCGGCGCCGAAGGCGAGCATCAGGGAGGCGGCGAGAACGGGTAGTTTCATGCGGGGTCCTGTGTGGTGGGTGGAAATCAGGTGACGACGCTCGGCTGCTCGCGTCCGGTCCGCGCCTTCAGTCCCGACACCTGCTCCGCAATGGCGATGAGCGGCGCCAGCGCCTGCTGGGTGTCGAGGTTGTGGCGGGCCGGGTCGGCCTCGTAGCGTTCCAGGTACAGGCGCACGGTGGCGCCTTCCGTGCCGGTGCCGGACAGGCGCAGCACGATGCGCGAGCCGTCCGTCATGACGATGCGTACGCCCTGGCGCGAGGACACGGAGTTGTCGACCGGGTCGGTGTAGGTGAAATCGTCGGCCAGCTGGACGCGGAAGTCGCCGAGCGTCTGGCCTGCCAGGCTTTCCAGCTTGCCGCGCAGCGCTTCCATCATCGCGTTGGCGGCGCCGGCGTCCACGGCCTCGTAGTCGTGGCGCGAATAATAGTTGCGGCCGAAGCGGGCCCAGTGTTCCTGCACGATCTCGTTGACGGACTTGCCCGTCGCGGCGATCAGGTTCAGCCAGAACAGCACGGCCCACACGCCATCCTTTTCGCGGATGTGCATCGAGCCCGTGCCGTAGCTCTCTTCGCCGCACAGCGTGGCGAGGCCCGCGTCGAGCAGGTTGCCGAAGTACTTCCAGCCGGTCGGGGTCTCGAAGCAGGAGACGCCCAGCGCATTGGCCACGCGGTCCGCGGCCTGCGACGTCGGCATGGAGCGGGCGATGCCCTTGATGCCGTCGCGGTAGCCCGGTGCGACCGTCGCGTTGGCGGCGATGATGGCGAGGCTGTCCGACGGAGAGACTGCGAGCTTGCGACCGACGATCATGTTGCGGTCGCCGTCGCCGTCCGATGCGGCGCCGAAATCGGGCGCGTCGGGACCGTCCATCAGCGCGATCAGCTCGGCCGCGTTGACCGGGTTCGGGTCCGGGTGGTGGCCGCCGAAGTCTTCCAGCGGTTCGGCGTTGACGACGGTACCGGCGGGCGCGCCCAGCATGCCTTCGATGATGGCCTTCGCGTACGGGCCGGACACGGCGTGCATGCCGTCGAAGCGCATCGTGAAGCCGCGCTGGAACAGGGCGCGGATTGCGTCGAAGTCGAACAGGCCGGCCATCAGCTCGGCGTAGTCGGCGACGGAATCGATCACTTCCACTTCCATGCCTTCGAGGCGGATGCTGCCGATGCTATCCAGGTCGACCGGGCCCGCATCGCTGATGCGGTACGAGCTCAGGGTCTTCGTATGTTCGTAGATCGCGTCGGTAATTTTCTCGGGCGCCGGGCCGCCGTTGTCGATGTTGTACTTGATGCCGAAGTCGCCGTCCGGGCCGCCGGGATTGTGGCTGGCCGAGAGGACGATGCCGCCCAGCGCAGCGCGCTTGCGGATGACGCAGCTGACGGCCGGCGTCGACAGGATGCCGCCGCGGCCGACGAGCACGCGGCCCACGCCGTGGGCAGCGGCCATGCGCAGGATGGTCTGGATGGCCTGGCGGTTGAAATAGCGGCCGTCGCCGCCGAGGACCAGGGTGCGGCCCTGCACCTCGCCCAGCGCGCCCAGCGTCAGGAAGATGGCCTCGACGAAGTTTTCCAGGTAGCCGGGCTGCTGGAACTCCGTCACCTTCTTGCGCAGCCCGGACGTGCCGGGGCGTTGCCCGGCGAACGGGGTCGTCGCAATCGTCTGAATTGTCATTTCATGCTCCTGTCGGGGTGTTTGTTGTCAAACCCGTAAGGATACGACACTCGCCCCGACCGTGGCGCCGCTCTCAGTGGGCGGCGCGCTCCGGACGGTCGGTGATGAACACCGCGAGCACGGCCGCGATCAGCATCGAGGCACCGCCCAGCACCAGCGTCAGTACGGCGTGGTTGCCGAACAGGTGCTTCGTGGCGTAGCCGAGCACGAGGCCGCTGACGACCTGCGGAATGACGACGAAGAAGTTAAACAGGCCCATGTAATAACCCATGCGGTTCGGCGGCAGCGCGGCGGCCAGGATCGCATACGGCATCGTGAGGATGCTCGCCCACGCCAGGCCAACGCCCACCATCGGAATCAGCAGCAGGTGCTTGTCGTGGATGAAGAACGTGCTGGCCAGCGACAGGCCGCCGATCGCGAGGCACACGGCATGGCATGCCTTGCGGCTCGTACGGCGCGCCAGGACAGGCAGCACGAACGCAGCCAGGGCGGACATGCCGTTGTAGACGGCGAACATCACGCCGACCCAGTTGCCCGCGTCCTGGTAGCCCGCCGACAGCGGATCCGTCGTGTTGTAGACGTTGTCGGCGATCGCGGGACCGGTGTAGATCCACAGCGCGAACAGCGCGATCCACGAGAAGAACTGGACGAACGCCAGCTGCACCATCGCCTTCGGCATGTGCGCGAAACCGCCCACGATCTCGCGCAGTGCGACGCCGAAGTTGCGCGACTGCTTGCGCTGGGCCATGAAGCGGTCGAGGTCCGGCGGCGGCAGTTCGGTCGACGTGAACACGGTCCACGTCACGGCCAGCAGGAATGCGGCGCCGCCGATGTAGAACGAGTAGCGCACGGAATCCGGCACGGCGCCGTTCACGGGCACGTTCGAGACGCCGAGGACGTCGGTGAACAGGATCGGCAGCAGCGACGCGATCACGGCACCGCAGCCGATGAGGAAGGTCTGCATCGCGAAGCCGGCGGTCTGCTGCGACGTATCGAGCTTGTCGCCGACGAATGCGCGGAACGGTTCCATCGACACGTTGATGGACGCATCCATCAGCCACAGCACGGCCACGGCCATCCAGATGGCGGCGGAATTCGGCATCAGGAACAGCGCGGTGGCGGCCAGCACGGCGCCGAGGAAGAAGAAGGGACGGCGGCGGCCCCAGGTCGGGTGCCACGTGTTGTCGCTGAGGTAGCCGATCACCGGCTGCACGAGCAGGCCCGTGACGGGCGCCGCGAGCCACACGAGGGCCAGGTCGTCCATCGACGTGCCCAGCGTGGCAAAGATCCGGCTCGTGTTCACGTTTTGCAGCGCGAAGCCGAACTGGATGCCGAAGAAGCCGAAGCTCATGTTCCACAGCTGCCAGAAGGTCAGCCGCGGCTTGAGCGCATGTGTTTGCATTTCCATCTGTGTCCCCTAACGCGCCTGGACTCCCGCCAGGCTGCTACATGTAGCAAAGTAACATGGGGTTTTCTGAGTGTCAATGCGATAACAGCCCTGAATCTAAAGGGAAGCCACAGAAAATGTAGTCAAACAACAAAACGGCAATTCGGGGTCAATTCGGGGTCAGAGCACATTTTTCTCGAAATTCGGGGTCAGAGCACTTTTGTTGGCAATAGCCCAAAAGTCAATTGATTCTAGCTGGTACGCACAAATGCCACGCCCCCGCCTTCCCACGCGATAGAAATCCCCGGGGGCGCACATCGACGACCACCGCGAACGGTGACTTCCGCGCGCTCAACCGCTCCTCGGATCAATTGTCCAAAAATGTGCTCTGACCCCGAATTTTCGACAAAATGTGCTCTGACCCCGAATTGAAGAAATGTTATTTGCGGGGTTTCTTGTCGGCGAACTTGCGCTTCGCCGGCTTTTTCTCCGGCGGTTCCTCGCCGTCGCGCGTGATGCCCAGCTGCTGGCCCGCCACCCACACCTTTTTCAGGTGGTCGAGCAGGTCCTGCGGCAGGCCGGCCGGCATGTCGAGCGTGCTGAAGTCGTCGTAGATCTCGATGCGGCCGATGTCGCGCGCCGCGATGCCGCCTTCGTTGGCGATGGCGCCCACGATGTTGCCCGGCTTGACGCCGTGGTAGTGGCCCACCTCGATGCGGTACGTGGCCATGCCCTCTTCCGGCGCGCGCACGACGCGTTCCTTCTTGAAGGACTCGCGGCCGGCCCTGGCCGGGCGCTCGTCGCCGAAGCTTTCGCGGCCCGCGCGCGCCGGGCGTTCCTCACGTTCGCGGAACTCGGGCTTCGGCTCGCGCTCCGGCTTTTCCAGCAGCAGCGGCTCGTCGCCGCGATACAGCTTGGCCAGCGCGGCCGCGATGTCGATCGCGGGCACGTTCTGTTCGCGCTCGTATTCCTCGATCAGTGAACGGAACACGTCCAGGCCACCCGCGGCCAGCGTCTCGCCGATCTGCTCCTTGAACTTCGTGATGCGCACTTCGTTGACGGCCTTGATGGTCGGCAGCGACAGCGGCGCCACCGGCTGGCGCGTGGCGCGTTCGATCGCCTTCAGCAGGCCCCGTTCGCGCGGGGTGATGAACAGGATCGCGTCGCCGCTGCGGCCCGCGCGGCCCGTGCGGCCGATGCGGTGCGTGTAGCTTTCCGGGTCGGACGGCACGTCGTAGTTGATCACGTGGCTGATGCGCTCCACGTCCAGGCCGCGCGCGGCGACGTCGGTGGCGACGAGGATGTCGATCTTGCCGTTCTTGAGCTGCTCGATCGTGCGCTCGCGCTGTTGCTGGGCCATGTCGCCGTTGATGGCGGCCGCGGCGAACCCGCGCGCCTGCAGCTTGCTCGCCAGTTCCTCGGTGCCGAGCTTCGTGCGCGCGAAGATGATCATGCCGTCGAACGGCTCCGCTTCCAGGATGCGCGTGAGGGCGTCCAGCTTCTGCAGGCCCGCAACGAGCCAGTAGCGCTGCGTGATGTTGGTGGCCGTCGTCGTCTTGGCGGCGACCGTCACCTCGCTCGGCTCGTTCAGGTAGGTCTTGGCGATGCGCTTGATCTGCGGCGGCATCGTGGCGGAGAACAGCGCCGTCTGGCGCGTTTCCGGCGTCTGCTGCAGGATGTGCTCGACGTCGTCGATGAAACCCATGCGCAACATCTCGTCCGCTTCGTCCAGCACGAGGGTCTTCAGCTGCGACAGGTCGAGCGAGCCCTTCTCGATATGGTCGATGACGCGGCCCGGCGTGCCGACGACGACCTGCACTCCGCGGCGCAGCGCCGACAGCTGCGGGCCGTAGCTCTGGCCGCCGTAGATCGGCAGCACGTGGAAATTCTTCAGGTGCGCGGCGTAGCTCTGGAAAGCTTCGGCGACCTGGATCGCGAGCTCGCGCGTGGGCGCAAGCACGAGGGCCTGCACGGCCGGGTTCTTGACGTCGATGCGCGACAGCACGGGCAGCGCGAAGGCGGCCGTCTTGCCGGTGCCCGTCTGCGCCTGCCCCAGCACGTCGCGTCCTTCCATCAGCAGAGGAATGGTGGCCGCCTGGATCGGCGACGGCGTCTCGTAGCCGACCTCCTTCAATGCCTTGAGGATGGGGGATGGGATATCGAGATCGGCGAACGTCTGGAGCTGTGTGTCATGCATGGAGGGAATCTTCAAAAATCGTAAGCAATCACACAGTTTACTACTTCGGGCCCTGTCCCGCTGCCAGAATTTCACGCGGATGACGCCCGGCAGCGACATCCGCGCATGAAACAACGCCTGCCGGGTCAGAACTTGTAGCTTGCGCCCAGGCTGTAGGTACGGCCGAACTTGACGTTTTCCACCACGCTGCTCGGGTCGCCGTTGTAGCGGATGTACGGCGAATTGGTCCAGTTGTTCACCGCCGCCGTCAGCGACAGGCCTTTCAGCATGGTCGTGTCGCCGAAGTCGTACGTGAGCTGGCCGTCCACCGTCGTGTTGCCCTTGATATAGGTGAGGCTCGCGTCGTCCTTGTAGTCGTGGATGTCGCCCACGAAGTCGCCCCGCTTCCTGGCTGCAATGGATGCGCGGAACCCGGCTTTTTCGTAGTAGACGCGCATGTTCGTCACCGTGTGCGACAGGCCCGGCAGCGGAATGGCGTTGACGCTGCCGTTGCTGATCACCGTGACGCCCGTCCGGGGCAGGGTCACCGAGCTCAGGGTGCTCGAATAGCTGGCCTCGATGCCGAAGCCGCCCAGGTAGCGGGTCAGCATCGCGAACGGCAGCGACGCCGTCAGTTCGAGCCCCTTGATGTTGCCGCCCGACCCGTTGCTCGGGGTGGTCAGGATGCCCACCGTCGACCCGGCATTCGGACCGGTTGCCGGCAGCGGGATCCCGGCGACGAGGAAGCCGGTCGACGCGAAGTCGACGCGCTGCGGTGCGCGCAGGATGTAGGTGTCGAGCTTTTTATAGAAGCCGGCCATCGCCACATAGCCCTTCGCGCCGTTCGCTTCGAAGTATTTTTCGTACGACAGGTCGAACGACTTCGCGCGGAACGGTTCCAGCTTCGGGTTGCCGGAACCGCCGGCCAGGATCGGCCCAGCGGGATTCGTCGCATCCAGGCCCACGCCGCCGCCCGGGCGCATGTCGCTCATGTTCGGGCGCGACAGGGTCTTGCCGATGCCGAGGCGCAGCACCTGGTCGGCCGGCAATTCGACGTTCAGGTTCAGGCTCGGCAGGAAGTCGTTGTACGAATGGTGGCCGGCAATCGTGTAGGCCGGGCAAGCCTGGCCGGCCACGCCGGCGCAACGCCCGTTGTCGACGATGAGGCCCATCGAGCCCTGGTTCGTGTGGATGTACTGGGCACCGGCGTTGCCGCGGTACGGCAGTCCGAACAGCTCGCCCTCCAGGGACCCCATCACGTACGCGGTCGAGACCTTTTCCGAGATATGCCAGTTCTTGTCGGTCTGGATCACCTGGTCGACCTTCTCCAGTTGGTGGTAGACCGAGCCGAGCGACCCCAGCGGGTTCCACGACGCCACCGGGATGCCCGACTGGCGCGTCACGACCGTTTCGCTGCCCGGCATGGGCGCCGCGCCGTACGGGCCCGTGCCGATGAGGAGGCTACCCTCGTCCGTGTCGCGGCTCTTGGTGCGGTTGGTGCGGTTCAGGCCGAATTCGATGCCGGTGAGCGGTCCCAGCTCCACGTCATGCCGGACGCCGAAGCGTGCCGCCTTGATCTCGTCGATCGTGGCGCCGATGGCCACGTAGCCGGACTGCTGGGTGCCCGTCAGGCCGCCGCCCCAGCCGTCGACGTCCGTCAGGAGCATGCGGCTGCGGTCCGTATAGCTGAGCGCGGTCTTGTACCGTGCGGACAGATTGCTCCGGCCGTCGAAACCGGTCCAGGAGATGCTGTCCAGGTCGGCGTTGGGCGTGCTGCCGACGAGGCCGGCCGTCGTTTCGTAGCGCGTGAAGTCATGCCTGACCCGCGAACCGGACACGTCGCCGGTGAACGTCCAGTCGCCGCGGCGCAGGCGGCTGTCGATGCCCCAGGAATTCAGCGTGTCCACGGCGACTTCCGTGTTGTTGCGGATGTCACCCTTGAAGTTCGAGCAGGTGCCGGACACGGCCACGCCATCGACGATGTTCGCGTTGCTCAGCACGCCCACCGGGTCGTACCCGCCCGTGCTGCCGCACATGGAGCCTTCGAAGCCGGCGCGCTTCGTGTTGTCCGTGTTCTTCGAATGGAACAGGTCGATGGTCGTCAGGAAATCCTTGCTCGGGCGGTATTGCAGGATGCCCATCAGGCCCTTGTTGGTATTCGGGTTGTGGATCACGTCCGTGCGCAAGCCGTTCGGCACCGTCACGGTCTGGCCGTTGTAGGTCGCCGTGCTCGTCGTGCCGCCCCAGCCGTCGTCATTGATCTGCTCCGGGCCGTTGTCGTTGAACTTGACGATGCCCAGGGCCACGCCGACCGTCCGGTTGGCGAACTGGTCGATGTACGCGAGCGACGTGCGGTAGCCGCGGGCACTGCCCAGGTCCTCGTTGTGTTCGCCGGTGCGCTGGGCCCGGTAGCTGGCGGCGACGGTACGTTTCGAAAAATCCAGCGGCATCACGGTGCGCTGGTCGATGGTCGAGGCGATGCCCTGGCCCATCAGCGTCGCGTCCGGCGACTTATACACGGTGATCGTGCCCAGCATCTCGGCCGGGTACAGGTCGAAACGGACGCCGCGGCTGTCGCTCGCGGACGCCTGTTCGCGGCCGTTCAGCAAGGTGCCGTTGAAGTCCGGCGACATGCCCCGCACGGAGATCGACGCCGCGCGGCCCGTACGCGCATCGCGCTGCGCGGTCACGCCCGGCAGGCGCGAGACGGACTCGGCGACGGTCGCGTCCGGCAATTTGCCGATGTCCTCCGCCGAGATCGCTTCGACGATGGAATTCGAGTTTTTCTTGATCGAGATCGCCGCCTCGATGCCGCGGCGGATGCCGGTCACCGTCACCTGGCTGATCGGGTTGCCGTTGGCGTCCAGTGCCGGCGCGGCATCTTGCGCGTGGACGCTCAGCGACAGGAATACGGCGCAACCGGCTGCGACCGGGCTCAGTTTGAACACGAGTTCGCCGTGTCGTTGTTTTCCCTTCAGAACCTTCATGTGTCCCCTCAATGTTGTGAATTGCGGGGTCGATTCTGTAGGCAAAAACTAGATCGTTTATTAATACATTCTGTAGTTTTACGACAAACAGCGGGTTAACTTGAGAAAACTATATGTTATCTGAAGCTTTGGTTGTAACTAAAATACAAAGTCTCAGCGCTTGGCGCCCGTGACGGCCGCGACAAAATCCTTGTGCGCCGGCATCACGTCCACGCAGCGGCCGATCACGCGCTCCGTATTGGCGAGAAAATCGCGCAACGTGGGCTCGTCCATCAGGTCGACGAGCGGGTGGTAGCCGCCCGCACGCACGCCCTGCCCGTGCAGCACCTGCTGCCAGCCGACGGGCGTGAACAATTCCTCGTTCTCGCGCACGACGCGGCCATGGGCCTTGAACAGGTCGATCTTGCGGCGCAGCGTGTCCGGGATGTCCATCGTGCGCACGTGGTTCCAGAACCGCGTGTCGGCGCGGGTCGTCGCGTGATAGTGTAGGATGAGGAAGTCGCGGATGCGCTCGATCTCGAAATCGCCCTGGCGGTTGAACTCGTCGATATCGGCCTGGTGAAACCCCTTGTCCGGGAAAAAGGCCAGCAGCCGCGACAGCGCGGACTGGATCAGGTGGATCGACGTCGATTCGAGCGGCTCCAGAAAGCCCGACGACAGGCCGATGGCCACCACGTTGCGGTGCCACGCCTTGCGCCGGCGGCCCGCCGTGAAGCGCAGCAGCTTCGGTTCGGCCAGCGCCTCGCCGTCGAGGTTCTGCAACAGGATGGCCGCGGCTTCGTCCTCGCTCATGTGGCGGCTGGAAAACACGTGGCCGTTGCCCGTGCGGTGCTGCAGGCCGATGCGCCACTGCCAGCCGGCCGGACGCGCATGCGCGATCGTGTACGGCAGCAAATCGCCGGACAGCGCGCACGGCACGGCCCACGCACGGTCGCACGGCAGCCAGTGGCTCCAGTCCTCGAAGCCCGCGTGCAGCGTCTGTTCGATCAGCAGGCCGCGGAAGCCCGTGCAGTCGAGGAACAGATCGCCCGCCACGACCTCGCCGCTGGCCAGCACGACGGCCTCGATGAACCCGTCGTCCGCGCGCTGGCGCACCTCGACCACCTTGCCCTCGGTGCGGCGCACGCCGCGCGCTTCCGCGTAGGTACGCAGGTAGCGCGCGTACAGGCCGGCATCCAGGTGGAACGCGTACACGATGTCGGCCAGCGGCGAATTCGGCGCCTCCGGCGGCGGGCGCATGAATTTGCCGGCGCGCGCGCCCATCCGGTTGATCGAATAGTGCTCGAGGTCGGGCGCGAAGCCGGCCTGGTGGGCCTTGAGCCAGTACTGGAAGAATTCGACGGTGTGCACGTCCTGGCCGAAGCGGCCGAACCCGTGCATGTAGCGCTCGCCCGGGCGGCTCCAGTCCTTGAATTCGATGCCGAGCTTGAACGTGGCCTTCGTCTCGCGCACGAACTCGTCTTCGTTGATGCCGAGGACGTCGTTGAACAGACGAATCATCGGGATCGTGGATTCGCCCACGCCGACGGTGGAAATCTCGTCGGACTCGACGAGGCGGATGGCGAAGCGGCCCTGCAGCAGGCGCGCCAGCGCGGCGGCAGCCATCCAGCCGGCCGTGCCGCCGCCGACGATCACGATGTCTTGGAGAGGAGTCTGTTGCGTCATGGTCGTAGCATACAAAAAAAAACCCTTGCCGGCGCAAACCGGCAAGGGTGGGAGCATCAGCACAGGGCCGACATAGGAGGCTTACATTTTGTAGTTCAGGCCGATCAGCACCGTGCGGCCCAGTGGGCGGTCTTCGATGACGTTATCCTTGGTCTTGCGATAACGGGTGAAGTGCGCGCTCTTGACGTTGTTCATCTGCACCAGCAGCGACAGGTTCTTCAGCGGACCGTCCTGGAACTCGTAGCCCAGCTGCAGGTCGAGCACCTTGCCGCCCACGACGTAGGTCAGCTGGCGGTCGCCCGTGTTCTGCGTCACTTCGCCGATGAAGTCCGAGCGGTAGGTTTCGGCGGCGCGGGCCGAGAAACCGTTCTTCTCGTAGTACACCGTCAGGTTGGCGGTGCGCTTCGACAGGCCCGGCAGGTTCATGTTGCCGCCGCCGTTGTCCTGCGTCGTGTTCGGGATCGACACCGAGCTCGCGTTCTGCGCGACGTTGGCGACGACGCCGAAGCCGTCCAGGTAACGGGTCAGGACGTTCAGCGGCAGCGACGCGGCCAACTCGACACCCTTGATGTTGCCGCCCGTGCCGTTCAGCGGCGTGTTGTAGGTACCGATCGTGCTCGGCGCCTGGTACGACGTCGGCAGCAGCACGGACGAGAAGTCGAACTGGCGGTCCGTGTTGATGATGTAGCTGTCGAGCTTGCGGTAGAACACGGCGGCGCTCACGTACGCCTTGCTTTCCCAGTATTTTTCATACGACAGGTCCACGCCCTTGGCACGGAACGGCTTCAGCTGCGGGTTGCCGCCGCTGCCCGTGTAGTAACCCTTGGAGGCGTCGTAGCTGAAGCTGCCCGAGGCGCGCATCTGCTGCAGTTCCGGGCGGGCCATGATCTTCTCCAGCGAGAAGCGCAGGGACTGCTGGTTGCCCAGGTCGCCGACCAGGTTCAGGCTCGGCAGCACGTCGTTGTAGCTGGTGCCGTCGGTGACGGTCGCGGTCGGGCGGTGCAGGTCGTCCGTGCCCTGGTTCTTGTCCACCGAGAACGCGGTCGATTCCTGTTTGGTGTGCACGAACTGCAGACCCAGGGCGCCGCGCACCGGGATGCCGGCCGCTTCGGTATCGATGCCCAGCTTGGTGAACGCCGTGTCCACCTTCTCGCGCACCACCCAGTCCTTGTTGTAGATGTCCGGGTGCTGCTTCGGATTCACGTTGTAGATCGTTGCCAGCGCGGCGACCGGGTCGAAGCCCAGCACGGTCAGGCCGGTCTCGCCGACGCCCTGCGCGCTGCTGCCCGACGGGAACGGTGCGGTCGCGTAGCGGTCGGCGCCGCCCCTGATCGACAGCAGGCCTTCGACGAACGAACGGGTCTTCGAACGGTTCGACAGGTTCACGCCGCCGGTGAACTTGCTGAAGAACCAGCCTTCCGGCAGGTCGCGCGACACGTCCAGGCGCACGGCGCCCAGGCGGTCGTACACGTGCGGGAACTTCACGTAGCCGGCCTGGGTTTCGGTACCGCCCCAGCCCTGCGGGTCGGTCAGCACGACGTTGTTCGGATTGGTCAGGTCGACGCTGCTGGTGAACGCGCGGCTGCCGCGGGCGAAGCCGATCGTCGTCAGGTTGTTGGCCGCGACCGAACCGTAGGTCTCGAGGTTCGTGCCGTTACGTTCGGCGCTGTTCCACGACAGGTCGAGCGACGCGGTCCAGTCCTGGTCGATCTTCAGCTTGTTGTTCCAGCCGATCGAGCGGGTGACGTCGTTCCACACTTCGTTGTCGTTGCGGATGATCGGACGCACGTTGTTGATCTGGCCGCTCATCACGTCGGCGCCCGACAGCGTCGCGTTGATCAGCTGGCTCGGCTTGTCGTAGGCGCTCGTGCCCGTGTCGTTCAGCGGGGCCTGGAAGCCGACGTTGCGGGTGCTGCGGTCGTACTTCGAATAGAACAGGTCGAGCGTGCTCGTGAAGTTGCGGCTCGGGCGGTACTGGACCACGCCCATCAGGCCGTTGCGCGACTGGCGGTAGGTCTCGGTGTAGGCTTCGAAGCCGGTGTACGGGATGTTGACGGTCTGGCCGTTGTACGTGGTCGTGCCGTTGCCCCAGCCGTTGAAGCGGGACGATGCCGGACCGGTGCCCTGCAGGCGCGCAAAGCCGAAGGCGACGCCGACCTGGCGGTTCATGAACTGGTCGATGTACGAGAACGTGAAGCGGTTGCCGCTACCTTTGTCGTATTGCAGGCCCAGGCCGCTCTTTTCGCGGCGGTAGTTGACCGCCATCGTGCGGCCCTTGAAGTCCAGCGGACGCACGGTCTGCAGGTCGACGGTACCCGACAGGCCCTGGCCGATCAGCGCGCCGTCCGGCGTCTTGTACACGACGACACCCGACAGCAGTTCGCCCGGATACTGGTCGAATTCGATCGAGCGGCTGTCGCCGGTCGACACCTGCTCGCGGCCGTTCAGCAGGCCCGTCGAGAAGTCGGGCGACATGCCGCGGATCGAGATGATCGATGCATTGCCGTGCACGTCGCGCTGCGTGGTCACGCCCGGCAGGCGCGCGAGCGATTCGGCGATGCTCTGGTCCGGCAGCTTGCCGATGTCTTCGGCGGAAATCGCCTCGACGATGGAATCGCTGTTCTTCTTGACCGAGATGGCCGCCTCGATACCGCGGCGGATACCGGTCACCTTGACGGTCTGGACGCCGGCGGCGGCGTCGGCCTGGCTGGTCGTCTGCTGCTGGTCCTGCGCCGATGCGGCGTGGCTGGTCAGCGCCATGAACACGGCGCAGCCCGCTGCGACCGGACTCAGTTTCCAGGTCTGCATACCCTTCGAAATCTTCATGTGTCCCCTCACCTAAATTCGCTCTATGTATTTACACCAGCCGCTTGTCGAAACACTGCGTGCCGACCCAACGCTGGAGTCCGGAACGGATTTTGTATTAAAACTAGATAACCCGTCAACGGAACGTGTAATTCCGCGAGCAAATTGGCGTTTTCCCCACAGATTTTCGAAAAAATCTGCAATTTTGTCCGTAATTTAAGTACCACAGCGCGTATTTACTATGTAGTCGCGATAAAAAAATGGCATCTGCATGGCATGCGTATGCCACGCGCATCGGCGCGGTCGCTGGTACGGGGAAAGAGGCGGAGAGAAACTGGACGGGACGGACGGCGCGCGGGCGCCGTCCGCGGTGCTGCGATTACATCCTGGGCGCCTTGCAGTGCTCGGCGATGAACCGGTCATGGTCGGGCATGAAGCCGACGCATTGCCGGATCACGTCGGCCACGCCTTCCATGTAGTCGTGGATGCCCTCTTCCGACTGCACATCCACCAGGGGGTGGTAGCTGTCCGGATGGATGTTCTGCCCGACGAGCACCTGCAGCCAGCCCACTTCCGTGAACAGTTCGCCATTGAAGCGCTGGATGCGGCCGTGGCTCTTGTACAGGTCGAGCTTTTCGCGCAGCGTGGCGGGAATCGCCATGTGGGCGCACGCCTGCCAGAAGTCGCTGTCGGTGCGCTGGTTGGCGTGGTAGTGCAGGATGATGAAGTCGCGGATGCGCTCGTAGTGGAAGCGCGTCAGGTCGTTGTAGGCATCGATGTCGACCTGCGAGAACCCGCGGTCCGGGAAGTAGTCCAGCAGTTGCTGCAGGCCCGACTGCACCATGTGGATGCTGGTCGACTCGAGCGGCTCCAGGAAGCCGCTGGCGAGGCCCAGCGCCACGACGTTCTTGACCCAGGCCTTCTTGCGCATGCCGGTGGTGAAACGGATCGGGCGCGGATCGGCGAGCGGCCTGCCGTCCAGGTTCGCCAGCAACGTGGCGGCCGCCTCGTCATCGCTGATGTGGCGGCTGCAGTACACGTGGCCGTTGCCGATGCGGTTCTGCAGCGGGATGCGCCATTGCCACCCCGCCCCGTGCGCGGTCGCGCGCGTGTAGGGTGTCGTCGCGGCCGCGGATTCGCACGGCACGGCCAGTGCGCGGTCGCACGGCAGCCAGTGGCTCCAGTCCTCGAAGCCCGCCTGCAGCGTCTGTTCGATGAGCAGGCCGCGGAAGCCCGAGCAATCGATGAACAGGTCGCCCTCGACACGCCGGCCGCTCTCCAGCACGACGGCGTCGATGAAGCCGTCGTGCGCACGCTGGCTGACCTGCACGATCCTGCCCTCGATGCGCTCGACGCCGCGCGACTCCGACAGCTTGCGCAGGTGGCGCGCATACAGGCTGGCGTCGAAGTGGTAGGCGTAGGCGATGTCGGCCAGCGGCGAATTGCCGAGGTCCGTGCGCGCCGGCATGAATTTGTTCGCGTTCGCCGCCATGCGCGTGATCGAGTACTCGCCCAGCGGGCGCGCGCGGCCGAGCGCATGCATCTTGTGCCAGTACTGCTCGAAGCCGACCATCCACAAGTCCTGGCCGACGCGCCCGAAACCGTGCATGTAGCGCTCGCCCTGGCGGCCCCAGTTGACGAACTCGATGCCCAGCTTGAAGGTGCCGTTGGTCGCCTTCATGAACTCGGCCTCGTCGATACCGGCGACGGTGTTGAAGCGCTGGATCATCGGGATGGTCGCCTCGCCGACGCCGACGGTGCCGATGTCATCGGATTCGACGAGGCGGATCGTGTAGCGGCCGCGCAGCGCGGTGGCGAGGGCGGTGGCGGCCATCCAGCCGGCGGTGCCGCCGCCCACGATGACGATGGTGTTCAGGAGAGGTGCGTTCATGCTGGCTTTTCACATTCGGTAAAGAAAAAACACCCCTGCGGACCTGGGTCGGCAGGGGTGCTTGCTTACGTTGTCGACGTCGACAGGATAGCTTAGAACTTGTAGCTCGCGCCCAGGCCGTAGGTACGGCCGAAGCGGTAGTGCTCCACTGCGACGTCCGGGCTGTTGTTGAAGCGGTCGAACGCGGCGTTCGTCAGGTTGTTCGCCGATGCGGTGATCGACAGGCCCTTGAACATGCTCTTGTCGCCGAAGTCGTAAGTCACCTGGGCGTCGATCAGCGTGCTGGCCTTGATGTAGGTCAGCTGGTGATTGTCCTGGAAGTCGGTCACTTCACCCAGGAAGTCGCCGCGCTTCTTGGCCGCCAGCGATGCGCGGAAACCGTTCGCTTCGTAGTACAGGCGCGCGTTGGTCACGATGTGCGACAGGCCCGGCAGCGTGACGTTGCTCGGCGTGTCCTTCGTGTTGCCCAGGCCGGACGACGGCAGGCTCAGCGAGCTCAGCGTGCTCGAGTAGTTCACCTCGAGGCCGAAACCGCTCAAGTACTTCGACACCATCGCGAACGGCAGCGAGACGGTGGCTTCCATACCCTTGATGTTGCCGCCATTCAGGTTGGTCGGCACGGTCAGGATACCGACGGTCGAACCGGCGTACGGGCCGCTGGTCGGCAGCGCCATGCCCGGCTGGTAGTAACCGGTCGTCTTGAAGTCGACTTCGGTGCCGTATTGCAGGACATAGGTGTCCAGCTTCTTGTAGAAGCCGGCCACGGCCACGTAACCCTTGGCGCCGTTGACCGAGAAGTATTTCTCGTACGACAGGTCGAGTGCCTTGGCGCGGAACGGCTCCAGCTTCGGATTGCCGGCGCCGCCGGACAGGCGCGGGCCGGTCGGGTTGCTGTTGTTTACGGTCACGCCGCCGCCCGGACGCATGTCGCTCATCTTGGTGCGCGACAGGGTCTTGCCCAGGCCGAAACGCAGCATCTGGTCGTACGGCAGCTCGAAGCTCAGGTTCAGGCTCGGCAGGAAGTCGTTGTACTTCGCGCCGCCGCCGATGGCGTAGCTCGCGCACGGCTTGCCCGCATCGCCGCAACCCGCCGGATTGCCCGGCTGGACGACGACGCCCGACGACGACTGGTTGGTGCGCACGTACTGGGCGCCCACGTTGCCGCGGTACGGGAAGCCGAACAGGTCGCCTTCCAGGTTACCCATGGCGTACAGCGTCGTGATGCGCTCCGACACTTCCCAGTTCTTGTCGGTCTGGATCGGCTGGTCCTTCTTCGGCAGCAGCGTGTAGACGGTACCGAGCGTGCCGGCCGGGTTGAAGCGCACGATGGGGATGCCGTTCGGGGTCACGCCCGTCTCGGTGCCCGGCACCGTGGCCGAACCGTACTGCAGGTTGTTGATCGTGAGGTTGCCTTCGTCCGAGACGCGCTCCTTGTCGCGGTTGCTGCGGTACACGCCGAAGTCGAGCGAGGTCACCGGGCCCCATTCGACGTCGCGCTTGGCCGACAGGCGGACGGCCTTCAGGTCGTCGGTCTGGTCGCCGACGGCCACATAGCCTGCCTGCGGGACGCTGCCGCCCCAGCCGTTCACGTCGGTCAGCACGTAGCGGCTGCGGTCGGTGAGGTTGGCGTTGACCTTGTAGGTCGGGCTCAGGTTGCTGGTGCCGTTGAAGCCGGTCCAGGAAATCGTGTCGAGGTCGGTCGCATTGCCCGGACGGCCGGCGGTCGTCTCGTAGCGGTCGGTGTGGTGCGTCACCTTCGAGCCGGAGACGTCGCCGGTGAAGGTCCAGTCGCCCTTCTTCAGGCGGCTGTTCAGGCCCCAGGCGTTCAGGGTGTCGGCCTGGCCGACGATGTCGTTGCGCTGGACAGCCTTGTAGTTCGAGCAGGTGCCGGACACGGCCACGCCGTTGACGATCTGGGCGTTCGACAGGACGCCGGACGGGTCATAGCTGCCGTTGTTGCCGCAGACGGCGCCTTCCAGGCCGTTCTTGCGGGTGTCGTCGGTGAACTTGGAGTGGAACAGGTCGACCGTCGTCACGAACTCCTTGCTCGGACGGAACTGCAACACGGCCATCGCCGACTTGTTGCCTTGCGGGTCACGCTGCTTCACGCTTTGGAAGCCGCCCGGGACCTTGATGCTGTCCGAACCGTTGTAGGCCGGCACGCCGACATCCTTCAGCGCCGGCGTCCAGCCGCCCCAGCCGTCGCCGCGGGTCTGGTCCGCGCCCGAGTCGCTGAACTTCACGAGGCCCAGGGCCACGCCGACGGTACGGTTGGCGAACTGGTCGATGTAGGTGATCGTGCTGCGGTAGCCCTTGCCGGTGCCGCCGCCTTCGTCCTGGTTCTTTTCACCGGTCCAGATGCGCTTGTAGCCGACGGCCACGGTGCGCTTGCCGAAGTCCAGCGGCAGCACGGTGCGCTGGTCGATGGTCGATGCGACGCCCTGGCCCATCAGCGTGGCGTCCGGCGACTTGTACACGGTGATCGTGCCCAGCATTTCTGCAGGATACAGGTCGAAGCGCACGCCGCGGCTGTCGCCGGCGGATGCCTGCTCGCGGCCGTTCAGCAGCGTGCCGTTGAAGTCCGGCGACATGCCGCGCACGGAGATTGCCGCGGCGCGGCCCGTCGACGGGTCGCGCTGCGCGGTCACGCCCGGCAGGCGCGAGATCGATTCGGCGACGGTGGCATCCGGCAGCTTGCCGATGTCTTCCGCCGAGATCGCTTCGACGATGGAGTTGGAATTCTTCTTGATATTGATGGCCGCTTCGATGCCGCGGCGGATACCGGTCACGGTCACGGTGCTGACCGGGTTGCCGTTGGCATCCGTCGCCTGCGCAGCTTGCGAGACGGTGGCATCCTGGGCGTACGCACTGGTGCCGAGCGCCGACAGGAACACGACGCAACCGGCTGCAACCGGGCTCAGCTTGAACATAAGGGCGCCCTGACGCGCGTGCTTGCCATTAAAAGTCTTCATTTGTCCCCTCAAATCATCAGATCTCATTGTTTTTCCCGACGACGGCAGCGTGAGCCCGCACCCGGGAGCCAGAAAAGCAAACGTTTTTATAAGTACGTACGTTTCTTCAGGAATTCTGTATTAAAACTAGATTCAGTGTCAACGAGAGTTGCCGGTCATTACAGGAATGTAGGGGTTTTACGCGGATTTGATTAAAAAACGGGCTTTCTCGTTGTATTCGAGCTACAAAACATGAATACAGTCCTTGTAGTCGCGCTACAAATTGATTTCCTTGCACCACTTCTTGACACGTCCGCACCGTTTTGGGACAAATTTCGGTAGTAGTTTTACGAAATGTTGGGAATTGCCCACATCGAGGCTTGAATTCCTTATAGAAACATGTGTAGCAAAACTAGAGATTCGAGGCGGCAAGTGCGTTGCTGCACTCAATCCTATGTAGTATTCTCCGAGCAATAATGTAATAAGCGCATTGCTCATGAGTAACATATGAGTCAATCGCTGTAGTTCGACTACGCCCTGGAGACATCATGCCTACCCGCCTCGCCGCCCTGCTGATCGGCAGCCTCTTTCTCACGGGCGCCGCCGCCGCGCCGGCCCCCATCGACCACGTGGACCCGCCGTTCTGGTGGACAGGCATGCACGACCGCCGCCTCCAGCTGATGGTGCACGGCCCCGCCATCGCGGACCTGGAACCGGCCATCGCCTATCCCGGCGTGCGCATCGCGGCCGTGACCCGCGTGGCCAACCGCAACTACCTGTTCATCGACCTGGACATCGGCCCGGACGCGCAACCCGGCGACGTCGCCATCGATTTCCGCGGCGCGCACCCGATCCGCCACACCTACCGGCTGCTGGCGCGCACCGCCGGCTCGGCCGAACGCAAAGGCTTCGGGAAGGCCGACGCCATCTACCAGCTGATGCCGGACCGCTTCGCCAACGGCGATACGAACAACGACAGCGTGCCCGCCCTCGCGGATAAACTCGACCGCAAGCTCGGCCACGGCCGCCACGGCGGCGACATCCAGGGCATCATCGACCACCTCGACTACATCGCGGGCATGGGCTTCACGCAGCTGTGGCCCACGCCGCTCGTCGAGAACGACATGCCGGCCGCGTCCTACCACGGCTACGCGGCCACGGACCACTACCGCATCGACCCGCGCTACGGCAGCAACGAGGACTACGTGCGGCTGTCGAGGGAAGCGAAGAAGCATGGCATCGGCGTGATCCAGGACGTCGTGCTGTCGCATATCGGCCTGAATCACTGGTGGATGAAGGATCTGCCGACGCCGGACTGGATCAACCACAACGACGGCCGCTTCGTCGCGACGATGCACCACCGGACGGCCGTGCAGGATCCGTACGCATCGAAGGAAGACGCGAGCAACTTCACGACGGGCTGGTTCAGCCCCGGCATGCCCGACATGAACCAGACGAATCCCTTCGTCGCCAATTACCTCATCCAGAACAGCATCTGGTGGATCGAGTACGCGGGCCTGTCCGGCCTGCGCATCGACACGTTCGGCTATTCGGACGGCGCCTTCCTCGCGCAGTACACGCAGCGCGTGCTGGGCGAGTATCCGCACCTGAACATGGTGGGCGAGGAATGGAGCAAACTGCCGCCCGTCGTCGCACACTGGCAGCGCGCCCCCACGTCCATGCCCAGCATGATGGACTTCCCATTGACGGAGGCGATGCGCACGGCCCTCGCGGACAAGAACAACCCCAACGTCTTCAACGACGTGTACGAGATGCTGTCGCTGGACTACCTGTACCCCGATGCGTCGAACCTCGTGCTGTTCGAAGGGAACCACGACATGGCGCGCTTGTTCAGCGTCGTCGGCGAGGACGTCGACCGCTGGAAGATGGACCTCGCGTTCATCATGACGATGCCGCGCATCCCGCACTTCTACGTGGGCGACGAGCTCCTGATGACGAGCACCGTCGGCACCCGCGACGACAGCAGCTACCGCCGCGACTTCCCCGGCGGCTGGGCCGGCGACAAGGTCAATGCCTTCACGGGCGCGGGCCTCACGCCGCGCCAGCGCGAGGCGCAGGCTTTCGTCAAGAAGCTCGTCAACTGGCGCAAGGGCGCGTCCGTCGCGCACGACGGGAAGCTGATGCAGTACGGGCCCGAGAACAATACCTGGGTCTACTTCCGCTACAACGACAGCAAGAAGGTCATGGTCGCGTTCAATGCGAACACAAAGGAAGCCGTGCTGCCGTCCGCGCGCTTCCACGAGATGCTGTCCGGGGTCGCGGCCGGCACAGACGTCCTGACCGGCAAGCGCTTCGACCTGGGCAAGGAGATCCGCCTGCCCGCGAAGTCGGTCGTCATCCTCGAACTGTGAACCTCATCATGATCAAGACCACCGTTCTCGCCGCAGCGCTGTTCGCCCAATCCGTCGCCGCCATCGCGGCGGAAGCCCCGCCGCTGCGCTACGACATCTACGTGCGCGGCGCCTTCAACGGCTGGGGCACGGACAACGTCCTCGCCTGGCAGGGCAAGGGCGTGTACCAGGCTGACATCCTCGTCAGCCCCGGCAACCACGCCTTTAAAATCGGCAGCAAGGACTGGGCCGCGGAATGGGTCGCGAATCCGGCCGCCAGCGTGAGCGTCAAGCTGGGCGACGCCTACCCGCTCGCGACGGAAGCTGGCCCGGAAGACTATCTGTTCACGAAGAAAACGGCGTCTTTCCGCTTCCGCGTCGACGTGTCCGACCCGAAGCGCCCCGTGCTGACGGTGACGCAGATCGAGACGCCCGCGGCCGCGGCGGCGGCCGACCCGCACGCGGGCGCCGGCGCGACGGCCACCCTGACCTTCCCCACGTGGGACGGCAAGGAAGAATCGGCGCGCTTTTCCGTGCGCGATCCGCAGGCGCCGCTGCGCAGCTACGCCCATTCGACGACAATGCAGCTGCGCGACCCGGGCCCGCAAGCGACGACGTACGACGAAGACGCGACGCTACCCGTCGTCCGCAGCGGCAATCTCGCGTTCGACGCGCTGTTCGCGCTGGCCGGCCACGAGATGAAGCTGGATTCCGTGAAGGAGATCCGGGACGGGAACTACAACGGCGGCGCCGCGATCCCGTGCGACTGCTTCGAGACGGGAGAAAAGTGGCACTACGTGTGGACGCGCGACCTGTCGTACGCGGCCGACCTGGGTCTCGCGATGCTCGACCCGCAGCGCGTGCGCAATTCGCTGCTCTTCAAACTGTCCGGCTGGCGCGCGGGCGTGACGAAGGCGCCGCAGGTCGCCGGGACGTCCGACGGCCTGCAAATCGTGCAGGACACGGGCAGCGGCGGCAGCTGGCCCGTCAGCACGGACCGCATCACGTGGGCCTTCGCGGCCGAGGAAGTCCTCAAAACGCTGCCGGCCAACGAGCGCGCGGCGTTCGCGAAGCAGGCCTTGCAGGCGCTGTCGAACACGATCGAGAACGACCGCATCGCCGCATTCGACAAGACGGCGGGCCTGTACACGGGCGAGGAATCGTTCCTCGACTGGCGCGACCAGACGTACGCGAAGTGGATCCCCGACGATCTCGCCTCGATGGCCAGCAGCAAGGCGCTGTCGACGAACGTCGGCCACTACAAGGCGCTCACGCTGGCCGCGCAACTGGCGCGCGAACAGGGAGATAAAACACGCGCCAAACGCTACGACGACTGGGCGCGCGACCTGAAACGCGCCATCAACACGCGCCTGTGGCTCGACGACGCCGGCATGTACAGCAGCCTGACGGCCCCGCATTTCGACGGCGCGCCGCTGCACAAGTTCGACTGGCTGGGACAGTCGCTCGCCATCGTCACCGGCGTCGCGGACGGCGCACGCGCGCAAAAAATCCTCGCCAGCTATCCGCACGGCCCGATGGGTGCGCCCGTCATCTGGCCGCAGCAGCAGGACCTGCCTGTCTACCACAACCGCGCGATGTGGCCGTTCGTCACGGCGTACGGCCTGCGCGCCGCCATCGCGGGCCGCAACGTCGCCGTCGCGGATGCCGCGTACGACACGCTGATGCGGGGCGCGGCGCTGAACCTGTCGAACATGGAAAACCTCGAGTGGCTGTCCGGCCAGCCGCTGCTGCTGGACGAAGCGCACCCGAACCTGATCGGCCCCGTCATCAATTCGAAGCGCCAGCTGTGGTCCGTCGGCGCCTACCTCGGCATGGTGATCCGCGACGTGTTCGGCGTCTCCACGACGAAGGACGGCATCGAGGTGAAGCCGTTCGTGACGGCGAAGCTGCGCGGCGGCGTGTTCGCGGCCGGCGACAGCATCGCACTGTACAACCTGCGCCTGCAGGGCCGCGCCGTCAACGTCAAACTGCGGCTGCCGCCCGTGCCGGCGGCCGGCACCAGCGGCTACTACGCCGTCGAGCGCATCCTCGTCGACGGCAAGCCGGCGGCGAGCAGCATCCCCTGGGGCGCGCTGGATGCGCACAGCGACATCGAGGTCCAGCTGGGCAAGCTGGTCGAAGGCGCCACGGCGATCCGGCGCGTGAACGCGGATCCGTACGCGGAAACGCCGACAGTGTTCGGTCCGCGCGAACCGCGCATTGATGCAATCTCTCGCGCGGGCGGGACCACGACTGTGACGATCGCGCCGGCCGACCGCCAGGCCGGCATCACGTACAACGTCTACCGCGACGGCAAACTGGTCGCAGCACAGCTGCAAGCAGGTAGCTGGAAGGACGACAAAGGCGGACCCGCGGCGTGTTATGCCGTCGAAGCGCAGTACACGGCATCGGGCAACCGCAGCCACCACAGCGTGCCCCGTTGCGTGGATGCCGGTGTCGCGATCGCCGCCACCGACCCGCGCGTGCAGGCCAGCGTGGCCATCGCGCCCGCCAACGCGCGCTTCGCGGAACCGCATCTCGCGAACTGGGGCCAGCCGGCCGACCGCTTCGCCGTGCGCGACGTGCGCGTGCCGCAGGCCGGCGACTACGCCGTGCAGGTCCGCTATCACAACGGCGCCAACCAGGTGAACCTGGGCATCAGCGGTGGCGTAAAATGGCTGGCGCTCAAGGATGCGTCGGGACGCATCGTCGCGCAGGGCGTCGTGCAGCTGCCGCACGCGCGCATCGACAAGGCGAACACCCCGACCGTGTATTCGACGCCGCTCGCCGCGCGCCTGAAGGCGAACGTGGCGTACCGGATCGAGATGAGCGACTTCTACAACATGAGTTACCTGGACAGCAACCGCAGCTTCAGCGCGGCCGGCGGCGTCGACGGCCCGTCGAACCGCTTCGACATCTACGGCGTGCGGCTGCTGCGTACCGACGGAATCACACAATGAAACGACTCGCAATCGCGGCCGCCGCGACCATGCTGCTGGCGCAGGCACATGCCACCACCGTGCGCATCCACTACGCGGCCGGCAAGGAAACGATCCAGGTCCGCGCCGACAAGGGCGCCGCCGGCTGGTCGCAGGGCGTGCCCGCCAGGCCGGAGGGCGGCCCGCTGAACGTATGGACGTTCACGTGGCCGGACGCGCTGGGCGACATCCAGATGAAGCCCACGCTGGGCGCGGACAAGGTGTCGATCGGCGGCGTGTACAAACTCCCCGCGGGCAGCACGCTCGACATCTACCCGTTCTTCGGTCCGCCGTTCGGCAAGGTGACGATCGTGAAGGACTTCGCGTCGCCGCAACTGGACAACAAGCGCGCGCTGCGCATCTATCTCCCGCCCAGCTACAACGAAAACGCCGCCAAGCGCTACCCCGTGCTGTACATGCACGACGGCCAGAACCTGTTCGACGCGAAGACGGCGTCGTTCGGCGTCGAATGGGGCGTGGACGAGACGATCAACCGCCTCGTCGCGACGGGCGTGATGGACGAGGTGATCGTCGTCGGCATCGACAACACGCCGGAACGCATCCCCGAATACACGCCCTGCTGCGATCCGAAATACGGCGGCGGCAAGCTGAATGCGTACGACGCGTTCATCGTGGAGACGGTGAAGCCCTACGTCGACCGCACGTACCGCACCCTGCCCGGCAAGGACACGACGGCGATCATGGGCTCGTCGCTGGGCGGCCTCGCCTCCGTGCTGATCGCGCAGCGCCATCCGGACATCTTCTCGAAGGCGGGCGGCGTCTCCAGTTCGTTCTGGTGGAACAACGGCGCGACGATCGCCAAGGTGCCGGCACGCGTGCCGGTAAAGTTCTACATCGATGCGGGCACGCGCGACGACGGCCTGGACGACACGACGAAGATGCGCGACGCCATGCTGGCCAAGGGCTGGCGCGAGGACGACGACCTGATGTTCTACAAGGCCGAGGGCGCGCGCCACCACGAGTCGTCGTGGGCCGCGCGCGTGGACAAGCCGCTCACGTGGTTCTTCCCGTGGGGCTCGACCCGGCAGTGACGCGGCCGGTCAGAAATCGAGGCTGTACAGATTGCTGCCGGCATCGCCCGGCACGAGGTGGATGAAGCGTTCGAAGCGCATGCCCATCTTGCGCAGCAGGCCGTTCGACGCGAGGTTGTTGGGCGACGTGATGGCCAGCACGCGCGAGAGGCCCAGCGCGGGCGCGAGCGCCAGCACGGCCATGCCGGCCTCGTACGCATAGCCGCGGCCGCAGTAAGGCGCCAGGTAGGCGTAGCCGATGTCGACGCCGTCCAGCGTCTCGCGCTTGATCAGGCCGCACATGCCGATCGGTTTGCCGCTGTCCTTCAGCTCGACGACGTAGAGCGAGTGGCCGCGCATCTCCTGCATCGCGATCGGGCCCTCGAGCAGGGCCTGGACGGCGTCCTCGCGCGTGCGGATGCCGCGGTCGCCGATGTGCTCCAGGAAACCGGGATCGTTGACGAGCGCGAGATAAAAATCGGCGTCGTCGAGGTCGGCCGTGCGCAGGCGCAGGCGCGGAGTCGCGAGGATATCCGCCGGCATCAGTCTTCTTCCGGCAGCGGCCAGCGCGCGGGGTCTTCCAGCAGCTTGTACATCACGTACGCATCGACGTAGCCGAGCCGGCGGTGGCGGTACGCCTTCGGCAGGGTGCCGACGATGGAAAAGCCGAGCCGCTTCCACAGGTGGATCGCGGGATTGTTCGTGCTGACGACGAAGTTGAACTGCATGGCCAGGTAGCCCCGGCGCCGGGCCTCGCCGATGCTGTGCTCGCCGAGCAGGTGGCCCACGCCGACACCCTGCGCGTTCGGGCTGACCATGTACGATGCATTGGCGACGTGCGCCCCGCGTCCCACGTGGTTCGGCTGCAGCTTGTACATCCCGAGGATCCGCTCCTCGCCGCGCACGGCGACATACGTCGACGCCTCGGGTGCGAACCAGTAATCGTAGGTCTCTTCGCGGCTCGTGCCGGCGTCCTGGGCATACGTCTCGCCCTCGGCCGCATGCGCCTGGAAAATGGTCCACATAGCATTGAAATCAGTCTCGGTGGCTGGACGAATCTGGATATCTTTCACTGCGTGACCCGCTCGGATGGTATCGAAAGCGCAAGATTCTACCTTGGCTTTCGGGTGCACGGCTGCCGATCCGGTAACTGAACGTAGAAAATTTCCGTTGAATTAAGGTAGGAAAGACTTCATGCCGTCCGTTACTGCCCGGCCCGCTTGGATCGATCCAGACGGAAATCAACCGCCGCCGGGCGGCCCGGCAGATGCAGGGTCGCGCGGGCGGGCGGCGCCTCGCTGACGACCTGGCCGGCGCGCAGCACGAGCCGGCGCGCGGCACGCAGGCGGATCGCTTCGACGGGGTCGCCCGCGTCGAGCCAGACGAGGTCCGCACGGCAACCCGGCGCGATGCCATAGCCCTGCAAGCCGAGGATGCGCGCGGGCGTCTCCGTAACGGCCTGGAAACATTGACGCATCGCGGCCTGGCCCGTCATCTGCGCGACGTGCAGGCCCATGTGCGCCACTTCCAGCATGTCGCCGGAGCCGAGGCCGTACCACGGGTCCATCACGCAATCGTGCCCGAACGCCACCGGCACGCCCGCCGCCAGCAGTTCCGGCACGCGCGTCATGCCGCGCCGTTTCGGGTACGTGTCGTGGCGGCCCTGCAGGGTGATGTTGATGAGCGGATTCGCGATCGCGGCCACGCCCGATTCCGCCATCAACGGGAGCAGCTTGCTCACATAATAGTTGTCCATCGAATGCATCGACGTCAGGTGCGAGCCGGCCACTTTGCCTTGCAAACCCAGGCGCAACGTCTCCGCCGCAAGTGTCTCGATATGGCGCGACAGCGGATCGTCGCTCTCGTCGCAATGCATGTCGACCATCAGGCCCTGCTCCGCCGCGAACTCGCACAGCAGGCGCACGGATTCCGCGCCGTCGGCCATCGTGCGCTCGAAATGCGGAATGCCGCCGACGACGTCCACGCCCATGCGAATGGCGCGCTTCAGGTTGTCGAACGCCGTCTTGCTGCGCAACAGGCCGTCCTGCGGGAACGCGACGAGCTGCAGGTCGACGTACGGTGCGACCTGGCGCTTGACGTCGAGCAGCGCTTCCACGGCCAGCAGGCGGTCGTCGCACACGTCGACGTGGGTGCGGATCGCGAGCAGGCCCCGCGCCACGGCCCAGTCGCAGTAGCGCAACGCCCGTTCGACGAGCGCCTCCTGCGCCAGTTGCGGCTTCAGTTCGCCCCATAGCGCAATGCCTTCGAGCAAGGTGCCGGATTCGTTCACGCGCGGCAAGCCATAGCTGAGCGTCGCATCCATATGGAAATGGGCGTCGACGAACGGCGGCGTCACGAGGTCGCCGCCGACGTCGATCTCGCGCGTGCCGCGCTGCGGCAAAGCGGGCTCGACGGCTGCGATGGTGCTGCCGGCGATGGCGATGTCGACGCGGCGGCCATCGGCCAGGGTGGCGTTGCGGAGAACGAGATCCATGCGCGGGGCTCCTGATGGGTTGGGACATCATCAGATTACCACGATGGTTATCTTGTCAATGATATATATCAAACCCTAATGCTGCACCGCAAGATTTCCTTGTAAAAACAACATAGAATTCCCTTTTCTTCCCGCATGAACCCCTTTACACTAGACTTATTGCAGTGCGTCATAAACCGTATGGTTACAACCTGAAAGACAAGGAACCCAGATGACTTCACTCTCCGAACAGTTGTCCGCCGTCCGCAAGTCCCAATGGGAAGCCCAGCTCGACGTGTTCCGGGCATTGAGCAAGCGCGCACTCGACAGCGCCGAACAGCTGATTGCGCTCAACATGAAAACCTCCCGCGCGTCGGTCGAACAAGCCACGGGAACCTTCAAGCAATTGCTCGAAATTACCAATCCGCGTGACCTGATCGCCATCGGCTCGACGGCACAAGGCCAGTGGCAGCAATTCTTCTCTTACGGCCGCGAGTTGCTGGGCATCGCCGCCGGCACGCACGAGCGCACCTGGAGCACGCAGGCACCGCTGCAACTGGTGCCCGCCGCGACGGCAAACGTCCCGACGTCCGTGCCGCAGATCCTGGAGCAGGCCGCCATCGCGACGGCCGAAGCCACGACCGTGAACAGCGAGATCGCCCGCGCGGCGGCCGATACCGGCAGCGCGCTGGCCGAGGCTGCGCTGGATGCGGGCAAGCAGGCTGCCGCTGCCGTCGAACCCACTCCGGCAGCACCGCAGGCCGAGGCCCCGACTGAAGCGATCACGACCACCGTGACCGAAGCGGTGGCCGCGGAACCGGAAGCGCCCGCCGCCGATCCGGTCGAGACGGCCATCGCCGACGAGGTGCCGCCCGCCAAGGCCAAGCCGCTGGCCAAGGCCCTGAACAAGGTCGCACCGAAGCCGGCCGGCGCCGAGCATCCGATCGCGTCGACCGTGCCGCTGGAAGCCGGTCCGCACGTGGAACTGCCGATCGTCACGCCGACCGAGAGCACGCCGCCGCTGCGCGTCGTGACCCACGGCGGCAAGACCTCGCGCACGCCGCGCAAGAAGTAAGCGGCGCGCTGCAAGGGTGCGGTAAAAAGAGTACATTAGCGGGCCTTGGCCCGCCGCCGTCGCCATTGCGCCGGCATATGCATGAGAGCGGGCTTCGGCCCGCTTTTTTTTCGCTCACCAACAACAAGAACAGAGGATCATCAATGGGTTTGGCAAGGCTGATCGGCGGCTTCGTGCGCCGGCACTGGCGTTCCTATGCGTCGTCGGCGGTGATGCTGTTCGGCGTGGCCCTGTGCACCGTGCTCGTGCCGCGCAAGGTCGGCGCGATGATCGACGGTCTCGCCGCGCACCGCCTCGACGGACACGACCTGCTCATCCAGATCGCGCAACTGCTCGGCCTCGGCCTCGCGATCTACGGGTTGCGCGTGGCATGGCGCCTGCGCCTGTACTCCGCGTCGTACCGGCTCGGCGTGGAACTGCGCACGAAACTCTATGACCGGCTGTCGGCGCAAGGCCCCGCCTTCTTCCAGCGCCAGCGCACGGGCGACCTGATGGCGCTCGGCACCAACGACATCGACGCCATCGAGCAGGCCGCAGGCGAAGCGATGCTGGCCGGCTTCGACGGCACGCTCACGCTCGTGATGGTACTGGGCATCATGTTCCTCGGCGTCGACTGGCGCCTGACCCTGATCGCCCTGCTCCCGTTCCCCCTGATGGCGCTGGCGTTCTGGCGCATCTCGAGCCACATCCACACGGCGTCCACGGATTCGCTCAAGCGCTTCTCGGCCCTGAACGACCACGTGCAGGAAACGCTGTCCGGCGTGCGCACCCTGCGTGCCCTCGGCCTGGAACAGCGCAGCGCCGACCAGTTCGCGCAACTGGCCGCGCGCGCCGCGGACGCGAGCCTCTCGGCACAGAAATGGGAAGCCGCGTACGAACCGGCCGTCGGCCTCACGCTCACCGCCGCCACCGGCCTCACCCTGGGCCTCGGCGGCTATCTCGTGTGGCAGGGCCAGATCACGATCGGCAGCCTCACGAGTTTTACCATGTACCTGGGCCAGCTGATCTGGCCGATGTTCGCGGCGGGCTGGGTGCTGTCGCTGATCGAACGGGGCCGCGCAGCCCTCGCGCGCCTGCAGCCGCTGCTCGACGCGCCCCTCACCGTCGACGACCGCGGCACGCTGGACACGCTCGCGCGCGGCCCGCTCGTGCTGGACCACGTCCGTTTCAGCTATAGCGACGACGCCCGTCCCGCGCTGGACGACGTCTCGCTGCGCCTGGAACCGGGCAAGACGCTGGGCCTCGTGGGCGCCACGGGCGCGGGCAAATCCACGTTGCTGCGCGTGCTGCTGCGCCAGGCGACGCCGCAACGGGGCAAGGTGACGTGGGGCGGCCATGCGCTCGAGGAGTACACGCTCGCCACGCTGCGCGCGCACATCAGCTGGGTGCCGCAGGAATCGTTCCTGTTCTCCGCCTCGATCGCGGAAAACATCGCCCTCGGCCGCCCGGGCGCGTCGCGCGCGGAGATCGAGCAGGCCGCGAAGATGGCTGCGATCCACGACGACATCCTCCGCTTCCCGGACGGCTACGACACGCCCGTCGGCGAAAAGGGCATCACGCTGTCCGGCGGGCAGCGCCAGCGCGTGGCGATCGCGCGCGCGCTGCTGGCCGACAGCGCCCTGCTGCTGCTCGACGACGCGCTGTCCGCCGTCGACACGGGCACGGAAACGAACATCCTCGAACATCTTGAAGACGTGCGGCGCGAACGCCCCGAACTGTCGGCGATCATCGCCAGCCACCGCCTGTCGGCCGTCGTGAAGGCGGACCTGATCGTCGTGCTGCGCGAAGGCCGCATCGTGGAGCGCGGCACGCACGACGAACTGCTCGCCCTGGACGGCTGGTATGCCAGCCAGTGGCGCTACCAGCAACTGGAGGCCAGCCTCGATGCCATCTGAAGACGTCAAGAAAAGCGTGACCGCGGCCCAGGCCCGCCAGGCGACAAGCCTGCTGCGCCGCGCCGCCCATCCGGACCGCGCCCACCTCGGCTGGGCCACGCTGTGGCTGATCCTCGCGGCCGGCCTGGAAGTGCTCGGCCCCCTGCTGGGCAAGAAGCTGATCGACGAACACCTGCTGCCGCACCGCCTCGACTGGACGCGCATGGCGTGGCTGCTCGCGGGCGTGCTCGTCACAGGATGGGCCGCGTCGTGGCTGCGCTTCCTGCAGCTCGTGCGCCTGTCCGGCCTCGCGATGCGCGCCGTCCAGCGCCTGCGCGAATGGGTCTACGGCCACGTGCTGCGCCTGCCGATGGCCTTCTTCGACCGCGCCATCACGGGCCAGCTCGTAAGCCGCGTCACCAACGACACGGAGGCGGTGAAAACCCTGTACATCCAGGTGCTGTTCGTGATCCTAGATTCCACCATCGTCCTCGTCGGCACGTCCATCGCGATGGCGTGGCTGGACTGGCGCCTGATGGTGATCGTGCTGGCGCTCGTGCCCGCGGTGCTGGGCATCGTATGGCTGTACCAGCGGCTGTCCGCCCCCGCGGTCACGCGCGCGCGGGCGCTGCGCAGCGACATCAACGGCCAGATGGCGGAATCCATCGGCGGCATGAGCGTACTGCAGGCGAACAATGCGCAACACCGCTTCGGCCAGCGCTTCGCCCACACCAACGACCAGCACTACACGGCCCGCGTGGCCGAGCTGCGCGCCAACGCCTTCCTGCTGCGGCCCGCGCTCGACTTCCTCAACGTGATCCTGCTGGCCGTCGTCATCTACAGCTTCGGCCAGCGCAGCATGAATGCCGTCGAAGTGGGCGTGCTGTACGCATTCATCAGCTACATCGCCCGCGTCGTCGAGCCGCTCATCCAGATCACGATGCAGTTCTCCGGCCTGCAGCAGGCCGTCGTCGCGACGGCACGCGTGGCCGCGCTGCTCGACGAAGCGGGCGCCGCGGAGCACCAGGCCGGACGCGTCACGTCCGAACGCAAGCCCGTCGCGGCCGACGTGCCGGCCGTGCGCGTGCGCGACCTCTCCTTCGGCTACGTGGAAGGCCAGACCGTGCTGCACGACCTGTCGCTGGACATCCCGCAAGGCGCGTTCTTCGGCATCGTCGGCCACACGGGCAGCGGCAAGTCGACGCTGCTGTCGCTGCTGCTGCGCTACTACACGTTCGACAAAGGCTCGATCACGCTGTTCGGCGAACCGCTGGCGACGATCGGCAACGAGCGCTTCCGCGCGGAGGTCGGCCTCGTGCCGCAGGATCCGTTCCTGCTCGCGGCGTCGGCGCGCGAGAACATCGACATGGGCCGCGGCCTGTCGCATGAAGCCATCGAGGCGGCGGCACGGGCCGCGCATGCGCACGAATTCATCGCGCGGCTGGAGCAAGGCTACGACACGCCGCTCGGCGAAGGCGGCTCGCGCCTGTCGTCCGGCCAGAAGCAGCTGATCGCGATCGCGCGCGCCCTCGCCGGCCGGCCGCGCATCCTGCTGCTGGACGAGGCCACGTCGCGCATCGACAGCCAGACGGAGCAGGTCGTGCAGCAGGCCCTGGACGAGTTGCGCGGCCAGGTCACGATCATCGCCATCGCGCACCGGCTGTCGACGATCCGCGACGCCGACCGCATCGTCGTGCTGAACCACGGCCGCATCAGCGAATCGGGCAGCCACGACGACCTGATGCGCATCGAAGGCGGCCTGTACCAGCGGCTGTATCTGCTGCAGCAACTGAGCGTCTGACCGCGTTTTTACCCGCCTGACATCGTTGCCACGGCAGAAACTTTGTTAGTTAAACACTATTTTTGTGACGGCGCGGCTTTTTGGATACGAAACCTGTGTTTTTTACGCATAATCGTTCCATTAATTGATCTTTCTCAATTGCAAGAGCCTATAATCGAGTATGCAGATGTCCTAAATTAAGGGACTACACTTCCTCGGGGAGGCATATTGGCAGGTCTATATCGTGCAGCGCAGCACCGACGCAGCCGTGCGCTGCTGGCCCTGCTATTGCTCGTCTCCGGAGGCGCGCAGGCTGGGGAGATGCCCGTGCGCGACCGCTATGCCGAACTCGGCGAAATCATCCGCGTCACGCCCCAGCGCGCCGTGCCGCTGCTGGCCAGCCTGGACGCCCAGGCGCGCGCCACGCCCGCCGAACACGCCCGCCTGCTGACCCTGTCCTGCGACCTGAGCCACCGCCTCGGCAAGCACGAAGAAGCCGTCCATCTGTGCGAACAGGCGCTGCAACTGGGCCGCGCGGCACACGACGACAGCCTCGTCGCGCGCGCCCTGCTGTCCAAGGCCTATGCCGTATTCGGCCTGAACGAGATGAGCCAGTCGCACCAGCTCGTGTGGGAAGCGGAGCGCCTCGCGGCCAACAGCCCCGACGTCGACCTGCGCATCCTGTCGCAGATCTCGTCGGGCGAGTCGTTCGCCGAGGAAGGCAACTTCCCCGTCGCGCTGAGCAAGATACAGGGTGCCGTGACGCTCGCACGCCAGACGGGCGACCGCCTGCAGCTCGCCGTCGCGCTCAAGTCGCTGGCCTACCTGTACAACCAGATGCGCGAATTCGACAAGGGATTCGAAGCGATCGGCGAAGCGGAACAGCTGGCGGAAACCATCGATTCGCCGGGCCGCCTAGCCATCTTCAAGACGACGGAATACATCCTGGCCGCGAACAGCGGCGACATGGAGCGCGGCACGAAGGCCCTGCTGTCGGCGCTTGCGCTGGAGCGCCGCATCGGCGCCGACGCGATGATCGCCAACACGCTCGTGAACCTGGCCGACTCGTACCTGAAGCAGCAGGACTGGCGCCGTGCGCTCACGTATGCCCAGCAGGCGCTGGAACAGGCGCAGAAGCTGCACGACGACGCGCTTGCCGCCACGGCCCGCGTCAACGTGGGCCAGGCCTATCTCGGCATGGGCCGCCTAGCCGAAGGCAAGAAGCACATCGAACAGGGGATGGACTGGTACCAGCGTTCCGGCAACAAGCCCGACCAGCAGGGCGTCCTCGTCGAATACGGCGACGCGCTGGAACGCGCGGGCGACCTGGCCGGCGCGCTGGCCGCGTATCACCGCGAGCGCGCGCTGTCGAACGAATTGTTCGAGACGCGCCGCCAGAAGGCGATGATGGAGCTGCAGGAAAAATACGAGGCCGACAAGCGCCAGCGCCAGATCGAGATGCTGCGCCAGGAAAACCAGGTCAAGTCGACGGAAATCGACAACCGCCGCCTGCAGCAGCGCATCTGGTGGCTGCTCGCACTCGTGTTCGCGCTCGCGTCGGTCATCGTCGGCATCCTGTACCGCAAGGTGCGGCACGCCAACGCCCAGCTCGAGGAAAAGAACCAGGAACTCAAGCAGCAGAGCGCGCGCGACCCGCTGACGGCCCTATACAACCGCCGCCACTTCCAGGAATTCATGCGTTCGCACCAGGAGATCGAGCGCCGGGGCGCGGGCACGAGCGGCGAGGAGATGGTCAGCGCCATGTTCCTGCTCGACGTCGACCACTTCAAGCACATCAACGACACGTACGGCCACGGCGCCGGCGACGCCGTGCTGCGCGAGATCGCGGACGCGCTGCGCGAGATCCTGCGCGAGACCGACATGATCGTGCGCTGGGGCGGCGAGGAATTCCTCGCCTTCCTGCCTGCCGTGCCGAGGAACAGCCTGGACGAGGTGGCGCGCCGCCTGCTGGCCGGCATCCCGGCGCGCACGATCGACTACCAGGGCACGCGGCTGTCCGTGAACGTGTCGATCGGCTTCGCCCCGTTCCCGCTCGTGCCGGGCATCGCGCTGTCGTGGGAACGCGCGATCAACATCGTCGACATGGCGCTGTACCTGGCCAAGGGCCACGGCCGCAACCGCGCGTATGGCGTACGCGGCATGTCCGGCCTCGATCCGGCGTTGCTGGACGAGGTCGAGCACGACATCGAGAAGGCATGGCGCGCGGGGCTCGTCGATCTGTCGATCGTGACGGCGCACGTGCCTGAGTTGAGGATGGCGTCGTAACGCGGCGCGTTACTTCGCCGCCTGCTGCATCTTCTCGCCGGCCTCTTCCACCTTCTGGCCGACCCGCTCCGTCGCTTCCTTCGCGCCTTCGCGCGCCTCGCGCACGGCCTGGTCGGCCTTCTGGACCTGGGCCTGGACCTTGTCCTCGACCTTCTCGTTGATCCGGTCGATCTTCTCGTTCACGTGGTCGAGCTTTTCCTGCACGCGGGCGCCGGCCTCGTCGACCTTCGCCTGCGCGCGTGCGCCCGCGTCGTCGATGGCCTTGCCGGCCTGCTGGGCGGGGCCTACGCCGTCCGTGCCGCGGTTGCACGCCGCCAGGAGACAGCCCGCCAGCAGCGCGCCGATGATGGATATGCGGTTCATCGCTTGTCCTCCTTTGTTGCCGAATATACACCTGCCTGACGCGCCGCGGCGGACGCTTCGAACGGTGCATCCGTCAGGGTGCGCAGGAACGCGACGATGGCGTCGATGTCCGCATCGTCGAGCGCCGGCTTCATGCCCTTGCGGCGGTTGTACGGCATCGTCGCCACGTTGACGTTGCCCTGGTGGCGCGGCGCCACGTCGTCGAACAGGCGGCCGTCCTTGTACCAGCGTTCCGGCTCGATCGAGCGCGTGGCGTAGAACGCGACGACGTCGCGCAGGTCGGAAAACACGCCGTTGTGCATGTAGCGCTCGCGCACGGCCACGTTGCGCAGGCTCGGCGTGCGGAAATAGCCGCACCACTGCCCGGGCTCTTTCCATCCTTTTGCACGCCCCGTCGCGCACAGGCCCTCGTCGAATTGGCGCGGGTCGCGGTTGGCGGGAATGGCCCGGTTGCGCGGCACGCCAATCGCGTCGTAGCCGAAGTCCGTGAACAGCGAGCGGGCCGGATTCGTCGACGTCTCGTTGAACTTGTGGCAGCTCGCGCAGTTGCCGCGGTCCGGGTCCTTGAACAGTTTTAATCCGCGCAGTTCCTGCGCCGTGAGTTTGACTTTGCCCTGCACCCAGGCGTCGTAGCGCGACGAGAACGGCGCCATTTCGCGGCTTTGCAGGAACGCGTCCATCGCGGCGCCGAGTGCGGCCAGCGTGCTCGCCGTCGTCTTGAACACGTCCGGCCCGAACGCGCGCTTGAACCCATCCGCGTACGGCGCCGTGCGCAGCTTGCGGGCGATGTCCGCGTCGCTGCGGTTGTGCATCTCGAGCGGGTCGAGCAGCGGATGGCGCACCAGTTCCACGACGGCGTCCACGCGGCCGTCCGTGAACAGGCCGCCGAACGGCGTGGGCGCAAGCGCGTCGTCGTCCTGGTAAAAGAACAGCGGCGGCACGTAAGCCACGTACAACGCGGACGGCACGTTGCGCCGGCCGACGAGGTCCGGCCGGCTGCCCAGCGCCACGCCGATGCGCGAACCGTGGTTGCCCGCGAAGCCCTGCGCGGGATCGTGGCAGCTGGCGCAGCTCGTGCCGGCCGGCTCGGACAGGCGCGTGTCGAAGAACACCTGCCGGCCCAGCGCCACGCGCGCGGGCGCGGGCGAAAACGGGCCGGCCACGCCGGGCATCGCGGGCAGTTGCGGCGTGCCGGCAAACGCCGCGGATGCCGCCAGCAGGCCCGCGGCGATGAGCGACTTACCCCGCAAGGAAGCCCGCCTTGTCGCAGTTGAGGTGGTTGTTGGCCAGCGCGCACGTGGCCATCAGGGTGCCCGTCTTCGTGTACGCCTTGTAGGTCCAGCCGCTGCCCGCGCGTTCCATCAGCATGAAGCCGAACGTATTGCTGTGCGTGATGCGGTCGACCGTCACGCCCGGCGCGGGCGGCACATTGGTCGGGAACGGGTCGGGCAGCGCGACGTCGAGGTTGTCGCCGCCGTTGCCGCTCACGAACGTGGCCGGGTGGTTCGACGCGAAGTTGATCGCCTGGAAGTCGTGCACGTGGCCGTGGATCGCGAGCGACACGCCGGCCGGATAGTACGCGGTCGCGTTCAGCTGCTGCATCACCGACAGCAGCGCCGCATTGCCGCCCGCCGGCGCACCGCCCGCGATCGGGGCATAGCCGAGGATCGGGTGGTGGTTGACGAACAGGCTCGTCGTCTTCGCCTTGCCGGCCAGCTGGGCCACCGTCTTGAACTCGTCCTGGTAGGCGAGGAATTGCGGATCGTTCGTCGCGAGCGCGGCCTTGCCGGCCTTGGCGGAATCGAACACGATCACCTGCGTGTCGCTCCCGAGCGGCACGGCGTACGGCGCCGTGTAGTTGGCGACGGCGTCGTTGGCCGGGTCGTCGCAGGAGCGCTTGGCGCTGTAGGCCTGCGTGTCGAGCAGACGGAACCAGCCTTGGCCGGCGCGCGCGCATTCCTCGTGGTTGCCGCGCACGACGATCCACGGCGCGGCAGCCAGCAGCGGCGCGGCCGGCTTGAACAGGTCCGCTTCCCACGTGTCCCAGCCATAGCCCCACGGGCTGTCCTTGCAGCCTGCGATGTCGGACGGGCACGCGTTCTCGCGGTAGTGATAATCGCCGATGTGCATGACGAGGTCCGGATTCAGCTTCGAGGCCGTGGCGGCGATCTGCGCGAGCGGCCACGCGTCCGCGTCGTTGCATGACTGCCAGGCGTTGTCGGCCTTCTTCAGGCGGCAGCCCGTGTCGGCCAGGATGACGATGCGCTGCGGCGCCGCCTTCGGCAGCGGCAGCCTCCTGCTGCCGACGTGCGCCTCTTTCGCATCCGCCGCCACCGTCGCCTCGCAGACGTTGAGCGGGAACGCGGACGGTTTCGAATCGGCGGCGGCGCTTGCCGTGGTGCGCTGGGCCGGCGTGCCCGCGGCGGCGCGCAGGGTCATGCGCGTGTCGGCGCCGTCGACGGAGATCACGGGGCACGTGCCATAGGTGGTGGCCGCGCGCGCGACCGGCTTGCCGCCGTCGCCCATCACGACCCACGCGTATTTCACGTAGTCGTCCTTCGTCGCCTCGTCGATGTGCGTGGAGCCGCAGGCGGCCAGCAGGCTGGCCAGCGCGATGGCACCCAGGGCCCGGCCGTTCGATCCGATCATCTGTGTATCCCTTCGTTCGTGGTTCAAATCGCAACACGATAGGGATGCAATATGACCCGGCTATGACATCCGCCAGTCCTCGCGCATCAGGTCCACGTAGCGCCGCGCGCCCAGCCCCAGCGGCCGCTCGCGCGACCACACCACGTCGACCCACAGGCGCAGCGCATTGCTGATGTTGTCGAAGCCGATCTCGACGAGGCTGCCCGCCGCGACGAGCGGCTGCACGAGCGCGCGCGGCAGGTACGCCCAGCCGAGGCCCGCCTGCACGAGGTTCAGCGTGGCCAGGTGGCTGTCGACGCGCCACACGTCGCGCGCGTGCACGAAGCGGAGATCGCGCCCGGGGCTTTCGCGTCCCGCGACGACGATCTGGCGCGCATCGATCAGGTCTTCCAGCCGCGGCGCGCCGCCGGACAGCAGCGGATGGCCGGGCGCCACTACCGCGACGAGCAGTTCGCTGCCCACTTCCTGGAACGCCTCGCGGTCGTCCAGCCGTTCGCGCTCGAACACGAGGGCCAGGTGCACGCTGCCGTCGTGCAGCAGGCGCAGCGCGTCGGCCTGCGGTGCCGACAGCACCTCCACTTCCAGCGACGGGAATTCGCGCGCCAGCACGGCCAGAGGCGCGCTCCAGCGGCCCGCGATCAGTTCCGGCACGACGGCCAGGGTCAGGCGCCGTTCCAGCCCGCCGTGCAGCGCGAGCGCGTCCGCCTGCAACCGCCGCAGTTCGCTGGCGACGTGGCGGGCGCGCGGCTCCAGCGCCCGCGCGGCATCCGTCGGGCGCGGGTCGCGCCCGGACCGGTCGAACAGGGTCAGGTCCAGCTCCGCCTCGAGCTGGGCGATGGCCATGCTGACGGCCGACGGCACCCGTCCCAGCGCTCGGGCCGCCGCCGAAAAGGAACCGTGGTCGAGCACGGCCAGGAAGATGCGCACGCTGTCGCTGGTGAAGGCCATGACCTGTCAATAAAGTTGATAGATTCTGACTTTATACATCAATTGAACCGACATATCCTGCCTCCATCGGTATTTTCAGGGAAGCAGCACCATGCAAGGCATCAAACGCAAGATCGTCTACGTCGCACTGTACGAAGCCATCGCCATCGCGAGCACGACGGCCGGACTGGCCGGCCTCGCGGACCATGACGCGGGCGCCGCGGGCATCGCGGCCGTCCTCGCGTCGGCGACGGCCGTCGTCTGGAACCTCGTCTACAACACGCTGTTCGAAGCGTGGGAAGCGCGCCAGGCCAGGCGCGGCCGGAGCCTGATGCGGCGCGTCGTCCACGCCATCGGCTTCGAGGGCGGCCTCGTGCTCGCCATCGTGCCGATGTTCGCGTGGGCGCTGCAAACGTCCCTCGTCGACGCCTTCCTGCTCGACATCGGGCTCGTCGTGTTCTTCGTCGTCTACAGCTTCGCATTCAACTGGGCGTTCGACCTCGTGTTCGGGTTGCCGAAGGCGGCGGCCTGAATCCGGTTCGCCCCATCCGTCTCCCGGTTCGCCACATTCCGCTCGCCCGCGCGCGTCCGCCGGCGTAGCCTGAGCGGCATTCGATCCAGCCGGGAGACACGATGCAACGACGATTCCTTCTCAAGGCGGCGGCGACGCTGCCGTTCGCACTCGCAGGCGTCACCATGGCCGCACCGCTGCGCCGGCGCGTGCGGCCGGGCGATCCGCTGTGGCCGTCCGCCGCCGCGTGGGACGATTTGAAACGCAGCGTGGGCGGCCGCCTCGTGAAACTCGACGCACCGTTCGCCGGCTGCGCGGCGGGCGCCGACACCCCGGCGTGCACGGCCGCCCTGGCCCGTTTGAAAAACGGTTTCGACATGGGCGACCAACCGAACTTCACACACACGAGCGGCTGGCTGGACGCGTGGTCGTCGCAGCCCAGCGCGTACGCCATCGCGGCACGCACGACGGCGGACGTCGTCGCCGCCGTGAATTTCGCGCGCACCCACGACCTGCGCCTCGTCGTCAAGGGCGGCGGCCATAGTTACCAGGGCACGTCGGATGCGCCGGATTCGCTGCTCGTCTGGACCCGGCACATGAACGACGTGCGGCTCGAACCCGCCTTCGTCGCGCGCAACTGCGGGGCCGCGCCGCAGCCGGCCGTCACGGTGGGCGCGGGCGCCATGTGGATCGACGCCTACGATGCCGTGACGACGCGCGCCGGCCGCTACGTACAGGGCGGCGGCTGCACGACGGTCGGCGTCGCGGGGCTCGTGCAGAGCGGCGGCTTCGGCAGCTTTTCCAAGCGCTACGGCACGGCGGCGGCCGGCCTGCTGGAGGCGGAAGTCGTGACGGCCGACGGCCAGGTCCGCATCGCCAACGCGTGCACGAACGCGGACCTGTTCTGGGCACTGAAAGGCGGCGGTGGCGGCAGCGTGGGCATCGTCACGCGCCTCACGCTGCGCACACGCGAGCTGCCGGCAACCTTCGGTGCCGCCTTCTGCAAGGTGCGTGCGGCCGATGACGCCGCGTTCCGTGCGCTGCTCGGCAAGCTGGTCGAATTCTATGCGCGCGACCTGTTCAATCCGCACTGGGGCGAGCAGATCGCTATCCATGGCGACAACACGGTCGACGTCTCGATGGTATTCCAGGACCTGGACGAAGCTGCTGCCTCCCGCACGTGGGCGCCCATGCTCGACTGGCTGCGCAGCCAGCCCGGCTACACGTTCGACAAGCCGTTCCACGTGCTGTCCCTGCCCGCGCGGCACATGTGGGACGCCGCGTTCTTCCGCGAGCATGCGCCCGGCTTCATGGTCCCCGATCCGCGACCGGGCGCCCCGGCGCACCACGTGATCTGGAAGGGCGACACGGAGCAGGAAGGCTGGTTCATCCACGGCTACAAATCGGCGTGGCTGCCGGCGGGACTGCTCGATACGAAACGCCAGGCCGCCCTTGCCGATGCGCTGTTCCGCGCCAGCCGGCACTGGAGCGTGGGCCTGCACTTCAACAAGGGACTGGCGGGTGCGCCGCGCGACGAGATCGAGGCCGCGCGCGATACCGCGACGAATCCCGCCGTGCTGGACGCCTTCGCGCTGGCCATCATCGCGGGCGGCGACGGGCCGCATTTCCCCGGCATGCCCGGCGGCGCCGTCGACACGGCCCGCGGCCGCGCCCGCGCGCAGGCGATCGGCCGCGCGATGGACGCGCTGCTCGCGGTGGCGCCGAAGGCCGGCGCCTACGTCTCCGAAAGCGATTACTTCCAGCCGAACTGGCAAGACGCGTTCTGGGGCACCAACTATCCGCGCCTCGCGCAGGTCAAGCGCAAGTACGATCCGGACGGGCTGTTCTTCGTGCGCCACGGCGTGGGCAGCGAAGGGTGGAGCGACGACGGCTTCACGCGTCTGGCGGGATAGCCAGCGGATGCTCGGCGCGCGCGGCGTCGATGCGCGCCTTGAGGGCACGCGTGTTGTCGTCCTCGCCCCAGCGCTTCGTGAACGCCTGCAGGCGGGAACGGGCCCGCTCGACGCTGCCGGACGCCAGCGCGGACTCGATGGGGCCGCGTGCCTCCGCCCACGCGCTCGCGCGCTGGCGCTTGCGCGTGCACGCGCTGGACGCCTCGTTCAGCCCGCGCTGCAGGCGCTCGAGCTGCTGCGGCGTGGCGCGGCTTGAGCGCAGCGCGATCAGCTCGTCCTGCGCCTGCTTGCCCTGGCAGGCCTGGGCCAGCGCGATGGCGGCGTCGATGCGCTTGTCGATCTTCTTCGCAGACGGCTTGGCCCATAGCCACACGCCCCACAGCACGGCCAGCGCGACGATCCACCAGCGCAGGCGGATCGGCTGGCGCCCGGCCGGCTTCGGCGCGGGCGGCGGTGTCGGGTGCGGCGACCACGGGATGCCGCGGCCCCGCTCAGGTGGCGACGGCGGCGCGCTGTTGGCCTCGACCGGGCGGCCGCTGCGGCCGAAGGCTGTCGCGGACGGTGCCGGTTTGGGCGGTGGCGGCGGTGCCTGCTGCACGGTGGTATCCGGCGCATCCGACCAGCCCGACAATCCGGCCACGGCCTCCGCGCCAGCTGCGGTAGCAACGGCAGCGGCGGCGTCGCCGCGTCCACGGTCTTCGTCCCGAGGCGGCGGCGCACCCGCCTGCTGGGCCGTCCCGCAATACGGACAGTACTGCACGCGGCGCGGCATGCCCCGCACGCAGCCGGCGTTGATGCAGCGGTAGATCGCTTCGTCCTGCACGGTGCGTCCTTATTCCGGGTCCGGGATGCCGTCGTCGTCCGGATCGGGAATCGCGGCACCGGCGGCCGCCATCACTTCCGGGATGTCGCCGACCGTCTTCCACTTGTCCGCGCGTGGATTCCACTGCATGTTCCAGATGCGCGTGCCCGTGTCGATCTCGCCGCGCATGAGCTGCTGCACGACTTCGTCCAGCGCGAACGGTCCCCGCTGGGTGCCACCGACGAACAGCTTGTAGCGCGCGGGGATCGGCGTCGCACCGACGACATACGCAGAAGGCCCGAGGCTCGGCGCAGGCACCGTATCCGGTGCACCCGGCGTCGGCGCGACAACGGTGGGCGCGGCGGGTGCGTACTGGGCGGACGGCAAGGTGGAGGCAACTGCGGGCGTCGTGGCACGACGTTCGAGCGCCTGCGCGGCACGCGCGTCGGTGGCGAGGAACTCGGGCCGGATCACGCGCTTGTCCGTGGGCCGCTCGACTTCCCACGCGTACGCGTCGGAGGCGGAATCGGGCACGGTCTCCGTCCACGTGTCGAGCTGCGCGAGTGCCGCCTCCACCTGCGCCGGCGACAGCTGCGGATCGAGCGCCACGGCGCGCCGCATCCACTGGTCGTACAGCCGCCGCGCCGTGATGTACGGGAGAGAAGGCGACGGCAGCTGCGCGCCCGTCTCGTCCACTTCCAGCTTCGGTTCGTACACGCGCAGTTGATAATGGCGCATCAGCGCAGCCAGCAACGCCAGCTGGTGCGGGCCCATCGCCGCCAGGCGCTGGCGCGTCGCCGCGATCACCTGCTCGCGGTAGTACGGCGGCAGGCCGTTGGAGCGGATCGCGTATTCGTTGCCGATCTGGAGCCATTCGCCCGAGCCCGGCTCGACCTCGAACAGGTATTGCCCGCGCGGCTGGAACGCGGCCTCGCGGTCGCCCGCGTCCTGCTTGCGGCGCAGGACGCCCAGCGCGATGGCAGCGAGGAAGAATTCGTAGTCGTCGGCCAGGCGATTCAGCTCGTCCATCGACGGCGAGATCGGATGGCGGAAGCGCGTCGAATCGAAGTGCAGGTGCGTGGGGATCTTCGGGTTCTCGATCTGGTAGCTCGCGCGCCACGTGGGCAGGCCGCGCAGCACCGTCATCGGGTAGCCGGACAGCTCGATGTAGCACACGGCCCGTCCCGGCACGCCCGTGTTCACGACGGACACGAGGTCGCCGTGGAAGAAGCCGGTGGGAACGGCCGCGCGGATCTCGGGTTCCAGCTTGCGCCACGCGGCCGGGTCGCCCACGCCGATGAAGCACTTGAACTGGTCGGCGCTGGGCGTGAACTCGGCCGAGAAGCGCGCATTAATCCACGGCATGGCGCTCTTGATCCACTCGGAGAAGATGCGGTGCCGCTCCTGCGGCGACATCGCGCCCAGCCGCTCCACGAGCGGATCGGGCAGCTCGGCCACGGCCTGCTCGCCCGACAGCTGCAGCTGCGCGCGCCGGAACAGTTTCAGCAGCAAGTCGGAACGCAGTCTCTCGTCGCCCAGTTGCGGGAACAGCCGCGCGGAGCCGCCGAATTCCAGCAGCACCTCTTCGCTCCACGCGCTCACGTCGCCCGTCAGCCGGACGGGTTCCGGCAGCACGTCGCTCGCCAGCTTGATGTAGGTGGCGTGCTCCTGGCGCGCATCGGCGCGCAGCTGGCCGATGCGCTGGTCGACGGCGGCCAGCATCGCACCCACGTTGCGCCGCCCTTCCTGGAACTCGCCCGCCACGCCGCTCCAGCGCACCTGGCCGTGTTCGTCCGGCGCCTGCGGTTCGCCCAGCCAGGACGACAGGCTTTGCATCACCTCGATGGACTGTCCCGCCGCGACGGCGAGCAGGTGGAAGCGCAGGTAGTCGGCGATGTCGCGCTTCAGGTGGTTCATGATCTCGCGCGCCTGCGCATCCTTGCCGAACAGGCGGCCCGCGGCCTGCGTCAGGTGGTTCAGCGATTCCTCGACCTGGCGCGTGCGCAGCGCGTCGCGCACGTCGCGGTAACGCTTGCCGTTGCGCTGGACGTTGGCCAGGTCGCGCTGCGCGAGGCGTGCCTTCACCTGTTCCAGCAGCGACAGCACGAACTCCAGGCCGCCCTGCTTGCGGTCGTCCAGCAGCATGTACAGCCGGCCGCGCACGTTCAGGCGCAGTTGCGCGAGCAGTTCGCCCGTGTGGCGCTTGATGCGGTCCTCGCTCGTCTCGGCCGTCGCGCCGGCTTCGCGGATGGCGTCGCGCTCCAGGTTCGGCAGCAACTCGACGACCTTCTCGCGCCACAGCTTCAGGTCGTACGAAGCCATGATGCGGTCCATCTCCAGCTGCACCTTGCTCTCGACGCGCTCCAGCAGCGAACGCTGGTCCTTGTCCAGCAGGAGCATGTCCGTCAGCGCATATTCCGGGAACGGCGTGACGTCGACGGTCCCCTTTTTGAAATCGGGGAATTCCGTGAACGGGTGCTCGGCCATGCCCATCTGCTCGCGCATGAAGGCGTCCCGTTCCTGGTCGGTGGCGCGCCGTGCGGCCGTGCCGTCGGCGGCGACGAGGCCGAAGAACGCCTTCACCATCAGCGCCGCCAGTTCGTACGCGCGGATGTCTTCGCGCAGGCTTTGCTGCGTGTCGAGCACGGCCTGACCGAACGCGGAATAGACCTTCGAGTATGACAGGCGCATGTCGCCGAAGCGCTGCTCGGGCACGCGCGGGTTGTACGGTCCAAGCTTGTGCTGCTGCTGGTTGACGGCGACGGAGCGCTTGCGGTTGGCGAAATCGGCCGACGCGAAATCCTCGAACAGCGTGTCGGCCACCATCTGGTACACGTCCTTCACGTCCTGCGTGGCCTTGTTCGTGAGGTTCGCCGTGTCGACGAAATAGACGTCGTCGAACGGCGTGCCGCGGCCGACGATGCTGTCCGGTTCCATCCACTGCACGCGCGCGTTCATGTCGCGCATGCTCGTCTCCAGTTCCATCAGCGTCGCGTACGCGTTCGCTTCCGTGCGCTCCTTGTTTGCCTTCGCGTAACCGGACGGCAGGAACATCACGAGGTCGACCTGGCTGTCCGACACTTCCTGGCGCGCGACAGCCTTCGCGATCCAGCCCAGGTCGATGGCGCTGCCCGCGCCGGTGCCGCCCGCGTTCGACGCGATGACGACGATGCGGAATTTCGACGTGTCGACCTGCAGGCCGAGGCGCTGGTAATTCTCCTTGCGCTCGATGCCCGCGTTACTGCTCAGGAAATTCAGCGCGCCTTTGATGCGGCCACGCAGCTTCGGATATTTGTCGAACAGGTACAAGCGCGCCAGCGCGCGGATCTGGCCCGCGCCCTTCGACGGATCGATGCCCAGCGAGCGCAGTTTCTTCGGACGCAGCGGCATCCAGTTTTCGATCAGCGGGAATCTTGCGAGGCTGTCGTCCGACTCATGGTATTGCGGCAGGTCGAGCGGTTCGACGAGGCGTTCTTCGTCCGACAGTTTGACCAGCTCGAACCACGGGTCCGTGCGCTGCGACTTGCCTTCGTCGATGACGGCGTTCGCATCGAGGTCGAAGTGGAGGAAGCGCGCGACGGGGAAGTCGGCGATGGACTCGACGCGGGTCGGATGCCGGCGGTTCCACACGGCCGCGAGGATGCGGCGGCGGATGCGCATCATGACTTCCATGCCGGTGCCGCCGGCGCCGATGAACAGCGTCGGACGCAGGTCGACTTTGAGCTCCGCTTTATTGCCGAGCGATGCGGGATCGGGAAAATCTGCCATGGTGTTCTCTGTGTAAGGTCAGCGGCGGCCGACGAAGAAGGCCGCGACCAGCGTGACGACGCCGACGACGACCAGCGGTCCGGTGATGGCGGGCGTCAGGTATTTGCTCGCGTTGACGATGGCCAGCACGACGGCGGCGGACAGGAAGCCCATGCCGACGAACAGCAGCCAGCCCGCGCTGCCGGCCGCCGACGGCGCCACGCGCTTGACGACGAGGTGGTGCACGTAGGCGTTGCGCACGAAGAAGTAAATCACGAGCAGCACGACGAAGACGGCGGCGCCGATCGCCATGTCGCGCCCGGCCGTGTCGCGCAGCGGCGCCGCGCTCGTGTTGGTGGCGCCGCCGGGTGCGATCTCGACGGGTTGCGTGGCCGTGTCGGGTGTCGTCTTCGGCAGGCTGTCCTGCGGCGTGGTCGGCGTCTGGCCAGGTAGTTTGAAACCCGGGTCGGTACCGGCGGTATCGGGGGCGGGCTTGGTCTGGTCGTTCTGCATGGTGGGTTCCCGTGGGTTCATCGGCCGAGCCGCACCTGCGCACCTTCGCGCAGGTCCAGCAACTGGTGGCCGAACAAGGTCGTCTTCAGGCGGGCCACTTCATTGCCCGCCTTGTCGTAGATCGGTTGCGTGGCGCCCGCCCGCGTGTGCACGGTGCGCAGTTCGTCTTCCACGACGAGCTGCACCCGGCGCGGGCGGCCGTACGCATACGCGGCGCCCGCGCCCGCCGCCAGCAGCGCGAGGCCGCCGCCCAGCAAGGCGACGAGCGGACCCGAGCCGTAGTGCACGTGCACCTCGACGGGCAGCACGGCCGTCGAGGCCTGGATATCGGCCGGCGGCGTGAAGATGTCCGGCAGCGGGTCGCCGGGGAACAGCGCTGCCATGCGCTCGCGGAATGCCTGCGACAGTTCCAGGCGCTGGCCCTGCAGATGCAGCTCGATGCGGCCCGGCAGCACATACGCGGAACCGGCCGACTTCAGCGCCGCCATCGACCATTTGCCCGGCAGCTGGGCGACGGGCAGCTGCACGGTCGATGCGAGCGGTTCCGCGCGGCCCGGCGCCAGCCGCGTGACGGTGTTCGTGCGCAGCTGGATAGCACGGTTCTCGCCGCCCAGCATGGAGCGCGCGGAGATCATCGCACCCGCGATCGTGTACGGATACATCGTGTTCTGCAGCTGCCACTGGATCGTCGCGCTGGGCGTGCGCGCATCGGGCGCCACATCCGCACGCAGGCGGCCCGCCGCATCCATCGAGAACTCGACGCCGGGCGCGTTCTCGACCTTGCGCGGCACGAGGCGCACCGTGTCGCGGTCGAGCGGTTTCAGGCGCGCGGGCGGCTCCGTGATCACGCGCTGCACGCGGGCCAGCATCGCATCGAGGGCGCGGGCACCTTCCGGCCCGACGGCGAACACGTACACCATCAGGCCGTTCGCATGGTAGTGCTGGCCCTGGACGGGCATCCGCAGCGGGAACGCGAGCGCCTTCGTGATGGCGGCGCCCTTGTGGATCAGCGCATAGAATTCGCGGTTGCGCTGCGCCGTTGCCTGGTCGTTGTTCGGGCTGTTGCGGTTGTTCGTCACGAGCCAGACGAGGCCCGCCTTCCCGCCCAACACCTTGTTGACGGTCGTCTCGACGGCTTCGCCCAGGTCCGTGTCGGCTAGCGCCGCGCCGCCGGGTTTGCGGGCCATCTCCAGCCCGGCCAGCGCCGCCTGCACGTGCGCTTGTGTGTCCTTCGTAACCTGCTCGGACAGCAGCGCGCGCGGCGACGGCGCACCGGGCAGCGACTGGTTGAACGCGGCCAGCACGAGCGCGTCGCCCGGTTGCGCGACATTGCCGGCCAGCGCCGCCACCAGTGGCTTGAACTGCGATTGCGGGTCCGTATAGAACGGCTCCATCCAGCCCGAGTTCTGGACGAGCACCACCTGCGGCACGGCCCAGGCGGGCATCACGCCGCACAGCGCGAGGAAAAGGACGAAGGCCCTCACGTCAGCGCTTCCAGATTCCAGCCGCGGATCCGGTTCCAGTCTGGGTGATGCAGCCACAGGCGGTTGGCGTAGACGAAGGGCACGCACTCGAGCGGCCGCGCGAGGCGCGCCACTTCGTCCAGGATCACGTTGCGCCGGCCGATCCACTCCACCGTGGTGCGGGCGATCACGCGGTTGGCCAGCGCCTCTTCGGCGCGGCCCGTGTATTTGTGGAAGCGCAGCACGAGCCCGCTGGGCTGGCTGCGGTTATTGTTGAAGCTGCGCAGCAGCGGCAGGACGAGGGAATCGTCCTCGTGCTGGTCCTCGACGTGTTCGCCGGACCACGGCTCGTCGACGACGGGATGGCCGCGCCGGAACAGCAAATTGGCGAAGCCGAGGCGCGCGCCGTCGATGAACTCGCGCTGCGGACGCTCGGCGCCCAGTTCGAGGAACGAATACGACTGGCCGTCATGCCCGATCAGCCACATGCGGCCATCGCGGCTCAATGTCGGGCCGCCGAGGTCGAGGCTGGGCAGCCACGTGTCCGGCCACGCGAGCCAGCGCGGCGCCTCGCCCGGGCGCCACACGAGCTGGCCCTCGCCGTGCAGCCAGAACAGCTGGCCGTCGTAGCCGATGGGCCGCGTCCAGCCGGTCAGCGGCAGCGCGCCGCAATCGAATTGCGGCCCCGGCGACAGGTCGGCGCCCAACCCGCACAGGCCCAAGGTGCCGCCCGGATTGCGCACGAGGACGCCGAGCTGGCGCCGCATCAGGCCCGGCGCGGCGACGACCGGTGCGGCCAGCACGGCCTCCGTGCGGCACGTCTCGCTGACCGGATTGATCGCGAGGCGGTACAGGCCGCGCGCCGTGGGCACGAGCGCAACGTCGCCCCGGCGCGCCGGCACCTGCAGGTGCGACGTGGGCAGCCAGCCGTAGTCGGATGCGCCGAACGCGAGGTCGGCCGCGCCCTCCTCCGGCAGCAGCACGTGCCAGACTTCCGCCAGCGGATCCCAGTACTGCAGCACGCCCCGCCCCGGCGCCAGCGCGAGCAGGCGCTGCTCGGGAAAGCCGAAGGTGGCAGCGGCGAACACGCAATGGGCATTCGGCGGCGGCGGCATGGCGACGTCGAAGCGGCCGACTTCCGGCGCGGGCGGCCGCTCCTCGAGGCTGTCGCCCAGCGCCAGCGACGTCACGGGCAACCCGTGCGGCACGTGCCGGGGCAGCAGCGCATCCGCATACGGGCCCCACCAGTCGGGATGGCGTTCCGGCGTGGCGCCGAGGCGTTCCAGCGGCCGGCCGCACGTGGGGCAGAACGCGAACCCCTCGGGATAGATGGCGGCGTGGTCGCAGGACCGCGGCAGCGAGGCCCCGAGCAGGTGCGCGCAATCGGCAAGGCGGCCGCGCGCGGCGGCCTGCCAGTCGATCCGGCCCAGCCCGTCGCTGGACACGAGCTCGAACTGCCCGCTGTGCTCGTCCTCCAGCCAGATGCTGGCCGGCGTTTCCCATCGGTATGCCATGCGCTCCCACCGTTGAAATCAAAAATCGCACGGTCCGCTCAACGTCGGGACCGTTATCGTTTTGAAATCATAGCGCCGGGATCAAGCCGACGGCGCCCTGTTCACGGAGTAGCGTGTGGCTGTGCTTCAGGGATCAAATAGCGGCGCGGGATGGGGAACTTTCGGAGATGTCCAGTGCCGCGCGGTTCACGTGGCGGATCTTCCACGTTCCGTTGTCCAGCACCATCGTCAGCACGAGGTCGTGCTTCGCGTCGCCGTCGCCATCGAGGGTGACGAGGACGTCGGCACTGCGCGCCTGCCGCCGCAGGGTAACGGCCTTGACGGCCCCGCGCAGCCATGCGCCGTGGATGCGGGACGATTGCAGGAAATAGTCGCCCGCCTGCGGTTGTTTCTCCTGCAGGCGTTTCACCAGCTGGTCGACGAGGGGCTTCGCGACGTATGCATTGAGGCGGTCGTAGCGGTCGCTCAGGGGATCCTGGTCGGCGTCCAGCGTCTGCAGGTACCAGCCGTAGAATTCCGTCGCCACGGCTTCCGGTGCACGCAACGTCGCAGCGGACGCCGTCAGGCAGACCAGCAGCAGGCCGGATAGAATGAATTTTAGGAAATTTCCTTTATGAATCAACATGATGGGCTCCCGACAGCCAGACTGTGCAGCAATCCGGCCCGGCGGGTCGTGACCTGCCGCAAGGATGAGGACAACGTATAATGCCGGGTTGTCCGCACCCTTTATCCACGCCATGACGACCACCGACGCCCTGCCCGCCGCCGCCATCGACGCCGCCACCGCGCACCTGCGCGACGTACTCGCGATCGCGCTCGAACACACGCCCGAACGGCGTGCGCTGGTCGTCTTCGACACCCGCACGGCGCTGGCCCGCGCCCTCGTCGCCGCGTACCGCGCGAACCTGCCGGAGGCGACGTTCATCGACTTCGACACGGTCACGCCCGACGACGTGCTCGCGACGTTCCGCACGCTGGCGCCGCGAGACCTCGTCGTCCTGGTGCAGTCGACCAACTTCCGCCTGGACGGCTTCCGCCTGCGCGTGGAATTGTTCAAGCTGGGCCTGAAGGTGATCGAGCACGTGCACCTGTCGCGCATGCCGGGCGCGCAGGGCGAGCACTACATCGAGGCGCTGGCCTACGATCCCGCCTACTTCCGCGGCGTGGGGCATGCGCTGAAAGCCCGCATCGACCGGGCCCGCCGCGCCGAGGTGCATGGCGGCGGCGACGTCCTCGTCTTCGATTCGCCGCTGGAGTCCGCCAAACTGAACGTGGGCGACTACAGCGCGATGAACAATGTCGGCGGCCAGTTCCCGATCGGCGAAGTGTTCACGGAAGCGCAGGACCTGGAAGCCGTCAGCGGGCGCGCGCAGGTGCACGTGTTCGGCGACACGTCGTACCTCGTCAACCGGCCCGAGTCGCCCATCACCCTGGTCATCGAACGGGGCCGCGTCGTCGGCACGGAGAACGTCACGCCGGCGTTCCAGGAAGTCCTCGACATCATCCGCCGCGACGAGGGCGAAGTGTGGGTGCGCGAACTGGGCTTCGGCATGAACCGCGCCTTCACGCGCGAGCGCCGCGTGGACGACATCGGTACGTACGAACGCATGTGCGGCATCCATTTGTCGCTGGGCGCCAAGCACGGCGTGTATGCGAAACCGGGCTTCAAGCGCAAGGATGCGCGCTACCACATCGACGTGTTCGTCGTGACGGATGCCGTGTACCTGGACGGCGAGCGCGTGTACGAGGACGGGGCCTGGACCGTGCGCGACTGATTTTTCCTCGTTTCTGGCGCGGTTCTTGCTAGCTTTTTTGGCATGAAAACCGCCGCCAACCTGCCCCCGCGCGACACGGACGCACCGCTACGGATCGTCAAGATCCGGCGCGACTACAATACGTGGGTCGCCGACGAGACCATCGAGGATTACGCACTGCGTTTCACGCCGCGCGCGTTCCGCAAATGGTCCGTGTTCCGCGTCGCGAACACGGCGTTCGGCGCCATTTCCTTCCTCGTGCTGGAAGCGATCGGCGGCACCATCGCCGTCAACTACGGCTTCGAGAACGCGTTCTGGGCCATCGTCGCCATCGGTGTCATCATCTTCGCCACCGGCCTGCCGATCAGCTACTACGCCGCCCGTCACGGCGTCGACATGGACCTGCTGACGCGCGGCGCCGGCTTCGGCTACATCGGCTCGACGATCTCCTCGTTCGTATACGCCTCGTTCACGTTCATCCTGTTCGCGCTCGAGGCGGCCATCATGGCGTATGCGCTCGAGCTGTATTTCCACCTGCCGCTGGCGCTCGGCTACCTCGCCAGCGCGCTCGTCGTGATCCCGCTCGTGACGCACGGCGTGACGCTCGTGAGCCGCATCCAGATGCTCACGCAACCCGTGTGGCTCGTGCTGCTCGCCCTGCCCTTCGTCGCCATCGCCGCCAAACAGCCGCAGTTGTTCGCGCAGCTGGCGCATTTCGGCGGCCAGCCCGGCGCACACGGCTTCGACATCCTGCAGTTCGGCGCCGCCACCGCCGTCGGCGTCGCCCTCATCACGCAAATCGGCGAACAGGTCGACTTCCTGCGCTTCATGCCCGAACAGACGCCGGCCAACCGCGTGCGCTGGCACCTCGGCGTGCTGGCCGCCGGCCCGGGCTGGATCCTGCTCGGCATGGCGAAGATGCTGGGCGGCGCGCTGCTGGCGCTGCTCGCCATCGAGGGCGGCGCCAGCCTCGCGCAGGCCGTCAACCCGAACCAGATGTACCTCGCCGGATTCCGCGAAGTGTTCGGCGCCGGCGGCGTGGCCGTCGCGACGACGGCGCTGTTCGTGATCGTCTCGCAGGTCAAGATCAACATGACGAACGCCTATGCCGGCTCGCTCGCGTGGTCGAACTTCTTCGCCCGGCTCACGCACAGCCATCCGGGCCGCGTCGTGTGGGCCGTGTTCAATGCGCTGATCGCCGTGCTCTTGATGGAACTGGACGTGTTCCAGGCGCTGGAACAGGTGCTGGGCCTGTACTCGAACGTCGCGATCGCATGGATCACGGCCGTCGTCGCCGACCTCGTGATCAACAAGCCGCTGGGCCTGTCGCCGCCGGGCATCGAATTCCGCCGTGCCTACCTGTACGACATCAATCCCGTGGGCGTCGGCGCCATGCTGCTCGCGTCGATCCTGTCCATCGCCGCCTTCGCCGGCCTGTTCGGTGCGCACGCGCGGGCCTTCTCGGCCTTCATCGCGCTCGCCACGGCGCTGCTGGCCGCGCCGCTGATCGCCTGGGCCACGCGCGGCAAATACTATCTCGCGCGCCCCGTCGCCGGCTGGCCCGCGGGCGCGCGCACGCGCACGTGCTGCATCTGCGAGAAGGAATACGAGACGGACGACATGGCGCACTGCCCCGCCTACCAGGGTCCCATCTGCTCGCTGTGCTGCTGCCTGGACGCGCGCTGCGACGACGCCTGCAAGCCGCACGCCCGCCTGGCGCGCCAGTGGGAGGCGGCCGCCAAGGCGCTGCTGCCGGCGTCCATGTGGCCGTACATGACGAGCCGCCTGGGCCACTACCTGCTGCTGATGCTGGCGACCGCGTCGTTCCTCGGCGGCCTGCTGGCCCTGCTGTACGTGCACGAACGGGCCGCGCATCCCCTGCTGGCGGACGCGCTGTATCCCCTGTTCGTGAAGGTGTTCGGTGCGCTGGTGCTGGCCAGCGGCATCGTCGCGTGGTGGCTCGTGCTCACTAGCGAGAGCCGACGGGTGGCGCAGGAAGAATCGAACCGCCAGACGAGCCTCCTGCAGCGCGAGATCGAGCTGCACGGTATCACGGACGCCCAGCTGCAGCAGGCCAAGCGCCAGGCCGACCAGGCCAACCAGGCCAAGAGCCGCTACATCGCCGCCATCAGCCACGAAATCCGCACGCCGCTGAACAGCATTCTCGGCTATGCCCAGCTGCTCGACAACGACGCGACAATTCCCCCGCCGCGCCGCCAGGCCATCCGCGTGATCCGCGACAGCGGCGAGCACCTGCTGTCGCTGATCGAAGGTTCGCTCGACATCGCGCGCATCGAGGGCGGCAAGTTCGCCTTCGACATCCGCACGCTCGCCTTCCCCGACTTCCTCGGCCAGATCGTGCGCATGTTCGAGCAGCAGGCGCAGGGCAAAGGGCTCGCGTTCCGCTACGAGGTGGCGGGTCCGCTGCCGGACTGCGTGCGCGCCGACCGCAAGCGGCTCGGCCAGATCCTGATGAACATCCTCGGCAACGCCGTCAAGTTCACGGCGCGCGGCGAGGTCGTGTTCCGCGTGCGCTACGCGCGCGAGATGGCGTCGTTCGAGGTGCAGGACAGCGGCCCCGGCATCCTGCCCGACGAGGTCGAGAAGATCTTCGAGCCGTACGCGCGCGGCAGCGCGGGTGCCGCCGCCGGCGTGACGGGCACGGGCCTGGGGCTGCCCATCAGCCGCATGCTCGTCCAGCTGATGGGCGGCCAGCTGACGGTCGACACGGCGCCGGGTCGCGGCAGCACGTTCACTGTTCGCCTGCAGCTGCCGCGCATGCACCTGCCGGTACCCGCGCAGGCGGCGCCGGCATTTTCTCCGTCCGGCTACGCGGGCCCGCGCCGCCGCATCCTCGTCGTCGACAACGAACGCAACGACCGCGAGCTGCTCGTGAACATCCTCGCGCCGCTGGGCTTCGACACGGTGCAGGCGGAGACGGGTGCCGACTGCATCGAACAGTACGCGCGCTGCCAGCCGGACCTGATCCTGATGGACCTCGCCATGCCCGGCATGGACGGCTGGGAAGCGAGCCGCATCCTGCGCCGCGAACGGCACGTGGCCGTGCCGATCCTGATCGTCTCCGCCAACGCCTACGACAAGAATCTCGACAACCCGGCCGGCATCGCCGCCGAGGATTTCATCGTCAAGCCCGTCAACGTGGCCGAACTGCTCGAGCGGATCGGCGCGCGGCTGGGCCTCGACTGGGTGATGCGCGACGCGCCCGAGCCCGACCGCACCGTGCCGCGCTTCCCGCCCGCCGCACAGCTGGCCGGCCTGCGCGCACAGCTCGCGCTGGGCCACGTGCGCGGCATCGTGCGGGAGATCGACGCACTCGATCCGGAATATGCCGCCTTCATTGACACGCTGAGAAAATTCGCCGCCCGCTTCGACCTGGAAGCGATGGCGGCCTTCCTCGACCAGGAAACCTCATGACCCTGCAAACTTTCGACCGCCACGCCGGCCAGTTGGTGCTGATCGTGGACGACGTCCCGGAAAACCTCGCCGTGCTGCACGACGCGCTGGACGAGTCCGGCTACACGGTGCTCGTCGCGAACCACGGCGCGGCCGCGCTGGAACGCGTGCGCCACGTCGTGCCGGACGTGATCCTGCTCGATGCCGTCATGCCCGGCATGGACGGCTTCGAGGTGTGCCGCCGGCTGCGCGCGGACGTCGCCACGCGCGGCATCCCCGTCATCTTCATGACCGGCCTGACGGAGACGGAACACGTCGTCGCCGCGTTCGAGAGCGGCGGCACGGACTACGTGACAAAGCCCGTGCGGCAAAGCGAGGTGCTGGCGCGGATCGCGTCCCACGTCAACACGGCGCGCCTGATGAACCAGGCCCGCAGCGCCCTCGACGCGTTCGGCAACGCCGTGCTGGCCGTCACGCCGCACGACGGCCGCATCGTCTGGCAGACGCCGCTCGCGCGCCAGTGGATGGAGCAGTGGTTCGGCGCGGACAGCGACGGCACGCCGTCGCAGCTGGCGACCTGGCTGGCCGCGGGGCCCGCGCAGCCGCTGACCGTGATCCGCGGCGCCGCGCGGCTCGTGTTCACGGCGGCCGACATGCGCTCGCCCGAGCAATGGATGATCGTGCTGCGCGAGGAATCGGACACGGCCCGCGTGCAGGCGCTGATGGCCCTGTTCCGCCTGACGCAGCGCGAATCGGAAGTCCTGCACTGGGTCATCCAGGGCAAGACGAACCGCGACATCGGCGACATCCTCGGCATGAGCCCGCGCACCGTGAACAAGCACCTGGAACACGTGTTCGAGAAGCTCGGTGTCGAGACGCGCACGGCGGCGGCGACCCTGGCCACCAACCGCCTGCGCGCCGCGTAGGCGTCACACGGCGAGGTGGCGCCGGACGTGCTCCCCGTCCATCTCGTCCGCGCCGCCGCTCGCCACGACCTCCCCGCGCGACAGCACGACGAACTTATCCGCCAGCGCCCGCGCGAAATCGAAGTACTGCTCGCACAGCAGGATGCCGATGTCGCCCCGCTGGCGCAGCAGGCGGATCACGCGCTCGATGTCCTTGATGATCGAGGGCTGGATGCCTTCGGTCGGTTCGTCGAGGATGATCAGTTGCGGGCGCTGCAGCAGCGCGCGGGCAATCGCCAGCTGCTGTTGCTGGCCGCCCGAGAGGTCGCCACCGCGCCGGCCCAGCATCTCCTTCAGCACGGGGAACAGTTCATAGACCTCCCCGCTGATGCGCGCCGCCTCGCGTCGCGGCAGCGTGGCCATGCCCATCATGAGGTTTTCCTCGACCGTCAGGCGGGCGAAGATGTCGCGGCCCTGCGGCACGTACGCGATGCCGGCCTGCGCGCGGCGGTGCGGTTTGTAACGCGTGATGTCGCGCCCGTTCCACGTAACGGTGCCGCGCGCGACGGGCAGCACACCCATCAGGCATTTCAGAAGCGTGGTCTTGCCCACGCCATTGCGGCCCAGCAGGGCCATGCACTGGCCCTTCTCCACCGCGAGCGAGACGCCGCGCAGCGTATGCGACGAACCGTAGTACTGGTTCAGGTGTTCGACCTGCAGCATGCTTATCTCCCCAGGTAGACTTCGATGACACGGTCGTCGGCCTGCACGTCGTCCATGCGGCCTTCCGCCAGCACGGATCCTTCGTGCAGCACCGTGACCTTGCCCTGTTGCGCGATCTCGGCGACGAAGCCCATGTCGTGCTCGACGACCATGATGGAGTGCTTGCCGCGCAATTCGTTCAGCAGCTCCGCCGTGCGCGCCGTCTCCGCGTCGGACATGCCGGCCACCGGTTCGTCCAACAAAATCAGCTGCGGTTCCTGCATGAGGAGCATGCCAATCTCCAGCCACTGCTTCTGGCCGTGCGACAGCAGCCCGGCCGGCCGATCCTCGTGGCCGTGCAGGCGGATCAGGCGCAGGATCGCGGCGATGCGGTCTTCCTGTTCGGACGACAGGCGCGCGAACAAAGTCGGGCGCACGCGCTTGTCCATCTTCATCGCCAGCTCCAGGTTCTCGAACACCGTGTGCTGCTCGAACACGGTCGGGCGCTGGAACTTGCGGCCGATGCCCGCGTGGGCAATCTCGTATTCCGTCATGCGCGCCAGGTCGAACGTCTGGCCGAAGAACACGGTGCCGGACGTGGGCCGGGTCTTGCCCGTGATGACGTCCATCATCGTCGTCTTGCCGGCCCCGTTCGGCCCGATGATGCAGCGCAGTTCACCCACGGAGATGTCCAGCGCCAGCTTGTTCAGCGCGCGGAAACCGTCGAACGACACGGTGACGTCGTCCAGGTACAGGATGGCGCCGTGGCGCGTGTCGACGCCTTCGCCCTTGATGCTCATGTCGAGGCTCATGCCGCTTCCTCCTTGGTGGCGACGACCGGCCGGCGGCCCGGCAGGAAGCGCTGGATGGCGGGCAGCGTGCCCAGGATCCCGCGCCGCATGAACAGCGTCACGAGGATGAACAAGAGGCCGAGGGCGAACAGCCACAGGTCCGGGAACGCGGCCGTGAACCAGCTTTTCAGGCCGTTCACGGCGAACGCGCCGACGATGGGGCCGACGAGCGTGCCGCGCCCGCCGATCGCCACCCACACGACCATCTCGATCGAATTCGCGGGCGACATCTCGGACGGATTGATGATGCCGACCTGCGGCACGTACAGCGCACCCGCGACGGCGCACAGCACGGCGGACAAGGTCCACACGAACAGCTTGAACGCGAGCGGGTCGTAACCGATGAACATCAGGCGCGATTCCGCGTCGCGCACGCCCTGCAGCACGCGGCCCAGCTTGGAGCGCACGATCCAGCGGCACAACAGCAGCGCACCGACGAGCAGCGCCAGGGTGACGAGGTACAGCGCGACGCGCGTGCCCGGCGCCGTGATCGACTGGCCGAGGATGCGGCGGAAATCCGTGAAACCGTTGTTGCCGCCGAAGCCCGTGTCGTTGCGGAAGAACAGCAGCATGGCGGCATACGTCAGCGCCTGCGTGATGATGGAAAAGTAGACGCCCTTGATGCGCGAGCGGAACGCGAACCAGCCGAACACGAAGGCGACGAGACCCGGCACCAGCACGACGAGCAGCATGCAATACCAGAAGTGGTCCGTGAACGCCCAGTACCACGGGTAGTCCTTCCAGTCGAGGAACACCATGAAGTCGGGCAGCACGCTGCCGTAGCTGCCGTCGCGGCCGATGGCGCGCATCAGATACATGCCGTGGGCGTAGGCGCCCAGCGCGAAGAACAGGCCGTGGCCCAGCGACAGGATGCCGGTGTAGCCCCACACGAGGTCCAGCGCGAGCGCCGCCAGCGCATAGCACATGAACTTGCCGACGAGGCCGACCGCATAGCCGGAGACGTGCAGCGGATGCCCATCCGGGAACGCCAGGTGCAGCACGGGCAGCAGCGCGGCGGCGAACGTGCACGCGGCGAGGCCCCACCACGCGCGGCGCGAGAACAATGACGGGGTGCGGTTCATTCGACGCTCCTTCCCTTCAGCGCGAACAGGCCCTGCGGCCGGCGCTGGATGAACACGATGATGACGACGAGGATGCAGATCTTGGCCATGACGGCACCGGCGAACGGCTCGAGGAACTTGTTGATCTCGCCGAGGCCCAGCGCGCCGAGCACTGTGCCCGCCAGCTGACCGACGCCGCCCAGCACGACGACCATGAACGAATCGACGATGTACGACTGGCCGAGGTCTGGCCCGACATTCCCCAGCTGCGACAGCGCGACGCCACCCAGGCCCGCGATGCCGGAGCCGAGGCCGAACGTCATCATGTCGATGCGCCCGGTGGGCACGCCCACGCAGTCGGCCATGCGCCGGTTCTGCATGACGGCGCGCACGAACAGGCCGAGGCGCGTCTTGTTCAGCACGAGCCACACGGCCGCGACGACGAGCGCGGCGAAGACGATGATGGCGATGCGGTTGTACGGCAGCACGAGGGAGCCGAGCACGGTGACGCCGCCCGACATCCATGCGGGATTCGCGACTTCGACGTTCTGCGCGCCGAACACGGTGCGCACGGCCTGCATGAGCATCAGGCTGATGCCCCACGTGGCCAGCAGCGTCTCCAGCGGCCGGCCGTACAGCCAGCGGATCACGCTGCGCTCCAGCACGACGCCCACTGCAAACGCGACGAGGAACGCCGCCGGGAGCGCGGCGACCAGGTACCAGTCGGCCGCGCCGGGCAGGTAGTGGCGGAACAGCGACTGGCACACATAGGTCGTGTACGCACCGATCATCAGGAGTTCGCCGTGCGCCATGTTGATGATGCCCATCAGGCCGAACGTGATGGCGAGGCCCAGCGCCGCCAGCAGCAGCACGCTGCCCAGCGACACGCCGTAGAACAGGTTGCCGATCACCTCGTTGCGGGCGACGCGGCCGTCGATCGCGCGCAGCGTCGCACCGGCGGCGGCACGCAGCGCGGGGTCCGGCTCCTGCTCCAGCATCGCCTGCAGTTGCGGACGCAGCGAGGCGTCGCCGCTGTCGGCCAGCGCCGTCACGGCCGCGAGACGTCTCGCCGGATCGGATGCATTGAGGTCGGCGCGCGCGACCAGTTGCGCGAGCTGCGCCTTGATGTCCGCGTCCGTCTCGCGTGCGAGGGCCTGGCGCAGCAGCGGGGCCTGCGCGGGGTCCGCATCCTGCGCCTGCAGGGCGTGCACGGCGGCGAGCCGTTCGTCGCGCGCGGGCGCGAGCAGCGCGAGGCCGGACAGCGCGGCCTGCACGGCGCCGCGCAGGCGGTTGTTGACGACGATGCCGTCCGCCCCTTCCGGCACGGGCAGCGCCTTGCCGGTGGCGGCGTCGATGGCCTGGTCGTCGTGCACGATCAGGACCTGGCCGGACGGCGTCGCGACGAGGGCGTCGTCGAGCAGCGCCTGCAGGACCTGGCGGGCGTCGCTCGTGCCCGTGGCGGCGATGCGGGCGACGGCGTCGACGCGGGCGTCGGGGTCGTCGCCCGCGAGCGGCTGCAGCAGCGCGGGGTCGAGGGCGGCGTGGGCCAGCAGGGGGAGGCACAGGGCGAGCGTGGCAATGAGGTGTCTGATGATGGGCTTCATGGGGTATCCAATCGAGAACTCAACCGTCGCCCCCGCGCAGGCGGGGGTCCAAGTTTTGCGCCGTCGAGAATGCAAAATTGGATCCCCGCCTTCGCGGGGATGACGTATCTGCTATACCGGCTTACAGGTTCTGCTTGCCCTCGTTCCCCTTGATGTACGGGCTCCACGGCTGCGCGCGGATCGGCTCCTTGCTCTTCCAGACCACGGAGAACTGGCCGTCGCCCTTGATCTCGCCGATCATCACGGGCTTGTGCAGGTGATGGTTGGTCGGGTCCATCACGAGCGTGTAGCCGGACGGCGCCTTGTAACTCTGGCCGCCCATCGCCGCGATCACCTTGTCGGTGTCGGTGGACTTCGCCTTCTCGACGGCCTGCGCCCACATGTGGATGCCCACGTAGGTCGCTTCCATCGGGTCGTTGGTGACGGCCGTCGCGGCGTTCGGCAGGTGCTTGGCGGCGGCATACGCCTTCCACTTCTTGACGAAGTCCGCGTTGGTCGGGTTTTTCACGGACTCGAAGTAGTTCCAGGCCGCCAGGTGGCCGACGAGCGGTTTCGTGTCGACGCCGCGCAGTTCCTCCTCGCCGACCGAGAACGCCACCACCGGCACGTCCGTCGCCTTCAGGCCCGCGTTGCCCAGCTCCTTGTAGAACGGGACGTTGGAATCGCCGTTGATGGTCGAGATGACGGCCGTCTTGCCGCCCGCCGAGAACTTCTTGATATCGGCGACGATGGTCTGGTAGTCGGCATGGCCAAACGGCGTGTACAGTTCCTTGATGTCGGCGTCCTTCACGCCCTTGCTGTGCAGGTAGGCGCGCAGGATCTTGTTCGTCGTGCGCGGGTAGACGTAGTCGGTGCCGAGCAGGACGAAGCGCTTCGCGCCGCCGCCGTCCTTGCTCATCACGTACTCGACGGCGGGAATCGCCTGCTGGTTCGGCGCGGCGCCCGTGTAGAACACGTTCTTCTCGAGCTCCTCGCCTTCGTACTGCACGGGATAGTACAGCAGGCCGTTGAGCTCCTTCACGACGGGCAGCACGGACTTGCGCGACACCGACGTCCAGCAGCCGAAGATGGCGACGACGTGGTCCTTGGCGATCAGCTGGCGCGCCTTTTCCGCGAACAGCGGCCAGTTCGACGCCGGGTCGACGACGACGGGCTCGATCTTCTTGCCGAGCACGCCGCCCTTGGCGTTGATCTCGTCGATGGCCATCAGGGCGACGTCCTTCAGCGACGTCTCGGAGATCGCCATCGTGCCGGACAGCGAGTGGAGGATGCCGACCTTGATGGTGTCGGCGGCGTGGGCGGACAGCCCGCTCGCCAGCAGGGCGGCGCCGGCGGCCACGCGGGTGAGGGACGACATGAAATTGCGGCGGTTGGTCATGGTGGGGCCTCGCGATGATGTGATGGATTGATCAGTACTGGAGCTGCAGGGTGACGGCGAACTTCGACTGGTCCGGCGCGTTCGTCACCTTCGTGCGCGAATACACGGCCGCCAGCTGGGCGTTGTAGCCGTCGATGACGTAGTTGATGCCGACGTCGCCCTGGCGCGTGTCGATGCCGGTATCGGCCGCGAACTTCTGGTAGCGCGCGAACGGCTGGAGGCGGTCGACGATGTAGCCCACGCCCACCAGCCACGCCCTGCCCTGTTCCGCCTTGACGACGTTGTCCGTGTCGTAGTCGTACCAGGCACCTTCCACCGACACGGCGCCGGCGCCGGGCAGGCGCTTTTCGAGCAGGAAGTCGACGTTCCACGAGCGGTAGTCGCCGACGGCCGCGGGCGTGAGCACGCCGTCCTTCTGGCTGCGCGCGGCGATGCCGATCGCGAGGATGTCCTTCGTGCCCAGGTAGTTGCCGGTGCCGTAGTAGCCCGGCTCCGCATCCCAGAAGTCGTACTGCAGGCGCCCCGCGAACATCAGGTCGTCCGATGCCTTGATGCCGGCGGCCTTCGCCGCGCTCTGCGTGAGCGAGCCGATGCCGAACGTGTGCCCCTCGAACGCGCCGGCCGAATAGCCGAGCTTCCCGTCCAGCAGGTTGCCCCACACGACGACGCCGTCGTCGCGGCCACGGAAGATGCCGCCGTTGTAGCCGTAGCGCGACGCAACGCCGGCCCAGTAACCGCCGCCCAGCGAGTAATAGGGACCGGCCATGTTGGCGCGGTCGCTCGGCGACAGCAGGCGGCCGGCCCACACGTTCAGCTCGGGCGAGAGCGCGAACTCGCCAACGGCGTCCAGCACGCGGATCTTGTCGCCGTCCCACTCCGTGTTGAACATGCCCTTGATCTGCTTGTTCAGCGAGGCGCCGAGGTAGATGCGCGCGCTGTCCAGGTTGAAGTCGTTCGAGCGCGAGCCGTCCGGCGCGCCGTGTTCCGTGCTCGTATAACTGGTGCGCATGCCGAAGCCGGCGCTGACCGACTGGTCCGGCCCGAAGCTCACGGTCGCTCCGGCCTGCGCATCGAGTGCCGACATGCTTCCCGCGATCCCGATCAGGGCCAGCAATGCGGCCTTGTTCCCTAGTGACGCCATTCTTGTCCTCTCGTTGGTGGTTGTCTTGTGGACATCATCGCCAGCGCGGGGCCGCAAGACCATACGTCAGGTTACGTAGTCGCGTTTCATGTTTTAAGATGTATGGACGACTGCGAAAGGACACCATGCTCACCACCGAACAACGGGACCGCTACCAGCGCGACGGCTACATCGTCATCCCGAATTTCAAGTCAGCGGACGAGATCGCGCGCCTGCGCGAGCGCGCCGGCGAGATCGTCGACGCGTTCGACCCGAATGAGTCCCGCGCCATCTTCACGACGCGCGACCAGGCGACAGCCAGCGACGCTTGGTTCCTCGGCTCGGACAACACGATCCGCTGCTTCTTCGAAGAGGAAGCCTTCGGCCCGGACGGCCAGCTGAAGCAGGCCAAGGCCCTGTCGATCAACAAGATCGGCCACGCCATGCACGACCTCGATCCGGTCTTCGAAGCGTTCACGCACGATGCGAAGCTGGCCGCCGTCGCGCGCGACCTGGGCCTGGAGCAGCCGCAGATCTGGCAGTCGATGTACATCTTCAAGCAGCCGGGTATCGGCGGCGAAGTGCGCTGGCACCAGGACGCGACATTCTTCGATTCCACGCCGATCAGCGTGACGACATTCTGGTTCGCGCTGGAAGACGCCACCATCGAGAACGGCTGCCTGTGGGTGGAACCGGGCGGCCAGCGCGGCCCGCTGCGCGAACGATTCCTGCGCGACGGCGATGCCATCACGATGGAAAAGCTGGACAGCACGCCGTGGCCGGACGACAGCACGGCCGTGCCGTTGGAAGCGAAGGCGGGAGACCTCGTCTGTTTTCACGGGCTGCTGCCGCACTACAGCGCGCCGAACCGCTCGCCGGTGTCGCGGCATGCGTTCACCTTGCACGTGACGGATGCGCGGACCGAATACTCGCCGCGTAACTGGATCCAGCGCAATGCAAACTTTCCGGTGCGCGGATTCGAATAAGTCTGGTGACAAAACGTGAGTATGTACACCTCGTTTTTCAGTAGCATGGTTTCTTTTTCCTGAGAAAAAATCATGCTCAAGCACATCCTCACCGGATTGTTCTGCCTGGCCCTGGGCACGGCCATCGCCGCCCCGGCCGACCGCGCGGCGGAAGAAGCCGCCGCCCAGAAGCAGGTGGCGTCGATGCAGCCGCAACAGGGCCACGTCACCCTGCCGGGCTCGATCGCCACGCTGGACCTGCCGCCCAACTTCCGCTACCTGACCCCGCAGGACACGGACCGGCTGCTGGTCGCCTGGGGCAATCCGCCGGGGGCGCAGACGCTGGGCATGATCGTGCCCGCCGACGTCGATCTGCTGTCGAACGAGAGCTGGGGCGTCGTGGTCACCTACGACAAGGATGGCCACGTGAAGGACGACGATGCCGACGGCATCGACTACGCCAAGCTGCTCAAGGAGATGCAGGAAGGCAGCGCGGCCGCCAACGCGGAGCGCAAGAAGCAGGGGTATCCGGGCATGCAGCTGGCCGGCTGGGCCGAGCCGCCCCACTACGACAAGGCGGCGCACAAGCTGTACTGGGCCAAGGATCTGCTGAACGAAGACTCGGGCCACCACGGCCTGAACTACAACATCCGCGTGCTGGGCCGCGAAGGCGTGCTCGTGCTGAATGCCGTGGCCGACATGGGCCAGCTCGGCCAGATCAGGGGCGAGATGCAGAAGGTGACCGCCTTCACCAATTTCACCGCCGGCAACCGCTACGCCGACTTCAACGAGAAGACGGACAAGGTGGCGGAGTACGGCATCGCCGCACTGGTCGCAGGCGGCGTCGCCGCCAAGCTCGGCCTGTTCGCCAAGCTGGCCGCCCTGCTGCTCGCATTCAAGAAGCTGCTCGTCGTCGCCGTCGCGGCGATCGGTTCGGCGATCTGGAAACTCTTCAAGCGCAAGCCGAAAGACGAGCCGGTGCCGGCCAAGGTCGACCTGAGCAAATAATGGGCAAGCTTCTCGCATGGCTGTTCGTGGCCGGCAAACTCGGCAAGCTGTTCACCACGGGCGGCACCATGCTGCTGTCGGTCCTCGTGTACAGCTGGGTGTTCGGCTGGAAGTACGCGGTCGGCTTCGTGCTGCTGCTGTTCGTCCACGAGATGGGGCACTACCTGGCGGCGCGGCAGCGCGGGCTGGCCGTCGGGGTGCCGACGTTCATCCCGTTCGTCGGCGCGTGGATCGAGATGAAGCAGATGCCGCACAACGTCGAGACGGAAGCGTACGTCGGCTTCGCCGGCCCGCTCGTGGGCACGCTGGGCGCCCTCGCCTGCTACTGGCTGGCGCGCCAGACCGACAGCCAGTGGCTGCTCGCGCTGGCGTACGCCGGCTGCATGCTGAACCTGTTCAACCTGATCCCCGTCTCGCCCCTCGACGGCGGCCGCATCACCGCGATCATCTCGCCCAAGGTCTGGCTGGCCGGCGTGCCGCTGCTGGCGGCCCTGTTCTTCTACCGGCCGAGCCCCATGCTCGTGCTCATCGCGATCATGGCCTACCCGCAGATCAAGCTCGCGTTGTCGGGCGATACGGGCCGGCCTCAGGCGTACTACGACGTCCCGCTCGAGACCCGCATCAACTATGCCGTCATGTACCTCGGCCTGGCCGCGTTCCTGGCCATCATGAGCTACGACCTGCACGAGATGATCCGCTCCTGACAAAAACTGACAGGAACACCTCTTAAGATCTTCCCTTTCGTCGGACACGAAAGGAGAAGCTCATGCACATCATCATCGGAGGCACCGGCCACGTCGGCTCGGCCACGGCACGCGCACTGCTGCGCCGCGGCGAGCCCGTCACGGTCGTCACGCGCAATGCCGGCCATGCAGCCGACCTGCGGGATGCCGGCGCGCAGGTCGCCGTCGCGGACGTGCGCGACGTGGCGGCGCTGCGCGCGATCCTGCGCAAGGGCACGACCGCGCTGCTGCTGAATCCACCCGCCGCGCCGTTCACGGACACCGATGCCGTCGAACGCGCGAACGCCGCCGCCATCGTCGACGCGGTGACGGGTTCCGGCTTGCGCAAGGCCGTCGCCGTCTCGACGTTCGGCGCGCGCGCCGGCGAGCCGTGCGGCGACCTGACCGTGCTGTTCGAGTTCGAGCAGAAGCTGAAGGCGCAAGCGGTGCCCGTCGCCGTCAACCGCCACGCCTACTACATGAGCAACTGGACGGAGATGCTCGACACCGTGCGCCACCGCGGCAAGCTGCCCAGCTTCTTTCCAGAAGACGCCGCCATCCCGATGGTCGCGCCGGACGACCTGGGCGAAGTGGCCGCGCGGCGATTGCTGGAGCCCGCGGATAACACGGACACGGTCTACATCGAGGGACCGCGCCGCTACACCCCGCGCGACGTCGCCGATGCGTTCGCGCGGGCGCTCGGGCGCCCGGTGGACGTCGAGGTCGTCCCCCGTCACGCGTGGGAACAGACGTATCTCCAGCTCGGCTTTTCGCCGGCAGCGGCGCGCTCGTATGCCTGCATGACGGGAACCGTGCTGGACGAGCAGGACCGCTGGCCGGACGACCCGGTCCGCGGTCCGACGACGCTGGAGGATTTCATTTGCGCAAGCACAAAGGCCAAGTATTAAAACTACACACTTCATGCGAATTGGATTGACACGGAAATACGTATAGCTAACAATCCTCCCCGTCGGGCACGAGAACACAACAGAATGATCGCCCGATACGTAGTAAAAGTACCTAGCTGAGCAACGGACTTTTGCACGACCTCCGTTGCCGGCCGGGACCTTACCCGTATCACATCGGAGGAGAAGCATGAAGAAGAGCACCATCGTCGCCCTGCTGGCGGCAGGCATGATGACGTCCATGGCAGCCGCCACGCAGGCTGCCACCCCCACCCAGCAGGCCGGCGGCAGCACGGCCATCGTCCTGCAGGGGTTCCACTGGAACTCGGCCAATTACGCCGGACCGGACTGGTACAACACCCTGCTGAACAATGTCGGCGACATCAGCGCCATGGGCTTCACGCACGTGTGGTTCCCGCCGCCGTCGGATTCCAGCGCCAAGGAAGGCTATCTGCCGCGCCAGTTGAACAAGCTCGATTCCAAATACGGCAGCGCGGCCGAGCTGACGAACGTCGTGAGCGCCTTCAAGAACAAGGGCGTCAAATCGATCGTTGACGTCGTCGTCAACCATCGCGTGGGTACCACGGGCTGGTCCGACTTCACGAATCCGAACTGGACCACGTATTCCATCGTCAACGGCGACGAGTGCAACTGCGGCCTCGGCAACCCGGACACGGGCCAGGGCTTTTCCGCGGGACGCGACCTCGATCACAAGAACGTGGGCGAAGTCCAGAACGGCATCATCAACTGGCTCAACTACACGCTGAAACCGGTAGGCTTCTCGGGCCTGCGCTTCGACTACGTGAAGGGCTTCGGCGCCAACTACGTGGGCCAGTATTCGAATGCGTTCGCGTCCGATTTCTGCGTCGGCGAGATGTGGCCGGATTCGTTCGACCTGAACAACCTGAACGCGAACCGCCAGGCGATCATGGACTGGATCAACGGCACCAGCAACAGCTGCGGCGCGTTCGACTTCACGACCAAGGGCATCCTCAACGACGCCCTCGCCAACGGCAATTACTGGCGCCTGAAGGCGACCGACGGCAAGCCGCAGGGCGCCATCGGCTGGTGGCCGGCGATGTCGGTGACGTTCGTCGACAACCACGACACCGGCCCCGCCGAAAGCTGCGGCACGGGCCAGAACCTGTGGGCCGTGCCGTGCGGCTCCGTGATGGAAGGCTATGCCTACATCCTGTCGCATCCGGGCATCCCGACCGTGTTCTACCCGCACATCTACAACTGGAACCTCAAGACGCAGATCGCGGCACTGATGGCGGCACGCAAGAATGCGGGCGTGAATTCGACGTCGGCCGTCGCCATCCAGCAGGCGACGCAAGGCCTGTACGCGGCCATCATCACCGGCACGACGCACCAGCTGGCGATGAAGATCGGCCCGAACAGCTGGAGCCCGGGCGCCGGCTGGACCCTGCAGACGTCGGGTAACAACTACGCCGTCTGGATGAAGTAAATCGCCGGACGCGGCTCAGGTGCCCACCGCCTGCAGCCGCGTCAGGTGGCCGCGGCCCGCGATGTCGCGGCCATGCACGCTGACGCGGTTGCGGCCGTTCTGCTTGGCGTGGTACAGCGCCTCGTCCGCGCGGCGCAGGATCTCTTCCCATTTGTGGTCGTGCGCATCCAGCGCGGCCACGCCCACGCTGACGGTCATCGGTATCGCCTTGCCGTCGACGATCAGCGGCGCAGCGACCACCGCCTCGCGCAGGCGTTCGGCGATGGCGCACACGTTCCCCGCGTGTTCGCCGACGACCAGCACCGCGAACTCTTCCCCGCCGACGCGGAACAGCGCATCGTACCCGCGCAGCACGCGCGCCGACAGCGCCGTCACGTGGCAGATCGCCGCGTCGCCCACGCCGTGGCCGTAGCGGTCGTTGATGGCCTTGAAATGGTCGATGTCGAACGTGATGAAGTACATCGCGGCGCCGGTGCGGCGGCAGCGGCGGAAGTCGCGCGTGGCCACGTCGTGCAGGGCGCGCCGGTTCAGCCAGCCGGTCAGCACGTCCGTCAGCGATGCGCGGCGCAGCGCCAATGTCTGCTGGTGACTGACCATCAGCGCGCAGCACATCGTCGCCAGCGACAGGTACACCAGCATCGCCAGCGCGCCCGACGTGCGGAAGAAATCGCCGCCCAGGAAGCCCGGCGGCTGGCCGTCGTACGCAAGCATGACAGTCACGCGCGCGACCTGCTGCAGCGCGGACAGCACCTGCAGCACAATCAGCGGCAGGTACGACGCGCGCGCGTCACGTTCGCTCTGGCGCCACAGCAGCCACGCGGCCCCGAGGTTGAGCGCGCCGACGAGCGGTGTGAACAGCACGAGCCGGTACAGCGGCGCCCCGCGCACGAACATCAACGCATGGGCCGCCAGCACGACGGCCATCAGGACGGCCCCCCATCTCCAGCCCGGCGTCAGGTGCAGGTGGCGCCGCACGCCGGCCAGCATGCCGAAGTGGCCGCCGATGTGGAGCGCATTGACGCAGGCGATGAACAGGATGGGGCTCGCCGGCTGGTGCAGGCCGATGGCGCCCATGCAGTTACTCAGGGCGAACAGGGCGGCGGCCGCCGTCCAGTCGACGAGGCAGGCCTGGCGCGCACTGGCGAGGTACAGCAGCCCCATGCTGGCCGCCATGGTCAACGCCGCCAGCGCGGCGGCCACGATGAGTGTGAAAGCGTCCATCCGTCCCCTGGCCAGCCGTGCGTCACTAACCTGTATAGATAATTCCCTAAGTATAAGACTATTGTCTATATGCAAATCTAACCAATTATTGCAATCGCAAGCTTTGTAATGTCGTACAGGCAAGCGAAACCGGCGTCCCGGATGGCTGTGATATACCGATTCCCATGAATGCCGCATTCTTCGCCATCGTCGGCGCCCAGTTCTTTTCGTCATTGGCGGACAGCGCCCTGTTCATCCTGTGCGTGTCCCTGGTCGCCACGCTGTCGTTCCCGCAGTGGATGACGCCGATGTTGAAGATGGGCTTCGTGCTGTCGTACATCGTGCTGGCACCGTTCGCCGGCGCCTTCGCCGACCGCTTTCCCAAGGGCCGCGTGATGCTGCTGACGAACACCGTCAAGATGCTCGGCTGCTCGCTGATCCTCGCCAAGGCCAATCCCCTGCTCGCCTACGGCATCGTCGGACTCGGCGCCTCCGCCTATTCTCCCGCCAAGTACGGCATCCTGGCCGAGGTACTGCCGCCGCGCCGGCTCGTGGCGGCCAACGGGTGGATCGAGGGGACCACGGTGCTGGCCATGATCCTCGGCACGGTGCTGGGCGGCGCCCTCTCCGCCAATCCCGAGGCGATCGCCTGGCTGCTGCACCTGACCTCGCCATGGAAGGCGACGCCCATCGGCATGGCCGTCGCCGTGATCGTCATGACGTACCTGCTGGCGACCTTGCTGAACCTGCCCGTGATGCACGCGGGGGCGCGGGCGGCCGACGCGCGCCGCCCGTTGCCGGCGCTGCTCGTGGATTTCTACCGCTGCAACCGGAAGCTGTGGCAGGACCGCGAAGGCCGCATCTCGCTCGGCGTCACGTCCCTGTTCTGGGGCACCGGCATGGTGCTGCAGGTGTTGCTGCTGACGTGGGCGCAGAACGTGCTCGGCCTCACGCTGGACCGTGCCGCAGCGCTGCAGGGCGTATTCGCGCTCGGCGTCGCGGTAGGTGCCGCCGTCGCGGGCAAGGCGGTGCCGCTCGTGCGTTCGCTGTCCGTGATGCCCCTCGGGGCCGTGATGGGCGCCGGACTGTGCGCCATGGTCTGGGTACATTCCGTCGCCGTGGCACTGCCGCTGCTGCTCGCGATCGGCATCCTGGCCGGGCTGTTCGTCGTGCCGATGAACGCCATCCTGCAGCACCGCGGCCACCGCCTGATGCCTGCCGGCCAGTCGATCGCCGTGCAGAACTTCAACGAGAACCTGGCCATCCTCGCGATGACGTCCACCTATGCGCTGGCCCTGCAGGCGCAGTTGCGGCTCGATACCGTGCTCGTGCTGCTGGGCCTGCTGATCGTGCTCGTCACGATGGCCTTGCGGGGGATGGCGGCACCGCCGCGCGACTGAAGTTTCCACAATCAGTGTCCGCTGGCGGTGTCCGCCGGGTGTCCGCCGATGTGTCCGCGTGTCCGACCGTATCAGACGCGCCACGCCCATGCGTATGTATCAACCTTGTTACAAATCAAACGGGGTAATGGCTGAGCGTCAAGACTAGAATATTTTCCTTCTTTCAACCATGAATGCAGGGTAAATATGATACGTTTCCCGATCGGCCTGGCGGCGGTATGCCTCAGCATGGCAGCAATCGCGGCGGAACCTTTCGACGACAAGTTCCGCCAGCTCGACGAATTGCTGCCCACCCCGACCACGATCCGCACGGCGTCCGGCGCCCCGGGACACGCATACTGGCAGCAGCGCGCCGATTATGCGATCCGCGCCACGCTGGACGAAGGCAAGCGCGCCATCAGCGGCACCGAGACGATCACGTATCACAACAACTCCCCCGACACGCTGTCCTACCTTTGGGTCCAGCTCGACCAGAACATCTATAAACGCGATTCCGACGCGCGCATGACGGCGACCGTCCCCTCGCGCGACGCCTGGGCCAAGGCGCGCGGGCCGGAAGACGGCTATAAATTCGACGCGCTGCGCTCCGTGCTGGAAAAGAGCACGTTCGACGGCGGTTTCAAGATCGCCGCCGTGAAGGACGCCAGCGGACGACCGCTGCACGTCGTCATCAACCGCACGATGATGCGCATCGACCTGCCGCAGCCGTTGAAACCGGGCGCGAAGGTCGCGTTCTCGATCGACTGGAGCTACAACATCAACGAGCAGAAGGTGCTCGGCGGCCGCTCCGGCTACGAGAAATTCGACGAGGACAAGAACGACCTGTTCGAGATCGCCCAGTGGTTCCCGCGCATGGCCGCGTACTACGACGTGACGGGCTGGCAGCACAAGCAATTCCTCGGCACGGGCGAATTCACGCTGGAATTCGGCGACTACGACGTGCAGCTGACCGTCCCCGCCGACCACATCGTGGCCTCCACCGGCGAGCTGCAGAACCCGGGCGACGTGCTCACGGCCGCCCAGCGCCAGCGCCTGGAGCAGGCGCGCACCGCAACGAAGCCCGTCATCATCGCGACGCAGGCCGAGGCCGAAGCGCGCGAGAAGACGCGCGCCAGCGGCACGAAGACGTGGCACTTCCGCGCGAAGAACGTGCGCGATTTCGCGTGGGCGTCGAGCCGGAAGTTCATCTGGGACGCGCAGGGCTTCAAGAAGGACGCGACCAATGTGCTGGCGCAGTCGTTCTACCCGAAGGAAGGCAACCCGCTGTGGGAAAAATACTCGACGGCCGCCGTGATCCACACGATCGCCGAGTACAACAAGTATTCGTTCGACTACCCGTACCCCGTCGCGATTTCCGTGAACGGCCCGGTGGGCGGCATGGAATACCCGATGATCTGCTTTAACGGCCCGCGTCCGACGAAAGACAAGAAGACGGGCGAGCTCACGTACTCGAGCCGCACCAAGTATGGCCTGATCAGCGTCGTGATCCACGAGGTGGGCCACAACTACTTCCCGATGATCGTCAACTCGGACGAGCGCCAGTGGACGTGGATGGACGAGGGCCTGAACAGCTTCCTGCAATACCTGGCCGAACAGGCGTGGGAAGAGCACTACCCGCAGTCGCGCGGCGAACCGCGCGCCATCGTCGACTACATGAAGAGCACGAACCAGGTGCCCATCATGACGAACTCGGAATCCATCGCCGCCCTCGGCTACAACGCGTACGCGAAACCGACGGCCGCGCTGATCGTCCTGCGCGAGACGGTGCTGGGCCGCGAGCTGTTCGACTTCGCCTTCCGCGAATACGCGCAGCGCTGGAAATTCAAGCGCCCCACGCCGTCCGACTTCTTCCGCACGATGGAAGACGCGTCCGGCACGGACCTCGACTGGTTCTGGCGCGGCTGGTTCTACACGACCGACCACGTGGACGTGAGCGTGGACGGCATCAGCGAATACACGGTCGGCACGAAGGATCCCGAGATCGAGAAAGCGTGGAAGAAGGCGCAGCGCGATGCGGCGCCGATCTCGATCACGGACCAGCGCAACAAGGGCACGCTGCCGCGCCGCGTGGACGCCCATCCGGAGCTGAAGGATTTCTACAACGAGCATGACGAGTTCACGGTCACGAACCACGACCGCAACAAGTACAACGAGGCGATCGCCGACCTGGAAGACTGGGAAAAGAACCTGCTCAAGGAAGGCAAGCACCTGTACCTCGTCGACTTCAGCAACCTGGGTGGTCTCGTGACGCCGCTCGTGCTGGAGATCCAGCTCGCCAGCGGCAAGAAATACGTCGAGCGCATCCCGGCCGAAGTGTGGCGCTACACGCCGAAGAAGATCACGAAGCTGATCATCACGGACGAGCCGATGGTCGCGCTGACGCAGGATCCATATTGGGAAACGGCCGACACGGACACCAGCAACAACAGCTGGCCCCGCAAGGCAACCCCGTCGCGCCTGGAGTTGTACAAGACCGAGCGTGACAAGGACAACCTGATGAAAGACTTCAATGAAAAACTGAAGACCAAGGACGACAAGGCGGAATAACGCTACCTGAAGTCCGATACCGGCAACGGCGCCCACAAGGTGTCGTTGCCGTTTTCATTCCCGACACCGACATGAAACGACTCCCCATCATCGCCCTGCTCGTCCTCGCCGCGGCCGCCCACGCCCAGACCTTCGACGACAAATTCCGCCAGCTGGACGAACTGCTCCCGACACCCACCGATACCCGCACCGCGTCCGGCGCGCCGGGCCACGCGTACTGGCAGCAGCGCGCCGACTACCGCATCCGCGCCACGCTGGACGAGGCGAAGCGCGCCGTCACGGGTTCCGAAACCATCACCTACCACAACAATTCGCCGGACACGCTGGCGTACCTGTGGGTGCAGCTCGACCAGAACATGTTCCGCGCCGACTCGGACAACCGCCGCATCGCCAGCTACCCGTCGCGCGACGCGTGGCGCGCCGCCGCCCCGGGCGGCGGGCAAATCGGCACGCCGTTCGAATCGGCCCGCTTCCTCGTCGAGAGCGCGAAGTTCGACGGCGGCTTCGACATCGCGTCCGTGACGGACCGCGCCGGCCGCCCGCTGCGCCACACGATCAACAAGACGATGATGCGCATCGACCTGTCCGAGCCGCTGAAGCCCGGTGCGCGCATCGCATTCGATGTCAGCTGGCGCTTCAACGTGCCGGAGACGACCGTGCTCGGTCGGCGCATGGGCTTCGAGCGGTTCGATAAAGACGACAGGAACGACCTGTTCGAAATCGCCCAGTGGTTCCCGCGCATGGCCGCGTACTACGATGCGCACGGCTGGCAGAACAAGCAGTACGTGGGCGACGGCGAGTTCACGCTGGAATTCGGCGACTACGACGTCGAGCTGACCGTCCCGGCCGACCATATCGTGGCCGCGACGGGCGAGCTGCAGAACGCCGGCGCCGTGCTGACACAAGCCCAGCGCGACCGCCTCGCACGGGCGCGCACGGCCGACAAGCCCGTCCTCATCGTCACGCAAGCGGAAGCGACAGCGAACGAGAAGCAGCGCGCGACGAGCACGAAGACGTGGCGCTTCAAGGCCACGAACGTGCGCGACTTCGCGTGGGCGTCGAGCCGCAAGTTCATCTGGGACGCGCAGGGTTTCAAAAAGGACGGCACGAACGTCCTTGCCATGTCGTTCTATCCGAAGGAAGGCAACCCGCTGTGGGAACAATACTCCACACAGGCCATCATCCACACGATTGCCGAGTACAACAAGTACGCGTTCGATTACCCGTATCCCGTCGCGATCTCCGTGAACGGCCCGGTGGGCGGCATGGAATACCCGATGATCTCGTTCAACGGCGGCCGGCCCGTGAAGGACAAGAAAACGGGCGAGCTGACGTATTCGAAGAACACGAAGTATGGCCTGATCAGCGTGATCATCCACGAGGTGGGCCACAACTACTTCCCGATGATCGTCAACTCCGACGAGCGCCAGTGGACGTGGATGGACGAGGGCCTCAACTCGTTCATGCAATTCCTGGCCGAGCAGGCGTGGGAAGAGCACTATCCGTCGCGCCGCGGCGAAGCGCGCAACATCGTCGACTACATGAAGAGCCGTAACCAGGTGCCGGTGATGACGAACTCGGAATCCGTCACGCAGCGCGGCAACAACGCGTACGCGAAACCGGCGACGGCACTGAACATCCTGCGCGAGACGATCCTCGGCCGCGAACTGTTCGACTTCGCCTTCCGGGAGTATGCGCAGCGCTGGAAGTTCAAGCGCCCCACGCCGGCCGATTTCTTCCGCACGATGGAAGACGCGTCGGGCACGGACCTCGACTGGTTCTGGCGCGGCTGGTTCTACACGACGGACAACGTCGACGTGAGCGTGGACGGCATCAGCGAATACACCATCGGTACGAAAGATCCGGAGATCGAGAAGGCGTGGAAGAAGGCGCAGCGCCAGCTTGAACCGATTTCGATCACGGACCAGCGCAACCAGGGCACCCTGCCCCGCCGCGTGGACGCGCATCCGGAACTGAAGGACTTCTACAACGAGCATGACGCGTTCACCGTCACGAACCGCGACCGTAACAAGTACAATGAGGCGCTGGGCGACCTGGAAGACTGGGAAAAGGCGCTGCTCAGGGAAGGCAGGCACCTGTACCTCGTCGACTTCGCCAACGTCGGCGGGCTCGTGACGCCGCTGATCCTCGAGATCCAGCTCGCGAGCGGCAAGAAGTACGTCGAGCGGATTCCGGCCGAGGTATGGCGCTACAGCCCGAAGAAGATCACGAAGCTGATCGTCACGGACGAACCGATGGTCGCGCTGACGCAGGACCCGTACTGGGAGACCGCGGACACGGACACCAGCAACAACAGCTGGCCGCGCAAGGCGGTGCCGTCGCGGCTGGAGTTGTACAAGACCGAGCGTGACAAGGACAACCTGATGAAAGACTTCAACGAGAAGCTGAAGAAGGTGGACAAGTGAAGCTGCATCGCCTCCTGATGCTGCTGTGCGCGTGCGTGAGCATCCACGCGTCCGCGCACCGCTTCCATGCCGGCATCACCGACATCAGCTACAACGAGCGCACGGGCAGCACGGAAGTCGTGCACACGTACATGGCGCACGACGTGGAGGCGCTGCTGACGGCGCTCTACCAGCGCCAGTTCGACCTGTCCGACCCGGAAGACCAGGCCGTGCTGCGCAAGTACGTGGAAAAACAGTTCTGGCTGGCCGACAGGGACGGCCGCCGCCTGCCCTTGAACTGGGTGGGCGTGACGGTCGACACGGACAGCGTCGTCGTGTTCCAGGAAGCCGTGCGCACGCCCGTGGTAAAAGTCGAGACGATCCACGACGCCGTGCTGAGCGACTTCCTGCCCGACCAGCAGAACACCGTGAACCTGACGGCGAACGGCGGCCTGCGCACGTTCGGCTTCACCAGCAACCGCACCGAACTGACCGTCCACTGATGCGCAACACCGCCCTGCTGCTCGCCGCCTTCGTTCCCGCCTGCGCGTGGGCGGACGATCCCGTGATCCAGCGCGTGCTCGTCGAAGGCGCGCGCACGAGCCAGCTGGGCATCGCGGATTCGGCCAATGCCGGCACCGTCAACCAGAAGGAACTGGCGATGCGCACCGTGTACCGTCCCGGTGAGCTGCTGGAAGCAGCGCCGGGGCTGATCGTCAGCCAGCACAGCGGCGAAGGCAAGGCGAACCAGTTCTTCCTGCGCGGCTTCAACCTGGACCACGGCACGGACCTGGCCACCTACCTGGACGACATGCCCGTCAACCAGCGCAGCCACGCGCACGGCCAGGGCTGGACGGACCTGAACTTCCTGATCCCGGAACTGACGGCCCGGCTGGACTACAAGAAGGGGCCGTACTCGGCACGCGAAGGCGATTTCGCATCGGCCGGCAGCGCATCGATCACCTACGCGAACCGCCTGGCACGCAACGTGGCCACGGTCAGCGCCGGCCAGGACGGCTATGCGCGCACGGCGCTGGCCGCGTCGACGGAACTCGACGACGGCGTGCTGACGTATGCGCTGGAAGCCCTGCACAACGATGGTCCGTACCGGCATCCGGACGATTACCAGAAGCTGAACGGCGTGCTGCGCTACAGCCGCGGCTACGCGAACAATGGGTGGAGCGTGACGGCGATGGCGTACCGGGGCCGCTGGAATGCGACGGACCAGGTCCCGGAACGCGCCGTCGCCGCAGGACAGCTGGGCCGCTTCGATGCCGTCGACACGACCGACGGCGGCGCAGCGAAGCGCTTCAGCCTGTCCGGCGTATGGCGTCGCACGGGCCAGGACTCGGCAACGAAGGCGAGTGCCTACGTCATCCGCAACCAGCTCGACCTGTGGTCCGACTTCACCTACTTCATGAACGACCCGGTGAACGGCGACCAGTTCGCCCAGCCGGACCGGCGCGTGACGGGCGGCTTCAATGCCACGCACAGCTGGCACGCGCACCGGAGCGCCACGTCGACGTCGGACATCACCGTCGGCGTGGAAGCGCAGAACGACAACGTCTTCAACGGCCTGTATCGCACGGCCGCGCGCAGGACGTTGTCGGTGACGCGCGCGGACCACATCGTCGAGACGAGCGCAGGCGCGTTCATCGAGAACGCCACGCGCTGGACCCCGTGGCTGCGCTCGACGGTGGGCGTGCGCGCGGACGATTACCGCTTCCGCGTGCGCACCGCCGGCGTGGACAGCAGCGACTCGCTCGCCAGCCCGTCCGCCAACGTCGTGTTCGGCCCGTGGCGCCAGACCGAGTTCTACGTGAACTATGGCACGGGCTTCCACAGCAACGATGCGCGTGCGACGCTCACGGCGCCGGGTCTCGTGCGTTCGCGCGGCATGGAGCTGGGCCTGCGCACGGAAGCCATTCCGAAGATGCAGACGGCGATTTCGCTGTACCGGCTGGACTTCGATTCCGAGCTGACCTATGTCGGCGACGAGGGCACCACCGAGGCCGGCCCGCCCAGCCGCCGCATCGGCTTCGAATTCTCGAATTACTATAAACCGTATAAATGGTTGTCGGTCGACTTCGATGCCGCCTACGCGCATGCGCGCTCGCGCGGCGTCGCGCCCGGGCAGGACCGCATTCCGGAAGCCATCGAGGGCGTCGCCCAGCTCGCGCTGACGGTGAGCCAGCTTGGGCCGTGGGAAGGCGCGCTGCGCCTGCGGTACTTCGGGCCGCGCCCGCTCGTCGAGGACGACAGCGTGCGCTCGCGCGCCAGCACGACCCTGAACGGCCGCCTGGGCTACCGCGTGAACCGCGACCTGCGGCTGGAGCTGGAAGGGTTCAATCTCACGAACCGGCGCGCGTCGGCGATCGATTACTACTATGCGTCGCAGCTGCGGGGCGAAGCGGCGCCGCGCGAGGACGTGCACTTCCACCCGATCGAGGCGCGTTCGTTCCGGCTGACGCTCGTCAGGAACTGGTAAGGGCCGGCACGGCCGCGCGCAAAAAGTGCTAGGCTACCGGGATGACAACACCGCAACCACCTTATACCGATCCGGCCCGCATCGTCGACGCGCTGCGCGGCGACGGCTATGCGCTGCTGCGCCCGGCCGACGTGGCGCAGCTGGCCGGCTGCTCGCTCGACGAGTTGAAGGCGCTGGCGCCGAGCTGGGATCGCCTGGAACTCGACAACTACCTGAAGGACGGCGGCCGCTATCGCCGGCGCCGCCATTCCTGCTTCGTCGACAGCGGCGACAGCCTCGTGCAAAGCCCGCACCGCGCGCACTGGCAGCCGGTCGAGTACAACGCCCTGCACGGCGGCATGCACCGCCTGTTCGTGCCCATCGAGCCGTCCACCGTCGAGCAGCCGGCCTGGCCGAAACTGCTGCGCGCGCTGGGCGCCGTGTGTTCGCAGGTGAAAGGCCCGCAGACCTGGTATGTCGAAGCGCACCAGTTCCGCATCGACACGGCCGACGGCATCGGCCGCCCCACGCCGGAAGGCGCGCACCGCGACGGCGTCGATTTCGTCGCCGTCATCCTGATCGGGCGTGAGAACATCAAGGGTGGCGAAACGCGCGTGTTCGAAGCGAACGGCCCGAAAGGCCAGCGCTTCACGATGACGGAACCGTGGACCCTGCTGCTGCTGGACGATGCGGCCGTCATCCACGAATCGACGCCGATCCAGCCCATCGGCGCCAACGGCCACCGCGACACGCTCGTGCTGACGTGGCGCGCCGGCGCCTTCCAAGGCGACGACGCCGAGACCACCGGCGCCTGAGACTTCCCACCGCGCGGCCATCCGGCCGCGCTTCCCCGACCGAACAAAGAAAGGCATGCGGCGATCGCATGCGCTCGCAAATGTTAGCGTCGAACAAGTTCTGATAAAAAAAAAGCCCGCAACCTTGCGGTGCGGGCTGAATCCAGGTTTTCGGAGAAAAACTGGAGGAGACAGGTACTACTATAGACCTAAATTTTGTGCACCGCAATACGGTAGAACTACTATATGTAGAGGGCGGCCTCTAGAGTGGGGGTTTATGCAGCAACGATACGGAATCCAGGACGTTTTTGCGGCATTGCGGGAAAGACCTGTTCCAGGCGCTTATCGCCTAACATTAAATGTTCTTCAGATATTTGCGCTAACACCGAACGAAAGTCGGTCAACACGGGCAAATCGCGCCCCTCGTTCAGTTTCGCGTCACCGACGCCTTCCCAGTCGCCGTAAACCTTACCTCCGCGCACTTTTCCGCCCATGACCCACATCACATTGCCGTGACCGTGGTCGGTGCCGCCATTGCCGTTCTCGCGCGCCGTGCGGCCGAATTCCGACATCACGACCACGACCGTGTCGTCGAACAATGGTCCCAGCCGGTCGGCCAGCACGGCCAGGCCCTGCCCCAGCGGTGCGAGGCGGTTCGCCAGCTGGCCGGTGGCGGCGCCCTGGTTCGCGTGCGTGTCCCAGCCGCCCAGCGCGACGAACGCCAGCTGGATCTTCGGATCGTTGCGCATCAGGCCCGCGAGGCGGGCAGCATCGTCGGGAAAGCCGTTCGGCAGCGGAGCGCCGCGGTCGGCGGCCTGCATCTCTCGACTTTCCAACGCATCCATGACTTCCCGGTGCGCCGCGCGCCCGTCTGCGTACGCGCGACCGAAGCGGGGGTGATTCGCATACAGTTCGTCGAAAGCGGCCTTGACGGCTGGGCGGTCGAGCAGGTCCGCGCGCGCGGCGGCGGCGACGTTCGGCAGGTTGACGGCCGCGGCCTGGCCGGACAGGATGCGCGGCAGCACGGGGCCGATGCCCAGCAGCCGGCTCGGCGACTGCGGCCCGGGCAGCGCGGCGACGAGGCGGTTCATCCAGCCGTCCGGCGTGTTCTTGCGGCCCGGTGTCGCGGATTCCATGTAGTCCTGCGCGTCGAAGTGGGAACGCGTCGCGTCCGGCGAACCGCTCGCGTGCACGAACGCGAGCTTGCGCGCGGCCCACAGCGGCTGCAGGCTGGCCAGCGCCGGATGCAGGCCGAAGTAGCCGTCCAGGTCCAGCGCCCCGCCGTCCATGCCGGGCGCGGCGAGGCCGATCGTGGGGCGCAGGCGCAGGTAATTCTCGTCGCCGACCGGGGCCACGACGTTCAGGCCGTCGACGGCGCCGCGCAGCATCACGACGATGAGTTTCCTGTTCGTCGGCCCGGCGGCCGGCGCGCTCACGGCCCAGGCGCCGCGTCCGGCGGGCAGCAGGATGCCGGCACCCACCGCGTTGAGAAAGTCCCTGCGTCGCATGAGGTCCTCCGTGAAATCAGCGCTGCATGAAATCGGGGCTGCCGAGCAGCATGGCGGCCCGCAGGTTGTCCGGATTGCGCTGGACGATGTCCAGCGTGCGCGGCGTGATCGCGCCGGCCAGCGTCGCCTGCAGCCGGGCCGGGTCGAGCGGCACCGGCTTCGGATCCCCCGGCGGGGGCGGCACCGGCAACGGCACGACGTCGCTGCCGGACAGGTTGGGCGCCATGTCGGGGGACCGCGCCTCCGCCGGTGCCACGCCCAGCGGCAGCCGGCCGGCCGCCAGCGCGGACGCGAAAGCGATGCGCCGCGTCAGCGCGTCCGGGTTCAGCCACGCGTCCTGCGTGTTCTTGTACCCGTCCGGCGTCTGGCAGCCGTACAGCGGCATGCCCAGCTGGTTCATCGTGCTCACGAGCGGCCCGACGTTCGCCACCGGCACGCCGCTCGCCCTTACCGCCGACACCACGTACTGGTACGGCGTCTTGAACTTCGCACCGGTCGTACCCGCATCCATGAATTCGCGGCTCGCAAACAGCGTCGCCAGCACGGCGCGGATGTCGCCCTGCGATGCCAGCCACGTGGCCGCCATGCGGTCGACGAGGCCCGGGGGCGGATCGTCGCTGACGAAGTACTGCGCCAGCTCGCGGCTCACGTGGTGCGCCGTGGCCGGATGCATGGCCAGCACATCCAGCGCATATTCGCCTTCCTGCTGGCCGGCGGGCGCGATCTCGTGGCCCAGCCACGTCTTGGTGCCGCGGTCGTGGCGGCCCGCGTCGAAGCGGAACGTCTCGCCCGTGCGCGCGAGGCGCTTCTGGTCGAACGTCCACCCGGTCAGCATGCGCGCGAGTTCCGTCACGTCGCGCTGTGTGTAGCCGCCGTCCGCGCCCAGCGTGTGCAGCTCCATCAGCTCGCGCGCATAGTTCTCGTTCAGTCCTCGCGCCTTGCCCTTCGCATCCGCGCGCGGCGCGGACGACACGACGTTATCGAGGTAGAACAGCATCGCCGGATGCTTCGCCGTCGCGCCCAGCAGCGCGCGGAAGGAACCCAGCGCGTACGGGCGGATCGCGTCGCGTTCGTAGCTCGTCACCAGCGCGCGGTCGATCCCCTTGCCCGCGAAGACATTGAAATGGTTGTACCAGAAGTCGACCATCACCTCTTCCAGCTGGCGCGGGCTCTCGACGGCACGCAGCAGCCGGGCTTCCGCGGCCTGGCGCGACACACGCGCCTCCGCCTGGCGCCGGCGCTGCTTCGCGCCCTCGTCGTCCATGCGCACGTCGCGCTGCAGCTCCAGGTATTCGGCCACCGACTCGCCCGCGCTGCGGTTGACCGTGTCCAGCTGCGCCAGGCGCGCATTCAGTTCGGCCGGCAGCGGGATCGTCTCCGGATGCAGCTGCTGGTCGATCCAACGCTGTACGCCCATGGTCGCGACGCGCTCCACGTCGCCGGGCCGCGGGCCGTATGCAAGGCGGTTCAGCACGTGCAGTGCCTGCGTGTCGGAATTGGCCGCCGACGCGGCGCCCGTCGCCATCAGGACGGCGGCCAGCAGGGCAAGCGATGCGCGGTGGATCATGATGAGCTCCATGTTGGCCGTTATTTAACCTTGAATGGATGAGCGGGAATATCCGCGCGACGTTTCAGTGGTAAGGATTTGTAACGGAACAGGGCGGCCGAGTACGTACGGAACAGCCGTCCTCGAGTGTGCTTTGTTACACTGTCGGAGTTTGACTTCTGGTTCCGCCATGTCCTGGATCGTGCTGAAATACCTGATCACCGCCGCCGTCGTCGTCCTGGTGTCGGAAGCCGCCGCGCGCTCCGACCGGCTCGGCGGCCTGATCGCGTCCCTGCCGCTCGTGACCGTGCTGACCCTGATCTGGCTGCACGTCGAGCGCCAGCCCCAGGAAAAGATCGCCAATCACGCCTGGTACACGCTGTGGTACGTGGTGCCGACGCTTCCCATGTTCGCCGCCTTTCCGTGGCTACTGGCGCGCTTCGGCTTCTGGCCTGCGCTGGGCGCCGGCATCGCCATCACGGTGGCCAGCATACTCCTGTTCGCCCTCCTGCTGAAACGCTTCGGCATCCATCTACTTTGAACGCCATGACTCCCGCCCAACTCCGCCGCCTGTCCCGGCCCGCCCTCGCCGTGTCCATCGCCGCCCTCCTGGCCAGCACCGTGGGCGTCCTCGTCTCCAGCAACGCCGCCGACGACAAGAAGTCCGCGGCGCCGCGCCCCGCGCTGACCGTCACGACGGCGAAGCCGGAGCAGGCGCGCCTGCCGCTCGGCCTCGCCGCCAACGGCAACGTGGCCGCATGGCAGGAAGCCGTGATCGGCAGCGAATCGAACGGCCTTCGTTTGCAGGAGGTGAAGGTCAACGTGGGCGACGTCGTCAAGAAGGGCGAAGTGCTCGCCGTGTTCGACGCGGCGCCGGTCGAGGCGGACGTCGCGCAGGCGAAAGCCGCCGTGCAGGAAGCGGAAGCGAATGCGGCCGCCGCCCGCGCCGATGCGAAGCGGGCACGCGCCCTGCAAAGCTCGGGTGCGCTCAGCGAACAGCAGATCACGCAATACATCACGGCCGAGCGCACGGCCGCCGCGCGCGTGGCGTCCGCCAGGGCGACCCTCGCCCAGCAGCAGCTGCGCCTGAAGTACACGAAGATCGTGGCGCCGGACGCCGGCCTGATTTCCGCCCGCAGCGCCACCGTGGGCGCCGTCGCCGGCGTGGGCACGGAGATGTTCCGCATGATCCGCCAGGGCCGCCTGGAATGGCGCGCCGAGGTGACGGCCGCCGAGCTCCCGCGCATCAAGCCGGGCCAGAAGGCCGTCGTGCAGACGGCGGGCGGCAAGGACGTGCAGGGCCGCGTGCGCACGGTCGCGCCGACCGTCGATGCGCAAAGCCGCGTCGCCCTCGTCTACGTCGACCTGCCGCCGGCGCTGTCGGCCAATGCGCCGCTGAAGGCCGGCATGTTCGCCAGCGGCCAGTTCGCGCTGGGCGAATCCGCCGCGCTGACGGTGCCGCAGCAGGCCGTCGTCGTGCGCGACGGCTTCGCGTACGTGTTCCGCCTGAATGCGGACGGCCGCGTGAGCCAGCTGAAAGTCACGACGGGCCGGCGCCTGGGCGACCGCGTCGAGGTGACGGGCGGCCTGCCCGCGGATGCGCTGGTCGTCACGACCGGCGCCGGCTTCCTCAACGACGGCGATCTGGTACGCAACGCGCCGACGCTGGCGGCGCGTTGAGGGCACCGTCATGAATTTTTCCGCGCTCTCGATCCGCAACCCGATCCCGGCGATCATGCTGTTCGCCCTGCTCACGTTCGCCGGCGTGCTGGCGTTCAAGGCGAACAAGGTCCAGGACTTCCCGGACATCGAACTGCCCATCGTCACCGTCGTCGCGACGCTCGACGGCGCCGCGCCGGCCCAGCTGGAGACGGAAGTCGCCCGCAAGATCGAGGACTCGGTCGCGACCCTGCAGGGCGTCAAGAACATCTATGCGCGCGTGCTGGACGGCGTGGCCACGATCACCGTCGAGTTCATCCTCGAGAAGGACCTGTCGGATGCCGTCAACGACGTGCGCGACGCCGTCTCGCGCGTGCGCGCGGACCTGCCCGCGGAGATGCGCGACCCCAGCGTGACGAAGACGACGACCGCGGGCCGTGTCGTGCTCACGTTCACGGCGCAGGCGGCGGATGCCCATGGCAAGCCGGCGCTCGACGCTCCCGACCTGAGCTGGTTCGTCGACAACACGGTGTCCAAGCGGCTGCTCAGCGTCCCGGGCGTGGGCGCGGTCAAGCGCGTGGGCGGCGTCTACCGCGAAGTGCGCGTGGAGCTCGACGACCGGAAGATGGCCGCGCTGCGCGTGTCGGCGCTGGACGTCTCGCGCCTGCTGCGCAGCGTGCAGCGCGAGGAACCGGGCGGCCGCGGCGACGTGAGCGGCGCCGAACAATCCGTGCGCACCCTCGCGACCGTGCAGACGGCGCAGGAACTGGCGCGCATGGACATCCCGCTGCCGGACGGCCGCCACGTGCGCCTGGACGAGATCGCGACGGTGTCCGACACGGTCGCGGAGCCGCGCGCCATCGCCGAGCAGGACGGCAAGCCGGTCGTCGCCTTCGAAATCTTCCGCACGCGGGGCGCCGGCGAAATGGACGTCGCGAACGGCGCGCGCAAGGCCGTCGCCGAGCTGCAGCAAAAGCACGGCAACGTCGTGCTGCGCGAAGTGATCGACAACGCGGCGCCCGTCGAGGACAACTTCGACGCGTCGATGGAAATGCTGTACGAAGGCGCCGTGCTGGCGGTGCTCGTCGTGTGGTGGTTCCTGCGCGACTGGCGCGCGACGCTCGTCGCGGCGGCCGCGCTGCCGCTGTCCGTGATTCCCGCCTTCCTCGGCCAGTACCTGTTCGGCTACACGCTGAACATGGTCACCCTGCTGTCGCTGGCGCTCGTCGTCGGCGTGCTCGTGGACGATGCGATCGTCGAGATCGAGAACATCTCGCGCCACCTCCGCATGGGCAAGACGCCGATGCAGGCCGCGCTGGAAGCGGCCGACGAAATCGGCATGGCCGTGATCGCGACGACGTTCTCGCTCGTCGCCGTGTTCCTGCCGACCGCGTTCATGAGCGGCATCCCCGGCAAGTTCTTCAAGCAGTTCGGCTGGACGGCCGTGCTGGCGATCCTCGCGTCGCTGCTCGTCGCGCGCCTGCTGACGCCGATGATGGCCGCCTACCTGTTGAAACCGCTGCCGCACGCGGAAGAGCGCGACGGCCCGCTGATGCGGCGCTACATGCGCACGATGCAGTGGTGCCTGCGCCACCGCGGCCTGACGATGATCGCGGCCGCGCTGTTCTTCGTCGGCTCGATCTCGCTCGTACCGCTGCTGCCGACCGGCTTCGTGCCGCCGGCCGACCGCTCGCAAACGCAGATCAACGTCGAGCTGCCGCCCGGTTCCACGCTGGCCGAGACACGCGCCGTCGCGGAGCGCGTGCGCCAGGTGGCGATGGGCACGCCGAACGTCAAGGGCGTGTTCAGCTCCATCGGCGGCGGTTCCAGCGGCGACGCGTTCGCCCCCGGCGCGGCAGCCGAAGCGCGGCGCGCCGTGCTGACGGTGACGACCGTGGCGCGCGAGGACCGCAAGGAAAAACTCTCGGCCGTCGAATCGGCGCTGCGCGCGCGCCTGGCCGACGTGCCCGGCGCCCGCTTCACCGTCGGCCCGCCGGACACGGGTGTCAAGATGCAGCTCGTGCTGCGCAGCGAAGACCCGGTCGCGCTGACGGCCGCCGCCCGCCGCGCCGAGCGCGAACTGCGCACCCTGCACGGCGTCGGCAACGTCAGTTCCAGCGCGTCGCTCGTGCGCCCGGAAATCATCGTGCGCCCCGATTTTGCACGCGCGGCGGACCTGGGCGTGACGGCGGCCAGCATCGGCGAGACGGTGCGCGTGGCCACAAGCGGCGACTACGACCAGGTGCTGTCGAAGATGAACGTGTCGGAGCGCCAGGTCCCGATCCGCGTGAAACTGCCGGACACCGTGCGCGCGGACCTGGACGCCATCGGCCGCCTGACGGTGCCCGGCAAGAACGGCCCCGTGCTGCTGGCGAACGTGGCGACCATCACGATGGAAAGCGGCCCGGCCCAGATCGACCGCCTGAACCGCAGCCGCAACGTGACCCTGGAAGTGGAGCTGAACGGCCGCTCGCTGGGCGAGGTGAACGCGGAAGCGCGCGCCCTGCCCGCGCTGAAGAACCTGCCGCCGAACGTGTCGATCGCGGAACTGGGCGACGCGCAGGAGATGCAGAACCTGTTCGCCAGCTTCGGCCTCGCCATGCTGATCGGCGTGCTGTGCATCTACGGCGTGCTGGTGCTGCTGTTCACGGACTTCCTGCAGCCGGTGACGATCCTCGCGGCGCTGCCGCTGTCGATCGGCGGCGCGTTCGTCGCGCTGCTGCTCACGCATAACGCGCTGTCGATGCCGACGATGATCGGCCTGATCATGCTGATGGGGATCGTGACGAAGAACTCGATCCTGCTCGTCGACTATGCGATCCTCGCGCGCAAGGCGGGCATGAACCGCTTCGACGCGCTCGTCGACGCCTGCCACAAGCGTTCGCGTCCCATCGTCATGACGACGATCGCCATGGGTGCAGGCATGCTGCCGCTGGCGCTGGGCCTGTCGGGCGATCCGAGCTTCCGCTCGCCGATGGCGGTCGCCGTGATCGGCGGCCTGATCACGTCGACGTTGCTGAGCCTGCTGGTGGTGCCGGCCGTGTTCACGTACGTCGACGATATCGAGCACTGGTTCGGGCACCAGGCAAAGCGGCTGCGGCGTCATCCGCATCCGCCGGTGCCGAGTCGGGAGACGGTGGTGAAATAAAGAAAAAGCCGGCGCGAAGCCGGCTTTTTTTGTATCGACGGCGCGCCGATCAGTAATCGCGGCTGCGGCCACCCAGCAGTTTGGCCAGCACGAAGCCGGCGGCCGCGGCGATGGCGATGGCCGTGCCCGGTTTCTGGCGCACGTACTCGAAGCTGGCTTCCTTCCACTGGCCGTAGGCGTCGGTCAGCTGTTGCTGGCGCTGGCCCAGGTTCAGCGTGGCGCCGCTCAGCACGCCCTGCAGCTTGTCCACGCCCGCGTGGGCGCTGGACGCCAGGCGGTCGACGACCGGCTGCACGCTGTTGACGGCCTTGTCGACCAGCGGCTTGGCGGCGTCGGCGGCCTTGTCGATCGACTGGTGCAGGTCCTGTGCGCGTGCATTCACCTGCGCGCCCAGGTCCTTCGAGTCGCCACCCACGCCCGAGCCGGTGGCGGCGCCGGCGCTCTGGCTGTTCTGGCTGCCGCTGCTGCCCGAACCCAGCGAGCTGCCGCCGATGCTCGAGTTGGTGCCGCTGGCGGTGGAGCCCGAGGCGCTCATCGAGCCCATCGAGCCCATGCCCGACGACGACGATGCGCTGCCGGCATTGCTGGTGCCGCCCACGGCGCCGGTGCTGGATGCGGTGGCGCCGCCGGTGCTGCTGCCGGTCGTCGAGCTCTGCTGGTCCTTGCCCTGGTTCTGCTGGCTGCTCTTGTTCAGGCTGCCCGAACCGGTCGTGCTGCCCAGGTTGCCCGAGCCGCTGGCATTCGGCAGGTTGCTGTCCTTGCCCTGGTTGCCCGAGCCCAGGTTGCTGCCTTTTGCTTCGCTCGACTTCTGATTATCCATGATGAATTCCTCTTGTAAGATTTTGACCAATGCGGAGATAACCGATCTTCTTGACCGTGCATCCGTTCAAAAGTTCGACCGATAGGCGGTCCTTCGCGTCGCGCCCATGCGCGATGTCGGAGCGACACCGACGCAATGCGGTGTCTCAATAAAAAAAATATAACTTTTGGTCGATCCGGACTGTGCGCTGCATAACAAAGCGCAGGACGGATGAGAGGCGGACCGGCGCGGCGGCCGGTCCGGGATGGTCAGGGCGCGGACGCGCGGGCGTGTGCGATCAGGTCGTGCGCACCGGCAAAGACTTGCGGATAGTCACCGGCGCATTGCGCGCGCTCGGCGGCCAGGCGCTGGCGGTTGGCGGCCAGCGTGCCCTCGGCGAGACGGAAGCCGAACGCCGTTTCGCCGCCGAGGATGCGCTGCAGGATCCGCTCGCCCAGGGTCGACTTGAAGTGGCCGGCTTCCCAGTACCAGCGCGTCGCCGTGCGCGTGTCGCCGGGGGCCGGGATGCGTTCGCAGCGCATGCCGCCATAGCCGCTGAAGTCCCACACGTTGATGCGCGCATTCGGATACCGGACGCGCACGGCGTCCGCCTCGCGCACGAGCAGCTGCCGCCAGTCGTCCATCGTGGACTGCAGGCCCGCTTCGTCGAACATCGCCATCAGCTGCGCGTGGTACGGGTAGATCACCAGGTGCACCTCGGTGCGGTCGCGCGCCATCGTGGCCAGCAGCGTGCGCAGGCGATCGATGCTTTCCGAACGGTTCGTGCCGGCCACGAACAAGTTGTGCGGCTTGCGCACGAGGTTCTTCGCGTTGTCCCCGGCCTTTTGCTGGAAGATCGCGTAATAGCCCTCGTCGCGCGCGAACTGGTTGTAGTTGCGCAGCGGCGTCTGGCCCCGTGCCGTCATCGTTTCCGGATCGGTCGCCTTTTGCAGGCGCACGGTGCGCAGCGCATCGGACACGGACTTGATCGAGAACAGCGTGTCGAACCGCCATTGCCACGGCAACGGTTCGGCGGCCGCGGGCGGCGCCGGGGCCTCGTCCGGCTTGACGAGGAAGTCCAGGAACTCGACGCCGATCACGGCCATCGCTGCCGGCGCGGCGCGCTCGCGCAGCTGCGCATACATGCGCTCGGACGTGGTCAGGCTCGTGCCCGACAGTCCCATGTTGTAGGCCGTGCGGCCATGTGCGCTCACCAGCGGGCTGTCCGGATCGAGGCCGACTTCGACGCGCGAATTCCCCAGCAGGATCAGGTCCGGCCGCACGGCCGCGGCCTGGGCCAGCTTGATCTGCTCGCGGTACTGTTCCGGCAGCGGCTTCACGTGGTTCAGGCTGGGGCTGTCGACGAACCCGTACAGGTGGTACGGATCGATGACGGCCACGAAGCCCGTGACCGCCAGCACGCCGGCGCCGACGACCGTCGCACACCACGCGGTAAAGCGCCGGTAGGACACCTGTGGACGCGCAGCTGCGGCCGCGGGCGCGCCGACCATCACCCCGGTTTCGTCGTCGTAGCGTTGGATCTGTTCCATGGGACTCCCCGGTCTCAGAACTGGAAATACAGGAATTCGGCGGGACGGCTGAGCGACAGCAGGCTGCCGAGCAGGATCGCCCCGATATACAGGCTCCAGCGCCGCGACGGCTGCCAGAGCTGCCAGAGCTGCCAGCGGGCGGCCAGACGCGGGCCGGCCATCGTGCCGAGTGCCGCTTCGTAGCGGCCCATGATCTGCTGGGTATTCGGCAGGCAGAACGCGATGAAGCCGCCGATGACGACCCATTGCCACGTCTCGAGGAAGCGCGACCCGCCACCCAGGTAGAACGTTACCCCCCATTGCTCGAGCAACGCCTTCAACGGCCCGAGCTGCAGGCCGATCGACGCCGGCAGGCCGACGCCGTCCAGGCCCACCATGCCGTGCAGGATCGTCAGCGCCTTGTCGAAGCTGGTGGCACGGAAGAACACCCAGGCCACGCACACGGCCGCGAACGTCAGCGCCCAGCTGAAGACGGCCCAGACGCGGCCGCGCGGCAGGCGCAGCGTGTCCGCCACCGCGTTCCAGCCGTGGTTGATCACGAGGTAGATGCCATGCAGCGCGCCCCAGATGACGAAGTTCATGCCGGCGCCATGCCACAGGCCGCCCAGCAGCATCGTCGTCATCAGGTTGACGTAGCGGCGCACGGGGCCCTTGCGGTTGCCGCCCAGCGGCACGTACAGGTAGTCGCGCAGGAAGCGCGACAGGGTCATGTGCCAGCGGCGCCAGAAATCGATGATGTTCGCGGCCTTGTACGGCGAATCGAAGTTCAGCGGCAGCCGGATGCCGAACATCAGCGAGATGCCGATCGCCATGTCCGAATAGCCGGAAAAGTCGAAGTACAGCTGGAACGCGTAGGCCAGCACCCCACCCCACGCGTTCGCGAGCGAGAAGATGTCCGCCTTGTCGAACAGGAAGTTGGCGTGCGGCGCCAGGTTGTCCGCGATCAGGACTTTCTTCGCCAGGCCGATCGCGAAAATGCTGAGGCCGACCGCGAAATTCTGGAACGAAAAGCGATAGCTGGCGGGCTTGTCGAACTGCGGCATCATTTCGGCATGGTGCAGCACGGGGCCCGCGATCAGGTGCGGGAAGTAGGTGATGAACAGCACGTAGTGCAGGAAGCGCGCTTCCTTGACCTTGCCCTGGTAGGTGTCGACGAGATAGGCGATCTGCGTGAACGTGAAGAAGGAGATGCCGATCGGCAGCACGACGTGCAGCAGCGGGATGTCCGCGTGCGCCAGCCAGTTCGCGCCCGAGATGAAGAAGTCGGCGTACTTGTAATAGGCGAGCAGGCCGAGGTCCGTGACGACCGCCGCCGTCAGCCACCGCTTGCGCGCCGGGCCGGCAGCCTGCCCGATGCGCTGCCCCATCCAGTAGTTGAACACGATGGAGCCCAGCAGCAGTGGAATGTAGTAATAGCTCCACCAGCCATAGAACGTCAGCGACGCGAGGGCCAGCCAGCCGGCGGCCTGGACGTGGCTCCGGCGCGCCAGCAGGAAGTAGCCGATGGCCGTGACGGGCAGGAACAGGAACAGGAAAGTGAAGGAATTGAAGAGCATGGCGACCGGTCGGGTAGGAAAACGGCTGGGGCGGCGTCAGGCCGGACGGTCTCATCCTTGGCCATCCCGGCAATATAGCATCGTTTCCTTGCTATCAATACAGGGTGAGGCAGGCTGACAACACGGGATGACATGGAGAGAAGCCGGGCCGGAAAGCAAAAAGGGCCACCCGCTTGGGTGGCCCTTCTCACTGTGTTGGTGCCGCTGACCGGAATCGAACTGGTGACCTTCGCATTACGAATGCGCTGCTCTACCGACTGAGCTACAGCGGCTAAACCGGAACAACCGTTTAACCTGTGTCCGTGCTACCTGCCATCAGACTGTTGGCGACCGGAGGTCTCGCCTGCGTCGCTCATCAGGATGAGCTGCAGCGCGAAGGAGCCCGCATTCTAACAACAACTCCGCAAACTTGCTAGTCCGACTCGGCAATTTTATGCGGACACGTTAAAAATTATTCCTGGTGGTAGCTCGTCACGCGTTCCACCTCGCTCTTCGAGCCCAGGAACACGGGCACGCGCTGGTGCAGTTTCTGCGGCGCGATGTCGAGGATGCGTTGGCGGCCGTCCGTCGCGGCGCCGCCCGCCTGCTCGACGATGAAGGCCATCGGGTTCGCTTCGTACATCAGGCGCAGCTTGCCCGGCTGCGACGGGTCGCGCTGGTCGGCCGGGTACATGAAGATGCCGCCGCGGTTCAGGATGCGGTGCACGTCGGCCACCATCGAGGCGATCCAACGCATATTGAAGTCCTTGCCGCGCGGACCGGTCTTGCCGGCCAACATTTCGTCGACGTAGCGCGTGACGGGCGGATACCAGTGGCGCTGGTTCGACATGTTGATGGCGAATTCCTTCGTCTCTTCCGGGATCTGCATGTCCTTCTGCGTCAGGACCCAGGAACCCATCTCGCGGTCCAAGGTGAAGCAGTTGACGCCCGCGCCCGTGGTCAGCACCAGCATCGTCTGCGGGCCGTACACGGCATAGCCGGCTGCGACCTGCTGGCTGCCCGGCTGCATGAAGTCGGCTTCCGTCGGGGCGGTCATGCCTTCCGGCGCCTTCAGCACGGAGAAGATCGTGCCAATGGAGACGTTGACGTCGATGTTCGACGAGCCGTCCAGCGGATCGAACAGCAGCATGTATTCGCCCATCGGGTAGCGGTTCGGGATCGGGTGGATGGATTCCATCTCTTCCGATGCCATCGCCGCCAGGTGGCCACCCCATTCATTGGCTTCGAGCAGGATCTCGTTGGAGATCACGTCGAGCTTCTTCTGCACCTCGCCCTGGATGTTCTCCGTGTTCGCGCTGCCGAGGATGTCGCCGAGTGCGCCCTTGCCGACCGAGTGGGAGATCGTCTTGCAGGCGCGGGCCACCACCTCGATCAGGAGGCGCAGCGATGCCGGGATATTGTTGTGGAGACGCTGTTCCTCGACGAGGTATTGCGTCAGGCTGACACGTTTCATGGACTTCCTTCAGTTTGTGAAAATAAATTCTCAGTTGGCGAGCGCCTTGCTGACCACCTCGCGCACGTCGTTCGACAGCTTCGCCTGCCCCGCCACCTGCTGCAGCGCCCGCTTCATGTGGGCCTGCAGGTCCGGCGTGTAGCGGCGCCAGCGGTCCATCGCGCGGGCCAGGCGGCTCGCGACCTGCGGGTTCAGCGCGTCCAGCGCGATCACCTGCTCGGCCCAGAAGCCATAGCCGCTGCCGTCCGGCGCGTGGAAGCCCACCGGATTGCCGGCACAGAACGTAGACACCAGGCTGCGCGCACGGTTCGGGTTCCTCAGCGTGAAGGCCTTGTGCGTCATCAATTCGCGTACGCGGCTGACGTCCGTCGTCGGGGCCGCGGCCTGCATCGCGAACCATTTATCGACGACCAGCGCTTCGCCCTGGAACTCGTCGTAGAAGCGTTGCAGCGCATCCGCGGCCGACGGGGCGCGCGCATGCACGAGGGCCGACAGGGCCGCCACGCGGTCCGTCATGTTGGTGGCCTCGTCGAACTGTTTCTGCGCGAGGGCCAGGCTCGCCTCGTCCGGCGCGGCATTCAGGTAGGCCAGCGCCAGGTTCTTCAGGGCGCGCTTGCCGATCGATTCCGCGTCCGGGCTGTATTCGCCCGGTGTCTGGTTAGCGTCGTACTGGGCCAGCAGTTCCGTGCGCAGGCGCGCGCCGATGGCGGCGCGGACGAACTGGCGCGCCAGGTGGATGGCGAGCGGGTCGACGACGTCGAGCTGGTCGGCGATCATCGATTCCGTCGGCAGCAGCAGCGCCTGCTCGCGGAAGGACGGATCGAGCGTGTCGTCCGTGAGGATCTTGCGCATGGCCTCGACGAACGTGTCGTCCAGGTCGAGCCGGTCGACGACGTTGCCGGCGCCGGCCACCTGCCCGGTCAGCTTCAGCAGGCGGCTCATCGCGAGGCGCTGGCCCGCTTCCCAGCGGTTGACGGGGTCGCTGTCGTGGCTGAACAAATGCACCAGTTCGGCGTCGCTGTAGCCGTGCTTCAAGATCACGGGTGCGGAAAAGTCGCGCAGGATCGACGGCGTCGGCTGTTCCGTCACGCCCGTGAACACGAAGGTCTGGTCGGCTTCCGTCAGCTCCAGCACGGCCGTCGTGCCGTAATCTTTACCGTCCACCGTCAGCGGCAGGTCGCGACCGTCGCGGCCCAGCAGGCCCACGGCGACGGGGATGTGGAACGGCAGTTTCTCCGGCTGGCCCGGCGTCGGCGGGCACGACTGGATCAGGCGCAGCGTGTACGTCTGCGCCTGTTCGTCCCAGCGCGTCTCGGCCTGCACGACCGGCGTGCCGGCCTGGCTGTACCAGCGCTCGAACTGCGTCAGGTCGCGGCCGTTGGCGTCGGCCATCGCCATGCGGAAGTCGTCGCACGTGACGGCCTGGCCGTCGTGGCGCTGGAAGTACAGGTCCATGCCCTTGCGGAAGCCTTCGCGGCCCAGCAGGGTCTGGTACATGCGCACGACCTCGGCACCCTTCTCATAGACGGTGACCGTATAAAAATTATTGATCTCGACGAACGAGTCGGGACGGACCGGGTGGGCCATCGGGCCCGCGTCTTCCGGGAACTGGGCCTGGCGCAAGGTGCGCACCTGGTCGATGCGGGTGACGGCGCGGCCCGTGTTCGTGCCGATCATGTCGGCCGAGAATTCCTGGTCGCGGAACACGGTCAGGCCTTCCTTCAGCGACAGCTGGAACCAGTCGCGGCAGGTCACGCGGTTGCCCGTCCAGTTGTGGAAGTATTCGTGGCCGACGACGGCCTCGATGCCCTGGAAGTCGACGTCCGTCGCGACGCGCGGATTGGCCAGCACGAACTTCGTGTTGAAGATGTTCAGGCCCTTGTTTTCCATCGCGCCCATGTTGAAGTCGCCCACGGCGACGATCATGAAACGGTCCAGGTCGAGCTCCAGGTTCCAGCGTTCCTCGTCCCAGCGGATGCTGTGCTTCAGCGACTGCATCGCATAGTCGGTCTTGTCGAGGTTGCCCTCTTCGACCCAGACCTGCAGCAGCGCCGTGCGGCCGTCGGCCAGCTCAAAGTTCTCTTCCTGGCACACGAGGCGCGCGGCGACGAGGGCGAACAGGTACGACGGCTTCTTGAACGGGTCTTCCCACAGCGCGTAGTGGCGGCCGTCGGGCAGGTCTCCCTCTTCGATCAGGTTACCGTTCGACAGCAGCACCGGGTACTTGTCCTTGTCGGCGCGCAGCATGACGGTGTAGCGGGCCATGACGTCCGGACGGTCCGGAAAATACGTGATCCGGCGAAAACCTTCGGCTTCGCACTGCGTATAGAAGCTGCCGTTGGACGTGTACAGGCCGCTGAGGGTAGTATTGCTTTCCGGAACGCAAATGGTCTCGATTTCTAGCGTCGCTTCTTCCGGGGCGTTGGGGATGCGCAGCAGGGTGCCTTCGACGACGTAGTCCCCCTCGCCCAGCGTACGGCCATTCAGGCGCAGGGCCACCAGCTCGATGTCTTCGCCGTACAGCTCGATTTCGCGCTGGGCGCTGGCGGGATTGCGGCGCACCGTCATCCGGTTGGCGACGACGGTACGGGCGGGGTCGAGGTCGAAGCCGAGTTCAACGGTATCGACCAGGTAGCTGGGGGCAGTGTAATCCTTCCGGTAGATAGTCTGGGGCGTATCGGTGCGCATGGTCAGGAGTCCGCAAAGCCGTTGGTGGGATGCTTATTTTACCAACAGCTTTACACCGCGATCCGTACCTTTCGAATGTATCGCCATGTACAGGTAGTAACTACGCGTAAATGTATCGACGAACATCACGCATCAGGAATAATATGGTCTCCTGAACAAGACCGATTGCAGGAATTGAAACCCGACAAACGGGAATACGAATAGATGGAGCGCATCATGAAACGTACCATGATCACGGCGGTCGCATCGCTGAGCCTGTTGCTGGGCGGCTGCGCGACGACGATCCGCAGTGACGTCACCACCTTCAACCAGTGGCCTGCCCAGCTGCCCGACAAGAGCTATGCGTTCGAGACGCCGCCGCCGCAGGACAACACGCTCGAGCTGCAGAGCTACGAAAACCTCGTGCGCGCCCAGCTCGCCCGCCTGGGCTTCCACGAGTCGCCGCAAGCGCCGGCACTGAAGGTGTCGATGCGCTTCTCGACCATCGACGTGCCCACGCAGGTCATCTACCCGACCTTCGCGCCGACTTATTACTCGCCCCGCTTCGCCTACATGGGCTGGCGCCGGCGCTACTGGGGCGGCTGGTACAGCCCGTTCTACGACCCGTTCTGGGGTCCGGTGCCGGCCTATGACGTGCAGGAAGAACACCGCTACCACCGCCAGCTGCAGCTGTCGATCGCGTCGGCCAAGGACGGCAAGCGCCTGTTCGACGTCACGGTGCGCAACGTGAGCCGGCAGATGTCCACGCCGGCCGTGATGCCGGCCCTCGTGCAGAGCGCGTTCGAAGGGTTCCCGGGGCCAAATGGCGGGTCGCGCGTCATCGAGCTGAAGCAGGATCCGCGGCAGAACGGCTGACGATGCCGTCGCCCCTGCGGAGGCAGGGGCCTAATTTTGCACGCATCTCGGCAGCGCATAACACTTGGGTCCCCGCCTTCGCGGGGACGACGTTGGGTCTCAGCCCAAATACGCTTCCGACAGGAACGTAATCCCGATAATCAAGAGCACCGCCAGCATCAGCACCACGAGCAAGCGCCCGAAGTGCGGCCCCGCCGCAGGTTGCGGATCGATTGGCGGCTCGTTGTCGTCGCTGAATTCTCTCATGGCAGCAAAATCGTCTTGCCCGTCGTGCGGCGCCCTTCGAGGGCGATGTGGGCCTGGGCCGCGTCGGCGAGGGGGAAACGCTGGTGGATGTCGATGTTCACTTGACCGCTCGCCACCACGTCGAACAGGTCGGCCGCCATGGCCTCCCGCTGCGCCCGCGTGGCCGCGTACGACTGCAGGGTCGGCCGTGTGATGTACAGCGAGCCGCGCGATGCCAGTTCGTTCAGCGCGAACGGCGGCACCGGCCCCGACGAATTGCCGAAGCTGACCATCAGTCCGCGTGGCCGCAGGCAGTCCAGCGAGCGCGTGAACATGTCCTTGCCGACCGAATCGTAGACGACCGGCACCTTCTCTCCGTTCGTGATCTCGAGTACCCGCTGCACGACGTCCTCGTCCCGGTAGTTGATGACGTGGGCGGCACCGCGCTGCCGCGCCAGCGCCGCCTTTTCGTTTGACCCCACCGTGCCGATGAGGTTCACGCCCAATGCTCGCGCCCACTGGCACGCGATCAGGCCGACGCCGCCGGCCGCTGCGTGGAACAGGATCGTCTCGCCCGGCTGCACGGCATACGTCTGCTTGAGGAGGTATTGCACGGTCAGGCCCTGCAGCATCATCGCGGCGCCCGTCTCGAAGGAGATGGCGTCCGGCAGGTGCACCAGGATGTCGGCCGGCATCACGCGCAGCTGGCTGTAGGCGCCGTTCGGACGCGCGGCATAGGCCACGCGGTCGCCCGGCTTGACGTGCGTGACGCCCTCGCCCACCGCCTCGACGACGCCCGCCGCTTCCTGGCCGAGGCCGTTCGGCAGGTCGAGCGGATACAGGCCCGAACGGAAATACGTGTCGATGAAGTTCACGCCGATCGCGTGGTTGCGCACGCGCGCCTCGCCGGGACCGGGTTCGCCGACCTCGACGTCGACGTATTCCAGCACCTCGGGTCCCCCCGTGCGCGCGAAGCGGATCGCTTTTGCCGTCGCCATGACCGCTCTCCCCGGAATCAGTCCGCCTTCGACTGCAGCTGCGACAGCACGAGGTGGGCACTCGCCACGTTCGTCGCGCACGGGATGTTGTGCACGTCGCAGGCGCGGACCAGCGCGTTGATGTCCGGTTCGTGCGGCTGCGGCGTCATCGGGTCGCGCAGGAAGATCACGCAGTCGACCTCGCCGTTGACCAGCTGGGCGCCGATCTGCAGGTCGCCGCCGACGGGACCGGAATGCATGCGCGTCACCGTGAGGCCCAGCTCGTTGATCAGACGTCCGCCCGTGGTGCCGGTGGCCGACAGCGTGCAGCCGCGCAGGAAGTCTACGTACTCGGCGGCGAGCGCGATCATGTCGTCTTTTTTCTTGTCGTGGGCGATCAGGGCGATGCGAGGTTTCATGTTCCGTTCCGTTTCGGTTTGTCAGGTGGTTTTTTTCTTCGACAGCAAATAGATCCCGCCCAGCACCAGGCCCGTTCCGGCCAGTTGCACGGTCGTGATCGGTTCTCCCAGCAGGGCCCAGCCCAGGAACAGCGTCGACACCGGACCGATCATGCCGGCCTGGGATGCCGTCGTCGCACCGATGCGCTGGACCGCCGCCATCGTCATGAAGACAGGGAAGATGGTACAGAATATCCCATTCACGAGCGAGAGCCCGTAAACCGGCAGCGGCTGCACGAGCATGCTGGCGGGGCGCAGGATGAAGAACTGCGCGATGCACGCGGCGCTCGACACGCACATCGCGTACGCGACGAGGCGCAGCGAGCCGATGCGGCGCACCATCTCGCCCGTCCCCAGCAGGTAGGCCGCGTAGCACGCCGCCGAACCGAGCACGAGCAGCGAACCCGTGACGGTACTGCCCGCCCCACCCTTCAGGTCGTGCGCAAACACGAGCACGATGCCGCAGTACGACAGCGCCAGCGCGATCCATTCCGCGCGGCCGATGCGGCGCTTGAAGACGAGCGCCGTGATCAGCAGGACGAACGTCGGGGTGAGGAACAGGATCAGCCGCTCCAGGCCCACCGAGATGTATTGCAGGCCGAGGAAATCCAGGTAGCTGGACAGGTAGTAGCCGATCAGGCCCAGTCCGGCGAGACGCCAGCGGTCGCGCACGGCGAGCGGCGGTTCGGTCCGCATCTTCCACACCGCCACGGCGGCAAACACCGGAAGCGAGAACAGCATCCTGAACGCGATCAATGTGACGGCGTCGATGTGGTAGCGGTACAGCAGTTTGGCGACGATGGCCTTCGTGGAAAACAGAACGGCCCCGCCGATGGCGATCGCCAGGCCGCCCAGTACGGCCGGGCGTGTGGTCGGAACAACAGGTAAGTCGGCTGCGCTTTTACTCATCCGACGATTGTACGGGGAATCCGTATAGCCGGCTGAGGACGCCTCCGAACGCGGCCGGCAGGGTACGGTCCAACCGCCGTCACCGCTTAACCTTTGGAGATGTCCATGGCATACCGCGCAAACACACAACCGGCCGGAGCGTGCGCCCGATGAGCCGCGCCAGCGGCGTCGGCCGCCCCGGTGTCGACCGCACCGTCGTCCTCACCCTGCTCGTGCTGCTCGCGGCGCTGTGCTGGGCCTATCTGCTGTTTCGCGTCGGCCGCCTGTCGCCCTTGGCGACAGGCACCGGCGGCCATGCCCGGGTCGGGCCGTATCACGCGGACGACCTCGTGCGCCTGCTCGCGCTGTGGACCGCCGTCATCGCCGCGATGATGCTGCCGGCGGCCGCGCCGTCTGTGCTGCTGTACGCGCGCGTGAAGCGGCTCGTGCGCGAACGCTGGGTTTATGTCTCCACGTTCCTGTTCATGGCGGGCTACCTGTTCGTCTGGACCTGCTGCGCCCTCGTCGCCACGCTGGCCGACTGGCAGCTGCACGACGTCGGCGGGCTCGACGAGACGATGGCCATCACGCACCCGACGGTCGGCGCCCTCGCCCTCGTCGCGGCCGGGGTCTACCAGTGGACACCCGCCAAGCACGTCTGCCTGGACAACTGCCGCGCGCCGCTGGCGTTCGTCCTCACGCACTGGCGCCGCGGGATCTGGGGCGCGTTCCGCATGGGCGTCGCGGATGCGCGGTATTGCACGGGCTGTTGCTGGCTGCTGCTGGCGCTCGTGCTGCCGGCCGGCGTATTGAACCTGCCCGTCATCGCCGGCCTCATCGCGCTGATCCTGGCCGAAAAACTGCTGCCCGGCGGGCACGTGGTGGCGTGCGCGACAGGGCTCGGCCTCGTCGGGCTGGGCACGGCGTTGTTGTTTCCCTGACAGTATTTAGGCGGGTGCGCTATGATAAAATGTCGAGGATTATCAATACCCGGGACCTCGAAGATCGCAGTTTGCCGAGGTTCCCTGTCTAAGGAAGACTCGACATGGCTGGACACAGCAAATGGGCCAACATCAAGCACAAGAAAGCCGCCACTGACGCCAAGCGCGGCAAGATCTGGACCCGACTGATCAAGGAAATCACCGTGGCCGCCCGCATGGGTGGCGGCGACCCCGGCACCAATCCGCGCCTGCGCCTCGCCATCGAAAAGGCGGCCGACGCCAATATGCCGAAGGATAACGTCAACCGCGCCGTGCAGCGCGGTTCGGGCGGCCTGGAAGGCGTCAACTACGAAGAAATCCGCTACGAAGGCTATGGCATCGGCGGTGCGGCGATCATCGTCGACTGCATGACCGACAACCGCGTGCGCACCGTGGCCGAAGTCCGCCACGCATTCAGCAAGTTCGGCGGCAACATGGGCACGGAAGGCTCCGTCTCGTTCATGTTCAAGCACGTGGGCCAGTTCCTGTTCGCACCGGGCGTCGAAGAAGACAAGCTGATGGAAGCGGCGCTGGAAGCCGGCGCCGACGACGTGATCGCGGACGACGAAGGCGGCTTCGAGGTGCTGTGCGATCCGAACGCCTTTGCCGGCGTCAAGGAAGCGCTGGAGAAGGCCGGCTTCAAGGCCGATTCCGCCGAAGTCATCATGAAGCCGGACACCGAGACCGTGTTCACCGGCGAAGACGCGCTCAAGATGCAGAAACTGCTCGACGCCCTGGAAAACCTGGACGACGTGCAGGAAGTCTATACGAACGCGGTCATTGAAGAGTAAGCAGCGAAAGCAATCCATGAAAATCCTGGTAGTCGGCTCTGGCGGCCGTGAACATGCCCTGGCCTGGAAACTGGCCCAATCCGATCGCGTCCAGATGGTCTACGTCGCACCGGGCAATGGTGGAACCGCGCGCGATGCGCGCCTGGTCAACATCGACATCACCGATCCGGCCGCGCTGGCCGACTTCGTCGTCGCGGAACACGTGAACCTGACGCTGGTCGGGCCGGAACAGCCGCTGGCGGCCGGCATCGTGAACCTGTTCCGCGCGCGCGGCCTGAAGGTCTTCGGCCCGACGAAGGAAGCGGCCCAGCTGGAAAGCTCGAAGGACTTCGCCAAGGCCTTCATGCACCGCCACGGCATCCCGACGGCGCAGTACCAGACGTTCACCGACGTCGCCCAGGCCCACGCCTACATCGACGCCCAGGGCGCGCCGATCGTCATCAAGGCCGACGGCCTCGCCGCCGGCAAGGGCGTCGTCGTCGCGATGACGCTGGAAGAAGCGCACCAGGCGGCCGACGACATGTTGTCGGGCAATCGCTTCGGCGACGCCGGCGCGCGCATCGTCATCGAGGAATTCCTGGCCGGCGAGGAAGCGAGCTTCATCGTCATGTGCGACGGCAAGAACGTCGTCGCGCTGGCCACGTCGCAGGACCACAAGCGCCTGAAGGACCACGACCAGGGCCCGAACACGGGCGGCATGGGCGCGTACTCGCCGGCGCCGGTCGTCACGCCGTCGATCCACGCGCGCGTGATGCGCGAGATCATCAACCCGACCATCCAGGGCATGGCCAAGGACGGCATCCCGTACAGCGGCTTCCTGTACGCGGGCCTGATGATCGACGCGGCCGGTGTGCCGAAGGTCATCGAATTCAACTGCCGCATGGGCGACCCGGAAACGCAGCCGATCATGACGCGCCTGAAGAGCGACTTCGTGACGGTGCTGGAACATGCGTGCAACGGCACCCTGGACAAGGTGGAGCTGGAATGGGACCGCCGCACCGCGGTGGGCGTCGTGATGGCGGCGGCCGGTTATCCGGACGCCCCGGCCAAGGGCGACATCATCGACGGCATCCCGGCCGAGACCCCGGAATGCGTCACCTTCCACGCCGGCACGCAACTGGTCGGCGGCACGCTGCAGACGTCGGGCGGCCGCGTGCTGTGCGTCGTCGGCCTGGGCGACAGCGTCAAGATGGCGCAGAAACAGGCGTACGAAACCGTCGAGAAGATCCACTTCAATGGCGCCCAGTACCGGCGCGACATCGGCTGGCGCGGCATCAAGCAGGCGTGACGTAGCGACGCCACATCGAAAAACGGAACACGGTGACCACCCTGTTCTGTTTTTTTTCGATTGATTTGTATTAAATATATAGAATACAATTGGCCGGATCCGATATTGCGAACGGAGCCTTGACCTTGAAGACAATGACCCTGGCGGTGGCCTGCGCGCTGCTCGCCACCCTCCCCGCGCACGCCGCCCTGCCGGAGCTCGGCCCGATGCCGGCCCTGCCCGCCAGGCTGGCGCCCGACAGCGTCGCGCCGGGCGACGCGCAATCCGCGCCCGTCGTGCACCTGGACTTGCCGATCACGGCCGGCCCGTTCAAGCCGACGTGGGAATCGATCGCGCAGCAGTATCCGGGCACGCCCGCGTGGCTGCGCGAGGCCAAGTTCGGCATCTGGGTCCACTTCGGTCCGCAGGCGGCCGGCATGAGCGGCGACTGGTACGCGCGCCGGATGTACGTGCCGGGCACGACGGCCTACGCCAACCATCTCAAGACGTACGGTCACCCGTCGCAGGCCGGCTACAAGGAGCTGTTGCGGGACTGGAACCCGCGCAAGCTCGACCCGGCGGCATTGACGGCGTTGTACAAGGAGGCCGGCGCGCGCTTCCTCCTCATCCAGGGCGTGCACCACGACAATTTCGATTTATGGGATTCCCGTTACCAGCCGTGGAATTCGAAGCGCCTTGGCCCGAAGCGCGACCTGCTCGGCGAGTGGGCCGCCGCCGCGAAGGCGGCCGGCCTGCGCTATGGCGTCGCGTTTCACCATGAATACACGTGGTGGTGGTGGCAGACCGCCTTCGGCAGCGATCCGACGGGTCCGTTCGCGGGCAAGCCGTACGACGGCGCCCTGACCCTGGCCGACGGCAAGGGCAAGTGGTGGGAGGGGCTCGACCCGCGCCTGCTCTATGGTCCGGACCTGCGCGAATACAAGGGCGTGACGGCCGCCGCGCACACGGACTGGAATCCGCCGCCCGCGGGCATCTTCAGCCGCCACACGGCGTACGCCGAGTGGTACGCGAAACGCTGGGCGCTGCGCATGATGGACGTCGTCGAAAAATACGACCCGGACTTCATCTATACCGACGGCACCAGCGACCAGCCGTTCAGCGGCAACGGGACCGGAACGGGGATGAAATCCGATGCGATCCAGCTCGTGATGGCGGATTTCTACAACCGTTCGCTGAAGAACCGCGGCAAGGTCGACACGTTCGCCGTCGTCAAATTCCATCCGAAATTCAACGGCACCGTCAGCACGGAAGAAGGCTCGATCCCGACCGGCATCCGGAACGACGAAGCGTGGATCGCGGAGACACCGGTGGGCGACTGGTACTATGCCCCCTGGTTCACGTACGACTCGGGCGGCATGATCCGCTACCTGCTCGAGGAAGTGGCACGCGACGGCAACGTGGCGATCTGCATCTCGCCGCTGCCGGACGGATCGCTGGACGAGGGCAGCATCCGCATGCTGAAGGAAGTCGGCGCATGGATGCGTGTGAACGGGCAAGGCATCTATGGCAGCAAGGCCTGGGTGCGGCCGGGCGAAGGCGAGGACGGCGCGCTGTGCACCCTCCCCGCCGGCAAGCTGGGCAAGGAGCAGGCCGAGTTCAAGTTCGGCCCGCACGATTTCCGCTTCACGGTCGGCCGCGACGGTTCGCTGTACGCGTTCACCATGATGGTCCCCAGGCCCGGCACGACGCTGAAGATCCGCTCGCTCGGATCCGGCGCGAACCTGCTGGGCAAACCGGTCACCTCGGTGTCGCTGCTCGGCCACGAAGGCAAGCCGCTCAGCTGGCGCCAGGAAGCGGACGGCCTGGTCATCGTGTGCCCGCCCGAGATGCCGTTTGCCACGGCCGTCGCGTTCAATATTCGCTAATCGATGAAAAAACGGAGGCACGCGGCCTCCGTTGTCTGGTGCAGGTGATCAATCAGCGGCGGCGACGCGCCACGCCGCCCGCCGCCAGTCCTCCCAGCATCAGCGCCAGCGTCCCCGGCAGCGGCACGGCACCGCTCGGTGCGGCCGCTTCGACGTCGACGTTGTCGATCTGGTTGAAGTAGCCCGAGCCGATGCGCAGTTCCGTGATGCCGGTGAGGACAGTGCTCCACGTACCCGAATCCGAGATCGAACCGACCGACACGCCGTCGGCCGACACGTCGCTCCAGTCCATGAAGTAGTCGAAGCTCTTCAGGTTAAACTTGCCGCCGCCCACGCGGGTCAGCGTGACGAACGTGTCCCAGCCGTTTTCCATGCCATCGTGCCAGTTGTAGGTCGACGGTTCGAACGTGCCGTCACCGATATGGGCCGCGCCCGCGTCGGCGCCCGGGGCGTTCAGCGTGACCTGGAAGCCCGACTCCACATAGGTCAGGTTCAGGCCGTTGTAGGTCATGCCGCCGGCCAGCGGTTCGCCGTCGCCGTACATCGAATTGGTCAGGCCGTCGAAGCTCAGGACGGTGGCGCCGGCGCTGCCTGCTGCCAGGAAGGCGACGGCGGCGAGAATGGATTTGAATTTCATGAAAGTCTCCGAAAAAAATCGATACCGCCGGCGCCGTGCGGCGCCGGCGTTGCCGTCGTCAGTAGCTGAAGATCACGCCACGGCCGTTGCCGCTGGCGAATACGCGTCCAGGCATGACCTGGTCGGCCGCCAGGTTGCCGATGCCGGCGTACTGGTGGTTGTCGTCGTTGATCCGGCGCCAGGTCTTGCCACCGTCGTCCGAGCGGTACACGCCCCACACGTTGTTGACGATGCCGACGATGTAGATCGAGGACGAGTACGTCGCGCCCGACACCGCCTTGCCCAGCGCGATCGAGGTCGCGCCATACACCTGCGGGTAGCTCCACGTCTCGTTGGTGCCCCAGTCCGGTGCCGTCACGTTCAGCTTCGTCCAGGTCACGCCCGAATCGGTCGAGTGCAGGATGCTGAAACCGTCGACCACCCAGATGTCGCCTTCGGCGTTCGGATTGACGGCGATCGACGAGTCGTTGAAGCTCGCCACGCGCGCGCCCGCGGCCACGAACGTCGTGCTTTCGGTGAAGGTGTGGCCACCGTCCGTCGAGTACCAGAAGTGCGCGGTATCCGACCACTGGTTCCACCAGGCGCCGCCGGAGTTGAAGGCGTAGACCTTGTTCGGGTTCTTGCGGTCGGCGACAACGCGGTAGGCGCGGCCGATGCCGACGCCAGGCAGGGCCGGCAGGTTCGTGTAGGTCCAGGTCGCGCCGTTGTCCGTCGTGTAGGCCGGACGTGCTCCCGCCGGTGCCCAGACGATGTTGCCCGGCTTGGTGACGGCGATGGTCGCCTGGTCGCTGTTGAGGGCGCTCGCGTCCGGATGCTCGCTCGCGAACTTCGTCCAGGTCACGCCGGAGTCGGTCGAATAGATACCGTGGATGCCGGAGTTCGTATAGCCCGGGGTGCCGATCGCCGCGATATAGGCCGGATTCGACCACGCCGTGTCGATGCCGATGCCGTTGGCGAAGATACCGTGCGGCTCGCGCGTCGCTTTCTTGAGCAACTCGGTCTGCACGTGCACGCCGATGTCGCCCGAGGCATTGAGCAGCGTGTACGAGGCGCCACGGGGCGGGGTCATCAGGGCCAGCGTGGCGTTTTCCTCGATGCCGTTGATGGAGTCTTTCCAGGTCGGGGTAGCCGCCGACGCGTTGAACGTTTCCCAGATGCCGCCGCCGGTCACGTGCATGACGTGTTCCGGATTGTTCGGATCGATCTCGACGTCGTCGATCCAGCCGGAGAAATCCGTGCCGGACGGAGTGTGCGGGGTCGTCGACGCGATCTCGCGCCAGGTCAGGCCGGCGTCGTCGGACACTTGCACGATCGGCTGGCCCTGCCAGTTACCCCAGGAGTTCGTGACGCCCAGCGCGATGCGGGTGGTCGCGCCGCTGCCCGAGACGGACAGGCCGCCCATGCCGAAGTTCACCCATTGCTGCGTGTCGTAGCTCTTCAGCAGCGTCCAGTTCGTACCGTCGAACTTGTACAGGCGGGCCGGGCCGCCGGCGCCCGGGCCCATGTCCTTGGTGAACGCCACATAGATCATGCCGTCCTTGGCACGCACCATGTGCGGAATGTAGTAGCCCGTGACCGGGGTCTCGATGCCGGTCCAGGTCGCGCCGCCGTCGGTCGACTTGTACAGGTTGAAGTTCATGCCGGCCGCGGCGGCGTAATCCGGGGCCACGGACGTGTAGATGGTCTGCGTGGCCGTGCCCGTGCCCGTGGTCGACGTGTCGAACAGCACGCCCTCGATGCCGCCCATGGTGCGGTTCGGCAGCGAACCGATCTTGTCGCCCGGGTACTGGAACGACGACAGCGACGTCACCTGGTTCCAGGTCTGGCCGTAGTCCTCGCTCTTCCACAGGCCCGACGTGCGCGTCGCGTAGTACAGGACCGACGACTTGTTCGGGTCGACCATCATGCGTTCGCCGATAGCGCGGCCCTGGTCGTTGGCGCCGACGCGGAACGGCAGCTCGACGTGCGTCCAGCTGTCGCCGCGGTCGGTGGAGATATACAGGCGACCATTGCGGCCATCCCAACCGTACAAGCCCGTGCTCATGTAGACGCGCTTGTCGTCGTTCGGGTCCAGGGCCATGCTTTCGCTGCCCATGTAGAAACCATCCCGGATGCCCAGGCTGTCCGTGAGCGCCACCCAGGTCGACGCCGTCGCGTCCCAGCGATAGACGCCGCCGATGTCCGTACGGGCGTACAGGACGTTCGGGCTCGTCGGGTGGAAGATCAGACCAGGCACGTAGCCGCCGCCGCCGTACTTCACGCTCTGCCAACGGGTACCCGTGGCCGCGACGTCGGCGCCGCCGCCGGACGCGCTGCCGATCATGGCGGCAAAAGAAGGCGATTGCGAGGACGGGCTGCTACCGCCACCGCACGCTGCCACCAGGCCCGCCACGGCGCAGGCCAGCGCAAGGTATTGCTTCTTCATACTTGGACTCCGAGAAAGTTGACCGTTGTTGCCGGTCGTTTGCTGCAATGCACCACCCCGTCGGACACGGCCGAAGACGGTCCGTCACGATCGAAATGATGGATGGGGAAATGAAGGTGGCGTTACCGCCTGGGCGCGGACCGCGTCAAGATCGTCGCGGCCGATGAAGGGTCGTGTATTCCATGGCTATCTCCGTCGTTATCGTTTTATGCCGTTCCTGCGCCGGCCTATGCAGCTGGCGTGAAATCGGTTTCTTTCGACGTAGGCTATTCGTAATACGTATGCATTTCTTGCATTCGTAACCAGGAAAGCTAAAAAGTGCAGAAAATTGAAGAGATTTGCGCAGGATTTTTATTCGCGCCGGAGGGGGTGTTGGAAACGGTGTCGGCGGCTGCCTGTTACGATCCAGTTCATCAGTGTACAATCCCCGTTCGCTTTTTTTCTCTCACATTTCCACATGGCTACAATTAATCCGGCCGCCGTCAAGGCCTGGCTGCTCGACCTGCAGGCGCGCATCGTACAAGCGCTGGAAGACGTCGACGGCAAGACCTTTTTGCGCGACACGTGGGAACGGGCCGAAGGTGGTGGCGGCGTATCGCGCCTCATCGAAGGCGGGAATGTGATCGAGCGCGGCGGCGTGAATTTCTCGCACGTGCGCGGCGCCAGCCTGCCCGCATCCGCAATGGCCGCGCGGCCGGAACTGGCGGGCCGGGCCTGGGAAGCGATGGGCGTGTCGCTCGTGCTGCATCCGCACAATCCGTACGCACCCACCGTGCATATGAACGTGCGCTTTTTCGAAGCGACGGCCGAGGGCAAGGACCCGGTCTGGTGGTTCGGCGGCGGCATGGACCTGACGCCCTATTACGGCAACGAACAGGACGCGCGCCACTTCCACCAGATGTGCCACGACGCGCTGGCGCCGTTCGGCGACGACCTGCACCCGCGCTTCAAGCGCTGGTGCGACGATTATTTCTATATAAAACACCGCAAGGAAGCGCGCGGCGTCGGCGGCATCTTCTTCGACGACTTCAATGAACTCGGGTTCGAGCAGTCGTACGCCATGGTACAGAGCGTCGGCAACGCCTTCCTCGACGCCTATTTGCCGATCCTGCAGCGCCGCAAGGACCAGCCGTACGGCGAACGCGAACGCGATTTCCAGGCGTACCGGCGCGGCCGCTACGTGGAATTCAACCTCGTGTGGGACCGCGGCACGCTGTTCGGCCTGCAGTCCGGCGGCCGGACGGAAGCAATCCTGATGTCGATGCCGCCGATCGTCAAATGGCGCTACGACTGGCATCCGGAGCCGGGCAGCGCGGAAGACAAGCTGTACACCGACTTCCTGCCGCACCGGGATTGGCTCGCTCCGTGACGAGATGTATCGCTCTGCTGGGCGGCAGCTTCGACCCGGTGCACCACGGCCACGTCGCGCTGGCCGAGTTGTTCGCGCGCCTGCTCCATCCGGACGAATTGCGCGTGCTGCCCGCCGGCCAGCCGTGGCAAAAGAAGAATGGCCTGGAAGCGGGCGATGCCGACCGCGTCGCCATGCTGAAGCTGGCGTTCGCGGGCAGCAGCGCGCCGGTGACGATCGATACCCGCGAGATCGACCGCCACGGCGCCACGTACACGGTCGAAACCCTGCGCGACCTGCGCGCCGGGCTCGGCGCGGACACGTCCATCGTGTTCGTGATGGGCGCGGACCAGTTGCAGAAGCTGGACACCTGGCGCGACTGGCGCGACCTGTTCGCGCTGGCCAATTTCGGCGTCGCCGCCCGTCCCGGCTACCGGCTCGACGATGCCGCGCTGCCGCCCGCCGTGGCAGCGGAACTGGCGCAGCGACGCGCGTCGTTCGACGACGTGCGCGCCAGCCCGGCGGGCAAGGTCTGCCTGGCGCACACGCTCGCCATCGACATCTCGGCCACGCAGGTGCGTGCTGCCCTGCATGCCGAACCCCGTACTGACATAAGCGCGCTCGTTGCGCCGCAAGTGCTAGACTATATTCAACAACATAACTTGTACAAAAACTAATGGATATCAAGAAACTGCAAACGCTCGTCGTCGACGCCCTCGAAGACGTCAAGGGCCAGGACATCGTTCTGTTCGACACGACGCACCTGACCAGCCTGTTCGACCGTATCGCGGTCGTGTCGGGCACGTCGAATCGCCAGACCAAGGCGCTGGCCGCCTCGGTGCGCGACAAGGTCAAGGAAGCAGGCGGCGACGTGGTCGGGCTGGAAGGCGAAGACACGGGCGAATGGGTCCTCGTCGACCTGGGCGACATGATCGTGCACATCATGCAGCCGGCCATCCGCCAGTATTACCGCCTGGAAGAAATCTGGGGCGAAAAGCCCGTGAAACTGGGCGCCGCCAAGCGCAAGTCGACGCTTGAGGGCCAGGAAGCGGCCGCGCCGAAAGGCAAGTCGAAGCACCTCGCCGCCAACCAGGAGCAGGAAGAAGCCAAGCCGGTGCGCGAGCGCAAGCCGGCGGCGAAGAAGACTGCTGCCACTGCCGACGGTGAAGCCAAGCCGGCGCGCAAGCCCGCCGCGAAAAAAATCCCGACCGGCGCCACCGTGAAGGTCGCCGTGCCGAAGGCCGCCGCCGCCGAAGCGAAAGCTGCCAAGGCCGCCAAGGCTGCCGCTGCTCCGAAGCGCGCAACGAAAGCCGCTGCCGAAGGCGAAGCCCCGGCCAAGAAAGTCATCCGCCGCATCAAGAAGACCGAAGAATAAGCTGCGATGCAGTTGTTCATCGTCGCGGTCGGCCACAAGATGCCGGCCTGGATCGAGACTGGCTTCGCGGAATACGTGAAGCGGATGCCCCCGGAGCTGCGCATCGTGCTGAAGGAAGTGAAACCGGTCGAACGGTCCGGCAGCAAGACGGCGGCCACCGCGATGGCGCTCGAACGGGAGCGCATCGAGGCCGTGCTGCCGAAAGGCGTGCGCATCGTCGCCCTCGACGAGCGCGGCAAGGATCTCACCAGTGTGGGCCTGTCGCAGCAATTACAGGCCTGGCAACAGGACGGGCGCGATGTCGCCTTCCTGATCGGCGGGGCCGACGGCCTCGATCCGGAACTCAAGGCGCGCGCGGACGGTCTGATCCGCATCTCCAGCATGACGCTGCCGCACGGTATCGTGCGCGTGATGCTGGCAGAACAGCTATATCGTGCCTGGTCCATCACCCAGAACCACCCCTACCATCGGGTATGAGCCGATGAAACAGCCCGACAAGAAAATCTACCTCGCCTCCAAGAGCCCGCGCCGCCGCGAACTGCTGCGCCAGGTCGGCATCGATTTCGACATCCTGAGCCTGCGCTCCGACCCGGCACGCGGCATCGACGTCAGCGAAGACACGTTCGCGGGCGAGCCCGCGCAGGATTACGTGGCCCGGGTGGCGCGCGAAAAAGGCGCGTTCGCGTGGAACGTGCTGCACATGCGCCGCATGCCGCTGCGCCCCGTGCTGTCGGCCGACACGACCGTCACCATCGACGGCGAGATCCTCGGCAAGCCGGCCGACCCGAAGGAAGCGTATGCGATGCTCGAACGCCTGTCGGGCCGCACGCACCAGGTGCTGACGTCCGTCGCCCTGCACTACACGGACGTGTTCGAGCAGGTGACGCAGGTGTCGAACGTGCGCTTCGCGCAGCTCACGCCGGCAGCGATCCGCGCGTACTGCGCGACGCCGGAACCCTACGACAAGGCCGGCGCCTACGGCATCCAGGGCCTTGCCGCCCTGTTCATCGAGCATATCGAAGGCAGCCATTCCGGCATCATGGGCTTGCCCGTGTTCGAGACGGCGCAGTTATTGCAGAAAGCGGGCGTCAGCGCTTTGTAAGGTAGTCACAGCGTGTATGATGTGACTCTGAACAACATTCGCGCCCCGGCCTCATGACTGAAGACATCCTGATCAACATCACCCCCCAGGAAACGCGCGTCGCGCTGGTGGTTCAGGGTGCCGTACAAGAGCTGCACATCGAGCGTACGCTCACCCGCGGCCTCGCGGGCAATGTCTATCTCGGCAAGGTCGTGCGGGTACTCCCAGGCATGCAGTCGGCCTTCATCGACATCGGCCTCGAACGCGCCGCCTTCCTGCACGTGGCCGACATCTGGGAAGCCCGGCCGCACGACGGCGCCAACGGCAGCAGCAGTGCGCCCCCGACACCCATCGAAAAAATCCTGTTCGACGGCCAGGTGCTGACCGTCCAGGTGATCAAGGACCCGATCGGCACCAAGGGCGCGCGCCTGTCCACGCAGATCTCGATCGCGGGCCGCATGCTCGTCTACCTGCCGCAGGACAAGCACATCGGCATCTCGCAGAAGATCGAGAAGGAATCGGAGCGCGAAGCCCTGCGCGCGCGTCTCGCGGGCCTCCTGCCGCCGGACGAGAAAGGGGGCTACATCGTGCGCACGCAGGCCGAGGACGCGTCCGACGCCGACCTCGCCGCCGACATCGACTACCTGCGCAAGACGTGGGGCGCGATCACGAAGGGCGCGCGCACGCGTCCCGCGACGAGCCTGCTGTACCAGGACCTGAGCCTGGCCCAGCGCGTACTGCGCGACTTCGTGCACGACGAGACGGCCGCGATCCTCGTCGACTCGCGCGAGAACTACGTGAAACTGGTCGAATTCGCCCAGGTGTACACACCCAGCGTGCTGTCGCGCCTGCAGCACTACACGGGCGAGCGTCCGCTGTTCGACCTGTACGGCGTCGAGGAAGAGATCCTGCGCGCGCTGGGCCGGCGCGTGGACCTGAAATCCGGCGGCTACCTGATCGTCGACCAGACCGAGGCGATGACGACCATCGACGTCAATACGGGCGGCTTCGTCGGCGGACGCAACTTTGCCGACACGATCTTCAAGACGAATCTGGAAGCGGCCCACGCCATCGCGCGCCAGCTGCGGCTGCGCAACCTGGGCGGCATCATCATCCTCGACTTCATCGACATGGAGAACAACGAGCACCGCAACGCCGTCCTCGCGGAGCTCAAGAAGACGCTGTCGCGCGACCGCACGAAGGTGTCCGTGAGCGGCTTCTCGGCGCTGGGCCTCGTCGAAATGACGAGGAAGCGCACGCGCGAATCGCTGGCCCACATCCTGTGCGAGCCCTGCCCCGCCTGCGGCGGCAAGGGGCAGGTCAAAACGAGCAGGACGATCTGCTACGAAATCCTGCGCGAACTGCTGCGCGAAGCCAAGCAGTTCAACCCGCGCGAATTCCGCATCGTCGCGTCGCAGGAAGTGATCGACCTGTTCCTCGAGGAAGAATCGCAGCACCTGGCCATGCTGGGTGATTTCATCGGCAAGAAGATCTCGCTGCAGGTCGAGCGGGGTTATCACCAGGAACAATACGACGTCATCCTGATGTGAAATTTTTGCACCAGTTTCGCCGTTTGACGGACAAGGATTTGTCATCCTGTTCAGTTCATGTTGCTCGCACAGGACAATGCGTCTAAAAATATGGCCAGGGGCAACGCAGTGTCCCGGTTTGGACTACAATTCGAGACAATTTGTTGAAGATTTCGAGAGTTGGCGGTAGTGTGCATGCCCACCACGCAGATGCGCAGCCAGCCGACCGGTTAGCGCTGCTGATCGCAGACCCTGATACACCGCTGGCGGCGTCGGACAACAACTGGCAGGCGACCCGTAAGAGACAATGAACGTACCCCTCATTCCTTCCGATCTGCTGAAGAAATCGGACAAGATCCTGTTCATCGCCCACCTGGCGTTGGGCGACTACACCTATTTGCAGAACTGCTTCCAGGCGTTCGCGCGCGCCTACCCGCACCTGAAACTGCACCTGTGGGTGGATGAAGTGCGCCGCACGAGCGACGCGTCGCAGTGGCCGCACCTGAAAAAGAACGTCCTGTACGACTGGCTCGACGCCTGCGACTTCATCGAGAAGGTCTACAAGCAGAACTATTCGCCGGAGTTGTTCCAGGCGTCCATCCAGGAAGCGCAACAGGAACACTATCCCATCGTCGTCTCGCTGGGCACGCTGCGCCCCCACTTCTATGCCGACCTCGCGCGCGAGATCAGCCCGGACGGCTTCGTCTTCGGCCTGAAGAAGCCGCACGGCCTGCAGGGCCTGCTCCACTGGTTCAGCTACCGCAAGCTGGACGCGAGCCTCGACCCGGACGTGGCCGACCGCGCGGCCGCGCCGCACATCAGCGACGTGCATGCGGAATGGTTCCGCCAGCTGGCCGGCGTCGAGATTCCGCCGGCCGGGCGCATCCCGTTCGTGCACATCCCCGGGCAGTTCGTCGAGGGCGCGAAGGCGCGCCTGCGCGAATGGGGCTTCGACGGCCGCCAGGGCAAGCTCGTGTTCATCAACCCGTTCGCCAAGACGCGCAAGCGCTGCTGGCCCGTCGAGCGCGTGGCCGAACTGATCACGACGATGCGCGCCCAGCCGGAATGGCGCGACGCCTGCTTCATCGTCAACGCGGTGCCGCAGGAAGTGGACAACGTGAAGGCCATGCTGGCACGCCGCCAGCTCGACCGCACGGAACTGTTCAGCGCCAACGAAAACTTCTTCCAGCTGCCCGCGATGCTGGCGCAGTGCGACCTGATCGTGTCGGTGGAAACTGCCGTGATGCACCTGGCGAACGCCGTCGGCGTGCCGGTCGTCGCGCTGATGCGCCAGAAGACGCCGGAATGGGCGCCGGTCGACAAGGCCAATTCCACCGTCATCACGGCGGACCAGAGACGGGATTGGGTGAAGGCGATCCCGGTCGACGCGGTGATGCACGCGTTGGCGTAAAGACAAAGGGCCGCGGTTGCGGCCCTTGTGTTTTATTTCGCGGACGGAAAGAACAGCTGCTCCCCGGCCGGCTTGAACGACGCAATCTTCGCCTGCCCCTCCGGCGACGTGATCCAGTCGATCAGCGCCTTCGCGCCCTTGTAGTTGATCCCTTTATGCTTCTCGGGGTTCACCGCGATGATCCCGTACGGATTGAACATGCGCTTGTCGCCCTCGACGAGGATGGCCAGCCCCGTCTTCGCCTTGTATGCGCCGTACGTCGCGCGGTCCGTCAGCGTGTACGCGCCCATTTCCGCCGCCATGTTCAGCACCTCGCCCATGCCCAGGCCGGCGTTGACGTAGTTGCTCCCGGCCGGCTTCGTGCCGGCCTGCTGCCAGTAGCCCTTCTCCATCACGTCCGTGCCCGAATTGTCGCCGCGCGAGATGAATTTCACGTTGGCCGCCGCGATCTTCTTGAACGCCGCGATGACGTCGTGGCTGCCCTTCACGCCCGCGGGATCGGCCGTCGGTCCCGCGACAATGAAGTCGTTGTACATGACGTCACGACGGTCGATGCCCCAGCCCTCGGCTACGAATTTATCCTCGAGCGCGCGCGCGTGAACGAGCGTCACGTCGACGTCGCCGTTCTTGCCCAGCTCCAGCGCCTTGCCGGTGCCCACCGAGATCACGTTGACCTTGATGCCCGTCTTCGCTTCGAACGCGGGCAACAGATAGCCCAGCAGGCCCGAGTTCTCGGTGCTGGTCGTCGTGGACAGGCGCAGCACCTTGTCCGACTGCGCATGGGCGAACGGCGTGGCGACGGTGAGACAGGCGATGAAGCCGAGGATGGAACGACGTTGCATGGATTCTCCTAGCGATATTCGAGATGGCCGTCGCGCAGCTTGAGCCGCTGCACGCCGGGCAGGTTGATCAGGTCGCGGTCGTGGCAGGCGATGATGACACTGCTCCCCGCTTCGATCATGGTCGGGATCAGGGCGATCACCTGTTCGCGCGCGGCGCCGTCCAGGTTCGCCGTCGGCTCGTCCAGCAGCAGCAGGCGCGGCGCCAGCACCTTCGCGCGCGCGAGCGCCACGCGCTGCTTTTCGCCGCCCGACAGCCGGGTCGGGTCCGTGTCGCGCAGGTGCGTCACGCCGGCCCAGGCCATCGCCTCTTCCACGACGGGCCGCACGGCCTCGGGCTTCTCGCCGCGTACGACGAGGCCGTAGCCGATGTTGTCCGCGACGCTCGTCGAGAACAGGATCGGGTGCTGGTGCACGTAGACGATGGCCCGGCGCAGCGCGCGCGGGTACGGATGCACGCGCAGGACGTCCTCGCCGGCGAAGCGCAGGCTGTCGATCTCGGCCCGCTCCAGGCCGCCCAGCACGCGCAGCAAGGTGCTCTTGCCCGCGCCGTTCATCCCCGTCAGCACGTAGGCGCTGTGCGTGGCGATCTCGAGCCGGTCGATGTCGAACAGCAGCCGGTCGCCATGGCGCTTGCGCAGGCCGCGCACGCCCAGCAGGGCCTTGCGGCGCTCGTCGCGCTGCTTCATGTTTTCGTTCTCGTAGACGGCCGCCGAAATCTGCGAATGGATGCTGATGCTCATGCGCGCTCCCGGATCGTATGGGCGTCGCCCTGCAGCAGCATCAGCGCGCCGTTCATCAGCAGCGCGATCGACACGAGCACGATGCCGAGCGCGATGCCCTGGGCGAACTCGCCCTTGCTCGTCTCCAGCGCGATGGCGGTCGTGATCGTGCGCGTCTCGCCTTCGATATTCCCGCCCACCATCAGCGCGCAACCCACTTCCGAGATCACGCGGCCGAAGCCGGACAGGACGGCCGCCATCACGCCGAATCTCGCCTCGTACAGCACGCGCACCATCACCTGCATGGGCGATGCACCCAGCGCGATCGCGGTCTCGGCGTAGCGCGGATCGAGCCCCTGCACGGCCGCCAGCGTGAACGCGAGCAGCACGGGCAGCGCGACGACGCACTGGCCGAACACGATGCCGGGCTGAGAGAACAGCCATTGCAGGCCGCCCAGCGGCCCGTGGCGCGACAGCAGCAGGTACAGCAGGAGGCCGATCAGGACGGTCGGCAGCGACAGCGCCGCCTGCGCCAGCCAGATGACGATGCGCCGCCCGCGGAACTTGCGCATGGCGACGACGTAGCCGATCAGGATGGCGGGCGGCGTGGCCAGCAGCAAGCCGACGATGCTCGTCTTGAGCGACACCCAGACGATGCGCCACAGGTCCGGATCCCCCGTGAACAGCAGCGCGAACGCGCGCGCGACGGCGTCGGCGATATCATTCATGCCGTTCGCAGCGTGCGCGCCGTCTCCAGCGCGGCCAGCCAGTCCGGCTCGAACACGAGGCGCTCTTCGCCGGACAACAGCAGGAAATGATGGCCACTGCAGCGGGCGAGCAGCGACATGCCGACCTGCTCCGCCACCGCATGGCCCATCTGCGTCGTGCCGGAGCGCGACAGCAGGAACGGGATGCCCATCTGCGCCCCCTTGATGACCATTTCGGACGTCAGCCGTCCCGTCGTGTAGAAGACCTTGTCGGCACCCTCCGTCCCCTCCAGCCACATCAGGCCGGCGATGGCGTCGACGGCATTGTGGCGGCCGACGTCCTCGATGAACCACAGCAGTTCGCCGTCGTGCGTGAACAGCGCGCAGCCGTGCACGGAACCGGCCTGTTTGTACACGGATTGCTGGGTGCGCACCGTCTCGACGATGCGGTGCACGACGGACTGGCGCAGGCGCGCCTCCGGTGGCAGCACGATGCGGTCGACCTCGTCCATCAGCCCGCCGAACACGGAGCCCTGGCCGCAACCGGTCGTGACGACTTTCTTCGCCGTGCGTGCCTCGACGTCCTGGATGCCGCCGCGCGTGACGACGGCCACGGCATCCACGGACCAGTCGACCTGCACGGACACGATGTCTTCCAGCGACCTCACGAGGCGCTGGTTGCGCAGGTAACCCAGGGTGAGCGCTTCCGGCGCCGCGCCCAGCGTCATCAGGGTAACGAGCTCGCGCTTGTCCACGTAGACCGTCAGCGGGCGCTCGGCCGGGATGTGGAGCGTTTCGCGGCGCCCGCGCTCGTCGATGGCCGTCACGGGATGCGTGAGGCCGGCACTGGCCTGGGACAGTTCAGGGCGATAAGAGGATGTGATGCGAGATGTCATGCTTGCAATTCTGCCACGTCCCCCAAAATCTGGCCGCCACCGTAGGAACCCGGGTGCGCGACCTCGCCGCCCAGCCGCACGCGCACGGCGCAGTACTTGAATTCCGGGATCTTGCCGAACGGGTCCAGCGCCGCATTCGTCAGCCGGTTGATGGCCGCCTCGTAATAGCAGAACGGGACGAACACGGCCCCGCGCGGCGTGCCGTCGTCGGCCCGGGCATACAGCGCCACCTCGCCGCGGCGCGACGCGATCGTGATCACGTCGCCCGGCCGCCCGCCCAGCGCTTCCAGGTCGAGCGGGTGCACGAGCGCGACGGGATCCGGCTCCAGCGCGTCCAGCACGCCGGCGCGGCGCGTCATGCTGCCCGTGTGCCAGTGCTCGAGCTGGCGGCCCGTGATCAGCACGACGGGGTACTCGGTGTCGGGCCGCTCGTCGGCCGGGATGATGTCGGCGGGGACGAAGCGCGCGCGGCCGCCTTCGCGCGGAAACGCCCGCGTAAAGACGACGGGCTCGCCCGGATCGCCCGGCGCGCGGCACGGGTACGTGACGGCACCGTCGCGCTCCAGGCGGTTCCACGTGATGCCGGCGATGCTGGGCATCAGCTGCCGCATCTCGTCGAACACGGCGGCCGGTCCCGCATCATCCCAGGCCAGGCCGAGACGGCGCGCCATCTGCTGGACGATCCACAGGTCCTGGCGCGCATCGCCCGGCGGATCCAGCGCCTGGCGGCCCAGCTGCACGACGCGGTCCGTGTTCGTGAACGTGCCCGTCTTTTCCGCGAAGGCGGACGCGGGCAGGATCACGTCGGCCAGGTACGCCGTCTCGGTGAGGAAGATGTCCTGCACGACGAGGTGTTCCAGTGCCGCCAGCGCTTCCCGCGCGTGGTTCGCATCGGGGTCGGACATGGCAGGGTTCTCGCCCATGATGTACATCCCCTTGATACCTCCGGCGAGGATGTCGTCCATGATCTCGACGACCGTCAGGCCCGGTTTGCCGTCCAGGGACGTGCCCCACGCGGCCTCGAATTTCGCCTGCGCGGACGGGTCGTCCACGCGCCGGTAATCGGGATACATCATCGGAATGAGGCCCGCGTCCGACGCGCCCTGCACATTGTTCTGCCCGCGCAGCGGATGCAGGCCCGTGCCGGGACGGCCGATCTGGCCCGTCATCAGCGCGAGCGCGATGAGGCAGCGCGCATTGTCCGTACCGTGCACGTGCTGCGAGATGCCCATGCCCCACAGGATCATCGATCCCTTCGACTTCGCATACAGCCGCGCCACGTAGCGGATCGTCTCCGCATCGATGCCGCAGATGGGCGCCATCGCTTCCGGGCTGTAGTGCGCCACGTTCGCGGCCAGCGCGTCGTAACCGCTCGTGCGGTCGGCGATGAACGCCGCATCGACGAGGCCCTCTTCCACGATCGTATGCATCATCGCGTTCAGCAGCGCCACGTCTGTGTCCGGCTTGAACTGCAGGAAGCGGTGCGCGTGGCGCGCGAGATCGGAGCGGCGCGGGTCCGCGACGATCAGTTTTACACCCGTGCGCGCGGCATTCTTCATCCACGTGGCGGCGACGGGGTGGTTGACGGTGGGGTTGGCGCCGATGACGAGCACGACCTCGGCCCGCGTCACGTCCATCACGGGGTTCGACACGGCGCCCGAGCCGATTCCCTCCAGCAGCGCGGCGACGGAGGACGCGTGGCACAGCCGCGTGCAATGGTCGACGTTGTTGCTGCCGAAGCCCGTGCGCACGAGCTTCTGGAACAGATACGCTTCCTCGTTGCTGCCCTTGGCCGAGCCGAAGCCAGCGAGCGCCCGCCCGCCGTGCGCGGCGCGGATGCGCGCAAGGCCGCCACCGGCAGCTTCCAGCGCCTCTTCCCACGTCGCTTCGCGGAACACGTCCAGCACACGGGCGGGGTCCATCGTGAATTCGCCGTTCTTCGGCACGCCCTCGCGCCGGATCAGCGGCGTCGTGAGGCGTTGCGGATGGTGCGCGTAGTCGTAGCCGTAGCGGCCCTTCACGCACAGGCGGCCGTGGTTCGCGGGACCGTCGCGGCCCTCCACGCGCACGATGCGGTTGTCCTTCACGTGGTACGTCAGCTGGCAGCCCACGCCGCAGTACGGGCACACGGAATCGACCTGCTTGTCGGGCACGGCGAGTGCCGCACCGCGCGCGGGCGCCAGCGCCCCCGTCGGGCAGGCCTGCACGCATTCGCCGCAAGCCACGCACGTCGAGGCGCCCATAGCATCGCCCTGGTCGAACACGATGCGCGCGTTCTCGCCCCGGCCCGCGAGGCCGATCACGTCGTTGACCTGCTCGTCGCGGCAGGCGCGCACGCAGCGTGTGCACTGGATGCAGGCGTCGAGGTTCACGTCGATGGCGGCGTGGCTCGCGTCGGGCGGCGGCACCGCGCGCGTGGCGGGGAAGCGCGATCTGCCCACGCCCAGTTTATTGGCCCACTGCGCAACCTCGTCCTCGCGCGTGCGGGCCGTATCCGGCAAGTCGGACAGCAGCAGTTCCAGCACCATTTTGCGCGCCGCGACGGCCCGGCCGCTGTCCGTGCGCACCTTCATGCCGGGCGCCGGATAGCGGCAGCACGACGGCGCCAGCGTGCGTTCGCCCTCCACGTCGACGACGCAGGCGCGGCAGTTACCGGCCGGCTCCAGCCCATCCTTGTGGCACAGGTGCGGCAGGGCGATGCCGGCGCGGGCCGCCGCATCGAACAGCGTCTCGAACGGTCGGACCTCGACCGTGTGGCCGTCGATGTCGAACGTCTCATTCATGACGCCTCCAACTCGTGCGGGAAATACTTGATGACGCAGTCGAACGGATTCGGCGCCGCCTGGCCCAGGCCGCAGATGGACGCGTCGCGCATCACCTGCGACAGCTCGGCCAGCAGCGCGGTGTCCCACGTGTGACGCTCCATCAGCGCGACGGCCTTCGCGGTGCCGGCGCGGCACGGCGTGCACTGGCCGCACGATTCGTCGCGGAAGAAGCGCAGCGTGTTCAGCGCGGCGGCGCGGGCGGTATCGCGGTCGGACAGCACGACGACGGCGGCCGAGCCGATGAAGCAGCCATGGCGCTGCAACGTGTCGAAATCGAGCGGAAGGTCGGCCATCGAGGCCGGCAGGATGCCGCCCGACGCGCCGCCCGGCAGGTAGGCGTAGAACGTGTGCCCGTCCTGCATGCCGCCGCAGTATTCGTCGAGGAGTTCCTGCATCGTGATGCCGGCCGGCGCCAGTTTTACCCCGGGCTCGCGCACCCGGCCCGACACGGAAAACGAACGCAGCCCGCGCCGGCCGCGCCGGCCCCGGTTCGTGAACCATTCCGCGCCGCGCTCGACGATGTCGCGCACCCAGTACAGCGTTTCCATGTTGTGTTCCAGGGTGGGCCGACCGAACAGGCCCACTTGCGCGACGTACGGCGGGCGCAGGCGCGGCATGCCCCGCTTGCCCTCGATCGATTCGATCATCGCGGATTCCTCGCCGCAGATGTACGCGCCGGCGCCGCGGCGCAGGACGATCTCCGGCAAGCCCGGCACGGGCGGATCGGCGCGCAGCCGGTCGAGTTCCTGCTCCAGCATGGCGCGCAGGCCGTGGTATTCGTCGCGCAGGTACACGTAGATCGTGTCGATCCCGACGGCCCACGCGGCGACGAACGCGCCTTCCAGGAAGCGGTGCGGGTCGCGCTCGAGATAATGCCGGTCCTTGAACGTGCCCGGTTCGCCTTCGTCGATGTTGACGGCCATGAGGCGCGGGCCCGGTTCGTTCCTGACGATGCGCCACTTGCGCCCGGCCGGGAAGCCGGCGCCGCCCAGGCCGCGCAGGTTCGAGGCCATCATCGTCACGATCGTGCTCTCCGGGTCGAAGCGCCCTTCCGTGCAGGCGCGCAGCAGCTTGTAGCCGCCGGCCGCGCGGTACGCGTCGTAGTCGAGGTGGCCCGTGTGCTGGTCCGTCGTGGCCCGCGCGCTGACGGCGGCCAGCACCGACTCGGCGCTCGCATGAGCGACGGGCCGCTGGCCGACGAGCGCCGCAGGCGCCTTGTCGCAGCGGCCGATGCACGGCGCGGCCAGCACGCGCACGTCGGTGCCGAGGATCCCGGGCAGGCGGTCCAGCAGGTCGCGCGCGCCGGCCAGCTCGCACGACAGGCCCGCGCACACGCGCACGGTGAGCGCGGGCGGCGGATCCTCGCCGTCGCGCAGCACGTCGAAATGGTGGTAGAAGGTCGCCACCTCGTAGACCTCGGACTGCGCCAGCTTGAGCTCCTGCGCCAGCGCGGCCAGGTGCGCCGCGGACAGGGCGCCCCAGCGGTCCTGGATCTTGTGCAGGTGCTCGATCAGGAGGTCGCGCCGGCGGGGCGCGTCCCCCAGCACCACCTGCACGTCGGCGAGCGCCTGCGGATCGACGCGGCGGCCCTTCGGCGCTTCGCGCTTGCGCTGGCGGCTCGGGCCCTGGGCCGCAATCGGGATCACCGTCTTGCCGGCCGCGGGTGCCATGGGTTCTGCCATGTCTCCTCCTGTGCGGATGAATTTCTGAAATAATATACCGTTGGAAACTCAAGGGCGCGTCCGCGTCCCGAAGCATTAGATGGCCATGATCGACATTCACTCCCTGACGGCCTCGCTCCCCGCCCGCATCGACGCCATCCCGAGCAACGCGGCCGCCCGCACGCCCGACGCCCCCGCCCTCGTCGACGCCGGCCGCACGCTCACGTACCGCGACCTGGCCGCCCTCGTCGACCGCCGCGCCGACCAGTTGCGCGCGCGCGGCGTGCGGCCCGGCGACCGCGTGCTGCTGGCCAGCGAGAATTGCGCGGACCAGATCGCGCTCATCTTCGCGGCGGCAGCCGTAGGCGCGTGGATCGTCAACGCCAACCCGCGCCTCACCGCGCCCGAGCTGGACGCGATCCGCGCACACGCCGGCGCCCGCCTCGCACTGTACACGGCGGCCGTGTCGCCGGAAGCCGAGGCGCATGCCGCGCGTGCGGGCGCGGCGTTCGACGACGGCCTGATGGTCGGCCCGCTGAACGAGGCCTGCACGCCCGAGCAGGACCGGGACGTCGCCGCCCTGCTCTACACGACCGGCACCACGGGCAAGCCGAAAGGCGTGATGCTGAGCCACCGCAGCCTGCTGTTCGTGGCCGCCGTGTCCAGCCGGCTGCGCGGGCTCACGCCGGCCGACCATGCCTGGGGCGTGCTGCCCATTTCGCACGTGTACGGCCTGACGTCGGTGATGCTGGGCACGCTCAGCGCCGGCGCCTGCCTGCACCTGACGCCCCGCTTCACGCCCGACGGCATGCTCGCGGCCATCCGCGACGACGGCCTGTCCATCGTGCAGGGCGTGCCGGCGATGTACGCGCGGCTGCTCGAGCATGTCGGCGACCGCGGTCCTTTGCCGTCGCGCCTGCGCTTCGCCTACGCGGGCGGTTCGCCCCTCGATCCGGCGCTGAAGGCATCCGTCGAGCGCCTGCTGGGCGTGCCGCTGCACAACGGCTACGGTTTATCGGAGGCGGCGCCCACGGTCAGCCAGACCCGCCTGGACGCGCCCCGGTCCGACACGTCCGTCGGCCTGCCGATTCCCGGCGTCGAGGTGCGTGTCGTGGACAAGGACGGGCAGGATGTCGCCGCCGGTGAGGCCGGCGAACTGTGGGTGCGCGGACCGAATCTGATGCGCGGCTATTACCGCAATCCGGAAGCGACGGCCGCGGCGCTGCGTCCCGCCGGCTGGCTGAACACGGGCGACATGGCGCGCCAGGGTCCGGACGGCGCGCTGTTCATCGTCGGCCGCACGAAGGAATTGATCATCCGGTCCGGCTTCAACGTCTATCCGCTGGAAGTGGAGACCGTGCTGAACGCGCACCCTTGTGTGACGCAGTCGGCCGTCGTGGGCCGCGTTGTCGCCGACGGCAACGAGGAAGTGGTTGCCTTCGTGCAGCTGGATCCGCGCCGCAAGCCGTCCGAAGCCGAGCTGCGCGCGTGGGCGGCAGAGAGGCTGGCGCCCTATAAACGGCCGGCGCGGATCGTCATGCTGGATGCGCTGCCGGCGGCGGCGAACGGCAAGGTGCTCAGGCACGTGCTCAAGACGATGGCTTGAATCACGGGACGGAAGGCGCCTCCCCGTCCAGCGCGTGCGCGATGCCGTTGACGAGCGTGCGCAGGCGCCCCGTCGTGCCGGCGTCGATTTCGTTCGACAACACGACGATGGCCATGCCGTTGTCCGGATAGAGGACGAGCATGCTGGCGTAACCGGGCAGCGTGCCGTCCTGGAACAGGACGCGGCGCCCGTTCGGCCGCTGGATCTGCCAGTTCAGGCCGGCCGTGTAGTCGCCGGCCCGGTCGGCCGGCTGGTGCGCCAGCCGCACGGCAGGATCCTGTTCCGCGAGATGCCAACGGGCATAGGCGAGCATGTCCGCCAGGGTCGACTTGAGCGCGCCGGCGGCCTGCATCTGGTCCGGAAAATCCGGCTGCGGGGCGCCGCCTTCGTAGCCGGTGGCGAGCCGGGCTCGCTGCCCGGCCGTCAGCGTGATGCACGTGTCGGGCATGCCCAGCGGCACGGCGATGCGCGTGCGCACCAGCGTCTCGAACGGCAGCCCGTAGACCCGCTCCAGGATGTAGCCGGCCAGCTGCGCCGCGGCGTTCGAGTAACCGAAGCGCGTCCCCGGCGGCGCGGTCAGTGTGACACGGTGCAGTCCCGCGTAAAAGTCGGCGCGGGTCAGGCCGGCGACGAAGGTGCGCAGCCGCTGGGGATACGGGATATCGGCGGGGCCGTCCGGCATGTCCGGCAACAGCCGCGGCAGGCCGGACACGTGATTGACCAGGTGGTGGATGCGGATCGGCTGGCCCTCGAAGGCCAGGTTCGGATAATCGCCGTCGAGGTGGCGGCGGATGTCGTCGTCCAGCGCCAGCCTGCCGTCGACGTGCGCCTGCGCGAGCAGGGTCCCCGTGAACGTCTTCGTCAGCGAAGCGATCGGATACAGGGTGCGGTCGTCGGGAAGCGGACGGCCGTAGTGACGGGTGGATGCCGTCCCGGCCCGGATGACGCCGACCGACAGGCCGACGGCACGCGGGTCGGCCATGAAGCCGGCGGCAGGACCGGCAATGGCATCGGCAATGGCATCGGCCGCCTTTGCGCCCCGGAACACGCCCAGCAGCGGCAGTGCCAGCAACAGGGAAGTGGTGCGTCGTCGTTCGCTCTGCATCGTGCCGTCCTTTCGTCATGTCCGATAGTGGGACTGTAGCGAAAGGGGCGGGCAAGCTCGACGGCATTGCGACGGAACGTTCGATTCGTGCGCCAGGCCGTCGGAATCAGCGTCTCCGCTTCTTCCAGTTGTACTCCGGCCCCGTCACGTCCACCCCGGGATGCCCGACGACGTCCGGATGCTCGGAACACATCGTCACGAAACGCACGCCCTCGCCTTCGCGCTGGCGCCGCCGCAGGTCTTCCATGAAGCGCATCGCCTCGACCATCGCGGTCGTGTCGAACGCCTGCGCGTGCGGAGTCCTGTGCCCATCTTCTTCGATCGTCCAGTAGACCATGTACATCGTGTGCCCTCCTGTCTGCATCGTGTGGGCGCACGGGTGGCATGTCAAGGCGTCGGCCTGCCCTCGCCATATAAATTTCCGATATCACGTAGGACTTGTCCGAAATCGAGGCTATATGTTCGCCATCCCACACAAGAAGCCGGGCTCGCCGTCTAGGCTTAGACCTCGGATCAACAGCAGGACAATGCACATGAATCTCAACAACCATATCCAGCCAGCAAGCTCTCCGCTCCAACTCTGGGGCGGCCTCGAATGCACCGTCAACCGCGTACGCGATCAGTACTTCTCCCAGATGGAACGCAACGGACATGCCGAACGGCTTCAGGACCTGGAGCGGTTCGCTTCGCTCGGCATCCGCGCCATCCGCTACCCCGTGCTGTGGGAACGTACCGCTCCCGACGGCATTGACTCGGCCGACTGGTCGTGGTCGGACGAACGCCTGCCCGTTCTGCAACAGCTGGGCGTGACGCCCATCGTCGGTCTCGTCCACCACGGCAGCGGCCCGCGCCATACGAGCCTCGTGTCCCCCGACTTCGCCGAGAAACTGGCGGAATACGCGGGCGCCGTCGCGCGCCGCTACCCCTGGGTCGAGTACTGGACGCCCGTCAACGAACCGTGCACGACCGCGCGCTTCTCCGGCCTCAACGGTGTCTGGTATCCGCACGACACGAGCGAACAAGGCTTCATCCGCGCCCTCATCAACCAGTGCCGCGCCGTCGTGCTGTCGATGCGCGCGATCCGGGAAGTGAACCCGAACGCGAAGCTCGTCCAGACCGACGACCTGTCGCGCACCTACGGCACGCCCGAGATGGCGGAGATCGCGAATTTCTTCAACGAACGCCGCTGGCTGGCGTGGGACATGTTGTGCGGGAAGATCGACCCCGGCCACGCGCTGTGGGACTACCTGCTCGAGAGCGGCGCCGATGCCGACGAGCTCCTGTGGTTCAAGGACAATACCTGCCCGCCGGACATCATCGGCGTCAACTACTACATCACGAGCGAGCGCTGGCTCGACCACCGCGTCGAGCGCTATCCGGAAAGCCACCGCACCAATTACCGCGGCATCCCGCACGCCGACATCGAATGCCCGCGCGTGCTGGCCACGCCGACGCCGGGCATCGGCCCGCTGCTGCAGGAAACGTGGGATCGCTACGGCCTGCCGGTCGCCGTCACCGAGGCGCACATCGACGCCAACCGCGAAGATCAATTGCGCTGGCTCGTGGAGATCTGGAACGCCGCAAAGAAGGTCCAGCAGGGCGGCGCCGACATCCGTGCCGTCACCGTGTGGGCCCTGCTCGGCTCGTTCGACTGGAACTGCCTCGTCACCGAATGCCGCGGCTATTATGAATCCGGCCCGTTCGACGTGCGCGGTCCGCAGCCGCGCCCGACCGCGGTCGCCACGCTGATGCGCGAACTGGCCAGCGGCCGGCCGCTGTCGCACCCGGTGCTGCAGGGCCAGGGCTGGTGGCGCCGTCCGGGCCGCTTCCTCGCGAAGCCGGTGGCGACCCGCACCGCGGTCGCCGACATCGCCGAGCGCGGCGCGTTCCGCTCGACCTTCCCGCAGCCGATCCTGATCACGGGCGCGACGGGCACCCTGGGCCGCGCCTTCGCCCGCATCTGCGAGCGGCGCAACCTCGCGTACCACGTGCTCACGCGCCAGGAGATGGACATCGCCGATCCGGCGTCCGTCGAGGCCGCGATCGTGCGCTTCAAGCCATGGGCCATCATCAACGCGGGCGGTTACGTGCGCGTGGACGATGCCGAGGGCGATATCGAGCGCTGCATGCGCGAGAACGCGCACGGCCCGACCGTGCTGGCGCTGGCCGCCATCCGCCACGCGCTGCGCTTCATGACCTTCTCCAGCGACCTCGTGTTCGACGGCACGCTCGACCGCCCATACGTGGAATCGGACAAGGTGTCGCCGCTGGGCGTCTACGGCCGCAGCAAGGCGGACGCGGAGCGGCGTGTGCTCGATTCCGACCCGCAGGCCCTCGTCATCCGCACGAGCGCCTTCTTCGGTCCGTGGGACGAACATAACTTCGTCACGCAGGCCCTCGACGCGCTCGACGCGGGCCGGCCATTCGCCGCGGCGTCCGACCAGATCGTGTCGCCGACGTACGTGCCGGACCTGGTGAACACCTGCCTCGACCTGCTGATCGACCGCGAATGCGGCCTCTGGCACCTGACCAACGGCGCCGCGATGAGCTGGGCCGACCTGGCACGCCAGGCGTGCGCGGCCGCCGGCGTCGACGCCGGCCGGCTGGAAGCGCGCACGACCGGTGAACTCGGCCTGCGCGCCGCCCGTCCCCGCAATAGTGCGATGAGCAGCGAACGCGGCTTGCTGCTGCCGTCGTTCGACGATGCACTGACCCGCTACCTGCGCGAGCGCGAACGCGAGCTTGTCGCGAAACGGGAGGACCACGTCGAATCGGCGCATTACGCCAGCTGATCCATCCCGGATGACACACAACCGCACGCGCCCGCGTGCGGTTGTGTTACCGCTGCATTAAATCTGATACGGCGTATTTACCGCCGGAATTTCTTTAGTTACACTACGTTACTTAGCGTTACTTTACGCAACCTTGGTGTGACTGGAGCATGAAACTCTACCGTGAAGAACATGGCTGGACCGAGCGCCTGATCGCGTCGGCCGTCCCCTCCGTCACCTTGCGCTCGGCCGTGCCGCCGCACCTGACGGGTTTCAAGTCCACCCGCGAATACGCCAAGATCTGCATGCGCGCCGCACTGCACCCGCGCCAGACGCCGCAGTGGCTGCACCTGCTCAATTCGCACCCGGCATTCTCGGAATACGTGCGCAATTGCCCGCGCTTCCTGTACAAGGTCTACCGCCCGTACATCAGCCACGCACTGGACGCCGGAGCGCGCCTGGACACGATCCGCGCGCACTACGATTTCATGTTCCGGCGCGGCCTGGGCCAGATGCTGGCGCGCGCCAGCCTGGGTCCCGTCGTGCTGGCCGAAGCGGCCGGCAAGAGCGGCCTGCCCTACCAGGTCCAGCTGCGCACCGTGAACATGTTCGACCGCGAGGGCGAACTGGTGCTGCAACTGACCCAGGACGACAAGGCTTTATACACGGTGGCGTTCACGGTGGCGCCGCGCGACGGCCGCCCGGCCGTCAGCATCGGCTGCATCCAGGGCGGCAAGACGGAGGATGCGCGCGAGGCGATCCGCACGGCCACGCGCGAGCTGCACGGCATCCGGCCGAAGCAGCTGATGGCGACGCTCGTGCGCCAGCTGGGCCACGACTATGGCTGCGAACGGATGCTGATGGTCTCGAACCGCAACCGCGTGATCTACAAGGCGATCCGCAACGGCCGCGTGCTGGCCGACTACGATCAGTTGTGGGAAGAACTGGGCGCGCGCAGGCGGGCCGACGGCGACTGGGAACTCGACTGCGCGCCGGTGACGGCGCCGGATCTCGAGAGCATTCCGTCGAAGAAGCGGTCGGAGGCGCGCAAGCGGCATGAGGTGGTGTGCAGGCTCGCTGACGCGGTATGTGAAGGCCTGAGAGCCCGGTAGGGTGGGCTCCCCGAGCCCACGCGCCAACGCGGCGCTGACGTCACGCGTGGGCACAGGGTGCCCACCCTACGCTACCGCCCCGTTCCGCGCCGGCACCAGGATCGGCGCGAGCTCGCTCCACACCCTGTCCACGCTCATCTTGTTCATGCAATCGTGATGCCCGAGCGGGCATTCGCGCTTGCGGCATGGCGAGCATGCCAGGCGCAGCGACACCGTGCGCGCCACTTCCGACAGCGGCGGCGCGTAATCCGGGTCCGTCGAACCGTACAACGCGACCACCGGCCGATTCAGCGCCGACGCGATGTGCAGCAGGCCGGAATCGTTGGAGACGACGACGCTCGCCTGCGCCAGCAGCGCGATGGCGTCGTCGAGCGACGTCTGGCCCGCCAGGTTCAGCACCGCGGACCCCGCGCCGCCGGCGTACTGCTGGACCTGTTCGCACGTCTCGCGGTCGTTCGGGGAACCGAGCAGCACCACCTGCACGCCCGACACGGCATCGGCGACCTTCGCGGCCAGTGCGCCGTAGTGCGCGGGCGGCCAGCGCTTGGCGATGCCGAATTCGGCACCGGGTGCGAACGCGACGAGCGGGCGCGTGAGGTCCACGCCGAGGCGCTTGCCGACCTGTTCCGTTTCTTCCCCGCCGACGACGAGGTAGGGCCGCGCCAGCTTGCCCGGCAGCGGCACCTCGGGCTCGCGCGCGAGGGCCGCGTAGAACGGCACCATCGAGCGGCGCGGCTTGTCGTCATGGTGCATGACGTTGACCATCCCGTAGCGCATCTCGCCCTTGTAGCCCACGCGGCGCGGGATACGCGCCAGCCACGGGATCAGCGCGTATTTGAGGGTGTTGGGCAGCACGTAGGCGTCGCTGTAGCCGCGCTCCTTCAGCAGGCGCGCATAGCGCCAGCGTTCGCCCAGCTGCAGCGCGCGGTGGCGGAAAGGCGTGACCAGGATGTCGTCCGCCTCCTGGATGCGGCGCCACACGGGCACCACCTGCGGCGGCGCCAGCACGTCGATGGCGCGCTCCGGATGGGCCTGCTTGAGCAGGCGCAGCAGGGGCTGGGCCATCACGGCGTCGCCGATCCAGTTCGGCGAGATGACGAGGGTGCGGTCTCGCTGTTCTCTTTCCCTAGTCATGTCTCTTCCACCAGAGCGGAGAACTGCAACCGGTACAGGTTGGCGTACATGCCGCCGCGCGCCAGCAGTTCGTCGTGCGTGCCCTGCTCGACGATGCGGCCGTGTTCCATCACGACGATCAGGTCGGCGCCTTCGATGGTCGACAGGCGGTGCGCGATCACGAACGTGGTGCGGCCCGCCATCAGGGTGTCGAGGGCCGCCTGCACGGCGCGTTCCGATTCGTTGTCCAGCGCCGACGTGGCCTCGTCCAGGATCAGAATCGGCGCATCCTTGTAGATGGCGCGCGCGATGGCCACGCGCTGGCGCTGGCCGCCCGAGAGGCGCATGCCGTTCTCGCCGATCATCGTGTCGACGCCTTCCGGCAGGCGCGCGACCACGTCGTCCAGGTGCGCGGCATGGATGGCCGCGGCGAGGCGCGCCTCGTCCACGTGCTCGACACCGTAGGCGATGTTGGCACGCAGCGTGTCGTCGAACAGCACGACGTTCTGGCTCACGAGCGCCAGCTGGGCGCGCAGCGACGCCAATTTGATATCCTGGTACGGGATGCCGTCCAGCAGGATGCGCCCGGATTCCGGTTCGTAGAAGCGCGTGACGAGGTTGACGAATGTCGACTTGCCGCCGCCTGACATGCCGACGAGCGCGACGGTCTGGCCCGGCTTGACGTCGAGCGACACGTCGTCCAGCGCGAGCGACTGGGCGTTCGGGTAGCGGAACTTCACGTGTTCGAAGCGCATGTGGCCCTGCGCGCGCCCGATGGTGCGGGTGCCCGGGTCGTGCTCGGCGGGCGCGTCGATCAGTTCGAACACGGTCTCCGCCGCGGCGATGCCGCGCTGCATCGGTCCGTTCACTTCGGCCAGCGCCTTCAGCGGCGTGAGCAGCATCAGCATCAGGGTGACGAACTGGGTGAACTGGCCGACCGTCATGTCGGCCCGCAGCGCCAGCACGACGACGACCGACAGCGCCAGCGACGTGGCGATCTGGGTCACGGGCGTCGTCGCCGCAAAGGCGACCGTCATGCGTTGCGAAAAGCCGCGCAGCGCTTCGCTGCGCAGATAGAATCTGCGATTCTCGTAGTTCTCGCCGGAGAACACGCGGATCACCTGGTGGCCGCGCGCCGCTTCCTCCACGACCTGCGTCATCTCGGCGGTCACGCGCTGGTTCTCGCGGTTCAGGTGGCGCAGGCGGCGGCTCGTCGTGCGTACGATCACGGCCGTCAGCGGCACGACGACGATCGCGACGAGGGTCAGCATCCAGTTCAGCCACAGCAGCGAGCCGAGCAGCCCGATCACGACGAGCACGTCGCGCACGAACGAAATGAACACGGAGTTGATCATGTCGACGACCTGGCGCACGTCGCCGACGACGGTGTTGATCACCTTGCCCGTCGACTCTTCGTGGAAGCGCGCGACCGGCAGGCGCAGCAGGCGCGCGAAGGCCTGGGCGCGCAAGTCGTTCAGCACGCGCGAGAGCACCCAGTTGTTGTAATAGGCGGTGGCGAACGTGCCGATGCCGCGCAGGACGAAGATCGACACCAGCACGCCCGGGATCCACCACAGGCTGAACGGCACCTTGTTCTTGAAGCCCATGTCCATCAGCAATTGCAGGGCCTTGCCCAGCAACGGCTGGGTGGCGGCCGTCAACGCCATGGCGAGCAGCGACAGGAAAGCGCGCCCGCGATAGGGTTTCAGGATCGCCCACAGGCGCTTGATGATGACACTGTTATCCAATTTTTTCTTTCGCATTCAGGCAGAAGCCCATGAGCAGGAACACCATGAGCGCATAGAACACACTGCCCTTCATAGACCAGAAAATCACTTCCGTCAGCCCGAAGCCGACATAGCCGAGCACCACGAACGCGCCGCCCAGCGCGACCGCGAACTGCGGTCCGCGCGCCTCATGTGCCGCATCGTGCCCGAGCCGGCGCAGGAAGAACCGCAGGGGTGCGACCAGCGTGGCGGCCCAGAGGACGAAGCCGACGACGCCGCCCGTCGCCAGGGCCTGCAACACGTCATTATGCAGGTGCGGCAGCTGGAGCACCAACGGATCGAGCCGGCCGGCCTGCGCATATTCCGCCAGGCGGACGCGGCAGGCATCGAAACCCATGCCCAGCACCGGGTGTTCGCGGATCAGCATGACGGCGCCCTTCCACAACTCCAGCCGGGTGCCGACGTTCGTCCACACGGTGCCGCCCTCGTACCAGATGCGGGCGTCGCTGACGCCCTGGGCGAAGCGCTCCTGCACGCCCAGCGCGGGCGTGAACCAGACCGCGGCGAGCACGGCCACGCCGGCGGCCAGCAGCGCGCGCATCCGGCGGCTGTCGATCCCGCGCACGTGGCGCCCCAGCACCAGCAGCGCCAGCACGACCGCGGCCCAGCTGCCGCGGGTGCCCGTCAGCACGGACGCGGCGAGTCCCGCCAGTGCGCCGACGCCGGCCAGCAGCGCGTCGCGCGGGCGGTCGCGCATGTCGATCGCGCCCGCGAGGGACAGCAGGCCCAGCAGCATCGCCAGGTCGCCGAACGTGATCGAATTGACGAATCCGCCCGGCCGGTCGATGTGCAGCACGAACCTCTGCCAGGCGATGAACGGCAGCGCCGCCACCGCGCCGGCGCTCGCGCCCCACCACAGCGCCCGGCGCGGCGCGCGCACGGCGACGACGAGGGCGAGCCCGCTCACGGACAGGAGCATGCGCAGCGGCTTTTCCTGCACGCTCAGCCGTTCGCCGCGCAGCAGCGCGCAGGCGAGCACGAACAGGAAGTGCAGCAGGAAGGCTAGCACGACCCACCGCACCTGCGGCCAGTGGCGCACGAGCGCATCGCGGCTCGGTTTGAAGAATATCAAAGCGCTGGCCAGGAAGAGGAAACTCGCAAGATTCACGCCGAACGAGGTGACGAGGCTCAAAAAGGGTAACAGGAAGGCCAGGGTGCCGATCCAGACCCGCATCGGCTCCCTCGTGTTCGTCGGATTACTGTTCATCGATGTTCTTGTGGGATACTCTTGCCCCTTTAGGGGCACCTCGAAAAACCGTCGCGAGCGGCGGCAATGTCGTCCGAGAAGCGCAGCTGTACAAAAGTACAGCGAGCATCGCAGGACGACAGTGCAACGCGCAGCAGGTTTAGCGACGTGCCCAGAATACGGCAGTGTACACTGGACCTTATGTTTCACGCACAGACTATCTCGGTCGTGATCACCACCTATAACCGGCCAGACGCGCTGGAGGCAGTGGTGCGGGCATGTTTTATGCAGAACGACAAGAATTTCGAAATCATTATCGCTGATGATGGCTCGACTGCCAACACGCGTGCCTGCGTAGAGAGGCTGGCGGCGGCGTCTCCGGTGCTTCTGCGCCACGTCTGGCAACCCGACCAGGGTTTTCGCGCCGCCATGGCGCGCAATCGCGGCACCCTGGCCGCCACGGGCGACTACATCGTCTTCCTGGACGGCGACTGTATCCCCCAACGCGATTTCATCGCGCGCCATCGAGCGCTGTCGGCGCCCGGCTGCCTCGTGTCGGGCAGCCGCATCCTGATGTCGGAGGCGCTGACGCGCCGGGTATTGGAAGATGGGATCGACGTGGCCGCCACGTCGCCGCTCACCCGCCTGGGATGGCGGCTGCGGGGCGACCTGAACAAGACCCTGCAGCCGCTGGGGCTGCGCTGGCCCGACGTGGGCCGCACGTCGCGCAAGTTCACCTGGCGGCGCATCAAGAGCTGCAACCTGGGCGTCTGGCGCAGCGACCTGGAAAAGGTGAACGGGTTCGACGAGAGCTTCACGGGCTGGGGCCATGAAGATTCCGACCTCGTCGTGCGGCTGTTCCACGCGGGCGTGCGGCGCAAGGACGGCGCCTTCGCCACCGAGGTATTCCACCTGTGGCACCGCGAAGCGCAGCGCGACCAGGAGACCAGCAACCGCAAGGTCGTCCTGGAACGCGCTGCAAACAAGGTTACGCAGGCAACGATCGGGTTGCGCGAGCACGCGCAACCGGTGCAATAGCCGCGCGGCGGGTCTCCGCCGGCGCTGCCTCCACGCGGAACACGCTGACCACCTCGGCCAGCTTCGCGGCCTGCTCCTGCATCGCTTCCGACGCCGCCGCCGCTTCTTCGACGAGCGACGCGTTCTGCTGGGTCACCTGGTCCATCTGGGCGATGGCCTGGTTGATGTGCTCGATGCCCTCGCCCTGCTCCTGCGTGGCGCTGCTGATGGCGCCGATCATGGTGCTGACCTTGTTCACGCTGGCGACGATCTCCTGCATCGTCGCGCCCGCCTGCTCCACGAGCTTCGCGCCATCGTCCACGCGCGCCACGGAATCGCCGATCAGGGCCTTGATTTCCTTGGCCGCCGTGGCGGAGCGCTGGGCCAGGTTACGCACTTCGCTCGCCACCACGGCAAAGCCCCGGCCCTGCTCGCCCGCGCGGGCGGCCTCGACCGCGGCGTTCAGCGCGAGGATATTCGTCTGGAACGCGATGCCGTCGATGACGCCGATGATGTCGACGATCTTGCTCGACGAGTCATTGATCGCCGCCATCGTGTCGACCACGCGCGCGACGACCTCGCCGCCCCGTCCCGCCACCTCGGCGGCGGATTCGGCCAGGCGGCTCGCTTCGCGCGCGTTCTCGGCGCTGTTCTTCACGGTCGACGTCAGTTCTTCCATCGACGCGGCCGTCTCTTCCAGCGAGCTGGCCTGTTCTTCCGTGCGGCTCGACAGGTCGAGGTTGCCGCTGGCGATCTCGCGCGATGCCGTCGCGATCAGGTCCGTCCCCGCGCGCACGTCGGACACGATGCCGGCCAGCGCGTCGCGCATGCGTTTCATCGCGGCCATCAGGCTCGCCTCGTCGCCCGCGCGCACGGCCACATCCATGCCGAGGTCGCCGTCCGCGATGCGCTGCGCCACGGCGACGGCATCCTCCGGATTGCCGCCGATCGAACGCTCGACGCTGCGCACCACCATCCAGACCAGCGCCGTGAGCAGCGCGCCGATCACGGCCAGCCACGCGGCGGCGGTCGCCAGCTGGGCGTGGAAGGCACGATCGAGGTCGTCGACGTACAGGCCGGTCATGAAGTACCAGCCCCACGGTTGATACGCCTGGATGTACGTGAGCTTGGGCTCGGGCTTCTGCGAGCCCGGCTTGGCCCACAGGTATTCGATGAAGCCGGCACCGTTGCCGCGCGTGGACGCGATGCCGTCCACATAGGGCTTGTGCCCTTCCGGATCGACGGTGTTGTCGATCGCGGTGCCGACCAGTTCCTGCTTGATCGGGTGCATCAGCACGGTCTTGTCGTCGTAGATGACGAGGTAGCCGCTGGCGCCATAGCGCAGCGCCCGGGTCCGCGCCAGCGCCTGCTTTTTCGCCTCGTCGAGCGGCAGCGTGCCGGCGGCGGCGAGGGCTGCGTACTCCTTGGCGATGGACGCGGCCATCTCGCCCGCGTCGGACAACTGGGTCTTGCGTTCCTCGAGACGCAGCGCGCGGCTTTGCAGGGCGTTTACGCCGAACACGGCCAGCAGGCAAATCCAGCTGAGGAATAGGGGAAGGAAGAGTTTTTGGCGAAATGTAATTTTCATAATGGTCAGCGCCGTTATCCTGGCATGGATACGCGGAAAGATTCCGCAGACCAATATTTATCGCCCACTGCCCGCCAAACTCAATGGCAGGAATGCAATTACACCTAAATAAGTGTATTTCGGCCATCCATACGCGGCGGCGTTACAACGCAGTTGGCAAAATGTCTTGCCTTGTGCGTATCGTTGCGCCGCCCGATGGCTTCAGTACTCGACCGCGACCTCTTTCGCGCCGAGGTGCAGCTCGAGCGCGTATTTCAGTTCGTCCGACGGCGCCACGCGCCACGCGTCGCCCAGCTGCAGGGTGCACGGAATGCCCTGCGGCGTCACGCGCAGGCTCACCGGCAGGCCGTTCTCGTGGCGGTAAGGCTGCAGGATCTCGGCCAGCTTGGCCGGCGCGATCGTGCATGCCACGTCCATCTCCAGCTTGTGGCCATACTGGATGCGCGCCGTCGCGATATCGAACACCTTCTCGGCCGTGATGCGCAGGCCGCCGTTGAAGCGGTCTTCCGACACCTTGCCCACGACGAGCAGGAACTCATCCTCGCGGAAGATGTTCTTGTGCGCCTCGAACAGCTCGTTGTAGATCGTGACCTCGACGACGCCGGACTTGTCGTCCAGCGAGACGATGAGAATCTTGCCGCGCTGCGTGAGCTGCGTGCGCACGCCCGTGATCACGCCGCACAGCATGCGCGGGTCGCGCGACGGTTCCAGGTCTTTCAGCTTGGTCTTGGCGAAGCGGCGCACTTCCTGCGCGTACGAGTCGAACATGTGGCCCGACAGGTAGTAGCCCAGCGCGATCTTTTCCTCGGCCAGCTTCTGGCGGTCCGTCCACGGCGTCGCCTTCACGTAGTCGGGCGGCGCGACGAGATCGGAATCGTCGCCGCCGAACAGGCTGACCTGGTTCGCCGCGGCCGCCGCCTGACCCGCCGCCTCCATCGCGAACGCGACGGACGCCAGCAGGATCGCGCGGTCGACGCCGAAGCAATCCATCGCACCCGCGCGGATCAGCGATTCGATCGTGCGGCGGTTGATCTGCTTGCGGTCCACGCGCTTGCAGAAGTCGAACAGATCCTTGAATTTGCCGCCGGATTCGCGCGCCGCGATGATCGCCTCGATCGCGCCCTGCCCCGCGCCCTTCACGCCGCCCAGGCCGTAGCGGATGTTCTTCACCGGCTTGCCCGTGACGGACGGCGGCGGGCCTTCCGGCGTGAAGCGGAACTGCGATTCGTTGACGTCCGGCGGCAGGATCGTCAGGCCGCACATGTCGATCGAGTCCTCGACGAGGATCTTGATCTTGTCCGTGTCTTCCATGGCCAGCGACATGTTGGCTGCCATGAACGCGGCGGTGTGGTGGACCTTCAGGTACGCCGTGTGATACGACAGCAGCGCGTACGCGGCCGCGTGCGACTTGTTGAAGCCGTAGCCCGCGAACTTCTCCATCAGGTCGAAGATCTCGTCGGCCTTTTCTTCCGTCAGGCCGCCCTTCGCGGCGCCTTCGCGGAAGATGAGGCGGTGCTGCGCCATCTCTTCCGGCTTCTTCTTGCCCATCGCGCGGCGCAGCATGTCCGCGCCGCCCAGCGAGTAGCCGCCGATGATCTGCGCCATCTGCATCACCTGCTCCTGGTAGACCATGATGCCGTAGGTCTCGGACAGGATGCCTTCGGTACGCGGATCGGGATAGTCGAACTTTTCGCCGTGCTTGCGTTTGCAGAAGTCGGGGATCAGGTCCATCGGGCCCGGACGGTACAGTGCCACGAGCGCGATGATGTCCTCGAAGCGGTCGGGACGCGCATCCTTCAGCATGCCCTGCATGCCGCGGCTTTCAAGCTGGAACACGGCGACGGTCTTCGCCTCGGTCAGCAACTTGTACGTCGGCCGGTCCGTCAGCGGCAGCTTGGCGAGATCGAAATCCTTCTCGGCCGGATCGAGCGCGCGGATGTAGTTGACGGCGCGGTCGAGGATGGTCAGCGTGGTCAGGCCCAGGAAGTCGAACTTCACGAGGCCGACGGCTTCCACGTCGTCCTTGTCGTACTGCGACACGACGCCGGCGTCGCCGCCCTGCGTGTACAGCGGGCAGAAGTCGGTCAGCTTGCCGGGCGCGATCAGCACGCCGCCCGCGTGCATGCCGATGTTACGGGTGATGCCTTCGACCTGTTGCGCCAGCTCGATCAGCTGCTTGACCTCTTCCTCGTTCTCGAGGCGTTCCTTCAGCATCGGTTCTTCTTCGATCGCCTCGGCGATCGACACCTGCTTGCCCGGCTTGAACGGGATCAGCTTCGAGATGCCGTCGCAGAAGTTGTAGCCGAAATCGAGCACGCGGCCCACGTCGCGGATCGCGCCCTTCGCCGCCATCGTACCGAACGTGGCGATCTGCGACACGGCGTCGCGGCCGTACAAATCCTTCACGTGCTGGATCACCAGCTCTCGCTTTTCCTGGCAGAAGTCGATGTCGAAGTCGGGCATCGAAACGCGTTCCGGGTTCAGGAAGCGTTCGAACAGCAGGTTGTAGCGCAACGGGTCGAGGTCCGTGATCTTGAGTGCGTACGCGACGAGCGAACCCGCACCGGAGCCGCGGCCCGGGCCGATCGGCACGCCGTTGTTCTTGCCCCACTGGATGAACTCCGCCACGATGAGGAAGTAGCCCGGGAACTTCATCTTGATGATGGTGTTGTTCTCGAACTCCAGGCGCGCCTCGTAGCGCGGCCGCTCCTTCTCGCGCTGCTCCGGATCCGGGAACAGCTGGATGAGGCGTTCTTCCAGGCCCTTCTTCGTTTCCGCGATGAGGAATTCATCGATCGTCATGCCCGGCGTCGGGAAGTCCGGCAGCTGTGGCTTGCCGAGCGTCAGGGTCACGTTGCAGCGCTTGGCGATCTCCACGGAGTTGGCGAGCGCGCCCGGCAAGTCCTTGAACAGCTCGGCCATCTCGGCCTGCGACTTGAAGCACATGCCTTCGTTGAAGCGGCGCACGCGCTTGGCGTTGGCCAGCATCTCGCCCTCGGCGATACAGACGCGCGCCTCGTGGGCGATGAATTCGTCCTTGCTGATGAACTGCACGGGGTGCGTCGCGACGACGGGCAGACCCAGGCGGTTCGCCAGCGCCACGGAATGGCGCACCTGCTGTTCCTGGTTCGGCTGGCCCGCGCGCTGGATCTCCACGTAAAAGTGCCCCGGGAAGATCTGCGCCCACCGGCGCGCGCATGCCTCGGCCTTGTCCAGGTCGCCGTTGTCGATGGCCTGGCCGATGTCGCCGAACTGCGCGCCCGACAGCACGATCAGGGCGTTCGACTGCGGCACGTCCGGCTCCAGCGTGGAGACGGAGGTCGCGAGCGCTTCCAGCCACTCGATGCGGATCTCGGCCCTGCCCTTGTACTGGTTCGTGAGCCACGCCTTGGACAGCAGTTCGCACAGCTGCAGGTAGCCGGTCTTGTTCTTGCACAGGATGAGCAGGCGGAACGGCTTGTCGCGGTTCTCGTCGTTCGTGATCCAAGCGTCGACCCCGACGATGGGCTTGATGCCCTTGCCGCGCGCCGCTTTATAAAAGCGCACGAGGCAGAAGGCATTGGCCAGGTCAGTGACACCCACCGCCGGCTGCTGGTCCTTGACGGCGGCAGCCACGAGGTCGTCGATGCGGACGAGGCCGTCGACGATCGAGTATTCGGTATGGACGCGGAGGTGGGTGAAGATCGGGGAAGTCATCCTGTCATTTTACCTCGGACGGCCAAAAGGGAGGGTTGCATCCAGGCACGGTGATGCTCTTGACAAGACCTGGACGCGTGATCTCAGAACGCATAATTGATGGCGCCGCCGAACACCCACTGGTTCGGACTCCCGCGCCGATCCACGATGGGGCTATCCTTCGCATCCCCCAGCAGCCGCTCGTAGCGCCCGGCCAGGGTGACGCCCCAGTGCCGGTCGAACTGCGACGTCAGCTGGAACGGCACCCGGATCGACACGAGCCCGCCCTCGGCCCGGTATGGCGTCCCGCCCCGCTCGGGGAACGCAGCGAGGTCCGTGCCATTGATGCCGAAATACCGGTCCGTGAAATGGTCGCTCGCGAAAAACAGGCTGAAGCCGGCCGAACCGAGCACGGGACGCCCGGCGATGCCCTGCGGAAACGGATAGAAATACGTCGCCTTGATGCTGCCCGTGGCGCCCGTGTACAGATTGTTCGTATTCCACGCGACGTCGCCGCTGAACACGATCTTGTGCAGCGGATCGGCGGACATCGGCATGTCGTAGCTGGCAAAGATGCCGAGCTCGGACGCGGCCGGGATCCGGCGCATCTGCCGGACGACGGGATCGTCGACGTCCGTGTCGCGCGTCGGCCGCGCCCGGTACAGGAAGCCGGCCCGCAGGCTCTTGAGCTGGGCAAAGGTCTCCGGCAGGTTCATATTCGACGGCAGCACGTTCAGCTTGACCTCGGGCCCGATCACGCGCAGCCACATGCCGTTGCCGAAGTTGGCGTGCAGAAACCCTTCCCCTTCCGGATGGTAATCCTCGGAACCGGGAAAGTCCGGCAACCCGAACGCACCCGCCCCCACCATGTTGACTTCCTGCGGGATCTCGACCGGGATCACTTCCTGCGCACCTGCATGCGCCGCGAACAGGAGGGCGCCGGACACCGCGAGACCGGCCTTGAACAACGTTGGCTTCGTCATGATTCACCCCTTGATGAAAGATGAAAACCATCCTAAGGGGAGACGTCAATACGGCCGTTTGCGGCGGCTCATATGCGTCAGCGAACTTTTATGAAAGCTAATTGTCGAGCCGAGCCGGGCAGCATGATGTCTGTGGCGCTGCCGCCACGCATGGCACTGCGGCTGGCTTATAATAGCGGGCTTCACGTCTGTCCCACATCGTTCACGATCATGCACGTCAATATCGCCGCCTACAAGTTCGTCACCCTCGACAACCTCGAAGAGTTGCGCTCGCAATACCAGGCGAAGTGCAACGCGCTGGGCCTGAAGGGCACTGTCCTGCTGACGCCGGAAGGCATCAACATGTTCGTGTCCGGCCCGCGCGCGGAGATCGACGAGTACCTCGCCTGGGTGCGCAGCGACGCCCGCCTGGCCGACCTGGAGTGGAAGGAAAGCCTGTCGACCGAACAGTCGCACCGCCGCATGCTGGTCCGCATCAAGAAGGAAATCATCACGATGCGCATGCCGCTGATCAAGCCGGAACTGGGCCGCGCGCCGTCCGTTGCGCCGAAGACGCTCAAGCGCTGGCTCGACCAGGGCCATGACGACGACGGCGTCCCGGTCGTCATGATGGAAACCCGCAACGCGTTCGAAGTCGACGTCGGCACGTTCAATAACACGCTGGACTACCGCATCGAGAAATTCAGCGAATTCCCGGAAGTCGTCGAGAAACACAAGGACGAGCTGAAGGGCAAGACCGTCGTGACGTTCTGCACGGGCGGCATCCGTTGCGAAAAAGCCGCGATCCACATGCAAAACATCGGCTACGACCGCGTTTATCAACTCGACGGCGGCATCCTGAAGTATTTCGAGGAAGTGGGCGGCGACCACTACACGGGCGACTGCTTCGTGTTCGACTACCGTACCGCCCTCAATCCGAAGCTGGAACCGACGGAGACCGTGCAGTGCTTCGCGTGCCGTGCCGTCGTGACGCCGCGGCAGCAGTTGTCGCCGGAGTATGTGGTGGGGAAATCGTGCCCGCATTGTGCGGGCGGCAAGGAACCGGTCGACACCGCCGCCGGAGACGCCGCGGCCGCATAATAAAAAACTCCCGCTCGATACTGCAGCGGGAGCCGGCACGTTTCAGATCACGAGCGCGTCTTGCGCAGAGTGCGTGCCATCCACACCCGGTTCAGGCCACGAAGTGCGGCGCTTCGACGCCCTGGGCGCTGCCCACGATCTGGGCGATATTGGCATCGATGACGCCCGGGTCGCGCGCCATGGCGGCGCTGGCGAGGTCGACGATCGAGTCGATCAGGCCCGACGAGATGTCGAACGCCTTCGGCCCCATGTAAGCCGCGATCTCGGCCGGGGTGTCGAGGTGTTTCGTGTACTCGACGGCGACGGCGAGGCGGCCGTTGAACACGATACTGTCGGCATTGTGCGCAGTCTGCGCCGCCTTGACCATCTCGCTCACCACGTTCTCGATGGAGAGGATGTGGTTGTCGAGGGCGTCGGTCCAGAATTTCACGCCTTCCGCATCGCCTTCGCGACCGAACATGTTGTGGTACACCGCTTCCACCACGTCATGGTTGCTCTTGCCGCCGTAATTCGCCTGGTATTCAGCCGACGTCGCGAAGTCGTGCTGGATCTGCGTGATCACGTTCGGGTTCTGGTTCATGGCGCTGACCCAGAAGTTCAGGCCTTCCGGATCCGCCGGACGTCCGAAATATTCGACGTACAGCTTTTGAATTTCACTCACATTGTCAGCCATCGCTGCCTCCTTATCACGAATGTGAAGAAATGCTACATGAATTGATCGGCAAGCGGCGCGCCGAACTCAAGCGGAACAGAGCAAGTTCCTCATGGATACTGTTTCTCAAGAGAAGTAACCACTTACATTCCTAAGTACAACTGTTACTTTTCGGACAGCCCAACAAAAAGGCCCGCTGCGCGGTACGCAGCGGGCCTTCTTCATGTATACCGGTCGACGCGGCTGTCAGCGAAAATACGCCGCCACTTCACGCACGTCGCTCTCGCCGAGCGTACCGGCCGCCGCGCGCAGGCGCAGCAGGCCGAGCAGGTAGGAATAGCGCGCCTGCGCGAGATCGCGCTGACTCGTGTACAACTGCTGCTGGGCATTGAGCAGGTCGAGATTGATGCGCACGCCGCCCTTGATGCTCTGCTCGGTGGCGACCATCAGCTCCTTGCCGGACGCGACAGCCTTTTCCAGCGCCGTGACCTTGGCCACGCTGTTCTGCACGAGGTCGTACGCCTTGCGCAGTTCGACCAGCACCTGGTTCGTGCGGTTGTCCAGGTCGGACTGGGCGCGGTTCCAGTTGTCGGCCGCCTGGCGCGTCTGCGCGCTGATGGCGCCGCCCTGGTAGATCGGGATGTTGACCTGCACGCCGATCGTCCGGTTCACGGAGTTCTGCTGGTAAGTCTGCAGCGACGCCGAATCGTCCTTGCTGTAGGCCGCGACGAAATCCACGCGCGGCGCGTGGCCCGCCTTGTTGCGCTGGATCTCCAGGCGCGCATTCTCGACGCCGAGGCGCGCGGCCAGCAGTTGCGGATTGTGCGCGAGCGCGATGCTGCGCCATTCGTCGATCGACGCGGGCTTCAGCGGCTGGAAGTGGAAGTCCGCCCCGAGTTTGTCGAGCGTGCCGGGCTCCATGCCGATCACGCCGGCCAGCGTGTCGCGCATGGCCTGGGCGTTGTCCTGCGTTTCGACCAGCTGGGCTTCCGCCAGGTCGAACCGTGCCTTGGTCTCGAGCATGTCGGTCTTCGTGCCCTCGCCTTTTTCGAACAGGCGCGCGTTGACCTTCATCTGCTCCTGGTACATGTCGCGCTGCACGCGCGCGAGCTCCACCTGGTCTTCCGCGAACAGCGCGTCGGCATAGGCGCCGACGACACGCAGGATCACGTCGTTCGTATCCGCCTCGAACTGCTGGGCACCCTGCTTCGCCTGGACCTTGCCCTGGCGATAGCGCACGACGCCGTCCAGGTTCAGGATCGGCTGGCGCACCTGGACGGCGGACGACCGGCTGATGTAGCGCGGGTGGCTCGGAACCCAGACCCGATCAAAACTCGAATACTGGTTGAGGTCCGCCACGTTGCGGTTCGCCGAATAGCTGGCCGACACCTGCGGCAGCAGGTTCGACCGCCCGAGCACCTCGTTTTCCTTTGCCGATTCCTTCTCGAAGTAATGCATGCGGTACTGCGGATCGTTCTTCAGTGCCGCTTCATAGGCCTGCTGCAGGCTGATCGCGCCCGCGTTGCCGGCGGCCAGGGCCAGCAACACGGCCGCGGCGACGGTCGTCCTGATTGCTCGCGCCATCGTCATTCCTCGCTCATCGACGAATGGGCACGGTCGAAGATCGGCTTGAGCAGGTAGCTCATCATCGTGCGCTCGCCCGTCTTGACGAACAGTTCCGCCGGCATGCCAGGGCGGATGTCCATGTGGTGGGCGGCGATCATCTTCGCGCCCTCCGGCGTCACTTTCACGCGGACCTTGTAGTACGGGGTGCCCGTGCGCTCGTCGACGGTGCGGTCGGCGGAGACCGTCTCGACCACGCCCGGAATACGCGGCGTGCGGTTGGCATTGAAGGCCGAGAAGATCAGCTCGGTCGGCAGACCCTTGTGCACCTTGTCGATCAGGTTGACGGCCAGCTGGCCTTCGACGATCAGCGGATCGTCGGCCGGCACGATGTCCATCATCTTGAAGCCCGGCGGCACGACGCCGCCGTTGGTGAACACGGCCAGGTTGACGACGGTGCCGTCGACCGGCGCCTTGACGTCGACGTTCGACAGCTCGAATTGCTGGGCGCTCATGCGCGCACCCTGGGCTTCGGCCTCTTTCTGCACCTCGCTCAGCTGGGTGCGCACTTCCTTCTGGTATTCCTGCATGCGCTGCGCCTTGCGCAGGGTCAGTTCCATCACCTGGCGCTGGGCGCGGCCGATGTTGCCGATGTCTTCCGAGATCTCGCCCTGCAGCTGGGCATACGTGCGCTCCAGGTCCAGCAGGCGGTTGCGGGCGACGTAGCCATCCTTCGCCAGGTCGCGCATGCCCGCGAGCTGCTCCTTGAGGAAGCCCATCTGGGCCTTCTTGCTCTCGCGGCCTTCCTGCAGGCCCTGGATCTGCATCTTGAGGCCGGCGATGTTCTCGTCGACGCCGCCCAGCTCGCTCTGCAGCGATGCCTGGCGCGACGCCAGCAGCTGGGTTTGCAGCGTCATCATCTCGGCCACGCGCGGGTCGTTGGCGCGCTTCGTCAGTTCTTCCGGAAAGCGGATGGTCTTCGCGCCGGCCTGCTCTGCCAGCAGGCGCGCCTCGGTGGCACGCGCGGTGAGGTACTGGGCCTCGGTCACGTCGTAGCCGGCCTTGGCGGTGACGCCGTTCATGCGGACGAGCACCTGCCCCGCCTTCACGACGTCGCCTTCCTTGACGAGGATTTCCTGGATGGTGCCGCCGGTCTGGTGCTGCACGGCCTTGCGGTTCGATTCCTTCGCGACCGTACCGGACATCGGCACGCCCTTGTCGAGCGGCGCGAACGCGGCCCAGACCAGGAAGCCGACGACGCCGAGCAGGACGATCAACCAGCCCAGGCGCGCATAGGCGCGCGCGTCGGTGTTGACGGTCAACGGCTCGACATCGTGGCTGATGACTTCGGTGGCCGCGGGCTTGCCCGCATCCTTATGCTGAACGAGCTTCATTATTTGTTTCCTTGTTCCGTCGTTGCGGCCGCCTGCGCCTGCGCCTGCATGGCCTGGGCACGCGCCTGCGCGGCCTGCTGGGCGGCCTGCTGCTGCTGGGCGGCCTGCTGTTGCGCCGCCTTCTGGTTCGCTTCCTGGAGGGCGGCCAGGACCTGGTCGGTCGGGCCGAACATCTGGCCGACGCCGTCGCGCATCACGAGCAGCTTGCTGGTGGCACCGATGATGCTGGTGCGGTGCGTGATCAGGACGATCGTCTTGCCGCGCCGGCGCAGGTCGAGCACGGCCTGCACGAGCGCCTGTTCGCCGATCTCGTCGAGATTCGAATTCGGTTCGTCGAGGACGATCAGCGCCGGATCGCCGTACATGGCGCGGGCCAGGCCCAGCCGCTGCTTCTGGCCGCCGGACAGGCCGGCGCCGCCGTCGCCCAGCGGCGTGTCGTAGCCTTTCGGCAGGTGCAGGATCATGTCGTGCACGCCGGCACGCTTGGCGGCCTCGACCACTTTCTCCGGATCGACTTCGCCGAAGCGGGCGATGTTGTCGCTGACGGTGCCGCCGAACAGTTCGATGTCTTGCGGCAGATAGCCGATGTTCGGGCCCAGTTCGGCCTTGTTCCAGCTGAAGATGTCGGCGCCGTCGAGGCGCACCTTGCCGCCCGCGGCCGGCCAGACGCCCACCAGCAGCCGCGCCAGCGTCGACTTGCCGGAGCCGGACGGACCGACCACGCCCAGGGCGTCGCCCGGCGTGATGGCGAACGACAGGCCCCGCACGACGGCCTGCGTCGCGCCCGGCGGTCCCGCGGTGACGCCTTCGACCGTCAGCACGCCTTGCGGCTTGGGCAATTCCATGCCGGCGCTGCGCTCGGGATTGGCGTTCAGCAGTTCGGTCAGGCGGCCGTAGGCGCTGCGGGTGCTGGCCCACGATTTCCACACGGCGATCACCTGCTGCACCGGCGCCAGCGCGCGGCCGACGAGGATGGACGCGGCGATCATCATGCCCGGGGTGATGCGGCCCTCGATTGCCAGCAGCGCGCCGAAACCGAGCACGCCGGACGTCAGGGAGGACTGGAAGAATTTGGTGATGGCACCGACGACGCCGGCCTTCTGGCTGGCGTCCGCCTGCAGGTTCAGGAAGCGGCTGTGCAGCTTGAACCAGCGGCTCATCAGGTTGGGCAGCATGCCCATCGACTCGATGACCTCGGCGTTGCGCAGGTTGTTGGTGGCCAGCGTACCGGCCATGATCGCCATCGTGTTGGCTTCGCTGAGCGGCTCGCGCGACACTTTTTCGTTGACGACGGCCAGCACGATCAGCACCGCGGTACCGCACAGCGCGAACAGGCCGAGCCAGGGCTCGAAGAAGAAGATGACGATCAGGTAGATCGGGAACCACGGCGCGTCGAAGAACGCGAACAGCGCGTTACCGGTCAGGAACTGGCGCAGGTTGGTCAGATCGTTCAGCGCCTGTCCCGCATTACCGCCCGCCTTCTTGAGGTTCTGCTCGAAGGCCGCCGTGTAGACGCGCTTGTTCAGCATCATGTCGAACTTGGCGCCCACGCGCACGAGCACGAAGCTGCGCATCATTTCCAGCGCCGACAGCAACAGGAAGCCGCCGAGCATCATCAAGGTGAGCATGAGCAGCGTGATCTCGTTACGGCTTGCCAGCACGCGGTCGTAGACCTGCAGCATGTACAGCGAAGGCACGAGGGCCAGCAGGTTCGTGATGGCACTGAACGTGCCGACGGTCACGAAGGTGCTCTTGAAGCTGCGTAGCGCGAGCTCGATCTCGTTCTTGGGTTGGGGTTGTTTGTTGTTCATCTTCAGGCCGTCGTTGAGGTACTTGATGGATGGAAATACCCAAAATCAAGCAGACGCGACATTATCGCCTAAAAGATCCCGAAAATGTGACGAGGATCACATTTTAATAACAAGTTTCATTAAATTTCGGAGAGGTGGGCAGTTCACGTTGGCGATATCACACAACCATGCTGCCACAAAGTAAAAGGGCCACGCTTTGCAGCATGGCCCCTGAAGGACACGGTTGGCTTCCGGAACGGTGCGTGTTATCCATCCGGCCGACACCCAGCAGATATGCTCCGCATTCGACAGCACTACAGAAGTCGCGACAACCTTTCCGCTGAAACCGCCCTGTCCTTGTCATTCAGCGCCATCCGCCGGAGCGGATGGCAACCGAAGCGTCGATTAGACGATGAAGAAGTGGTCGGTCGTACCGTCTTCGGCGAAGTTCTTGATGCCGGTGACGCCAGCCAGCTGGACCAGCGTGTCGGTCGCGCCGCCCTGGACGAACACGTAGGAGTTACCCAGGTATTCGAACACGACAGCGGTACCAACCGTTGCGCCAACAGCGGTGTCAGCCAGGCTGACTGCGTCTGCCAGGGTCGACGGGCCGGCGCCGGTGAAGCTCAGCACGCCCTTCGAGATCTGGCCACCGTCAGCAGCAACGGTACCAGCGAACGACAGCACGTCGGCGTCGGCGATTGCGGCAGCCTTGGCGGTCGCATCCGAACCCACGGCAGCGGCGGCGGTCTTCTCGAAGCCCGAGATCGACTCGACAGCACCGACGGTCGAAGCGCTGGTGATGGTGATGGTGTCAGCGCCCGTGCCCAGCTTGATGGTGCCGCCGTTGGCGACGTTGGCCAGCGAGGCGGTCAGGCCACCGGTTGCAGCCGATGCGTCGATCGTTGCCAGCTTGGTTGCGCCGGTGACCGAGTCGATCACCAGTTCGCTTGCGCCGGTGACGGTGACCGAGGTCAGCGCGTCGCTGGCGGTCAGCGCCAGGTGGTTTTCGGCGTTGGCGCCGCCCGAGGTGATAGCGATGGTCTTCGCCGCGCCTGCGGACAGGGTCAGTGCCGAGACGTTGTCGCCAGCAGCTTTCGATGCGCCGACGAACGACGAGTCGAACACGACTTTCACGCCGGTGGCGTTGGTGGCGTTGACGGCTGCGTCAGCATCGGTAGCGGTCGTGGTCTTGGCATCGCCCGATTCGTCGATGTCCAGCGTGATGGTCAGATCGCCAGCGGTTTTCTGGGTCAGGCTCAGCGCGTTGGCGACGTTGGTGTCGCCGGTGACGCGGTAGCTCACGCCCGAACCCACGTTCAGCAGCGAAGCGCCGGCGCCGACGTCAGCGGAAGCGACGATTTCGGTGACGGTGTTCTTCTGCGACAGGATGTCCACGTCCAGCGCCTTGGCCAGGCCAGCAGCGTCGAATGCGTCGAAGTTGCTGAACGCGCCCACGTTGGCCGAACCAACCAGCTTCAGCAGCAGGGTGTCGGTGCCAGCGCCGGCGTCGATCTTGTCGTTCGCGCCGATAGCGACGGTCGAGGTGAACGTGTCGTTGCCTGCACCCAGGTCGACGTTCAGCGCGCCGCTGCTGCGGCCGGTGACGTTCACGGTGTCGTTGCCATCGCCAGCGGCGACGGTGACGATGCCCGTGCCCGATGCGTTGACGGTGATCTTGTCGTTGCCTGCGCCGGTGTTGACGGTGGCGTTGACGGTTTCGTCAGCGGTGGTCGAGGAGTCATCCTTGACGGTTGCAGCAACCAGGGTGACGTCGTCGTTGCCCGAACCGGTCTTGATGTTGGCAACGGTCGTTTCGCTGTCGGCGTAGGTGATGGCGCCGGTGCTTGCGCTGGCGTCGATCGTGGTGACTGCCTTGCCGTTGGCGGTGGTTGCCACGTTGGTAGCAACAGCGGTGTTGACCATCAGGGTCTGGACATCTTTGCCGCCGGTGATGTTCAGGTTGATGTTGCCAACGGCGGTGCCGGCATCGGCGCCATCGACGACGGTGCCGCCCACGACGACGGTAGCCAGCGTGCCGGCAGCGCCCGAGGTCACGTTCAGGGTCGAGCCTTCAACTGCCTTGTCCAGAGCGATGGTTGCGGTTGCAGCAGCGTCAACAGCAGCAACACCCACTGCACCGGTCAGGCCGTGGAAGCCAGCGGTCGTGGTTGCGGCCAGATTGGTGACGTTAGCAGCAGCGCCGGTCTGCCACAGGGCGGTCACGCCAGCGTATTTCGAAGCGTCGGTCAGGCCGGCAGCAGCTGCGCCGGTGTTGAAGATGTTGACGGTTTCGATGTTCTTGATCGTGGCGTTGGCCGGGATCGAAGCATTGGTCGTGCCGTCGGTGTAGACGTTCAGCGTGTCCTTGCCTGCGCCGCCGTCGATCGAGTCGAATGCGCTCAGGGTCGATGCTGCGGTCTGGCCGTCAGCTGCGACGTTCAGCGAGTTGAACACGTCGTTGCCGCTCGTGCCTGCCAGCGTGTCGACGCCGGTGGTCACCGAGAAGGTCTGGCCGTTGACGACGTTGCCCAGCTTTTCGATGGTGTCGTTGATGTTGGCCTGGTATGCGGTCAGGTTGGTGCTGCTGTTCACGCCCAGCAGCAGCGAACGTGCGGCTGCGGCAGCTGCGTCACCCGAGAACGAGGTGATCTCGGCCGGGGTGTCCAGTGCGGTCGTGAAGGCGGTGGCGACTGCCAGCTTGTTCTGCACGGTCAGTGCGTCCAGCTTGCCCTGGTCCGACGTGTTGGTCAGTGCTGCCTGGGTGATGGCGGCGGCGGCGTTGGCCTTGGTCAGGGCGCCGGTGTTGATGGCGTTGACCCAGAAGTCGAAGCCGGCCTTGTCGGCGTCACGGCCCAGGACGTTCTGGTAGATGGCGTTGACGAATTTGCCGATGCCGATCTGGCTGTTGTCGTTGCCGTACAGGGCAACCGACTCAGCCGACGAGTTGAAGCTGTTCACCAGCTTCGACAGGGCGGTCGTGCCTGCCTTGTCAGCCTGCACAGCAGCTTGCAGATCAGCGAAGGTCGTCGGTGCTTTCAGAGCGTCGAGCTGCGCTGCGAAGTTCTGCAGGCCATAGTAGTCGGCCGGACGGCCGAAGTACGAAACGTACAGTTGCTGAACTACGCTGGTGTAGTCTTGTGCTGCCATGATGTGAAATCCTTTAAAGATTGTGGTTATAACCAAGTCTGCTACCGGTTCGCGTGCCGAGATACGGAACGCTATTTGCAGAACTGCGAAGTATATTGCCAGACCACCAAAGTAACGTTGTGACAGCCATCACAAAGCGACGAATTTTTACTTCATTAATACAATTTTTTTACACGTTATTTCAAATACTCACGCATTTCCACGCAATTAACCGCAAATTTCACCGTCCCCATAGCGTGGCGCCGCTGACCGTAATACCTGGCGTGGCGGAATTCTTGAAGATATAACCCGCCTGTTCGGCGTTCGAACCGCCCAGATAGCCGCGGATGATGGTCGGCGAGCCGATGCCTTCATACAGCATCCCCTTGTCGGTAATCACGCCGTTACCGATGACTTCGGCACGATCATTTCCCGCTCTCACGTCCAATGACGTGGCAAACGTTCTTTTCGAAAAGTCCATGCTCAGTTGGCCGGACTGGATATTGGCGGGCCGGTCGCCGAGGCTATTCGTCATGATCGCTTCACCACTCATCAATTTGAATGCGGCCGTGCCGTCATTCGGCAGCACGAGCGCCGAATTCTTCAATCGGGTAATGGCGTACGGCGCGTAATAGGTGGCGACTTCCACATCCGGATCGCCGATACGCCCCGGTTGTGCCGGCAGGCCTGCCAGCGCTTCCCAACGGCCCCAGAAAATCTCCGGGGGCGACGGTGGCAATGGTTTCGGCGGCACCGGGTCGTTGATCACGACGGGTGGCGGCGTGATGACCGGCGGCGGGTTGTTCGACGCCGGCGGCGGCGTAACGGGACGCGCGCTGTTCAACGACTGCTCCGAACGCTGGGGATCCAGGTTGACCTGGGCCGCCGGCGCCGCCGACAGTGCCTGCTTGGCCGCGGGCTCGTCGCTGCGCGGCTTTTCCGTCTGGTCCGGCGACAGTGCCGGATTCTGCAGCAGCTGCGGCACGCTGGTGCCGCGCTCCACCTGCAGCAGCAGGCCCGCCTGGCCGGCAAACAGTTCGCGCGCACTGCGGCCCTCGCAGGGCCCCGTGCCCGCCGCCGAGCAGTTGGCACCGAAGCCGCTCATCACGACGCCGCCGGACAACACGGTCACGCGGGTGGTCTGCTGGTCGGTGTACACGGTGAAGTCGGTCCCGCGCACGCCGATCGCGGCGACGGGCGTGTTGAAGCGGAAATTCTGCCGAGCCTGCTTGACGCCCTGCCCGGAAATCGCCCGCGCCACGCCCTGCAGGAGTTCGAGCTTGACCTGCGTCTTCGACGGGTCGGCCTTGTCGATCGAATACGTGACGACGCGCGCCGTACTGTTCGGGCGCAGGATCAGGAAACCGTTGTCGACGGTCTTCATATAGATATAGCCGTCGGCGCCGGTCGACAGTTCGTCGCCCTCGCCCACCGCGGCATCGAGCACGGCGGCGTGGCGGCCGACCTGGGCCTGCCCGGCAGTGAATACGACACGCCCGGCCTCGGCGGCGTACGCCATGTCGGCAAGCGACCACAACAGGCCAGCGGCCAGGGCGAGTTTTTTCAGCATAGAGTCCTCCATAACTAGCATTGTCCTGACGCAAATGCTAAAGTCTGTGACCGTCGTCACAAGTGGTGATTGTTGCACCGGGGGATTGGTTCAAGCAACATATAATTCCAGACTAACAAGCAGTTATACTTCGACATTCGCCAGCTTCCTGCGCCCTTCGTCTTCTTTATTGATGAGATTCCCCGGTTTCCTGCGTACCACCTTGCGCGATACAGGCGTCCTGCGCGGCCTGATCGCGCTCGTGGCCCTGGCCATCGGGGGATGGCTGCAATGGCATGACGGGCCGGCTTTCACGACCGCGGCCAATGAGTGGTTGCGCGACAAATACATACAGTTGCAGGCGAAAACGGCACCGGAACGGCGCGTGCTCGTGATCGACATCGACGAAAGCAGCGTGGCGCAGCTGCCGTGGCCGTGGCCGCGTGCGCGCATCGCCGACCTGGTCGAACTGGTCCTGGCGGACGGCGCCCGCGGCGTCGCGCTGGATATCCTGCTCGAAAAGCCGGCCGATACGCCCGGCGACATGCGCCTTGCCATGCTGGCGGGCCACGGCCCCGTCGTGCTGGCCCAGATGTTCGACTACCTGCACGACGCCGCGCCCCTCACGGGCGGCCGGCTGATCGGCGGCCTGCCCGCCCGGGCGGCGGCCGGCACCCCGGCCGCGTACGGCTACCTGGCCAACCACGCGGTATTCGCGGGGGCGCGTCATGCCGGCAACATCGGCGTGCTGCCCGACCCGGACGGCACCTTGCGCCGCCTGCCGATGCGGACCGCGTACCAGGGCCAAGTCTATCCTACGCTCGCGCTCGCTTTACTCGAATGTTGCGGCGCCGCGACAGCGCCTGTGCCGCCGGTGCGCCCGGTGGAACGCATCCCCTATTCCCGCGCCTGGTCGGCGTACGACGTCGTCAAGGCGCGCGACGTGCTCGCGGGCCGGATGCCGCCCGGCATGGCGCGCGACCGGCTGGTGTTGATCGGCTCGTCCTCGCTGAGCCTGGGCGACCGCATATCCACGCCACTGGACGCCTCCAGCGCCGGCCTGCTGGTCCATGCGTCGATGCTGACGTCGCTGCTGGACCGCCAGCAGGGCCTGGCGCCCACGCCGCTGCCCGGCCGCGCCATCGCGTTCGCCTTCACGCTGGCGGTCGTACTGTTGACGAGCTATACGCTGCCTCGCATGGCCGCGGCCGCCAACGCCCTGCTGCTGGGCGCGAGCGCGCTCGTGTGGCTCGGCGTCGCCTGGCTGCTGGCGCCGCGCGATCCCGTCTTCGCGCCGGCGGCGCCGCTGTTCTGCTGCCTGTACCTGCTCGCCGTCGCGGTGCCGTTTCAATGGGAACTGGCGCAGCGCCGTTCGCGCCAGCTGCTGGGGACGCTGCGGCAATACGTGGCCGGCGCCGTCGTCGACGAACTGCTGCGCAGCGACCTGCAGGACCCGCTGGCGCCGCGCCGGCTCGAGGTGACGACGCTCGTGGCGGACATGGAAGGCTATACGAGCCAGGTCGAGTCGCTGTCGCTGGAAGACGCGTCGCGCCTGACGACGGAATTTCTCGACTGCCTCACGCGCCCCGTGCTGGAGCATCGCGGCACGCTCGACAAATACACGGGCGACGGTCTCGTCGCGTTCTGGGGCGCACCCCTGCCGAACGAGGACCACGCCGATCTCGCATTGGATGCCGCCGCCAGCATCCTGCGTGAAGTGGCGCGCTTCTCCGCACTGCGCGTCGCCAACGGCAAGCCGGCGCTGCGCGTGCGCATCGGCATCGAAAGCGGCACCGCCATGGCCGGCGACTACGGCACGGCCGCGCGCAGCATCTATACGGCGGTGGGCGACAGCGTGAACACGGCCGCGCGCCTGGAACAGGCCGCGCGCGACTATCCGCACGACGTGATCATCGGCGAAGGCACGGCCTCCCGGGCGCGGCGCCACCGGCTGCTGCCGCTGGGCGAACGCCAGCTGCGCGGCAAGGAGCGCTCGCTCCGCATCTATACGCTGGAGCGCGACGCATGAGGCGCCTGTCCATGTGCGCCGCGCTGGCCGCGGCGCTGTCGTCCTGTCTCGCCGCCGGCACGGTCCGCGCCCAGGAAGCGCCGCTCGCCATCGCTGCCGAACCGGCCCAGCCGGGCGACCTGTACACGGCGGCGCTGCTCGCCCTGGGCGAAGGCCGCCTCGAGGAAGCCGCCGCCCTTCTGCAGCGTGTCGTCGAGCGCGAACCGCGCCATGCCGGCGCCTGGCTCGACCTCGCCATCAGCCAGTGCGAACTGGGCAACGCGGCGGAGGCGGAGCGCCTGTTTTCCAGCCTCGAACGGCGCATGGCCGTGCCGGCAGGCATCGAGGACGTGATCGCGCGCTACCGCGCCACCGGCTGCGGCAAGGCGCCGGCACGCCATGGCGGCGTCTGGCTGGTGGCCGTCACCCGCGGGCACGACGACAACGTCAACCAGGGCGCGAGCGATCCGCGTTTCACGATCGGGACGGGCAGTGCCCGGACGGAATACCAGCTCGACCCGTCCTTCCTGCCGCGGGCCGACGGTTTCAGCCAGCTGTCCGCGTCCTGGCTGCGGCCGCTCGGCGACGCGGACAGCGACGTCATCGTCCAGGCGTACACGCGCCGGCACGACAGCGTCCGCGTGCAGGACACCGCCTCCGTGCTGGCCGCCGTCGAGCACACGTGGAAACCGTTCGCCTGGCGGCTGCGCGGCACCGCGGCGGTCGGCTACGTGACGCTCGACCGCACCCTGTACCAGCGCCAGCAGCAAGTCCAGGCGCGCCTGGCGCCGCCGGCGGCGCGGCTGGCGCCCGGCGTCGAGTTCGCGGCCACGGCGAACTACAGCCACGTGGCATATCCAACCCGTCCGGCCTACGACGGCAACACGGTGGAAATCGGCGGCATCTTCGGCTATCGCAGCGGATTCGGTTTAACGCAAGCCACGCTGACCCGGCTGCACGACGCCAGCGCGGCGGACCGTCCCGGCGGCGACCGCAAGGGCTGGTTCGGCAACCTGCAATGGTCCGGCGACGTGACCAGCCGCCTGAGCCTGGAAGCGGGACTGAGCCACCAGATGTGGCGCAGCGACGAGATCTACTCCCCCAACCTGATCGACACGCGCCGACGGCAGGACACGACGACGGTGCGTGCCGCCGGCCAGTGGCTGGTGCGGCCGCACACCAGCCTGGTGCTGGAATGGCGCGGCACGTTCAATCGCGAGAACATCTCGCTGTTCCAATATAATAGTCGGGCTCTGCAGCTAAGTCTGCGATGGGATAATTTCTGACGCCGGGATTCGGTGTACAAGCAATCGACCGATATGTCCTGGGAACTGATCGTCTTCCTGGCTGCCGCAGCCGCGGTTGTCCTTGGCTGCCTGCTGCCGGCGCGCTGGCTGCCGTTATTGCCGCACGACAAGCTACTGCACTTCATCGCGTTTGCCGGACTGAGCGCGCTCGCGCTGCATATCGAACCCGCATGGCCCTGGCGCGCGGTTTGGCTGCTGGGATTGCTGATGGCGGGGCTGGCGATCGAATTGCTGCAAAAAATGGTGCCCGGACGCAGTTTCTGCTGGCGCGACATGGGCGCCAATACGGCCGGCATCGTGGCCGCCACCCTGGTTTTCGGACTGATACAAGTGATCTGAGACGCGAATGACATCGTCGAGCAAACGTAAGAACGAGACGGACAACGACATCGTCCCGAAGGAGCTGGTGCCGGATCCGGCCGCGGCCGCCAACGAACCGGCGCCGCAGGAAGTCAACGTGCACATCCACCTGCGCAAGATCCCGCTGCTGGCCAACCTCAGCGACGCGGACATGCAGCGGGTGAAGGCCGACCTGCGCATCCGCCAGTACGCCAAGCGCGACATCGTCCTGCAAAAGGGCGCGCCCGGCGACAGCCTGCTGTTCCTGCTGACGGGCTCGCTGCAAGTCGTCGACGTCACGGAAGATGGCCGGGCGATCGGCCTGCGCCTGCTGCAACCGGGCGACTTCTTCGGCGAAATCGCCGTCATCAACGGCTCGATGCGCTCGGCGTCCGTCGTGGCGCTGACGTCCGTGCTGGTGGCGCTGCTGCCGCGCGCGACGGCCCTGTACCTGTTCTCGCATTCGCCGTCGGTCGCCAACCAGATGCTGCGCTTCCTGGCCGAGAAAGTGCAGCGCGACTCGGAATTCCGCGCCCTGCTCAGCATCCACAACACGTCGCGCCGCATCTATACGTTCCTCAACCTGCTGAAGGAGCAAAAGGACGGCAACCTGCAGGTCGTGGAAAACCTGCCGACGCACCAGGACATCGCCAACATGATCAACACGAGCCGTGAGACGGTGACCCGGGCCCTGCTCACGCTGGCCCAGCAGGGCATCATCGAGAAAGGCGCGCACCGCATCATCATCGTCAAGCCGGACGCGCTGCAGAAGCTGATCGACGGCTGACCCGCACGCAAGACGTAACAATTGGTAAGACGTAAATTATTGACTTGCAACATGTTATAATCAACAACTTACCATCCGGTTTTCCTCCTTTCGTCTCCCTATGATTTCCCGTTCCATGCTGGGTGGCGTCTGGCGCTATCGCGGCTTCATCGCGGGTAGCGTACGCCGCGAATTCCAGGCCAAGTACCGCAATTCCCTGCTGGGCGCCGCGTGGACCATCCTGAATCCCCTCGCGATGATCGTCGTGTACACCGTCATCTTTTCGCAGGTGATGGGCACGCGCCTGCAGGGCAGCACCGGCCACTTCGCGTACAGCATCTACCTGTGCGCGGGCGTGCTCACGTGGGGCCTGTTCGCCGAGATCACGTCGCGCGGCCAGAACGTCTTCCTCGAAAACGCCAACCTGATCAAGAAGCTGCAGTTTCCCCGCATCTGCCTGCCGATCGTCGTGGTGCTCAACGCGCTGGTCAATTTCGCGATCATCTTCGGCCTGTTCACCGTCTTCCTCGCCGTCAGCGGCACGTTCCCCGGCTGGCCGTTCCTGGCGCTGGTGCCCGTGCTGGGCGTGCTGGTGCTGTTCGCCATCGGGCTGGCCATGGTGCTGGGCGTGCTGAACGTGTTCTTCCGCGACGTCGGCCAGTTCTTCGCGATCGTGCTGCAGTTCTGGTTCTGGTTCACGCCGGTCGTCTATCCCGCCACGGCCCTGCCCGAGGACATCCGCCCGCTGCTGGCCTGGAATCCGATGGCGGCCGTCGTGCAGGCCTGCCAGGGCATCCTGCTGGACGGCCGGCTGCCTCACTGGAAGGGCCTGTTGCCGGTCACGGTGCTCGCGTTGCTGTTCTGCGCGCTGGGGATGCATTTGTTCCGCAAGCGCGCGGGCGAAATGGTGGATGAACTGTGATGGGCGCGATCCGAGTCGAGAACCTGGGCAAGGCCTATAAACAGTACGGCAACCGCTGGAGCCGGCTGGCCGAATGGATCCTGCCCGGCAACCAGCCGCGCCACAAGCTGAAGTGGGTGCTGCAGGACATCAGCTTCGAACTGGCGCCGGGCGACGCCGTGGGCATCATCGGCATCAACGGGGCCGGCAAGAGCACGCTGCTCAAGCTGATCACCGGCACGACGCAGCCGACCACGGGCGGCGTGGCGATCAGCGGCCGCGTGGCGGCGCTGCTCGAACTGGGGATGGGCTTCCACCCCGATTTCACGGGCCGCCAGAACGTCTTCATGGCGGGCCAGCTGCTGGGCCTCGGCGTGCACGAGATCGAGGAACTGATGCCGCAGATCGAGGCGTTCGCCGAGATCGGCGACTACATCGACCAGCCCGTGCGCGTGTACTCGTCCGGCATGCAGATGCGCCTCGCGTTCAGCGTGGCCACCGTGCGCCGGCCGGACGTGCTGATCGTGGACGAGGCCCTGTCCGTCGGCGACGCCTACTTCCAGCACAAGAGCTTCGACCGCATCCGCGCGTTCCGCAAGCAGGGCACCACGCTGCTGATCGTCAGCCACGACCGCGCCGCGATGCAGTCGATCTGCGACCGTGCGATCCTGCTCGACGGCGGGCGCCTGGCCAAGCAGGGCACGCCCGAGGAAGTGATGGACTACTACAACGCGCTGATCGCCGAACGCGAAGGCACGACGGTGGAACAGGTGCGCACGCCGGAAGGCCGCGTCCAGACCACGTCCGGCAACGGCCACGCGACCGTCCTCGACGTCGCGCTGGAAAACGAAGAGGGCCGGGCGCTCGAAGTGCTGAACGTGGGCGTGCCGGCCACCCTGCGCATCCGCGTGCGCGTGAACAAGCCGCTGCCGCGCCTGGTGCTGGGCTACATGATCAAGGACCGCCTGGGCCAGCAGATCTTCGGCACCAACACGCACTTCCTCGACCACCCGCTGACCGACCTCGCGGCCGGCGAAACCATCGACTACCGCTTCCGCTTCCCGCTCAACCTGGGTCCGGGCAGCTATTCGATCACCACCGCCCTGACGAGCAACGAAACCCATCTGGCCGACAACTACGAATGGCGCGACCTGGCAGCCATCTTCATGGTCATGAACATGAACCGGCGCGAGTTCGTGGGCAGCAGTTGGCTGGAGCCGCAAGTGGAGATCCGGCGATGAGCCAGACATCGTTCTACCGCGCCTTCGAAGACCGCTACCGCGGTTCGCGCGACACCATCAAGGACCGGCTGCGCGCCTACGCCCCGTTCACCGATCCCCTGCTGCGGCCGGACACGCCGGCCGTCGCGCTGGACCTCGGCTGCGGCCGCGGCGAATGGCTGGAACTGCTGGGCGAAAGCGGTTTCGACGCGCGCGGCGTGGACCTCGACGAGGGCATGCTGGCCGCGTGCCGCGAACGCGGCCTCGCCGCGCAGCACGGCGACGCGCTGGCCGCGCTGCGCGCCCAGCCGGACGGCAGCCTGGCGCTCGTCTCGGCCTTCCACCTCGTCGAACACCTTCCCTTCGACCTCGTGCGCGAACTGATCGCCGAAGCGCTGCGCGCGCTGCGCCCGGGTGGCCTGCTCGTCATGGAGACGCCGAACCCGGAAAACCTGACGGTCGGCGCCACCAGCTTTTATCTCGATCCCTCGCACCTGCACCCGCTGCCCCCGGGCCTGCTCGGCTTCGCGGCCGAACACGCGGGCTTCGCACGCCAGCGCATCGTGCGCCTGCAGGAAGATCCGCAACTGCACACGGGCGCGCCGGTGGGTCTCATCAACGTGCTCGAAGGCGTCAGTCCCGACTACGCCGTGGTGGCGCAGAAGGCCGCCGACCCGGACACGCTGGCCCCCTTCGACGACGCCTTCTCCGCCCGCTGGGGCATCACGCTGGGCCAGCTCGCGCTGCGCTACGAGGACCAGCTGGCCGGCCGCGACGCCGAGATCCACCACATCCTCGCCCGCGTCGAACGGCACGGCACCGACCTCGCGCAGCAACTGGCAAGCGCACAGGCGCAGGCGCAGGAACTGCATCACGCGCTGGCACGGCTGGACGAACGCATCGGCCGGGCCGAGGCGCATGCGGCCGAGATGTCGCAGCGCGTCGTCGACCTGTTGTCGAGCACCTCGTGGCGCATCACCGAACCGCTGCGGCGCGCGACGACGCTCGCCCGCCGCCTGCGCAGCGCGCAGCGCGAAGGCCGCATCGGCAGCGCGGTCAAGACGCGTGTAAAAGGCCTGGTGCGCCGCGCCGGAGGCGCCGTGCTGCGCCGTCCCGGCATGAAGCGCGCCGCGCGCGCCGTGCTGCGCAAGGTGCCGGCGCTGGAAGCACGCCTGTACACGCTCATGCTGGACAACAGCGGCGCCGCGCGCGTGCGGCTGGACGACGAACCGGGCGAGCTGTCGCCGCGCGCGGCGCGCGCGTACCGCCAGCTACGCCAACTGAAACAGGAACAAGCAAGGATGAACGATGCGGATCGTCATTGATCTCCAGGGCGCCCAGTCCGAAAGCCGCTACCGCGGCATCGGCCGCTATTCGCTCGCGCTGGCGCTGGGCGTGGCGCGCAATGCCGGGAGCCACGAGGTCTGGCTCGTGCTGAACGCCGCCCTGGGCAACGCCATCGACGACATCCGCCAGGCGTTCGCGGGCCTCGTGCCGCCGGAGCGCATCTGCGTGTTCGACATCGTCGGCCCGACCGCCGAATCGCATCCGCACAACGGCCCGCGCGCGCGCGCGTCCGAGCTGCTGCGCGAATACGCGATCGCCCAGTTGCGCCCGGACGCCGTGCTCGTCACCAGCCTGTTCGAAGGCTATGTGGACGATGCCGTCGTCTCGATCGGCCGCCTGGCGGACGGCGCGTCCACCGCGGCCGTCCTGTACGACCTGATCCCGTTCCTCAACCCGGACAAATACCTGGCCCAGCCGGAACAGCGCCACTACTACGAGCGCAAGATCGCCTCGCTGCGCCAGGCCGGCCTGCTGCTGGCGATTTCCGACTACTCTCGCCAGGAAGCGATCGACGCGCTGGGCCTCGATCCGGCGCGCGTCGTCTCGATCTCGACGGCCGTGGACGAGACGTTTTGCCCCGCCGCGCCGGACCCCACGCAGGCGGCCGCGCTGCGCGCGCGCTTCGGCATCCGCCGCGCCTACCTGATGTGCGCACCGGGCGGCTTCGACGCGCGCAAGAACATCGACGGCCTCGTTGCCGCCTACGGCATGCTGCCGCCCGTGCAGCGCGCCGCGCACCAGCTCCTCATCGCCGGCAAGATCAACGACGGCGAGCGCCAGCGCCTGCGCGACCTCGCGCGCCGCCACGGCCTCGCGCCGGACGAGATGGTCCTGACGGGTTACGTGAGCGACGCCGACCTGATCGACCTGTACCGTGGCGCCGCCCTGTTCGTGTTCCCGTCGCTGCACGAAGGCTTCGGCCTGCCCGCGCTGGAAGCGATGGCGTGCGGCGCGCTCGTGATCGGCGCCGACAGCACCAGCATCCCGGAAGTGATCGGCAATCCGGAGGCGCTGTTCGACCCGCGCGACCCGGCCGCCATCGCGGCGCGCATCCGCCAGGTGCTGGGCGATCCGGCGCTGCAGGCGCGCCTGCGCGAGCACGGCGCCGCCCAGGCGCGCAAGTTCAGCTGGGACAACAGCGCCCGCCGCGCGATCGCCGCGCTGGAAGCGCATGCGGCCGCGCAGGCATCGGCACCGGAAACGAACGACAAGCCGCGCATCGCCTTCCTGTCGCCGCTGCCGCCGGAACGCACGGGCGTCGCCGACTATGCCGTGCGCGTGCTGCCCACGCTGCTGCCCCACTTCGACGTGGAACTGATCGTCCACCAGGCGGAGGTGACGCTGCCGCCGGAACTCGCGCACCTGCCGCAGCATCCGCTCGCATGGCTCGACGCGCACCCGGACCGCTACCGGCACATCGTCTACCAGTTCGGCAACAGCCCGTTCCACAGCCACATGATGCCGCTGCTGCAGCGCCATCCGGGCGTCGTCGTGCTGCACGACTTCTTCCTGAGCAGCATGATCTCGTACGAGCAGATCACGGGCGCGATGCCGGACGTGTGGACGCGCAGCCTGCTCCACTCGCACGGCTACGCGGCCGTGCAGGCCAGCATGGTGCCGGACGGCCTCGATCGCGCCAAGCAGGACTACCCGTGCAACCTGGAGATCCTGCAGGACGCGTCGCACGTGATCGTCCATTCCGAGTACGCGCGCCGGCTCGCGCGCGACTGGTACGGCCCGGAGGCCGGCGGCGACTGGAGCCCGGCGCAGCTGCCCCGCGCCGTGCCGGCCGAGAACGACCGCATGCAGGCGCGGCGCGCGCTCGGCATCGCGGACGACGCCTTCGTCGTCTGTAACTTCGGCTTCGTCGCGCCCACCAAGCACTGCCTGGAACTGCTGCAGGCCTGGCTCGCCTCCAGCCTGCACGGCGACGCGCGCTGCCACCTCGTGTTCGTCGGCGCCAACCACGGCGGGGACTACGGCCGCCAGATGACGGACACCATCGCCGCCGCCCATGCCGGCGAACGCGTGCGCATTTCCGGCTGGACGTCGGACGACGATTATTTCCGCTGGCTGCAGGCCGCCGACATCGGCGTGCAGCTGCGCACCGGCTCGCGCGGCGAAACGTCGGGCACGGTCCTCGACTGCATGATCTACGGCCTGCCGGTGATCATCAACGCCAACGGCGCGATGGCGGAATTCCCGCACGACGCCGTGTGGATGCTGCCGGACGCGTTCGAACAACATGAACTCGTCGCCGCACTGGAAACGCTGCGCGCCGACGACGCGCGCCGCCTGGCGCTGGGCGCCGCCGGCTTCGCCTTGATGGGCACGCGCAACAGCCCGGAACGCGTGGGCCTGATGTACAAGGCGGCCCTCGCGCGCGATGCGCAGAAACAGCGCCACGGCCGTCCTGCGCTGATGCGGGCCCTGCTGGCGACACCAGGCCTCGAGGACGACGACGCCCTGCTGCAGCGCCTCGCGCGCTGCATCGCGCGCGCGCCCGACCCGCTGCAGCCGCGCCAGCTGCTGCTGGACGTGACGACGATCGCGCGCCACGACCTCAAGACGGGCATCGAGCGCGTCGTGCGCAACCAGTTGCAGGAACTGCTCAGGATGCGCGCCATCGGCTGGCGCGTCGAACCCGTGTACCTCGACGAAACGGGCGGCCAGCCGCAATACCGCTACGCGCGCAACTACGCGGCGCGCCTGCTCGGCATCGACCAGGTGCTGCAGGGCCCGGACCCCGTGGTGGACGTGCTGGCCGGCGACATCTATTACTGCGCCGACCATTCGCCGCATGCCGCGATGACGGCCGCGCGCAACGGTCTATACGCGGCCTGGCGCGCGCGCGGCGTCTCCATCAACTTCACGGTGTACGACCTGCTGCCCGTGCTGCGGCCGGAATTCTTCCCACCCCATGCCGACGTCACCCACGCGGCGTTCCTCGACTGCGTGGCGGGCGAGGCGGACCGCCTGATCTGCATCTCGCACGCCGTGTGCGACGACCTCGCCCAATGGCTGGCGACGCGCGACGTGGCGCGCCGGCCGGGCCAGGTGCTGACGGCGCTGCACCTGGGCGCCGACCTGGAGCTTCAGAAGCCGGACGGCGCGGCGCAATCGCCCGTGGCACAGCAGGTCGCAGCACGCCCCAGCTTCCTCATGGTGGGCACGATCGAACCGCGCAAGGGCCACCTGCAGGCCATCGAGGCCTTCGAGCAGCTGTGGGCCGCAGGGCTGGACGTGAACCTCGTGATCGTGGGGCGCGAAGGCTGGAAGCCGCTGGCCGACGCCGACCGCCGCACGCTACCGCGCATCATGGAGCGCCTGCGCGGCAGTCCGGAGCTGGGCCGCCGCCTGCTGTGGCTGGACGGCATCGACGACGACACGCTGCAGCAGGTCTACCTGGCCAGCACGTGCCTGCTGTTCCCGAGCGAAGGCGAAGGCTTCGGCCTGCCGCTGATCGAAGCGGCGCATCACGGCCTGCCGCTGCTGGCGCGCGACCTGCCCGTGTTCCGCGAAGTGGCGGGCGAGCATGCATATTATTTCTCGGGCCTGGACGGCGCGGCGCTGGCCGACGCGGTGCGCGCCTGGCTCGCGCTGCATGCCGAGGGGCGTCATCCGTCGTCGCAAGGCATGACGTGGATGACCTGGCGCGAACAGGCGCAGGCCCTGCTGGCGCTGCTGTCCACGCCAGCCGCCTGAGGCCGCGGCGCTCTGTGCGCACACGTACAGAGCGCCGACCGCCGCCCCGCGAGAATGAACGGCATCACAAGCCTTCATGCTGGCACCGCCAGCCTTCATTGTCCCGGGAAATCGTATGGTCGTCGGTCCGAAAAAGGAAGATACGCTCAACAAGAACGTCGAGGTCCAGGGCGGCGGCCAGAGCTACGGCGTGCCTGCCGCCGGCGAGATCGAGGGGAATGCCTACGAGCCGATGGGCAACCCCGGCGTCAACCACTGGCAGGCCACGTACATCAAGCGCGACGGGCTGGAAGACCGCGGCAACATCTTCTTCGCCGCCGTCGAGATGACGCGCATGCCGATGATCATCACGGATCCGCGCCAGCCGGACAACCCGATCGTGTTCTGCAACGGCGCCTTCCTCGACCTCACGCACTACAAGGAAGAAGACGTCGTCGGCCGCAACTGCCGCTTCCTGCAGGGCCCGCAGACGGACCGCCGCACGGTGGACGAGGTGCGCAAGGCCGTCGCCGAACAACGCGCCGTCGCCGTCGACATCCTGAACTACAAGGCCGACGGCACGCCGTTCTGGAATGCCCTGTTCATCGGCCCCATCTTCGACCAGGACGGCCAACTGCTGTATTTCTTCGCATCGCAGATGGACATCACGGAGCGCCGCACGAGCCAGGAATCGCACCTGCAGGCGCAGAAGATGGAAGCGATCGGCCAGCTGACCGCCGGTATGGCACACGACTTCAACAACCTCCTGCAGGTCATCAACGGCAACCTGGAAGTGGCGCTGATCAGCCTTGAGAAGCCGGACCTGGCGCGCGCCGCGCTGGAACGGGCGCAGCGCGCGGCCATGCGCGCCGGCAAACTCACGCAGCAGCTGCTGACGTTCGCGCGCAAGCAGCGGCTGGAACCCAAGCCCGTCAACATCAACAACCTCGTCGTGGAATTCTCCGAGATGCTCGTGCGCACGCTGGGCGACAAGGTCGACCTGCGCCTCGACTTGCGGCCCGGCCTGCCGGTCTGCCACCTCGACCCGACGCACCTGGAAATGGCCCTGCTGAACGTGTTGATCAACGCGCGCGACGCCATGCCGGACGGCGGCCAGGTGACGGTCGCCACGACCATCGTGCGCGGCGAGGACCGCATCCGCCGCCACAACCTGGCGCCCGGCACCTATGTCGACCTGTGCGTGATCGACAAGGGCGTCGGCATGCCGCCCGAAATCCTGCAGCGCGCGACGGAGCCCTTCTTCACGACCAAGGGACCGGGCACGGGGCTAGGCCTGGCGATGGTCCACGGCTTCGTACAGCAGTCGCAGGGCCGCCTGGAAATCGACAGCAAGCCGGGCGAAGGCACGACGGTGCGCATGATCTTCCCCGTGGCCGACAACGCCCAGGACGGCGCCGGCGGCACGGCCCCGGACCAGGACGCCGCGCCGCCCGCCGCGGACGACCTGGCGGGCAACCGGCCCAGCGTGCTCGTGGTCGAGGACAACGACGACGTGCGCGAACTGGCGGAAAGCGTGCTGGGCATGGCGGGCTACGCTGTGCTGGCGGCCGCCAGCGGCGAACAGGCACTCGATCTGCTGCGCCAGGGCGAGCGCGTCGACCTGCTGTTCACGGACGTGATCATGCCGGGCGGGATGAATGGACTGCAGCTCGTCGACGAAGCGCGCCGCCTGCGCCCGCGCCTGCCGGTGCTCGTCACGACGGGCTACATGGACGAGTTGCCGGAACGCGGCCAAGGCCAGCGGCTGAATATCCTCGCCAAGCCGTACAAGCATGGCGACCTGCTGGAGCGGGTCGAGGCGGCGCTGGGAAAGGAAGCCTGACAAAAAAGGCCTGACGCGAGCGCCAGGCCTTCATGTTGGTTACTGCTTCGGCAATCCGCCCAGCAGCGCCGCCAGCTTCGGCTTCGGCTTGCCCGACGCGGCCGGTGCCGCCGGCACTTCCTTGCGCGGGGCCGCCGACGGTTCGTACGGCTTCAGGAACCACGGATCGATCTTGTCGCGGCGCGGCGCGCCGAAGGTGCGCGGGCCGCGGTCGGCGCGCTCGGTGCGCTCGGCGCGCGGGTTGTCCGATTCGCGGCGGCCGCCACGACGGTCGCCCGTGCGCTCGCCGCGTTCGCCCCGATCGAAGCCGCGCGACGGGGCAAAGCCCGTCAGTTCGCCGCGCGTGATGGTCTGCTTGATCAGCTTCTCGATGTCGGCCAGCAGGCGCTCGTCCTTGTCCGAATACACGGACAGCGCATCGCCCGTGGCGCCGGCGCGGCCCGTGCGGCCGATGCGGTGCACGTAGTCCTCGGCGTTGTACGGCAGGTCGTAGTTGATCACGCACGGCAGGTCGGTGATGTCGAGGCCGCGGGCCGCGACGTCGGTCGCGACCAGCACGTCGATCTCGCCCTTCTTGAACGCATCCAGCGCGGCGATGCGTTCCTGCTGCGTCTTGTCGCCGTGGATGGCGGACGCCTTGATGCCGGCCTGCTCGAGGTAACGCGCCAGGCGCGACGCACCGATCTTGGTGTTCGAGAACACGAGGACCTGCTTCAGGTCGCGCGCGCGGATCAGGTGCTCGACGACGTTGCGCTTCTGCTCTTCGTCGACCTTGTACAGCACCTGCGTGATCGAGGTGTTGGTGGCATTGCTGCGGGCGACTTCGATCGTCACCGGGTCGTTCAGGAAGCTGGACGCCAGCTTCTTGATCTCGGGCGAGAACGTGGCCGAGAACATCAGGTTCTGGCGCTTCTTCGGCAGCAGGTTGATGATGCGCTGCAGGTCGGGCAGGAAGCCCATGTCGAGCATGCGGTCGGCTTCGTCCATCACGAGCATCTGGACCTGGGCCAGGCTGATGTTCTTCTGCTCCACGTGGTCGAGCAGGCGGCCCGGCGTGGCGATGACGATCTCGACGCCACGGCGCAGGATCTCGGTCTGCGGCTTCATGTCCATGCCGCCGAAGACGACGGTGGAGCGCAGCGGCGTATGCTGGGCATAGGCCTTGACGTTCTCGGCGACCTGGATCGCCAGTTCGCGCGTCGGCGTCAGGACGAGGGCGCGCACGGCATGGCGCGCCGGCGACATGCTCGTATTGGCATGCGGCAGCAGCAGCTGGATGATCGGCAGCGAGAAGCTCGCCGTCTTGCCGGTGCCGGTCTGGGCCGCGCCCATGACGTCGCGGCCCTGCAGGACGATGGGGATCGCCTTGGCCTGGATCGGGGTCGGATGGACATAGCCCTGGTCCGACAGCGCACGCTGGATCTCAGGCGCGAGGCCGAAATCGGCGAAGCGCACGGTCGGCGCGCCGCCAGCTTCAATGGTGGTCGGTGTTTCAGACATGTTTTCTTTCGGGCAATGAATCGTTGCGTTCTACGGCCGGGCTGCTGCCCTGGCTGGGCCAACGCGGGAAAACCGGGGTGACGGGACGCGCCTCGCGCGGGCTTGGCCGGGAGCGGCGGCTTTGGCTGACGTAGAGAATCTAAATTCCAAATCGCGCTCAAGGTTACCTCAAATCCTACCCCCTGTATATGAAATCCGCGTTTTTACCTACCTTTACCTGCCTTTACAGCTTTAAATCGCTTGCCGGACCGATAATTCTTTGAACAAATCATTCATTAAATAAAGGATTCCAGCATGGTAGCGAGCATCAGCAGCGGCCTGTCGAAGTGGGCCGATTCCGTCTTTTCCAAACTCGACACGAAGAACCAGGGCTACATCGAAAAAAGCGACCTGCAGAGCGCCCTGTCGGGCGTCGACGGTGGCGCCACGCAGTCGAGCGACATCGACGACGCCTTCGGCGCCCTCGACGGCGATGGCGACGGCAAGGTCACCAAGAGCGAGCTGACGGAAGCGATGACGAAGCTGTCCGACCAGCTCAACGCCCAGTTCGATGCGGCGCGCATCCAGGGTGGCGGCGGCATGCGGCCGGACGGCCCCCCGCCGGGTCCGCCGCCGGGCGGTGCAGGCGGCCCCGGCGGCGCCGGCTCGGCCGATTCCACCGATTCCACTGCCAGCACCAGCAGCAGCACGACCGAGCCGGCCGACACCAACGGCGACGGCACCGTCAGCGCCCAGGAACAGGCGGCGTACGAGACGAGGCAGGCCAGCGAGTCGGACAGCGGCCAGGCGGCCCAGGCGCACCACGAACGCGATCCGATGCGCGAGTTCGCCCATGCGCTGCAATTATTGAAGGCGTATTCGGACGACAGCGACACGTCCTCGACGAGCAGCAGCGTCAGCGTGGAAGCCTGAGATTCAGGACGTAATCAAGCCGTGCTCGTCGAGCACGTCATGCAGCAGCTCCAGCCGGATCATCGGATTGTCCAGCATGAGCATGCTCTGCTTCTGGTGATTGGGCAGCGGCAGCAGCTCGCACCAGCGGTTGGCCACCCAGCCGCAATCGTCCAGGCGGAACGGCGGCTGCACGGGCCAGCGGCTCTGCGGCACGTCGTGCAGCGACGCCAGCACGCGGTCGAGCGCGTCGGCCGCCCCCTTCAGGTCGGACGGGATGCGCACGCTGTGGTCGTCTTCCAGCAATTCCGCCTCGGCCATCCACAGGCCGTTCGTGCGGCGCTCGCTTTCCAGCACGTTGAACCGCGCACCGCCGCGGCACACAACCTGCAGCAGGCCCGGCGTGGACGCCGTCGTGTCCTGCACGGAGGCCAGCGTGCCCGCGGGTGCGAACCGTTCCTGTCCGTGCGGCGTGCGGACTTCCTGCCCGTGCGTCAGCAGCACGACGCCGAACGGTTCGTCCTCCGTCAGGCAATGGCTGATCATGTCGAGGTAGCGTACCTCAAAGATCTGTAGCGGCAGCACGCCATCCGGAAACAGGACCGTACTGAGCGGGAACAGGGGTAACGTGATCGTGGCCATGCGCGCATGATGACAGATTCGCCGCGCGGGACGGAGCACGATTGCGCGCCGCGTCAGTCGTCCGGTCCGACGATCGGCAGGGTGCGCACGGCCTCGGCCAGCACACGCAGGCGCCACCCCAGGCGCGCCCAGCCGGGATCGGGATGATTCCCCACCCGCACCGTGACGGCATGGCCGGGCGCCGCGTCGCAGGCGTACACGTAGTCGCCGGCCTGCTCGAACGGCAGGCGGAACGCATGGCCCGGCAGCACGAGCACCTGGCCGAACACGTGCGGCGTGATGTCGCGGTTGTGCAGCAGCAGGACGTCGCGCACGCCCAGCGTCAGGCGCACCTCGGCCGGCACGAGGCCCGCATGCTCCCCGCGCAGGACGGCAGCGCCGCGCGGAAACACGAACGTGCGCTCGCGCGTCGGGTAGCGCACGGGCGCGAGCGCGGCCCACAGCAGGACGGCGACGACGGCCAGCGCGGCGCCCCAGCGCACGCGCTGCAACAGGCTCATCGTGGAGAAGTGGAAAGGCATGGGCATGGCGTAAAACGCCCATTGTAGCCGGACAGTACGCCGTCCTGTTGTGCGCCGATTCCGGCCGTACCCCGGTATCCTGTCATGACGGCGCGCTTGCCATGCCGGCAATGGACCATTGCCACCTTTTCCCTTGTCGAGTACAGCGTACTGCATTCATGCCGCGTCCAGACCCATCGCCCATTCCATCCAATCGCTCATCGCCGCGCAGCCCGGTCCACATTCCCCTGCTCCTGGCCGCGCTCGCGTTTCTCGCCGCGCTGATCGTGACCTATATGGTGGCGGGCAACGCGCAGCGGACCGCGGCGGGCGAACTGGTCGGCAATTTCAATTTCCGGGCACGCGACATGGCGGCCAGCATCGACCGGCGCATGGACGTCTACGAGGAAGTGCTGCTGGCCACGTGCGGCTTCCTGCGCGGCTCGATCGACGTCGACCGCGCCGCCTTCGCCGAGTACTACGGCCTGCTGCACCTGAACGAACGCTTCCCCGGCATCGAGGCGCTGGGCATCGCCGCGATCATCCCGCCCGACCGCATCCAGGCGCACGTCGCGGCGATGCGCGCCGAGGGCTTTCGCGACTACGCGATCAAGCCGCCCGGGCAGCGTCCCGTGATCACGTCGATCACCCGCATCGAACCGTTCTCGGGGCGCAACCTGCGCGCCTTCGGCTACGACATGTTCAGCGAGCCGGTGCGGCGCGCGGCGATGGAGCAGGCGCGCGATACCGGACACGCGGTCGCCACCGGCAAGGTCGTGCTGATACAGGAAGGCGGCAACGTCGGCCAGCCCGGCTTTCTCGTGTACGTGCCGGTGTACGCGGCGGGCAGCGTGCACGACACGGTCGCGGCCCGGCGCGCCGCCATCGTCGGCTGGGTGTATGCGCCGTTTCGCATGAACGACCTGATGCGCGGCCTGGGCGGCGAGCACGCGGACGACCTGCTGGTCGAGATCTACGACGGCCTGGCGCCCACGGCGGACGCCCTGCTCTACCGGTCGTCCGGCACCAGCCCCGCCGGCCACAAGCCGCTGCTGAGCTACCAGACGACGGTCGACAGCGCCGGCCGCACGTGGACCGTCGTCATCCACTCGACGCCCCGGTTCGAGGCTGCGCTCGAGCGCCGCACGACGATCGCCATCGCGCTCACCGGCGTCGGCCTGGGCATGCTGCTGGCGCTCGTCGTGTGGCTGCTGGCCTCGGAGCGGCGCCGCGCGCTGCAGCTGGCGCAGCGGATGACGGTGGAACTGCGCGCCTCGCACAACCGCATCGACGCCGAACGCGAACGCGTGCGCCTGATCCTGCAGACCGCCTACGACGCCTTCATCGCGGTCGCCCCGGACGGCCGCGTCACGGACTGGAACCTGCAGGCCTGCAAGCTGTTCGGCTGGCGCGAGGACGAAGCGGTGGGGCACGACGTGCTCGACCTCCTGGTCCCCGCACCGGAGCGCAAGGAATGGCGGGACTGCCTGGCGCAGTTCGCGCAGAGCGGTACCTGCGCGATGCTGACGGGGCCCACGGAAATGACGGCGCTGACGCGCGACGGCCCCGCGATCCCGGTGGAGGTCGCGATCACGCCGCTGGCGACCCGGCAAGGCTACGGCATCACGGCGTTCGTGCGCGACATCCGCCCGCGCAAGGAGGCGGCGGAACGCGAGCAGCAGCGCCAGCAACGGCTCGAGGAAGCGCGCGCCGCGCTGCTGCGCTCGCAGAAGCTGGAGGCCGTGGGCAAGCTGACGGGCGGCGTGGCGCACGACTTCAACAACATCCTGCACATCATCAGCGCCAACGTCCAGCTGATGCTGCGCAGCGACGACAACGGCCGCAAGCGCCTCCTGAACATCCTCGACGCCGTCGAGCGAGGCAAGAAGCTGGCCGCCCAGCTGCTCGCCTTCGCGCGGCGCCAGCCGCTGCACCCGAGCGTCGTCAACCTGGCGCAGCTCATCGAACGCATGGACACGCTGCTGCACCGCGCCGCCGGCGACAGCGTCGCGATCCGCATGAACATCCCGCCCGACCTGTGGAACGTCCTCGTCGACCCGAACCAGCTGGAAAACGTGCTGCTGAACCTCGTCATCAATGCGCGCGACGCGATGGAGGGTGGCGGCAATGTCACCATCACCCTGGCCAACGTGACGATCGATCCGGCCGACCAGCTGGCCTACCCCGGCATCCGGCCCGGCGAGTTCGTCACGATCGCCGTCGGCGACACGGGCAGCGGCATGCCGCCCGACGTGATGGAACGGGCCTTCGAACCGTTCTTCACGACCAAGCCCGAGGGCAAGGGCACAGGCCTGGGCCTGTCGATGGCGCACGGTTTCGTCAAGCAGAGCGGCGGCCATATCCGCCTGGCGAGCAAGGAGGGAGAAGGCACGACCGTCACGATCTACCTGCCGCGCGCCCTGCAGGACACGCCCGATCCCGCCTTCGTGCCCGTCCCGCATTGAGCATTTCGTATCACCACCGCAGGAGATTGTTTGAGCACTACCGACCACCACCATGCCGACGCCCTCGACGCCGCGCCGCGCGCGCCCGGCTTCGACAACTCGATTGCGTTCCTCGCCGAAGGCTACGAGTTCATGCCGCGCCGCTACGCCGCGCTGGACAGCGACATGTTCGCGACCCGCCTGATGCTGCAGCGCGTGCTGTGCGTGCGCGGCGAGGACGCGGGCCGCATGTTTTATCAACCCGGCCGCTTCACGCGCCGCCACGCGCTGCCGGCGACGACGATGGCCCTGCTGCAGGACTTCGGCAGCGTGATGGCGCTCGACGGCGAAGCACACAGGAAGCGCAAGGCCATGCTGATGTCGCTGTTCGGCCCCCTGGAGCGGCAGCGCCTCGTCGGCCTGGCCGCGGCCGAATGGCGCACGCGCTTCGCGCAGTGGACGGGCGAGCAGCACGTCGTCGTGCACGATGCCGCGCAGGAAGTGCTGTGCCGTGCCGTGTGCCACTGGGCCGGGATCCCGGTCAGCGCCGAGGATGCACGGGAGCGCACGCGCGAATTCGCGCGCATGATCGCCGGCGCGGGTTCGGTCGGCCCGCGCAACTGGCGCGGCCACCTCGCGCGCGCCCGCACCGAGCAATGGGCCCGCGCCCTCGTCGATGCCGTGCGCACCGGCCAGATCCAGCCCCCGTTCGACAGTCCGCTGAACGTGATCGCGCGCCACCGCGACGCCGGCGGGGAACTCATGCACCGCAAGCACGCGGGCGTGGAACTCATCAACCTGCTGCGCCCGACCGTCGCGGTGGCGCGCTACATCGTCTTCGCCCTGCTGGCGCTGCACGACCACCCGCAAGCGCGCGCACGCATCGCGTCAGGCGACGACGCGTACGCGACGTGGTTCATGCAGGAAGTGCGGCGCTATTACCCGTTCATCCCGGCGATGGGCGGCCGCGCCCTGCACGCCTTCGACTGGCAGGGCATGCATGTGAAGAAAGGGACGTGGGTGCTGTTCGACCTGTACGGCACGAACCACCACCCTGGGATCTGGGACGACCCCGAGGTGTTCCGGCCGGAGCGCTTCGACCGCCGGCACAGCAGCGGCTTCGATTTCGTGCCGCACGGCGGCGGCGACCATTACTCGGGCCACCGCTGCCCGGGCGAATTCGTCACGGGCGACCTGGTGAAATCGGCCCTGCAGCTGTTCGCCGGCGAGATCGCCTACGACGTGCCGCCGCAGGACCTGACGGTGAGTCTACGGCGGATTCCGACGTTGCCGGCGAGCGGGTTCGTGATCAAGAACGTGCGCGCGGCCGGTCGATAGCGTTAGCGGACGAGGCGTCCATCCAGCACGCGCACGTGCTCGCCATTGCGGAAGCGCGGCGCGCCCTTCTCCGTGAAGGTGCGGTAACCGCCGGCCGCCATCTTCACGCGCACGTCCGTATAGGTTTCCGCCTTCATGTTGCGCTCGATGCGGTTGCCGGCATAGGCGCCGCCCACCGCGCCCGCCACCGTGGCCAGGGTGCGGCCGCGGCCGCTGCCCACCTGGTTGCCCAGCAGGCCGCCGACGACGGCACCGCCCACGCCGCCGACGCCGCTGGCGCGCTCGGGTTCACGCTTGTACGTATGGTTCGAGACCACCGTGCCGCAGTTGCGGCATTGCGCTTCCGCGCGCGGGTGGTGGTCGGGTGCCGCCTGGGCCGCGAACGGCGCGGCACTGGCGCCAAGGACGGCTGCGACGAGGGCAGCACGGGCGGTATGACGGATCGAAAATGCTTGCATGGTGTTCCCCTTACATATCGTTGTAACAAACATGTGTACAGAGTAACGGCCAGGTCGCACACTGGAAAGATTTAAACAGTATCAATTGCAAGTGAGTGTAACCGCCCATTTTTGGTGCAATATGGAATGATGCGTGCCATAAATACGCAATTCTGTCTTTTTGATGCAACTTTTCGGTGCCACGTTGCGAAAGTTTCTCTATAGTACTGACAAGTGATTATTTGAAACAATCTAGAGAAGACGGGGCGTTACTGCCTGCCTCCGTCATCCCATGCCCAGAGCCATGTCGTCACGTACCCTGCCCGTCATCGTCTGCACCGCCGTGCTGGCCTGCCCCATCGTGGCGCTGGCCGGCGCGGACACGGACACCGGCGACATCCGCACGCTGACCACGATCCCCCTCGAGGAACTGATGCAGATGCGGGTCGTGACGGCCGCGTCGAAATTCGCCCAGCCGATCAGCGACGCGCCGTCGTCCGTGGTCGTGCTCACGGCGTCCGACATCCGCAACCATGGCTGGCGCACGCTGGCCGACGCGCTGGCCACGCTGCCCGGCCTGTACGTGACGAACGACCGCAACTACACGTACCTGGGCGCGCGCGGCTTCCTGCGCCCGGGCGACTACAACAGCCGTTTCCTGCTGCTGGTCGACGGCATGCGCATCAACGACGCCGTGTACGACCAGGCTCTCATCGGCACCGAGGGCCTGATCGACATGGACATGGTCAAGCGCATCGAATTCGTGCCCGGCCCCGGCTCGGCCGTGTACGGCTCGAACGCGCTGTTCGGCGTGATCAACGTCGTCACGCGCGACGGCAGCGGCCTGTCCGGTGTCCAGGGCGCCGTCACCGTCGCCGGCCAGGGCGAGCGCAAGGCGCGCACCAGCTATGGCTGGCACGGCCAGAACGGCGCGGACCTGCTGCTGTCCGCCAGCGCCTTCAACCGTACGGGCCGCGACTTGTACTACCCCGAATTCGACACGCCCGAGACCAATCACGGCATCGCCCACCACCTCGACTGGGACCGCGCCCAGAACTTCCTCGTCAAGGGCAGTTACGGCGGCGTGACGCTGTCGGCCAGCCACGTGGCCCGTACCAAGGGGATCCCGACCGCATCCTTCGGCGCCGTCTTCAACGCGCCGGACAGCACGCGCGACACCCAGACGAGCATCGGCCTCGCGTGGAACGGCCGGCTCGCGCCCGCGCTGGCCCTCGCGGTCCAGCTGCAGTCGGGCCAGGCCGATTACCGGGGCCCGGGCTGGTATCCGGATACCGATGGCGTCGCCCGCCTGAACATCGACGGCGCCCATGCGCGCTGGTACGACGCCAGCGCGCACGCGACGTTGACGAACCTGCCCGGCCAGAAGATCGTGATCGGCGCCGAGCTGGGACGCGACGCGCACCGCGACCAGTACAACTACAACCTGCAGCCCTATGAATTGCTGCTGCAGGACCACCGCGACGCGATGCGCCGCGCCGTGTTCGTGGAAGACGAGATCCGCCTGCCGGGCGGCTTCCTCGTCAACGCCGGCGTGCGCTACGACGACCGCGAGGACCCGGACATGCACCGCTTCAGCCCGCGCGTGGCCGTCGTGTACAAGGCAACCCCGAGCGACACCGTCAAGCTGATCGCAGGCAGCGCCTTCCGCGCGCCCAACGCCTACGAGATGTACTACGCGCTGCCGGAGATGGCCGGCGGCCTGCTCCCCAACCCGAACCTGCGTCCGGAAAAGATCGCCACGCGCGAGCTCGTGCTGGAACACGTGCTCGCGGGCGGCGGCCACGCCACGCTGTCCCTGTTCCGCTACGCAGTGGACGATTTGATCAGCCAGCAGGTCGACCCGGCCACGGGCTTTCTCATCTTCCGCAACATCGACCACGCCGATGCCCGCGGTCTGGAAGCCGCGCTCGACCGCGACTTCGGCGCCGTGCGGCTGCGCGCCAGCTATTCCTGGCAGCTGGCACGCGGCACCGGCGGCGTGCCCCTGATCGATTCGCCGCGCCACCTGGCCAAGGCCAACCTGACGGCGCCGCTGGGCTGGCGCGGCGGCCGCATCGGCGCCGAGCTGCTGTGCAGCGGCGAGCGCCTGGCCGACCACGGTGCGGCGGGCGGCTACTGCGTCGCCAACGTCACGCTCTCCGCGCTCCGGCTGGCGCCGCGCGCCGAGCTGTCGCTCTCCGCCTACAACGCCACCGGCAAACAGTATGCCGACGTGGCCGGCCCCGCCTTCGTGCAGACTGCGCTCGCGCGCGAAGGCCGCACGCTGGCCGCGAAACTGGACTGGCGGTTCTGACGATGGTCCGCGTCCTCGCCCTTCTCGCGCTCGCATCCGGCCTGGGCCTGGCGGCCGGCATCTGCCGCGCCCAGGTCGACGGCAAGGACCTGAAGGCGGCCTACATCTTCAACTTCGCCATGTTCACGACCTGGCCGGATGCCGCCGCCAAGGGGCCGCTGTTCGTGTGTGCGAGTCCCGAGAACCCGCTCTGGCCCGGACTGAGCGCCCTGAACGGCAAGCCGGTCAACGGCCGCCCCTGGACCGTGACGGAACTCGCCCATCCGAAAGCCGCGCGCTGCGACATCGCCGTGCTGGCGCGCACGGTGGAGCGGCCGGCGACGCTCGCGACGGGCGTGCTCGTCGTGCGCGACGGCCCCGGCAGCAAGGCCGCCATCACGCTCGTCGAGGACGATGAACACATCCGCTTCGACGTCGACACGCAGGAAGCGGCAAGGAACGGCTTGCGCCTCTCTTCCCACCTGCTGCGCCTGGCGAGGAACGTGCTATGAACCCGACGACGGCGCGCCGCCCCGGAGAACTGAGCCGCATGCTCGGCGTGGGCCAACTGCTGGCCGCGGCCGCCGCACTCGGCGTGGCCTGCTGCATCCTGCTGGCGTACCAGTTCGTCGCGCTGCGCCGCAATCTCACCGACGACCTCACCGTGCAGGCCGCGATCATCGCCGACAACGTGGCGGCCACATTGATGTTCCACGACCAGGACGCCGCGCACGAGATGCTGCGCTCGTTCCGCCACTCGTCGTTCCTGGCCGCCGCCACCGTGTACGACCGCCAGGACGTCGAATTTGCCGCCTACCGCAACGGCGCCGTCGACGAGACGCCGTCGCTGCTGCGCGACTGGACGCTGTTCACGCCGCTCTCGGTCGCGCGCCCCATCCGCTACCGCGGCATGGCGCTGGGCCGGGTCGTGCTGACGGCCGACACGGTCGGCATCCGCAACGGCCTGCTGCGCTACGGCGCCCTGCTGGCCCTGGCCTCGCTGGGCGCGCTGGTGACGACGTGGGTGCTCACGCGCCGCACCAAGGCCCGCATGCGCCGCGCCGAATCGCAGCTGAAGCACCTGGCCTACACGGACACCGTGACCGACCTGCCGAACCGCCGCTGCACCTACGAGGCGCTGGAGCTCGAAATCGCCATGCGCACCGAGAGCGGCGGCCGCATCGGCCTGCTCCTGATCGACCTCGACAACTTCAAGGTCGTCAACGATACGGCCGGCCATGCCGCCGGCGACCGTCTGCTGCAACAGGTGGCCAACCGCCTGCGCGCGACGGCGCGCGCCAGCGACCGCATCGGCCGCATCGGCGGCGACGAATTCGCCGTCATCGTCGCCCCGCTCGACGATGCGGCCGAACTGGAACGCGTGGGCCAGCGCATCGTGGCCGGCCTGCGCCAGCCGCTGCAGGTGGAGGGCATGGAAGTGACGCCCACGGCCAGCATCGGCGCCTGCGTGTTCCCGGACGACGCGCGCACGATGAGCGAACTGCTCAGCAACGCCGACGCCGCCCTGTACCGTGCCAAGGGCAAGGGCCGCGACACGGTGGCCGTGTTCGAACGCGAGATGATCCTCGCCACGCAGCGGCGCGCGCGCCTGGACCGCGACCTGCGCCGCCACCTCGAGGCCGACCTGCTGGAACTGTGCTACCAGCCGCAATACGCCTGCGGCTCGCGCAAGATGGTCGGCGTGGAAGCGCTGCTGCGCTGGCCACATCCGGAGCAGGGTTATATCTCGCCGGCCGAGTTCATCCCCATCGCCGAGGAAAGCGGCCTGATCGTCGAAGTCGGCAAGTGGGTGCTGGAACGCGCCTGCCGCGACGCCGTCGCGCTGTACCGCCAGACCGGCACGTGGCTCAGCATGGCCGTCAACGTCTCCGCGCGCCAGCTGCGCGACAAGGATTTCATCGGCGTCGTCGAGCGCACGCTGGCGCAGACGGGCCTGCCCGCGGACCACCTGGAACTGGAGCTCACGGAAAGCATGCTGATGGAAGACCTGGACGGCGCCGTCGACTTCATGCACAACGTGCGCGCGCTGGGCGTGCGCCTGTCGATCGACGACTTCGGCACCGGCTATTCGTCGCTCGCCTACCTGCAGACGTTCCCGATCAACCACCTCAAGATCGACCGCAGCTTCGTCCGCCTGCTGCCCACGTCCGGCACGACGATCGCCGGCGCGGTGATCGCCCTCGCCCACGGTTTCAACCTGACCGTGGTCGCCGAGGGTGTCGAGGAACCCGAGCAGTTCGAATGGCTGCGCCAGGCGGGCTGCGACTACGTGCAGGGCTACCTGCTGGCGCGCCCGCTGCCGCTGGCGGCGCTGCGTGCGCGCGTGCTCGAGGAACGGGTACCGGCCGCCTGAGCCGCATTCAATCCGGCGCCGGAACGTCCACGATCAGGCCCGGATCGAGCGCCCGGATCCGCGGCTCCACGTAATACCCGCCCGCCTCCACATAACGCAACGCGCAGCGCCCGCACACGGTGCATTGCGCCACCTGCGCGCGGTTGTACGGATAGTGGCGCGGGGCGATGGGCGCATCCGGCGACCAGTTCGTCGTGCCGTGCGGGTGATACTCGGCGAACGTGGCCTCGTTGTACGGATCGTCGACGAGCGTGCCCACCGTGCGCATGTGCGACTCCGGGAAATCCACCGGGACGCGCGTCCATTCCCGATAGGTGTCGATGGCACAGGCGCAAGGTTGCGTCACGGCGGCCGATGCGTCGGCGAGCGATTTCAGTTCATCTACGGTCATTCATGGCTCCATTGCTGCGGGTCCGATTCCGGCAACAAACCGTGCCGAACATCAAGCCTTACGGCGCCCGCGCGACGATGGTATCTTGTCATGGCAAGTCCTAGGGAACTCTTTAAGGAGAACACACGATGGCAGCGAAAAAGATCCTGTTGTTGACCGGCGATTTTGCGGAAGATTACGAGACCATGGTGCCGTTCCAGGCACTGCTGGCGGTGGGACACACGGTGCACGCCGTCTGCCCCGGCAAGAAGAAGGGAGAGAAGGTCAAGACCGCGATCCACGATTTCGAAGGCGACCAGACCTACACGGAAAAGCCCGGCCACCAGTTCGCGCTGAACGCGGATTTCGCCGAAGCGAGCGCGGACGATTACGACGCCCTCGTCATCGCGGGCGGCCGCGCGCCCGAATACCTGCGTCTGGATCCGCAGGTGATCGCGCTGGTGCGCGGCTTCGCCCACGCCGACAAGCCGATCGCCGCCGTCTGCCACGGCGCCCAGCTGCTGGCGGCCGCCGACGTCATCCGCGGCAAGCGCGTGTCGGCCTATCCCGCCTGCGCGCCGGAAGTGAAACTGGCCGGCGGCGAGTATGCCGACATCCCGGTCGACCAGGCCGTCACGGACGGCAACCTCGTCACGGCCCCGGCCTGGCCCGCGCATCCGCAATGGATCGCGCAATTCCTCAAGCGGCTCGGGACCGAGATCTCGCTCTGACCCGACACCTGGCGCGCTGCCCTGTCAGTGCGCCAGGTTCTTGTCGAGGAAAGCTTCGACGCGCTTCCAGAAGTCGATGCTGTCGTCTTCGTGGCGCCAGCCGTGGCCTTCGTCCGGATAGACGACGTACTCGACGTTCGGATTCTTCGCGATGACGGCATCGTGCATCTTCGCCGCGTGCACGACGGGGACACGCCGGTCCTGCGCGCCGTGCGCCATCAGCAGCGGCTGGCGGATGCGGCCCGCCTGCGCCAGCGGCGACACGTCGGCGAACGCCGCCGGGTTCTTGAGCGCGTCACCGATCAGCGTCGTCATGCCGTAACGGCGCGCGTCTTCGGACGCGTCGCTCTGGGCCAGCGTAAAGAGCAGTTCGATGTCGGTCACGCCCGCCCATTCGACACCGGCGCGGAATACGTCCGGATCGCGCACGAGCCCCATCAGGGTCGCATAGCCACCATAGCTGGCGCCCATGATGCCGATGCGCTTGGGATCGGCCCAGCCCTGCTTGACGGCCCAGGCGGCCGCGTCGACGAGGTCATCCTGCATCGCCCGTCCCCACTGACGCCAGCCCGCGCGGAACAACGCGGCCCCGAAGCCCGTGCTGCCGCGGAATTCCGGCTGCAGCACGACGTAACCGCGCGACGCGAGGAACTGCGCCCGCTCATCCCATTCCCATGACCCGCCCCGCACCCACGGGCCGCCATGCACGAGGACGATGGCCGGCCTCGGTCCTGCGACCTTGTCCGGCGGCATGGTCACATAAACGGGAATCTGCAGGCCGTCGCGCGCCGCGTAACGGAAGAAATCGCGCTTGCCCATCTGCTTGGGATTGATGTCCGGATGGCTGCTGCCCAGCCCGACGATATGGCCATCGGGTGGCGTGTACAGGAAGTACGTGGGCGGTATGCGGTCGGAGGAGGCGACGACGGTAACGGCCACCGGATTGCGACAATCGTCCGGGCAGGTGACGTGGTTGACCGAACCCGGCAACAAGGCGTCGACCTTTTTCTGGATGCCCTGCATGGTCGGGTCGAGCCAGGCCGTGGAGGCCGCATCCGCCTCGAAGTGCACGCCGAGAATTTTCTTCGCCCCGTAATCCTGCGCCAGATTGCCCATGAAATCGAATCCGTCGATGTCGACGAACGGTTCCTTGCCGAGGGTCTTTCTGTTCAGGTCGAAGGCAAACAATGCCATGCGCCCCTTGTAGCCGGCACGCACGTACAGCGTGTTCCAGTTGTCGAACATCACCGGGTCGAACGCCTCGTCTTGCAGGCAATCGCGATTGCTGATCTCGCTCCACGGGCCCGCCGCCTCGGCGCGGTAATACGCGATGCACCGTCCCTTGCTGCTGGCGATGGCAATACGTGGCTGGTCCGAGGCATCGAACAACCACGCCTTGACCAGCTCCGGCTGCGCTCCCTGCACCATGTCGGTCAGGACGCGCGAACGCGTATTCAGGCGGTACGGGTGCACGGCTTGCGGTAACGGGTCGACGTTGTTCCAGCTGAGCTTGCCGACGATGATGTCGTCGGTCCCGTCATGCGTCACGTCCAGGAACTTGTAATCGGCCGTCAGCACCCGGTCCTTGATCAGCGATCCGAGCTTTTGCTGCTCATGCGTCCAGTTACCGGAAATGAGATGCGTCAGATGCGTGCCGTCGCGGTCGGCGGCAAACTGGTCCAGATTCCCTTCGAATTCGATCTTCACGTTCTTCAGCGTGAACGTGAGCCGGTTGTCGTTGACCCAATTGACATCCACCAGGCGCGCGCTCTCGAACGTCGTGATCGTATTGACCTTTTTCAGGTCCGCCGTCTCGCGCACGACGAGCGCCTGCTGACCGCTGTCCAGCCGGTTCAGGAGCACGACGTAGCGCCCGCTCGGCGAGAGCTTGACGAAATCGACGTCGGGATGACGGAAAAAACTTTCGACGGGAGGCCGCTCGGCGGCATGGACGACCACGTGCGCAGCGAACAACGGCACGGCCGCGCACAGGGACATCAGGAAATGCGACAGTCGATTCATGACGGCAATTGTTGATTGAACAATCGCCCATCGTTGCCCTAGCGGCAACTTCTGTCAATATCGATTCTTCTGATTTACTTAAATGTAATGTTTTAGGCCGCCTCGGCATTCGCGACCATGTCGGCTGGAACATGGGCGCACACCCGGTCGCGGCCGCCCTGCTTTGCGCGATACAGCTCTTCGTCGGCATGCTTGATGACGACGCCAACTTCGTCTTGCTCATGATGCTGCGCCACGCCGAACGACGCCGTAACGCGCAGGCCAACCGGCCACGTCTGCTGGTGCAGCGCATGGCGCAGGTTTTCCGCAAGAATCCGTCCCTGGAATACATTGGTCATCGGACAGACGATGAGGAATTCCTCGCCGCCCCAGCGCACGAGGCGGTCCGACGAGCGAATGCCGGACGCGATGACGTTGGCGAACTTGCGCAGGACGTCGTCGCCCACGTCGTGGCCATGCGTGTCGTTGATCGATTTGAAATGGTCGATGTCGATGAAGATCACGGCCATCGGATCGGCCAGCAGGCTCGACGTACTCATCAGCGCTGCACGCAGGCCCTGCCGGTTCAGCACGCCCGTGAGCGGATCGATGTGTGCCTGCCCGGCCAGGTCGCGCGCTTCGAGCTCCAGCGCCTTGTTGACCGTCCTGAGCAGCGCGACGGCCGCCCGGCTGTCCCTCAGCTGCGAGCGCAGCGACAGCGTGAGAATCGCCAGCCAGCCGACAGCGCACAGCACCCACGCCGTAACGAGCCCCATCAGCAAAGCATCCCGGCTGATCAGTTTGCCGTGCAGGCGGATGGCGTGCAGGGCGAAGATGTGTTCGCCTTCCTTGCCCCCGCCACTGATCATCACCTCGGCCCGCGCGACATTGTCGACATTGACGGCTGAATGCTCCAGCGTCGGCCTGGCCATGTCCTTCCACCACTGCGCCACGCCGAACCATTTGAACGGGATCACCAGCTTGCCGCCATTTGGCGGCAGGTCGAGCGCATCGATCTGGTTGATCTTGTAGGTCTGCCACTGGTCGAGCCGCGTCAGGCCTTCCTCCGCCTCGGCGAGCACGATGCCGAAACGCGACGTCCCCGGTCCGGTATAGCGCCCTTCGATGGTCATGTAATCGAAGCGGGACATGTCGACGCCCGTGGCGCCCTTGAGGAAGGAGAAGCCAAGCTTACAGTAGGGCCAGTCGATCTTCCGGGAGATATGGCAGTGCACGATCACATCCTGGCCTCGCCGCTCGATCGACCCGACGGAAGCACCGCCACCGTTGCGATCGTCCTCTATGAATACCGGGAAATGGTCGCCAGTCAGCTCAACCACCTTCTCCATACCGTAATGCTGCCAGGCGAGCAGGATGGCCGTAATCACCAGCAAGCCGCCGAAGACATAGCGGGCGTAACCGAGGAGTTTGACGAGTGGTTGGAGCGAAGTTTCTGCAGTAGACGCCGACATCATTAACCCGCGTAAAGATTTCTTGTGGCATAGCAAGATACCTCACCGATTCGGTGCGTGCAAGAAAACTGACACGGGATGTTGCCATTTGGTGTCGTTTGGTGCGATGGGCGAACAATTCGTTTGGGCTGATCGTTGTCAAGCTCTTAAGCGAGCGCAGTCTCTATGTTAGTAGCCGGACATTTTGTTTGTGCAAGGTCGAGGAGAACTCATGGCCGGGGAAATCATTCGCTTGGGAGACAAGACGAGTCACGGTGGTGTCGTCATCGAAGGCTCTCCATCCGATATTTGCATGGGCAAGCCCATCGCGTTCGTCGGGCACAAAGTCCAATGCCCGAAATGCAAAGGCGTATTTCCCATCGTGGAAGGCGCGCCGGTCACGACGTTCTACGGCAAGGGCGTGGCGCTCGCGGGCATGCGGACCGCTTGTGGCGCCATACTCATCGCAAGCCAGTTCACCGATGTCGTCGAATGCGGCGGCGGCAGTGCAAGTGCTGGGGGACAGAAATCCGATCCGTCAGCGTCAGCTTCCACATTGCGTGCCGCCGGGGCCGCGCCATCCGGCACGAGCCAGTTCGACGACAAATTTGTCCTCGTCGATGCGGAGACCGGCAGCCCGCTTGCTTTTACTGAATACGCGATCCGCCGGGCGTCAGGGGCCATCGAGCATGGCACGACAGATGCCGCAGGCCATACTCATCTGCTGTCGGCAACGGCAAGCGCTGAGGTCGTCGACATTTACGTTTGAGGAGGTAGCATGGCAACCGATACCGTGACATCGCCGTCGGGGAAAACACTGAGAAGGCGTACCAGCAAAACAACCACATCTCAGGAAAGTCCAGAAGCCAAATTGATTCGAATTGCCCAGGACAAGGCGGAACGACTGGCGGAAAATGAAGCTTTGTTAGCCGATCAAAACGTAAGCGCTTTCTTGAAAGCTGTCGCCGAGGCCGAAGGTGGCGGATACGATTTCAAGTACGGCGCCGTCAAAGGAAAGCGGAATGATCGATGGCGCTTTTCGGACTATTCGACCCATCCCGGTCCTGGGGCCGGTGGCAAGTCAACCGCGGCAGGCATGTATCAGATTACAGTCGATACCTGGCGTGAGCATGGCGGCAAGATGGGCCTGACCGATTTTTCGCCGAAGACTCAAGACCTGATAGCTGTGGAAATGCTTCGTTCTGTTAACGTCATTGACAAGATCAAAGCCGGCAACGTCAGCGGCGCGATGAGTCGCGCGTCCGTAAAATGGGCCGCTTTGCCGATGGGGCCAGGCTTAGGCAACAGATATCCAGCCCAACCTTCCGTTAAATACGAAGACTTTATCGCCATCTATAAGGCGAACGGAGGAACAGAAAAGTGAAACGAAGCCTCATCACTTGTACTCTTGCGGCCGGCCTGGCAGTTTTTCTCCCCTCGACCGCGCAGGTTGCGGCAACAACCGGTGACGTCGATTCGGGCGTCAACAAACCGAAGTTAAACAAGGGAGAGCCTTTTCTTCGCGCACGCGCACGCATTATCGCGTCAGGCTGGAAACCAAATCACATGCATCGCAACGACAACTACGAGTACACCGGCGCAGAAAGGCGACTGGCCGAGCGTGGTTTTCTTGAGGTCGACTCGTGTTCGGTTGATGCAGGGGCAAACTGCGTGCTGTATTACACCAGAGGATCAAGCTGTCTTCGTGTCGATACTGTCGGCGAACAAGTCAGACAAATGACTGTGACTCGATGGGTGGACGAATGCGCCCCGGAAGGGCCGCCATAACTGGCAACAGGCCCCGAGCAAGCAGCCCCATGGCCGATCGAATTCCTGCTGATCCTGTGCGGCATAGAACAGAGCATCAGAACGTCTCAGCGTATCTTCGCGCCATCACTAACGCTGACAGGAGTGCGGGCCCATGGACAAGCAACCCTTCGACATCGGGGTAGCCCTCGACCGCATCGAGCAAGCCGTCCAACCCTGGCCCAAGGCCGCACTGTTCCAGCTGGCCGAAGAAGGTTTTACATCGACTTTCGAACAACTCCTCGCCTGCATCATCTCGATCCGCACGTATGACGAAGTCACGCTGCCCGTCTCGCGCAACCTGTTCGCACGCGCGCGGTTGCCGGCCGAGGTCGCCCGACTCTCGTGGGAAGAGCTGGACCCGTTGATCAGCCCCAGCACGTTCCACGAACGCAAGGCGCACCAGATCCTGGCCATCGCCCGCGAGGTCGAAGAGCGGTACGGCGACACCTTGCCGTGCGACCGCGACGTACTGCTGTCGTTCGCCGGCGTCGGTCCCAAGTGCGCGAACCTCGTGCTGGGCGTGGCGTGTGGCACACCTGTCATCAGTGTCGACATCCACGTGCATCGCGTGACGGGGCGCTGGGGTTACGTAAAGGCGTCGACGCCCGAGAAGACGCTGGCCGCGCTGGAAGCGACACTGCCGCAGCGGTACTGGATCGACATCAACCGCCTGCTGGTGCCATTCGGGAAGCACATCTGTACGGGAAACCGCCCCAAATGTTCCACCTGCCCGGTACTGGACATGTGCCGGCAGGTCGGTGTCGACGAGCATCGATGACAGGCCCACCCCCGAGGGGGCTATTTCGGGGCGGACCCTGTCGAGATAATGGCGGCCTTCTCTCAAGGAGTGCCCATGTCTTCGCTCAAACCGCTCGCATTCGCCGTATCCGGCCTCTTCGTCCTGACGCCCGCGCTGGCCGCGGACGTCGTCCAGAAAGTCAAACCTCCCGTCAGCCAGGCCTATCTCGACCTCGCGACCTTTTCGGGCGGGATGCCGGCGATGCCGGGCGGCGGCGCGGCCGGCATGCTGGGCAACCTCTTCAACAAGGGCAATGGAGGCGGCAATACCTTCGGCCAGACGCAAGGCCAAAGCCAGGGCCGCTGGATGGACGTCGTCCTGCTGACCCGGAATAACCCCCATCTGAAAACGGCCACCCAGAGCGTGCCTGCCGGCTCCAGGCTGGCGCCGACGCTGAACCTGCTCGCGCCGGAGCCGCAGAAGCAGGCGGCGCCCGAGCCCGACATCGTGGATGACCAGCCGGCCAGGTTCGAGATGCCGAAGGGGAAGATGTATCTGTACTGGGGTTGCGGCGCAGAAGTCCGTGAAGGCCAGCCGCTCGTCATCGATTTCGCCAGGATGGACGCCACGCAGTACAACAAGTTCTTCCAGAACCGCGGCGCCACGGCGCGCGTGCCGACGCCCGTCCCCGGCCGCCCGGCATGGCCGAACAAGACCGATGCCCGTCTGCTGCCGGAAGGCGCGTCGATGGTGGGAGAGCATGCGTTTGCCGGGGACGGCGTCGTGGACGGCTTCAAGTTCAACATCGACGCGGCGCACGACCTGATGCCGGCGGTGGAAGCCAGCCGCAGCGACGACGGCAACGGCGTGCTGTTCAAGTGGAAAGCGATGCCGCAGGCGACGGCCTGGTTCGTCCAGGCGATGGGCATGCGTGATACCGGCCATGGCGGCGACAACGAGATGGAACTGGTCTACTGGACGTCGAGCGAGCTGCCGGACATGGGCATGGGACTCGTCAATTATCAGCCCGACAGTGCCATAGAGAAGTGGCGTAAAGAGAAGGTACTGCTGCCGGGCAGCGCCACCGAATGCGTCGCGCCGAAGGAAGCCGTCGGCGCCACGGCGATGAGCCGCGTGATCGCGTACGGCGACGAACTGAACATGGCTTGGCCGCCGCGGCCGAAGGATCCGAAGATCACGTGGGAGCCGCAGTGGGACGTCAAGGTGCGCCGCAAATCGGTCGCGTCGCTGATGCCGGGCATGGACTCGATGGCGATGAGCGCGGCCATGTCCGGCCACGACGCCGATGTTCCAAGTGGACAGCCGGCGCAACCGGCTTCCGCCCAGGCCAAGACGCCCTCGGCGACGGACGTGATCACGCAAAGCGCGTTCGGCCTGCTGCGCGGCGTCTTCAAGAAGTAACGCGCTGGAATTCCATGATCCAGTTCGTTTCCCAGGTCGCGCCGCCGTCGCTCGAAAACGCCTGTTGCCAGCGTGCGCTCGATGGCGTGATGTCCGTCCAGAGGAAGCGTACGCGGATCGGTCGGCCGTTCAAGGTGTCGTCGGCAAAGAAGGTGCCGGTGCCATCCTTGAACGCGCCGACGACGGGGACGCCCAGGTCATGCGGCTGGCGGCTGTCGAGCCACCAGATCGACCACTGGTCCGTCGCCGGATCGTAGGCGCGGATCGAGGCAGCACGATACGTCCCCGACGGCAGCTCCAGCACGTTGTCGTCGACGTTCGCCTGGCCATTCAATAGCGGTCGCAGGGAACATGTGCCGCGAAACTCTTCCCATTCAGTGCATCCGACGAGGCGCTCCTTGAGACGCCGGTGGCGGACTGTCCAGTGACCGACGAGGAAATCGAAATCGTTCATGATGGGGGCCTTATGCGTGGATGGCCGAGCGTGCTGTCGGCGCAAGTGTCATGGAATGGGGCGGCTTTTTGAGCCACTGCGACAGGGCCGGCGTCACGTCGCGCTGCCAGCCCCGTTCGACCGGCTCCTTGAATACGGCCACGCCGACGAGCACGTTTTCTCCTTCGCGCACGGGCAGCCGCGGGAAATTGTTCGGGCTCGATTCGGTGACATACCAGCCCTGCGTCAGTGCGCCCTCCCTTTGTAGAACCGACGTCATGCGCTCGCGGCAGAAATCGAGCAGCGCCGGGCTTGCGACATCGTTCAGGCTTAACACGGTGATGTCGATCATGCCGCCAGCGTGCCCCGCCCTGCGCGCGGGCTCATGCGCGAGACCGGCACCGTGCCACGCCGGCCGCAGCAGCAGGACATCGTCGGAATCGATCATGGTCGCGTTCGCCGCATCGCGATGGGCGGCCCAGACGGGACCGCCGTAGAAGCCCTGCAAGCCGCGCGCACGCGACGCCATGTCGGCAAAGCCGCGCAGCCAGACGAAGCGGTCCGGATTGTCCAGATCGCGGAACTGCCCCATCACGCTCATGCCTTCCGCTTCCTGGGTTTCGACGAATTCGCGATCGAACAAATCGATCAGTGCATCGCGTTTATATGGATGCAGCGTGTACTGGCGCAGTTCGACGACCTGGGGGTGTGTCGGTGGCATCGCGGTCTCCTCGTTGATGTCGATGTCGGCAGTATCGAATAGAATATCTGCCATCCCATGTCATATATTTCGCCCGACCATGCGCGCCAGCCGCCTGCTTTCCATCCAGATGATGCTCGAAACGCGCGGCCCCATGAGCGCCGCCGCGCTGGCCGAGGCGCTGGAAATTTCCGTGCGCACCCTGCACCGCGACATCGACCAGCTCACCGCCGCCGGCGTGCCGATCTACGCGGAGCGCGGCCGCACGGGCGGCTTCCGCCTGCTCGACGGCTGGAACACGCGCCTGACCGGGCTGACGCCGGCCGAAGCGCAAGTCGTCTTCCTCAGCGGCCTGGCCGGCCCGGCAGCCGACCTCGGCCTCGACAAGCCGCTGCAGGGTGCACAACTCAAACTGCTGACGTCGCTGCCGGAATCGTCGCGCTCGGAAGCGCAGAAGATGCAGTCGCGCTTTCACCTCGATCCGGTCGACTGGTATCGCGAGGCGGATGCGGTGCCGCATCTGGCGATCGTCGCCGAGGCGGTCTGGACGGACAGGCAGCTGAGCATACGTTACGAGAGCTGGCGTGACGAGGTCGAGCGGGTCGTGCATCCGCTGGGGCTCGTGTTGAAGGCGGGGGCGTGGTATCTCGTTGCCGCAGCGGACGGCAAGCCGCGCACGTATCGGGCCTCGAACGTGCAACGCGCCACTCTTCTGGAGCAACGTGCGCGGCGGCCGGCCTGGTTCGACCTGGCGCGCTATTGGGCGGAGTCGGTCGCGCGCTTCGAGGCTGAACTTTATACGGACTATGCGGACGTGCTGGCGACGCCGGCCGGGCTCAGGGATTTACGTTACCTGAATGCCGCGGTCGCGCGTGCCGTTGCGGAAGCGCGGCCTTCACGACGGCGGGATGGGCGGGTCACGTTGCGCATTCCCGTCGAGTCGGTCGAGCACGGGGCCGGCCAGTTGTTGCGGCTGGCGCCGGAGGTGGAGGTGACGGGCCCGGCCAGGCTCAGGGAGGCGATCGTTTCCAGGCTGAGACGGGTTTCAGCCCTGTATGGTTGCTGAACGCGGCTGCATGCACAGACATATCGTCGGGCAGACGGTCAGAACGTGTAACCCAAGCGGATCGAGAAACGGCGGCCGGTATAGAAGGCGCCGCGCTCCTTCAGGCCAATACCTTGCTGCATGTATTGCTTGAACACCGCATTGTTCAGGTTCGTCGCCTGGACCGACAGGCTCAGGTTGTCCGTGAACTTGTACTGCAGGCTCGCGTCGAGCTGGCCATACGCCCCGCCCCAAGTCGGCAGCGCGTACTGCACCGAATACGGCTGGCCGAATTTCGGGCTCGCCGGATTCGCATCGATGCCGTCGTTACCGTTCGTGCCGTAGGCGTTGATCGCCTGCAGGTACTTCGAACGCCAGCTGTACGCCATGCGTGCGGACACCGGGCCCTTGTCGTACAACAGTGCCACGTTGAACGCGTTCCTGGACAGGCCGGTGATCGGAACATGACCCACGTTCAGCAGGTGGCCGTCCGTGTCGCAGCCGGACAGATCGCGGGCGATGAATGCATTCGTATCCTGCGGCGTGCACCAGACCTGCGCCAGCGGCTTGCCCAGGTCTTGGTGGCTGTCGATAAAGGTGTAGTTGGCGGACACCCCAAGGCCCGACCACCAGCCCGGCAGCTTGTCGAAGTACTGCTGGTAGCCGATCTCGGCGCCGCTGGCACGACCGGTGGCGCCGTTGACGGGCGACGTGACCGCGAAATCGTGCGGCTGGCCGGTATCGTCGTTGAGCGTGACGATCGAGGGCTTGCCGATGATGATGTCGGACAGGCGCTTGTTGAACAATGCCAGCGTGAGCTGGCCGCCATGGCCGAAATAATACTCGGCCGTCAGGTCGACGTTGGTCGAGCGCGTGGGCTTGAGCATCGGGTTGCCGAGGCCGCTGCCGGTGTAGTCGATACCGTCGACGACCGTGGCGTTCGTCACCGGGTCCGTGTGCGTGTGCACGTTCTGGCTCAGCGTCGTATAGGCCTGCATCTGGTAGAACTCCGGACGCGCGATGCCTTTCGAGAACGCGGCGCGGAACTGCAGCTGGTCGCTGGCCTTCATGCGCAGGTTCAGGCTGGGCAGGACATTCGTGTACTGCTGGCCGAAGCTGGCCTGGTTGGACAGCGCGGCGATCTTCGGCACGCCGGGGATGTTGGAGGTGTCCGGCGGCGAGAACAACAGGTAGCCCTTCGCCGACATATTCGTGCGCACCACACGCAGGCCCGCGTTGCCGTCCACCGGGTAGCGCAGGCCGTCGTAGCGGAAACGCAGCTGGGCGTAGGCGGCCCTGGTCTTTTCATGCTGCTCGTTGCGGCTCTCGGGGTCGCCGAACTTCGCATACTCCCACAGCGCGTCGCCCGAGCACGGCATATTGCAGAGCACTTTCACCATCTCGTGCAGCTGGAAGAAGGCCGGCGGCGGCGCACCATGCGTCAGCGCGACGTCGCTCGCGACGACCGACGGCGGCATCGTCGTCCCGCCGCCGAAGAAGTCGTTGAACGACAGGGGCCCGGTGTTGGCGGAAAAGCGTGGATCGCTCAGGTAAGCCAGCTGGCTGAACGGCTGCCAGTCGTGGCCGACGGCCCAGGGCGCCGTGATCTCGTGCCACTGGTTGCTGCCGTGCGTCCCGAGCGTGGTGGCGTCGCGGTTCGTGAAGCGCACGCCGAAACGCACGTCGTCCAGCACCGGGCTGTCGAAGGCGTATCTGGCGTCCAGGCGAACCGCGTTCTGCGTGGAGATGGCTTCGTCACGGTGTTCCTGGGCGGAGTTCCAGTAGTAATTGTTCGGATTGGCCATGAAGGCGCGGTCCGCGGCATCGAAGGTCAGCGTCGGTGGCGAAGAGCGCATGTCCATGCCCTCCTTCGGCATCCAGCCGCCCAGCGACACGAGGTTGTCGAACCCGGAGGTCGTGGCGCGGGTATGCTGCAGGTCGCCGCTGAAGGTCCAGCGGTCGTTCGCGCGCCACTGCAGGTTCCACGCGAGGTCGCGCGTGTCGGACTTGCGGCCCGCGGTGCGGCTTTGCACACCCAGGGTCACACCCGGATCCTGCGGCGCGCGGATCGTCCCGGACAGCAAGGCGCCGCGCTCGTCGAACAACGCGCCCGGATCGACCGTGATGGTGGCCGGATTCGCGCTCGCGGCCGCGGAGTATTCCGTCGTGGTCATGTCGTACTTCGAGCGGAAATAGGTCAGCGCCGACGACAGGTTGTCCTTCTTCCACTGCAATGCACCGTACAGGCCGTCGCGCTCGCGCTCGAAGTTGTTCGTCGTCCAGCTGCCGCCGTTCGCGATCCAGCGCCGGGTGCCGCTCGTGTCGCCCACCACGGCATCGGTGCGGGGCATGTACGGCGAAATCTGGACACCGTCGCTGCGCGTGTCGATGCGCGAATGGGCCAGGTCGATCAAGGCGCCGAACTCGCCGAAGCCGGTCTTCCAGCGGTTCGAGAACAGGCCGGAGAACGACGGCGACGTCTTGCCGCGCAATTCGGAACGCGATGCTTCCACCGACAACGCCCCCTTCTTGCCCCTGAAATCGAACGGCAGCGCTGTACGCAGGTTCACGAGGCCGCCGATGCCGCCTTCGATCTGTTCGGCCGACGGGTTCTTGTACACGTCCACGCCGGCCATCAGCTCGGGCGGCACGTCCTCGAAGCTCAGCGTGCGGCCGCCGTTGGCGGAAAACGTATCGCGGCCGTTCAGTTCCGACCGCACGTACGGCAGACCCCGGATCGACACGCCCGTGCCTTCGGCGGCGAAGTGGTTGATGGCATCGCCCACACCCTGCAGCCGGTCGGGAATGTTCATCGTGCGATCGATGGTGACGCCGACGACGCGCTGCAGCACTTCCGTCACCGACTTGTCCGGCAGCTTGCCGATGTCTTCGGCGAGGACGGAATCGACGACCTCGTCCGAATTCTTCTTGCGCGCCGCGGCGGACTCCAGCGCGGCACGCTGGCCGACGACCACGACGGTGGCGATATCGGACTTGCCGCCCGTGCCGGTGGTTTCCTGGGCGCGCGCACCGTGTGCGCACATCGCGCCACCGGCCATCAGGACGAACTGGGTGGCACCGATGGCGGTGGCGGTTCTCTGAAACGGTTTCATTGGTAGTCTCCCCTGGGTCTGCTGTGCCTCCGTTCTTTTTGATGGGAATGCCCGAAGGCGTGGCATGCGAGAGGATTAAGACACCAATACGAGATCTAAAATTCGGTCCGCATGGGGGCGCCGGGTACACCATGAAAAAAGCCCTTACGATTTCTCGTAAGGGCTTGATTCCAAGCATAAAGCTATTTGGTAGGCCTCCCCGGAGTCGAACCGGGCACCAACGGATTATGAGTGCTTTCGCTTGCTTTGCAAGCTTGCATGCTCCGCTGCTCTTCCCTTTCAGATCAACAGTTTACGCATACTCAGCTGTCAGCACAACCGATTCTAAAGACATCTATCTTGAGCACAAATTGAGCAACGGTTGAGCGCTCACCTCGTACCCAACCCCGGAGGGGAATACCCCCTAGCCTTCAGTTGTGCATTGCTCCTTGAAAATATCTCGACAAAATTAAGACATATCAAGCTTCGTTAGACATACTAGAGACTCTGTGGAAGACATAGTCGGTACGAAGCTAGTTTATCAAGGTATTTGTTAAACCTAACTACACATTGCCACAACATCAATATTCGCTTCGGCGTCACACTTACTTCAAGGATAAGCGGTCGAGGTCATCAAAGATGTGCAGCTCAGCGCTCTGACTAATGGTTCCGCTTGCGAACTGCATGGGCACGGGATTACTAAAAACGAGATGACTCTCAATTTTAATATCTCCGCTAATGCCCAAATATTTTTTGACCTCAGCTTGATGGCTACATAACAGTTCTACTCGATCCAAGTGTTTGCGGAGAAGGTCTCTTTTTCCGCTAGCTGAGACCTCCCCACGAAAGTCGTTCAACTGCTCCCCTATCTCACCGTAGGTCTTCTTGAACTGTAGGTCCTTGCATTCCATTACCAAGACACGCCCACTATCGACATCCCATGCCAATACGTCGACGTCGCCGAAATTTCGAGGAAATGCTCTGCGAAGAATTTTCGTGACAGCGACTTCAGGCTGTGCTTGCCAGCCAAGTGCTTCCATGCGATCAACAACCTTTTTATTGAACTGCATTCCATCGCGTTCGCGGGCAATTCCTGCGTACCGGCGCATCGCTGGGCCAAGGTGTGTATCTGGGTATGATCCTTCATAATAGTTTCGAAACATATAGGTCACTCCCTCACGTAACATTCCCGGAGCAAAAATGACTAGCGGATCAACCTCATCTGTTAATTGCAGTAAGGGGCGCCGTAACACACTGAGTCTACGACGGAAGCGCCAAGGAGCAATATCACGGCTATCGTAACCGTCTGGCAATTGCCGCCAGTTTGGACGCGCCGTAAGGCTTAAGTTTTGCAAAATAATCAAAGCAATGTGGCGTGAAGCGGCAAGTCCGGCAAGTTCTGAGCGGCGCATTTGGATTACTGGCTTTTGATTTTCAATTGCCCAGTTTTCAATCGAGTCCACAAATTGCCGAAATTCATCAACACTGCATCCGAACTCGTCTTGCCATGCTTTTAGGAACTCGGCCTCAATCTCTCTCCCAAGATCTTCGTATACCTTCGGTCGCTCCAGATTTTTAGCATAGTTTTTCACTGAGGCATTGTAGCGATACTCACTAGTTGCATTTCCAAAGCCATCTAGAACAGTATCCATGAAGTCGTGCTTTACGTGAACATCTCCTAGCGGCCTTATAATTACGAAAGGCTCTAGGACATTCCAACGAATAAGGTCCGACCATCCACCGACATGAAATAACTGCGATGCCTTAGCAAGCAATCGCGAAAGGTCAATTTCACCAGGAACTCTGCCTCCCTCGGTGGCGGACTCACAAAGAGCCATCTCGATTAGATTTCTACCTGCTTGAAAGATGGCGTTTAACGACTGCTCATGCTCCCTCATCGACCTTAATGTAGCGACCTTGTTTTCGCGAAGCGCGAGTATGGCTGCAGCTGTCCGGTGCCACCTTTCACGTGACACGCTCGCGGTCTCATTGTTCAGAAGTAATTTCGATAACAGAGCTAGACGGTTAAATTGACTCAATTCCTGACAGAGCTCATCTTCAAGTTGCTTCACTAAATTATTCAAAAACGTAATACAACTTGCCTTCCCTTCAACTCGGTTTCCGTCATTAAAATCTCGTGCGCGCCACCCCATACCGAGACATACTGAGGCATTATCGAAGGAACTGATAGTTATCGGCTCCTTCTCAACCAAAGTACGTATAAAATCCCTAAAGCTCTGGGCAGGAAACATATGAGAATGCCGTGCCTCAGTATTTGGGACAATTTCATTAACAAGACTATCGATCGCAATCGTTTTATTATCCGCAAGCTGAGCCACCCCTTTGACTAGGGCGCAAACCAGAGCTCTCTCAGCAATGTTATATGGACTGAAGATTGCCTGGTTGAACCCTTGACCAATCGCAAGCTCAACAGTACCGTCCGTTGAATCGATTACAATCTGAATGGCGTTCTCTGCATCTTCGAATGTACCGTAAGCCTCATCGTCTAATTTATCGATGTAAGGTTCAAACACGCATCGCCAAAGGATCGGTCCAGGCCTAAGATGTGTGGAAAACGCGCTTTCGAGAGGACGTACTGCACGTGCCAGCCAAGTACCTAACATCTTCCAGCGGTCATAAGTCGTATGACTTGGCTCATCGCCTGAACACACAGCTTCAAACCACCAACATCTATTTGAAGTGATACACGCCCCTAGAAATCGAACTTCCTCTTCGAGTTGTAGGTGTCCATAAACTGGTTGCTCATTGTCTTCGTCGAAGTAGCTCGTCCCTTCAGTATGGACAAGCCTCCACGTTCCATCGACAAATTGTTCTACATGAAAGTCAACCGAGCTTGTCACCATATGCCGTAACTTTAAGATGCTGTTTTGAACGATCGCGATGTTAAGGCCTTGGTCAGCAGATTTTTGTTCGGGCACATCTGCATGAGGAACAAGATGTCCATTAAGCGACTCTACCCAAGCATAGAAATTAAGGAATCCGTTAATATTTTGGAACCAGACATTCATTTGCCTTAAACGAGACTTCATCTCGTTTATTCTCCAAAGATTAATAGCACTAATTCCTTTAACTCTGCATAAAGTGCAATAGTCTGCGATACTAAGAAATTCTCCTTGCCAATTAGGTTGAGGCTCCCCTCCAAATGCAAAAGCTGCGCCTCGCCCGACGCCACAGACAATGTAAAGAGTAAGCCCGCTTTGGAATCCGGCCTGCTTAGAAGCCTCTAGTCTTGTCTTGGTTACTAATCTCTCTATCTCTTCTTCAGATTGTTGACTGCCTAAATACATTCCCCCGAAGCCTTCAGGATCAAATTCTTCCAATGTATCCATGAAGAATACAAGGTGCAAATATCTACCCTCATCAACATGATGCAAGGCCTGCGATATGCTCCCCCATGGATGATGAGAGAAACGAACACGATGGAATTTTCTTCCTAAAACTGGAGTATCATGCAATAGGCGCGAGTATTCGTTCCCGAGATTGTAAATGAAGTTTTGCCTGTGTGGTCCTGACCCAAGCATAGCTAGGAAGAACCTTCGAATAGCTGATGACACTGCACTCGGCAACACTAGGTACAACTGATTTCCCTCAACCGCTAAAGGCCGGGCTTCAAGTGCACTGCTTGATATAGATTGTTTTAAAAGGTTGGTACGATCTGCCGGATCGAAGATAAACGGACTAAGATGACCAATATCGATTTCCGCTTGTTCTAGCTCATCAAATCCAAATTGCACTAACTGACGAAGCTTATCAGGCTGGCTTACCAAATCAAGTGGGAGCGAGTCTTCACCATCTTGATTTCCCAACTCATTTCGCTTCAGACCGGCACGAGTACAAACTATATCGGAAACCTTAAGTAGCGCATGTATCGCGTTTGCAAACCATCGGTATATATCAGAATCGGGAAGAGAATCCGCTAAGTTTACAAACCTCTGCAAGTAAAAGGTTCCGCTTTCCCAAATCCCTTCTAGAACCTTATAGTTACCACGAAGAGAGTAAATATTCCCCACAAAGATATCTTCCGGAGGATCTTCCATATGACCCAAACCCTGTCCGGCCAAAGAATAACCCTTGGTAAGGAGCTGTGCCGTAGGTACACGCGGTCCACGACATGATGCTAGAGCCAAGTGAACGAGAAGCTCCAGCCTCAAGCAATTTGGTTGCAGGCGTTTTTTCGTTAGCAGCGCACCGAATGTTGCCGCAGTCTTTAGAGGATGGTATCGCTGAAATTCTTTGAGAAGATCCGAACAGGTTTCGGCTGCTTCTTCCAGGGACACACCTGCCCCGAGCGCAGCCATCGCAGCCGCCATATCAGATAGGTCGTCCAGATCCTCAAATTCGTCTTTGTCAGTCATCGGCCATCCTCGGTTAACTGGGTTAATTCTATATGACTTGAGCCTCTACTGCTCCTAATTTAAGACTGGGGATACATTTAAAGGTACTGGACAACTAAGTACACCACATTAGATATTTGAACCGCCCCGGGTTTTGTAGAGGCTCCATTGTTTGAGAAAATGGAGTCATGAAGAAGCAACCCAAGTATTCCCCCGAAGTGATCGAGCGCGCCGTGCGCATGGTCAGCGAGGCTGCCAGCGAGTACAGCTCGCAATGGGCAGCGATCGAGTCGATCGCTGCCAAGATCGGCTGCACACCCGAAACGCTGCGCCGCTGGGTACGCCAGCAAGAGCGTGATACTGGCCAGCGTCCTGGTCCGACCACCGCCGAAGACGAGCGCATCAAGGCGCTGGAGCGAGAGGTGCGCGAACTGCGCAAGGCAAACGAGATCCTGCGTCTGGCGAGTGCGTTTTTCGCCCAGGCGGAGCTCGACCGCCGCTTCAAGTCGTGAGGACGTTCATCGACCAGTACCGCCATGCCTACGGCGTCGAGCCGATCTGCAAGGTGATGCAGGTCGCGCCGTCGGGCTACCGGCGTCACGCGGCGCAGCAGCGTAATACGGCATTGCGCTGCGCCCGTGTCCAGCGTGACGATGAGCTGAGCGTCGACATTGAGCGGGTCTGGCAGGCGAACATGCAGGTCTATGGGGCTGAAAAGGTCTGGCGCCAGCTGCGCCGTGAGGGAACCGATGTGGCCCGCTGCACGGTGGAGCGTTTGATGCGCAAGGCCGGACTGCGAGGCGTCATGCGCGGCAAGGTCGTACGCACAACGATTGCTGATGCAAAGGCGCAATGCCCACTCGACCGGGGTCAACCGTCAGTTCAAGGCACAGCGCCCGAACCAGCTGTGTGTCAGCGATTTCACGTACGTCTCGACGTGGCAGGGTTTCGTCTATGTCGCCTTCGTCATCGACGTCTTCGCTCCGCGCATCGTTGGTTGGCGCGTCAGCAGTTCGATGCGGACTGACTTCGTTCTCGATGCGCTGGAACAAGCCCTGTACGCGCGCCAGCCGGAACGAAACGCGTTGGTCCATCACAGCGATAGAGGCTCGCAATACGTGTCGATAAAATATAGCGAACGCTTGGCAGAAGCCGGCATCGAGCCGTCTGTGGGCAGGAAGGGGGACAGCTACGATAACGCCTTGGCCGAAACAATCAATGGGCTTTACAAGGCTGAATTGATCCACCGCCGCGCTCCTTGGAAAACACGCGAGGCCGTCGAGCTGGCCACGCTGGAATGGGTGTCCTGGTTTAACCACCACCGCTTGCTGGAACCGCTCGGCTATATACCGCCAGCCGAAGCTGAGGCAAACTATTATGCGCAACTGAGCAGTCAGGCTATCCCGGCCTGACTCACATAAACCGGCCTTCACGAAAGCCGGGGCGGTTCAGAGGGCAATCTCAGCCGGTTTGATGGACGCAGCATCCCGGTTTGCTAACGGATGCTTGAGCCAGCTATTGAGGCGGGATACCTCCTGCTTGTGTCCCTTCTTGAGCAGAGATACCGAGGTCAGGTAGCGTTGAAGGAGTGTCGATAGAAGGACGGTCTCACGACCAAGGGCTTCACGACGCTCCAACCGAAGCTCGGTGTTCTTCGCCCACGTCTGAGCGTCCCTGAGCAAGCTGAACGACTTGCAGATGGTTGGATGATCTTTACGACAGATGCGAACGTGCCACTTGTCGCCACGCTTGCCGATTGATGCCATTTTGTTCCCCCTTGAGCATACGTTGAGCAGGAGGGAAAAGGCAGAGAGGAAGGGCGGTGAGACTGCTCACCTAACCCTTTGAAAACACAGCATAAATATTGGTAGGCCTCCCCGGAGTCGAACCGGGCACCAACGGATTATGAGTCCGCTGCTCTAACCAGGCATGAGCTAGAGGCCCGAAACTGGTACATCCGAAGACGCTAAAAACTCGCCACTTGCGGATGACAGGCTGGCACCTGAGCGTCCGAAGTGGCGAGAGGATATTGTGTTAGCGTAGGTCCGTCAAGCCTCAGCCGCCGCTGCCTTCCAGGAAGCTCTTCAGCTTGTCGGAACGCGACGGGTGGCGCAGCTTGCGCAGCGCTTTCGCTTCGATCTGGCGGATGCGTTCGCGCGTCACGTCGAATTGCTTGCCGACTTCTTCCAGCGTGTGGTCGGTCGACATTTCGATGCCGAAGCGCATGCGCAGCACTTTCGCTTCGCGCGGCGTCAGCGAGTCGAGCACGTCCTTGACCACACCGCGCATCGAGGCATGCAGCGCCGCGTCCGAAGGCGCCAGCGTGTTGTTGTCCTCGATAAAGTCGCCCAGATGCGAATCGTCGTCGTCGCCGATCGGCGTTTCCATCGAGATCGGCTCTTTCGCGATCTTCATGATCTTCCGGATCTTATCTTCCGGCATTTCCATCTTGATCGCGAGCGTCGCCGGATCCGGCTCGGCGCCCGTCTCCTGCAGGATCTGGCGCGAGATCCGGTTCATCTTGTTGATCGTTTCGATCATGTGCACCGGAATACGGATCGTGCGCGCCTGGTCCGCGATCGAGCGGGTAATGGCCTGGCGGATCCACCACGTCGCATACGTCGAGAATTTATAGCCGCGACGGTATTCGAACTTGTCCACCGCCTTCATCAGGCCGATGTTGCCTTCCTGGATCAGGTCGAGGAATTGCAGGCCGCGGTTCGTGTACTTCTTCGCGATCGAGATGACGAGACGCAGGTTGGCTTCCGTCATTTCGCGCTTTGCCTTGCGCGCCTTCATTTCACCGGCCGCCATCTGGCGGTTGATGTTGCGCAGGTCCGGCAGCGGCAGGACGACGCGGGCTTGCAGGTCGATGAGGCGTTGCTGCAGTTCCTTGATCGTCGGGATATTGCGGCCGAGGATCGCGCTGTAGGCGTGGCCCGCGTTCACTTCGCCGTCGACCCACTCGAGGTTCGTCTCGTTGCCCGGGAAGACCTTGATGAAGTGGGCGCGCGGCATGCCGCAGCGGTTCACGGCCACGTCCAGGATCTGCTTCTCGATGTGGCGCACTTCGTCGACCTGGCCGCGCAGGGTGTCGCACAGCTTTTCGACGACCTTGGCCGTGAAGCGGATGCCGAGCAGTTCGTTCGAGATCGCTTCCTGGGCCTTGATGTAGCCGTCGGAGTTGTAGCCCTGCTTCTCGTACGCCTTGCGCATCTTGTCGAACTGCTGTTCGATGACGCTGAATTTTTCGAGGGCCGAGGCTTTCAGCTGCTCGAGCTGTTCGGCGGAATAGCCGGCGGCGCCGGAACCCGCGCTCGCCTCTTCTTCCTCTTCCTCTTCTTCCTCTTCCTCGTCTTCGTCCTCGTCGTCGTCGGACTCGGTCGCCGTCGGGGCGACCGCGGTCGGCGACGTCGCCTCGTCTTCGTTCGGGTCGACCATGCCGTCGACGATCTCGTCGATCTTGATCTCGTCGTTCTCGATGCGGCGGGCGGCGTCGATGATCTCGGCGATCGTCACCGGGCAGGCGGAGATCGCTTGGATCATGTCGCGCAGGCCGTCTTCGATGCGCTTGGCGATCTCGATTTCGCCTTCGCGGGTCAGCAGTTCGACCGAGCCCATCTCGCGCATGTACATGCGGACGGGGTCGGTGGTGCGGCCGAAATCGGAGTCGACGGTCGACAGCGCCGCTTCGGCGGCAGCCTCGGCTTCGTCGTCGCTGGTGACGGTGGCGACGTTATCGGACAGCAGCAGCGTTTCGGCATCGGGCGCGTGCTCGTAAACGGCAATGCCCATGTCGTTGAACGTGCCGATGATGCCTTCGATCGCTTCCGGATCGACGATGTTGTCCGGCAGATGGTCGTTGATCTCGGAATACGTGAGGAAGCCGCGCTCCTTGCCCGACTTGATCAGGGCCTTGAGCTTCTGGCGGCGGATTTCCAGTTCCTCTTCGCTCGCTTCCGTGTCCGACGAGAACGCATCTTTCAGCAGCGCCTTTTCCTTGGCCTTGCGGTCCTTGGCCTTGGCCTTGTCGACCGCTTTCAGCTCGGCGCGCTCGACCGCGTTCAGGGCGGCGACTTCGTCGTTTTCGGGGGTGAATTCCTTGGGCTTGCGGCCACGCCGGCCTGGGACCTTGACGGCAGGCAGCACGTAGCCCGACGTGTCGATCGCGGCGAGGGCTTCCGCATCGGTCGTCTGGCTGACAGGCGCAACACCCGCGACGCGGGCTTCCGCCTTGTCTTGCGAATTGTCCGCTTTAGCGGACATCCTGGTGGATTTGGTAGCCACTTTGGTTTCGGGTTTCTTGGTTGGCACAGGCGCTTTCGAAGTCACAACGACCACTTTACGATGGTTAATGATAAAGTTTTGTTACCTTACATCACGCTGCAGGCACATACAGTTGCCCCGCTAACTGAGACACCCCGCCCGAATTGTCACGAAAAATCGTTTCAATGCTTGCAATAGTTAGCGTTTTATTATAGCACGCACCCCTGTTCTTTCCAGTCAAGAACGGCGCCTTGGCAACCGGTCCCGGTCAGGCGAATTTCGCAGGGGTGTCGTTTGCTGCCTCCCGGGCCAAGAGGTCCTGCTGAGCTGTGATTTCGCGATAGCGGGCACTCACCTGATCTGGGGTCAATCCGGAAGAAAACAACTGGTTCAACTCCTGTTTCAACACGTCCATCTTGACTTGCCTCACGGCACTTGTCAGCCAAACGCGGTCTGCATCGATATCCGATTCGGGTTCGACCGCGATCGATGCGATCAAGTTGTCGTACTCCGAACTCGCTTCCTTCAATTGCTCGGACAACGCGGCGAACGTACCGTTCGGTCCCAGCGCCTGCGCCATCGCCACGAGCTGGCGCAGGCGTTCGGCCTGCTCGGTGCCGAAGTGATCGAAGGCGCGCAACGCCGACTCGTCCAGGCCCAGCGCCAACGCCGGATGCGCGACGAGGATGCGCGACATCTGCAATTCCAGGCCGACCGGTTCCGGACGTCCCTGGCGCGGCGGCGCCTTTTTTGCCACCGCAACCGGCTTGGACAACTCGAACAACGCTTCGATCTCCGCCGGCGTTGACTCCGTCAGGTTCGCCAGGCCGCGCACGATCTGCAGGCGCAGGGCCGAGGGCGTCATCGCCTGCAGCAGCGGTTTCGCATCGAACTGGACACGCGCCCGGCCTTCCGGCGTGTCGAGGTCGTGTTCCGTCGTGACTTCGCGCAACAGGAACTGCGACAGCGGCATCGCTTCGTTGATTTCCTGGGCGAACGCGTCTGCGCCGAACTCGCGCACATAGCTGTCCGGATCATGCTCTTGCGGCAAGAACAGGAACTTGATCGTCTTGTTGTCCGTCACTTGCGGCAGGCACGCTTCCAGCGCGCGGCGTGCGGCGCGGCGGCCCGCCTTGTCGCCGTCGAAGCTGAAGATGACGGTGTCCGTCTGGCGCAGCAGCTTTTGCACGTGGGTACTGGTACAGGCCGTGCCAAGAGTCGCGACGGCTTGCGGGAAGCCGAGCTGGGCCAGGGCGACGACGTCCATATAGCCCTCGGTCACCAGCACGTAGCCGGCATCGCGGATCGCCTGGCGCGCCTCGAACAGGCCGTACAGTTCATGTCCCTTCTGGAAAAGCGGGGTTTCCGGCGAGTTCAGGTATTTCGGCTCGCCACCGTCCAGCACGCGGCCGCCGAAACCGATCACCTGCCCTTTCGTGTTCCGGATCGGGAACATGATCCGTTCGCGGAAACGGTCGTAGCGCTTTTTATTGTTGCCCTCCTCGTCCACCTTGTCGATGACGAGGCCGGATTCGACGAGCGCCAGCGCATCGTAATCGCGGAAGACGGAGCGCAGGTTGTCCCAGCCGCCCGGCGCATAGCCGAGCCCGAAGCGGGCAGCCACCTCGCCCGTCAGGCCGCGGCCTTTTAGATATGCGATGGCGTTCGGCGCCGTGCGCAGCTGGGCGCGGTAGTAATCGCACGCCTGGTTCAGCGCATCCGTCAGGGCCAGGGTCTGCGCCTGCTGGGCGGCGCGCTGGGCCGGCGGGATCTTGTCGTCCGCCTCCGGCACGATCATGCCGACGCTTTGCGCGAGATCCTTGACGGCATCGACGAACCCCATGCCCGAGTACTCGATCATGAAGCCGATGGCGGTGCCATGGGCGCCGCAGCCGAAACAGTGATAAAACTGCTTGGTCGGGCTGACGGTGAAGCTGGGGGACTTCTCGTTGTGAAACGGACAGAGCCCCATGTAATTGGCGCCGCCCTTTTTCAGCTGCACGTAACGCCCCACCACGTCGACGATGTCAACGCGGTTGAGCAGATCGGTAATGAATGATTGCGGAATCACTTGATCTAACTAACAGTATTTGTCTCAGGTCAGACTATACCGCAGGGCTCGTTACAAGTTGATTTGCAACAATGCAACATGGCGTTGCCGCTCCGGTGCATCAAAAACGGACACGGCCGTGGCGGCGATGCCTCAGCCGTGTGACACAGGCATCAAGCGCCCGCGAGTGCCTTCTTGACCTGGGCCGAAACGGCCGTCATGTCGGCGCGGCCGGCCAGTTTCGGCTTCAGGATGCCCATCACCTTGCCCATGTCCTGCGGACCGGCGGCGCCCGATGCGGCGACGGCGGCAGCCACTTCGGCGGCCACTTCTTCATCCGACAGGCCGGCCGGCATATAGGCCGACAGCACGGCCAGTTCCGACTTTTCCTTGTCGGCCAGATCCTGGCGGCCACCATTTTCGAACTGGGTGATCGAATCCTTGCGCTGCTTGATCATCTTTTCGACGACGGCCAGCACCTGCGCATCGGTCAGTTCGATGCGTTCGTCCACTTCCTTGCGCTTGATCTCGGCGATCAGCAGGCGAATCGTGGCGAGGCGCTCGCTCTCCTTGGCGCGCATGGCGGCTTTCATGTCGTCGGTGATTTGGTCTTTCAAGCTCATGGAAACTCCGTTCGATAGGGGCAAAAGGCAAAACCCGCTGCGGCACAACCGGAGCGGGCTTCGTCGGATTCAGGCCTTGCAAAGCCGGGACTGGCAGTGGCCGTCACCGGAGAAGGCGTGAATGTAAATCAGTACAGCTTCTTCGGCAGTTGCTGGCTGCGGATGCGCTTGTAGTGACGCTTCACGGCAGCGGCCAGCTTGCGCTTGCGCTCTGCAGTCGGCTTCTCGTAGAACTCGCGTGCGCGCAGTTCCGTCAGCAGACCGGTTTTTTCGATAGTGCGCTTGAAGCGACGCATAGCGACTTCGAACGGCTCGTTTTCTTTAAGGCGGATAGTGGTCATGTAAAAATGAAACCGTTGGATTTAGGGAAGAACGAAATTCTAACAGCTTTTCAAGTTCTGTGCGAAGTTTTTCATCAGTGTGCAAAGTTGCCACACGGCTGCATCCGTTACTCGATCGCCCCGCCCGCCGCGACGCCGGAAGCCCATGCCCACTGGAAGTTGTACCCGCCGAGCCAGCCCGTGACGTCGACCGTCTCCCCGATGAAATACAGGCCGGGAACATTGTTCGCCATCATCGTTTGCTGCGACAGTTCGCGCGTATCGACGCCACCCAGGGTCACCTCGGCCTTCTTATAACCTTCCGATCCCGTCGGGACGATGGCCCAGCGGTTGATGGCATCGCCCAGCTTGCGCAATTTCGCATCGGCCATGTCAGGCAGGCGCGCATCCGGTGCCAGGCCATTGCCGATCAGCAGGCCTTCCGCGAGGCGCGTGGGCAGCCATTGCGACAAGAGATTGCCCAGCTGCTTTTTCACCGTCGTCTTCATGCCGATCAGCTCTTCCGCCACATCCATTTCCGGCAGCAGATTCAGCATGATGGGCGTGCCCGGCTGCCAGTAGCTGGAGATTTGCAGGATGGCCGGGCCGGACAGGCCGCGGTGCGTGAACAACAAGTCTTCGCGGAAGTAGCCGTACTTCGCGTTCTTGCCCTTTTTCGATCCCGTCGTCACGTCCACTTCCAGCGCGATGCCGGCCAGCGGCACGAACGGTTGCCAGCTGGGGCCGTCGAACGTCAGCGGCACGAGGCCGGGGCGCGTCTCGACGATCTTCAGATCGAAGTGCTTCGCGATGCGGTAGCCCAGGTCGGTGGCGCCGATCTTCGGGATCGACAGGCCGCCCGTCGCCACGACAACATTGCTCGCGAGGATGGGCTCGCCGTCCGTATCGATGCGGAATCCTCCAGCGTTCTTCGTGACGCCGGCCACCTTGCACGGCATGCGCCACTGCACACCGCCCGCGTCGCATTCGGCTTTCAACATGGCGATGATCTGCTCGGACGAGTCGTCGCAGAACAGCTGGCCGCGGTGCTTTTCGTGGTACGCGATGCGGTGTTTTTTGACGAGCGCGAGGAAATCCTGCGGCGTGTAGCGCGACAGCGCGCTGCGGCAGAAATGCGGATTCTCGGACAGGAAATTCTGCGGGCCCGCGTTGATGTTCGTGAAATTGCAGCGGCCGCCGCCGGAGATGCGGATTTTTTCCGCCAGCTTGGCGGCGTGGTCGACCAGCAGGACGCGCTTGCCGCGCTGGGCCGCGGTGGCGGCGCACATCATGCCGGCAGCGCCGGCGCCGATGATCGCCACGTCGTAGTGTTTTGCCATGCCTCTTCCGTCAATGCTGCGCGCAAAAGGCGTGATTGTACGGGAACGCGAGCCGATCAGACAGCCTGACGTAACGCCCGCGCCACCTGCACGCACTGCGCCACCTGCGCCGCGATCGGCGGCGGCACGGGCTGTTCGCCGCGCAGCGCGCGCCCGATCCAGTCGGCCGTGGCGGCCGCGTCGCGGCCTTCCGGCGCGGGCGCCAGTTCGTCCGTCGGGGCGTCGCGCTCGACCAGCAGCGTTTTCTGGCCCGCGTGGAACCAGTTGATTTCCTGGGCGCGGTTGGCATTCGCCACCGTCTCGCCTTCCGTGCCACGCATGAGGAACGCGTCGCCGCGTGCATGCGGGGCGGCCGTTTCGAAATACGCGGTCAGCATCGCCAGGTATTCCGGATGCGTGTACGACACGAGGCGCAGCGCCGGGCCCTCGAACGGCTGCAGGATCTTGACGAGGGTGTGCGTGGAATTGCGCACGCCGAGGATGCGGCGCAGCGACAGCTGGTGCGCCAGTTCCGGCGCCAGCCGCTCGATCGGCATGAAGCACGGGCGGCCGGCCGCGAAGGCGTCCAGCATCTCGGCCGTGGAGCCGCTCGGGCCGATACCCATCTCGGCGAAGATCTCGGCCGTCGTCACGCGGCCCGGGTCTTCCTGCACGCCGTGCACGAGCACGGGCACGCCTTCGCGCGCGAGCAGCAGGGCCAGCAGCGGCGTCAGGTTGGCCAGCTTGCGCGCGCCGTTGTAGCTGGGGATCAGCACGGGCGCGAAGTCGCCGGGCGGTGCGGGCAGCGGCGCGAACGAGCGTTCCGCGGCATCCATGAAGCCGGCGATTTCTTCGACGGATTCGCCCTTGATGCGCATTGCGAGCAGGATGCCGCCCAGTTCCAGGTCGGACACCCGCCCGTCGAGCATGGCGCCGTAGAGCAGTTTCGCATCCTCGCGCGACATGCTGCGCGCGCCTTTCGTTCCGCGGCCGATCTCCTTGATGAAGCGGGCGGCCGGGAAGGGTTCGGGTGTAGTCATCGTGTCCATGACGAGAGGATACCATCGCCGCGCCGGCGCTCACAGATGCAGCTTTTTTGAGCAGAAGGGTGCACGGTGTAAGATTTCGGGCTAGACTCAACGATCCCTCTGGAACAAATACGACTTGCCATGCTGATCACGCCCGATATCGAAAATACCAACGTCACCTCGTTCGCGACCATGCCGACGCCGAGCGAGCTGCATAACAAACTGCCGCTGACGGACAAGGCCTTCACCACTGTGATGAAGGGCCGCGAAACCCTGCGCAACATCCTCGACCGCAAGGACAAGCGCCTGTTCGTCGTCGTCGGTCCCTGCTCGATCCACGATCCGGTCGCAGGCCTCGACTATGCGCGCCGCCTGAAGGCGCTGCAGGCCGAAGTGGAAGACACGATGGTGCTCGTGATGCGCGTGTATTTCGAAAAGCCGCGCACGACGACCGGCTGGAAGGGCTATATCAACGATCCGTTCATGGACGATTCGTTCCGCGTCGACGTGGGCATGGAGCGCGCGCGCCAGTTCCTGCTCGACGTGTGCGAACTGGGCCTGCCGACAGCCACCGAGGCACTGGACCCGATCTCGCCCCAATACCTGGGCGACCTGATCGCCTGGACCGCGATCGGCGCGCGCACGACGGAATCGCAGACGCACCGCGAGATGTCGTCCGGCCTGTCGACCCCGGTCGGCTTCAAGAACGGCACCGACGGCGACGTCAGCATCGCCATCAATGCCGTGCTGTCTTCGTCCAGCCCGCACTCCTTCCTGGGCATCAACGCCCAGGGCGGCGTGTCGATCGTGCGCACCCGCGGCAACGCCTACGGCCACGTCGTGCTGCGCGGCGGCGGCGGCCGTCCGAACTACGATTCCGTCTCGGTCGCCATCGCCGAACAGGCGCTGAAGAAGGCCGGCCTGCCCGCGAACCTCGTCGTCGACTGCTCGCACGCCAACAGCTATAAAAAGCCGGAGCTGCAGCCGCTCGTGATGTCGGACGTGATCCAGCAGATCAGGCACGGCAACCAGTCGCTCGTCGGCGTGATGATCGAGTCGAACATCGTCGGCGGCAACCAGCCGATTCCGAGCGACCTGTCGCAGCTGAAGTACGGCTGCTCCGTCACCGACGGCTGCATCGCGTGGGACGACACCGAGACCATGCTGCGCAACGCGCACAAGGAATTGCTGCAGCGGCCGTAATACCTAACGGGCCGCCAGCGCGGCGGCCACGTCGTTCATTACCTCATCCCACGCCCCGTCGCGGCGCTGGCGGAACAGGCGCATCACGTGCGGATACCAGGGCGTGTCCGCACGGTCCGCGAGCCAGCGCCAGTCCGGCAGCCACGCCGGCAGCAGCACCCAGCACGGTTTGCCGAGCGCCCCCGCCAGGTGGGCGCACGCGGTATCGACCGTGATCACGAGATCCAGGCCCGCCATCAGCGCCGCCGTGTCGGCGAAATCGTCGATGGCCGGCGCCAGGTCGGTGACGCCTTCCGTGACCTCGCCCTCGCCTTTTTGCAGGCTGAACCAGCGTACGCCGGGGACGCCCAGCAGCGGCGCCAGCGTCGCGCAACCCGGCAGCGAGCGCGCCGCATCGTTCTCGAAGCGGGGATTGCCCTTCCACACGAGCCCCACCTTCAACTCGCCCGGCGCGGCGGCCAGCAGCGGCGCAAGCCGCGCAACGCGTTCAGGGTCGGGCGCGAGGTAAGGCAGCGCGGCCGGCACCGTGTCGACCGCCGTGCGGAAATGCAGCGGGAGGCTCAACGGCGCGACCCACACGTCCCAGCCGGCGCGGTCGACATCCCTGTCCAGCGGGATGATCTCGTCCGCACCGCGCAGGCTGCCGAACAGCGCCGCCAGTCCCGGATGGCACAGCACACCCACGCGCGCGGCCCCAAGCGCCTTCAACCGGTCGCAATAGCGGCAGAACTGGATCATGTCGCCATGGCCCGCTTCCACGCCCACGAGGATGCGCCGGCCGGCCAGCGGTCCGCCATCCCAGCGCGGCAGGCGCAGGTGGTCCTGCAGCGCGACGAGCCAGTCGCGCGCTTCCAGGCGCAGCCAGCCTTCGTCCCAGCGGCCCTGGCGCAGCAACACGTAGGCCAGGTTGAACGCAGCCTTGCGGTAGGCCGGATCCAGCGCCAGCGCCTCACGGTAGCATGCTTCCGCTTCCGCCTCGCGCCCCAGGCAGGCGAGCGCCATGCCGCGGTTCGACAGCAGCGCGGGCGATGCGGGGGCAACGTCGTAGACGGCCAGCGCGTCCTCGGCGCGGTGCTGCGCCGTGAGCATGGCGCCCAGGTTCAGATACGTCTGCGGCTCGTGCGGCGCGAGGGCGATGGCACGGCGGTAGTGGGTCTCGGCGGCGGCGGTATCGCCCGCGGCGGCCAGCGCGAACGCGAGGTTGGCGTGGACCGCGGCGGCATCCGGGTCGAGCGCCAGCGCGGCCCGCAGCAGCGCCGCGGCGGCCGTGAAGTCGCCCGCGTCGAGGTGGGCGCGGGCGGCATGGAACAGGGATTCGGGAGGCGTCATGCGGAAATCGGGTGGCGATGTCCGATTCTAGCGGATGCAGGTACAATGGCGGATTGCGCGCCACCTTCGCGCCACGATCTTGTCTTCCTCACACTGTTCCTTGCTTGCCCATGATTGTCCTCGGCGTCGAATCCTCCTGCGATGAAACCGGCCTGGCTCTGTACGACACGGAGCGCGGCCTGCTGGCCCACGCACTGCACTCGCAGGTCGCGATGCACGAGGAATACGGCGGCGTCGTGCCGGAACTGGCATCGCGCGACCATATCCGGCGCGCGCTGCCGCTGCTGGAACAGGTGCTTGCGAAGGCCGACCTGCCGATGGAACGCATCGACGCCATCGCCTACACGCAGGGTCCCGGCCTCGCGGGCGCGCTGCTGGTCGGATCGTCCGTCGCCTGCAGCCTCGCGCTCGCACTCGACAAACCCGTGCTGGGCGTGCACCACCTGGAAGGCCACCTGCTGTCGCCGCTGCTCGCAACCGAGCGGCCTGAATTCCCGTTCGTCGCCCTCCTCGTCTCCGGCGGCCACACGCAGCTGATGCGCGTGGACGGCGTCGGCCGCTACACCTTGCTGGGCGAGACGCTGGACGACGCGGCCGGCGAAGCGTTCGACAAATCGGCCAAGCTGCTGGGCCTCGGCTATCCGGGCGGTCCGGCCATTTCCCGCCTGGCGGAATTCGGCGATCCGGAAGCCTATAAACTGCCGCGCCCGATGCTGCACTCGAAGGATTTCAACTTCAGCTTCTCGGGCCTGAAGACGGCCGTGCTGACCGTCGTGAAGAACAGCGCAACCGACATCGCCAACGTGTGCGAGCAGGACAAGGCCAACATCGCGCGCGGCTTCGTCGATGCCATCGTCGACGTGCTGACAGCGAAATGCGTGCTGGCGCTGAAGCACACGGGATTGAAACGCCTCGTGATCGCGGGCGGCGTGGGCGCGAACCGCCAGCTGCGCGCGTCGCTGAACGCGGCCGCGGCGAAGAAGCGCTTCAAGGTCTACTACCCCGAACTCGAATTCTGCACGGACAACGGCGCGATGATCGCGTTCGCGGGCGCGATGCGCCTGGAGCGCAACCCGGACGCGGCGCAGCGCGACTACGCATTCAACGTGCGCCCGCGCTGGCCGCTGGACGAAATCGAGCCCGCCTGACCGTCAGGCCGCGTCCTTCACCGGCCTCGCCTGCCGGTGGTACAGGAACTCCAGCACCCTCGTCCGATACTCGTTGTACAGCGCATCGTGCGCCAGCGCGACGCGGTCGCGCGGCCGCGCCAGGCGCACGTCCACGATCTCGCCGATCGTCGCGGCCGGGCCGTTGGTCATCATCACGATGCGGTCCGACAGCAGCACCGCCTCGTCCACGTCGTGCGTGACCATCACGACCGTGGACTGGGTCTGGGCGACGATGCGCAGCAGCTCGTCCTGCAGATGGGCGCGGGTCAGCGCGTCGAGGGCGCCGAACGGCTCGTCCATCAGCAGCACCTTCGGCTCCATCGACAGTGCGCGGGCGATGCCCACCCGCTGCTTCATGCCGCCCGAGATCTCGCTGGGCCGCTTCTGCGCCGCATGCGTCAGCCCCACCAGCGCCAGCGCGTCGGCCGTGCGCGCGCGCAGCTTGTCCTTCCCTTCGCGGGCGCCGAACACGCGCTCGACGGCCAGGTAGACGTTCTCGAAGCACGTCAGCCACGGCAGCAGCGAGTGGTTCTGGAACACGACCGCGCGCTCCGGCGCCGGTCCGGCGATCTCGCGGCCGGCGCAGATCAGCACACCCTCGGTGGCGCGCGTCAGGCCCGCCAGCAGGTTCAGCAGGGTCGACTTGCCGCAGCCCGAGTGGCCGATCAGCGTAATGAATTCGCCGCGCGCCACCTTCAGGTTGACGTCCGTGAGGGCATGGAAGCGGCCCTTGCGGGTGTCGAACAGCATCTCGACCTGCTGGACTTCGATGAATTTTTGTTCGCTCATGATCCACTCTCTTCGTAAGTGACGGCGCGGGCCAGGGCGACCAGCGCCTGTTCCAGCACCAGGCCGACCACGCCGATGACGACGATGGCGATGAGGATGTGCGGCACGTTCAGGTTGTTCCACTCGTCCCACACCCAGAAGCCGATGCCCACGCCGCCCGTCAGCATCTCGGCCGCGACGATCACGAGCCACGCCGTGCCGATCGCGAGGCGCACGCCGGTCAGCATGTAAGGCAGCACGGAGGGCAGCAGGATCTTCGTGAAGACCTTCCACTCCGACAGGTTCAGCACCCGTGCCACGTTCATGTAGTCCTGCGGCACGCGCTGCACGCCGACGGCCGTGTTGATGATCATCGGCCAGATCGAGCAGATGAAGATGGCCCAGATGGCGGCAGGGTTCGCGGCCTTGAACACCAGCAGGCCGATGGGCAGCCAGGCCAGCGGCGACACGGGGCGCAGCAGGCTGACGATGGGATTGCACATCCCGGCCAGGAAGCGCGAGCGGCCGATCAGGAAGCCGAGCGGGATGCCCGCCGCGGCGGCCAGGCCGAAGCCCAGCGCCACCCGCTTGAGCGACGCGAGGATGTTCCAGCCGATGCCCTGGTCGTTCGGCCCGTTGCTGTAGAACGGGTCGGCGAACAGTTTCACGGCCGCGTCCCACGTCACGGCCGGCGACGGGAAGTTGCTGTTGCTGGCCGAGACGAGCTGCCACACGAGCACCAGCATGGCGAGACCCAGCACCGGCGGCAGCACCGCCAGCAACAGGGCGCGGCCGTTCGGGACGCGCAGCGCCAGGCCGCGCGGCAGGCGCATCGCCGGTTTGACGCGCGGTTTCGATCTCGAATTCACGACGGTATCCATGATGCCCTCCCCTTCACGCCTTGATCTTGAATGCGGCGGCATACGCGGCCGGGTTCTTCCCGTCCCACACGGTGCCGTCGATCAGCTTTGCGGACCGCATCGGCGACTTCGGCACGTCGGCCTTGGCCAGCGCGGCCGCCTCCCGGTACAGGCCCACCTGGTTGACGCTCGACGCGACGGCCAGGTAGTCGGGATCGGACTTCAGCAGGCCCCAGCGGCGGTGCTGGGTCATGAACCACATGCCGTCCGACAGGTACGGGAAGTTGACCGTGCCGTCGTTGTAGAACTTCATGTAGTTCGGATCGTCCCACGTCTTGCCCAGGCCGTTCTGGTAGCGGCCCAGGATGCGCTGGTTGATCACGTCCACCGACGTGTTGACATAGGACTTGTCGGCGATCGTCTCGGCCATCTTGACCTTGTTGGACAGGCTCGCGTCGATCCACTTGCCCGCCTCCAGCACGGCGGCCACGAGGGCCCGCGCCGTGTTCGGATATTTTTTCACCCACTCGAGCGAGGTGCCGAGGGTCTTTTCCGGATGGTCCTTCCAGATGTCCTGCGTGGTCGCGGCGGTGATGCCGACGCCGTCCGCGATGGCGCGGTGGTTCCACGGCTCGCCCACGCAGAAGCCATCCATGTTCCCGACCCGCATGTTCGCCACCATCTGCGGCGGCGGCACCGTGATCACCTTCGCGTCCTTCATCGGGTTGATGCCGTAGCTGGCCAGCCAGTAGTACAGCCACATCGCGTGGGTGCCGGTCGGGAAGGTCTGGGCGAAGCTGTACTCGCGCTTGTCCGTGCTCATCACCTTGGCGAGCGACGGACCGTCCACCGCTTTGGCGTCGGCCAGCTTCTTCGACAAGGTGATGGCCTGGCCGTTCTGGTTCAGGTTCATCAGCACCGCCATGTCCTTCTTCGGACCGCCGATCCCCATCTGCACGCCGTAGATCAGGCCATACAGCACGTGGGCGGCGTCCAGTTCGCCGTTCACCAGCTTGTCACGCACGCTGGCCCACGACGATTCCTTGCTGGGGACGATCTTGATGCCGTACTTCTTGTCGAAGCCCAGCACCGACGCCATCACCACGGAGGCGCAATCGGTCAGCGGGATGAAGCCGACTTTGACTTCGGTCTTTTCGGGCTTGTCGGAACCGGCGGCGAAGACGCCACCGGAGACGAGTCCGGTGAGCGAGGCCGTGGCGCCGGCGGCCAGCAGGCGGCGGCGGGTCAGGTTGGTTGTATCGGTCATGTTGGTCCTTGTAGAAGGCAATCGAAAGTAGAGACAACGCTGCGGCGGTGGAGTGGCCAGCTCCGGCGCCCTCACGGTCAATACAGCAAGTGCCGTGCCAACACGAGAGATGCCGCACGGGCACCGCGGTTGTGCCGACGCACCACGAAAAACAGGACCGCACACCGATTGCGTGCAGCGGCGCGCATGACCGTGGCGCGTGCGCGTCCGGAACCGTGCAGCGTGCGCCGGCGTGGCGCATGGCTGTCATAACGTTGTCATCCCGTCAAGCTAGAGTGGCGCCCGGTTTACACAACTCCAACACGGGACCCATCTTGAAACGCAACCACGCACTTCTCGCGGCCCTCGCCGCCGCCGGCCTCACCGGCTGCGGCGAGCCGTCCACGCCGGCCAACGTCATCCCCGAAGGCACGACCGTGACGCTCGCCCTGCTCGAGACCACCGACATCCACTCGAACGTCCTCGGCTACAACTATTACTCGCTCGCCGACGACCCGACGCTGGGCCTGGACCGCACGTCCACCTTGATCCAGCAGGCGCGCGCGGAAAATCCGAACAACCTGCTGTTCGACGACGGCGACGTCATCCAGGGCACCCTGCTGGCCGACCTGCAGGCCGTCACGTCGCCCGTGAAGTGCGCCGACACCTTGGCCGTGCACAAGGCGATGAACGCGCTGAAGTACGACGCGGGCGGCCTGGGCAACCACGAATTCAACTACGGCCTGCCCTTCCTCAGCCAGGTCACGAACACGGACTTCGGCATCCCGGGCGTGAGCAAGCCGGCCGGCACCTGCGGCGGCCCGAACTTCCCGCTCGTGCTGTCGAACGTGACGGCGGTCGCCACGAACAAGACGATCTACGAGCCGTACCGCATCCTCGCGCGCAACTTCACGGCCACGAAGCCGAACGGCGAGACGATGCCGGTCACCGTCAACGTGGGCGTGATGAGCTTCGTGCCGCCGCAGATCCTCGACTGGGACCAGAAGAACCTTGCCGGCAAGGTCGCCGTGGGCGGCTCCGTGGAGGCGGCGAAGCAGTACGTGCCGGAGATGCGCGGCAAGGGCGCGGACCTCGTCGTCGCGCTGTCGCACGGCGGTCTCGACACGAGCGCGTACAGCCCGAAGATGGAAAACCAGAGCTACCACCTGAGCACGACCGGCATCGATGCCCTGCTGATCGGCCACTCGCACCTCATCTTCCCGAAGGGGAAAGAGACGGGCGCCGCCGCGCTGGATCCGTCGTTCGCGGCGATCCCCGCATCGGCCAAGGTCGATGCCGTGAACGGCTTCGTGAACGGCGTGCCGACCGTGATGGCGCAGAGCTGGGGCCGGCGCCTGGGCATCGTCAAGATGGCGCTCGCGTACCAGGGCGGGAAATGGGTCGTGCAGCCGGCGAAGACGACGGTCGAATCGCGCGGCTACAAATACAAGGACGGCACCACCAGCGTGGCGGCCGATCCGGCCATCGCGGCGGCCGTGCAGGCCGAGCACCAGGCCACGATCGCGTACGCGAAGCAGCCGCTGGGCGTGGCGACGGACTTCGAGATGTCCTCGTACTTCGCGCTCGTCGGCGACGTCTCCGCCATCCAGCTCGTGAACCAGGCACAGATCGACTACGTGAAGAATGCCATCGCGACGAGCACGGACGCCACGCTGGCGAGCTATAAGAACATCCCCGTGATCTCGTGCAGCGCGCCGTTCAAGGCGGGCCGCAACGGGCCGTCCGACTTCACGGACGTGGCGCCGGGCGCGACGCCGGCCGCCCCCGTCGGGCTGCAGGTGCGCAACCCGGGCGACCTTTACCTGTACAGCAACAACAACCTGCAGGCCGTGAAGATCAAGGGATCGGACCTGAAGAACTGGCTGGAGACGGCCGCGAAGCAGTTCGCGCGGATCGATCCGGCGGCGCAAAGCGAGCAGGACCTCGTCCCGTCGTACGGCACGATCTACAACTACGACGTGTTCTATGCCGAGAATAACGCGCTGCAGTACCAGATCGACGTGACGAAGCCGGCCGGCAGCCGCATCGTCAACCTCACGTACCAGGGCAAGCCGGTGGCGGACACGGACGACTTCATTGTCGCCACCAACGACTACCGCGCGGGCGGCGGCGGCAACTTCCCCGGCATCGACGGCAGCAAGACGATCATCAAGTCGCCGGACGCGAACCAGTCCGTCGTCAGCAACTACCTGCAGAAGATCGGTGCGTCGACGGGCAAGGTCACCCTGGCAGCGAACGGCGGCGCGCGCAGCTGGAGCTTCGTGAAGACGGCCACCGCCGGCCCCGTGATCCTGCGCTCGGCGCCGGGCCACCTGGCGCTGGCGAAGGCCGCGGGTCTCGCAAACGTCACGGCCGAGGGCGGGCTGGACGCGAGCGGCTTCGCCAAGTACGCGATCGACCTGTCGAAGTAAGCCGGCATGACGACCCGATACGCATCCGCGCTGCTGTTCGTCCTGCTCGCCGGCTGCGGGCGCGCCCCGCTGCCGGCCGAGATCGAGGCCGTTGCCATGGACGCGTCCCAGCGCGGCGACGCGGCGGCCGAGCAGCGACTGCAGGGCTGGGCCGCCGACGGCATGCCGGTGGCCGAGCGCGAACTGGCCCTCCTCTACCGGAAGCGCCATCGCGACGAGCAGGCGCACGCCCTGTTCCTGCGCGCGGCGCGCCAGGGCGATACGGAAGCGGCTTATCAACTCGGGGCGCTGGAACGCGACCATGGGCGGGCCGCGCAGTGGTACCGCCAGGCCGCGCAACAGGGGCACGCGAAGGCCGCGCTGGCGCTGGCGCTACTGCTGAAGAACGGCGACGGCGTCCCCACGGACAAGACGGCCGCCGCGCACTGGCTCGGCGTGGCCGCGCAGGCGGGCGATGCGCATGCGATGTTCCTGTTGTCGAACGCGTATGCGGACGGCGACGGCGTCCCGCCTGATCCGCGCCGCGCGCGCGACCTGCTGGAACGGGCCGCCGACCGCGAGTACCCGGCCGCCATCCAGGATCTGGCGCTCGTCAAGCAGACGGGCGACGCCCTCACGCCCAAGGATGCCGCGGAGGCGGACCAGCTGCTCAAGGAGGGGGCCGAACACCGGCGCAGCAACGCGCACCGCTTCTAAAACGGGCCCGCTTCGGTGAACTTGTAACCTTGACATCGATCCTACCGTGTGACCGTCATTCTCCAAAGAATGGCAAACTCTGGCAGTTGAGTTTTACGGAGGTATCGAATGCGCGTGGTTAGCTGGAATATTCACTGGGGCTGTGGGAGGGACGGGCGCATCCGGATCCACGCAATCATCGACGTGCTGCGCAAGCTGAATCCCGATGTGATCTGCCTGCAGGAAGTGGCCGCCAACCATCCCGAACTGGAGGGCAGCGCCAGCGCGAGCCAGTTCAAGCAACTCGCCGGCGCGTTCGGCGGCTACCACATGATCGAGCAAGCGCCGAGCGAGATCTACCGGAACAACCTCCCCCGCCAGTTCGGCAATATCCTGCTGTCCAAGTACCGCATCACCCAGGCGCAGCGCCACATGCTGCCCTGGCCCGTCGATCCGGAACACCCGGCCGGCATGCCGCGCGGGATGATCGAAACCGTACTGGAAGCGCCCGGCGGCAAGCTGCGCGTGCTGACGACCCACCTGGAATACTATTCGCCCGTGCAGCGGCGCGCGCAGGTGGCCCGCATCCGCGAACTGCACGAGGAAGCGTGCGCCCGCGCCGCCGTCTACCAGCCGGACCCCGCGCTCGAGCCGCCGTTCCAGCTCGGCTTCCGGCCCGGCACGGCGATCTACTGCGGCGATTTCAATTTCGGCCCGGATTCCGAGGATTACCGGGCCCTGCTGGCGCCCGCCCCGAGCGGCACGCTGGGCCTCGTCGACGCCTGGCGCGTGCGCCACGGCGACACCCCGCGCGCACCGACGGCCGGCCTGCACGGCTTCAAATGGCCGGAGAAGCCCGACTGCTACGATTATTTCTTCGTCACGGAAGACCTGGCCGGGCGGGTGGCCGACCTGAGCGTGCAGTCCGAGACGTCGGCCTCGGACCACCAGCCCATCGTGCTCGATTTGAACTGAACCGGGCCGCGTCAGGCGGCCGGTTCCTCGTCCTGCTCGAGCTCCTCGTCCTGCTGGGCGATCTGGCGCAGCGCCTGCTCGAACACCTCGGGCGGCTGGCCGCCGGAGATCAGGTGGCGCTGGTTGATCACGATCGCGGGCACCGAGCGGATACCGGCGCGCTGCCAGTAGTACTCGAGCTGGCGCACCTCGTCGGCATACGCATTCGATGCCAGCACCTGGCGCGCGGCCTCCACGTCGAGGCCGACTTCGCCCGCCACGCGCAGCAGCACGTCGTGCGCGCCCGGATTCTCGCCCTTGGTGAAATACGCCTCGAACAGCTTTTCCTTCAGCGCCTGCTGGCGGCCCTGGCCTTCCGCCCAGTGCAGCAGGCGGTGCGCGTCGAACGTGTTGTAGATGCGGCCCCGTTTGCTCATGTCGAACGTGAAGCCGACGGCCTCGCCGCGCTGGCGGATCATCTCGCGCGACTGTTCCTGCTGGGCGGGCGTGGAGCCGTATTTCTCGGTGATGTGTTCGAAGATGTCCTGGCCTTCCGGACCCATGCCCGGGTTCAGCTCGAAGGGCTGGAAATGCATGTCGACCGTAATGTCACCGCCCACCCGCGCCAAGGCCTGCTCGAGCGATTTCAGCCCGATCGCGCACCACGGACACGACACATCCGACACGAAGTCGATTCTCATCTGCTTGCTCACGTTTCACCGCCTTTCATATTGTATTCACTGACGCCACATCGTTTTTGCAGCGGATGGCATATGGTGACACATCGAACGAAAGGGAGCAGCGCGCCAAACAAATTCGGTAAATCAAAAAGAAAAGGGGCCTGCGCGGCCCCTGTGCTCATTTCTTTTTGACCGCCCCTTTGTCGGTCGCGGCGCCCTTGGACTTGCTGCCGATCTTCGATTCCTTGCCGGCCATGAGGTTGCTGATGTTGCTGCTGTGGCGGTACAGCAGCAGCAGGCTCATCACGATCACGGCGAACAGTTTTTCGTCCGCGCCGAACAGCAGGCCGTAGTAGAACGGCGCGAAGATCGCGGCCACCAGCGCGGCCAGCGACGAGTAACGGAACGCGTACGCGACGACGAGCCACGTGACCAGGGTCGCCAGGCCGAGCCAGACGTTCAGGCCCAGCAGCACGCCCAGCGCCGTCGCCACGCCCTTGCCGCCGACGAAGCGGAAGAACACGGGCCACAAATGGCCCAGGAAGACCGCGATGGCGACCAGCGCCACGCCGCCGTCCTCGACGCCGAATTGTTCGCCGAACCGGATCGCGAGCCACACGGCCAGCCAGCCCTTGGCGCAGTCGCCGACGAGCGTGGCGATGGCCGCCTTCTTGCTGCCCGAGCGCAGGACGTTGGTGGCGCCCGGATTCTTCGAGCCATAGGTGCGCGGGTCGGCCAGGCCGAACAGTCGGCTCGCGACGACGGCGAAGGAAATCGAGCCGATCAGGTAGGCTGCGATGGTGAACAGAATTGTGTACATGAGTCTCTTTTATTAATCCCTGGCCAGGAACCTGGCGCGCGTGAAATATACACCATCGGCCGAGCCCGGCGATAGTCAGTCGGCCAGGGCGCAGTGCACGGGCCGGGCTTTGAGCACGTCCACCAGGACGCCGGGCGCGATCCCGACCAGGAAACCGCGCCGTCCGCCATTGATATAGATCTTGTCCAACTGCAGGATGCTTTCCTCGACATAGACCGGCATCGCCTTGCGCACGCCGAACGGCGACGTGCCGCCCACCAGGTAGCCGGAATGGCGCTGGGCGACGTCCGGCTTGCACGGTTCGACGGATTTGCAGGGGATGGCGCGGGCCAGGTTCTTCGTCGAGACCTTGCAGTCGCCATGCATCAGCACGATCAGCGGCTTGGCCGCCTCGTCCTGCATCACGAGGGTCTTCACGACGGCGTGCTCTTCCACGCCCAGCTCGCGCGACGACACGGCCGTACCGCCGTGTTCCTCGTATTCGTAGGGATGCTCCGTGAACGCGACCCCATGCTTGCGCAGGAACTGTGTCGCCGGGGTTTCGGAGATATGCTCTTTCTTGGCCATGCGTGTTACGCTAAATGCAAACGGAGGAGTTGCTTATTATGCAGCAAGAGATTCGCTTTGCCACCTTCAACGTGTGTAACCTCGCCCCGCCGGGCGCCAGGCTGTACGACAACCTGGAACCGAGCACGCCCGAGGAATACGAAGCGAAGATCGCCTGGACCGCGCACCAGATCGACATGCTCGCCGCCGACGTGATCGGCTTCCAGGAAGTGTTCTCCCAGGCCGCGCTGGCCGAGGCGCTGTCGCGCACGCGGCGTTTCCGCGACGCCGTCCACGTCGGCTTCGACCCGGACCCGGACGCCGAGAAGCTGACGCCCAGCGTCGCCCTCGCCTCCCGCCTGCCGCTGGCCGACGCTCCCCGCCAGCTGCCCTATTTTCCGCCGGGGATCGCGATGCCGCCCGGCAACCGGGATCCGGAACGCTTCACCCGGGCGCCGCTGCACGCGGCGATCCAGCTGACGCCGGATCTCGTCGCCGACGTCGTGGTCGTGCACCTGAAATCGCGCCGGCCCGACTACCGCGCGGGCGACACGGGCGACGATCCGCAACTGTATGCGCTGGCGTCGCTGCGCTCGCTGATCCGGCGCGGCACGGAAGCGGCCGCGCTGCGCGTGCTGCTGACCGACATCGGCCGTACCCACCACCGGCCGCGCGTCGTGCTGGGCGACTTCAACGACGTGGCCGACGCCGTCACGACCGGCATCGTGCTGGGCCTCGGCGCGCCCAGCGGCGACCGTTTATATGATGCCTGCCAGCTGCAGGGCCGCCAGGACCACCTGCGGCACGTCGGCTTTTCCAACGTACATGATGGGTACCATTCCACGATCGACCACATCCTCGTGTCGGCGGAATTCAATGCCTCCCTGCCGGGTGCGCTGGGCGAGGTCATCGACGTCGTGTACCTGAACGACCACCTCGACCTCGGGTTGCCGGAGGCGTCGGATCACGGGCAGGTGCTGGCCCGGCTGCGGCTGTTCGAGCAGGCCGGTACGCCAACCGGCGACGGCTGACGCCCACTCGTCGTCCCCGCGAATGCGGGGACCCAAGTTCTGCGAATGTAACCGCTACGCTGGCGAAATTTGGCCCCTGCCTCCGCAGGGGCGACGTTGATCAGTGTTCCCGTTCGCTCCAACCGTCTGCACGTCCGCCCCGGATTTTTCGCAGTTCAGCGTCCCTTTTGCACCGCTCGTCGCATTCCGATAGCGGTTCGTCATGGACAAACCTACCATGCCGTCATGCGCTGGGAGCTCCATCCTGCCTGGCAGGACGGAGCACGTGCGCTCCCCTTTCCGCTCGCGCTCACACCACATAAAGAATAACCATGAAGATCGAGTCCCTGCCCCTGTCCGCCGACCAGCCCGCCAGGAAACCGGCGCCGCGCCGCCGCGCCAGGGTCATCGCCCTGTCGCTGCTCGCCGTCGCGCTGGCCGGTGCCGGCGCCTTTGCGCTGACCCACCGCGCCGCGGCGCCCGCGCAGGCATCCGCGCCGGCGCCGACCGCCGCGGAACCCATCCACGAGCTGTCGGTGCGCGACATCGCCCGCATCGACGCGCGTCCGCTGGCCGTCACCCTGCCCGTCACGGGCTCGCTCATGCCACTGTCGCAGGCGACCGTCAAGTCGAAGGTGTCGGGCATCGTGCTGTCGACGGCCGTGCAGGAAGGCATGGACGTCAGGGCCGGCCAGGTGATCGCGCAACTCGATCCCGCCGAGGCGCGCGCCCGCGTGGCGCAGCAGCAGGCCATGCTGGCCGACGCACAGGCGCGCCTGGCGATGGCCAAGAAAAACCTGAGCAACAGCGCGTCGCTCCTCAAGCAGAATTTCATCGCGCAGAACGCGTACGACACGTCCGCGAACGCCGTCGACCTGGCACAGGCCGCCGTCGACTCCGCGCGCGCCCAGCTGGACCTCGCGCGCATCGCGCTGGCCGATACGACGATCCACGCGCCGCTCTCCGGCGTCGTCAGCAAGCGCCACGCGCAGGCGGGCGAAAAGCTGTCGCCGGACAGCCCCGTGTTCTCGATCGTCGACCTGAAGCACCTGACGCTCGACGCCCAGGTGCCGGCATCCGACATCCCCCGCGTCCAGGTCGGCCAGGACGTGCAGTTCAAGGTCGACGGCTTCGACGGCCGCAACTTCACGGGCAAGGTCGCGCGCATCAACCCGGCCACCGAGACGGGTTCGCGCGCCATGATCGTGTACGTGGACGTGGCGAACCCGGACGGCGTGCTGCGCGCCGGCATGTTCGCCAAGGGCACCATCGTCACCGAGAAGTCGGACACGCACCCGCTGTTGCCGCTCGGCGCCGTCCGCAAGGACAACGGCCGCGACGTCGTCTACCGCATCGCCGACGGCAAGGTCGTCGCGCAGCCCGTGAAGCTGGGCCTGCGCAACCAGGACGAGGGCGTCGTCGAAGCGCTGGAGGGCGTCGACGCCGGCATGACCGTGCTGGCCGTGCCGCTGGACGGCATCAAGCCGGGCAGCAAGGTCAAACTGCCGGACGCGAAAGGCTGAGCCATGTGGATCACCCGTACCAGTATCAAATACCCCGTCTTCGCCACGATGGTGATGGTGGGCCTGATGGTGCTCGGCCTGTTCGCGTACCGCGGCCTCGGTGTCGAGAGCATGCCCAACGTCGAGATCCCGGCCGTCTTCATCGAGACGCAGTACCCGGGCGCGTCGCCTGAACAGGTCGAGAACGACGTCACCCGTCCGCTCGAGGAAGCGGCGAACACGGTCGGCGGCATCAAGACGATCCGCGCCACGTCGTGGGAAGGCCGCTCGGGCGTCGGCATCGAATTCCAGCTGACGGTCGACATGGACCGCGCCGTGCAGGACCTGCGCGACCGCATCAGCACCGTGCGCGGCAGCTTCCCGCGCGAGGTGAAGGAACCGGTCGTGTTCCGCGAGGAAGGCGAGAACACGCAGCCCGTGATCCTGCTGGCGCTGACGTCGAAGGAACGCAGCCTGCGCGACCTGACGATGCTGACCGACCAGGTGATCGTCAAGCGCCTGCAGGCCGTGGCCGGCGTGGGCCAGATCCGCGTCAACGGCAAGCAGGACCGCCAGGTGCTGATCGACATCCGCCCCGACCAGCTGAAGAGCCTCAACGTCGGCATCGACGAGGTGATGAACGCGATCACGACGACCAACGCCAACCTGCCGGCCGGCCGCATCAGCCGCGGCGCGCGCGAGAACCTCGTGCGCATCGAAGGCAAGATGAAGGAAGCGGCCGACTTCAGGCACATCGTCGTCGCCAACCGCACGGGCGGCCCGATCTACCTGAGCCAGGTGGCCGACATCTCGGACGGCGCCGCCGAGGAACAGTCGATCTCGCGCGTGAACGGCGAGCGCGCCATCACGCTGGAGATCGCGAAGATCCAGGACGCCAACACGGTGCAGGTGGGTACCGGCGTGAAAGCGGCCATCGACGCGATGAAGACGACGCTGCCGAAGGACGTGCAGTTCCGCATCCTGGACGACAAGGCGAAGAACGTGCAGGGCCAGCTGGACAACGTGAAGGAAACCATCCTCGAAGGCGCGGTGCTGACGATGGTGATCGTGTTCCTCTTCCTGCACTCGTGGCGCAGCACCATCATCACGGGCCTGACCCTGCCGATCTCCGTGCTGGCCAGCTTCATCGCGATGAAGTACTTCGGCTTCACGCTGAACTTCCTCACGCTGATGGCGCTGTCGCTGTGCATCGGCCTCCTGATCGACGACGCCATCGTCGTGCGCGAAAACATCGTGCGCCACCTCGGCATGGGCAAGAACCACGTGCGCGCCGCGGAAGACGGCACCAACGAGATCGGCGTGGCCGTGATGGCGACGACGTTCGCCATCGTCGCCGTGTTCGTGCCGATCGCGTTCATGAAGGGCATCATCGGGCGCTTCTTCCTGCAGTTCGGGATCACCGTCGCCGTGGCCGTGCTGGTGTCGCTGTTCGTCAGCTTCACGCTCGACCCGATGCTGTCGTCCGTGTGGCCCGATCCCGTCAAGGACCGCTTCAAGTACGTGCCGTGGCTGGGCCGCCTGATGGCGCGCATCGAGCACGGCATCGAGTGGCTGCACGGCGTGTATGCGAAGGTGCTGGCGCTGGCGCTGGCCTGGCGCAAGTCGACCCTGCTGCTGGCCGTCGGCCTGTTCGCGGCCAGCCTGATGCTCGTGCCGAAGATCGGCGGCGAATTCGTGCCGCAGGTCGACGACGGCTTCATCCAGCTGCGCCTCAAGACGCCGATCGGCTCCAGCCTGGAATACTCGGATGCGAAACTGCGCCAGGCCGAGGCTGCACTGGCGGAGTTCAAGGAAATCGAAAGCGTGTCGACGATCGTCGGTTCGTGGGAAGGCCGCAACTACTCGCAGGTGAACCTGAAGCTGACGGACGTGCACAAGACGCACCGCCGCTCGCAACAGGAAATGGAAAAGGTCATCCGCGACCGCCTGGAAAAGATCGCCGGCATCTCGATGACGGTGGGCCAGCGCCCGATCTACATCGCCATCCTCGGCAATGACGAAGCGAAGCTGGACGCCGTCGCCCATACGCTGATGGACAAGATGCGCAAGATCCGCGGCGTGGCCGACATCGAGTACAGCCAGGAAGGCGCGAACCCGGCCACCATCGTCAAGATCAACCACGAGCTGGCGTCCGACCTGGGCCTCACCGTGCAGCAGATCGGCACGGCGCTGCGTCCGTTCGTGGCCGGCGACCAGACCAACCGCTGGCTCGCGCCGGACGGCCAGAACTACGAAGTCAACGTGCAGCTGCCGAAGTCGGGCCGCGAGAAGGTGGCCGACCTGGCCGACCTGTCGGTGGCGTCGAGCAAGCGCGATGCGATGGGCAACCCGGTCATGGTCCCGCTGCGCCAGGTCGTGCAATTCATCCCGTCGACGAGCCCGCAGATGCTCAAGCGCCAGGCGCTGCAGCGCCGCGTGGCGGTGTTCGCCGGCCTCGAAGGCCGTCCGCTGGGCGACGTGATGGGCGAGGTGAACAAGGCGATGAAGGCCATGCAGCTGCCGGACGGCGTCCGTTTCGACATCGGCGGCGACGCCCAGCAGATGGACGAGACGATGGCCGGCTTCGGCGTCGCCCTGGGCATCGCCGTGATCTTCATCTACCTCGTGCTGGCATCGCAGTTCGGCAGCTTCCTGCAGCCGATCGCGATCATGGTGTCGCTGCCGCTGTCGCTGATCGGCGTGCTCGTCGCCCTGCTCGTCACGAAGACGACGCTGAACATCTTTTCCATCATCGGCGTCGTGATGCTGATGGGCCTCGTGACGAAGAACGCGATCCTGCTGGTGGACTTCGCCAACCACGGCCAGCGCGAAGGCCGGTCACAGTTCGACGCGCTGATGGAAGCGGGCCAGGTGCGCCTGCGCCCGATCCTGATGACGACGCTCGCGATGATCTTCGGCATGCTGCCGATGGCGATCGGGATGGGCGAAGGCGGAGAAACGCAGGCGCCGATGGGACGTGCCGTGATCGGCGGTGTGATCACGTCGACCTTGCTCACGCTCGTCGTCGTGCCGGTGGCGTACACCTATCTCGACAGCCTCGGCAAGCGGGTGGCGGCGTGGTTCAGGAAAGGACACGAGGAAGAGGCTGCAGCAACGTCGTAGGGTGGGCACCCTGTGCCCACGCGAACGTCGGCATAGCGCATACGTCACGCGTGGGCTCGAGGAGCCCACCCTACGCGGGATTATGTTCCTGCTGCGCTTCCTCGCCGGAATCCTCATCGAGCACCGGCGACTCTTCCCCTCCCTCGCCCTTGTGCTGCTTGGCTTCCTGCTTCTTGCGGGCCTTTTCTTCCGCCTTGCGCTTCTTCTCCAACTCCCGCTGCCGCTTTTCGTACTGGAAATTCGTCTTGGCCATGCTCACCTCGTGGCTATCGTTGGAAAGGTCGTACCAGTCCATTATGGACCAGTCATCCCGCATCGTCTTGAGAATTAACCACGCGGGTGGTGCCGGGCATGCAGGTGCTTCAGGCGCTCGCGCGCGACGTGGGTGTAGATCTGGGTCGTGGAAATGTCGGAATGGCCCAACAGTAACTGCACGACGCGGAGATCGGCGCCGTGGTTCAGCAAATGCGTGGCGAACGCGTGACGCAGGGTGTGCGGCGACAGCGGCGCCGTGATGCCCGCCTTCGCCGCATGCTTCTTGATGACGACCCAGAACATCTGGCGCGTCATCGGACCGCCGCGGGCCGTCACGAACAACGCGTCGTCGACCTGGCCGTCGAGGATGATGCCGCGCGCCTCTTTCATGTAGCGCTCCAGCCAGTGCCGCGCCTGTTCACCGAACGGCACGAGGCGCGTCTTGCTGCCTTTGCCGGTAATGCGCAGCACGCCGTCGTTCAGGCTCAGCTCGACCAGCTTCAGCGCGACGAGTTCCGACACACGCAGGCCGCTGGCATACATCAGTTCCAGCATCGTGCGTTCGCGCAGGCCGAGCGGCGTGGAGACGTCCGGCGCGGCCAGCAGCGCGTCGACCTGGGCTTCGGTGAGCGTATGGACGAAGCGCTGCGGCTGCTTCGCGGACGCCATTTTCAGGCACGGGTCGGCGGCGATGCGGCGGTCGCGCAGCGCGAGTTGATAAAAGCGTTTGAGCACGGACAGCCGGCGGTTGGCCGAGCTGGGCTTCGTGTCTTCGTGGCGTTCGGCGAAATAGGCGGCGATGTCCTGCGGTTCGACGGCATACAGGTCGCGCCGCTCCGGCCGCTTGACTTCGAGCCAGCGCGCGAACAGGCGCAGGTCGCGCCGGTAGGCGTCGAGGGAATTCTTCGCGAGACCGTGCTCGAGCCAGAGCGTGTCGCAGAACGCGTCGATCAGGGGAAGATTGACTGCTGCTGCCATGGCATCTCGAGCGCCAGCGCGCCTTCGTGGCGCAGCAGCCAGCGCTTGATCCCGAGCTGGAATCCGTGTTCGTCGTCGCTGCTGGAAAAACCGCCCAGGCCGCCGGACGCCGTCACGCGGTGGCACGGGATCACGAGCGGGAACCAGTTGGCGCCGCAGGCCTGGCCGACGGCGCGCGGGGCCGACTCCAGCTGCTTGGCGATCTGGCCGTACGTACGGACGCTACCGCGCGGGATCGCGCAGATGGTGTCCCACACGCGCCGCTGGAATTCGCTGCCGGCTTGCTTCAGCGGCAGGTCGAAGCGGAAATCGGGATCCTCGAAATAGCGCGCCACCTGGATGGCGGCCTGTTCGGCGACGGCATCCTGCGCCGATTTTTCCTGGTAATGCGGCGGCAGGTAGACCAGTTCGCGCAACCGCCCGTCCTCGGTACGGATGCCCATCGCTCCAAACGGCGCCGCGATGATGGCGCTGAAAATCTCGCTGCCTTGTTGTGTGTTCATCGATGCAGTGTAAGACCCGGCAGGCGCGTTCGCAAGACCTGCTGGCCGCGGGCAAAAAAAAACGCACCCGTGGGTGCGTTTCGAATTTGGTCACGTTTTCGGCTGCCTGGTCATTGCCGGCTGCATCATGTAAAACGTGTGTCTCCTCCTAACTGTTTTCCGGTAAAGTTTGTGTTTACCGCTTTCTTTTCCCTCTCCCAAATCGTATTCGGTTCGCTTGTCCGCACCACGTTGGTGCCGAAAGGTGCCCCATCATAACGCAACCGCATAAGAAAAGCGTAGTTTTTTATATACATTCACGAAATATATTTCGGTCATAAGCCCCCATGACATGTCATAAAAATGCTAGTGCGGGTGTTTCATTGATTACAGGCAACTAACAGTCGGGACGCGAGGGGTTACCCGCACCGAATAGGGGCGATTCTCACCGGGCCTGGGCCGTCGTGACCGGCGTCGCCGTGGCGCGGGATGTGGTGCGGTTGATGGCGTCGATCAGATCCTTGCCGATCCGCCCTTCCACCTGCTTCTGCACGGGCAGCAGGGCGCGGCGCCAATCGGCCTGTTCCTGCGGCGTCAAGGTATAGATCTTCGTCTTGCCGGTCTTGCGGATCGCTTCCAGGGCCGCGTCGTTATCACGCTGGGCGATGGTCTTCTCGAACGCGGTCGCTTCGCGCATCGCTTGCTCCAGTTCCGCCCGGATGTCGCGCGGCAGGCCGTCCCAGAATTTTTTATTGACGATGACGGCATAGCCCAGGTAGCCGTGGTTCGACACCGTCACGTACTTCTGCACCTCGTGCATCTTTTGTGTGTACATGTTCGACGGCGGGTTCTCGGTACCGTCCACGATGTGCGCCTGCAAGGCGGGATAGACTTCGGAAAACGCCAGCACCTGGGGCACGGCGCCGAGCGCGCGCATCTGCGCATCGAGCACCTTGGACCCCTGGATACGCATCCGCAGGCCGCGGAAATCCGCCGGGCTGTGCAGCGGGCGGTTGGCCGACATTACCTTGAAGCCGTTGTCCCAGTAGGCCAGTCCCGTGATGCCCTTCGACTCCAGCTTTTCCAGCAGACTCTTGCCGATCGGGCCTTCCGTCACGGCATACAGCGCCGCCTTGGTGGGGAAGATATAGGGCAGGTCGAACGCTTCGAATTCCTTCACGCCCAGCGGGGCGAACTTGGCCAGCGACGGCGCGAGCATCTGCACGGCGCCCAATTGCAGGGCTTCCAGCTCTTCCTTGTCCTTGTAGAGCTGGCTGTTGGGATAGACTTCGACCTTCACCCGGCCGCGCGTCCGCTGCTCCGCCAGCACGCGGAAGCGTTCGGCCGCCAGGCCCTTGGGCGCGTCCGGCGACACGACGTGGCTGAACTTGATAATGATCGGCGCCTGGGCCTGGGCACCGGGCCCGGCCAGGACGGCGAGCGCGGCCAGCATGGCTTTGATGCGCATAAATTTCATCTTCCCGCGGTGTATATTCGGATACCGACCGCCAGTGTGCCGGTTCCGCCAGCCGTCCGCTATCGTGGAAAACCACGACTGTACGACAGCCGGCAAAAGATGAAACGTTATCACATGAAAACTCCGTTCACCCTGCCCCGTCCCGTCAAGCAAGGTCCGTGGCGCTGGCTCGTGCCCGTATTGCTCGTGCTGCTGTTCCTGCTCGTCCTGCTGTGGCTGCCCTGGCAGGCGCGCCAGATGGAAAGCAACGAGCGCCAGGAACAATTGATCGCCGATACGCTGTGGGTCGAACAGACGCTGCGCTTCGAACTCGCGCGCAGCGAAGAAGCGCTGGCGGCGCTGGGCAACGACCTCGCCATCGAGACGCCGGCGCCGGCCGCGCTGCAGGCCCGCTTCGCGCAGATGTTCAAGAACGGCCACGAACTCCAGCGCATCATCTGGTACGACGCGCACGGCCAGGTCAAGGCGAGCCGCGGGATGGAACTGCCGCCGGAAGGCCTCACGCAATCGTCGCGCGACGCAGCCGCCATGTCGCGCAGCACGCGCCTGGGACGCTACAGCGAGCCGTACGGCGCCACCGGACTCGTGCACGGCCTGATCGACTTCCACCTGCCCCTGTACCACGCCGGCAAATACATGGGCAGCCTCGTCGCCACGTACAACCTGCAGACCTTGCTGGACGAGAACGTGCCGTGGTGGTTCGCCCAGGACAATGCGCTGTCGCTGCTCGACCGCGACGACCACGTGGTGGCGCAACGGGCGGCGGGCGGGCCGGGCCGCGGTGTCTACACGCACAAGCGCGCGCTCGACCTGCCCGGCTCGCAGATCGTGCTCGCCACCGACAGCGTCAAGGGCGCGCCGAAGCTGCTGCCGAACCTGCTGGTCGGTTCCGTGATCGTGCTGGCGCTGGGCCTCGTCATCTCGCTCGTCGCGCTGTGGCGCCACATCGCGCGCACGATCGCGGCGGAAAACGCGCTGCGCCAGCAGATGGCGTTCCGCACCGCGATGGAAGATTCGCTGGTCACGGGCCTGCGCGCGCGCGACCTGGAGGGCCGCGTCACGTACGTCAACCCGGCGTTCTGCCGCATGGTCGGTTATCCGGCGGAGGACCTGCTGGGCAAGAAGCCGCCGATGCCCTACTGGGCGCCGGAAGCGATGGCGGAGTACGAAGACCGGTTCCGCAAGGTGCTGTCGGGCCAGGCGACGCCGCAGTTCGAGACCGTGTTCCAGCGTTCGGACGGCGTGCGCGTGCCCGTGCTCGTGTTCGAGGCGCCCCTCGTCGATGCCCACGGCCGCCACACGGGCTGGATGAGTTCCATCCTCGACATCACGGACCGCAAGCGCGCCGAAGAACTGAATCGCAAGCAGCAGGAAAAGCTGGAGACGAGCGCGCGCCTGGCGACGATGGGCGAGATCTCGTCGATGCTGGCGCACGAACTGAACCAGCCGCTGGCCGCCATCTCCAGCTACACGGCGGGCGCGCTGAACGTGCTCGCGCGCGAGACCCCTGCCGCCCCGCTCGACACCGGCATGCTGAAACGCGCGCTGGAACAGGCGAACACGCAGGCACGCCGGGCCGGCCAGATCATCCGCAGCGTGCACGAATTCGTGAAGAAACGGGAGCCGCGGCGCGAGACGGTCGCGATTCCCAACGTCGTCGACGGCATCCGCGCCCTCGTCGAACTGCAGGCGCGCCAGAGCTATGTCGCGCTGCAGGTGGACGTGCCGGACGACCTGCCGCCCGTACTCGCGGACCGCGTGCTGATCGAGCAGGTGCTGCTGAACCTCACGCGCAACGCGATCGAGGCGATGCAGGCCATCGACCCCGAGCGGCGCGTATTGCGCATCACCGCACACACGGGCGAGCAGGGCCAGGTGGCCGTGTCCGTGATCGACAACGGCCACGGCATCCCGCCGGAAGTGGCCGAGCGCCTGTTCTCGCCGTTCTTTTCGACGAAGGCCGAGGGCATGGGCATGGGCCTGTCGATCTGCCGTACGGCGATCGAATTCCACGGCGGCACCCTCACCCACGCGGACAATCCGGGCGGCGGCACGGTCTTTACGTTCACCTTGCAGCAGGCCCAGGAAGCGCCCGTCACCTGATTCGTGCTTTACAATACGACGAAAAAAGGAGACCCCATGCTGCATATCGTCGACGACGAAGACGTCATTCGCGACGCCCTCGAATGGCTGGCGCAATCGCGCGGACTGCCGGCACGCGGCTATGCAGGCGGCCAGGCCTTCCTCGACGCGATCGGCGACCGCTTCGCCGCGGATGCCAACCATGGCGACTGCGTCCTGTTGGACGTGCGCATGCCGGGCATGAACGGCATCGCCGTGTTCGACCAGCTGGTGGGGCGCGGCCTGCTGGCGCGCCTGCCCGTGATCTTCCTGACCGGCCACGGCGACGTGCCGATGGCCGTCGATTCCCTCAAGCGCGGCGCCTTCGACTTCTTCGAAAAACCGTTCAACGACAACCAGCTGATGGACCGCGTCGAGGAAGCCCTCGCCGCCTCGCGCAAGGCCGCGTCGCGCGACGCCATCCACGCCCGGCTGGCCACCCTGTCGGCACGCGAGCGCGAAGTCCTCGATCTCATCCTGGCCGGCAACATGAACAAGGTCGTCGCCGACAAGCTCGGCATCAGCATGCGCACCGTCGAAGTACACAGGGCGCACATCTTCGACAAGATGCAGGTCAAGACGGCCGTCGAGCTGGCCGGCTTGTTAAAGTAACACGCGCGCACGACTGCCCACGCGTCCTGTGCCGCGCGGGGTTCGCTTGTAAAATCAGCCTGAACATGGAGTGGTCGAACTCACCACGTCGAAACATTCTTTAGGGAACGCAGATGAGCGAGAAGACGATAGCCGACAAAATGTTCTTGAGGACCGCGAAATCGATGCTGATCCTGAACGGGAACGTCCACCCCGGCATGGTGTCCCAGATGCCGGCCAACCTGATCAAGAACGACCAGGAGAAAGTGGACGTCGTGCTGCTGTTCGCGATGAACCGAAAAGAACTCGAGCAATACTTCCCGATCGCCAAGGAACGCCTCGGCGACAAGGGCTCGCTGTGGGTCGCCTATCTGAAACAGACCGCCTCCAAGGCCACCGACATCAACCGCGATTCGATCAATGCCTATGCCAAGGAAAACGGCATCACGGGCGTCGCCATGATTTCCATCGACGGCGACTGGTCCGCGCTGCGCATGAAGCGGATCGAACTCTAGACAGTGTGACCGTGGCGCGCGAGCGCCCACGCGACGTGCTCGCGCACGAGCGCCGACGGGTGATCCGCGCGGGCACGCAGCGCCGTCACGACGGCGTCCGACGTGACGGCGTTACCGAGACCCACGGCCAGGTTGCGCAGCCAGCGCTCGTGCCCGATGCGGCGGATCGGGCTGCCTTCGAGGCGGCGGTTGAAGTCGTCCTCGCTCCATCCGAACAGCTCGACCAGGCCCGCCGTGCCCAGGCCGTTTCTCTCGTCGAAATCCGGCACGGTCGCCCGCTGCGCGAACTTGTTCCACGGGCAGACCAGCTGGCAATCGTCGCAACCGTAGATGCGGTTGCCGATCAGCGGACGGAATTCTTCCGGAATCGCGCCCTTCAGTTCGATGGTCAGATAGGAAATGCAGCGGCGCGCATCCAGCCGGCCCGGGCCGAGGATCGCGCCCGTCGGGCAGGCAGCTATGCACGCACTGCACTGGCCACAGTGCGCGCCCGTGGGCTCATCGACGGGCAGCGGCAGGTCGACGAGGATTTCGCCGATGAAGAACGTGGACCCCGCCTCGCGGCTCAGTAACAGCGTGTGCTTGCCGCGCCAGCCGAGGCCCGCCTTCTGCGCCAGCGGCAGTTCCATCACGGGCGCGGAATCCGTGAACACGCGGTAGCCGAATTCGCCGACGGCGCCGCGGATGCGCTCTGCGAGCTGCTGCAGCCGGTTGCGCAACACCTTGTGGTAATCGCGGCCGCGCGCATACAGCGAGACGACGGCCGCCTGCGGGTCGTCCTGGCGCAGGCGTTCGCGCGCGCGCCAGTCGGGCGGCGTGGCCATCGGCAGGTAATCCATGCGCGCGCTGATCACGCGTACCGTGCCCGGTACCAGCTCGGCCGGCCGGGCGCGCTTCATGCCGTGGCTTGCCATATAATCCATCTCGCCGTGATGGCCGGCGTCCAGCCAGGCCTGCAGGCCCGCTTCGTGGTCGGCCAGGTCGATGTCGGCGATGCGCACGTCGGCAAAGCCCAGTTCCGCGCCCCATGCCTTGATGGCCTGGGCGAGTGCGGGAAGATCGGGCTGGACGGGGAGCTGGGCGGACATCGGCGGACCTACAAACCTCATATTTTATTCGATGCAGCAACTGACAGCCTACCTTCCCGACGAATCGGCCACGCAAGCCCTGGGCGCCGCCCTCGCACGTGCGCTGCGTCCGGGCCTCGTGATCTACCTGCACGGCGACCTGGGCGCCGGCAAGACGGCCCTCACGCGGGCGCTGCTGCACGCGGCCGGCCACAAGGGTGCCGTCAAGAGCCCGACCTATACGCTGTCGGAGCCGTACCGCATCATGCTCGATGGTCAACAAGTCAACCTGATCCACTACGACCTGTACCGCATGTCCAGCCCCGAGGAATTCCTCGACGCCGGTTTCCGTGAAGATTTCGACGGTAACAACATCTGCATCGTCGAATGGCCGGAAAAGGGAGAGCCAGTGTTGCCGCCGCCCGACGTTAAAGTGTTGCTTAAGGTCAGCGGTCTCGGGCGTGAGGTAGAATTGCAGGCGTTGTCCGACTTGGGCCTGCTATGCCTCGAACGCCTGCACTACCCCCCGACTCCCTGATTCCCGGTTCCCCGAAGCGTCGCACGATCCTGAAGGCCGGCGGGACGCTGCTGCTGTCCGTCGTCGCGCCGCTGACGGCATCCGCCGCCCAGATCATGGCCGTCCGCGTATGGCCGGCGGACGAGTACACCCGCGTCACCCTGGAAAACGACGGCGAGCTCAAGACGACGCACTTCATGGTGCCGGACCCGCCGCGCCTCGTCGTCGACATCGACGGCCTCGCGCTGAACGACACGCTCAAGAGCCTCGTCGCCAAGATCGAATCGAACGACCCGTACATCAAGCAAGTGCGCGTGGGCCAGAACCGGCCCAACGTCGTGCGCCTCGTGTTCGACCTGAAGGAAGAGGTCAAGCCGCAGGTGTTCAACCTGGCGCCCGTGGCCGGCTATCACCACCGCCTGATCTTCGACCTGTATCCCGTGAAGCCCGTCGACCCGCTGGCGAGCATGATCGCCAAGGAAAACTGGAGCACGGACGCCGCCCCCGCCACGCCGACCCCGGCCGTGCAGCCGGGCGAGCCGACCGTCGGCCAGGCCGGTCCCGACGCCATCGCCAAGCTGGAAGCGGACGCGGCCCGCGCGGGATCCACGCCCGCGCAACCGCAGCCGACGACGCCGCAACCGGCCCCGCCGCAGGCGCCCGCGAAAGCCGCGCCGGGCCAGAAGGTGACGCGCATGGTGACCATCGCGCTCGACCCCGGCCACGGCGGCGAGGACCCCGGCGCGACGGGCGCCACGGGCGTGCACGAGAAGGACATCGTGCTCGCGGTGGCCAAGCGCCTGAAGGCCAAGCTGGAAGACTTGCCGAACACGCGCGTGATGCTGACGCGCGACGCCGACTTCTTTGTCCCGCTCGGCCAGCGCGTGGAAAAAGCGCGGAAGGTGCAGGCCGACCTGTTCGTGTCGATCCACGCGGACGCGTTCGTCGAACCGACGGCACGCGGCTCCTCCGTGTTCGTGCTGTCGGAAAAAGGCGCCAGCTCGAGCGCGGCGCGCTGGCTCGCGAACGACCAGAACAAGGCCGACCTGATCGGCGGCGTGAATCTCGGCACGCACGACAGGCAGCTCGCGAGCGTGCTGATCGACCTGTCGCAGACGGCCCAGATCAACGACAGCATGAAGCTCGGCAAGGCCGTGCTGACGGAAATCGGTGGCATCAACCGGCTGCACCGGGGCGTCGTCGAACAGGCGGGCTTCGCCGTGCTGAAGGCGCCGGACATCCCCTCGATCCTCGTCGAGACCGCGTTCATCTCCAACCCGGAGGAAGAAGCGCGGCTGAAGGATGATGCCTACCAGAACCAGCTGGCCGACGCGATCACGAAAGGCATCAAGCGCTACTTCGCGTACAATCCGCCGCTGGCGAAGAGCCGAATGACTTGACGGACGCCTCCGGGCGTCCCCTGAGGAGGATTCTCGTGAGCGCAACGACCATCAACTTCGGGCAATTGCCCGCCCTGCAACTTCGCGCGCCGGACGGCGCGGAGGCGACCATCACGTTGTACGGCGCCCACCTCGTGTCGTGGAAAGCCGTCACCACGGAAGGCGGACCGGCTCAGGAACGCCTGTTCATGAGCAGCCTGTCCGCGCTGGACGGCCAGAAGGCGATCCGCGGCGGCGTCCCCGTCATCTTTCCCCAGTTCGCCGAACGCGGCACCGGCATGCGCCACGGCTTCGCGCGCGTGTCGACGTGGCGCGTGCTCGACCAGGGCGAAGCGGATGGCGCGGCGTTCGCCGTGCTGGGGCTGAACGCCTCGGATCTGCCGCCGCAAGTGGCAGCCGCCTGGCCGTACGCCTTCGAGCTGGTGCTGCGCGTGGCCGTGCGCGGTGCCCAGCTGGACATGTCGCTCGACGTGCGCAACACGGGCACGCAGACATTCCCGTTCGCCGCGGCGCTGCACACGTACCACCTCGTCGAAGACGTGGAAGCCGTGCGCATCGACGGCGTGCAGACGGACACGCTCGCCATCACCGACAAGCTCGACCAGGTATTCGAACGCATCACGGGCGCGATCACGTTCGACACGGGCGCGGACAAGGTGATCCTGGAGCAGACGGGCTTCAACGACGCCGTCGTGTGGAACCCCGGCGCGGCCGATGCGGCGGCGCTGTCCGACATGGAAGACGAGGAATACCGCCGCTTCGTCTGCATCGAACCTGCCCTGCTCGGGGATGCGGCCGCCCGACCTCAGCAGCTGGAACCGGGCGGGATCTGGCGCGGGACGTACCGGGCCGTGGTCCAGGCAGCATGACACAAAACGCCGGCGCTGCCGGCGTTTCATTTTGTAGCAAAATACGAACGGTGCACCTCGCCACGCGGCCTAAACTACAGGCTACACGCATGGGAGGACACGCAATGAATACCTTGATGAAACGGCTGGCGCTCGTGCTGGCGGCGGGGTCCGCCCTGTCGGGTTGCGCGGTCTATGCGCCGCCTTATGCGGCCTACGACGCGCCCTATTATCCTTACGGCTACGGCCCGACGTATGTCGGACCGCCCGTCTCGCTCGACTTCAGCTATCACGAGTACCGCGGTGACCGCGGTTGGCACGGACACCGCGGCCGCGGCCGCTGGCGTTGACGGTCAGTTCGATTCCTTGATCATGCGGCCCGCGGTCGACTGGACCGGCCGCGCGTTCAGCGGATACAGGCGCGAGAACAGGGCCATCTGGGCGGGCGACGCCTGCATCGGCTGCTTGAACACCATCCACAGCACGCCTTCCGTGCACGGCGGTTCCGTCAGCGAGCCCATGTAGGTAAAGTATTCGCGCCGCTCCGGCAGAGCGTCGGTCGGGTCGATCACGATCGAGGGCGACACGGTCTCGAATTTTTCCAGCGGCAGATTATCCCAGACCGTCTGCATCAGGCGGTGCGGCTGACCGCGCTCCAGCAGCACGGCGATGATGGCGATCTTGCCTTCGGCGCTCTTGTGCACGAGGTGGATCACCATTTCCGTGCCCTTGCCGTTGATCTTTTCTTCCGACGGACGGTGGAAATGGAACTCCTGCAATTCGTACACGGTGTTGCCGACCGTGATGAAATTGCCGCCGCCCACCGTCACCTGGATCGTGTGGCCGTTGTTGACCTCGCTGAACGACGACGGGTGGTAATCGAAGCTGATCTGTTCGAGATTGACCTTGATGCCGTCGCGCAGGTCGATCGGCGACTGGCGGTTGCCCGTGCTGCACTTGGCCCAGTCGACATTGATCTTCGACCAGTTCGCAGGGCCCGTCTCGCCCTCGTACGACCACACGGTGCCGTGCTTCGGCGCGGCGGCGACGGCGGCTGCCGCGGCGGCGGCCTGCTCCTCCTGCTTGCGCTTCGCATCGGCGAGTTTTTTCGCGCGCGCGGCGGCCGTGGCGCGGGCCTGCTGGCGCTCGCGCAGCGCAGCCAGGCGCTGGGCGATCTTGGCCGACAGCTCGACCTCGGCATCTTCCTCGCTGGCCGAGCTGGCGCTGCTGCTTGCGGCCGGCTCGGCTTTCGGTTCGGCTTTCTTTTCGGCGGGCTCGGCCTTTTTCGTCGCGGCCGGCACCATGGCCGATGCCGGACGGGATACGGAAGCCGCCAGTTTGGCTGCGGCCGCGGCGGCGGGATCGTTCGCGGCGCTTGCGCTCAGGGCGACGCAGCTGCAAGCGAACAGGGCGATCAGGTTACGCATGGGAATCCAGTAGTGTTGCTCTCCCCTGCTTTATCGGCGTGACCGACAGTAAACTTGAGCTTGGGGAACAATTCTCTGCATCAATAGCCCACGTAAACGACAAGCGCGCCGTCCTGCGGCGCGCTTTCCTGATCGGTCTGGCAATGCTCAGCGGCTCATCATGCGCCGTCCGACCTTGTACAAACCGCCCAGCGCCAGCGGCACGACCGCCGCGCCGACACCCACCAGCACGATGACCGTCAGGTGATCGCGGACTAAGGGGATATTGCCGAAGAAGTAACCGCCAGTCACCAGGCTGACCACCCAGGCGACGGCGCCCGTGACGTTGTACATCTGGAAGCGGGTATGGGTCATGTCCGAGATGCCCGCGACGAACGGCGCGAACGTGCGCACGACGGGCACGAAGCGGGCCAGGATGATCGTCTTGCCGCCGTGGCGCTCGAAGAATTCGTGGGTGCGCTGCAGGGCTTCCTTGTTCAGCCAGCGGTAATCGTGCGTGAACACGCGATGCCCGATCGCCCCGCCGATGTAATAGTTGAGGGTATTGCCCGTCACCGCCGCGATGATCAACAGAATCGTCAGCAACGCATAACTCATTTCGCCGGTGGCGCAGAAGGCGCCGGCAATGAACAGCAGGGTGTCGCCGGGGAAGAAGAACAGAACCACGAGGCCGGTTTCGCAGAACACGATGGCGAACAACACGGCATACACATACACCCCGTATTGCGCCAGCAATGTGCCGAGGGTTTTATCGACATGCAGGATCATGTCGATGAATTGCATCAGATCCATAATTTTCCTAAATGGTAGCGCCGAATCATACCATCGTCCGACCCTGAAAATGGCTGGCGGCTCATCATTTTATTGATCGGCAAACCGTTTCATTTTCGCTATTTTCCATATTACAATCGTCAGCACACCATCCCATGACACGGCCCGCCACAAGCGGCCAAGGAGACGAGAATGACGGGTCACACTATCCTCCGGCGTACGATCCTCGTCGCCGCCTGCGCCCTCTTCGCGGCGAACGCCGGCGCGAAGGAACTCCCGCCGAAGCCCAGCGTCGCCGACATCGTCAAGGCATCGAAACCGTCCGACTGGCGTCCCCTCGATCCGGACAACACGCTGTACATGGAAATCCCGTCCGGCCGCGTCGTCATCGAACTGGCGCCGACATTTGCACCGAACCACGTGAAGAACATCAAGGCCCTCGTGCGCGAGCATTATTTCGACGGGCTGGCCATCGTGCGCGTGCAGGACAACTGGGTCGTGCAATGGGCCGATCCGAACGAGGACAACGACAAGGCCCGTCCGGTCAAAGGTGCGCAGAAGACGCTGAAGGCCGAGTTCACCGTCCCCCTCAGGAACGACACGCATTTCACGCGCATGAAGGACGTCGACGGTTACGCACCGCAGGTCGGCCATTCGAACGGCTTTCCCGTCGGCCGCGATCCGAAGACGGGAGAAACCTGGCTGGCGCACTGCTACGGCATGGTCGGCGTGGGCCGCGACAACGATGCCGACAGCGGCGGCGGCACGGCACTGTACGCCGTCATCGGCCCGGCCCGCCACCTCGACCGCAACATCACGGTGGTCGGCCGCGTGATCTCCGGCATGCCGCAACTGGCCGCCCTGCCGCGCGGTCCGGCCCCGATGGGCTTCTACGACAAGCCGGAGATGAACGTGCCGATCGCGTCGATCAAGGTAGCGGCCGACCTCCCGGCCGACCAGCGCAGCCGCTTCGAAGTGATGCGCACCGACAGCGCCACGTACCAGGCCGTGCTCGACGCCCAGCGCAACCGCGGCGGGCCGTGGACCAAGGTCGCGGCCGGCCACCTGGACCTGTGCGCGGCGCCGATTCCCGTGCGGGAGCAACCCTAATCTTCAGGAGGTCACCATGGACAAGCCGATCATCAACATCGCCGACGTCACGCTGGAACCGCGCCCGCCGGGCATGGCGCCCAAGGGCGAGGCGGCCGACCGCTACGACGCGAAGATGGGCTTCATCGGTACGCGCATCGGCGCGCGCAAGCTGGGCTACAACCTGACGGCGGTGCCGCCGGGCAAGCGCGCGTTTCCCTTGCATAACCACCACGTCAACGAAGAAATGTTCTTCATTTTGCAAGGCAGCGGCGAATTGCGCATGGGCGACGCCGTCCACCCGATCCGCACGGGCGACATCATCGCCTGCCCTCCCGGCGGCAAGGACGTGGCGCACCAGATCGTGAATACGGGCACGGAGGAATTGCGCTACCTGGCCGTCAGCACGAAAGAGTCGCCAGAACTCGTCGACTATCCGGATTCCGGCAAGTTCGGCATCCTGGCCGAGCGCCCCGGCACGGGCGAGCGCTTCGCCTTCATTGGTCGGGCGGACCAGTCGCTCGACTATTGGGAAGGCAATTGACGGCGTCAAACTCCGCTTTGGCAAAAATCAAACAGCGGCGTTTCCGGGGCGTGTCGCGAGCTATAATTTACGGATGAACGCCCCGGCCCCCACCCACCGCCCCATCCAGCAGCTTCCCGACCAGCTCATCTCGCAGATCGCCGCCGGCGAGGTCGTCGAGCGGCCGTCGGCCGTGGTGAAGGAGTTGCTGGAAAACGCGCTCGATGCGGGCGCCACGCAGATCACGGTCCGGCTCGAGGAAGGCGGCGTCAAGCGCATCGCCATCACCGACAACGGCCGCGGCATCCCGCCCGAGGAATTGCCGCTCGCGCTGGCCCGCCATGCGACGTCGAAGATCGCGTCGCTGACCGACCTCGAGAACGTGAACACGCTCGGCTTCCGCGGCGAGGCGCTGGCGTCGATCGCGTCCGTCGCCGCCGTCAAGATCACGTCGCGCACGCAAGGCGCGGCGCACGCGTGGGAGATCGTCGGCTCGCACCTGGGCACGGTGTCGCCGTCGTCCGGTCCGTTCGGCACGACGATCGACGTGCAGGACCTGTATTTCAATACCCCCGCGCGTCGCAAATTCCTGAAATCGGAACAGACGGAATACGGCCACTGCGCCGAAGTCGTGCGCCGCATCGCGCTGGCGCGGCCGGACGTGTCGTTCAGCCTGTCGCACAACGGCCGCACGATCGACCACTGGAACACGAGCGAGGCGGCCAAGCGCAGCGCGCAGATCCTCGGCGGCGACTTCGCCGAAGCCCGCCTGCAGCTCGACGAAAGCGCCGGCCCGCTGCGCCTGCACGGCTACGTCGGGCTGCCGACGGCCTCGAAGGCGCGCGCCGACAGCCAGTACTTTTATGTCAACGGCCGCTTCGTGCGCGACAAGCTGCTCGTCCACGCGGTGAAGGCCGCGTATGAGGACGTTCTGCACGGCGACCGCTTCCCCTCGTACGTGCTGGCGCTCGAACTCGACCCGGCGATGGTCGACGTGAACGTGCACCCGTCGAAGATCGAAGTGCGCTTCCGCGACAGCCGCGCCGTGCACCAGTTCGTGTTCCACGCCGTGCAGCGCGCGCTGGCCCGCACGTCGGCGACGGCGCACGGCGATACGCCGGCACCCGTCAGCGCGGCCGAGATCACACCGTCGTCCACGTCGCTCGGCGACACGCCATCGTGGCGCCGGCCGCACGAGCAGACATCGTTCGGGTCGCAGCTGGCATCGCCCGCCTGGACCTCAGGCTCGGGCGGCGGTGGCGGTGGCGGTGGAGGCGGTGGCTCGCGCACATCGTCGACGTTCTCGCCGTCCCCGTTCCCGCCCGGCAGCCGCTGGGATGCGCCGACGGGCGCCGGCGTCCCGCAACGCACCGCGGACTATGGCGCGCTGTTCACCGGCGCGGCCAAGCCTTCATCGCAACCGCTGGGCGTCGAGGAAGCGCCGCTGCCGGAAACGACGAAACCCGCGTCCGACGACGACTATCCGCTCGGCTTCGCGCTGGCCCAGCTGCACGGCATCTACGTGCTGGCACAGAACCGCAAAGGCCTCGTCCTCGTCGACATGCACGCGGCGCACGAACGCATCCTGTACGAGCAGCTGAAGAACGCGCTCGACGCCCAGGCCGGCGGCGAGCAGATGCAGGTGCAGCAGATGCTGATCCCCGTGACGTTCTTCGCCGACGCCATCGAAGTGGGCACGGCGCAGGAAGAACAGGAGACGCTGAAGGCGCTCGGCTTCGACATCGCGGCCGTGTCGCCGACGACGCTCGCCGTGCGCGCCGTGCCGACGCTCCTCAAGAACGCCGACGCGCAGACGCTCGCCCGCGACGTGCTGCGCGACGTGCGCGAGTTCGGCGGCTCGCGCGTGCTGATCGAGCGCCGCAACGAACTGCTCGGCACCCTCGCCTGCCACACGGCCGTGCGCGCGAACCGCATCCTCACGCTGCCGGAGATGAACGCCCTGCTGCGCCAGATGGAAGCGACGGAACGCGCCGACCAGTGCAACCACGGCCGCCCCACCTGGGTCCAATTGGAGATCGCCGCGCTCGATAAACTGTTCCTGCGCGGCCAGTAAAGAATCGCATGACATCGCAACACAAACCGCTGGCCGTGGCCATCATGGGCCCGACCGCGTCCGGCAAGACGGCGGCGGCGCTCGCCATCGCCCAGGAGATCCCCGTCGAGATCATCTCGGTCGACTCCGCCCTCGTCTACCGCGGCATGGATATCGGTACTGCAAAGCCGTCGGCCGAGGAACTGGCGAGCGCACCGCACCACCTCATCGACATCATCGACCCGCTCGACGCCTATTCCGTCGCACAGTTCCGCGAAGACGCGATCCGGCTCGTGGCCGAGATCCAGGCGCGCGGCCGCCTGCCGCTGCTCGTCGGCGGCACGATGATGTACTTTAAAGGTCTCAACGACGGCCTGGACGACCTGCCCACGGCCGACGCCGGCGTGCGCGCCCGCCTCGATGCGGAAGCGGCGCGCATCGGCTGGCCCGGCATGCACGCGAAGCTGCGCGAGGTCGATCCGGTCACGGCGGACCGCCTCGCACCGAACGACGCCCAGCGCATCAACCGCGCGCTGGAGATCTACGAATTGTCGGGCAAGCCGATGTCGGCGCTGCTCGCGCGCCGCGAGAAGCCGGAGCTGCCGTTCGACCTCGTGCCGTTCGCGCTGGAGCCGTCGGACCGCGCCGTGCTGCACGAGCGCATCGCGCTGCGCTTCGACCAGATGCTGGGCAAGCGCGACAACACGGGCATCGTGGCCGAGGTCGCGGGCCTGCGCGCGCGCGGCGACCTGCACCCGAACCTGCCGTCGATGCGCTGCGTCGGCTATCGCCAGGCATGGGAATACCTCGACGGCACGATCGACCGCGCGCAGCTGCGCGAAACGGGCATCGTCGCCACGCGCCAGCTGGCCAAGCGGCAGCTGACCTGGCTGCGTTCGATGCCGGAGCGTATCGTGATCGATTGCCTGGGGCCGGATCCGGCGCGCCGGATGCTTGATCATCTTGCTCAGTTGCGTTCGTTGCGGGCGTGAGACGATTGAAGCGAGGCTGGACAGGGTGATCCGGAGCGGGTAGCCTTGACACTTCCGGGGGCGAACGGCATAATGCACCCCGTTCTGGTGATATAGCTCAGTTGGTTAGAGCATAGCATTCATAATGCTAGGGTCGGTGGTTCAAGTCCACCTATCACCACCAAGGATTCAAGCGAAATGGCTTGGCACGCAAGGCTGAGCCATTTTGTTTTAGTGAGAGTTACCAGTTTTACCGGTGATATAGCTCAGTTGGTTAGAGCATAGCATTCATAATGCTAGGGTCGGTGGTTCAAGTCCACCTATCACCACCAGAATCCAGAAAGCCGCCGGTTCGCAAGAGCCGGCGGCTTTTTCGTTTTCGCGGCAAGCTTCGGCGCAAAAAAAAGCCCGCTGGAGAGCGGGCTGAATCTATTTCCTTGGAGGAGATAGAGGAGACAGGAACCATGATGCTGCATCGCACAAAAGCCGTCCAATGATGTTTTGTGATTGCAGAGATTCAGCAATTGCATGTCTCCGGCGCCGCGGCGTTCACGGTTTGACCCAGTGGACGACGCCGTGCAGCGCGGCCGGCGCGCCTTCGCAATGCTGTTCGAAGCGCAGGTCGATCGCGCTCAACTCGGCCATCTTGTACGTCACCTTGTCGACGACGAACCAGCCGCTCAACGTATTGCAGCCGCGCCCATTGCCCGACCAGTCCAGGCCACCCTTCAGCGGATTGTGGAACGGATAGCGCTGCAGACCGCCGTAATACCCCTCCCGCAGCTGCGACAGCGAATTCATCCCGACGAAGTTGCCGCTCCAGCCCCCCACGCTGATGCGCAGCGCGGCTGTCAGGTTGGTGACGACGTCGAACGTCGCATTGTTCGTCGTGAGCAGCTGCGTGGTGCCGCCGCCGATGTAGTCGCCCATCTCGCTGACCAGGTAGACGTAGTTCCCGGCCGGCGGCACGAACGAGGCCGCCGGCGTCCACAGGCCGGACGGAATGCCGGACGGTCCGGGCACCTGTGCGCTGTCGGCATTCGCCTGGGTCCAGTGGATCTTGCCGTGCAGCGCCGCCGCCCCGCCCTCGCAATGCTGTTCGAAGCGCAGGTCGAGCGCGGTCATCACACCGCCGCTCACCGTGATGTTGTCGATGACGACCCAGCCGGTGATGGTGTTGCAGCCGCGGCCCTGGCCGCTCCATTCGACGCCGCCGACGGCCGCGTCGGCGAACGGCGTGCGCGTCAATCCCTTGAAGTAGCCGGCCTGCAGCGTGCCGGCCCCGCTCGGCAGCAGGAAGCCGCCGTTCCAGGACTCGTCGCCTCTCAGGCCGACGGTGATGGCCAGGCCATTGTTCGCCAGGGTCATCATGGTATCGGCATTCGTGTAGACCCAGGTCCGGCCGGCGCCGATGTAGTCACCGGCATCACTCTGCAGGTAGACATAGTTACCGGTCGCGGGCACCGCGTTGGCGGGTGGCGTCCAGAGGTCGGCCGGAATCGGATAGCGCAGCGGCGGCGCCGGTGCGGGCGGCGGCGCCGTCACGACGGGGGGTGCGGTACCGCCGTCCCCACCGCCACCGCAGGCGGCCAGGATGACGGACAGCGCCAGCGCCGCGAGCAGGCGCAGCAGCGAATTCGTGTGCATGGTGTGTTCCATATTGTTCAGGTCGCCGCCATTCTATGTGCCGGAACACCCCGGATATATCTCGAAAACTCTCAGCGGCTCAAATTTCCCCCGCCAGCGCATCCGGCGGCATTTCCATCCCCTGCGCAAAATCGGCTTCCGACTTGCGGAAGTGCTCGACGAGAAAATCGATGAACGCCCTGGTACGCGCCGCCTGGTTCTTGCGGTTGAGGTAGTAGACGAACAAATCGGCCGACGGCAGCGCGTACTGCGGCAGCACGACGCGCAACCGGCCGCTCTTGACGTATTTGGCGAGATCCCATTCGGAGCGGATCAGGATGCCGTGCCCGTCCAGCGCCCAGCCCAGCACGATGTCGCCGTCGTTGCTCGACAACGCGCCATGCACCTTCACCACGTCGTTGTCCTCGCCCTCGTTGAAGCGCCAGATGCCGTACGCGTCGTCGTTCTGGCGGTGCAGGATGCAACGGTGGCGCGCCAGGTCGGCCAGCGTCTGCGGCACGCCGTGCTGCTGCAGGTACCGCGGCGACGCGCACAGGAAGCGCCGGTTCGACAGCACGCGCCGCGCGGCGAGGCGTTTATCGGGCAGCGCGCCGAAGCGGATGGCGAGGTCGTAGCCGCTCTCCACGAGGTCGACGGGGCGGTCCGTCACGTCCAGCTGCACCTCGACCTGAGGATGGCGCTTGCAGAACGCCGAGACGATCGGCGCGATGGTCGTGCGGCCGAACCCCAGGCTCGCATTCACGCGCAGCAGGCCGCGCGGCGCGGCGCGGTTGCTCGCGACCGCGTCTTCCATCTCGCGGATCGCCGCCAGGATGCGCGTCGCGTGTGCGAGGTAGGTCTCGCCCTCGCTCGTCAGCGACAGCCGCCGCGTCGTGCGGTTGACGAGCCGGACACCCAGCCTTGCCTCCATCTGCGCCAGGCGCTTCGTTGCGGCCGGAGGCGTGAGGTCGAGCGCGCGGGCGGCCGCGGCCAGCGAGCCGTGGCGTGCCACCAGCACGAAAAATTCGAGTTCGGATGCGCTGTCAGTATTCACCGGGATTCAATAATTAATTCACATGAGGCGAATTATAGGGACGCCCCGCGGACTTACCCTGCACGCTTGAACAACACCACCAGCGAGGCCGCCATGAGAATCGTCGAGATCCGCGAACAGACACTCCCCATCAGCTCCCCCATCCGCAACGCCTACATCGACTTCAGCAAGATGACCCTGAGCCTCGTGGCCGTCATCACGGACGTCGTCCGCGACGGCAAGCCCGTCGTCGGCTACGGCTTCAATTCGAACGGCCGCTACGGCCAGGGCAAGTTGATGTGCGAGCGCTTCATTCCGCGCATCCTCGAGGCCGATCCCGCGTCCCTGCTGAACGACGCGGGCGACAACCTCGATCCGCACCGGGTCTGGGATGCGATGTTCACCAACGAAAAGCCGGGCGGCCACGGCGAGCGCTCCGTCGCCATCGGCACCATCGACATGGCCGTGTGGGATGCCGTCGCGAAGATCGACGGCAAACCGCTGTTCCAGCTGCTCGCCGACCGCTACGGCGACGGCCGGCCAAACCGCAACGTGTTCGTGTACGCGGCCGGCGGCTACTACTACCCCGGCAAGGACCTCGAGAAGCTGAAGGACGAGATGCGCAGCTACATCGAGCGCGGCTACAACGTCGTCAAGATGAAGATCGGCGGCGCGCCGCTCGACGAGGACCTGCGCCGCATCGACGCCGTGCTGTCCGTGCTGAAGGATGGGCAGAAGCTGGCGGTGGACGCCAACGGCCGCTTCGACCTCGACACCGCGATCGCCTACGCCAAGGCGTTGTCGCGCTACGACCTGTTCTGGTACGAAGAAGCGGGCGACCCGCTCGACTTCGAACTGCAGGCCACCTTGCGCAACTATTACGACAAGCCGATGGCGACGGGCGAGAACCTGTTCTCGATGCAGGATGCACGCAACCTGATCCGCTATGGCGGCCTGCGGCCGGACCGCGACTGGCTGCAGTTCGACTGCGCCCTCTCCTACGGCCTCGTGGAATACCTGCGCACGCTCGACATGCTGCGCCAGCACGGCTGGTCGCGCACCCGCTGCATCCCGCACGGCGGCCACCAGATGTCGCTGAACATCGCGGCCGGCCTGGGCCTGGGCGGTAACGAATCGTATCCCGACCTGTTCCAGCCGTTCGGCGGCTTCCCCGACGGCGTGCGCGTGCAAGACGGTTTCATCACGATGCCGGACCTGCCGGGTATCGGCTTCGAGGGCAAGGCGGAGCTGATCAGGGTGATGCGCCACCTATCCGAATAAGCAGTACTTACAGGCAATGTTGTTGGGATAGCATGTCGTTTTATTATCCGGAGACGCCGTGAAATCCACCCTGTCCGTCCTGCTGCTGGCCTGCGCGCCGGTCCTCGCCCATGCCGATGCCCCGGTCAAGGCCACCATCACGATGCGCGATCCGGCCGCGGTCGAGGTCAGCTATGCCATTCCGCCGGCGTGCACGGCGCTCGAATTCAGCAAGGAGGAAAGACCACCCGGTGCGATGGCGCCCCTCCGCGAGGACTGGCGCGCGGCCGACGACTGCACGGCGCTGGAGAACGGGCGCATCGTCCGCAAGCAGTCCGCATGCACGATCTTGCGCCTGCGCGTGCCCGCCACCACGCGCAGCATGGACCGCATCTATCCGTGGGCGTCTCCCATCGAAAAGGGCTTGTTCGTCCACACGAGCACCTATGCGGTCAAGGACACCTGCGGCGCCGTCGACTGGACGTTCGAAGCGCCCGACGGCACGGTCGTCGTCGATGGCGTCATGGCGGCGGAACGCGGAACGCATGCGGCGGGGCCGGTTGCAGATCACATGCCGGTCCTGCTGATCCAGGAGCCGCTCCGCACCATGCAGGGACGGCGCGTGCACGCCGACGCACGCTTCGCGCCGCAGACGTTGCAACTGCTGGACGCAACCGTCGCCGGTGCCGGACGCCAGCTTGGGCAAAACATGCCAGGCATTCCGTTCACGGTGCCGTTCACCGTCGCGTCGCCGGCGCAGATTGGTTTTCGCGGCGACGTGCCCAATCGAACCATCATGCGGCTCACGTTCCAGACGGCGCCCGGACCGGACCAGGAAACCAGCCTGCATCGGCTGGTTTCCCATGAGATGAGCCACCTGCTGCAGCCGAACGACTGGCACGACGCCTGGCAGGAGGACGAAACGACGATCCACGAAGGGGGCGCGGAATTCCTGCGCGTGGTGACGAGCGCGCAGCTCGGCTGGCTCGGCCGCACCGGATTGAAGGATGCGCTGGAAGATGCCGTGAACAGCTGCGTCCTAGCCGCGGACGGCAAGCCGTGGCAGGGCATCAGCAACCGCGGCTGGGGTCCGCATCCCTACAATTGCGGCCTGGCCTTCTATGCCATCGGGTTGACCGCCGCGCACACGGACACCCCGTTGCTGCGCCTGCGCGACTACAATCGCAAGGCGAAACAGGGCGAACGCACCGACTTCGCCCGCGACATCGAATGCGGCGGCACGAAGGATTGCAGCCCGCGCTGGCTGCCGCGCCTGGCCGGCAGCGAACCGCTCGACGCGGTGCTGCTGGACTACACCCGCCAGCCGGGCGCCCTGCTGCGCGTGACCGACACGTGGAGCCCGGCCCTGGTGAAGGTGCTGGCATTCCGCCATGTCGATCAGTTGATGCGGGCGGACTGCGGCGGCGCCGTCAGCATGTACCTGGAAGACACGGGGCCGCGCATCGCGGACGGTCCGAAGTGCGGCACGCTGCGCCCCGGCATGGTGGTGGTCAAGGCCGAAGGCCTGCCGCTGTTCGAGGGCGACGGCGCCGTCAAGGCGTCGGTGGCCGCCTGCCAGGCAAACGGCAGGACGGTGCTCGGCCTGCGCGACGGCACCAGCGTGACGCTGGCGTGCGGCACCGGGGTCAGCCTGCCCGGGCACTTGTATGCCGTCGACGAAGCGCGCGCGCTGGCGCTGCTGAAATAATCAGTCGCCGCTGACGTCCGCATCCTCGCCCAGCTCGAACTCCCCGCGCGCGAACGCTTCCAGCACGGCCTGGGCCTGCTGCAGGTGGTCTTCCGGGACGAGGATGCGCACGCCGCCCAGTGCGGGCGCCAGCAGCAGGTCGGTCTGCACGAGGTGCGCGTCGGCCAGCACGGCCGGGATGCCGGAGGCGACGAGGCAGCCCTGCACGAGGTTCGCTTCCAGCGGGATCAGGTAGCGCGCCACTTCCACCAGGTCGCGTCCCGGCAGGCGTGCCAGCTCGGGGACGCCGGTCAGCAGTGCGTTCAACGTATCGTTCGATGCTTGCATGACTCGCTCCTTTTACGCCAGCGCGGACAACAGGTACAGCACGACGCCGATCAGGCCACCGACGATGGTGCCGTTGATACGGATGTATTGCAAGTCCTTGCCGATGTTGATCTCGACCTGGTGCGACATCTCGCCACTGTCCCAGTGTTTCACCGTGTCGGCGATGTGGCGCGTCAAGAAGCCCGCGAATTCGGGCGCGGCGCCGCGCGCGGCCAGTTCCAAGTTCTCGTTCAGCGCCGTGCGCAGCACGGGATCGTCGGCGAGCGTCCGGCCGATCCACGCGCCCGTCGCGACGATGCGGCGCCGCAGCACCGAGTCCTCCTTGTGCAGGTCGGCCTTGATCCAGCCTTTCAGGTCGCCCCACAACGAGCCGATGTAGCCGTTCACGGCGGCGTCGCCGATCAGGTGGCGCTTGATGTCCTCGCCCTTCTCGATGAACGCCGGGTCGGTCTTCAGCCGCTCGATGAAATCGTGCGTGAACACGTCGAAGCGACGCCGCAGCGGGTGGTCGGGGTCTTCGCTCACGCGCTTGAGGATGCCGGCCGCGAGGCGCACGGAGATGTCGGCGCCCTTGCGGCCGATGAGTTCCGACGGCAGCATTTTTTCCATGAACGCGTACTCGTCGCGCAGCCAGTCGACGATGCCCTGCGCGATGAAATCCTGCGTCTCCGGGTTCGCCAGCAGGTTCGCCAGTTGATCGATGCCCTCGTCGAGGATCTGCTGGTGGCGGCCGTCGCGCGTGAGGCTTTCCAGGATCGTGCCCGCCGTCTGCGACAGGTCGACGCTCCTGACCACCCCGTGCACCCCGCGCCGGATGAAATCCTGCACGGCCGCGTCCTCGATGACGTCGAGCGCGAAGCCGGCCACGCGCACGAGCGTGTCGCCCAGGCGTTCCGTGTTCTCCGGCTTCGTCAGCCAGTCCGCGACCTTTTGCGCGGGGTCGTGGCGCTGGATCAGGCGCACGATGGAATCCGTGTCGAGGAATTTGTCGCGCACGAACGCGGCCAGGTTGTTGGCGATGCGTTCCTTGTTGGCGGGGATGATCTCCGTGTGGCGCGACACGAACGGGATCGGGATGCGCTTGAACAGCGCAACGACGGCGAACCAGTCGGCCAGCGCGCCTACCATCGCCGCCTCCGAAAACGCCTTCAGCAAACCGATCCACCAGTTGCCGGGCCAGCGGGCGGACAGGATCAGCGCGACGACGAACAATACGGCGGCGCCGATGAAAAAGCCCAGCGCCAGACGCTTGGACTGCCGAAGTTCCAGTTCCTTGTTAGGTTCGAGTTCTTTTGGGGGCAAAGTGTCCATGCCGCCATCGTAGCCCAGCCTAGACGATATTGTCGCGCCGCAGCGTGGCGATAACGTCCTCCGTCCAGCCCCAGTCGGCCAGGATGGCGGCCCCGTCCTGCCCCGGCGCGGCCACGGTCCCGGCCTGGCCCGGCGTGCGGGAAAAACGCGGCGCCGGCGCCGGCTGCGTGACGCCATCCAGCTCGACGAAGGCGGCGCGCGCCGCGTTGTGCGGGTGGCGCGGCGCCTCGTCCATGTCGAGCACGGGCGCGAAACACACGTCCGTACCCTCCAGCAGCGCGCACCAGGCGTCGCGCGGACGCGTGGCGAACAGCGCCGCGAATTTTTCCTTCAGCGCCGGCCAGTCTGCGCGATCCCATTGCCGCGCGAACGCCGGGTCCGATGCCCCCGTCAATGCCAGCAGCCGCGCATAGAACTGCGGCTCGATGGCGCCCACGGCGATGAACTTCCCGTCCGCGCAGGCATACGTGGCGTAGAACGGCGCGCCGCCGTCGATGAAATTCGCGCCGCGCGCGGCCGACCACGAGCCGTGCGCACGCAGACCGTACATCATGGCGCCCAGCAGCGCGGCGCCGTCCGTCATCGCGGCATCGACGACCTGGCCGCGGCCCGACGTCCGCGCTTCCAGCATGGCGCAGACGACGCCGAACGCCAGCATCATGCCGCCGCCGCCGAAGTCGCCGACGAGGTTCAGCGGCGGCGCCGGCGGCCGGTCGGCGTCGCCCATCGCATGCAGCATGCCGGACAGCGCCACGTAGTTCAGGTCGTGCCCGGCCGCCTGCGCCAGCGGGCCGTCCTGGCCCCAGCCGGTGACACGGCCATAGACCAGCTTCGGATTGCGCGCCATGCACACGTCCGGCCCGAGCCCCAATCGCTCCATCACGCCGGGCCGGAAGCCTTCGACGAGCGCGTCGGCCTTCGCCACGAGGTCGAGCAGCAGCCGGCGAGCGCGCGGATCTTTCAGGTCCAGCGCGAGCGACCGCCGGCCGCGCGCCATCACGTCGTATTGCGTACCGAGCGTCGGGTACGGGTTCGGTGCGGAAGGATCCGGCTTGCGGTCGATGCGAATCACGTCCGCGCCCATGTCGGCCAGCATCATCGCGGCGAACGGGCACGGGCCGATGCCTACCATCTCGATCACGCGCAGCCCTGTGAGCGGTCCTTTGGCCATCACAGCGAGCGGGCGATGATTTCTTTCATGATCTCGTTCGCCCCGCCGTAGATGCGCTGCACGCGCGCGTCCAGGTACATCTGCGTGATGGGGTATTCGAGCATGTAGCCGTAGCCGCCGAACAGCTGCAGGCAGCGATCGACGATCTTGCATTGCAGGTCCGTGATCCAGTACTTGGCCATCGACGCGCGCACCGTGTCCATGCGGCCGGCCACGAGGTCTTCGATGCAGCGGTCGATGAATACGCGCGCCACCGTCGCTTCGGTCTTGCACTCGGCCAGCACGAAGCGCGTGTTCTGCATGTCGATCAGAAGCTGGCCGAACGCCTTGCGCTCGCGTGCATGCGTGATCGTCAGGTCCAGCGCGCGTTCGATGCACGCGACGCCCGCCACGCCGACGATCGTGCGCTCGTACGGCAGCTCCGTCATCAATTGCGCGAAGCCGCGGCCCTCCTCGCCGCCGAGCACGTTCTGCAGCGGGACGATGGCGTCGTCGAAGAACAGCTCGCACGTGTCCTGGCCCTTCTGCCCCATCTTCTCGAGGATGCGGCCGACGCGGAAGCCCGGATTGTTTGCCGTCTCCAGCAGCATCAGCGAGATGCCTTTCGCGCCCGCGGCCGGATCGGTCTTCGCGACGACGAGGACCAGGTCGGCGAGATAGCCGTTCGAGATGAACGTCTTGGAACCGTTCAGGCGGTAGCCCAGGTCCGTGCGCACGGCCGTCGTGCGGATGCCCTTCAGGTCGGATCCGGCGCCCGGTTCGGACATCGCGATCGCGGCGACGAGGTCCCCGCTCGCGAGGCGCGGCAGGTATTTGTATTTCTGCTCTTCCGTGCCGTGGTTCAGCAGGTAGTGCGCGACGATCGCGTGCACGTGCAGGCCGAACGCGGTGTCGCCGGCCAGCGCCAGTTCCTCGAACACGACGGCCTGGTGGGCGAACGTGCCGCCCGAGCCGCCGAAATCGTCGGGGACATCGGCGAGCAGCAGACCGAGTTCGCCGGCTTTTCGCCACAGTGCGCGGTCGACGTGCTGCTGCTCGCGCCAACGCTGCTGGTGCGGCACGACTTCGGCCGCCACGAAGCGGCGCACGGCGTCGCGGAAGGTTTCCAGTTCCGGCGTCATCCAGGGAGAGGTCATGGTCGCTCCTTACACTTGATAGAGCGTGACGACGCAGGCGCCGCCCAGCCCCAGGTTGTGCTGCAGCGCCGTGCGCGCGCCCTCGACCTGGCGCGCGCCCGCCGTGCCGCGCAACTGGTGCGTCAGTTCGAAGCACTGGGCAAGGCCCGTCGCGCCGAGCGGGTGGCCCTTCGACAGCAGGCCGCCGGACGGGTTCGTGACGACCTTGCCGCCATACGTGTTGTCGCCGTCGCGGATGAATTTGTCGGCGCCGCCTTCCGGGCACAGGCCCAGCGCCTCGTACGTGATCAACTCGTTGTGGGCGAAGCAGTCGTGCAGCTCGACGACGTCCAGGTCGTCCGGTGCCATGCCCGCCTGCTCGTAGACTTTACGCGCGGCCTCCCGGCTCATGTCGTAGCCGACGAGGCGCATCATGTCGTTCGATTCGAACGTGCCGGGACGGTCCGTCGTCATCGCCTGCGCGGCGATGTGGACGTCGGCGCGCAGGCCCCGCTTCTTCGCGAACTCCTCGGACACCAGCACGGCCGCCGCGGCGCCGCACGTGGGCGGACAGGCCATGAGTCTCGTCATCACGCCAGGCCAGATGGCGGGCGCGTCGAGCACGTCCTGCATGCTGACCTCCTTGCGGAACAGCGCCAGCGGATTGTTCGCCGCGTGGCGGCTGGCCTTGGCGCGGATGCGCGCGAACGCTTCCAGCGGCGTGCCGTATTTTTCCATGTGCGCGAGGCCGGCGCCGCCGAAATAGCGCAGCGCCAGCGGGATCTCGGGCTTGCCGACGAGACGGTCGGTGACGGCGTCGAAGTCGTCGAACGGCGCGGGCCGGTCCGTGAACACGGACGCCAGCGCACCGGGACTCATCTGCTCGAAGCCCAGCACGAGCACGCAGTCGGCCGCCCCGCCCTGCACGGCCTGGCGCGCGAGGTACAGCGCCGTCGACCCGGTCGAGCAGTTGTTGTTGACGTTGACGATCGGGATGCCCGTCATGCCCACGCCGTACAACGCCTTCTGGCCGCAGGTGGAGTCGCCGTAGACGTAGCCGGCATAGGCCTGCTCGACGTCTTCCCAGGCGATGCCCGCATCCTCCAGCGCGGCGCGTGCGGCCTGGGCCCCCATCTCGTGGTACGGGGCGCTCGCCCCAGGTTTGGCGAACGGGATCATCCCGACACCGGTCACATGGACTTTGCGGCTCATCGTCGTCTCCTTGTTATTAGGTCAGCCGACCTATCCGACGAATTATAGGTCAGCCGACCTGCTTTTCAAAGCATGCCGTGCGATAATGCCGGGCATGAAAGCAACGATCGACCAGACCCTGCGCAACAAGCCCTCCCTCACGACGGAAAAAGGCTGGGAACGCGTGCACGCCATCCTGCAGGCCGCGCGCCGGCTGCTCGCGGAAGACGGCTATGCCGGGCTGTCGATGCGCAAGGTGGCGGCAGAGGCGGGCATGACCCTGTCGAACGTCCAGCACTACTACAACAGCAAGGACGTGCTGCTGGAGGCGGCGCTGCTGTCCACGATGGACGAGTTCCAGGCCAAGATGGACCGCATCTCGGCCGAGATGCGCGATCGCCCGCGCCTGGACCAGTTCCTGTCGACGACGGACATGTTCCTGGAAGAGATCACGGACCCGGTCACGCACGCACTGTTCTTCGAGATCTGGGCGCTGGCGTCGCGCAACGCGTTCGCGTCCAGCCTGATGGACCGCATGCTGGCACGCGAGCGCAAGACTGTCTACAACCTGATCCGCGGACTGAATCCGGCCATCCCGGACGAGGAATACATGCAGCGCGCGATCCTGATGGTGGCGCAGATCGAGGGGTTGATGCTGTTCCGGCTGGACCGCGAGTCGCGCCGCGAGCAGTTCCTGGCGGTCAGGGCGGCCGTGCGCAAGGCGTTGCTGAATCTGGCGACGGTGCCGTAAGCGTCCCCCATTTGTCGTGTCGCGTATACTGGCCCGGTTCAACACGAAAGGAGCCGGGATGCAGCACGACATCAGCCTGATCACCACCATCGCCGCCGCCCTCGGTCTCGGCCTGCTGTTCGGCATGCTGGCCGTGCGCCTGCGCCTGCCGGCGCTGGTCGGGTATCTTGCCGCCGGCGTCCTCATCGGCCCCGCCACGCCCGGCTTCGTCGCCGACGTGCACCTCGCCTCGCAACTGGCCGAGATCGGCGTGATGCTGCTGATGTTCGGCGTCGGGCTGCATTTCTCGCTGGACGACCTGCTGGAAGTGAAAGGCATCGCCCTGCCCGGTGCCGTCCTGCAGATCGCGGTGGCGACCGTGCTCGGCATCGGCCTCACGCACCTGTGGGGCTGGGACCTCGGGGCCGGCCTCGTGTTCGGCCTCGCGCTGTCGGTCGCGAGCACGGTGGTGCTGCTGCGCGCGCTGGAAGACCGCGGCGAGCTCGATTCCTTCAACGGCCGCATCGCCGTCGGCTGGCTTGTCGTGGAAGACCTCGTGACGGTGCTCGTGCTCGTGCTGCTGCCCGCGCTCGCCGGGCCGCTGGGCGGCAAGGGCGAAGGCGGCTCGCTGTGGTACTCGCTCGGCAAGACCCTGCTGCAGGTGGGCGCGTTCATCGCGTTCATGCTGCTCGTGGGCCGCAAGCTGTTCCCGTGGTTCCTGTGGCGCGTGGCGAAGACCGGCTCGCGCGAGCTGTTCACCCTGGCCGTGATCGCGGCCGCCGTCGGCATCGCCTACGGGTCGTCGCATTTGTTCGGCGTGTCGTTCGCGCTGGGCGCCTTCTTCGCCGGCATGGTGCTGCGCGAATCGGAGCTGAGCCACCGCGCGGCAGAAGAAACGCTGCCGCTGCGCGACGCGTTCTCCGTGCTGTTCTTCGTCTCCGTCGGCATGCTGTTCGACCCGCGCGTGCTCGTGGAGCGTCCGCTGGAAGTGCTGGGCGTCGTCGCCATCATCCTGGTCGGCAAATCGCTGGCCGCGTTTTTCCTCGTGCTGGCACTGCGCTATCCGCTCAACACGGCGATCACGGTGTCGGCGAGCCTCGCGCAGATCGGCGAGTTCTCGTTCATCCTCGCCGCCCTCGGCATCTCGCTCGGCCTGCTGCCGGAGATGGGCCAGAACCTGATCCTCGCGGGCGCCATCATCTCGATCGCCGTGAACCCGCTGATGTTCAAGCTCGTGGGCCCGCTGCAGAACTGGGTGCTGGCGAAATCGGACCACGCGCGCAAGATGGCGCGCTCGCCCGATCCACTGGCCGAACTGCCGACGACGGTCACGCACGAGCGCCTGACGGGCCAGGTGGTGCTGGTCGGGTACGGCCGCGTGGGCAAGCGCATCGCGCAAGAGCTGGACCGCGAAGGCATCCACTACGTCGTGGCGGAACAGAACCGCGACATCGTCGAGGACCTGCGCCGGCGCGACCAGCCGGCCGTGGCGGGCAATGCGGCGGAGCCGGCCGTGCTGATCCAGGCCCACATCGCGCGCGCATCGATGCTCGTGATCGCGACGCCGGACACCTTCCACGTGCGCGCCATGGTCGAAACGGCCAAGGCGCTGAATCCCGGCATCCGCTGCGTGGTCCGCACGCACAACGAGGAAGAGGCGCGCCTGCTGCGCGAAGAAACGGGCGGCACGGTCCTCGTCGGCGAACACGAACTGGCGCGCAGCATGACGCGCCATGTGCTGGACGGGCTAGCGCTCGCGCAGGCCCACTGATTCCGCGGCCACGAGGACGAACGCGCAGACCATCGTGCTGCGCTCCATGATGCCGGCGGCCAGCAGCGCGGCGGTGAGGCCGGCGCAGCGCCGGACGCAGTGGCCACCCAGGCGCGCTCCGTACAGCAGCGCCGCGGCGCAGACGGGCTGACCGGGCAGGATCGGATGCACCGGACGGCGCCACCACGCGGCCACCTGCCAGGCGACGCCCGCCACCCCGACCACCGCCGCCATCGCCGGCATCATGCGTGCCAGTGCGGGCGTATCCAGCAGCACCTGCGCGACGACCGCACCGGCCAGGTACACGGGCAGTCCAAACGCCGTCCACGTCGCGGCCCAGGCCAGGCCCGCGGCCACCGTGAACAGGGGCGCCCTTCCTTCCAGCGCGGCCCGATAGCGCCGCAACGGCACCACGGCGAGCGGCAGCATCATCGGCACCATCATCGCGGCCCACGTCCCGACAAAACCGGCGGCGGCACCGAGCCACGACTGGCCGCACATCGGCAGCCACATCGTCGACATGGTCCACCCGCCGGGCATCGGCATCCCGCCCATGGTCACACGGGATATTCGTCGTGGCGCCGCCACCAGACGCCGTTCTCGTTGCGACCTTTCGGCGCGCGGTCCAGCCATGGGTACATGCCCCACAGCGCGTCGAGGCCGCGGGCGTACGTCGAATACGTGTGATACACGACGCCGTCTTCCTGCACGAACGCGCTCAGGCCCGGCCGCTCGCGTGTGTAGGTGGCAAGGTCGGTGCCGGTCGATGACGCCTGCTCCGCCGCAGGACCGGTGGCGTCCCGCGGTGGCACCGGCATCGGCGGTTCGCGCCGGTAGTTGTATTCGATGCCGCCTTCGCGCTGCTGCGTCTCGCTGAACCAGACATTGAAGTCGGCATTGAAATCCGCCTCGCCGGGCAGCGCCGTCGCCCACGGAAACGTCCAACCCATGCGTTCCTTGTACGCACGCAGTTTCGCTTGCGGTGCGCGCGACACGGCCATCAGCATCACGTCGTGGTGGGCCAGGTGCGTGGCAATGCCATTGAAGCCGTCGGCGATCGCCGAGCAGGATGGGCAGCCCGCCGTGTAGTCGACGCCGAACATGAAGTGGTAGACGAGCAGTTGCGAGCGGCCCTGGAACAGGTCGGCCAGCGATGCCGGACCGGCCGCGGTATCGAACCGGTAATCCTTGTCGATGCGGACCCAGGGCAAGGCCTGGCGCTGGCGTGCCAGCTCGTCGCTGCGGTGCGTGAGCTCGCGTTCCGCCTCCCACAGCCGCAGCCGCGCGGCCAGCCATTCGTCCCGGGTTCCCGTCTGATGCATGGTCATCGTTTTCTCCTGTTGGTTGAAGGTGCGGTGCTATATTAGGGACGGCATACCACCCGACGGGAGTGACAAGTTTGGCGCGATTCCGATGGACTCGATGATCACGGCGGCGGCCCTGGCGCTGGCCCATGGCGACCCGCTCGGCGCCCTCTCCCGCGTCGCCTTGCGTGACGATGCGCCTGCGCTCGCCTTGCGCGGCATCGCGATGGCGCAGCTGGGCGATCTCGCGCGCGCCCGGCAATTGGTGCGCCGCGCCGCCCGCGCGTTCGGTGCGAAAGAGGCCGTTTCCCGCGCCCGCTGCCAGCTCGCCGAGGCCGAGATCGCCCTCGCCGCGCGCGACCTCGACACAAGCGCGACCTTGCTCGCCGACGCCCACCGCACGCTGGACGAGCACGGCGACCACGCCAACGCCGCGCATGCCCGCTACCTGGAGATCCGGCATCTGCTGCTGACGGGCCGCCTCGACGACGCCGAGCAGCGCCTGGCCGCGCTCGACCCGGCCGGCATGCCCCGCGCCCTGCGCGCCGCGCACGAGCTGACCGCGGCCGGCATCGCGATGCGCCGCATGCGCGCGCAGGCGGCACGCGCAGCGCTCGCCCGCGCGGACGCCCACGCGCGCGCCGCCGGCATCCCCGCGCTGGGCGCCGAGATCGAGTGGGCCGCGCGCCTGCTCGCTGCGCCCGCGGCGCGGCTCGTCACGCCGGAGGGCCCGCGCGACGTGCTGCTCGACGAGGTGGAGCGGCTGATGTCCTCCACCGCGCTGGTGGTCGACGGCTGCCTGAACGCCGTGCACCACCTCGCGACAAGCATCCCGCTGGCCCGGCGCCCGGTCCTGTTCGCGCTGGTCCGCACCCTCGCCGAGGCCTGGCCGCAGGATGCAGCGCGCGACGCGCTGATCCTGGCCGCCTTCCGCATCCGCCATCCCGACGAGACGCACCGCGCCCGCCTGCGCGTCGAAATGGGCCGCCTGCGGACGTTACTCCGCGGCGCGGCCGGCGTGCGCGCCACGCCGCGCGGCTTCCAGCTGGTCCCGCGCGATGGCGACGGGGTCGCCGTGCTCGTGCGCCCCGTCGACGACGACCACGCGTCCGTGCTGGCGTTGCTTGCGGACGGCGAGGCGTGGTCCAGCTCCGCGCTCGCGCTGGCACTGGGCACGAGCCAGCGCACCGTCCAGCGCTCGCTGGAAGCACTGGCGGCAAGCGGCAAGATCCAGGGCTACAGACAGGGCCGCGCGCGCCGCTGGTCGATGCTGCCGCTACCCGGTTTCGCGACAAACTTGTTACTCCCGACCGTGCTGGGAGCTCCCTAGAATGACCGTATGAAAACGACAACCGCCCACATCGTCCGCGAATACGGACCCTACGACGACGAGCCGGCCGTGCACGGCGTCTCCTTCGACGGCAAGCAGCTGTGGTTCGCCTCCGGCGACCACCTGAATGCCGTCGATCCCGCCACCGGCGCGCTGCGCCGCTCCCTCGCCGTCCAGGCGCATGCGGGGACGGCCTTCGATGGCCGCTACCTGTACCAGATCGCGGACAGCCGCATCCAGAAGATCGACCCGGACACGGGCGCGGTGCTGTCGACCATCCCGACGCCGGAAGGCGGCGGCGCCGGCCTCACGTGGGCCGAAGGCTCGCTGTGGATCGGCCAGCACCGCGCACGCAAGATCCACCGGCTCGATCCGGAGACCGGGGCGATCCTGAACACGATCGAAGCGAAGCGCTTCGTCACGGGCGTGACGTGGCTGAACGGCGAGCTGTGGCACGCCACCTGGGAAAACGAAAAGAGCGATCTGCGCCGGGTGGATCCGCAATCGGGCGACGTGCTGGAATGCGTCGAGATGCCGGCCGACGTGATGGTGTCCGGCCTCGAATCCGACGGCGTGGACCGTTTTTTCTGCGGCGGTGGCCATAGCGGCAAGATTCGGGTCGTGCAGCGGCCCGAATAAAAAAAAACGGCGGACATCGCTGTCCGCCGCATTAACTTGAGTGCTAACTCAAGACCATCAAACAACCACCAAACTTTTTCAGGCCACCGCCGCCTCTTCGGCGCACAGCTTCAGGCTCGCGTGGCGCGGCGCGTTCAGGCCGGCCATCAGCGCTTCCTGGTGCTCTTCCAGCAGGGCGAACACGGCATCCTTCGACAACACGTACTGGTCGAGCAGCGTGTCCTTGATCGACACGATCACGTCCTTGTAGTCGCGGATCGAATTCAGCGTGTAGTTATAGAGCTCGTCCGATTTCTCCTCGACCTGGCGCAGCGTGTGCTCGCCCGAGGCGTCGTTCTGCAACTGGCTGTAGTCGATCTTGGCGCGCGAATACATCGACAGGCGGCCGACCATCAGGTTCAGCATCTTCGTGATCTTTTCGATGTCGTTCTGGCTGCCCACCGAGATGCCGCGTGCGCCGTAGAACAGTTCTTCCGCCGCCACGCCGCCGTACAGGCCGATCACGTCGCGTTCCAGTTCTTCCAGCGTGCGCAGCGACATGTCGTCGCCGGACTGCAGCACATAACCCAGCGCACCGATCTTGGACACCGCTTCCGTGCTGATCTTCAGCAGATGCGACTTTTCCTTGACCTCGGCCAGGCTCATGCCGGCGCGCAGGTACGGGTCGATCTGCATGAAGAAGTGACCCAGTTCGTGCACGGCGATGCGCTCGCGCTGCTTGTGCTTTTCGGCCGTCGTGGCGCGGTCGGTCAGGCCGATCGTGGCGCGCTCGTAGGCGCGGAACAGCAGATCGGTGTTGATGATCGCCTTTTCCTGGATCGAGATCATCGACGCGCGCTCGACCACCGTTTCCAGCAGTGCCGGGCTCAGGTTCTGGGTGATTTCCGCGACCTGGTCCAGGTCGAGGTCGTTCCAGTCCACGAGGCCTTCCTTCTTGCGTGCCAGGAAGCTGCGCAGGAGTTCCTTGCGCTCGCCCTTGTTCGGCAGGCGGAAATTGATCTTCACGGAGAAGCGGCGCAGCATGGCTTCGTCCATCTCCGTCGACGCATCGTCGAAGTTCGAGGCGACGACCCAGATCACGCCCTGGCCCTTGTCGCTCTTGACGCCGTCCAGCAGGCCCAGCAGGGTGTTGGCCGTGTCGTCTTCCCATTTCTTTTCGCTGCGGCCGCGCGGCATGAACAGGCTTTGCGCTTCATCCAGGAAGATGATGCAGCGGCCCTTGCTCGACGCCTTGCGGTACAGGGCGTTCAGCGCCTTCGAACCGCCGCCGACATAGCCCGATTCCAGCGCCGAGCCGGACGCCTGGATCAGCGGGATGTCGAGGCGCTTGGCGAGGTAGCCCACCAGCTTGGTCTTGCCGGTGCCGGCCGGACCCGTCAGCATGACGTTGAACGGCTTGTCGATGTTGTGTTCCTTGTACAACTCGCGGTTGCGGATCATGTCTTCCAGGTGCAGCACTTCCTGCTTGATGTCTTCCATGCCGATCAGGTCGTCCATGCTGCCCTTCAGCTTGTCCGGGGTGATCAGCTGGCTGCTCATGCCCATGCCCGGGATGCCGAATTTCATGGCGTACAGGATCACCAGCAGCACGGTCAGGTCGAGCGCGTGACGCTTCAGGAAGTCGAGGATGTCGGCACCGACGCCTTCGCCTTCGTCCTGCAGGACGGCCTTGTGCGACGCCAGGTATTCGTCCTTGGCGATGGAATACGGGATCGCGTTCTTCAACAGCACTTCGCGCTCCAGCGACAGGTGCGACGTGCTCGGCACCTTCACGACGTGCAGTTGCGGCGCATCCTTGTACTTATAGATGTAGCGCGGCGAATCCGACAGCGGTTTCGCGACGAGCAGGTAGTCGAGACGGTCCTTCTGGGCAGCCAGTTGGGTGATCTCGGAAATATTCTGCGAGTAGACGACCGGCGACGGATCTTGCGGGATATCGGCCTTGTAGATTGCCCAGCCCGTCAGCACGCCAAGCAGCACGGCGGTCAAGATCCGGACATAAACATTCTTAAAGGCAATTTGAAGTCGGGCAAAATTGGGCATATCGGTACTCGTACAAGTCGAAGGTGCGTGACACGGCAAGTTTTACTGCATGCCTTCCGGAGTGCCGAGTGGACGCGAAAGGCGGCGGTGCGGGGACCGCGGGGTATTCAAACGTGTGCGTTTGATATTGTTTTGATGCCCGAAGGCAATGGGGATATGGAGACTATACTCGCAAAGAAAAGCGACGTGTATACCGTGCGGCGAAAAAATTTTGAATCACAACACGCCTGATCAAACTGACATCGATTTTCATTGCCCATCTCATACATTCAATAAATAAATCGCAATAAGCGGCCACGCATTTAGCGTTTTCTCAATAGTCAATTCGCTAATTCATTGCATTTGTTTTATTTAAAAATGATTAACTTTGCCATCTGTTTATCGTGCTTTAACGGCACGTAACGGACGCAATGCATGGCGCATTTTTGCTATGCTGGGATCATCCGCATGACGCCGCCAACGGTCGTGCGGGTTACGTACCCCACAGTCAGACAATGCATGGATAAGGAATGACCGTGAAACGATACGCACTTGCCGCAACGCTCAGTCTCATGATGGGTGGCGCCGTCCAGGCTGCCGCCATTGACCTCGACAACAGTCACACCATCGTGCGCATGCGCGGCGTGACCGATCTGTCGACGGTAAATCACAACGAAGTGGTGGCACCACCTTCCCCTTCGATGTCCGAACTTCCGGAACCGGAAGTGTTTGCCATGATGCTGGTCGGCCTGATCCTGATCGGTTATCGGGCCAGCCGCGACAGCAGCGAGAAATTCAAATAAGGACGAAAAAACTTTTCCGCATGACGCGGAAAGTGGATCGACGGCGCCGCAAGGCGCCGTTTTCTTTTGTCAGCCGCTCAGGCCGGCAATTCCCGGCACAGCGCATGGAGCTTGCTCAGCGTCGCCCAGTTACGCGCGGTGGTCGCATCGCCCAGCTGCTTGCCCAGCGCCGCAGCCGCCCGGCTGTCGAGGATGCCACCCGGACACCAGACATAGGCCGCCCGCTCGCCCAGCGCCATTGCGCCCGGCTGCCAGTCCTGGCCGCACAAGGCTGCGAGCGCCTCGCGCGAATGGGGGCCGGCGAGAATGAACGTCAGCAGGCGGGAGTGATCCGTCGCCTGTTCGAGCAAAGGGTTCGACGCGATGATCCCGTCGAGGTCGTCGCAACTGAGCACGACGGTACGGGCGGCCACGCCGAGCTTGAGCACGAGCGCTTCCTCGATCTCGGCCGCGACCGCGTCATGCGCCTTGGCCGGACCGGTGAACACGACGTTGCCGCTGTTGAGGAGACTACGCACGTGGTCGTAGCCGAGATCCGCGATCAGCTTGCGCAGGTCGGCCATGGCAACGCGCTTCGCCCGCCCGACATTTACGCCTCTCAATAAAACAATGTAGCGTTTTCTCGTCATCCGGGCATGGTACGGCGTCCGAATTAGATAAGCATTAAGGCACCGGCTTACAACACCGATCGGCCTTACCGGATGGTAATATCAATACATTGCAAACAACGCGAGGGAAGCATGAGCGGTCCTTTCCACCTGACGCCGCTGGCCGAGACCCGACCGGGCATGGTGTTGTCCGACGTCGTGCTCGACGGGAAAGGTAATGTATTACTGGCACAGGGAATCGTGCTGACCGAATCGATGCTGGCGTCGCTCGCGCGCCATGGCATCGACATGCTGCCGATCCTGCAGGCCGAACCGGCGCCGGCGCGCATCGATCCGGAAGCGGTCCAGGCACGCCTCGACCACATCTTCCGCAAGCACGACCGCGACGACCTCGGCGACTGGGCCACGGGCATCCTGCGCCGCTACGTCGAAGACTACCGCCTGCAGCGCGAGGTGAATACCGAGGTGACCCCATGAACCGTCTGACACCCGAACAACTGGCCGCCGGCGTGCAAGACCTGCCGTCGCTGCCGGCCGTCGTCATGGAATTGCTCAGCAGCATAGAGCAGGAAGACATCGACATCTCGGTGCTGGCAAAAAAAGTGTCGTACGACCAGGCCCTGACAGCGAAAACGCTGCGCCTGGCCAATTCCTCGACCTATGGCCTGCAAGTGAAGGTCACGACGATCCAGCAAGCCATCACCTTCCTCGGCTTCCAGACGACACGCAACCTGATCACGGCGGCCGCCATCACGGGCTGCTTTCCCAGCGGACGCTGCGCGGGATTCCACGACAAGGCGTTCTGGCATCACTCGATCGCCACGGCCGCGTGCGCACGCGCACTGGCGCGCCGGATGCGCTTCAACCAGGACATTGCCTTCACGGCCGGCCTGCTGCACGACATCGGCCGGCTCGTGCTGGTGGCCGGTCATCCGGACGCCTATGCCCAGGTCGTGGCCTGGCATGCACAGCACGGCGGCGACTGGCAGGACGCCGAACAGGCCGTCCTCGGTATCGATCATGTCGACGCGGGTGTCGCGCTGGCCGACCACTGGAATTTCTCGAGCACCATGCGCCAGGCGATCGCCTATCACCACGCGCCCGAGATCCATGGCGCGGGGTTTCTCGCTACGATCGTGCACGTGGCCAACGCCATCGTGCACGCACTTGACCTGGCCGGCGAAGACGACGAACTGGTGCCGCGCGTATCCAGCGTGGCCTGGGATGCGATGGGATTGAATGAAGAAGCCTATCTGCACCTGTTCCGCGAAACGGAATTGCAGTTCAGCGAAATGTCGACCATCCTGATGGCTTGACCAGGGCCGATCAAGCCCAGGATGGTCCGTAATGACGGCAGCGAACGCAGGCGTCGCTGCCGGGTCGAGCCGAAGGCATGACAGGACCGGCTGTCATGCCCACGGCATCAGTGCGCATAGTTGCCCGACGACTTGGTCGAAGACGATGCGTCGTTCGATTGCGATGGCTGGCCTTGCTGCGCTTGCGACTGAGCTTGTTGCTGTTGCGCAGCCTGCTGGGCAGCTTGCTGTGCAGCTTTTTCCTCAGGCTTCGGGCGGCCCTGGGCATCCGACAGGCGATACTTGGTGCGGCGGTCGCCCATCAGGTCACGCAGGTCGCGGATGCTCATGCCGGTCACTTCGTGCATGCGGATCAGCAGCGAGGCGCCGACCGGCAGGCGATGGTGACGGATCTTGCTGATCACCGGCGGTGCCACTTCCAGCATGCGCGACAGCGCAGCATCGTTCTTCAGTTGCATCTTGCCGAGCAGGATGTCCAGCAGATGGTTGGGGTTGTAGCTTTCCTGTGATGACAAAGCATGATGTGCCATGATGACCTCGTAAATGGTTAAAATAGTTCTCTTACGAACCGTGTTTAATGACTAAGTTTCATCAACATAAGTTCCCGGATTGCGTGACCGACTGACCAGGCATCTACCTGACATATCGGCCGGCGCATCCCCGGACCGCGTGCGCTCCCTTGGCGGGAAGCGAAAAACGAATGCAGCGTTGGAACCCTGTCCGGGCGCCGCGACCGAACTGCCGTCGCCGCTGCGGTTTTGCACTCCCCGCTTCCCACATGCACTTGTCTTTCGGACAAATTATCAAACTCATATGTCGGGTTCACACTCGACCTGAGCACGAAATTCATTGGCCGAAATCAAGCTAACCGGTGGAAAGCTTGTCACATAGTCATTTCAGCACATGGTGACAAATTGTGGCGCACGCAAGTGTTTTTTTGGACTAATTTTGCAATTGCCGAGCTACCCGATCTTCTTGATTTACAAGGAGAAACTAATTCGAGTCGGATCGGCAACTTTAAAGATAACAGCTAGAAAGAAAAATTCAAGATTTAACAATGTAACCGACTGTAGAAAAATTTCCGTTGGAAAATCCTCAATTCCGCGCAGCACGGAACGTCGGCGCGCACGACCGCACGCACCCGCTTTGTCGGCGCGTTTCCGATTTACGGTAAACTGGACTTCCACTTGTCAAAGCATCAGCACCTAGAAGCATTCCATGCAGAAAAAAGTATTCATTAAGACCTTCGGTTGCCAAATGAACGAGTACGACTCGGACAAGATGGCGGACGTGCTGGGCGCGTCCGATGGGCTCGTACGCACCGACACGCCGGATGATGCCGACGTGATCCTGTTCAACACCTGCTCCGTGCGCGAAAAGGCGCAGGAAAAAGTGTTTTCCGACCTCGGCCGCCTGAAGGAACTCAAGCGCGCCAAGCCCGACCTGATCATCGGTGTTGGCGGCTGCGTCGCGTCGCAGGAAGGCGAAGCGATCGTCAAGCGCGCGCCGCACGTGGACATGGTGTTCGGCCCGCAGACCCTGCACCGCCTGCCGCAGATGATCCAGCTGCGCCGCCACACCGGCGCGGCCCAGGTCGACATCAGCTTCCCGGAAATCGAAAAGTTCGACCACCTGCCCCCGGCCAAGGTCGAGGGGCCGGTCGCCTACGTGTCGATCATGGAAGGCTGCAGTAAATATTGCAGCTACTGCGTGGTGCCGTACACCCGCGGTGAAGAAGTCTCGCGCCGCTTCGAGGACGTGCTGACGGAAGTCGCCGGCCTGGCCGCGCAGGGCGTCAAGGAAATCATGCTGCTGGGGCAGAACGTCAACGCCTACCGCGGCGCGATGGAGTCCGGCGAGATCGCCGACTTTGCCCTGCTGCTGGAATACGTGGCCGAGATCCCCGGCATCGAGCGCCTGCGCTTCGTCACGAGCCACCCGAAGGAATTTACCCAGCGCCTGATCGACGCGTACGCGAAGATCCCGCAGCTGGTCAACCACCTGTACCTGCCCGTGCAGCACGGCTCCGACCGCATCCTGCAAGCGATGAAGCGGGGCTACACGGGCCTGGAATACAAGTCGATCATCCGCCGCATCAAGGCGGTGCGTCCGAACATCTCGATCTCGTCCGACTTCATCGTCGGCTTCCCGGGCGAGACGGACGCCGATTTCGAAGCGATGATGAAGCTCGTCGAGGACGTCGGCTTCGACAACAGCTTTTCCTTCATCTTCAGCAAGCGCCCCGGCACACCGGCCGCCAACCTGGCGGACGACACCCCGCACGAGGCCAAGCTCGCGCGCCTGCAACGCCTGCAGGCGCAGATCGACGCCAATACCCGCAAGACCAGCGCAAGCATGGTCGGCACCGTGCAGCGCATCCTGGTGGAAGGTCCCTCCAAGAAGGGCGGGGGCGAACTCCAGGGGCGTACCGAGAACAACCGCGTCGTCAACTTCTTCCCGGGCGACGACAGCGATGCGCTCATCGGCCAGCTGGTCGACGTGCGCATCACCGAAAGCCTGGATTACACCCTGCGCGGCGACCTGGTCGCCCGCATTGATACGATTGCCAAAGCCAGTTGAAAACGCCTACCCAGCCTTCGTACTTCATTCCCGAGCCGCTCGATAACACGCGGCTCGCCCACCTCTGCGGTCCGCTCGACGAAAACCTGCGCCAGATCTCGGCCGCCCTCGACGTGACCATCTTCCGGCGCGGCGAGAAATTCATCGTCAGCGGGACCAATGCCGAACGCGCCGTCGAGCTGCTGGAACGCTTCTATGCGGTGGCCGACAAGGTCGTGCCGATCGAGGAAGTGCAGCTGGCGCTCGTCGAACAGCGCGCCGGCCTGAAACCCAAGACCGCGGATGCCGACACGCCGCCCAGGGAACCGGGCGCCTCGGTCACCGAGGAAGCCGAGAAAGGCGATGGCGCCACGGACGACGAGGAACTCGTCAGCCCGATGCTCAAGACGCGCCGCCACGACCTGCGCGGCCGCACGCCGCACCAGATCCAGTACCTGAAGGCCGTGCTCGAACACGACATCAGCTTCGGCATCGGTCCGGCCGGCACCGGCAAGACCTATCTCGCCGTCGCCTGTGCCGTCGACGCCCTCGAACGCGACGCCGTCAAGCGCATCATCCTGACCCGTCCGGCCGTGGAAGCGGGCGAGCGCCTGGGCTTCCTCCCCGGCGACTTCGCGCAGAAGGTCGACCCGTACCTGCGTCCGCTGTACGACGCGCTGTACGACCTGCTCGGCTTCGACCGCACGCAGAAGCTGTTCGAGAAGCAGGTGATCGAGATCGCCCCCCTCGCGTTCATGCGCGGCCGCACCCTGAATCACGCGTTCGTGATCCTCGACGAGGCCCAGAACACGACGGCCGAACAGATGAAGATGTTCCTGACCCGCATCGGCTTCGGCAGCAAGGCCGTCGTCACGGGCGACGTTACCCAGGTCGACCTGCACAAGACGCAGCGCAGCGGCCTTGTCGACGCCATGCACGTGTTGAAGGACGTGCGCGGCATCGCCTTCACCCAGTTCTCCAGCGCCGACGTCGTGCGCCACCCGATGGTGGCCCGTATCGTCGACGCCTACGAGAAGGCCGCGTCGATGCAGGAACTCGGCGCACTTCCGGGCACTCTGACCAAACCAGCCGCTACCCGCCATGCAAGAAAAAAAGCATAACCTCGAACTCGACGTCCAGTACCCCGACACCCGCCTCGAAGCGGAGATCACCCCCGAACTGGTGGAGCGCTGGGTACGCGCTTCCCTCCTCGGCCCGGCCGAGCTGGCGATCCGCTTCGTCGACGCCGAGGAAGGCCAGACCCTGAACCGCGAATACCGCGGCAAGGACTACGCCACCAACGTGCTCACCTTCGCCTACAACGAAGGCGCCGAGATCGCCGACGACGACCCGACGCAGGCCGACATCGTCCTGTGCACGGACGTGCTGCAGCGCGAGGCCGACGAGCAAAAGAAGACGGTCGAGGAACACGCGGCGCACCTCGTCGTGCACGGGGTGCTGCACGCGCAGGGCTTCGACCATGAGACGGACGAGGAAGCCGAGGAGATGGAACAGCTCGAGCGCGACATCATGGAAGCGCTGGGGTATCCGGATCCGTACGCGGAGAACGAATAACTCAAGCACCGTCGTTCCCGCGCAGGCGGGAACCCAATTTGCACGATCTGCCGGCAAACTTGGATCCCCGCCTGCGCGGGGATGACGATTTCTATGCTTTCTTCAGCTGCTCCGCGATCGGCAGCTTGCGAATCCGCTTCCCGGTCGCCGCAAACACCGCATTCGCCAGCGCCGGCGCGATCCCCGCCGTTCCCGGCTCGCCGATCCCGCCCGGGTCGTCGTGGCTGTTCACGATATACACCTCCACGGCGGGTGACTCCGGCATGCGCATCACGCGGTAGTCGGAGAAGTTCGACTGCTGCACCCGTCCCTTCTCGACCGTGATCTGGTCCCACAGCGCCGCGCTGGCGCCGAACACGATGCCGCCTTCCATCTGCGCGACGATGGTGTCCGGGTTGACGTTCTGGCCGCAGTCCACCGCGCACACGACGCGGTGCACGCGCACGTCGCCATCCGGCCCGACGGACACTTCCGCCACCTGCGCCATGTAGCTGCCGAACGCGAACTGCGTCGACACGCCCCGTCCCAGCTTGCGGCCCGCGATCGGCTTCAGCGGCTTGCCCCAGCCGGCCTTCTCGGCCGCCAGGTTCAGCACGGCCAGCGTGCGCGGCGATTTCTGCAGCAGGGAACGGCGGAACGCGACGGGATCCGTCTTGCTCGCATACGCCAGCTCGTCGATGAAGCTCTCGACGACGAACACGTTGTGCGTGGGACCGACGCCGCGCCAGAACGCGGTCGGCAGGCCCGGCGGTTCGTGGCGCATGTATTCGACGCGGATGGCCGGAATCGAGTACTGGATGTCGGCCGCGGCCTCCACCGCATCCGGGTCGACGCCGTTCTTGACCATCGGCGGCGCGAAGCGCGACATGATCGACGATCCCGTCACGCGGTGGAACCACGCCACCGGCATGCCCTTGTCGTCGATGCGCGCCGACATGCGGTCGACATAATAAGGGCGGTACATGTCGTGCTGGATGTCTTCCTCGCGCGTCCAGACGATCTTCAGCGGCCCCTTGGCGAGCTTGGCGAATTCCACGGCCTGGATCACGTTGTCCACTTCGAGCCGGCGCCCGAAGCCGCCGCCGATGTAGTGGTTGTGCACGCGGACCTTGTCGAGCGGCAGGCCCGTGAGCTTCGCGGCCGCGCCCTGCGCCAGCGCCGGCACCTGCGTGCCCACCCAGATGTCGCAGCCGTCCGGTTTCAGGTCGACCGTGCAGTTCATCGGTTCCATCGTCGCGTGCGCGAGGAACGGGACTTCGTAGATGACGTCGATGCGGCGGCCCGGGCCGGCGTCCAGCGCCTTCAGCGCATCGCCCTTGTCGGTGGCGATGGCGCCCGTGTTCTGCGACACCTTCATCATGTCCGCGACGATGCCGGCCGTGCTGACGTTGGCGTTCGGACCGTCGTCGAAGCGGGGCGCCGCAGCGGCCAGGCCCTGCTTCGCCGCCCAGAAGTGGTCGGCCACGACGGCAACGGCGCCCTCGATGCGCAGCACCTGGCGCACGCCCTTCACGGCCAGCGCCTTCTGCTCGTCGACGGCGGTTACTTTACCGCCCAGCACGGGCGATGCCGCCACGGCCGCGATGCCCATGTTGGGCAGGCGTGCGTCGATGCCGAACTGCGCGGAACCGTTCACCTTCGCGGGCGAGTCCAGGCGCTTCAAGGGCTTGCCGACCAGCGTGAACTGGGCCGGGTCCTTCAGCTTGACCTCGGCGGGGAAGCTCAGCTTCGACGCCGCTTCCGCCACTTCGCCGAAATGCACCTGCCGGTTCGACGCCTCGTGGCGGATCGTCCCGCCCACGACCTTCAGGTCGCCCGGCTCCACGTTCCAGTTCTTCGCGGCGGCCTGCACGAGCACCGTGCGCACCTTGGCGCCCGCCTCGCGCAGCGGTTTATAGGTGGCGCGGATCGACGTCGAGCCGCCCGTCACCTGGCCGCCCAGCAGCGCGTCGGCGTACAGCGAATTGTTCGCGGGCGCCTGCTCCAGCTTCACTTTCGACAGATCGGCACCCAGCTCCTCGGCCAGCAGCTGCGGCAGCGACGTGAACGTGCCCTGCCCCATCTCGACCTTGTGGATGATGAGGGTGACGATGCCTTCGCGGTCGATGCGGATGAACGCGTCGTGCGCAAGCCCCGGCTGCTCGTTCGTCATCGCGGTCGACGCCTGGCCGACGGCCTTCTCGGGCGGCGGTTCCTTGCGGTCGTTGGCGGGCGCGTCGCCCTGCCTGGTACAACCGAACAGCGAGAAGCCGAACAGCAGGCCACCACCACCGACGGCCCCCGCTTTCAGCAGCTGGCGGCGTTTATTCGAGACGGGTTCTTTCGTGATCTGGTCCATGCGCTCGTCCTCTTTCATGCCTGGCCGGAAGCGATCTTGATCGCCTTGCGGATGCGGTTATAGGTGCCGCAGCGGCAGATGTTGCCGGCCATGGCGTTGTCGATGTCGGCGTCGCCCGGCTTCGGCGTTGCATGCAGCAGCGCCGTGGCGGACATGATCTGGCCCGACTGGCAATAACCGCACTGGACGACGTCGATCTGGCGCCACGCATCCTGCACTTTCGCCCCGACCGGGTCGTTGCCGATCGCCTCGATGGTCGTGATCTTCTTGCCGGCCGCGGCCGACACAGGGGTCACGCACGAGCGGATGGCCTGGCCGTCCAGGTGCACGGTGCAGGCGCCGCACAGGGCGACGCCGCAGCCGAACTTGGTGCCGGTGAGGCCCATCACGTCGCGCAGGGCCCACAACAGGGGCATGTCGTCGGGGACGTCGAGGTTGGTGGTGGTGCCGTTGACGTTCAAGGCGGGCATGGGGAATCCTTTCCTTAGCGAATGATCAACTATAGGACGAAGCCTAACAGCAATGGCGCACGGCTGCTTGAACGTGGATGTCTGCATAAAAATCAGGCATTCTGGCTTTTGGTGTATCCTATGGCCCATCGCAACAACGGCTTCACGCCAACTATGCCCGAGCACCCTGCTGACGTCCGTTCGGACGTTAAAACCCACCGGTCGCTGTTCGAACGGTTGACCGCACTGATTTCCCCCGAGCCCGAAAACCGCGCCGAACTGCTGGAAGTTCTGCACGACGCCCACGAACGCAACCTCATCGACGCCGATGCCCTCTCCATGATCGAGGGCGTGTTCCAGGTGTCCGACCTGTCGGTGCGCGACATCATGATCCCGCGCTCCCAGATGGACGTGATCGACATCACCAAGCCGATCGAGGAATGGCTGCCCATCGTGCTGGAAACGGCGCACTCGCGCTTCCCCGCCATCGAGGGCGAGCGCGACAAGGTGGTCGGTATCCTGCTCGCGAAGGACCTGCTGCGCTACTACGCGGAAGAATCGTTCGACGTGCGCGACATGCTGCGCCCGGCGATCTTCATCCCGGAATCGAAGCGCCTGAACGTGCTGCTGCGCGACTTCCGCGCGAACCACAACCACATGGCCATCGTCGTCGACGAGTACAGCGGCGTGGCCGGCCTGATCACCATCGAGGACGTGCTGGAACAGATCGTCGGCGACATCGAGGACGAGTACGACTTCGACGAGGAAGAGGACAACATCCTCTCCATCAAGGAAGGCCAGCACGGCCCGCGCTGGCGCGTGAAGGCGCTGACGGAGATCGAGCAGTTCAACGAAGAAATCGGCGTCGACCTGCCCGAGGACGACGTCGACACCATCGGCGGCCTCGTTGCCAGCCACCTGGGCCGCATGCCCCACAAGGGCGAGGTGTTCGACCTCGAGAACCTGCGCTTCGAGGTGTTGCGCGCCGATGCGCGCCAGATCCACGTGCTGCTGGTGGAAAAACTCCCGGCCATCGACGACGAACACGATTGACGCGGGTCCTGCATTGATCGACTCCAGCCTGAACCTGCGGCGCCGCCGCAAGCCCGCCGTGGCACCCGATCCCGCGCTGCGCGGCACGCGGCCGAGCGTCACGGGCCTCGTCATCGCGGCCCTCGCCGGCGCGTCGAGCCTGTTCTCGTTCGAACCGTTCGGCTGGTGGCCTGTCCAGTTCCTGTCCCTCGCCTATCTCTTTTACCAGGTCGGCATGGGCAGTTCCGTGCGGCGCGCCGTCTTTCTCGGCTGGGCGTTCGGCTTCGGCTGGTCCGTCGCCGGCATGCACTGGCTGTACATTGCCCTGAACCGCTTCGGCGGCCTGCCGGCCGTGCTGTCCGCCATCGCCATCGCGCTGCTGGGTCTTTACATGGGCCTGTTCGGCGCGTTCGCGGCGGGCGTGTCGTCCTGGCTGCGCAAGCGCTGGTCGCTGCCCGTCCCCGCCTTCCTGCTGCTCGTATTCCCCGCCTGCTGGGGCGTGTCGGAATGGATGCGCGGCTGGGTCTTTACCGGTTTCCCCTGGGCGGCGTCCGGCTATGCGCACGTGACGGCGCCCCTCGCCGGCTTCGCCCCGATCCTCGGCGTGTACGGCATCGGCGTGCTGGTGGGCGTGTGCTCGGCCTGCATCGTGATGCTGACCCAGCGCCGCAAGCTGCCGGCCCTGGGCCTGTTCGCCGCGCTGCTGCTGGCCGGCTGGGGCCTGAAGCACGTCGCGTGGACCGCACCTGCCGGCAAGCCGCTTACCGTGCGCCTCGTGCAGGGGAACATCCGCCAGGACGAGAAATTCAGTGCCGAGCACCTGGGCATGATCCTCACGCGCTACCGCGACATGATGACGGCCGCGCCGGCCGACCTGATCGCGGCGCCGGAGACGGCCATCCCCGTGTTCCCGAACCAGCTCCCGCCGGAATACCTGCAGACGTTCCGCGACTATGCCGCAAAGACCGGCAGCGCATTCCTGTTCGGGATCCCGCTGGCCGACAGCATGACGGTGTACGCGAACAGCGTGGCCGGCATCGGCCCGCAGGGACAATCCTACCGCTACGACAAGAACCACCTCGTGCCGTTCGGCGAATTCATCCCGACGGGCTTCCGCTGGTTCACGGACCTGATGCAGATCCCGCTGGGCGATTTCACGCGCGGCCCGGACGTGCAGGCGCCGTTCGCCGTCAAGGACCAGCGGGTGCTGCCCAACGTCTGCTACGAGGACGTGTTCGGCGAAGAGATCGCGAAGAACCTGCGCGCGCAGGCACAGCCGGCCACCGTGCTGCTGAACGTGTCGAATCTCGCGTGGTACGGCGAGTCCGTCGCGATCCCGCAGCACCTGCAGATCTCGCGCATGCGGAGTCTCGAGACGGGCCGCCCGATGCTGCGCGCGACGAACAACGGCGCCACCGCCGTCATCGACGGCCGCGGCAACGTCGCCGCGCTGCTGCCGTTCTACAGCCAGGGCACCCTGGCGGCGACCGTGCAGGGCATGGCCGGCAGCACGCCGTACATCCGCTTCGGCAACCTGCTGTTCCTCGCGCTGGGCGCTTTGCTGCTGGCCGGCGCGTGGGTCGCCGGGAGGCGGCGGCAGTCGACCGGCTAAAATAGCGAGCGATTCACTTCAAGACTCTCCGTAAAACCCGCTAGAATTGGTGTTTTAGCAAACTCACCGTGTTCGCGCCCAGTGCGCGCGAAGCCAACAAGATGCTCACATTCCAACAAATCATCCTGACTCTGCAAACCTACTGGGACAAGCAGGGTTGCGCCCTGCTCCAGCCGTACGACATGGAAGTCGGCGCGGGCACCTTCCACACTGGCACCTTCCTGCGCGCGATCGGACCGGAACCGTGGCGCGCCGCCTACGTGCAACCGTCGCGCCGCCCGAAAGATGGCCGCTACGGCGAGAACCCGAACCGCCTGCAGCACTATTATCAATACCAGGTCGTGCTGAAACCCGCGCCGGAAAACATCCTGGACCTGTACCTGGGTTCCCTGGAAGCGCTGGGCCTGGACCTGAAGAAGAACGACGTGCGCTTCGTCGAGGACGACTGGGAAAGCCCGACGCTGGGCGCATGGGGCCTCGGCTGGGAAGTCTGGCTGAACGGCATGGAAGTCACCCAGTTCACGTACTTCCAGCAGGTCGGCGGCCTCGATTGCAAGCCGGTGCTGGGCGAGATCACGTACGGCATCGAACGCCTCGCGATGTACCTGCAGGGCGTCGAGAACGTCTACGACCTCGTGTGGACGGAGTGGGAAGAAAACGGCGTCAAGAAGACGCTGTCGTACGGCGACGTCTTCCACCAGAACGAAGTCGAGCAGTCGACCTACAACTTCGAGCACTCGAACACGGACCTGCTGTTCCAGGCTTTCAATAACCACGAGAGCGAAGCCAAGCGCCTGATCGAACTGGCGCTCACGCTGCCCGCGTACGAGCAGATCATGAAGGCGTCGCACAGCTTCAACCTGCTGGATGCGCGCGGCGCGATCTCCGTCACCGAGCGCGCCGCCTACATCGGCCGCGTGCGCAACCTGTCGCGCCTCGTCGCCCAGGCCTATTACGATTCGCGCGAGAAGCTGGGCTTCCCCATGCTCCCGAAAGCCTGAGAAAAGAATAGAACGACACCATGAATCAGACACTACTCGTCGAACTGCAGACCGAAGAGCTGCCGCCGAAGGCGCTCGTGAAACTGGGCGCCGCTTTTGCGAACGGCATCGCCAACGGCCTGAAGGCCCGTGATTTCCTCGACGCCGACAGCGTCGTCACCACCTACGCCACGCCGCGCCGCCTCGCGGTCTCCATCACCAACGTGCGCGCCACGTCGGCCGACAAGACCATCCGCGAGAAGATCCTGCCGGTGACCGTCGCCCTCGACAAGGACGGCAACCCGACCGCGCCGCTGGCCAAGAAACTGGCCGCCCTCGGCTTCCCCGACCTGAAGATCAGCGACCTCGAACGCGCCCAGGACGGCAAGGCCGAAAGCTTCTTCTACACATACACCGCACCGGGCATCGAGCTCGCCGAAGGCCTGCAGCCCGTGCTGGAAGACACGGTCGCCAAGCTGCCGATCCCGAAGGTGATGAGCTACCAGCGTCCGGACGGCGCCACCGTGCAGTTCGTGCGCCCCGTGCATTCGCTGCTGGCACTGCACGGCGAGACCATCGTCCCGCTGTCCCTGCTGGGCCTCAAGGCCGGCCGCAGCACGCTCGGCCACCGCTTCCTGTCGAACGGCCACGCGTTCGATATCGGCCATGCGGACGCCTACAACGAACTGCTGAAGGTCTTCGGCAAGGTCGTCGCCAATGCCGAGGAACGCAAGGAATCGATCCGCACCCAGCTGCTGGCCAAGGCCGGCGGCGACCAGGTGCTGATGCCGGAATCGCTGCTGGATGAAGTGGCGGCGCTCGTCGAATGGCCCGTCGTGTACGAATGCCATTTCGAGGAAGCCTTCCTCGCCGTGCCGCAGGAATGCCTGATCCTGACGATGCAGACGAACCAGAAATACTTCGCGCTGACGGATTCGAACGGCAAGCTGCGCTCGCGCTTCCTGATCGTCTCGAACCTCGCGACCGACGATCCGTCCGCCATCATCGGCGGCAACGAGCGCGTCGTGCGCCCGCGCCTGTCGGACGCGAAATTCTTCTTCGAGCAGGACAAGAAGAAGTCGCTGGAATCGCGCCTGCCGCTGCTGGCGAACGTCGTCTACCACAACAAGCTGGGCACGCAGGCCGAACGCACGCAGCGCGTCACGCGCCTCGCGGGCGCCATCGCCCGCCGCCTCGGCTACGACGTGCTGCTGGCGGAACGCGGCGCGCAGCTCGCGAAAGCGGACCTGTTGACCGACATGGTCGGCGAGTTCCCGGAACTGCAGGGCATCATGGGCACGTATTACGCCCGCAACGACGGCGAGCACGAGGAAGTGGCGCTGGCCGCGTCCGAGCACTACCAGCCCCGTTTCTCGGGCGATGCGCTGCCGACGACGAATACGGGCCTGGCCGTCGCGCTGGCCGACAAACTGGAAACCCTGGTGGGCATCTGGTCGATCGGCCTGCAGCCGACCGGCGAGAAAGACCCGTTCGCGCTGCGCCGCCACGCACTGGGCGTGATGCGCATGCTGGTCGAGAAGCGCCTGCCGCTCGCGCTGTCCGACCTGTTGAAGGATGCCGCCGGCGTATTCGACTACATGCCGACCTTTAAGGACCCGACGGCGGAAGTGACGGCCTTCATGCTGGACCGCCTGCGCGGCCTGCTGCGCGACCGCGGCTTCGCACCGAACGAAGTGGAAGCCGTGCTGGCGCAGAATCCGGACCGCGTGGACGACGTCGTGCAGCGCCTGGAAGCCGTGCAGGCCTTCGCCGCGCTGCCGGAGTCCGCGTCGCTCGCTGCCGCCAACAAGCGCATCTCGAACATCCTCAAGAAGAACGAGGAAGCACTGGCGCAAGCCGGCAACGTCGATCCTGCCCTGCTGCAGGACGCCGCCGAGAAGGCCCTGTACGCCAGCGTGCAGCGCGTGCAGCCGGACGTCGATGCCGCGTTCGAACGCGGCGACTTCACGGGCACGTTGAAGACGCTCGCGCAGCTGCGCGACGACGTTGACGCCTTCTTCAACGACGTGATGGTGATGGCCGACGACGTCGCCCTGCGCAACAACCGCCTGGCGCTGCTGTCCATCCTGCACCGCATGATGAACCGCGTGGCCGACATCTCGAAACTCGCCGCATAAGCACGATGAAGCTGATCATCCTCGACCGGGACGGGGTCATCAACCATGACTCCCCCGAGTTCATCAAGTCGCCCGCCGAGTGGATCCCGATCCCGGGCTCGCTGGAGGCGATCGCACGCCTGAACCAGGCCGGCTACCGCGTCGTGATCGCGTCGAACCAGTCGGGCATCGCGCGCGAACTGTTCGACATCGCGACCCTGAACGCGATCCACCAGAAGATGCACGCGAGCGCCCAGCTGGTGGGCGCGGACATCGACGCGATCTTCTTCTGCCCGCACGCGGCCATCGACAACTGCGATTGCCGCAAGCCGAAGAACGGGATGTTCGAGGAAATCAGCAAGCGCTTCAAGGTCAGCCTGAAAGGCGTACCGACCGTCGGCGATTCGCTGCGCGACCTGCAGGCCGGCTTCATCAGCGGCTGCGTGCCCTACCTGGTCCTGACCGGCAAGGGCGAGAAGACGTACGCGACGGGCGGCCTGCCGCCCGGCACGCAGGTCTTCCCCGACCTCGCGGCCATGGTCGACGCCTTCCTCAAGACCGCACCCGCTGCAAGCGCATGATCGCTACCACCGCCAATCAAGACCTGGAGACCACGCCGTTGCGTACCGCCGCCCTGTTCCTGCGTTCCCTGTTGTTCGCGATCGTCATGACGGTCGCCACCGTCGTCTGGGCCTGCGTCTGCTTCCTGGCGGCGCCGTTCCCGTACAACACGCGCTTCAAGGTGACGTCGCAGTGGAACATCTTCATCATCTGGTGCGCCCGCGTCATCTGCGGCATCCGCTACCAGGTGAAGGGCTACGAGAACCTGCCGGACCAACCCGTAATCCTGCTGTCGAAGCACCAGTCGGCGTGGGAGACCATCTTCATGCTGCCGAACATGAAGCGGCCGCTCGTCTACGTCTTCAAGAAGGAGATCCTCTACATCCCCTTCTTCGGCTGGGGCATGGCGCTGCTGCGCATGATCCCGATCGACCGCAGCAAGGGCAAGCGCGCCTTTGCCCACGTCGTCAAGATCGGCAAGGCGCGCCTCGCGGACGGCCAGTCGATCATCATGTTCCCCGAAGGGACGCGCATCCCCGTGGGCCAGAAAGGACAGTACAAGAGCGGCGGTACGCGCCTGGCGATAGAAACACGTGCCATGGTCGTGCCGATCGCGCATAATTCAGGTGAGTGCTGGCCCAAGAACTCGTTCATCAAGCGGCCGGGCCTCATCACCGTCTCGATCGGTAAGCCGATATCGCCGGAAAACCACACTGCCGACAGTCTGATGCAAGAGGTCGAAAATTGGATAGAATCGGAAATGCGCGTCATTTCGCCCCACGCCTATTCAGGTACCTGAATGAACTGGGCGCGCAGAACCAAGCACCATCGAAGCCGCCCACCATGACCTCCCCCAAGATCGACGCGAACCAGCTGGAGCTGTTTGCCCAGGAACTCGTCGCGGCGCTCAAGCCCTCATCTTCGCCGACATCCACGCCGGCGGTGAAACCCACGCCGCCGGCCCCGCTGTTCAAGGCACCGCCGGTGCCGACCCGTACGCTCCCCATTCCGCCGGTCGGCCCGAACGACCCGCCGCTGCGCAAGATCCAGCTCGGATCGCACACCGTGCACTACGTGCTGCGCCGCTCCGCGCGCCGCTCGCACGGCTTCATGGTGTGCGACGACGGCCTGTTCGTGACGTCGCCGAACCGCGCGCCGCTGGACGACATCGAGCGCGCCATCCGCGCCAAGCAGCGCTGGATCCTCACCAAGCTGTTCGAACGGGGCGAACGCCGCGCGCTGCGCGCCGAACGCCCGCCCGTGGAATGGGTCGACGGCGCCCAACTGCCCTACCTCGGGTCCGACATCACCCTGCGCCTGGAACCGGCCGCGCGCAGCCACTGCGTCTACGATGCCGAGGCGCGCACCCTGCATCTCGGCGTGACGCCGGGGCTGGAGACGTGGCAGATCCGCGAGCGCGTGAAGCTGTGGTTCCAGGACGAGGCGAAGCGCCTGTGCCGCGAACGGCTCGACCTGTACGCGCCGCGCGTGGGCGTCACGTACAACTCGTTCGCCATCTCGTCGGCGGGCACGCGCTGGGGCTCGTGCACGGTGGCCGGGAATATCCGCCTGAACTGGAAGCTGGTGCACTATCCGCTCGCGCTGCTGGACTACGTGGTCGTGCACGAACTGGCGCACCTGCGCGAGATGAACCACAGCCCCGCCTTCTGGGCCGTCGTGGGCGAGGTCTTTCCGGATTATGAAGGCGCCAAGGCGGCGCTCAAGAAGCGGTCGGTGGAGATGCCGGTGCTGTTCCCCGACGAGTGATCGGGGAACGGCCCGTTACGACGCGCGGAACTGGAGTTCGCCCGCCGCGCGCGCCTCGACGATCCCGCGCATCGCGCTGACTTCGTCCTTGTTCAGGCAACGGAACGGAATGGGCAGGGTGCCGCGCTTCAGGATCATCATGAAGCCGTTCGAATACGTGCGGATGCGCTGCACGTCGCTCCAGTCGATCAGGCTCACGCCCGTGTCGCTGGTGCGCACGATGCCATGCTGGTCGATCTGGAATTCGTACGTACGCTTCCCGCGCCGCAGCAGCACGAAGTGCGTGGCCGCCGACAGCGTGCTTTTCAGGCGCAGGTAAACTCCCATCGGCCAGCGGATATGGCGGCGGCGGATCAGGTAACCGCCGTGCTCCCACATGAAGCGCACGTATTCGGCGAACGAATAGCGCACCCAGAAATGCAGGTTGTAACGTTCCGCCGGCGGATGCACGACCGGGATCGTGGCCGCCGGCATGGCGTCGGCACCGAGATCCGCGGCGTCAGGCTGGTCCAGTAACGCGGCCCCGCCATCCGAGTGGCCGGCCGCTCGTGAGCGATTTGACCACAACATGTGCATCCCCTTTCGTTTTCTAATCTAAAGAGAATGGTAGCAAAAGCTAAGCGATAATTTGTTGCAAGAGTTCAACAGTGCGCACTGTCGCGCCACGATGGCGGGCCGCGAAGGCCTGTGCGTGGGCGCCCATGGCGGCGCGGCGGCCGTCGTCGGCAAGGAGACTGGCGGCCGCGCGCAGCAGCGCCGGCGCATCCGGCACCCGCAGCGCGGCGCCGGCGGCGACGGCTTCCTCGGTCGCCTGCAGGAAGTTGAAGGTATGCTCGCCCACCAGCACCGGACGTCCCAGCGCGCACGCCTCGATCAGGTTCTGACCGCCCAGCGGCAGCAGGCTGCCGCCGATGAAGGCGCAGTCGCATGCCGCGTAATACGCGAACATCTCGCCCATCGAATCGCCCAGCAGCACGTCGGTGTCCACGTGGTCCGGCAGTTTTGATCGACGTGCGAGGCTCAAGCCGCGCTCCTCGACCATGCGCGCCACTTCGTCGAAGCGCTGCGGATGCCGCGGCACCAGCACGAGCAGCATGCCGGCCGGACGCGTCTTCATCGCTTTGTAGGCGTCGAGGATGAGCGCCTCTTCGCCTTCGCGGGTGGAAGCACACAGCAGCACGGGACGGTCCGCAAAACGCGCGCGGAGCATCGCGCCAATGTCCAGCGCGGCCTGCGGCGGCACGACGTCGAACTTGATGCTGCCCGTGACGGCGACCTTCGGGGCGCCCAGCGACGCGATGCGTTCGGCGTCCGCATCCGTCTGCGCGGCGACCAGGGTGATCGCACGGGCCGCATCCGTCATCAGCGCGCCGATCTTGCGGCCGCGGCGCAGTGACTTTTCCGACAGGCGCGCATTCACGAGCGCCACGGGCACGTCGTACCTGGAGCAGCCGCGGATCAGGTTCGGCCACACTTCCGTCTCCATCAGGATGCAGATCGCAGGCTCGAAATGGCGCAGGAAGCGGCCGACCATGAAGCCGGTGTCGTACGGGAGGAACGACTGGATCACGCGGTCGCCATGCTTGCCGAACAGCGCCTTGCCCGTGGCCCGGCCGGTCGGCGTCATGTGCGTGAGCAGGATGCGGGCGTCGGGGCGCGCGGCCAGCAGGGCTTCGATCAGCGGTTCCGCCGCGCGCGTCTCGCCGACGGAGACGGCGTGCACCATGATGGTCGGGCGCTTGTCGACCCGGCGGCCATAGAAACCCAGGCGCTCGCCCAGGTGCGTGCGGTAGCCGGGCTCGCGCCGTCCGCGCCACCACAAACGGCCCAGCACGAGCGGCAGCGCCAGCCACCACAGCAGCGAATACAGCACACGCATCAGCGATTCTCCAGCAGGCGCCGCGCGGCCGCCACGACCTCGTCGACCGACGGCGGCGTGCCCGTGTCGCCGAGATTCACGATGCGCGGCGACCAGTTGCCCTCGGTCTTCCAGCGCGGCGAATCGGCATAGATCTCGACCGTGGGCCGCACGAAGGCGGCGGCGATGTGCGTGAGGCCCGTGTCGACGCCTACCGCAAGCGTCGCGTGGCGCGCCAGTTCCACCGCATCCATCATCGACAGCTTCGGCAGCACGCGCGCGTGCGGCAGCGCGGCCGCGAGACGCTCCGCCTCTTCCTTCTCGCGCGGAGAACCCCACGGCAGCAGGATCGTCATGGGCGCGAGCGCCTGGCCGAGCGCGATCCAGTGCGCCGTCGGCCATTTTTTCGCGTCGCGCGCCGTCCCGTGGAAAAACACGGCGTAGTCGTCCGGCGGCATCCAGGCGGGACGCGGGCTGCCTTCCGGTGCCGGCAGGCCGAAATCGGGCGGTGTGTCGACGGCATAGCCGAGCGCCGCGGCCACGACCTGGCGTCCGCGCGCCACCGCATGCGTGCGTGGTTCGACCGGGATGCTGCGGCTGTGGAAGATGCGCGAGACGCCTTCGTAGCCCGAATCCTCGGTGCCGTTGGCCAGGCCGATTTTCTGGCCGCCGCGGGCACAGGCCATCACGATGCCCGTCTTGATCAGGCCCTGCGTGTCGAACACGTAGTCGTACCGCTCGGCGCGCAGGTCGGCAAAAAAGCCGCGCAGCTCCGCCCGCACGGCCGCCTGGCCGAGTCCCTTGCGCCAGCGCCGCAGCGCGAACGGGATCACCTTGCGTACGTACGGATTGAGCTTCACGAGGCTGACGTAGCCCTCTTCCACCACCCAGTCCACCTGGGCATCCGGAAAGTGGCGCCGGATGTCGGCCACGATCGGGAGATTGTGCAGGACGTCGCCCAGCGACGACACCCGCACCAGCAGGATCTTCATCAGAACGGCAGCTTCGCGTCAGGCTTGGCGGCGAGGATCACGCGCGCGAATTCTTTTTGAATGCGGTCCAGCGCTGCCGGGTTCTCGCCCTCGAAGCGCAGCACGACGACGGGCGTCGTGTTCGAACCGCGCGCCAGGCCGAAGCCGTCCGGGTATTCCACGCGCAGGCCGTCGATGTCGACGATGCGGTCCGCGCCCGGGAATTCCGCTTCCGCGCGCAGCTTGTCGATCAGCGCGAAGTTCTCGCCTTCCTTCAGGTGCAGGTGCAGTTCGGGCGTGCTGGACGCGATCGGCAGGGCATTCAGCAGCGCCGACGGGTCGGTTTCGCGCGTGAGGATCTCGAGCAGGCGCGCGCCCGTGTACAGGCCGTCGTCGAAGCCGTACCAGCGGTCCTTCCAGAAGATATGGCCGCTCATCTCGCCGCCCAGCGGCGCACCCGTTTCCTTCAGCTTGGCCTTGACGAGCGAGTGCCCCGTCTTCCACATCAGCGGACGGCCGCCGTGCTGCTCGATCCACGGGCCCAGGTGGCGCGTGCACTTCACGTCGTACAGGATCTCGGCGCCCGGGTTGCGCGCCAGGACGTCTTTCGAGAACAGCATCATCTGGCGGTCCGGGAAGATGATCTGGCCATCCTTCGTGACGACGCCCAGGCGGTCGCCGTCGCCGTCGAACGCGAGGCCGATCTCGGCGTCCGTCGTCTTCAGGCATTCGATCAGGTCTTGCAGGTTTTCCGGGTGCGCCGGGTCCGGGTGGTGGTTCGGGAAATGACCGTCCACGTCGCAGAACAGTTCGATCACGTCGCAACCCATCGCGCGGAACAAATCGCCCGCGACCATGCCGGCCACGCCGTTGCCGCAGTCGACCGCGACCTTGATCGGACGGGCGATTTTCACGTCGCCGACGATGCGTTCGACGTAGGCGGCCTTGATGTCGTGGGTGGAATACTGGCCCGGCTGGGCGGCCGGCTGGAAATCGTCACGTTCGATCGCCTGGTACAGACCCTGGATGGCGTCGCCGTAGATCGCCTCGCCGGCCAGCACCATCTTGAAGCCGTTGTAGTCCGGCGGGTTGTGGCTGCCGGTGACCATGATGCCCGAGCGCGCACCCAGCACGTTGGTGGCGAAGTACACCATTGGCGTGGCGACCATGCCCAGGTCGATGACGTCCACGCCCGCGGCCTGCAGCCCTTCGGCCAGCGCCCCGGCCAGTTCAGGGCCGGACAGGCGGCCGTCGCGGCCGATGATCACGGTACGTTCTCCCTTGGCCAGCGCGGCGGTGCCGAACGCCTGGCCGATGCGGCGCGCGATCCCCGCGTCGAGCGTGCTGCCGATGACGCCGCGGATGTCATAAGCCTTGAAGATCGTTTTCGAGAGAGAAACCATGGATTATCTACCTTGCTGGACGGGGCATGCGAATGCGCGCGCACGGGCATTACGAACGCCGGTTGGGTCGGGATTGGAAAAAAGGGATATTGTAACGGCAAGAGGACCGACGGGGTCGGATTGCCGCTGTATTGAATGCGCAAACAAGCGCGATGAGGCGCACGGAACGTGCGCACTCGGAACGATATGAAACGGAATCAGACGCGCAGTTTGTCCAGCGATTTACCGCCTTCGACCCATTCCTTGACCCATTTCGGCTGGCGGCCGCGACCGGTCCACTGTTGCGACGCATTGTCCGGATTGCGATAACGAACGGCGACGGAGCCGGCATTCGCGCCCGCCGATTTGCCGCCACGGCCGCTGGTGCTGATCAGGTCTTTCAAAGGCACGCCTACGCTCTGTGCGATGGCCATGATCTGTTCACGCGCCTTTTGCACTTCCTGCACTTCGCGTTTCTTCATTTCCTGCTTGATCTGCTCCTGCAGGTTGCGCAAATCGCCCAAGGACAAATTAGACAGATCCATCTTGATTCCTTATATGTAGAGTCTAGGTGTAAGGGATTTTATCGAATATTCACCAATGCTCGCAATATACTACAACTGAAATTTCTTCAGTGTTTTTTGTGCCAAATCAGCCAGCGCGGCGACTTGAATCTCACGATACGCGCGTACAACCATACGTAGCTGATAATGAACAACAGGCAGAAGAATATCAAAATTCCCGTATTCCGCCAGAACACGGTTGCGGGGATAACGGCCGTGAGGGAAAACAGCCACAGGTATGGCGAAGTACGTGCATTCCTTTTCATCAGTGCACGGGCTTCTTTGCGACCCACGGTCCATTGCACGATGCGCCGGAAAATCAGGCTGTGCAGGTGGATTCCGTCGGGCATTGTAGGAGATTTCCCACGCACAAACATTCGGCGATAAACGGAAAATATGGTTTCGAATGCCGGATAAATCAGCAGCAAAGCGGCATACCACGTCGATACCTGGGGATTGCGCATCACGAGCAGCAGGGCCAGTTCGCCCAGCATGAACCCGATGAAATAAGCGCCCCCGTCCCCGAGGAAGATGAGTCCGACGGGATAATTCCACACGAGGAAACCGGCCGTCGCGCCCGCGACCGTCAGCGCGGAAACCAGCACGAACATATCGCCCACCTGCCAGCCCACGTAGGCAAGCGACAGCAGCATGAAGATCGTGACGACGCTGGCCAGTCCATTGAACCCGTCGATGATATTCACCGCATTCGCGATGCCGGCGACGGCCAGCACGGTCAGCGGCAATATCAGCCACAGCGAATCGAGGTTCCAGCTCACGAAAGGCATATCGAGGCGCGCGATTTTCGCATCCAGCACGAGATAGCCGAGGAAGGCGGCGGCCATCGTCAATATCAGGCGGCGCGAAGGACGCACCTTCCCCGTATAGTCTTCGACGATCCCGCCGGCGAATGCGATCGCCGAACATCCCAGCAGCCAGACGAGCCAATAACCGAGGCCAGGCACCCGCCATACGGAAATGCCGGCGCTCAGGGCCACCGCGAGGAAGATCGGCAATCCGCCAATCCGCGCTACCGCATGCAGATGGACCTTCTGCACGCCGTCGAAATTATTGTCGAGTGCCGGACCGTGCAATTTCGAATGCTTGACGACGAGGAGCGTCAGCAGCGTGGACACGACAAAACTTACGATGAAGGAAAACATTTTATTATTTTTTAAATGCAACCCCACGGATGGCAATCGTGGGGCCGAGGGAATAGGTGGTCATGCGAAATTTACGACGACGACTGCCCTTGCCAACAATCCATTGTACCGGATTAGCTCCAGGGCAAACCGGACGTGGGCAGTGTACGCGTGGATGTCCCGACTTGATTGAGCAATTACGAAATACCGAAACTTTGACTGACGAGCAAGACAATTTACAATCGGTAATGCGACAGCCGGGCCCGCCGCGCGAAACCTGCGGGAATCCATTAGTATCGATCCTGCAAAAACGAATATGAGCGAGATGAAAACTTATGTAATCGGCGACCTGCAAGGATGCGCCCATGAAGCCGGCCTGCTGCTGGAACGGATAGCCGCGGTCGCCGGGCCGGGCACGCGCATCCTGTTCGTCGGCGACCTGATCAACCGCGGCCCGGATTCCCTGGGCGCGCTGCGCCGCATGAAGGCGCTGGCGGAAGCGAGCGAGGGCCGCGTCGACGCCCTGCTCGGCAACCACGACCTGCACCTGCTGGCCGTGGCCGTCGGCGCCCAGAAGATGAGCCGCTCGGACACGCTGGATGAGATTCTCGCCGCTCCCGACCGCGACGCGCTGATCGACTGGCTGCGGCATCGCCCGCTCGCCATGTTCGTGGACGCGCATTTGCTGGTGCACGCGGGCGTGCCGCCGCAGTGGACGGCCGCGCAGACGATGGCGCTGGCGGCGGAAGTGGAGGCTGTGCTGCGCAGCGACCGGTGGATCGAATTCCTCGGCCAGATGTACGGCAACGAGCCGGACCGCTGGGACGACAGCCTGACGGGCATCCCCCGCCTGCGCTGCATCGTCAACGCCCTCACGCGCATGCGCCTGTGCTGGCCGGACGGCCGCATGGATTTCCATCACAAGGAAAGCGACAAGGGCCCGGAAGGCACGGACCTGCAGCCCTGGTTCGACCTGCCGAACCGCCGCACGCTCGATGTCACCGTCGTGTTCGGACACTGGTCCGCGCTGGGACTCGTGCTGCGGCCGAATCTCATCGGGTTGGACAGCGGCTGCGTGTGGGGCGGCAAGCTGACGGCCGTGTGCCTGGATGACCGCTCGTTGTTGCAAGTGGATTGTCCCGAGTATCGGGAGCACAGCGGGAAGAAGTAGTCAGGCCGCCTGCGCCAGCGCACCTGCGATCGCATCGTGCGCCGCCTGCGCCAGCTCGCGCCGGTGCGCGCCCGCCGCCGGGATCGGCGCGAGGCAGGCCAGCCGCGCGACGACCGGTTCACCACCGAGGATACGCAGGATGCTGTCGACGAACGTCGTCTCGCCCGTGTAGTCGACGGAAGGATGCCATGCGCCGCGCGCGTCGACATAGGCCAGCGCGACCGGCTGCACGGGCACGGCGGCGTCGATGGCGGCTTCGAACAGGTTGGCGTGGAACGGCAGCACCGTGCCCTGGCTGGCCGTCGTCCCCTCGGGGAAGAACGCCACGCGGCGGCGCTGGCCGAGAGCTTCCACGAGGCCCTTGAAAATGTGGCGCAGGTCGCGCCGGTTGCCCCGTGCGATGAACACGGTGCCCGCCTGCGCGACGAGCCAGCCGACGACGGGCCAGGCGCGGATCTCGGCCTTGGCCACGAAGCGGCACGGGTGCACGGCATTGATGACGAAGATGTCGAGCCACGAGATGTGGTTCGCGACGATGAGGGCGTGCGCGAGGGAATCCTCGCCCGGCACGCGCTCGAGGCGCACGCGGCAGATGCCCAGCAGGCGCGCCGACCAGCGCCGGATCAGGCGCTCGCGCAGGGAATCGCTCGCCCAGGGAAACACGAGGGCGCAGGTGGCCAGGCCCTGGACGAGGTGGAGGACGAGGCGCGCGAGGCGCCACGCAAGCTTGATCTTCAACGGAGGCTCGACGAATTGAGGCTCAACAGACGCCGGGCGGGCCGAAGCCCGCTTGGGCATCAGCGCTCGAACGCGACGTGGCCGGCGACGATCGTCGCCTTCACCTGCCCCGCCAGTTCGTAGCCGAGGAACGGCGTGTGCTTGCCCTGGCTCGCGAGGGCGGCCGCGTTGACGGTCCAGCGCGCATCCGGATCGAACAGCACGACGTCCGCGCTCGCCCCTTGCGCCAGCGTGCCGGCGGACAGGCCCGCCGTGCGCGCCGCGTCGTGCGTGATCTTCGCCAGCGCCGTCGACAGCGCGCCTGCGCCACCCTGCTCTGCCGCCCATTTGAGCATCAGCGCCAGCAGCAGCTCCAGGCCGGTGGCGCCCGCCGACGCCTCGGCGAACGGCAGCAGCTTCTCGTCGTCGTCGACCGGCGTGTGGTCGGAGCAGACGGCGTCCACGGTGCCGTCCTGGACGGCCGCGCGGATCGCGTCGCGATCGCGCTGGCTGCGCAGCGGCGGCGTGAGGCGCGCGTTGGAATCGAAGAAGCCGATGTCGGCATCCGTCATGTGCAGGTGATGCACGCCGACGTCGCACGTGACCGGCAGGCCTTCCTTCTTGGCGGCGCGGATCAGGTCCAGCGCGGCGGCGGACGAGATGCGGCACAGGTGCACGCGCGCACCGGAGGCCCGCATCAGTTCGAAGATCGTGTGCAGCGCGATGGTCTCGGACATCACGGGCACGCCGGACAGGCCCAGGCGCGATGCCAGCGGCCCGCTGTGGGCGACGCCGCCGCGGCCGATGTACGGGTCCTGCGGGCGCAGCCACACGGTGTAGCCGAACGTCTTCGCGTACTGCATGGCGCGCAGCAGCACGGTGGTGTCCGTGATCGGTTCCTCGGCCTGCGCGAAGCCGATGCAGCCGGCTTCCGTGAGCTCGGCCATCTCGGTCAGCGCCTTGCCCTTGAGGCCGACGGTCAGGGCGCCCAGCGGATGCACGTGGGCCTGGTTCAGCAGGCGCGCGCGGTGCTTGAGCATTTCGACGAGGCCCGGCTCATCGAGCACAGGGTCGGTGTCGGGCGGGCACACGAGCGTCGTCACGCCGCCCTGCACCGCGGCCTGCATTTCCGATTCCAGCGTGGCCTTGTATTCGTAGCCCGGCTCGCGCAGGCGGGCGGAGAGGTCGACGAGGCCCGGCGCGACGACGAGGCCCGTGGCGTCGATCGTGCGCGCGGCCGTGAAGCCTTGCGGTGCGCTGCCGATGCCGGCAATCTTGCCGTCGGCGATGTAGAGGTCCTGGACGGCGTCGAGGCCGGCCGCCGGGTCGATCAGGCGCCCGTTCTTGATGTGAATATTCTTCATACGTGCGAATTTAAGTGTGGCTACCGGCCAAAATACTCATCACCGCCATGCGGACAGCAATACCGAAGGTGACCTGCGGCAGGATCACGGCCTGGGCGCCGTCCGCCACGGCCGAGTCGATCTCGACGCCGCGGTTCATCGGGCCCGGGTGCATCACGATGGCATCCGGCTTCGCGAGCGCCAGGCGCTCCGGCGTCAGGCCATAGCTCTTGAAATACTCGCCGGCCGACGGCAGCAGCGCGCCCGACATGCGTTCGTTCTGCAGGCGCAGCATGATGATCACGTCGACGTCCTTCAGGCCCTCTTCCATGTTCGTGAACACGCGCACGCCCATCTGTTCCAGGCCACCCGGCAGCAAGGTGTGCGGGCCGATGGCGCGCACTTCCGGCACGCCCAGCGTCGTCAGCGCGTGGATGTCCGAACGGGCCACGCGGCTGTGCAGGATGTCGCCGACGATGGCCACGCGCAAGTTCGTGAAATCCTTCTTGTAATGGCGGATCGTGTACATGTCGAGCAGGCCCTGCGTCGGGTGCGCGTGTCGGCCGTCGCCCGCGTTCACCACGTGCACGTGGTTCTGCTGCGTGTCGTTCAGGTGCTTGGCGATCAGGTACGGCGCGCCCGACTGCGAGTGGCGCACGACGAACATGTCGGCGTGCATGGCCGACAGGTTGTCGATCGTGTCCAGCAGCGATTCGCCCTTGCTCGTCGACGACGCGGCGATGTTCAGGTTGATGACGTCGGCCGACAGGCGCTTCGACGCGATCTCGAACGTCGTGCGCGTGCGCGTCGAGTTTTCGAAGAACAGGTTGAAGACGCTTTTCCCGCGCATCAGCGGCACCTTCTTGACCTCGCGGTCGGAGATGCTCACGAAGCTCGAGGCGGTGTCGAGGATGTGGTTGATGATGGCCTTGGGCAGTCCCTCGATGGTAAGGAGGTGCTGCAGTTCGCCGTTCTTGTTCAGTTGCGGGTTATGCATTGTCGTCTTCGATCGTGAGCGAGAGTTGGCCGTCTGCCGCGCGCGCCAGCGCAAGCGAACGGCCGGGGGCAAGCTGTGCGTGCGCGCCGACGAAATCGGCGGCGACCGGCAGTTCGCGGCCGCCGCGGTCCGCCAGCGCGGCCAGCATGATACGCTGCGGACGGCCATAATCGAACAGCACGTTGATCGCCGCGCGCACCGTGCGGCCGGTGTACAGCACGTCGTCGACGAGCACGATGGTCGCGCCGTCGACGTTGAATTCGATCCGGGTCGGCTTCACGTCCGGATGCAGGCCCTTGCGGGCGTAGTCGTCGCGGTAGAACGAGACGTCGATGAAGCCCAGGCGCGCCTGCAGGCCCAGGTCGGCGGCGAGCCGCTCGGCCAGCCAGGCGCCGCCCGAGTGGATGCCGACGATGGCGGCATCCTGCACGCCGTCGATGCCCGCGCGCACCTGCGCGAGCAGGTCGCGGTACAGCGCCTCGGCATCGAAGCCTGCCTGGTCCGCGTCGTTAATATGAGTTGGCATGATCGTCAAAGTATTGTTGCAAAATGATGGCGGCGGCCTTGGCGTCGATGATCTCGCCGCGTTTGGCGGGAATGACGGCCGACGAGTAGCGTTCGTCGACGAGTTCGACGGGCAGGTTGAAACGGCCGTTGAGCTGATTCGCGAAGCGGCGCGCGCGCAGGGTCATCTCGTGTTCCGCGCCGTCCGGATGGCGCGGCTCGCCCACGACGAGGCGTGCGGGTCGCCATTGTTCGATCAGGTCGCCGATGACCTTGAAGCGGGTCGCATTGTCGACCGCCTTGATGACGGACAGCGGTTGCGCCTGTCCCGTCAGGGTGTTACCCATGGCGATGCCGATGCGCTTGATGCCGAAGTCGAAGCCTAGAACGATGTCGACCATTACCTGCGTCGACTCCGGCTGAATGTGCAACCGTCAGGCATGACCGGCCTCCGACGCGAGCATCAGGGGGTCGATGCCGAGCAGCTTGATGGCCGCGTTGTAGCGTTCCTCGATCGGCAGGTCGAACAGCACGCGCGCGTCGGCGCTCACCGTGAGCCAGCCGTTGCGGGCGATTTCTTCTTCCAGCTGACCGGGACTCCAGCCGGCATACCCGATCGAGACGAGCATGCGGCGCGGACCGGTGCCGTTGGCGACGGCTTCCAGCACGTCGATCGATGTCGTGAACGCGACGTCGTCGGTGACCGAGAGCGACGAGGAATAGCGACCGCTCGGCGAATGCAGCACGAAGCCGCGGTCGTCCTGGACGGGGCCGCCGAACATGATCGGCTCGTCCTCGACGCTGGCGCGCAGCCCTTCCGCCACTTTCAGGTCGATGCGGTCGAACAGCACGTCCATGGTCATGTCGGTGGGCTTGTTGATGACGACGCCGAGCACGCCCTTCTCGTTGTGCTCGCAGATATACACGACAGTGCCGCCGAAAATCGGATCATTCATGGACGGCATGGCGATCAGGAAATGATTAGCCAGGTTCAGCTGTGACGGGGATGCGCTCACCTTGCCGAGGGTGGGCGTGTCTTCCTGGGGCATCCCGGGCATGGTTAGAGGCTTGCCGACCTTACTTTTTTTCATGCTCATACTCTCTGTTGGCTCACTCTCCGGGTTTACCGCGGTATCTGATGCTGAAAAGCTGGACTTTTCGCTAGTTTACACCGAATTGCCCGACCGGCCATGGAAGCCGCTCGGTGGGGCAAACCTGAGAGATGGTAGACAGTAAAATTCTCGACTGCATTGACTCTGCACACAGAAGATGACTCTGAGAAACTCCCTGGTCTGGTTCCGGCGCGATCTGCGCGTGGACGACCATGCCGCGCTGCATCACGCCCTGCTCTCCTCACGCCGGGTGGTGGGCGTGTTCGTGTTCGATACGGACATCCTGGCCGGCCTGCCGTCCGACGACCGGCGCGTTCAATTTCTGCTCGACAGCGTGCGCGAGCTGGATGCGCGCCTGCATGCAATGGGAGGTTACCTCATCGTGCGACACGGGCGCGCCGCGCAGGTGATCCCGGACCTGGCGGCCGAGCTGGATGCGGAATCCGTGTTCGCCAACCGCGACTACGAACCGCAGGCCATCGCGCGCGACCGCGCCGTGCAGGACGCCCTGCGCGCGGCCGGCCGCAGCCTGCAGACGTTCAAGGACCAGGTCATCTTCGAGCAGGACGACGTATTGACGCTGGCCGGCGGCCCGTATGCCGTCTTCACGCCGTACAGGAACGCGTGGCTGAAACGCCTCGCGCGCGAGCCGGAGGCGCTACGGCCGTACGAGACGGCACCCCACGCGGGCGCGCTCGCGCCGCGACCTGCGGATCACGCCCTGCCCGCGCTCGCGGATCTCGGTTTCGTCCCGAACGCCGCACCCATCGCGCATCCCGGCATGACGGGGGCGGAGGTCCTGCTGGCGCGATTCGAGGCGCGCCTCGCGCGCTACGACCACGACCGCGACTATCCGGCGCTGGACGCCACGTCGCGCCTGTCGGTCCACTTGCGCTTCGGCACGCTCTCCGTGCGCCGCCTCGTCGCCATGCTGCAGGAACGCATTGCCGACGGCACGGGCGGTGCCGGCGCGCCCGTGTGGCTGTCGGAACTGGTGTGGCGCGAGTTCTACATGATGATCCTGGCGCGCCATCCGCGCGTCGTCACGCAATCGTTCAAGGCCGCGTTCGACGCCGTCGCATGGGATGATGGACCGCAGGCGGACGCGCTGTTCGACGCGTGGTGCGCGGGCCGCACGGGCTATCCGCTCGTCGACGCCGCGATGCTGCAGCTGGAACGGACGGGCTTCATGCACAACCGCCTGCGCATGGTGACGGCCAGCTTTTTGACGAAGGATCTCGGGATCGACTGGCGCCGCGGCGAGCGCTGGTTCGCGCTGAAGCTGAACGATTACGAACTGGCGTCGAACAACGGCGGCTGGCAATGGGCGGCGTCGACGGGGTGCGATGCGCAGCCGTGGTTCCGCATCTTCAATCCGGTGACGCAATCGAAGCGGTTCGACCCGGACGGGGCGTTCATCCGGCAGTACCTGCCACAGCTGGCCGGCTTGAGCGCAGCGGCCATCCATGCGCCGTGGCTGGCGAAGCCGGAGGTGTTACAGAAGGCCGGGGTCGTGCTGGGGAAGGATTATCCGGCGCCGGTGGCGGACCACGAAGCGGCGAGAGAAAAAACACTCGCCCGCTTCAAAGCGATACGCGACCTGTAAACGTCGCCCCCGCGCAGGCGGGGGCCCAAGTTCTGCATGCACTTCCGAAACGCATACAAAATTGGGTCCCCGCCTTCGCGGGGACGACGTTCATGTGCCGCGGGCTTCCAGCAATCCCGTAATCGCCGCCAGCAACGCATCCTCCTGGTACGGCTTGCCGAAATAGGCATCCACACCAAGCCCCAGCGCCACGTTGCGGTGCTTGTCCGCCGTGCGCGACGTGATCATGATGATCGGCAGCGCCGCCGTGGAGGAGTCCCCGCGCACGTGGCGCGTGAGGTCGAAGCCGTCCATGCGCGGCATCTCGATATCGACCAGCATCAGGTCGGGCCGCGTCTCCTGCATCTGCTCGAGCGCGTCGACGCCGTCCTTGGCCAGCAGCACGCGATAGCCTTCGCGCTCCAGCAGGCGCTGGGTGACCTTGCGCACGGTGAGCGAATCGTCCACGACCATGATGGTTGCGATGCGCGCGGCCGGCGCCGGTGCAGGCATCTCCACGGCCCGGCCGGGACGCGCACCCTGCCCGGCCAGCTGCACCGGGTCGAGGATCAGCACGATCTCGCCCGAACCGAGCACGGTGGCGCCGGCGATGCCCGGCATGCGCGCGAGCTGCGGCCCGATGTTCTTGATGACGACCTCGCGGTTGCCCAGCACCTCGTCCACCCGCAGCGCGACGCGCGTGTTGCCGCTTTTGAGGACCAGCACCGGCGACGAGCGCTGGCCTCCCGCGCCACCCGGTTCGTGCAGCAGCGCGGGCAGGTAGTGCAGCGGGACGTTCTCGCCGTGGACGTTGATCGTCCCCGCGGCGAACGCCGCATCGAGGTCCGCCTCGCGCACCTGCAGCACCTGCTCGACCAGCACGGCCGGCAGCGCATGCGTGCGCGTGCCGCTGGCGACGAGCACCACCTGCGTGACGGCCAGCGTGAGCGGCAGGTGGATGGCGAAGGCGGCGCCGCGGCCCGGCGTCGTCTCGACGTCGACACGGCCGCCCAGCGCACGCGCTTCCGAACGCACGACGTCCATGCCGACGCCGCGGCCGGCCAGTTCCGTCAGCGTGTCCGCCGTCGAGAAGCCCGGCTCGAACACGAGTTCCGCCGCATCCTGGTCCGACACGTCCTCGCCCTCGGCCAGCAGCCCGAGGGAGGCCGCCTTGGCGCGGATGCGGGCGAGATCCAGGCCCGCGCCGTCGTCGGCGAAGCGGATCTCGACCTCGTTGCCCTGCTGGCTCACCTGCACGAGCAGTTCGCCCGTCTCCGGCTTGCCGGCCGCCAGGCGCTGGTCGCGCGGCTCGATGCCGTGCACGATGGCGTTGCGCAGCAGGTGTTCGAACGGCGCGGCCATGCGTTCCAGCACGCTGCGGTCGATCTCCACGCCGCCGCCGCGGATGTCCAGGTTGACGCGCTTGTCCATTTCCTTGGCGGTCTGGCGCGCGACGCGGAACAGGCGCTCCGACAGGCTCGCGAACGGCACCATCCGCACCCGCATCAGGTCGCGCTGCAGCTCGCGCGTGAGGCGCGACTGCGCGGCCAGGTCGTCGGCCGCCGCCTCCACCGTGCGCGCCAGGCCGTCGTGGAACGAACCGACGTCGTTCACGCTCTCCGCCATCATGCGCGTGAGTTCCTGCAGGCGCGTGAAGCGGTCGAATTCGAGCGGGTCGAATTCGCGCTCGCCCGCGATCGACAGGCGCGACGCGATCTGCGATTCCGCCTGCATCTCCACCTCGCGCAGCTGGCGCCGCAGGTTGGCGAGATTGTCGGCGAAGTCAAGCAGCATGCCCTTCAGCGCGCCGACCTGGGTCTCCAGCTTCGAGCGGGTGATCGACACCTCGCCGGCCTGGTTGACGAGGCGGTCGAGGATGTCGGCGCGCACCCGCACGAGCGGCGCGCGGGCGGCCTGCTCGTCGGTCGGCGGGGCCGGCAGCGCGGGTTCCGGTGCCGGCGCGGGTTGGGATACCGGCGCGGCCGGCTGCTGCAACTGTTCGAACAGCAGTTGCGCCTGGTCGTAGTTCGCCAGCAGCTCGTCGAAGGCGACCGGATTCGTCGTCCCCGCGTGCAGCATGTTCTCGATCTGCGTTTCCAGCGCGTGCGTGTGCTGGCCCAGGCGCATCGCGCCGGCCATGCGCGCGCTGCCCTTCACCGTGTGCAGGGCGCGCAGCAGGCCTTGCGCGACGGCCGCGTCGGCCGGGTTCTGCTGCCACTGGCGCAGGCCGTTGCCGATCTGCGGCAGCAGGTCCGCCGCCTCTTCCATGAAGACGGGCAGCAAGTCCGGGTCGATGTCGTCGACGAACACCGGTTCGGCAGCCAGGACGGTGTCGGCTTCCGGCGCGGCGGCAGGCTGTGGTTCCGGCTGTGGTTCCGGCTGCGGCTCCGGCTCGGGCTCGGGCTCGGCCTCGGGCTCGGGTTCAGGCTGCGGCTCGGGCTCGGGCGCCGGGATGTCGAACAACGCATCGATGTCGATGACCTCTTCCGCCTCCGACTGCGCCGGCGCCGGCGCGGGTTCGGCCTGCTCCAGCGTGGGCGCGGCGAACGGATCGTCGAAGTACGCATCGAACAGGTCGTCGACGGCGCTCACGGCCGGATCTTCCTGCCGCGGTGCCGGCGCGTGCGGCGCCAGTTCCGTGCTGGCGGGAAGGGCCGGCGTGCCGGTGACGAGCGGCGGATCGGCCAGGATGCTCGCATAGGTGGCGGCGAACAGCGCGTCCAGGCGCTGCGCCAGTTCCGGCTCGGCGTCGGCGATGACGGCGTCGGCTCGCTGGCGTCCCAGCTCGTCGCGCAACGCTTCCAGGCGTGCCAGCAATTCCGGCTGCGCGGGCGCCAGTTCGCCCAGCGCGAACACCTGCAGCATGATGCGCACGCGCTCGACCGTCTCGTCCAGCAGGTCGAACTGGCTACCTTCCAGCGGCGGAACGGCCACCTGCAGCGTTTCTTCCAGCGCCACGGCCAGTTCACGCAGCGCGTGGAAGCCGACGGTGGCCGACGTGCCGCCCAGCGTGTGCGCCGCCTTCAACGCCTGCGCCGACGCGGCGCGCAGCGGTTCCGCGCGCCAGCCGGCGAAGTCCTCGGCCAGCGTGCGCACCAGTTCCTCGGTCTCGCCGAGATAGATGTTGTACAGCGGGAGGGGAATCTCGAGATCGCCCACGTGCCGCACGTTCGCTTCCGACACGGGGAATGCGAGCACGTTGTCCGGCAGCTCGTCCGGCGACAGGGCCGGCAGCGGCGCGGGCGCCTCGTCCGGCGCGACGTCGAAGCCGGCGGCAGGTTCGACCGGTTCCGGTGGCGGCCCGGATACGGCGGGTACGGCGTCGAGCGCGCCGACCGTCTCCGGTGCCAGCTCGGCCGGCGCATCCACGACCGGCACTTCCGGCGTCGACACGAGCGGCCCGGGGGTGTCGGACAACGCGAACGAGCCGCCCTCCTGCACGCGCAGGGCCGCCTGGACGAGCGCGGCGCCGTCGCGTTGCGATCCGCCGGCCGCCAGTTCGTCGACCCACGCGGCCAGCTCCGCATGCGCGTGCGCCAGCAGCGCCAGCAGGTCCGGCGTGGCGGCGCGCGCCTCGGCCAGCCACAGGTTCATGACCTTCTCGATGGCCGCCGCCGCGGCGGCGAACTGCTCGAGGTTCACCATGCGGCTGCTGCCCTTGAGCGTGTGGAAGCCGCGGCGCAGGCGCGTGAGCGTATCCTGGTCGGCCGGGTTCGCCTCGGCGGCCGGCAATGCGGTGCCGACGACGTCCAACACCTCGCGCGCCTCGCCGATGAAGATCTCCAGCAGTTCGGCGTCGACGGCGTCGACGGCGTCCGGTGCCTCCACCGGCGCGGCCTGCGGTTCCGCAGGCGCCGATGCTTCGAGCGGCAGCTCGTGGAACAGGCCCGCCGCCGCATCGAAGCGGTAGCGCCGGCGCGCTCCGTCGACGTTCTGCGCCAGCGCGTCCGTGAAGAAGCCGAGCGCGCCGATGTTGCGGGCCAGGTTGTCCAGCACGGCACCGCGCGCGGCGGCATCGAGATTGCCGTCGATGCGGCCATCGATCAGCGTGCGCACCCGGGCGCGCACGTGGTCGACGGCCTGCGTGGCCTGCTCCTGGTCGAGGATGGCCAGCGCGCCCTGCAGCTGGTGCAGCAGCGGGTCGACCTGTTCGAGCGACGCGATACGTGCCGGATCTTCGTAATAATCGTCGATGAGCTTCTCGACCTGGCGCAGGCCCGTGCGGATCTCGCCCGCCAGCACGGCCACGGTCTGGCCCTGCTGCAGCTCGCGCGCCATCTCGCCGTGCCAGACCGGCGTGTCCGGCGGGGTCTCGCCGTGCGCGAGCGCGAGCAGGCGCTGGCCGACGGCTTCCGCATGCTGGCCGAAGTCCTCGGGCAGCTGGCGCACCTGGTCCAGGCCGTGCTCGACGAACAGCATGGCCTCGGCCATCTCGAGGCTGAACTGGTCGCTGCGGCCGCCCGCCATCGATTCGCTGGCGGCCTGTCCCAGTTCGCGCAGCAGTTGCGCGAGCTGGGGCGCGCCCAGCTTCTCGCTGGCGCCGGCCAGCTTGGCCAGCGCGTCGTTGAAGCTGCCGTCGAGGACGTCGCCGCCCTCCGTCGCGACGCGGTCCCAGCCCTGCTTGGTCTCGATCAGCGCTTCCTTGGCATCCTTCAGCACTTCCGGATCGACCTTGCCGTAGCGGCGCTCCAGGTAGTCCGCCGGCACCTGGCCGCCGACGTGGTACGCATCGCGCAACTGGCGCGCATCTAGCGTCGGTTCGGGCGCGGCCGAGATGAAGAACAACGCATCGCGCAGCAGCGCTTCCGGCAATTCCGTATGGCCCTGGGCCTGGCGGCGCAGTTGCAGGTTGATCTGGCCGAACAGCTGTTTCACGTACAGGTCGGGCGCCACCTGGCCGTTCGCCACGAGGTCGGCGACGGCCTGCAGCGCCAGCCAGAACGCGTGGGCCTCCGCCTGCGGCTGGCCGTGCACGACGCCCGCCAGCGCATCGCGCATGGCGGCCGCCTGGGCACGCTGGGCGTCGACGTCCTGGCTGCGCAGGAACGGCAGCAGCGCCTTTTCGAAGGCGGCGCGGGTCGCGGCGTAGTCCGGTAGCGGGCCGGCGCCGCCGCCCGGCAGCAAGGCCGGGGCGAGGTCCAGCACGAGCATCTGGCCCGGGTGCACCCGTTCCACACCCAGCAATTCCTGCAGCGCGCGGTAGTACGGGAACAGCCGCACGGGTTGCGGCGCCGCGCCGTCCAGCAGCTCTTCCAGGTATTCGACGAGCGCCCGGTAGGCCTCGCCCACGGCGCCGGCCTGCTCGGGCCCGAGCGCCAGGGTGCCGTCCTTGAAGCGGTCGATGACCTGTTCGGCCGCCTCGCTCAGGCGTTCGACGCCGGCCACGTCGACCATCTGCAGGGCCCCGTGGGCCTGGTGCAGGTGCGACTTGGCATGCAGCAGCAGCGTGGGCTGCGCTTCCGGACTGCGGCCGGCCGCATCCTGCAACGCCTTGGCGGAACGCCCGAGGGCGTCGCGGATTTCACCGATGACCCAGGACAGGGGGCCGGTGTCGAAAGGCGGTGCGGCGGAAGCGGACGAAAACTGGGTCATGTGGATAAAAGTCGGATGCTCAGGCGGCGACGCGGAAGCGCGACACCGAATTCTTCAGTTCCTGCGCGAGCTCCGCCAGCTGCCGGATCGACTGCGCCGTCTGCTGCGTGCCGCCCTGCGCCTGTTCGGTGATCGCGAGGATGTGCTGCATATTATGCGCCACGCCGTTCGCGGACGTCGCCTGCAACCCGGCGGCAACTGCCATCCCCTGGATCAGCTCGGCGAGGCGGTTCGACACGCGCGAGATGTCGGCCAGCGCCGCGCCGGCCGCGTCGGTCACGCGCGCGCCCTCGACGACGCCCTGCGTCGACTTTTCCATCGCCGCCACGGCGTCGTGCGTGTCGGTCTGGATGGTGCGCACCAGCGCGCCGATCTGCTTGGCCGCTTCGGCCGACCGTTCCGCCAGCCGCTGCACTTCTTCCGCGACGACCGAGAAACCGCGGCCCGCCTCGCCGGCCGATGCGGCCTGGATGGCGGCGTTCAGCGCCAGCACGTTGGTCTGTTCCGTGATGTCGGAAATGAGTTCGGTGATCTCGCCGATCTCCTGCGACGATTCGCCCAGGCGCTTGATGCGCTTCGAGGTTTCCTGGATCTGTTCGCGGATCTCGCCCATGCCGCGGATGGCGTTCTGCACCGCCGTCGCGCCCTGCTCCGCCGCCGCCACCGACTGGCGCGCCACCTCGGCCGATTCCTTCGCGGAGCTGGACACGTCCGTGATCTCGCCGGCCATGCGCAGCATCGTGGCCGACGTGTCCTGGATCTCGCGCGCCTGCTGGCCCGCCGCGACGAGCAGCCGGCTCGACACCTGCTGCGCATCGTTCGACGCCTGCGTCACCTTTTCCGCCGTGTCGATCACGCGCACGACGAGGCCGCGCAGTTCTTCCACCGTGTAGTTGACGGAGTCGGCGATCGCGCCCGTGATGTCTTCCGAAACGGTGGCATAGACCGTCAGGTCGCCGTCCGCCACTTCCTGCAATTCGTTCATCAGGCGCAGGATCGCGGCCTGGTTCTGGTCGTTGGTGGCCTTGGCTTCCTCTTCCTTGGCCTGGGCCAGCAGGCGCATCACCTCCGCTTCCTGGCGGCGGGCGTCGGCACCGCGGGTGCGGTTGCGCGAATCCTGCAGCATCACGCGCGAAATGCTGCCTGCCGTGACGAGGGTGAAGATCGATGCCGCCACGAGCACCCACAGCCACAGGCCCGTGCTGCCCTCGCCGGCGCGGTACGACGCCTGCAGGTTCGTCAGCTGGCGGCGCAGCGCTTCGTTGTCGCGGAAGATCGTCTGCTCGGCGGCCTTGGCGGCCGTCATGTCGGACAGTTTATCGAGGAAGGTCGAGATCAGCTTCTGGCAGACGTCGAATTTCGACTGCACTTCTTCCAGCTTCGCGCGCAGGTCCGGATCGCGCAACGGCGCCAGGCCCAGCGCGGTACTGCCGTTCAGCAGGCCGTCGACGGTGGCGCGGAACGTGGTCGTGTCGCGGCCCATCTGGAACGCGGTCTCGGGACGGATGCCGCCCGACGTGAGGAATTCGCTGGCGCTGCGCGACAGGCGCTGCGTCAGCATCATCATGCGGCCCAGCGCCGCCAGTTCGCGCGCGCTGCCGCCCCGCGCCGTGCGCTCGGTGAGGATGTCTTCCGTCAGCGCCAGCATTTCCGGCGCCAGCACGTCGAGCTGTTTCAGGTCCTTGTCGAAGGCGATCAGTTCCGGCTTCATCTTGAGGATGCTGGCGGCGGCCGCGTCGGACACGTTCCACTTCTTGCGCACGGCGGCCAGCTGCGCGGCCAGGTCGCCCGACGATGCGGGAATCGCATTGCCGTTGAAGTCGCCGCCCTGGGCCAGCAGGTCGAGGTCGCGCGACAGGGCGATGCGGCTGTCCTGCAGCTGCGTGAAGGCATCCGGCACGCCCTGCATCGCGTTCGGCGCGGCCTTGCCGACGCGCTGCGAGTGCATCAGCGCTTCGCTGGCGATCTGGGTCTGGCTGCTCGCGATCGCGCCGCTGCCGGCATTGCGCCACAGCGACAGCAGCGTGAGCAGGATACCGATGGCGAAGGCGGCGAGCAGGATGCGCAGCTGGCGCGGCAGGGACAGGTGACCGATCAGCGGCAGGCGCAGGTCGTCGTCCCCGCCGGCCGCCGCGTTCGACGCTTCCGCCGCGTGGCGCTGCTTGCGCCGGGCGAGCTGGCCAAGGCGCAGCGCGGCGTCATCCGCGGAACCCGTCGGTGCCGTACCGCTGACCGGGCCGGCGGGGACCGTGCCGGGACCAAACTGCGTATCGGGCGACGCCAGCACCGTGCCGGGCGCCTGCGCGTCGCCGCCCCCGTCCTTGGGGAAGAAATTCATCGACAGTTTGGATACGAATCCCATGCCAGCTCCAGTACAGAATCTGTTTGTAAGTGATTAGCGTGCGACCTGCAGGAAACGGTCTTCGCGCGCGAGGGCGGCCAGCGACAGCGGCGTCCATTCCTGGCCGTCGGCGTCGCGCAGGCGGCCGTCGAGCGGCGTCATGTCGGCCGCGTGGCGCAAGCCGACGACCTTGGCCACCAGGAGGGCGCAGGGAAAGCCGAGACCGGGTGCGAACGTCACGAGCCGCGTGCCGGCCGTCGGCGGGGACTCCCTATCGAGATAGCGCGCCAGGTCGACGACGCCCAGCAGGTTGCCGCGCACATTCGCGAGACCGAGGTACCACGGCTGCGTGAGCGGCACGGCAGCCAGCGGCGGCAGCGGCACGATTTCGCCCGCTTCGACGAGGTCGAGCAGGTAGCGCACGCCGCCGATCTCCACGCCCAGCTGGTGCGCCCGCGCGCCGCTGCTCGTGCGCGCGGCCTGCATGCGTTCGAGCAGCTGTTCCTGGTACTGGCGCAGGCGCGCGCGCCTGGCCGCGCCCTTCTGTCCGGCGTCGCCCGTGTCCATCTCAGGCGCCGAGCGTGGCGATCGTGGCCAGCAGCTTCGCCGGGTCGACGGGCTTGACGAAATAATCCTTCGCGCCCTGGCGCATGCCCCAGATGCGGTCGGTTTCCTGGTTCTTGCTGCTGCAGATGATGACGGGGACGGACGCCAGTTCCGGGTCGCGCGCGATCGAGCGCGTCACCTGGAACCCGTTCGCGCCCGGCATCACCACGTCCATCAGGATCAGTTCCGGGCGCTCGGCGCGGATCTTGGCCAGCGCTTCCTCGCCGTTGTCGGCGGTGGTCACGGTGAAGCCGTTGCGCACGAGGATGTCGGTCAGGTAATAACGTTCGGTCGGGGAATCGTCGACGATCAGGATTTTTTGTATGGCCACGGCGGGCTCCGCATCGTTGAAATCAGGCAGCCGCGTCGGTCCGGCCCTGCGCATGGTCGCGCACGGCCGCCAGCAGGCTGTCCTTGGAAAAAGGTTTGGTCAGGTAGGCGCTCGAGCCGACCATCGCGCCGCGCGCACGGTCGAACAGGCCATCCTTGGAGGACAGCATGATGACCGGCGTGGCATGGAATTTCGCGCTCTTCTTGATCAGTGCGCAGGTCTGGTAACCGTCCAGGCGCGGCATCAGGATGTCGCAGAACACCAGCGCGGGATGGTGGTCGTTGATCTTGGCCAGCGCGTCGAAGCCGTCTTCGGCCAGCACCACCCGGTAGCCGGCCTGGGTCAGGAAGATTTCGGCGGACCGACGGATCGTGCTGCTGTCGTCGATCACCATGATCGTCAGGCCTGTCGGTTGCGTCGTCATATTCGTTTCACTTCAGCATGAACTCGCAAGATAGCATAGGGGCTGCGGCTTGTGCATGAAGTGTTGCGATACGTCAACTTGCCGAAAACCGGTTCATTGACTAGACGACATGAAATATTGGCGGGACGTTATTTCTTGTTGATCGATCGACACATCGCTCGGCAAATGAGCGCTCAGATCGCGGTCATTTCGAAGTCGTCCTTGCGCGCGCCGCATTCCGGGCACGTCCAGTTCATCGGGACATCGGCCCAGCGGGTGCCCGGCGGAATGCCGTCGTCCGGGGCGCCGGCGGCTTCGTCGTAGACCCAGCCGCAGATCAGGCACATCCAGGTCTGGTACACCTGTGTTTCAGTACTCACTTCGATTTCCTCTTTTCGGTTCAGATAAAATGGGGGAGAAAGGTATAGTATTCTACCCGCTGTGCAAAACCAAACGTCTCCACTCATCCTCACGTTCGGGCCCGCCGACCCGGTCGGGGCGCTGGGCATCCAGTCCGACGTGACCGTCTTCGCCATGCATGGCTGCCACGCCCTCTCGGTCGTGACGGGTTTGCTCGTGGCGGACTCCGCGCGCGTGGACGACATCCAGCCGACCGACCACACGCTCGTCGTGGAACAGGCGCGCATGCTGCTCGAGGACATGCCCGTGGCCGCCATCAAGGTCGGCACGCTCGCGAGCCTGGAGCAGATCGCCGCGGTGGCGGAAATCGTGTCCGACTATGCCGACGTGCCGCTCGTGCTCGATCCATTCACGTCGTCGCTGCCCGATTGCGGCACGCGCGACGACGACATGATGACCCTCATCCACCAGCTGCTCGTCCCCCAGGCCAGCGTGTTCCTGCTGTCGCAGCCGGAACTGGCGCGCTTTGCCGACTGCTGGCGCGACCCGGGCAGCATCGCCACCGTCGCCGAGGATGCGGCGGACCTGACGGGCGTCGGCTGCGGCCACGTGCTCGTGACGGGCGTCGGCGGCGGCGACGGCAGCCGCTGCAACGAATTGTACGAAGGGGACGGCCTGGCCACCGCCCTGCCCTGGGCCCAGCACCTGCCCGGGCCGTTCGTCGGCGCCGGCAACACGCTGTCGGCCGCGCTGGCGGCGCGGATGGCGCGCGGTGCCGGTGCGGCGGACGCCCTGCCCGGCGCCCAGGACTACGTCACCGGCACCCTCGCCCACGCCTGCCGCTTCGGCATGGGCCGGCTGATTCCGAACAAGATCTTCCGCGCTCCCGGCGCGGCCTGCTAACCCCGCCGGCGCCTCCCGCGCGGGATTCATCCAGACAACCATGACCGCTACGTCCGACTCCACTTTCAAGAATGACATCCTGTTCGCCCGCGCCCAGCAGACCACGCCGGGCGGCGTGAATTCGCCCGTGCGCGCCTTCCGCTCCGTCGGCGGCACGCCGCGCTTCATCACCCGGGCCGAGGGACCGTATTTCTGGGACGCGGACGGCAAGCGCTACATCGACTACATCGGTTCCTGGGGCCCGGCCATCGTCGGCCACGCTCACCCGCAAGTGGTAAAAGCCGTGCAGGACGCGGCCGCGCGCGGCCTGTCGTTCGGCGCGCCGACCGAGGGCGAGATCGAGATCGCCGAGGAAATCTGCCGCCTCGTGCCGTCGATCGAACAGGTGCGCCTCGTCTCGTCCGGCACGGAAGCGACGATGAGCGCGCTGCGCCTCGCGCGCGGTGCCACGGGCCGCGACAAGATCGTCAAGTTTGAGGGCTGCTACCACGGCCACGCCGATTCGCTGCTCGTGAAGGCCGGTTCGGGCCTGCTCACGTTCGGCAACCCGACGTCGGCCGGCGTGCCGGAAGATTTCGTCAAGCACACGCTCGTCCTCGACTACAACAACATCCCGCAGCTGGAAGACGCGTTCGAGTCGATGGGCGACACCATCGCCTGCGTGATCGTGGAAGCCGTGGCCGGCAACATGAACCTGATCCGCGCGACGCCGGAATTCCTGCAGCGCATGCGCGAACTGTGCACGGAATATGGCGCCGTCCTGATCTTCGACGAAGTGATGTCGGGCTTCCGCGTCGGCATCGGCGGCGCGCAGGCGCTGTACGGCATCACCCCGGACCTGACGGCGCTCGGCAAGGTCATCGGCGGCGGCATGCCCGTGGCCGCATTCGGCGGCCGTGCCGACCTGATGCAGAAGATGGCGCCGATCGGCCCCGTCTACCAGGCCGGCACGCTGTCCGGCAACCCGGTCGCCGTCGCCGCCGGGATGACGACCCTGAAACTGATCCAGCAACCGGGCTTCTACGAACACCTCACCGCGCAGACGACGAAGCTGGTCGAGGGCCTGACGGCCGCCGCGCAGGAAGCGGGCATCGCCTTCTGTGCGGATTCCGTTGGCGGCATGTTCGGCATGTATTTCGCGGACACGGTCCCGTCCAGCTACGGCCAGATGATGGCCGGCGACAAGGAGCGCTTCAACCGCTTCTTCCACGGCATGCTGGACGAAGGCGTGTATTTTGCCCCGGCCATGTTCGAAGCGGGCTTCGTGTCGGCCGCGCACGACGATGCCGTGATCGCGGAGACGGTCGAGGCGGCGCGTCGCGTGTTTGCCCGCCTGGCGTAAGCGCGCCAGGCACGACATGCCGCTCAAGCTGTTCCGCCGCCTCACCGACAACGCGACGCTGAAATCGCTCGGCCCCGGCCTGATCACGGGCGCGGCCGACGACGACCCGTCCGGCATCGCGACGTATTCGCAGGCCGGCGCGCAATTCGGTTTCAATACGCTGTGGACGCTCGTGCTGACCTACCCGTTCATGGTCGGCATCCAGCTCGTGTCGGCACGCATCGGCCGCGTGACGGGGCGCGGGCTCGCGGCCAACATCCGCCGCGCGTATTCGCCGTGGCTGCTGTACGCGATCGTCTCCCTGCTGCTCGTCGCCAACGTGATCAACATCGCGGCCGACATCGCCGCGATGGGCGAAGCGCTGCGCCTCGTGACGGGCACCGGTTCCAGCCACCTGTACGCGCTGGGCTTCGGCCTGCTGTGCCTCGCGCTGCAAGTCTTCCTGCCGTATGCCACCTACGTGCGCTACCTGAAATGGCTGACCCTGGGCCTGCTGGCCTATGTCGCGACGGCGTTCGCCGTGCACATGCCGTGGACGGAAGTCTTTGCGCGCACGGTGTGGCCCCATTTCGCGTTCACGAAGGATTCCGTCGCGCTGATCGTCGCCGTGTTCGGCACGACGATCAGCCCCTACCTGTTCTTCTGGCAGGCGTCGCAGGAAGTCGAGGAGATCCGCAACGACCACCGCACACGCGCCCTGCGCACGCGCCCGGGGGACGCCGCCGCCCAGCTGAAGCGCATCAAGTCGGACACCCTGATCGGCATGGGCTTTTCCAACCTCGTCGCGTTCTTCATCATGCTGACGACGGCGGTCACGCTGGGCGCGCACGGCATCACGAACATCCAGTCGTCCGCGCAGGCGGCCGAGGCACTGCGGCCGGTGGCGGGCGAGTTCGCATTCCTCGCGTTCGCGCTTGGGATCATCGGCACGGGTATGCTGGCCGTGCCCGTGCTGGCCGGGTCGGCCGCGTACGCCGTCACCGAGAGCTTCCGCTGGCGCAACGGCATGGACCTGAAGGTCGTCGAGGCGCGCGAGTTCTACGGCTTCATCGCGCTGGCCACGCTGGGCGGCGTCGCGCTCGACTTCGCGCCGGTCGACCCGATCGCGGCCCTCGTGCTGTCCGCGCAGATCAACGGCGTCATCGCCGTGCCGATCATGGCCGTCATGATGCTGCTCGCGCATAACCGCAAGATCATGGGCGGGTACACCTTGTCGACCCGCCATACCGTCATCGGCTGGATCGGCGTGGCGATCATGCTGGTGGCCGTCGTGGCCATGTTCGCGACGATGTGACCGGTTGATCGTCCCCCACGCGTGGGGCTGCACCGGCGCGGCGACCGTATGTACGATGCGCTCCTCATCGATTACATCGTCAGGAGCCCCACCATGCAAACCACGACCGTTTCTTCCCTGCCGCAACCGCAGTTCTCGCGCGCCGGCATCATCTGGATCAAGCTGGCCGTCCTCTACCTCATCCTCGGCATTTCGCTGGGCATCGCCATGGGCGCCAGCCAGAATTTCACCTTGCGCCCCGTGCACGCCCACGTCAACCTGCTGGGCTGGACGACGATGGCCCTCGCCGGCCTGATCTACAGCGTGTTCCCGAAGGCGGGCGAAAGCCGTCTCGCGCGCGTGCATTTCTGGCTGATGAACCTGGCATTGCCAGTGATGATGGTCGCGCTTTCCATGCTGCTGCTGGGTCACATGGCTTTCGCGCCTGCGCTGGTGATCGCGGAAATCATCGCCTCACTGGCCATCCTCGCGTTCGCCGCGAATCTGTTCCTGAACTTGAAGCAATAAGCACCTCCTCTCCGGTTATACTTGCCGGATAATAAAACCGGAGAGAGGCAATCCATGGTTGTGCGTATCATCCGCCGCATTATTCCCTGCTCCTGTGCCGTGCTGATCGCGGCAAGCGCGCTGTTCGCCGGCACGGCCGGCGCCGCAACGACCAACCCAGGAACCAGTATGGAAAAGAAAACCGTATCGCTCGACACCATCCGCCGCCAGGAGCAGGCGCTGCAGTTCACGTCCTTCGACAACGACGCGGCGCTCGCGATCGGCAACCGGATCGTCGAGCAGGCGAAAGCGGACAAGGTCGCCGTCACGATCGACATCACGATCAACCGCAATCCGCTGTTTTTCTACGCGATGGTGGGCACGAGCCCGAACAACGTCGACTGGATCCGTCGCAAGAGCAACCTCGTGAACCGCACGGGCCACGCGTCGTTCTTCGTGCACACGGAAGCCGTCAACGCGGGCCGCGACTTCGACAACCTGCCCACGTTCGACCCGAAGGACTATGCCGCGCACGGCGGCTCGTTCCCCATCGTGATCAAGGGCACCGGCCAGGTCGGCACGATCACCGTGTCCGGCCTCGCGGGCGTGGACGACCATGCGATGGTCGTGCGCGCGCTGAAGTGGTACCTGAAGGCGGACGACGTACCGCTGTAAGTCCTACATCTCGACCGGCACGGCCTTCACGCGGCGCGCGCTCACGGCGCGCGACGCCCGCTTGCGCCACCAGATGATCACGCCGGTCACGCTCAGCATGGCGACGACGAGTCCCATGCACGAGATCAGTATCCGCCCCGGCAGACCGAGGATGCGGCCCGAGTGCAGCGGGAACTGGGCCTGCACGAAGATGTCGGCGGCCGTCCCCTTCCACGGCCGGCGGTCGCCCAGCAGGCGGCCGTCCGCGCCGTCGTAGTACAGCAGCGCCGGGCCGACGCCGCCCGTGCCGTGATCGTCGCCGGGCGCGAACAGGCTCACCATGTAGATGCCGTACTCCTGCGAATAATAGAGGCTGCCGACCGGCGCATCCCAGCCACGCCGGCGCGCTTCCATGCCGGCCCGCGCGACAACGTCGCCGTAAGGGACCCGCGGCTCGACCGGGTGCTGCAGGTCGGCCGGCACGCGGGTGTCGAACGGCGACGGCGTGACCTGCGTGAACGTCTGCATGACGGGATAGAACACTTCGCGGTACAGGTTCAGCGAAAACGCCGTGAAGGCGAGGACGAACAGCACGATCCACGTCCACAGGCTGAACGCGCGGTGCAGGTCGAAATTCAGCTTCGCGCTGCCGCCGCGCCAGCGCACGGCCCACGCCGGGCGCCAGCGCTGCCACCACGATTTGCCGGCGTTGGCCGTGTGGCGCCGCACCGGCAAGGTCAGGTAAAAGCCGACGAAGCAGTCGAGCGTCCACACCACCGCGATGGCGCCCATCAGCCAGATGCCCCAGCGGTCCGGCAGATGCAGCGAATAATGCAGCCGGTACAGGAAGGAAACGAAGGTCTCGCGGCTGACCGGCCACACGGCGCCCCACTCGCGCCGGCCCAGTTCCGCGCCGCTGACGGGATCGACGAAGACCTGGTTGAAGCCGGGTGCCGTCGGGGCGCCCGTGGCGGGATCGATGCGCGGCGATACGCCCAGCGCCAGCGACTTCCCGGCCTGGGCGTGCAGCGGCACGTACGACACGCGCACGTCCGGATGGCGCGCCTCGACCTGCCGCGCCAGCGCCAGCGGGTCCTGCGGCGTGCCGGGCGTGTGCGCTTCCATCAGGTGCGGGTTGAGCAGGTCGTCCAGCTCGTGGTCCCACGAGATCACGGCGCCCGTGATCCCGCTCAGGAACAGGAAGGCCGCCGTGAGCAGGCCGCACCAGCGGTGGATGAGGGTCCAGGTCGCGCGCATGGTCAGAACGCGTACTTCAGCGTCAGGGTCGCGTTGCGCGGGGCTGCGTACGTGATCGCGCCGTACGCGGAGAACATGCCGAAATGCTTGCGGTCGAACGCATTGTTGACGTTCAGCTGGGCCGACAGTTGCCGTGTGATCTCGTAGCGCGCCATCAGGTTCACGACGCTGAACGGCGACTGCTCGATCAGGCCGTTGGTGCCGGCCGGCGCGTTCGGATCGACCGTGTACGTGCGACCTTCCCAGTTCACGCCCCCGCCGACACTCAACGCACTCCATGCGTCCGGCAGGCGGTATGTCGTGAAGACGCGGAACAGGCGGCGCGGATAGACGCTGTTGACGTCCGCGCCGGCCGCATCCTTCGCGCGGTATTGCGTATAGCCGGCCGTCACGTTCCAGCCTTTCGCCAGTTCGCCGGACGCGTCGAACTCGATACCTTCGCTCGTCGCACCGGCGGCCGCGCGGTAATATGTCTCAGGTGCCAGCGGGCCGCTGCCGTCGCGGTCGACGAGGCCCGCTTCCTGGCCCAGGTTGTTCTGCTTCGCGCGGAACACGGCGAACGAGGCGTTCAGGCGGCCGTCGAGGAATTCGGCTTTCACGCCCGCCTCGTAGCTCTTGCCGACGATCGGGTCGAGCATGTTGCCGTCGATGTCCTTCAGGTTCTGCGGCTGGAAGATGTCGGTGTAGCTCGCGTACACGGAATAGGTCCTGTCGATGTCGTAGACGAGGCCCGCGTACGGCGTCACTTCGCGGTCGTGCTTGATGTCGTACGCGGCCGTGTACAGGCCGCGGCCCGTCTTCTCGTAGTCGGTCACACGGGCACCCACGATCAGGGTGAGCGGATCGGCGAGCGAGAAGCGCGCGACGCCGTACACTGCGTCCTGCCTGGTCTCGCTGCTTTCGTAGAACGTCGGCGCGCCCCACGCGGGCTGCGGATACGTCGTCCCCGTCCACGCGTTGAAGTCGCCGACGGCCGGCACGCCGGTGCCCGTACCGAAATCGGCCGCGCGGCTGTTGGACAGGAAGGTCTGCTTCTGGTGCAGCACACCGAACGCCGCTTCGTGCCTGCGGCCGGCGAGTTCGAACGGGCCGCTCGCGTGCAGGCCTGCGTTGTCCTGCTTCGTGCGGGTCGCGTACGAGCCGGCGAAGGCGGAAAGGCCCTCGCCCGTCGCGCGGTCGGGCACGCCCGACAGGTACAGCAGATAGGAATCGGAGCGGCGGTCGCCGCGGCTGGCAGTGGCCTTCACCTTCCAGCCGTTGGCGAAGCCGTGTTCCAGGTTGACGAACGCGCTGTTGTACGAAGTCGGCCAGCGGGTCCAGTCGGCGGCCGACGACTTCGAGACGTCCCAGTCCGTCTTCGCCCCGTCCGTATACCAGTACGGCAGCCCGCCCCACATCGGACCGTTCGCCTGCGTCTCCTGGCGGCTGAAGCCGACCTGCAGCAGGGTCGTCGGCGCGAGGTCCGCATCGATCGTCGCGTACGCGGTCTTGTTCCGGTTCGACAGCAACGACACCCAGCTGTCGCCATCCGTGTATTCGCCGACGAAGCGGGCGCGCACGCTGCCGTCCTGCGTCAGCGGCGTCGTCACGTCGCCCAGCAGGCGGCGCTGGTTCCAACGGCCGATGCCCGCTTCCACCGTGCCGGTCAACGTCTTGCTGGTCGCATGCTTGCGCACGAGGTTGATGGCGGCGGACGGGTTGCCGGCGCCCGTCATCAATCCCGTCGCGCCGCGCACGACGTCGACGCGGTCATACAGCGCCAGGCTGCCCAGCACTTCGCCCGCACTCCACGACTGTTCCCAGGTCGTGGGCACGCCGTCGATCTGCAGGTTGTCGATGTCGAAGCCGCGCGCCGTGAAGCCGGCGCGGCTCGTCTCGTACTGGTTGACGGACACGCCCGTCACGTTGTTGACGACGTCCGTCACGGTGAGCAGGCCCTGGTCTTCGATGCGCTGCTGCGTCACCACCGTGACGGATTGCGGCGTCTCGCGCAGCGACAGCGTCAGCGGCACGGCCGTCCGGTCCTTGCCGGTCGTGTACGAGCCGGTCCCCTCGGTCGTCTCGCCGAGCCGCTGGGCGCTGATCTGCACCTGCTGGATCGGCGCATCGACCGGCGCATCGACTGGATCGGCGGCAGCGGCCCGGGCGAGCAGCGACAGTGCGACACCGACGGCGGCCGCGAGGCGGTTGAGAGGAAGACGCCGGGCGGCGCGCGCATGCATGGCCATCGAATCACTCCGTTCTGAATCAATATTGAACGCGAATGATAATGATTCTCATTTAATGAGTCAATGACAATGAGACGAACGCATGCCCGCGCTGCCGGCTGGTGCGGCGCACGGGATCACGGGAACATGTCGGGGATTACTTCAGCCAGCCGCGGTGGCGGAAGTAGAGGAACGGGGCGATGGCGCTGACGACCATCAGGCCCAGCGACCACCCGTAGCCGAACTGCCAGTGCAGCTCGGGCAGGAATTCGAAGTTCATGCCGTAGATGCTGGCGATCAAAGTCGGCGGCAGGAAGGCGACCGACGCCACCGAGAAGATCTTGATGATCTTGTTCTGGTTGATGTTGATGAAGCCGACGGTGGCGTCCATCAGGAAGTTGATCTTGTCGAACAGGAACGACGTGTGGCCGTCGAGCGATTCGATGTCGCGCAGGATCTGGCGCGCCTCCTCGAACTGGTCGGCGTTCAGCAGCCGGCCGCGCATCAGGAAACTGACGGCGCGGCGCGTGTCCATCATGTTGCGGCGGATGCGGCCGTTCAAGTCTTCCTCGTGGGCGATCGCATTCAGCGCGGAGGCCGCGTCCTGGTCGGTGAATTCCTTCTGCAGCACGCGCTGGCTGACGTCTTCCAGGCTCTCGTAGATGCCTTCCAGCGCATCGGCCGAGTACTCGGCGTCGGTCGCGTACAAGTCGAGCAGCACGTCCATGTAGTCCTCGATCGACCCGGGCCGCGAGCGCGCGCGCAGGCGCACGAGGCGGAACACGGGCAGGTCGTCCGTGTGGACCGAAAACAGGATCTTCTTGGCCAGGATGAACGCGACCGTCACGATGCGCGACGGGCCGTCCTCTTCCTCGCGCAGGAAGTCGGTGCGCAGGTGCAGGTCGCCGTTTTCCGCCTCGTAGTAGCGCGCGGACGCCTCGATGTCCTGGACTTCGTCCTCGCCGGGCAGGATCACGTCATAGGTCGCCTTGACCCAGGCGCGCTCCTCGTCGGTCGGGTCGAGCAGGTCGACCCAGACGGCAGGCGCGTTCTCCAGATCGGCACGAGACGCGATGGGTATCTGGTTCAGTCGGCCATTTTGTAGGACAAATACGTTGATCATGCGCTGCTTTCTCGGCCGGATTCGGAAACAGCGCAAGTGTACCTGTAAGCCCTGAGGCCGGCCAGTCCGAACGCGTGTTTTGCGGTAAATACCAATCCAGACTATAGTCGGCCGGCGGCGGAATTCGTCCCGTCATCCGGTCCGTTCGTCCCTCGACCGCCCCGCGGCCGCGGCGGTTGCCGAATAATCCATCCATGCACATCCTCCGATCCGGCGGCGCCGCCGCGCTGCTGCTGGCCATCCAGGCCGGCCTCCATGCCCAGACCGCGCCCATGCAACAGGTCGTCGTCAGCGCGGGCGCCGATGCGCAGCGCGCGCAGTCGACCACCACCGCCATCGTCGTCGGCCGCGACGAGATCCTGCGCCAGGGCGACGGCACTTTGTCCGACGTGCTGAAACGGCAACCCGGCATCACGGTCGACGCCAGCCCCGGCAAGGCGGCCACGATCCGCATGCGCGGCATGGGCGGCGGCTACGTGGCGCTGCTGCTCAACGGCTTGCCGGCGCCGGCCGGCTTCTCGCTGGAGTCGCTCGGCCCCGACGTCATCGAGCGCATCGAGATCCAGCGCACTGCCACCGCCGAGACTTCCAGCCAGGCCGTGGCCGGCACGATCAACGTGATCCTGCGCCGCGCCGGTCCGGCCAGGGACACCGCCGCGACCGAGGTGAAGGCGGGCAGCGCCGTCGTGGACGGCTATCTCGCGCCGCAGCTCGTCGCCCAGCACAGCGGCCGCGCGGGCACGCTGGCCTACACGCTCGTCGCCACGTTCAGGCACAACGAGAATCCTGTCACGGCCGTCACCACGGAAGCAGGCAGGCAGCCCGACCTGCTGCGCCGCATCGCCTGGTCCGACCACCAGACCGAGGAGATCGCGGAACTGGCGCCGCGCCTGACCTGGCAGCCGGACGCGCGCGACACCGTCACGGCGCAAGGCTATGTGCGCAAGCGCCGCTTCGACAACACCAAGCGCGAGGCGGAGACCACCGCGACCGGCAGCCCGACGGCGTTCCCGCATGCCGTCCAGCGCTTCGCGGCCGACCCGCTGCATGCCTATGCCGACGTGGCCTGGACCCGCAGGCTCGACGGCGGCGCGCGCGTGACGGCCAAGCTGTCCGGCTATTACACGGCGCGCGATGCCGACTTCGTCTACCGCGGCATGGACCTGCGCGACGACCTGCTCGAGACCCATCGCGTCGCCTCCGGCCCGACAGAACGCGAATGGACGTTCAACGGCAGCTGGCGCCGTCCCCTGTGGCGCGGCCACCTGCTCGCGGCCGGCTGGGAGCTGGGCCGCAAGCGGCGCAGCGAATACCGGCGCGAACGCCAGACGGATGCCGACGATGCCCTGCTGCTGGCCAGCGACGAGGACTACCGCGCCAGCGTCGCCCGCGGCGCCTTGTTCGTGCAGGACGAGTGGGACATCGACGACGCCTGGTCGGCCTACGTCGGCCTGCGCCGCGAAGACCTGCGCACGACGGGTGAGGGCAATGCGCACGCCGCGGTCGACGTCCACGCCGGCGCGTGGAGCCCGATCCTGCAGGCGCTGCTCAAGCCGGCGGGCGGGCGCGACCAGTTCCGCCTCGCGGCCAGCCGCACCTACAAGGCGCCGAACATCATCCAGCTGATGCCGCGCCGGTACACCGTCGACAACAATAACAGCGCGACGAATCCCGACCAGCAGGGCAACCCGAACCTGCGCCCGGAACTGGCGCTCGCCGTCGACCTGGCGTGGGAACGGTATATGGGCAAGGACGGCATGGTGAGCGTCAGCGCGTTCCACAAGCGCATCCGCGACGTCACGCTGTACCGCACTTCCCTGGCCGACGGCGTGTGGACCGCGATGCCGGACAACCTGGGCAGCGCGACCGTGCGCGGCATCGAATTCGAAGGCAAGGCGACGCGCGGCCCACTGGCGGCGCGCGTGAACCTGGCGCGCAACTGGTCGCACGTGGACAGCGTGCCGGGACCGGACAACCGCATCGAGGGACAGCCGGCGTACAGCGGCAACGTCGGCCTGGACTACGGCACCGCCCGCGTCGACGTGGGCGGCACCTATGGCTACCGCGGCCGGGTGGCCGGCCGCACGAGCGCCTTGCTGTCCAGCGACGACGGCATCAAGCGCCAGCTCGACCTGTACGCGGTGTGGAAGCGCGACGCGACGACGCGGCTGCGGCTGTCCGTGGCGGACCTGCTGCACCGCGACTATCGCGAACGGGTGGCCTGGGACGGCGCCAGCCCGCGCGCGCGCACGACGGTCTACCGCGTGCGCACGACCTGGCGGATCGTCTGGGAAAAGGGACTGTGAAACGGGGGCTGTGAAACGGGCGCTGCGAATCAGGGCAGCTCGGCCGCGTTCATGCGGCGCTGGATGATCGCCGTGCGGCGCGCCAGGTAGCTGGTGTCGCGGTGGCGGTCGTAGTAGCGCGGGTTCGGCAGCATCACGGCGAGGCGGGCGGCCTGGGCGGCGCTCAGGTTCGCGGCCGACGTGCGGAAGTAATGGCGCGCGGCGGCTTCGGCGCCGAATACGCCGCGGCCGAATTCGACCACGTTCAAATAGATCTCGAGGATGCGCTGCTTGTCCATCACCGCTTCCAGCATGTAGGCGATGATCAGTTCCTGGCCCTTGCGCAGGTAGTTGCGCGAGCCGGACAGGAACAAATTCTTGGCCAGCTGCTGGGTGATCGTCGAGCCGCCGCCCACGACCCTGTGCTTCTTGTTGTTACGCTCGTACGCCTTTTCCAGCGCGTCCCAGTCGACGCCGTCGTGGTCGACGAAATTCGAATCCTCGGAGGCGATCACGGCACGCTTGAGGTTATTCGAGATGCGGGCATACGGCACCCACACGTGTTCCAGCTTCGCGTTCGGGTTCTGTTCGCGCAGCGCCGACAGTTGCTGGCGCATCATGCTCGTGGACGACGGATTGAACTGCGTCCACCAGCACACCATCGCGAAGAAATACAGCTGCAGCAGGACGACGAGCAGCAGCGGCCCGAGGATGATCCACTTCAGCCAGCGCCGGCCGCCGGTCTTCGCGCGCGCGGGCGCCCCCGCCTTGAGGGTGCCGATGCCGCTCATGACCGTGCGCGCATGGCAGCCAGCAGGTCCGACGTCTCCGGCCGCACGCCGCGCCAGACGAAGAACGCTTCCGCCGCCTGCTCGACGAGCATGCCGAGGCCGTCGCGCACGGTCGCGCCGTGGGATGCCGCGAATGCCATGAACGGCGTGGGATCCTTCCCGTACATCATGTCCAGTGCCAGCGTCCCCGCGCGGAAGGCCGATGCGGGCACGGGCGGCAGGTCGGCCGACAGGCTCGCCGACGTGGCGTTGACGACGACGTCGAACGGGCCCGCGATGTCGGCGAAGCCGCAGGCACTGATCTGCCCCGGGTACGCCACGTGATCGGCGAAGTGGGACACGAGCGCATCGGCCGTCGCGCGCGTGCGGTTGGCGATCACGATCGCTTCCGGTTTCTCGTTCAGGAACGGCAGGATGACGCCGCGCGCCGCGCCGCCCGCGCCCAGCAGCAGGACGCGCCTGCCGGCGAGTGGCACGCCGGCATTTTTCACGATGTCCGCGACGAGGCCCGGACCGTCCGTGTTGTCGCCGACGATCTCCCCACCTTCGAAGCGCAAGGTGTTGACGGCACCCGCCAGGCGCGCCCGCGCTTCCAGCCGGGTGGCCAGCGCGGCCGCTTCCAGCTTGAACGGCACCGTCACGTTGGCGCCGCGGAAGCCCTGCGCGACGAGGTCGCGGACGGTGTCCGCAAAACCGTCCAGCGGCGCGAGGCACCGTTCGTACGAGATGTCCTGGCCGGTCGTGGCCGCGAAGGCGGCGTGGATGTCCGGCGATTTGCTGTGGGCGATCGGGTTGCCGATCACGCAATATTTATCCGTCATGAGATCTCCTGTTATCCTTCGCCGCGCAGTTCGGCCTGCAGTTTTTCCTCGCGGGTGAATTTGAAGCGGGTGACGACGATCCAGAGGTCGTCCTTGTCGGTCGAGCGCATATTGGCCGGGAATTTGCCGAACGGCGCGGCGCGGCGCACGATCGCCAGCGCGGCCTTGTCCAGCGCCGGATTGCCGGAACTGCGCTCGACGCGCGGTCCGCCTTCTTTTTCATAGAGCGTCCCGTCCTGGAAGATCGGGATGTAAACGACCAGCTCGCCGTACAGCTTCTTGCCGTTCTGCTGCGGGAAGTTCAAGGTGCCGACCTCCTCCACGCGCTTCTGCATCGCCTTGTAATACATGGCGTAGCCGACCTCGCGCGTGCTGGGGCTGATGAACGTCTTCTTCGGGCGCTTGTTCTCGTCGGCGATGCGCTGGGTGATCTCGGCCGTCATGCGCGCGATGGCCTTGGTGGAGTCAAGGTTGTCCTCGCCCGTGCGGGTGGGGTCGGGCTTCGTCTGTTCGGCGACGGGCGCGCTGTTGAACTGCGACTGGCGCATCTTCGTCAGCACGCTTTTCTGCTGCTGTTCCAGTTCGGCGATACGGCGCTGCAGGGCCTTGATGCTGTCGCCGTTCTCGACCTTGCGCAGGTCCGGCAGCGGCGACTGGGCGCGTCCCGCATCCGCGTTGCCGCCGCCGTCCAGGTTGGCCTGGGCCAGCGCGTCCGCCTTGACGGGGGCGCGCGCATGCTTGGCGTTGACCAGGATGACCTCCAGGCCCGGATCGGCCGGCTGCAGCCGGAACGCGTCCGGCGCGGCGAAGCGGACCGCCAGCAGGGAAGCGTGCGCCAGCACCGAGAAGGCGATGGCGATCATCAGGGGACGGTTGTGTCGGAGGGTGTTCACGCGCTGCGGGGTGGGACGGTTGGGGTCATGGAACTCCCCATTCTACCGTGCAGGCCGGCGTCTTTGCGAGCCTTGCGGAAAGACCCGACCGTTGATGCAACAAGATATTGTCGACGTTTCAACGATCGGTGTCAGCCTCGCATCACGCGGCCTGCTCGCCCGTGACGTCCGTCTGCGTTTCCGGATCGGTGACGGCCACGGCGCCCTCGGCTTCGGCCGCTTCCGCCGCAGCTGCCTCGCCCGTGTCTTCTTCCTCGTCCAGGCCCAGCTCCTCGGCCGCTTCCGGCGCCACGGCCGCCACTTCGAGCAGGCGCGCCTCCAGCGACAGGTCGACCTCGTCCCAGCGCACGATGTCCAGGCGGACCTGGGCGCCGCGCGCCGCCTGCGGCATGCCCGGCAGGCGGATCACGAGCGGGATCTCGACGAGGCGCAGCACCTCGTCCTTCAGCACGACCGCATCCACCTGTTTCGCATGTTCCTGGGCCAGCCAGCGCAGGCACCAGTAACGCTCCATGTTCTGCTGGAAGTCGTTGTAGGCCGAGTAGGCGGCATCGAACGCGGAGACGATCGAGAACAGCGTCGCATCGCGGTGCTTGAACGGCGCGACGAGCGGCGCGGTCACGCCGTTGCTCGCGCACGCGAGGATCTGCCACTGGTTCACGAGGTCCGTGTAGCGGCGCAGCGGCGACGTCGACCAGGCGTATTGATCGACGCCGAGGCCCTGGTGCGGCGCCGCGTGCGTGACCATGCGCACCTGCATCTTGGCGGCCCAGCCGCCGGCGCCCGGGCCCTGCGAGCGGTAGATGCCCGGCACGCCGCAATCGTGCAGCAGCTTGCCCCACGTGCTGTTCGCGAAGATCATCAGCTCGGCCACGATCTTGTCCAGCGGCGCGCCGCGCTTGCGGCGCACGATCGTGACGACGTCGTTCTCGACGTAGAAATTGAAGTCGACGCGGTTCGCCTGTTCCGGTTTCAAGCCGAACGCTTCGCGCTTCTTCATGCGGCCCGCTTCCAGCTGCAGCGCCCATTGCCACAGCAGGCCCAGTTCCATCTTGTGCGGGTAATCGCCTTCGCCGTTGTTCAGCGTCTCCTCGTTGACGACGTCGTCGAGGTCGTTGTGGCGCAGGTTGTTCTTGACGGGCACGCGCTCGGCGCGGGTCGTCGTCGAGATCACCGTCCAGGTCGTCGGGTCCAGCACCGCATACAGCGACAGCGCCGGGCAATCGTTGCCCTCGGCCAGCGTGTAGGCGTCGACGACGTCGTCCGGCAGCATCGTGATCTTGTCGCCCGGCATATACACGGTCGACATGCGCGCGCGGGCGATCTTGTCGATGGCGTCGTCGGGACGGATGCCCAGGCCCGGCGCCGCGATGTGGATGCCCACGCGGACGGTGCCGTCATCCAGCTTCTCGACGGAGAACGCGTCGTCGATCTCGGTCGTCGTCACGTCATCGATCGAGAACGCGGCCACGTTCGCCAGCGGCAGGTCGGACGGAGGGGTCGGCACGGCAACCTGCGGGAAGCCGGCGCCGCGCGGGAAGTGTTCGAACAGGAAGCGGCCCATGTGCAGTTCCTTGGCCGACGCGATGCCGCCCGTGGACAGCATCAGGCGCGGGGCCGTCGTCTGCAACTCGTCGGCCGCCGTTTCGAGGGCCTTGTATTCGATGCTGTTCTTGTCCGGCTTGAACAGCAGTTGCTGGACGAGGGGCTGCATCGCCTGCGGCAGCTTGCCGGCCTTCAGTTCCTCGACATACGCGGCCTGGATGATGGCCTGCTGTTTCTTCTTTTCGATGCCCGCGAGCGCCGCGCGCAGCGATTGTTCCGGCGCCGCCTTGTAGCGGCCGCGGCCCTTCTTGTAGAAATAGATCGGCGCGCCGTGCAGCGCCAGCACGAGTCCGGCCGCTTCGAACGGCAGCGGCGCATGGCCGAAGTATTCGGCGCCCAGCTCGGCGAACCCGAATTCTTCCTGGCCCGCGACTTCCCACAGGAATTCCAGGTCGACGTCCGCAGCGACCGCCTTCGCCTGCTCGAGCAGCGTGGCGGGATCGGGCTTGTCGAACTGCAGCATCACGTCACGCGCCTTGACCTTGGTGCGCTTCCCGCTCGGCATTTCGACCTGATAGGCCTCGCCCGCCTGCGACAGCACGGTGCCGACCTTGAAATCGCCGGACTCTTCGAAAAATAAGTTCATTTTGTATTCGTATTCATATTGGTTGCGGTCGCCACGAGATCGAGCACCTCGGGCAGGAAGACCTCGGTGACCAGCAGCAGTCCCTGGCGGCGGCGATACACGCAGCGCCGCGCAAAATAAGTCTCGCGCGCCGGACCGTCACGTCCGAGCGCGGCGTGCACGCGGGCCAGCAGCGGATGGCCGGGACGCACCCGCGCGAATTCCAGCTCGCCGCGCGTCACCCGCGGATCGTAAAACAGCGTCGTGCCGAGCGACCGTTCGCCCAGCGCCGAAAACAGGGGCCAGTCGCTCGCGCTCGCACTCATCGGCACGACGGTGTGGCCGTACACGACCGGTTGCCCGTCGCAGCGCAGCAGTACCTCGCGTTCCCACACGCGCCGGGGCCGCGCCAGGCCGATTGCCTCGGCCTCGTCCGCCAGGCAGACATTGCCCGCCTGGCGCAGTTTCTGTACCCGGAACTGCCGGCTGTGCGCAATCAGGCGCGCCGTCAGCGAACCCGGCGTCGTCAGCCAGTCGCGCATGGCGGCCGGCGCCCCCACGCCGGCCGGATGCGCCAGCCAGCGGGCCCGGCGCAGCGACGCGGGCCTCACTGACGGTGGTCCGATCCGGCGTCGCCTTCGCTTCGATTATCCGTCAGGCAGAAGGCCAGCACCTCATCGACATACTGCTCGAATTCCGACACCGCGTGGTCGCTGCCCTGAATGACGTGCTGGTGCGCGCCCGCGTAATGCGCAACCATGTCGCGGTAGTCCAACACCTCGTCGCCCGTGGCAGCCAGCAGGAAATAACGTTCCGGCCGCGTGATCCGGGCCACCTTCAGTGCCGCCAGCTCGTCGATGTACTCGCGCTTGAATTCGAACGGCTCGCCCGTATGCCATTCCGTCGTGATGCCGACGTGTTTATCCAGGTCTTTCAGGGGATCGACGGCCGGATTGATCAGCGCGGCGCGGCAGCCGAAGCGTTCCGCCAGCCACGTGGCGTAGAAACCGCCCAGCGAGGAGCCGATGATGCCCAGGTTACCGGCATGGCGCGCGACCAACGTGAGGACGAGGTCCATCGCGGCCTTCGGCGAGGCCGGCAGTTGCGGGCAGATCAGGTCGCCGGCGCGGCCGGCCGCTTCCATCCGCTGCTGCACCACTCTCGCCTTGAACGAGCGTGGGGACGAGCGGAAGCCGTGCAGATAGAGAAGATGCGGTGTCCCGCTCATGCCGCCATCGCCTCCAGCAGCTTCTGGTGCACGCCGCCGAAGCCGCCATTGCTCATCACGAGGATGTGGTCGCCCGGCTGCGCGGCCTGGACGATCGCCTGCACCATGTAGTCGAGCTGGTCGAAGCTGTGCGCGTTCGCGCCCAACGGCTTCAGGGCGTCGGCCAGCGACCAGCCCAGCGCCTGCTGGCTGCCGAAGCCGAACACGAGGTCGGCATCCTTCAGGCTGCCCGGCAGTGCATCCTTCATGGCGCCCAGCTTCATCGTGTTCGAGCGGGGCTCCAGCACGGCGAGGATGCGGCCACTGGTGCCGATCTTCTGGCGCAGGCCGCCGACGGTGGTCGCGATCGCGGTCGGATGGTGCGCGAAGTCGTCATACACCGTCACGCCATTCACGACGCCGCGCACTTCCATGCGCCGCTTGACGTTCTGGAAGCGGCCCAGCGACTCGATCGCCTGCGCGGGCGGCACGCCCACGTGGCGGGCGGCGGCGATGGCGGCCAGCGCGTTGCTGCGGTTGTGGTGGCCCGTCAGGTCCCAGTGGACGGTGCCCTGCTTGTCGCCCTTGAACAAGACGTCGAAGCTGGAACCGCCCGGATGCTCGACGAGGCTCCAGTCCACGCCGTCGGACGAGCCGAAACTTTCCTTCTCGCTCCAGCAACCGCGCTTCAGCACGCGCGCCAGCGACGCCTCGTCGCCGTTCACGACGATCCGGCCGACACCGGGCACGGTGCGCACGAGGTGGTGGAATTGGGTCTCGATGGCGCCGATATCGGGGAAGATGTCGGCGTGATCGTATTCGAGGTTGTTCAGCACAGCCGTCTTGGCATGGTAGTGCACGAACTTCGAACGCTTGTCGAAGAAGGCCGTGTCGTACTCGTCCGCCTCGATCACGAAGAAATCGGAATCAGTTTCTCCGGACAGGCGCGCGGACACGCCGAAGTTCAGCGGCACGCCGCCGATCAGGAACCCCGGCGAATAACCGGCATCTTCCAGGATCCACGCCAGCATCGACGTCGTCGTCGTCTTGCCGTGCGTGCCCGCGACGGCGAGTACCCATTTATTACGGAGAATATGGTCGCCGATCCATTGCGGGCCGGAGACGTACGGCAGGCCGCGGTTCAGGATTTCCTCGACGAGCGGATTCCCGCGCGTCATCACGTTGCCGACGACGTACAGATCCGGGTTCAGGTTCACCTGGTCGGGCCCGTAACCCTGGATCAGCTCGATGCCCTGGGCTTCGAGCTGGGTGCTCATCGGAGGGTAGACGTTGGCGTCGCACCCGGTGACGCGGTGGCCGGCCTCTTTGGCCAGCACCGCGAGGCCGCCCATGAAGGTGCCGCAGATGCCGAGGATATGGATGTGCATGACGTGCCGAAGGGATCTCTGTAATAGCGAATACGCGATTCTACCCGACGCGATGCCATTTTCCTTTCAAGAGTATGATCTCGGACATGATGCCCAATTCAAATGACGACCTCCAACAGGTGCGCGCACGCATCGCCGCGACGGCCGCCCGTATGATCGCCCAGGACGGGGCGGATTACTCCACGGCCAAGACGAAGGCGGCACGCCAGGTGCTCGGCGTCGACCGCCCTTCTCCGAATTATCTGCCTGACAATTTGCAAGTCGAAGACGAGGTGCGCCGCTACCAGGCGCTGTTCCACGGCCCGGCCCAGGCCGCGCGATTGCAGCATATGCGCAGCGCGGCGCTGGAAGTCATGGAACAATTGTCCGAATTCCGCCCGTATATTACCGGTGCGGTTTTGAATGGAACGGCGGGCGAACATGACGACATCCACCTGCAATTATTTGCCGACAGCGCCAAGGAAGTCGAAATCTGGCTATTGAACCGCAACGTCAATATCGAGATTTCGGAAATTCCCCATTTCAAAGGGGGACGCCACGATCCGGTGGAAACGGTAAGCTTCATGTGGCAAAAAGAAATGGTGCACGCCGAGCTGTATGACATGGACGATTTACGTGGGGCTTTGAAACCCCGCGCCGACGGCAGCCTGCAGCGTGCAGATGCCGCCACGCTCCGCACTTTGATGAACAACGACTCTTTCGAACAAGATGAATAAGAAACACCTGGCCGGCTATGTAATCCTGGCCGCCGCCTTTACGGTCCTCGGCGCCATCGCCGGCGTCAAGCAGGATGCCAAGGGTCCGCTGACGACGACCTATGCGCCCACGGACGGCCGTGCGCACACCGCGGTAACGAACCTGTATGCTACGTCGCTGAACGACCTGGCCGGCAAGCCGCAACCGCTCGCCCAGTGGAAAGGTAAACCGCTACTCGTGAACTTCTGGGCATCGTGGTGCGCGCCGTGCGTGTCGGAGATGCCGGAATTGTCCGAACTGGCGGCCAAGGACGGCGGCAAGCATTTCAATGTGATCGGCATCGGCATCGATTCCCCCACGAACCTCGCCGAGTTTGCCCGCAAAATCAAGATTTCCTACCCATTGTACGTAGGCGGCATGGGTGGCACCGACCTCGCGCGCGGCCTCGGCAACGCGAACGGCGGACTGCCATTTACGGTGCTGATCGGCGCAGATGGGCAGGTCAGGAAGACTTACCTGGGCCGTCTGAAGTTCGATCAGGTGCGCGCCGACCTGGCCAAGTTGTAGTTCCAGTGAACGGTCGTTCACTTATTTTCCGACTTCTTTTTATCGCTTGCCAACACGTAACGTTGGCGGCAAAATGCCTGTCTTTCGGGCAAACAGACGGTTCAATATGGCGAAAAAGCTACTGCTGCTCAATGGCCCCAATCTGAATTTGCTGGGGACGCGTGAGCCTGCGGTGTACGGCGCGACCACGCTGGCCGACATCGAGCAGGCCGCCACCGCCCAGGCACGGGAAGCCGGGGCGGAGATCGTCTGTTTCCAAAGCAACCATGAAGGCGCGCTGATCGACCGTATCCACGCTGCCCGCCAGGAAGGCGTGGACGCGATCGTCATCAACCCGGGCGGCTTGACCCATACCAGCGTGGCGCTGCGCGATGCGCTGGCAGGCGTGGACATTCCGTTCGTGGAAGTGCACATCTCTAATATTTACAAGCGCGAGGAATTTCGACACCACTCTTTCCTGTCGGCGATCGCGCTAGGCACGATCTGCGGGCTGGGAGCGGATGGATATCGCTTTGCCATCGACTTCGTGCTGAAACAACGTTAATCTACGTCAACTTCACGCATTCGCGCGTAAGTACCTACCGCCGACGCGCCGTATGCTCTTAAATAAATAATTCCAAGGGGTTTCACATGGATCTAAGAAAACTCAAGACACTGATCGACCTCGTCGCCGAGTCGGATATCGCCGAACTCGAAGTGACGGAAGGCGAAAGCAAGGTCCGCATCGTCAAGTCCTCGGCAATCCCGCAGAATCAGATGGTCATGGTGCCGCAGCAAGGCGTCCAGCAATTCTCCGCACCGGCCGTCCAGGCGCCGGCAGCCGCCCCCGCCGCAGCCCCGGCCGCGCCGGCCGAACCGACCGGCCACGTCGTCAAGTCGCCGATGGTCGGCACGTTCTACCGTTCCTCGGCACCGGGCGCTCCGGCGTTCGTCGAAGTGGGTTCGACCGTGAAGGAAGGCGACACCCTGTGCATCATCGAGGCGATGAAGCTCCTGAATGAAATCGATGCCGACATCTCCGGCACCGTCACCAAGATCCTGGTGGAAAACGGCCAGCCCGTCGAATTCGGCCAGCCGCTGTTCGTGATCGGCTAAACGTCTCCGGCGCGGTCGTCCGACCGCGCCCTCCCGGCATGCTGCCGGCACTCAAAGAAACACCGAACTTACCATGTTTGAAAAAATTCTTATCGCCAACCGTGGTGAAATCGCGTTGCGTATCCAGCGCGCCTGCCGCGAGATGGGCATCAAGACGGTCGTCGTGCACTCCGAGGCGGACAAGGACGCCAAGTACGTGAAGCTGGCCGACGAGTCCGTCTGCATCGGCCCGGCGCCGTCCGCGCAAAGCTATCTGAGCATGCCGGCGATCATCAGCGCGGCCGAAGTCACGGACGCCGAAGCGATCCACCCCGGCTACGGCTTCCTGTCGGAAAACGCCGACTTCGCCGAACGCGTCGAAAAATCGGGCTTCGTCTTCATCGGCCCCCGTCCCGAATCGATCCGCCTGATGGGCGACAAGGTCTCGGCCAAGCAGGCCATGATCCGCGCCGGCGTGCCGTGCGTGCCCGGTTCGGACGGCGCCCTGCCCGACGATCCGAAAGAGATCATCCAGACCGCGCGCCGCATCGGCTACCCGGTCATCATCAAAGCCGCCGGCGGTGGCGGTGGCCGCGGCATGCGCGTCGTGCACACGGAAGCCGCGCTGCTCTCCGCCGTCGCGATGACCAAGGCGGAAGCCGGCACCGCGTTCGGCAATCCGGAAGTCTATATGGAGAAATACCTGGAGAATCCGCGCCACGTGGAAATCCAGGTCCTCGCCGACGAACACAAGCAGGCCGTCTGGCTGGGCGAGCGCGACTGCTCCATGCAGCGCCGCCACCAGAAGGTCATCGAGGAAGCGCCGGCACCGGGCATCCCGCGCAAGCTGATCGAGAAGATCGGCGACCGCTGCGCCGAAGCCTGCCGCAAGATCGGCTACCGCGGCGCCGGCACGTTCGAATTCCTGTACGAGAACGGCGAGTTCTACTTCATCGAGATGAACACCCGCGTGCAGGTCGAACACCCGGTCACCGAAATGATCACCGGCATCGACATCGTGCAGGAACAGATCCGCATCGCCTGCGGCGAGCGCCTGCGCTTCCGCCAGCGCGACATCATGCTGTCGGGCCACGCGATCGAGTGCCGCATCAACGCGGAAGACCCGTTCAAGTTCACCCCGTCGCCGGGCCGCATCACGGGCTGGCACCCGCCGGGCGGCCCCGGCATCCGCGTCGATTCGCACGCGTACGCCGGCTACTACGTCCCGCCCAACTACGATTCGATGGTCGGTAAAGTGATTGCCTACGGCGCCACGCGCGAGCAGGCGATCCGCCGCATGCAGATCGCGTTGTCGGAAATGGTCGTCGAGGGTATCCTGACCAACATCCCGCTGCACCGCGAACTGATGGTCGACGCCCGTTTCATCGAGGGCGGCACCAACATCCACTACCTGGAGCAGAAGCTGGCCCACAAGCCGGACCTGCCGAAGGATGGCGCGATCGGCGCCAAAGCCGAGGTTGAACAATGAGTTGGACCGAAGTCATCATCGAGATCGCGCGCGAGCACGCCGAGGGGCTCTCTGATGCCCTGATGGAGGCGGGCGCGCTGTCGGTCTCGGTGGAAGACGCGGACGAAGGCACGGACGCGGAAAAACCCCTGTTCGGCGAACCGGGCATGGTCCCGAAGGAAGCCGCGTGGGACCACAGCCGCGTCGTCGCGCTGACGGACGAGGATGCCGACCAGGCCGCCATCGTCGCGGAGGCGGCCGCCGCCATCGGCCTCGCCCAGGCGCCCGCGTTCGCGACGCGTCCCGTCGCGGACGCCGACTGGGTGCGCCTCACGCAATCGCAGTTCGAGCCGATCCACATCGGCAAGAACATCTGGGTCGTGCCGAGCTGGCACGAAGCGCCGGATCCCGACGCGCTGATCCTCGAAGTCGACCCGGGCCTCGCGTTCGGCACGGGCAGCCACCCGACCACGCGCCTGTGCATGGAATGGCTGGAAGCCCACCCGGCGCCCGGCAAGTCCGTGCTGGACTACGGCTGCGGCTCGGGCATCCTCGCGATGGTCGCCAAGAAGCTCGGCGCGGCTGACGTCACCGGCGTCGACATCGACGAGCAGGCCATCGAATCCGCGAAGCTGAACGCGGAACGCAACCGCTGCGAGATCGACTTCTACGTGCCGGACGACTTCGTCGCCTCCAGGCACGGCAACGAACGTTTCGACATCGTCGTCGCGAACATCCTGTCGAGCCCATTGAAGCTGATGGCACCGATGCTGTCCGGCCGCGTGGCCGAGGGCGGTTCGCTGATCCTGTCGGGCGTGCTGGCGCGCCAGGCCGAGGAAGTGGCCGCCGCGTACGCACCTTTCATCAAGCTGGGCGTCTGGGCCGAGCAGGACGGCTGGGTCGCTCTTCACGGGCAGCTCGGCCTGGAGACCGCACCTCCGCCGCGCGCTGCCGCCGGCGAGTGACCGCATGGCGCTCGCCACCCAGTGCCCGCATTGCCACACCACGTTCCGCGTCGCCGCGGACCAGCTCAAGCTCCGCGGCGGCATCGTCCGCTGCGGGTCTTGCCAGCGCATTTTTGACGGCAACGCCCACCTGATCGACCTGGACAAGCCGGCCGCGCCGGCGCCGTCCGCTCCCGCATCTGCGTCTGCTTCCGCGCCCGTCGAGGAAGACGCCGCATTGCCCGTCTACACCCTCGACTTCGACCATACCTTCGATCCGCTCGGCATCATCCCGAAGCCCGTCGACGACGCCCCCGAGCCCCCGCGCGCGCATGTATGGCGGCGCGCGCCCGAGGCCGAGACCGAGGAGGTGCCGGAATCGGCTGCCCTGGAGGCGCCGATCACGGCCGACTACGCCCCCGTGGGCCGCGTCGAACCGCAGCTGGAACCGGTCGTCGAGGCGGCGCACGATACCGCGCCCCCGGCGGACACGATCGCGGAACCGCCTCCCGCCGACCGCATCGAACCGGCTTTCGACCTGCCCGTGACCGAGGAAATCGTCGCACAGCCGCTGCCGGACTACGAACCGGAGCCGGAACCGGAGCCGGTCGCGGCACCGCCCGAGCCCGAACCCATCCCGGAACCGGAACCGCCCGCGTCGGCCCCGGCATCCGACGCCCCGCCCTTCCTGCCCCTGCGCGCATCGGCCGCGAGCGAACCGCCCGCGCCGGCGCCGGCGATGATCCCGCCCGTGGTCAAGCCGGCGCGCAGCAAGGCCGCGCGTGCGTCCGAGGCGCGCGCACGGCGCTCCAAGCTGACGCCGACGAAGATCGAACCGCCGAAGCTGCGCCTCGCGGCGGATGGCGACGCCGACGAACCCGAGTTCGTCAAGCGCAGCCGCCGCCAGGAGCGCATGGGCCGCACGCAGCGCATGCTGATGGCCGCGGGCGCCGTCGTGCTGCTGCTCCTGCTGCTGGCCCAGGTGGTGCTGGGCTTCCGTAACACGCTGGCGGCGCAGCACCCGGGCCTGAAACCGGCCCTCGCGGCCGCCTGCACCGTGCTGGGCTGCCAGGTGGAGCTGCCCGCGCAGGCCGAGAACCTCGTCATCGAGACGGGCGAACTGACCACGCTGGGCCCGAATACGTACGCGCTGAATACGCTGCTGCGCAACCAGGGCAGCCTCGTGCTGGCCTGGCCCAGCATCGAACTCGAGCTGACCGACGCCAACGACAAGCCGGTGCTGCGCCGCGTGCTGGCGCCCGCCGACTACCTGCCACGCGGCACGTCGCCGGCGACCGGCTTCGGGCCGCATTCGGAACAGCCGGTTGCGCTGCATTTCACGCTGGACGGCCTGCAGCCGTCCGGCTATCACACCTTCGTTTTCTATCCGTGAGACTTCCCATGACCAAGACCTCGCTGATCTGCGGCTCGATCGCCTTCGACAAGATCATGCAATACCACGGCCGTTTCGGCGAAACCCTGCTGGCCGACCAGCTGCACCGCGTGAACGTCTCGTTCCTCGTGCCCACGCTGCGCACGGAATACGGCGGCTGCGCCGTCAACATCGCCTACAACCTGAAGCTGCTGGGCGGCGAGCCCCTGATCATGGGCACCATCGGCCAGGACGGCGGCGAGTACCTCGACCGCATGGAGCAGCAAGGCCTCGCCACCAACGCGATCCGCACCATCGCCCACGCGTACACGGCCCAGTGCTTCGTCACGGCCGACCTGGACGGCAACCAGATCAACGCCTTCCACCCGGGCGCGATGCAGTTCTCGCACGAGAACAACCTGGCCGACTACCTGCCGCTGCGCGTCGCGATCGTCGCGCCGGACGGCCGCGACGGCATGATCAAGCACGCGCGCGACTGCGCGGAACGGGGCGTGCCGTTCATCTTCGACCCGGGCCAGCAGCTGCCGATGTTCAACGGCGAAGAGCTGCTGACGTTCATCGGCCAGGCCAGCTACCTCGCCTGCAACGACTACGAATTCGAGATGGTGATGGACCGCACGGGCCTGGCCCTGCAGGACATCGCGGCGCGCCTGGACGCCCTCATCGTCACCCGCGGCGAAGCCGGCTCGGACATCTACGCCGGCGGCGAGCACCACAAGATCCCGGCCGTGCCGGCCGCCAGCGTCGTCGATCCGACGGGCTGCGGCGACGCGTATCGCGCCGGCCTGCTGTACGGCATCGCCAACGACCTCGACTGGCCCACGACGGGCCGCCTGGCCAGCCTGCTGGGCTCCATCAAGATCGCCCACCAGGGCGGGCAGAACCACAGCTTCACGCAGCCAGAGATCGCAGACAGATTCGAGGCGGCCTTCGGCTACCGCTTCTGACGTTCGAGGCAAAGAAAAAGCGCGCCGTCCTCGCGGACCGGCGCGCTTTTTTTTCGACAGCGGGCAGCGTCAGATGTAGAACACCTGGCGCAGCAGATACTGCGCGATCTGGATCAGGATGAACGCCACGAGCACCGACAGATCGAGGCCGCCGACGGGCGGGATCACGCGGCGCAGCGGCCGCAGCAGCGGGTCGTTGAGCGCGTGGACGAACGGCGCCAGCGGCGCATGCGGATTGACCCAGCTGAAGATCACCTCGATGATCAACAGGCCCATGAAACCGTACAGGATCCAGTCGAGCAGGCGGACGATGGCGATCAAGACGACGGCCTGGCCGCTCGTCCCTACCAGCAGCAGGATCGACGATGCCGCCAGCACGACGAGGAACGCGCCCAGCAGGCTGGCCCAGTCGTAACCGCCCATGCCCGGCACGACGCGGCGCAGCGGGCGCACGAGCCAGTCGGACAACGTGAACGTAAATTGCGCGACGGACGCCGGCGGACGCACGCGGGTCACCTGCATCCAGAAACGCAGCAGCAAGACTCCACCCAGCACACCGGCCGCGGTATCGACGATCAACTTAAGAATGGGCAGCACGAGGACTCCTTAGAAAAAAAAACCGCTGTGTGAAAGCTCACACAGCGGTATTTTGCCTGAACCAGGCAGGAATGGCTTACGGACGGCTGCTGGTCGGGAACGGCCATGCTGCCGGTGCGATCACCGACTTGGCGGCCGGTGCCGGGGCTGCAGCTGCGCCGCTGTCCTTACCGTCGGTCTTGGCTTCGGCTTTCGTCTCGGCCTTGGTGTCGGCCTTGGTTTCAGCTTTCGACTCGGCCTTGGCTTCCGGCTTGGCTTCGACTTTTGCTGCGGTCTTGGTTGCAGCCTTCTTGGCGGCCGGCTTCTTCGCTGCAGCAGCAGCTTCCGGCTTCGCTTCAGGCTTCGCTGCCGGCTTGGCGGCGGCCTTCTTCACTGCCGGCTTGGCCTCGCTTTTGGCGGCCGGAGCTGCGGCTTTGGTGGCTGCGGTTTTGGTGGCTGCGGTCTTGGTCGCAGCGGTCTTCTTCGCAGCCGGCTTGGCGGCGGTGGTCGACTTGGCGGCGGTCTTGGTTGCTGCCGGCTTGGCGGCGGCGGCCGGCTTGGCAGCGGTCTTGGTTGCTGCTGCTTTCTTTGCAGCCGGTTTGGCGGCAGCGGTCGACTTGGCGGCGGTCTTGGTTGCTGCTGCTTTCTTTGCAGCCGGTTTGGCGGCAGCGGTCGACTTGGCGGCGGTCTTCTTGGCAGCCGGTTTGGCGGCAGCGGTCGACTTGGCAGCAGTCTTCTTCGCAGCCGGCTTGGCGGCGGCGGTCGACTTGGCGGCGGTCTTCTTGGCAGCCGGTTTGGCGGCGGCCTTGGTTGCGGTCGACTTGGCAGCGGTCTTCTTCGCAGCCGGTTTAGCGGCGGTGGTCGACTTGGCGGCGGTCTTCTTCGCAGCCGGCTTGGCGGCGGTGGTCGACTTGGCTGCAGTCTTCTTCGCAGCCGGTTTGGCGGCGGCCTTGGTTGCGGTCGACTTGGCTGCGGTCTTCTTCGCTGCCGGCTTGGCGGCGGTGGTCGACTTTGCTGCAGTCTTCTTGGCTGCCGGTTTGGCGGCGGTGGTCGACTTGGCGGCGGTCTTGGTTGCAGCCGACTTAGTAGCGGTCGACTTGGTTGCTGCGGTCTTGGTTGCTGCAGCTTTCTTTGCAGCCGGTTTGGCGGCGGTCTTGGTTGCTGCAGCTTTCTTTGCAGCCGGTTTAGCGGCAGCGGTCGACTTGGCCGGAGCCTTCGTCGCGGCGGCTTTTTTAGCTGCCGGCTTCGCAGCGGCTTTAGCGGCTACGGTTTTGGTTGCGGGTTTTTCTGCTGCTGCCTTTGCGGCCGGTTTGGTGGCGGCTTTTGCAGCCGGCTTTGCTGCTGGTTTTTTCGCGGCGGTTGCCATTTTCTGTTCTCCTTCTCTGCGATGAGAAATTACGCTACATGGTTTGAACCCGTCCAACCCGGTCTGCTTGGTCGGGCGAATTATTCATCGGCGCAAACGCGGTGTTTGCGTCAATGAATCCGGCACCAGCCGGACTGCCGCGGCAATTCGATAAAACCCGTAAAACATCCGGGCATTCATCGCCGATTTACGCTATACTGTATTTTCATACAGTAGTCGCTCAATCGGCCTCCGCGACTCTCCGGCTAATCGTCGTCGCCGACGACCGAAACGACTAAAGTCCGATGGCTCACTGCGCTGTCCACATCGCAGCCCGCGGGCCGCGAAAAGAAAAAGCCGCCATGCCCGACATTTATCAGGCAATGCGGCTTGTTCTTTTCGCTAAGCTTACGTGCATACTGAATGAATCAGCGTCCCATTTTTGATCGGTTTGTTTCCCGTTCAGAGCCTCGAAAATCGGCCTCTTCACGTTTTGACAAATTCAATCACGTAAAGTACACGAAAACCTTGTCAGTGCGCAACCCGCACACAGTATTTTTCATGTGTTTTACTGGGTGAACCAGCGATTGCATCAACCGAAACGATCGCTGCGATAACGTTTGATTCCTTCCTCGTCTTGCTTGGTCTCCAAAAACAAGCGCGCAAATCGATGCGCATTACCTTACTACCATTTCGCATAAAGCCTTTAAATAAAGGCGATATTCGAAATCAGTCCTCCGCTGCGGTGATCCGCAGCAAGTCCATCTTGCATAACCACGCGAGTCCGCGCAGCAAAGTCGGCCGGTCGCAAGGTCCGAGCGCGTCGAGCAGCTCGTCGACCTGCATGGGCCGCGATTCGATCGATCCGAAGATCTGTCCAAACTCTTCCAGCGTCGGCAGGGACGCGTGCGCGAAGCGGTTGATCGCGAGTTCGCGATACTGGCGCAGCAGCGCAAGCGATGCGTCCGGCGCGAGCTCCACCATCGACGCCGGCGTGATCCGCATCGTCGGGTACGTGGCGAACAACTCGAACGGATCGAGCCGGTCCGGCACGACCGCAGGCAACGCGGGACCCAAGGCCGCATCGGCGCGGCGCCGTTCGTCGAGCTCGCGCCACAACGCGCGGTAGCGCCCGAACACGACGGCCCAGTCGAACTCCGCGCGCACGCGCCGGCGTGCGTTCTCGCCCAACTGGCGGCGCAGGTCGGCATCGCCGGCGAGGCGCGCGCAGGCCTGCGCGAGGGCCGGTCCGTCCACCGCGACCGCCTGGCTCGTATGGCCGCAGTACGCGTCATAGCTGTCCACGCCGTCGTCGTAGCGCTGCGCGAGATCGAGGCCGGCGCCCGCATCGGGCATCACGGTCGGGATGCGATAACCGTCCACGCCGTCGCGCACCGTGTCGCGGTAGCCGTTCCAGTCGCTGACGATGCACGGCAGGCCCGCCGCCATCGCTTCCAGCGGCGTCAGGCCGAACGTCTCCTGCACGTTGTCCGCGAGCGAGATGAAGACGTCGGCGGCGGCCCACGCGTCGAGCTGGTTCGCGGCCACGCGGCCATCCAGCACGGACAGCGTCACGGACGGACACAGTTGCGCGGCCGCCTCGTGGAAGGCCTTGTCGATGGTGTCGTTGGCGAAGCTGCCGCACAACACCAGGTGCACGCGCTTGCCGTCCCGCGCCGCCGCCTCGAGCGCCGCGAACATCTGTTGCGGATGCGCCTTCGCATGGAACGACAGGCGGCCGAGGAACAGGAAGGCGACGTCGCCGGCCTCGATGCCCAGGCGCCGGCGCACGGTGTCGCGGCGGGCGGTGTCGACGTTGAAGTCGGCCGCGTGCACGCCGAGCGGGATCAGGGGCAGCTGCGGCAGCTCGAAGCGCTGGGCACCGAGGCGCGCACTCAAATACTCGGCCTGGCGCTCCAGCACGCGGCGCACGCTGTCGCGCACGACACGCGACGTGCAGATCACGGCATCCCAGCTGCGCACGGGCGCCACGAGCAGGTTGGCGAGGCTCGTCATCACGGCGTGGCTGGCCGTCGTGTGCGTGATGCCGCACAGGCTGTAGCGGCGCTCGCCGAGTCCCTGGCGGCGCCACGCGAGGCGTTCGATGCCGGGCGCGGGGTGATACAGCGTGCCGTAGCGCTCCAGGTCCTGCGGGCGCCCCTGCGCGATCCAGTCGACCTGGCCCTTGTATCCATGTTCGCGCAGCAGGCGCTCGCCTTCCGCCGCGTGGGCCTGGCCGCCGGCGAAGCAGCCGACCATGTCCAGGCCGGGGGCCGTCGCGATCGCACGCAGCAGCCCGGCGCCGGCAGCCTGGCGGCCCATCAGGTGCGGCCCTGCCGTCGAGTAGCCGTCGGGCGCGTAGTGGAAGGCGAAGCAGTCCGTCATGCGACCTCCTCCACGTCCACTCGCTCGTCCAGGGGCTTGAGCAGGTCGAGGTAGACCGGCAGGCCCACCGTTTCGAAATCGTAGCGCGTGCGCACCGTCTCGCGCCCGGCCAGGCCGACGGCCGCGATCTCGTCGCGGCGCTCGATGAGGTCGAGCGCACGGTCGGCGAGCAGCGCCGTGTCGAAGAACGGCGTCAGGAATCCGTTCTCGCCGTCGCGGATCACTTCGCGCACGGGTGCGGTATCCGAGCCCAGCACCGGCACGCCGACGGCCATCGCTTCCAGCATCGACCAGGACAGCACGAACGGATACGTCAGGTAAACGTGCAGGCTCGAGACCTGCAGCGCGCTGCGGTAGGTGGCGTACGGCACCTTCCCGAGGAAGTGCACGCGCGACCAGTCGACGGTCTCGCCGCGGCTATCCAGCTCGGCCTTGAGCGCGTCGCGGTAGCTCGCATGGCCCTGCGGCGGACGACGACCGTAGCTGACGCCGTCGCCGCCGATGACGACGACCTGCAGCCCGGGGTTCCCGGCCAGCAGCCGCGGCAGGCTGCGCATGAAGACGTGGAAGCCTCGGTAGGGTTCGAGGTTGCGCGCGACGAACGTCAGCACCGGCTGCGCGCGCGTGAGCACGGCGCCGCCGGGCAGTTGCAGCCGCGCGTGCGGATCGGGGCTCAGCTGCTGGGTGTCGATGCCCTCGTGGACTTCGCGGATCTTGCCGCGCAGTTCGGGCGGGTGCACGCCGCGCTGCCAGGCCGTGGGCGCGACGCCGTCGTCGGCCGCCAGCAGCGACTGCATCAGCACGGAGTTCTTGATGCGGATGCGCAGGCGGTCGTCGAAGCTCACCGGATACTCGGGATCGAAGCCGACATCCAATCCACTTGCGGCCCACCAGAACTCGCAGAACACGACGAGGCGTGCCTGCGGGAACACGTCCTTGACGAACAGGGCCTCGCCCCAGCCGGGGTGGCACACGACGACGTCGGGCACGAAGCCTTCCTGCTTCAGCGCCATGCACGTGCGCGCGACGGCCTGGCCGCGGCGCACGCAGCCTTCGAAGTGGCGCAGGTAGTGATGGGTCTTCTCGCCCGGACCGTCCGGCCTGGCGTAGCCGATCGTGCGCACCTTCGGTCCCGCGCTCTCGCGCCGCACCGCAGTCTCTTCGCCGATCGCGACGACGTCGAAGTCGGGCCGCGTCTGCAGATACCGCATCAGCCGGCGGAACTGGCCCGGCAGATTCTGGTGGATGAAGAGGACTCGGGTCATGACGTTCGGTTCGCGTGACGACGACAAGTTGGAATTGAACGCATGATAGCCTCAGACTTCGCGTCGTGGCGCGACGCACGCGTAAAATCGTGAAGAATGCGTGCGTTGGACCACGCAAGATGGCATCAACGTGTCATCGAAGGTACGGACTCACGGTCCGCGATGGCGATCGCGGACCAGTGCACATCGACCACGGGCGTGCGCGTCGCGCGGTCGCGGCGGTAGCTGTGGAAGGTCCAGCGTCCATCGGCGCGCGTGTGGCACATCGTGCACTCGCCCCGGCCCGCCACGGTCTCCACGCCCGCGCGTTCGAGCTGGCGGCGCACGATCGCGGGCAGGTCGAGCCGGCGCGGCTGCGGCGCGACGAAGCCGGGCGCGAAGTCCCAGCGCTCGACGAAACCGTCGATCACTTCCTGCCCCACTTCGTAGCAGCATGCGCGCGCGGCCGGCCCCAGCGCCGCGATCCAGTCGCCGGGATCGCCGCCGCGCGCACGCACGAGGTCCGCGAACGCCTCGACGATGCCGCCCAGCGCACCGCGCCAGCCCGCGTGCAGCGCCGCCACTTCGCGCCCGTCGCGCCGCGCCAGCAGCACCGGCACGCAATCGGCGGTGGCGATGGCCAGCAACAGGCCGGGCCGGTCGGTGAGCATGCCGTCGGCCTCGCCGCAGTCCTCGTTCGCCTGCGTCACGACCGCGATGCGCGTGCCGTGGCGCTCGTGCTGGATGGGTCGGCGCGGCCAGTAGCCGGGCAGCAGCGCGGCCATGTCGTCATGACGCGTGCCGAAGCCGTGCACGATGGCGGGATGGTCGAGGAGCGGGCTGGTGAACATGGCGGCGTGCGGGGGGCTGGGTCGAAGTGGCGGCAGCATAGCATGCGCTGTAAAGATTTACCGGTCGAGGCCCCGTCGCTACCATGGGTCCACTTTCACAACGACGCCACCGCCATGCTTCCCCTGCTCAATCCGCAGCCGCGCGTCAGCGTGGTGCCGATCTTCGACGGCCACCGGTGCGTCATCGTCGACGACTTCATGCTCGAGCCCGGAGAGCTGGTCGACTTCGCGGCAAAGCACCACGCGCAGTTCCGGGACCTCGCGGGCAACTACTATCCCGGCCCCGAACTGCCGCTCGGCGGCGACCTCGCGGCGCGCATCCAGGACAGCTTCCTGCAGCACGCGCGCACGCCGCTGGGTGCCCGGAGGATCCTCGACATGAAGAGCCGCCTGTCGCTCGTGACGCGCCGCCCCGAGGACCTGCTGCCGGGCCAGCGCCTGCCGCACCGCGACTTCACCGGCCTGCCGGCCGGCGTCGGCGTGGGCGCCATGGTGCTGTACCTGTTCAGGGATGAGCGCTTCGGCGGCACCAGCTTCTTCAAGCCGACGATCCCGGAGCACGAGATCACGGCCCTGGAGAACGACCTGAGGCGCCGCGAGCAGGCCGGCGCAGCGATGCCGGATGTGCCGCCGACCTTCGCGATCGCGTCGAGCCGCTATTTTGAAAAGGTGCTGACGGTCGAGCCGCGCTACAACCGCGCGATCTTCTATAACGGTGGGATCTTCCACTCAGGGCATATTCACATGCCCGAGCTGATGGTCGACGATCCGCGCACGGGGCGGCTGACGGCGAATGCGTTCTTCCAGCTGCGCATGGCGGCGGGCTGAATGAGGTTGCCCAAATAAAAAAACCCGCCGGGTGGCGGGTTTCGTCATGCCAGGGCTGGCGACGGGGATCAGTCCCAGTTTAGCGCACCACCGGTCTGGTACTCGGTCACGCGCGTCTCGAAGAAGTTGCGTTCCTTCTTCAGGTCGATCATCTCGCTCATCCACGGGAACGGGTTTTCCTCGTTCGGGAACAGCGGATCCAGGCCGATCTGGACGGCGCGGCGGTTCGCGATGAAGCGCAGGTAGCCCTTGAACATGGCTGCGTTCAGGCCCAGCACGCCGCGCGGCATCGTGTCTTCGGCGTAGCGGTATTCCAGGTCGACGGCCTTCAGGAACAGCTGCTTGATCTCTTCGCGGAACTCGGCGGTCCACAGCTGCGGGTTTTCCATCTTGATCGTGTTGATCAGGTCGATGCCGAAGTTGCAGTGCATCGACTCGTCGCGCAGGATGTACTGGTACTGCTCGGCGGCGCCCGTCATCTTGTTCTGGCGGCCCAGCGCGAGGATCTGCGTGAAGCCGACGTAGAAGAACAGGCCTTCCATCAGGCAAGCAAACACGATGATCGAGCGCAGCAGCTTCTGGTCGTTTTCCAGCGTGCCGGTGTGGAACGTCGGATCGTTGATGACTTCGATGAACGGGATCAGGAACTGGTCCTTGTCGCGGATCGACGGGATCTCGTTGTAGGCGTTGAAGATTTCCTTCTCGTCCAGGCCCAGCGATTCCACGATGTACTGGTAGGCGTGCGTATGGATCGCTTCCTCGAACGCCTGGCGCAGCAGGTACTGGCGGCATTCCGGCGCCGTGATGTGGCGGTAGGTGCCCAGCACGATGTTGTTGGCGGCCAGCGAGTCGGCGGTCACGAAGAAGCCCAGGTTGCGCTTGACGATGCGGCGCTCGTCTTCCGTCAGGCCGTTCGGGTTCTTCCACAGTTCGATGTCGCGCTGCATGTTCACTTCCTGCGGCATCCAGTGGTTCGCGCAGCCGGCCAGGTATTTGTCCCACGCCCACTTGTACTTGAACGGTACGAGCTGGTTGACGTCGGTCTTGGCGTTGATGATGCGCTTGTCGTCCGCGTTCACGCGCTTGGCGACGTCGGCAGCGCTCACTTCGGGGTTGGCAGAGGTAACGGGCGCCGGTGCGGCGGTCGGTTCATCGTCCCATGACAGAGCCATGATGTTTTTCCTTCTTGAATTCTTTTAGCGGCATCGCCCGGGAAGCCGGGCGATGCGTGGTTACGTTAAGGGTCTAATCTACCAATTACTGGCAAGCTTCGCACTCGTCGAAGCCCGGATCGCCCGGCCGCAGGAAGCAGGCAGCGCCTTCCACGACGTCCGGAGCCGCTGCCGGAGCGGCTACCGGTGCCGGAGCGGCTGCCGGTGCTGCCGACAGACCGCCGTCGACCGGCACGGCGTTCAGCGCGCCGGTACGGGTGGTCGACTTCTCCATGTGCGTCGCGGCGATCGTGCGCAGGTAGTAGGTCGTCTTCAGGCCGCGCAGCCAGGCCAGTTTATAGGTCTCGTCCAGCTTCTTGCCCGAGGCGCCGGCCATGTAGATGTTCAGCGACTGGGCCTGGTCGATCCACTTCTGGCGGCGCGACGCGGCTTCCACCAGCCACTTCGGATCCACTTCGAATGCCGTGGCGTAGATGTCGCGCAGGTCTTGCGGGACGCGGTCGATGCGCGACAGCGAACCGTCGAAGTATTTCAGGTCGTTGATCATGACCTCGTCCCACAGGCCGCGCGCCTTCAGGTCGCGCACCAGGTACGAGTTGATCTCGGTGAATTCGCCCGACAGGTTCGACTTCACGTACAGGTTCTGGAACGTCGGCTCGATGCAGGCCGACACGCCGATGATGTTCGAGATGGTCGCGGTCGGGGCGATCGCCACGCAGTTCGAGTTGCGCATGCCGAACTGCTTGATGCGGCTGCGGACGATGCTCCAGTCCATCGATTCGGACGTGTCCTGCTCGAGGTAGCCGCCGCGTTCTTCGGCCAGCAGCTTGATCGAGTCCTGCGGCAGGATGCCGCGGTCCCACAGCGAACCTTCGTACGACTGGTAGCGGCCGCGTTCCTCGGCCAGCTCGGTCGATGCCAGGTAGGCGTAGTAGCAGACGGCTTCCATCGAGCGGTCGGCGAATTCGACGGCTTTATCCGACGCGAACGGCACGCGCATCATGTGCAGGCAGTCCTGGAAGCCCATGATGCCCAGGCCGACCGGACGGTGGCGCAGGTTCGAGTTCTTCGCCTTGTCGACGGCGTAGTAGTTGATGTCGATGACGTTGTCGAGCATGCGCATCGCCGTGCGGATGGTCTTCTGCAGCTTGACCACGTCCAGGCCGTCGCCCTTCATGTGGGCCGGCAGGTTCACGGAACCCAGGTTGCAGACGGCGATTTCGTCTTCGTTCGTGTTCAGCGTGATCTCGGTGCACAGGTTCGACGAGTGCACGACACCCACGTGCTGCTGCGGCGAGCGGATGTTGCACGGATCCTTGAACGTGATCCACGGGTGGCCCGTTTCGAACAGCATCGACAGCATCTTGCGCCACAGGTCGAGCGCCTGCACTTTCTTGTGCACGGTCATCTCGCCGCGGGCGGCCTTTTCCTCATACTTCAGGTAGGCTTCCTCGAACGCCTTGCCGACCTTGTCGTGCAGGTCCGGGGCTTCCGACGGCGAGAACAGGGTCCATTCGCCCTTTTCCATCACGCGCTTCATGAACAGGTCCGGAATCCAGTTCGCGGTGTTCATGTCGTGCGTGCGGCGGCGGTCGTCGCCCGTGTTCTTGCGCAGGTCGAGGAATTCCTCGATGTCCAGGTGCCAGGTTTCCAGGTAGGCGCAGACGGCGCCCTTGCGCTTGCCGCCCTGGTTGACGGCGACGGCGGTGTCGTTGGCGACCTTCAGGAACGGCACGACGCCCTGCGACTTGCCGTTCGTGCCCTTGATGCGCGAGCCCAGCGCGCGCACCGGCGTCCAGTCGTTGCCCAGGCCACCGGCGAATTTCGACAGCAGCGCGTTTTCCTTGATGGCGTCGTAGATGCCTTCCAGGTCGTCCGCGACGGTGGTCAGGTAGCACGACGACAGCTGCGAGCGGCGGGTGCCCGAGTTGAACAGCGTCGGGGTCGAGCTCATGAAGTCGAACGTCGACAGCAGGTTGTAGAACTCGATGGCGCGCGCTTCGCGGTTCTCTTCACGCAGGGCCAGGCCCATCGCGACGCGCATGTAGAACGCCTGCGGCATCTCGATGCGGGTTTCGCGGATGTGCAGGAAGTAGCGGTCGTACAGGGTCTGCAGGCCGATGTAGCCGAACTGCAGGTCGCGGTCGGCGACGATCGCCTTGGCCAGCTTCTGCAGGTCGAACTTGCCCAGTTCCTCGTCCAGCAGCTCGGCTTCGATGCCCTTGGCGATGTATTGCGGGAAGTAGGTGACGTATTCGGCGGCGGCGCCGGCCTGCGGCACGTCCTTGCCGAAGATCTCCTTGCGGATCGAGTGCAGCAGGATGCGCGCGGTGACCTGGCTGTAGGCCGGGTCCTTTTCCATCAGCGCGCGGGCGGCCAGCACGGCCGACTTGTGCAGTTCCTCGACGGGCACGCCGTCGTACAGGTTCTTGACCGTCTCGGCCAGGATGGCGTCGGCGTCGACGTGCTTTTCCAGGCCCGCGCAGGCGGCGTTGATCAGGGCCGACACTTCGTTCATGTCCAGCAGGCGGCGCGCGCCGCCGTCGACCACATGGATCTGCGGGGTGGCGATCTGCGTCGTGCCGGCGGCTTCCTTGGCCAGGCGGCGCTCTTCCATGCGCTTGGCACGGTACAGCACGTATTCGCGGGCGACGTCATGCTCGCCCGAGCGCATCAGGGACAATTCCACTTGGTCCTGCACATCCTCGATGTGGAAGGTACCGCCGTTCGGCTGGCGGCGCACGAGGGCCGCGACCACGTTGTTCGTCAGCTGCTCGACCAGTTCGCGGATGCGCGCCGACTCGCGGCCCTGCTCGCCATTGACGGCCAGGAACGCCTTCGTCATCGCGACGGCGATCTTGTTCGGCGCGAACGGCACCACGGCGCCGTTACGGCGGATGATGCGGTAGTCGTTGCCCGCGACCAGCTCGGCCGCGGTCTTGCCGGCCGTCGGTGCTGCGACGGGATTGATGGAAATGTCCGAAGATGTTTGCATTGAGCCTCCCAGCATTGGCGTCACTGACTGCCACCGCCTTCACGAATTAGGTAGATATGGACCCCTCGGAATGAATCCAGGGAAAGCTGCCAACTCAGCAAAATTGGCAACTCGATAACTTTCTGCCGATAAAAAATAGGAGCGGCAATGTTGAGAAAAAAAGCTTCGCGCCCCTACTCAGCCTGTTCGGCATTAAGGCCGTTGACCACTAGATGTAGTAGACAACGGCCTTACAGACCTAATTGTAGTCGATGTCCGCGATTTTTATGAGCTCTGCCAGTAAGATTTTTTTCTTGACATCGATCAGTGCCGATACCTGAAGCCTCCACGGCGAAGTGAGCACTAACATTGATTTTGTGGCGCGATTTGCGCTGCTTACTTATCGTGCAAAATCCGGCGTTTTGGCATTGCTGCGTTGGCGAAAAGACCACGCCCGGCTCACGGTTCCGGCGCGTGGATATCCAGTTTCTGCATCTGGTAGCGTAACTGTCGGACACTGATGCCGAGCAGGCTCGCCGCCTGCGTGCGGTTGAACTGGGTCTGGTTCAGCGCGCGCAGGATGATGTCGCGCTCGACCTGGCTCAGGTAGTCCGGCAGGTTGCTCGGGAGCGCGTCGTCGACCGGCGGCGGCGGTGGCGGCGCGTCCGGTTCGCGTTCCGGTTCTGCCGCCGCCGGTGGCGGCGCCACGACGGCCGCATCGCCCAGCTTCGCGCCCTTCAGCAGCAGGTCGCCCACTTCGATCACGCCGTCGTCGGCAAACGCGAGCGCGCGTTCCAGCACGTTTTCCAGCTCACGCACGTTGCCCGGGAACGCGTAGCCGCGCAGCGCGTCCAGCACACCGGGCCCCAGTCTCGCCCCGCCCGGCCCGGCCAGGCGCGCGAGGATCGCATCCACCAGCAGCGGCAGGTCGTCCAGGCGCTCGCGCAGCGGCGGCAACGTCAGTTCGATGACATTCAGGCGGTAGAACAGGTCCTGGCGGAAGCTGCCGTTCTCCACGCACTTCGCGAGATCCTTGTGCGTGGCGCTGATGATGCGCACGTCGACCGGTTCCTCGACCGTGGCGCCGATCTTGCGCACGCGCCGCTCCTGGATCGCGCGCAGCAGCTTCACCTGCATCGCGAGCGGCAGGTCCGCCACCTCGTCGAGCATCAGCGTGCCGCCGTTGGCGGCCTGGAAGAAGCCGTCGCGCTCGTCGTTCGCGCCCGTGAAGGCGCCCTTGCGGTAGCCAAAGAACTCCGCCTCCATCAGCGCCTCGGGGATCGCGCCGCAGTTCACGGCGACGAACGGCTTGCCGGCGCGCGCGCCCTGGGCGTGGATCTCGCGCGCGGCCAGCTCCTTGCCGCTGCCGGATTCGCCGTTGATGGCGATCGGCGCCTGCGACCGGGCCAGCCGCGCGATCTGCGCGCGGAGCGCCTGCATCGCGGGCGATTGCCCGATCAGGCGCGACGGGCCTGCGGCCTGGCTGGCGGCCGGCGCGGCTGCCGGGTCGGACAGTTTCAAGGCCGAGCGCACCATCGCGCGCAAATCGTCCAGCACGACGGGCTTCGAGACGTAGTCGAACGCCCCGGCCTTCAGCGCCACGACGGCATTCTCGGCGCTGCCGTACGCGGTGATCACGGCGATGGGCGTGCATTTATGATGGGCCGCGACCTCGCGCACCAGTTCCAGGCCTAGGCCGTCGGGCAGGCGCATGTCCGTCAGCACCAGCGCATAGGATTTCTGCCCCAGCAGGGTGCGTGCTTCGCGGACGGTCGCGGCGCTGTCCACGTCGAGCCCCATCTTGAGCAGGGTGATCTCGAGCAGCTCGCGCAGGTCGGGTTCGTCGTCGACCACCAGGATGCGGGGAGAGCTCATGCCTATCTTTCCGAGTAGTTAGATGGATGCGCCGAACGTGATCACGAAGCGGCCGCTGGCCTCGCCCATGCCGTCGGGCGCGCCGGGCCGCACGTCCTCGGTGCGGTATTCGTAGTCGAGCATCGCGCCGTTGTTCAGGCACAGCTCGCGCGCCAGGTACAGGCCGAGGCCCGTGCCCTTGCTCGACGTCGTATAAAACGGTTCGAACAAATGCGCCCGCACTTCCGGCGTGATCCCGGGGCCGTCGTCCTGCACGTGCAATTCCATGCGGCCCGTCGCGTCGAGCACCGGGACCACGCGGATGCTGGCCGGCTTGCCGCTCGCGTAGCGGATCGCGTTGCCGAGCAAATTCACCAGCACTTCGCGCAGGTGCAGGCCGTCGAAGCGCACGGACCGGCCGCCCGCATCGCCCACCCACACTATATCATCGGCCAATCCGTGCATTTCCGTGAACTCGGCGCGCAGCTCGGGCAGGAATTCGTCCAGCGCCACGGGCGTGCCGTTCGGCTGCACCTTGCGCGACAGTTTCAGGATGTCCTCGACCATGCGGTTCACGCGCACCACGTTGTCGTTCACGATGCGCAGCAAACGCGTTTCCGCCGGACCGTGCAGGTCCTCCGCCAGCAGCGACGTCGCATGCCCGATCGCGGACAGCGGATTCCTCACCTCGTGCGCGATGCTGGCCGTCAGGCGTCCCATCGACGCGAGCTTGAGTTGCTGCGCCTGGTTTTCGATGGCGCTCACGTCCTGCAGGAAGACGAGGCTGCGCTGGGCCGTGCCCTCCGGCGTGTCCACCCGCGCGAAGCGCAGCTTCAGGTGCACGGGCTGGTCGAGGCGGCCACGCACGGGGCCGTCCGTCTCGTGCCAGCGCTTGACGGTGACGTAGCCGCCCGCCGCCGATCCGTCCATGCCGTGGCCGACCCACGCCGCGAAGCGCTGCGCGACCGGTTCCAGCGCCGGCACGTCGGCCAACAGGAACGTGTTGCCGTCCTCGCCCGGCTGCGTTTCCAGCCCGAGCATGCGGCGCGCCGCCGGATTGCCGCCGAAGACGGTGCCGTCGCGCCCCAGCACGAGGATGCCGTCGTCGACGTCGTCCACGACGATGCGGTAGATCGCCTGCTGGATGCGCAGGTCGGCACCGTGGCGCGCGGCCAGTTCCTCCTGCTTGATGAGGCGCGCGGCCAGGCGGTTCACCACCAGCACCACCGCGAAGAACGCGGCGCCGGTGAGTCCGGCCTGGGTCAGCGGCGGATCGTCGGCGCGCGTGAAGATCCCCCACGTGCTCTCGCCCAGCACGAACAGCGTGGCCAGCGCGGCCGAGAACAGGGCCAGCACCAGCGGCGCCAGGATCGCGGCGCCCGCCAGCGGGAACAGGTACAGCAGCGCGAGGCCGCTGCGCATGCCGCCGGCGGCGAGGTACAGCAGCGAGATCGCGACGATGTCGACGATGACCTGGACCGACAACTGCCACAGGAAGCGCCGCCGCCAGCGCTGGGCGACGACCGCGAACAGCAGCGCCGCCAGCACGTAGACGATGCACGTCTCGGCATACGCGGTGCCGCCGACGCGGCCGCGCCGCACGTCGATCGACAGGTACAGCAGCAGCACGAACGCGATCACGATGCGCGTGACCGTGAGCGTTTGCAGCGAGCGCCAGAACGTCGAGCGCGACTCGGCGGAAAGCGGCAGCCAGGTCGCCATGCGGCGGCTTACCGGGCCTGCTGGTGCGCCTCGCGCGCGTGCGCCGTGCCGCAGTAATCGCGGCCATCGGCCCGCACGGCTTCCGACGCCGGGAAATACACGCCGCAATGGGCGCAGCACAGCATCGTCTCGGACTGGTCCTCGACCCGGCTCCATGCCTTGGCGTTGGCATTGCCGCCGGAGCTTGCCGGCGCCGGCCCGGCGGACGGGCCTTGTGCGCGCGCCAGCGCGGCGCGCAGTTTGCTGCGGATGGCTGCCACCACGAGGATGACGAGCGCAATCCAGAAAAGCAGTCGCGTCATACGAACCCCCGGTGCAGAACGACTTCGAAAACGAACCGGCTGCCGACGTAGGCCAGCGCCAGCGTGGCGAATCCCGCCAGCGTGAAGCGCAGCGCGGTCTTGCCGCGCCAGCCGCGCCAGCGGCGTCCGGCCAGCAGCGCGGCAAACAGGAACCACGACAGCAGCGCGAAAAAGTTTTTATGGTCCCAGCGCAGCGCGCGGCCGAACAGCTGTTCGGAGAACACGATGCCCGACAGGACAGTGAGACTGAGCAGGACGAACCCGATGCCGATCATGCGGAACAGCAGCCGCTCCATCGTGAGCAGCGCCGGCAACTGGTCGAGCGCGCCGGTGAACCAGCCCTTCTTTGCACTTTTCGTGTGCAAACGGGCTTCCTGCAACGCCATCAGCACGGCGTGGAACGCGGCGATCGTGAGCGTGCTGTACGCCGACACGGCGACCGCGACGTGCCAGCCGAACGCGGGCGACTGGGCCTGGACGGGCATCAGGTTACCGGGGAACAGCGGCGGCAGGATGGCGGCGACGGCCGCGCACGGCATGACCATGCGGCGCATGCCGTCCAGCGCGAAGTTGCGGTTTTCGATCCAGTACGCGGCGACGGAAATCCACAGCGCGGCCGACAGCATGAACGCGAAGCCGACGCGCAAGGTGCCGTTCGACACGATGTCCGGCCACAGCGCGGCGCCGTGCACGGCCCAGGCGACGGCAGTCACGGCCGAAATGGCCGCGCCCTGCCGCGACGGCAGCAGGGCACATACCGCGTACAGAATGGCCGCGGCGATGAATAGGGTGAGTTGCATACGCGCGAGTCTACACCATACGGAATGGGCAAGAACAGGTTGGCTATTTTTCAACGAATAACTACGGACGTCAAAGAGGCCTCGGAAACCGTAGCGAGCGGCCGCAGTTCGGGAGGAGAAGCGCAGCTGTACAAGCGTACAGCGAGCATCGCAGTCCCGAACTGCAACGCGCAGTAGGTTTACGAGGCCTCAATCCACAGCGGCGGCCTTGATTTCGGCATCGTGATGCCGCTGCTGTTCCTCCATCACCATGAGCCCCAGTTCGCGCTTGAGCGCATTGAACTCGGGCGCGGCCGGATCGCGCAGGCGCGGCAGGTCGACGAGGATGTCGCGCTTGATCGTGCCGGGCCGGTACGTCATCACGACGATGCGGTCGGCGAGGTAGATCGCTTCCTCGATGCTGTGCGTGACGAAGATGACGGTCTTCCTGAGTTCCGCCCACAGGCGCAGCAGCTCGTCCTGCAGGTTGCGCCGCGTGAGGGCGTCGAGCGCGCCGAACGGTTCGTCCATCAGCAGGATCGGCGAATCCAGCGCCAGCACGCGCGCGATCGCCACCCGCTGGCGCATGCCGCCGGACAGGTCCTTCGGATAGCGTTTCGCGAAATCCTCCAGCGACAGCAGTTTCAGGAGCTCGCCCACGCGCGCCTGGATCTGCGCGCGCGGCATGCCCTTGATCTCGAGGCCGAAGCTGACGTTCTGCTCCACCGTCATCCACGGGAACAGTGCATACTCCTGGAACACCATACCCCGCTCCGGCCCGGGTCCGGCGACGGGCACGCCGTCGGCCAGCACCCGGCCGGACGTGGGCGGCGCGAAGCCGGCGATGGCGTTCAGCAGGGTCGACTTGCCGCAGCCGGACGGTCCCAGCAGGCAGACGAACTGGCCGTGGGGGATCTCGAGCGAGATGTCCTGCAGCGCGACCATGCGGCGACCGTCGCCGTCGAACACTTTACTGACGTTGTCGATCACGATGTGTGCGGTCATGTCAGTGCTCCAGGCCGCGGTGCCAGCGCAGCAGGTAGTTGTTCAATTTGTTCATGCCCGCGTCGATGGCCAGGCCCAGCAGGCCGATCGTGATCATGCCGGCGATGATCTTGTCCGACCAGAAGTATTCGCGTGCTTCGAGGATGCGGAAGCCGAGGCCGTTGTTCACGGCGATCATCTCGGACACGATCACGACGATGAACGCCGTGCCGATGCCGATGCGCATGCCGGTCAGGATGTACGGCACGGCCGCCGGCAGGATCACGCGCAGGAACATCGTCGGCCCGCTCGCGCCCAGGTTGCGCGCGGCGCGCAAATAGATGCCGTCGACCTGGCGCACGCCTGCGATGGTGTTCATCAGCACGGGGAAGAAGGCGCCCAGCGCGATCAGGAAGATGGCGGGCGGGTTGCCGAGGCCGAACCACAGGATCGACAGCGGGATGTAGGCGATGGGCGGGATGGGGCGCAGCAGCTGGAACAGGGGATTGAGCCAGGCGTACGCGATGCGGCTCGCGCCCATGGACAATCCGATCGGCAGCGCGAGGCCGGCGCCGACAAGGAAGCCGACGATGACGCGGTACAGGCTGCCGAGGGCGTCGGTGATCAGTTCGCCGGACACCAGCCACGCGAGCCTCCCGCCGCCGTTGGCCTCGCGCCAGGTGCCGAAGTCCTGCAGCGGCAGCAGATACGCGACCCACTTGCGCCACACCTGCAGCGGCGACGGCAGGATGTTCTCGTTGACCCATCCCATGCTCGCCACCCACTGCCAGATCGCGATCGCGACGACCGGCACGACCAGGCCGATCGCGATGTCCTGCCACCTGCGTTTCACCATGTGCGCTCCTCGGGATCGTTTACTTGATGTTCAGGCTTTTCTTGGCCTCGTCCAGCAAATCGGTCTTGACCCAGTCCTTCGCCACCGGCGGCTTGGCCATGCGGCCGACACCCGTCTTGACCATGATGTCGGTCGTGGTCTGGATGTGTTCCGGCGTGATGTCGTAGGTGTACGGCGAATTGCTGATCGCGTCGTCGAAGTCGTCCTTCGTGATCTGGCCCTTGAACACGACTTCGCGCACGTATTTCTCGGCCAGCGCGCGGTCGCGGATGAAGGCGCTCGTGGCCATGACGAAGCAGCGCATGAATTTCTCGGCCACGGGGCGCTTCGTCGTGTAGAACTTTTCCGTCATGACCATCGTCCGCACCGGCTCGCCGATCGGCGTGTCGTACGGCTTCAGGACCTCGACGCCGAAGCCCTTGTTGATCGCCTGCGACGACTGGGGTTCGGACTGCATCATGGCGTCGATGTTCTTGCCCAGCAGCGCCTGGTTGAGGTCGGCGTACGCCAGGTAGACGACCTGCACGTCCTTGCCCGGCGCCGCGTCGGCGGTCAGGCCCGCCTTCTGCAGCTCGGCCATCAGCAGGACTTCCTGGATGCCGCCGCGCGTCACGCCCACCTTCTTGCCCTTCAGGTCCTTGACGCTCCTGACGTTGGCGTCCGCGCGCGCGACGAGGCGGGCGCCGCCCTTCGCGAAGCCGGCCACGACGTAGATCGGGGCGCCGCCCGCGCGGCCCGAGATCGCGGCCTCGGACGCCGTCGTGCCGACGTCGAGCTCACCCGCGATGATGGCCTGCATCACGTCCAGGCCCTTCGCGAAGATGCGTTCCTCGACCTTGATCCCGCACTTCGGCGCGATCTCCTTGATGTATGACACCGCGCCGTAGTGCGCGAATTTGAGGTTGCCGAGGCGGACCACGTCCTGCGCCTGGGCACCGCTCGCGGCCAGCAGCGCGGCGATGACGAGGGTCTTGCCGAACACGTGTGCTTTCATTGCCTGTCTCTCCGATTGGGGGGTGAAACTTTTATTGGAATGAACTGCGTGACGCCTCTGGAACATAAACTCGAAGCAATACATTGTCAAACCGTCCAATCAGCTTTTACCAAGAATCAAATCGATAGGTTGACTGCACGCGTTGCGAATGGCTGAATTGGGGTCTTGACTGGAAAAAACGCGCCCCGACATGGAGTAAAATGGCGTGTTGCGCGCCCGCCGCTTATATATATCAGTACAAAAGGTAGAACATGCTGGATAACCTGACACAACGCCTTGCCAAGGTCGTCAAGACGATGCGTGGCGAGGCCCGCCTCACCGAGGCGAACACCGCCGAGATGCTGCGCGAAGTGCGCCTGGCCCTGCTCGAGGCCGACGTCGCGCTGCCGGCCGTACGCGAATTCATCGCGAAAGTGAAGGAAAAGGCGCTGGGCGAGGAAGTCATCGGCTCGCTGTCGCCGGGCCAGGCCCTCGTCGGCGTCGTGCAGAAGGAACTGGCCGCGCTGATGGGCGCGGACCTCGGTCCGGAAGCGTCGCAGCTGTCGTTCGCGCAGCAGCCGCCGGCCGTGATCCTGATGGCCGGCCTGCAGGGTGTCGGCAAGACGACCACCACCGGCAAACTGGCCAAGTATCTGAAGGAACAGAAGAAGAAAAAGGTCCTGACCGTCTCCGCCGACGTCTACCGCCCCGCCGCAATCGCGCAGCTGGAATCGGTGACGAAGCAGGTCGGCGCCGACTTCTTCCCGTCCACGGCCAGCGACAAGCCGGTCGACATCGCGAAGAACGCGATCGACTGGGCGAAGAAGCACTATCACGACGTCGTCATCATCGACACGGCCGGCCGCCTGGCCATCGACGAGGCGATGATGCAGGAGATCGCCGCCGTGCACGCGGCCGCGAATCCGATCGAAACGCTGTTCGTCGTCGACGCCATGGTCGGCCAGGATGCGATCAACACGGCGAAAGCCTTCAACGACGCGCTGCCGCTGACCGGCGTGATCCTGACGAAGCTCGACGGCGATTCGCGCGGCGGCGCGGCGCTGTCCGTGCGCCACGTGACGGGCAAGCCGATCAAGTTCGCCGGCGTGTCGGAAAAGCTGGACGGCTTGGAAGCCTTCGATCCGGCCCGAATGGCCAACCGCGTGCTGGGCATGGGCGACATCCTGGCCCTCGTCGAGGAAGCGCGCAAGGGCGTGGACATGCAGGCCGCGGCCGACATGGCCAACAAGATCAAGTCGGGCGGCAAGTTCGACATGAACGACTTCCGCGCCCAGCTCGCACAGATGAAGAAGATGGGCGGCATGGCCGGCCTGCTCGACAAGCTGCCGGCCCAGTTCCAGCAGGCCGCGAGCGGCGCCAACATGGACCAGGCGGAGAAACAGGTGCGCCGCATGTGCGGCATCATCGATTCGATGACGCCGGCCGAGCGCGCCAAGCCGGAACTGATCAAGGCCAACCGCAAGCGCCGCATCGCGGCCGGCGCCGGCGTGCAGGTACAGGAAGTGAACCGCATGCTGACCCAGTACGAGCAGATGAACACGATGATGAAGAAGCTCAAGGGCGGCGGCCTGATGAAGATGATGCGCGGGATGAAGGGCATGATGCCCGGTCTGCGCTGATCGCTGACCATTGATCTGCCCAAAAAGCCGTGCGGGAATGAGCCTCCCGCACGGCTTTTTTGTGCTTGGGATGCCTGTTTTTTCACTCTAGAGAGGCCCGGGTAACACAACGGGCCGTTTTAGGGCTTGTAAGAGTGAAAAAATTTCGAAAAAGACTTGCACGAACACTAAAACCCTACCAATATAAGCCGGGTGCGCTCACGCGCAAATTTCCATGTGTTCCGTTTAGGAGGCTCGAAGATGGCAACAGCCAAAAAAACCACCGCAGCGCCCGCGAAGAAAGCCGCTGCCAAGCCTGCTGCGGCGGCAAAGCCGGCAGCGAAAAAGGCAGCAGCTCCTGCCAAAGCAGCAGCACCGAAAGCAACCGCAGCAGCAAAGAAGCCGGCAGCGGCACGCAAGCCGAACGCCGCTTTCATGAAAGAGATGACCCCGTCGGCACCGCTGGCCGCCGTCGTCGGCGCGAAACCGCTGCCGCGCACCGAAGTGACCAAGAAGGTCTGGGATTACATCAAGGCGCAAAACCTGCAGGACGCGGCCAACCGCCGCATGATCAACGCCGACGACAAGCTGAAAGCCGTCTTCGGTGGCAAGGCGCAGGTGTCGATGTTCGAAATGACCAAGCTGATCTCGGATCACCTCAAATAAGAAGACCTGGCTGGCTGTCCCACTGGCCCCGATACGAAAAGCCCCGGCGAGCCGGGGCTTTTTGCTTTGCATGACAAGTCTCATATGCGATTCGACCTGACCGACCTGCAGCTGTTCCTGCACGTGCTGGACGCCGGCAGCATCACGGCCGGCAGCCGGCGTGCCCACCTGGCGCTGGCCTCCGCGAGCGAGCGTATCCAGCACATGGAAGAGACGCTGGGCGTGCCCCTGCTCGTGCGCGGCCGGCGCGGCGTGCAGCCGACCGCCGCAGGCCTCGCCCTGCAGCGCCACGCCCGCCTCGTGTTCCAGCAACTGGCGCGCCTGCGCGCGGAACTGGGCGAGCACGCAGCGGGCCTGAAGGGCCAGATCCGCCTGCTGTGCAACACGGCCGCGCTGTCGGAATATCTGCCGGAGCGGCTGGCCGGCTTCATGTCGCGCCATCCGGACGTCGACATCGACCTGGAAGAACGCACCTCCAGCGACATCGCGCGCGCCGTGCGCGAAGGCGGTGCGGACCTGGGCATCCTGGCCGACACGGTCGACCTGTCGGGCCTGGAGACCTTCCCGTTCGGCACCGACCGCATCGTCGCCGTCGTCCAGCCGGCGCTGGCGCGCACGCTCGTCACGCAGGAGGGCCAGGCGGTGCCGTTCGCACGGCTCGTCGACTTCGACCACGTGGCGCTGACGGGCGACAGCGCCCTGTTCCGCTACCTGAGCCAGCATGCCGAACGCATCGGCCGCACCTTGCGCGCGCGCGTGCGCCTGCGCAGCTTCGACGCGGTGTGCCGCATGGTGGAGAACGGGGTCGGGATCGGCATGGTGCCGGAACTGGCCGCGCGGCGCTGCGCCCGCACGATGGATATCACGGTGCTGCAGCTGGCCGACGCGTGGGCGGTGCGCCAGCTGTCGCTGTGCATGCGCAGCTTCGAGGGGTTGCCGCGGCATGCGCAGCAGCTGATCGAGGAGATCAGGGCGTGATCAACGGCTCGACACCATCACGTCCTGCTTGAACTCCCAGTTCTTCCACGCCGCGAGCACCGCATTCGGATACTCGGGCTTCCCGCGGCTGCCGTTGTAGCGGCCGAGGGCGAGATACAGATTGCCCCCTTCCATGTCGATGTACATGCGCAGGATCGAGCAGCCGTAGCGCAAATTCGTCTGCATGTCGAACAGCGCGCGGCGGTTCGAATCGCCGATCACCTTCGTCCAGAACGGCATCACCTGCATATAACCGCGCGCGCCGACCATCGACACGGCGTACTTGCGGTACGCCGACTCGACCTGGATCAGGCCCAGCACGAGCCCCGGATCGAGGCCCGCGCGCGTCGCTTCGTACCACGCGGATTCGAGGAATTCCGTGCGCGTCTGGTCGTCCGGCAGGCGGCGCTTGAGGCGCGCCGACATCGCGTCGAACCATTGCTGGTAACGGACGCGCGCGACCTCGTCGCGGAACACCGGTTTCGGCGGACTGCCGTCGCGGATGGCGTGTTCGAGCGCCAGCCGGACCGAATCGGCCAGCGCTTCTTCTTTCTGGTTGCCGGCCTGCGCCGCGCCGCTGCTCATCAGTGCAGCGGCGAGCAAGACCGGGCCGAGCCGGGCTGCTGCCCGGCTAATCAACCGTCGTGCCATCACTTGCCCAGCTTGCCCTTGATGAAGCCGACCATGTCCGCTGCGGGAACGGCCGTCGCCTCGGCATCGCGGCGGCCCTGGTATTCCAGGTTGCCTTCCTTGAGGCCACGCTCGCCGATCACGACGCGGTGCGGCACGCCGACCAGTTCCCAGTCGGCGAACATGGCGCCCGGACGCAGGCCGCGGTCGTCGACGATGACGTCCACGCCGGCTGCCTGCAGCTCGGCATAGAGGCGATCGGTTTCGGTCTTCACCAGATCGCTGCGGTCGTAGCCCATCGGGCACAGCACCAGCTCGAACGGCGCGATCGCGTCCGGCCAGATGATGCCCTTGTCGTCGAAGTTCTGTTCGATGGCGGCGCCCACGATACGGGTCACGCCGATGCCGTAGCAACCCATCTGCATCGGAACCGGCTGGCCCTTCTCGTCCAGGTAGACGCAGTCCATCGCGGCGGAGTACGCGGTGCCCAGCTGGAACACGTGACCCACTTCGATGCCGCGCTCGATGGCGAGCTTGCCCTTGCCGTCGGGCGACGCGTCGCCTTCGACGACGTTGCGTAGGTCGGCGACGATGGGTTCCGCCAGGTCGCGGCCCCAGTTGACGCCCGTCAGGTGGTATTCCGCCTCGTTGGCGCCGCACACGAAGTCGGCCATGTTGGCAACGGTGCGGTCGGCCACGATGTTGACCGGCTGCTTCGTGCCCACCGGACCGAGGTAACCCGGCACCGTGCCGTAGGCGTCCTGGATCTCGGCTTCGGTGGCGAAGCGGAAGTCTTTCAGGCCCGGCACTTTCGTGACCTTGACTTCGTTCAGGTCATGGTCGGCGCGCAGCAGCAGCAGCCAGTTTTCCTTGACCTTGTTGCCGTCGACTTCCTTTTCGACCGTCAGCGCGATCGACTTCACGTTCTGCGCGAGATCGATGCCGAGCAGCTTGGCGACCTGCTCGCACTTGGTCGTGTTCGGGGTCGACACCTTCGTCAGCGGCTGCGTCGCGGCGCCGCGCTGGGCGATCAGCGGCAGCGCCTCGGCCGCTTCCATGTTCGCGGCGTAGTCGGAGTCCGGGCAGTAGACCAGCGCGTCCTCGCCGGTGCTGGCGATGACGTGGAATTCGTGCGAGCCGGTGCCGCCGATGGCGCCGTTGTCGGCCGCCACCGCGCGGAACTTCAGGCCGAAGCGGTTGAAGATGCTGACGTAGGCGTTGAACATCGTCTCGTAGGACTTCTGCATGCCTTCGACGTCACGGTCGAACGAATACGCGTCCTTCATCGTGAACTCACGGCCGCGCATCAGGCCGAAGCGGGGACGGCGCTCGTCGCGGAACTTGGTCTGGATGTGATAAAAATTCAACGGCAGCTGGCGGTACGACTTGACTTCCGTGCGCACGACGTCGGTCACGACCTCTTCCGACGTCGGCTGCAGCGCGAAGTCGCGGCCGTGGCGATCCTTGAGACGCAGCAGTTCCGGCCCCATCTTGTCCCAGCGGCCCGTCTCCTGCCACAGCTCGGCCGGTTGCACCAGCGGCATCAACAGTTCGATCGCGCCTGCCTTGTTCATCTCTTCGCGGATGATGCCCTCGACCTTGCGGATCACGCGCAGGCCCAGCGGCATGTACGTGTAGATGCCGGAGCCAAGTCGCTTGATCATCCCGGCGCGCATCATCAGTTTATGGCTGACGATCTCGGCGTCGGAGGGCGCTTCTTTGAGCGTTGAAATAAAAAATCGTGAGGCGCGCATATCGGTGAATTCTTTTTAAAAAGAGAGGGTTATAATCGACCTAATTTTAAAGGATTAGCTGGCTGATGCATCCAATCTTTATACAAATGGCTCCGAAACACGTGGTGCATGCTGTTGTTCCTGTGCAGGTTGCACGTTCGACGTATCTGGATAGCTAGGTAAAAATGTAAGAGAGATCGGCCGGCAGAAAGTTTCGAGGTGAATTATGCTCGATCGTGAAGGGTTTCGCCCCAACGTCGGCATCATCCTGCTGAACGCCAACAACGAAGTGTGGTGGGGCAAGCGGGTGCGTGAGCATTCTTGGCAATTTCCGCAAGGGGGTATCAAATACGGCGAGACGCCGGAACAGGCGATGTACCGCGAGCTCGAGGAAGAAATCGGCCTGCGCCAGGAGCACGTCAAGATCGTGGGCCGCACCCGCGACTGGCTGCGCTACGAAGTGCCCGATCACTTCATCAAGCGCGAAGTGCGTGGTCACTACCGCGGGCAGAAGCAGATCTGGTTCCTGCTGCGCATGGTGGCACGCGACAACGACGTCAACCTGCGCCTGACCGACCATCCCGAGTTCGACGCCTGGCGCTGGCACGATTACTGGGTCCCGCTGGACGTGGTCATCGAATTCAAGCGCGAAGTGTACCAGCGCGCCTTGCAGGAGTTGTCGCGGTTCATCACGTGGCCCGCGAATGGCGAACGCCGCCACAACTCGCGCTACCTGCGCCAGCCGCACGAGCGGCGCAGCCAGGGCGGCAACGGCGGCGGCAACAAGGCCGTGGCGAATGCCGCCAACGCCAGCAAGGCGGTGGCGGCGGCCAGCAAGGCCATTGCCGACGCCGCCGGCAGCTCCAAGATGGTGTTGGCGCAACAGGATGCGACGCGGAAGGATTGAACTGCGGATTGATCTGCGGAAGTAGCGCGGACGCAACAAAACAAAGGCAAAGCAGCCGTGCGAGCGGTTGGCTTTGCCTTTTTTACTTTTCTGTAATGTAAATTTTACAAAATTGCGAAGTAGAATCATCATCATGATGATGCCGACTTTGCCGATTTTCCGTGCCCTCCCCTTCCTGCTGGCCGCGCTGTGCGCGTCCGCACGCGTGCATGCCGAGGACACCCCGCCCAAGTGTACCTACGTCGAAGTCGCGAACCTGCCCATCCGCTACGTCGGCCAGAGCCTGGCACCCGCGGTCGACGGCACGATCAACGGCACCCCGGCCACGATGCTGATCGACACGGGCTCCGACCAGACGCACATGACGATGAACGCCGCGACCCGGCGCGACCTGAACCTGTTCATGACGGGGCGGTTAGTCGAAGGGCTCGGGGGTCTCTCGCGCCTGTACGGCGTGCGGCTGAAGGATTTCGCCATCGGCCCGGCGCATGCCGGCCGCCGTCCCGAACTGACCGTGATCGGCAGCACCACGTTCACGCCGGCCTTCGACGCCATCGTCGGCGCCCCGTTCCTGTTGCAGGCGGACCTCGAGCTGGACCTGCGCGCCAAGCGGATGAAGTTCTACCGCCCGCTCGAATGCCGCAAGACGGAGCTGCTCCTGTGGAAGGAAAACACGGTCGTGCTGCCGTTCGCACGCAATTTCGACAGGAGCCCGAATCCGCATTTCACGGTCTTCGTGAACGGCAAGGAGATGGACGCGCTGATCGACTCCGGCGCGCACCGCAGCTTCATGATGCTGGACGCCGCGAAGAAAGCGGGCATCGACGTCAATGGCCCGGGCGCGGTCCGCATGGGCGACGCCGGCGGGGTCGGGTCCGACCGTGCGCCGCACTGGATCGCCCCAGTCAAATCGTTGCAGCTCGGCGGCGAGACCATCCGCGACGTCGAACTGGGCATCATCGATTCGCAGGGCGCGCGCACGGCCGACCTGTACCTGGGGCAGGACTTCCTGCGCACGCACCGCGTGCTGTTCGCGATGAGCCAGGAAAAACTGTACATCGCCTACCTGGGCGGCGACGTGTTCACGCGCGGCACGGGGCTGGAACCGTGGATGCGCGCCGAGGCCGACGGCGGCAACGCGGACGCCCAGTACGCGCTGGCCCAGATCTACGCCAACGGCCGCGGCGTGCCGCGCGACCCGATCCAGGCCGGTGTCTGGCTGGACATGGCGGCCAACGGCGGCCAGCCGAACGCCAGCCTGCTGCGCGGCCGCCGCCAGATGCTGGCCGGGAACCTGGACGCGGCCATCCCGCAACTGCGGCGCGCGCTGGACCAGTTGCCGGCCGACCGCCTGGGTCCGCTGTGGCTGTACATCGCGCGCGTGCGCCACGGCGAGGCGGACCTCGCGAAGACGGAACTGGAAGCGGCGCTGAAACAGCAGAAGGAAGACGACTGGCCCGCGCCGATCGCCGACTTCTACCGCGGCAAGATCAACGCGGCGCGCCTGCTGGACGAGGCGGGCAAGGAGGCGAAACTCGCGCATGCGCGCACGTGCATGGCGCAAGCGTACATGGCGGAATGGCACGACGCGCGCGGCGACGCGGCCGAGGCCAGCGCGCTCAAGGCCACCTTGCGCACGAACTGCGGGCCTGCCCAGAAGCCCGCGCCGACCGGCGGCGCGGCACCGAATGGAGTCGTGCCATGAAACTGATCGTTACCCGCCGCGGCCGCACCGATAAATACGACGACCTGCTCTGCGTGCGCCGCGACGGCAGCACGACCGGCTGCGCGATGCCGCGCCAGGGAATCCTGCCGCACGACCTCGTGCACTACGTCGTCGAGTCCACGCTCGGGTGGCGCCACGCCTTCTTCGGCATGATCGCGGCGGGCGTCGACATCGGCCCCGCGATGGAACAGGCGCACGACCCGGGCAACGCGGCGCTGGTGGACCAGGCCATCCATGCGGAAGCCGTCGTCGAGAGCCTGCAGGCGCAGCTGTGGAGCGGCACATTCGACGCCGCGATGTTCGACGAAGGCGTGCGCACGGCGTGCACGAGCCGCGGCCGCAGCGTGCCGACCCTCCCCGCGGACGCGGGCAGGCGGATGTTCGACGCCGTGCTGGCACTGGACGCGCGCTGGCAGCAGGTGCCCTGGCATGGCACGCTCGAGCTGGAGCTGCCGGACCCGTGACCGCGCGGGCAGGGTGTGCGCCATCGCGCTACAATGACGCCCTTCCTCCTGGTTTTCCGACGGTTCCCCCCATGTTCACCCCCTCCTCCAACGACGTCCGCCGCTTTTTCTGCGAGGCCTACCGCAAGCGCCGCGCGGGCGAGATCCTGACCCCGATGGACGCCATCGCCGCCGACTGGATCGAGCAGCATCCCGAATACCACGACGAGCTGACGGATGCGGATGCGGCCGTGGCGCGCGACTATTCCGTCGAAGGCGGCAAGCCGAATCCGTTCCTGCACCTGTCGATGCATTTGTCGATCACGGAACAGGTATCGATCGACCAGCCGCGCGGCATCCGCGCCGCCTACGAGGCGCTGGCCGCGCGCGTGGGCGAGCATGAGGCGCACCACGGCATCATGGAGTGTCTCGGCGAGATGATCTGGTCGGCGCAGCGCCACGGTACGCAGCCGGATACGGACGCGTACGTGGAGTGCGTGCGCAAGCGCGTCCGTTAATCCAGCTTGTCGTCGGCCACCCGGTAGCGCGGGTCTTCCGGCAGGTTCACCTCGATCATGTCCTTCGCGCGCTCGAGCAGCGCGCGGCAGTCCGGGCTCAGGTGACGCAGATGCAGGCGCTTGCCGAGGGCGCGGTAGCGTTCCGCCAGGCCGTCGATGGCCTGGATCGCGGAGTGGTCCGCCACGCGGGCGCGGCGGAATTCGACGACGACGTCCTGCGGATCGTCCTTCGGCGTGAACAGCGCCTGGAAGCCGGCCGCCGACGCGAAGAACAGCGTCCCCTCCAGTTCGTAGACTTTCCAACCGTGCGCGTCCTGCGCCGTCGCGACGCGGATCTGCTTCGCGTGCTGCCACGCGAACACCAGCGCCGACACGACCACGCCCACCAGCACGGCGGTCGCCAGGTTGAAGACGAGCGTCACGCCGGCCACCAGCACGATCACGAGCGCGTCTGCGCGCGGCACCTTGCCGAACAGGCGGAACGTGCCCCATTCGAACGTCTTTTCGCACACGACGAACATCACGCCGATCAGCGCGGCCAGCGGAATCCGCTCGATCACGCTTGCGCCGAACAGGATGAACGACAGCAGGAACAGCGACGCGCAGATGCCGGACAGGCGTCCGCGCGCGCCGTTGCCCACGTTGATCATGCTCTGGCCGATCATCGCGCAGCCGCCCATGCCGCCGAAGAAACCGGTGACGACGTTGGCCACGCCCTGCGCCAGGCTTTCGCGGTTCGGCTGGCCCCGGGTGTCCGTGATCTCGTCGATCAGGGTCAAGGTCAGCAGCGTCTCGATCAGGCCCACGCCCGCCAGCACGAGCGAGTACGGGAACACGATCTTCAATGTCTGCAGGTCGAACGGCACGTCCGGCACGCGGAACGCCGGCAGGCCGCCGGCGATGGAACCGAGGTCGCCCACCGTCTTCGTCTCGATGCCCGTGACATGCGCGAGCAGCGCGACGGCGAGGATGCCGACCAGCGTGGCCGGCACGGCCTTCGTGATGCGCGGTGTCAGGTACACGATCGCCATCGTCAGCGCGACGAGGCCCAGCATCGTCCACAGCTGCGGGCCCGCCATCCAGCCGCCGCCCGTCTTGAAGTGTTCGAACTGCGCGACGAAGATCACGATGGCCAGGCCGTTGACGAAGCCCAGCATCACGGGATGCGGCACCATGCGGATGAATTTACCGAGCCGCGCGGCGGCAAACAGGATCTGCAGTACGCCCATCAGCACGATGGCGGCGAACAGGTATTGCACGCCGTGCTGGACAACCAGCGCGACCATGACGACGGCCAGCGCGCCCGCGGCGCCGGAAATCATGCCGGGCCGGCCACCGAACGCGGAGGTGATGAACGAGACCAGCACGGCGGCATACAGGCCGGTCAGCGGCGACACGTGGGCCACGAGGGCGAAGGCAATGGCCTCGGGGACCAGCGCCAGCGCGACCGTCAGGCCGCTCAATACATTGGTCTTGATGTGGGAAGGGGATACGTCGGACAAGGCGGGGCTCCAAAAAACAAATCCCCCCTGCCGGCAGCGGCAGGAGGGATTCCGGACAATCCGGATGGGCCGTTATTGTAACGGCCCGTGCGGATCAGCGCTTCGTGACGAGCGCCGCGGGCAGGCTTTCCAGGTAGGCGGCGATGTCGGCCATGTCGCGGTCGGACAGCGGCTGGGCCATGCCGGCCATGATCGGATTGTTGCGACCGTTGGCGGCTTTGTTGCCGCGCTTGTACGCGGTCAGCGCGTGCACGAGGTAGTCGGCATGCTGGCCGGCCAGCTTCGGATAGCTGGGATCGATCGGGGTCTTGTAGTCGGCGCCGTGGCAGGACGCGCAGTTGTATTTCTTCGCCAGCTCGGCGCCGTTGGCGGCATTGCCCCCGGCGAGCGCCTGGCCGGACAGGGCCAGCGCGGAAGCGCCCAGGGTCAGCGCGACGATCAGTTTATTCATGGCGCGCTCCTTACTTGGACGGGGTCTGTTGCGAATAATAGGCGGCGATGTCGGCGATGTCCTGGTCGGACAGGCTGGCCGCGATACCGCGCATGGACGGGTGGTTGCGGTCGCCTTTTTTATAAGCCTGCAGCGCGGCTTCGATGTACTTGGCCGACTGTCCGCCGATCTTCGGTACGCGATAGACTTCAGGGAACGTGCCCTTGTATTCCGGGATGCCGTGGCAGCCGATACACTGCTCGATCTTGTTGGGTGCTGCCTTCGGATTGCCGACGATGTCGGCCGCGCTGGCCGTGCCGGCAATCGAGGCGCCGGCGGCAAGCACGAGTAATGCGGTTGATATTTTCATGGATGACCTATCGTTGGGTTGAATCGATAGGGCGCCTTGCGACCCGTGCGGCGGCAGCAGGTTTTCTAGACCCCCGGTACTGCAACTGCAATGGCATTTTTGCCACGATCCAATCGATTCTATCCGAAGAATATAGTCGAGTCCATTGGGCAGCGCAGCATGGACGGCCTGCCCGCCGCCGCGTTCTGGCATATACTCGTTGACGTTCCCATACGATAGCCCCAGGCCCATGCACGCACCCCGACGCTTCGAAGGCAGCGACAACTATGTCGCCACCGCCGACCTGAAACTGGCGGTCAACGCCGCCCTCACCCTCGCCCGGCCCCTGCTGATCAAGGGCGAACCCGGCACCGGCAAGACGATGCTGGCCGAAGAGGTCGCGGCCGCGCTGGACATGCCGCTGCTGCAGTGGCACATCAAGTCCACGACCAAGGCCCAGCAGGGCCTGTACGAATACGACGCCGTCTCGCGCCTGCGCGATTCGCAGCTGGGCGACGAGCGCGTGCGCGACATCCACAACTACATCGTCAAGGGCGTGCTGTGGCAGGCGTTCACGGCGCCGGAGCCCGTCGTGCTGCTGATCGACGAGATCGACAAGGCCGACATCGAATTCCCGAACGACCTGCTGCGCGAACTGGACCGCATGGAGTTCTACGTGTACGAGACGCGCGAGATGGTCGTGGCGAAGCACCGGCCCCTCGTCATCATCACGTCGAACAACGAGAAGGATCTGCCGGACGCCTTCCTGCGCCGCTGCTTCTTCCACTACATCAAATTCCCCGACCGGGACACGATGGCGGAAATCGTGAAGGTCCACTACCCCACGCTGAAGGCCGACCTGCTGTCCGCCGCGCTGCAGAGTTTTTATGAACTGCGCGACGTGCCGGGCCTGAAGAAAAAGCCATCGACGTCGGAATTCCTCGACTGGCTGAAGCTGCTGCTGGCCGAGGACATCCCGGCCGAGATCCTGCGCAGCCAGGACGGCAAGACGATCGTGCCGCCGCTCGCGGGCGCCCTGCTGAAGAACGAGCAGGACGTGAGCCTGTTCGAGCGCCTCGTGGCGATGGCGAGGCACAACCGATGATCCACGTCGACCCTGTCACGCTCGAATTCAACGGGGTGCGCCTGGAACCGCTCGCGCTGCACCACCTGGACGGCCTGCGCGCGGCCGCCGCGGACGGCGAACTGTGGAACCTGCGCATCACGTCCGTGCCGGAACCGCAGGACACGGAAGCCTATATCCGCACGGCGCTGGAGATGCACAACCGGGTCGCGTTCGCCGTCGTCGACGCGTCCAGCGACACCGTGATCGGCACGACCAGCTACCACGACATCATGCCCGCGATCGACCGCGTGGAGATCGGCTACACGTGGTACGCGAAGAGCCGCCAGCGCAGCCACGTGAACACGAGCTGCAAGCTGCTGCTGCTGTCGCACGCGTTCGATACGCTCGGCTGCGCCGTCGTCGGCCTGCGCACCGATAATTTCAATTACGCGTCGCAGGCCGCCATCGAGCGCCTCGGTGCAAAGAAGGATGGCGTGCTGCGCCACCACGCGCCACGCCGCGACGGGACCGTGCGCGACACGGTCATGTACAGCATCGTGCGCGGCGAGTGGCACGAGATCAAGTCGCACCTGCACTATCGCCTGGCGCGCCACGCGGAGTAATGCGCGATGCTGATCGACTTCTTCTTCACCCTGCGCGACGCGAAGGTCCCCGTCACGATCAAGGAATTCCTCACCCTGCTGGAAGCGCTGCAAAAGCAGGTGATCGCACCGTCGCTCGACGAGTTTTACTATCTCGCGCGCCTGACCTTGGTGAAGGACGAAGCCCATTTCGACAAGTTCGACCGCGCGTTCGGCGCCTTTTTCAAAGGGATCGAGACGGTGTTCGATCCGAAGGCCGACATTCCCCTGGACTGGCTGATCAAGCGGCTGGAGCGCGAGCTGACGCCCGAGCAGAAGGCGGAGCTGCAAAAGCTCGGCTACGACAAGCTGATGGACCGCCTGCAGCAGCTGCTGCAGGAGCAGAAGGAGCGCCACGAAGGCGGGAATAAATGGATCGGCACGGGCGGCACGTCCCCGTTCGGCAACGGCGGCACGAATCCCGAGGGCATCCGCATCGGCGGCAAGGGGGGCAACCGGTCTGCCGTCAAAGTGTGGGACCAGCGCACCTACCGCGACTACGACGGCGAGCGCGAACTGGGCATCCGCAACATCAAGGTCGCGCTGCGCCGCCTGCGCCGCTTCGCGCGCCAGGGCGCGCCCGACGAGCTGGCGCTGGACGAGACGATCCGCTCCACCGCCAACAACGCCGGCTGGCTGGACATCAGGATGCAGCCGGAGCGGCGCAACCGCATCAAGGTGCTGATGCTGCTGGACGTGGGCGGCACGATGGACGACCACATCGAGCGCACCGAGGAGCTGTTCTCGGCGGCGAAGGCCGAGTTCAAGCACATGGAGTTCTACTATTTCCACAACTGCGTCTACGACCACCTGTGGAAGAACAACCGCCGCCGCCACGCCGAACGCTTCCCAACGTGGGACGTGCTGCGCACCTACCCGCCGGACACGCGCCTGATCTTCGTCGGCGACGCGACGATGAGCCCCTACGAAATCCTCGCGCCGGGCGGCTCCGTCGAATACGCGAACGACGAAGCGGGCGCGGAATGGCTCGCGCGGTTCTGCCACGCGTTTCCGAAATTCGCGTGGCTGAATCCGGAGCCGGAACACCTGTGGCAGTACCGGCAGTCGATCGCCATCGTGCGGCAGATCATGGGCAACCGCATGTTCCCCGTGACGATCGACGGGCTGGAACGGGCGATGCGGCTGCTCAGCAAGTAATCACTGCGCGCGTGCCGCCGCACGCACGATCAGGAGGCCGATGATGTCGATCCACAGGTGCACGAGCACCGCCGCGATCCAGCCGACGTATTGATAAATCAGGCCCAGCGCGACGCTGCCGCCGAACACGCCGGCCGCCTGCGCCAGCGTGGCGAAGTCGAGCCGGCGGAAGCGGTACGCGGGCGTGTGCGTCACGACGAAGATCAGCGACGTGATCCAGATGCCCAGCAGCGGCTGCAGCGCCGCGCGGAACAGCGTCTCCTCGCCGATGGCGGCGGCCAGCGCGATCCACAGGGGATTCAGGCCGCGCAGGTCGAGGCGCGCATAGCTCGCGATCGTGTCGGTGGTCGACTTCGCCCGCGCCGTCAGGCGGAACATGACATAGAAGCCGGCGGCGGCCAGCAATGCGAGACCCTGCCCGACCAGCAGCTGCCACAGCGGCGCCATCGGGCCGCCGAAGGCCGCGAGCGGGTCACGCTGGCCGAACCAGATGATGGGTGTCGCCAGCAGGCAGAACATCAGGCACGTGAGCACCTGGGCCGTGAGGCGGATCGGGGGGCGTGGCGCCGGGGCGGGGATCGTTTGGGTCATTCGGCATTCTACCTTCCGCAATTCCTACATGTAATCGTGCGCACATATCCCTCTTGTAGAATCGGCTCCACGTCATAACATTTTGACAAAGGAGCAGGCATGCAGGATTTCCTGGCCATTCTCACGAGCCTCGCCTGGCCCTTCGCGATCACGCTGGCCTGGCTGGTCGGCGAATTCGGGCAGCGCTGGACGGGCCTGCCGCGCATCAGTTTCTATGGCATCGTCGGCTTCATCCTGGCCGCGCCCCAGCTGGGCGTGCTGCCGCTGCCTGAAGCCGGGACGACCCTGCTGCTGGCGGACGTCGGGTTCGGGCTGATCCTGTTCGAGCTGGGCTACCGCATCAACCTGCGCTGGCTGCGCACGAATCCGTGGATCGGCGTGACGGGCCTCGCCGAAGCGGGCCTCACCTTCGTGGGCGTGTACCTCGTCGCGAACGCGTTCGGCGCGGCACTGATCGACCGGCTGATGCTCGCGTCGCTGTCGATGGCGACGTCGCCCGCGACCGTCGTCCGCGTGATCAACGAACAGAAAAGCTCGGGCCAGGTGACGGAACGGGCGCTGCACCTGTGCGCGCTGAACTGCGTGTTGGCCGTGTTCGCGTTCAATGCCACCGTCGGCCTGTGGATCTTCCGCACGTTCGAGGACGTGGGCGACGCGCTGTGGAACAGCCTCGTCGTGCTGGGCGTCTCGGCGTTTACCGGCGCCGTGTTCGGCCTCGTCGTGCCGGGCGTCCTGCGTTTGCTGGGCAAGCTGGCGCAGGACGCCACCGTCGCCTTCGCGCTGGCCGTGATCCTGCTCGTCGCGATCACGTACGCGTTGGCCCTGTCGCCCGTCGTGGCGGCGCTCGCGTTCGGGCTGACGGCGCGCCACCGCCGCGTCGCGTTCAGCCAGGCGCAGCGCAATTTCGGCGCGCTGGGCGAGCTATTGACCGTCGTGCTGTTCGTGTTCGCCGCGTCCACGCTGGACTGGCGCCGCGTGTGGGCCGGCGCGGCGCTTGCCGTCGCCCTCGTGCTCGTGCGCCTCATTGCCAAGACGGCCGGCGTGACGGCGTTCGCACACCTGTCCGGCATTTCGTGGCGCAAGGGCGCGCTGACGGGGGTGGCGCTGACGCCGCTGTCCGTATTCGTGATCCTCTTGATCGAGCATGCGCGCCATGCGGGCGTGCAAGTCGTCGAAGAGCTGCGCGCCGTGGCGGCCGTGACGATGCTGCTCGAAGTGTTCGGTCCCATCATCCTGCAGCGTGCCCTCGTGTGGGCGCGCGAAGCGCCGGAGGCCCATCATGCCGCTTGAACCGTTCGCCACATCGGAACCGCTGACGTTCGGCGTGGAGCTGGAACTGCAGCTCGTCAGCCTGTCCGACTTCGACCTCACGCCCGCCAGCCCGGACCTGATGCACCTGTTGAAGCGCAAGCCGTTTCCAGGCAACGTCACGCCCGAGATCACGGAAAGCATGATCGAGATAAATTCGAGCGTGCAGACGAACTACCGCACGCTGCTGGCCGAACTGCTGGAAATCCGCGACACGCTCGTTGCCGCCAGCGACGTGCTGAACATCGGCATCGCGGGCGGCGGCACGCATCCGTTCCAGCACTGGTCCGAGCAACGCATCTCGGCCAAGCCCCGTTACCAGGAATTGTCCGCGCTGTACGGCTACCTGGCCAAGCAGTTCACCGTGTTCGGCCAGCACGTGCACATCGGCTGCGCCAGTGGCGACGACGCGTTGTACCTGCTGCACGCGCTGTCGCGCTACATCCCGCATTTCATCGCCCTGTCCGCGTCGTCGCCGTTCGTGCAGGGGCACGACAGCGGCTTCGATTCCGCGCGCCTGAACTCCGTCTCGGCGTTTCCCCTGAGCGGCCGGGCACCGTTCACGCTCAGCTGGGCCGATTTCGCCGACGTCTACTTCGCCAAGATGGAGCGCACGCGCATCATCAGGAGCATGAAGGATTTTTACTGGGACCTGCGGCCGAAGCCGGAATACGGCACGATCGAGCTGCGCGTGTGCGATACGCCGCTGACGGTGGAGCGCGCAGCCGCGCTCGCGGCCTACCTGCAGGCACTGTGCCGCCACCTGCTCCAGCGGCAGGAGGCGGCGCCGCTCGAGGACGACTACCTCGTCTACAACTACAACCGCTTCCAGGCCAGCCGCTTCGGCCTCGACGGCGTGATCACGCATCCGAAGACTTATGAACAGATCCCGCTGCGCGAGGACATCATCGCGACGCTGGACCTGATGGAACCGCATGCGCAGGCGCTGGGCAGCCTGGAAGCACTGCTGCACCTGGCCGCGGCGGCCAGCGACGGCGGCGACGCGAGTTTTCTGCGCGGGCAATACGAACGCCAGGGCAGCACGGAGGGCATGGTCGACGCGGCCATCCGGCGCTTCCGCGGCCGCTGAAAAATTTTTTGATCGCGTGTCGATCCGGCGGTCGTCCGTTCGTCGTAGGATCAGAGGGATGTCCTCTGCCACTTACGCCAAGGAGACCGATCATGTCCACGAATACCGTTGAATTGCACCGTGTTTTGAAATCCACCGCCGACCGCGTCTATCGCGCGTTCGTCACGCCGGCCGCCGTCGCCAAATGGCTGCCGCCGCACGGCTTCACCTGCACGGTGCACGAGCAGGACGCCCGCGTCGGCGGCCGCTACCAGATGTCGTTCACGAATTTCACGACGGGCGGGAGCCACTCGTTCGGCGGCGAATACCTGGAACTGGAACCGGGCAAGCGCCTCGTCTACACGGCCGAATTCGACGATCCCAACCTGCCCGGCCGCATGCAGACGACCGTCACGCTGCGCGAGGTGTTCTGCGGCGTGGAGATCAAGGTGAAGCAGGAAGGCATCCCGGCCGCGATTCCCGCCGAGATGTGCTACCTCGGCTGGCAGGAATCCTTGCTGCTGCTCGCGCAACTCGTCGAGCCGGAAATCAAGGAGTGACCAGGTCGGGCGGCACCTCGTCCCGCTCGTGCAGCCCGTAGTCGCGCACGACGGCGGCCACGCGCAGGCGGTAATCGGCAAAGAGGCCGGTCCGCCCCGCCGCCTGCATCGCCCGGTGCGCGGGCAGGGTGCGCCAGCGTTTCACGGCGTCCTCGTCACGCCAGAACGACAGCGACAGCATCTTCTCCGGCCGCGTCAGCGAGGCAAAGCGTTCGATGGAAATGAAGCCGTCGATCGCTTCCAGTTCGGGGCGGAGCGCGGCGGCCGCGTCGAGGTAATCCTGGCGCTTGCCCGGCGCCGGTTCCACTTCGAAGATCACGGCGATCATGCGACGTTTTCCAGGAAGGTGCGCTCCTCGCGCAGGATGAAGCGCTTTTCACGCGCGAACGCGAAGTTCGCCACCGCTTCGTCGTCTTTCTTCAGGCGCAGCCGATAGGCTTCGTAATCGGCCAGGCTGTCGAAGCCGACGAGGCCCCACGCCTCGTAATTGGTCCCCTCGTGCGGCAAGAAATAGCCGAGCAGGCGCCCGCCCAGTCGCGGGATGATGCGCCCCCAGTTCTCGGCATACGTGCGGAAGGCATCGCGTTGAAAAGGGTCGATCTCGTAGCGGATGAAACAGGTGATGGGCATGATGGCTCCTCGTAACGTTGAAGCCTCATGGTAGTCACTGGCCCTGTCACGATGCTTCGGCTAAGATCGAAGCATGAGAGACGGACCGAATATCGCGAACATCGCCGCCCTGATCGGCGACCAGGCGCGCGCCGAAGTGCTGAACGTGCTGATGAGCGGCATGGCACTGACGGCGACGGAACTGGCCGACGCCGCCGGCGTCACGCGCCAGACGATCAGCGCGCACCTGGCCAAGCTGCGCGAGGCGGGCCTGCTCGCCGTCGAGGCGCAGGGCCGGCACCGCTATTTCCGCATCGCCGACGCCGACGTCGCGCACCTGCTGGAATCCATGATGGGCATCGCGTTCGGCACGGGCTCGGTACGCGTGCGCTCCAGTCCGCGCGAGCCGGCGCTGCGCAAGGCGCGCGTCTGCTACGACCATCTGGCCGGCGAACTCGGCGTGCTCGTTTACGAAAGCCTGGCCCGGCGCGGCGCGTTCGCGCTGGATGCCGGCGGTGTCGCGCTCACGGACGCGGGCCGCGCTCTTGTCGCGCAACTCGGGATCGATCCGCTGCCCTCCGCCACGCGCCGGCCGCTGTGCCGGCATTGCCTGGACTGGAGCGAGCGCCGCCATCACCTGGCGGGGGCCCTCGGGACGGCGCTGCTGGACCGTTTCCAGCAACTGGGCTGGGCGCGCCGCGTACCGGAATCGCGCGTGCTCGCGTTCAGCGCGGACGGCGAGGAGAAGTTGCGCGCCTGGCTCGCCTGAGTCAGGTAGCGAGCGTCGGCCGGCCCTGCCCCAGGATCCGCGCCAGCAGCGGGCGCTTGACGGGCGCCGGCAGGCCGCGGTCGACAAGATTGGCCCATTTCACGCTCAGTTGTTCGCAGGTAGCGCGCAGCACCGGGTCCGCATCCGGCAGGCGCGCCAGCGCATTCAGGTGGCGCTCGATCACCGAGGCCAGTTTCACGCACGGCCCGTCGCCGCTCGCGCGGTCGCACGCGTCCGCATTGTTCACCGTGTATTGCGACATCAGATGCAGCAGCGCCGCCACGAGCAGTTCGTGGCGCGTCGTGCGCCGTCCGTCCGGCGTGTTCAGTTGGTCCAGCAGATCGTCGTCCATAAGCCCTCCTCGAAATTTAAATGAGAATGATTCTCGTTTCGATTATGGAGCGGGATACGGCCGAAGGCAAGCGAAAAATCAGAGGCGAGTTTCGCGGGCCGCGCGCAGGAATTCGTCCAGTACCGGCGTGCAGTCGAGCAGGTCGCCGCCCGTGGCGCGGTGGAACTCCGGATGCCATTGCAGGCCCATCACGAACGGCGCGCGCTGGTAGCGGATCGCCTCGACGACGCCGTCCGGCTCGGACATCGCTTCCACGTGGATGTCGCGTCCCAGGTCCTTGACGGCCTGGTGGTGGATCGAGTTCACGACGGCGCGCTCGTGCTTGGGGAACATCTTGCGCAGCGACGACCCGTGCGGGAAGACGATCGCATGACGGTGCGCATCGTAGATGTCGTGCACGTGCGGCTGGGCGCCGGGAACGTTCGTGACGATGTCCTGGTGCAACGTGCCGCCGAACGCGACGTTGATCAGCTGGCAACCGCGGCAGATGCCCAGCACGGGCTTGCCGGCGTCGACGAATTCGTGCAGCAGTTCCAGTTCGTAGACGTCGCGCGCGCGGTCGCCACTCCATTCGGGGCGGGTCGGCGTTTCGGAATACGTCATCGGCGACACGTCCGCCCCGCCCTGCAGCACGAGGCCGTCCAGGTGGCGCGCGTAATGGCGCATCGTGATATTGCTGGGGTGAAGTAACCCGTTCGTATTGACGGTCGGGACCATGAACACGAGCACGTCGCGCGACATCACCCATTGCGCGATCGATTCCTCGAGGTATTGCAGGTTCTTGCTGCGCAAGCCCTTCGCGCCCTCTTCCGGGTGGAAGATGCGGGCGGAGACGCCAATGCGGAGCGTACGCCGCATAAAGTCGCGGTTGAACTTGTCGGCCAGGGCGCGCCAGCGCGAGCGCAGCACGCGGCCGGCCAGGTTCAGCGGCGTGTCGTCCGTACGCAGGTAGCGCGACGCATTGCCGCCGGCACGCCGGTCGGGTACGCGCGGCGGCGGACCGGCGTCCGTTGGTTCATTAGCCTGCTTGTCATTGTCCTCAGCCATGATCTCAATATATCCTTGCGACGGTCGCGCACGATTCGTTTTAAAAAAAATATCGTTTTAGTAATGAAATCACGATTTCCGTCAGGCTTGCGGCACGCGCGGCCGCCCGCACATGAACAGGATGCCGGGATACCGCAGACTTGGCAATCCGTGCAACGAACACTTGCAAACTTGCGCTTAACAGGCAAAAATACTGTATTTCCATACAGCTGTTTTGCCCGCACGTCGCCTCCCGTCCGGTAGAACCCACCGCGTGAAGTCGCTTATTTTCCGCGCGACAAGATAGAATGCGCAGCATTCGAATGATTGAAGATCAAGCATGGCCACCAAGAAAAACGCAACCGATTACAGCGAATCATCCATCCGCGTCCTGAAAGGACTGGAGCCCGTCAAGCAGCGTCCGGGCATGTACACCCGCACCGAGAATCCGCTGCACATCATCCAGGAAGTGATCGACAACGCCTCGGACGAGGCGCTGGGCGGCCACTGCAAGAACATCGATGTGACGATGAACGCGGACGGTTCCATCACCGTCGAGGACGACGGCCGCGGCATCCCGGTCGGCCTGCATCCGGAAGAAGGCGTCTCGACTGTCGAGATCGTGTTCACCCGCCTGCACGCCGGCGGCAAGTTCGACAAGGGCTCCGGTGGCGCCTACGCGTTCTCGGGCGGCCTGCACGGCGTGGGCGTGTCCGTCACGAACGCGCTGTCGAAACGTCTCGAAATTACCGTGTGGCGCAAGGACGACGACGGCAACGGCGTACACAAGCTCGTGTTCGCGGACGGCGACGTCATCGAACCGCTGACCTCCGAGCCGTTCGAGCGCGGCGGCAAGAAGAACGGCACGCGCGTCACCGCGTGGCCGGACGGTAAATACTTCGATTCGCCGAACATCCCGATGAGCGAGCTGCAGCGCCTGCTGCGTTCGAAGGCCGTGCTGCTGCCGGGCGTGACCGTCACGCTGACCAATGCGAAGACGGGCGACAAGCAGACCTGGCGCTACGACGAAGGCCTGCGCGGCTACCTGACGGAAGCCCTCGCGCAGACGGCGGGCGGCGGCCAGACCCTGATCCCCCTGTTCGAAGGCGCGCAGTACGCGGCCGCCGGCGATGAAGGTTTCGCGGAAGGCGAAGGCGCGGCGTGGGTCGTCGCGTGGACGGAAGAAGGCGCCGTCGTGCGCGAATCGTACGTCAACCTGATCCCGACGCCGAGCGGCGGCACGCACGAATCCGGCCTGCGCGACGGCCTGTTCGGCGCCGTGAAGAACTTCGTCGAGATGCACTCGCTGCTGCCGAAGGGCGTCAAGCTGCTGCCGGAAGACGTGTTCGCGCGCGTCTCGTTCGTGCTGTCCGCGAAAGTGCTGGACCCGCAGTTCCAGGGCCAGACGAAGGAACGCCTGAACTCGCGCGACGCCGTGAAACTCGTGTCGACGTTCACGAAGCCGCCGCTCGAACTGTGGCTGAACCAGCACGTCGAATACGGCCGCAAGCTGGCGGACCTCGTCATCAAGCAGGCGCAGTCGCGCCTCCGCTCGCTGCAAAAGGTCGAGAAGAAGAAGTCGTCCGGCGTGGCCGTGTTGCCGGGCAAGCTGACCGATTGCGAATCGACGGACATCACCCGCAACGAACTGTTCCTCGTCGAGGGCGACTCGGCGGGCGGTTCCGCGAAGATGGGCCGCGACAAGGAATTCCAGGCGATCCTGCCGCTGCGCGGCAAGGTCCTGAACACGTGGGAAACGGACCGTGACCGCCTGTTCGCCAACAACGAGATCCACGACATCGCGGTGGCGATCGGCGTCGACCCGCACGGCCCGGACGACAATCCGGATCTTTCAGGGCTGCGGTACGGGAAGATTTGCATCCTCTCCGATGCGGACGTGGACGGCTCGCACATCCAGGTCCTGCTGCTGACCCTCTTCTTCAAGCACTTCCCCGCCCTCTTCAAGAACGGCCACGTGTGCGTCGCGCGCCCGCCGCTGTACCGTGTGGACGTGCCGGCCCGCGGCAAGAAGCCGATCCAGAAGCTGTACGCGCTGGACGACGGCGAACTGCTGGCCATCGAGGACAAGCTCAAGAAGGAAGGCCTGAAGGAAGGCACGTGGAGCATCTCCCGCTTCAAGGGCCTGGGCGAGATGAACGCCGAGCAGCTGTGGGAAACGACGATGAACCCGGACACCCGCCGCCTGCTGCCGGTGGCCTTCGGCGACTACGGCCTGGCCGAATCGTCGGCGCGCTTCAACATGCTGATGGGTAAAGGCGAAGCCGCCGCCCGCCGCGCGTGGCTGGAAGAGCACGGGAACGAGACGGAAGCCGACATCTGACCGCCGCCGAATACGAACATAGAAAATCATGACGCAAGCAAGCCTTTTCGAACAAACTACTCCACCCGGCGGCGGCGGCGACGACGCCGAGACGCTGACCCTCTCGACTTTCGCCGAACGCGCCTACCTGGACTATGCCGTCTCGGTCGTCAAAGGCCGCGCGCTGCCGGATGTCTCGGACGGCCAGAAGCCCGTCCAGCGCCGCATCCTGTACTCGATGAACGAACTGGGTCTCGGCCCGACCGCGAAGCCGCGCAAGTCCGCGACCGTCGTCGGCGACGTGCTCGGTAAGCTGCACCCGCACGGCGACCAGTCGGTCTATGACGCCCTCGTGCGCATGGCCCAGGACTTTTCGCTGCGCTATCCGCTCATCGACGGCCAGGGCAACTTCGGCTCGCGCGACGGCGACGGCGCCGCGGCGATGCGTTACACGGAAGCCCGTTTGACGCCCGTCTCGCGCCTGCTGCTGGACGAGATCGACATGGGCACCGTCGACTTCCAGCCGAACTACGACGGCTCGACGGAAGAACCGCGCACCCTGCCCGCACGCCTGCCGATGGTGCTGCTGAACGGCGCATCCGGCATCGCCGTGGGTCTCGCCACCGAGATCCCGTCGCACAACCTGCGCGAAGTGGCCGCCGCCGCCGTCGCGATGATCCGCAATCCGAAGATCACGCACGCCGAACTGATGACCCTGATGCCCGGTCCGGACTACCCGGGCGGCGGCCAGATCATCACCCCGGCATCCGCCATCGCCGACATGTACGCATCGGGCCGCGGCTCGATGAAGGTGCGCGCGCGCTGGAAGATCGAGGAACTGGCGCGCGGCCAGTGGCAGGCCGTTGTCACGGAACTGCCGCCGGGCACGTCCGCCCAGCGCGTGCTGGAAGAGATCGAGGAACTCACGAACCCGAAGGTCAAGGTCGGCAAGAAAGCCCTGCTGCCCGAGCAGCTCACGCTGAAGCAGACGATCCTCGGCGCGCTCGACACCGTGCGCGACGAATCCGGCCGCGAAGCGCCGGTGCGCCTCGTGTTCGAACCGAAGTCGAAGAACCAGGACCAGACGGAATTCATGCTGATGCTGCTGGCGCACACGTCGCTGGAAACGTCGGCACCGATCAACCTCGTGATGATCGGCGGCGACGGCCGTCCGCGCCAGAAGGGCCTGACCGAGATCCTGCAGGAATGGATCGAATACCGCTTCGTCACGGTCCGCCGCCGCACGGAATTCAGGCTGGGCAAGGTCAACGACCGCATCCACATCCTGGAAGGCCGCGAGACCGTCCTGCTGAACATCGACGAGGTCATCCACATCATCCGCAACTCGGACGATCCGAAGGCGGCCCTGATCGAGCGCTTCCGCCTGTCCGAGCGCCAGGCCGAGGACATCCTCGAGATCCGCCTGCGCCAGCTGGCGCGCCTGGAAGCGATCAAGATCCAGCAGGAGCTGGCCGAGCTGCGCAACGAAAAGGAGAAGCTGGAGGACATCCTCGAGAACCCGAACTCGATGAAGCGCCTGATCATCCGCGAGATCGAGGCCGACTCGAAGCAGTACGGCGACGACCGCCGCACGCTGATCGAGGAAGCGCAGAAGGCCGTGGCCGAGCAGAAGATCATCGACGAGCCGGTGACCGTCATCGTGTCCGAAAAGGGCTGGGTGCGCGCGCGCACCGGCATCGGCCACGATCCGGCCCAGTTCACGTTCAAGGCGGGCGACTCGCTGTACGGCGCCTTTGAATGCCGTACGGTCGACACGCTGCTGTGCATCGGCGACAACGGTAAAGTCTATTCCGTTCCCGTGGCCGCCCTGCCCGGCGCGCGCGGCGACGGCGTCCCCATCACGACCCTCGTCGACCTGTCGGGCGGCGGTCGCATCCTGTACTACTACGTGGGCCCGGCCGAGACGCGCCTGCTGCTCGCCACGTCTGCGGGCTTCGGCTTCATCACGAAGGCCGGCGACATGATCACGCGCCTGAAGGGCGGCAAATCGTTCATCACCTTGGACGACGGCGCCGTGCCGCTGCCGCCGCGCGTCGTCGCGGACAACGCGGGCGCCATCGCCTGTCTGTCCGAGAAGGGTCGCGTGCTGGTGTTCGGCATCGACGAAATGAAAGTGCTGCAGAACGGCGGCCGCGGCGTGATCCTGATGGGCCTGGAACCGAAGGAAAAACTGCTGGCCGTGCAACCGATCAGCCAGAAGGGCCTGAACGTGGTGGGCACCTGGGCCGGCGACAAGCCGCGCACGGTGGAGTTGTTCGCATCCGGCCTGGAGCCGCACTTCGGCAAGCGGGCCAACAAGGGCAAGCCGTTGTCGGCCAAGCTGAAGGCGAAGGACCTCGCGATGCGCACCACGGGCGACGGCGCCTGATAACAAAAAACGGACCCGCGGGTCCGTTTTTTCATGGGCGCTCCAAATTATTTGGCGGCGTCCTTGTGTGCTTCGGCGACGGCTTCAGCACGCTTTTCGTTGGCCTTGGCGTGGGCCTTGGCTTTATCGGCGTTGGCGTCCACGATCTTCTTCTGGGCCTTTTCGTCGGCCTTGATCATGGTCTTCTGGGCGTCGTAATTGGCTTCGGCGGTCTTTTCCTCGGCCTTGGCAGCAGCCTTGGTCTTGTCTTCCGGATCAGCCTTGGCGACTTTCTCGTTGGCCTTGGCGACCTTCTTCTCGGCCTTGTCGTGTGCCTTGGCCTTCTTCTCGTTGGCCTTGTCGACGGCCTTGTTGATCTTCTCGTCCTGCTTCGACATTTCCTTGGCCTCTTTCTCGTTGGCCTTGGCGATCTTCTTGTCGGCATCGGCATTGCCGGTCGACGTCGTGCCAGCCGTGCCGCTCTGGCCCGATGCCGTGGTGGAGTCGGTGGTGGTCGTGACCGGGGTCGCCGGTGCCGTCGTGGATTGGGCGTAAACCGAGGTGGCGAACAGGCCGGCGATCAGGGTGGCGAGCAGTTTATTCATCGTAGTTCTCCTGAAGTGAGTATGGTGGGGCGCGCCTTGACGCGCCATATGTTTTTGTTAAGTCAGGGCTTCAGAATATGCTTGCGACAACTTCCGCTCTGTTCGCCAGCGCACGCAGTACATACTGGCCATCATCCAATTTGTGACGAAATCTTTCAGCGTGCCGCCGCCTTCTCGGCACCCTTGCGTTTCGACTCGGCATGTTTTTTCTTGCTTGCCTTTACGGCCGCTTCCGTCTTCATGCGGCTGCCCGGCGGCTCTTTCACAGCGCGCGCATTTGCCTGCATGACTTCGCTCTCGGCCTTGGTGCCGGCCTTGCCACGTCCGCCACTCGCGGCCGCATCCGGATCGGTGTTGTTGGGCGCCGTCGTGTTGGTGGCCTGGGCATTCACGCTGTCGGCCTTGCCCGGCGCGGGGTTGATGACGGCCGTGCTCTTGCTGGTCACCTTGCCCGTGGCATCGACGCCGGCCGCCTGGCGGCCCGTGTCGCCGTGCGACGAATTCGTTTTTGCGGTGCCGTCCGTGCGCAAGCCCGTGCCGGACACGCCGGCGGCCGTGGTGTTGTGACCGGAAACGGCCTGGCCGATCGGCGCCGTGTTGGCGGTGGTCTGGGCCCAGGCCGACGAAGCCAGCAGGGCGCACGCGAGGGTGGGGAGGAATTTTTTCATGATGATCTCGTTTCGTAGGTGGTTCGTCGAAACGAGGATAGGTGCGCCGCCCGGGTGACTCTGTTCGGCAGCGCACCCGCCGGCGCTACTTGTTGGCCGGCCGGCCCGCGTACAGGTCGATGATGTCGCTGATCCCGTCCTGGCAGACGGGGCAGAACTCGCCGCTGCGGTCGAACATGATGCATTGCATGGCCGGACGGTAATAACCGGTGGCCTCGTAGTTCGCGCCCTCGAATGCGCCGATCGCCTTGCGGTATTTTGCCTGCGCAAACAGCGCGTTCGTGTGTGCCAGATCTTCGCGGAACAACGCACTCATCTCCGCCTCCGGCCGGTTCGCCGCCCGCAGCGCCGCGCGCTTTTTCTGGTACTCGCGCGAATACGCTTCGTACTCGGCCTTGGGCCATGGCGTCGGCAATGGCGTGCCGGCCTGCACGTATTTCTTCCACTTCAGGTGGGCCGGATCGCGCAGCGCCGTCACGTTCGGCTCCCACGGCTCCATGCGCGCGCCGCTGGACTGGTACGCGACGGGCGACGTGTAGTACTCGTCGGCCAGCCCCGCGAAGTGGTGGCCGAACTCGTGCACGAACAGGTAGTCCGCCCAGTCGTTGTTCGCGGCCGCCGTGCTGAACTGGCCGAAGATGCCGCCACCGCCATACGTGTCGTTGTTGACGAGGATTTCGATGAATTCGTACGGCGCGTACTGCGCGATGTCGCGCAGCGCACGGTTGTCCAGGGTCAGCACATAGCGTTCGCTACCGAAGATGTCGTAGCGCGTGCCCAGCGCGGAGGCGTGGTGCACGCCCGTCGACGGCCGCGACACGCCCGATGCCTGCGTCGGCACGGCTAGCGCCCACACGTTGAAATCGTTCGCGCGCTCCTTGAACGGCGATACCTCGAACAGGTGCTGCGCAAGGCGGCGCACGGCCGCTTCGAACTTCGGCATCTCGGCCTGCGTATAACCGTCGCCCAGCACGAGCAGGTCGACCTTGCCCGGCGACGGCCCGCTGACCCGGATCGGGATCGGCTGCGCGGGCGCCGGCCCTTGCGCGCGCACGACGTCCTGCGCATCCGTGTCGACGTCCACGCTCCACGCGACGGAGAACTGGTTGCGCTCGTCGCGCTTCAGGATACGCACGCGCACGGGCCGGTCCGGCTTCGGAAAGCGCACGGACTCATGAAACCCGCGGCTGAGTTTATTGGCCTCTTCCGTCGTCTTCCACTCGCCGAACACGGTGGAAAAATCGCGCGAATACAGCAAATCGCCCGTCTTCGCATCGGCCACCTCGACGCGGTTGTTGCCGCGGTTGGTGTCGTCGAACGGCCGCGCCATGTCGCCCGGCCACGGCAGCGGTTCGATCAGCACGCGCTCGATGGCGTACTGTTCGGACAGTGCGTTGCCGCTGTGGATATAGTCGACGCGGACGGTGGCGGGCTGGGCAGCCAAGGCCAGCGCGGGGAAGGCCCAGGCGGCCAGCAGGGTCGAGATCGATCGGACCATGATGTTCTCTCTCGTCAATGCGCCGAGGCCACGGCCGCGTCGGCCTTCGGCAGGCTCTTCAGCAAGCCGTCAAGGTTGCCGTCGACGCTGCCGTACGCGCTGCGGATCTGGGTCAGGGTCTTGAGCATCTGGTGCGGTGTCGCGACGCCCGTTTCGAGGTCGCTCAACATGTCCATCATGCGCGGGCCGTCGAGGAAATTCGCGCCGCCAGAGCCCGTAAGCGTCCGTATCTCGCGGATATCGGCATAGGCCGTCACATAGCGCTGCAACTGCTCGTCCGGCATCCAGGTCACGGCCTGGCTTGCGACGGCGGCATCCCATGCTTCGTGGCGCAGCGTGGGCAGCTGGATGCCGAGGGTGATGCCTCGCTTCCAGTCGGTCTTGAAGCGCGCCATCAACACGTCATCCGCGACCTTGGCGCGGATGCCCTGCAACAGTTCGGTGCGCACCCGTTCGACTTCCTTCAGGTCGCTCTCGTTATGCGCGAGCACGGCCTGGACATCCTTCGCGTTGAAGCGCAATTCGGCCTCGATCTTCTCGGCCGCCTCGTGCGCGAGATGCTTGTGGTGGATGGTCTGTACGGTGTGCTCGAGCGCCAGCGCGGTCAGGATACTGATGACAATCATCACGTACTCGCCGCCGAACTCCTTCAGCTTCTTCGATTTCGGGACTTCGAAATGCATGGTCAAACCCGCGGAGATAGGAAAGTTGCAATCTAACGCAGGTTTGGCTTTCTGACAATCAACCGCCAGTGTTCCCAATCGGGATCGGGCGCGCCGCCGAAGCGGCGGTACAGGCGTTTTGCGGCCTCGTTGGTAGGCAGCACGAGCCACGTAATCTGTCCTGCGCCGATGCATTCCGCCTCGCGCCGCAAGCCGGCCAGCAAGTCCGCCGCGATACCCCGGTTGCGGTACGCGGGGTCCACGAACAATTCCTTCAGCGTCACGGTCGGGCGCAGGTCGTACGTGAACGCCTGGACGAGCCAGACGGCGTAGCCGGCAAGCCGCCCGTCTTCCCCTTGCGCGACGAGGATCCCGCACTGCGCACCCGGCCCGAAGGCGCGGGTGCGCAAATCGCGGGCGGTCACCCGGAACCGGGGCAGGTAACCCTCGAATGCCGCCAGCGCGCGCATCATGCCGATGAGCGCCTCCGCGTCGTCCGGCCGGGCCGGCCGGATCGGACAACGTTCAGGCGCCATCGCCGGTCGCCAACTCGAAACCTTCGTCGAGCCAGCCCGTGATCCCGCCGATCATCAGCTTGACGGGCCGCCCCAGCTTCGCCAGCCGGTACGCGGCGCGGTGCGCGCCGTTGCAATGCGGGCCGGCGCAATAGACGACGAACAGGGTGTCGACGGGATAGTCGCGCAGCTTCGCCTCGACAATTTTCCCGTGCGGCATGCTGATGGCCTGGGGCACGTGGCCGCGCGCATACAGGTCGGGGCTGCGCGCGTCGAACAGGACGAAATCCTGCCTGCCGCTGCTGACGGAGTCGTGGACGTCCCAGCAGTCCGTCTCGAATTCGAAGGCGGTACCGAAGTGGGCGATGGCGCGGTCGCTGGACGCGGCGGGGATGGCGGATACGGATGAGGTCATGGTGTTCTCCTTGCAGTGAGACGCCAGTGTCGCAGCCGCGTCGCTGCCCCGGCAGTGCCTTGCGCGACAGAAATTGGTAACATCGCGCCATGAGTCATCAAGTCGCCATCGTCGCCTACGACGGCCTGTGCACCTTCGAATTCGGCTGTGCCATCGAGCTGTTCGCCCTGGAGCGCCCGGAACTGGGCGTGCGCTGGTACAGCCATGCCGTGTGCGCCGTCGAGCCCGGTCCTCTGCGCGCGATGGGCGGCCTGACCGTGCACGTGCCGCACGGCCTCGACGCCCTCGCGCACGCGGACACCATCGTCATCCCAGGCTGGCGCGACCGGTTCGAAGCGCCGCCGGCCGCCCTCGTCGACGCCCTGCGCACTGCGCACGCACGGGGCGCACGCCTGTGCTCGATCTGCTCGGGCGCCTACGTGCTCGCGTACGCCGGCCTGCTGGATGGCCGCCGGGCCACCACGCACTGGCGCTACCTGGACGACCTGCACGCCCGTTTCCCGGCCATCGCGATCGACCCGGACGCGCTGTACGTCGAAGATGGGAACGTGGTCACGTCGGCCGGTTCCGCGGCCGGCCTCGACATGCTGCTGCATCTCGTGCGCGCCGACTTCGGCGCCGAGGTCGCGAACCGCGTCGCGCAACGCCTCGTGATCCCGGCGCACCGCGACGGCGACCAGGCGCAGCGCGTCGCGCGCCCCGTGCCCGACGCCGGCACGGACACCATCGCCCGCCTGATGGACCACGTGCGCGAAACGATCCGTGCGGAGCACACGGTGGCGTCGATGGCGGCGGAGGCGCGCCTGGGGACGCGCACGTTCCAGCGCCGTTTCAAGGAAAGGACGGGCCTCGCGCCGCTCGGCTGGCTCGTGCGCGAACGCGTGGCGCTCGCCGCGCAGCTGCTGGAATCGCGGCCGTCGCTCCCGATCGATGCAGTCGCCGACCTGGCCGGGCTCGGCTCGGCCGAATCGCTGCGCCGGCATTTCCGCGCGCACGGGCTGGCGCCGCCGGGGCGCTATCGCCGCGCACGGGCGATGGCGTGACTTTTGGTGAGGTCGGCAGAAGATTTCGTTGGTTACAATAGAAATCTTATCAATCGATATCGGGGTGTCCAATGTACGTGGTGCTTCTGAAATTTGGGGAAAACAAGAGCCGTGCCGGCGACTTCATGCAGGACCATAATGCGTGGATCCGGCAAGGCCTCGACGACGGCGTATTCCTCCTCGTCGGCAGCCTGCAGCCGAGCCTGGGCGGTGCGATCCTGGCCCATGGCGTGTCGGCTGCGGGCCTGCAGGCACGCGTGGATGCCGATCCGTTCGTCGTCCACGGCGTCGTCCAGGCCGAGATCCTCGAGATCAAGCCCGGCAAGGCAGATCCCCGGCTGGAATTCCTGCTCGCATGAGTACGCTGTTCATTGCCGCGGACAGCCAGCCGCGTTGCCGCTGGTGCGCTGCCGCGCCGGAATTCCTGCACTATCACGACGCGGAATGGGGCTTCCCGGTCGATGACGACCGGCGGCTGTTCGAGAAGATCTGCCTGGAAGGATTCCAGTCCGGGCTCAGCTGGCGCACTATCCTCGCCAAGCGCGAGAATTTCCGCGCCGCCTTCGATGGGTTCGATTTCAATAAGGTGGCGACATACACCGACCGTGACGTCACGCGGCTATTGGCCGACGAAGGCATCGTCCGTCACCGCGGCAAGATCGAAGCGGTAATCAACAACGCCCGCAGGGCGCGGGACCTCGTCGCGCGCGAGGGTTCGCTGGCCGCATTTTTCTGGCGCTACGAGCCCGATCCGGCGCAGCTTGCCGCGCCGCAGACGGCGTCCACGTCGACGGAAGCCACCGCCCTGTCGAAGGACCTGAAGAAACTGGGCTGGAAATTCGTCGGCCCGACGACCGTGTACGCCTTCATGCAGGCGATGGGGCTGATCAACGACCATGCCGAACAATGCGTCGTCCGGGACAAGGTCGCACAGGCACGCAGGCGATTCGCGCCCCCGCGCGGCGCTATTTGTACTGGTACAGCGGACGCCGGATGAGGATCGGCCGGATGTCCAGCCGCACGTTGTAGATCGAATAGGATTCCATCGACGACGACTGGTAGCCGACGCTGTCGTCCGTACGCGTAAAACGGAATTCGAAGCCGAGGTCGGGCTGGACGCCGTTCGGGCTGCCGAGCGTGATGCCGATGGCGTCCGGCTGGTCACTGTCGATCAGCTTGCTCATCAGGTCGACGACGGTGCTGTTGCCGAGGATGTCGGCGGTGAACAGCGGTTCGCGGTAGTACGGCCGCGACGGGTCGAGCTTGTTGTCGGCCTTGTCGTCGGACGGCGTGCATTCGCGGGTGACGATATTGAAGTGGTCGCCGTTGTCGAGGTAGCTGACGCGCACATTGGTCACGTTGAACGCCCCTTCGTGCACGACGGCGTTCGACAGGTCGAGCACGAGCGCGCCCTTGTAGCCGATCACCTCGACGTCGCGGTTGGGCAGCACGACCATCGCCGTGTCCTCGTCGATGCCCAGGCCCAGCTTGTAGCCCTTCTTGAGCATGGCCGGCAGCATGCGCGCGAAGCGGCCGCGCACGAGCAGGTGCTGGTCGATGAAGACGTCGTCGCCGACGAAGCCGAGCCCGTCCGTGATCTCCTCGCCCTCTTCCACGCCCAGCTTGAGCGTGGCCAGCACGGTCCGGGGCCGGCCGAACATCGTGCTGCTCATGATGGCGGCCCCGGCGCTGGAGCCCGCGATCACGCCGCCGCGCCGGTACATGTCCCACAACGCGTCCAGGACGCGGGTGTTGCTGCCGTCCTCATGGCGCAGCGCGCGCGTGATCCGGCTCTGGTCGCCGCCCGCGAAGAACGCGCCGTTCGCGTTGCGCACGGCTTCGGCCAGGCCCCGGTCGTCGGCCGCGGTCTGGTAGTTGCTGCCGGACAGCTTGACCGCGACGGGGACGAAGAACGCCTTGGCACCATAACTGTTGAGACGCTCGACGAGGCTCTTGCCGGACCGTTCCGGCGTGCCCGACGCCGATGCAAACACGGCGATGCGCGCACCCTTCCCGCCCGCGAGCTGGATGATGCGTTCCCACACGGGACCATTCGAGGGGCGCAGATTGCCGCCGATGATGACGAGGGATCCCTTGGGCTGCACCACCGCATCGGCGGCGGCGCACCAGGGCGCGCCGGCCAGCAGCAGCACGGCCAGGAAAAGACGCAACGCGGACCGAACCATAAAACCCTTCCCAGCTTCGACAAACAGTAAGCCTGATTGTAGAGGACTGGCGGCGTGTTGCGTCCGGTCAGGAAAGATATATGTTCGGGTAGTAGCGCTCCATCAGCGTGTCCGGGCGCTCCGATGGTGCGAAGCCGAAGCGGGCAAACAGGCTGTGCGCGTCGGTCGTGTTGAGCGTGAAGCGGCGCAGGCGCTGCAGGCTCGGATGCTCCATGACGATGCGGATCAGCTGCTTCGCATAGCCGCGCCCGCGGTACTCGGGCACGACGAAGATGTCGCACAGGTGGGCCATCGTCGCATAGTCGGTGACGACCCGCGCGAACGCGATCTGGCGGCCGTCGAGGTAGCCGCCGAAGCACAGCGAATTCTCGATCGAGCGCTCGACCACGGTACGCGAGATGCCCACGGCCCAGGTCGATTGCTCACTGAGGAAGCGGTAGATCATCGGAATATCGAGCCGCGTCCGGTCCGTGCTGACCTGGAAACTGGAGTCGTTGGTGGTTGGAATCATGGACACGCCAAACCGTCAATCTGGTAAAAAAACCAATTCTAGCCCCGTTCCGGCCTGCATGGACGTTTCCGCCAATCGTGCGCGCATGAACCGTTCAGCGCTTCGGCAGATAGCGTTCCGGCAGGCGCAGCGATGCGTCCTCGGCGCGCCACAACACGTTCACGATCCACCAGCGCTTGCCGTCGTTGTACAGCTGGATACTGTTGATGCCGCGCTGGAACGGTTCCGCGTCCCCGCGCGCGTGCCGCGATTCGTACGTGCTGAACACGTGCACGATCTGGCCGAACGTCTCCGTGCTGCGCGCCGCCTCGCGCTCGAAAAAACCCATCGTCGCGAAGGCTTTCGAATTCCGGGCGATATAGTCCTCGACCGTCATGGCGCGCAACGCATATACGCCCTCCGGTCGCGCACCGACGGCCATCAGCCGGCCTTCCGGGGCGAACAGCGAGCGCATCCGGTCCCAGTCGCGCGGCTGGCCAGCCGTGCCGGAGATGACGTCGTACAGCGCCGCGACGATGCCGTCGACGGTGGCGACGTCGGCCGGACGGGCGGCCGGGGTTGCGGCCGGGGTGGCGACAGGCGGTGTGGACGGCGGTGCGGCCGGCGTGGTCGGCATGACCACCGGTGGGGCCGGCGGCACCTGCGCCGGCTGGGCCTGGGCCCCGCCCACGATCGTCATCGTCGCAATACAACCCATCCAATACCCAGCCTTCATGTCCGTCTCCTGTCGTTATGTTTATGTATTGCCAAGAACAGCGACATGATCGGACATTTGGGGACGAATGTCACCGTGGCGCAATCGCCGGGCATACGTCTGCACAGTTTATAATCAGGAATTCAAGAAAATCCCCGTCACCGCCTCCCATCATGACTGATCAATTTGCCAAAAAAGCGGAAGCCTGGTCTGCCCGCTTCTCCGAACCCGTCTCCGACCTCGTCAAGCGCTACACCGCCTCCGTGTTCTTCGACAAGCGCCTGGCCCTGTTCGACATCCAGGGTTCGCTCGCCCACGCCGAAATGCTGGCCGCCCAGGGCATCATCAGTGCCGAAGACCGCGCCGAGATCGAGCGCGGTATGGCCCAGATCCGCGGCGAGATCGAAGCCGGCCAGTTCGAGTGGCTGCTCGACCTGGAAGACGTGCACCTGAACATCGAAAAACGCCTGACGGAACTGGTCGGCGACGCCGGCAAGCGCCTGCACACGGGCCGTTCCCGCAACGACCAGGTGGCGACGGACATCCGCCTGTACATGCGCGCCGCCATCGACGACATCCTCGCCCTGCTGAAAAGCCTGCGCGGCGCCCTGACCGACCTGGCGGAACGCAACGCGGACACCATCATGCCGGGCTTCACGCACCTGCAGGTGGCGCAGCCGGTGACCTTTGGCCACCACCTGCTGGCCTATGTGGAAATGTTCGGCCGCGACGCCGAGCGCATGGCCGACACGCGCCGCCGCGTGAACCGCCTGCCGCTGGGTGCCGCCGCCCTGGCGGGCACCACCTTCCCCATCGACCGCCTGCGCGTGGCCAGGACCCTCGGCTTCGAAGACGTCTGCCACAACTCGCTCGACGCTGTATCTGATCGCGATTTCGCCATCGAGTTCACGGCAGCCGCATCGGTCTTGATGATGCACATCTCGCGCATGTCGGAAGAGCTGGTGACGTGGATGAGCCCGCGCATCGGCTTCATCGACATCGCCGACCGCTTCTGCACCGGCTCGTCGATCATGCCGCAGAAAAAGAACCCGGACGTGCCGGAACTGGCGCGCGGCAAGACGGGCCGCGTCTACGGTCACCTGATGGGCCTCCTGACCCTGATGAAGGGCCAGCCGCTCGCATACAACAAGGACAATCAGGAAGACAAGGAACCGCTGTTCGACACCGTCGACACCGTGCTGGACACCTTGCGCATCTTCACCGACATGGCTTCCGGCATCACGGTCAAACCCGAGAACATGCGCGCCGCCGCCCTGCAGGGTTATGCGACGGCGACCGACCTGGCCGACTACCTCGTCAAGAAGGGCCTGCCGTTCCGCGACGCCCACGAAGCCGTGGCGCACGCCGTGCGCGCGTGCGACGACGCCAAGTGCGACCTGTCGGAAATGTCGCTGGAGCGCCTGCGCGAGTTCTCGCCGCTGATCGAGCAGGACGTGTTCGCCGTGCTGACGCTGGAAGGCTCCGTCGCGGCGCGCGACCACGTGGGCGGCACCGCGCCGAACCAGGTGCGCGCGGCCATTGCACGCGTGCGGGCACAATTAGCGGAATAAGGACGCCGAAGGGTGTCCGCCCACGGAGGACACCCATGCAACGCTACGGCAACCAGAGTCGTGAATCCGGCGTCGTCGCCTACGACATCGACGCCGGCCAGATCATCGTCCAGTTCAGGAACGGCGACCGCTATCTCTACACGGAAGACAGCGCCGGCGCCGCCAACATCGCCAGGATGCAGGAACTGGCCAAGGCCGGCCGGGGGCTGTCGAGCTTCATCAGCCAGCACGTCCACGACCGCTACGCCCGCAAGATCAACTCACGCCGACTGTAACCCACAAGAAAGATCCATGACCGCAACCCCAGCCCTGCCCCAACGCGACTTCGCCGCCTTCCTGTTCGACATGGACGGCACCATCCTCACTTCCATCAAGGCCGCCGAGCGGGTCTGGGGCGACTGGGCCGCCAGCCACGGGCTCGACGTGGCCGCCTTCCTGCCCACCATCCACGGCAAGCGCACCGAGGAAACCATCCGCGCGCTGGAACTGCCCGGCGTCGACCCCGTGGCGGAAGCGGCATTCATCACGCGCGCTGAGATCGAGGACGTGGCCGGCATCGAAGCCATCGAAGGCGCCGCCGCCTTCATCGCCAGCCTGCCGGCCGGGCGCTGGGCCATCGTCACGTCCGCACCGCGGGCGCTGGCCGAAGCGCGCATCGCCGCGGCCGGCCTGCCGCTGCCGTCCGTGCTGGTGGCGGCCGAGGACGTCGAACGGGGCAAGCCCGCGCCCGATCCGTTCCTGCTGGGCGCGCGCAAGCTGGGCGTGAAGCCGGAAGACTGCCTCGTGTTCGAAGACACGCTGGCCGGCCTCCGTTCGGCTGCGGCGGCCGGCATGGCCAGCATCGTCGTGACGGTCACGCACACGCATCCGCTCGACACCGACGTCACCGCAGTCCTTGACTATGCGGATCTGCGCGCCGTGACGACGGCCGACGGCCTGCTGCGCGTGCAGCGCCGGGCGTGACCGCTCGACAAGTCCGCTAGCGGCGGGGTTCGTCCGGCGCCACGCCGGCCTGCTCCCCATGGTCGGCGCGGAACACGCGCGGCTCCAGCGTCTTTTCGTCCGTTTCGAGGGAAGCGGCTTTCGCAGCCGGCATGGACGATGTGCGCGTATCCCGCTTGGGATACGGCGTGCCGTCGCGGTGGGAATAGGTGCCGGTCTTGCCGTCGTACACGAGGTCGATGTCCGGATACTCGGCCCGGTCCTCGGAAATGCGCGAGCCCACGCACAGGAACAACGCATTGCCCCAGCCCCGGTTGATGAGTTGATGGCCGTTCGGCCGCCCGGCCGGGAAGGCCGCGCAATCGCCCGCGCGCATCAACGTCTCGCCTTCGTCCGTGACGAGCGTCAGCTCGCCGGACACCACCATCACGAATTCGTCCTCGTGGCTGTGCCAGTGGCGCTGCGACGAGGCGGCGCCGGGCAGCAGCTCGACGAGGTTGACGCCGAACTGCGTCAGGCCGCCGGCATCGCCCAGCGCCTGCTTGCTGCGGCCGTTGACGGCTTCGGCAAAGGGATCGGGATACCCGGTACCGGTCAGCACGGGAATACTGCTCAGGTCTAGCCGCGACATGGATCACACTCCTTATCAGGTTCACGCGCGGCTTCGGCCCTTCCTCAGCCGCGTTTTTGCACCAGCGTCAGGATATCGTAACTTGCGACAAGTTCGTCGTTCTGATTCGTCACCTGCACGTCCCACGCCACCACACCCTGTCGTCGTCCCTGGTCGTCCGTGCGGTTGCGGTCGACCTTGCGCTTGCACGTGAGGCGGGCGCGAATCGTGTCGCCGATCGCCACCGGCGCCACGAAACGCAGGTTGTCGAGACCATAGTTCGCCAGCACGGGACCGGGCGCCGGCGACACGAACAGACCCGCCGCCGCCGACAGCACGAAGTAGCCGTGCGCGATGCGCTTGCCGAACTGCGTGTCCTTCGCCGCGATCTCGTCGAAGTGCATGTAGAAATAATCGCCCGAGACGCCGCCGAAATTGACGATGTCCGCCTCGCTGACGGTACGGCGGTGCGTCAGCAGCGAGTGGCCGATCTCCAGGTCTTCGAAGTAGCGGCGGAACGGGTGCACCTCCGATTCCTTGACGGCCGCACCGCGCACGTATTCTCCCGTGACGGCTGCCAGCATCGTCGGCGAACCTTGCACCGCCGCCCGCTGCAGGAAGTGTTTGACCGCGCGGATACCGCCGAGTTCCTCGCCACCGCCGGCACGCCCCGGACCGCCGTGCTTGAGCATCGGCAGCGGCGAACCGTGTCCCGTGGAGTCCACGGCCGCCACGCGGTCGAGGATGTGCACGCGGCCATGCGACGCGGCCGCCACGGGCACCGCATGCGCGGCGATGGCCGGGTCCTTCGTCACCAAGGTCGTCACGAGACTGCCCTTGCCGCGCGCGGCCAATGCCAGCGCTTCGTCGATGTCGCGATAGGTCATCATCGTGCTGACGGGGCCGAATGCCTCGATGTCGTGGACCGCATCATTGACCATCGCGTTGCGGCACAGGAGCAACGTCGGCGCGAAGAACGCGCCGGCCGCGCAGCCGTCGCCGACCGGATTGAAGCCGTCGCGGGCGCTGAACAGCACCTCGTTGCCGCGCGCGAGCATCTCCACGCGTTCGCTGACGTCGCGTTGCTGGTCCAGCGACGCCAGTGCGCCCATGCGCACGCCCTCCACTTTCGGATTGCCGACGACGATCTTCGCGAGACGCGCGCGCAGGCGCTCGCCGACGACGTCCGCCAGGTGTTCGGGCACGATCACGCGGCGGATCGCGGTGCACTTCTGGCCCGCCTTGCCCGTCATCTCGCGCGCCACTTCCTTGACGAACAGGTCCAGTTCCTCGTCGTCCGGCGTGACGTCCGGCGCGAGCATGGCGGCGTTCAGCGAATCCGCCTCCGCCGTGAACGGCACGGATTCGCGGATCAGGTTCGCGTTGCCGCGCAACTTCGCGGCCGTGTCGGCGGACCCCGTGAACGTGACGGCATCGAAGCCGTTCAGGCGGTCCAGCAGGTCGCCCGTCGAGCCGATGACGAGTTGCAGGCAGCCTTCCGGCAGCAGTTCCGACTCCATCATCATTTTCACCAGCGCATGCGTGAGATAGCTCGTCGCGGTGGCTGGCTTGGCGATGCAGGGCATCGCGGCCAGGAAGCTCGGCGCGAATTTTTCCAGCAGCCCCCAGATCGGGAAGTTGAACGCGTTGATGTGCACGGCGACGCCGCCGCGCGGCACGAGGATGTGCGTGCCCGCGAAGCCGCCCCGCTTGCCGAGCGCCATGGCCGGACCCTCGTGCAGCACGTTCGACGACGGCAGTTCGCGCCCGCCGATGCTGGCGTACGCGAACAGCGTGCCGATGCCGCCCTCGACGTCGACCCAGCTGTCCGGCCGTGTGGCGCCCGTCAGGTGCGAGATCTCGTACAGCTCTTCCTTCCGTTCCATCAGGTACGTCGCCAGGGCCTTCAGGCGCTGGGCGCGCTTCTGGAAGTCCATCTGCATCAGCGCCTGTACGCCTGTCTTGCGGGCATACGCGACGGCTTCGCCGAAGTCGATCCGGTCGGCGTGCGTGTGGTAGATCAGCTGGTTGTCCAGGGCGCTGTGCAGCGGCTGGTGCGCCTGGCTGCCGAGCCAGCGGCCGGCGATCAGGCTTTGCAGGGTGGTTGGGGTGTGCATCGTCGTCTCCTTATCGTTTTGGCTTGTGCGGCTCGTCGAACACGATGCGCGGCCGGCCCGGTTCCGCCTCCGTGTACGCCTCGACCTCGCGCATCGTCTTCATCGACCTGACGTTCAGGTCGTGGTACTGCCGCGTCCCATAACTCTTCCACGCGATCTCCTCGTCCGACACGGCACGCACGATCTTCGCCGGCGCACCCAGCACGAGGCTGCGCGGCGGAATCACCATGCCCGCCTTCACGAACGCCGCGGCGCCCACGATGGATTCCGCGCCGACGACCGCCTTGTCCATCACGACCGCATTCATCCCGACCATCGCATTGCGTCCCACGCGGCAGCCGTGCAGCACGGCCCCGTGGCCGATGTGGCCGTCCACCTCGACAACCGTGTCGTCTTCCGGAAAACCATGCATCACGCACGTGTCCTGCACGTTGGCCCCCTCTTCCAGGATCAGCCGGCCGAAGTCGCCCCGCAGCGATGCGAGCGGCCCGATGTAGCAGCGCGGGCCGACGATCACGTCGCCGATCAGCACCGCCGTCGGGTGCACGTACGCCGTCGGGTGCACGACGGGACGCAGGCCGTCGATTTCATAGACCTTGACCATCTCAGACCCGTTCCAGAATGAGAGCGATGCCTTGACCCACGCCAATGCACATCGTGCACAGCGCGTAGCGACCGCCCGTGCGGTGCAGCTGGTTGACGGCCGCCGTCACGAGGCGCGCCCCCGATGCGCCCAGCGGGTGGCCGATGGCGATGGCGCCGCCGTTCGGGTTCACGTGCGCGGCGTCGTCCGGCAGGCCCAGGTCGCGCAGCACGGCGAGGCCCTGGGACGCGAATGCTTCGTTCAATTCGATCACGTCCATCTGGCCGATGGACAGTCCCGTCATCGCCAGCAGTTTCTTCGTCGCGGGTGCCGGGCCGAAGCCCATGATGCGCGGCTCCAGGCCCACCGTCGTCATGCCGACGATGCGGGCGCGCGGCGTCAGGCCGTATTTGTCGACCGCCCCGCCGGAGGCGACCAGCACGGCGCAGGCGCCGTCGTTGACGCCGGAGGCGTTGCCCGCCGTGACCGTACCGTCCGGTGTCACGACGCCTTTCAGCCGGGCCAGCGATTCCAGGGTCGTGTCGGGGCGCGGATGCTCGTCGGTGTCGAACACGCGCGCATTACCTTTCTTATCGTGCAGCGTGACCGGCACGATCTCGTCTTTAAAAACGCCTGCCGCCTGCGCCGCCGCCCAGCGCTGCTGGCTGCGCAGCGCGAACGCATCCTGGTCGCCGCGTGCGATGCCGAACTCGCACGCCACGTTCTCGGCCGTCTCCGGCATCGAGTCGATGCCGTATTGCGTCTTCATCTTCGGGTTCACGAAGCGCCAGCCGATCGTCGTGTCCTCGATCTTCGCCGTGCGCGAGAACGCGCTGTCGGCCTTGGCCATCACGAACGGCGCGCGCGTCATGCTTTCCACGCCGCCGGCGACGATCAGGTTCGCCTCGCCGGCACGGATGGCACGCGCGGCGCTGCCGACGGCATCCAGGCTGGAGCCGCACAGCCGGTTGATCGTGGAGCCCGGCACTGAAGGCGGCAGGCCGGCCAGCAGCGCGGCCATCCGGGCCACGTTGCGGTTGTCTTCGCCGGCCTGGTTGGCGCAGCCGTACAGCACGTCGTCGACCTGCGCCCAGTCGATGCCGGGATTGCGGGCGATGAGCGCGGCGATGGGCAGCGCGGCGAGGTCGTCCGCGCGAACACTCGCCAGGGCGCCGCCGAAGCGGCCGAACGGGGTGCGGATGGCGTCGACGATGAATGCATCGGTCATGAAAGTCTCCTTAAGTATTCCGGGGGCGTTTGTCGACGACGCGGCGCGCCTTGCCCGTCAGCGAGCGCTCGATGCCTTGCGGGGGCAGCAGGGTCACGGTCGTCGTCACGCCGATATAGGTCTTGATGCGGTGCTGCAGGTCGCGGGCCAGCGTGTCCACGCTGTCCTCCGCGCCTTCGCGCAGTTCGCAATGGACGGCCAGCGCATCGAGGTGGCCGTCGCGCGTGACGACGAGCTGGTAGTGCGGTGCCAGCGCCGGCATCTGCAGGATCAGTTCCTCGACCTGGCTGGGGAACACGTTCACGCCCCGGATGATCAGCATGTCGTCCGAACGGCCGTTGATGCGGCCCATGCGGCGCATGGAGCGTGCCGTCGGCGGCAACAGTTTCGTGAGGTCGCGCGTGCGGTAGCGGATGATCGGCAGCGCTTCCTTCGTCAGCGACGTGAAGACCAGTTCGCCCTCCTCCCCGTCCGGTAGCACCTCGCCCGTGTCCGGGTCGATGATCTCGGGATAAAAATGGTCTTCCCAGATCACGGGACCGTCCTTGGCTTCGATGCATTCGCTGGCGACGCCGGGCCCCATCACTTCGGACAGGCCGTAGATGTCGACCGCGTCGATGCCCGCGCGCTCCTCGATCTCGCGGCGCATCGCATCCGTCCACGGCTCGGCGCCGAAGATGCCGACCTTCAGCGAGGACGCGGCCGGGTCGAGACCCTGGCGCCTGAATTCCTCGACGATGTTCAACATGTACGACGGCGTCACCATGATGATCGACGGTTTAAAATCCTGGATCAGCTGGACCTGTTTTTCCGTCTGCCCGCCCGACATCGGCACGACGGTGCAGCCCAGCCGCTCGGCGCCGTAGTGGGCACCGAGGCCGCCCGTGAACAGGCCGTAGCCGTAGGCGATGTGCACCATGTCGCCGGGCCGCCCGCCGGCCGCGCGGATCGAGCGGGCGACCACGTTCGCCCACGTGTCGATGTCGCGCTGCGTATAGCCGACGACGGTCGGCTTGCCCGTCGTGCCGGACGACGCGTGCACGCGCACGACCTGCTCGCGCGGCACGGCGAAGAGGCCGAACGGGTAGTTGTCGCGCAGCGTCTTCTTTTCCGTGAACGGGAATTTCGCCAGGTCGGCCAGCGTTTTCAGATCGTCCGGATGCACGCCCGCTTCATCGAACGCGCGGCGGTAGTGCGGCACGTTGTCGTACGCGTGCTTCAGGCTCCACTTCAGCCGTTCCAGTTGCAGGGCCTGCAATTCGTCGCGGCTGGCGCGCTCGATCGGATCGAGCTCGCCCGGTTGAGGGATGCGTTGGACCATCGTTGTCTCCTTGGTTTTACATGTCGACGACATGCCCCGCGACGCGGTGCGACTTCCCGCGGAACAGCGCGACTTTGCGTCCATCCTGGTCCGTCACGACGACGTCGTAGACACCCGTCTTGCCGGCCAGCGCCTGCTCGACCGCTTCGGCCACGAGCACGTCGCCCGCGCGGCCCGGTGCGAGGTAGTCGATCGTGCAGCCGGCGCCCACGGTGTTGAAATTGTGCGAATTGCAGGCGAATGCGAACGCGCTGTCGGCCAGCATGAAGATGTAGCCGCCGTGGCAGGTGCCGTGGCCGTTCAGCATGTCCTCGCGCACCGGCATGCGCATGCGCGCGTAGCCGGGCCGGATGTCGTCGAGCGTCATGCCCAGTGCCTGGCTGGCCTGGTCGCGTTCGTACATCGTCTTGCCGGCGAGTCTGGCCAGCGCTTGCGGATCGTTATGCATGGATGCGGGCCCCCTCGGGGTTGGCCGCGAGCTTGCGGCGCAGCAGCGGCGACACGCGGTAACGGTCCTCGCCATACGTGGCGCCCAGGTTGGCCAGTACGGTGAAGACGTGGCGCAGCCCGATCGCATCGGCCCACGCAAGCGGACCGCGCGGGTAGTTCACGCCCTTCTGCATCGCGATGTCGACGGCGGCCGCGGAGCACACGCCCTGGTTGACGGCGTCCAGCGCCTCGTTGGCCAGCATCGCGACGGTGCGCATCACGGCCATGCCGGGCACGTCGTCCAGGCGCGTCACCGTGAAGCCGGCCTGCTGGAACAGGCCGACGGCGGCATTCCAGGCGGCGTCGCTGCACTGGTCCGCACGGGCCAGCGCGATGCGCGTGGCCTTGGCCGGGTCGAGCAGCAGGTCGAACAGGATCGTGTCCGGACGACCTTCGTCCGCCGCGCGCTGCGTGGCGCTGCGGCCGTCGGTCAGGAAGATCGTGGCGGGGCCCTCGGCGACGTACAGACGCGCTTTCAGGGCATGGGTCACCGGATCGGTACCGCCCAGCGTCGCCGGTGCGGCACCCTGCTGCGCGGGCTCGGCCTGTGCCAGCGGCGGCGCCACGTCGTCGCCGTAGCGATAGAAACCGCGGCCCGTCTTGCGGCCCAGGAAGCCGGCATTCACCAGTTCCTGCTGCACGACGGACGGCGCGAAGCGCGGGTCGCCGTAATACGCGTTGAAGACGGATTGCGTGACCGAGTAATTGACGTCGTGGCCGATCAGGTCCATCAGCTCGAAGGGGCCCATGCGGAAACCGCCGCAGTCGCGCATCACGGCATCGATCGTGGCCGGGTCGGCCGCGCGTTCCAGCAGCAGGCGCAGCGCCTCGGCGTAGTACGGGCGCGCGACGCGGTTGACGATGAAGCCGGGCGTGGATTTCGCGTGCACCGGGTTCTTGCCCCAGGCCGACGCGGTCGCGTACACCGTGTCGGCGATGGCCTTGTCGGTGGCGACGCCGGAGATCACTTCCACCAGCGCCATCAGCGGCACCGGGTTAAAAAAGTGCATGCCGACGAGGCGTTCCGGCCGCCGGAGCCGTGCGCCGATCGCCGTGACGGAAATCGACGACGTGTTCGTCGCGAGGATGCAGTCCGGCCCGACGATGCCTTCCAGGTCGGCGAACAGGGCACGCTTGACGTCGAGGTCTTCGACGACGGCTTCGACGACGAGCGCCGCATCCTTCGCGTCGTCCAGCGCGCGCATCGCGTGCACGCGCTCCCGCGCGAGATCCGCTTCCGCCGCGCCCATGCGACCTTTTTCGACGAGCCGCGCGAGCGCCTTGCCGATGCCCGCGATGGCCCGCTCGACGGCTTCCGGACGCGTATCGAACAACCGCACCGTATGCCCGGCCACGGCCGCCACCTGGGCGATGCCGGAACCCATCGCGCCGCTGCCGATGACGGCGACGACGCTGTTCTTTTCCAGTGCCTGGGCCATCTTATTCCCCCTTGAACTCGGGCTGGCGCTTGGCGATGAATGCACTGACGCCTTCGCGGTAATCGTGGCTGTAACCCAGTTCGCGCATCATTTCCGCTTCCAGCTGGAGCTGCTGTTCCAGCGTATTGCCCCAGCTTTCCTGCATGGCCCGCTTCGTGAACGCGAGTCCCTTCGTCGGCGCGGTGGCGAAGTGGCGGGCCATGGCCAGCGCTTCGTCCATCAGCGATTCGTCCGGTACGCAGCGCCAGATCAGGCCCCATTGTTCGGCCTTCTCGGCTGGCAGCTTGTCGCCCAGCAGTGCGAGCCCCAGCGCGCGCGCCGGTCCGACGAGGCGCGGCAGCGCCCACGTGCCGCCCGTGTCCGGGATCAGGCCCAGCTTGCAGAACGCTTCGATGAACGACGCCGACTGCGCGGCCAGCACGATGTCGCACGCGAGTGCCAGGTTGGCGCCGGCGCCGGCGGCCACGCCGTTGACGGCGCAGATCACGGGCAGCGGCAGGCTTTTCAGGGTGAGTACGAGCGGCGCATAGAATTTTTCGACGGATTCGCCCAGGTCGACACCCGGTGCGCCCGGCTCCACGGCGCGGTCGTTCAGGTCCTGGCCGGCGCAAAAGCCGCGGCCGGCGCCCGTCAGCAGCAGCACGCGGACGGTCTTGTCCTCTTCGACGCGTTTCAGGGCGTCGCGCACTTCGAGGTGCATCGCCTGCGTAAAACTGTTCAGGCGCTCGGGGCGGTTCAGGGTCAGCGTGGCGATGCCCTGTTCGATCGTGAACAGGATGGATTCGTAGGTCATGCGTGTCTCCTCGTTTTTATTCACTCGACCACGTCGAAATCGACGACGACCTTGTCCGTCACCGGGAAGCTCTGGCAGCTCAGCACGAAGCCGCGCGCGACCTCGTAATCTTCCAGCGCGTAGTTGACGTCCATGTCGACCTGCCCCTCGCGCACCTTGCAGCGGCACGTCGAGCACACGCCGCCCTTGCACGAGTAGCGCATGTCGATGCCCGCGCGCAGGCCGGCGTCGAGGATCGATTCCTTGTCGCGCTCCATCGTGAAGCTGGCGTGGTTGCCGTCCATGATCACGGTGACTTCCGTGTGGTGGTGCGTCTCGCCGGCGGCCTGGCGGCGCGGCTTGCGCGGCTCTTGCGTGGCGCCGGCGGCGAACAGTTCGATGCGGATGCGCTCTTTCGGCATGCCCGCTTCCTGCAGCGCGGCGGACACGCCGTGCATCATGTCTTCCGGACCGCAGATGAACGCGTAGTCGACGTCTTCCACGCGCAGCCAGCGCTGGAACAGCTGGCGGCACTTGTCCTGCGTGATGCGGCCGTTGAACAGCTCGATGTCCTGCTGCTCGCGGCTCATCACGTAGACGAGGTTCAGGCGTTCCAGGTACTGGTCCTTCAGCTCGGCCAGCTCGTCGCGGAAGATCACGGACGACGACGCGCGGTTCCCGTACAACACGGTGAAGCGGCTGTGCGGCTCGGCGATCAGGGTCGTCTTGACGATGGACAGGATCGGCGTGATGCCGCTGCCCGCCGCGAAGGCCAGGTAGTGGCGGCGGCTCTCGGGTTCCAGCGGCAGGTTGAAGCGGCCTTCCGGCGGCATCACGTCGAGCGTGACGCCGGGCCGGATGCATTCGTTGGCCCAGGTCGAGAACAGCCCGCCCGGGACGCGCTTGATGGCGACACGCAGCCTGTCGTCCTGCACGGCCGAGCAGATCGAATAGGAGCGGCGCACGTCCTCGCCGTCGATCATCGCGCGCAAGGTCAGGTGCTGGCCCTGGCGGTACCGGAAGACCTCGCGCAGCGGCGGCGGGACGTCGAACGTGACGGCGATCGCGTCGCGCGTCTCGTGCTTCACGTGCGCCACGGTCAGTGGATAGAATTTGCTCATTCAGGCCTCAATGGCATTTGCTCAGTGACATTTAAAATAGTCGAACGGCTCTCGGCAATCCAGGCACTGGTACAACGCCTTGCACGGGGTCGAGCCGAACTGGCTGGTGAGACGTGTATGCGTCGAACCGCAGTGCGGACACGCGACGTCCGGCTGCTGGATCGCGTGGCGCTTCACGCCGTGCGTCAGCGCGCTGATGTCGATCACCTGCTGCACGGGCGGCGCGATGCCGTAGCCCTTCAGCGCGGCCTTGCCGGCGTCGCTCATCCAGTCCGTCGTCCACGCGGGTGACAGCCGGGTGACGATGCGCAGGCGCTCCACGCCACGGTCGCGCAGCGCACGCTCGACGTCCTCCGCGATGACTTCCATCGCGGGGCAGCCGGAATACGTCGGGGTGATCGTGACGACGCATGCGCCGTCGTCGTCCACCGTCACGTCGCGCACGATGCCCAGGTCCACGACGGAGATCACGGGGATCTCCGGATCCGGGACCTCGCCCAGCCAGGACCACACCCGGTCGGCCGTGATCGGTGACGTGGCCGCGGTCATCACCATTCCACGCCCGGGTAGGCGCGCTGCAGGAACTGCATCTCGGCCAGGATATAGCCGAGGCGCTCCGTGTGCCGGCCCTGCTTGCCGCCGCGCTGGACGTACGCATCCACGGGCGGCATCGCCAGCGTCGCTTCTTCCAGCACCTCGGCCACGTGGGCGAGGAAGGCCTCGCGCAGCGGTTCGGCCGGCGGCGCGACGCCCTGCGCGACCATGGCCAGGTCGACGTCGTCGTAGATGAACATTTCGCCGGCATAGGTCCACAGCTCGTCGAGCGCGTCCTGCATCTTGCGCCGGCTGACATCCGTGCCGTCGCCCAGGCGCACGACGAGGTCGCCGCTGCGGCGCAGGTGGTACGTGACTTCCTTGATCGATTTTTCCGCGATCTCCGCGATGCGGCGGTCGCTGGACGAGAGCAGGCCGCGCATCAGGAAGTAGTGCCATGTATCGAACAGGAACTGGCGCGTCAGCGTCTGTGCGTAGTCGCCGTTCGGCTGCTCGACGAGCAGGCAGTTGCGAAAGTCACGCGTGTCGCGCAGGTACGCTAAACGGTCCTCGTCGCGGCCGTGGCCTTCGATCTCGCCCGCGTACGTGAGCCACATCCGCGTCTGGCCCAGCAGGTCGAGGGCGACGTTGGTCAGCGCCATGTCTTCTTCCAGCGCCGGACCCTTGCCGCACAGCTGCGACAGCTGCTGCGACAGGATCAGCGCGTTGTCGCCCTGCCGCAAAAGGTAGTCGAACTTGTTCGCGTCCATGTTGCGCTCACAGGTTCTTGACTTCTTCCGGCATCGGGAAGAAGGTCGGGTGGCGATAGACCTTGCTGTTCGACGGTTCGAACAGCGCGTCCTTGTCGGCCGGGCTGGACGCGACGATGTCGGCGGCCTTCACCACCCAGATCGACACGCCTTCGTTGCGGCGCGTGTAGACGTCGCGCGCGTTGTTGATCGCCATCTCGGCATCCGGCGCGTGCAGGCTGCCCACGTGTTTATGGGCGAGGCCGTGCTGGCTGCGGATGAAGACTTCCCACAGGGGCCATTCCTTGCTCATTGTTGTCTCCCTCATTGCTGTCCGTTATGCGGCGGCTTTTTTCGCGGCCTGCTTCTCGGCGTGCGCGACGAGCGCCTCCCGGAACCACGCGCCATCCTCGTAGGCCTTCACGCGGGTGCGCAGGCGCTCCTTGTTGCACGGCCCGTTGCCCTTCAGGACGTTATAAAACTCGTCCCAGTCGATTTCGCCGAAGTCGTAATGGCCCCGTTCCTCGTTCCACTTGAGGTCCGGGTCGGGAATGGTGAGCCCGAGGAATTCGGCCTGGGGCACGGTCTGGTCGACCATGCGCTGGCGCAGCTCGTCGTTCGAGAACAGCTTGATGCGCCATTGCGTCGATTGCGCGCTGTTGACGGATTCCGCGTCCGACGGGCCGAACATCATCAGCGACGGCCACCACCAGCGGTTGAGGGCATCCTGCGCCATCGCCTTCTGCTCGGGCGTGCCCTGGGCCAGCTTCATCATGATGTCGTAGCCCTGGCGCGCGTGGAACGACTCTTCCTTGCAGACGCGGATCATCGCGCGCGCATACGGGCCGTACGAGCAGCGGCACAGCGGGATCTGGTTGATGATCGCGGAGCCGTCCACCAGCCAGCCGATGGCGCCGATGTCGGCCCAGGTCAGGGTCGGGTAATTGAAGATGCTCGAGTACTTGGCCTTGCCCGAGTGCAGGGCGGCCAGCAGCTCGTCGCGCGACACGCCCAGGGTCTCCGCAGCGCTGTACAGGTACAGGCCGTGACCAGCTTCGTCCTGGATCTTGGCCAGCAGGATGGATTTGCGCTTCAAGGTCGGCGCGCGCGTCACCCAGTTGCCTTCCGGCAGCTGGCCGACGATTTCGGAATGCGCATGCTGGGAAATCTGGCGGATCAGCGTCTTGCGGTACGCCTCGGGCATCCAGTCCTTCGGCTCGATCTTCACGCCGGCGTCGATGCGCGCCTGGAACGCCTGCTCTTCCTCGCTCATGTCGGCGCGGGTCTGGACCTGTTTCAGGCCGGTTTCAACCATCTGGGCATACATGGCTGGTCTCCATTTGAGTTCTGTCTGAATCCATAATACGATACAAGAATATCGATGTATAGCGAAATTTTGAATCATATTGAGACCGGGTAAAATCGCCGTCATGAACGAACCCAGCAGCCACCAGTGGATCGCCCACTTCCTCGGCACCGACCCGCCGCGTTCCAAATCGCTCGTGATGACGATCTTCGGCGACGCCATCGCGCCGCACGGCGGCCGCCTGTGGCTGGGCAGCCTGATCGAGCTGGTGGCGCCGCTGGGCGTCACGGACCGGCTCGTGCGCACGAGCGTGTTCCGCCTCGTGCAGGAGGGTTGGCTGGTGGCGAACCGCGAAGGCCGGCGCAGCAGTTACGCGCTGCAGCCCGACGCCGCGCCCCGCTTCGCGCGCGCCAACCGCCGCATCTACGCGCCGCCCGGCGTCGACTGGGACGGCCGCTGGACCCTGCTGCTGGCACCCAACGGCAGCATCGACAGTGCCCTGCGGGCGGCCGTGCGCAAGGAACTCGAATGGGAAGGTTTTGCCATGCTGGCGCCGGGCCTGCTGGCGCATCCGGCGGCCGACCTGGACGGCGTGGCCGAGGTGCTGCGGCGCGTGGACGGCGGCGGCAAAATCTTCGTGTGCGCCGCGACGGAACTGCCGGGCATCGGCGCCCGTCCGCTGGCCCAACTGGTGCGCGAAGGCTGGGACTTGTCGGCCGTCGTGGCCGGCTACCGCCGTTTCATCGAGGAATTCACGCCGCTGCTCGACCTGCTCCGCGCCGAGCCGGCGCCGGATCCGCAGCAGGCGTTCATCGTGCGTACGCTGCTGATCCATGCGTACCGCCGCGTCCAGCTGCACGATCCGATGCTGCCGCTGGCGCTGCTCCCGCAGCCGTGGCCGGGGTCGGAGGCGTATGCGCTGGCGCAGGCGATCTACCGACTCGTGTGGGCGCCGGCCGAGCGGCATCTGATGGACGTGCTGCGGCGCGAAGATGCGGCGGCGCCGGAGGCCGATGCGGGGCTCTATGAGCGGTTCGGCGGGCTGGGCTGATCAGCAATCCAACGCAAACTGCGCCGCCGCCATCGGATGACGGATGCGGTCCAGCGCCAGTTCCAGGTCGAGCCCGGGCCAGTACAGGCACTCCCCGCCCAGGGGCTGGATGTGGCACAGCTGCGCCACGGTGGCGTGCTCGAACCAGGGGAACAACGCGAACGGTACGTACAGCTCTTCGTCGCGCCAGCGCAGCCAGAAGCCGCGCCGGTCGATGCTCGTGATTTCCGGCCGCGCCACACGGATATTCATCATGTTCCCTCCCCTCGATGAGGCCAAGCAAGAACAGTAGCAAACCATTCGGCATCGTCCTTTAAGCGTTATCATGCCGCCTCACACCCAACAACAACAGGACGCACCATGTCTATCAAGATCAGCAGCCAGTTCGACGCTGGCGCCATCGAGGTCGTGAACGCCACGAGCGCGAACGCCATCGACCTGAACATCCGCAAGGACTCGCACGCCGACATCACCCAGTGGTTCTATTTCCGCCTGCAGGGCGCGCAGGCGCAGCCGTGCACGATCCGCCTGCTCAACGCGGGCCAGTCCGCGTATCCGAAGGGCTGGGAAGACTATCACGCGATGGCCAGCTACGACCGCGTGAACTGGTTCCGCGTGCCGACCAGCTTCGACGGCCAGGTGCTTACCATCGAGCACACGCCCGCCATGGACAGTGTCTACTACGCCTATTTCGAACCGTATTCGTGGGAACGCCACCTGGAGCTGCTCGACCGCGCCCAGCTGTCCGAACACGTGCGCATGCTGGACCTCGGCTCGACCGTCGACGGCCGCGACCTGAACCTGCTCGTCATCGGCGACGAGGCGGCCGGCAAGAAGAAAGTCTGGGTCATCGCGCGCCAGCACCCGGGCGAGACGATGGCGGAATGGTTCGTCGAAGGCATGCTCGACGCGCTGCTGGACCCGGCCCACCCGTTCGGCCGCCAGCTGCTGAAGGAGACCGTGTTCTACGTCGTGCCGAACATGAACCCGGACGGCTCGGTGCGCGGCAACCTGCGCACGAACGCTGCCGGCGCCAACCTGAACCGCGAGTGGCTCAATCCGTCGCTGGAACGCAGCCCGGAAGTCTTCCTGGTCCGCAAGAAGATGGAAGAGACGGGCGTCGACCTGTTCCTGGACGTGCACGGCGACGAGGGCCTGCCCTACGTCTTCATCGCCGGCAGCGATGCCCTGCCGACCTTCACGGCCGAACAGGCTGCCGCGCAGAAGGCATTCTCGGACGCTTTCATGATCGCGAGCCCGGACTTCCAGGATGTGTACGGCTACCCGAAAGAGCCGTACACGGACGAGGTGCTGACGATGGGCTCGCCGTACGTCACGCACGCGTTCGGCTGCCTGTCGCTGACGCTGGAACTGCCGTTCAAGGACAACGCGAACGACCCGGATCCGCAGGTCGGCTGGGACGGCGCCCGCAGCGCGCGCCTCGGCGCCGCCGTGCTGCAGCCGGTGCTGCAGGCCGTGCGGCGACTGGAAAAATAATAAACGGGGCGCAAGCCCCGTTATTGCTCTTACAGGAAGGTGAACACCTGCTCCTGCGCGAGACGCGATTTCGGCAGAGACGCGTTGAAATCGCTGTCGGCGTGGTAGCCGAATGCCAGCAGGACGAGGCTGGACAGCCCCTTCTCGTGCAGGCCCAACTCCGCGTCCAGCGCGGCCGGGTCGAGGCCTTCCATCGGGGTCGTGTCCACGCCCAGCGTGGCGGCCGCCAGCATGGCATTGCCCAGCGCGATATAGGCCTGCTTCTCGAACCACTGGGGCAGGTCCTTCAGCGTGTAGCGGTGCAGGTTGACATAGCCCTGGCGGCCCTTGGCCTGGCCCGCCTTCGCGGCATCGTCCTTGAAGCGGCCGTCGCGCTGTTCCTGTTCGAGCAGGCGCTCCAGGTGGCCGCCTTCGGCGTCGACGCGCGTGCAGAACAGGATCACGTGCGACGCATTCAGGATCTTCGGCTCGTTATAGCTGTACGGCCCCTGCACGCCCTTGGCCAGGCGCGCCTTCGCTTCCGGCGTGCTGGCGACGATGAAGTGCCAGGGCTGCGAATTCACCGACGACGGGCTGTTGCGCAGCACTTCATAGATCTGCTGCATCGTCTCTTCGGGGACGCGGCGGGTCGGGTCGTAGGCCTTGGCGGTGTAGCGCTTGCGGGCGGCGGCAAGAATGTCCATCGGGTTCCTTTCGTGAGAAATGTGCATCTGCACATTATTACAGGAACCCGGATTCCGTGCTCGCGGCGGTCAACCGCGAGCGCGGTCGTCAATTACCGGCGACGACCATCTTCTCGATCAGGATCGAACCGGTCGACTTGTTTCCGCGCGTCAGCACGTCGTTGCCGACGGCGACGATGGACTGGAACATGTCCTTCATGTTGCCCGCGATGGTGATCTCTTCGACGGGGTACTGGATGACGCCGTTCTCGACCCAGTAGCCGGACGCGCCGCGCGAGTAATCGCCCGTGACGTAGTTCGTGCCCTGCCCCATCAGTTCCGTAACGAGCAGGCCGGTGCCCATCTTGCGCAGCATGCCCTCGAAGTCGTCCGCGATCTTCGTTTCCTTCGAGAGGATTTCCAGGTTGTGCGAGCCGCCCGCGTTGCCCGTCGTCTGCATGCCCAGTTTGCGGGCCGAGTACGACGACAGGAAGTAGCCCTGCAGCACGCCGTCGCTGACGACCTTGCGGCGCTGGGTGCGCACGCCCTCTTCGTCGAACGGGGCCGAGCCCACGCCGCCGATCAGGTGCGGATCTTCGACGATCTGGATGTGCGCCGGGAAGATGCTCTGGCCGAGGGAATCGAGCAGGAAGCTCGATTTACGGTACAGGGCGCCGCCCGAGGTTGCCTGGACAAAAGCGCCCAGCAGGCCGGCGGCCAGCGGCGCCTCGAACAGCACGGGGCACGTGCGGGTGTCGAGCTTGCGCGCATTCAGGCGCGCGAGGGCGCGCTCGGCGGCATAGCGGCCGATCTTTTCCGGATCGCCCAGTTTCTTCGGATCGCGTGCCGACGAATACCAGTCGTCGCGCTGCATGTTGGCGCCTTTGCCGGCGATCGGCGCGACCGACAGCGTATGGCGCGAGAACGGATAGCCGGCGCAGAAGCCGAGCGTGTTGGCCGCCACGAAGTGCGACTGCTGCACGTAGACGCTGGCGCCCTCGCTGTTGGTGACGCGCTTGTCGACGGCGAACGCGGCCGCCTCGCAGCGCTGGGCGATGGCCACGGCGTCCTCGGCACTGATGTCCCACGGGTAACACAGGCGCAGGTCGCGCGGGTTGGTTTCCAGCAGGTCGGCATCCGGCAGGCCGGCGGCCGGGTCCTCGGCCGTGAAGCGGGCGATGTTGTACGCCGCCTCGACGGTGGCGCGCAGCGAATCGCGCGAGAAGTCGGACGTATTGGCGTGACCACGGCGCTTGCCGCAGTAGACGGTCACACCGATGCCCTTGTCCTTGTTCTGCTCGATGGTCTCGACCTGGCCCTTGCGCACCGTGACCGCCAGCCCGCTACCCTCGCTGATCTCGACCGACGCATCGCTGGCGCCCGTTTCTTTTGCAATGGCAAGCACGTCCTGTGCAAGCTGCTTGAGCTGATCCTGGGTATGGGTGAAGACGGAGTCGGTCATGTGCGTTTTTCGTAGCGAGCCCTAAAACAGTTATCATAGCAGCCGTTTACTGTTTTTACCGGCCGGCCGTGCGCCAGCCGAATCTAGATCATCATGCCAAATGCCAACCGCGGCTCCGTCGGCTTCCGCTCCGACGAGTTCGACCAGGAATACGAGCGCCCTTCCAAGTCCGAACTCAAGCGCCAGAGTAACGAGCTGCAGAAGCTCGGCGAACAGCTCATCGAGGCGCCGCGCGACCGCGTGAAGCGCGTCCCGATGCCGGACGAAGTCCGCGACGCCATCCTCATGTGCCAGACCATCACCAACCACGAAGGCCGGCGCCGCCAGCTGCAATTCGTCGGCAAGTTGATGCGCTCGCTCGACGAGGAGGAAGTCGCCGTCATCCAGCGCACCATCGAAAGCTGGAAGGGCACGTCGAAGGCCGAAGCGGCCGCCCTGCACGCGCTGGAGCGCCGCCGCGACAAGCTGCTCGCCGACGACAAGGCCCTCACACAACTGCTGGAAGAATATCCGGAACTGGACGTGCAGCACCTGCGCACCCTGATCCGCAATGCGCGCAAGGAACAGGCCGAGAACAAGCCGCCGAAGGCCTACCGCGAAATCTTCCAGATCCTGAAGGACCTGGCCAAGGCGCCGAAAGCCGCGCCGGCGGATGAAGCCTCCGAAGACGAGGACGAAGACGATGAGTCTGGACAATAAAGTCGAAGAGCTCGCGGGTGAGCTCGTTATTGGCCTGGTCTCGGTCTCGGACCGCGCCAGCGGCGGCGTCTATGAGGACAAGGGCATTCCCGCGCTGCGCGAGTGGCTGGAAGCCGCGCTCGTCACCCCGTTCCGCGTCGAGACCCGCCTGATCCCGGACGACCGTGCCAGCATCGAGCAGACGCTCGTCGAACTGGTCGACACGGTCCGCTGCCACCTCGTCCTGACGACGGGCGGCACGGGCCCCGCACGGCGCGACGTCACGCCGGAAGCGACCCTCGCCGTGGGCACGAAGGAAATGCCCGGCTTCGGCGAACAGATGCGCCAGATCAGCCTGCACTTCGTGCCGACCGCGATCCTGTCGCGCCAGACGGCCGTGATCCGCGAGACGGAAGACCACGCCGCGCTGATCATGAACCTGCCGGGCCAGCCGAAGTCGATCAAGGAAACGCTGGAAGGCCTGAAGGACGCGGACGGCAAGAGCATCGTCGGCGGCATCTTCGCGGCCGTCCCGTACTGCATCGACCTGATCGGCGGCCCGTACGCCGAGACCGACCCGGCCGTCTGTAAAGCCTTCCGGCCGAAATCGGCGCAACGACACAAGGACACCGCATGAGCGACCTGCTCGAACACATCCAGATCGAGACCAACGACAACCCGGACATCGCCATCATCTGGATGCACGGCCTGGGCGCGGACGGCAACGACTTCGTGCCGATCGTGCGCGAGCTCGACCTCGACGGCCTGCCCGGCATCCGCTTCATCTTCCCGCACGCGAAGACGATGCCGGTGACCATCAACAACGGCTACGTGATGCGCTCCTGGTACGACATCACGGGCCTGGAACTCGGGCGACGCGAGGACGAGAACGGCCTGCGCGCCTCGCAGAAAGAGATCGAAGCCTTCATCGAGCGGGAAAAGGCGCGCGGCATCCCGGCCTCGCGCATCATCCTGGCCGGCTTCTCGCAGGGCTGCGCAATGACCATCCAGACGGGCCTGCGCCATCCGGAGCCGCTGGCCGGCCTGCTGTGCCTGTCCGGCTACGTGCCGCTGTCGGCCAACGTGGCGACCGAACGCACCGACGCCAGCAAGTCCACGCCGATCTTCATGGCCCACGGCCGCTACGACAACGTGGTGCCGTTCAATCGCGCGGAAGCGTCGCGCGACCTGCTCGTCTCGCTGGGCTACCAGCTCGAATGGCACGAATACGCCATGCAGCACACGCTGTGCCTGGAAGAAGTCCAGCACATCTCCGCGTGGCTGAAGAAAGTACTGGCCTGACCATGGCAAAGAAAGAGCAACTCGACGACGAGACGCTGGCGCTGATCCACTGGTGCATCGAGGTCGAACAGCACCTCGTCGCCGGCGGCGCCACCCAGAAGCAGGCGCAGGACCACATCGAGGAACAGGTCGAGTGGTTCACCGACATGTTCTACGAGGGCCTGACGCCCGAGCAGGCCGCGAAGGAAGCGCTGGCCTGAGCCTGCTCACTGGGGCACGCAGCGCGGCGAATGCGCTGCCGCCCACTCCGCGGCCGTCCTGAGCGACGCTTCCACCGGCTCGCCTTTCGGTGCCGGCTCCATGGGGGCAATGCCGCCGCGGAAGACCGGCCCGTCGACCAGCGCGGAGCGCGCCTGCGTCAACACGAACAGTGCGCCGTCCGGCAACGTGTACGTCATGTTCGCCGTCGACATCCCGGCCGACGTTTGCCCGAACGTCCGCACCCTCGCCTCCCCCATCAACGCGACGAGCAGCATCTCGCCCGCACTTGCCGTCTTCGCGCCGACCAGCACGGCCAGCGGCCCCGTCGCGAAGAAGGCGAACGGATTCATGTGGCCGGGCGCATCGTGGCCGGCCTTCGATTCGAGGTAGCCGCGGTGCACCACCGGAACCGCGTTGCCGTCGCGCTCCACCCAGCGCGCCCTGTTCGCGTCGCCGAACAACGGATACATCGCGATGAGCGGCGGCCATCCGTTGCCGCCTGTCTGTTCACTCAGGTCGACGACGAGGGCGCAGGCCGTACGGATACCGGAAAGCGCGCCTGCCTCGTCGTACACGCCTTGCACATAGGCCGACATCGCCTCCGGCGTGGAGGTCGTGATGGGCGGCGGCACGAAGCGCAGCACCATACCGTGGGTTGTCGCGACGAGCTGGAACATCGGCACACGCGGGCCGGCCGGCGGGGCGCCGGCGAACTGTCCCGGCGCCACGGGCGGCATCACGAAGGAGTGCTTGTCGGTGTCCAGCGTGGCGAGCAGTCCGTTAATGCGCGCATACAGGTCGGCCCGGTCGACGTCCTGGGCCTTGCCGTCGACGAACGCCAGCAAACGCTGCTTCGCCTGCATATAGTCTTCCTGCCGCAGCGGATACATGCCCTTGCTCTCGACCAGTTCGATGGCTCGCGTGGTCACATCGCGCGCCAGGGCCAGGGGCATGGTGTCCGCGGCGCCGGCGACGCCGGCCGCGACAAACGACAGGGCGCAAACGGCCGCCCGCAACATGTTGCGATTCATGGTGTCTCCTTGTTGGATGATGCGGCTACATGCCGCGGAACAGATATTGGAAGCGCTGGCTGACAGGGAGCCGGGCAGGATGCCCACGCAGGTGCACCCACAGGGCGCCATCCTCCGCGCGCGCGGCGCTGGCGATGCGCCGCACGGCGACCATGTAGCCGCGATGGATCTGCCAGAACGCGGCCGGGTCCAGCGCATCCGCCAGCTCCTTCAGGCTGAGGCGGATATGGGCTTCGAGTCCGTCCGTCACGACACGCGTGTACTTGGCGTCGGCGCAGAAATAGACGACGTCGGCCAGGTCGATGAAGTGGATGGTGTTGCCGACCGTGGCCTGCAGCCAGGCGGGTGCCTTGGGTACGGGCCGCAACCGGGACACGAGATGCGTGAGGTCCGGCGGCGGCGACGCGAGGCGCGCACGCACGCGCTCGACCGCGCGCGCGAGGCGTTCCAGCGCGATCGGTTTCACGACGTAGTCCACGGCCCCTTCGTCGAACGCGGCCAATGCGTGTTCGCCGTAGGCCGTCACGAACACGACGTGCGTCCGCGTGCCGAACACGCGCGCCAGTTCCAGCCCGTCCAGGCCCGGCATGCGGATGTCGAGGAAGGCCACGTCCGGCATCCATTCGCGCCCCAGGCGCAACGCCTCGATGCCGTCCTGGGCGGCCGCGACCTGCGCCTCGGGCCACAGGCGCTCCAGGGACTCCACGAGTTCCGCGCGCAGCAGCGGTTCGTCGTCCGCGACGAGGATACGGGGCGCTGTCATGCCGCCACCTCCAGCGCGGCGGCCGCGGGCAGCGTCAGCACGGCTTCCGTCAGGCCCGCATCGCCGCGGCGCAGCACGAAGCCGGCACGTGTGCCGTACAGGGCCTGCAGGCGCTCGCGCAGGTTGCGCAGGCCGACGCCGCTGCCCAGCGTGGTATCGCCGATGCCGGCGCCGTCGTCGGCGACGATGATGGTCAGCAAACCGTGTTCACGGCCGGCCGTCACGGCGATGCGCACGGTGCCGGGCTTCGGCTCGACACCGTGGCGCACGGCATTCTCCACGAGCGTCATCAGGAGCAGCGGCGGCATCGACACGGCCGCCAGCGCGGGCGGACAATCGAGCCGGTATTGCAGGCGCTCGCCGAAGCGGATCGCCATCAGCGCCAGGTAGTGGCCGGCAAGCTCGAATTCGCGCCCCAAGGTCGACGCCTGGCTGCGCATGTCCGGCAGCGCGCTGTGCAGGTAGGCGATCAGGTGTTCCAGCATCTCGACGGCGCGCGGCGGCTGGTGCCGTGCGAGGTAGCGCGTGTTGGCCAGCGTGTTGTACAGGAAGTGCGGTTCGACCTGGGCCTGCAGCGCTTTCAGCTCCGCCGCCAGCGCCGCGTTGCGCAAGTCGGCCAGCTGTTGCGCGCGGGCGCGGGTGCGGGCGAACCACAGCGGGAGTCCGAGGACGGCCACGTTGACGCCGACGACGCAGGCCAGCAGTTGCTGGTCCGGCAGCGCGTGCACGTCCCAAGCGGCGAGCACGCCTTGATATGCCGGCAGCACGGCCCACGCAGCGGCGCCGGTCGCGCACAGCAGCAAGACCGTGGCCCCGGTCCAGCCGAGCCGGCGCGCGGTCAGCAGCAGCGACGTGCACGCGACGAAGCCCGGTACCACTATCGCGCCGAACAGGGCGAACAAGGCATAGCGCTGGAGGAGCAGCGCGCCGCCCGCGACGAGCGCCAGGCACAGGAGGCTGAGCAGCCCCTGGCGCCACGTGCAGCCGTACAGGCGGCGGATGGCGCGTGTGCAGCCGTCGTCGGTCATCGGCCCGCTCACAGTGTCGGCGTGGTCGGGATGGCGGCCTGCGCTGGCATCCTGTCGACCGGGACGTCACGGCCGACGGTCTCGAACGCGACCGGTTCCATCCAGACCTGGCCGGTCCCCGCGCCGATGGCGCCGAACACAATCAACGCCGCGTTGGACGGCACGTCCAGGACGACACTGCGCTCCTGCCAGCCGGTAGTGCCCTTGACCGGCTGGTTCTGGGTGTTATAGAAGGCGATCGGCTTGCCGTTCGCGGCATCGACACGCATCCACAATCCCGCCCATTTACTCATCGCCTCGGTACGCAGGCGTGCACGGAAACGCACGCGCTGGCCGAGGTAGCGCTGCGCCTGGACGGTCTGGATCAGGCCCGCCCACGCGTCCGGATCGTTCGTCTTACTGCGCAAGAACTTGGCACCGCGCCCTTCCGGCGACGTGTCCACGCCGGCCGTGAATTTGTCGGGATTGTCGCCGGTCATGTGCCAGCTCGGCGGCAACGGCGCGGGCGTCGCGGCCAGGGCCAGGACGGTGGTGGCGGCCGCCGCGGCGGCGAGGATGTAATGGGGTTTCATCGGCCTGTCATTCACGAGTGATTGGGAGCCGCCACTATGCCGCCGGCGCGACGGGCGCGCGGGGCCATGCGACGGACGACCACCGCGCCGCGACGAACGCGGCCCGGGGCCGACGAGCTAGTCGGGCAGCGGCGCTGCACTCGACGCCGGCGCTTCCGTGCGCGCCGTGTTCATCACCATTGCGAGGAAGGTGTAATAGCCGTTCACGCCCATCAGGTCGACGACGCCCTGCTCGCCGAACAGGGCCAGCGCGTCGTCGTAGACACGGTCCGACACGCGCTTGTGGCGGTGCAGTTCGACGCAGAAGTCGTACACGACGGCTTCGTCGACGAGCATTGCGGCCGGCCGCTCGCGCCGCGCGATGGCGGCGATGACGTCGGGCGGGACGCCCACCTGCTGCGCGATCGGCGCGTGGATCGCCCACTCGACCTGCTGGTCCCATTCGCGTGCCGTGACGAGGATCGCCAGTTCGGACAGGCGCACGCCGATGGCGCTGCGGTAGCGCAGGTATTCGCCCAGACGCTGCGCATACCCCATCAGTTCGGGACTGCGCAGCAGCGGCACGAACGGGCCGTACAGCGCACCGCGCGGACCATTGATGATCTCCTGGGCTGCGGCGCGCTGGGCGTCGGTCCAGTCTTCCTGTGGAATCGGGCGGAGGCGGTCTGTCATGACGAAAATATTCGCATGCCTTGAGGCAAAAATCAAAAGAATCCCGACGGTTCCCGCTTATTGTCAAACGTCAACTTTTTGGGAGCTTTCAATGACGCATATCCTGCATCGCAGCCTGCGCCAGACGCCGCCCGTCGCGGTCGGCGGCGCGGGCGTCTACCTGTACGACAGCCACGGGCGCAGCTACCTCGACGCGAGCGGTGGCGCGGCCGTGTCGTCGCTCGGACACGGCCATCCGGACGTGATCGCGGCCATGCACCGCCAGATCGACAAGTGCGCCTACGCCCACACGGCATTCTTCACGACCGAAGTGGCGGAGCAACTGGCCGACCGCCTCGTGGCGAATGCGCCCGCCGGCATCGCGGGGGTCTACCTCGTGTCGGGCGGCTCGGAAGCGATGGAGACGGCGCTCAAGCTCGCGCGCCAGTACTTCGTCGAGGGCGGAGAATCGAAACGCTCGCTGTTCATCGCCCGGCGCCAGAGCTACCACGGGAATACGCTGGGCGCGCTGGCCGTGGGCGGCAACGAATGGCGCCGCCAGCCATTCGCGCCCCTGCTGATCGACGTCGAGCGGGTATCGGCCTGCTACGAATACCGCGGCCGCGCCGAGGACCAGACCGTCGACCAGTACACGGCCATGCTGCTGGACGAACTGGAAGCGGCGATCCTGCAGGCCGGCCCGGACCGCGTGATCGCGTTCTGCGCCGAACCCGTCGTGGGTGCGACGGGCGGCGCGATCCCGCCCACGCCCGGCTATTTCCGCGGCGTGCGCGCGCTGTGCGACAAGTACGGCATCCTGTTCATCGCCGACGAGGTCATGTGCGGGATGGGCCGCACGGGCACGATGTACGCGATCGAGCAGGACGGCGTCGCGCCCGACCTGGTCGCCGTGGCGAAAGGCCTGGGCGCCGGCTACCAGCCAATCGGCGCCGTGCTCGTGAACGGCGCCATCATCGAACGCCTGCGCGCCGGCAGCGGCGCCTTCCTGCACGGGCACACCTACATCGGGCATCCGGTGGCGGCGGCAGCGGCCCTCGCCGTCCAGGAAGTCATCGAACGCAACGATCTGCTGACGCAGGTGCGCCTGCGCGGCGCGCAGCTGCGGGCCATGCTGGACGAGGAATTCGAAGACCATCCGCACGTGGGCGACATCCGCGGCCGCGGGCTGTTCCTCGCACTGGAACTGGTGCGCGAACGCGCGACGAAGACACCGTTCGCACCGGAGCTGAAACTGCACGCCGCGATCAAGGCGCGCGCGATGGAGAACGGATTGCTGGTGTATCCGATGGGCGGCACGATCGACGGCCGGCACGGGGATCACGTGTTGCTGGCGCCGCCATTCGTCGTCACGCAGGGGGACCTGGGCGAAATCGTGGGGCGATTGAAGCAGTCGGTGGAACAGGCGTTGAAGCAGGTGGCGACGTAAGCGCCGCCACCTGCGTGGATTATGCCTTGGGGTAGGCGACCACTTCCTGCTGCTGCTCGCCCAGCCCCGCGATCCCGAGGCGCAGCTTGTCGCCCTTCTTGAGGAAGCGCTGCGGGCTGCGGCCGAGGCCCACGCCCGGCGGCGTGCCCGTGGTGATGATGTCGCCCGGCTCCAGCGTCATGAAGCGCGACAGGTAGCTGACGATTTGCGCGACCGTGAAGATCATCTTCGACGTGTTCCCGGTCTGCACGCGCTTGCCGTTCAGTTCGAGGTACAGGTCGAGGTCCTGCACGTCGAAGATCTCGTCCTTCGTGACGAGGAACGGGCCGACGGGACCGAAGGTGTCGCAGCCCTTGCCTTTGTCCCACTGCGAGCCGAGTTCGAACTGGTAGGCGCGTTCCGAGACGTCGTTGACGACGCAATAGCCGGCCACGTATTTCAGCGCATCCTTCTCGTCGACGTACTGCGCGCGGGTGCCGATGACGACGCCCAGCTCGACTTCCCAATCGGTCTTCTTGGAGCCTTTCGGCAGCTGGATGGGATCGTCCGGGCCGTTCAGGCAGGACGTCGCCTTCATGAACATGATCGGTTCCTTCGGGATCGGCGCCCCGACTTCGGCCGCGTGGTCGGAGTAATTCATGCCGATGCCGATGAACTTGCCGACGCCCTTGACCGGCACGCCGAAGCGGGGGTTGCCGCGGACGACCGGCAGCGTCTTCCAGTCGACCTTGGCGAGCTTGCGCAACGCCTTTTCCGACAGCACCGACGCGTCGATGTCCTCGATGACGCCGGACAGGTCGCGCAGGCGGCCTTCTTCGTCGAACAGGCCCGGTTTTTCCTTACCGGGGCGACCGTAACGAACCAATCTCATATTCTTCCTTCTGGGTGAGCAAAGCGATGCCGCATTTTACTTGACGGCGCCGAAGGAAGTCGTGGAAGTACCCGAGCAGGCCAGGCATCTGCAGCGCCACAAGCACGCCGAACGCGACGCGGTAGGCGAGCGCCGGAAAGTGACCGGCGGCGTCGGGACGCCACAGGCCGACGATCAGGCCGAACCCCGCCTGCACGAGGAACGCGCCGATGAAGATCAGGAGATTCAGGCACGTGGCCGCGCGCCCCGTCAGCGTGCGCGGCAGGCTCTGGGCCACGATCGCGTATTCGATGCCGGTGATCGTCCCCACGAGCGTGAACAGCACCGACAGCAGCTGCAGGCTGGGACGCCAGTTCAATACGATCACGACCTGTACGAGGATGAAGAGAAACACGCCGACGGCGGCCACGTCCAGCGCTTCGATGCCGCGCCGCCCCGCCCACTCCGTGATCATGCCGACGGCGATGGCGCCGAAAATCACGGACGCCATGCCCATGTACAGCAGGTAGGCGACGGCGGCATCCGGAAACCGGGCCACGTCGGACAGCCAGCGCCCGATCCACAAGCCCTGGATGCCGAAGAAGATCGCATGCGGCACGAGCACCAGCGAGATCGTCGCGCGGAACGCGGGCGCGCGGTACACGTCCAGCACGGAGCGCACGGTCGGCAACGCGCCGCCGGGCGCCTGCGACCTGGGTGTGATGAGCCAGATCAGCAGGCCGCTGCAGGCCGTCAACGCGGCCAGCAGCATGAACAGGCCGCGCCAGTCCGTGTGCTGCAGCAGCATGCGGACCGGCATGGTGGCGGAGGCCGCACCGAGTCCGCCCACGGCGATCAGGTAGCCCTGCACGGACGGCAGGCGCTTGGGCGAGATCCACGTGGAGATGGCCTTCACGGCCGACATGAAGCACCCGCCCAGGCCGCAGCCGATGACGGCGCGCGCCAGCACCAGCTGGCCGAACGAGCGGCCGGTGGCGAACAGCAGCGCGCCCGCCGCCGCCAGCATCAGCAGCACCACCTGCACCTTGCGCGGGCCGTAGCGGTCGAGCGCGATCCCGACCGGCAGCTGGACGAGGGCGAACGCGAAGAAGAACGCGCTGGTGAGGAGGCCGAGCTGGCCCGGCGTCAGCGCGAGCGCGCCGACCAGATGCGGTGCTAGCACGGCATTCACGTTGCGCAGCAGCGAGGACAGGTAATGCCCCAGCGCGAACGGCAGGAACACGTAGAAAAACACTGCCACCCCGTTGAGGCGCGACTGGCTCTGGTCGGTGTCCATGGACGTCTCCTGCGGCTCAAGCCGCGTCGGGTTGACTGTCGCTGGCGCGCCGGTCGTGCGCGTGGACAGCCTGGATCGGGATCACGCGGCCCGCCGCGCCAAAGGCGTCGTGGTCGTCCTCGCCGCCCTCGAAGAAGAACTTCTTGCGGCCGAACGCGGGTTTCAGGTGATCGAGCCAGGTGGCGTCGGGATCGTATTTCGCGAAGAACGGCCGGCGCACCCAGTCCGGATTGCGGGCCTGCAGGAACTGCAGCGCGAACAGTTTTTCGCCGTTGATGGTGACGACGCCATCAATCACGACCTTGCCCGGGAACGCGCTCATCGACGGCCCGCGCACGGTGCGCGACAGGCCCGACACCATGCTGTACGCGGCCTGGAAGATCTCGTGCGCACGCGCCAGCGGCAGCGCGAAGTACTCGCGCGGCCCCGTGTCGCGCTCGACGAACATGTAATAAGGGATCGCGCCCAGCCGCACGCCCGTCGTCCACAGTTCGGCCCAGCTGTTCGGATCCTCGTTGATGTGGCGGATCAAGGGGCCCTGCATGCGCAACGTGGCGCCGGTGCCCACGATGCGCTTGACGGCCTGCTGGGCCACCGGCTGGCGCAGCTCGACGGCGTGGTTGTAATGCCCCATCAGCGCGAGGTTCTTGCCGGCCTTGACGACTTTTTCGAACAGGCGCATCAGGTCGTCGCTGTCCTTGTCCGACACGTAGCGCTGCGGCCAGTATGCGACCGACTTGGTGCCGATGCGGATGTTCTGGATATGCGCCAGTTCGGGCGCCAGCAGCGGTTCGATGAACTCGGCCAGCGAGCGCGTATTCATGATCATCGGATCGCCGCCCGTGATCAGGACGTCCGTCACGTCCGGATGCGTGGCGAGGTAGGACACCAGTTCCGTGCACTCGCGCGCATCGAACTTCATCTCTTCCATGCCCACGAACTGCGGCCAGCGGAAGCAGAACGTACAATACGCGTGGCACGTCTGGCCCGCGCTGGGGAAGAACAGCACGGTTTCCTTGTACTTGTGCTGCAGGCCCTTGAGCGGGGCGTCGTTCACGCGCGGCACGTTGTGCGTCATCTGCCCGGCCGGGTGCGGGTTCATGCGCATGCGGATGTCGTGCACGAGCTTCGCGATCGCGGCGTCGTCCTTTTTATACAGCACGAGGTCGCGCAACTGTTCGTATTCGCGCGCGGGCAGCATGTCGCGGTGCGGGAACGTCAGGCGGTAGATCGGATCGTCGGGAATATTGCTCCAGTCGATCAGCTGCTCCATCACGTATTCGTTCGTGCGGAAGGGCAGCACGTGGGAGACCACCTGCACCGCTTCCTGCAGATCAGGGCTCAGCCATTGCCACTGGCGGGCGTTCTGGATCGACTGGCGGGTATAGGGCTTGAACTTGGCGGGGGTTGCGTCGAGGGTCACGGGATTTCTCCTGAGGGAAGTGGTTGATGGCAGCAAAAGGTGACGCACGGAAATAATTGCCGACAGGAACCGATGGTAGGGAGGCGGCCATGCTTTTGAGTTGCCCCGAGTCAAGTTCCAATTCCGTTTCTCACTGAATTCCACATGCACTGCGAAAGATCAGCGTTGCCGTTGCGGCCGCACATCGGGTGCCACTTGCGTTAGCACAACAGCCCGTCTGGACCCGCGGCGTAGAGTACGAAATGCAAATAGGCAACATTCAGACCTATCTCTTTTCCCCTTCCCGAAAGGACATCCTATGAAGCTGACCGCAACCGTAGTTGCTACCGCCCTGACGCTGTCCTGCGCCGGCGCGCTGGCGGCCGAACCGACCGAGAAAGATGCGATCGCCATGGCCGAGCGCGGTGCCGCGATGGTCAAGGCCAAGGGCAAGGAAGAAGTCATGAAGCGCATCACGGCCAAGGATCCGGACTTCGTCCAGGGCTCGCTGTACATCGACATGCGCGACGTCAAGACCGGCATCGTGCTGGCCCATCCGTACAACCCGTCGATCGTCGGCAAGGACCTGCTCGACGTGCCCGATGCGAACGGCAAGAAATACCGCCGCGAGATCATCGAACTGGCCGCCGCCAAGGGCAAGGGCTGGGTCGATTACCAGTACAAGAATCCGACCACGGGCAAGATCGAGCCGAAGACGACGTACATCCTGCTCGTCGACGGTGTCGTGCTCGAAGCCGGTCTATATAAGAAGCAATAGGTCATGTGCGCGGGCGGCCGGCCCGCGTTCATCTTTGAGCGGGAGCGCAACATGCTGAAAAAACTGAGGATCGGTCCCAAGCTGCTGCTGGCGCCCGGCATGGTGCTGGTGCTGCTCTTGATGCTGTCCGGTGCCGCCTGGTACGGGATGGTGCGCCAGAACGCGTCGCTGGAAAACATGGTGCAGGTCCGTGCGGCGCGGCTGAAAAACGTGGCCGACGTTGCGGGCGACGCCAAGTACGTCCACGCCAACGCCTATCAGCTGCTGGCCTGGATCAACGGCAGTTTCGCCAAGAACCGCCTCGACGCGCTGATCGCCGACATCGGCAAGCGCCACGCCGCCGTGCAGGCGCAGTTGCAGGAACTCGCACGCACGACCGAAGGCGCGGAACGCAAGCCGGTCGACGCGTCGCTGGCCGCGCTGGCGGCCTACCGCAAGGCCGTGCAGGAAACCATCGAGATGGCGCAGGTCGACCAGTCGATCGCCACCAACTCGATGCAGAAGGCGGAAAAGGAATTCATGGTGCTGAACCAGCAGCTGGCCCAGTTGGCCGCGCTGGAAAAGACGCTCAGCGAACAGGCCTATGCCGCCGCGCGGACGGAGTTCCACAACCTGGGCACGTGGATGGCCATGCTGGTGCTGCTGTCGATCGCCGTGTCGCTGGCCGTCACGATGGTGGTGCGGCGCGCCATGCTGCGCGACATCGGCACCATCTCGGCCGTCATGGGCGAGCTGGCCGAGGGCCGCCTGTGCGCCAGCGCCCACAACGACGGCCGCGACGAAATCGCCGACACGGCGCGCGCGCTCGACCAGACCATCTCCAACCTGAACAGGACGCTGCGCAGCGTGCTCGATTCCGTGCGCTCGATCGATACGGCATCGAAGGAGATCGCCAGCGGCAACCTCGACCTGTCGACTCGCACCGAGCTGCAGGCCGGTTCCCTGCAGCAGACGGCGAGCGCGATGGAGACGCTGACCCAGGCCGTGAAAGGCAATGCCGACAACGCCCGCCTGGCGACGGAACTGGCGGCCAAGGCGGCGCGGCTGGCGGCCGGCGGCGGCCAGGCCGTCGACCGCGCCGTCGCCACGATGGAATCGATCCGCGCCAGCTCGCGCAAGATCGTCGAGATCACCAGCGTCATCGACGGCATCTCGTTCCAGACCAACCTCCTCGCGCTGAACGCGGCCGTCGAAGCGGCGCGCGCCGGCGAACAGGGACGCGGCTTCGCCGTCGTGGCCAGCGAAGTGCGCACCTTGGCCCAGCGCTCCGCGTCTGCGGCCAAGGAGATCAAGGCGCTGATCGCGGATTCGGTGGCGATCATCGACAACGGCAGTGCGTCCGTCAACGAGGCGGGATCGAGCATGGGCAGCGTCGTCGCGTCGGTGCAGCAGGTGAACGACATCATCAACCGCATCAGCGCCGCCAGCAGCGAACAGGCCGACGGCATCGCCGAAGTGAATCGCGCCGTCGGCCAGATGGACGACATGACTCAACAGAACGCCGCCCTCGTCGAACAGGCCGCGGCGGCGGCGGCGAGCCTGCACGAGCAGACCGTCAACCTGGCGCGTGCGGTGTCCATCTTCCGCATAGAGGATGGGCAGGACGAGACGCCGGCACCCGCCGAACGGCGTGCCCCGGACAGCCCGATGCGCGGCCGGCCGGCGCTTGCGCATCACCTTGCAGCGGACGAAGACGACGTCCCGGCGCCGCGGCGGGCCAACGGCCGCTGAGCGCTCAGCGGAACGGCTTGCTGACCCAGCGCGACCCGGCCAGGCCGAACCGCCAGGGCACGTCGACGGCTTTCGAAATGCCGATGCGCGGCCCGCTGACCACCTCGATGCCTTCAGGTGCCGGCGCCAGCTCGAACGGCGGCGCGGCCAGCGACTGGCCGTTCAGGGCGCGCGTCACGCCCAGCGCCTGGCACAGCTTGCCGGGCCCGGAGCACAGCAGCCAGTGGTCGCGTGTACCACGCCGCTCGATCATCGTGTCCAGTCCCGTCACAGGTTCGAGCGCCCGGATCAGCACCCCGGCGCCATGGCCCTCTTCCCGGCAGACGAAATTCAGGCACCAGTGGATGCCGTAGGACCGGTAGACATAGGCATGGGCGGGCGGCCCGAACATCGCGAAATTGCGGTCGGTCGGGCCGGAATAGCTGTGCGAGGCGGGATCTTCGCCATCATAGGCTTCCGTCTCGACGATGCGGCCGCCGACGCCGTCGATGAGCACCGTGACGCCGATCAGCTGGCGTGCGACGAGGTGCGAAGGTGCCAGGAAATCAATGTCTGCGAGGATGGTTGAGGACATGGGGCAATTCTATATTGTTAAGATTTGACAGGTCGCACTGTCTGTTTTGCTACACAAGAGCAATACTTTGCTGCAACTTCAACGGCACTGGTTTATAGTGACAAACTTCGCATGGATTTCCATGCAGCATCATTGTGTTCCCTTCCGTCATGAGTACAGCAGCCGCCCTGGCGCGCCCGAGCGCCGTCGCCGAGGATCCCGTCGACGCCCTGATCAAGTCGATCCGGATCCCGCCGCGTCCCAGCCTGCTCGCCGACCTGCAACGGGAACTCGCATCGTCCGATCCGAGCCCGGCCGCCATCGGCCGCATCGTCGCCAACGACGTCGGCATGTCGGGTGCCCTGCTGAAACTTGCCAATTCATCCATCTTCGGGGGCCGGCGCAAGGCCAAGTCGATCGAGCAGGCGATCCTGTTCCTCGGCATTAACCAGGTCGCGTCCCTGATGACGGGCCTGCTCGCGCGCCGGGCGATCCCGGCCAACAGCGCGGCGCTGGCCAGCTTCTGGGAAGTGTCGAGCCGCCGCGCGGAAGCGATGGTGTTCCTGTCGCGCCGCCTGCGCATCGGCGAGGCGGACGTGGCGCACACCTTCGGCCTGTTCTGCGACACCGGCGTGCCGCTGCTGATGGACCGCTTCCCCGACTACGCCGCCACCTACGCCGCCGCGTCGCTGGAGACGGAACGTCCGTTCACGGCGCTGGAAGAGGAGCGCCACAACACGAGCCACACGGCCATCGGCACCCTGCTGGCGCGCAACTGGGGCCTGTCCGAGGACGTCGCCTGGTCCATCCTGCACCACCACGATTACGCGGTCCTGGACGATGCCGACACGGCGCCGGCCGTGCGTTCGCTCGTGGCGCTGTCGCTGCTGGCCGAAAGCGCAATCTGCAAATACCAGGGCGACGCTGAATCGCTCGAATGGAACAAGGGCGGCGCGCGCGCGCTCGCCTACCTGGGCCTCTCCGACGAGGAAACGGCCGAGCTGCTCGACGAGCTGCACGAAGCCTTCCACGACGACCAGTAGCGCGTCTTTACTTCCGCCTCTGACCGGCAGATACTAGATTCACAAGACCTAGAATCGACGAATCGCCGGCCGAGGAGGAGACATGAAACGCCTGGCGTCCCTGCTGATCGCATTACCATTGCTGCTGGGTGGCTGCGCCAGTACGCCGCAACTCGCCCCGCCGCCCCCGCTGTTCGCCGACGCGTCGTTCAAGCCGCCGTCGGAACCCATCGGGGCGCAGAACCTGTTCACGCTGAGCCCCGCCATGCAGGCCTACCTGCACAGTCCCGCCTTCGAAGCGCACCTGCGCAGCAAGGGTCTGGAACGGGGCCTGATCGACGCGCTGTACAGCAAGACCGACCTGAAACTCGAATACGATTCCAGCCGCACGCGCACGGCCGCCGAAACGTACGAGGCGCGCGCCGGCAACTGCCTGTCGCTCGTCGTCATGACGGCCGCCTTCGCGCGCGAACTGGGCATGACGGTACGTTTCCGCAGCGTGCTCGCGGACGAGACCTGGAGCCGCGACGGCGGCATCTACCTCGTGGCCTCGCACGTGAACATCGCGCTGGGCCACCGCAAGCGCAGCGGCCTGCTGTACGACGAAACGTCCGAGCGTGAACTGGTCGTCGACTTCCTGCCGCCGCCGGAAGCGAGCCGCTTCCACACGCGCCAGCTGGAAGAGGAAGACATCGTCGCGCTGTACCTCAACAACCGCGCCGCCGAATCCCTTGTCCAGGGCAAGATCGACGACGCCTACTGGTGGGCACGCGCCGCCGTGGCGACCAATCCGCCGAACGCGATCGCCTACAACACGCTGGGCGTCATCTACCAGCGCCACGGCGACCTGGTGATGGCCGAGCGGGCCTTGCGCACCGCCCTCGAACGCGAACCGGAAAGCCTTGTCGTGATGCAGAACCTCGGCCCCCTGCTGGCCGCGACGGGCCGCAAGGCCGAGGCGGCCGAGATGGCGCGGCGCGTGGCCAGCATCGAACCGGTCCCGCCGTTCCAGTACTTCGACAAGGGCATGGTGGCGCTCAAGGCGGGCGACTACGACGCCGCACGCAAGCTGTTCGAACGCGAGGTCAAGCGCGCACCCTACTACGACGAGTTCCACTTCTGGCTGGCGGTAACGCTGCTGCAACTGGGCGAGGCAAAAGAAGCGCGCGAACAGCTCGCGCTGGCGATCGACACGAGCACGAAGTCGGACAATCGCCAGTTGTACTCGGCCAAGCTGGCGCACCTGAAGCGCCAGAGCGCGAACAGCGTGCGCATCTACTAGAACGTAAAACGGCCGCGTCGGCGGCCGTTGTGTTGCTATCGACCGCCGATCAACGGCGGCGCTGGCGCGCGGCCGACGGCGACGGGGTGCCGCGGGTTTCGAGATGGCGGAACACGATGCGGCCCTTGTTCAGGTCGTACGGCGACATCTCCAGCGTGACGCGGTCGCCGGCGATGATGCGGATGTGGTTCTTCTTCATCCGGCCCGACGTGTAGGCGACCAGTTGGTGACCGTTCTCGAGGTCCACGCGGAAACGCATCTCCGGCAGCACTTCGGTGACCTTGCCATTCATTTCGATCAGCTCTTCTTTCATGGTTTTCCTTTCGATGTGATCCCAACCGGCATCGGCACGCGCCCGAGATAGCGAAATGGCTATCGCAGCGTCATCCTCGGGACGCTGGTCACGCATTGCCTGCTGGAGTGGGGAAAGCGGCGCCAGCCTGGTTCGTGGCGCCGTGGGGGATGGAACCGATATGGGGACGTTGCTTCGAAAAAAAAGGGCATCACATGATTCAGCATCGTCGATACGCCAGGAGTACAATGCACATCAGCCTCGCACATCAACAATGCGCATCAGAGATATTATGAAACCTGCACATTCAATATCAGAGAAAGCCTCGGGCAAGAAAGCGACCAACATCAGTCTTGCCATGGACGTGTACCTGGATGCCAAAAATTTTGGCATCAATATTTCCCAACTGTGTGAACAAAAATTGCGCGAAGAGATACAGAAGCGCAAGGAGCAGCAGTGGAATGAACAACATGCCGACTTCCTGGCCGCCTATAACAGCGTCGTCGAAACCGAAGGCGTGGCATTGCAGGAATGGCGTGCATTCTGATGGCTCGGTTCGATATCTACGACAATCCGGGCAGAAACAAAGCGAACATTCCTTATCTGGTCGAAGTGCAGAGCAATGTGATCAGTGGCCTGGCGACGAGGATCGTCATACCGCTGCGACAGCTGGCCGGGTTTTCGAGGCTCACCCTCCCCTCCGATCTGTTTCCGATCGTCGCTATCGACGGCAGAGATTACTTCCTCGACACGCCACAACTGGGCGCCATTCCGTCGAATGAACTCAAAGTCAGGGTCGGCTCCGCCCAGGACTATCGTTTCGAGATCCAGGCTGCACTGGACAGGGTGTTCGGCTCGTACTGAGCATGCGCGTGATCGTCGATTGACATCACCATCGAACCCTCGCAGACTCGTGCGCAGGCTCTTGATCGGGAGGTGTCATGCATCCGGCTCATCGCGGCAATGTTGTGCTTGGCAAGGTCGGCTGGTCGCCACTCAAATCGTTGTGGTGGACCTGCATGGCAAGTATCAGCGCCATCGGCGGCTGGGCGACCTTCAGCTGGAGCGCGTTCGCGCTATTCCTGCTGGCGACCGCCACCGTACTCCTGTTCGGACACTCGCTCGGCAGCCATCGCAAGCTCATCCACGATAGCTTCGGCTGTCCCAAGTGGCTGGAATATGTGTTGGTGTATGCCGGCGTGCAGGTCGGCCTGGCTGGACCGCTGGGACTGCTCGCCCAGCACAATTTGCGCGACTACGCACAGCGCCAGCCCGATTGCCATGATTACCTCCGCCATGGCCGAACGTTCTGGCGCGATGGCTGGTGGCAGCTGCACGGCGAACTCACGCTCGACGATCCGCCGGTCCTGCCGATTCCCGAAGCGATTGCGCAGGACAGGTTTTATCGCTTCCTGGAACGGACCTGGATGCTGCAACAGATTCCGCCAGCCCTGGTCTTGTATGCGCTCGGCGGCTGGGCGTTCGTCATCTGGGGCGTGTGCGCCCGTATCACGGCGGGGGTGACGGGCCATTGGCTGATCGGCTATTTCGCCCACAATCACGGCGGTATGCACCAGATCGTCGACGGCGCGGCCGTTCAGGGCCATAACGTCAAGTTCGCCTCGCTGCTCACCATGGGAGAATCGTGGCACAACAACCATCACGCGTGGCCGGGCTCGGCGAAGCTGGGACTGTACCCCGGCGAGTGGGATCCCGGCTGGTGGGCGCTGATGCTGTTCAAACGCATGGGATGGGTATGGCGCCTCAGGCTCCCCGCCGACTGCCCGCCGCGGGCGGAACTGCGCTGCCAGGATAAAAGCCTGCCAATCATCGCGACCACCACGGCGGTCCCGGCCAGCGCCACCGTGCGGTCTACGCTGGCGGCAAGCATGAGGCTGCTAGCGCAACGCAGACATGCCGTACTGCAGGGCCCGTGCGTCGGCCTGCCCGAACAATGGCTGCAGCGTCTGGCCGGCGAGACCACCCACGTGGTCCGCGTGCCGGCGCAAGCCCGTCTGGTCCTGCGCTACGGCAGCCATCACATCTCTGGTTTGCCTGCCCTGCTGGTCGCCGTTGGCGCGCGCAATGCGTGGACCGCGGCCGGCGCGATCGTGCTGCTGCCACTGGCCATGATGTGCGAGCTGGTACGCGACCAGTTCCAGGCCTGACGACGCGGGATCAGAACAGGGAATGCTGCGCGGCCGACGCCTCTTCAACCGGGGACGCCACCAGCCTGCGCCACACGTCGAGCTTCTGTTCGAAACTCAGCGCCATGTGCGCCGGCGATGACGACGGCAGCACGACCGTCCGATACCCCTGCTCCGCAAACTGCGGCGCGAACTTCCCCGACGTCTGCCCATTGAACCCGACCGTTTCCAGCTCGGGACACAAGCGGTGCAGCCGCTCAAAATCATTCGCGGCCGGGTTGCGGATCGCGGAATCGAGACTGCCTTCGCGCTCGCACGCGGCCAGCACGTCCCACAGGCCGAAGCGGTGCGCGAGGAGGCGCGGCAGGCGGTCCGCGTAAGGCAGCGAATACAGGTCCTCGCCGACGAGGGCGCCGACCAGTTTCCAGAACTGGTTGCGCGGGTGGGCATAGTACTGCTGGGCCGCGAGCGACGCTGCGCCGGGAAAGCTGCCCAGGATGAGGATGCGCGTGTCCTGCGCGATGACGGGCGCGAGCCCGGTGAGCTGGGAAGAATCGGTCATGGGCCGATTCTAGCCCGCGCACGAAAAAAGCGGCGATACGCTCGCACGTACCGCCGCAAAGGGCATTACCGGAATCGCAGTAAGGCCAGGGACTTCGTCCTTCAGTTACGCGCCTGCGCCGTATCGTCCACGCGGGCAGCAGCATCCCAGCCGCCGCCCAGCGCGCGGATCAGCGCCACGGTGGTGATCGCACGGTCGCCGCGCAGTTGGACCGCGTTGCGCTCGACGTTCGCCAGGTTGCGCTGCGCGTCCAGCAGTTCGAGATAGCTGCCGCGGCCCGCGTCGTACAGCTTCTGCGCCAGGTCGGCCGAACGGCGGGCGGACAGCACCGCCGCCTCGATCTCGGCGCTCTGCCCCGCGAGGATGCGCAGGCCGGCCAGGTTGTCCTCGACCTCGGCGAACGCGGTCAGGACGCTCTGGCGGTACGAACCCACCGCTTCTTCCAGCGCGGCTTCGCTGCGCACGACGTTGTTGCGGTTGCGGCCACCGTCGATCAGCGGCATCGACAGCGCGGCGCCCAGCAGCCACGAACGGCTGCTCCACTTGAACACTTCGGCGAAGCTGGTGCCGACGCCGCCGGCGCCCGCCGACAGGTTCAGCGCCGGGAACATCGCGGAGCGTGCCACGCCGATGCGGGCGTTCGCCGCTTCCATCGAGCGCTGGGCGCTGGCGATGTCGGGACGGCGCTCCAGCAACGTCGACGGCAGGCCGGCCGGAATGACGGGCAACGCGGCGGCGTCGGAGAGCGGCGCCGACGGCGCGGAGAAGTTCGACGCCGGTTTGCCCAGCAGGACAGCCAGCGCGTGTTCCGCCGTGGCGCGCTGGCGCTGCAGGCCGATCGCCTCCGAGCGCGCCGTCGCCAGTTCCGTCTTGGCCCGCGACAGGTCGAATTCACCGATGTCGCCCGCGTCGAAGCGGCGGCCCGTCACGCGCACGCTTTCTTCGCGCAGCTGCACCGTGTGGTTGACGGTCGCGATTTCCGCATCCAGCGCACGGAGGCGGAAATAGGTCTGCGCCACGTCGGCCTGCAGCGACAGCAGCACGGAGCGGTACGTCGCTTCCACCGCGCCGGCATCGCCGCGTGCAGCGGCCACGTTCGACGACACGCGGCCGAACAGGTCGACCTCGTAGCTGGCCGACAGCCGCGCCGAGTACGTGTTCGCGGCCGGGACGTTCGTGCCCTTCGGCAGGTTGGCTTCCAGCGGCGACAGGCGGGCGCGCTCGGCGCCGACACCGACGCCGACCTGCGGGATGCGGTCCGCTTCGGCGATGCCCGCGATGGCGCGGGCCTGCTTCACGCGGGCTGCAGCCACCGTCAGGCTCTGGTTGTTCGCCGTCGCTTCGGCGATGAGGCCATTCAGTGTCTCGTCGTTGAACACGCGCCACCATTCGCCGCGCGGCTGGGCTTCGGCCGGGCGGCCGACGGTCCACGTGGTGCCGTCAGGGGCGCTGCGCACGTCGTTCACCGCGGTGGCATTAATGTTCGCATCGGCTCCGTGCGCCGATGCTTCCTTGAACGCCGTCGGCGTCGTAATGCTCGGTTGCTTGAATTCCGGGGCGGCGCACGCGGTCAGCAGCAGGGCTGCCATCAGCGGAGCCACGCCCCTTGCAATCATCGTTTTCATATATCAGTTTCCTTCCAGTGCCGGCGCATGGTCGCCGCCGGCGGCGTGCGGCGCCGTGTCGTGGGCGTGGGCATGCTTCGGCTTCTCGAAACGCTTGGCCAGCGTGCGCAGCAGGACGTAGAACACCGGCGTCAGGAACAGGCCGAAGAACGTCACGCCCAACATGCCGGCGAACACGGCGACACCCATCGCATGGCGCATCTCGGCGCCGGCGCCGTGCGACAGCACCAGCGGCACCACGCCCATGATGAACGCGATCGACGTCATCAGGATCGGACGCAGACGCAGGCGGCAGGCTTCCAGCGCGGCGGCCACGATGCTGCGGCCATGGTGTTCCAGCTCCAGGGCGAATTCCACGATCAGGATCGCGTTCTTCGAGGCGAGACCCACCAGCACGAACAGGGCGATCTGCGTGAAGATGTTGTTGTCGCCACCGGTGACCTTCACGCCGATCAGGGCGCACAGGATCGACATCGGCACGATCAGGATCACGGCCAGCGGCAGGGTCCAGCTTTCGTACTGCGCGGCGAGCACGAGGAACACGAGCAGCACGCACAGCGGGAACACGTAGATCATGGTGTTACCGGCCAGGATGTCCTGGTACGTCAGGTCCGTCCATTCGTACGAGATCCCTTTCGGCAGCGTGGCCTTGACGATTTCTTCCATCGCGGCCTGCGCCTGGCCCGACGACACGCCCGGTGCCGGGCCACCATTCAACTCGGCGGCGACGTAGCCGTTGTAGCGCTGCACGCGATCCGGACCATACGTGTCCTTGATCTTCATGAGCGACGACAGCGGGATCATCTCGCCCTTGTCGTTGCGGACCTTCAGCTGCGCGATCTGTTCGCGCTGCGAACGGAACGGCGCATCCGCCTGCACGCGCACCTGGTACGTGCGGCCGAACTGGTTGAAGTCGTTCACGTACAGCGAACCGAGGTTGATCTGCAAGGTCTGGTTGATCTCGGCCAGCGGCACGCCCAGCTGCTTGGCTTTCACGCGGTCGACGTCGGCGAACAACTGCGGCACGTTGATCTGGTAGCCCGAGAACACACCCTGCAGGCGCTTGTCGGCCCACGCCTTGGCCTGCACGGCCTGCACGGCTTTGTACAGCTCGTCGTAGCCGACCCCGGCGCGGTCTTCGATCATCATCTTGAAGCCGCCCGTCGTACCCAGGCCGTTCACCGGCGGGGGCGACAGCACCATCACGAATGCGTCTTCGATGGCGCCCATGCGCTTGTTGATCTCGGCGGCGATCGCCTCGGCGCTCTGCTCCTTGCCCTTACGCTCGTCGAACGGTTTGAGCGTGGTGAACACGATGCCCGCGTTCGGCGCATTGGTGAAGCCGTTGATCGACAGGCCCGGGAATGCGACCGACGATTCCACGCCCGGGATCTGCTTGGCCACGTCCGACATCTTGCGGATGACGGCGTCCGTGCGGTCCAGCGAGGCGGCGTCCGGCAGCTGCGCGAAGCCGATCAGGTAGGCCTTGTCCTGCGACGGCACGAAGCCCGGCGGCACGGCCTTGAACATGAAGATGCCGGCGATGGCGAGCAGCACGTACACGCCCAGCGCCGCGCTCTTGCGCTTCAGGACGCCCTTGACGCCGCCTTCGTAGGCATGCGACGAACGGCCGAAGAAGCGGTTGAAGCCGGCGAAGAAGCGGCCGAACACGGCGTCCATCATGCGGGTCAGGCGGTCCTTCGGCGCATTGTGCGATTTCAGCAGCGCTGCCGACAGGGCCGGAGCCAGGGTCAGCGACGAGAACGCGGAGATCACGGTCGAAATGGCGATGGTCAGCGCGAACTGGCGGTAGAACTGGCCGGTCAGGCCCGACACGAATGCGATCGGCACGAACACGGCGCACAGCACGAGGGCGATCGCGATGATCGGGCCGGAGACTTCCTTCATCGCCTGCACGGTCGCATCATGCGGGTTCAGGCCGTTGGCGATGTTGCGCTCGACGTTCTCCACCACGACGATCGCGTCGTCCACCACGATACCGATGGCCAGCACGAGGCCGAACAGCGACAGCGTGTTGATCGAGAAGCCGCAGGCGAGCATCACCGCGAACGTACCGACAACGGACACCGGCACGGCCAGCAGCGGGATCACCGAGGCGCGCCAGGTCTGCAGGAACACGATGACGACGATGGCCACCAGCACCACCGCTTCGAGCAGCGTGTGGATGACCGAGCGGATCGACTCGCGCACGAATTGGGTCGGGTCGTACACAATGCTGTATTCGACGCCTTCCGGGAAATCTTTCGACAGCTCCTTCATCTTGGCGCGCACGTCGGACGACAGTTGCAGCGCGTTGGCGTTCGGCGCCTGGAAGATGGGGATCGCAACGGCCGACTGGTTGTCCAGCAGCGCGCGCAGGGCGTACGAGTTCGAGCCCATCTCGAGGCGTGCGACGTCCTTCAGCAGCGTGGTCGCGCCGTCGGCATTGGTCTTGATGACGATGTTGCCGAACTCCTCGACCGACTGCAGGCGGCCCTGCGTGTTGACGGTCAGCTGGAAGTCCGCGCCCTTGGCCGGGCCCTGGCCGACGACGCCGGCCGCCACCTGCACGTTCTGCTCGCGGATCGCGTTCACGACGTCGCTGGCGGTCAGGTTGCGGGCGGCGACCTTTTGCGGGTCGAGCCACACGCGCATGGCGTAGTCGCCCGAACCGAACAGCTGGACTTCGCCCATGCCGTTGATGCGCGCCAGCTCGTCCTTGACGTTCAGCGTGGCGTAGTTGCGCAGATAGAGGTCGTCATAGCGGCCATCCGGCGAGCGCAGGTGGACCACCATCGTGATGTTGGGCGAGCTCTTGACGGTCGTGACGCCGATCTGGCGCACCTCGTCCGGCAGGCGCGGGAGCGCACGCTGGACGCGGTTCTGCACAGCCGTCTCGGCCTGCTCGACGTTGGTGCCGATCTTGAAGGTCACCGTCAGCATCAATGCGCCGTCGGACGTATTTTGCGACGTCATGTACAGCATGTTTTCGACGCCGTTGATTTCCTGCTCCAGCGGCGTCGCGACGGTTTCCGCGATCACCTTCGGGTTGGCGCCCGGGTACTGGGCGCGCACCACCACGGAGGGCGGCACGACGTCCGGGTACTCGGAGATCGGCAACTCGAAGATCGATATGAGGCCGGCCACGAAGACCAGCACCGACAGCACGGCCGCGAAGATCGGCTTGTCGACGAAAAAGCGTGAGATGTTCATGTGTTCTTGTCCCTTGGTCTTATGGGATTACTTCGCTTATTTGCTATCTGCCATGGCGAGTTTCGTGTCCGTGGCAGGCGCCTTGGCCGGCGCGAGCGACGCGACCATCGGCACGAGCTGCGCCGTGATGGGCGCGCCCGGACGCACGCGCTGCAGGCCGTTGACGACGATCTTCTCGCCCGGCTTCAGGCCGGCACGCACGACGCGCAGGCCGTCGACGACGGGGCCGAGCTTCACTTCGCGGTACTCGGCCTTGCCGTCCGCGCCAACGACGAACACGAACTTGTGGCTCTGGTCCGTGCCGACGGCGCGGTCCGTGATCAGCAGGGCGGGCTTGGTGTCGCCGCCACCGATCTGCACGCGGGCGAACAGGCCGGGCGCCATGCTGCGGTCCTTGTTCTCGAACGTGGCGCGCATGCGCACGGAGCCGGTCTGCGAGTCGAGCTGGTTGTCGACGAATTCCAGCTTGCCTTCGTGCGGGAAGCCTTCTTCGTTGACGAGGCCCACCTTCACCGGCACCGACTTGCCGTCATGTGCCTCCTTGGCGACGCGCAGATAGGTTTCCTCGTCGCCGTCGAAGCTCGCGTAGATGCGGTCCAGCGACACGACCGACGTCAGTACGGCCGATGCGTCGACCAGGTTGCCGAGGGTGATCTCGGCCTTCGACACGCGGCCGTTGATCGGCGAGGTCACGCGGGTGTACGACAGGTTCAGGCGCGCGGCTTCGGCCTGCGCTTCAGCGGCACGGGCGGCCGCGTCGAGTTCCTTCTGGCTCGACAGGCTCGCGTCGTACTCACGTTGCGCGATGGCCTTGTCGCCCAGCAGGCGCTCGGCGCGGGCCAGTTCCGTGCGGGCCAGTTCGGCCTTGGCACGGGCCGATTTCGCGGCCGCTTCGGCACGCTGGGCTTCGGCCTGGTACGGACGCGGATCGATCACGAACAGCACGTCGCCTTTCTTGACTTCGGCGCCCGGCTTGAAGTTGACGGCGGTGATGTAGCCCGACACGCGCGGACGGATCTCGACGCGCTCGATGGCTTCGAGGCGGCCCGAGAATTCCTGCGTTTCGGCGATCGGCTTTTCGAGCACCGCGGCCGCCGACACGGGCGGACCTGCCTGCGCCTGGGTTTGCGCCTCGGCTGCCTTGCCGGTCGCATCCGAGCATCCGGCAATCAGGGCCGCGACGCCGGCTGCGCCCAGCGCCAGCACGACGGGTCGCACGGCCATCTGGAATTGTTGAATCGTTTTCATGGTTAGCCCTCCGGTTATTAACTGACTTTTAATGATTGGACGAAAACGGTCCTTTCCAGGCTTTTTCAGGAAAAGACAGGTCTCCCGCGCCTCGCAGGCGCGTCTTTATGGTTGGTTGTGAATCTTCTGAACTACGAGGTCAACAGCTGGCCGGTTCGTCTTCCTCGTCGAGGCCGGCAATGAAGTTGGCAATCTCGCTCAACGCGTGGCCCCGACAGGCACACGTATCGCGCGCATTCGGTTCCTGCAGGGCTTGCGCCGCCTGCAGGCGTCTGACCGTCGTCGGCACGCCCGACTGGATCAGTTTGCCGCCGTACGCTTCCGCTTCGTCGCGCAGCGGGTCGTCCTCGATCGACAGGATCAGGGCCGGCGGCAGGTTCTTCAAACGACTCGACTGCAGCGGCGACGCATACGGATGACTGCGGTCGGCCGCGTGCGGCAGGTAGCCCCGGTAGGCAGCGGCGCATTCGTCGAACACCTTCGCCTTGTCGGGGCAGGTCGGCATCTCACGCATCGAGCACGTCGACAGGCCCGGGTCGAGCATCGGCATCAACAGGATCTGGCCGGCCAGCCGCGGCGCACCCCGGTCGCGCGCCATGAGGGTGCACACGGCGGCGAGGTTCGCGCCGGCCTCGATGCCCGCGACCAGCATGCGCTTGCCGGTCCAGCCGAGCTTCGTCTTGTTCTTCTTTGCCCACAGCAGCACGGCATGCGCATCTTCCGCGGCGGCCGGGAACGGCTTCACCGTCGCCAGCGTATAGGTCGACGACAGCACGACCGGATAGCCACTCGCCTCGGACAGGTGGCGCAGGAACGGATCCGCGTCTTCCAGGTCGCCGTCGACGAAGCCGCCGCCATGGAAGAACACGATCAGCACGTCGCGCTTGCCGTCGACGGCGGCCTTGTACAGGCGGGCCGCCAGCGGTCCTTCCGCGCCCACGACCTGCAGGTCGCGGACCGCCAGCGTATGGCCGTCGTCGGCCTTGCGGGCCACGCTCATCGACGCACCCCGCGATCCACGTCGTTGGATGCGACGAGCACGGTCGGGATCGCGGTCGCATCGCATTGTTCGCCCGTGGCGACGACGTGGAACAGCGCATCGTATCCGCGCGCCTCGGCGCCAGCCGCATGCGCGTACTCGTCGGTGAGTACCGTGCCTGCCATGGCCACTACGCCGAGTATCAGCCCGAACACTGCCGCGATTCCATCGCGATGCGCTTTCATGATCCTCTCCTTGGGTTTACAAAATGTCGAACTTATTAGCTACCGTACCAACATCATAGACTTCATCTAGAATCTAATAAATACTGCATTTGCGAATCCATTGTTCAGATTTTTGAACAATCACGCATTCTCACAGTTTATATGATGCTGATACAGATATCCTGACCGACAAGGTTGTCTTATGAACAAGTTACAAGCGATGGAAGTTTTCGTGCAGGTCGTCGACGCCGGCAGCTTTACGCGGGCGGCCGAGGTGATGAACCTGCCCAAGGCGACGGTGTCGACGCTCGTGCAGTCGCTCGAGGCGGCGCTGTCGGCCAAGCTGCTGCACCGGACGACGCGCCAGGTGACGGTGACGACGGACGGTGCCGCCTATTACGAACGCTGCCTGCGCATCCTGTCCGACGTGCGCGACGCCGAGGAGTCCCTGTCGCGCACGCGGCTGTCGCCCAGCGGGCGGCTGCGCGTCGATGCGCCGACGGGGCTGTCGAGCGAGATCCTCGTGCCCGCCCTGCCCGACTTCTTCGAGCGCTATCCCGACATCATGCTGGAACTGGGCAGTTCCGACCGTCCCGTCGACCTGGTCGAGGAAGGCGTCGACTGCGCCGTGCGCGGCGGCGCTTTAGGCGACACGAGTCTGATCGCGCGGCGCGTGGGCGTCGTCAACTTCCTGACGGCGGCGTCGCCCGCGTACATCGCGCGCCACGGCATGCCGCAGCACCCGCGCGACCTCGAGCGCCACCGCTGCGTGAATTATTTCTCGGCCAAGACGGGCAAGATCTACGACTGGGATTTCAACCGTGGCGACGAGCGCATCGAGGTGCCGATGCGCGGCGTGATCGCGCTGAACGATTCGAACGCCTATGTGGAAGCGGGACTGGCGGGCCTCGGCATCATCCAGATGACGGACTACCTGCTCGACAAGCACGTGGCGACGGGGCGCATGGTGCAGGTGCTGCCGGACTGGCGCAGCGATCCGCTGCCGATCCACGTCGTGTATCCGCAGAACCGCCACCTGTCCGCGAAGGTGCGCGTGTTCGTCGAATGGGTGGCCGAGCTGTTCGCCGCGAATCCGTACATGCACATGGGCGCATTGCCCCGTACGCCTGCGGCCCCTGCGCCGGTCCCCGTCGCGGCGTAAGCACAGGTGTAGAATCGAAAACACAATAACGGACAGGAGACTCCGATGCGCCAGCCTCGCACCATCGACGTACTGCTCGACCAGTACAGCGACAGCCACCGCAACCCGACCAACGAGCTGATCCATATTGTGTGCGTGCCCGTGATCGTGTTCACCTTGCTGGGCATCCTGTGGAGCATCCACCCGGCGGTGGCCGTCGTGGCGGTGCTCGCGGCGCTCGTGTATTACTTCCGGTTGTCGCCGCCGTTCGCGTTCGGCATGCTCTTGATGAGTGCCGTGATGCTCGCCCTGCTGGCGCTGATGCCGCCGTTCACCGTGCTGCCGCTGTCGATCGCGATCTTCGTCGTCGCATGGATCGGTCAATTTATCGGGCACAAGATCGAGGGCAAGAAACCGTCGTTCCTGGACGACCTGCGCTTCCTGTTGATCGGTCCGCTGTTCGTGCTTGGTTTCCTGTATCGTCGCCTCCATGTCGCTTATTAAATGCTTTGGAGTGAACATGAAACGCATCGCCATCCTCGCCCTCGTCCCGCTGACCGCCCTGCTCGCCGCGTGCGCGGGCCCGTCGAACTCGGGCAGTGTCTACAGCAGCTACCAGACGATGAATGAACAATCGGTGCGCATGGGCACCGTGGAATCCGTCCGCAACGTGACCATCGCGAATCCCGAATCCGGTGTCGGCACGATGGCCGGCGCCGCGCTGGGCGGCCTGGGCGGTTCGCAGGTCGGCGGCGGCAACGGCTCGGCCGCGGTCGGCATCCTCGGTGCCGTCGCAGGCGGCATCATCGGCAACCGCGTCGAGAACCAGGTCAACAACCGCCCCGGTTTCGAAATCACCGTTAAGCTCGACAACGGCGAACTGCGTTCCATCACGCAGGCGGCCGACGAGATGTTCCGGCCGGGCGAGCGCGTGCGGCTGCTCAGCAACGGGTACACGACACGCGTGACGCACTGAAATTTTCTACCGGCCACGACTGGAGAGCGATCGCGATATACTTTCGCGATGCCCTCCTACGTCCTCTTCACCATTGCGTCCCTGATCTGGGGATCGACCTTCTTCGCGATCACGCTCGAGCTGGGTGAAGTCCCGCCCGCCGTCTCGGTCGTCTACCGGTTCGCGCTCGCGTCGCTGACCTTGTTCGCGTACTGCCTGCTGCGCGGCGACAAGCTGCGGCTGCCCTGGCGCGTCCAGCGCTGGACCCTGCTGCAAGGCTTTTTCACTTTCTGCGTGTCGTACGTCTGCACGTACAACGCCGAACAATACGTCGTGTCGGCGCTCGTCGCCGTGCTGTTCGCGCTGATGGTGTTCTGGACGCCGATCTGCGCGCGCATCGCGTTCGGCACCCCGATCCCGCGCCGCACGTGGGGCGCCGGCGCGGCCGCGATCGCCGGCGTCACGCTGCTGTTCTGGCATGCGATCGGCAACGAGCTGCGCCACCTGGGCCAGGGTGGCCAAGGGCACTTCATTCTCGGCCTGATGCTGGGCATCGCGGCGTCGGTCGCCAGCTCTGCCGGCAGCATTGTGGTCGGCAAGGTGCGCGAGGAATCGAACAACCTGATGCTGACGACGGGCTGGTCGATGTTCTGGGGCACGTGCATGGTCGCCGCGTGGTGCCTCGCGACGGGCCAGCCATTCATCATTCCGCGCACGGCCAGCTACGTGCTGGGCCTGCTGCACCTGTCCATCTTCGGCTCGGTCGTCGCCTTCATCTGCTACTTTACGCTGATCAACCGCATCGGCTCGAACAAGGCCGTGTACATCGGTGTGATCACGCCCGTGATCTCCGTGCTGCTGTCGATCAAGCTCGAACACTACCGTCCCGGCCTCACCGAATGGCTGGGCATGGCCGTCTGCCTGGGCAGTGTCGCCTGGGCCCTGCGCGCCCCTGCTGCCAAGCCGGCCGCTTCCGTCAACCTCAACGATTGCATCGAAACGACCCCATGACTCTTGATACCACCTTCGCGATCCGCCCCGCCACCCCGGCCGACGTCACCCACATCCAGTCGATGATCGTCGAGCTGGCCGTGTTCGAAAAGCTCGAGCACCTCGTCGTCGCGACGGAAGAAAAATTGCACGAAGGCTTGTTCGGCCCGCAGCCGGCCTGCGAAGCCATCGTCGGCGAAGCGAATGGCGAAGTCGTCACGTTCGCCCTGTTCTTCCACAATTTCTCGACGTTCCTCACCAAGCGTGGGCTGTATCTGGAAGATCTGTACGTGCGGCAATCGCATCGCGGCAAGGGTTATGGCAGCCGCATGTTGAAGCACCTGGCGCGCCTGGCCGTCGAGCGCGGTTGCGGCCGCTTCGAATGGTCGGTGCTGGACTGGAACACGCCGGCCATCAATTTCTACCAATCCATGGGCGCAGAGATCCTGCCCGACTGGCGCATCTGCCGCGTCACGGGTGCGCCGCTGGAAGCGCTGGCCCAGGGCTGATTCAGGCAAGAAAAAACCCACGGGCTGCTCGCAGCGCCGTGGGTGAACCCATTCGTCGGATGGGGAGGGGAGACTTGAATCCAGTGAGTTCAATATAAGCGCCCCGCCGCGGCATGTGCAGGTTCCTTACAAATGCTTACCTCGGTAACAGAAAGCGTAATTTTTGTGGGCCGGACGCGATTGAGTGATCACAAATGCAAGAACCCGTCGAGCGGGACAATGTGGTCACTGACGAGGACATGGACATGAACACGCCGACAAAATCGCATAGCATGTCGATCACCCGATGGGTTTATCGGGCCTGGCTCCGTTCCCGGATCGACACGTATAACCGCAGCCTGCACGCCATCGCCGTCCAGCGCGAAAACGACTTCCACGCGGAACGCATCCTGCACCGCGCGATTTCCACGACCCGTTCCAAACTTCAGTCGCTGTAGCGCCGGCGCGCCAGGACTCGCTCGCACAGCTCGAACCCCGCCTGGGTCAGCAAGGCCAGCAACGCGGCCGGGATCGCGCCCGCCAGCAGCATGTCGTTGTCGTTCAGCGCGAGGCCCGTCGTGATGCGCTCGCCGAAGCCGCCGGCGCCGATGAAGGCGGCGATGGTCGCCGTGCCGACGCTCATCACGGCGGCCGTTTTCACGCCGGCGAGGATCGTCGGCATGGCCAGCGGCAACTCGACCTCGACCAGCGACTGCCGCCGGGTCAACCCCAATGCCAGCGCCGCCGTGCGCAGGCCGGACGGCACCTGCAGCAGCCCCGTGCACGTATTGCGCACGATGGGCAGCAGCGCATAGGCGCACAGGGCGACGAGCGCGGGGACCGTGCCGATGCGGCCGAGCAAAGGGATCAGGATCGCCAGCAGCGCGAGCGACGGCACGGTCTGCAGGACGCCCGCCACGGCCAGCACGGCCTGGCGCAGGCGCGGCACGAGCGCGGCCACGATGCCGAGCGGAATGCCTGCGATGCAGCCCAGCAAGACGGCCAGCACGACCAGCAGCAGGTGCTGGCGCGCAAGGTTCATGAAGCCATTGCCGAATGTTTTGGCGAGCAGGCCGTCGTGGACCGTCGACGGCGCGGCATGGGACAACCACGCGCGCGCGACCGCCGCGAAAGGCTGCCCGTCCAGCTCGGCCGCCGCGTTCATCGCGATCATGTCGTCCGCCCTGATCGTGCCTTGCAATTGTTCAATGGCACGCCATGCCTGCGGGAAGCGCTGCGGCACGTCCAGCCGGTACAGCAGCACCGCGTCATAGCGCGGAAAGTATTGCTTGTCGTCGTCCAGCACGCGCAGGCCGTACTGGCGGATCTTGGCGTCGGTCGAATAGATGTCGATGGCATCCACCTGGCGCTGCGCCAGCGCCTCGTACGCGATGCCGTGGTCCAGGCCGCGCGGTTGCTGCGCCAGGCCATAGCGCCGTGCGAGGCCCGGCCAGCCGTCCGCGCGGCCCAGGAATTCGTGGGACAGCCCGATTTTTATTTCCGGATGCGCCGCGAGGTCGGACAGGCGGCGCACGCTGGCGTCGCCGCGCACGGCCAGCGCGTAGCCGTTGGAAAAGCCCAGCGGCACCGCGACACCGAGGCCCAGCGGGCGCAGCGCCGCCCGCATCGCGTCGAGCGACGTCGGCTGCGGATTCTTGAGGATTTCCAGGTCGATGGTGCCCAGGTATTCCGGGTAGACGTCGATGGCGCCCGAGCGCAGCGCGCCCAGCACGATGGCCGTGTTGCCCAGGCCCTGCTTATGTTCGGCCGGCCCGACACGCGCCGCGGTCTGGGTCAGGATCTCGCCCAGGATGTACGACTCGGTGAAGCGCTTGGAGCCCACGCGCAAGGTGTCCTCGGCATGGGCGGACGACAGGATGCCGGCGCAGGCGAGCACCAGCATGGCGAATCTCAGCATGCGGTTTCCGGTGGCGTTGTGGATGAGCCGTCAGGATACCCGATCGCGCCACACGCCGGCTCGGACGACGCCCCGGCACGGGTTCGCACCGATTGCGTACGCCAGGTCGGCCGGGCGGGCGATGTCCCAAAAGGCAAAGTCGGCACGCTGACCCGGCGCCAGGGTGCCGACGTCAGACAGGCCCAGCGCGCGCGCCGCGTGCACGGTCGCGCCGCGCAGCGCTTCCAGCGGCGTCAGGCGCCACAAGGTGCAGGCCATGTTCATTGCCAGCAGCAGGGACGTCATGGGCGACGTGCCCGGATTGCAGTCGGTGGCCACCGCGATCGGCACGCCCGCGGCGCGCAGCTGCGCGAGCGGCGGCATGCGCGTCTCGCGCAGGAAGTAGTAGGCGCCGGGCAGCAGTACGGCGACGGTCCCCGCGCGCGCCATCGCGGCCACGCCCTCTTCCGACAGCCACTCCAGGTGATCGGCCGACAGCCCGCCGTACCGCGCCACGAGCGCCGCGCCGCCCTGGTCGGACAGCTGCTCCGCGTGCAATTTGACGGGCAGGCCGAGACGCCGGGCCACGTCGAACACGCGTGCCGTCTGGTCGTGCGAAAAGCCGATGCGCTCGCAGAACGCGTCGACGGCATCCACGAGACGCTGCGCCGCCAGCGCCGGCAGCATCTCGCCGCACAGCATGTCGATGTAGTCGTCGGCGCGGCCCGCGTACTCGGGCGGCAGCGCGTGCGCGCCGAGGAACGTCGTGCACACGTCCACGGGCAGCAGTTCGCCCACGCGGCGCGCCACGCGCAGCATCTTCGCTTCCGTCTCCAGGTCGAGGCCGTAGCCGGACTTGATCTCCAGGGTCGTCACGCCCTCGGCCAGCAGCGCGCGGATGCGCGGCAGGCTGGCGCGCAGCAGTTCATCCTCCGATGCCGCGCGGGTGGCGCGCACGGTGGACATGATGCCGCCGCCGGCCCGTGCGATGTCTTCGTAGGTGGCGCCGTTCAGGCGTGCTTCCCATTCGTCGCTGCGGTTGCCCGCGTAGACGACGTGCGTGTGGCAGTCGACGAGGCCCGGCGTCAGCCACAGGCCGCCGCAATCGTGCGTGGACACGGCCGGCGGTGCTTCCGCACGCGTTCCGACCCACGCGATGCGTCCCGCGCGCACGGCCACGGCGCCGTCCTCGATGATGCCGTAGCCATCCGCCAGCGTCGCGACGCGCGCGTTCGCGTACAGGACGTCGGCGGCCTCACTCATACATGCCGTCCTCGTTGTCGAGGTCGTTTTCGTCGTCGTAGTAATGGATGTCGACGATGAAGATGACGCCCTGCTCCGCCCGCAGCTTCCACTTCGTGTCCGGGTCGAGCACGACGGCGTCGAAGCGCACGAGGTTGATGCGCTGGTCGTCGCTGCACAGTTCCAGGCTGTCGCCTTCGGCCAGGAACAGCACGGTGACGTCGGCGCGCGCGACGAACGTGGAATCGCCGTCGAGCCGGCGCCGGCCGAAGCGGTGCCAGCAGCGGTCCGTCCGGGTCATCACGTTGAAGTCCGTGCTGGCGCCGCGGTTCAGCTTGGCCTCCACGTGCGACTCGCCGTCGAACGCGGCGACCGGTTCGCCCTTCGACAGCAACGTGGGCGTGCCGTCGATATCGAGCGTCATGCCGGGGCCGTCCACGAGTACCAGCGTGCGCTCGACGCCGGGGAACACGGAGAACGGGCCGTCATTCGCGATCGTGGCCAGGCTCACGCGCCAGTCGAAGTCGTCGAAGCCCGCATCAGGTGGGAACACGGCGATTTCGGTCGTGCTGCCGCCGCCGTTTTTCCAGGACACCGGTTCGAGGTTCGCATACGGGATCAGCATCGTCATGGCTTGCACCTCATCGTCGTTTGCGCATCAATGTGCGTGCAGTGTACGCGTTGCGGCCTTGTAGCGCTGCGCAATCGCGTCCTGCGCCTTGTGGCGGCCGCCCTGCACCACCCAGTGGCCGCCGGCCAGCACGTCGCGCACGAGGTTGTCGTTGCCGCTGAACAGGAAACGGCCCAGCACTTCGTACGGCGGCACGCCGTCCAGGTTCGGGTGGGCGCTGTCCAGCACGAGCAGGTCGGCGCGCCGGCCCGGCGCGAGCACGCCGAGACGGCGTCCGGCCGCCTGGGCGCCGCCCGCCAGCGCCTGCTGCCACAGGAAGGTGCCGACGTCGCGTTCCTCGCCGTGGACGGCGATATTGCGGCGCTGGTGGACGAGGCGCTGGCCGTATTCGAGCCAGCGCAGTTCTTCCACGGGACTCTGCGACACGTGGCTGTCGCTGCCGATGCCGAAGCGCCCGCCCGCCGCGATGTAGGGCGCGAACGGGAACAGGCCGTCGCCCAGGTTCGCTTCCGTCGTCGGGCACAGCCCCGCGACGGCGCCGCTGGCCGCGATGCGGTCGCGCTCCCCGTCCGACAGATGCGTCGCGTGCACGAGGCACCAGCGCGCGTCGACGTCCGCCTGCGCCATCAGGTAGTCCACCGGCCGCATGCCGGTCGCTTCCAGGCACTGCGCCACTTCCGCCTGCTGCTCGGCGATGTGGATGTGCAGCGGCCGCCCGGCCGGCAGCCCCTGTGCCAGCTCGCGCAACTGGCTCGCCGACACGGCGCGCAGCGAATGCGGCGCCGCGCCCACTTCCACCTGCGGCCCGCGCAACGGCTCCAGCGCTTCGACGATGCGCAGCACCTGGGCGGGATCCGTGCGGAAGCGTTCCTGGTCCTCGCGCAACGGCGTGTCGTTGAACCCCGCGTACGCGTACATGACGGGCAGCAGGGTCACGCCGATGCCGGATTCGTGCGCGGCCTGGGCGATGCGCTGCGCCGTCTCGGCCGGATGACCGTAGACGTGGCCGCCGGGCGCCCGCTGCACGTAGTGAAATTCGCAGACGGACGTGTAGCCGTGGCGCAGGCATTCCGCGTACAGCTGCGCAGCGACGGCTTCCATCTGCTCGGGCGTGATGCGGTTGGCCACGCGGTACATCAGGTCGCGCCACGTCCAGAAGCTGTCAGGTCCGCTCCCGGCCCGTTCCGTGAGCCCACCGATGGCGCGCTGGAACGCGTGCGAATGCAGGTTGATCATGCCGGGCAGGACGTAGTCCACGCGCGCCACGCCGAGCGGCGGCGACGCCTCCGACGCGACCTTCGTCAGGTCGCCGCGCACATCCCATTCGAGCAGTACATCGCGTTGCCAGCCGCCGGCCAGCAGCGCGTGGCGCGCGAACAGGGCGCTCATGCATGTCCTCCGGCGCGCGCCCACCCGATCGCGGACTCCAGCAGCTCGCGCAGCAGCGGCTGCACCTTGCCGGCGACGTCGGGCTGATACGCGAACGGCGGCGCCTCGTCCATGTACAGGCACTGGCACATCTCTAGCTGGATCGCGTGCACGCCGCCCGCCGGATTGCCGTAGAAGCGCGTGATGTGGCCGCCCTTGAAGCGACCGTTGAACACGAACGTGAACAGGTCCTGGGAGCCGGCCACGCGCATCATCTCGCCCTGCAACTGCAGCGAGCATGACCGGCCGTCGGCCGTCCCGAAGTTCAGGTCGGGCAGGCGGCCTTCGAAAAAACGGGGCACGACGGACGCGATCGAATGCGCATCCCACAGCACCACCTGCCCGTGCAGCGCGAGCAACCGGTCGAGTTCCGCGAGCAGTTGCCGGTGGTACGGGCGCCAGTACAGGTCCAGGCGGCGCGCGATCTCGCCGGCGTCCGGCTCGTGGCCGTCCTGGTATAACCGTTCGCGCGCGAACGTGTCGACGGGGCACAGGCGCGTCGTGTCCTGGCCGGGATAGAGATTCGTGTCCTCGGGCGGCCGGTTCAGGTCGATGACGTAGCGCGACCAGCGCGCGGACAACGTGGAGGCGCCGAGGCTGTCCGCGAACGCGTACAGGTCCGGCAAATGCCAGTCCGTGTCGGCCCGCACCTGCGCGCACGGCGCCATGGTCGCCGCGATGTCGTCGGGAATGTCGGTGCCCGCATGCGGCATCGACAGCAGCAGCGGCACGGAACCCGGCTTGAACCTGAAATCCATCGTGACTCCCTGTCCTTTCGTCAGTGCAGCGCGGCGAACAAGTCCTTGCACGCGGCCGACAGTTCGCCTTCCATCACCATCCGGCGCGCCGCCTCGATGTCCGGCGCGAAGAACCGGTCTTCGTCGAACGCCTTGACGTGCTCGCGCAATTTTGCGTGGACATGTTCCAGGTGGCTCGAACTCGTCAGCGGGCGGTGGAATTCGATCCCCTGCGCCGCCGCCAGCAGCTCGATGCCGACGATGACACCCGTATTGTGCGCCATCTGGCCGAGACGGCGCGCCGCGAATGTCGCCATGCTGACGTGGTCTTCCTGGTTGGCGGACGTGGGCAGGCTGTCGACGCTGGCCGGATGCGCCAAGGATTTGTTTTCCGACGCCAGCGCGGCCGCCGTCACGTGCGCGATCATGAAGCCGGAGTTCACGCCCGGCTCGCGCACGAGGAACGGCGGCAGCCCGGACAGGGTGGAGTCGATCAGCAGTGCGATGCGGCGCTCGGCCAGCGCGCCGATTTCGGCGATGGCCAGTGCCAGCGTGTCGGCCGCGAATGCGACGGGTTCCGCGTGGAAATTCCCGCCGGAAATGACTTCGCCGGAGTCCGGAAACACGAGCGGATTGTCCGTGACGGCATTGGCTTCGATGAGGAGTGTCCGGCCGGCCTGGGCGATGAGGTCCATCACGGCGCCCATCACCTGCGGCTGGCAGCGCAGGCTGTACGGGTCCTGCACGCGCTCGTCGCCGACGAGGTGCGACGCGCGGATGGCGCTGCCCGCGACCAATTCCCGATAAATCTTCGCCGCCGCGATCTGGCCCGGCTGGCCGCGCACTTCGTGCACGCGCGGGTCGAATGGCGCGTCGCTGCCGCGCGCGGCGTCCAGCGACAGAGCCCCCGCCACCATCGCCGCTTCCAGCAGGCGCTCCGCGAGGAACAGGCCGTTCAGCGCGAGCGCCGTCGACACCTGCGTGCCGTTGATCAGTGCGAGCCCCTCTTTCGCCGCCAGCATGACCGGTTCGATGCCGGCCGCGTCCAGCGCGGTGCGCGCATCTACCAGTTCGCCGCGCATGCGGACCTGGCCGACGCCCAGCATCGCGAGCGTCATGTGCGCCAGCGGCGCGAGGTCGCCCGACGCGCCGACGGAGCCCTGCGACGGGATGGCGGGCATGATGCCGGCGTTGTACAGGGCGATCAGGGTGTCGACGATCAGCGGCCGCACACCGGAATAGCCGCGCGCGAGGCTGCCGATCTTGGTGAGCAGGATCAGGCGCACGACGTGGTCCGGCAGGAGCTCTCCGGTACCGACGGCGTGCGACAGGATCAGGTTCTGCTGCAGCTGCTCGAGCTGGGCCTGCGGGATGTGGCGCTTGGCCAGGATGCCGAAGCCCGTGTTGATGCCGTAGGCGGGATCGCCCTTGGCGACGATGGCCTGCACGGTGGCGGCCGACGTCTCGATGGCGGTATACGCTTCCGGCGCGAGCGTGAGCGGACCGTGCGCGCTCCACACGGCGCGCAAATCGTTCAGGGACAAGGCGCCCGGTTGCAGGATGAGGTGATGGTCTTGGGTCATGGTGGCTGTATTCTGGATTACTTGATCATCGGGAGACGCAGGCCGAAGCGCTTGGCCGTCTCGATCGCGAGTTCGTAGCCGGCATCCGCATGGCGCATCACGCCCGACGCGCAATCGTTGACGAGGACCCGGGCCAGGCGTTTGTCGGCGGCCTCGGTGCCGTCCGCCACGATGACGACGCCCGCATGCTGCGAATACCCCATGCCCACGCCGCCGCCGTGGTGCAGCGACACCCACGTCGCGCCGCCGGCCGTGTTCAGCATGGCGTTCAGCAGCGGCCAGTCGGACACGGCATCGGTACCGTCGCGCATCGCTTCCGTCTCGCGGTTCGGGCTCGCGACGGAGCCGGTGTCCAGGTGGTCGCGCCCGATCACGATCGGCGCTTTCAGCTCGCCCGTGCGCACCATCTCGTTGAACGCGAGGCCGGCCAGGTGGCGCTCGCCGAGGCCCAGCCAGCAGATGCGCGCCGGCAGTCCCTGGAACGCGATGCGGTCGCGCGCCATGTCGAGCCAGCGGTGCACGCGCGTATGCTGCGGGAACAGCTCCTTGATCTTCGCGTCGGTTTTATGGATGTCTTCGGGGTCGCCGGACAGCGCCACCCAGCGGAACGGGCCGCGGCCTTCGCAGAATTGCGGGCGGATGTACGCCGGCACGAAGCCGGGGAAGTCGAACGCGTTTTTCACGCCCTGGTCGAACGCGACCTGGCGGATGTTGTTGCCATAGTCGACGGCGTACGATCCCATCGCCTTGAAGTCGAGGATCGCCTGCACGTGCACGGCGCACGATTCGGCCGCGGCCTGCTTCAGCGCCGCATGCTGCGCCGGGTCGCGCTGGGCCGCCAGCCACTGCTCGACGGTCCAGCCGCGCGGCAGGTAGCCGTGGATCAGGTCGTGGGCGGACGTCTGGTCCGTCACGAGGTCCGGCACGAGACCGCCCTCTTTTGCGCGGCGCACCAGTTCCGGCAGCACATCGGCCGCGTTGCCCAGCAGGCCGATGGAGACGGCTTCCTTGCGCGCCTTGTGTTCGCGGATCATCGCGAGCGCCTCGTCGATGTCCTTTGCCTGCTTGTCGAGATAGCGGGTGCGCAGGCGGAAATCGATGCTGCTCTGCTGACATTCCACGTTCAGCGACACGGCGCCGGCGAACGTGGCGGCCAGCGGCTGCGCGCCGCCCATGCCGCCCAGGCCTGCCGTCAGGATCCAGCGACCGGACATGTCGCCGCCGAAGTGCTGGCGGCCCGCCTCGGCGAACGTCTCGTACGTGCCTTGCACGATGCCCTGGGTGCCGATGTAGATCCAGCTGCCGGCCGTCATCTGGCCGTACATGAACAGGCCCTTGCGATCGAGCTCGTTGAAGTGCTCCCACGTGGCCCATTTCGGCACGAGGTTCGAGTTCGCGAGCAGCACGCGCGGGGCGTCGGGGTGCGTCTGGAACACGCCGACCGGCTTGCCGGACTGGATCAGGAGGGTCTGGTCATCGTCCAGCTCGCGCAGCGATGCGAGGATCTGGTCGAAGCAGGCCCAGTCGCGCGCCGCGCGGCCGATGCCGCCGTAGACGACGAGGCCCTGCGGGTTTTCCGCCACCTCGGCGTCGAGGTTGTTCTGCAGCATGCGATAGGCCGCCTCGGTCAGCCAGCTTTTACATGTGAGCTCGCTGCCGCGCGGGGCGCGGATGACGCGGGTGGGGTCGAAACGCGGGTCTTTGGTCATGACGGACTCCTCGATTGGCATTTCCAGGAAGTCTAGGTTGTCTATACAACTTCGTCAAGGGCGATAACTGAGGTTCGGGCGGTAGCGCAGCAATTCGTTATCGACCCGGTCGACGAGGCCGGACAGCGTGTACGGCGTCCCCAGGGCGGCGGCCGCGCCGAACGATGCCACGGCGCGCATCAGCACATACTGCGGGGCCTCGCCGCCGGCCTGCAAACGGTACCAGGTCTGACGCGCCGTGCCGCGCGCACGTGTCACCGCCTGCTCGAACGCCGCTTCCTGGCCTGGACGGATGTGGTAAGTCGTCAGGCTCAGGAACGGCGACGTGTCGGGCAACGGCTCGCCCGCGCTCATCGTATCCATGCGCTGGTAGATGCCGTGGCTGACGAAGTCCGCGTACGGCACCACGTTCACGTTGTTGTCGGCGGCGTCGGCCGCGGGCTGCACGGCCGCGTCGAAGTCGGCGGCCGCGTGGCCGAACGTGCCGTCCATGAAGCGGTTGATGCGGTTGCCCAGCACGAAGGTCCAGCCGTACCACGTCCAAGGATCCTGGGCGCCCTTGTGCCATTGGAGGTGCCGTTCATAGCCTTTTTCGAATGCCTCGGCCTGGCCGGGCTTGGGCACGATGACGACCATGCGGGCATAGGATGGCGATTGCGCCCAGGCCGGGGACAGGGCGGCGAAAGCGAGCGCGGCGACGAGTGTTTTCATCATGGTTTGCGATAGACCTGGCGGCCGCCGACCCACGTTTCGAGTACACCGATCTTGTGGATGTCGTACGGGGAGATTTTGAAAAGGTCGCGGTCGACGACGATGAAGTCCGCGTACTTGCCGGTTTCGAGCGAGCCGAGCGTCTTTTCCTGGTGACCGGCATACGCCGCGTCGAGCGTGAAGCAACGGAAGGCTTCTTTCAGGGACATCTCCTGCTCGGGATACCAGCCTGCGATCGGGTTGCCGGCCGCATCCTGGCGCGTGACGGCAGCGTGGATGCCGAAGAACGGGTTCGGCGCCTCGACCGGGAAGTCCGAACCGCACGCGATGCGCGACCCCTGCGCGAGGAACGTGCGCCACGCGTACGCGCCCTTGATGCGCTCGGGGCCGATGCGCTGCTCGGCCATGTTCTTGTCGGACGTCGCATGCGTCGGCTGCATCGACGGGATGATGCCGATGCTCTTGAATCGCGGGATGTCGGCGAGCGCGACGACCTGGGCATGCTCGATGCGGTGGCGCAGTGCCTGGCCGCGGTTGGCCGGGATCTCTTTTGCGAACGTGTCGAGGATCTGGCGGTTGCCGGCGTCGCCGATCGCGTGCACGTTGACCTGGTAGCCCTTCTTCATGGCCTTCGCGATCATCGCGTCGATCTCGCCGTTCGAGTGGAACAGCAGGCCGTGCGAATGCGGATCGTCCGTGTACGGCGCCAGCAGCGCGGCGCCGCGGCTGCCCAGCGCGCCGTCGGCATACAGCTTCACGGCACGCAGCGCGTACATGTCGTGGCCGTACGTGTTCAACGGGCCGTTCTTTGCCAGCTGGTCGAAGTCGGCGCCCGTGCCGCCGATCATCGCGTAGATGCGCGCCGTCAGCCTGCCGTGGTCCGCGTAGTCGCGGTACAGCCGGTCCTGGGCGACGCCGATGCTTGCGTCGTGCGCGCTCGTGAGGCCGACGCTGGCCATCGTGCCCAACGCGCGGTCCAGCATCGTGCGCGCTTCCTGCTCCGTCGGTTGCGGCAGCACCTTCTGGATCATCGCCTGCGCCGCGTCGACCAGCACGCCCGTCGCATGGCCGGCGGCGTCGCGCACGATCTTGCCGCCGACCGGGTCCGGGGTCTGGTCCGTGATGCCCGCCAGCGCCAGCGCGCGGCCGTTGGCCCAGCCGGCGTGGCCGTCGACGCGCTCCAGCCAGACCGGCCGGTCGGCCACGACGCCATCGAGTTCCTGCGCCGTCGGGAAGCGCCCGAGCTTCCAGTTCTCCTGGTTCCACCCGCGCCCGCGTACCCACTTGGCGGTGGCGTTGGCGCGCGCGTAGTCGCCGATGGCGACGAGCGCCTGCTGCAGCGAGGTCGTGGCCGACAGGTCGAGCTGCGTCAGCATCTCGCCCAGGCCGAACACGTGGCCGTGCGCGTCGATGAGACCCGGCAGCACGGTACGGCCGGCCATGTCGACGTGCTTCGCTTGCGGGGCCTTGGCGGCGACGTCCGCTGCGGTGCCGACGGCGAGGATGCGGCCGGCGTCGTCGAACGCGAGCGACGCGAACTGGACGACGTCGCCCTTCGCGTTCAGCGTGTAGCCGTTGGCGTTGTCGATGACGGTGGTGGCGTGGGCCGTGGCGGCGGCGAGGGTCAGGGCGATCAGGGTGCACTGCAGGGGCCTTGTGGGCTTGTGGCGCATGGGGTCTCCGTTCCTGTGTTGGATGAACCGGGGTACGATTCAATAGCAAGAAACAGAGTGTATCGAAATTTACTTTGTGGTCAATCGAAGTGCCATCGGTTCGATGGCAAGAATCGGAGGGAACAGCGTCGTGCACGATGGTCCAATCGTGGTCCAATTCATGGAGACTCACGATGCTTACCCTGTACGATTACCTGCCCTCGCAGAACGCCTGGAAAGTCCGCCTGCTGCTGAACCATCTCGACATCCCTTACCGCACGGAGATCGTGCGCATCTTCGAAGGCGAAGGCCAGCGCCCCGACTTCCTGGCCGTGAACCCGACCGGCGCCGTGCCCGCGCTGCGCCTGCCCGACGGCCGCACGCTGGCCGAGTCGAACGCCATCCTGACGTACCTGGCGCACGGCACGCCCTATCTGCCTGCCGATCCGTTCGGCCAGGCGAAGGTGCAGCAATGGCTGTCGTTCGAACAGGACCACGTGGCGTCGATCGCGACGCTGCGCCACTGGACGCTGACGGGCAAGCTGGCGCGGCGCGCGCCGGCGCTGGTCGACCGCCTGCGCCATGTCGCTGGCAAGGCGCTGGCGATCCTCGACCGCGAACTGACGCAGCGCCCGTTCATCGCGGGCGACGCGTACACGATCGCAGACATGTCGCTGTTCGCCTACGTCCACCGGGCCGACGAGGCCGGGCTGGCGTTGTCCGATTATCCGGGTGTCATGGGATGGATCGGGCGCGTGCGTGCGCAGCCGGGATTCCTCGGCACCGTGTACCCGTACTCGATCGACCCGTTCTCGGGCGGCGAACTGCCGTGACGGCGCACGCCTACTCGAGCTGGATGCGCGTGATGTAATAGCCCGGATAGGCGGCGGCCTGGCCTTGCCAGATGAGGGTGTCGATGGTCTTGCCGGCCGCGTTGATGTCCTTCAGCGGCACTTCGACGGCGGCCCACGTCTTCGCCTTGAGCTGGATGGCGAAGTCGGCCTCGATCGCCTTGCCGTCGGCCATGGCCTTGACCATCAGCGTCTGGCCGCCGTCCTTGCCGCCGTTGATGACGAAGGTCAGCTTGCTGTACCCCTCGGTGGAAAACGGCTCGTGGTGCAACGCAAGCGCGCTCCACGGCTCGCCTTCGACACGGATCGGCTTGCCGTTACCGACCGACACCGACAACTGCGTCTTCGCCCAACTATAGTTCTGGAAACCGTTCTTCAATTCGTCATCGTAGATGACAAGGGGTTGAGGCAGGTTCCCGGCCCGGGCCAGGCTCCCGCCAGACACACCGGCCGCGCCGAGGGCGGCCAGGAACAGGCGACGCGATACGCTCATGGTTGTCTCCGTTGAATATCGTTGTAATGCCTGCGTGGACGCAGGTATGTCGATGTTACGACGGCGACATATGCATATCAAACGGCCGGCAAAAATTATGCTTCACTTGGGAAATTTCATAACTTCGGGGTCAGAGCTCATTTCAGGCGAAATTCGGGGTCAGAGTGAGATGCACCGGTTTGGTGGACAGGGAAATTAGGTACACCTGTGCAGGGCTTCGACCTGGGCCGGTGTGCGATAGCCCA
>NZ_FMZS01000006.1 GCF_900101265.1 Massilia sp. PDC64
GACGTGACCGGCTCGATCGTTCTGCCGGCCGACAAAGAGATGGTCATGCCGGGCGACAACGTGTCGATCACCGTCAAGCTGATCGCTCCGATCGCAATGGAAGAAGGTCTGCGCTTCGCAATCCGCGAAGGTGGCCGTACCGTCGGCGCCGGCGTCGTTGCCAAGATCATCGCCTAATTTAGCGATCGTCTAAGTAGTCGCAATACGACAGAAGGGGCAGGACGCAAGTTCTGTCCCTTCTGTTTGTGCAGTTGAGGGTGAAAGGGTGTTATACTGCCGTCCCCTCGCAGTAAAAGTCTCACCTTGTACACACGCAGTACCTGACACATGATTGCCGGCCCCTGTGCCGGTTCGTTCTTTTTTAAGGAAATAGCATGTCCGCTCCGAATCAGAAAATCCGTATCCGCCTGAAAGCGTTCGACTACAAGCTGATCGACCAGTCCGCTCTGGAAATCGTCGACACCGCCAAGCGCACCGGCGCAGTCGTCAAGGGCCCGGTTCCGCTGCCGACCCGCATCCAGCGCTTCGACGTGCTGCGTTCCCCGCACGTGAACAAGACCTCGCGCGACCAGTTCGAAATCCGTACGCACCAGCGTCTGATGGACATCGTGGACCCGACCGACAAGACCGTCGACGCGCTGATGAAGCTGGACCTGCCGGCTGGCGTCGACGTCGAAATCAAGCTGCAGTAATCGTATTTCCGCCGCGGCACTGCGCCGCAGCGATCCGGGCCGGTACCGCTTTGCGGACCGGCCCGTTGTCTTTTGGAGGGCTCTTGATCGACACCGCACGCCTGCGCCTGCGCCAGTGGCGCGACACCGACCTCGAACCGTTCGCGCACATGAACGCGGACGCCCGCGTGATGGAACATTTTCCGGCGCCGCTCGACCGTGCGGCCAGCGACGCGTTCGCCGGCCGCCTGCGCGCCGAGATCGCGGAACGGAATTACGGGTTCTGGGCCGTCGAACTGCGGCACACGGGTGAATTCATCGGCTTCACGGGCCTGCGCACCCCGGCCGTCCCCCTGCCGATCGGTCCGTGCGTGGAGATCGGCTGGCGCCTCGCCGCGGGCCATTGGGGGCAGGGCTACGCGTCGGAAGCGGCGCGCGCGGCGCTGGCGTATGGTTTCGCGACGCTGGGCCTCGACGAGATCGTGTCGTTCACCGCGCTGCCGAACGTGCGCTCGCAGGCCGTCATGCGGCGCATCGGCATGCACCACCGCGGCGAGACCTTCGAGCATCCCGGCGTCGCGCCGGGACACCCGTTGCGGCCCCACTGCCTGTACCGGCTGGCGCGCCGCGAATGGCAAGCCGGTCAGGCTGCGTGACGGTCAGGCGGCTTTCAGCGCCAGCTCCCGCGCCAGCCGGTTGTGCCGCTCCAGCACGACCGGCAGGTCGACGGTCCGCAACACCCCATCCTTCACCACGACCTTGCCATTGATGACGCTGTGATTCACGTTGGCCGGCGTGCAGAACACGAGCGCCGCCACCGGATCGTGCAGCGCCCCCGCGAAGCCGGCACCATCCAGCTTGAACATGACGATGTCCGCCGCCATGCCCGGCGCGATGCTGCCGATGTCGTCGCGATTGAGCACCTTCGCGCCGCCGAGGGTCGCCAGTTCCAGCGCCTGGCGCGCCGTCATCGCGTCCGGACCGAAGCCCACGCGCTGCAGCAGCATCGCCTGGCGCACTTCGCCCAGCATGTGCGCGCCGTCGTTCGACGCGCTGCCGTCCACGCCCAGGCCCACGGGCACGCCCGCGTCGACCATCTTGCGCACGGGCGCGATGCCGGACGCGAGGCGCATGTTCGAGCACGGGCAGTGCGCGACGCCGGTGCCGGTCTGCGCGAACAGGTGAATGCCCGCGTCGTCCAGCTGCACGCAGTGCGCGTGCCACACGTCCTGGCCGACCCATCCGCAGTCTTCCGCGTATTCGGCCGGCGTCATGTCGAATTTCTCGCGGCTGTACGCGATGTCGTTGACGTTTTCCGCGAGGTGCGTGTGCAGCGACACGCCGTGGCTGCGTGCCAGCAGCGCCGCCTCCTTCATCAGGTCGCGCGACACGGAGAACGGCGAGCAGGGCGCCACGACGATCCGCTGCATCGCGTGGCGCGACGCATCGTGGTACGTCTCGATCAGGCGCTGCGTGTCCTTCAGGATCGCGGCCTCGTCTTCCACGACGCTGTCCGGCGGCAGCCCGCCTTTCGAACGGCCCACGCTCATCGCGCCGCGCGACGCGTGGAAGCGCATGCCGATGGTGTGCGCCGCTTCGATGCTGTCGTCGAGGCGGCAATCGTTCGGGTAGATGTACAGGTGGTCGCTGCTCGTCGTGCAGCCGGACAGGATCAGTTCCGCCATCGCGGTGAGCGTCGACACGTGGACCATCTCGCCCGTCAGGTTGGCCCACACCGGATACAGGTTCGTCAGCCAGTTGAAGAGTTCTCCGTCCTGCGCGGCCGGGATGACGCGCGTGAGGCTCTGGTACATGTGGTGGTGCGTGTTGACGAGGCCGGGGACGACGACATGGCCGGCCGCGTCGATCACCTCGTCGGCGGCTTGCGGCAGGTCGTCCGTCGTGCCCACGCGTTCGATCACGTTGTCGCGAATGAAAACGGCGCCGTCGGCGATTTCGCGGCGTTGCGCGTCCATCGTGACGAGGACGCGCGCGTTCTTGATCAGGAGAGTTTTGCTCATCGATTTTCCACTTTTTTTAGATTTCAACACTGCGGAAACAATGCGCGGGCACTGCGGAAACAATGTCGGGGATAAGCCCTGTCAGACCGCCTCCAGGTCTTTGACCAGCAGGGGCTGCGGGACGTCTTCTTCGTCGTCGTGGACTTCCACGGGACGGTTCGGCAGCACGAGGTTCAGCAGGACGGCCATGATGGCGCCCGTGCTGATGCCCGAGCCGAAGATTTCGTTCACGAACGCCGGCAGCTTGGCCAGCAGTTCCGGCCGCACGCTGACGGCCAGGCCACAGCCGAGCGAGACGGCGATGATGAGGCCCGTGCGCTTGTCGTGCTCGACCTTGCCCAGCATCTGCACGCCGGCCGTGAGGATCATCGCGAACATCATGAGGCCCGCGCCGCCCAGCACGGGCTGCGGGATCGTGACGACGACGGCGCCCAGGACCGGGAACAGGCCGGCCAGTGCCAGCATCACGCCGGTCAGCGCGACGACGTGGCGGCTCGCGACACCGGTCAGCGAGATCACGCCCACGTTCTGCGCGAACGTCGACATCGGCGGTGCGCCCAGCGTGGAGGCGAATGCGGAACCGACGCCGTCGCACAGCACGCCCCGCTTGAGCAGGGTGCCGCGCATCTTCGTTTCCGTCGCGGCGCCCAGCGCCATGAAGGTGCCCGTCGTTTCCACCATCGTGACGACGTAGGCGAGGCCCATCGCGAGGATGCCGCTCGGCGGGAAGCTCATGCCGAAGTGCAGCGGCTGCGGCAGCGCGAACACGGCGGCCTTGTGCACGCTCGAGAAATCGACGAGACCGAGGCCCAGGCAGACGGCGTAGCCGATCGCGATGCCGATCACGATGGCCGACGCCGAGATGATGCCCTTGCCGAACTGGACGAGCGCGACGACGATCGCCAGCACGAACAGCGCGATGCCCAGGTTCGCCGGCGCGCCGTAGTCCGCGCCCGGCGCCTTGCCGCCCGCGGCCCAGTCGACGGCGACGGGAACGAGCGACAGGCCGATCATCGTCACGACGACGGCCGTCACCTGGTGCGGGAACAGTTTGCGGATCTGCGGCATGAAGAAGCTGCCGACGATCATGACGACGGAGCCGGCGAGCGACGAGCCGAGGATGCCCGCCACGCCATGTTCGAAGCCGATGCTGATGGCCGCGCCCACGAAGGCGAAGCTGGTGCCCATCACGCACGGCAGGCGGATGCCGACGGGGCCGATGCCCTTGCACTGGATGATCGTGACGATGCCCGAGCCCAGCAGCGCCGCGTTGACGAGCGCGACGACCTGGTCCGCGGGCAATTTGAGGATGGCGCCGACGACGAGCGGCACGGCGATGATGCCGCCGAGGGCGGCCAGCATGTGCTGGGCGGCGAGCAGCGTGGTGGTGATGAGGGGAGGGCGGTCGTCGACCTTGTACAGCAGGTTGTTCATGTGTGTCTCCGTCGAATGTTGTCATTTCCGGAAGGTGGAGACGGTCGACCACGGCAGGCAATCCGAAGGTCCGGATGCAACCGATGGCGCTGTCTCCACGATGCTTGGGGCCACTCTGCGGCGGCTTGTCTCGAAATCATGATGCCGCCGCATGCCGGCACTGTCAACGAATTTGTATACAGTTTCTGCTGGCAAAGACGGGCGTAAAACTCCCGCTCTACAGAGGGAAAGCAGAGATATTTCGCGACCTCTGTATACAATTTTTCACAACCGTTTTGCGTGGAAATATCAGATGAGGCTCTGTTAAGATGTTGCGAACACAACAACAACCCGCCATGACATCCACTTTCCCCCTCCGCCTGCGCCGCACCCCATGGACGACTGTCATCCGCAATGCATGGCTGACGTCCGTGTCGCTCGCCATCGTGCTGGCCGTATTGCCCGCCTGGCTCAGCCATGCGTTGAAGCCCTTCCTCTTCACGGTGCCGCTGGCGATGTTCGTCGCGAAGGATCTCGTGCACTTCCCGGATGCCCTCGCACGCACGCGGACCCTGCTCGCGGCGCGGCGCTGGCGTAGCCTGCCGGCCGCGTGGCTGCCGCCGGAACTCGTCGGCCTCATCCGCACCGACCGGGCGCTGCGGCGCGGCTTCCTGGACTGGCTGCTGCGCAAGCCGACGACGAACCTGCCCGCGGCGGGCCAGGCGTTCGGCTATCTGGAGCAGGGCGCCTATCGTACCGGCGTCGCGATCGCACTGTTCTGCATCTTCGTGGAGATGCCGCTGGATGCCGCCGTCGTGCCGCTGCTCGTCAACGACCCTGGCGCCGCCCGGATATTGCACGCGCTGATGTTCGGGAGCTGCCTGTCCGGTCTCGTGTGGGTGCTGGGCGACCGCCGGCTCGTGGGTGCCGGCCGGCACGTGCTGGACGCCGAAGGCCTGCACCTGCACATCGGCGCGCGCACGGAAGGCACGATTCCGCGCGCCGCCATCGCCGCCTGCGAGCGCGTGAACGAACCGGTGCAGGCCTGGTGCCGCCGCCACGGCATCGCCCCCATCGATACGCTCGTCGCGTCGCCTCTTGATAAGCCGAATACCGTCCTGATCTTGCATGATGACTGTCCCGTTCGCCTGACCCATTGGGGGGTGACGCGCGAGGGCCTGGCCTGCGTTTTCCTGTACGTCGACCGCCCCGACGCGCTGGCCGCGGCGCTCCGGCAGTTGTAATTACTGAAACACATCGGTAATAATCGCGCCTCAGGAGGGATGGCGATGGCCACGATGAAACAGGTAGCGGAGCGCGCCGGGGTGTCGATCTCGACGGTGTCGCACGTGATCAACAACACGCGCGTCGTCAGCGACGACGTGCGCCAGCGCGTGCTCGGCATCATCGACGAGATGCGCTACATCCCCAGTGCCGTCGCCCGCAGTCTCAAGAACGACAAGACCCACACCATCGGCGTGCTCGTGCCGAACTCGTCCAATCCATATTTCGCCGAACTGATCCGCTGGATCGAGGACGCGGCGTTCGGGCTCGGCTACAACATCATCCTGTGCAACGCGCATGGCGGCGCGCAGAAGCAGGCGGCCTACCTGCGGCTGCTGATGGAAAAGCGCATCGACGGCCTGGTCCTCGTCGCCAGCGGCGCGGACGACGAGCAGGATCTGCTGCTGCGCCATCAAGCCGTTCCGATCGTCCAGCTGGAGCGGGCGCTGCCGGGGCTCGATGCGGACCTGGTCCTGGCCGGCCAGGAAGACGGCGGGTACGAGGCGACGCGCCACCTGATCGAACTGGGACACCGGGACATCGCCTGCGTGTCCGGCCCGGCCGACCTGCCGCGCACGCGCGAACGCGTCGGCGGTTTCATGCGCGCGATGGCGGAGGCGGGCTTGAGGGTGGCACCGGACCGCATCGTCCACGAGGAATTCACGAGTGCAGGCGGCCACGCGGCCTTTACACGCCTGCTGGGGCAGGCCCAACGTCCGACGGCCGTGTTCGTCACGAGCGACCTGATGGCGCTGGGCGGCCTGTGCGCGGCCGGTGCGGCCGGCGTGCGCGTGCCGGCGCAATTGTCCGTCGTGGGCTATGACGATATCGCCGGCGCCGGCTATGCGCTGCCGCCGCTGACGACGGTGGCGCCGCCCAAGCGCGACATGGCCCAGCTTGCCATCGAACTGCTGATCGACCGCATCCGCGGCGAACACGCGCCGCTGCGCAGCAGGGCACTGGCCAGCACGCTCGTCGTGCGCGCCTCGACCGCGCCGCCGCAATGATCCATCACGTGGCCGCCGGCGCGGGCGGCCCCGCTTCGCGCGCATCGTGCAGGTGCAGCCGCTGCGTCGGGAACGCGAATTCGATGTCCAGCGCGGCGAAGCGGTCCATCAGCTGCAGATAGATCTCCTGCTGGATATCCATGTAGCGGTTGAAATCCGCCGTCTCCACCCAGTACACGACGTCGAAATTCAGCGCGGGCGCCACCATGCCGGCGAAGTGGGCGCGGTCGAACGTCACCCCTTCCTGCGCCTTGACGATCTCCGTCAGCAGCGGCGGGATCTGGCGCAGCTTGTCCGTCGGCGTGTCGTACGCGACGGCGACCGTGAACGCGGCGCGGCGCCGGCTCATGCGCGTCATGTTCTGCAGCCGGCTCTTCAGCAGGTCCGCATTCGAGAACACGAGCTGCTCGCCCCCCAGGCTGCGCAGCCGGGTCGTTTTGAGGCCCACGTATTCCACGGTGCCCAGGTATTTGTCGACGATGATGAAGTCGCCGACGACGAAGGGCTTGTCGAGCACGATGGATAGCGACGCGAACAGGTCGCCGAGGATGTTCTGGACGGCGAGGGCCACCGCGATACCGCCGATCCCCAGCGAAGCGACGAGGGTGGTGATGTTGACGCCGAGATTGTCCAGCACCATCAGCAGCAGCACGGTCCACAGCACGGTCTGCGCGATGAAGCCGACGGCCGCCGCCGACGTGGCGCGCGCCGGGTCGCCGGCGCGGTTCTGGTAATAATCCGTCAGCCAGGCGCGCAGCGCGCGGTGGCCCCACACGGCGGCCTGGATCAGGCCGGTAACGATGGCGACCCGCGTCGCGAACAGGTGCACTTCCGGCGGCAAGACGAGGAATTTGCTGCCGGCGAACAATCCCATGATGACGATGGCCAGCAGCCGCGTGCCGTCGAGCGCTTCGACGACGATGTCGTCCAGCCGCGTCTCCGTGCGTTCGGCCAGCTTGCGCATGTGGTGCACGCCCAGCTTCTTGGCGATGTACAGGGCCAGCGCGACGCCGGCCGCGATGCCGAGGGCCGTCAGCCAGGCCAGCGTCGTGTTATCGAAAAACACTGCATTCATCCGATCATCCTTTCCGTTGTCGCGGATGCCACATTGTACGGGGGAGGTGTGACGCACAAGTTTTTTCGGATGGGTATTGCGCTTTGCTAAAACATCCTCGTATAATGCGGCTCCCCGGGCGGTTAGTTCAGCTGGTTAGAATACTTGGTCGACATCCAAGGGGTCGCAGGTTCGAATCCTGCACCGCCCACCAGAATTCCTCATAGCGCAGGCCCCGAGCCTGTAGAGAAAAGATGCCAAGGTGTCTTTTCTGTGCCGTTCAGCTCGAACGGATTTCTCTGATCTCCACGACTCTAGCGTAAAACGCAACAGGCCGCGTCAGCTTCGCATTTTCCTGTTGCGTCCATCCGTTGCGCGCGCTATACTAGCCGGCTTCGGTGTGGGCCTATCTTTTTTCGGCCCACGCGTTTAAGAGGAAGTTTTTTTGAACTTCCGATAGTCAACTAGCCCCGCCCAATCGTAGGTGGGAATGGAGAAAAAATGAGCCTGGGCCTTCTCGGTCGCAAGGTTGGCATGATGCGCATCTTCACGGACGACGGCGATTCGATCCCCGTCACCGTGCTGGACGTGTCGAACAACCGTGTTGCGCAAGTCAAAACTCCTGAAACTGATGGTTATGCCGCAGTTCAGGTCGTCTACGGTCAACGTCGCGCTTCGCGCGTGAACAAGGCCGCTGCCGGTCACTACGCCAAAGCTGGCGTCGAAGCAGGCACGATGCTGAAGGAATTCCGTATCGACGCCGCACAAGCCGCTGGTTTCAAAGCCGGCGACGCAGTCAACGTCTCGCTGTTCGAAGTGGGCCAGAAGATCGACGTGCAAGGCACCTCGATCGGTAAAGGCTACGCCGGCACCATCAAGCGTTACAACTTCTCGTCGGGCCGCGCCACCCACGGTAACTCGCGTTCGCACAACGTGCCGGGTTCCATCGGTATGGCACAGGATCCGGGTCGCGTGTTCCCGGGTAAGCGCATGACCGGTCACATGGGTGATGTCACTGTCACCACCCAGAACCTGGAAATCGCCCGTATCGACGCCGAGCGTCAACTGCTGCTGGTTAAGGGTGCCGTTCCTGGCGCCAAGAACGGCCAAGTGGTCGTCAAGCCGGCAGTCAAAGTCAAAGCCAAGAAAGGAGCGTAAGAGATGGAACTGAAGCTCCTGAATGAGCAAGGTCAAGCTGGCGCCGCAGTCAACGCCGCCGACACCGTGTTCGGCCGCGATTACAACGAAGCCCTGATCCACCAGATCGTGGTCGCCTACGCCGCCAACGCGCGCTCGGGCAACCGCAAGCAGAAGGATCGTGAAGAAGTCTCCCACACGACCAAGAAGCCGTGGCGTCAAAAAGGTACGGGCCGTGCTCGTGCCGGTATGTCGTCGTCGCCGCTGTGGCGCGGTGGTGGTCGTATCTTCCCGAACTCGCCGGACGAGAACTTCTCGCACAAGGTCAACAAGAAGATGCATCGCGCAGGTATCTGCTCGATCCTCTCGCAGCTGGCCCGCGAAGACCGCCTGAACGTCATCGAGAACCTGACCGTCGAAGCACCGAAGACCAAGCTGCTGTCGCAAAAGCTGCAGGGCATGGGTCTGGACTCGGTCCTGGTGATCACCGACACCATCGATGAAAACCTGCTGCTGGCATCGCGCAACCTGCCGAACGTGCTGGTTGTCGAGCCGAAGCACGCCGACCCGATGTCGCTGGTGTTCTACAAGAAAGTCCTGGTCACCAAAGCTGCTCTGGCCAAGATCGAGGAGATGTACGCATGAGCGCCGCAATCAAATTCAGCGAAGAGCGCCTGATGAAGGTGCTGCTGGCTCCGGTCATTTCCGAAAAGGCGACCTTCGTCGCGGAAAAGAACGAACAGATCGTGTTCAAGGTCCTGCCTGACGCGACCAAGCCGGAAATCAAAGCCGCCGTCGAACTGCTGTTCAAAGTCGAAGTGGAATCGGTGCAGACCGTGAACCGCGAAGGCAAGCAGAAGCGTTCGGGCCGTTTCACCGGTCGCCGCAACCACACCAAGCGCGCTTTCGTGGCCCTGAAGCCGGGCCAGGAAATCAATTTTGTCGAGGAGGCTAAATAATGGCACTCGTTAAGATGAAGCCAACCTCCCCAGGCCGCCGCGGCATGGTGAAGGTTGTGAACGCCGACCTGTACAAAGGCCGTCCGTTCGCAGCCCTGGTTGAGAAGAAATCGAAGACCGCTGGCCGTAACAACAACGGTCACATCACCACCCGCCACATCGGCGGTGGTCACAAGCACCACTACCGCGTGGTCGACTTCAAGCGCAACAAGGACGGTATCCCGGCCAAGGTCGAGCGCATTGAATACGACCCGAACCGCAGCGCGCACATCGCTCTGGTGTGCTACGCCGACGGTCACCGCGCGTACATCATCGCCACCAAAGGCATGGCTGTGGGCGATACCGTCATGAACGGCTCGGAAGCGCCGATCAAGTCGGGTAACTGCCTGCCGATCCGTAACATCCCGGTCGGCACCACCATGCACTGCGTCGAAATGCTGCCGGGTAAGGGCGCCCAAATGGCCCGTACCGCTGGCGCCGGCGTCGTGCTGATGGCACGTGAAGGCACCTACGCCCAGGTTCGCCTGCGCTCGGGTGAAGTGCGCCGCGTGCACATCGAGTGCCGCGCAACGGTTGGCGAAGTCGGCAACGGCGAGCACAACCTGCGCAAGATTGGTAAAGCCGGTGCAATGCGCTGGCGCGGTGTCCGCCCGACCGTTCGCGGTGTGGTGATGAACCCGATCGACCACCCGCACGGTGGTGGTGAAGGTCGTACGGCTGCCGGTCGTCACCCGGTGTCGCCGTGGGGCCAGCAGACGAAGGGTAAGAAGACGCGTTCGAACAAGCGCACGTCGTCGATGATCGTTTCGCGCCGCGGCAAGAAATAAGGGATAAGACATGACTCGTTCATTGAAAAAAGGGCCGTTCATTGACGCCCACCTGGTGAAAAAAGTCGAAGCCGCGCAAGCGACCAAAGACAAGAAGCCAGTCAAAACCTGGTCGCGCCGCTCGACGATCACCCCGGACTTCATCGGTCTGACGATCGCCGTCCACAACGGTAAAGTGCACGTGCCGGTGTACGTGTCCGAGAACATGGTGGGTCACAAGCTGGGCGAATTCGCCCTGACCCGCACGTTCAAGGGCCACGCCGCTGACAAGAAGGCGAAGAAATAATGGAAACTAAAGCTATCCTCAAAGGCGTGCGCCTGTCGGAACAGAAAGGCCGCCTGGTCGCCGATCTGATCCGCGGCAAGAAAGTCGACGCCGCGCTGAACATCCTGCAGTTCAGCCCGAAGAAAGGCGCCACCATCATCAAGAAGGTGCTGGAGTCGGCAATCGCCAACGCCGAGCACAATGACGGTGCGGACATTGACGAACTGAAGGTCACGCAGATCTACGTCGAAAAGGGCCCGATCCTGAAGCGCTTTACGGCACGTGCCAAAGGCCGCGGTGATCGCATTTCGAAACAATCCTGTCACATCTACGTGACTGTCGGTAACTAAGGAGTCACACGATGGGACAGAAGATCCACCCGACCGGCTTCCGCCTGGCCGTGACCCGTAACTGGGCCTCGCGCTGGTACGCAGGCAACGGCAACTTTGCCGACATGCTGAAGGAAGACCTGGAAGCCCGCGCTTTCCTGAAGAAGAAGCTGAAGAACGCCTCCGTCGGCCGCATCGTCATCGAGCGTCCGGCCAAGAACGCGCGCTTCACCGTGTACAGCTCGCGTCCGGGCGTCGTGATCGGCAAGAAAGGCGAAGACATCGAAGTTCTGAAGTCGTCGCTGACGAAGATCATGGGCGTGCCGGTCCACGTGAACATCGAAGAAATCCGCAAGCCGGAAATCGATGCTCAGCTGATCGCCGACTCGATCTCGCAGCAGCTCGAAAAGCGCATCATGTTCCGCCGCGCCATGAAGCGTGCGATGCAGAACGCGATGCGTCTGGGTGCGCAAGGCATCAAGATCATGTCGTCGGGCCGTCTGAACGGCATCGAGATCGCACGTACCGAATGGTACCGCGAAGGCCGTGTGCCCCTGCACACCCTGCGCGCCGACATCGACTACGGCACGAGCGAAGCGTCGACCACGTACGGCATCATCGGCGTGAAAGTCTGGGTCTACAAGGGCGACCGTTCGGCAACGGGCGAAGCACCTGTGATCGAGACCCCGGCCGACGAGAAGAAGCCGCGCGGTCCGCGTCGTGACGACGGCAAACCGGCTGGCCGTGGCCGCCCGGGCGCCAAGCCAGGTACCGCACCCGCAGGCCGCCGTGCTGCCAAGCCGGCCGCTGAGAAAGCAGGAGAATAAGCATGCTGCAGCCATCCCGCAGAAAGTATCGTAAAGAGCAGAAAGGCCGCAACACCGGCATTTCGCACACCCGCGGCACCGCGGTCTCGTTCGGCGAATTCGGCCTGAAGGCAGTTGCCCGCGGCCGTATCACCGCACGCCAGATCGAAGCTGCACGTCGTGCCATGACCCGTCACATCAAGCGTGGCGGCCGTATCTGGATCCGTATCTTCCCGGACAAGCCGATCTCGAACAAGCCGGCCGAAGTCCGTATGGGTAACGGTAAAGGTAATCCGGAGTACTACGTGGCCGAGATCCAGCCGGGCAAGGTCCTGTACGAAATGGACGGCGTCGCTGAAGAACTGGCGCGCGAAGCATTCCGCCTGGCTGCCGCCAAACTGCCGCTGGCTACGACGTTCGTCGTGCGTCAAGTCGGTCAATAACAGGAGTTAAGAATGAAAGCAACGGAACTCCGCGGCAAGGACCAGGCAGCTCTGCAACAAGAGCTGAATGAGCTGCTGAAGGCACAGTTCGGCCTGCGCATGCAAATCGCTACGCAGCAACTGACGAACACCGCCCAGCTCAAGAAGGTGCGCCGCGATATCGCGCGTGTCAAGACCGTGATGAACCAGAAGGAAGCCAAATGAACGACACCACTAAAACGGCGCTGAAGCGTACGCTGGTCGGCAAGGTCGTGTCCGACAAGATGGACAAGACGGTGACCGTGCTGGTTGAGCGTCACGTCAAGCACCCGCTGTACGGCAAGATCATCGTGCGCTCGAACAAGTATCACGCGCACGACGAGACCAACCAGGCCAAGACCGGTGACACGGTCGAGATCCAGGAAGGTCGCCCGATCTCGAAGACGAAGGCTTGGACCCTGACCAAGGTTGTGCAGGTCGCCCAGGTTCTGTAATGCCTGAGGGGGCGTTGTTACAACGCCTCTAAAATTTGTCTTGCGTGGCCCGCTGGTATGTGGAATACTAGCGGGCTTCGTTCATGTGTTGCCGCAGTTTGTCCTTCGGTAACTGCGGCCTGCAACGAACATTGGAAAGTCCAATCACCCAAACGTACGCGCTTGCAATGAGTGCGGACGGCGGGACCAAGACTGACCGCAGGCCTACGGTTTTCCGTGGGGTTTCTTCGGCTTAAGTTGGGAAAGAAAATATCATGATTCAAACCGAAAGCCGGCTCGAAGTGGCCGACAATACCGGTGCAAAAGAAGTTCTGTGCATCAAGGTATTGGGCGGCTCCAAGCGCCGTTACGCCAGCATTGGCGACGTGATCAAGGTCACCGTGAAGCAAGCTGCTCCGCGCGGCCGCGTCAAGAAGGGTGAAATCTACAACGCCGTGGTCGTGCGTACCGCTAAAGGTGTGCGCCGCCAGGACGGCTCCCTGGTGAAGTTCGACGGCAACGCCGCCGTCCTGCTGAACAACAAGCTGGAGCCGATCGGTACCCGCATCTTCGGACCGGTGACGCGCGAACTGCGTACCGAGAAGTTCATGAAGATCGTGTCCCTGGCACCTGAAGTTCTGTAAGGGAGCAGCAATGGATAAGATTCGTAAAAACGACGAAGTCATCGTTCTGGCCGGTAAAGACAAAGGCAAGCGCGGTGTCGTTCAGCGTCGCGTGGATGCTGAGCACGTCATCGTCGAAGGCGTGAATGTGGCCAAGAAGGCCGTCAAGCCGAACCCGATGACCGGCGTAACTGGTGGTATCGTCGACAAGACCATGCCGATTCACGTGTCGAACGTCGCGCTGTTCAATGCAGCGACCGGCAAGGCTGATCGCGTTGGCTTCAAAGAAGTGGATGGCAAAAAAGTCCGCGTCTTCAAGTCGAACGGCGAAGTAGTGAAAGGGTAATGAGAAATGGCCCGTCTCCAACAACTGTATAAAGACAAAGTCGTTGCCGAACTGACCGAAAAATTCGGTTACAAGTCGGTGATGGAAGTGCCGCGCCTGACCAAGATCACCCTGAACATGGGTCTGTCGGAAGCTGTCGCCGACAAGAAGGTCATCGAGCACGCAACCGGCGACCTGACGAAGATCGCTGGCCAGAAGCCGGTCGTGACCAAGGCTCGCAAGGCAATCGCAGGTTTCAAGATCCGCGAAGGCTACCCGATCGGTACGATGGTGACCCTGCGTGGCGCCCGCATGTACGAATTCCTGGACCGTTTCATCACCGTGGCCCTGCCGCGCGTGCGTGACTTCCGTGGCGTCAGCGGCAAATCGTTCGATGGTCGCGGCAACTACAACATCGGCGTCAAAGAGCAGATCATCTTCCCGGAAATCGATTACGACAAGATCGATGCGCTGCGTGGCATGAACATCTCGATCACCACGACCGCTAAGACCGACGAAGAAGCCAAAGCGCTGCTCGCCGCATTCAAATTCCCGTTCCGGAACTAAGAACATGGCAAAACTTGCACTGATTAACCGCGAACAGAAGCGTGCAGACCTGGTGGAGAAATTCGCCGCAAAGCGTGCCGCTCTGAAAGCAATCATCGACGACCAGTCGAAGACCGAAGAAGAGCGTTACGAAGCACGCCTGAAGCTGCAGGCCCTGCCGCGTAACTCGGCACCGTCGCGCCAGCGTAACCGCTGCGCCATGACCGGCCGTCCCCGTGGCACTTTCCGTAAATTCGGTCTGGCCCGTACCAAACTCCGCGAATTCGCCATGAAAGGCGAAATCCCGGGTATGACCAAAGCTAGCTGGTAATAGGAGAACAAGCAATGAGTATGAGCGATCCTATCGCCGATATGCTGACCCGTATCCGCAACGCACAGGGCGTGCAAAAGAACGCCGTGTCGATGCCGTCGTCGAAGCTGAAAGTTGCGATTGCCAACGTCCTGAAGGACGAGGGTTACATTGAAGATTACGCCGTGTCCACCGAAGGTGGCAAGGCTGAACTGAAAATCGGTTTGAAGTACTACACTGGCCGTCCGGTTATCGAGCGCCTCGAGCGCGTCTCCCGTCCTGGCCTGCGCATCTACAAGGGCAAGGATGAGATCCCTCAGGTCATGAACGGCCTGGGCGTGGCGATCGTCTCGACCCCGAAGGGTGTGATGACCGACCGCAAAGCACGCGCTACCGGTGTCGGTGGCGAAGTGATTTGCTACGTGGCTTAAGGAGTAGACGATGTCTCGAGTAGCTAAGATGCCAATCGCCGTCCCGGCCGGTACCGATGTCGCGATCAACGCGTCGTCGATCACCGTCAAGGGCCCGCTGGGCACCCTGACCCAGCCGCTGAACGGCCTGGTCAAAGTGGAAAACAACAATGGCACGCTGACCTTCGACGTGATCGACGATTCCCGCGAATCGAACGCCATGTCGGGCACCCTGCGTGCACTGGTGAACAACATGGTGACCGGTGTCACCAAAGGTTTCGAAAAGCGCCTGACCCTGGTCGGCGTGGGTTACAAGGCCGCCGTGCAAGGCAACGCCCTGAACCTGTCGCTGGGCTTCTCGCACCCGGTCCTGCACGCGATGCCGGAAGGCGTCACCGCAGCGACCCCGACCCCGACCGAGATCCTGATCAAGGGTATCGACCGTCAGAAGGTCGGCCAGGTTGCCGCAGAAGTGCGCGCTTACCGCTCGCCTGAGCCGTACAAAGGCAAGGGTGTCCGTTATGCGGACGAAGTGGTGAAGCTTAAAGAAACCAAGAAGAAATAATCGGAGCTGACGATGGACAAGAAAGAATCGCGTCTGCGTCGCGGACGCCAAACCCGCATCAAGATCGCGCAGCTGGGCGTGAACCGCCTGTCGGTGCACCGCACCAACCTGCACATCTATGCGAACCTGATCAGCCCGGATGCGAAGGTCCTGGTTTCGGCTTCGACGCTGGAAGCAGAAGTGCGCGCCGAACTGGCTGGCAAGACCGGCGCCGGCGGCAACGTCGCCGCAGCTGCCCTGGTTGGCAAGCGCGTCGCAGAAAAAGCACTGAAAGCAGGGATCACCGAAGTCGCATTCGACCGTTCGGGTTTCCGTTACCACGGCCGTGTGAAGGCGCTGGCAGAAGCCGCGCGCGAAGCTGGTCTGAAGTTCTAAGGAAGAATCGTCATGGCAAAAATGCAAGCGAAAATGGCAAGCGACAAGCCGGATGATGGCATGCGCGAGAAAATGATCGCGATCAACCGCGTCACCAAGGTGGTGAAGGGTGGTCGTATCATGGGTTTTGCAGCGCTGACCGTTGTCGGTGACGGCGATGGCCGCATCGGCATGGGCAAAGGCAAGTCGAAGGAAGTTCCGGTCGGCGTGCAGAAAGCGATGGAAGAAGCCCGCCGCAACCTGATCAAGGTGCCCCTGAAGAACGGCACGCTGCAGCACAGCGTCACCGGCCGCCACGGCGCATCGCGCGTGATGATGTCGCCGGCCAAGCCGGGTACCGGCGTGATCGCAGGCGGCGCAATGCGCGCAATCTTCGAAGTCATGGGCGTGACCGACGTCGTCGCCAAGTCGACCGGTTCGTCGAACCCGTACAACCTGGTTCGCGCGACCCTCGACGGTCTGGCAAAAATGAGCACTCCGGCCGACATCGCTGCCAAGCGCGGCAAGTCGGTGGAAGAGATCCTGGGTTAAGGGGAACAACTATGGCAAACACCATCAAAGTCAAGCTGGTCAAAGGCCTGATCGGTACCCGCCAGGATCACCGCGCCACCGTGCGCGGTCTGGGTCTGCGTCGTGTCAACTCGGTTTCCGAGCTGCAGGACACCCCGGCGATCCGCGGCATGATCAACAAGGTCAACTACCTCGTGAAAATTGTCGACTAAGCCGCGGCTTGGTCAACGGAGAAAATAATGCAACTCAATACCATCCAACCCGCTGAAGGCGCGAAACACGCCAAGCGCCGCGTCGGTCGCGGTATCGGCTCGGGCCTGGGCAAGACCGCCGGCCGCGGCCACAAGGGTCAGAAATCGCGTTCGGGCGGCTTCCACAAAGTCGGCTTCGAAGGCGGTCAGATGCCTCTGCAGCGTCGTCTGCCGAAGCGTGGCTTCAAGTCGCTGAACGCTACGTTCAAGGCTGAAGTGCGTCTGTCGGACCTGAACAACCTGGCCGTCGCCGACGTCGACGTTCTGGTGCTCAAGCAAGCCGGCGTGCTGCCGGTCGTCGCTCGCGACGTGCGCGTGATCCTGTCGGGCGAAATCACCAAGGCGGTGAACCTGAAAGGCATCAAGGCAACCGCTGGCGCGAAAGCAGCGATCGAAGCAGCTGGCGGCTCGGTCGCCTAAACGCGACCGCTGCCTGATCGGAGCAAAAATTGGCGACTAATTCACAACTTGGTAAAAGTGCTGCTTCCGGCTTCCCCTGGGGCCGGTTGTGGTTCTTGCTTGGCGCATTGGTCGTGTACCGCATCGGAGCTCATATCCCGGTCCCCGGGATTGACCCGGTCGCCATGGCCCAGCTGTTCAAGCAGAACGAGGGCGGCATCCTCGGCATGTTCAACATGTTCTCCGGTGGTGCCCTGTCCCGTTTTGCCGTGTTCGCACTTGGCATCACGCCGTACATTTCGGCTTCGATCATCATGCAGCTGGTGTCGATCGTCTCGCCGCAGATGGAGGCACTGAAGAAAGAGGGCGAGGCCGGCCGCCGCAAGATCACCCAGTACACCCGTTATTTCACGGTCGTGCTGGCTCTGTTCCAGGCGTTCGGTATCGCCGTCGCGCTCGAGGCGCAGCAAGGCCTCGTGCTCGATCCGGGCGTGGCTTTCCGCTTCGTGACCGTCGTGACCCTGCTGACCGGCACCATGTTCCTCATGTGGCTGGGCGAGCAGATCACCGAGCGTGGTCTTGGCAACGGTATCTCGATCATCATTTTTGCCGGTATCGCAGCTGGTCTGCCGAACGCACTGGGTAGCCTGTTCACCCTCGTGTCGAACGGTTCGATCGGCAGCTTCTCCGCGATCATCATCGTGATTCTGGTAGCCCTGGTGACTTACGCTGTCGTGTTCGTCGAACGCGGCCAGCGCAAGATCCTGGTGAATTACGCGAAACGCCAGGTCGGTAACAAGATTTATGGTGGCCAGACCAGCCACCTGCCGCTGAAGCTGAACATGGCTGGTGTGATCCCGCCGATCTTCGCTTCGTCGATCATCTTGTTCCCGGCCACGATCGTCGACTGGTTCACGCGCGGCAAAGATGTCAACAGCCCCGTCGTCGGGTTCCTGAAAGACCTCGCTGCCTCGCTGAGCCCGGGCGAACCGATCCACGCGTTGCTGTATGCGGTGGCCATCGTGTTCTTCTGCTTCTTCTACACGGCGCTGGTATTCAACAGCAAGGAAACGGCGGACAACTTGAAGAAGAGCGGCGCGTTTGTACCGGGCATCCGTCCGGGCGAGCAGACCGCACGCTACATCGACAAGATCCTGATGCGCCTGACCCTGGCCGGTGCGGTCTATATCACGCTGGTATGCCTGGTGCCGGAGTTCTTCCAGAGCCAGTGGAAAGTACCTTTCTACTTCGGCGGAACCTCGCTCCTGATCATCGTGGTCGTCACGATGGATTTCATGGCGCAGGTGCAGAACTACGTCATGTCGCAGCAATACGAATCGCTGCTGCGCAAGGCAAATTTCAAGGGCGGTATCCCGTCGCGTTGAGCGGCCGGCGCCCCCAGGAGTGAATAGACCGAATGGCAAAAGACGACGTCATCCAAATGCAAGGGGAGATTCTCGAGAATCTCCCGAACGCGACCTTTCGCGTGAAGCTGGAAAACGGGCACGTGGTGCTTGGACATATCTCGGGTAAAATGCGGATGAATTACATCCGCATTCTTCCGGGTGACAAGGTAACGGTGGAACTGACCCCTTACGACTTGTCCCGGGCCCGCATCGTGTTCCGCACCAAGTAAAACTAATCAAGTTATCGAATCTGGAAGAGAGTGCAAAATGAAAGTTAACGCTTCAGTCAAGCGGATCTGCCGCAACTGCAAGATCATCAAGCGCAAGGGCGTGGTCCGTGTGATCTGCGTCGAGCCGCGTCACAAGCAGCGTCAAGGTTAATACGAGGAATATCGAATGGCACGTATTGCAGGGGTCAACGTCCCCAATCATCAGCACACCGTCATCGGCCTGACGGCGATCTATGGCATCGGCCGTACCCGCTCGAAGCAGATCTGCGAATCGACCGGCGTTGCGACCAACAAGAAGGTCAAGGACCTGGACGACAACGAACTGGAAAAGCTGCGTGATGCAGTCGGCAAGTTCGTGGTTGAGGGCGACCTGCGCCGTGAGCTGTCCATGAGCATCAAGCGTCTGATGGACCTGGGCTGCTACCGCGGCATGCGTCACCGCAAGGGCCTGCCGGTCCGCGGTCAACGCACCCGTACCAATGCACGTACCCGCAAGGGCCCGCGCAAGGCAGCTCAATCGCTCAAGAAATAATCTAGGAACTGACCATGGCTAAGCAACAAAGCTCGGCGGCTGCAGCCCGCATCCGCAAGAAAGTCAAGAAGAACGTCGCCGAAGGCATCGCACACGTCCACGCATCGTTCAACAACACCATCATCACGATCACCGATCGTCAGGGCAACGCCCTGTCGTGGGCGACGTCCGGCGGCGCCGGCTTCAAGGGTTCGCGTAAGTCGACCCCGTTCGCGGCTCAGGTCGCAGCTGAAGCTGCAGGCAAGGTCGCTCAGGAATACGGCGTGAAGAACCTGGAAGTGCGTATCAAGGGCCCGGGCCCGGGCCGTGAATCGGCTGTGCGCGCGCTGAACAACCTGGGTATCAAGATCACCGAGATCCAGGACGTGACGCCGGTTCCGCACAACGGCTGCCGTCCGCCGAAGCGTCGTCGTATCTAATCTGTGCCGGGCGGTTCGCCGCCTGTCGCAGCATTGATGCGCCACACGCCGTGGTGTCAAGAATCGCCGGTGCAGTTAACCCAGAAATGGGTTATACTGCCCGGCTATTGTCGCCTCGGGCCGTCCTGGCCATGAGGTTTTTGTAAGCCACGTCCGGTCTCATCGAAGAACTGGACTAGCGCCTGTTGTAGCATCGGCTACATCCGGGGCGTGATCATTCAAACAAAGGAAGTTTAACGTGGCACGTTATATCGGACCCAAAGCAAAACTGTCGCGCCGTGAAGGCACCGACCTGTTCCTGAAGAGCGCACGTCGCTCGCTCGATTCGAAGTGCAAACTGGACGTCAAGCCGGGCCAGCACGGCGTCAAGTCGGGTGCCCGCACCTCGGACTACGGCAACCAGCTGCGCGAAAAGCAGAAGGTCAAGCGTATCTACGGCGTGCTGGAGCGTCAGTTCCGCCGCTACTTCGCCGAAGCGTCGCGCCGCAAGGGCAACACCGGTGAGACCCTGCTGAAGCTGCTGGAATCGCGTCTGGACAACGTCGTCTACCGCATGGGCTTCGGCTCGACCCGCGCCGAAGCACGTCAGCTGGTCAGCCACAAGGCCCTGACCGTGAACGGCAACGTCGTGAACATCGCTTCGTACCAGGTCAAGACCGGCGACGTCATCGCCGTCCGCGAAAAGGCCAAGAAGCAGACCCGTATCGTCGAAGCCCTGTCGCTGGCCGACCAGGTTGGCTTCCCGAGCTGGGTGTCGGTCGATGCCAAGAAGATGGAAGGCACCTTCCGTACCTATCCGGAGCGTAACGAGATCGCTGCCGACGTCAACGAAGCACTGATCGTCGAACTGTACTCGCGTTAATCGATAAAAGCGCCCTCGGGCGCTTTTATCTGCATTTCCGAATTCGCTTTACCGCCTGCTCACAGAAGCAGGCGTTTCCACTACTGATGCCATCAGCCTTATCGGTGTAACGAGCCGAGGGTATTGAAGAGGACACTCATGCAAAATAGTTTGTTGAAGCCACGTATTATCGATGTCGAGACGCTCGGCGCCGGCCACGCGAAAGTCGTGATGGAACCGTTCGAACGTGGTTATGGCCACACGCTGGGTAACGCGCTGCGCCGCGTGCTGCTGTCGTCGATGATCGGCTACGCGCCGACCGAAGTGACGATCGCCGGCGTCGTGCACGAGTACTCGTCGCTGGACGGTGTGCAGGAAGACGTCGTCGACCTGCTGCTGAACCTGAAAGGCGTCGTGTTCAAGGTGCACAACCGCGACTCCGTGACGCTGACCCTGAAGAAGGAAGGCGAAGGCCCGGTCCTGGCATCGGACATCGACCTGCCGCATGACGTGGAACTGATCAACCCGGAACACGTGATCGCCCACCTGACCGCCGGCGGCAAGCTGGACATGCAGATCAAGGTCGAAAAAGGCCGCGGCTATGTGCCGGGTAACGTGCGCCGCCTGTCGGAAGACACCAACAAGACCATCGGCCGCATCATCCTCGACGCATCGTTCTCGCCGGTCCGCCGCGTGTCGTACGCCGTGGAATCGGCCCGTGTCGAACAGCGTACCGACCTCGACAAGCTGATCATCAACATCGAGACCAACGGCGTCATCACGCCGGAAGAAGCGATCCGTCAGTCGGCCCGCGTCCTCGTCGACCAGTTGAACGTGTTCGCCGCCCTGGAAGGCACGGAAGCCGCCGCGGAAGCACCGTCGCGTGCGCCGCTGGTCGATCCGATCCTGCTGCGTCCGGTGGACGACCTGGAGCTGACCGTCCGTTCGGCAAACTGCCTGAAGGCCGAGAACATCTACTACATCGGCGACCTGATCCAGCGTTCGGAAAACGAACTGCTGAAGACGCCGAACCTGGGCCGCAAGTCGCTGAACGAGATCAAGGAAGTCCTGGCTTCCCGTGGTCTGACCCTGGGCATGAAGCTGGAAAACTGGCCGCCCGCAGGTCTGGAAAAGTAATTGCAGCACCTGCCCGAGCAATGTCGCTCGGGCAGTTTTAACCATTGAACCGGTCCGCGGTCACGCGCGTGCGTGAACGATCGAAGAACTGGATGTAAAACACTCGAAAGGAAATACCATGCGTCACCGTCACGGCCTTCGCAAGCTGAACCGTACCTCGTCCCACCGTCTCGCCATGCTGCGCAACATGACCGTTTCGCTGCTGCGTCACGAAGCGATCAAGACCACCCTGCCGAAAGCCAAGGAACTGCGCAAAGTCGTCGAGCCGATCATCACCCTGGGCAAGAGCGACACGCTGGCCAACAAGCGCCTGGCTTTCTCGCGTCTGCGTGACCGCGAAATCGTCCAGAAGCTGTTCGCCGAAATCGGCCCGCGCTACAACGCGCGTCCGGGCGGCTACATCCGCATCCTGAAGATGGGCTTCCGCGTTGGCGACAACGCCCCGATGGCCTACGTCGAGCTGGTCGATCGTCCGGAAGTCACCTCGGCCGACGAAGCACCGACCGCCGAGTAATCGCGGCACAAGCATCATGAAAACCAGGCTCCGGCCTGGTTTTTTTTCGCCCGCAGCGCACGACACGCACCCGGTGTACCATGCTGATGCGTTGAACCAATATTCCGACCATGTCCCGATCTTTCTCTCTCGTGCGACTGTTGGCCGCATGGCTGCTGGCCTGCCTCGCCTGCATTGCCTTTCTTGCGCCCGCCCACGCCGACGACGATTTCCTGCCGCCCGAGCAGGCCTTCAAGTTCTCCGCGCGCATGCTCGATGCTCATACGATCGTCGTGAACTACGCGATCGCCGACGGCTATTACATGTACCGCGAGCGCTTCCGCTTCACGGCAAGCGGCGCGAAGCTGGGCGAGCCCGCCATCCCGCCGGGCAAGATCAAGTACGACGACACGTTCCAGAAGAACGTCGAAACCTATCACAACGGCGTCGAGATCCGCATCCCGGTCGAGGCCACGGGGCCGTTCACCCTCACGGCCACCGGCCAGGGCTGCGCCGACAAGGGCCTGTGCTATCCGCCGCAGGATGCATCGGTCCAGCTCACGCCCGGCGCCGGCGGCAGCGAACCGCAGATGAGCGTCGCGCCGGGGCAGGGCGGCGGTTTCAACTTCCCGGGCCAGGCCGCACAGCCCGCGCCGCAGGTCGACACCCCGGCCGCGCCTGCGCCCGCCGCGGCGTCCGCGAAACCGGCGGCGCCGTCCGAACTGTCCGGCATCGCGTCGCTGCTGCAGGGCGGCCGCCTGCTGGCCATTGTCCCCGCGTTCATCCTGCTGGGCCTGGGCCTCGCGTTCACGCCGTGCGTGCTGCCGATGGTGCCGATCCTGTCGTCGATCATCGTGGGTGAGGGAAAAGAGGTGCACCGCACGCGCGGCTTCGTGCTGTCGCTCGCGTACTCGTTCGGGATGGCGATCGTCTACACGGCGCTGGGCGTCGCGGCCGGGCTGCTCGGCGAAGGCTTGGCGGCCGCACTGCAGAATCCCTGGGTGCTGGGCGGCTTCGCGCTGCTCATCGTCGTGATGGCGTTGTCGATGTTCGACGTCTACCAGTTGCAGGTCCCGGCCGCCTTGCAGACGCGGCTGTCCACCGCATCCGGCCGCCAGTCGTCCGGCAAGCTCGCGGGCGTGTTCGTGATGGGTGCGATCTCGGCGCTGATCGTCGGCCCGTGCGTGGCCGCGCCGCTGGCCGGTGCGCTCGTGTACATCAGCCAGACGCGCGACGTCGTCATCGGCGGCGCTGCCCTGTTTGCGATGGCGATCGGGATGAGCATTCCGCTGCTGCTCGTGGGCGTGTCCGCCGGCTCGCTGTTGCCGCGTGCCGGCCTGTGGATGGAATCCGTGAAGCGCTTCTTCGGCGTGCTGATGCTGGCGATGGCGTTGTGGATGGCCGCGCCCGTGTTGCCGGGGATCGTGCAGATGGTCCTGTGGGCCGCGCTGCTGCTGGGCTATGGCTGTTATCTGCTGCGCGGCCTGCGCGGGCACTGGGCGGGCCTCGCCCTCGGCGCCGCCTGCGTCGTGCTGGGCGCCGTGCAACTGGTCGGCGTGGCCAGCGGGGCACGCGACCCGCTCGCGCCGCTGGCCCGCTTTACGGGCGGCGCGCCGGCGCAGCCGCTCGCGTTCACGCGCATCAAGACGGTCGACCAGCTCGACGCCGCGCTGGCGGCGACCGGCGGCCGCACGGCGATGCTGGATTTTTATGCGGACTGGTGCGTGTCGTGCAAGGAAATGGAAAAGCTGACCTTCGTCGATCCGGCCGTCAAGGCGCGGCTGGCGAACACCGTATTGCTGCAGGTCGACGTGACGGCCAACGATGCGGACGACCGGGCGATGCTCAAGCGCTTCGGGCTGTTCGGGCCGCCGGGCATCATCCTGTTCGACAGGCAGGGGAAAGAAATTCCTGATAGCCGTGTGATCGGCTATCAGGATGCGAACAAGTTCCTCGCGTCGTTGGGCAGGCTGCAGTAACGCTCAACCCTGCGCGGTATTGCCGCGCTGCTGCCAGCCACGATGACCGCCGTGGCCGCGGCCGAAATGCGCCGCCTTCTCGTCGAACGTCTTCTTCTGGTCCGCGCTGAGGACGGCATAGAAGGTGTTCAGCGAGGCCTGGCGCTGCTCGAGGGCGGCCGTGCGCTGCTTCTGGCGCTCGATCATCTTCGCCATGCGTTCCGGTGCCGTCAGGTTGGCCCAGGCCGCGCGATCGTGTTGCTGGCGTGCCGGCGGCTGCATCGAGTTCACGAACGCGTTCCACGCGTTTTCCTGGGCCGGCGTGATCTTCAGCTCGTCGTGCAGCTTCGCGATCCGCTTGGCGCGGAATTGCGCGCGCTGTTCCGGCGTCAGTTTCTGATGCTGCATGCCGTGGCGGGCCTGCGGTGCCGGCTGGTCCGCCGTCTGCGCATGGGCACCCAGTGCGGCAGCGCCGAGCGTCAGCGCGGAGAGGGCGGTGATGAGGTGTTTGCGATAGGTTTTCATCTCTGGTTCCTAGTCAGGGGTAATGTTGGCAAACGGCCAAACGTTGTCTTCATGCTCCGATCTGCGTGCATCGCGTCGTCTTCGCACGGTTCCCATCATGGGCGCAAGATGTAAGCGGAGCGTTTCCGCTGTCTCGTTCTTTGTATCAATTTGTTTCCCTGGAAGATCCATATACAAGCCGATACAAAGTGACTGTTCAGGGTCCGAACAACTCGCGATAATGGCGACATGGACAATCCATCTACCATCCTGATCGTCGACGACGACCGCGATATCCGCTCGCTGCTGGCCGATTACCTGGAAGCGAACGGCTACCGCGCGCTGGCCGCGGCCGACGGCACCGCCATGTGGAAAATCCTGGACGAGTCGCGTCCGGACCTGATCGTGCTCGACCTCAACCTGCCGGGTGACGATGGCCTCACGCTGTGCCGCAAGCTGCGCGCGCATTCGACCATGCCCGTCATCATGCTGACGGCCCGCAGCGAACCGCTGGACCGCATCCTCGGCCTCGAAATGGGCGCGGACGACTACCTGCCGAAACCGTTCGAGCCGCGCGAACTGCTGGCGCGCATCCGCAGCGTGCTGCGCCGCAGCCATGCGATGCCGCCGACCTCCCAGGCCGAGAACGTGCAGCAGATGAAATTCTCGGGCTGGACGCTCGACCTCACCGCGCGCCACCTCGTCAATCCGCAGGGCGTGATCATCATGCTGTCCGGCGCCGAGTTCCGCCTGCTGCGCGTGTTCCTGGAGCACCCGAACCGCGTGCTGAACCGCGACCAGCTGCTGAACCTCACGCAGGGCCGCGATGCCGATCCGTTCGACCGCTCGATCGACATCCAGATCAGCCGCCTGCGCCAGAAGCTGGGCGAGGATGCGCGCATGCCCCAGATCATCAAGACCGTCCGCAACGGCGGCTACGTGCTGGCCGGCCAGGTCACGGTGGAGCCGAGCGCGTGAGAGCTTTCCTCGGCTCGATGACGGGCCGCGTGTTTGCCACCCTGCTGCTGGGCATCCTGCTCACGGCCGCGCTGACCCAGCTGCTGGCCGACGCCGAGCGCCAGCGCGTCATCGACGAGTTCCGCGACCTGCACTGGCTCGACCGCGCCGAGCAGCTGATCATGGCCACCGAGATCGTCCCCGAATCCGCCCGCAAGGCCTACCTGGACGTGGCCAACCGTCCCGGCATGCAGCTCGTCGACGCCGACACGCAGCCGGCCGCGCTGGCGCCCGTCAATTCCGAATTCGCCCAGGCCCTCGCGGCCCGCATGGGCAAGGGCTACGTGCTGCGCTCGCTGGCCGCCCGTCCTGCCGCGTGCTCGACGGCGCGCGACCAGCCCATCGTGTTCGGCCTGCTGCGCATGAAGTGGCGCGGCACGTGCGAGAGCATCAGCGTGCGCCTGCGCGACGGCGACGAGCTCGTGCTGTCCGTGCTGCCGCCGCGTTCGGCCACGTCGCCGCAGCGCACCGACTACACGTGGACGATCTCGATCTTCCTCGCCAGCGTCGCCTTCCTCGCCTACCTCGTGGCACGCATGACGACGCGGCCGCTGAAGCAGCTGGCGCAGGCCGCGAAAGACCTCGGCAACGACATCAACCACCCGCCGCTCGACCTCACGGGCGCCGACGAGATCCGCCAGGCCAGCGCCGCCTTCAACGCGATGCAGGCGCGTATCCGCCAGTACATCTTCCAGCGCACGCAGATGCTGGCCGCCATCACGCACGACCTGCAGACGCCGCTCACGCGCATGCGCCTCCGTTTGGAAAAGGTCAGCGACACGGAATTGCAGGAGCGCCTGATCGGCGACCTGTCCGCGATGCAGGCGATGGTGCGCGAAGGCCTCGACCTGGCGCGCAGCATGGACACGACCGAAGCCATGCAGATGCTGGACCTCGACTCGCTGCTGGATTCCGTGGTCGCCGACGCGGCCGAGAGCTGCCAGCGCGTGACCTTGACGGGCCACGCCGGCATGGCGCTGCTGGGCCGGCCGATGGATTTGCGCCGCTGCCTCGTCAACCTGATCGACAACGCCGTCAAGTACGGCCACGCGGCCAAGGTCAGCGTCGACCGCATCAACGGGGCGGCACGGATCCGCATCCGCGACGCCGGCCCCGGCATCCCGGGCGCCGAGCTGGCGCGCGTGTTCGACCCGTTCTACCGGGTGGAAACGTCGCGGTCGCGCGAATCGGGCGGGACCGGGCTCGGTCTCACCATCGCCCGCAACATCGCCGAGCAGCACGGCGGCAGCATCAGCCTCGCCAATCATCCCGAAGGCGGGCTCGAAGCGACACTGATGCTTCCAGAATATTATCCAGGCAAATAAGCAATCCAAAAAAACGCACGGATAGAAACATTGCTGTTACACCCGTGTGGGACAATCTCCGGAGGAGGCTCGGCCTTGCGGCCCGCGCCATCCTCATCGCATAAAAATATTACAAGAGAGAGGCCGCGCCAAGCGGCACAGGGAGTGGAATGAAGACCAAGAATATCGCGATTGTCGCCGGCATCGTCGTTGCCGTCGGCGTCGGTACGTGGACCCTGAAGGGCGGGTCCGACGCGCATGCCGACGGGGCCGCCGCCCCGGGCGGCAAGGGTAAAGGCGCGCAGCCGCCGGCCGTCGTCAACGTCGTGTCCCCGCAACGCCAGGACGTGGCCGTCGTGCAGCAGGCCAACGGCACCGTGACGCCGATCCGCACCGTCGACCTGCACCCGCAGACGACGGCCACCATCCGGCAAGTCCACATCAAGGAAGGCCAGTTCGTCAAACAGGGCGAGCTGATGTTCTCGCTGGACGACCGCGAAGACCGCGCCAACCTCGACAAGGCCCAGGCCCAGGTCGAACGCGACCGCGCGTCGCTGGCCGACCTCGAGCGCCAGTTCAAGCGCAGCCAGGACCTGTTCGCCCAGCATTTCATCGCCCAGAGCGCCGTCGACACGTTGCGCGCCCAGGTCGACCAGGCCCGCGCCACCCTGCAGGCCGACATCGCGGCCGCGCGCGCGAGCAGCGTCACGACGAGCTATACCGCGATCCGCGCACCCATGTCCGGCCGCGTGGGCGGCATCAACGTCTATCCGGGCAGCCTCGTGCAGCCGGCGACGTCGCTCACGACGATCACCCAGCTGGACCCGATCACCGTCGCGTTCACCCTGCCGGAATCCAGCCTGCCGGCGCTGCTCGCGGCGCAGAAGCGGGGCAAGGTCGAGGTCGAGGCGCTGCCCGGCGCCGACCTGGCACCCGTGAAAGGCACGCTCAGCTTCGTCGACAACACGGTCGATCCGGCGGCCGGCACCATCAAGGTGAAGGCCGAGTTCGACAACCGCGAGACCACGCTGTGGCCCGGCCAGTACGTGAACACGAAGGTCATCGTGCAGACCTTGAAGGATGCCGTCGTGATCCCGCAGAACGCCATCATCACCAATGCCCAGGGCACGTTCGTGTACGTGCTCGAGAAGGACCGCTCGGCCCGCCTCGTGCCCGTGCGCCGCGTGTACGGCGCGGGCGTGGATGCGGCCGTCAGCGGCCTCGCCGGCACCGAGCAGGTCATTACCGACGGCAAGCAGAACGTGCGCCCGGGCGCCAAGGTGCGGCTCGCCTCGGAAATGGGCAAAGCCAAGGACGTCCACGTCGCCGATAAAGGCTGAACACGATGAACCTGTCCGAACTGTGCATCCGCCGGCCCGTGATGGTCGTGCTGCTGTCGATCAGCCTGATCCTGGTCGGCATCCTCGCGTATTCGCACATCCCCGTCGCGGCGCTGCCCAGCTATAACACGCCCGTCATCAACGTCAACGCCAACCTGGACGGCGCCAGCCCCGAGACGATGGCGTCGTCCGTCGCGCTGCCGCTCGAGAAGCAGTTCTCGACCATCGCCGGCATCAACCTGATCACGTCGACGAGCACGCAGGGCAGCACGTCGCTCACCCTGGAATTCGACCCGTCGATCGACGTGAACGCGGCCGCCGTCGACGTCCAGGCCGCGCTGCTCGCGGCGCAGCGCCAGCTGCCGCAGGAAATGACGACCTTGCCGTCGTACCGCAAGGTCAACCCGGCCGACGCACCCGTGCTGTTCATGACGATGACGTCGCCATCGATGAACCTGTCCGAGCTGAACGATTACGCGGAAAACCTCGTGTCGCCCGCGATCTCGACGTTGCCGGGCGTGGCACAGGTGTCCGTCAACGGCGGCAAGCGCTTCGCCGTGCGCGTGCGCGCGAAGACGGACCTCATGAATGCCCGCAACATCACGATGGACGAACTGGCGACGGCGCTGCGCTCGGCCAACTCGAACTCCGCGCTGGGCATCCTCGACGGTCCGCAGCAGACGCTCACCATCCAGGGCCCCGCGCAGATGATGAAGGCGGCCGACTTCGAAAACCTGATCGTCGCCACGCGCGACGGCCTGCCGGTGCGCCTGCGCGACGTGGCCACCGTCGAGGACAGCTACCAGTCGACCCGGGCCTTCGGCGCCTACAACGGCGAGCGCGCCATCGTGCTGCTCGTGCAGCGCCAGCCGAACGCGAACACGGTCGAAGTGGTCGACGGCGTGCGCCGCCTGCTGCCGCGCTTCCAGTCGCAGCTGCCGAGCTCCATCAAGATCAACCTCGTCAACGACCGCTCGGTCTCGATCCGGGAGGCGATCCACGACGTGAACTTCACGCTGGCGCTGACGGTGGGCCTCGTCGTGCTCGTGATCTTCCTGTTCCTGCACCGCGCGTCGGCCACGTTCATCCCCGCCGTCACGATGCCGATCTCGCTGCTCGGTGCGCTGGCGCTGCTGTTCTGGCTCGGCTACAGCCTCGACAACATCTCGCTGCTGGGCATCACGCTCGCCGTGGGCCTCGTCGTCGACGACGCGATCGTCGTGCTGGAAAACATCGTGCGCCACATCGAGATGGGCAAGAAACCGATGCGCGCCGCGCTCGACGGCTCGCGCGAGATGGGTTTCACCATCGTCTCGATTTCCGTGTCGCTGGTGGCGGTGTTCATCCCGATCTTCTTCATGCCGGGCGTGATCGGCTTGCTGTTCCACGAATTCGCCGTCATCGTCGGCCTGGCGATCCTTGTATCGGCCGCCGTGTCGCTCACGCTCGTGCCGATGCTGTCGTCGCGCCTGCTCCCGGCGCATGGCCACGACCACACGGAAGAGAAGAGTTTCATCGGCCGCCATTTCGAGCGGGGCTTCACGCTGCTCCGCAATGCCTATGAAAAAACGCTCGACGTGGCGCTGAAACACCGCTTCGTCGTCTTGATCGTCGCGTTCGGCACGTTCGCGCTGACCGTCGTGCTGTACACGACCATCCCGAAAGGTTTCTTCCCCGAGGAAGACATCGGCCAGTTGCGCGTGACGACCGAGGCCGCCGAGGACATCTCGTCGTCCGCACTCGTCGTGCTGCAGACGAAGGTGGCGGAGGTGATCCAGGCCGATCCGGCCGTGCAGGACGTCACGTCGTTCACCGGCGGCGGCAACAACGGCCGCATGTTCATCGTGCTGAAACCCCGCGACCAGCGCGACAAGATGCCGCAGGTCGTCGACCGCCTGCGCAAGTCGCTGCGCGGCATCGCCGGCGTCAACGTCTACATGGCCCCCGTGCAGAACCTGCAGCTGGGCGGCCGCCAGAGCAAGAGCCGTTACCAGTACACGTTGCAGAGCGTGTCCGGCGCGGACATCGGCCAGTGGGCCAACGAGTTCATGGAGCGCATGCGCAACAACCCGCTGTTCCGCGACGTGACGAGCGATACGCAGGACAAGGGCTTGCAGGCCAAGCTCGACATCGACCGCGACAAGGCGAATCTGCTGGGCGTGCAGCTGGGCGACATCCGCACGGCGCTGTACGCGGCGTTCGGCGAGCGCCAGGTGTCGACGATTTATTCGAGCGCGGCCAGCTATTACGTGATCCTGGAAACGGCGAATGAAGACCGCCAGTTCGAGGATGCGCTGTCGCGCCTGTCGGTACGCAGCAAGACGGGCCAACTGGTGCAGCTGTCCAGCGTGGCGACGGTGAAACGCACGGTCGGCCCCATCGCCGTCAACCACCAGGGCCAGCTGCAGGCGATCACGTTGTCGTTCAACCTGGCGCCGGACGCGCCGCTCGGCGACGCCACGGCCGCCATCGAGCAGATGGGCCGCGACATGAAGCTGCCCGCATCGATCATCACCAAGTACGGCGGCGACGCGGCCGTGTTCCAGGATTCGCAGTCGAGCCAGCTGATCCTGATCCTCGCCGCGGTCGGCGTCATCTACGTGCTGCTGGGCGTGCTGTACGAGAGCTTCATCCACCCGATCACGATCCTGGCCGGCCTGCCGTCCGCCGCGGTGGGCGCGCTGCTGACCCTGCGCCTGTTCAACCTGGACCTGACGATGATCGCCATCATCGGCATCCTGATGCTGATCGGTATCGTGAAAAAGAACGCGATCATGATGATCGACTTCGCCCTCGACGCCCAGCGCAACCGGGGCATGGCACCGGAGCAGGCGATCCGCGAGGCGTGCATCCTGCGCTTCCGCCCGATCATGATGACGACGCTGGCCGCGCTGATGGGTGCGCTGCCGATCGCCCTGGGCCTCGGTGCCGGCGCCGAGCTGCGCCAGCCGCTGGGTCTCGCGGTGTGCGGCGGCCTGATCTTCTCGCAAGTCATCACGCTGTACATCACACCCGTGATTTATTTGTACCTCGACAAGTACAGCGGCACGGGGCCGATGACGGACGCACAACTCGTCGAGGTGGAGCAGGGGCGGAAGGTGGTATTGACGAAGGTGGCTTGACGATTCTGTTGGGAAAGGTTGATACACACTGTAACAACCATTAAGCTACCCAGCTTGTACTCTCATTACAGAACCTTAACAGCGCGTGCGCGGCCAATCCAAACGGGTTAGACTGCGCCTCGTCAATATCATTTATTTGTCCTCCGACCGGAGGCGTTCATTATCTTGCGTGACCATTCCCATATCCCGCTGGAAGACAGCGATGTCTGCGCACATTGCGGCCAGCCGCTGCCCGGACGGAAAGTGGTCGTCTATGGAGAGAAGGGTCCGAACCGCACGGGTATCGCGTTCACGATCGGCCTGCACCTGCTGCTCGTGGCCATTTACCTGCTGCAGCCCAAGACGGAACATCACGCCCCGCCGAAGTCCGGCGCAGCCGTCGTCTGGCTGCCGCCGCTGAAAGAGAACAAGCCTGCGGCCAAGCCGGCCGAGCAGGCACCGAAGAAAACGGCGCAGGCGGCCGCGCCGAAATTCACGCCGCGGCAGATTCCGATGCCGCGCCTGCCGAACACGATCACCCTGCCGGACATCAAGCCGGTCGAGGAAAAGCCGAAACCGCAGCCGCCGAAGGAAGAGGCCAAGGCGCCGCCGCAGGAAGTCGACATGCAGGCCTATATCGAGGCCCAGCGCAAGCGCCGCGGCGCCCCGGCACAGACGGACCAGGCCGAGGAAAGCGAAGCGGCACGGGGCACGCGCAACGCGCTCGCGAACATCGCCGCCATCAACGGCCGCGGCGGCCAAGATCCGAACGAGACGGGCGGCGTGTTCAGCGTCTCCAACAAGACGTTCAGCAGGGCGGACCTGAAATTCCGCGGCTGGAACCCGAACTTCAAGCGCCGCTGGCTGACGGCCGTGACGGTCGAGCGCGGCAGCGAGCCGGACATCGAGACGGCGATCGTCAAGAAGATGATCGAGCTGATCCGCAAGGAAAAGACCGGCGACTTCGAGTGGGATTCGCACCGCCTGAACCGCGTGGTGACCCTGTCGGCGCGACCGCAGGATACGGAAGAACTGATGAACTTCCTCTACAAGGAAATGTTCCCGGAATATAAACCGCCGCGATAATTCGCGGTGGAAATCCGAGAGACTTCACCACATTGCTCATTGCTACACTGAACCCTGTACTGTCAATACGGGGGCGGCATGAGCAATGCGTTGGTGAGCCTGGCATGCCTGGTCGGCATGTGCGGGCCGGGTTCGACGACTTTCGATCAATTGCCGTTCGAGCAGGCCATTGCCTACAAATTCGGCAACGGCAGCCGGACGGTGGCGATCTTTTCCGACGTCGATTGCGCGCCGTGCCGCACGATGCACCGGGAAATCGAAAAACTGGACGATACGACGGTGTACGTCTTCGTCTATCCGCTGCTGTCCGGCGGGCAGAACCAGGCGCTGCTGGAGCACATCTGGTGCGCACCCGACCGGCGCGCCGCCCTCGACCGCGCCATGACGGGACAAACCGTGGCGGACGCGTCCTGCGACGCGCCGGTCAAGAGGAACCTCGGCACCGGATTCGCGCTCGGCATCAAGTCCGTACCCGCCCTGATCGCGCCCAACGGCAAGATCAAGTACGGCGGGCAGACGAGCGAGGAACTGGGGCGCTGGATCGCCGCGAACCAGAAGCCCCGCTGAGCTTACGCCGCGGCCTTCAGGCGCCGCGCCACGTCCATTGCGAAATAGGTGAGCACACCGTCCGCGCCGGCGCGCTTGAACGACATCATCGTCTCCATGATGACCTTGTCCGGATCGAGCCAGCCGTTCTGGAACGCGGCCTGCAGCATCGCGTACTCGCCGCTGACCTGGTAGGCGAAGGTCGGCACCTTGAACTCGTCCTTCACGCGGCGCACGACGTCCAGGTACGGCATGCCCGGCTTGACCATCACCATGTCCGCGCCTTCCGCGATGTCCAGCGCCACTTCGCGCAGGGCTTCGTCGCTGTTGGCCGGGTCCATCTGGTACGTGTTCTTGTCGGCCTTGCCCAGGTTGGCGGCGGAGCCCACGGCTTCGCGGAACGGGCCGTAGTAGCCCGATGCGTACTTGGCCGAGTAGGCCATGATGCGCGTGTGGATCAGTTCCTTTTCTTCCAGCGCCATGCGGATCGCGCCGATGCGGCCGTCCATCATGTCCGACGGGGCGACGATGTCGACGCCGGCTTCGGCCTGGGCCAGCGCCTGGCGCGTCAGCATCGCGATCGTCTTTTCGTTGACGATGTAGCCGTTCTCGTCCGGCAGGCCATCCTGTCCATGGGTCGTGTACGGGTCGAGGGCGACGTCCGTCATGATGCCCAGTTGCGGGAAGTGGCGCTTCAGTTCGCGCACGGCGCGCGGGATCAGGCCGTCCGGGTTCGTCGCCTCGACGCCGTCATAGGTTTTCAGCGATGCGTCGACCATCGGGAACAGGGCCAGCACGGGGATGCCCAGCGCGACGGCTTCTTCCGCCACCTTCAGCAGCAGGTCGACGGAGACGCGTTCCACACCCGGCATCGATGCGACCTGCTGGCGCTGGTTCTGGCCGTCGAGGACGAACACGGGGTAGATCAGGTCGGAGGCGGTGACGACGTTTTCGCGCATCAGGGCGCGCGAGAACGGGTCGCGGCGCATGCGGCGCATGCGCACGGCGGGGTATTGCGAAGGCGTGATGATCGGCATGTCGGTCCTTGGGGTTATTGTTCGGGATCGGCCGGGAGCGGATCCTTGTCCAGGCCGAGCAGTTCGATGATCTTGTCGTTGGCTTCCTCGATGCCGATGCGCTTCAGGGCCGAGAACAGCTGGACGGTGAACGGAAAGCCGTTGCCTTCCTCGTCGACATAGCTGTCCAGCACTTGCTGCGCCTGGCGCAAGGCATTGACGGATTCGTTGCGGTTGAGCTTGTCGACCTTCGTGAGGATGCAGTGGATCGGCTTGCCCGTCGGGGCGAACCATTCCAGCATCTGGATGTCGAGCTCGGTGAACGGGCGGCGCGAATCCATGATCAGGATGAGCGCGGCCAGCTGTTCCCGCCGCTGCACGTAGTCGCCCAGCAGCTTTTGCCAGTGCAGCTTGGCATCGCCCGACACTTCCGCGTAGCCATAGCCCGGCAAGTCGACGAGCAGGCCTTCGATTTCCTCGACCTTGGTCGGATCCTTGCGGTGCATCGCGACGTGCGCGCCGCCGATCGAGAAGAAATTGATGTGCTGCGTGCGGCCGGGCGTCTTGGATGCGAACGCGAGGCCCTTCTGGTTCGTCAGAATATTGATCGCCGTCGATTTGCCCGCATTGGACCGGCCGGCGAAGGCGATTTCCGGCACCTGGGTCTTGGGAAGATCCCGCAACTGGTTGACGGTCGTGAAAAAACGGGCTTGCCAGAGTTTGGACATGGGGGAATGAAGCGAAAAAGACAACGAAGGTGAGGGCAGGAAACAAAGGCTATTGTACAATAGGGAGTTACCTGCCGCCGGCGAGCCTCGAAGGCTGGATTGCCGGCGCGGGGGCACGAGCATGACCGCTGCACTGCAACTGCAAGTTTATCTTTGACTTTTTCAGGGTGCTTGAATGAATCGTGTGTTCCAACCGGCCGCATGCGCGGCGATCGTGAAGTCCTTGCTGGCCAGTTTCCTCATCGTGGGCAGCGCTCTTGCAGCGGACGCGGCCCACGCGCCCCCGGCCGCCGCCAAGGCCGATCCGGCCAAGGGCGGTTCCCTCTACGACACCGGCGACAACGCCCGCGGCCTGCCCGCCTGCGCGTCGTGCCACGGCGCCGGCGGCAATTCGACCATCAACACGAATCCCAAGCTGGCCGGTCAGGTCGACACTTACCTGCACAAGCAGCTCGTCGACTTCACGACGCCGGCTCGCAACCAGCCCGTGATGACGACGTACGCCAAGATGCTGAGCGAGGACGAAAAGAAGAACATCGCCGCCTACCTCGCCACGCAGCAGCCCAAGCAGGGCGCCGCACGCAACAAGGACACGCTCGAACTGGGCCGCAAGATCTACCGCGGCGGCATCGCAGACCGCGGCGTGGCCGCCTGCGCCAGCTGCCACGGCGCCACCGGTTCCGGCATCCCGGCCCAGTATCCGCGCGTGGCCGGCCAGCACCAGGATTACACGGTCGCCCAGCTGCAGGCGTTCAAGACCGGTGCCCGCAACAACAGCCCGCAGATGGCCACGCTGGCCAAGCGGCTGTCGGACGATGAAATGAAGGCAGTGGCGGACTATATCGCCGGCCTGAAGTGATACCCGGTATAAGCCGGTCAGAGTGAATAGAGCCGAATAATCGGCCTACAATAAAAAAGCAGGACAACAGGGAAGGGCGGCCGCGCAAGCGGTGCGCCCTTTTGTTGTATCCTCGTTGAATGTTGTGTCTAGAGTGAAAGTCGATGAGCACCACCGGAATTGAACTGAAGACGCGCCGGCGCGGCGTGGCCGAAGCGGTCGAACTGCTGTCCTCGATGCGGTTCGCGATCACCCTGCTGGTCATGATCGCGATTGCCGCCATTATCGGCACCATCATGCAGCAGGACCGGGCGATGCCGGATTACGTGAACCAGTTCGGTCCGTTCTGGTTCGAGGTGTTCCGCAAACTCGGCCTGTACACCGTGTATTCGGCCTGGTGGTTCCTGCTGATCCTCGCGTTCCTGATCGTGTCCACGAGCCTGTGCATCGCGCGCAATGCCCCGAAGATGATCCGCGACATGCAGAGCTGGCGCGATTCCGTGCGCGAAGAATCCCTGCGCAATTTCCACCACCGGAGCGAATGGACGGCACCGCTGGACATGGTCCCGCTCGCGCAGCAGACGGCGGCCCGCCTCGTCGATGCCGGTTATAAAACGAAGATGGTCGACAAGGCGGGCGGCGTGCTCGTCGCCGCAAAAAAGGGCGCCGGCAACAAGTTCGGCTACATCTTCGCGCACACGGCCATCATCGTGATCCTGCTGGGCGGCCTGCTCGATTCGAACCTGCCTATCCGCTTCCAGCAATGGTTCATGGGCAAGACGCCGTATGCGGGCACGGGCCTGATCTCCGCCATCCCGCCGCAGCACCGCCTGGGCCTCGGCAACCCGACCTTCCGCGGCAACACACTGATCCCGGAAGGCCAGGCGAGCGATACGGCGCTGATCCAGCAGGCCGACGGCGTGCTCGTGCAAGACCTGCCGTTCACCATCGAGCTGCGCAAATTCATCATCGACTTCTACTCGACGGGCATGCCGAAACTGTTCGCCAGCGAAGTCGTGATCCGCGACCACGAAACGGGCAAGTCGTTCCCCGCCACGATCAAGGTCAACGAGCCGCTGATCTACCGCGGCGTCGCCGTCTACCAGTCCAGCTTCGAGGATGGCGGCAGCAAGCTGAAGCTGACGGGCTGGCCCATGACGGGCACGAGCGACAAACCGTTCGCCTTCGAGGGCGAAGTCGGCAATGCGACCGAGCTGAAGCAGGGCGCGGATGTCTACTCGGTCGAGTGGTCGGGGTTCCGCCCGTTCAACGTCGAGAACACGAGCCAGAACAATGACGCGCGTGCCGTCACCAAAGGCAAGAGCCTTGAGGAACAGTTCGCCCAGACCTTGTCGCAGCACTCGGGCTCGGCCGCGAAAAACGTCGGCAACAAGGACCTGAAAAATGTCGGCCCCAGCGTGCAATACAAGCTGCGCGACAAGACGGGCCAGGCGCGTGAATTCCTGAACTACATGCAGCCCGTCACGCTGGAAGGCCATGAAGTGTTCCTCGCCGGCGTGCGCAACAACCCGTCCGACCAATTCAGTTTCCTGCGCATCCCGGCCGACGACGAGCACGGCCTGCGCGAGTGGATGCGCCTGCGCGCCGCCCTCGCGGATGGGAGTCTCCGCGAAGAAGCAGCCCGCCGCTACGCTGCGCGTGCGCTGCCGCCGGGCGACGCGAGCGGGGCGCTGTCCACGCAGTTGCAGGAATCGGCCGCCAAGACGCTGGCCATCTTCGCGGGCGACGGCAACCAGGGCGGCTATCTGGCCGTCTCGAAATTCCTCGAACGCATCCCGGCCGCCGAGCAGGAAAAGGCGGCCACCGTGTTCATGAAGATGCTCAACGGCGCCATGTGGGAGCTGTGGCAGGCCGCGCGTGCGCGCGACGGCGTCGCGCCGGCCACGCCCACGGAGGCCCATGGCCGCTTCCTCCAGCAGGCGACGAACGCGCTGTCGGACAGCTTTTTTTACGGCGCCCCCGTATTCCTCGCGCTGGACGATTTCAAGGAAGTGAAGGCGTCGGTGCTGCAGGTGACGCGTTCGCCCGGCAAGAAGGTGGTCTACGTGGGCTGCCTGCTGCTGGTGCTGGGCATTTTCTCGATGTTCTACATCCGCGAGCGCCGCATCTGGGTGTGGGTGAAGCCGGCACCGGACGGCGGCGCGCACGCGCTGATGGCGATGAGCACCCAGCGCAAGACGCTCGATTTCGAGCGCGAATTCGAAGACTTGAGGACCAAATTGCCGCAATCGGCGTAAGCTAGCAGAGCAAGGAAACAGGAGACACCCATGGACATTTCATCCGCATCCCAAGCGCAAGGCGCGGCGTACACCCGGCCCCCCGGCTTTTTCAAACGCCTGACGGCCGTCGACTGGCTGTTCGGCGCCGGCTTGCTGGCCGCCGTGCTGTACGCGCTGAGCCGCTTCGGCGCCTACATGGACATCTACGAGCGGGCGATTCTTGTCCTGGCCGCGCCGACGTTCGCCTTCGTCGGCTGGACGTTCAAGCCGGTCCGCTGGCTGATGCCGCTCGTCGCGCTGCTGGCGCTGTGGGCCGTGCAGCTGTACGGCGGCTCGCTGGACGCGGCCAACCAGCGCTTCTTCCTGAAGTACATGCTGTCGAGCCAGTCCGCGATCCTGTGGATGAGCGCGCTGTTCGTGTTCTCGACCGTGTTCTACTGGCTCGGTCTGCTTACCCGTTCGCCGTTCGGCGGCAGCGTCGGCTCCAAGCTGTGCTGGGCCGCCGTCGTGCTGGGCTTCACGGGCATGATGGTGCGCTGGTACGAGTCGTACCTGATCGGCACCGACGTCGGCCACATCCCCGTGTCGAACCTGTACGAAGTGTTCATCCTGTTCTCGATGATCACGGCGATGTTCTACCTGTACTACGAACAGCGTTACCAGACGCGCCAGCTGGGCCCGTTCGTGCTGCTCGTGATCTCGGCCGCCGTGGGCTTTTTGCTGTGGTACACGGTGGCGCGCGACGCCGCCGAGATCCAGCCGCTCGTGCCCGCGCTGCAGAGCTGGTGGATGAAGATCCACGTGCCGGCCAACTTCATCGGCTACGGCACGTTCGCGCTGGCCGCGATGGTCGGCTCGGCCTACCTGCTGAAGTCGCACGGCATCCTGGCCGACCGCCTGCCTTCGCTGGAAGTGCTGGACGACGTGATGTACAAGGCGATCTCCGTCGGCTTCGCCTTTTTCACCGTCGCCACGATCCTGGGCGCGCTGTGGGCGGCCGAGGCGTGGGGCGGCTACTGGTCGTGGGACCCGAAGGAAACGTGGGCGCTGATCGTCTGGCTGAATTACGCGGCCTGGCTGCACATGCGTTTGATGTCCGGCCTGCGCGGCCGCGCGGCCGCGTGGTGGGCGCTGATCGGCCTCCTCGTGACGACGTTCGCCTTCCTGGGCGTGAACATGTTCCTGTCGGGCCTGCACTCGTACGGCAAGCTGTAATGTGTTCGATTATGTCCGTTGGCGGCAATTGGTAACAAATCGCCGCCCGGACGACCCTTGGGCGGCAGATGGTGTAACGTTGATATGTCGCGAGAAACATTACATACTGCCGGAGCCGCCATGTTGATCAGAAAAAATCCGAACGGCATCGATTTGCCGTTCCCGTCCGAAATCACGCCGCGCGAGGTCTACGAAGGCCGGCGCGCCTTCCTCGCCAAAGTGGCGGCATCGGCCGTCGTCGGCTCGTCGCTGTGGGAAATGGCGACCCGCGAAGCATTCGCACAGAATGCCGTGCAAAAGCTGCCGGCCACGCGCAACCCGGCCTTCTCGACGAACGAGAAGCAGACCTCGTTCGAAGACGCGACCCACTACAACAATTTCTACGAATTCGGCACGGACAAGGCCGACCCGGCCGCGAACGCGCACACCCTGCGCACGCGCCCGTGGACGGTGCAGATCGAAGGCGAAGTCAAGAAACCGCAGACGATCGATCTCGACCGCCTGGTAAAACTGGCGCCGCTGGAAGAGCGGATTTACCGCCTGCGCTGCGTCGAGGGCTGGTCGATGGTGATCCCGTGGGTCGGCTATTCGCTGTCGAGCCTGATCCGCCAGGTGGAGCCGACGGGCAACGCCAAGTACATCGAATTCACGAGCCTGGCCGACCGCAGCCAGATGCCCGGCGTGAAGAGCCGCGTGCTGGAATGGCCGTATGTGGAAGGCTTGCGCATGGACGAAGCCATGCATCCGCTGACGCTCCTCACCGTGGGCATGTACGGCCAGCTACTGCCGAACCAGAACGGCGCGCCCGTGCGCATCGTCGTGCCGTGGAAATACGGCTTCAAGTCGGCGAAATCCATCGTCAAGATCCGCTTCCTGCGCGACCAGCCGCGCACGGCATGGAACGGCATCGCGCCCGACGAATACGGCTTTTATTCGAACGTGAACCCGAACGTCGACCATCCGCGCTGGTCGCAGGCGACGGAGCGCCGCATCGGCGAGGGCGGCCTGTTCACGCCCAAGCGCAAGACGCTGCTGTTCAACGGCTATAACGAGGTCGCCTCGCTGTACACGGGCATGGATCTCAAGAAGTTTTATTGAGCGGGGGCCGAGATGGCTTTCAACCCGACGCCCATCCAGTTCAAGGCCCTGAAGGCCGTGCTGTTCGTGCTGGCCCTGCTGCCGTTCCTGCGCATGGCATGGCTGACGGCGGCCGGGGTACCGGTCGATCCGGTCGAATTCCTCACGCACGGCAGCGGCGACTGGGCCCTGTACCTGTTGTGCGCGACCCTCGCCATCACGCCCCTGCGCCGCCTGACGGGCTGGAACTGGGTGATCCGCCTGCGGCGCATGGTAGGGCTGTTTACCTTCTTCTACGCCTTCATGCACTTCATGACGTTCCTGTGGTTCGACCATTTCTTCGACGTGGCCGCCATGTGGAAGGACGTGCTCAAGCGCCCGTTCATCACGGTGGGCTTCGCCGCCTTCGTGCTGTTGATCCCGCTCGCGGCGACGAGCACGAATGCGATGATCAGGCGGCTCGGCCGCAACTGGGCCCGGCTGCACAAGCTGGTCTACGCGATCGCGCCGCTGGCGATCCTGCACTACTGGTGGATGAAGGCGGGCAAGCACAACTTCGAGCAGCCCATCGTGTGGGGCAGCGTCGTCGGCGTGCTGCTGCTGTTGCGCGTGTGGTGGCGCCTCAGCCGCCCGCGCACCGAAAAACCTGTCACCGCGGCTTCCGTGCGATCATGACGACATGAAGTGGCCTCTCGCGCTCGTGATCGTCGTGGTACTGGCCCTCGTGCTCGTTTTCGGCATGGGGAGGCCGCGCTATGGCCTGCTCGAACGCTGTCTCGACCTGGGCGGCCGCTGGAACGAGCAGGCGGCCGCGTGCGCGGCGCAGATGTGGCCGGATGACCGGTCACGAGGAAGGGAGTAGGGTCTCCAACGCGAACAGCTCGGAAGGATTCTCGCGGCGGCGGATCACATGCACCTGGTCCCCGTCGACGAGCACCTCGGCCGCGCGGCCGCGTGTGTTGTAGTTCGACGCCATCGTGAACCCGTAGGCACCGGCGGCCATCATGGCCAGCACGTCGCCCGGCTCCACGGCCAGCGCGCGGTCGCGGGCGAGCCAGTCGCCCGATTCGCACACGGGGCCCACGAGGTCGTAGGTCACGGCGTCGCCGCCACGCTGCACGACCGGTTTCACGTCCATCCACGCCTGGTACAGGGTGGGACGGGCCATGTCGTTCATGGCGGCGTCGACGACGCAGAAGTTCTTTTCCTCGCCCGGCTTCAGGAATTCCACCGACATCAAGAGCACGCCCGTGTTGCCGACGATCGAGCGGCCCGGTTCGAAGATCACCTTGATCGGCCGGCCGCCGTGCTGTTCCGCGCGCCATGCGTCCACGCGCGCGAACACGCGCTCGACGTAGTGCGCGATCGGCACCGGCGAGTCTTCGCCCGTGCCGTAGTCGATGCCCAGGCCGCCGCCCACGTCCAGGTGGTGGATGTGGATGCCTTCGCCGGCGAGCGTGTCGATCAGTTCGATCAGCTTGTCCAGCGCTTCCAGCAGCGGCGCGTCGTCCAGCAGCTGCGAGCCGATGTGGCAGTCGATGCCGACGACGTCCAGGTGCGGCAGCCTGGCGGCGGTGCGGTAGGTGTCCAGCGCGTCCGAGAACGCGACGCCGAACTTGCTGGCCTTCAGGCCGGTGGCGATGTACGGGTGGGTCTTCGGGTCGACATTCGGGTTCACGCGCAGCGAGATGGGCGCGCGCTTGCCCATGCGGCCCGCGATCTCGTTGATGCGGTGCAGTTCGGGAATCGACTCGACGTTGAAGCACAGGATGCCCTTCTCCAGCGCCAGCGCGATCTCGGCCGCGGTCTTGCCCACGCCCGAGAAGATCACCTTGCCCGGGTCGCCGCCGGCCGCGATCACGCGCAGCAGTTCGCCGCCCGACACGATGTCGAAGCCGGCACCCTGGCGGGCCAGCAGGTCGAGGATGGCCAGGTTGGAGTTCGCCTTCATCGCATAGCAGACGAGGGCGTCGCGGCCCGCGCACGGGCGCGCGTAGCCGGCGAAGTTGTCCAGCAGCTGGGCTTTCGAGTAGACGTAGGTCGGGGTGCCGTGTTCGGTGGCGATCCGGGACAGGGGAACGCGTTCGGCGTGCAGGACGCCGTCTTGATAAGTGAAGTGAGACATGAAATCGGTGCTTACTGTTGAGTGGCCGGCGGCGTCTGGTTGTTCGCTTCGGTATTGTTCGCATTCGAGCCGGCGGCGGGGACCGTCACGCCGGCAGCGGGGGCCGGCGGGGAGATCTGCACCGCTGGCGCGGCCGTGTTCGTGGGGCCGGCCGGAGCCGCGTTGGTGTTCGCGGCAGGGGTACGGGCGGGCGGCTTGGGCATGTAGAGCGGACCGGTCTGGCCGCAGGCCGACAGCGCCATCAGGGTCGCCAGGCTTGTCAGGAGCGCAAATGGGGACTTCACGATTAGAATCACGGTTTGATTAGCAGACCTTGGAGTGTAGCATGACCGAATCCGAATTTTTGGCCCTGGCCGAGTCCACCCTGGACGAGATCGAACAGGCGTTCGACCGCCTGTTCGAGCAGGATATCGTCGACGTCGAGTGCAAGCGTAGCGGCAACGTGCTCGAGATCGAGTTCGTCGACAACGGCTCGAAGATCATCGTCAACAGCCAGGCACCGTTGCAGGAGATGTGGATCGCGGCCCGCGCCGGCGGCTTCCACTACAAGCGCGTGGGCGACGAGTGGCGCAATACGCGCGACAACACGGAGTTCTTCACGTCCTTGTCCGACTTCGCCACCCAGCAGGGCGGCGCACCGGTCAAGCTGCGTTAGTTTGTCGGCTATGCATGGTGGGCACGGGGTGCCCACCCTACGGCCGTAGGATGGGCGGCCTCCGCCCACCATTCACCGTGTGACCATCAGAACAACTCGTTCCGGACGGCGTCGCGCGACTTCTGCTCGGCCGCCGGCGCGACCGGCCCCACGTCGAGCGACTGCACGCCCGTGCCCGGCGGGTTCTCCGCATAATAAAACTCGTCGCCGTACTGCACGAGACCCGGCGGCACCGGGCGCTCGACCACCGGCTCGGTCTTGAGCGCCTTCTGCATGAAGCCGATCCAGATCGGCAGTGCCAGACCCCCGCCCGTTTCCTTGTTGCCCAGGTTGCGCGGCTGGTCGTAGCCGATCCACGCGATGCCCACGAGGTGCGGCTGGTAGCCGGCGAACCAGGCGTCGATCGAATCGTTCGTCGTGCCCGTCTTGCCCGCGATGTCCGGGCGCTTCAGCACCTGCGACGCCTTGGCGGCCGTGCCGTAGCGGGCCACGTCCTTCAGCATGCTGTCCATCAGCCACGCGTTGCGCTCGTCGATGACACGGTTGGCGTCGACGCCGGCGCGGTCCGGGCGCGCTTCCGACAACACCTTGCCGTCCGCATCCGTCACCTTGGAGATGATGTAGGGGCTGATGCGGTAGCCGCCGTTGGCGAACACGGAGTACGCCCCGGCCATCTGCAGCGGCGTCGTCGCGCCGGCACCCAGTGCGAGCGTCAGGTAGGGCGGGTTCTTGTCCGGATCGAAGCCGAAGCGCGTCGCGTATTCCTGGCCGTAGCGGGCGCCGATCTTGTTCAGGATGCGGATCGAGATCATGTTCTTCGACTTGGTCAGGCCGCGCCGCATCGTCATCGGGCCTTCGTACTTGTTGTCGTAGTTCTTCGGTTCCCACGCCTGGCCGCCCGTCGCACCCGCGTCGAACGAGATCGGCGCGTCGTTGATCAGGGTGGCGGGCGAGAAGCCCCGCTCCAGCGACGCCGAATAGATGAACGGCTTGAACGACGATCCCGGCTGGCGCCACGCCTGCGTGACGTGGTTGAACTTGCTGCGGTTGAAGTCGAAGCCGCCCACCAGCGCGCGGATCGCGCCGTCGTCCGGGTTCACCGCGATGAAGGCGGATTCCACTTCCGGCAGCTGCGTGATGCTCCACGACGAGCCGCCGTCCTGCGTCACGCGGATGACGGCGCCGCGGCGCACGCGCCGGGTCTCGGCCGCCTTCGGCGACAGCCAGTCCTTGGCGAATGCCAAGCCCGCGCCCGTGATCGTGATCTCTTCGCCGGAGGCCAGCACGGCCTTTACCTGCGTGGGCGACGCGGACAGCACGATGGCCGCGACGATGTCGTCCGAATCCGGATGTTCGGCCAGCTCCGCCTCGATGGCTTCGTCGGCTTCGCCCTTGGCGGACGGGATCTCGATGTATTTTTCCGGGCCGCGGTACGGGTGGCGGCGCTCGTAATCCATCACGCCGCGGCGCAGGGCGAGGTAGGCGGCGTCCTGGTCGGCCTTGGTGATCGTCGTGAACACGTTCAGGCCGCGCGTATAAGTGTCTTCCTTGAACTGTTCGTACACGAGCTGGCGCGCCATCTCGGCCACGTATTCCGCATGCACGCCGAACGCCGTGCTGTCCGTCTTGATCTTGAGTTCCTCGTTCTTCGCCTGTTCGTACTGGGCGTCGGTGATGTAGCGCAGGTCGTGCATGCGCTGCAGGATGTACTGCTGGCGCATGCGCGCCCGCTTCGGATTGACGACCGGGTTGTACGCGGACGGCGCCTTGGGCAGGCCGGCCAGCATGGCCGCTTCCGCGACCGTGATGTCCTTCAGGTCCTTGCCGAAGTAGATCTGCGCGGCCGACGAGAAGCCGAACGCGCGCTGGCCCAGGTAGATCTGGTTCATGTAGACCTCGAGGATCTGGTCCTTGGTGAGGTTCTTCTCGATCTTGTAGGCCAGCAGGGCCTCGTACGCCTTGCGCTTGAGGGTCTGCTCGGACGACAGGAAGAAGTTGCGGGCCACCTGCTGGGTGATGGTCGACGCGCCCTGGCGCGCGCCGCCGGTCGCATTGTGCACGGCCGCGCGCAGGATGCCCCAGTAGTCCACGCCGCCGTGTTCGTAGAAGCGGTCGTCCTCGATGGACAGCACGGCCTTCTTCATCACGTCCGGAATGTCCTTGAAGTGGACGAGGGTGCGGCGCTCCTCGCCGAATTCGCCGATCAGGACGTTATCGGCCGTGAAGATCCGCAGCGGCATCTTGGGCCGGTAGTCGGTCAGGGTGTCGAGAGCGGGCAGGTTCGGGTACGCCATCGCCAGCGCGAACACGACCACCAGCACGCCGCAGACGGCCAGGCCCGCGAGCGTGGCGAGGAGGGTCAGGACGATGCGCTTGGGGGTGTGCTTCGGCGAAGGAGACTGCGGGGCGGGGCTGGCCCCGTGTTGGGATGCTTTCATGCGGAATGTTGGTCGCTTTATTGATCCATTTCATTATAAGTCACGCTTGTATCTGAGGCACGGCTAGACAAGCGGACAATAGGTGTGAAAAGAGCGGCAAGATTGATTGATATCAGAGCGAAAGGAGTGTGGTTTTCATGCTGCGCACTATTATGTTCCCGCGTAGAAATTTCTTGTCCTCAAACATCAGTATTGCTACGATTCAACGCGGTGCCTGATATATATGCACTGTATTTCTACGATTTCAACAGTTCCCCAAGCGGGCGTTCAAAGAAGCAGCAAAGAGGGGAGTGCGCTCGTGATCAGTCTAGGTTCCTTGTTCGGACAAAAGAGCCCGCCGTTGGTCGGGCTCGACATCAGTACGTCCGGCGTGCGCCTGGTCGAGTTGTCGGACAACGGCAAGGGCGAGTTGCGACTGGAGCGCCATGCGGCGGAACCGCTGCCGCGCGGCGCCGTCGTCGACGGCAACATCGAGAACATCGAGGCGGTTTCGGACGCGGTGCGCCGCGTCGTGCAGAAGAGCGGCACCCGCATCAAGCACGTGGCGCTCGGCATGCCGCCGGCCGCCGTCATCACCAAGAAGATCATCCTGCCGGCCGGCCTGCCGGAAGACCAGCTCGAAGTGCAGGTCGAGTCCGAGGCCAGCCAGTACATCCCGTTCGCGCTGGACGAGGTCAGCCTCGACTTCGACGTGATCGGCCCCGTCGCCAGTTCGCCCGAGGACATGGAAGTGATGCTGGCCGCCGCGCGCCGCGAAAAGGTCGAGGACCGCGTGGCCATCGCCGAAGCGGCCGGCCTCACGGCCACCGTGATGGACATCGAATCGTACGCCGCGCGCGCCGCGCTGCAGCGCCTCCTCGACAACGACAAGGGCCCGAAGGACCGCATCGTCGCGCTGTTCCAGATCGGCGCCAACGCGACCCACGTCTCCGTGCTGCAGAACGGCGAGACCGTCTACGAGCGCGAGCAGCCGTTCGGCGGCGTGCAGCTCACGCAGGACATCGTGCGCGCCTACGGCCTGTCGTTCGAGGATGCGGAAACGCGCAAGAAGACGGGCGACCTGCCGGACAATTATCGCGCCGACCTCCTGGGCCCGTGGCTGGAAAACGCCGCGCTGGAAGTCACGCGCGCGATCCAGTTTTTCTATACCTCGACGCCGTACACGCGCATCGACCAGATCGTCCTCGCCGGCGGCAGCGCCCAGTTGCCCGGCCTGCCCGACATCATCGCGGGCCGCACGCGCATCGCCACCAGCGTCGTCGCGCCGTTCTTCGGCATGCAGCTGGGACCTGCCGTGCGCGAGCAGCAGCTGCGCACGGACGCCCCCGGCTATCTCGTCGCCTGCGGCCTGGCACTGCGGAGGTTCGGCTGATGATCCGCATTAACCTGCTCCCGCACCGGGAAGCGAAACGCAAGCAGAAACAGGCCGCGTTCGTCGCGCTGATGGCGCTGGGCGGCCTGGCCGGCGTCGCGCTCGTGCTGCTCGTGGGCGCGTACAACGCGAGCCGCATCGCGACGCAGAACGAACGCAACCTCGTGCTCAAGAACGCTAACGCGGAACTGGACAAGAAGATCAGCAAGATCGCCAGCCTGAAGTCCGAGATCGAGGCGCTGAAGGCGCGCCAGCAGGCCGTCGAGGACCTGCAGGGCGACCGCAACCAGCCCGTCTACCTGCTCGACGAACTGGTGCGCCAGACGCCGGAAGGCGTGTACCTGAAAAGCTTCAAGCAGGACGGCCAGCGCGTGCTGCTGAACGGCTATGCGCAGTCGCAGGAGCGCGTGGCGGAGCTGCTGCGCAACCTGTCCGGCAGTTCGCCGTGGCTGGAACGCCCGGACCTGACCGAGGTGCGCGCGGCCACGCTCGCGCAGAGCAAGACCGGACGCAAGGTCGTCGAATTCACGCTGAACGTCGCGATCAAGCGCGCCCGCGCGGAGGATGACGACAAGGATGCCAAGCCGTCCACGAGCAAAGCAGGCACCAAGTCATGAACATCGATCTGAAACAGTCTTTCGCCGACCTGGCGGCCCAGTTCGAGGGCCTGCAGGGACGCCATCCCGGCCTGTGGCCGCTGGCGCCGCGCCTGTTGTGCGCGGCCGGCGTGATGGCGGCCGTCCTCGGCCTTGGCTACTTCTTTTACTGGAGCGGCCAGTTCGACGAACAGGACGCCTTGGCCGCGCAGGAAGTCAAGCTGCGCGACGACTACAAGGTCAAGATGGCGCAGGCGATCAACCTGGACGCGCTGGAAGCCCAGCAGCAGCAGGTGAACCGCTACGTCGAACGTCTCGAAAAGCAGTTGCCGAGCAAGGCCGAGATGGCCGCGCTGCTGTCCGACATCAACCAGGCCGGCATCGGCCGCGGCCTGCAGTTCGAACTGTTCAAGCCGGGCCAGGTGGTCGTCAAGGATTACTACGCCGAGCTGCCGATCGACATCAAGGTCACGGGCCACTACCACGACATCGGCGAATTCGCGGCCGACATGGCCAAGATGCCCCGCATCGTTACCCTGAACAACCTGGCGCTCACCGCCGGCAAGGACGGCACGCTGTCGCTGGACGCCATCGCCAAGACGTTCCGCTACCTCGACCAGGACGAACTGGACGCGCAGGCCAAGGCCCGCAAGGCGAAGAAGACCGCCAAGAAGGAGAAGGCATGAGCTGCCGTATCGTGATCGGTAGCCTGCTGGCCGCGACGTTCCTGGCGGGCTGCGGCGATTCCGACGTGCGCGAGGTGCGCGACTGGATGGAACAGGTGAAGCGCGACACGCGGCCCGCCGTGAAGCCGCTGCCCGAACCGAAGGATTTCCTGCCTTACGCGTATGGCGCGAAGGATGCCGTCGACCCGTTCGACCCGAACAAGCTGCTGGGCGAACTGGCCCGCGCGGCCGCGACGTCGAACAACCCGAACCAGCCGGACCTGCAGCGCCCGCGCGAACTGCTGGAGACCTTCCCGCTCGACACCATGCAGATGGTCGGCACGATGGAGAAGGGCGGCACGCGCTTCGCGCTGCTGCAGATCGAACGCTCGCTGTACCAGGTGAAGGCCGGCCAGCGCATCGGCCAGAACTTCGGCGTCGTCACGCACGTGGGCGAGGACGCCGTCGACATCCGCGAAGTGGTGCAGGACGCCGCCGGCGAATGGACCGGACGCATGACGAAGCTGGAGCTGCAAACCAAGGAGAACCGTAAATGACCCGATTCCTTTCCGCCGCGGGCGGCATGCTGCTGGCGCTGGCCACGGTCTGCGCCTGGGCCCAGGACAACGCGATCGAGTCGATCAGCGCCAACCAGCAGGGCGGCAACGTCGTCATCCGCGTGGGCATGAAGGAAGCGCCGAAGCAGCTGCCGATCGGCTTTTCGATCACGAATCCGGCCCGCATCGCGCTCGATTTCGGCGCCACCGCCAACGCCACCGGCAAGAGTGTCCAGGACATCAACCTGGGCGACGTGCGCGGCGTGAACGTCGTGCAGGCGGGCGAACGCACGCGCCTCGTGCTGAACCTCAAGCGCGTGCTGAGCTACGCCGCCGCCATCGACGGCAAGGACGTCATCGTCACCGTGGAAGGCTCCGGCGCGCCCGCGCCTGCGCGTGTCGCCGACGCAGCGGGCCAGTCCGCGCGCGCTGCCGGTGCTGCTGCCGCGCCGGCGAGCCTGCCGCTGCTGCGCGACCTCGATTTCCGCCGCGGCACCAATGGCGAAGGCCGCATCGTCGTCGACCTGCCGAACGGCCAGGTCGCCGTCGACGTGCGCCAGGTCGGGTCGCAGATCCTCGTCGATTTCCTCAAGACCGGCGTGCCGCCCACCCTGCGCCGCCGCCTGGACGTGACCGACTTCGGCACGCCCGTGTCGCGCATCACGACGACGCCGCAGGGCGAGAACACGCACATGGTGGTCGAAGCCCACGGCAACTGGGAACAGAGCGTCTACCAGAGCGACACCCAGCTCGTCATCGACGTCAAGCCCGTCAAGGAAGATCCGAACCGTCCGGCCGGCGGTGCCGGGGGCGCCGGCTACCGGGGCGAGAAGCTGTCGTTCAACTTCCAGAACGTCGAGGTGCGCCAGGCATTGCAGGCGATCGCCGACATCTCGGGCCTGAACATCATCACGAGCGATTCCGTCACCGGCAACCTCACGCTGCGCCTGAAGGACGTGCCGTGGGACCAGGCGCTGGACGTCGTCCTGCAGGCCAAGGGCCTGGACATGCGCAAGAACGGCAACGTGCTGTGGATCGCGCCGAAGGAAGAACTGCTGACCAAGGAAAAACTGGAGCTGGAGCAGAAAGCCCAGATCTCCGACCTGGAACCGCTGCGCTCCGAGATCTTCCAGCTGAACTACCAGAAGGCCGAGGCGTTCCGCACCGTGTTCGGCCTCGACCAGAACGGCGCCGCCAGCAGCGACGCCGGCAAGAACCGCGTGCTGTCCAAGCGCGGCAGCGCCATCATCGACCCGCGCACGAACCAGCTGTTCGTGACCGACATCGCGTCCAAGATCGAGGACATCCGCAAGCTGATCCAGAAGACCGACATCGCGACCAAGCAGGTGCTCGTCGAAGCGCGCCTCGTGGAAGCGAACGACGGCTTCTCGCGCAACCTCGGCGCCAAGCTCGGTTTCGCCGACCTGCGCACCCTGCGCGGCGGCGACTCGGGCTACCAGGTCAGCGGCAACCAGCGCGTGGCCATCGGTGGCAACCTCACGGGCGTGGGCCAGATCACGGGCCAGACGCCGGACAAGGGCGACGGCTACACCAACACCACGCTCGTGAACCTGCCGGCGGCCGGGATCAACGGCACGAATGCGCCGTCGATCGCGTTCTCGCTGTTCTCGTCGGCCGCGAACCGGTTCCTCAACCTGGAACTGTCCGCGCTGGAAGCGGACGGCAAAGGCAAGATCATCTCCAGCCCGCGCGTGGTCACCGAGGACAACGTCCCGGCCATCATCGAGCAGGGCGTCGAGCTGCCGTACCAGCAGGCCACGAGCAGCGGCGCCACGTCGGTCACGTTCAAGAAGGCGAACCTGAAGCTGGAAGTCACGCCGCAGATCACCCCGGACGGCAACGTCGTGCTGGACGTGGACGTGGCCAAGGATTCGAAGGGCGAGTCGACCGCGTCGGGCTTCGCCATCAACACGCAGCACGTGAAGACCAAGGTGATGGTCGAGAACGGCGGCACGGTGGTCCTGGGCGGCATCTACCAGATGACCGAGACGCGCAGCGACAACAAGGTGCCGGTGATCGGCGACATCCCGGTCGTCGGCAACCTGTTCAAGTCGACGTCGCGCCAGAACAGCAAGACCGAGCTGCTCGTCTTCATCACGCCGAAGATCGTGGCCGAGCGCCTGCAGAACGGTCATTGACAGAACAATCAACAAGAACCAAGCACATGAACCACTTCAAGAATGCATCTGCGGCGCGCCATGGCGTGCGCGTGGCCGGCCTGCTGATGGCCCTGGTACTGACCGCGTGCGGCGGCGGCGGCGGCAATCCCGGCACGACGACGGGCTCCACGGGTTCCGGCGGTACCGGGACCGGCGGCACCGGCACCGGCACCGGCACCGGCGGTACGACCACGCCCGCGGCGCCCACCGTTTCCGTGGGCTTCACGAACGCGGCCGGCGCGTCGAGCAATGCGCTCACGGGCGCCACGCCGCTGACCGTCAAGGCCACCGTGCTGGACGCGGACAAGAAACCCGTGCCGAACGCGATCGTCACCTTCGCCACCGACAACACGCTGGCCGTGTTCTCGCCGACCGCGGGCACCGCGCTCACCGACGTCAACGGCGTCGCCACGATCAGCATGCGCGCCGCCAGCCTGGCCGCAGGCGGCGCGGGCACCGTGACCGCCACGTCCAGCGTGGCCGGCACGACCGTGAGCGGCACCGCGAACTATTCCGTCGGCGCCACCACGCTGACGTTTGGCACCCTGTCCGCCAGCCCGGCCAGCATCCAGGCCTACGGCTCGACCGTGCTGTCCGTGGACGTGCTGAATGGTTCCAGCAAATACACGGACCAGCAGGTCAACGTCAGCTTCAGCTCGGCCTGCGTCACGGCCGGCAAGGCGACGCTGGCCGCGACCGTGCCGACCAATAACGGCACCGTGCAGACGGTCTACCGCGACAAGGGCTGCGCCAACAACGACACCATCACCGTGTCTGCCGCCGGCGTCGCCAGGTCGGCATCGACGACGCTGACGATCGCGCCGCCGGCCGCCGCGTCGGTGCAGTTCGTGGGCGCGACGCCGACCAGCCAGTCGATCGTCGTGCGCGGCAACGGCGGCAACGGCCGCACCGAAACCGCGATCCTGACGTACAAGGTCGTCGACATCTTCGGCAATCCGCTGGCCGGCCAGCGCGTGGATTTCACGCCCGTTCCCGCGAACGCCGACGTCGTCATCAACAAGGCGAGCGACACGACCGACGCCACCGGCAGCGTGGTCACGACGGTCAACTCGGGCTCGACCCCGATGTCGTTCCGCGTGCAGGCCACGCTGAAGGGCACCGGCACCAACGGCGGTCCGGACATCTCGACCCTGTCCGACTCGATCGTCGTGACGACCGGCCTGCCGGCGCAGCGCGCGTTCTCGCTGAGCTCGGGCTCGTTCAACGTCGAGGGCTGGAGCGTGGACAACCCGTCCGCCACGACCGTGCAGGTGATGGTGGCCGATGCCTTCGGCAACCCGGTCCCGGACGGCACGCCGGTCGTGTTCCAGACGAACATGGGCGCCGTCGGCTCGTCCGACAAAGGCGGCTGCAACACCGTCAACGGCGTGTGCTCGGTCGCGTTCCGCACCCAGGCGCCGCGCGTCGCGATCCCCGGCACGCCGGCCACGCCGTGTAACGCCGTCACCCCGGACGCCACCCGTCCAGGCCTGGCCACGATCTGCGCCAGCTCGACGGACGGCACGAATACCGTGTATGCCCGTACCTCGATCTTCATGAGCGGCAGCGCCGTCAAATACGTCTACATGGACGGCAACACCACGCCGCTCGCGGGCGGCACGGTCGACCTGGGCACGCTGCCGTCCAGCGCGACCAAGAGCTTCCGGCTGCAGTTCAACGACGTGAACAACAACCCGATGCCGGCCAATTCCACGGTCGCGATCACGGCACTGCTGAACGGCACCGCCGCGCCGGTGACGCCCGCCACCGTGCCGAACGTCGCGCCGCACACGAACAGCGCCGTCGACGATCCGACCGGCCTGACGGTGGGCAGCATCCCGCAGGGTTATACGCACCTGTTCAGCGTCGGCAGCGCGAACCCGACCAATTGCACGGGCCCGTCCACGGCCACCTTCAACGTCACGGTGACGACGCCCGCTGGCTCCGTAACCAGTATTCCGTTTAAACTGTCGTTCACCTGCCCATAAGTTTTCTTAAGGGATGCCCGATTGCAACAAAGCGGCCAGGGAAACCTGGCCGTTTTTATTTGAACGCGTACACGTGTCTGACTGTAAGAACAACAACATCTTCCTCGTCGGCCTGATGGGAGCCGGCAAGACCACCATCGGCCGCCTGCTGGCGCGGCGCCTGGACATGACCTTCATCGATTCCGACCACGAGATCGAGGCGCGCACGGGCGCCACGATTCCGTGGATCTTCGAGATCGAGGGCGAGGCCAGCTTCCGCCGCCGCGAAGCCGACGTGATCCGCGAACTCACCGCGCAGAACGGCATCGTGCTGGCCACGGGCGGGGGCGCCGTGCTGAACCCGGCCAGCCGCGCGTTGCTGGCGGAGCGGGGCACCGTGATCTACCTGCGCGCGAGCGTCTCCAGCATCCTGGCGCGCACGGCGCACGACAAGAACCGCCCGCTGCTGCAGACGGCGGACCCGCGCAAGAAGCTGGAAGACCTGACCGCGCAGCGCGAACCCCTGTACCGCGAGATCGCCGACATGGTCATCGACACGGGCCGACCTAACGTACAATCGATGGTTCAGACAATCCTGGACCAGCTCGAAGCGAACAACGCCGCACGCGAGCTGGCCAACGCAAAGACGACAATGAACGAACAGGCATGCATCTCTCTTAACGTCGAGCTGGGCGACCGCAGCTATCCGATCGCGATCGGACGCGGCCTGCTGGACGACGCTTCCCTTTTGAACCGCCACATCGGCGGCAGCGGCAAGGTGGCCATCGTCACCAACACGACGATCGCCCCGCTGTACCTGGACAAGGTCGCGGCCCCGCTGCGTGCGGCCGGGCGCGAGGTCGTGCCCATCATCCTGCGCGACGGCGAAGAGTTCAAGAACTGGGAGAGCCTGAACGAGGTGTTCGACGCGCTGCTGGCGAATAAATGCGACCGCAAGACGACCCTGGTGGCGCTGGGCGGCGGCGTGATCGGCGACATGACCGGTTTCGCGGCCGCGACCTACATGCGCGGCGTGCCGTTCGTGCAGATCCCGACCACCCTGCTCGCGCAGGTCGATTCCTCCGTGGGCGGCAAGACGGGCATCAACCACCCGCTGGGCAAGAACATGATCGGCGCGTTCTACCAGCCGCGCGCCGTCATCGCGGACACGGCCACGCTCGACACCCTGCCGGACCGCGAACTGTCGGCGGGCCTGGCGGAAGTCATCAAGCACGGCGCCATCCTCGACGCCGCGTTCTTCGACTGGATCGAGGCGAACATCGGGAAACTGGTGGCGCGCGACCACGCGGCCCTCGCGCACGCGATCGCGCGCTCGTGCGAGATCAAGGCCGACGTCGTCGCCCGCGACGAGCGCGAAGGCGGCCTGCGTGCGGTGCTGAACTTCGGCCACACGTTCGGCCACGCCATCGAGGCGGGCCTGGGCTATGGCGCCTGGCTGCACGGCGAGGCCGTCGGCTGCGGCATGGTGATGGCGGCCGACCTGTCGCGCCGTTTGAACCTCATCGACGATGCCGCCGTCGACCGCGTGCGCGCGCTCGTGAAGGCGGCCGGGCTGCCGGTCGTCGCGCCGGACCTGGGCATCGAGCGTTGGATCGAACTGATGGAAGTCGACAAGAAGAACGAGGGCGGCGCCATCAAGTTCATCCTCCTGAAACCGCTGGGCAGCCCGAGCATCACGAATGCGCCGCGCGAGCTGCTGGAAGCGACTTTGGAGACCTGTACGCAATGATCGACTTCGACGCCCACCTGGCTCCTTACGCGGCGCAGTCGTCGAAGAGCCGTGGGCGTCGTCACCCCGAACCGTCGCCCGGCTCGCGCAGCGAATTCCAGCGCGACCGCGACCGTATCATCCACTCGACCGCGTTCCGCCGGCTCGAGTACAAGACCCAGGTCTTCCTCAATCACGAGGGCGACCTGTTCCGCACCCGCCTCACGCATTCGATCGAGGTCGCGCAGATCGGGCGCACGCTGGCACGCAGCCTGCGCCTGAACGAAGACCTCGTCGAAGCGACCGCGCTCGCGCACGACCTGGGCCACACGCCGTTCGGCCACGTCGGCCAGGACGTGCTGAACGAGTGCATGAAGGATTACGGCGGCTTCGAGCACAACCTGCAAAGCCTGCGCGTCGTCGACCATCTCGAAGAGCACTACGGCGCCTTCGACGGTTTGAACCTCACGTTCGAGACGCGCGAAGGCATCCTGAAGCACTGCTCGCTGACGAACGCGCGCCAGCTGGGAGAGCTGGGCCAGCGCTTCATCGACAAAACGCAACCGAGCCTGGAAGCGCAGCTGACGAACCTCGCCGACGAAATCGCGTACAACAACCACGACATCGACGACGGCCTGCGTTCGGGCCTGCTCACGATGAAGCAGATGGAAGAAGTGGACCTGTTCGCGCGTCTGCACCGCGAGGTCGTGCGGCAGTATCCAGGCCTGCAGGGGCGGCGCGAGCTGTACGAGACGATCCGCCTGATGATCACGGCGATGACGGCCGACCTGGCCGCGACGTCGGCCGAGCTGCTGGCGGACGCCGCGCCGCAGAGTATCGAGGACGTGCGCAAGGGCCCGCCCCTGATCCGCTTTTCGCAAAAGATGCGCGAGGAGACGACGGCGCTGAAGCGCTTCCTGCACGCGAACCTGTACCGCCACTACCAGGTGAACCGCATGCGCGTGAAGGCGAGCCGCATCGTGCACGAGCTGTTCGACGCCTTCATGACCGATCCCGTGCTGCTGCCGCCGGATTACCAGGTGGCGTCGGGCGACACGATGAAACAGGCGCGCAAGATTGCGGATTACATCGCGGGCATGACGGACCGGTATGCGATCAAGGAACACCGGCGCATCTATTCGCTCGATACGTTCTGATTCTTATTCGCCGCGGGCGAACACGCGCAGGCGGTGCCCGTCCGGATCCGCGGCCGTGAACGTGTAACCGAAATCCACCTTGGTCGGCGCCTGCAGGATGCGCAGTCCGGCCTCGCGCCACTTGCCGTGCAGCGCATCGACTTCCGCATCGCTGCCGACCCGGAACGCGAGCTCGCTGCTGCTGCCGTGGAAGTCGGCGGCCGGCACCGTATCGGACTTCGCCCACAGGCCCAGCATGCGGCCGTTCTCCAGCGGGAACAGCACGAACGTGGGCGAGGTTTCGACGTGCTCCGTGTCCAGCAGCTTGCCGTACAGGCGTGCGCTGGCGTGCGGATCGGCGACGTAGAGGATGGTATAGGTCGGGGTCAGCATGGTGTTCTCCTTCGGTGGTTGACAGTGCGGCCAGTCTAGGCCGGACCACTGTCAATTCCTGTCAGGAGAACAGCGACGGCGCCGCCAGCTGCCCCAGCAGTTTCTTGACCGGTGCCGGCAGCGGCGCGTCCGCGATGGTCGCCAGGTCCCACCACACGTGGCCGGGCGGCGTGTCGGCGCGTTTGTTCAAGCCGATGCGGTAGGGCTGGATGTGCAGGCGGTAATGCGTAAAACCGTGCACGAGCGGCAGCAGCGCTTCGACCTCGTCCACGGTGCCGAATTCGCCGGCGGCGCCGGCCAGCGTCGCCGTGGACACGTCGTCCGCCTCATCCAGCGCCACGTGCCCGTCGTATTCCGGCAGCGACAGCAGGCCGCCCCAGATGCCGGAGTCCGGGCGCTGCTGCAGCAGCACCTGGCCGTTGTCGACGACGGCCAGCATCAGCGCGCGCCGTTCCGGCGTCGCCTTCTTCGGCTTCGGCACGGGCAGCACGGATGTGCGGTCGGTGGCGAAGGCAACGCAGCGGTCGCGCAGCGGGCAGCGGTCGCAGTCCGGTTTGCCGCGCGTGCACAAGGTCGCGCCCAGGTCCATCAGGCCCTGCGTGTACGCTTCGATGCCGTCGCCGTCCGGCAGCAGCGCATCGGCACGGCGCCACAGTGCGTCTTCCACCGGCTTGATGCCCGGGTATTCGTCGATGCCGAACACGCGCGCGAACACGCGCTTCACGTTGCCGTCCAGGATGGCGGCGCGCGCACCGGCGGAAAACGCGGCGATGGCGGCGGCCGTCGAGCGGCCGATGCCGGGCAGGTCGGCCAGCAGCGCCGGGTCGCTGGGGAACACGCCGCCGTAGTCCGCCACGACGCGCTTCGCGCACGCGTGCAGGTTGCGCGCCCGCGTGTAGTAACCGAGGCCGCTCCAGTGGGCCATCACGTCTTCCGCGGGCGCGGCGGCGAGGTCGTGCACGGTCGGGAAGCGTTCGAGGAAGCGTGCGTAATAGCCCAGCACCGCCGTCACCTGCGTCTGCTGCAGCATGATTTCGGAGAGCCAGATGCGGTAGGCGTCGCGCGTGTTCTGCCAGGGCAGGGCGTGGCGGCCGTGGGCGCGCTGCCAGTCGATGACGGCGCGCGAGAAGCTCGGGTCGGACAGGATTTCGGTGTCGGTGCTGCGTTTCATTGATCAGGCTGCTCGTAATTCGGGCAGGTCGGCGCGCAAGGCCTCGGCAACAACGCCGGACAGGTTCGCGAGTCGCGCCTTGACCTGCTCCAGGTCGTGTTGGGCCGCCTCGAAGGCGGCGATTTTCTGTTCCAGGCTGTCGGTGGCTTCCAGGATGCGCTGGATCGACGCCTGGCGGTGGCGCAGCTGGTCGCGGTGCTGGCGGATCTGCGCTTCCAGCGGCGCCATGACCACCTTCAGCCACGCCTCGGCATCGCCGTTCGCTTCGCGGAACGCAAATTTGACGCGCGATGCGATGGTGTCGAAGAAGCGTTCGAGGAGCGTCCCGCGGCTCGTGATGAGCAGGGTCGCCGTGCCGAACTGCTTGACGTAGATGGCCTCGATGGCGGCGATCTCGCGGCGGTAGCGTTCCAGCGACAGCGTGGCCGGCAGCGCCAGCGCGAGGCCGTGTTCGGTCGAGAAGCGCCGCACCATCGTCTCCATCATCGCCGCGATCTCGGCGATCTTGGCCTCTGCCGCAGCGAGGCTGGCGCGGGCCTCGTCGAAGAACGTGCGCACCGGCGCGCGCATGCCGGTCGAAAAGCGCGCGGCTTCCATCGCGGCGCGCACGGCGTCGACGCGGTCCTGCACGACGTCCATGCCGATGGTCGAGTACAGCTCCGTCGACAGCGTGGTGAACACGGCGCGCGTGCCCTGCAGCTTGAACAGGCTGGCGTCGAATTCCTTCTTTTCCATCTCGACGCGGCGCATCATGTGGGCGATCACGCCCTGGTTCTTGCCGCGCAGGCTTTGCAGTTCCTGCAGCTGTTCGACGAGGTCGCGCCCGCGTGCGGCCAGCAGCGCGGACTGGGCGGCCGTCAACGTTGCGAGGTCGTCCTGCAGCTGGCGGCGCAGGATGTCCTGGCGCGCCGGGATCAGTTCGTGGAACAGCGCCGATTCCAGCGCGCCCACGCGGCTCCGTTCGAACAACCCGAGGTCGCCCGTGATCTTGCCGACGAGGGCCTTTTGCGCGGACACCGGGAACACCTGCGCATCCGCCACGCCCAGCAGGCGCGCGGCGTCGTGCTGCTGGCGCGCGATGGCGGCGTCGTTGTCCTGCGGCGTGCGCAGTTCGTCCCACAGCGCGTCGATCTTGTTCAGCACGACGATGCGGCCCGCGCCGCCGCCGATGTGCGTGCGCCACACGTCGATGTCGCTCTTCGTGACGCCCGTCTCGGCCGCCAGGATGAACAGCACGGCGTGCGCGTTCGGGATCAGGTTCAGGGTCAGTTCCGGCTCCGTGCCGATCGCGTTCAGGCCCGGCGTGTCGAGGATCACGAGGCCCTGCTTGAGCAACGGATGCGGCACGTTGATCAGCGCGTGGCGCCAGCGCGGGATTTCCACGAGGCCGTCCGCGCCCAGCGTCGCCGCGAGGTCGGGGTCTTCCGGATCGTACAGGCCGTAACGCTGCGCTTCGCCCGGCGTGACGCGGCGCGTGAGGCTCACCTGCTGGAAGGTCTCGTGCATGCGCTCCGGCGCGGACAGGTCCAGCGGCAGCACGGTCCACGCATCGGGGACGTCCCGGTAGTCGCCGGTGGCGAGGCGCTCGGCGCGCGTCTCGATCGGGAGCAGGCGGATGCTGGGGACGATGGCCGGCTCCCACGCGAATTCGGTCGGGCACATCGTCGTGCGGCCGGGGCTCGACGGCACGATGCGCTGGCCGTAGTCGGCAAAGAAGATCGCGTTGATCAGCTCGGATTTACCGCGCGAGAACTCGGCCACGAACGCGACCGACAGCCGGTCGTCGCGCAGCCGCGCGAGCGCACGCGCGACGCGCTGTTCCGCCGCCCCGTCCAGCAGCTCGGCCCCCTGGGCCCAGCCGCGATACTGTTCCAGCGCCTGGGCGACCTGCGCGCGCCAGCTCGCGTACTGTTGCAAATCCTGCATAGTGATGTCCCGCGTGTCCCGGCCTCGTCGATGACCTTACCGCTGGCAGACCGCGCAATAGAACGTGGACCGCTGGCCCTGCTTGATCTGGCGGACCGGCGTGCCACAGTTGCGGCAAGGAACTCCTGCACGATCATAGACGAAATATGTCTGCTGGAAATAGCCCGATTGACCATTTACGGCAATAAAGTCACGCAAGGTGCTGCCGCCCTGCACGATCGCGGCGGCAAGGATGTCGCGGATCGCTTCGGCCAGTTTGTCGTAGCGGGCGCGGCTGATCTTGCCGGCGGCCGTCTTCGGGTTGATGCCGGCGCGGAACAGGCTCTCGCACGCATAGATATTGCCGACGCCGACGACGATGTCGCCGGCCAGCAGCACCTGCTTGATCGGGGCGCTGCGGTTTCTCGTCGCCTGGTGGAGCAGGGCGCCGGAGAACTTGTCTTCGAGCGGTTCCACGCCCAGGTCGCGCAGCAGCACGTGCTGCTCCAGCTCGCCGTCGTCGTGGCCGTGCCAGAGGACGGCGCCGAAGCGGCGCGGGTCGTGCAGGCGCAGCACCCGCCGGCCTTCCGGACCGCGCACGACGAGGTCGAAGTGGTCGTGCTTTTTCAGCTCGACGCCTTCCGGCAGCACGCGCAAGTGACCCGACATGCCCAGGTGGACGATCAGGGTGCCATGGTCGAACTTCAGCAGCAGGTATTTGCCGCGCCGGCCCGTGCCGAGGATGCGGCGGCCCGCGAGCAGCTCGCGCAAATTAGGGGGAAACGGCCAGCGCAGGCCTTCGCGGCGCAGTACGACGTCTTCGACGATGCGGTCTTCCAGGTGGGGCGCCACGCCCCTCCGGGTCACTTCGACTTCTGGTAATTCAGGCATGTGAGATTAACAACGTGAGAGGAATGTAAATTCGTGTTGCAGCGGCGCACGCGCAGCGGGTGCATGGCGTAGAATCGGACAATCTCGACGACGTGGGACTTGCCTTGAAAAACGCTTTCGCCATTGTAACCCTCTCCGCACTGCTGTCGGCCTGCGCTGTGGCTCCCAAGCAGCAGCAACCGGCCCAGGACCTGTCCGACCAGCCGCTCGCCGCCGCCGAAGCCCGGGACCATCCCGACCAGGCCAAGGAAGGCGAGCAGGTCGAAAAGCTCCCCAACGTCGAGATGACCCCGGCCATGATGACCCAGCTCATGCAGGCCGAGATGGCCTTCAAGAACGGGGACTGGCAAGGCCCGTATTTGACGATGATGAGCCTGGCCCAGCAGACGAAGGACCCGCGCCTGGCCAAGCGCGCCGCCGAGATGGCGCTGTCCGCCAAGCAGGCCGACGACGCGCTCGCCGCCGTGAAACTGTGGCGCCAGTACGCACCGGACTCCGAAGAGGCCAGTCAGTACTATCTGGGGTTGGTCATCCTGTCCGACAACCTCGGCGAGGCCGAAACCATCTTGAAACAGCGTCTGGCGGACGCCACCCCGGCCGCGCGCGGCCTCGTGATGTTCCAGATGCAGCAGTTGCTGCTGCGCGCCAAGGACAAGGAAGCCGCCGTCGCCATGCTCGAGCGCCTCGTCGCGCCGTACGGCAACCTGATGGAAACGCACGTCGTGCTGGCCCAGGCCGCGCTGGCGCGCAACGACAAGGCGACCGCGAAGCGCGAAGCGCAGACGGCCCTGCAACTGAAACCCGATTCCGAGATCGCCGCGCTGACCGCGGCCCAGGTGAGCGAGGACGAAGGCGGCGCCATCAAGGTGCTGAAGGATTTCCTCGCCGCCCATCCTGAGGCGCGCGAAGTGCGTTCCGCGTACGCGCGCCTGCTCGTCAACGAAAAACAGTACGAGGCCGCGCGCCAGGAATTCCTCACGCTGGACAAGGCCCAGCCCGACAATCCGGGCACCTTGTACGCGCTCGGCATCCTGTCGATGCAGATGAACGACCGCGCCGCCGCCGAAAAATATTTCAGCCGCTTCGTGGACCTGATGGACAAGGCGCCGGAAGACGAGCGCGACCCGACGAAGGCCGTCATGATCCTGTCCCAGATCGCCGAGGAGCGGGGCGATTACAAGGCCGCGGCCGACTGGCTCGATCGGCTCGACACCGAGGACCCGAAGGTCCAGTTCGGCGCCGAGCTGCGCCGCGCCCAGCTGACCGCCAAGCAGGGCGACGTCGCCGGCGCGCGCAAGCTGCTGGGCACCCTGAAGACGGACGACAAGACGGAACAGGCGCAGATCGTCCTCGTCGAAGCCCAGATCGTGCGCGACGCGGGCCAGCCCAAGGAAGCGTTCCAGCTGATGGAGCAGGGCGTCAAGCGCTTCCCGGACAATATGGATTTCCTGTACGACTATGCCCTGATGGCCGAAAAGATGGGCAAGACGGCCGTGATGGAAAAATCGCTGCGCAAAGTGATCGCCAAGTCGCCGGACAATATGCAGGCGTATAACGCGCTCGGCTATTCGCTGGCCGACCGCAACATCCGCCTGAAGGAAGCCTATCAGCTGATTTCGAAAGCCCTGAAAATGGCGCCGGGCGACCCGTTCATCCTCGACAGCATGGGTTGGGTGAACTATCGCCTCGGCAAGCTGGACGAGGCGGAAACCCATCTGCGCAAGGCTTATACGCTGCGCAACGATCCGGAAATCGCCGTTCACCTGGGCGAAGTGCTGTGGAAGAAGGGCCAGAAGGACGAGGCCCGCAAGCTGTGGCGCGAAGCGCAGGCGAAGGATCCGAAGAACGATGCGCTCAAGAGTACGCTGGCGCGGCTCCACCAGACTCTGTGAAATAATGACAATGACGGACGCTGCGGCGTCCGTCGGTTTATTGACACTTTCATTTCATGCCGATGCACGCACTTTCCCGCTTAGTTTCCCGCTTTGTTCTCGCTGCCGCCTGCGCCGCTGGTTTTTCCTCTATGCTGGCCGGCTGCGCCACCACCAGCAACGTCCCACTGGCCAACCCGACCGCCCAGGTGGGCGCCTACCGCGACACCATCGACCTGAACGGCCGCCTGGCCGCGAACTACCAGAAAGATGGCCAGCCGCAATCGATTAACGGCAATTTCACGTGGGTGCAGCGTCCCGGCCGCATCGACGTGTCCCTGTTCTCGCCGCTGGGCCAGACCGTTGCCGAGATCACGGTCACGCCCGACACGGCCACGCTGAAACAGTCCGGCCGCGAGCCGCGCGTGGAAAAGGACATCGACACGCTGACGGCGAAATCCCTCGGCTGGACCCTGCCCGTGAGCGGCCTGCGCGACTGGCTGCAGGGCTATGCCGTCGATGCGTCCGGCAAGCGTTTTACGGCGTCGCCCGCGCACGACAGCGTCGTCACGAACGATGGCTGGCGCCTGCGTTTCGTGGAATGGCAGAACGGCCCGGGCGGTGCGCCGATGCCGCGCCGCATCGATGCCGAGCGCAGCACGACGGCCGTCGGCGATGCGCTGACGATCCGCATCGTCATCGATCCGGTGGCGTGATGGCAGCGACCTCTTTGCATGATTGCCCGGCGCCGGCCAAGCTGAATTTGTTCCTGCACGTCGTCGGCCGCCGGCCCGACGGCTACCACCTTCTGCAATCCGTGTTTCAACTGATCGACCGTAGCGACACCTTGCACTTCGATTTGCGCAGCGACGACCGCATCGTGCGCACGACGGATGTGCCCGGCGTGCCGGAAGAGCAGGACCTGATCGTCCGCGCGCTGCGCGCGTTGCAGGCGGAATACGAGCGTCGCCACGGCCATCTGCCGCCGGGGATCGCCGTCGCCGTCGAGAAGCGCCTGCCGATGGGGGGCGGGCTCGGCGGTGGTTCGTCCGACGCGGCCACGGCCCTGATGGCGGCCAATCATTTGTGGCAGGCCGGCCTGACGGATGCCGAGCTGATCGCGCTGGGCCTGCCGCTGGGCGCCGACATCCCGTTTTTCCTGTTCGGTGAGACGGCCTTTGCCGAGGGCGTGGGCGAGGCGTTGCAAGCCGTGCCGGGGCCGGATTGCTGGTATGTCGTCATCGAACCGGGCGTGTCCGTGCCCACCGTTGCAATTTTTACGGCCCCCGATTTGACAAGAAACACGAAAGCCATCACAATATCGGACTTTTCCAGACGACATGTCGAGTCGAATGACTTGATTGGCTTCGGGAAAAATGATTTGCAGGACGTGGCAGCCCGCTTGTTCCCGCCGGTAGCAGAGGCGATCGAATGGTTGAGTGGCTACGGAGCGGCCAGGATGACTGGTTCCGGATCGTGCGTGTTTTGCGCATTTTCCACAGAGCAGGAAGCTGAACAGGTACTGAAGCAGGTGCCGGCGCGGTGGAGAGCGTGGAAAGCGAAAGCGCTGCAGCGACATCCGATGAAAATCGCTCTTGCAAATCAATGAGTTGTAGAATAAAATTTTGCCTGTCGACGCATTCGACGATATAATAATCGAGTGCAGCGACAAGCTGTAAGTTTCAGTGTAGGGGAATCGCCAAGCTGGTTAAGGCACCGGATTTTGATTCCGGCATACCAAGGTTCGAATCCTTGTTCCCCTGCCAAAGTTTCTTTGCCTGAGCTGATGATGACCCGTGCTCCAGCAGGCAGATAAAAAATGGAGCCGCCAATGAGCGGCTCATTTTTTTTTGTGGTTCAGCGTTAATCATTCGACGATTAGCTGCTTTTCAAGTTCTTTCAACGCTCTTACATCTCTGGGACTCCCATGGCTTACGAAAACCTGATGGTTTTTACCGGCAATGCCAATCCGGCGCTAGCAGAAGGGGTCGCAAAAAACCTCGGCATTCCTCTCGGCAAAGCCGTGGTCTCGAAGTTCTCCGACGGCGAAGTCATGGTCGAAATCAACGAGAACGTTCGTGGCAAGGACGTCTTCGTTCTGCAATCGACCTGCGCTCCCACCAATGACAACCTGATGGAAATCATGCTGATGGTCGACGCTCTCAAGCGCGCATCGGCAGGCCGCATCACCGCGGCGATTCCTTACTTCGGCTACGCCCGCCAGGACCGCCGTCCGCGTTCCGCACGCGTCGCGATCTCGGCCAAGGTGGTTGCGAACATGCTGGAAGAAGCCGGCGTCGAGCGCGTCCTGATCATGGACCTGCACGCCGACCAGATCCAGGGCTTCTTCGACATCCCGGTCGACAACATCTACGCATCGCCGCTGCTGCTGGGCGACCTGCAGAAGCGCAACTACGACGACCTGCTCGTCGTGTCGCCGGACGTCGGCGGCGTGGTGCGTGCCCGTGCGCTGGCCAAGCGCCTCGGCTGCGACCTGGCGATCATCGACAAGCGTCGTCCGAAGGCGAACGTGTCGGAAGTCATGAACATCATCGGTGAAGTCGAAGGCCGCAACTGCGTGATCATGGACGATATGGTCGACACCGCCGGCACGCTGACCAAGGCCGCCGAAGTCCTGAAAGAGCGTGGCGCGAAGAAAGTCGTCGCGTACTGCACGCACCCGGTGCTGTCCGGCCCGGCCATCGAGCGCATCTCGAACTCGCCGCTGGACGAACTGGTCGTCACCGACACGATCCCGCTGAGCCCGGCCGGCCAGGCTTGCGGCAAGATCCGCCAGCTGACCTGCGCACCGCTGCTGGCCGAGACCTTCAAGCGTATCGTCAAGGGCGACTCGGTCATCTCGCTGTTCGTCGACTGATCGAACCCCGTTGCAAGCGCGGCGCGCCTGGCTGAAAAGCCGGCGCGCCGTTGACGTATCAAAGGTTTACAGAATTTCTTGAGCGCGCGCGAGTGCGCTCTTTTACCGATGTCCCTGGTCGCGGGGACATCACAACCCGGGCAACCGGGCCGGCACGTGCCGGCATTCGGGCCCACACTTTGGAGTAACACCATGAAAGTAGTCGCATTTGCACGTACTCAGCAGGGGACCGGAGCGAGCCGCCGCCTGCGCAACGCCGGCCAGACCCCGGGCATCATCTACGGTGGCACCGCTGCCCCGCAACTGATCGCCCTGGATGGCAACGCGTTGTTCCACGCGCTCAAGAAAGAAGCTTTCCACGGTTCGATCCTGGATCTGGAACTGGACGGCCAAGTCCAGAAAGTCCTGCTGCGCGATTTCCAGATGCACGCATACAAGCAAATCGTCCTGCACGCTGACTTCCAGCGCGTCGACGCTTCGCAGCCGATCCACGCCAAGGTCGCCCTGCACTTCGTCAACGCCGAGATCTCGCCGGCCGTCAAGCTGAACGGCGCCATCGTGTCGCACGTGCTGAACGAACTGGACGTGTCCTGCCTGCCGGGTCAACTGCCGGAATTCATCACCGTCGACCTGTCGAAGCTGGAAGCCGGCCAGTCGATCCACGTGTCGCAACTGACCCTGCCGGAAGGCGTGACCGTCGTTGCCCACGGCCAGGACCAGACCGTCGCTACGTCGTCGATCCCGCGCGGTGCCGCAACGGCCGAAGCCGCTGCCGAGTAATTTTACTCAGCATCACAAAACCCGCCGCGACGCGAGTCCGGCGGGTTTTTTGTTTTTCAGATCAATCCCAAAGTCAGCGCTTTCAGCGTGGCCGCGGCCCGCGTCGAGCACTCCAGCTTGCGGAAGATGCTTTCCACGTGCGTGCGTACGGTCGACGGGCTGATCTGCATGACCCGCGCCGCTTCCTTGTTGCTTTCGCCCAGGCTGATGCGGCGCAGGACTTCGATTTCGCGGTCGGATAGCAGGTTCCTGCGGGCAGTTGACGCGGGTGTCGTGTGACCGCCAGCCGCTTCGAGGACGTGGCGCACGGCGTTCGTATCGAAGCCTGATGCCTGCTCCACCAGCACACGCGCGGCCTCGTCAGGCGAATACGCCGGGCGTCACGGCCGCGGCATGCACAGCGCCACGTACGCGCACGCGGCCGCCAGCAGGCGGTGCGGCAGGCCCAGCGCGTCGGCATCCAGGTTGCGGAAATAGCCGCTGCCGTCCAGCCGTTCGTAGGCATGCGACGCGAGCGCGGCCTCAAGACGCAGCGTCGGGATCTGGACGCCGGCCCGCGCCGTCCAGTACGGTACGAGCCGGATCTTTTCCCAGTCGCCGGCGCTGAGCTTGCCTTCCCGTTCCCACACCGTGTTCGGCACCGCCGCGCGGCCCATGCCGTGGATGAGGGCGGCGCGGCCGAGACATTGCTGCTGGGCCGGAGACAGGTCGGCGCGGACTGCCGCCGCTTCCACCAGCTCGGCCACGCGGCGCGAGTAACCCGCCAGCCAAGGCAGCTTCAGCTCCATCATGTCGGCCACGATGGACAGCGGCACGTGCCGCGCCAGCAGCGGGTCGACGGCCGCGGGCGCCGGCGTGTCCAGTTCGTCCAGCCAGGCCTGCGCATGAGCGGCAAGCAGGCGCGCGAGCGGCGCCGGGTACTTGCGGTCGGCCATCCGGGCGATCATCCGCAGCGCCTCATCGAAGCCATGCGTGCGCGCGAGGATCTCGAGGTCGCCGGCCAGGCTCGTGTAGAAGACGACGGTCGGGATGGCCGATCCGCGCAGCCGTTCCGGCAGGCCATTGCCATCGTAATGCTCCCACACGTGGCGCAGCCCGGCCTCCACTTCCGCCGGCAGCCCCAGCAGGCCGGCGATGTCGCCCGACACTTCACAGTGGATGCGTGCCAGCGGCGTCACGCTTTGCACCGTCAGCGGATTGTCCGCCGGGAGCGTCTGCGTGAGCATGGCGTCGCGTCCGCCGACGTCGTCGCCGAGCAGCGTGGCGAATCCGGACGCGTTCGCGGTGCAGCCAGACCAGCGCAGCAGGGCGACGAGGCGCGCATGGCAGCACCCATCCGGCGTGGCCCCGTCCGCCTGCGCGAGGCGCGCCGCAAGCCGTGCCGCGCGGATGGAGCCATCGGTCGGCTGGCCCATGGACAGGTCGCCGACGAGGGCCAAAGCCTGGACGGCGTCTTCGACGGAGACGGTGTTGTCGATTTGCATCCGGGTACTGTAACGACGACGGCGCGCGGCGGCAAGGCGGGACTGGTCTTCGGATAGGCGCAGGGGTCGGTTAATCGACCGATACTCCCGGCGGGGCCGACTCTCTACACTGGCTTCCATCGACACCCCAACAACGAATTACCTCAAGGAGCCATCATGAAAGCATCGATCACCACCATCGTCCGCAACGTCGCCGCCGCCGCCGCCATCGCTGCCGCCGGCACCGGTTTCGCCCACGCCGCCACCGCCGCCGAGCAGCCGTCCGTCGTCATCGTCCACGGCGCCTTCGCCGACGGCTCCGACTGGGCCAAGGTCATCCCGCTGCTGCAGGCCAAGGGCGTCAAGGTCACGGCCGTGCAGAACAGCCTGACCTCGCTGGCCGACGACGTCGCCGCCACGAAGCGCGCGATCGACAACCAGCCGGGCAAGGTCGTGCTGGTGGGCCATTCCTGGGGCGGCACCGTGATCACGGAAGCGGGCACGGGTGACAAGGTCGCGAGCCTCGTCTACGTCGCGGCCTTTGCGCCGGACGTGGGCCAGGCCACCGCCGACCTCGGCAAGGACCTGCCGCCGGCACCGGGCATCACCAAGCTGACGGTCGACAAGGCCGGCTTCGCCAGCCTGTCGCCGGCCGTCCTGAAGGAAGACTTCGCCCAGGACGTGCCCGCCGCCCAGGCCGCCGTGATGGCCGCCACGCAGGGCCCGATCGCGGTGAAGGCGTTCGGCGAAAAGACGACCGTCGCCGCATGGAAGAATCGTCCGAGCTGGTACATCGTCAGCAAGAACGACCGCATGATCCAGCCCGACCTGGAACGCCGTTTCGCGAAGGCCATCGGCGCGAAAACGACCGAACTGGCGGCCAGCCACGTGCCGCAGCAGTCGCGCCCGGCGGAGGTCGCCAAGGTGATCCTGGATGCGGTCGCCGCCAGCAAATAAGGGTAACGCGGCCGTGCTTAGACTGCACGGCCGCGTTTTCCGCGATAATCGAGCTTTACGCTCGATTTACGCTTTTATATGCACATCCGCCTGATCGTCGGCCTCGGCAACCCCGGCCCGGAATACGAACAAACCCGTCACAACGCCGGCTTCTGGCTCGTCGACAACCTCGCCAACTCCTTGCCTGGTTGCCAGTTGCAGCGCGAATCGCGCTTCAACGCCCTGGTCGCCAAGACATCGATCTCGGGCAAGGACGTCTGGCTGCTCGAGCCGCTGACCTTCATGAACCGCTCCGGCCAGTCCGTGGGCGCCCTGGCGCGCTTCTTCAAGATCGCGCCGGAAGAGATCCTCGTCGTGCACGACGAACTCGACCTGCCGCCCGGTGCCGCCAAGCTCAAGCGCGGTGGTTCCTCGGGCGGCCACAACGGCCTGAAGGACATCACGGCCGCGCTCGGCACGCAGGATTACTGGCGGCTGCGCCTGGGCATCGGCCATCCGCGCTCCCTGAACCTGCAGCAGGCCGTCGCCGACTTCGTGCTGCACCGCCCGCGCCGCGAAGAGCAGACCCTCATCGAGGAAGCCATCGATAAAAGCCTGCGCATCATTCCGATGGTGTGCGAAGGCAAGATGAGCGCTGCGACGATGCAACTGCACACGGACTGATGCGCGCCCGGACCGGTGGCGCGGTTCCTTTATCGCCACACCGGTCCGGAAAGCGGTTGTGTTACGACCGGACAGGTGATAACGTTAACCGAAATAAGAAAGCAGGCAGCGCTGACGGAGACCGCCGGTCTCTTTTTTTGCGCGGATCTGATAACGTTAACGGAGGAGATCATGGTCGTGGCATCGCGCGCCGGCATCATGTTGGCTGCACTGTTGTCCGCCGGGCTGCACGGGGCAGCCCACGCGGATGTGTACGACGATCTGCGCGCGAAGTGGCTCGCGCGTCCCGCGAGCGCGCCGCCGCTGGCGCCCGACGACCCCGACGTGGCCATGCAGCAGGCCGCGACGGCGGCCGCGCCGAACTATTACGCCACGCTGGACCAGTCGGCGGGGCGCACGTCGCTGTGGCCCGACCTGCCGCTCGGCAGCGTGTCGGCCAACCTGACGACGTCCGTGTCGCGCCTGGCCGCGATGATGAAGTCGTACAACGATCCGGCCTCGCCGAACTACCAGGTCGCCGCCGTGCGCCAGGCCGCGCTCGCCGCGCTCGACTGGCTCGTCGCCAACGCCTACACGGCGACAGGCACGGGCTACGACAACTGGTACGACTGGCAGATCGGCACGCCGCAGGCGCTGAACAACCTCATGATGAGCTGGTACGCGGACCTGACGCCGGCGCAGGTCGCGAACGTGTGCGCGGCGATCGACCACTACATGCCCGACCCGACGGTGCGTGCCGGGATGGATGGCTCGATCGCCGCGAACGCGCTGGTGGAGACGGGCGCCAACCGGCTCGACAAGGCCCTCGTCGCCGTCCTGCGCGGCATCCTCGGTAAGGACGGCGCCAAGATCGGCGCCGGCCGCGACGCGATCTCCGCCGCCTTGCCTTACGTGACGACGGGCGACGGCAACTACGTCGACGGCACGTTCATCCAGCACACCTACGTGCCGTATGTCGGCGGCTACGGCACCGTGCTCCTCAACGACATCAACAAACTGTATTACATCCTCGACGGTTCGAACTGGCCGATCAGCGGCGACCCCAATTACGGCAAGCCGTTCGAGTGGGCGATGAATGCCTACCGGCCCTTCATCGTCGACGGCGCGATGATGGACAACCAGCGCGGCCGCGGCATCGCGCGCCAGTACACGCAGGACCACGTCGTCGGCCGCAATACCGTCTTCTCGCTGGCGGAGCTGGCCCAGGTGCTGCCGGCCGACCAGGCGCTGCAACTGAAGGGCCTGATCAAAGGCTGGGTGCAGCGCGACACGACGTTCGGCAGCAGCTACTTCACGCCCGTGCCGGCCAGTCCGACGACGATGCAGACGATCTCCACCTACGACATCGCCCTCGTCAAGGCCATCCTCGCCGACACGAGCATTCCGGCGACGCCGGAAGCGGTCGAGGCGCGCGTGTTCCCGGCCGGCGACCGCGCCGTGCTGCGCGGCGCCGGCTTCGCGTACGCGCTGTCGCTGTTCTCGCCGCGCATCAGCGCGTTCGAATACGGCAACGGCGAAAACCTGCGCGGCTGGTGGACGGGCGTGGGCATGACGACGCTCCACAATGCGGATCTCGGGCAATACGGCAACGACTACTGGGCGACCGTCGACCCGCTGCGCCTGGCCGGGACGACGACGGACCGCAGCGGCAGCGGCACGCCCGTCGCGTGGAAGAAGTACGCCAACACGAAGAACGTCGTGGGCGGGGCGGTACTTAACCAGCAGTTCGCCACGGTGGCAATGGAGTTCGCGCTGAGCGGCGTCACCGGTACGAGCCTGACGGGCAAGAAGGCCTGGTTCCTGTTCGGCGACCGCATCGTGGCCGTCGGCGCGGGCATCGGCAGCACCAATGGCGTGGAGATCGAAACGATCGTCGACAACCGCATGCTGAACGGGGACGGCGACAACGCGCTGACGGTCGACGATGCGGCGAAACCCACGACGCCGGGATGGAGCGAGGCGATGGCGTCCACCCGCTGGGCGCACCTGGCCGGCAACGTGGCGGCAGGCTCGGACATCGGCTACGTGTTCCCGGACCAGCCGACCGTGAAGGCCTTGCGCGAGACGCGCACGGGCGCGTGGCGCGACGTGAACACGGGCGGCAGCACGGCGGCCGTCAACCGGTCCTACCTGACCCTGGCCCTGAGCCACGGCAGCAATCCGGCGGCGGGGAGCTACACGTACATCGTGCTGCCGAACCGCAGCGCCGCGGAGACGGCGGCGTTCGCGGCCGCCAATCCCGTCGCCGTCATCGAACGCTCGACGACGGCGACGGCCGTGCGCGACGGCGCGCAGGGCCTGACGGGCATCGTGTTCTGGACCGATGCAGCCAAAACCGTCAGTGTCGCCGGCCAGCCCTATCTCACCAGCGACAAAAAGGCCGTCGTCACGATCCGGCAGGCGGGCACGGACGTGCAACTGGCCGTCGCCGATCCCACGCAGACGAACACCGGCACCATCAACCTGGAACTGTACAAAAGCGCGACGGCCGTCATCGGCTGCGACCCCGGCGTCACCGTGACGCAGCAGGCGCCCACGATCAAACTGGCGGTCGCGGTCAACGGGGCTGCGGGCAAATCGTTCGCGTGCCATTTCACCGCCAGCGATGTGATGACCCTGTACCCGGCCGCCGACGCGTTCGTCCGCGACGGTACCTACGCGACGACGAACTACGGCACGACGACCTATGTCACGATCAAGAACGACGCGGTCGGCTACCAGCGCAAGGGTCTGCTGAAGTTCGACCTGGCCGGTGTGCCCGGGACGATCGACAGCGCGACCCTGAAGCTGACGGCCACCGCGGTCGGCATGAGCGGCATCACGCACAACCTGTACCGGGCGGCGACCGACGGCTGGACCGAGACGGGCGTGACGTGGAACACGCGGCCCGCGAATGGCGGCCTGCTCGCCAGCTATGCCGTGCCCGCGCTGAACGCCGCGGTGCAGGTGGACGTGACGTCCGCCGCGGCGAGTGCCGTGACGGGGACGAAGCTGCTGTCGCTCGGTGTCGAGGCGGCCGCGAACTACGGCAGCAACGGGTCCGTCGACTATGCCTCGAAAGAGCATGCGAACGCGGGCTACCGTCCGGCCCTCGTCGTGACATACCATTGATTTCTGCTTTGTCCCGCCCGGCCGGGGAGGCGGGCGGGATTTTTTTTGATGAGCGATTGGAGTGTTGAGTTGATCCGTTCGAGCGTATTTCTGCTGTCCCTGGCGGCCACCGCGTCCGCCACCGCCGCGTCTCCGACACCCGCCGGCGCGGCGATCGTGTACGTCGATTGCGGGGCGGGCGCACAGGCGCGTCCCGGCACCGTGACGAGCCTGGACGCGCTGAACGCGCTGTCGTTCGCTCCCGGCACCCGCATCCTGTTCCGGCGCGGCGCCACGTGCCACGGCAGTTTCGCGCCGCGTCCCGGCAATTCCGGCAAGCCCGGTGCGCCGATCGTCGTCGCGGCATATGGCGACAGGGCGGCCGGGCGGCCCGTCATCGCGGCCGGCTGCCGCGATGCGCAGCCCGATGCGGACCGCGCGCTCACGGAAGGCGCGCGCACGGCGCAGGGCATCAGTCCGTACCGTTCGCTGTGCCGCGCCGACGACGGCACCGTGCGCCGCGCGGCCATCCATTTGTACAACGTCGAGCACTGGGAGATCGAGGGGCTCGAACTGACCAACGACGGCCTGCGCGACGGTCCGCGCACCGGCCTGCTCGTGCAGCTGGAAGACTTCGGCACCGGCAGCCACTACCGCGTGCGCGACGTCTACGTGCACCACGTGCGCGGCTACCTGAAGGACGCGCCGGACAGCCCGCACGTCTACAAGGAGACGGGCGGCATCGTGTTCAACGTCACCCGTCACGGCGAGCGGCCGGGCCACAAGCAGCAAAGGACCCGCTTCGACGACGTCGTGGTGGAGAACAGCGAGATCTATCACGTCGACGCGATCGGCCTGTCGAACCGCTCCGCGTGGATGTGCCGCGCGGGCGGCGCGCCGTGCGGCGACTACCCGCCATACAAGGGCAACAAGGCGCTGCCGACGACGGATGCGGCGGATGAATTCACGCCGTCGACCGGCATCGTGTTCCGCAACAACCGCATCCACGACATCGGCGGCGACGGCATCGTCGTGCGCACGGCCACCCGGCCGCGCATCGAGGCGAACCTGCTGTACGACATCTGGATGCGCACGCCCGGAAACAGCGCGGGCGCCTGGGCGATCAACACGGACGGCGCGCTGTTCCGGTACAACGAGGTGCACCACGTGCGCTGGCAGGGCATCGATCCGGGCGACGGTATGGCGTTCGACGCGGACCTCGGCACGCGCGACACGCGCATCGTCGCCAACTACAGCCACGACAACGCGGGCGGCTTCGTGCTGTTCTGCGGCTGCGGCAACGACGGCATCGGCCATCCGGCCCAGGCGTCCGGCACCCTCGTGGAAGACAACCTGAGCGTCGACGACGGCCGCCGTATCGTCATGTTCGCCGGCTCGGCCAGCGCGCTCGTGCGTCGCAACCTCGTGATCGCCACGCGGCCGGAGGTCGTCGCGCCGGCCGCGGAGAATTCGGGACTCGGCAGCCGCAACGCGGCCGACATCCGCGACAACGTGTTCGTCCACGCGGCGGGCAAGGGGGCGCTGTTCCGGGCCGTCAAGCCGGAAGTCCGCCACGAGGACATCCGCTGGAGCGGCAACCGCTTTTACGGCTACGACGCGACGGGCGACTTCGTCGGCGCCCAGTTCTTCGCGGGCGATGCGCCGAACCGGCGCCTGCCCGCGTCCGAGGCCGATCCGCAGGCGCTGATGCGGGCATGGTTCGCGGCCACGGATTTCAAGGCGCACGCCTACGCCGCCGGCATCGACGGCGTCCAGCAGCCCGCGAGCCGGGCAAGCGCTTCGAAATAATAGTAGTCGCCCCACAGCGTGGCTTCGTCCACGCCGAGGTTCGCGGCGCGGTGGTAGACGCCGTGGAGCAGCACGCCGCCGCAGCCGGGACGCTCTCCCGCGCACGTCGCATGCAGCGCCAGCAGCAGGGCTAGGGCCTCGTCGCGATAGTAACGGCGCGCCGTGTCGTCGGGCAGCTGGTGCGCGATCTCGAGCAGGCCGCAGGCGGCGATGGCGCACGCCGAGCTGTCGCGCGGTTCGCCGCTGTCGTGCGCGAGGCTCAGGTCCCACAGTGCGATGCGGTCGTGCGGCAGGCGCGCGAGGAAATAGTCGGCCATGCGCACGGCGTCGTCCAGCAGGCCGAGGTCGGGCAGGTGGCGGTGGTTCAGCGCGAAGCCGTAGATGCCCCACGCCTGGCCGCGCGCCCAGCACGAATCGTCGGCGGCGCCCTGGTGGGTCGACGGGCGCAGCGGCGCACCCGTGTCCGGATCGAAGTGATAGGTGTGGTAGGTGGCGCCGTCCGGCCGCAGCAGGTGGGCGCGCGTCCGTTCGAGGTGGCGCCGGGCGGCATCCGCGAACGCGGCGCGGCCCGTCAGCGCACCCGCCCAGTGCAGCAGCGGCAGGTTCATGGCGCCGTCGATGATGATGCGGCCGCGCTGCAGCGGATCGTCGAGACTGCCCCAGGACTGGATGATGCCCGCCTGGGGCCGGAAGCGCCCCAGCAGGCGTTCGGCCGCGTGCAGGGCGGCACCGCGCGCACCCGGCATGGCGTCCAGACGGTCGGCCGCCACGCAGGTCAGCTGGTACAGGAACCCGAGGTCGTGGTGCTCGAGGTCCACGCCCGCGTTCATGCGGTGGATGAAGCTGGCCGTTTGCCGCACGGCCGCGAGGCGCAGGGCCTGGCGGCCCGTCAGCGCATGGGCGAGCCACAGCTGTCCGGTCCAGAAGCCGGTGGTCCAGCCGATGTTGGCGCCCGGCGCGGCCGGGTCGAGCCGGCGCGGTCCGTAGAACTGGGCGTCGCTGGTGTCGCCGGGGAAGGTGTCCGGGCCGAGTTCGGCCAGCGTACCTTCGATCTGGCGCAGGGCCAGGTGCAGGGCGCTGCGCAGGGGCAGGACGGCATCGGGGGCATTCATGAGTGGTCGGGGCTGTTCGTGGGTAGGTAACGTTATCATATGAATGCTTCGAATTCAATTCCGATCCGGTCAAAAGACACATTTCAGCCCACTAAATTCTCGCAATTTGAAAAAATATCTGGTAGCGTTAACCTATCGAATACATAAAAACGGATTTGCCCATGACCACGCGTTCCCCGATTCCGCTTGCCGCGCTCATCGCCGGCCTGTTCCTGACCGGTGCCGGCAGCCTGCCCGTCGCCCATGCCGCCGAAACCGCGTCGACGACGACCACCGCCACGGCGACCGCGCCCGCCGCCGTGCTGGCCGTGATGGAACGGGTGGCCGACTGGCAGCTCGCCCATCCCACCGGCTATCCGGCGGACGACTGGACGGAAGGCGTGGGCGACGCCGGTTTCATGGCGCTGGCCGGCATTTCGGGGAATGCGAAGTACCGCGACGCGATGGTGGCGATGGGCACGCAGAACCAGTGGAAGCTCGGGCCCAGCCTGTACCACGCGGACGACCAGGCCGTGGGGCAGACGTATGCGGAGCTGTACCAGATGCTGCGCGAGCCCGCGATGATCGCGCCGATGCGCGCGCAGTTCGACGGCATCGTCGCACAGCCGCGCGACGGCTCGTTCGACTGGTCGACGCCCGGCGTGCAGACGCGCTGGTCGTGGTGCGATTCCCTGTTCATGGCGCCGCCCGCATGGGCGCGCCTCACGCACGTGACGGGCGATCCGCGCTACCTGGAATTCGCGATCGCGCGCTGGTGGAAGACTTCGGACTACCTGTACGACAAGAGTGAGCATCTGTACTACCGCGACAGCCGCTATTTCGGCCAGCGCGAAGCGAACGGCAAAAAAGTGTTCTGGGGGCGCGGCAACGGCTGGGTGATGGGCGGCCTCGTGCGCATGCTGCAGTACGTGCCGGACAACCACCCGGCGCGCGCTCGCTTCGTCCAGCAATACCGCGAGATGGCGGATCGGGTGCTGGGCCTGCAGCAGGCCGACGGCTTGTGGCGTTCCAGCCTGCTCGATCCGGCCAGCTATCCGAACCAGGAGACGAGCGGCACCGGCTTGTATACCTATGCGCTGGCCTGGGGCGTGAACCAGGGCCTGCTGCCGAAGGAACGGTTCGCACCCGCCGTGCGGCGCGCGTGGCAGGCGTTGCGCGCCAACGTGCAGGCCGACGGCAAGCTGATCCACGTGCAACCGATCGGCCAGGATCCCAAGCACTTCGATCCGCAGTCGACCGAGATCTTCGCCGTCGGCGCCTTCCTGATGGCCGGTGCCGAGATGGTTCGCATGGGACTGGAAGAAGCGGGCCGGCCGGCCGTGGTCACGGTCGCCAACGACACGGCGCTGTACCGGCTGGAAGAAACGGTCGAGGCGCCGGGGGCCGACGTCGTCGTGATGGATGCGCTGACGTCGCGCCTGCTCCCGGTGCAGGCCACGGCCCGCGGCGTGATCTTCCAGACCGATCTCGCGCCCGGCGAGACGCGCCGCTTCCTGCTGTTCCCGCGCGCCCGCGTGCCCGCGCAGCCGCCCGTGAAGGCGCGCGCCCATGCGCGCTTCGTGCCCGAGCGCATGGACGATTTTGCGTGGGAAAACGACCGCGTCGCGCACCGCGTCTACGGCCCCGCGATCATGACGGACCCGCGCGAAATGCTCGTGTCGAGCGGCGTCGACGTGTGGTCCAAGCGCACCCGCGCGCTCGTGCAGGATGCGTGGTACAAGCGCGGCGACTACCACCTCGACAAGGGCGAAGGCCTCGACTACTACCACGTGGGCACGTCGCGCGGCTGCGGCGGCCTGGGCGTGTTCGACGGCCGCACCTTGTACACGTCGAAGAATTTTTCGAGCTACCGGATCCTGGCCGACGGTCCGCTGCGCACGGAATTCGAACTGCGCTACGACGCCTGGGACGCGGCGGGACGCAAGGTCGCGGAAGTGCGGCGCATGTCGCTCGACGCCGGCAGTCACTTTACCCGCGTCGAAAGCCGCTTCACGGCCGCGGGCGGCGCGCCGCTCCCGATCGGCGTCGGCATCGCCCGCCGCGCGGGGCAGGGCCACTACACCGAGGACAAGGCCGGCTGGATGAGCTACTGGGAACCGGCCATGGGCGAGAACGGCAGCAATGCCTGCGCCATCATCCTGCCCGGCGCCACCGGTTTCGCGGCCGACGCCGGCCACTACCTCGCCACCGCCAACGCGACGCCCGGCCAGCCGTTCGTCTACTACCTCGGCGCCGGCTGGAGCAGGAGCGGCGATTTCGCGGACGCCCGCGCCTGGGACGATTACGTCAGGACCACGGCCGCGCGCATCGCCGCGCCGGTCAAAATCAGCGTCGCGCGGTGAAGCGCGCCATCCTCCTCGCGCTGGCCTGCCTGCAGGCCGGCTCGGTCCACGCCGACGATGCCTTCGACGCGCTGCGCGCGCGCTGGCAGGTAAAGCTCGTGGGTGCGCCGGACCTGGACCGCGCGGCGCCGGAGGTGCGCTCGCGGCTCGCGGCCAGATCGAACGCCGCGCAGACCTGGCTGGCGGCGCTGCACCGCGAGCCCGACGGCCCGGCGTTATGGGACGACATCGCCGATGTCGCGAACCCGAAAGGCCTGCTGGCATCGGCCGCCGTGACGGCCAACGCCGACCGCCTGCGCCAGATGGCGCTCGCGTACGCGACGCCGGGTTCGCCTTCGTACGGCGATGCGCGGCTGGCGGAGGGCGTCACCGCGGGCCTCGACTGGTTCGTGCGCACGCTGTATCGCGCGGGCCGTACCGCCTACGGCAACTGGTGGGACTGGCAGATCGGCACGCCGCTGCACCTGCTCGACGCGCTGTGCCTGATGGATGCGCGGCTGTCCCCGGACCTGCGCCGCCGCGCGCTCGCCGCCGTGCGCTGGTACGTGCCCGATCCGCGCTGGCGCACGCGCCCCGACGGCAGGATCGACGCGCAGAATCCGGAAACGGGCGCGAACCTGCTCGACAAGTCGCTGGCCGCCATCCTCGAGGGCATGCTGGGCCGCGATGACGCGCGTATCGTCGCTGGACGCGACGCCATCGGCCCCGCGCTCGACGTCACGACCGCGGGCGACGGTTTTTATCGCGACCATTCCTTCATCCAGCACGGCTACGTCCCGTACACGGGCAGTTATGGCGCGGTGGCGCTGGCGGACTACGCCCGCCTCGTGTACCTGCTGTCCGGCTCCGCCTGGCCGCTGACGGATCCGCGCGCCGCCCGCATCTTCCTGTGGGCGCGCGAGGCGTACGCACCGTGGCTCGTCGACGGCGCCATGCCGGACGCCGTGCGCGGCCGGCGCGTGTCGTCGCGCGAGCAGGACGAGCACCGGGTGGGGCGCGGCATGATCGCGTCGCTGGCGGTGATCGCCGACGCCGCGCCACCGGCGGCGCAGCGGCAGCTGCGCGCCATGATCAAGGGCTGGATGGCCCGCGACAGGACGTTCGGCGTGAACTACCTGGACGACGCTGACGGCGTCGGCATCACGAACGTGCCCTTGTACGAACTGGGGCGGCTGAAGGCGGTCGCCACCGATCCGGCGGTGTCCGCCGCGCCCGAGACGCCGGGGGCGCGTCTGTTCCCGTCGATGGACCGTGCGATCCTGCGCGGCCCCGGCTTCGCGGCCGTATTGAGCCTGACGTCGCCGCGCACGTCGTCGTTCGAATTCGGCAACGGCGAGAACCTGGGCGCGTGGTGGAGCGGCATGGGCGTGCTCGACATCTACGATGCCGACCAGGCGCAACATGGTCCCGAGTACTGGGCCACGATCGACCGCGCGCGCCTGCCGGGCATCACCACCGACCATAGCGGCAGCGGTCGGCCGGTCGATTGGAAACAGTATCCGAACACGGAGGCGTGGGCGGGCGGCGTGGGCGATGGCGACCTGGCCGCGCTCGGGATGGCGTTCTCCCTGCGTGGCGTGACGGGCTCCAGCCTGCACGGCCGCAAATCCTGGTTCTTCTTCGGCGACCGCATCCTCGCACTCGGCTCGGGCATCGCGGGCGGGGTGGGCGAGAAGGGCAATACGGAAACCATCGTCGACAACCGCCGCATCGGCGGCGCGGCGCGGCTGCTCGTCGACGGCGCGGCCTTGCCGGACGGCCGCACGCCGAACGCGCGCTGGGCCTGGCTGGAAGATCCGGCGACGGGCAGCCGCGGCGGCTATGTCTTCCCCGCCGGCGCCGCGCTGCACACGCTGCGGGAAACGCGCAGCGGCAGCTGGCGTGCGATCAATGACCAGCAAAGCGCGGCCGCGGTGACCGGACGTTACCAGAGTCTGGCGATTCCGCACGGCGCGCCTGACTACGCATACCTGCTGCTGCCGATGGCGGACGAGGCGACGACGCGTGCGGCGGCTGCCGATCCGGGCCTGCGCATCGACGGCAACGACGACCAGGCGGCGGCGGCCGAGGACCTGCGCCGGCACGCGTGGTTCGCCAACCTGTGGCGCGCGGGCACGGCCCGGCGCGCCGGCCGGGATTACGCCATCGCCAGCGGCCCCGCGGCCGTGCTCGTGACGGAAGCCGCCGGTCGGCTGCGCGTCGACGTCGCCGACCCGACCCAGCGCCAGGCGACGCTGGAACTGCGCCTGCTGCGTCCGGCGGGGGCATTGCTGGCGGCCAGTTCCGGCGTGACGGTGGTGCGCACGACGCCGGATCTCGTGCTGCGCATTGCCACGGCGGGGGCTGCCGGCGCCGGCTTCCGCGCGGAATTCGCGCCACCGGCCCGTTGAACCCTTGAACAAAACGCCAGGGTTAGGTATCGTTATCAGGTCAAGGTTCGCCCGGCGGGCGTAGTTCACATACGGATAACAGATGAAAAAGCAGTCGGTGACGCTGGTGCAGGTGGCGGCCAAGGCCGGGGTGTCGGTGATGACGGCCTCGCGCGCGATGTCGGGCGACGGCTACGCGTCGGAAGAGACCAAGGCCAAGGTGCTGGCCGCCGCCAAGGCCCTCGGCTATGCGCCGAACGCGCTGGCGCGCGTGATGAAGGGCGGCCGCACGAACGTGATCGGCGTCGTCGTCAACGAGCTGACGTCCGTCGTCGTGAACGCATTCGTCTCCGCCTTGACGGAGGAAGTGCGCAAGGCCGAGATGGACATGTTCATCTACAACTCGATCGGCCAGCTCGACGAGAATACCCAGCGCCGCCACAGCCAGCTGCTGCATGGCCTGTGGGACGGCCTGATCTACGTGCTGCCGCGCATGACGGACGAATACCTGGCCGCGCTGGAAAAGAGCGACAGTCCCATCGTGCTGGTCAATTTCTGCCGGCGCGAGACGATCCTCCCCGTCGTGCAGGGCGACAATTTCAACGGCGCGCGCGACGCCGTCGCCAGCCTCATCGCCCAGGGCCACGAGCGCATCGCCTTCATCCGCGGCACGCACTGGACGGGCCAGAGCGCCGAACGGGAACGGGGCTATCGCCAGGCGATGGCGGACGCCGGCCTCGCGATCGACGAACGCTGGGTCGAGGAGGGTGCCTTCAACGAGCGTTCGGGCCTGGAAGCGGGCGAGAAGTTGCTGGCGCTCGATCCGCGTCCGACCGCCGTGTTCGCGGCCAACGACGAAATGGCGCTCGGCTGCCTGAACGCGGCCCGTGCGCGCGGCCTGGACGTGCCGCGCGACCTGTCGCTGATCGGCTTCGACGACGTGGCGGCCGCCAGCATCGTGCAGCCGCAACTGACCACGTTGCGCCATCCGGTCGACCTGATGGCGAAGGCGGCCGTGCAGGAACTGCTCAAGCGCATCCACAAGCAGCCGGGGCGGCGCCAGCGCATCGAATTCCCGTCCGAGCTGGTCGTGCGCGCATCGACGGCGGCCCCGCCGGGTGCGGCGAAACCCCGTGCCCGCGCCCGGGCGAAGCGCGCCTGACCACGTGCTGTGGTTTTTTCGTCAGCCTGCAGAAAATCGCTTGTAAGACGGCCGATCACCTGATAACGTTATCACATCGAATAAGAATTTTGCGCCCGCGCCTTTTTTTTCGACGCCATGTGATAACGTTCACAGATCAAAATAAACGAAAACACGGAGGAGATGTTGTGAGAACCGACAAGAACAAACCGACTGTCCTGAAACTGCGTCCGCTGGCCGCATCCGTCGCGCTGGCGGCCGCCGGCCTGGCCCAGGCCCAGGAAGCGGCACCGGCCGACCAGCCCAAACTGGAACAGGTGATCGTGACCGCCAACAAGCGGGCCCAGAACCTGCAGGACGTGCCGGCCGCGATCACCGTGCTGAACGATGCCGTCCTGCAGCGCAACAACGTGCGCGAGCTGGACGACCTCGTCAACCTGTCGCCCGCGCTGACGATTTCCTACGGCACGCAACCCGGCAACTTCAGCATCAACATGCGCGGCATCGGCACGTATTCGCTCGGGATCGGCGTCGAGTCGGACGTCTCCGTCATCATCGACGACGTGCCCATCGCGATGCAGGCCAATGCGTTCAAGGACCTCGCCGACGTGAACCGCGTCGAAGTGCTGAAGGGGCCGCAGAGCACGCTGTTCGGCAAGAGCTCGATCGCGGGCGCCATCAACATCACCACCAAGCCGATCGACGGCATCTGGCGCGAGAAGGTGTCGGCCTACGTCAGCAGCGACGGCGAATGGCGCGCCAGCGGCACCGTCTCGGGCGCCCTGAGCGATACCGTGCGCATGCGCCTGGCCGTGAGCAAGTCCGATTTCGGCGGCGTCGTGAAGAACCTGACGACGGGTGACCGCCTGAACGGCTCGGGCAGCACGAGCTTCATCGGCAAGCTGGAATTCACCCCCAACGACGACTGGCAGGTCGTGCTGAGCCCGCGCGCGTCGAAGTCGGACCGCAATTGCTGCGTGCAGCCGTACTCGTCGATGACGCCGGGCGGCCTGTACCAGAACATCGCGCAACTGCCCGCGTCGACCCTGCTGGCCGGCATCACGCCGGGCCCGCGCAACGTCAGCGTGCGCAACGATTACCGCGACGGCGGCGAGGCGCGCGACAAGGGCATCGGCCTGAAAGTCGCCTACACGTTCCCCGACGGCAGCCCGCTGGCGCGCCACACGCTGACGTCGGTGACGTCGTGGTCGAACTACCATATGGACGACTACCAGGACGGCGACAACACGGACAGCGACGTGCTCGCGTACACGCTCGTGAACGGCAAGCCGACTGGCTTCCATGGCGGCCTGTACCAGTACGGCTTCTTCGACGTGACGTCGCGCACGCAGGAACTGCGCCTGACGTCGCCGGACAAGGGCGCGTTCAAGTACGTGGCGGGCCTGTGGTACGGCGACAACCAGCTGGCGCGCGACCTGACCCGCGCGCCGGTGACGACGTATGTGACGGATTACTCCGCCACCACGTACAACACGAGCTACGCCCTGTTCGGCCAGGCCAGCTACGACCTGACGCGCGCGACCAGCCTGATTGCGGGCCTGCGCCTGAACAAGGAAGACACCGGCTACACGTTCACGAGCTACAACCCGCCGCCGGCCACGTCGCGCGTCGCCGCGTTCGCGCTCAAGGGCGACGACAGCCACACGGACAAGACGGGCCGCCTGGGCCTGGAGCACCGCTTCAACCCGGACGCGATGGGCTATGTGACGTATTCGACCGGCCACAAGGGCGTGGCCTACGACCTGACGTCGAGCTTCAACCCGGCGATCGCGAAGAACCAGCCGGTGCCGGGCGAATCAGCGCACAGCATCGAGGGCGGCCTGAAGCTCGGCCTCCTGAACGGCAAGATGGCCCTCGACCTGGCCGTGTTCCGCACCAATTTCCGCGGCTTCCAGCAGTCGGCCGGCTTCCTCGACGACGACGGCGTGTTCCGCACGACCCTGCACTCGATCGGCGGCCTGCGCACGAGCGGCTTCGAGTCCGACCTGAATTGGCGCGTGAGCCGCCAGCTGCAGCTGAACGGCGCGTTCGCGTACACCAGGGCGATCGTCACCGATTTCGAGAACGGCCCGTGCTACAGCGTGCTGAACGCGGCCGGCACCGGCACCGTCCCGGGCGGCAACTGCGCGCCGAACCCGAAATACAACAATACGAACGTGGCCAACCTGGCCGGCGCCCGCCTGCCGAACGCGCCGAAGTTCAAGCTGAACCTCGGCGGCCAGTACGACATCCCGACGGAGAATTCGTACGACGCGTTCGTCACCGCCGCGTACCGCTGGCAGAGCGACGTGCTGTACAACCTGAACCAGGATCCGCGCACGGTGCAGGGCTCGTACGGCATCTTCAACCTGGGCGCCGGCATCCGCGACAAGAAGGACAAGTACCGCATCACCCTGCAGGTCAACAACCTGTTCGACAAGTCGTACGCGACGGGCCTCGGCAACAACCTCGTGAGCGGCACGTGGAGCAGCAGGGCGCCGAACCCGGTCGTGCCCGTGAGCTTCACGTCGTGGATGCCCGCGCGTGACTACCGCCGCTACTTCGCACTGCGGGCCGACGTCAGTTTCTGATGCTCGTCCGCCTTGGGTTTCCCGTCGTAACGCTGTACAGTAGGGGCAGAATACGATGAGGAGACCTGGTGCGGGACGGTGACAGAACTGCCTGGACAGGGCGCACCGGACTGACCGTCCTGTGCGCCCTGTTGCTGCTTGGCGACCTCGGCTGGGCCTTGCGCGAGCGCGCCGTGCAGGAGTTGTTCAAGGTTCAACTGCTGCGCTTCAGCCAGGACGCCCTCGTCGTCAACGTGCTGCTGGGCGCCCTGCCGGCGCTGATGGCGCTCAGCGTCGGTCCCGTGATCGGCGCCTGGAGCGACCGCGCCCGCACCCGTCACGGCCGCCGCATCCCCTTCATCTTCGGCACCGTCGTGGTGACCGCGCTGGCCATGACCGGCATGGCGTTCGCCGACCGCCTGGCCACGCTGGCCGGCTGCTGGATCGTGTTCGAGATGGCCGCGATCGTCGGCAATCCGCTGTTCGTCGCGCTCATCACCGACACGGTGCCGCACCACGTCGTCGGGCGATTCTTCGGCGCCTTCCGCATGGTCAGCCTCGCGACCGGCGCGGGCTTCTTCTTCACCTGGTTCGGCAACGACCTGCTGCAGGTCTTCCGTCCGCTGCTGCTGGCGATCACCGCCGTGTACCTCGCCTGCATGCTGGTCGTGTGCTGGCGCGTGCGCGAGCCGGACTATCCGCCGCCCGCGCCGCGTGCGCGCTGGCATCCCGTGCAGCAGGGCGACGGCCAGTGGGCCTGGCTGTTCGGCGGCGTCGCGCTGGGGGCGGTGGCCGTCCTGCCCATCAACATCAACGCCATCAACGCGAGCGCGCAGTTCGGCGTCGACGCGGCCGGCTTCGGCGCGGCGATCGCGCTGACTTATACGATCTCGCTGCTGCTGGCCTGGCCGCTTGGCTGGCTGGCCGACCGCTACCACCCGCTGCGCCTGGGCGGCGTGATCCTCGTGCTTTATATGGCGGCGATGCTGCTGGCCTGGCGCCTCGTCGACGGGCGTCAGGCTTTCCTGTGCGCGCTCGTCGTGCATGGCGTGCTGTCTGGCGCGTTCCTGAGCGGGACGGCGGCCCTGCTGCCCGTGCTGCTGCCGCGCGAGCGGTTTTCCCAGCTGGCCGCGATCAGCGCGTCCGTGACCGCGCTGTTCACGATGATCGCCACGGTCGCACTCGGCGCGCTGCTCGATGCGAGCGGTCGCGATTTTTCGCTGCTGTACCTGGCCGGCGCCGTCGTCGCGGGTGCCGGGGCTGGTGTCTGGTGCGTGCTGCTGCGGCGCTTTATTTGACGTTTACGCCTTGCCGGCGGCGAAATGCCGGCCGATCTCTTCCAGCGTCTTGCCGCGCGTCTCCGGCAACAGGAACGTCGCGGCCAGGAAGTAGACGACGGTGCAGGCCATCCACGCGAAGAACATCGGCGCATAGCCGTGCTGGCTGACGGTCGGCAGGAACACGGCGGCGATCGTCGTCGAGACGAACTGGTTGATCAACAGGGCGATGCTCATGCCGTTCGAGCGGATCCGCGTCGGCATCAGCTCGGACAAGGCGAGCCAGACGCACACGCCGGGACCGATGGCGAAGCTGGCCACGAAGCCGAGCAGGCAGGCCAGCAGCAGCCAGCCGTGACGCGCGTCGGGCTGGGCGCCGAGGCGGGCCCGTTCGATCACGAGCGGCGAATGCAGCGCGGCCCGCATGTCCGGGAAGGGATTCAGGTGCAGGCGGCGGAACGCGGCGCCGATCACGCTGTCGCCGTCGACGTCGCGCGGCGGGGCGATATCGAGGTCCTGGCCGGCGCGCAGGCTGCGCACCTGGGTCAGCGGGCCGTAGCGGTAGGCGATCTCGACCTGGTAGCCGTCGCTGCCCGCCAGCGCACGCAGGGCAGAGGCGTCGGCGTGCAGGCCGTTCGCGGCCACCCGCTGGACGAGGGCGGCACGCACGTCCTGCCGGGCGCTTTCCGTGTGCTGGAACAGCAGTCCGGCCGCGCCCAGCGACAGCACGATGCCGCCCGTGCCGAGCATCAGCAGGAACTTGCGGCCCTTGCGGTCGACCAGCAGCACGGCCAGCACCGTCATCAGGCAGTTGAGCAGCTTGAGCGCGAAGTCGCCGACGTTCGCCTGGGCGCCGTCGAGGCCCGACTGGCCGAGGATCGTGACGGCATACGCCAGCAGCGAATTGATGCCGGTGGCCTGGTTGCACGCCAGGATCAGGCAGGCCAGCAGGAACGGCAGCACGTAGCGGCGCTGCAGCAGGCTGCCGCTTTCCTCGCGCGGGCCCGCCGGTGTACGTTCGCGCCCGATGGCAGCCAGTTCGTCGTGCGCCTCGTCTTCCTTCCGTGTGCGCAGCAGGGCGGCCAGCGCCTCTTGCGGACGCGCCCTGGCCAGCAGCCAGCGCGGCGATTCCGCCAGCCACAGCGTGCCGGCCGTGAACAGCAGGCCGGGCGGCAGGCTGATCCAGAAAATGCGGCGCCACGCGGCATCCTGCACGGCCTGCAGCGTGGCCGGCGCCGTGCGCGCGACGGCATCGACTTCGCGCGCCACGACGAGGCCGATCAGCGCGGCCAGCACGAGGCCCACCGTCAACAGTAGCTGGAACAGCCCGGTGCCCCGCCCGCGCACGGCGGCCGGCAGGCTTTCGGCCAGGTACAGCGGCACGACGACGCCGATGATGCCGCCGCTGATCCCCTGCAGCAGGCGCCCCAGCAGCAGCGGCAGGTAGCCGTCGGCCAGCGCGATCAACGGGATGCTGGCGCTGAACAGCACGCCCGCGAGCAGCATCGTGCGCTTGCGCCCGACGGCGTCGGCGACGGCACCGGCCGCCAGCGACGACAGCACGGAGCCCAGCAGGACGGCCGCCACCACATAGCCCAGTTGCTGGGCCGACAGGTGCCACAACTGGGCGGCGCTCGCTTCGAGATAGGGGAGGGCGCCGGCGATGATGCCGACGTCGATACCGTACAACAAGCCGCCGAGGCCGGCGACGAACAGCATGAAACGGGTCTGTGCTTCGGGTGTGGTCGGGCGCATGGCGGCTTTCATCGTCAAGGTACGTTTGGGTATGGTAACGTTAACTGACGAGAAAGGCTAGCCGGACTCGACACGGATGCCGCCGTCCGGCTCAGATGAGTCCGCGTGCGAGCGCCTTGAGCGTGGCCGCGGGGCGCGAGCCCGATTCCAGTTTCTGGAAGATATTGTCGATGTGCATGCGCACGCTCGCGGGACTGATGCGCATGGCGCGGGCGGCCTCGCGGCTCGTTTCGCCCTGCGTGATGTGGCGGAGCACTTCCAGTTCCCGGTCGGACAGCAGGCGGTCGCGCACGGGCCGCGGCTTCTCCGCACCGCGCGCCGCCGCGAGGACGGCCTCGACGGCCTGGCGGTCGAAGCGTCCAGCCGCCGCCTGCGCCGTCATCAACGTGGACGCGGCCGCTTCCCCATGCGCCGGACGCCACGGGCGCGGCGAGCATAGCGAGACGAACGCGGCGGCCGCACCGAGCAGGCGTTCCTGCATGCCCAGTGCGTCGCCGCGCGCCTTGCGGAAATAGCCGGAGCCGTCGAGGCGCTCATAAATGAAAGAAGCGAGCGTGGCCTCGTTCTGGATCGCCGGAATCTGCGTGCCCGCGCGTGCCGTCCAGAACGGCACCTTGCGAACCTGGTCCCAGTCGTCGGCGTCGAGCTTGCCCGGCCGTTCCCATACGACGTTCGGAATGGCCACTTTGCCGATACCGTGCAGCAGCGCGGCCCGCACCAGCGGACTTTCTTCCAGCGCCATCATGCCGGCCAATGACGCACTGCGCCGCGCCAGCGCGGCCACGCGGCGCGAATAGCCCGTGAGCCACGGCAGTTTCAGTTCGATGACGTCGGCCACGATGGACAACGGCACGCGCCGGTCGTGACCGGCATAGTCGGCGGCGCAGGTCGGTTCTTCGAGCATGTTGAGCCAGTCCTGCGCATGCGGCGACAGTTTCTGCACGAGCGTCGCCGGGTATTTCACGCCGGCGCGTTCGCCGATCAGGCGCAGGGCGCCGTCCGTGCCGTGCGCGGGCGCGAGCACTTCCAGGTCGCCGGCGAGGCGCACATAGAACACGGCGCGCGGGATGTTCGGGGCGAACAGCACGTCCTGCATGTCGCCCCGATGGTGGCTGCCGAACAGGTGGCGCAGGCTGTTCTCGACATCCCCCGGCAACCCGAGCAGCACGGCGACGTCGCCCGCCACCTCGCACTGCATCTGCGCCAGCGGCATCACGTTGGCGAACGTGAGGCCGGCGTGGCCGGACAGCGTGCGCGTGACCATCGCGTGGCGGCCCCGGACGTCGTCGCCCAGCAGGTGTGCGAACCCGGCCGCCGTCGCCGTGCTGCCCGACCAGCGCAGCAGCGCCACCAGTCGCGTGCTCGTGCAGGCGTCGGCACCGTCGCCGTTTTCTTCCGCCAGCCGTGCGGCGAGGCGCGCCGTGCGGATGGAGTGATCCGGCGGCAGGCCCATGGACAGGTCGCCGACCATGGCCAGCACCTGTACGGCGTCTTCGACGGTAATGGTTTCATCGGGTTGCATGGCACTAATGTAACGGCCATTGCCATGGCGTACAAGGCGCGCGAATTGTCGTGCGCGTTTGGCTGACGCAGGACGTAAAAAAGCCCGCCGGAGCGGGCCCTTCATCGAGCAGACGCGCGACCGATCAGATCGCGCGGATATTGCTCGCCTTGTCGCCCTTCGGGCTGGGCGCCCGTTCGAACGAGACGCGCTGGTTTTCGGTCAGGCTTTTGAAGCCGTCCGACTGGATGTCCTTGAAGTGCGCGAACAGATCGTCGCCGCCTGCGTCAGGCGCGATGAAGCCGAAGCCCTTGGAGTCGTTGAACCATTTCACGGTGCCGGTTTGCGTAGCCATGTAGATACCTTTTGGTGATGTTGAGAGCGGAATGCCGATGCACATCGCGAACAAGAGAGGTGTAACCGAGGGGTATCAGACAGGAATGCCCGGACGGGCGAGACGGGAAGAAACCAACAATAACGACGACTTGACGAGGTGCCCGATGAAATATACAGGGGTTGTGCCGAATCGCCTAAGCATTTCGGATTTATTTTATGGGGTGGTACGAATAACTATCTACATCGACATGCAATTGAAAATCAGACGTTACCGCCCAGGCGACCGGAAAGCCGTGCTGGCGGCCTTTCGCTCCAACGTGCCGGACCACTTTCCGGCGTCGGAAGAATCATGGCTGCGTTCCGCGCTGGACGACCCGGACGGTCCGCTGTTCGTCGTGGTGGAGGCCGGCGACATCGTCGGCTTCGGCGGCTATGAATTGTCCGAGTTCTACGATCTCGGCACGCTCGTGTTCGGCCTGGTCCGGGCCGACCGCCACGGCACGGGCATCGGCCGCGCGCTGCTGGCCTATCGCCTGCTGCACATGGCCGGACGCAAGCTGCGGCCCCGCTATGTGACGGTCGATACGCATCCGCACACGGCCGGCTTTTTCCGACGTTGTGGCTTCGTCGAGATTGCCCGCTGGCCCGGCGGCTACCGTTCGGGGCGGGACCGTGTCGACCTGCGCTTCGATCTCACGGACGAGGCCGTGGCTGCCTTGCGCGCGCATGGGTGGCGGGAGGCGTTTGCGCGCGACGCTGCCGCCTGAACGTTCGGGCGTCGATTCATCCGTCGCCACGGTGATGCGGCTGCGCAGGTCGCGCCGGATGCGTTCCAGCGCCGGCTGCATGGCGCGATTGTCTTCCGGTGTGCAGGTGGCGCGGCCGTGGCGGAAGGTCAGGCGGCGCTTGACCAGGACGCCGTCGTTCGCGCGTGCATAGCTCGCACGATAAAAGATGCCGCCGGTAATCACGCTGGCCGACGCCGGCAGCGATGCGGCGTGCACGCCCTGCGGCAGGCGCAGGCGGATCTCGTCCTCGGCATCGATGGCCGGGCAGACGAAGTCGTGGCGGCGCTCGCGCTCCTGTGTCAGGCCTGCCACGGCGGCGTCCACGGTGCTCCAGGCGGGGTGGCTTGTTGCCAGTGTCCGGCCGGTGCGCAATCCGCCGATCTCGTCGGTGCCGGACAGCGTCAACGTGTCGTCGTCGCCGTGTTTCACATCGCGCAGGTTGGGCCTTGCGGCACGCTCGCGCTCGACCGGGGCAACATCGCGCGCCATCATGCGCAAGGGTTCGGCCAGCGCGCCGGACATGGTCCGGTCCACGTTGAAGCTGATATGCCCGTCGCGATCGACGTCGACCGTGGCCACCCCGCGGACCTTCTGCGGCTGCAGCACGGGCGTCATCGCGAACGTGCCGCTCCTGAGCAGCAACACGGGCTTGCCCAGCAGGGCGGGCGGCAAATAGCCGGCCTGGACGGAGGCCGCCGCCGGGTCGACGAACAGGTCCAGTGCCGGCACGTACACCATCACGTGGTCGAGGACGGCCAGCACGGGCACGGCCGGCAGCTGATAGGCGTTGCCGCCGTTGACGAGGGCCGGCATGCTGTCGATGCCGACGGCCGCCAGCATCGACTGCAGCAGCATGGCATGGTCCTTGTCGCCGCCGCGGCGCGTGTCGAACACCGTGCTGGCCGGATGGGGCGTGTCGCCGTCCATGTGGCGGATGTGTTGCCGGACCCAGTCGGACAGGGCCAGCACGCGGGCGCGCATGTCGGGTAATTCGTCAGCCAGCCGGTGCGCCAGCGTCGCGATGGCGGGTGAGGGCAGGGCCTTGCCGGCGGCGGCGTCGCGCATGGCGGCAGCGAGTGCCGGGTAGTCGGCGCAGGTCGACACGGCCAGGCGGTGGCCATCGTCCACCACGCTGACGGCCCCGGCCTCGATGCGCCCATCGGCCCCGTTCACGTAGCGCCACTGGTAGCGCCGCCGGCCCGGGGGACTGTCGGCCGGCACGGGCACGAAGCCGACGGCGTCCGCATGCAGCGGCAGGGCAGCCGGCATGTCGTAGATCAGCGTGGTGTTCCTGTGGAAGTGAAACGGCATGACGGCCACGTCGTCGAAGTGGCCGCGCAACGGGGGCGTGCGGCGATGGATGACGTAGTGCAAGATCAGCTGGTCGCCCAACGCCGCATCGGGGAACACGACGGTTCTGGTGGACGCGTCATGCCGGTCCTGGATGCCGTTTGGCGGCACGGGAATGCGCTGCCCGCCGGGCTTTTGTATGTGCGCCTCCACCGATGCGAGGTCGTCCAGCGCCCTGTCGTAACGGATGGCGAACCGGCCCTGGTCCCGCAACGCGTGCGGCCCGGCGATGGTGCGCACGTCGTCCACCGTGAGCCGGTACGTGCCGTCCGGCTCGACGACGTAGTGCCGCACGTGGCGTTCGACGATGATGGAAGAATCGATGCCCGTGCCGGCCCGCGCATGGCCGAACGGCGCCAGCAGCGTGACGATCGTCAGCATTAGCAGGGCACAATATCTACTAATCATGCGGGCTCCAGGCATGTCGACCGGACCATGGTACGGAGGGCGACTGGTTGACCCTTGAGCCTACGCAATCGTGCTCTTCCTGCGATAATTTCGGGATGACTGCACTGACTTTCCACGCGGGCCCGCTGGCCCTGGCCCGGATCCGCACGCACGGCTTGCGCGCGGAAGACATTGCCGTCGTGCCCGCCGCGGCCGGCGGACCGAAGGGCCTCGTGTTCCGCGCCCTCGACCAGTGGGTGTTCGGCGACTGGTTCCCGCGTGCGCCGCGCGAGCGCGTGCTGATCGGTTCGTCGATCGGTGCCTGGCGCATGGCGGCCGCCTGTCAGCGCGATCCGGTGCAAGCGTTCGCGCGCCTGGGCGAGCTCTACAGCGGCCAGCGCTACACGAGCACGAAGCCGTCGCAGGAACAGATCGATGCCGTCGTGCAGGGCCTGCTGAACGAATTCGTGCGCGGCCACGAGGACGACATCGTCAACCACCCGCACCACCGCCTGCACGTCCTGACGGTGCGCGGCAAGCGTTCCCTCGCGGCGCCCGGCCACCGTCACGCCGAGATGCGCGGGTTCGCCGCGGCGGCGCTGCACAACCTCTTTTCGCGCGACAAGCTGGCGCACCTGATGGACCGCGTCGTGCTCGGCGACCGCCGCGCGCACGCGTCCTGGCTGCGCGACCGCTTCGACAGCTTCGCCACGCATTTCTCGCCGCTCACGCCGGACAATCTCGCGGCCGGCCTGCTGGCCTCGGGCACGTTGCCCATGCTGATGAAGCCCGTGCGCGACATCGCCGGCGCGCCGCCCGGCCACTACTGGGACGGCGGCATCATCGACTACAACCTGGCGCTGCCGTACGCCCGCGTGGCGGATCAGGCACCCGGTGACATTGTGCTGTATCCCCATTTCTCCGAGCACATCGTGCCGGGCTGGCTGGACAAGGCGCTGCCGTGGCGCCGCGCCGCCCGCGGGCCGAATCGCGGCTGGCTGGACAATGTGCTGATCGTGGCGCCGAGCCATGAGTTTTTGGCAAAAATGCCGCGCGGAAAAATCATCGACCGCAGCGATTTCAAGTTTTATGGGCTCGATCACGATGCCCGCATCCGTGCGTGGCGCCAGGCGATGGACGAGGGCGAACGGCTGCGGGATGCCTTCACAGCATTTGTGAACAAGCCGGATATTGCGCGGATTCGTCCGCTTTAAGCGACGTAAACGGGCTTGTTTGCGGTCTTTGCAGGCAAGCGGAGGTACAATACGAGGTTTCGTAATTCGACCCTGAAAGCTTCCCATGAGTCTCAAATGCGGCATCGTCGGCCTGCCCAACGTCGGCAAGTCCACCCTGTTCAACGCCCTGACCAAGGCCGGCATCCCGGCTGAAAACTATCCGTTCTGCACCATCGAGCCGAACGTCGGCGTCGTCGAGGTGCCGGATCCGCGCATCGACCAGCTGGCCGCCATCGTCAAGCCGGAGCGCGTCGTCAAGGCCATCGTCGAATTCGTCGACATCGCGGGCCTCGTGGCCGGCGCGTCGAAGGGCGAAGGCCTTGGCAACCAGTTCCTGTCGCATATCCGCGAGACGGACGCCATCGTCAACGTCGTGCGTTGCTTCGAAGATCCGAACGTCGTCCACGTGGCCGGCAAGGTCAGCCCGATCGATGACATCGAAGTCATCCAGACCGAACTGGCGCTGGCCGACATGAGCACCGCCGAGAAAGTCCTGCACCGCGAGCAGAAGAAGGCGCGCGCCGGCGACAAGGACGCGATCAAGCTGTGCGCGATCATCGAAAAGCTGCTGCCGCACCTGAACGAAGGCCAGCCCGTGCGCACGCTGGGCCTGGATGCCGACCAGCTGGAACTGATCAAGCCGATGTGCCTGATCACGGCGAAGCCGGCAATGTTCGTCGCGAACGTGTCGGAAAGCGGTTTCAAGGACAACCCGCTGCTGGACCAGCTGACCGAATTCGCCAACAAGCAGAACGCGCCGATCGTCGCGATCTCCGCCGCCATCGAATCGGAAATCGCCAACCTGGACGATGCCGACAAGCAGGAATTCCTGGCCGACCTCGGCATGGAAGAGCCGGGCCTCGACCGCCTGATCCGCGCCGCCTTCAAGCTGCTGGGCCTGCAGACCTATTTCACGGCCGGCGTGAAGGAAGTGCGCGCCTGGACGGTCCCCATCGGCGCCACCGCCCCGCAGGCGGCCGGTGTGATCCACACGGACTTCGAACGCGGCTTCATCCGCGCGCAGACCATTTCTTTCGAGGACTACATCACCTACAAGGGTGAAGCGGGCGCCAAGGAAGCGGGCAAGATGCGGGCGGAAGGCAAGGAATACATCGTCAAGGATGGGGATGTGTTGAACTTCCTGTTCAACGTGTAAGCATCGGATCGGATTCCGATTGATGACGAAAGCCCCGGCTTGCCGGGGCTTTGTTTTATCCGCTCGAGTCCGAGCAGATCGTTTTCAGCCAGTCGAGCTCCGCTGCCCGTAGCGTCACCTCGGCGGCGTGGCCATCGACAACGATGGCGACTGCGCTCTTGCTTTTGTTCGTGAACGCCAGCACCGGGCCGAAAGGTTCGCCAATCGCGGTATCGCGGACGTCGATGACGCCCAGTTGCACGGGGAACTCTCGTTCGCGTTGTTCGAGCGAGAGGCCGCGTCTTGCGCTCAGTTCTGCCAGGTCACCAAGATGACCATCCATGTCCGCCGACGCACGGCACCGCTGCGCCGGTCTGTCATCCGCGAACGTGGACAGGACTTCGAATGGCGCGCCCGGAGCGGACCGCTGCGCCGTGGTCGTGCCATCTGGAGTCGCATAGGCCAGCGACATCACGGCATCCGGAAGATAACTCGCCAGCGTGGCGCCTGCTCGGACATCCACATGGGCCGGCGCCGACGCCCGACTCGCCAGCGCAGCGCCTACGGCCAGCCCTGCTGCGAACAGTGCCGTGCCGAAGATCAGGGAGCGAGAACCAGGCCGAGATTGCATCAGAACATCTCCACGACGGTGCCGAGTGGCGCCCATTCGAACAATGCGCGCGCGTCGTCTTCGCACAGGCGCACGCAGCCGTGAGATCCGAACCACTCGGTGACCCTGCCGCGGAATGTCCGGATGACAGTGAGCGGCACGGCGCCATGATACTGGTGCAGCGCGTTGCCGTCGGCGGTGAGCTTCGGAATCGTCTTGCCGCACGTGCAGGTCTGCGCCAGCATTGGCGATGCCAGGTCAACGAGCTTGCTGATGCTGATTACGCTGAGCTCGGCGCGCTCGGCGGTATGTCCGCCGCCCGTCGATGCGGTCGCGCTTTTCGGCTGTTTGATGTTCCAGTGCACCATCGTGCACTCGATCCAGCCCTGATGTTTGCTGTCGGCACCATGAACGTCATCAAGGCCGGGGCGCCTCGGCCAGACGAGGCGCCCCGCCGCCGTCAGCTCAGCTTCTCCGCCAAATCCTGCGCCAGCCCGCACATCGTGAGCGTCGGATTCCACGACCCCGAAGTCGGAAACAACCCACCCCCGGTGACATAGACATTCCTGACCCCATGCGGCCGATAATCCAGCCCGACGACGGACGTGGCCGGATCCTCCCCGATCCACAACGACGACGCCTCGTGCACGATGATCGGCAGGCGGATCTGCTGCTTGCCCGGCCTGCGTCCCTGCCAGAAGCCCTGTTCCGGCGTGCCGCCTTCGATCCAGTATTCGATCTCGGGCGTCGCGCCGCTGCCCCGGCTCACCAGGGCGGCGATGGTCTGGTACGTGGCTTCGTCGAGCACGTCCCACAGGTGCTGTTCGCGCGGGCCGGCCTGCAGTTGCACGGTGATGTTCGTCGTCGGGTCGAGGCCGCCGTTCGGGCGGATCCAGTTGTCGGGGTTGTTTTCGCCGACCTCGCCCAGCGTTGCGCACACGAACACGACGTAGTCTTCCGACCCGGCCAGCTGCGCCATCGATGCGACGGCCGCGGCGTCCGGGGCCTCGTACGCAATGGTGGCGGCGTCGCGGGCCGGGTCGCTGGATGCGAAGGCGCTCACCTGCACGTGGTATTGCAGGCCCTGCTCGTCTTTCCCGTGCAGGTAGTGCGCGCCCAGTTCCAGCGCGGACAGGTCCTTGAACGCCGACCGTCTGACGCGCGCGATCACGTGCGACATGAAGTGGCCCGTGTAGCGCTTGCCGATGTTCGGCAACTGGTCGCCGAAGGAGTTCATCAGCAGGGTCGCCGGCGGGATCGTGCCCATCGCCAGCACGATGCGCGCATTGCCCACGCTCAGGGGGCCGCGGCTCGTCTCGAGCGCCGTGACGGTACCCTGGCCATCGTGCAGCAACTGCTTCACGATGCACTGGTCGACGAGCGCCAGTTCCTGGCCGTGGCCCTGGTCCGCGAGGGCCTGCTGGCGCTGCTGCAGGCCGAGCAGGGTGCCGACGGTCGAGTACTTGTAGAACTTCACGTCCTGCCATTCGCTGTGGCCGACGGCCATCGGTGCCGGGAACGCGCCTTCGGCCGACGGGACGAAGCGCTTGAAGTTCTCGCGCAGGTTCGTGTCGAGCTGGCGCTGCAGGCTGCCGTAGACGGTGTCGTCGATGCGGTCCGCGGTCGTCACGTGCAGGAAGGCGCGGGCCCCAATCCAGAAGCCCGGCTGCCGCGTGACGTCGACGAGCGCCTGCGGCCAGTCGCGCATCAGGTCCGGTTCCGGGGCCGGGCACCATGCACTCCAGTAGGTCGAGCGGCCGCCCAGCACGGGGATGTAACCGGCCTGGAAGAACTTCGAGCCGGCCGTCGCCATCGCCGTGCTGCGCGTCCACGGGTACGTCGTGCAGGGCGAGCTGGTGGCCTGGAAGGCCATCGGCAGCATCTGGTAATGCACGGGCAGCCAGTAGCCGCCGCGCTCCAGCACGAGGATGCGCGCCTGGGGATTGCGTGCCAGCGCGCGGTCGATAAAGGCGACGGCGGTGGGTCCCGTGCCGATGACGATGAAGTCGTAGGCGGTCGCTTGCGCCTGCGCCCAGTCGGTCGTGAAGAAGGCGCTGTGCGCGATGCGGTCGGCGTCCGCCGTCTGCGGGCCCGGCACCGGGTAGCCTTCGTTGATCCCGGACGGCATGGCGCCCGCTTTCGTGTAGAAGCGTTTGTAGTTGGCTGACATAGGGCGTCCTCTTATTTGCCGGTGCGCGGCGCGAGCGGCTTGCCGCGCAGGTCGAAACCGGCGAGACGGTGCGCCTTGCCGGTCGTCGCGGTGGACCACAGCGGGAGGGATTTGAAGGTCAGCACCATGTCGAAGTCGGCGGCGACGCTGCCGGTGTCCATCGGCACGTTGCCCTTGCGGTTCTGGAACCATTTCAGCCATTCCACCGAACCGGGGGCCGGCGACAAGAAGGCGGTATCGCTACCCTGGGCCGGTATGGGGGCTTTCTTGTCCTTGGTCGACAGCGAGGGCAGCAGCCAGTGCGGCATGTCGTTGGCCTTCACGTTCCACTGGGCGGTGCTGTGGCAGCCCATGCACGAGGAGTCCTGCGCATTCTTCACGATCTTCTGCTGGCCGCTTGCATCCTTGTAGGCGATGTCGTTCATGGCGCCGTCGTTCGGACCGGACAGGCGGTTGCCCCAGCCGAGCGTAGCGCTGCCATACGCGGGCGCGGCCGGGTTGTTCCAGTTCTGCAGCAGGGGCGCGGCCGGGTTGACCGTGCTGTTGGCCTGCGGGTCGTTACCCCATTGCGCGCCGAGCACGATCATCTGGTCCCAGATGCCGTTCGGGCCGGGCTTGGCATTCTTGTCGTACACGAGTGTCGTGAAGACCCAGCCCGTATCCGGGGCGGACTGGCTGTCCTTGACGATGATGTCGAACTGCATGAGGTACGTGTTCGTCACCTTCGGCGGCGGGGCGTCGTCGGGGTTGGGGTTGGCGGTGGCGTTGGTCGAGATGTACAGCGGCCAGACCTGGGTGCCGGCCATCACGGGCCACACATCCGGTCCCGCGGTGACGAATGCGGCCTTGATGATCAGCGAGCCTTCCGCGAACTGGGTGCTGGTGGGCGTGATGTTCGGCTTCATGCCGCCACCCGCCGTCCAGACGTGGTTCAGCGTCTGGGCCGCGACCTTGTCGTAGTAGGTCAGCACGTACGTCGTGATCGGCCGCTTCAGGCCGCTGGCCACGAACAGCGAGGCGTCCAGCGGGTTCGTGCCGACGTACATGCCGTGGATGGCTTCGCGTCCGCCGTACTTGAGGGCCGGTTGGGAGCTGCCCAGCCACGGTTCGTTGTACCAGCCGCGTGCGGCCGCGTCCCAGTGCGTGTAGTCGAACAGCAGGGTCTGCATATCCTTGCCGACCGCTTCCTTCAGCGCCTGGGCGTACACGCTCGCGTTCTGGACCGTGATCTGCCCGTTCCGGATGGCGTCGCGCCAGGGCATGGCCGGTGTCGCGGCCTTGGCGGGGTACGCGTGGCTGAGCTTGAACAGCGGGCCGGTATACTGACTGGACGGCGGCAGCGCGCCGTTGTTGTCCGCATACGGTGTCGCGGCCGGTGCGGCCGTCGCGGCCAGCGGGATCAGGCACAGGCCAATGGCGAAGTATCCGAGTTTCATGCGATGCGTCCCCTTTCGTCGGTGGTTTGATTGCTCTTGGAAACTAACGCGCCGGAAATATCGCAACGTTGAAGAAGCGCAAGGATTCCAATAATCAACACTGACGATCGCCATTGCCATGCCGGCCGCATGCAGTTAAGTGCTGCGGGGCATGGCTTTTTGCCATCATGCTGTGCTATTTGCTCAAACGCAGCTGCAGACTCGTGTCGGTGTAGGTCGGGGTCGCGGTGAAACCGTCGACGGCGATGGTGTCGAACTTGCCTTTCAGGCTTGTGGCGGTAATCACCGTCAGCGTGTCGCCAGCGGCCGGCTTGTAGCCGTCCAGGAACTTGACCCGCAGCGTGCCGCCGGCGATCGTCGCGGTGCCGCTGACGTTGACGCGTCCCTGCTGGCCGGCACCCAGGCGCAGTTCGAGCGTTGCACCGGCGAGCTGCGTGTATTTGCCGCCCACGACCAGCGCAGCCGGCGCGTTGCTGACCACGGTACCGCCGCCGGCGACGTAGACATCGCCGTTGCCGAACGCTTTGGCCGACAGCGCCTCGAGCGTTCCCCCTTCGACCTGGGTGCCGCCGGTCCAGCTGTTCTGGCCGCCCAGCTTGAGCGTGCCGCTACCCTGCTTGACCAGCTTGCCGCTGCCGGCGATGTCGTTGCGCCAGCGGTCGACTGCGTTGAAGCCGCCATTGCTCGCATCCATGTTCACGATCACGTTACCGGTGAAGGCGCCATAGCCTTCGGCCGCGGCGAACAGATTCAGGCGGCCCCAACCTTCAGGATCGTCCAGGACCGGGTAACCGGAAGCGATCGCCGTGGTTTTCAGCACGACGCGGCGCTGCGCATCGGTCAGGTAAGGCAGCCGTGTCTCGAGCAGCACTTCGGCGCCCTTCGGCACCACGGCCGGCAGGTTCGTGGGCCCGGTCTGCGGCAGGTTGTAGGTCATGCGCCGCACGTAGTTGGCACGACTGGTGGCGTAGTCGGCGAAACGGTCGTTGGCGGCGGTGCCCGACACCGCGTAGGCCGCAAAGGTCGCCGGTGTGGTGCCGGTCAGCTTCATGAGAGTCGCATGGGCCTGGGCCACGGCAGCGGAGCGGACGGTGGCACCGGCGGCGATCAGATTGGCGGCAGCCACGGCCTGCGCCTGTACCCGGCCACTGATGACGTCCAGCGGCGAATGCATGCCGGCCAGAATGCGGCTTTCGCCCAGTTCCAGGCCGCGGCCGACCAGTTCCTGGTAGCGCTCGGGCAGCACGTAAGCCATGGCGACGGCATTGCGGGTCGCTTCGGCCGCGTGGCCGCTGGTGAACCCGCCGTCGGTGCTCGGGGTCGTACTCTTGGCCGGCTCGAGTTGCGGCACGACCTTCACCGCGCTGCTCCAGCGGTAGGGGCGCGCATATTTGTAGAAACGCTTGGCGGGCTCGGTCGAGCCATTGTTGCCCATCGAGTTGATCAGGTCGACGACCTTGCCGAAGTCGGCATTGGCGTCGCCGCCGACGCCGTTGTTGTTGCCGCCATCATCGTATTTGACGGTGGTGGCATCCGGCGGCATGTCGGTGATCGTGGTGGTCTGGCGCGTGGCCGTGCGCCAGGCACTGGTCAGCGGACCCATGCCTTCGGTCACGCTGTAGCCCTTGTTGCGGCGATCGTCCAGGTAAGCCTGCAGGGTTTGCTCGGCCGTGCGATTGGCGGTGGCTTTGATCACGTAGTCGATATTCGCGTTGTGAACGGCCGCGTTGACAATGGTGCCGCCATTGGTGCCGTCGTTGGGCAGGCCGGTCCAGGTCGAGGCGACCACTGCGGGGAAGCCATCCACGGCGGGCGCGGTGACGCCGGCATCGACGATCTCGGTCAAGGGTTTCCAGATGTCGAGCATGCCGCCGAGTACGCGCACACCGGCGTTGGTCGCCAGGGTCGCATAACGGGCGTCGCCACGCTGGTTGGTGGCGGCCGTATCGACGAAGGCCAGCGCGGACGGTACCGGTGCCGTGTCGGGCGCACCCTGGTCGGCGGGGGCGGCCGGAATGACGAGTACGGCGTCGGCCTTGTCGTCGCGATCCGAGCCGCCGCAGGCTGTCAGTGCGAGCATGGTGCCGGCAGCGATGGCGAGAGGAAGGCGGCTCAGCGGGTTGGGGTGGTGCATGCGAAATCCTTCAAGGTGTTGTCAAAGCGGAAAAACCGGTCGCATGATATGAGCGCCTGATGACGGCTTAATGACGGACAATTCTTGTAATTAGGGTGAAATATTTGTCAACTAACCTCCGGGGCATTCCTTTTGTGAACCCTGGAGAGTTGACGCATGAACCCGAATCCCGACCTGTCCCGCCGCCGCCTGCTCCGCCTGATGGGCGCCACCCCGATGCTGCCGCTGGGCGCCGGCGGCATGGCCGCCCTGCTGGCCGGCTGCGGCGGCGGCAGCGATAACGACACGCCGGCGACCACCGCGCCGACGCCGGCCGTGACCCTCGCCAGCGTGTCGTTCGGGTCGATGACGGCACCGACGCTGGCCGCCGCCGCCGCGATGGCGACGACGTCCGTCGGCTCGACGATGACGGTCAACTTCAGCGACAGCAGCAAGCTCGATTTCAAGCTGTCGTACCAGCCGTTCTTCATCACGGGCGACATGGTCCCGAACGGCAGCGGCGGCACCATCCTCGCCGGCGGCTACTACGACATCAACAACAAGCCGATCATCGACACCACCGTCGCCGGCAAGGAGCGCCAGTTCTTCTCGGACTCGCCGGACGGCACGTCGCTGCTGACGGTGCCGAACGCGAACGTGGCCGGCGTGAAGGGCAATCCCGTGTTCGCCGTCGTGCAGTTCGAGTACACGACGTGGGCGCAGGACGGCAAGACGGACATGTACGGCCGCCTGCCGTCGCCGATCGCCGTGCTGACCCTCGACCAGGACAAGACCACCGGCAAGCTGACGCTCGTGAAGTACCACAACGTCGACACCTCGAGCGTGAACGGCCTGTGGATCACGTGCGGCGCCAGCCTGTCGCCGTGGGGCACGCACCTGTCGAGCGAGGAGTACGAGCCGAACGCCTACCTCGCATCGACCGACGCGCAATTCAAGGCCTTCAGCAAGAACCTGTACGGCGACGAGACGAAAGCGAACCCGTACAACTACGGCCACCTGCCGGAAGTGACCGTCAACCCGGACGGCACCGCGTCGATCAAGAAGCACTACTGCCTGGGCCGCATCTCGCACGAGCTGGTGCAGGTGATGCCGGACAACCGCACCGTGATCATGGGCGACGACGCCACCAACAGCGGCTACTTCGTGTTCGTGGCCGACAAGGAGAAGGACCTGTCCGCCGGCACGCTGTACGTGGCCAAGGTCGGCGCCGGCTTCAATCTGGACCCTGCAGGCGCCGCCGCGCCGCTCACGTGGATCAAGCTGGGCTCCGCGACGAGCGCCGAGATCCGCTCGCTGGCCGCGTCGCTGAAGCCGGCCGACATCATGGACGTCAAGACGGCCGACCCGGCCGACGCCACCTACACGAAGGTCACCGCGAACGGCCGCGTCGAGTGGATCAAGGTGAAGGCCGGCATGGAAAAGGCGGCCGCGTTCCTGGAGACGCACCGCTACGCCGCCCTCGTCGGCGCGTCGATGGGCTTCACGAAGATGGAAGGCACCACCGTCAACATCAAGGACAAGATCGCCTATTCGGCCCTGCAGAACTGCCAGAGCTCGATGGTGGCCGGGAACGCGCTGAACGTGCCGGGCAACGGCATCTCGATCCCGAAAGCGCTGAACGCGGGCGCCGTCATGATGCTGAACCTGAAGGGCGGCCAGAAGGACACGGCCGGCAACGCCATCAACAGCGAGTGGATGCCGGCGGACACGAAGGCGCTGCTGGTCGGCGAGGACATCGCCGCCGACGCCCTCGGCAACACGGCGAACCCGGACAAGGTGGGCAACCCGGACAACCTGAAGTTCTCGGAAAAGATGCGCACGCTGTTCATCGGCGAGGACAGCAGCCAGCACGTGAACAACTTCCTGTGGGCGTACAACGTCGACACGAAGCAGCTCTCGCGCCTGCTGTCGGTGCCGGCCGGCGGCGAGTCGACGGGCCTGCACGCCGTCGACGACGTCAACGGCTGGACCTACATCATGAGCAACTTCCAGCACCCGGGCGACTGGGGTGGCATCCACGCCAACGTCAAGGGCACGCTGGATCCGCTCATCAAGGCCAATTACAAGGACAAGTTCGGGGCGGCGGTCGGGTATCTGACCGGTGAGCTGGCGCAGTTCAAGCTGGCCAAGGCGTAACGGGAACGCGTGGGCTCGGAGAGCCCACCCTACGAAACATTTGTGGCCGTAGGGTGGGCACCCCGTGCCCACCAATCTCAGAACAGCGCCACGAATTCCCGCGCCGCCGAATACGGATCCGGCGCCTGCACCACGCTGCTGATCGCCGCGACCATATCGGCCCCGCGCGCCACGAGCGGCCGCGCGTTCGCGGCCGTCATCCCGCCGATCACCACCACCGGCATGCACAGGCTGGCCTTGGCCTGCAGGACGATGTCCGGCGGCGTCGTCACCGCATACTTCTTCACGAGCGACGGATAGAACCCGCCGAACGCGACATAGCTCGCGCCCGCGCTCTGTGCCTGGCGCGCCAGTTCCAGGTCGCCGTAGCACGACGCGCCCACGATCTTGTCCGGACCGAGGAGGCCGCGCACGGCCGCGAGCGGCGCATCCTGGCCACCTACGTGGATGCCGTCCGCATCGAGGTCCATGCATAGCTGGACATGATCGTTGACGACGAACGGCCGGTCGTGGCGGCGGCACAGCGCGAGCAGGGCGGATGCCTGTTCGCGGCGCAGATCCGGTCCCGCATCCTTGTGACGGTACTGGATCAGCGCGGCGCCGGCGCGCAGCGCCTGCGCCGTCACGTCCAGCAGCCGGTCGGTGTCGTCCCAGTTCGGGGTCACCAGGTACAAACCTCGCATGTTCTGTCTCCTATGGATGGATGCGGCGCGGGATGCGCTGGCCCGGCGCGATCGCGTACGCGTGCGCGAGCGTCCGGTCGCAGTAGCGCTGGCCCAGTTCGAGCGCCTGCGCCATCGTGTCGCCCAGCGCCAGGCGGGCCGCGATGCTCGACGCGAGCGTACAGCCGCTGCCGTGGAATTCGCCGCGCAGCCGTGGCCAGCGCCATTCGCGCGAACCGGCGGCGGAAAGCCAGCGGTTGACGACATCGACGTCGTCGGCATGCCCGCCCGTGACCAGTACGTGGGGGCAGGGCAGGTCGGCGCCCGTCGTGGCGATGCCCAGCGCCGCCGCCTCCGGCAGATTCGGCACGACGAGCGTCGTCACGGCCAGCAGCGGCGCCAGCGCGGCCAGCGCGTCGCCTCTGGCCAGGCTGTCGCCGCGGCCGCTGGCCAGCACCGGGTCGAGCACGACCGGCAGTCCCGGCGTGCGCGCGCGCAGCATGCGCACGATACCGGCGATCGCGTCCGCGTTCGTCCGGTTGCCCGGGATGCCGATCTTGACCGCGCGGATCGGCATCGTGTCCGCCAGCACGGCGGCCTGGCGCAGCAGCAGGCCCGCGTCGACGGGCACCACTTCGCGCACGGCGTTGTTGTCCTGGACCGTCAGCGCCGTCACAAGCGGCAGCGCGTGCACACCTTGGGCCGAGATCGCTTCGATGTCGGCCTGGATGCCGGCGCCGCCCGACGGATCGAGGCCGGCGCATACGAGGACGCAGGGCCGCGTGGCAGTCTCCATCAGATCCGTCCCGCCATCGGCGACGACGGCGAGGCCGCGAACTTGCGCGGCATGCGGCCTGCCAGATACGCTTCGCGGCCCGCCTGCACCGCGAGACGCATCGCACCCGCCATGCGCACCGGATCCTGCGCGCCGGCGATGGCGCTGTTCATCAGCACGCCGTCGCAGCCCAGTTCCATCGCGATGGCCGCGTCCGACGCCGTGCCGACGCCCGCGTCGACGATCACGGGCACCTGCGCCTGCTCGATGATGAGCGACAGGTTCCACGGATTCAGGATGCCCATGCCGGAACCGATCAGCGACGCGAGCGGCATGATCGCCGCGCAGCCGATGTCTTCTAGCATGCGCGCCTGGATCGGGTCGTCGCTGCAATAGACCATCACGTCGAAGCCGTCGCGCACCAGTTCGCGCGCGGCGACGAGCGTCTCCGGCATGTTCGGGAACAGCGTCTTCTCGTCGCCCAGCACTTCCAGCTTGACGAGCTTGTGCCCGTTCAGCAGTTCGCGCGCCAGCTGCAGGGTGTACACGGCATCCTTCGCGTTGTAGCACCCGGCCGTGTTGGGCAGGATCGTCCAGCGCGACGGCGGCACCACGTCGAGCAGGTTCGGTTCGTTCGCGTGCTGGCCGATGTTCACGCGGCGGATCGCCACCGTGATGATGTCGGCGCCCGACGCTTCCGTCGCCGCGCGCGTCTGTTCCAGGTCGCGGTATTTGCCGCTGCCCACCAGCAGGCGCGAGTTGTATTCCTTGCCGGCGATGGTCAAAGGCCGGTCCGCATGCGTCGTATTCGTCATGTCTTTGCTCCGTATCGTTTGAGGATCAGCCGCCGCCGATGGCGCGCACCACGTCCACGCGGTCGCGCGCCTGCAAGGGCGTGTCGCGCCAGCGCTCGCGCGGCACGACCTGGCGGTTCACGGCCAGCGCGAGCTTCTGCCCCGCGAGGCCCAGCGATTCCACGAGGTCGTGCAGGCTGGTGTCTGCCGGCAGCGCGTGGGCGGCGCCGTTCAGTTCGATCTCCAGCATTGCGCTCACTCCTTGTGATACAGCTCGGCGCCGCGCTTCATGAACTCGACGGCCTTCACCTGCATGCCCTGTTCCAGCGCGGCGCCCTCGGCGATGCCCTGGTTGGCGGCGTAGTCGCGCACTTCCTGCGTGATCTTCATCGAGCAGAAGTGAGGACCGCACATCGAGCAGAAGTGCGCCACCTTGGCGGAATCCTTCGGCAGGGTCTCGTCGTGGAAGGAGCGCGCCTTGTCCGGGTCGAGGCCCAGGTTGAACTGGTCTTCCCAGCGGAATTCGAAGCGGGCTTTCGACAGCGCGTTGTCGCGGATCTGCGCGCCCGGATGGCCCTTGGCCAGGTCGGCCGCATGCGCCGCGATCTTGTACGTGATGATGCCGTCCTTGACGTCGTCCTTGTCGGGCAGCCCCAGGTGCTCCTTCGGCGTCACGTAGCACAGCATCGCCGTGCCGTACCAGCCGATGTTGGCGGCGCCGATGCCGGACGTGATGTGGTCGTAGCCCGGTGCGATGTCGGTCGTCAGGGGCCCCAGCGTGTAGAACGGCGCCTCGTGGCACTGCTCCAGCTGCAGGTCCATGTTTTCCTTGATAAGCTGCAGCGGCACGTGGCCCGGGCCCTCGATCATCACCTGCACGTCGTGCTTCCACGCGACCTGCGTCAGCTCGCCGAGCGTCTTCAGTTCGGACAGCTGGGCTTCGTCGTTGGCATCGTAGATCGAGCCGGGACGCAGGCCGTCGCCGAGGCTGAACGCGACGTCATAGGCCTTCATGATCTCGCAGATTTCTTCGAAATGCGTGTACAGGAACGATTCCTTGTGGTGGGCGAGGCACCACTTGGCCATGATCGAGCCGCCGCGCGAGACGATGCCCGTCAGGCGGTTCGCCGTCATCGGCACGTAGGCGAGGCGCACGCCGGCGTGGATCGTGAAGTAGTCGACGCCTTGCTCCGCCTGCTCGATCAGCGTGTCGCGGTAGATTTCCCACGTCAGGTCCTCGGCCTTGCCGTGCACCTTTTCCAGCGCCTGGTACAGCGGCACCGTGCCGATGGGGACGGGGCTGTTCCGGATGATCCACTCGCGCGTCTCGTGGATATGCTTGCCGGTGGAGAGGTCCATCACGGTGTCGCCGCCCCAGCGCGTGGCCCACGTCATCTTCTCGACTTCCTCGCCGATCGACGACGTCACGGCCGAGTTGCCGATGTTCGCGTTGATCTTCACGAGGAAGTTACGGCCGATGATCATCGGTTCCGATTCCGGGTGGTTGATGTTGTTCGGCAGGATGGCGCGGCCGCGGGCGATCTCGTCGCGCACGAATTCCGGGGTGATCTCGCGCGGGATGCTGGCGCCGAACGACTGGCCCGGATGCTGGCGGCCGAGCATCTGCGCCATGCGCTTGCCCGTCGGGCCGGCCGCTTCCAGCGCGGCGAGGTATTCCTGGCGGCGCAGGTTTTCGCGGATGGCCACGTATTCCATCTCGGGCGTGATGATCCCCTGGCGCGCGTAGTGCATCTGCGTGACGTTGCGGCCGGGGAGTGCGCGGCGCGGCTTGCGCTGCAGGTGGAAGCGCAGCTCGGCCAGCTTCGGGTCGTTCAGGCGCTCGGTGCCGTAGTGCGACGTGGGGCCGGCCAGTTCTTCGGTGTCCTCGCGCTCGCGGATCCAGGCGGCGCGCAGGGCGGGCAGGCCGGAGCGGATGTCGATGCGGGCTTCCGGATCGGTGTACGGACCCGACGTGTCGTAGACCCACACGGGGGGATTCGGTTCGGCGCCGAACGACGCCGGGGTGTCGGACTGGCGGATCTCGCGCATGGGCACGCGGATGTCCGGGCGGCTGCCCGTCACGTAGACCTTGCGGGAATTGGGCAGCGGGGCGACGGCGGCGGCATCGACCGTGGCGCTGGCGGAGAGGAATTTCGGATCGGCGTTCAAGTGCACTCCTTGTTGGTCACTGAAGATCGGCGATCCAGCTGAAGGAGGTGCAAAGATGCGGCGGACGAATGTGCGCGCTGACTCTGTAGCTTCCCTTCGCTGGCATTATCCAGATCAGGTTCGGAGGGTATTTCTCACCCACGCCGTCGATGACGGCGCAGGACCCCTAGCATTGGTGTCGTTCCGCTTGGCGAAACGACGGGACGGAGTGTACGCGTGTTTTTTGGGATTGGCAAACGGGAACTGCGGGTGTGGATTGGTGCATACTATCGGCCTGTCTTTCCGATCCCACCGAAACGAACCGATCCATGGCCATCCTGACCCATCTGCTCCTGTACCCGATCAAATCCTGCGCCGGCATCGCCGTCCGGTCCGCGACCGTGCTCGAATCCGGTCTGTTCGCACTGGGCGTGCACGACCGCGAATGGATGCTGGTGACGGAAGACGGCCAGTTCCTCACGCAGCGCGAGCATCCGCGCATGGCGCTGATCCGGCCGCTGCCGGACGGCGGCCAGCTGCGCGTCCATGCGCCCGGCATGGAGCCGCTGGCGCTGCCGCTCGCGTGGGACGAGTCCGCGCCGAAGCGCGCGGTGAAGATCTGGGACGACACGGTGGAAGCCGCCGATTGCGGCGATGCGGCGGCCGCCTGGTTTTCGAATGCGGTGCAAGCCCCGTGCCGGCTCGTGCGTTTCCACCGCGACGTCGTGCGCCCGACGAGCACCAAGTGGACGAACGGCGTGGCCGCGCAGACGCGTTTCGCCGACGGCTATCCCCTGTTGCTGATCGGCCAGGCGTCGCTGGACGACCTCAACGCACGCCTCGTCGCGGCCGGCCGCCATGCGCTGCCGATGGACCGCTTCCGTCCGAACCTCGTCGTCGACGGCATCGATGCCTGCGAAGAGGACTTCCTGGCGACGCTCACGATCGGCGACGTGGAGATCCGTCCCGTGAAGCCGTGTGCGCGCTGCCCGATCCCGTCCATCGACCAGGCGACGGGCATCCCCGGACCGGACCCGCTCGATATCCTGCAGACCTACCGCGCGAATCCGCGCATGGAAGGCGCCGTGTGCCTCGGCATGAACTGCATCGTGACGGCGGGCGCCGGCAGCGAGCTCCATCTGGGGCAGGAGTTGATGACCGAGATCGCGTTTTAATCGAACGTGGCCAACATCTCGAACGGATAAATCCCGCGCCGATGCCCATCGCTGAACGCAAGGTTCAGCGCATAGGCACCCACCGGCTCGATGGCGGCCAGTCGTACGGCCGCGTCTTCCCGGATGTCGATCCCGGCCCGCCGCTGCGCGCGGCATTCGGAACACGGGCACGCGGCGCGCAGCCGCGCGTGCGTGACGCGGGCGCTGCGGCCGTCCGGCCAGTGCAGCGCCAGCACGCCCTGCGCGGCGTGGTTCTCGATGGTGTCCGGCAGCGCCGTCATGCTGGCGCCCCGATCTGCTGGAGCGCGAGGCGCACGGACTTGCGCACTTCCGGATCCGGGTCGCTTTCGGCCGCACGCAGCGCGGGCAGGGCGGCCGGCGAACCGATCTCGCCCAGCGCCAGCGCCGCTTCCTTCCTCAGGTTGCTGATCGTGTGCGCGAGCGCGGCGGTCAATCCGGGCAGCGCATCCACGTTGCGCAGGCGGCCCAGGCTGCGGGCCGCGCGCAGGCGCACCTGCCAGTAGGCGTCGTCCAGCGCGGCGATGAGGGCCGGCGCCGCGTCGCGCAGGCGCAGCTTGCCGAGCGTCGTCGCCGCTTCCTCGCGCACCTGCCACGCGGGGTCGGACAGCGCCGCCAGCAGGGCGACGAGCACCGCGGGCGTCTCTTCCGCAAAACCCAGCGCACCGGCGGCGGCGCGGCGGACTTCCGGCACCGGGTCCTGGATGGCCAACCGCGTCAGCGCCTCGACGGCGTCGAGACGTTTCAGGTAGCCCAGCACGGCCACGGCTTCGCGCCGCACGAGCGGATCCGCGTCGCCGAGCGCCGCCAGCGCGGGCGCAAAACTGTCCGGCACGCGCAGTTCGCGCACGCCGCGCAGCGCGGCCGCACGCACGAAGGCATCGTTCGCGCCGATGAACGGCAGCAGTTCCTGCGCCGATTCCGGCAGCTTCAGTTCCGAGAGGCTCTGGGCCGCGGCGGCGCGCACGTCCGTATCCTCGTCCGACAGCAGGCGCGCGAGGCCGCGCACGGTGGCCGGGGACTCGAAGGCTTCCAGCGCGCGCGCCGCTTCCGTACGCACGACGGCGGCATCGTCGCCGAGCGCGGCCAGCAGCAGCGGCACGTGGGCGTCGCCGTCCAGGTCGGCCAGGTCCATCAGGGCGATGCGGCGCACGGTAGCGTCATCGTCCTGCAGGCGCTCGGCCAGTTCGGCAAGTTCGGGGTCGTCGTAAAAATCGGAAGTCACGGTGTGTCCTTGCATGGCAGAGTTCAGAGAGGGCCCAGTGGGCTCAGGCGCGCGAGCGGCGTGATGCTGGCCTGCGGATGCAGCAGGTCCAGGCAGTGGCGTTTCAGGCGCGTGAAGTGGCTCGACGTCATGACGTCCGGATGGCGCGGGCGTGCGAAGTCGAGGCGGATCTCGTCGATGATGCGGCCCGGCCGCGGGCTCATCACGAGGATGCGGTCGGCGAGGAACAGCGCCTCGTCGATGTCGTGCGTGATGAAGATGATGGTCGTGTTCACGCGCGCCCACACGTCCAGCAGCAGTTCCTGCATTTTTAATCGTGTCTGCGCGTCCAGCGCGCCGAACGGTTCGTCCATCAGCATCACGCGCGGATGGTTGATGAGGACGCGCGCGATTTCCACGCGCTGCTGCATGCCGCCCGACAGCTGGATCGGATAGCGGTCCTCGAAGCCGGCCAGGCCCACGAGGCCCAGCAGTTCGCGCGCCCGCTCGCGCCGTTCGCGCCGGCCCACGCCCTGCATCTTGAGGCCGAAAGCGACGTTGTCGAGCACCTTCTTCCACGGGAACAGCGTGTGCTGCTGAAACACGAGACCGCGGTCCGGATGCGGGCCGGCGACCGGGGCGCCATCGACGTGGATGCTGCCGCGGCTCGGTGTCCAGTGGCCGGCCAGCGCGCCCAGCAGGGTCGACTTGCCGCAGCCGGAAGGACCCAGCACGCACACGAATTCGCCGGGCGCGATGGACAGCGACACGTCCTGCACGGCGTCGAACGCCTGCGATCCTTCGCCGAGGCGGATGCCCAGCTTGTCGATCTCGATGGCGCCGCCCTGCGCCAGGCGGGCGCGTTCGAACGAGGTGGTCTGGTTCATCGTTTTTTCCTCTGCATGTGGTACCAGGGCATGGCCAGATCGCCGATCTTCTTCACGAGCGCGCTGCTGCCCATGCCGATGACGCCGATGAACAGCATGCCGACGACGATGTCCGGGTAGTTCTGGATCGTGTACGCGGCCCACGTGTAGTAGCCGATGCCGAACTGGCCGGAGATCATCTCCGCCGTCACGAGGCAGAACCACGCGGTGCCCATGCCGATCGACAGGCCCGTGACGATGTTCGGCGCGGCGGCCGGCAGGATCACTTCCGAGAAGATGGTCCAGCGGCCGGCGCCGAGGCTGCGCGACGACGCGACGAGGCGCGGATCGGCGCCTTCCACGCCGTGCACGGTGTTCAGGAGGATGGGGAATAGTGCGCCGATGAACGTGATGAACACCATCGACAGTTCGGACGACGGGAACATCAGGATCGCCAGCGGGATCCAGGCGACGGCCGGGATCGGGCGCAGCATTTCCAGCGGCGGCAGCAGCACGTCTTCCAGCACGCGCGAGCGGCCGATGACGAGGCCGAGCCCGATGCCGACGAGGCCCGCCGCCACGAAGCCGGCGAACACGCGCCACACGCTGGCCTTCAGGTGCAGCGCCAGCTTGGGCGAGTCGACCAGCGTCGCGGCGGCGTCCAGCACGTCCTTGGGCGACGGCACGTTCTGGAACGTGACGAGGCCGAGGTCGACGTGGTGCGAGGAGGCCCACTGCCAGGCCGCCACGCAGGCGACGAGCGACAGCGCGCGCAGCAGCAGGCGGCCCGCGCGGCGCAGCAGGGCCGGGTCGATGGGGCGGGTGGCGGTGGTGTCCATGGTCAGATCGGCTTGCCCGCTTTGAGCGTATCGAAACCGACGACCTTGCCCTTCACCTTCGCCGCCTGCGTCTGCGCATCCGCCTTCAGCAGATAGGCGCTGACGTCCTTGCCGTCGGCAGCGACGACGAACCACGCGTCGCCAGCCAGCAGCTTCAGGCCCGAGCCCTGGTCGTGGGCATACACGGTGCGCACCTTCTTGCCGGCTTGCTCCAGCTTGCGCAGCTCGGCGATGGCGGTCGGCGCGTTCGCGTAGTGGCGCACGAGCGGCTCGCCCTGGACCCAGATCTGCGTGAGGTGGCGGAAGTCGGTGATGGGCTTGCCGGTCACGGCGTCCTTGGCTTTCAAAGGCAGCTTCTCGTAGTTCTTCAGCTGCCTGTCGTAGTCCAGGCCCGCCTGCTTGAACGCCGTGCGCAGGTAGGAATCGTCGATGAACGTGTTCACGTCGATGTCGGAGTCCGTGCGCTTCAGGAGGCGCAGGGTCTCGATCGACGTTTTCACGGCCTGGCGGTATTCCGGCTTCCACGTGAAGTCGCGCGTCTGCAGGCCCAGCGGGCCGTGGAACAGGTAGTTCACTTCCGCTTCGATGCCGGTGACCTTCGCGATCAGTTCACTGTATTTTTCCGGCTCGGCCGCGATCAGGCGGTCGGCCTCGATGGCGGCGCGCAGGTAGGCGACGACGATTTCCGGGTACTTCTTCGCATACGCCGCGTCGACGAGGCTGCCGTGCATCGTCGGCGCCTGGGCCTGCGAGCCGTCGTAGATCTTGCGGGCGAAGCCGCGGTGCGGGAACAGTTCGGCGAACGGCACGAAGTCTGCGTGCGCGTCGACCTTGTTGCTCTGCAGGGCGGAGCCGGCGACTTCCGGCGCCTGCGTCGTGATGTTCACGTCCTTCTCCGGATCCCAGCCCTGCGCCTTCACGGCACGCAGCAGCATGCCGTGGGCGGTGGAGGCGAACGGCACGGAGATCGTCTTGCCCTTCAGTTCCGCCAGCGATTGCACGGGCGAGTTCTTCGGCACGACGATGCCGTTGCCGGAACCGAGCGTGCTGCCCGACAGCACGGTGATGAAGATGCTCTTCTTGCCCGCCTTCGCGTGCGCGGCGCCGTTGAAGGAACCGGGGAAGTCGGCCATCGAGCCGAGGTCCAGCTTGCCGGCCACCATCTCGTTCGTCAGCGGCGCGCCCGACGTGAAATTCTTCCACTCGATGTCGTACTTGACGTCCTTGTACTTGCCGTCGTGCGGCAGGTATTTTTCCAGCAGGTGCAGTTCGCGGATCAGCAGGCCGCCGGTGGCGCAGTTGATGGTCGTGTCCTGCGTGCCGATGGCGACGCGGATCGTTTCGGCCGCGTTGGCGGTGCCGAAGGCGAGGATCAGGGACAGGCCAAGCAGTTTGTGGTGCAGTTTCATTCTTCTTGTTCTCCAGGGTTAGCGCAGCAAATACGGGATATCGACGTGGACGGCACCGGTCGGGCAATCCTTCTCGCACGGCATGCAGTACCAGCATTCGTCGAACTTCATGTAGGCCTTGCCCTTGACCATGTCGATGGCCAGCACGTCGAGGGGGCATACGTCCACGCACACGGTGCAGCCCTTGTGCGCGATGCATTTGTCTTCGTCGACGGTGACGGGGACGCTGGTGATGTTGATGGTGGTCGGCATGAGGTTCTCCTGGTCAGGCCGCGAGGGCCTCGGTCTTGTGCACGCGCAGGCGGCGGTAGGCGTCCTTCTCGCTGTCGTCGAGCGGAACGATGTACGGGGCGATCGGGCGCTTGAAGCACGTCATTTCGCCGTTCTCCTTCTTCAGCTGCACGTGCACGAACCAGTCGGCATCGTTGCGCTGCGGGTAGTCGACGCGGTTGTGGTACAGGCCCCAGCGGCTCTCCGTGCGGTACAGCGACGCGCGCGCGGCCATCTCGGCGCAGTCGCGGATCGCGTGGATTTCCATCGCGCGCATCAACTCGTGCGGATTTCTCGCCTGCAGGCGGTCGAGGTCGGCGCGGATCATCTCGAAGCGCTGCAGCCCGATTTCCATCTTCTTCGTGACCTTCGGCGGCTGCAGGTAGTCGTTGACCATGCGGCGCAGCTTGTACTCGACCTGGTTCGGCGGCAGTCCGTCCTCGCGCGCCAGCGGTGCCCACACGCGGGCGCGCTCGCGCTCGACCTGGGCCTCGTCGACGGCGGGCAGCTCGTGCGCGGCGCAGTAGGCGGCCGCGCTTTCGCCGGCCAGGCGGCCGTAGACGAAGGCGCCCAGCATGTAGTTATGGGGGACGCAGGCGAGGTCGCCGGCCGCGTGCAGGCCCGGCACCGTCGTGCGCGCGTGCTCGTCGACCCACACGCCGGACGCGGAGTGGCCGCTGCACAGGCCGATCTCGGAGATGTGCATCTCGACCATCTGCTCGCGGTAGTTCGTGCCGCGCCCTTCGTGGAAGCGGCCGCGGCTCGGGCGCTCGTTCGTGTGCAGGATCGTCTCGATGGTCTGGATGGTTTCCTCGGCCAGGTGGTTCATCTTGAGGAACACGGGGCCGTTGCCGCCCTGGAGCTCGTCGTAGAACTCCTGCATCATCTGGCCGCTCCAGTAATCGCATTCGATGAAGCGCTCGCCTTTTGCATTCGTCGTGTGGCCGCCGAACGGACCGGTGACGTAGGCGCAGGCGGGGCCGTTGTAATCCTTGATCAGCGGGTTGATCTGGAAGCATTCGATGCCGGACAGCTCGGCGCCCGCGTGGTAGGCCATGCTGTAGCCGTCGCCCGCGTTGGTCGCGTTTTCGTACGTACCGAACAGATAGCCGGAGGCGGGCAGGCCGAGGCGGCCGGCGGCGCCCGTCGCCAGCACGACGGATTTCGCGCGGATCACGTGGAAGTCGCCCGTGCGGCAGTCGAACGCCATCGCGCCGGCAATGGAACCGTCTTCGGCAGTCAGCAGGCGGGTAGCGACGAGGCGGTTCGTGATCTCGACGCGCGCCCGTTTCAGGCGGCGGTACAGCACCTTCTTGATGTCGTGGCCCTCGGGCATCGGCAGGACGTAGGTGCCCATGTGGTGGACCTTGCGCATCGCGTAGTCGCCCGTCTCGTCTTTCTCGAACTTCACGCCCCAGCTGTCCAGCTCCTGGATCATCGCGTAGCTGTTCTGCGCGTACGCCATCACGGTGGCCTGGTTGACGATGCCGTCGTTGGCGATCGTGATCTCCTTGACGTACTGTTCCGGCGTCGCGAAGCCCGGCACGACGGCGTTATTCAGGCCGTCCATGCCCATGGAGATGGCGCCGCTGCGCTTGACGTTGGCTTTTTCCAGCAGCAGCACGCGCAGCTGCGGGTTCGCTTCCTTCGCTTTGACGGCCGCCATCGGGCCGGCCGTGCCGCCGCCGATCACGAGCACGTCGACGGTTTGAATATGCGTTTCCATATCGGGTTCCTGGTTCAAAAATGGGTGTCAGGGATGGCGCGGCAGGCGCAGGGCGTACTGGAAGGCTTCGCCGCGGACGTACAGGTATTCGAAGTCGAGCGGTACGCCGTCCGCCGTCCACGTCAGGCGCTCGATGCGCAGCAGGGCGGCGCCCGGTTCCACGCGCAGGGCTTGTGCCAGTGCGGCGTCCGCGTTCACGGCGCCGATCTGGATGTCCGCATGGCCCAGCGCGATGCCGTAGTCGGTTTCCAGGATCAGGAAGATGTCGCGCTCGGCCAGGTTCTCGCCGCGCAGGCGTTCGCCGATCGCGGGCGGCAGATACGTGATCTCGAACGACACCGGTTCGCGGTCGAGCCAGCGCACGCGGTGGATTTCCGTCACGGGCGCACCTGGTGCCACGCGCAGCCGCGCCGCGACAAGCGGCGACGCCTCGACGAGTGCGTGCTTCACGACGCGGTTGACGATACGGTGCCCCTTGCGCGACATCGCTTCGCCGAAGCCTTCCAGCCGCGCCAGCTCCTGGCTCGGGCGGGTCTCCGCGACGAACGTGCCCTTGCCGGGCACCTTGACGACCACGCCTTCCTTCTGCAGGTCGCCCAGCGCCTGGCGCACGGTGATGCGGCTCACCTTGAAGAGGGTGCCGATCTCGCTCTCCGATGGCAGGCGCGTCTGCGGGGCGTAGGTGCCGTCGACGATGCGTTCGCGCAGCCGTTCACGGACTTGCGAATACAGCGGGATGGCGGATTGTTCGATGGCGCGAAAGGTCGTCATGGTCTGGTATGTCCTGTCATGACAAGTCATGATTGCAAGGATGGTATCGACGAGCTCTCCCCGCTGGAACGAATGGTTTCGCGCTTGTAAATTTGGAAAACGCCTGAGTCGGTGGCCGTATATCCATATGCGGCGGATGCGCTAGACTGTGCAGATGCATTCCCTGATCGTCCTGCTGCACGGCGTCGGCCAGACGCCCGCCGACATGGCGCCGCTGGCCCGCCTGATCGCCGCGCACGACCCGCAAGCGCGCGTCGTCGCGCCGCCCGCCGCCCACCCCTGCGACCGCGGCGGGGCGGGTTTCCAATGGATGTCCGTCGCCGGCATCACGGAAGACAACCGTCCGGGCCGCATCCGCGCCGCGCTGCCGGCATTCGTCGCGACCATCGAAGGTGTACAGCGCGCACATGGCGCGGGCGCGGAGCAGACGGTGCTGGCGGGCTTTTCGCAGGGCGCGATCATGGCGCTGGCCGCATGCCAGGACCGCTATCTGGCGCGCCACGTCGTCGCCATCGCGGGACGCTGCGCGCCGCTGCCGGACACCTGGGAGCGGCGCACGGCCGTCACCCTCGTGCACGGCCGCATGGACCGGACCGTGCCCGTGCAGCACAGCGAACGGGTGTTCGAACGCCTCGCCGCGCTCGGGGCGGACGTGCGGCTGGACGTCGTGCCGCGTGCCGTCCACCTGCTGGCGCCGCCGCTGCTGGAGCGGGCCTGGGAGGCCGTGCGCGCAACGCCAAGATGACATCATGGCAATGTTGTTGGCGTTACCTCATCATTTTCGTTTTCAAGCCGCGCAAGTTCGCGTAAATTAGGGTTTCTTGCTGAAGGGGAACCACACATGCACGAGCGCGGCGCCAGTGTGCGCGAACTCATCGCCGAGAACGAGGCCTTGCGCCGCCAGTTGGCCAGCCTGATGGACCAGGCCGAGGGCAACCACGCCATCATGATGCGACACCAGGCGTTCGACCTGGAAATCGTCAGCGCCAGTACCTTCCAGGAGCTGGTCGGCACGATCTTCCGCCTGCTGCCCGTGATCTCCGACCTCGACGCCGTCACCCTGTCGCTCGTCGACACGGGCGCCGACATCTACACCGTCATGCACAAGCTGGGCGTGGATTTCGAGGCGTTCCCCAACCTGCTATTCCATGACAACGTCGATGGCCTCGGCTACGACCTGTCCGCCGGCCGCACGCCGAAACCGAAACTGGTGCCGTTCGACGCGGCCACGCAGCGCCACGCCTTCCCCCATCCGCCCGGGGGACTCGCCAGCGTGGCGATGGTGCCGCTGCTGCGCAATAAACGGCTGATCGGCAGCCTGAACCTGGGCAGCCGCGACCCGGGGCGCTTCACGCCGCTGCTCGGGACGGACTTCGTCGAGCACATGGCGTCCATCATCGCGATCTGCCTGGAGAACGTGATCAGCAACGAGATGCTGAAGTACATCGGCCTGACCGATGCGCTGACGGGCGTCTACAACCGCCGCTACATGGACCGCCGTCTCGTCGAGGAGATTTCACGGGCGCGGCGCCAGTCGTACCGGCTGTCGTGCATGTACATCGACATCGATTATTTCAAGCAGGTCAACGACACGTACGGCCACCTGGCGGGCGACGACGTGCTGCGCGAAGTCGCCGCGCGCATCAAGGCGGAGCTGCGCATGACGGACGCGCTGGGCCGCTTCGGCGGCGAGGAATTCGTCGTGCTGCTGATCGATGCGGACCTGGGCAGCGCCAGCATGGTCGCCCAGCGCATCCGCGCCAGCGTGGCCGAGAAGCCGTTCGTGATGCCGGAAGGGCAGACGCTGTCGGTATCGGTGTCGATCGGCGTGGCGACCCTCGACGATTTCGAGCGCGACCACGCGATCGAGGGCGTGGCGCAGCAGCTCGTCGCGCAGGCCGACCAGGCGTTATATCAGGCAAAAGAGGGCGGTCGGAACCGCGTCGTCGCGTCAACGTAGCAGGCGACCCTCGGCGCCCACTTGATACGCCGACTCAGGACTTGCCCTCGATGCTGGCGGCGCCGCTGGCGCGGGCCAGGCTCGAGCGCGCGCCAGCCACCGCGCGCAGGCGTTCGTCAAGGTAGGTGCTCACGCGGGGATGCTGGCTGATGGCGACGTTGAAGCGGATGTGCTGGTCGGGCGTGTCGTTGGCCGAGAACGCGGCGCCGCGCATCATCACGATCTTGTTGCGGTAGGCATCCTGCACCAGCAAGTCCACGTCCAGCCCTTCGGGCATGGTGCCCCACAAGAAAATGCCCGCGTCGCCGGGCTGCTCGAACAGCACGCCGGCCGCGCTCAGTTGCCGGGTGCTGGCGTTGCGTGCCACCATGATCTTGCGTTGCAGCCGCTCCAGGTGCTTGCGCAGGTTGCCGGCCTTGAGCACTTCCAGCAAAACGTATTCGTTCAACGCCGGTAACGTCATGATGGCGTGGATCTTGGTTCGCATTAACAGCTTCAGCAGGGCGGGCGCCGCCGCCAGGTAGCCCATGCGCAGGGCCGGGCTCAGCGCCTTGCACAGGCTGGAGTAGTAAATCACACCATCCAGCCCGGACAGCGATGCCAGCCGCGTGCTGTGGCCATGCTGGAAATGGCCGTGCACGTCGTCTTCGGCGATCAGGAAGCCGTACTGCTGCGCCATGATCAGCACCTTGTGCAGATTGGTGGCGCTGCTGCTCCACCCGGTGGGATTGTGCAAAGCCGTTTGCACGAACAGCAGGCGCGGACGGTGGGCGCGGCAGGCAGCTTCCAGTTCGTCGAGGTCGAGGCCATCCGGGCGGCGCTTGACGGGCACCAGGCGCACGCCGTCCTGGCGCAGCCGGCCGAACATCAGGAAGTATCCCGGATCCTCGACCAGCACCGTATCGCCGGGCTGTAGAAACGTGCGGCAGATCAGGTCGATTGCATGGGTGGCGCCGAAGGTGGTGAGGATGTGGCTGGCGTCCGCAGCGATGCCGATGCCGCGCAACAGCAACGCGATCTGCTCGCGCAGTTCGGCCAGCCCTTGCGGCGGACAGCGCGAGGCCATGCCGGCCGCGCTGCGCGCCAGGCCACGTTGGACGGCGGCCGCCGGCACCGCGTCCTGCAGCCAGGTGGGCGGCAACGCGCCGCTGCTGGCCAGCAGCACGCCCGGCCGCTGGTCGTTGGCTTGCTGGATCAGCCAGACCGGCTCCTGCTCCTCGCCCGCCTCGAGCGCAACTTCGTCGGGAATGGCGCGGCCGGCATCAAGCGGTGCGCGGACGAAGAAGCCCGTCGTGCCGTGCGTATCGATGACGCCCGCGGCCACCAGCCTGTCGTAAGCCACCACCACGGTGTTGGTGCTGACCGAGAGCTGCGTGGCGAGCTGGCGGATCGACGGCAGCCTGGTCCCGCCAGGCAGGACGCGTTGCGCGATCTGCTGGCGCAATGCGGCCTCGATCTGCTCGAACAGGGGGATGGGTGAGGAGCGGTCGATGGGGAACATCGTGGAAGTCTAGCGTAAACACATCACGGCGAGGACCGCCAGGATGGCCCCCATCGCCAGGTTGAAGATGCGCCGGCTGCGGGACGCCTTCAGCACGCTGCGGATCGAGACGCCGAACAGCGCCCACATGACGTTGCACGGCATGCCCACCATGGTGCCGATCATGGACACCAGCAGCGCGCTGGCGAGCATGTTGCCCTGCGCAGGCATGAAGACCGACGCGATGGTGATCGCCTTGAGCCAGCTCTTGGGGTTCAGCGCCTGGAACAGCGCCGCCTGCGTGAAGGACACGGGCTTCGGTGCGCCGGCTCCTGCCACGGAGGCGCCGGCAAGCTTCCAGGCCAGGAACATCAGGTACAGCGCACCCGCGACCCGCAGTACCTGCTGCGCCATCGGGTACGCGATGAACAGGCTGCCCAGCCCCGCGCACACGAGCATGGTCTGCACGAAGATACCGGCCTGGATGCCGAGGATGACCGGCAGCGCACCGCGATAGCCGAAACTGGCGCCGGTGGTGGCAAGCATGACGTTGTTCGGCCCGGGCGTGGCGGACATCACAAGGCAATAGCTCATCAGAGGCAGGAGTTCGGTCATGGCAGGCAGTCCCAGCGTGGAGAAGGCCCCAGTCTAGAAGCCCGGCACGGCAGGGACAAGGCACAAGGCGCCCCGTACAGGCACATGCTGTATCAGTCGAACGGCTGCTACACTCAGCGCAGCAACCGTCCTTCGGCGCGCGTGACCGCGTTGCCCGTTCCCCGCAGGACCACCACGTCGCCCGCCCGTAGTGCCGTCTCCGGCGTCGGCTCGATGCGGTCGTTCCCGCGCCGCACGGCCGTGACTTCGGCCCCGACTTCGTCCAGTTCCAGCTCCGCGATGCAGCGCCCGACGGCGCCGGCGTCGTCGCGCAGCGTGACGGAATGGAGGCGCACGTAGTTGTGCTCCGTGCCGTCCGCGATGTCGCTGGCGCCGTGGAAGAAGCCGCGCAGCGACGCGTAACGCTCGTCGCGCGCGGCCTGCACGCGGTGCACGACGCGGCGCAGCGGCACGCCCATCACGACGAGCGCGTGCGAGGCCAGCATCAGGCTCGATTCGAGCGCTTCCGGCACGACCTCGGTGGCGCCGGCCTTTTTCAGCACGTCGAGTTCCGTGTCGTCGTGGGCACGCACGATCACGGGCAGCTTGGGCGCCAGCTCGTGCACGAGGTGCAGCACTTTCACGGCGAGACGGGTGTCCGCGAACGTGATCACGAGGGCGCTGGCGCGGTTGATACCGGCCGCGATCAGCGCTTCGCGGCGCGTGCAGTCGCCGTACGAGACATTGATCCCGGCCGTGCGCGCTTCCTGCACCCGCTCGGGGTCGAGGTCGAGCGCGTACCACGGCAGCTTTTCTTCCGACAGCAGCGTGGCCAGCGACTGGCCGCTGCGGCCGAAGCCGGCGATGATCACGTGCTTCTGCGCGGCCATCGTGCGGCTCGCGATCTGCGTCAGCTGCAGCGATTGCAGCATCCATTCGTTGGTCGCCACCTTCATCACGAGCTTGTCCATATTGGCGATGACGAAGGGCGCGACCAGCATCGACAACACCATCGACGCGAGTACGAGCTGGATGACGAACGGCGCGATCAGGTGCGAACCCGAGGCGAGACTGAGCAGCACGAAGCCGAATTCGCCCGCCTGTGCGAGCGCGAGGCCCGTGCGCATCGCGACGCCGTCGGTGGAGCCGAACGCCTTGGCCAGCAGGGCGATCAGCGCGAACTTCAGCATCACGGGCACGGCCAGCAACAGCAGGACGACCCACCAGTGCGCGATCACGAGCTGCACGTTCAGCAGCATGCCGATGGTGATGAAGAAGAGGCCCAGCAGCACGTCGCGGAACGGCTTGATGTCCTCTTCCACCTGATGCTTGTAGGGCGTCTCGGAGATCAGCATGCCGGCCACGAACGCACCCAGCGCCATCGACAGGCCCGCGTGTTCCGTGATCGCGGCCGCGCCCAGGGTCACGAGCAGCAGGTTCAGCATGAACAATTCCTGCGAGCGGCGCTTGACGACGATGTTGAACCACTTGCGCATCAGCTTCTGGCCGAAGAACAGCAGCAGCGCCAGCACGGCGGCCGCCTTGATGCCGGCCCACGCGAGCGTCATCGCGAGCTCCTCGGCCGGTTTCGCCAGGGACGGGATCAGGATCAGCAGCGGCACGACGGCGAGGTCCTGGAACAGCAGGATGCCGATGATGCGGCGTCCGTGCTCGCTCTCCAGCTCCAGCCGCTCCGTCAGCAGTTTCGAGACGATGGCCGTCGACGACATCGCCAGCGCCCCGCCCAGCGCGAGCGCGGCCTGCCAGCCGATCTGCATCGACGGCGGCAGGTAGCGCGTCCACAGCGACGCCAGCACGGTCACGACGATGGTCAGCACGACCTGCGCGAGCCCGAGTCCGAACACGATGCGGCGCATGGCGCGCAGCTGGGCCAGCGAGAATTCCAGCCCGATGGAGAACATGAGGAAGACGACGCCGAATTCGGCCAGCGCCTGCGTCGTGGTGCCGTTGTCGGCGAGGTTCAGCGCGTGGGGGCCGATCAGCACGCCGACGGCGAGATAGCCCAGCATCGGCGGCAGGTGCATCATGCGGAACGCGACGACGCCGAGGACCGCGCTGCCCAGCAACAGGAGAGTGAGTTCGAGGCCTGAGGTCATGTGGCGTGACGGCGAGGGCCCGTAAATATGTTGTTTGTTACGTCTGGCAAGTTTTTTGCTTTCCCAATTCGGATATACTTTGTCTATGAGTGTAACCGATGAAAAAATAATGCTGACAAGTTTTAACGAGGCCCAGGCGCAGCGGGCGCTGGATCTTGCCCGCGAGGCGCTGGATGTCGAAGGCGAGGCGATCCGCAAGCTGTCCGCGCGCCTCGATCGCGACGACAGCGTGCCCCGCGCCGTCGCGCTGATGATGGCTTGCAAGGGCCGCGTCGTCGTCTCGGGCATGGGCAAGTCGGGCCACATCGGCCGCAAGATCGCGGCGACGCTGGCCTCCACCGGCACCCCGGCGCTGTTCATGCACCCGGGCGAAGCCGCGCACGGCGACCTCGGCATGGTGACCTCGCAGGATGTATTGGTCGCCATCTCGTATTCCGGCGAAAGCAGCGAACTGGCCATCGTGATCCCCGCCGTCAAGCGCATGAACGTGCCCGTCATCGCCATCACGGGCAAGCCGGAATCGAGCCTCGCCCTGGCGGCGGACGTGCACCTGGACGTCTCCGTCGAGAAGGAAGCCTGCCCGCTGAACCTGGCGCCGACCGCGAGCACGACGGCCACCCTCGCGCTGGGCGATGCGCTGGCCGTCGCGCTGCTCGAGCTGCGTGGCTTCAAGTCGGACGATTTCGCGCGCTCCCATCCGGGCGGCGCGCTGGGCCGCCGCCTGCTGACGCATGTGCGCGACGTCATGCGCAGCGGCGACGCGGTGCCGAAAGTGAAACCGGACGCGCTCCTCACGGACGCGCTGCTGGAAATCTCGCACAAGGGCATGGGCATGACGGCCATCGTCGACGATGCCGGCCGCCCCGTCGGCGTGTTTACGGACGGCGACCTGCGCCGCCTGATCGAGAAGGTCCAGGATTTTTCCAAGCTCGCGATCCGCGACGTCATGCACCCGAATCCGCGCCGCGTGCATCCGGACCAGCTGGCGGTGGATGCCGTCGCCGTGATGGAAGAATTCCGCATCAACCAGATGCTCGTCACCGATGCCGACGACGTATTGGTGGGCGCATTGCACATCCACGACCTCACGCGCGCCAAGGTGATCTGATGGTGACTCCGCTGGCACACAACGAGCGCGCGGCGCGCGTAAAAGTCATGATCTTCGACGTCGACGGCGTTCTTACCGACGGCAGCCTGACGTACGGCCCGGACGGCGAAGTCACGAAGACGTTCTACGTGCTGGACGGCCTCGGCATCCAGCTGCTGAACCGTACCGGCGTGCAGACCGCGATCATCAGCGCGCGCACGTCGCCGATCGTCATCAAGCGGGCGGCCGACCTCGGCATCACGCACGTGTTCCAGGGCCAGCACGACAAGCGTCTCGCGTTCGCCGAACTGCTGAATAAAACCGGCGTGACGGCGGAGGAGTGCGGCTACATCGGCGACGACGTGATCGACCTGCCGCTGTTCACGCGCGTGGGCTTCGCGGCGACGGTGCCGAGCGGGCATCCGGAAGTGCAGTACCGTGCCCACTACGTGACGAAGAACCCGGGCGGCCGCGGCGCCGTGCGCGAAGTCTGCGACATGGTGATGCGCGCCCAGGGCACCTACGAACAGGCGCTCGCGCCTTACTTCGGATAAAAGGAAGAACTGCGCATGGCTCCCGCAAGCTACAAGCGTACCGCGCACCGCTGGCGCCTGCTGGCCCTGATGCTGACCGCCGTGTTCTGCGCGTTCGGCAGCTTCTGGCTCGTGCAGGTGATGCAGGGCGAGGAGAACGCACCCGGGTTCAACGCGGGCAACGAGCCGGACTACATCGTCGACAACTTCAGCTGGGTGCGCATGTCGGAGGCCGGCAAGCCGCGCTACGTGATTTCGGGCGAACGCCTCACGCACCGCCCGGTCGACAACACGGCGCTCGTCGACAAGCCCGTCGTGCAGAGCCTGACCGACGAGCATCCGCCGATGACGATGACGTCCGAACGCGGGCTCGTCAGCCAGAACCAGAACCAGATCGACCTGACGGGCAACGTCGACATCAAGCGTCCGGCCGGCCCGGGGGTGGAGCCGCTGCGCATCCGCACCGAGGTGTTGACGATCCTGCCGGACGACGAGATCGCGAAGACCGACAAGCCGATCCACATGACGCTGGGCTCCGCATCGGTCGACGCGGTGGGGATGGTGGCGAACAACGCCACGCAGCAGATCGCGCTGGGTGGCCGCGGCAAGATCACCTATCCGCCACGCCAGTCGCAGGCAAGCCATTAAAGAGGACTATCGAATGAAAAAATTACTCGCCGCCGCCATCTTCCTGCTGGTGCCGCTGGCTGCCTCGGCCGAGAAGGCGGACGCCCTCAAGCCCATCAACATCGACTACGATAATGCCAACAGCGACCTGGTGACGCAGAACTACGTTGCCACTGGCCACGTGGTCATCACGCGCGGCACCCTGATCCTGAAGGCCGACCGCGCCGAGGTCAAGGTGTCGCCGGACGGCTACCACACCTTCATCCTCACCGCCGATCCCGGCAAGCTCGCGACCTTCCGCCAGAAGCGCGACGGCGGTCCGGACCTGTGGGGCGAAGGCCAGGCCCAGCGCATCGAATACGATGAACGTACCGACCTCGTGAAGCTGTTCTCGAAGGCCATCATCCGCCAGCTCGAGGGCAAGAAGGTCACGCAGGAGATGGCCAGCGAATTCATCTCCTACGACAACCGCAACGAGAAGCTGCTCGGCCTGAACGACGCCAACGGCGTGGACAAGCCGGGCAACGGCCGCGGCAGAATCACCCTGGAGCCGCGCCGCGCCCCCGCAGCCGGCGCCGCGCCCGGCGCGACTCCCACCCCGGCAGGCAAGCAATGACGGAGGCGCGCACGATGGAAGCAGGCACGCAGGCCGCGCCCGCCGAATGCGGCGGCAGCACGCTCGTCGTCAAGGGGCTGCAGAAGAGCTACGGCAAGCGCCTCGTCGTCCGCGACGTGTCGCTGCAGGTCGCGTGCGGCGAAGTGGTCGGCCTGCTGGGCCCGAACGGCGCGGGCAAGACGACGTCGTTCTACATGATCGTGGGCCTCGTGCCGTCGGACGCCGGCAGCATCGACATCAACGGCACCGACATCACGGGCCTGCCGATCCACCGGCGCGCGCTGCTCGGCCTGTCGTACCTGCCGCAGGAAGCGTCCGTGTTCCGCAAGCTGACGGTGGAAGAGAACATCCGCGCCGTGCTGGAATTGCAGCGCGAGAACGGCAAGCCGCTCACCAAGGCGCGCATCACCGAACGTCTCGACGAGCTGCTGACCGAGCTGCAGATCGAGAAGCTGCGCGAGAATCCCGCGCTGTCGCTGTCCGGTGGCGAACGCCGCCGTGTGGAGATCGCGCGCGCGCTCGCGACCAATCCGCGCTTCGTGCTGCTGGACGAACCGTTCGCCGGCGTGGATCCAATCGCCGTGATCGAGATCCAACGCATCGTGCGCTTCCTGAAGGAGCGCGGCATCGGCGTGCTGATCACGGACCATAATGTGCGCGAGACGCTGGGCATCTGCGACCGCGCTTACATCATCAACCAGGGCGCGGTGCTGGCATCCGGCCGTCCCGACGACATCATCGCCAACGAATCGGTGCGCCGCGTCTACCTGGGCGAACACTTCCGAATGTAGTCATGAAACAGACGCTGCAACTCAAGACCTCACAGCACCTAGCACTGACGCCGCAACTCCAGCAGTCGATCCGCCTGCTGCAGCTGTCCACGCTCGAACTGCACCAGGAGATCGAGCAGGTCCTGAGCGAGAACCCGCTGCTCGAACGGCTCGACGATCCGCTCGACCGCTCCGTGCGCCTGCTGGCCGACGGCGCCATCAACAGTGCCCCGCCGTCATCGCAGGCCGGCGAGGCGCCGGCCGCGCAAGGCAATGGCGAAGAAGGCGGCGGTGCGTCCGCCGAGACCGGCAATGGCGAAGGGGGTGATGCCGGCGGCGACAGCGGAGAAGGCGGCGGCGAAGGCGGCGAGGACTGGGGCGAATATGGACGCAGCGGCAGCGGCGGCGGCGACGACGAGGACGGCCGCCCGCAACTGGAAGCGAGCCCCGTCACCCTGCGCGAGCACCTGATGGAACAGGTGCGCCTGACGTGCTGCGCGGCGCGCGACTGCGCGCTCGTGGAACTCGTCGTCGATGCGCTGGACGACAACGGCTACCTGGAAGAACCGCTGGAAGAGATCCACGCGCGCCTGCCGGAAGAACTGGAGATCGAGTTCGACGAATTGCGCACGGCGCTCGCCCTCGTGCAAAGCATGGACCCGCCCGGCGTGGGCGCGCGCAGCGCGGCGGAGTGCCTGGCCCTGCAGATCCGGCGCATGCCCGGCGTGCCGCTCGTCACGCGGCGCATGGCCCTCGTCATCGTCGAAAAATACCTGACGTGGTTCGCGCAGCGCGAATTCAACAAGCTGAAGAAGGCGCTCGATTGCGACGACGAAGACCTGCGCGAAGCCCAGGCTGTCATCCGCCAGTGCAATCCGCATCCGGGCGCGGCGTTCGCATCGGACGTGTCGGACTTCGTCGTGCCGGACGTGATCGTGCGCCGCGCGAAGGATGGCTGGAGCGTGCAGCTGAATCCGGAAGTGATGCCGCGCCTGCGCGTGAACAGCCTGTACGCGTCGCTGATGAAGCAGGGCAAATCGGAAACGCAGTTGAATGCGCAGTTGCAGGAAGCCAAGTGGCTCATCAAGAACATGCGCCAGCGCTTCGACACGATCCTGCGTGTAGCTCAGGCAATTGTGGATCGGCAGCGCAACTTTTTTTCCCATGGCGCAGTCGCTATGCGGCCCCTTGTTTTACGTGAGATAGCTGATACACTAGGTCTACACGAGAGCACAATTTCTCGAGTCACAACTCAGAAATATATGCTGACCCCGCACGGCATGTTCGAGTTGAAGTATTTCTTCGGGAGTCACGTTGCCACCGAAGCGGGAGGCGAAGCATCGTCGACGGCAATACGGGCCCTCATCGTACAACTCACAGGAGCAGAAGACCCCAAGAATCCATTATCCGACAGCAAGATCGCGGAGATGCTAGGGGAACAGGGGATGGTCATCGCGCGACGCACGGTCGCAAAATACCGTGAGGCGCTGAAAATCCCGCCCGTCAGTCTCCGCAAATCCTTGTAACAAACACTGCCCCATTGCGCTGGATGCGCGCACGGCAGGCAGTGCATCTTCAAAGGAGTGTGTATGAATCTCACAATCAGCGGACATCATCTCGATGTAACTCCAGCAATCCGAGAATACGTACAGAACAAGCTCGAACGCATCACCCGTCATTTCGATCAAGTGATCGATTCCCACGTCATCCTCTGCATCGACAATCTCACCGAGAAAGAAAAACGCCAGAAAGCCGAGATCAACCTGCGGGTCGCAGGCAAGATCGTCCATGTCGCGAGTGCCGCGCACGATCTGTATGCCGCGATCGACATGTTGATGGATCGCCTGGACCGCCAGGTCGTCAAGTACAAGCAAATGCTCAAGGATCATGACAACGCGTGTATCAAGCGCATGTCCGAAGGAGGAGAGGAAGCTGCCGCCGCGGCGTGATTAACGCGCGAACCGCAGCACCACGGAGCGAAGGGCGCATCGGCGCCCTTTTCGTTTTTATGGGCGCTACAATGTGTCTCTGATTATTTCAATAACAAGAGACATGACCGACTACGTTCTGACCCGCGTCGCCAACCGCACCGGCATCATCACCCTGGATCGCCCGAAGGCGCTGAACTCGCTGTCGCTGGACATGGTCCGCGCGCTCACCGCCACGCTGCTCGCGTGGCGCGACGATGCAGCGATCGATGCCGTCGTCATCGGGAGCACGAGCGAGAAAGCCTTGTGCGCCGGCGGCGACATCCGCTTTTTCCACGAGGCCGGCCGCGCCACGCCGCAGACGGGCAGCTCGCTGCTGGAAGATTTCTTTACCGAGGAATACGCGCTCAACCACCTGATTCACTTTTATCCGAAGCCGTATATCTCCCTGATGGACGGCGTCGTGATGGGCGGCGGCATGGGCATCGCCCAGGGCGGGCCGGACTGCGGCCTGCGCATCGTGACGGAACGCTCCAGGATCGCCATGCCCGAAGTGAACATCGGCCTGTTCCCGGACGTGGGCGGCAGCCACTTCCTGTCGCATGCACCGGGCCGCCTCGGCCACTATCTCGGCGTGACGGGCGTGACGATCGGCGCCGCAGACGCGATCTACGTGGGCCTGGCCGATGTGTTCGTCCCGGCCGCGCAGCTGGATGCGCTGCGCGCGCTGGTCGAGACGACGCCGGGCGCCGGACTGCCCGCCGCGATCCGCGCGTTCGCCGCACCGTTCTCCGCCGGCGCCAGCGAACTGGAAGCGCAGCGCGACACGATCGACCGCCACTTCGGCGCGGCCTCCGTCGCGGCCGTGATGGCGTCGCTGGAGACGGATGCGAGCCCGTTCGCGCAAAAGACGCTGGCCACGATGCGCCAGCGCTCGCCGCTGATGATGTCGGTGACGCGCGAAATGCTCGTGCGCGGGGAACGTCTCGGCGTGGCGGACTGCCTGCGCATGGAACGCTCGCTCGTGCGCCGCACGTTCGAACACGGCGAAGTGCTCGAGGGCGTGCGCGCGCTCGTGATCGACAAGGACAATGCGCCGCGGTGGAATCCGCCCACGCTCGATGCCGTCACGCCGGAGATGGTCGCGTGGTTCTTCGCGCCGGTCTGGCCCGATCACGCGCATCCTCTGCGCGATTTGTGATCACGCTGCGTTTTGAATCGCACCTGGCCGCCGCGCCGGACGTGGTGTGGCGCCGCGTCACGTCCGTCGCCGGCATCGCCGACGAGATGACGCCGCTGCTGCGCATGACGTTCCCGCGCGGGATGTCCGCATTGCCCGAGGATGGCTTCGTGCCGGGGCAGAAGCTCTGCCGCAGCTGGCTGTTGCTGCTGCGTGTGCTGCCCGTCGACTGGAGCGACCTTACCCTCGTCGAACTGGAGCCGGGCCGGCGCTTCCTGGAACGCTCGCCGATGCTGTCGATGGCGTTCTGGCAGCACGAGCGCATCGTCGCCCCGTCGGCGCGGGGCGCCCGCGTCGTCGACCACCTCACGTTCCGCCCACGCCTGCTGCCGCGCGTGCTGGCGCGCGCGAGCGTGGCGCTGTTCTTCCGCCATCGCCACGCGCGGCTGCGCCGGCGCTTCGGCGAAGGAGCCATATGAAAACCCCCTCCGCCTGGAAAACACGCCTGGCCGGCTACCGCTGGACGCGCCAGGACATCGGCTGTTCGGAAGCGGACGTGTTCCGCCTCGACGCGCCGGAGCGCCCCGTCCTGTTCGCGAAATTCGAACCTTCCGGACCGCTGGCCGAACTGCGCGACGAGGCGGCGCGGTTGCGCTGGCTGGCTGGCACGGGCATCCCGTGCGCGCCGGTGCTCGCCGAAGCGTCGGACGACGGCCATGACTGGCTGCTGCTGGGCGCCGTGCCGGGACGCGACCTGCTGGCCGCCGGCCTGGCGCCTGCGGAAGTCGTCGAACACCTGGCGGCCGCGTTGCGGGCGCTGCATGCGCTCGATCCGGCCGCGTGTCCGTTCGACCACCGCGCGGCGCGGCGCATCGAGCGGGCCCGGGCGCGCATGGAAGCGGGGCTGGTGGACGAGGACGATCTCGACGACGGGCACCGGGGCATCGCACCCGCCGTGCTGTTCGATCGTCTGTCCGCGCAGGCACCGCAGCGCGAAGACCTCGTCGTCACGCATGGCGACGCGTGCCTGCCGAACCTGATCGTCGACGACTCGGGCGGCACCGGCTGGATCGACTGCGGCCGCCTGGGCGTGGCGGACCGCTGGCAGGACCTGGCCCTGGCCACGCGCGACATCGCGGAGGAATTGGGAGAGGAGTGGGTCGCGCCGTTCCTGGCGGCGTACGGCACGACGTTCGATGCTGCGAAGAGCAGCTTTTACCGGCTGCTCGACGAGTTCTTCTGACCGTTACGGCTGCTCGCGGTGGCGCACGACGACCCGTTCCGTGTCGCCGAAATACGCCCCGAGCCGCTCCGCCATGTACACGGAGCGGTGCTGGCCGCCCGTGCAGCCGACGGCCACCGTGAGGTAGCTACGATTGTCCTTCTTGAACGACGGCAGCCACTTGGCGATGAACGCGCGAATGTCGGACAGCAGCTCGGCCGCCTGCGGCTGCGCGTCGAGGAAGGCGATCACGGGCGCGTCCTTGCCCGTCAGCGGGCGCAAGGTGAGGTCGTAATACGGGTTCGGCACGGCGCGCACGTCGAACACGAAGTCGGCGTCGAGCGGCACGCCGCGCTTGAACGCGAACGATTCGAAATACAGCGTCAGCGGCGCGTAGGTGACTTCGGCCAGCTCCTTGACCCACGCCCGCAGCTTGTTGGCCGACAGTTCGGACGTGTCGATCACGTGGCCCATCTTTTCGATCGGCCCCAGGCGGTCGCGTTCTTCCGAAATGCATTCGATCAGCGTGCGGCGCGACGCGGGGTTCTCGCCCGGACGCAGTTCGTGCGACAGCGGGTGGCTGCGGCGCGTCTCGGAAAAACGGGCGACGAGCGAATGCGTGCTGGCGGTCAGGAAGATCACCTTGACCTGGTGGCCTTCCTCGCGCAGGGCGGCAACCGTGGTCGGCAGCTCGGCCAGCGATTCGGCGCTGCGTGCGTCGACGGCGACGGCGATGCGCTTCGTGTCGCCGCCGTCGATGCTGCCGACGAGGGCCGGCAGCAGGGCAGGGGGCAGGTTGTCGACGCAGTAGTAGCCCGCGTCTTCGAGGACGTTCAGGGCGACGGATTTACCGGAGCCCGAAATACCGGTGATGAGTAGGATACGCATGCGGCGATGATAGCATCGGCAAGTGTTTGCCGCATCGCACAAGGCTTATGGTTGAGGTATTTGCAACAGCCTCAGTCGCTGCTCATTGCTTGCCGCTGCCTTTCCATGAACTCCTGCAGCGTATCGATCCCGCGCAGTTGCAGGATCGTGTTGCGCACGGCGGCTTCCAGCAGCACCGCGATGTTGCGGCCGGCCGCGACGGGAATCACGACCTTGCGGATCGGCAGTCCCAGCACGTCCTCGGTGGGGAAGTGGAACGGCAGGCGTTCCACTTCTTCGTCCAGCGCGCCCCGTTTGACGAGGTGGACGATCAGTTTCAACCGCATCTTGCGGCGCACCGCCGTCTCGCCGAAGATCGCCTTGATGTCCAGCAGGCCCAGGCCGCGCACTTCGAGCAGGTTCTGCAGCAGCGGCGGGCAGCGGCCCTCGATCATGTTCGGGGCGATGCGCGAAAACTCCACGGCGTCGTCCGCGACGAGGCCGTGCGAGCGCGAGATCAGTTCCAGGCCCAGCTCGCTCTTGCCCAGGCCCGAGTCGCCCGTGATCAGCACGCCGACACCCAAGACGTCCATGAACACGCCGTGCATGATGACGCGCTGCGCCAGCTTCTTCGACAGGTACACGCGCAGGTAGTCGATGACCTGCGCGGCCGGCAGCGGCGTCGAGAACAGCGGGATGTTCTGCTCGTCGCAGATGGCGAGGATGTCCGGCGGGGTGTCGAGACCCTGCGCAATGAACAGCGCCGGCGGCCCGCCCGCGATCAGCTCGCCGATCAGATGGCTGCGCGAGCCGGATTTCAGGCGCTGGTAGTAATTCAGTTCCTGGTGACCGAACACCTGCATGCGACCCGGGTGGATCAGGTTCAGGTGGCCGACCTGGTCCGCGGCGGAGACGGCGTCGCCGGAAATCTGGCGCTCGCCGCCCGGGAATCCGGCGAACCAGCCCAGTTGCAGGCTGTCGCGGTTATCGTCGTACAGCCGTTGGATGGTCAGCGGGGTTTGCAGCATGGTCGCTTTCGCAAGGTCAGCCGAGGGCTTGCAGGCTCGGCTGCCAGTTGATGATGCGTTCGTAGACGGACTTCGGATCCGTGTCCGTGCTCAGCGCCGTGCGGATCGCTTCGTCCGAGAACAGTTCCGCGATCTCCGACAGGATTTCCAGGTGCTGTTGCGTGACGTGATCCGGGATCAGCAGGAAGAACAGCAGCTTCACGGGCTGGCCGTCCGGCGATTCGAACGGAATCGGCTCGGCCAGGCGCACGAACGCGGCCAGCGGCGATTTGAGGCTTTTGCTGCCCTTGATGCGGCCGTGCGGCACGGCGACGCCGTGACCGAGACCCGTCGACCCGAGACGCTCGCGCGCGAACAGGTTGTCCGACACGGTGGAGCGGGCGATGCCGCAGTTGTTCTCGAAGATCAGGCCGGCCTGCTCGAACGCGCGCTTCTTGCTCGACACTTCCAGGTCCAGCTGCACGTTCTCGAGCGAGAGGATTTTGCTTAGATTAGTCATAACACGCTTCTATTGCGGTGCACCCTGGGGGTGCTTGCGAGCGGGAATTATAGGCCTGTTTTATGGCCGTGTAATTCGATTTTGCACGCCGTCCGGTGCCTGTGTGATCCCTGCCGCAAACCTTTGCGTAAAGACCTCGCACCCGACCATCTGACATGCGCAATTTCCGCCACGAAATCCCGGGATTTACGCATGAAACACCCTCCCGGGGCCTCTTTTACCGATTTTTCTAGCGCTTGGTTGCCGTTTTACACATCCGAAGACACCGTGAAGGATGTCGCTGGAAACGTACACTGTAGATGGGGACGAACGCTCAAAAATCACCCATCCACACTGTTCATTGACGCGCGGCACGCAAATTCGGTGGTTTGGCGGTGCTGAAATTGGCGCGCCACGGATTGATGTCGAGGCCGCCGCGCCGGGTATAGCGGGCGTACACGGCCAGCTTGTTCGGCTTGCATTGGCGCAAGATGTCCGTGAATATGCGCTCGACACATTGCTCGTGGAACTCGTTGTGCTCGCGGAAACCGATCAGGTAGCGCAGCAGGCTTTCCTGGTCGATCTGCGGGCCGGCATAGCGGATCTGCACGCTGCCCCAGTCCGGCTGGCCGGTGACGAGGCAGTTCGATTTGAGCAGGTGCGACACGAGGGTTTCCTCGACCGCGGCTTCCTCGTGGTTCGCCTTGAGGAGTTCGGGGGACGGGCTGTAGTTGTCGATCTCGACGTCGAGGCGGTCGATCAGGAGGCCGTCCAGTTCGCCCATTTTGAGCTTGTCGAAGTCCTCGGGCAGGGTCAGTGCCGCGTGCACGGGCGCGCCGACCGCATTCGACAGGTCTTCGCGCAGCAGGGCCAGCAGGGCGTCCGTGTTGGCCAGCCGCGTCTGGTTGAACGAGTTCAGGTAGAGCTTGAAGGACTTCGATTCGACGATGTTGGGTGAATCGGCCGGCACTGTGAAGGTCGCGATAGCGACCTGCGGCTTGCCGCGCATGTTCAGCCACGACAATTCATAGGCATTCCAGATGTCGACGCCGAAGAAGGGCAGCGTGCCCGTCAGGCCGAGTTCGTCGCGCTTTTGCTGGCGCGGGATGGGAAACAGCAGCTCCGGCGCGTACTGGGTCTGGTAGGCCGAGTTCTTGCCAAGAGGCGATTGTTCAGGGGTATTGGTCATGGTGTTTTCTCGAGGCCGGCCACATGCTTGTGACGTGCGTGACGATGCCGGTCCGGCGGCGGCAAAGCGGCGTATCGTACACCTTTCCCGCAATCGTTGCGCGCCCGGTTAACTCACGGGCGCGCCGGACATCACAGGAACAGCTTGTAGACCGGATTCGCGCTCTCGTCCCAGTAGCGGTAACCGAGGGTCGCGAGGAACTGGCGGAACTCGTCCATCTCGCCGGACGGCACCTGCAGGCCGACGAGGATGCGGCCCACGTCGCCGCCCTGGTTCCGGTAGTGGAACAGCGAGATGTTCCAGTTCGGCGCCATGCTGTCCAGGAAGCGCATCAGCGCGCCGGGACGTTCCGGGAATTCGAAGCGGTACAGCAGTTCGTCGTGCGCGAGACCGCTCTTGCCGCCGACGAGGTGGCGCACGTGCTGCTTGGCCAGTTCGTCGTGCGTGAGGTCGAGGGTGCGGAAGCCGTGTTCCTCGAACGTGCGCGCGACGGTGCCCGACTCGCTGCGGCTGCCGATCTGCACGCCGACGAAGACGTGTGCCTCGCGCTCGTCGCTGATGCGGTAGTTGAACTCGGTGACGTTGCGCGGGCCGATCAGCGCGCAGAAGCGCTTGAAGCTGCCGCGCTGCTCGGGGATCGTCACGGCGAACACGGCTTCGCGCGCCTCGCCCAGTTCGGCGCGCTCGGCGACGAAGCGCAGGCGGTCGAAGTTCATGTTGGCGCCGGACGGCACGGCCACGAGCGTCTCGCCGCGGACTGGATTCTTTGTCATCAGCGACCGTTCCACGTACGCCTTGGCGCCCGCGACGGCGAGCGCGCCGGACGGCTCGACGATGCTGCGCGTGTCCGTGAACACGTCCTTGATGGCGGCGCAGATCGCGTCGTTGTCGACGATGATGATCTCGTCGACCAGTTCCTGGCACAGACGGAAGGTCTCCGAGCCCACGAGGCGCACGGCGGTACCGTCCGCGAACAGGCCGACGTCCGGCAGGGTCACGCGCTCGCCGGCCTTGAGGCTGCGCGCCATCGCGTCCGAATCGTTCGTTTGCACGCCGATGATCTTGATGTCGGGGCGGATCTGCTTCACGTATGCGGCCACGCCGCTGATCAGGCCACCGCCGCCGATCGCGAGGAAGATCGCGTGGATCGGCGCCGAATGCTGGCGCAGGATCTCGACGCCGATCGTGCCCTGGCCGGCGATGACGTCCGGGTCGTCGAACGGGTGCACGAACGCCAGCTTCTGCTCCTTCTCCAGCATCAGCGCGTGGTTGTAGGCGTCCGTGTACGAATCGCCATGCAGGACGACTTCCACGTTGCTGCCGCCGAACGCGCGCACCGCATCCACTTTCACGCTGGGCGTGGTGGTCGGCATCACGATCACGGCGCGGCAGTTCAGGCGGGCCGCCGACATGGCGACGCCCTGCGCGTGGTTACCGGCCGATGCGCAAATCACGCCGCGTTTCAGTTGCGACTCCGACAGGTTTGCCATCTTGTTGTAGGCGCCGCGCAGCTTGAAGCTGAACACGCTCTGCATGTCCTCGCGCTTCAGGTAAATCTTGTTGTCGGTGCGCTTCGACAGGCTGGGGGCGTACTCCAGCGGGGTTTCGACGGCCACGTCGTAGACGCGCGCGGTGAGGATTTTCTTGAGGTAGTCGGTAGTCATGATCGATGCGGGGCTGTTCGGGTTCCGGGGCGACGCTGACTGTCCTGCTTGGTGGGTAACCGAGGCGAGCAGTGCGGCACGAAGGCTTGGTAGAGCCTGGCGTACCGTGTCGTTACGAGGTGTTTCTCCTCATTATAATGTACTCAACCTATCCATCCGCCGTCCATCCTTTCCTGCCGATGATCGAATCCGCCGTCCTGTGGCTGCTGAAATTCCTTGCCGTGCCCACCGTCGGGCTCACGTCGGTTTTCCTCATCGCCTTCGTCTCCGCGACCCTGCTGCCGCTCGGCTCCGAGCCGGCCGTGTTCGCCGTCGTGAAAGCGAACCCCGCGATGTTCTGGCCCACCGTCCTTGTCGCCACCCTGGGCAACACGCTGGGCGGCATCGTCGACTACTGGATCGGCTACCGCGCCAAGGTCGCTTTTGCGAAGGAACGCACGTCGCGCTGGTTCCACTGGCTCAAGCGCTACGGCGCGAAGACGATGCTGCTGTCCTGGGTGCCGGGCATCGGTGACCCGCTGTGCACCCTGGCCGGCTGGCTGCATCTGCCGTTTTGGCCCAGCGTGATCTATATGGCCATCGGCAAGTTCGGGCGGTACGTGTTCATGACCGTGACCCTGTTGTACATTCCGAACGGGTGGTGGAAGTGGCTGGGGGAGATGAGCAGCAAACTGTTCGGGTGAACGGGACGCCATCCGGCGTGGATAAGATGCCTGTTCTTTCATCAGACCGAGCTTTTGCTGGAAAACGTTGCGCTCTGCCAAAACAAATTTGCGCGGATGCGTCGTTTTCCGTCCATTTCTGCTTTTTCGCCGTTGCAAATATTATTCCTTCCCCAGCGTGGTGCATCGCAATAAGCTAGAATAGACAGTCCTACGCGTCAGTACGACAGTCGATCTCCCCATGAACGCTCCTGCCAATATCCACGCCCTGCTCGAAGAAAACGCGCCCATCCGGCTGCGCGAAATTCCTTATAACTACACGTCGTTCTCCGATCGCGAGATCGTGATCCGGCTGCTGGGCGAGTCATCGTGGCAGTTGCTGGATGAATTGCGCGGTGCCCGCCAGACCGGGCGCTCGGCCCGCATGCTGTACGAAGTCCTGGGCGACATCTGGGTCGTGCGCCGCAATCCCTACCTGCAGGACGACCTGCTGGACAACCCGAAGCGCCGCGCCAAACTGATCGAGGCACTGCATCACCGCCTGGCGGAAGTCGACAAGCGCCGCCTGACCGTCGATGCCGGCGACGCGGATCCGGCCACGGCCGCGCGTCGCAGCGCCGCCGTCGAGCAGCTGCTCGTCGCCGCGCGCAAGGCCGTCGACGACTTCGGCCGCGAATTCGCGGATACCTACGACCTGCGCAAGCGCGCCAAGGCCGTGCTGGGCCGCTACACCGATAAACGCAACATCCGCTTCGACGGCATGCACCGCACGTCGCACGTGACGGACGCCACCGACTGGCGCGTCGAATACCCGTTCCTCGTGCTGTTGCCGGATTCGGAAGACGAGATGGCCGGCCTGGTGAAAGGCTGCATCGAGCTCGGGCTGACCATCATCCCGCGCGGCGGCGGCACGGGCTACACGGGCGGCGCGATTCCGCTGTCGCCGATGTCGGCCGTCATCAACACGGAAAAACTGCTGCAGATGGGCGAGGTCGAGATGACGCGCCTGCCGGGCGTGGACCGCGACTACGCGACCATCTACACGGGCGCCGGCGTCGTCACGCAGCGCGTGTCGCAGGCGGCCGAGAAGGCCGGCTTCGTGTTCGCCGTCGACCCGACGTCGGCGCACGCCTCGTGCATCGGCGGGAACATCGCGATGAACGCGGGCGGCAAGAAGGCCGTCCTGTGGGGCACGGCGCTGGACAACCTCGCCTCCTGGCGCATGGTCGACCCGAACGGCGACTGGCTCGACGTCACGCGCATCGACCATAACCTCGGCAAGATCCACGACGCGCCCGTCGCGACGTTCAAGCTCGAATGGACCCATCCGTCGGAAAAGGGCGCCCCGAAGGGCGAGCCGTTCCGCACCGAGACGCTGGCCATCGAAGGCCGCCGCTTCCGCAAGGAAGGCCTCGGCAAGGACGTCACCGACAAATTCCTCGCGGGCCTGCCGGGCATCCAGAAAGAGGGCACCGATGGCCTGATCACGTCGGCGCGCTGGATCCTGCACAAGATGCCGAAGTACACGCGCACCGTCGCGCTGGAATTCTTCGGCCAGGCGCGCGATGCGATCCCGTCGATCGTCGAGATCAAGGATTACCTGGACAGCCTGCCGAAGAGCGGCAAGCCGGAATTCGCCAGCCTGCGCCTCGCGGGCCTGGAGCACCTGGACGAGCGCTACCTGCGCGCCGTCGGCTACGCGACGAAATCGAAGCGCGGCACCCTGCCGAAGATGGCGCTGTTCGGCGACATCGTCGGCGACGACGAGAACGCCGTGGCGCTGGCGACGTCCGAAGTCGTGCGCCTCGCGAACACGCGCGTGGGCGAGGGCTTCATTGCCGTCAGCCCGGAAGCCCGTAAAAAATTCTGGCTCGACCGCTCGCGCACCGCGGCCATCGCGCGCCACACGAACGCCTTCAAGATCAATGAAGACGTCGTCATTCCGCTGAACCGCATGGGCGAGTACACGGATGGCATCGAGCGCATCAACGTCGAGCTGTCGATCAAGAACAAGCTGCAGCTCGTCGAGGAATTGCACGCCTATTTCACGTCCGGCACCCTGGAAGTGACGAAGGCGGACGATGCGACCGGCGAAGGCGTGTCGAAGGAAGAGATCCTCGGCGACCGTCCGCAGCAGGCCGACGACCTGCTGGCCCGCGTGTCCGCGCGCTGGACGTGGATCATGGCCAGCCTCGACCAGCCGCTGGGCGACGTGCTCGACAAGCTGGCCGACTTCGGTCTCGACGGCCTGACCGGCACGTTCCAGGCGCGCCTCGCCCAGCAGCCGGGCGCGAAGCTGTTCGACGTCGTGCAGGACCACACCGTGCGCGTCTCGTGGAAGAACGAGATCCGCGCGCCGCTGCGCCAGATCTTCAACGGCGCGGCCTACAAGCCGATCCTCGACGAGGCCACGGCGATCCACAAGCGCGTGCTGCGTTCGCGCGTGTTCGTCGCGCTGCACATGCACGCGGGCGATGGCAACGTGCACACGAACCTGCCCGTGAACTCGGACGACTACGCGATGCTGCAGGACGCGCACAAGGCCGTCGAGCGCATCATGAAGCTGGCCCGTTCGCTGGACGGCGTCATCTCGGGCGAGCACGGCATCGGCATCACGAAGCTGGAATTCCTCACCGAGGACGAGATCCGCGACTTCCGCGACTACAAGCAGCGCGTGGACCCGGAAGGCCGCTTCAACAAGGGCAAGCTGCTGAACAGCGACACCGCGTACGCCGACCTGCGCAACGCGTACACGCCGTCGTTCGGCCTGATGGGCCACGAATCGCTGATCATGCAGCAGAGCGACATCGGCGAGATCGCCAACAGCGTCAAGGACTGCCTGCGCTGCGGCAAGTGCAAGCCCGTGTGCACGACGCACGTGCCGCAATCGAACCTGCTGTACTCGCCGCGCGACAAGATCCTCGCGACGTCCGCGCTGATCGAGGCCTTCCTGTACGAAGAGCAGACGCGCCGCGGCGTGTCGATCCGCCACTGGGAAGAATTCGAGGACGTGTCCGACCACTGCACCGTGTGCCACAAGTGCGTGACGCCGTGCCCGGTCAACATCGACTTCGGCGACGTCTCGATGAACATGCGTAACCTGCTGCGCAAGATGGACAAGCGCAGCTTCAAGCCGGCGCAGCGCGCGGGCATGTTCTTCCTTAACGCGACCGACCCGACGACGATCAATGCGATGCGCAAGGGGATGATCGACTGGGGCTACAAGGCCCAGCGCCTCGGCGCGACCGTGCTGAAGGCCGTCGCGAAAGAGCAGACGAAGGCACCGCCTCCGACGACCGGCAAGGCGCCGATCCGCGAGCAGGTGATCCACTTCGTGAACAAGAAGATGCCGGGCAACCTGCCGAAGAAGACGGCGCGCGCGCTGCTGGACATCGAGGACGACAAGATCATCCCGATCATCCGCAACCCGAAGGTCACGAACGCCGATACGGAAGCCGTGTTCTACTTCCCGGGCTGCGGCTCCGAACGCCTGTTCTCGCAGGTGGGCCTGGCCACGCAGGCGATGCTGTGGGAAGTGGGCGTGCAGACCGTGCTGCCGCCGGGTTACCTGTGCTGCGGCTACCCGCAGCGCGGCGCCGGCCAGTACGACAAGGCCGACAAGATGGTGACGGATAACCGCGTGCTGTTCCACCGCATGGCCAACACGCTGAACTACCTCGACATCAAGACGGTCGTCGTGTCGTGCGGCACCTGCTACGACTCGCTGGCGAACTACGAGTTCGACAAGATCTTCCCGGGCTGCCGCCTCATCGACATCCATGAATATCTGATGGAGAAGGGCGTCAAGCTGGAAGGCGTCACCGGTACGCGCTACATGTACCACGACCCGTGCCACACGCCGATGAAGCTGCAGGACTCGGTGAAAACCGTGAATGCGCTCGTGCAGACCGTCGACAACGTCAAGATCGAGAAGAACGACCGCTGCTGCGGCGAGTCGGGCACGTTCGCCGTGAGCCGTCCCGACATCTCGACCCAGGTCCGCTTCCGCAAGGAGCAGGAAATGGTGAAGGGCGCCGACAAGCTGCGCGAAGACGGCTTCAAGGGTGACGTCAAGATCCTGACGAGCTGCCCGTCCTGCCTGCAGGGCCTGAACCGCTACAACGACGATTCGGGCACCACGGCCGACTACATCGTCGTCGAGATGGCGCGCCACCTGCTGGGCGAGAACTGGTTGCCGAACTACGTCGCGAACGCCAACAACGGCGGCATCGAGCGGGTGCTCGTATGACGCGCGTGGCCGGCTGCGAGCTGTGCGACTTGTCGGCGCCCACCGTCGTCGACAACGACAAGTTCGCGGTCATCCTCGTCGACGATGCGAACTACCCGGGCTTCGCGCGCGTGATCTGGAAAGACCACGTGCGCGAGGTGAGCGACCTGGCGGATGCGGACCGGCTGCTGCTGAACGACGCGGTGTACAAGCTCGAACTGGCGGTGCGCGAGGTGATGCAGCCGCTGAAGGTCAACGTGGCGAGCCTGGGCAACGTGGTGCCGCACCTGCACTGGCACGTGATCCCGCGCTACGCGGACGACGCGCACTTCCCCGCGCCCGTGTGGGCGCAGGCGCAGCGCGCGACGGACGAGGCGGTGCTGGTCGCGCGCCGGGCGCTCGTGCCGCAGCTGGCGGAGGCGATCGCACGCAGGTTCGCGAGCCGCTAACACGGCTTTCACTCACTGGATACGACATCATGCCCACCCCCACCAACCTTACCATCCGCCAGCAATCGAAGATCCTGGAAATCGCCTTCGACGACGGCGCCGCGTTCTCCATTCCGTTCGAGCTGATGCGCGTGTACTCGCCGTCGGCCGAAGTGAAGGGCCACGGCCCGGGCCAGGAAGTGCTGCAGGTCGGCAAGCGCGACGTGGGCATCCGCGGCGTCGAGCCGGTCGGGAACTACGGCGTCAAGCCGTTGTTCACGGACGGCCACGAGTCCGGCATCTACACGTGGGACTACCTGTACAAGCTGGGCAACGAGCAGGACACCCTGTGGCAGGACTACCTGGGCCGCCTGCATGCGGCGGGGTATGAAGGCGACAGCGGACGCGACGCGAGTGCCGTGCCGGCGGCCGGGCCGAAGGGCGGCGGTTGCGGCAGCGGCGGAAGCTGTAGCCACTAACGAAAAAAAGCGCCGGTGATATACACGGCGCTTTTTTCTTTGCCGGCCTGGTAGGCCGGCGTAATCCGTTTGCGGTCCCGGTCGGGGATTATTGCGGCTGGATGTTTGCTGCCTGCTTGCCCTTCGGACCGGAGGTCACGTCGAAGCTGACGCGCTGGTTTTCCGCCAGCGATTTGAAGCCGGCCGTATTGATGGCCGAGAAGTGTGCGAACAGATCGTCGCCACCATCGTCAGGTTTGATGAAGCCAAAGCCTTTTGCGTCGTTGAACCATTTCACGGTGCCAGTCGCCATTTGTTTCTCTCTCTCAAGAAATTTTTTTAACAAGTAATGAGGTATCGCCGGCAGCACGTGGTTAAGCGATAAAACATCCCTGTTCCAGACTGTGCGCAAGCGAAAACCATTATAAGCAGAGTTTTAACAATTGCGATGCACGATTGTTATCGTGTGTGGTAAAGCCGACATTCCCGTCGGCGCAAACGTTTTTATCGCGTTCTTTTCCAGTTCCATACGTGGCCGGCGATGGTCACGGGGCGCGGAATCAGCTTTTCGCGGTACAGCAGGTCGGCCACGCGCTGCTGGCTGTCCTCGATCTCCTTCGTCACCGGCATCGTGCCCGCCTGCGTGCGTCCCAGCCACGTCGCGATGACGTCCACCGGCACGCCCACCTGCGGCGCCATCAGCGCGATCATGTCCTGCCGGTGCGTGTTGGCCCACTGGCCGGCCTGGGCAAACTGTTCGAGGACGGTGGCCACGACGTCCGGCGCGCGTTGCAGGAACGGGCGCGACGCGAGATAGAAGCCGTAGGCCGGCAGCAGGCCCGTGCGGTCGGCCAGCACGCGCGGGCGATAGGCCTTCTGCGCCGCGGCCAGGTACGGATCCCAGATGACCCAGGCGTCGACGGCGCCGGCCTCGAATGCGGCCCGTGCCTCGGCCGGGGCGAGGTAGACGGCCTGCACGTCGCGGATGCTCATGCCCGCCTTTTCCAGCGCCGCCACGAGCAGCAGGTGCGAGCCCGAACCGCGCTGGAACGCGACCTTCTTCCCGCGCAGCTGCGTCACGCTGCGGATGGGGGAGTCCGGCTTGACGATGATCGCCTCGCTCGTGACGGGCGGCGGTTCGGCCGCCACGTAGACGAGGTCCGCGCCCGCGGCCTGCGAAAAGACGGGCGGCGGCGCGCCGGTGGCGCCGATGTCGAGGCTGCCCGCGTTCAGCGCTTCCAGCATCTGCGGGCCGGCGGGGAACTCGATCCATTTCACCGTCATGCCTTTCGGGGCCAGCGCCCGGTCCAGCAGACCCTGCTTTTTCATGATCAGCGCGAGGCCGCCGCCTTTCTGGAAGCCGATGCGCACGACGTCCGTGGCCGCGTGGGCGGTGAGGGTCGCGCACAGCAGCAGCGCGGTCAATACGGTTTTCATGTCATTCCTTTCAGGTACTTTCGCGCGCCTGCAGTTCGCAGTCGAGCAGGTTGAGACGCGGCGACCCGTCCTCCGGTTCGAGTTCGCCGAGCGCTTCCAGGATGCGGCGCGCGGCCAGTTCGCCGATCGCCTGCGCGGGCGGGCGGATGGTCGTGAGGCTGGGCAGCAGCAGGTGCGAGAACGGGTAGTCGCCGAAGCCCATCAGCGCGCACTGGCGCGGCACGCTCATGCCGAGGCGTTGCGCGGCGAGCAGGGCGCCGGCGGCGAGATTGTCGTTGGCGAAGACGATGGCATCGGCCTTGCGCTTGCCGCGTCCCGCGGGCACGAGCGCGGCCAGCGCTTCCTGGCCCGCGTCGAACGGCGCCGGCGCCTGCGGCACGTACGTCCATGGTTCCAGGCCGTGTTCCCGCAGGACCGCCGCATAGCCGTCGCGCCGGTCGATGGCGCTCAGGTCGCCCGCCACGCTGTTCTGCACGAACGCGATGCGCTTGTAGCCCCGTTCGACCAGGTGGCGCGCGGCCTGCGCCCCCACGTCGGTATTCGAATAGCCCACCTGGATGTGCTTGCGGCGCGGCGCGTAATCCCACGTCTCGACGACGGGGATGCCGCTCGCGGACAGCAGCGCTTCCGTGGCGCGCGTATGGAAGCGGCCCGTGACGACGAGCGCCGCCGGCGACCAGCCGAGGAACGTCCGCACCGCGTTCTCTTCCTGTTCCTTCGAAAAATAGCTGGACGCGAGCAGCACCTGGAAGCCGTGGCGGTTCAGGGTGTCGTTGAAGGCCTGGATCGTGGGCGCGAAGATCGGTCCGGAGATGTTCGGCACCACCATGCCGACAGAGCGCAGCCGCGCCGACGCGAGGCCGCCCGCGACGAGGTTCGGCACGTAATTCAGTTCCTTGATGGCGCGTGCGATGCGCGCACCCAGTTCGGCGGACACGCGTCCCGGTTGCTTCAGGTAGCGCGAGACGGTGATCGAACCGACGTCGGCCAGGCGGGCGACGTCGTGGATCGTCGCCCGGCCGGAGCCGCGCCGCTTGCGTGTCGTCGTCGTTGGGTCGGTCATATTCCTCCAGCAGATATCGATGCGTTTTTTAATTCTTTGACGCGGTCTCGTCCCTTCGCGGACACTTCGACGGTACCGGTACCACGCAAAAAAGTGTAGCAGCGAAGCGGTGCGCGACGAAGCAGGTTTTCCGCGCCACGCCAGAGAATTTCCGCATATAGAACGAGGGAAGCATGAAGCGACAGAACAACAAGAACACCTGGATCAACACTGCCGTCGGCACGGGCCTCCTGTTCGGCACCGCACTGGCAATCGCAGCCGACGCACCGCCCGACGAACCCGCGAGCGAAACTATCGCCGCCAGCATTCCGAGCGTGACCGTCACCGCGACGCGCCGCTCTGCCTCGCTGCAGTCGGTGCCGATCGCCGTGTCCGTGGTCGACGGCGAACAGCTCGAACGCAGCAACCGCACGGCGATCGACACGGTCGTGCAGGAGATCCCCAGCGCCACGTTCCGCCAGCAGGGCGGCAACAAGGATTCGACGATCTTCGTGCGCGGCATCGGTACCATCTCCACGTCGCCCGGCGTCGAGCCCACCGTCTCCACCGTCGTCGACGGCGTCGTGTATGCGCGTCCCGGCCAGGCGACGCTCGACCTGCTCGACATCGAACGCATCGAAGTGCTGCGCGGCCCGCAGGGCACGCTGTTCGGCAAGAACGCGTCGTCCGGCGTGCTGAACATCGTCAGCCGCGCACCCTCCGCGCAGGCGGGCGGGTTCGCCGACGTGTCGTGGTACCAGGGCGACGAAAAGCGCGTGCGCGCCGGCGTCAACGGCAGCCTGAAGCCGGGCGTCGTGCGGGCGTCCATTGTCGCCGCGTATGCGGATTACGACGGTAACGTCGACAACCTCCACGCCGGCGGCGGCAAGGTCAATGGATACGAGCGCAAGGGCACGCGAGCCCGCGTCGACATCACGCCGAACGCGGACACGGACATTTCCCTGATCGCGGACTGGCTGAAGGCGGACAGCTCGCCCGTGCAGACCGCGTACCAGCAAAGCAATGCCGGCTTCGCGCAAGCGCTGCTGCCGGTGGTAGCGGGGCCGGAAAACCGCCGGGTAAATGCCGACATCGCGCCGGCCATCGAGGACGTCAACAAGGGCCTGTCCGCACAGGTCAACTGGCGCCACAACGGCTATGCCTACACGTCGATCACGGCCGTGCGCGACTGGGACAACACCCAGTACACGTCCGGCAATGCGATCGGCAACAGCGCGGAAGTGGCGCGCGTGACGGCCGCGTATCCGGCGTCGCGCGACATCGGCACCGTCGACTTCCGCCAGGTGTCGCAGGAACTGCGCGTGGCATCGCCGCGCATCGACGTCGCCGGCCATGCCGTCGACTACGTGGCCGGCCTGTACTACCTGCACGGTAAAGACGCAGAGGTCTATCGCCGCATCGTCACGACGGCATCGAGCGTCAACAGCGGCCGTGCGGACTACGGCGTGACGAACGACAGCTATGCGGCGTTCGGCGAAGGCACGGTGGCGCTGGCGCAGGACTGGCGCGCCATCCTCGGCGCCCGCTGGACCCGCGACGAACTCGAGTACCGCCACGCGCGCACGTCCACGCAGGCGACGGCGTTCGCCGGCGTGCAGCCGGGCACGCAGAGCAGCGGGGAGACCGCGCGCAACGGCTGGTCCGGCCGCCTCGGCCTGCAGCACGACCTGGGCGCCACCACGAACACGTACGCCACGTATTCGCGCGGCTACAAGGGTCCGGCCTATAACGTGTTCTTCAACATGCTGCCGCGCGACACAAACGCGCTCGATCCGGAGACGTCGAATTCGTTCGAGGTCGGCGTCAAGAGCTCGGCGTTCAACCGCCGCCTCACCGTCAACCTGGCCGCGTTCCACACGGACTACGACAACTACCAGGCGAATTTCTACGACACGGTGGCGGGCGCCGTCGTCACGCGCCTGATCAATGCGGGCAAAGTGTCCACGCGCGGCGTCGAGGCGGACATCGCCGCGCGGCCCACGCCGCAATGGACGCTGAATGCGGCGCTGGCCTATGTCGACGCGCGCATCGACGATTTCAAATGCCCGGCCGCCGCGGCCGCATCGTGCTCGCTGAACGGCAAGACGCTGCCGTTCTCGCCGAAATTCAAGGCGTACCTGCGCGCGAACTACGCAGTGCCGCTGCCGAACGGCCTGCAGGCGGACTTCAATGCCGACTACAACTACCAGACGAAGACGCAGTTCGACCTGTTCCAGTCGCCGCTCGCGGTACAGGGCGCGTACGGCATCGTCAACGCGGCCGTCGAACTGTCGTCCAGTGAGGGCGGCTGGCGCGTGGCCCTCGTCGGCAAGAACCTGGCCGACCGCTCGTATGCGACCAACCTGATCGTCAACTCCGGCTACGTCAACCGCACCGTGCCGCGCGATGACCGCCGCTACGTCGGCATCACGGCGCGCAAGGAGTTCTGAATGCTGCACCTGACTGCCTTCCTCGGGCCGTACGGCCACCACGTCGCCGCGTGGCGCCATCCGGATACGGACCTGAAGTCGTCCCTGTTCGACCTGTACCGGCACCAGGCGCAGGTCGCGGAGCGCGCCTGCCTGGATGCGGTCTTCTTCGCCGATAACGTGGCGCTGACCGGCACGCCGACCCTGGAGCCGCTCACGTTGCTGTCCGCGCTGGCGGCGTCGACGACGCACCTGGGCCTGATCGGCACCGTGACGACGACGTACAACGAGCCCTATCACGTGGCGCGCAAGGTGGCGTCGCTGGATGCCATCTCGAACGGGCGCGCGGGCTGGAACCTCGTCACGTCGGACAACGCGGCGGAGGCGGGCAATTTCGGCCGCACGGAACACGTGCCGCATGCCGAACGCTATGCCCGTGCACGCGAGTTCTACGACGTCGTCGATGGTTTATGGCGGACGATCGCCCCGGATGCCTTCGTCGACGACAAGGCGGGTGGCGTGCTGCTCGACCCGGGTAAAGTCCGGCCGCTGGACCACCACGGCGCACACTTCGACGTGGCCGGGCCGTTGAATGTGCGACCGAGCCCGCAGGGCCGGCCCGTCGTCGTGCAGGCGGGCAGCTCGGACACGGGCCGCGCGCTCGCCGCCGCCACGGCCGACATGGTGTTCACGGCGCAGCCCGACCTGGCCTCGAGCCTGGCGTTCTACCGCGACATGCAGGCGCGCCGGGAGAAGGCCGGGCGCGGCCCCCTGCGCATCATGCCCGGCATCTATGCGGTCGTCGGCGAGTCGGAAGCGCATGCGCGCGACAAATACGAGCAGTTGCAGGACCTGATCGAGCCGAAGGCCGGCCTCGCGCTGCTGGGCCGCATGATCGGCAATTTCGACCTGTCCGGCTACCCGCTCGACGGGCCGCTGCCCGAGCTGCCGCTGACGGACAATGGGCAGCGCAGCCGGCAGCAACTGCTGACGTCCATCGCGCAGGGCGAGAACCTGACGATCCGCCAGCTTTATCAGCGTATCGCCGGCGGACGCGGGCACTTCACCGTCATCGGCACGGGGGCGCAGGTGGCGGACCGCATCCAGGAATGGTTCGAGGCAGGCGCCTGCGACGGTTTCAACCTGATGGCGCCGGCCCTGCCGGGCGGGTTGGAGGATTTCGCACAATATGTCGTGCCGGAACTGCAGCGGCGCGGCCTGTTTCGCACGGCGTACACGACCCGCACGCTGCGCGGGCATCTGGAGTTGCCACAAGGTGTGCTGGCCGCGCGGTAAGCCATCTTTAAGCCGGGCGGGACACCCCGGCTTGTATAATGTGGCAAGACTAAACGGCTTGCTACTATGACCAACACCACCCATTTCGGCTACAAAACCGTCTCGGAAGACGAGAAGGTCCACGAGGTAGCCAAGGTATTCCACTCGGTCGCGTCCAAATACGACGTGATGAACGACCTGATGTCCGCCGGCCTGCACCGCGTGTGGAAGGCGTTCACCATCGCCCAGGCCGGCATTCGTCCCGGCTTCAAGGTGCTCGACATCGCGGGCGGCACGGGCGACCTGTCGAAGGCGTTCGCGAAGCAGGCGGGGCCGAGCGGCGAGGTCTGGCTCACGGACATCAACGAGTCGATGCTGCGCGTGGGCCGCGATCGTCTATTGAACAAAGGCCTGGTGACCCCCACCTTGCTGTGTGATGCGGAAAAACTGCCGTTCCCGGACAATTATTTCGATCGCGTCAGCGTGGCCTTTGGCCTGCGCAACATGACGCACAAGGATCAGGCCCTGGCGGAAATGCGCCGGGTACTCAAGCCGGGCGGCAAGTTGCTCGTGCTGGAGTTTTCGAAAGTGGCGGCGCCGCTGCAAAAGCCGTACGACGTGTATTCGTTCTCGGTGCTGCCGTGGCTGGGCCAGCGCATCGCCAACGATGCGGAAAGCTACCGGTATCTGGCGGAATCGATCCGCATGCACCCGGACCAGGAAACGCTGAAGACGATGATGGAAACGGCGGGCCTGGAACGCGTCCAGTACTACAACCTGACGGCCGGTGTGGCCGCACTGCACACCGGCATCAAACTTTGAGGTGAGCTGATGAAAAAGTTTTTGGCCAGCATGATGATCGCGCTGATGACGCTGTCCAGCGTTGCCGACGCGCGCCCGGTCGGCGGTGGCCGTTCCTTCGGCCGCCAGTCGCAGTCCGTGAGCCGCATGCGCGCCCCGGCGCCCGCACCGGCACCGGCGCCTTACCAGCAGCCTTCGTACCAGCAGCGTCCGGCACCGGCCCCGATGGCGCCGGCCCAGGTGCCGCAGAAGCGGCCGAGCATGTGGAAAGGCGTGCTGGGTGGCGCATTGCTGGGCCTCGGCCTGGGCGCGCTGTTCTCGCACTTCGGCATCGGCGGCGCGATGGCCAGCGCCCTGTCGTCGATCCTGATGATCCTGCTGCTCGTGTTCGCCGTGATGTTCATCATCCGCATGTTCCGCCGCAAGGACACGCCGGCCAACCCGACTTTTACGGGCTTTAACCGGGATCCCGTGCCGGCTTCGGCCACGCCGGAAATCGGTTCGGGCCTGAACAGCGCCTACGCGGGCAACCAGGGCGGCTTCCAGTCGGGCTTCTCGAATGCGCCGTCCCTCGACAAGGCCGCGCCCGCCCATGAACAGTGGGGCGTGCCGGCCGGATTCGACACGGAAGCCTTCCTGCGCCACGCGAAGGCGTCGTTCATCCGCATGCAAGCCGCCTGGGACCGCGGCGACCTGGCCGACCTGCGCGAATTCACGTCGCCCGAGGTGTATGCCGAACTGTCGCTGCAGATCCAGGAACGGGGCGGCCAGCCGGACTACACGGAAGTGGTCAACATCGATTCCCAGCTGCTGGGCATCGAGACGACCGACCGCGATTACCTGGCGAGCGTCCAGTTCAACGGCATGATCCGCAACGCACCGGGCGCGGCGCCGGAACCGTTCGTCGAAGTGTGGAACCTGGCCAAGCCGCTGACCGGCAATGGCGGCTGGGTCCTGGCGGGCATTCAGCAGATCACTTAAAATTTTCGCAAGAAAAAGCTTGTGCTCCGGGGTTTATGCTTCGGTGAACTGGTAAGATCGAAACCGCCCGACCTATGCCGGGCGGTTTTATTTTGTGTAGATGAAAATGGGCATGTCTTCGACTTCTCCTTTCCTGTCGCCGTCCGCCCCGGCCGTGGCGACGATCAATCACCTGCTGGCGCAGGAAGCGTGGGCGCGCGACGCCCTGATGCGCCATGCCGGCAAGACCGCCGTCATCGACACGGGACACCTGGCCCTGCGCATGCGCGTCGCGCGCGACGGCATGCTCGAGACGGCGGGCGCCGATGACGCGGCCAGCGTCACCATCCACGTCAAGCTGTCCGACCTGCCTCTGATCCTGCAGAACCGCGACCGCGCGTTTTCGTACGTACGGATCGAGGGCGATGCCGAGTTTGCCAACACGATCTCGCAATTGTCCAAGGGCCTGCGCTGGGATGCCGAGCACGACCTCGAACGGGTGTTCGGGCCGATCGGCGCCGTGCGGCTGGCCGGCGGCGCGCGTGCCGCGGTGACGGGCGCGGCCACAGCCGGACGCCGGCTCGCGGAAAACGTCGCCGAATTCCTGCTGGAAGAACGCCGCGTGCTCGTGCGCCCGGCGACTGTCGATCAATTCGCCGACGACGTCGGCCGCCTGCGCGACGACGTCGAGCGCACGGCCAAGCGCATCGCCAAACTGGAGCAGAAGCTTGCTGCCCGCAGCATCGCTCCCGTTCCGACGACCCCTGACACGCCTTCGGACCACTGATGATCCTGAAATTCCTGCGCCTGCTGAAGATCTTCACCGTCATCGTCAAGTATGGCCTGGACGAGATCGCGATTTCCGGCCTGCACGTACCGCGTACCGCCCGCCTGATCAATACCGTCTTCTTCTGGCGCCGCATCACGTCGCCCCGCGCGATCCGCCTGCGCCTCGCGCTGGAAGAGCTGGGTCCGATCTTCGTGAAATTCGGCCAGGTGCTGTCGACCCGGCCCGACCTGATGCCGCCGGACATCGTTGAAGAACTGTCGCTGCTGCAAGACCGCGTGCCGCCGTTCGATTCCGACCTGGCCGTCGCCCAGATCACGCGCTCCCTCGGCGCGTCGCCGGAGACGCTGTTCGCGTCGTTCGAGCGCACGCCCGTCGCATCCGCGTCAATTGCCCAGGTGCACTTTGCCACGCTTAAGAATGGCAAGCAGGTCGCCGTGAAAGTGCTGCGTCCGGGCATGAAGACGACGATCGACGAAGACATTGCTCTGATGCAGATGGCCGCCGGCCTCATCGAAAAGGTCTGGGCCGACAGCCGCCGCCTGAAACCGCGCGAAGTCGTGGCCGAGTTCGACAAATACCTGCACGACGAGCTGGACCTGATGCGCGAGGCAGCCAACGCGAGCCAGCTGCGCCGCAATTTCGCGAATTCCGATTTGCTGATGGTGCCGGAAATGTACTGGGACTATTGTTCCAGCAGCGTGATCGTGATGGAACGCATGAACGGCATCCCGATCTCGCAGACGGACCGCCTCGTCGCGGCCGGCATCGACCTCAAGAAATTGTCCAGCGACGGTGTCGAGATCTTCTTCACGCAAGTCTTCCGCGACGGCTTTTTTCACGCGGACATGCACCCGGGCAATATCCTTGTGTCGATCGATCCCGAGACGTTCGGGCGCTACATCGCGCTGGACTTCGGCATCGTCGGCACCCTGAACGATTTCGACAAGGATTACCTGTCGCAGAACTTCCTCGCCTTCTTCCGCCGCGACTACAAGCGCGTGGCCGAGGCGCACATCGAATCGGGCTGGGCGCCGCGCGAGACCCGCGTTGACGAACTGGAAGCTGCCGTGCGCGCAACGTGCGAGCCGATCTTTGACCGTCCTCTCAAGGACATTTCGTTCGGCCAAGTGCTGCTGCGCCTGTTCCAGACGTCGCGCCGCTTCAACGTCGAAGTGCAGCCGCAGCTCGTGCTGTTGCAGAAGACCATGCTGAACATCGAAGGCCTCGGCCGCCAGCTCGATCCGGACCTCGACCTGTGGAAGACGGCGAAACCGTACCTGGAGCGCTGGATGGCCGAGCAGGTCGGCTGGCGCGCGTTCGTCGACCGGCTGCGCGACGAGGCGCCCCGTTACGCGGCGATCTTCCCGCAACTGCCGCGCCTGGCGCACCAGGTGCTGGAACGGCATGCGCACCGCGAAGTCGACCAGGACGCCGTCATGGCGATGCTGCTGCTCGAGCAGCGCCGGACCAACCGCCTCCTGGCGTTCGTCGCGTGCGTGACGGGCGTGCTCGCGGTGCTGGTCGTCGGCATGCATCTCTCGGACCACTGGAACTGGGGCTTGTAATGGCCTCGGTGCCGGATTTCGCCAGCCGCGATCCGCTGTCGCCGCAATTCTGGGACGAGCGCTTCGAGCGCGATTTCACGCCGTGGGAGCGGGGCGGGGTGTCGGCGGCGTTGCGGCGGTTCGTGGCGGCGTCTCGACCACTCATAACGCTGGTGCCGGGCTGCGGTTCCGCGCGCGAACTCACGCTGATGTGCGACGCCGGTTGGGACGCCACCGCCATCGATTTCTCGCCCGAAGCCGTCGCGCGCGCCCGCGCGCTGGCCGGACCGTGGGCGGACCGCATCCTGCAAGCCGATTTCTTCGCGTATGCACCGGAACAGCCGCTGGACCTCGTCTACGAACAGGCGTTCCTGTGCGCGCTGCCGCGGGCGCGCAGGCCGGACGTGGCGCGGCGCTGGGCCGAGTTGCTGGGGCAGGGCGGCCTGCTGGCCGGTTATTTCTATTTCGACGCGGCGCCGAAGGGGCCGCCGTTCGGGATCGCGCGCGAAGAACTGGATGCCTTGCTGGCGCCGGCGTTCGAGTGCATCGTCGATGAAGCCGTCGAGGATTCGATCCCTGTCTTCGCTGGCAAGGAACGCTGGATGATCTGGCGGCGCCTGTAGGATCAGGCAAGAACGGCTCGGTTTCCGGCAACGGCCGGGCCGCGCGGCGCCCGATACTGGTTGCTCCTCAACCACCGACAGGAGCACATCATGGCGAAGATTGCCATCGTTACCGGCGCCAGCCGCGGCCTCGGCCGCAACACCGCATTGCACATCGCCCGCGGCGGCGGCGACGTCATCCTCACTTACCAGAGCCGCGAAGACGATGCCCGTGCGGTCGTCGACGAGATCCGCACGCTGGGCCGCAAGGCGCTGGCGCTGCAGCTGGACGTCGGGAACTCGGCCGGCTTCCCGCTGTTCGTCGAGCAGGTGCGGGCCGGCCTGCGCGACGTCTGGCAGCGCGACCGGTTCGACCACCTCGTCAACAACGCCGGCCACGGCGACATGGCCACCATCGAAGACACGACGGAGGCGCAGTTCGACCGTCTGATGAACGTCCACGTGAAGGGGGTGTTCTTCCTGACGCAGGCGCTGTTGCCGCTGCTGGCGGACGGCGGCCGCATCGTGAACTTGTCGTCCGGACTGACGCGCGTGTCATATCCCGGCTTCGGCGCGTACGCGGCGGCCAAGGGTGCGGTCGAAGTGCTCACCGTGTATCTGGCCCGGGAACTGGGCCGGCGCGGCATCACCGTCAACACGGTGGCGCCGGGTGCCATCGAGACGGATTTCCTCGGCGGCGCCGTGCGCGACACGCCCGACCTGAACGCGGTCTTCGCGCAGATGACGGCACTCGGCCGCGTGGGCAGGCCGGACGACATCGGACCGGTGATCGCCAACCTGCTGGGCGAGGGCAACGGCTGGATGACCGGTCAGCGCATCGAAGTGTCGGGCGGCCAGGTGATCTGATTCAGGCGGCATCCAGGCGCTGCTGCGCCTGTGCGACGTCGCGCATCGGCGGCTTGCCGAACATGCGGCCGTACTCGCGCGTGAACTGCTGCACGCTTTCGTAGCCGACCGCATAGGCGGCATGGCTGGCATTGGCGCCTTCCGCCAGCATCAGGCGGCGCGCCTCGATCAAACGCAGCTGTTTTTGAAATTGCAGCGGGGAGAGCGATGTCACGGCGCGAAAGTGCTGGTGGAACGCGGAGGGGCTCATTCCGGCGACCTCGGCCAGCCTCTCGACGGGCAGCCGCTGCGCATACTCGGCACGCAACAGGGCGACGGCGCGGGCGATGCGGCGCACGTGGCTGTCCGGCAGGCCCAGGCGCCGGATCGCCGCACCGTGGCGGCCGGCCAGCAGCCAATAGTGGAACTCGCGGACCAGGGCCGGCTGCAGCACCGGCAGCGCGGCCGGGTGGTCGAGCAGGTGCATCAGGCGCAGCGCCGTGTCGGCGACGTCGCTGTCGGTCGACTCGATCCGCACCGGCGCGCCGTCGGTGTCCCCGATGGCCGCCATGTCCGCCGCCAGCGTGGCGATGACGGCCGGGTCCAGGTCGAGCACGAGCGAATAATAGGGCGTGGCGAGGCTCGCCTCGGTGATCTGGCTGGCGGTCGGCACGTCGGCGGTAATGACGAGAGAGTCGCCGGCGCGGAACGTGAACGACCGGCTGCCCATGACGACGTGCTTGGCGCCCTGCAGGACCAGGCACACCAGCGGGCGCTGGATCTGATAATTCAGTTCGGTTCGTGCGGCCGCGCGGATTGCCGTGAGGCCGGGGATCGGCGTCGGCGCAGCGCCATCGCGGCCGGCGCAGGCGTCTGCGTGCCTGCGCACGGCATCGAGCAGTGAAGTGTCCATGTGGACAATGGTAAAGAAAAGGCTGTGTTCGCGCTATTTATGTGAACTGTAAGTCGTTGCGGAGGTCAGACGCATCGTCGAGTTAACTCATGGGGCAAGACGATGCGCGGCCTGACGTTCGACGAATTGTTCGCCATGCTGTTGGCGGTGCAGTTGTCGCCAGACGACGTGGCTCGGCTACGGGAATGGATCGCCGGCATCGCGGATCCAGGTGAATGCATTACCCTGATCGAGCAGGCGGCGGCAGGCCGGCCGTGTCCGCACTGCGGCTGCGTCCGCAAGCACCGCTGCGGACAGGCGAGCGGCCTGCAGCGCTTCCGTTGCCTCGAATGCGGGCGCAGCCATAACGCATTGACCGGTACGCCGCTGGCCCGGCTGCGCAAGAAGGAGCTATGGTTGCCTTATCTGCAATGCGTGCTCGATTCGCGCACGGTCCGCGATGCCGCGCAAGTTGTCGGCGTGCACCGCACGACCAGCTTCCGCTGGCGCCACCGGTTCGTGCCCGGCGCCATGCGCGACCGGCCGGCAATGTTATCGGCCATCGTCGAGGCCGACGAGACGTATCGACTCGAATCGCAGAAGGGCGCACGCAACCTGACGCGGGCGCCGCGAAAGCGTGGCGGCATGGCGAAGCGGCGGGTTTCAACAGTTCGTTCGGAACTTCGCTAGTCTTCTGCGCTCTTATGCAAAACAAGCAAGTTTGTTCCGTTCAGTACGGCTACCAACGCTCCCGACGCCTCGACCAACACTCGTGTAAGAACACAATGTTCGTAGCGCACCGCATCCGGCTGGACCCGAATAACGTGCAGGCGACCTACTTTGCGCGCGCGGCCGGCACGGCCCGCTTTGTCTATAACTGGGCACTGAGCGAATGGCGGAAACAATACGAAGTCTGCAAAGTCGACCCGATGCTACCCAGGCCGTCCGAAGCGGCGTTGCGGCGCCTGCTCAACAGCATCAAGCGCGAGCAGTTTCCGTGGATGTTGGCGGTTACCAAGAACGCGCCGCAGATGGCCATTATGCAGCTCGGACGAGCCTTTGAGAACTTCTTCGCCGGGCGCGCCCGTTATCCGAGGTTTCGCAGGAAAGGGCGGGACGACCGCTTTACCTTGACCAATGATCAGTTCCAGGTCGAGGGACGACGTATCCGTATCCCGAAGCTGGGATGGGTCCGCATGCGCGAGACACTGCGCTTCGTTGGACGCATCGTCTCCGCCTCGGTCGCGCGTGTCGCAAACTACTGGTACGCCAGCATCACCGTCGAGACCTCCGATCCACCGACGTCGTCCGCCGAGAACCAAGGCACAGTCGGGGTCGATCTGGGCGTCAAGGCGTTGGTCACCTTGTCCACCGGCGAAACGTTCGAAGGTCCGAAGGCGTTGCGTTTCTTACTGATACGCCTGCGACGACTGTCGCGTGGTTTGTCCCGCAAAGTCAAAGGGTCGCGCAACCGCGACAAGGCGAAGCTGAAACTTGCCAGGCTGCATACGCGCATCGCCAACATCCGCCGCGACAGCCTGCACCAACTGAGCACAAGCATCACGCGCCGTTTTCATACGATCGGTATCGAAGACCTCAACGTCAAAGGTATGCTGGGCAACCGACATTTGGCGCGGGCCATTGCCGACATGGGTTTCTTCGAGCTGCGCCGCCAGCTCGAGTACAAGGCGGTCTGGCGCGGCGGACAGGTCGTCCTGGCCGATCGCTGGTTCCCAAGCAGCAAGCTGTGCTCAACCTGTGGATACCGGCTGGGCGAGCTCGGCCTCGATGTGCGTCAGTGGACCTGCCCGAGTTGCGGGGTGTCCCACGACCGCGACGTGAACGCCGCAACCAATCTAAGAAACATGGCGGTGAGTTCTACCGCATCTGCCTGTGGAGGGGAAGGCGCTGGCCCTGCGCGTGAGCGCAGGGTGAAACCGGCCCCGGTGAAGCAGGAATCCAACTGAAAAGTTAACTATGATTAGCTTTGCATAAGTTTGGAAGAACGGGATCAAGCGGGAGCACGACTGTCTGCTCGTCGCGCGCGACCGCAATGGCCGTACGCTCGATTTTCATACTGGGCGCGGCCAGGTGACGGCGGCGCAATTGTGCCGATGCCTCAAACCCGTGCTGCTGGACGACGTCCTGCTGATCACCGACGGAGCGGTCGTCTATCGCCACTTCGCGGAGCAGGCGAATATCACGCATGAAGCGGTGAACGTGAAAGCCGGCGTTCGGGCGCGCGGCGCGATCCATGTGCAGAACGTGAACAGCTGGCACAGCCGCTTCAAGAGCTGGCTGGCGCGGTTCCGCGGCGTGGCGAGCCGCTACCTGATCCATTACTCGGGATGGCAGCGCGTGCTGGACGATCGTCGTCTCACGAAGCCGGCTCATCTGCTGTTCGCTGCGGTCCAGCTCGGCTAGGCGAGCGGGTTACGGAACTACCGCGAACACAGCCAAAGAAAAGGGCCCGCAAGCGGGCCCCGATTTTAAGTGCTTTTCTTCGGTATTGCGGCGGTCCGGAACCGGTCGCGCAAACTTCTGTTTCTTAATCCTTGTGCAGCATTGCTGCTAAGAATGCTATTTAATCAGTTAAGTTGATGTTCGGCAAACAGAACCCAATCGTACGCAGACGAAAAACAACACTGTTTCCATAGTGCAGCAAGCCGGCCAGGCGTCCATCTGCTCCGTAAAAGCTTTATAATTCAGGGTTTTGATGATTTTTGCGGAGTATTCAGATGCCGATTTACGCCTACCGCTGCGATGAATGCGGTTTTGCCAAGGATGTACTGCAAAAAGTTTCCGATCCGGTTCTGACCGTTTGCCCCTCGTGCGGCAAGTCATCGTTCAAGAAGCAAGTCACCGCCGCCGGTTTCCAGTTGAAGGGTACCGGCTGGTACGTGACCGACTTCCGCGGTGGCAGCGCGCCGGCAACCGGCACGGCACCCTCGACATCGTCCGACGGTAGCTCGGGCAGCAGCACGGGCAGCACCGACGCGTCGCCCGCGCCGGCGCCGAGCGCCGCACCGGCGAAGGACAGCAGCAGTACCTGACCGCGGCGCCGGCCCCGCGGGGCCGGCGCATAATGAGCACCCGACAAATCATCGGACGAGATCCGTCACGACAATCGATGCGTAAATATTTCATCACAGGCGCGCTGGTCCTGGTTCCCCTGGCGATCACGGCCTGGGTGCTGAACTTCGTGATCAGCACGCTGGACCAGTCGCTCGTGCTCGTGCCGAGCGAGTGGCAGCCGCGCACGTACATTCCGGGCCTGGGCGCCATCATCACGCTGGCCATCGTGTTCCTCACGGGCGTGCTGACCAATAACCTGGTCGGCAAATGGTTCGTGCGCATGTGGGAGCGCCTGCTGCAGCGCATTCCGGTCGTGAACTCGATCTACGGCAGCGTCAAGCAGGTGTCGGACACGCTGTTCTCGTCCTCGGGCAACGCGTTCCGCAAGGCCGTGCTGATCCCGTACCCGCACGAGAATTCGTACACGATCGCCTTCCTCACCGGCGTGCCGGGCGGCGACGTCAGGAACCACCTGGTGGGCGAGTACGTGAGCGTGTACGTGCCGACCACCCCGAACCCGACCTCCGGCTTCTTCCTGATGATGGAAAAAAGCCGCGTCGTCGAGCTGGACATGACGGTCGACGCGGCCCTCAAGTACATCGTCTCGATGGGCGTCGTGGCGCCCCCGCCGCCGACCGACGCGGCGGCCGAAGCGCCCGCCGTCGCCACCGCGGAATAGAACCAACAAGGCAGCAAAGAATCCAGGGTTCGCCAAGAGCGGACCCACCGAATCAACCAACCAGGATCGAAAAACTATGTCCTCCATGCGTACTCACTACTGCGGCCTCGTGACCGAAGAGCTGCTGGGCCAAACCGTCAGCCTGTGCGGCTGGGTGCACCGTCGTCGCGACCACGGCGGCGTGATCTTCATCGACCTGCGCGACCGCGAAGGTCTCGTGCAGGTCGTCTGCCACCCCGACAATGCGGAGGTCTTCAAGGTCGCCGAGCACGTGCGCAACGAGTACTGCCTGCGCGTGACGGGCACTGTCGTGAACCGCCTGGAGGGCACGGCCAACGCCAACCTGAAGTCGGGCAAGATCGAGATCAACACCACGAACCTGGAAGTGCTGAACGCCTCCGTGCCGGTGCCGTTCCAGCTGGACGACGATAACCTGTCGGAAACGACGCGCCTGACGCACCGCGTGCTCGACCTGCGCCGCCAGCAGATGCAGCACAACCTGCGCCTGCGCTACAAGGTGTCGATGGAAGTGCGCAAGTACCTGGACAACCTGGGCTTCATCGACATCGAAACCCCGATGCTGACCAAGTCCACGCCGGAAGGCGCGCGCGACTACCTGGTGCCGTCGCGCGTCAACCCGGGCAACTTCTTCGCGCTGCCGCAGTCGCCGCAGCTGTTCAAGCAGCTGCTGATGGTCGCCAACTTCGACCGCTACTACCAGATCACCAAGTGCTTCCGCGACGAAGACCTGCGCGCCGACCGCCAGCCGGAATTCACCCAGATCGACTGCGAGACGTCGTTCCTGACCGAGCAGGAAATCCGTGACCTGTTCGAAGACATGATGCGCACCGTCTTCAAGAACGCGGCCGGCATCGACCTGCCGAACCCGTTCCCGGTGATGGACTTCGCCACCGCCATGGGCTCCTACGGTTCGGACAAGCCGGACATGCGCGTGAAACTGCAGTTCACCGAACTGACGGAGCTGATGAAGACCGTCGAATTCAAGGTCTTCAACAACGCCGCCAACATGGCCGGCGGCCGCGTCGTCGGCCTGCGCGTGCCGCAGGGCGGTTCGATGCCGCGTTCGGAAATCGACGCTTACACGCAATTCGTCGGCATCTACGGCGCCAAGGGCCTCGCCTACATCAAGGTCAACGAGAAGGCCAAGGGCCGCGAAGGCCTGCAGTCGCCGATCGTCAAGAACATCTCGGACGACGTCCTCGCGAAAGTGCTGGAACTGACCGGCGCCGAAGACGGCGACCTGATTTTCTTCGGTGCGGACAAGGCGAAGGTCGTGAACGACTCGATGGGCGCGCTGCGCGTAAAGATCGGCCACTCGGAATTCGGCAAGAAGGCCGGCCTGTTCGAAGACATCTGGGCGCCGCTGTGGGTCATCGACTTCCCGATGTTCGAGTACGACGACGAAGGCGACCGCTGGAACGCGACGCACCACCCGTTCACGGCACCGAAGGACGGCCACGAAGACATGCTCGAGACGAATCCGGGCGCCTGCATCGCCAAGGCCTACGACATGGTCCTGAACGGCTGGGAACTGGGCGGCGGCTCGATCCGTATCCACCGCGAGGAAGTCCAGAGCAAGGTGTTCCGCGCGCTGAAGATCGATGCGGAAGAAGCGCAGCTGAAGTTCGGCTTCCTGCTCGACGCCCTGCAGTACGGCGCCCCGCCGCACGGCGGCCTGGCGTTCGGCCTGGACCGCCTGATCACGCTGATGACGGGCTCCGAATCGATCCGCGACGTGATCGCGTTCCCGAAGACCCAGCGCGCGCAGGACCTGCTGACCAATGCGCCGTCGGAAGTCGACGAGAAGCAGCTGCGCGAGCTGCATATCCGTCTGCGTAACGAGCCGAAGGTCGCTTAACGCGTACGTTTGACGGGCATGGCGTTACAATCACGCCATGCCCCACAAAATCCCCGAATCCGTCCTCGTCGTCATCCACACCACCGACCTGGACGTCCTGCTGATCGAACGCGCCGACCGCCCCGGCTTCTGGCAATCCGTCACCGGTTCCCTCGACCGGCCCGACGAACCGCTGCTGGAAACGGCCACGCGCGAACTGTTCGAGGAAACGGGCATCGTCGCCGACGGCGAACGCATCGTCCTCAAGGACTGGCATCTCTCCAACGTCTACGAGATCTACGAGACCTGGCGCCACCGCTACGCCCCCGGCGTCACCCACAATACGGAGCACGTGTTCTCCGTCTGCGTCCCGCGCGACATCCCGATCACACTCGCGCCGCGCGAGCACCTGCAATACGCCTGGCTGCCGTTGCTGGAAGCCGCAGATCGGTGCTTCTCGTCGTCGAACGCGGAAGCGATCCTGCAATTGCCCCGCCACGTGGGCAGCAGGTAAACAAAACGCGGGCCCCCGCGTACGAAATCGTCCATTTCAACCGTGCGCGGCCAAGTTGTGCTATTTTGCCTTGCCTTATAGCAACCGAGTCCCGATCATCCCCGCATGCGCAGCGCAAGACATCTGAAGTTCGTTGCCCTGGCCGTCTTCATCGTCATGGTGTTGATCGCGGCGGTGCCGTTCTGGCTGAACCGCTCCGTCAACGTGCTGCTGGCGCAATCGCGCGCGGAACTGCTCGCGCAGCAGCGCCTCGATGACATTTTGACCGCCATGCGCGACGCCGAGACGGCGCAGCGCGGTTTCGTCATCACGGGCAACGACGTCTTCCTCGAACCGTACGAACGCGTGAAGCGCATGCTGCCCGGGGTGCTGCGCGACGCCAAGGACAAGGCGCGCACGGATGCCGAGCGGGCCACGGTGTGGCGCGTCGCGCGCCTCGCGGAGCTGAAGCTGGCGGAACTCGACGAGACCATCCAGTTGCGCCGCCGTGCGGGATTCGAGGCGACGGAGCGCGTCGTCAGCTCCCTGCGCGGCAAGCAGTACATGGACGACATGCGCCGGATCGTGGCGGCGGAAGATGCGCGCAGCATGGCGCGGCACGACGGATTGCAGGCCGAGCTGCTGGCCCGCTCCGCGCGCTCGTTCGCCGTGAGCGTCGCGGCCACCGCCTGCAACGTCATCGTGCTTGGGATCCTGCTGCTGGTCGCCATGCGCATGCTGCGTGCGCGCCGCGTCGTCGCCGGGCAGCTGGAAACGCAGGCGGGGCAGCTTGCGGACGCCGTCGCGCTGACGACGCGTCACAACCGCGAACTGAAACAGGTCGCCGAACTGCTGCGCGCCGTGGAGGCCGTGCCGTCCGTGCCGGATGCCGCGCCCGTGATCGCGCGCTCGCTGCCGAAACTCCTGCCCGGCGTGTCCGGCACGCTGTTCCTGCTGCGCGACGAGGACGACCACATGCTGGACCGGCACTCGCAATGGGGCACGCCGTCCGACCAGCCGCCCGAGATCGAGATCGAGTCGTGCTGGTCGCTGCGCCACGGCGCGCGCTACCGCACGGCATCGAGCGCCGACCTGCCGTGCGCGCACTACCGCAAGCCGGCGGACGAGGCCGCGGGACGCCTGTGCATCCCGCTCGTCACGCACGACGACCTGGTCGGCATGCTGCACCTGGAGGGGCTGGCCGCCGGTCCGGCACTCGAAGAGCAGGAGCACCTCGCGGTGACGGTCGCCGAGCAGCTCGCGCTGGCGCTGGGGAATGCGCGCCTGCGCGAATCGCTGCGCCGCCAGTCGGTGCTCGATCCGCTCACCGGCCTGTTCAACCGGCGCCATTTCGACGCCGCGCTGAAACGCGAACTGGCGCGGGCGCGCCGCAAGAACGTGCCCGTGAGTCTCGTGCTGGTCGACATCGACCATTTCAAACGTGTCAACGACGACTACGGCCACGCCGTCGGCGACGCCGTGCTGCGCACCATCGCGCAACAGCTGCGCCTCGGCATCCGCGAAGGGGACATCGCCTGTCGCTACGGCGGCGAGGAGATGGTACTCTTGCTTCCGGAATGCGCTGCGGAGGATGCGCGCGCGCGGGCGGAGGCGATCCGCATCGCGCTGGCCGCCATCGCGCCCCACCCGGCAGGCGAAGGACCGCAGCAGGTGACGGCGTCGTTCGGCGTCGTGGCCTATCCCGCCCACGCCCAGGATGCCGAAGCGCTGTTCTGGGCGGCCGACAAGGCGCTGTACCGTGCCAAGGAACAGGGCCGTAACCGGGTGGTGACGGGCACCTGATTGTGGCGGCGGGGCCGGAATTGTGTCATCAATTCCACATGGCAACAAATGTTTCTTGACCGAAACCGGTGAGAGTTGATACTTTCGCTCTGTAAGACTTCCCGCATCAGTGTCCACGTTTCGAGGCGCCTTCATGGCCGACACGCTCACCATCCCCATCGACCAGGTCCAGATCGGCCTGTACATCCACCTGGACCTGAAATGGTTCCAGCACCCGTTCGCATTCAGCCATTTCAAGGTCAAGACCGAGGACCAGCTGCGCATCCTGCGCGGCCTGGGCCTGGCCACGGTGCGCGTCGATCCCGCGCTCAGCGACGTGGCCGTGCCTGCACCGACAGCGGCGCCGACCAGGCCCGTCCCGGCGGCGCCCGTCCCGGTGTCGCCGGAGTCGCGTGCCGAGTCGCCGGTCATGGCGGCGAAACGGGAGATGATGGAGCGCATCCGCGAGCAGCGCGAGAACGCGGCGCGCATCGAGCAGGCGTTCGTGAACACGGCGCGCGCCATCCGCGACATCGACCGTAACCTGTTTTCCCAGCCGGCCGAGACGATACGCGTGGCCGACAAGCTGATCGGCCAGATCACGGAGTCGATCCTGTCCGCGCCCGAACTGGCGATCAACCTGATGGGCGACAAGCTGGGCGGCGAGGAGATCTATGTCCATTCCCTCAACGTCACCATGCTGTCGATGATGATCGCGCGCGACATCAAGCTGCCGCACGAAGTGGCGAGCCTGCTGGGCATGGGCGCGCTGTTCCACGACGTCGGGACGAAGAACATCCCGGACAAGGTGCTGAACAAGCTCGATGCGTACAACCACGCCGAGCAGGCGCTGGTCGAAACGCATTGCCACGGCGGTTTCGAGATCGGCCAGAAGCTGGGTCTCGCGGCGCCGGCGCTGGCCATCATCCGCGACCACCACGAGTTGTTCGACGGTAGCGGCTATCCGCGCCACCTGCAGGGGGAGGCGATCGGCGTCCTCGCCCGCATCGTCTCGATCGCGAACCATTACGACGAATTGTGCAATCCGCGCAATCCGGCCGACTCGCTCACGCCGCACGAAGCGTTGTCGCTGATGTTCGCCAAGATGCGCAGCCGCTTCGATCCGAAGCTGCTGCAGGTGTTCATCCGCTGCCTGGGCGTGTACCCGCCGGGCACGATCGTCCAGCTGGCCAACGGCGTCGTCGGCATGTGCGTCAACGTCAACACCGCCAAGCCGACCAGGCCGCAGGTCATGATCTACGAGGCCGACGTGCCGCGCGAGGAAGCGATCGTCGTCAACCTCGAGACGCAGCCCGACCTGAACATCGTGAAGTCGATCCGCCCGTCCCAGGTGCCGAAGGACATCTACAACTACCTCAGCCCGCGCAAACGCGTCAGCTACTACTTCGACGCGAGCGACCCGGCGCGCAGGAGCCAGCCATGAACCTGCACCAGCTGATGGTCGACCACAGCCCGCACATGGTGATGCTGGTCGATCCGGCCGACCTGCGCATCCTCGTCGCCAACCGCATGGTCGAACAGATGCTCGGCTACGGCGCCGCGCAATTGCGCGACATGGTCATCACCGACATCGAAAGCTCGCTGCAGGACGTCTTCTATTGGGAGGACGTGCGCGGCGGCCAGTATCTCGACGTCGAGGCGCAGGAAGGCGAGTACCTGTGCGCCGACGCCTCCATGCTGACGGTGATGAAATCCGTGCGCGTGATCCAGGACGGCGACCGCCCGCTGCTGCTCGTGCGCGCCCAGGACTGCCGCCACGAGCGCCAGGTCGAAGCCCTGCTCGAGCAGACGCTGGCCCAGCTGCGCACGACGCTGGAATCCACCGCGGACGGCATCCTGGTGATCGACTGGCACGGCAAGATCACGAGCATGAACCGGCTGTTCTCGGCGATGTGGGAGATCCCGGCCGCGCTGCTGGAGGCCGGCGACGACGACGGCATCATCGAATACATCGCGGGCCAGGTGGAGCAGGGTGACCTGATCCGCGTCCGGCTGCGCCAGGTGGCCGATGCGACCGAGACGCAGGACCTGTTCCGCCTGAAGAACGGCCGCTTCTTCGAATGCCGCTCGCGCCCGCAGTTCCTGGGGGAGCACATCATCGGTCGCGTGTTCGGCTACACCGACGTCACCGAGCGCCACCGGGCCGAGGAAGCGCTGCGCGAGTCGCGCGACCAGCTCGAATCGAAGGTGCGCGAACGCACCCGCGACCTGCAGGAGGCGAATGCGACGCTGGAAAAGGAAAAGGCGCGCCAGGCGGAACTGATCAAGAAGCTGGGCGAGGCCCAGAGCCAGTTGCTGCAATCGGAGAAGATGGCGTCGATCGGCGTGCTGGCGGCCGGCGTCGCGCACGAGATCAACAACCCGATCGGCTTCGTCAACTCGAACCTGGGCAGCCTGCAGCGGTATGCCCAGGGCATGCTCCGGCTGCTCGACAGCTACGCGGCGCTGGAAGGGGCGTTCAGCCCCGAGGACCGCGCCGGGATCGCGCGGGTGAAGGAGGAAGTCGACGCCGAGTACCTGCGCGAGGACCTGGAACCGCTGCTGCGCGAATCCCTCGACGGCATCGACCGCGTGCGCCGCATCGTGCAGGACATGAAGGATTTCTCGCACGTCGACGGCGGCGACCTCCAGTACGCCGACCTCGAGGCGGGCCTGAACAGCACCTTGAACGTGGTCTGGAACGAGATCAAGTACAAGGCCGAGGTGACCAAGGAGTACGGGAACATCCCGCAGATCGAGTGCTACCCGTCGCAGCTGAACCAGGTGTTCATGAACCTGCTGGTGAACGCGGCGCATGCGATCGAGAAGCACGGCCGCATCACCCTGCGCACGGGCCACGACGAGAAGCACGTGTGGGTCGAAGTGGAGGACACCGGCACCGGCATCCCCGAGGACCGGCTGGGGCGCATCTTCGAACCCTTCTTCACGACCAAGCCGGTGGGCAAGGGCACCGGCCTCGGCCTGTCGCTGTCGTACGGCATCGTGCAGAAGCATGGCGGCCGCTTCGAGGTCCAGAGCGAAGTGGGCAAGGGCACCCTGTTCCGCGTCGTCCTGCCGCGGTTCTGGCCGGTGCCCGAGGCGAGCGTCGTCATTTAACCGTCGCAGTTCCATATGCGCGAAATCTTTTAACGAAAACGGCATATCAAAACGTAAAAGCATTCGTTCCGCTTCGATGAAGGCGGCAGTAGCCTGTGCCCATCTCATCGACCCGGAACGACCATGACTGTTCTCCTGCTGGGCGGAAGCCCATCCTCTCCTTCGACGACATGGCGCCTGCAGCAACTGGTGGGCGAACGCCTGGCCGCGCTGGGCCATCGCACGGGCGCGCTGCAGGTGCGCGAGCTGCCCGCGCTGGCGCTGCTGCGCGCCGACGTCAGGGACCCCGCCATCGCGGACGCCGTCGCCCGCGTGCGCGACGCCGATGCGATCGTCATCGGCACCCCCGTCTATAAAGCCTCCTTCAGCGGCGTGCTGAAGGCCTTCCTCGATCTGCTGCCGCAGGACGGCCTGGCGGACAAGCTCGTGCTGCCGCTGGCCACCGGCGGCAGCCAGTCGCACATGCTGGCGCTGGACTACGCGCTGCGCCCCGTGCTCGCCTCGCTCGCGCCGCGCCACATCCTGCCCAGCATCTTCGCGACGTCGGAGCAGTTGCCGTGGGATCCGGAGCTGGGCCTGCGCCCGGTGCCGGCCATCGCCGCGCGCATCGCCGCCGGCGTCGCCCAACTGCACGACGAATTGCAGTACGCGCTGCAGCGCCGGGCGGCCGCCGCGCAGGTGCTCGCCGTCGCCGCCTGACCATCACGATAATAAAAGGATCCCCCATGACTGATTCGTTCGATGCCGGTACGCGGCGCGGCCAGCGCCGCCGTACGCTCGGCCTGCTGTTCGCCGCCGCCGTGGCGGCACCTTTCGCCGACCCCGGCAGGGCCCTGGCCGCGGGCGGGCCGCGCGAGGTGCGCATCGGCTACCAGAAATACGGCACCCTCACGCTGCTGAAAGGCCGCGGCACCCTGGAAAAGCGGCTCGCCGAAAAGAACATCGCGGTCAAGTGGACCGAGTTCCCGGCCGGCCCCGCGCTGCTCGAAGGCCTGAACGTGGGCAGCATCGACTTCGGCACGGTCGGCGAAGCGCCGCCGATCTTCGCCCAGGCCGCGGGCGCGAACCTGGTCTACATCGGCAACGAGCCGCCGTCGCCGGACTCCGAGGCGATCGTCGTGCCGAAGACGTCCACCTTGCGCAGCGTGACGGAACTGAAAGGGAAGAAGGTTGCGCTCAACAAGGGTTCGAACGTGCACTACCTGCTCGTGAAGGCGCTGGAAAAGGCCGGCGTCGATTACCGCGAGATCCAGACCGTGTACCTGCCGCCGGCCGAGGCGCGCGCCGCGTTCGAGCGCGGCTCGGTGGACGCGTGGGTGATCTGGGATCCGTTCCTTGCCGCGGCCGAGAAGCAGCTGGGCGCGCGCGTGCTCGCCTCTGGCCTCGGGCTCGCCGCCAATCACCAGTTCTACGTGGCCGCGCGCCCGTTCGCCGAACAGTATCCGGACGTCGTGCGCACCGTGATCGACGAACTGGCCAGGGTCGACGAGTGGGGCCGCACGCACCAGCAGGAAGTCGCGACCATCCTCGCGGCGCAGACGGGCCTGCCCGTGGACGTCGTGGCCCTGGCGGCCCGGCGCTACGCATACGGCGTGCGCACGGTGACGCCGGACGTGCTGGCCGCCCAGCAGAAGATCGCGGACACGTTCCACAGCCTGAAGCTGATCCCGAAACCGATCGTCGTGCGCGACGCGCAGCCGCCAGCCAACCTGCTCGCGAAGGAGTAAGCGATGAGTACCCCGAACGTTTTCTGGTTCATCCCGACCCATGGCGACAGCCGCTATCTCGGCACCAGCAAGGGTGCCCGCCCCGTCGACGCCGATTACACGCGCCAGATCGCCGTGGCGGCCGACACGCTCGGCTACGACGGCGTGCTGCTGCCCACCGGCCGCTCGTGCGAGGATGCATGGGTCGTCGCCTCGTCGCTGATCCACGCCACGCGCAAGCTGAAATTCCTCGTCGCGATCCGTCCCGGCCTGTCGACGCCTGGCCTCTCGGTGCGCATGGCGTCGACGTTCGACCGCCTGTCCAATGGCCGTCTCCTGATCAATGTCGTCACGGGCGGCGACCAGGCGGAGCTGGAAGCGGACGGCGTGTTTGCGGACCACGAGACGCGCTACGAGATCTCGGATGAATTCATCCGCATCTGGCGCGCCGCGCTGGCCGGGGAGGGCGGCGACGACGGCTATCACTTCGCGGGCAAGCACCTGACGGTAAAGGGCGCGCGCACGCTCTATCCGCCCGTGCAGAAGCCGTATCCGCCGCTGTACTTCGGCGGCTCGTCGGAAGCGGCGCACGAACTGGCGGCCGAACAGATGGACGTGTACCTGACGTGGGGCGAGCCGCCGGCCGCCGTGGCCGCGAAGATCGCTGACATCCGCGCGCGCGCCGCGCAGCATGGCCGGACGCTGAAATTCGGCATCCGCCTGCACGTGATCGTGCGCGAGACGAACGAGGAAGCGTGGGCCGCGGCCGATAAACTCATCAGCCACCTGGACGACGCCACCATCGCCAAGGCGCAGGCCGCATTTGCGAAGATGGATTCGGTGGGCCAGCGCCGCATGGCCGCCCTGCACGGCGGCCGGCGCGACAAGCTGGAAGTGTCGCCGAACCTGTGGGCCGGCGTGGGCCTCGTGCGCGGCGGCGCGGGCACGGCGCTCGTCGGCGATCCGGAGACCGTGGCCGCGCGCATGCGCGAGTACCAGGACCTGGGCATCGAAACGTTCATCCTGTCCGGCTACCCGCACCTGGAAGAGTCGTACCGCTTCGCGGAACTCGTGTTCCCGCTGCTCGGCAAAGGCAAGGAGCACGGCGAGCATTCCATTACCGGTCCGTTCGGCGAAGTGATGGCCGTCGACATCCTGCCGAAGAAGGTGGCGTGATGCAGCGCGCGGTGCAGACCCTCCCGGCGTCCGCGCAGCCGCGCGGCGCCGCGTCCCTCAAACGCCTGCTCGCGCCGCTGGCGCCGTGGGCGCTGCCGGTCTTCCTGATCGTCGCGTGGCAGGCCGCGTCGCGCACCGGGCTGCTGTCGACGCGCATCCTGCCCGAGCCGCTGGCCGTGGCGAAGGCGTTCGGCGACCTGGCCGTGTCTGGCGAGCTGTGGACGCACCTGCGCGTGAGCCTGTGGCGCGCGGCGGCCGGCTTCGGCCTCGGCGCCGCGCTGGGCCTCGCGCTGGGCCTCCTGAACGGCAGCAGCCGGCGCGCCGCCACCCTGCTCGACACGACGGTGCAGATGGTGCGCAACATCCCGGCGCTCGCGTTGATCCCGCTGGTGATCCTGTGGTTCGGCATCGACGAGGCGGCGAAACTGTTCCTGCTGTCCGTGGGTGTCTTCTTCCCCGTCTACCTGAACACCTTCCACGGCATCCGTTCCGTCGACGCGGGTCTCATCGAGATGGCGCGCAGCTACGGCCTGTCCGGCTGGGCCCTGTACCGCGACGTGATCCTGCCAGGCGCGCTGCCTTCGATCCTCGTGGGCGTGCGCTTTTCGCTGGGCCTCGTGTGGGTGCTCCTGATCGTCGCCGAAACCATTTCCGCGCAGGCCGGCATCGGCTACATGACGATGAATGCGCGCGAATTCCTGCAGACCGACGTGGTGCTGGTCGGCGTCCTGCTGTACGCCCTGCTGGGCAAGGCCGCCGACCTGGCGGCGCGCGGCCTGGAACGCCGCTTCCTGCGCTGGAATCCCGCTTACCGCTGATCCTTCATGCCAAAAGACAATCAAGACACCCGGGCGGGCGCGCACCTCGACGTGCGCAGCCTCACCAAACGCTATGTCGGGCGCACCGTGCTCGATGCCGTCAACCTCAAGATCCAGCCGGGCGAATTCGTCGCCATCGTGGGCCGCAGCGGCTGCGGCAAGAGCACCTTGCTGCGCGCGATCGCAGGCCTGGAACTTCCCGACGCCGGCCAGGTCAAAATCGGCGGTGGCGGGCAGAACCCTGAAGTGCGCATGATGTTCCAGGACGCACGCCTGCTGCCGTGGAAGACCGTGCTGCAGAACGTGGCACTGGGCCTGAAGGATGGCGCGGAGCGGGCCCGTGCGGCGCTGCAGAGCGTCGGCTTGCTGGATCGCGCGGACGACTGGCCGGCCGCGCTGTCCGGCGGCCAGCGCCAGCGTGTGGCCCTGGCGCGTGCGCTCGTGCACGAACCGCAGCTGTTGTTGCTGGACGAACCGCTGGGGGCGCTCGACGCCCTCACGCGCATCGAGATGCAGCAGTTGATCGAGTCGTTGTGGACGGCGCGCGGCTTCACGGCCGTGCTCGTCACGCACGATGTGCAGGAAGCCGTGGTGCTGGCCGATCGCATCCTGTTGATCGAGCAGGGGCGGCTGGCCCTCGACCTGGACGTCGGCCTGGCGCGGCCGCGCGCGCGGGGCAGCGTGGAGTTCGGTGCATTGGAGCAAAAAGTGCTGGATCGGGTGCTGCAGATCCATCCAGCTTCGTGATTATTCGAGACGTTTGGTTCGACCAATTCTGCTCGTTTGTCACATCGAGCGGTTCCCCTTCATTGTATAAACGGAATTAAATTTACCAAAATTTGATGCACACAATACAATCGTTTGTTTGACAGTCGGAAATGATTTCATTAAGTTCCACAAGTCGTTTATGGCGACTTTTCAATTTAGCAATGTCCAACAAAGGGAGGAATCATGAGCGAACGCAGACACGAGCAGAAGGTCAAGGACGTTGGCGTCGATAACGATTACCTGTGCATCGAGCTATTGAGCGGTCTCCGCCTGATGGGTCCGTTGCGCACCAACCCGGTCTACCGGGACCCCGTCATGCCACCTGAAGCGCGTCCTCTGCCGAACGGCGATTTCAGGCACGCCGCTGTCGCCCCCTGAGCAGTCCCCAACGCCTTTCCTGGCCAGAAGCCGGGGAAGGCTCCCACCGGCGCACGATTGCGCTCTCCGCCCCGGAAAGGCACGGACTGATGGGGTTACAATGTTCCCATGAAAATCCGTGTTGCGACCTACAACATCCACAAGGGCGTCTCTTCCTTCCGTAGTACGCCGCGCGTGTTGGCGCTGAAAAAAGCCATCGGTGCCTTCGATGCGGACGTCGTGTTCCTACAGGAAGTGCAGGGGCGGCACGACCGCTACCAGGCCCGCTACGGCGAAAAGGTGCGCAGTCCCCATCACCATTGGCCCGACAAGGCCCAGCACGAATTCTTTGCGGGTGAAAACCTGCATGCCGCCTATGGCATGAATGCCGTGTACGACCACGGCCATCATGGCAACGCCCTGCTGTCCGGTTTTCCCATCTCGAACCAGAACAACCACGACGTCTCCGACCACGCCTACGAACAGCGCGGCATCCTGCACTGCGTGCTGGAGACGCCGGCCGGCAACGTCCACTGCTACGTCGTGCACCTGGGCCTGTTCGAAGTCAGCCGCCGGCGCCAGACGGAGGCACTGGTCCAGTGCGTGCAGGACTCCGCGCGCGCGGACGAGCCCGTCATCATCGCCGGCGACTTCAACGACTGGCGCAATACCCTGAGCGATTGCCTGCGCCTGAAACTGGGCGTCGTTGAGGTATTCGATGAACTGGAGCGGCCGGCGCGGCTGGGCGTCCGGATTGGTGATATCGTGCGCAATGCAGCCGGGCGCGAGAAACGCCTGGTGCCGGCGCGGACGTTTCCTGCCGCGCTGCCCTGGTTCCGGCTCGACCGGATCTATGTGCGCGGCTTCAAGGTCGAGCATGCCGAAGTGCTGCACGGCCCGCAATGGGCGCGCCTGTCGGACCACGCACCGATCGTGGCCAACCTGCAGCTGGCATAGCGATGCGCACAGTCACTTATGTAGCCAATAACGACGTCACCCTCCTCGAAAGCGGCAGCACTTATTTTCCGGCGCTGCTGGCCGCCATCGACGCGGCCCGGCACGAGATCCTGTACGAGACTTATATCTATGCCGAGGACGACACGGCGCAGGCCGTCACCGACGCGCTGATCCGTGCTGCGAAGCGCGGCGTCAAGGTGCGCGTGCTGGCCGACTGGTTCGGCACCGGCAACCGCATCGCGTGCAAGCTGAAGGAAGCGTTCGCCGCGGCCTGCGTGCACTACCGCATGTTCAATCCCTGGTTCAAGCGCGGCGCCGCCCGCAGCCACCGCAAGATCGCCGTGATGGACCGGCAGGTCGCCTTCGTCGGCGGCATCAACACCAACGACGACAACCTGCACGATTACGAACCGCATGCGCCGCTGCCGGCACCCCGCTGGGATTTCGCCGTGCGCGTGCAGGGGCCGCTCGTGGCGGAAATTCACCGCGAAGCCCAGGCCCAGTGGACGCGGGCGGGCCATTTACCGCTCGTCCGACGGATTAATTTGTTCCGGGAAATGCGCAAGCAGCCGGCCGCGCTGGGCGACCACCCGATGCGTGCCGCATTCGTCGTGCGCGACAACCTGCGCAACCGCCGCACGATCCAGCGCGCCTACCTGCAGGCGATCGGCCGCGCGCGCAAGCGGGTGCTGATGGCCACGCCGTATTTCGCGCCGGGCCGCAAGTTCCGCGATGCGCTGTGCCAGGCCGCGCGCCGCGGCGTCGACGTCTGCCTGATGATCGGCGTGGGCGAATTCCGCATGCAGGATGCCGTCGCGTCGTCGTTCTACCCGCAGCTGCTGGCGGCCGGGGTGCGCATCGTCGAATACCGCAAGACGCAGTTGCACGCGAAGGTCGCCGTCGTGGACGACAACTGGGCCACGGTCGGCTCCAGCAATTGCGACGGGCTGTCGCTGTTCGTCAACCAGGAAGCGAACGTCGTCGTGCGCGATGCGCAATTTGCCGGTACGCTGGCCCGCCAGATCGAGCGGGGCGTGGCCGATGGCGTGCCCGTCTGCCTGGATGATTTGCGGCAACTCGGTTGGGTGCGCCGCTGCGGCCACGAAATGGCCTATCTTCTCTATAAATTGACCATGCGGGTCGTCGCGATCGGCTACGCATGATGGAAAGACACCATGACAGACAATGACAACGTAAGGATCGACAAATGGCTGTGGGCCGCGCGCTTCTTTAAAACGCGCTCGCTGGCGGCGGATGCGGTCGACCGGGGCAGGGTGCGGATCGGCGGCGAGCCCGTCAAACCCGCCCGCTCCGTCAAAGTCGATGATAAGATTTTCATCGACAACGGTTCGAACCGCTGGGAAGTGATCGTGCTGGGCCTGTCCGACAAACGGGGGCCGGCACCCGTCGCCCAGGCGTTGTACCGCGAGACGGAAGAGAGTATCGTCCGTAGGGAAAACGACCAGGAAGCACGCCGTCTGTTCCCCGAACCGGGCAGCACGATCAAGGGCCGCCCGACCAAGCGCGACCGCCGCGCCATCACCCGTGCAGGCGGCTGACAACACACTAGAACGTCGCCTCTAAGTTCCCGTTTGACATTTCACGGCTGGTAGATAATAGTACGAGCGTTCGGATTTTTTCGGTCAGATCAAATCCTTTCTTACGCGAGGCAATTATTAATACGACAGCTAAATCGATGAGCATGCGCAAGGGCGAGATGACGCGGGCCGCCATCCTCGACGTTGCGCTCGAGCTCGCCAGCCGCGACGGTCTGGAAGGCCTCACGATCGGCCTGCTGGCCGACCGCATGAACATGAGCAAATCGGGCGTCTTCGCGCACTTCGGGTCGCGCGAAGACCTGCAGATCGACGTGCTCAAGCTGTACCACCGCCGCTTCGAGCAGGAAGTCTTCTTCCCCAGCCTGAAGGAACCGCGCGGCCTGCCGCGTCTGGAAGCGATGTTCAATCGCTGGCTCAAGCGCGTCTCGGTCGAGATCGCGTCCGGCTGCATCTATATCAGCGGCGCCGTCGAATACGACGACCGCCCGGGCCCGATCCGCGAAGAACTCGTCGCCATGGTCCGCACGTGGCAGGGCGCCCTGCTGCGCTGCGCGCAACAGGCGATCGACTGCGGCGACCTGAAGCCGGGCACCGACCCGGAGCAACTCGTGTACGAAATGTACGGCCTCGTGCTGGCGGTGCACCACGATGCGCGCTTCCTGCGCATCCCGGGCACCGTCGACCGCGCGCACCGCGGCTTCGCGCGCCTGATCGAAGATTACCGCAATCCCAATAAGCAAAGCAGCCAGCCGGCCACCGCCAGCGCTCAGTAATTCATACAAATATTTACCTGTCAGGAGAACAACCATGGGTCAGTACGTCGCGCCACTTCGTGATATGCAGTTCGTTCTGCACGAGTTCCTCAACGTCACCGAAGAATTCAAGAACCTGCCGGCGTACCAGGAGATCGACGCCGACATCATCAACCAGGTGCTGGAGGAAGGCGCGAAATTCACGCAGGAAGTGCTGTTCCCGCTGAACCACAGCGGCGACCGCGAAGGCTGCCACTACGACGCCGCCACCAAGACCGTCACCACGCCGAAGGGTTTCAAGGAAGCCTACAAGCAGTACGTGGAAGGTGGCTGGGCCGCACTGGCCTGCGATCCGGAATACGGCGGCCAGGGCCTGCCGGTCTCGCTGAACAACTCGTTCTACGAGATGCTGAACTCCGCGAACCAGGCATGGACCATGTACCCGGGCCTGTCGCACGGCGCGTACGAGTGCCTGAAGGAACACGGCACCGACGACCAGAAGAAGTTCTACCTGCCGAAGCTCGTCTCGGGCGAATGGACCGGCACGATGTGCCTGACCGAAGCGCACTGCGGCACCGATCTGGGCCTGCTGCGCACGAAGGCCGAACCGCAGGCCGACGGCACTTATAAAATCACCGGCTCGAAGATCTTCATCTCGGCCGGCGAGCACGACATGTCGGAAAACATCGTCCACCTCGTGCTGGCCCGCCTGCCGGATGCACCGGAAGGCTCGAAAGGCATCTCGCTGTTCCTCGTGCCGAAGTTCCTGCCGAACCCGGACGGTTCCGTCGGTGCCCGTAACGGCATTACCTGCGGCGCCATCGAGGAAAAGATGGGCATCCACGGCAACTCGACCTGCCAGATGAACCTGGACGGCGCCATCGGCACCCTGATCGGCCAGCCGCACAAAGGCCTGAACGCGATGTTCGTGTTCATGAACGCGGCCCGCCTGGGCGTCGGCATGCAGTCGCTGGGCCTGACGGAAGTCGCGTACCAGAACGCGCTCGTGTACGCCAAGGACCGCATCCAGATGCGCAGCCTGTCGGGCCCGAAGGCACCGGACAAGCCGGCCGACCCGATCATCGTCCACCCGGACGTGCGCCGCATGCTGCTGACGGCGAAAGCCTATGCCGAAGGCGCGCGCGCCCTGACGTCGTACGTGGCGCTGCAGATCGACCGCGAACTGAACCACCCGGACGAAGCGGTCCGCAAGGAAGCCGCCGACGAAGTGGCGCTGCTGACCCCGGTCGTGAAGGCCTTCATCACCGACAACGGCTGGATCGCCACGTCGGAAGCGATGCAGGTGTACGGCGGCCATGGCTACATCGCCGAGTGGGGCATGGAGCAGTACGTGCGCGACGCCCGCATCAACATGATTTACGAAGGCACGAACACTGTGCAGTCGCTGGACCTGCTGGGCCGTAAGATCCTGATGGACAACGGCGCCAAGCTGCGCGCGTTCGGGGAAAAGATCAAGGCGTTCGTGGAAGAGAACGGCCTGGACGAGCAGATGTCCGAATTCGTGAGCCCGCTGGGCGAACTGGGCGAGAAGGTCGGCAAGCTGACGATGGAAATCGGCATGAAGGCCTTCCAGAACCAGGACGAAGTGGGCGCCGCCGCCGTGCCTTACCTGCGCGTCGTGGGCCACATGGTGTTCTCGTACTTCTTCGCGCAGATGGCGAAGATCGCGCTGGCCAAGAAGGATTCGGGCGACAAGTTCTACGAAGCCAAGCTGGCGACCGCTCGCTTCTACTTCGCCCGCCTGTACCCGGAAACCGCGATGCTGATCCGCCAGGCACGTTCGGGTTCGTCGAACCTGATGGCGCTGGACGCAGACCTGTTCTAAACACGCACCGTCACCAAACTAAGGATTACGAGAGATGACCAATTTCATCGTCAAGAAAGTCGCCGTGCTGGGCGCCGGCGTGATGGGCGCGCAGATCGCTGCGCACTGCGTCAACGCCAAGGTCCCGGTCGTGCTGTTCGACCTGCCTGCGAAAGAAGGCCCGAAAAACGGTATCGTTTTGAAAGCCATCGAGAACCTGAAAAAACTGTCGCCAGCCCCGCTGGGCAACAAGGACGACGCGGCGCTGATCGAAGTCGCCAACTACGAGGACAACCTCGACGTGCTGGCCGGCTGCGACCTGATCATCGAAGCCATCGCCGAGCGCATGGACTGGAAGCACGACCTGTACAAGAAGGTCGCCCCGCACATCGGCGCGAACGCGATCTTCGCGTCGAACACGTCGGGCCTGTCGATCGAGAAGCTGGCCGAAGGCTTCGACGCCGACCTGAAGGCGCGCTTCTGCGGCGTGCACTTCTTCAACCCGCCGCGCTACATGCACCTGGTCGAACTGATCCCGACCGCGGCGACCCGTCCGGAAATCCTCGACCAGCTCGAGACGTTCCTGACGTCGACGCTGGGTAAAGGCGTCGTGCGTGCGAAAGACACGCCGAACTTCATCGCCAACCGCGTCGGCATCTTCGGCATGCTGGCCACGATCCACGAAGCCGAGAAGTTCGGCCTGTCCGTGGACGTCGTCGACGACCTGACCGGCGCCAAGCTGGGCCGCGCCAAGTCGGGCACGTTCCGCACGGCGGACGTCGTCGGCCTGGATACGATGGGCCACGTCATCAAGACGATGCAGGACAACCTGAAGGACGATCCGTTCTTCGGCGTGTACAAGACGCCGGACGTGCTGGCCAAGCTGATCGAGAAGGGCGCGCTGGGCCAGAAGACGGGCGCCGGCTTCTATAAAAAGGTCGGCAAGGACATCCTGCGCCTGGACTTCGCGACGGGCGAATACGTGCCGGGCGGCGCCAAGGCGGCCGACATCGTCGCACGCATCCTGAAAGAAAAGGATCCGGTCAAGAAATTCAAGGCGATGCGCGAATCGACCAACCCCCAGGCGCAGTTCCTGTGGGCGATCTTCCGCGACGCTTTCCACTACATCGCCTTCCATCTCGACAGCATCGCGGACAACGCACGCGACGTCGACTTCGCGATGCGCTGGGGCTTCGGCTGGAGCGTCGGCCCGTTCGAGACGTGGCAGGCCGCCGGCTGGAATACCATCGCCCAGTGGGTCAAGGAAGACATCGAAGCGGGCAAGGCCCTGACGGACGCGCCGCTGCCGGCATGGGTGTTCAGCGCCCCGGTCGCCGAGAAGGGCGTGCACACGCCTGAAGGTTCCTATTCGGTCACGAAGAACGCGTACGTACCGCGCTCGGACCTGCCGGTCTACCAGCGCCAGCAGTTCCGCGCACCGGTCGTCGGTGCGGGCGGCGAGGATCCGAAGACCGCCGGCACCACCGTGTTCGAAGACGATTCCGTGCGCCTGTGGCACTCGGGCGACGAGGTGCTGGTCATCTCGCTGAAGACGAAGATGCACGTGATCGGCGACGGCGTCATCAAGGGCATCCAGCGCGCGCTGGCGGAAGCGGAGAAGGGCTACAAGGGCATCGTCATCTGGAATACGGATGCGGCGGACGGCGGCGCGTTCTCGGCCGGCGCCGACCTGCAATCGGCCCTGCCGGCCTTCATGGCAGGCGGCGCGAAAGCGATGGACCCGATCGTCAAGGAACTGCAGGACACGTTCATGGCGATGAAATACTCGAACATCCCGGTCGTGGCCGCGGTGGCGGGCCTCGCGCTGGGCGGCGGCTGCGAAATGGCGCTGCACGCATCGAAGCGCGTCGCGTCGATCGAGTCGTACATCGGCCTCGTGGAAGTGGGCGTCGGCCTCGTGCCGGCCGGCGGCGGCCTGAAGGAAGCGGCAGTGCGCGCGGCCAATGAGGCCAAGGGCAACGACATCCTGCAATTCCTGAAGACCGGCTTCACCAATGCCGCGACCGCGCAGGTCTCGAAATCCGCGCTGGAAGCGAAGGCGATGGGTTACCTGAAGGAAGACGACATCATCGTCTTCAACCCGTACGAACTGCTGCACGTGGCGAAGGTCACGGCGCGCTCGATGTTCGACGCCGGCTACCGCGCACCGCTGCGCCGCCCGGTGACCGTCACCGGCCGCTACGGCTGGGCGACGATCCGCGGCCAGCTGGTCAACATGCGCGACGGCGGCTTCATCTCGGCCTACGACTACCACCTGGGCGACACGATCGCGGAGATCGTTTCCGGTGGCGACATCGACCAGGGCAGCGTCGTGTCCGAGCAGTGGCTGCTCGACATGGAGCGTAAGGCATTCGTCGCGCTGCTGAACAATCCGAAGACCCAGGAACGCATCATGGGCATGATGCAAAACGGCAAACCGGTACGTAACTGATCGCGGCGCGACACTAAGGACTACTGACATGAGCAAACAACTTCAAGACGCATACATCGTCGCAGCGACCCGCACCCCGATCGGCAAGGCGCCGCGCGGCTTCTTCAACAAGACCCGTCCGGACGACCTGCTGGTGCACGCGATCCGCGGCGCGATGGCCGCCGTGCCGAACCTGGACCCGGCGCTGATCGTCGACGCCATCGTCGGCTGCTCGTTCCCGGAAGCGGAGCAGGGCTTCAACGTGGCTCGTAACGCCGTCGTGCTGGCCGGCCTGCCGAACACGGTCGGCGGCGTCACCGTCAACCGCTACTGCGCCTCGGGCATCACCGCCCTGGCCATGGCCGCGGACCGCATCCGCGTCGGCGAGGCCGACGTGATGATCGCCGGCGGCGTCGAATCGATGTCGATGGTGCCGATGATGGGCCACCACCCGTCGATCAACATGGAGACGTTCAAGGACGAGAACGTGGGCCTGGCGTACGGCATGGGCCTGACGGCCGAGAAGGTCGCCGCCCAGTGGAAGGTGAGCCGCGAAGACCAGGACGCCTTCGGCCTGGAATCGCACCGCAAGGCCATCGCCGCCCAGCAGGCCGGCCTGTTCAAGGACGAGATCACCCCGGTGGAAATCGTCACCCGCACGCCGGACCTGGCGAGCGGCGAGATCAAGGTCAAGCGCCGCACCGTCGACCTGGACGAAGGCCCGCGCGCCGACGCCAGCATGGAATCGATGGCGAAGCTGAAGCCCGTCTTCGCCGCCAAGGGCAGCGTGACGGCCGCGACGTCGTCGCAGATGTCGGACGGCGCCGGTGCGCTGATCGTCGTCAGCGAGAAGATCCTGAAGGAACACAACCTGACCCCGCTGGCCAAGTTCACGTCGTTCGCCGTGCGCGGCGTGCCGCCGGAAATCATGGGCATCGGTCCGAAGGTCGCGATTCCCGCGGCGCTGGCCGCCGCCGGCATCACGCAGGACCAGCTGGACTGGATCGAACTGAACGAAGCCTTCGCGGCACAGGCACTGGCCGTCATCCGCGACCTGGACCTGGACACCAGCAAGGTCAACCCGATGGGCGGCGCGATCGCCCTGGGTCACCCGCTGGGCGCGACCGGTGCGATCCGCGCCGCGACCGTCGTCCACGCCCTGCGTCGCAACAACCTGAAGTACGGCATGGTCACCATGTGCGTCGGCGCCGGCATGGGCGCGGCGGGCATCATCGAACGCGTGTAATCCACACGACGTGAACGGAAGGGTGGGTACGGCACAACCGTTCCCACCCTTTTTTTATACGAACAAACGAGACACCGAATGGACATCCTGACCACCACCGCCGACGGCATCCTCACCCTCGAATTCAACCGCCTGGCCCGCAAGAACGCCATCACGGGCGCGATGTACACGATCCTGGCCGACGCGCTGCGCGCGGCCGACACCGACCCGGCCATCCGCGCCATCCTCATCACGGGCAAGCCCGAGATCTTCACGGCCGGTAACGACCTGGAAGACTTCCTGCACAACGTGGGCGAAGGCGCGATGACGGAATCGCGCCCCGTGTTCCAGTTCATGCGCGCGCTGGAAGGCTGCAGCAAGCCGGTGGTCGCGGCCGTCGCCGGCGCTGCTGTCGGCATCGGCACCACGCTGCTGATGCACTGCGACCTCGTCTACTGCGCGGACAATGCGAAATTCTCGATGCCGTTCTCGCAACTGGGCCTGTGCCCGGAATTCGCATCGTCGCTGCTCGTCGCGCAAGCGGCCGGCTACACGCGCGCCGCGGAAAAGCTGATGCTGGGCGCACCGTTCGGTGCGCAGGAAGCGTTCGAGATGGGCATCGTGGCGCGCGTGCTGCCGGCTGCCGAGCTGCTGTCGTTCGCGCAGGGACAGGCCGCCAAGCTCGTGAAGCTGCCGGCGGCGTCGATCCGCACGACCAAGGCCCTGATGAAGCGCTCGCGTGCGGCGCTCGTGAAAGAGACCATCGCTGCGGAGAACGAGCGGTTCAGCGCGATGCTGACCGGCGCCGAGGCGAAGGAGGCCTTCACGGCATTCTTCGAGAAGCGCAAGCCGGACTTCAGCAAGTTCGACTAAGCGCCGCTCTCACACCGCCGCGGCAATCGCCTTGCCGACCTCGGTCGTATTCGCCGTGCCACCCAGGTCCGGCGTCTTCGGCCCCTGCGCCAGCACCAGTTCGATCGCCTTCATGATGGCCTCGTTCGCAGCCTGGTAACGCTCATCGCCGTTGCCGAGGAATTCCAGCATCATCGCGCCGGACCAGATCATGCCGATCGGATTGGCGATGTTCTTGCCGTAGATGTCGGGCGCGGAACCGTGCACGGGCTCGAACAGCGACGGGAAGGTGCGGTCCGGGTTCAGGTTGGCCGACGGTGCGATGCCGATGGTGCCGGTGCAGGCCGGGCCCAGGTCCGACAGGATGTCGCCGAACAGGTTAGACGCGACCACGACGTCGAAACGTTCCGGCGACAGCACGAAGCGGGCACACAGGATGTCGATGTGGTACTTGTCCCACTTCACCTCCGGATAGGACGCGCCCATCGCTTCGACCCGCTGGTCCCAGTAGGGCATGCTGATCGAGATGCCGTTCGACTTGGTGGCGGACGTCAGGTGTTTTTTCGGACGGCTCTGCGCCAGGTCGAACGCGTATTTCAGGATGCGGTCCGTGCCTTTGCGGGTAAACACGGCGTCCTGCACCACGAATTCGCGGTCGGTGCCTTCGAACATCTTGCCGCCCACCGAAGAATATTCCCCCTCGGTGTTTTCGCGCACCACATAAAAATCGATGTCGCCGGGCTTGCGGTTGGCCAGCGGGCTCGGCACGCCGGGCATCAGGCGCACCGGGCGCAGGTTGACGTACTGGTCGAATTCGCGGCGGAACTTCAGCAGCGAACCCCACAAGGAAATATGGTCGGGAACCAGGTCGGGCATGCCGGCGGCGCCGAAATAGATGGCGTCGAAGCCGTCGAGCTGTTCGCGCCAGTCGTCCGGCATCATCTGGCCGTGCTTGAGGTAGTAGTCGCAATTGGCCCAGGCCATGGTCGTGAATTCGAGGTCGAGGCCGAAGCGGCTGGCGGCGGCTTCCAGTACGCGCAGGCCTTCCGGCATGACTTCGTTGCCGATGCCGTCGCCGGCGATGACTGCAATCTTCTGCTTGTTCATGGTGGTTCCTTGGACAGGGGTTGACGTTGGCGACAAGCATATCGAATACGATTCAACATATAATCAGCGGATTCGTGAATCTAAAAGACACGAAACGTGAATAATCCTTCCGATCCTTCCCATTCCCATGCGTCCAGATCTCATCGCCAGCCGATCCCTGCTGGAAGACCTCAAGCTGTTTTGTGCCGTCGTCAGGAAGCAGGGCTTTGCCGCGACGGCGGCCGAGCTCGGGGTGTCGAATGCCTTCGTCAGCAAACGCATCGCGGCGCTGGAACAGGCCCTTGGCGTGCGCCTGCTGCACCGGACTACACGCACGCTGGCCCTGACCGACCACGGCACCGTGGTCCACCAGTGGGCGCTGCGGATCCAGGAAGACGTCGACCAGATGGGCGAGGCCATCTCGCAGAAGGGAAGTACGGCGCGCGGGCTGCTGCGCCTGTGTACCAGCTCGGGATTCGGACGCAACCGCGTCGGCCAGGCTGTCTCCGCGCTGGTCCGCCAGTATCCCGAGCTGGAAGTGCAGCTCGAATTGCTGGACCGGCCGGTCGACCTGATCGCCGAAGGTTTTCATCTCGACATCCGGGTGGGACAGGTCCAGGAGCCGCATTTGATCGCGCGCCGCATCGCCAGGAACCAGCGCGTGCTGTGCGCCGCGCCGGCCTATCTCGAGCGTCATGGCATGCCGCGGCAGTTGGCCGAGCTGGCGCAGCACCAGTGCATCGTGATCCGCGAGCGCGACCAGGACTTCGGCCGCTGGAAGCTGAGCGGACCGGACGGCGAGGAGACCGTGCGCGTCAAGGGCGCGCTCTCGACCAACAACGGTGAACTGGTGCACCAGTGGGCGATCGACGGCCACGGCATCATCCTGCGCTCGATCTGGGACGTCGGCCGCAGCCTGGACGACGGGCGCCTGATCCGTGTGCTGCCGGAATACGCGCAGGAAGCCGACGTCTGGGCGATCTATCCTGCGCGATTGGGAACGATGGCCAATGTGCGCGTCTGCGTCGCTTTCCTCGAAGAGTGGCTCAACGCATCCTGAGTCTACAGGGGCTGGAGCGCGACCACGACCCAGGCCAGGGCGCCATCGTCGCGCTTCCCGGCCGTCATGCGGACGCGCGCCGGCAGCGCTGCGCCGCGGCTGTCCTGCAGGGCGGTCTCGAAGGGGGAGGGCGATTTGGCGCGCGCACTCCGGCGCAGGCGGGTACCGCCGTCGGCGAACCGCTTCAGCAAGGCCTCGCCTTCCAGCGCCGCCTTCGGGTAGCCGAGCCAGGCCGCCAGCGCGTCGTTGACGGATTCGCAGCGCAGGTCGGCATCCAGCAGGGCCATGCAATCGGACCCGAGATCGAGCACCGCGCGGCAGCGCGCCCGTTCGTCGCGCAAGGCTTGCTCGACGAGCTTTTGCGCGGTGTTCTCCATGCTGATGCCGACGAACTTGATGACGCGTCCGTCGAACTCGCGCACCGGCGTGGCGCGGGAGCTGATCCAGCGGATCGTGCCGTCGGGCTGGATCAGGCGGAAATCGAATTCGTGCGGGCTGCCGAGACGGATCGACTCTTCGTAGATCCGCTGCATCATCGGGATGTCGTCCGGGTGCACGTGCGTATAGAAGGCTTCGTTGCTCTCGACCTGCCAGCCGTAGACCGATTCCACGTTCGACGAGTACTTGACGTCGTCGGTGATGAGATCCCATTCCCAGGTCACGATGCGGGCACCTTCCTGGGCCAGCTTCATGCGCGCCTCGTTCGCCACCACCTCGGCCGTGTAGCGGCGCCGCACGTCGGTCATCGGCAGGTCGACGCTCGTCGCGCTTTCCATTTCGTGCTGCGCCTGTTCGCCATAGCGCAGCCAGATCCAGTTCACGCCCAGGAAGGCAGCCAGCTTGCGCAGCTTCTCGTAATCGATCTCGCCGCCCTTGGTCCACTTGTGCACCGCCGGCCGGGATACGCCTAACACAGTCGCGACTGCCTGCAAGGTCAGGTTCTTGTGTTCGAGCAGCTCCTTGAGGCGGAACGCAAAACTGTTTTCTGTCATAAATCGATCCAAGTTGGCGGTGTGGCAAGGTGCCGCCCGGAAGTATAGCTCAGCGCCCCTGTGCGTAAAAAACTCGCAAATTCCGCTTGTACCCGGCGCGCAAATTCCCTAGAATGAATTCGTAAACCATAGTTTTACCGTAAACTACCAGTTTACAGAACGCCGCAGGCGAGCGCCAGTACTGGACCGGACATGCGGAACAAATAAATAATCCATGTGCAAGCGCACAGGAGGAGACTGTATGAAAACTACCTCGCTACGCAGCGACGGGTTCCTGACCGGCTGCACCATCGCGGCCGTGCTGGTTACCGTCGTCGCCCTGGCGGAATGGCCTGCCCAGGCAGCCGCCACCGCTTCCAACCTCTTCGAATGGTCGACGCGTTCCTTCGGGGCGTTGGTCCAGGTCCTCGCCTTCGGCTGCGTCCTGGCCTGCCTGGCGCTCGCGTTCAGCAAGTACGGCAACGTCAGGCTCGGCGAAGACAAGCCGGAATATTCGACCCTCTCCTGGATCTTCATGTTCATCTGCGCCGGCATGGGTTCTTCCACCATGTACTGGGGCGTGATGGAGTGGGTCTACTACTACCAGACGCCGGGCCTGAACGTCGCCAGCGGCAGCCGCGACGCGCTGGAGTACAGCATCAGCTACTCCTTCTTCCACTGGGGCCTGAGCGCGTGGGCGATCTATGCGCTGCCGTCCCTGGCCATGGCCTACCACTTCCACGTCCGGAAGAACAAGGGGCTGAACCTGGCGTCCATCGTCGAAGCCATCACGGGCTTCCGCGCAGCCGGGCCGGTCGGGCGGGCGGTCGACCTGATCTTCCTGCTGACGATGTTCGGCGCGCTGACCGTCTCGATCGCGCTGACCGCCTCGACCCTCACGCGCGGCCTGGCGAGCCTGACCGGCGTGCCGGATACCTTCACCACCCAGCTCGTCATCATCGTCGGCGTGTCGATCCTGTTCTCGCTGAGCGCCTACGTCGGCATCGACGGCGGCATGCAGCGCCTGAGCCATATGGTGTGCTGGGGCGCGCTGCTGCTGGCCGCGGTGGTGTTCGTGATCGGTCCGACCCAGTTCACCGCCAGCAATATCGTGAATGGCCTCGGCCGCATGCTGCAGGATTACGTGCACATGAGCCTCTTCACCGACCCGACCGGGGATGGTGCCTTCAGCCGCAGCTGGACGGTGTTCTACTGGCTCTGGTGGGTGTCGTACTCGCCGGGCGTCGCGATGTTCGTCGCCCGCGTATCGAAGGGCCGCAAGATCAAGGAAGTGATCATGGCGCTCCTGCTGGGCGGCAGCGTCGGCTGCTGGTTCTTCTTCGGCGCCCTCGAAAGCTACAGCATGCACCAGTTCCTGTCGGGCGCCATCGACGTGCCGCGCATCCTGAAGGAGCACGGCGGCGAAGAGGCGGTCCAGATCCTGCTGAACGCCATGCCGGCCGGTCAATTCTTCCTGGGCGTCTATCTGGCGATCATGGTGGTCTTCCTGGCCGCCCACGTGGATGCCGTTGCCTATGCCGTGGCGGCTACCACCACCCGCAACCTGCGCGAAGGCGAGGACCCGAGCCCGACCAGCCGCGTGTTCTGGTGCGTGATGCTGACCCTGGTGCCGCTGGCCATGCTGTTCACCAAGGCGTCGCTGGAAACCATGAAGACCGCCGTGGTGCTGACCGCGATCCCCTTCCTGGCCATCCTCGCCGTGAAGCTGTTCGGCCTGTTCCGCTGGCTGACCCAGGATTACGGCAATACGCCGGCCCACCTGATCGAGTCGTCCACGATGCCGCCGCCGCATGCGGTGCCCGCGCCGCGGGACCGGGACGCCGGCAGCAAGCAGGCGGCCATCGCGGAATAAGATCCACGGCATCGCCACCCCGCATACCTTTATATTTTTTTACCATTGTGTTAACCAATGGTTATCTGTTAAACGTGAGGATACAATGAATCATATCGCCAAGCTGCCGGCCGACTTCTGCGCCGATACCGAAAACGCCTGGACGCTGCCGGCGCCCTTCTACACCGATCCCGCGATCTTCGAGTACGAGAAGGAAAAGATCTTCGCCCACAGCTGGATCTGCGTGGCCCACCGCAGCGAGCTGGCGGAGAGCAACGACTACATCACCCGCGAGGTGATCGGCGAAAGCATCGTGGTGCTGCGCGACCGCGACGGCGTGCTGCGCGCTTTCTACAACGTGTGCCCGCACCGCGGCCACCAGCTGCTGACCGGCAGCGGCCGTGCGCGCAACGTGATCACCTGTCCGTACCACGCCTGGACCTTCAAGCTGGACGGCGAGCTGGCCCATGCGCGCAATTGCGACAACGTGCCGAATTTCGACAAGGACAAGTCCAGCCTGGTCGCGCTCAAGGTGGAGGAGTACGCGGGCTTCATCTTCATCAACATGGACCCCGAGGCCGGCACCGTGGAAGAGCAGCTGCCGGGCCTGGAAAGCCGCCTGCGCGCGGCGTGCCCGGTGATCGACCAGCTGCACCTCGGCGCCCGCTTCGTCACCGAGACGGCGGCCAACTGGAAGAGCATCGTCGACAACTACATGGAGTGCTATCACTGCGGACCGGCCCACCCCGGCTTCTCCGATTCCGTGCAGGTCGACAAATACGTCCACACCCTGCACGGCAACTGGACCCTGCAGTTCGGCCTGGCCATGTCCTCGGAAAAATCGTTCAAGCTCGACCCCTCGATCAAGGACCCGAGCTTCAGCGGCTTCTGGGCCTGGCCCTGCACCATGTTCAACGTGCCGCCGGGCGCCGACTTCATGACCGTGATCTATGAATTGCCGGTCAGCGCCGAGGTCACGCTGCAGCACTACGACATCTATTTCCTCAACAAGGAACTGACCGAGGAGCAGACCAAGCTGGTCGAGTGGTACCGCACCGTGTTCCGCCCGGAAGACCTGAACCTGGTCGAAAGCGTGCAGCGCGGCCTGAAGTCGCGCGGCTACCGCGGCCAGGGCCGCATCATGGTCGACCGCGAACGCAGCGGCATCAGCGAGCACGGCATCGTCCACTTCCACCGCAAGATGGCGAACGAGTACGGCGATGAGTGAGCGCGACCAACTGGAAGGCGCCCCGCGCCTGAACGACGAGACCCTGTTCCGCCAGCAGGCCTGCATCGGCGGGGAATGGCGCGACGCGGTCGATGGCGCCACCGTGCAGGTGTTCGATCCGGCCAGCGCCGGGCGCATCGGCAGCGTGCCGTGCATGGGCGAGGCCGACACGGTGGCGGCGATCGAAGCCGCCCACGCCGCCCTGCCGGCATGGCGCGCCCGCACCGCGAAGGAACGCGCGGCGCTGCTGCGCGCCTGGTACGAGCTGGTCCTGCGGCATGAGGACGACCTGGCCGCCATCATGACCTGGGAGCAGGGCAAACCCCTGCACGAGGCGCGCGGCGAGATCCGCTACGCCGCCTCCTTCATCGAATGGTTTGCCGAGGAAGGCAAGCGGGTGTACGGCGACGTGATCCCGTCGCCGGGTGCTGACAAGCGCCTGCTGGTGGTGCGCGAACCGGTCGGCGTCTGCGCCGCCATCACGCCGTGGAACTTCCCGGCCGCGATGATCACGCGCAAGGCCGGGCCGGCCCTGGCCGCCGGCTGCACCATGGTCGTCAAGCCCGCCAACGAGACGCCGTTCAGCGCGCTGGCGCTGGCCGATCTCGCGCTGCGCGCCGGCATTCCCGCCGGCGTGCTGAACGTCGTCACCGGCGATGCCCTCGCCATCGGCAGCCAGCTTACCGGCCACCCGCTGGTACGCAAGCTGTCGTTCACCGGCTCCACGCCGGTCGGGCGCCTGCTGATGCAGCAGTGCGCCGGCACCGTCAAGAAGGTCTCGCTCGAACTGGGCGGCAATGCGCCCTTCATCGTGTTCGAGGATGCCGACATCGAGGCCGCCGTCGACGGCGCGCTGCAGGCCAAGTACCGCAACGCCGGCCAGACCTGCGTCTGCGTCAACCGCCTCTACGTGCACGACGCCGTCTACGAGCGCTTCGTGGAGCGCTTCTCGGCCAGGGTCGCGCAGCTGCGCGTCGGGCGCGGCTTCGACGCCGCGTCCGAGATCGGGCCGCTCATCAGCGGCAAGGCCATGGACAAGGTGGCCGAGCTGGTGGCCGATGCGGTCGGCAAGGGCGCGCGGGTGGCGGTCGGCGGCGCCATGCATGCCGCCGGCCCCGGCTTCTATGCGCCGACGGTGCTGACGGAGGTTGCACCCGGCATGCGCATCCTCGACGAGGAAGTGTTCGGACCCGTGGCGCCGATCGTCCGCTTCCATGCCGAGGACGAGGTCGTGCGCATGGCGAACGACACCATCTACGGACTCGCGGCCTATTTCTACAGCCGGGACATCGGCCGCGCGTGGCGCGTGGCGGAGCAGCTCGAGTACGGCATGGTCGGCATCAACACCGGCCTGATCTCGAACGAAGTCGCGCCCTTCGGCGGCGTGAAGCAGTCGGGGCTCGGGCGCGAAGGCTCGCGCTACGGCATCGAAGACTACATGGAAATGAAATACCTCTGCATGGCCGTGTAGGCCAGCGAAGAATCGAAGAGAGCGCAGCAATGGAAAATTCATATCGGACCATCCCGGTCAGGGTGGCGCGCATCGACACCGTCACCCCGCTGATCAAGCGTTTCACCCTCGAAGCCGCCGACGGCGGCACGCTGCCTCCCTTCACCGGCGGCAGCCACGTCATCGTGCAGATGCGTGACGGCGAACGGCGCTACAGCAATGCCTATTCGCTGATGAGTTCACCGGAAGACCTGGGCGCCTACCAGATCGGGGTGCGCCGCGAGACCCCGTCGAAAGGCGGCTCGGCCTTCCTCCACGACCGGGTGAAGGAGGGCGACCTGCTCGACATCACCACGCCGAACAATCTGTTCGCGCTGTCGGAAGACGCGCGGCACCACGTGCTGATCGCGGGCGGTATCGGGATCACGCCCTTCATGTCGCAGATGCACGAGCTGCGCCGGCGCGGCGCCTCCCACGAGCTGCACTACGCCTTCCGCGGGCCCGAGCACGGCGCCTTCAGCGAGGAGCTGGAGGCGCTGGCCGGACAGTCGGCGGGCAAGGTCAGGTTCTATGTCGACAGTCTCGGGCAGCAGCTGGACCTGGGCGGCCTGTTCGGCGGCCTGGCCGAAGGCGCGCATGTCTACGTCTGCGGCCCGGCGGGCTTGATCGAGGCGGTGCGCAATGCGGCGCAGGCGGCGGGCGTCGATCCCGGGCGCGTGCACTGGGAGCAGTTTGCCGCCTCCGTGTCCGCGCACGACGGCGCTTTCACGGTGGTGCTGGCGAAGTCCGGCAAGACCGTCGAAGTCGGCGCCGGGGAATCGATCCTGAAGGCGATCGAAAGGGACAACGCCGTGCCGGTCGAATGCCTGTGCCGCGAAGGCGTGTGCGGGACCTGCGAGACCCGCATCCTCGAAGGCGAAGCCGAACACCTCGACCAATACCTCAGCAATGCCGAAAAGGACGCCCAGCGGACCATGATGATCTGCGTGTCGCGCGCCCGGACCGGCAAGCTGGTGCTGGACCTGTAATTCCAAGAGAGCGATGGATCGCCATGGAGGAGACAATGATGAAGGACGCAGGTTCGCGCAAGAGAGCGGCCGCTGTCTGGCTGGCCGCAGGCATGCTGATGCCGCTGGCGGCCGCCGCCGAATCGGGGGTGACGGTGTACGGCGTGATCAGCTCGGCGCTGAGATACACGTCGAATATCGACGGCAGGGACAATAACAAGACCGAAGTGGTGGCCAGCGGGATCGGCGGCAGCCGCCTGGGCATCTCCGGCACCGAGGATCTCGGCGGCGGCAACAAGGCCATCTTCCAGCTGGAGAGCGGTTTCGGCACGGATACCGGCCAGCCCGAGTACGGCATCCTGTTCGGCAGGCAGGCCTTCGTGGGCCTGAGCGGTTCCTGGGGCAGCCTGACGTTCGGCCGCCAGTACAACGCCGTGAACAACGTCGGCTGGTCCTTCAATCCACTGGACCAGAGCTGGGGCAACTACTGGTCCGATCCCTACTACACGGGCGGCGACATCTTCATGCAGGGCTACCGCATCGACAACAGCGTCATCTACAAGCGCACCATCGGCCCGGTCAGCCTGCAGCTCGATTACGGGGCGGGCGAGCAGACGGGCGGCAGCGGCACGCGCGGCTCGACCTTCGGCGGCGGCATCATGTATTCGAAGGATGGCCTGGGGCTGGGCGCAGCCTACGACGAGCGCCGCGCGGCGTCGAGCGACGGCAACACGGTGCGCAACTACACCCTGGGCGCGTCCTACGCCGCCGGCAAGGCGACCACGTATCTCGGCCGGATGGGGCGCCACGAAAGCGCAGGCGACGCGCGCTTCGTCATCTCCTACATCGGGCTGGGCTACCAGTTCACGCCGGCCCTGCATCTGTCGGGCGCCTTCTACCACTATGTCCAGAGCGGCGGCGTGACGACCCAGTTCCAGGCGGCGCCGATACCGCTCGGCAGCGGGCATACCAATGTGTTCGCTGCCGTGGCGGACTATGCACTGTCGAAGCGCACCAGCCTGTTCCTGGAAGCGGATGTGAACGATGCGCACGACGGTGCAGTGGGCCGCGAGACCGAATACTGGGGCTCGGGACCGGTCATCGGCATCGGCCATGCGGCGCGCAAGGGCGTGATGCTCGGCTTGCGGCACCAGTTCTAGCGGGTCCCGCAGCCGTTTGCGCTGCTGCCGGGCATGACGCATGCGACAATAGTCAGCCATGAACCTGCACCGTCTCGACCTCGTCTCGCTGTCCCTGTTCAGCCAGGTGATACGCTCCGGCAGCATCAGCAAGGGCGCGCAGCTCGCCAACCTCGCCGTCGGGGCGGCGAGCAAGCGGATCTCCGACCTGGAGGCCGCCGTCGGCGCCCCGCTGTTCGAACGCCATTCGCGCGGCATCACGCCCACCGCGGCCGGCCTGGCGCTGGCCCGGCATGCGCAGCGCATCCTCGGCGACGTGAACCTGCTGGCCGCCGAGCTGCACGACCACGCCAGCGGCATCGTCGGCGTGGCGCGCCTGTGGGCCAATACCTCCGCCATCACCCAGTTCCTGCCGGCCGACATCGCCGCCTTCGCCCAGGCCAATCCGGCCATCCGGATCGAGCTGGCTGAGCTCAACAGCAACGAGATCGTGCTGGGCGTGCTCGAAGGCCGCGCCGACATCGGCATCTTCGCCGACCGCACCCCGGCCCTCGGCCTGCACCTGATGCCTTACCGCGAAGACCGCCTCGTGCTCGTCGTCCCCGCCGGCCACGCGCTCGCGCGCCGGCGCAGCCTGGGCTTCGAGGAGGCGGCGGATTTCGACGTCGTCAGCCTGTCGCAGGGCACGTCGCTGGCGCAGCGCCTGCAGGCCGAGACGGAAGCGATGGGACGGCGCCTGCGCGTGCGCATCCAGGTGCGCAGCTTCGACGCGATGTGCCAGATGGTGGCGGCCGGCCTGGGCGTCGCCGTGCTCCCCGCCGACGCCGTGCGCGCGCTCGTGCGCTCGCTGAACCTGCGCCAGATCCCGCTGACGGATGCGTGGGCACGGCGCCAGCTGCTGATCGGCGTGCGCGACCTGGAGGCCCTGCCGCGCCACGCACGCCTGCTCGTGGATCATCTCGGCGCCGGATCCTAGCACGGGCGAGCTTTCGCGAAACGCGAAAGCGGGGTTCACACCTTGGTCATTCCGCGCGCCGGGGAGTGCTGCCAGAATCGCACCATCACGCCACCAAGAGCGTGCGGGTCATTCGACACTTACCCATCCGGAGACAACACAATGAGCAAGATTCTTTCCGCCCCGGCCGGCGCGGCCGACGCCGCCGTGCCGGACATGGCACGGATCGTGGCGAAGGTGGCATGGCGCATCATGCCCCTCATCATGATCTGCTACCTGTTCGCCTTTTTCGACCGCATCAACATCAGCTTCGCCAAGTTCGCACTGCAGAGCAGCCTGTCGCTGTCCGACACGGCGTACGGCCTCGGGGCCGGCCTGTTCTCGGTCGGCTACGTGCTGTTCGAAGTCCCCAGCAACATGATGCTGTACAAGGTCGGCGCGCGGCGCTGGATCGCGCGCATCATGGTCTCGTGGGGCATCGCCACCGCGCTGATGGCGCTCGTGCAGAACGAATGGCAGTTCTACGTGCTGCGCTTCCTGATCGGCGCCATGGAAGCCGGCTTCGCGCCCGGCGTGCTGTACTTCCTCACCTTGTGGTTCCCGACCGCCTACCGCGGCCGCATCACGTCGATGCTGTTCCTCGCCTCCGCGTTCTCCGGCCTCGTCGGCGCGCCGGCCGCCGGCCTCGTGCTGGCCCACCTGGACGGCGTGCTGGGCATGTCCGGCTGGCACTGGCTGTTCCTCGTGGGCGGCCTGCCGTGCGTGCTGCTGGGCGCCGTCGTGTTCCTCGTGCTGAAGGACCGCGTCGAGGACGCGTCCTGGCTCACCCCGCAGGAGCGCACGCTGCTGGCCGCGCGCATCGCCGAACAGAACCGGCAGATCGGCAGCCACTCGCTGCTGGGCGCCCTCAAGACGCCGGGTTTCCTCACGCTGGGCCTCGTGTACTTCCTGATCCAGGTGAGTTCCTACGGACTGAACTTCTGGGCGCCGCACATGATCCGCAGCGCCGGCACGACGAGCCCGACGGCCATCGGCCTGCTCACGGCGGTGCCCTATCTGTGCGGCGCGATCGCGATGGTCACCGTGGGCCGCCTGTCGGATGCCAGCGGCGAGCGCACAAAATTCGTGATCGGCCTCGTGCTGCTGGGCGCGGTGGGCTTTTGCGGCGCGGGCCTGTTCGACCACCAGCCCGGTCTGCTGGTTGCGGCACTGGCCGTGATGGGGGCGGGTGTGGTAGCGTCGATCCCCGCGTTCTGGGCGCTGCCGCCGAAACTGGTGACGGGTGCCGGCGCGGCGGGCGGCATCGCGCTGATCAATACACTGGGACAGCTGGGCGGCATCGTCAGCCCCGTGATGGTGGGACGCATCAAGGACGTCACCGGCAGCACGACGCCCGCCCTGTACGTGATCGCGGCATTGAGCGTGGTCTGCGCCGGCGTGCTGGCCTTCGGCCTGCCGGAACGGCTGCGCCAGCGCGAACAATCTGGAAAATGACGAGGACAAGATGAGCATGACGGCTTCAGGCACGATGTCCGCCACCGCCCTGCAGGGCGTGCGCGTGATCGAGATGGGACAATTGATCGCCGGGCCGTTCGCCGGCAAGACGCTGGGCGAATTCGGCGCCGACGTGATCAAGATCGAGGCGCCGGGCACGGGCGACCCGCTGCGCAACTGGCGCATGATGAAGGACGGCACCTCGGTCTGGTGGCAGGTCCAGTCGCGCAACAAGCGCTCGCTCGCCCTCGACCTGAGAAGCGAAGAAGGGCAGGACATCGCGCGCAAGCTGATCGCCGAAGCCGACGTGCTCGTCGAGAATTTCCGTCCCGGCACGCTGGAAAGCTGGGGCATGGGCTGGGACGTGCTGTCCGAACTGAACCCGGGCCTCGTCATGCTGCGCATCTCCGGCTATGGCCAGACGGGGCCGTACCGCGACCTGCCGGGCTTCGGCGCGATCGGCGAAGCGATGGGCGGCCTGCGCCACCTGACCGGCGAGCCGGGCCGCGTGCCCGTGCGCTGCGGCATTTCGATCGGCGACACGCTGGCCGCGCTGCACGGCACCATCGGCGTGCTCACCGCGCTGTACCACCGCAAGGTCAACGGCGGCAAGGGGCAGGTGATCGACGTCGCGCTGCACGAAGCCGTGTTCAACGTGATGGAAAGTCTCATTCCCGAATACAGCGCGTTCGGCGCCGTGCGCGAAGCCGCCGGCAGCGCTTTGCCGGGCATCGCCCCGTCCAACGCCTACCGCTGCGTGGACGGCTACGTCCTCGTCGCCGGCAATGGCGACAGCATTTTCAAGCGCCTGATGCAGGCAATCGGCCGGCCCGACCTGGGGGAAGCGCCGGACCTCGCGAACAATGCGGGGCGCGTCGCCCGCGTGGACGAGATCGACGCCGCCATCGGCGCGTGGACGGCGGCGCGTACCGTGGCCGACGTGTTGGATGTGCTCGGCGCGGCGAAAGTGCCAGCCGGCAAGGTCTACACGGCGAAGGACATTGCGGAGGACCCGCACTACCGGGCGCGCGACATGATCCTGACCCAGCAGACGCGGGAAGGCTACGAAGTCGAGGTGCCGGGCATCGTGCCGAAGCTGATGGGCACGCCGGGCAGCGTGCGCTCGGCGGCGCCGCGGCTGGGCGAGGATACGGACGCCGTGCTGCGCGAGATCGGCCTCACGGAGGACCAGATCGAAGCGCTGCGCGCGCGCAAGGTGGTCGCATGAGTGCCTGGAACGGCGCCGGCCGCCACATCCACATCCAGGAAGTCGGCCTGCGCGACGGCCTGCAGGCCGAATGCCGCTTCGTGCCGACGGCCGACAAGATCGCCCTGGCCGACATGTTGTCGGGCGCGGGTCTGGCCAAGATCGAGGTCAGCTCCTTCGTGTCGCCGAAGGCCGTGCCCGTGCTCGCGGATGCGGGCGACGTGTTCGCCGGCATCGTGCGCGCACCCGGTGTCGTGTACAGCGCCCTCGTGCCGAACGTGCGCGGGGCGGAGCGCGCCGTCGCGGCCGGCGTCGGCGAGATGAACCTCGTCATGTCGGCCAGCGAAAGCCACAACCTGTCCAACCTGCGCATGACGCGTGAACAATCCTTCGCCGGACTGGCCGACGTCGCCGCGCTGGCGCGGCGCCACGGCATCGCCGTCAACGTGTCGCTGTCGTGCAGCTTCGGCTGTCCGATGGAAGGTGACGTGCCGCAGCAGGATGTGCTGGACTGGTGCGCCCGCTTCGTCGACGAGCTGGGCGTGCACGGCATCACGCTGTGCGACACCACCGGCATGGCCTATCCGACCCAGGTGCGCGCGCTCACGGAAGCGGTGCGTGCGCGCTGGCCGGGCATCGAACTTACGCTGCACTTCCACAACACGCGCGGCATGGGCCTCGCGAACGTGCTGGCCGCCATCGACGCGGGCGCGGACCGCTTCGACGCTTCCCTCGGCGGCATCGGCGGTTGCCCGTATGCGCCCGGCGCCACCGGCAACGTGTGCACGGAGGAGGTCGTGCACGCGCTCGCGCTGATGGGTTACGACACGGGCGTCGACCTGGCCCTGCTGCTGCAGGCGGCGGTCCGTCTGCAGGAGCTGGTCGGCCACGAGGTGCCCAGCCAGATCGTCAAGGCCGGCCGCAGGCTGGATCTGCATCCACAGCCGGCGGCCTGAGGGCACCCGTCAGCGCATCTGTTCGCGCCCCTCGCAGCGCGCGATCTCCGTGCGCCCGTGCCCGGCCACGATTTCGCTGCCATATACGGGCAGGTCGAGATAGGGCCGTTCCGTCGCGCGCACGGCCAGCACATAGGCCTGGCGTCCCGTCTTGTGGCGCAGGACGACGTGCGCGACGTAGGTGGGCGCCAGCACGCGCTGCGGCTTCCGTTTGCCCAGGTCGAGGTAGCCGAACTGCAGGGTCGCCGATTCCACCACGTCGCCCGGGACCTCTTTCTGGCTGAGCAGCGTGGCCAGCTGCGCGACGATCTGGCGCGCGCCCGCCTGCGGTTCGATGACGGCCGCGCGCTCCAGCACTTCGCCGTTGGCGGGCCGCACCTGCATGGACAGGGCGTCCAGCCGGCCGTCGCCCGCGAGCCGCAGCGCGACGGATGCGGCGCCCAGCACCGGGATGCCGCCCGCGACCTGGCGCCACGCGCCGAGGGCGCGGAACAGCGTGGTCGCGGATGTCTTGCCGGCCGGGTCCGTGCCCTGGCCCAGCGTGCGGAACAGGCGTTCGAAGCGCAGCTCGCCGTTCGGGCCGGCCCAGTCGGACAGGGTCAGCTTGCGCGCGCGTTCCTCGACGAGGCGTTGCAGGACCGCGCGCCCGGCATCGTGCTCGAACGGCGCGTCGGTGGGGGCGAGGCCGGAGACGTAGCGCAGGGCGGCGGACGCGTGGTAGACCATGGCGCGCGCGCCGTCCGGCAGGTGGATCACCGTATGGTCGTCGCGCTGTTGCCAGGTGCCGCCGTTGTCGTGCGGGCAGTCGCCGTGCTCTTCGAGCAGCGCGACGAAGCGGCGCGCGCGCGCATGCAGCTGTTCGCGCGTGGGCGTCTGCAGCAGGAGGATGTCGGCCTGCCCGGGAATGCGCGCGTCGGCGCAGCTGCCGGCCAGTGTGTGCAGCAGGGTGTGGTCGCTCATCGTTCAGCCCTCCGTCCAGTACCACAGCAGGCAGGCCTGCTGGGCAGGCGCCAGGTCCGCGGTCACGGTGCCGTGGCCCCACAGGTGGTCGCGGTTGATGGCGCTGAGATTCCACCGGATCGCGCCATTGTTCCAGGTGGCGGCATCGCCCACGCACACGGTGATCGGGTGGTTGTCGAACCACCAGTCCGAGACGCCGTCGTGCCAGGCGTGCGCCACCGTGTCGCCGTGCACGAGGTTGTCGCCCACGTCCTCGCCGCATTCGTCCGTCGTGATGCCGTCCCACATCACGTCCCACGCGCCGCAATAGATGTGCATGCGCGCGAAGATGTTCCACAGGCCCGCTACCGTGGGCAGCGCCGCCGTGTCGCACGAATACGCCATCACCCATTCGTTGTTCCAGTCCTCGCCCAGTTGCCAGCGCGCCGAATTGGCGAGCCATTCCGTGGCCGGCGTGTCGTACAGCAGCACGACGTGCCCGGCGTCGTCGTGGTTGCCGTGGGTTTCGATCCAGAACAGGTCGACGTCGTCGACCCAGTGCCGGTCGTCGCCGCCCTGGTCGCTGTCGCGGATGTCGGTCTCCCAGACATCCGTGTTGGCCCAGTAGAACGCGCGCGTATGGCCGGCGCCGCGCAGTTTATTGTCCAGGCCATTACTTCGATTGAACGTGTAGGTGAGGTCCCCCGCCGTGCTCACGTGCGCCGCGCGCGCATGGCTGAAGTAGCGGATGGCCTCGACACCAAACCGTGCCATATCTGTCTCCTTGGAAATGCGGCCTGCATGAATGCCCGGGCAGCACCCGTACGGTAGCGGGACGTGGTCAGCGCCGGACTGTTCTGCATCAGTCCTGCACGTGTCGCGGGTTGATGCAACGCGGGTAGGCGTGGGCCGATTCGTGTGTCGACCTCAAAGGAGATGCGCTACAGTAAGAGGATGGCATGACAGGAGAATTCGATGGAATGTGAAATCAAACTGGCCGTGGACGCCACGAGCGCCGCGCAGTTGAAAAAATCCGCCGTGTTGCGCGAGCACGCCGTATCGAAGCCGCGCGACCAGGAGCACGTCGACCGCTATTTCGACACCGGCGGTTTCGACCTGTGGAAGCATGGCTTCGCGCTGCGCGTGCGCAGCGCCGGCGAGCGTCACGTGCAGACCCTGAAGGGCGGCGGCAGCGCCGTGGCCGGCCTGCACCGGAGAACCGAGCTGGAAGCCGAGATTCCGTCCGAGGTGCCCGACCACGACCTCTTCGACCGCCAGCTGCGCGAAGCGTTGCCCGACCTGGCCGACAGCCTGGACGGCCGGCAGCTCGCTCCCGAGCCGGTCTTCGTCAACCGCACGAAGCGCACGACGTGGATGCTGGCTCTGCCGGACGGCACGCACGTCGAATGCGCGCTGGACGTGGGCGAGCTGCAGCACGGCGAGCGCAGGACACAAGTGCGCGAGCTGGAGCTCGAAGTGAAGGATGGCGACCCGGCCTGCCTGTACGAACTGGCGCAGCGGGTGCACGAGGCGACGCCCGTGCGCATCGAGAACATCAGCAAGGCCGAGCGCGGCTATGCGCTGGCGACCGAGGACAAGGCGCACGCCGTCAAGGCCACGCCGGTGACGGTGAAACGCAAGGCGACGCTGGGCGAAGCGCTGGGCGCCATCCTGCAGAACTGCCTGCAGCAGATGCAGGCCAACGAGCGGGGCGTGCTGGCGGGCGACGTCGAGAGCCTGCACCAGATGCGCGTCGGCCTGCGCCGCCTGCGCGCGGCCCGGGACATGGTCGACGGGCTCGTGGCATTGCCGGAACCGCTGGTGGCCGACATCGAGTGGCTCGCCGGCGAACTGGGCGACGCGCGCAACTGGGACGTGTTCCTCGAATCCGTGCTGCCCGGCCTGCCGCTGACCGAGGAGCAAAAGCCGTCGCTCGCGCGCGTGGAAGTGGCGGCGCGCGAGGAAGCGGAGCGCCACCGGGCGCGCGTGCGTTCGGCCGTCGGCAGCCCGCGCTACACGACCCTGATGCTGGCGCTGGGCGGCTGGATCGCGGGCAGGGGCTGGCAGCATACTGCCCTGCCGGCCGACCCGCTCGAGCAAAAGGTCGCGAAGGCCGCGCCGAAGCTCGTGCAGCACGCGGCCGCGCGCGTACGCAAGCGTGCCCGCGGCTACGATCTCAAACGTCCGGAGTGCCTGCACAAGGTGCGCATCGCGGCCAAGAAGGAACGCTATGCGCGCGAATTCTTCGCCGCGCTGTCGCACGACCGCAAGGCGACGAAACGGCACGATCTGCTGACCGGCATGCAGGACGAACTGGGCGAGATCAACGATGCCTTCGTCGCGCGCGAGCTGGTCGCGCAGCTGCGCGACCGCGTGCCGCAGGAGGCGGGGCTGCTCGGTTTCATCGAAGGCGTGCTGGCGGAACGGGCGCTGGATGCGATGCCCCGCGCGCGCCGGCATGTGAAGGGCCGGCTGCGCGCGAAGGCAGGCTTCTGAATTGGTGCCGGTATGTTTCCCGACCGCCGGCGCCGGTAGGGCGGCCGAGCCGCCGTGCTCTTCCCTAGGAGCGATGCGTATTCTGACGCGGGATTGTGACGTGACCGTTACGGCGCGGCCGTCGCCGCCAGCGGCGCACCGCTCCAGCGGCGCAACAGGGCCGCGAGCGTGGACGAGCGCTTGTCCTCGGGCGTGAGGACGGCCACCGCGGTCTGCAGGGCCTTGTCGTCGCGTGTGCCGAACGTGCGTGTCGACTCCACCGGTTCGCGCTTCGCTTCGGGCGTCGTGGCCAGCGGTTGCGTCGCGGGCAGGTGCTTCGCGAGATCCGCTTCGCGCAGCAACAGGTCGTCGTCGGCGGCCACTGCGGGTGTCACGACGATGTCCGGTGTGACGCCGCGTGCCTGGATCTCGTGGCCGTTCGGCGTGAAGTAGCGCGCCACCGTGAACTTGATGCCGCTGTCCTCGTCCAGCCCGATGACCGACTGGATCGAGCCCTTGCCGAACGTGCGCGTGCCGATGACGGTGGCGCGGTGCTGGTCCTGCAGGGCGCCCGTGACCAGTTCCGCGGCCGACGCGGAGGCGCCGTTCACGAGCACCGTCAGCGGCACGGTGCGGGTCCACGCGGGCAGGCCGGCCAGCACGTCGGGCTGGCCCGGCTGGCGGTAGTAGCGCTCGTCGACCGTGACGGTGGCGTTGGCGCCCGGCTCGCGCCCGCGCGCCGAGAACAGCACGGTGCCCGGCTGCAAAAAGGCGCCGGCGACCGCGACGCCCGTCGCCACGAGGCCGCCCGGATCGTTGCGCAGGTCCAGGATCAGGCCGCGCGGCGTGTCCAGTTTTTTCAACGCTGCCGCCAGGTCGGCCGCCGTGGCGCCGCCGAATTCCGAGATGCGGATCCACGCGAGGCCCGGCGTCGCCATCTTCACGTGCACCGTGTCGTTGTGCAGGTCGGCGCGCGTGATGCGCAGCGTCTCGATCTTGTTGCGGCGCGCGATGCCGACGGCGACCACCGTCCCCGGCGCGCCGTGCATGCGCCGCGCGACGTCGTCGTTCGTCATGCCGGCGACGGGCGCGCCGTCCACGGAGACGATCGTGTCGCCCGGCCGGATGCCCGCGCGTTCGGCCGGCGAGCCTTCGGTGGCGGACACCACGCGCAACTGGTTGCGGTCGCCTTCGACCTCGATGCCGATGCCCACGTACTCGCCGCTGTTCTCGCGTCCGACGTCGCGCATGGCGTCCTTGTCCAGGTAGCGCGAGTGCGCATCGAGCGCGGCCAGCATGCCGGACAGGGCGCCGTCGAAGAGCGCCTTGTCGTCCGTCTCGCCGACGTAGTTCTGCTTGATCATGGCGTACGCGGCCAGCAGCCGCTCCACCTGCGCCTGCGGCAGTGTCAAGGAGGGCGCGGCCGTGTCGTCGGCGTGGGCCAGGGGCGAGCAGGCCAGGAAGAGGGCGCCGATGGCGGCGAGCGCGGTGCGTTTCATGGTGATCCTTTCGTCGATTCGTCCATGGCATTCTGGCCCGCCCGCGTGTTAAGCGAGGTTAAACGAGGGTAAATCGGCGTTAAGAAGTTGTAAGCGTCCATGGACGATCTTTCTACTTTTCCTGCTGGCAAAAAGAACAGATAATCGGTTCTTTGCCGTCACAGGAGAACGCCATGCAAGACCACGACGACCAGCCCTCCAGCCCCGCGCGCCGCCGCATCTTCCAGGCCGCGGCGGCCGTCGGCCTGTCGGCATCGATCGCGCCGGCCGCCGACGCGAAGCCCGTCAAGGCTGCGAAGCCGGCGGCCGGCTCGCTGGACGCCAAGCTGAAGGCGCACGTCAAGAACGTCGTCGTGATCTACCTGGAGAACCGCAGCTTCAACAACCTGTTCGCGGACTTTCCCGGACTCGCGCAACCGTTGTCGGCGGCGAACGTCGTCCCGCAGAAGGACCGCGACGGCAGCGTCCTGCCGGAACTGCCGAAGATCTGGGGCGGCATGGTGCCGGCGCGCCAGAACATCGGCGGCAAGGATTACCTGATCAGGGAAGACGACATCCGGCACCTGCCGAACGCGCCGTTCAAGCTGACGGACGCCGCCGGCAAGCCGCTGCCGGAAGGGATCATCACGCGCGACCTGTGGCATCTGTTCTACCAGAACCAGATGCAGATCAACGGCGGCAGGAACGACGGCTTCGTGGCGTGGGGCGACAACGGCGCGCTGACGATGGGGCATTACGGCGAGACGTCGAAGAACCTGGGCCTGTGGCAGATCGCGCGCGAGTTCACCTTGTGCGACAACTTCTTCATGGGCGCGTTCGGCGGCTCCTACCTGAACCACCAGTTCCTGATCAGCGGCCGGGTGCCGGAATTCTTCGATGCGGCGTCCACCCCGGCCAGATCGAAGATCGCCGTGCTGGAAGACGGCCCGACGGGCTACCGCCTCGCGCTGGCGCCGGATTCGCCGAGGTCCGCGCTGGAGGGCAAGCCGAAGTTCGTCAACAACGGCGCGATCACGCCGGACGGCTACGCGGTCAACACGATGGCGCCGCCGTTCCAGCCGAGCTGGGTGCGTCCGGCACCGGGCGGCGATGCGCAACTGGCCGATCCGCAGGACCCGGCCGTGCTGCCGCCGCAGACGTATCGAACGATCGGCGACCTGTTGTCCGAAAAAGGCGTCAGCTGGGCGTGGTACGCGGGCGCGTGGCAGGCGGCGCTGGACGGCCGCGGCGAAGGCGAGCGTCCGAACTTCCAGTTCCACCACCAGCCGTTCAACTATTTCAAACAGTTCGGACCCGGCACCGCGGCGCGCGCCGAGCACCTGCGCGACGGCGGCATGGGCGACAGCCCGATCTCCAACAAATTCATCGCCGACGCCATCGCCGGCAGGCTGCCGGCTGTTACGTTCTACAAGCCGCAGGGGAATTTGAACCTGCATGCGGGCTATTCGGATGTCGAATCGGGCGACGCCCACGTGGCCAACGTGATCGAACACCTGAAAAAATCGCCGCAGTGGAAGGACATGGTCGTCGTGGTCACCTTCGACGAGAACGGCGGCTGGTGGGACCACGTGGCGCCGCCGCAGGGCGACCGCTGGGGCCCGGGCTCGCGCATCCCGGCGATCGTCATCTCGCCGTACGCGAAGAAGGGTGCCGTCGATCACAACTTCTACGACACGACGTCGATCCTGCGCTTCATCACGCGCCTGCACGGCTTGCCGTTGCTGGAAGGCCTGGCCGCGCGCAACGCGGCATTCGCGGCGCGCGGGGCGCGTCCGCCGGGCGACCTGACGGGCGCGCTGAGCTTCCGCTGATCGTCAGAAGCGGTGCTGCATGCCGACGAGGACGCTGCGCTGCGAACTGCTGGATCCCACCTCGTCGCGCGCGAGGCTGACCAGCTGGCCGTGCCGCGCCTTCGCATGCGCGGCGGTCAGGTACAGGTCCGTCCGTTTCGACAGCGCGTAGCGCAGGCGCCCCACGATCATGACCGGGTCGGCGTCCGTGCCGCGCGCGACGTTCAGGACGTCCTGGTAGTACACGGCGCCGGTCGCGGTGAGCCTCGGCGTGACGAGGTAGTTCGCGCCGCCCCAGTAGAGGCGCGCCCGCGCGTCCGGACCCGGCGCCGATGGGGCGAGCCGGTAATCGCGCATCGCGGCCTGCAGCTTCAGGCGGCCCGTGTCGACGAGCGCGCCCAGGTGCCACACCGTCGCGACGTCGCTCCGGTTTCCTTTCACCCGTTCGTATGTCACCACGACGGACACCGGCCCGGCCGCGTAGTTCGCCGCCACCGCGCCCTTGGCGCCGTCGCCCGTCGCCGCCTGCTCGCCCGCGCCATAGCTGGCGCCGAAGCTCAGGTTGCCCACCTTGCCCGCGTACTTGATCATGTTGTCGAACGCCAGGGTCATGCCGTACTTGCTGGCGCCGCTCGCATTGCCCGTCGGTGCCCATGAATACATCGGCGCATAGCCCATCGGATCGTACGGGAGCACGAAATCGTACACGGTCGTGAACGCGCGGCCGAGCAGCAGCGTGCCCCAGCGTCCCGCGAGGCCGACGGTGGCCTGGCGCTTGAACAGCGGGTTGTCGGCGACGCCCGTGTCGGCCGCGATGCCCATTTCCAGTTGAAACAGAGCCCTCGTGCCGCCACCGAGGTCCTCGCTGCCGACGAAGCCGAGGCGCGACGTGTTCATGCCGCCGGAATTCACGCGCAGCGTGTCGGATGTCCAGCCGGCGTTCATGTCGACGAGGCCGTAGACGGTCACGTTCGACTGGGCCTGCGCACCGGCGCAGACGGCCAGGCACCACGCCAGGTGCAATGGCGATGCTTTCATGCTTGTCTCCTTGGATTGTTGTACGTGTGGGGGCGTGCGCCGCCCCGGCCCCCACGCTATGCAAGGGGCCGTTACCGCAGGGGGAGGGAACCGCTCAGCGGTCGACGATCTGTTTCGGGACGAAGGCCAGCAGGCAGGCGCCCGCCAGCAGCACGCCGGACGTGAGCATCAGGCCCGCGCCCTGCTTGCCGGTGACGTCGTTCAGCCAGCCGACGAGGGAAGGGGAAAAGAAGCCGGCCAGGTTGGCGATGCAGTTGATGGTGGCGATGCCCGCTGCCGCCGTCATGCCGCCGAGGAAGGCGGTGGGCAAGGTCCAGAACTGCGACGTGCAGCCGATCGCGCCGGCCGCGGCAAGGCTCAGCAGCACGAGCGCCGTGGCGACGCCGTCCGTGTACGGCAGGGCGAACAGCGCACCCGCCGCCACCAGCATCGGCACGCCGGTGTGCAGGCGCCGTGCCTTCGTGCGGTCGGAGCTGCGGCCGATCAGCGGGAGGCAGGCGAGGGCGACGAGATACGGGATCGCCGCCAGCAGGCCGACGGTGCCGGCACCGCTGACACCCGCGTTCCGGACGATGGCCGGCAGCCAGAACGTGATGCCGTACTGGCCCATCACGATGCAGAAGTAGATGGCGGTGAGCAGCCACAAACGGCGGTCGGACAGGAAGGCCGCGGCCGAATGGTGCGCCACCTTGTCGCCGTTCTCGCTGGCGAGGTTGCGCTGCAGGACGGCCTTTTCGTCCGGCGCGAGCCAGCGGGCGGCATCGATGCTGTCGTCCAGGTAGAACAGGATCGTCACACCCAGCAGCAGCGACGGCAGCGCTTCCAGCGCGAACAGCCATTGCCAGCCGCGCAGGCCGTGCACGCCGGAGAAGGTCTCGAGGATCCAGCCGGACAGCGGCGCGCCGACGATGCTCGCGAGCGGGATCGCCATGAAGAACAGCGCCATCACCTTGGCGCGGCGCGCCTGCGGGAACCAGTATGTGATGTACAGGATGACGCCCGGCGCGAAGCCCGCTTCGGCCACGCCGAGCAGGAAGCGCATCACGTAGAACGGGGTGGGCGAGCTCACGACGCTGAAGCTGGCCGAGATGACGGCCCACGTGATCATGATGCGCGCGAGCCAGCGGCGCGCGCCGAAGCGGTGCAGGATCAGGTTGCTGGGCACCTCGAACAGGAAGTAGCCGAGGAAGAAGATGCCGGCGCCGAGGCCGTAGACCGTGTCGCTCCAGCGCAGGTCGCTCAGCATCTGCAGCTTGGCGAAGCCCACGTTCACGCGGTCGAGGTAGGCCGCCAGGTAGCACAGCATGAGGAAGGGCACGAGCCGGCGCGTGACTTTCGCGTAGGCGCGCGTTTCGAGGTCCGTGGTGGCGGCCGCCAGAGCGGCCGGCGATGTGACGCTAGAAGTTTTCATCCGTGTCTCCAGATCGTTCTCATTGTGTCACGCGGCCGGCCGGAGGTCTTGGCGCCTCCTGTGCGCGGCCGCGCTTGCGGTTCAGCGCAGCCAGGACTTGATGCTGGCGGCCATCGCCTGTGTCGAGATGCCGTAGCGGTCGTGCAGGGTCGGCAGCGCGCCGGCGTCGAGGAAGGCGTCCGGCAGGGCGATCTGGCGGAACGCGGGGGCCACGCCAGCGCGCAGCAGGGTGCCCGCCACCGCTTCGCCCAGTCCGCCCACGACGGAATGGTTCTCGGCCACGACGACCAGCCGGCCGCTGCGTTTCGCCTCGCGGATGATCGCGTCCTCGTCGAGCGGCTTGATGGTGGGCGCGTGCAGCACGGCCACGCCGACGTTGTCCGCCTTGAGCGCCTCGGCCACTTCCAGCGCGCGCATCGTCATGATGCCACTGGAGATGACGAGCACGTCGCGGCCGTCGCGCAGCAGTTTCGCCTTGCCGAGCTCGAACTTGTAGTCGTACTCGTTCAGCACGAGCGGTACCTTGCCGCGCAGCAGGCGCATGTAGACGGGGCCCTGGTGTGCCGCGATGGCGGCGACGGCCTGCTCGGTGTCGAGCGCATCGCACGGATCGACGATCGTGAGACCCGGCACGCCGCGGAAGATCGCGATGTCTTCCGTGGCCTGGTGGCTGGGACCGTAGCCCGTCGTCAGGCCCGGCAGCGCGCAGGCGATCTTGACGTTCAGGTTTTCTTCCGCGATCACCTGGTGGATGAAGTCGTAGGCGCGGCGCGACGCGAACACGGCGTACGTGGTCACGAACGGCGTAAAGCCTTCCTTGGCCATGCCGCCGGCGGCGCCCATCAGCAGCTGCTCCGCCATGCCCATCTGGAAGAAGCGTTCCGGATAGGCCTGCGCGAACAGGTGCAGGTCCGTGTACTTGGCCAGGTCGGCGCTCATGCCGACGATGTCCTTGCGGTCGCGCGCCAGTTCCACCAGCGCGTTGCCGAACGGGGCGCTCTGCGTGCGCTGGCCTTCGGCCGCGATGGAGGCGATCATCGCCGACGTGGTCAGGCGCGGTTTGTTCAGCGTTGCGGTGCTCATGCCTGGTCTCCTGCGTGGTTGGCATCGAGGAGCGCGATGGCCTGCTGCCATTCGTCGGCTTCGACGCGGATGAAATGGTTCTTGTCGCGTTGTTCGAGGAACGGCACCCCGCTGCCCATCAGCGTGTCGAACAGGATCACGCGCGGCTGTGCCTGCGGATGGTTGCGGGCCGCGTCGAAGGCGGCCTTCACCGCGGCGATGTCGTTGCCGTCGGCGCGCTGCACGTACCAGCCGAACGATTCCCACTTCTGCACGAGCGGCTCGAAGCCGAGGATCTTCGTCGACGGGCCGTCCGCCTGCTGGTTGTTGATGTCGACGAGCGTGATGAGGTTGCCGAGGCCGAAGTGGGCGGCGGACAGCGCCGCTTCCCACGTCGAGCCTTCGTCCAGTTCGCCGTCCGACATCGAGTTGTAGACGAAGGCCGGGTTGTTCTTCTGGCGCAGGCCCAGCGCCATGCCGACGGCGATGGTGAGGCCCTGGCCCAGCGAGCCTCCCGAGATTTCCATGCCGGGCGTGTAGGTGGCCATGCCGGACATCGGCAGGCGGCTGTCGTCGCTGCCGTAGGTCTCGAGTTCCTCTTCCGGCAGGATGCCCGCTTCCAGCAGCGCGGCGTACAGCGCGATCGCATAATGGCCGTGCGACAGCAGGAATCGGTCGCGGCCTTCCCATTCCGGCGCTTCCGGCCGATAATGCAGCGCGTGCCGGTACGCGACGGCGAGGATGTCGGCCATGCCGAGCGCCTGCCCGACATAGCCCTGGCCCTGGACCTCGCCCATGCGCAGGGCGAAGCGGCGGATGCGGTAGGCCGCGCTTTTCAGAGCGGCGTGCGGATGTTCCATTGGTGTCTCCGGTTGCGGTTGTTCGAATGGGTCCAGTGTAGGAAGGGCCGCCCCGACCGTATAGCGAGTAATTCTTGGCGATAGATGAAACCAGTTCAGCGATACCGCGCCTTGCGCAAGGCTTCACTCAAGGGACTGCAGGCGTTCGAGGCGGCCTACATGCACCGGTCGTTCGCGGCCGCCGCGCAGGAACTGTCGATCACGTCGTCCGCCGTCAGCCATTCGATCCAGACCCTGGAAGAGGCGCTGGGCACGTTGCTGTTCGAGCGCGCGCGGCGCGGCGTCGTGCCCACCGCCGAGGGCGCGCGCCTGTACGACGTGATCCGGCGCTCGTTCGCCGACATCGACGACGAGCTGCGCACGATCCTCGACCGCAGCAGCCGCCAGCAGGTGGTGACGATCCAGTGCGCGCCCAGCTATGCGGCGATCTGGATCATGCCGCGCCTGCCCGCCTTCCTGCGCGCCCATCCGGAGATCGACGTGCGCCTGTGGGCCGTGCACCAGGCGCCGGATTTTTCCAACAGCGGGGTCGACGTGGCGGTGACGTATGGCCGGCCGCCCGCGTCGGCGGGCGTGCACGTGGAACCGATCGCGCAGGACGAGCGCTACGTGCCGGTGTGCAGTCCCGCGCTCGTCGAGGGCTGGACCCTGCCGCTGCCGCCGGGAGACATCGAGAATTTCTACCTGATCCAGAACGACGTCTCGCTGACGTCGTGGGACGACTGGATCGCGCGCTTCGCGCCGGACTGCGGCAGCCCCGTGCGGGGCCTGCGCCTGGACCGCGCCTTCATGACGCTCAGCGCGGCGGAAAATGGACTCGGCATGTGCATCGAGAGCACGGTGCTCGTGCACGATTACCTGCGGCAGGGGAAGCTGGTGTGCCCGTTCGGCGAACTGGCCATCGAGGCGACCGCGCACCACCTGGCCATCCCGAAGAGCCGGGAAGGGTTGCAGGGGGTGCGGTCGGTCGTGGAGTGGATCCGGGGATTCGCGGATTTTTCTCAGTGAATCAGCATGCCGCCGTTCACGTCCAGCGTGATGCCGGTGCAGTAGGCGGACAAATCGCTGGCGAGGAACACGACGGCGCCGGCGATGTCGCTCGCGCGGCCCAGGCGGGCCAGCGGGATGTCGTTCGCGATCTCGCCTTTTCTCTCTTCCGTCAGCTTGCCCTTGATGATGTCGGTGGCGATCAGGCCCGGGGTGATCGCGTTGACGCGGATGTTGTCCGGACCGAATTCGCGCGCCATCGCCCGGGTCAGGCCCAGCACGCCCGCCTTGGCGGCCGAGTAGTGCGGACCGCCGAGGATGCCGCCGCCGCGCTGCGCCGACACCGATGACGTGTTGACGATGCTGCCGCTTTTCTGCGCCTGCATGGCGGGCAGCACGGCCTGCGACATCAGCAGCGTGCCGCGCAGGCTCACGTCCAGCACGGCGTCGTAGTCGGCCGCCGAGATGTCGAGCGTCTTGCGCGGCTGGGTGATGCCGGCATTGTTGAAGAGGATGTCGATGCGGCCGTAGCGTTCCAGCACGGTGCGGGCCGCGGCATCGCATTGCACCTTGTCCGTGATATCGGCCGCGAAGCCGAGGTGGCCCGGGCCCAGTTCCGCGGCCGCGCCGGCCGGGTTGGCGCCGGGCAGGTCGAGGATGACGACGCGGGCGCCTTGTTCGGCCAGCATGCGCGCCGTCGCAAAACCGAGCCCGTTGACGCCGGCGCCGCCCGTGACGATCGCCACGCGTTCCTTGAGTAACATGTTCCGTCTCCTGAAAGTGTCGTTGGTGACGCCATGTTCGCGGATGGCCGGCGCGGGGACAAACGAGGAAATCTCAGCGCCGGGCAAAATGAATTCATGTCAGCCGTTGCATGAAGCTCATCATGCGACGAGCGCATATCGATAAAACTTTCCTGCTGGCTAACGCGCGCTGTTCAAGAAACCACGGCGATACACTTTGCCACGGCCGTTGTCATTCCAACACGAGCTTGCGCACTGCGGCCCCCGCCAGGCGCCAACTTCATAACAGAGTTCAGGAGAGCGAAACATGCAGAACAAGAACACCTTGAAAGCCCTGCTGGCCGTCTCGGCAGTGGCAGCCATGTTCAGTGCCGTCGGCGTCCACGCCCAGACGGCGGCGGTCAGCCAGACCCCGACCCAGACCGGCACCAGCAGCACCCCCGGCAAGCAGAACACGTCCGGCAAGACGACCCGCGAGGGCACCATGGACAATACCAACAGCACGGGCATGGAAAACCGCGCCAACCAGACCGGCGCGGCCGGCATGACGGGCCATGGCGCCTCGGGCATGGCGGGTCATTCGGGCCAGTCGGGTCAGTCGGCCGGCATGGCCGGTAAATCGGGCTCGACCAGCTCGAGCATGGGCGCCAGCGGTGCCGGCCAGGCGGCCGCAGGCACGGCAGCGAGCGGTGCCAAGCTGAGCGCGTCCGACGAGAAGGCCGTCAAGGACATGGCGATGGCCGACATGGCCGAAGTCGAGACCGGCAAGCTGGCCCTGAGCAAGAGCCAGAACGCCGACGTGAAAGCCTTCGCCCAGCAGATGGTCGACGACCACGGCCAGGCGCTGACCAAGGTGCAGGCCCTGGCCCAGGCGCGCGGCGTGACCCTGCCGACCGAGCTGGACGCCAAGCACAAGGCCATGTCCGCCAAGCTGGAAAAACTGAGCGGCGACGCGTTCGACAAGGCCTACATGGCGAACGCCGGCGTGAAGGATCACAAGGACACCAAGTCCAAGCTGGCCAGCGACGCCAAGAAGATCAAGGACCCGGACGTGAAGGCGCTCGCCGACCAGCACATGCCGGTCGTCGAGCAGCACCTGAAGTCGGCCCAGCAGATGCACATGGCCAAGTCGGGTACCACGGCAGGTAAATAACCTTACCCCATCGCAGCCAGCACGCGCGCCCGGTCCTCGGGCGTGCGGTTCTGGCTCATCTTGAATTTCGCTTCGAGGCGCTCGATGACGATCTCGATGCCGACCGTCGCGCGCACGAGCTTGTCGATGTAATCGCGCGGCGCATCCTCGACCTTCCATCCCGCGTGCGCATCTTCATGGCGCCGCGTCAGCCGCTCCATCTGCGCAAGGATCCACGCCGGATCCTCGATCGCGTGCAACCGCCCGTGCGCATGCACGACGGTGTAGTTCCACGTCGGCACGGCACGTCCGCCGGCCGCCTCCAGGTCGTACAACTGCGGCGACACATAACTGGATGCCCCCTGGAAAAGGACGAGCACCGGCGCGCCATCCGCCCGCCAGAGCGGATTCGAACGGGCCACGTGGGCCTGCAGCACGCCGTGCGGGGCGATGCCCGACGGCTGCACCAGCGAGAACGGGATGTGATCCGCCTCCAGGTCGTCCCGGCCCATGCGCACGAGCGCGCCCAGCGGATGCGCGGCGATCAGCGCCAGCATGTCGGCCTGGTCGGCCACGGCAAAATGCGTCGGCACGTACATTATTCGAATCCCTTCACGACGACGTCTCCCTTCAGCGAATTGGCGATGTAGCAGCGCGCGTGCGCCTCGTGATGCAGCTCGGCCAGCGCGCCGCGGTCGGGTTGCCGTTCGCCGCCGAATGCGATGACCGGATCGAGCAGGATGCGCGTGATGGCCGCGCGGCCGTCCGGACCGGTGTCGAGCAGGCCCACGGCGTGATCGAGGTAGCGGTCGACGACGTAGCCGCGCGCGGCCGCGAGCGACAGGAAGAACAGCATGTGGCAGCTGGCGGCGGCCGCGACGAGGGCTTCTTCCGGATCGACGGCGGCCGGGTCGGACAGCGGCACGGGGACGGACAACGGCGACGACGAGGCCGGCACGTCCAGCCCGCCGTCGAACTGCCAGCGGTGCGCGCGGCTGTAGCGCAGGTCGGTGAAGGCCTGGTCGCCGCGCTGCCAGGCCAGGGTGGCTTCGAATCGTTTCATCGTTTCTCCGGGTGCGTTGGAGTCTCCATCTTAGGATGTTGGATGGCTTGCTCAAATGACCAATTAGCGCCAAGATGGGCGTACCAATCCATTGCGCCGCCATGCACGTCCACGACATCCTCGCCGCCGCCACGCTCGAGCGCGACACCGCCACGCCGCTGTTCCGCCAGCTCTACGTCCACCTCAAGGACGCGATCCTCGACGGCCGCATCGGCGCCGGCGTGCGCCTGCCCGCCACGCGCACGCTGTGCGGACTGTTGAACGTGTCGCGCCAGACCGTGCTCGCGGCGTACGAGCAGCTGATGGCCGAGGGCTATCTGCAAGGCACGGTGGGGAAGGGCACGTTCGTCAGCGCGTCGCTGCCGGCCGGTGCCCGTGCGGGCGACGCCGCCGCGGCGCCGATGGTGCGGCCGCTGTCCGCGCGTGGAGAACTCATCGCCGGCGGCATGGCGCGCGTGCTGCACCACGCGGGGCCGCTGCGCGCCTTCCGCGCCGGCATGCCGGGCCTGGACCTGTTCCCGTTCGACGTCTGGCGCCGGCTGGAAGCGCGGCACTGGCGCCATTCGACGGGGAGCCTCGGCTACGGGCCCGGCGCCGGGTACGCGCCGCTGCGCGAGCTGCTGTGCGCCTATTTGCAGGCGTCGCGCGGCGTGCAGTGCACGCCCGACCAGGTCGTGATCACGTCCGGTTCGCAGCAGGCGCTGTACCTGCTGGCCCAGCTGCTGCTCGCGCCGGGCGAAGCCATGTGGATCGAATCGCCCGGCTACCAGGGCGCGGTGGCGCCGTTCACGGTGGCCGGGGCGCGCGTCTGCCCGGTGCCCGTCGACGCCGAGGGCATGGACGTCGCGTACGCGGCCACGCATTACCCCGATGCGCGCCTCGCGTTCGCGACGCCGTCGCACCAGCTGCCGCTGGGCGTGACCATGAGCCTGCGCCGCCGCCTCGAACTGCTGCGCTGGGCGGAGGCGAACCGCGCCTGGATCGTCGAGGACGACTACGACAGCGAATACCGCCACACGGGGCCGCCGCTCGCGTCCCTGCAAAGCATGGACCGCGCGGGCTGCGTGATCTACGTCGGCACGCTGTCGAAAGTGCTGTTCCCCGCGCTGCGCCTGGGCTACGTGGTGGCGCCGCCCGCGCTGGCCGCCGCGCTGGCGCGGGCCAAGGCCGTCGTCGACCGCCACAGCCCCATCGTACCGCAGGCGACGCTCGCCGACTTCATCGCAGGCGGCCACTTCGCACGCCACATCCGCCGCACGCGCGACGCGTACGGCGAGCGCCGGCAAGCCCTCGTCGATGCGCTCGATGCGCGTCTCGCAGGCCGGCTGCGCCAGGGCCCGTCGGACGCGGGGCTCGACGTGTGCGTGCACTTCACGGAGGGGCTCGACGAGGAGACGGTCGCGCATCACGCCCGCGCGCTCGGCGTCGACGTGCGCACGCTGGGCTATTACACGAATCCGCAGGCGGGTCCTGCGTGCGCCATCGATCCGGGGCTGCTGCTGGGCTTTTCCGCGTTCACGCCGGACGTGATCCGCGCCGGGGTGGACGACCTGGCCCGTGCGCTCGAACGGGCGTCAATGTGACAGGAGATAGGCGCTCATGTCGAGCGCATCGCGCTCGGACACGCCCAGCACGGGCATGGCGGTGCGCGGGTCGATGGCCTGCGGATTGCGGATCCAGCGCACGAGGTTCGCCTGGTTGTTCGGCAGGTTGCCCGCGATGAGAGGGCGCTTCGCCATTTCTTCGAGGGGCCGGCCCACGTAGACCTTCGATCCCGTCACGCCCGGGATCATGTGGCATGCGCGGCAGCCGTATTGCGCGAGGGCGATGCGGCCGCGCGCCGCGTCGCCCTGCGTGCCGACGGGAGCGCGGTTGGCGTCGCCGCAGCCGGCCAGCAGGATCGCCGCGAGTAGCAAAGCGAGCCGGTTCATTTCTTTGCCTCCGCCGTCAGTGCCCGGTAATCGTCCGCAGTCAGCGTGGGCAGTTGCATGACGAAGGCCACGGTGGACCACAGCTCGTCCTCGCTCAGGTGGTATTCCCAGCCGGGCATGCCGCTCATCTTGATGCCGTGGCGCGTGATCCAGTACAGCTCGCGCGGCTTCCAGTGACGCGTCGCGTCCACCAGCGGGCCGGGTACCGGCTGCATGCTCAGGCCATGCTTGCCGGGTGCCGTGCCGGGGCCGCCGTGGCATTGGGCGCAGTTGTCGCGGTAGACGACCGCGCCGCGCAGCACCTGGGCGCGGTCGCCCAGAGCGGGTTCGGCCACGCTCTTCGCATGGCGCCGCACGGAGTAATGCATGCCCTGTTCCAGCATGCTGTAGACGAACGGGAGGTGCTGCGTGGTGGCGCCGATGTCGTACCAGCCGGCGCGCAGCACGACGAATCCCGCGAGCGCGGCAACCATCCCCGATCCCAGCAGGGTGCCGATGACGGTCATCATGATCAGGCGGGTACGCGTGGCGGGCATGCGGGATTCCCAAACGAATCGTGTTAAAAAAAATGCATCGTCTCCGGTATTATAAAAGCCAACTCAACGTCGTGGATTCAACCGTGCCAACCTCCCTGTCACGCTCTTCCATCGCCCGCGGCGCGCTCGTATTGACGTGCGCGGGGCTGCTCGCCGGGTGCGGCGATGACGACAACCGCAAGCCGTACGTCGGCGGCGACGCCAAGATCGGCAAGCAGCTGGTCACGCAATACCAGTGCGGCGCCTGCCACAAGATCCCGGACGTCCCGGGCGCGGGCGGCGAGGCCGGGCCGGACCTGGAAAAATTCGGGCGCCTCAGCTACATCGCCGGCGGCATCCCCAACGTGCCGCCGCGGCTCGTGGCCTGGCTGCTCGATCCGCCCGCCCTCAAGCCCGGCACGGCGATGCCGAACGTGGGGCTCACCGAGCAGGAAGCGCGCCACATGACCGCCTTCCTGTACACCCTGCGATGAATGGGACGCTGCAATCCGTCCTCCACCCGGCCGGCGCGGATGCCGCCGTCGTCAAGCAGTTCGCGTGGGTCCTGTTCGGGGCCGGCACTGTCATTTTCATCGCCGTGATGGCGCTGATGGCGCTCAGCCTGCGCGACAACGCGCGGCCGCTGCGGCCCGGCCTGTGGATCGCGGGCGCCGGTGTCGCGTTTCCCGTGCTCGTGCTGTCGGCGCTGCTCGCGTGGAGCACGTGGCGCAGCGCGCAACTCGTGCCGCAAAGCTCGCAGGCGGCGCTGTCGATCTCCGTCACGGCGCGCATGTGGTGGTGGGAAGTGCGCTACCGCGATCCGGCCGGCGGGCGCGACATCGTCACCGCCAACGAGATCCACGTCCCCGTCGGACAGACCGTGTACGTGGGTCTGAACGCGGCCGACGTGATCCACAGCCTGTGGGTGCCGGCGCTGGCCGGCAAGCGCGACATGATCCCCGGCCGCGTCACCGGACTCACCTTGCGCGCCGACCGGCCCGGCGTCTACCGCGGCCAGTGCGCGGAATTCTGCGGCGCCCAGCATGCGAACATGGCCCTGCACGTGGTGGCGCTGGCACCCGACGCGTTCCGCGACTGGCTGCGGCGCCAGGCGCAGCCCGCGCGTGAACCGCTAGGCGCGCTGCTGGAACGGGGCCGCGCCGCCTTCCTCGAACAGCGCTGCCAAGCGTGCCATACGATCCGCGGCGTGGCCGAGACGGCGCGGCTGGGCCCCGACCTGACGCATGTCGGCAGCCGCGCGCACATCGGCGCGGGCCTGCTGCGCACCCACCAGGACACGCTGGCCGGCTGGATCAAGGACCCGCAAGCCGCCAAACCAGGCGTGTTCATGCCCGCCGCCACCGGCACCGACGGCGACACGCTGCGCGCGCTGGCGGCCTATCTCGAGCACCTGCAATGACGGGCCGGGACGACGACCTCGCGCGGTTGGAAGACGTCTGGCGCACGCGGCGCGGCTGGCGCTTCTTCTCGTCCGTGAACAACACGAACATCGGCCTGCTGTACATCGGCACGGCGCTGCTGTTCTTCATCCTCGCCGGCGTGCTGGGCCTCCTGATGCGCGTGCAGCTGGCCGTGCCGGGCAACGGCTTCCTCGGCGCCGAGACGTACAACCAGGTGTTCACGATGCACGGCTCGGTGATGATGTTCCTGTTCGCGATCCCGATCGTGGAAGCCATCGCCGTGTACCTGCTGCCGAACATGCTGGGCGCGCGCGACCTGCCGTTCCCGCGCCTGTCCGCATACGCCTACTGGGCGTATGCCATCGGGGGCCTCGCATTCTTCTGCACCCTGTTCGTGGGCCTCGCGCCGGACGGCGGCTGGTTCATGTACCCGCCGCTGACAGGCTTGAAGTACTCGCCGGGACTCAACGCCGACTTCTGGCTGCTGGGCATCGGCTTCATCGAGATCTCCGCGATCGCCGGCGCCATCGAACTGATCGTCGGCATCCTGTTTACGCGCGCACCGGGCATGGCGCTGGGACGGATGCCCGTCTATGCGTGGGCCATGCTCGTCGTGGGCGTGATGATCGTGTTCGCGTTCCCCGCCGTGATCGCGGGCACGGCGCTGCTGGAACTGGAGCGCGCGTTCGACTGGCCGTTCTTCCTGGCCGACCGCGGCGGCGATCCGCTGTTGTGGCAGCACCTGTTCTGGTTCTTCGGCCACCCCGAGGTCTACATCATCTTCCTGCCGGCCGCCGGCATGGTGTCGACGATCGTGCCGACCCTCGCCGGTACGCGGCTCGTCGCGCGCCGCGCCATCATCGCGGCCCTCGTCGGCGTGGGCGTCTTCAGCTTCGGCCTGTGGGCGCACCACATGTTCACGGCGGGCCTCGGCACGCTGGAGATGGGGTTCGTGTCCGCGGCCAGCATGGCGGTGGCGGTGCCCACGGCGATCCAGGTGTTCGCGTGGATCGCCACGTTGTGGAAAGGGAAGGTGAAGGCGAACGCGCCCACGCTGTTCCTGCTCGGCTTCATGGCCATCTTCGTGCTGGGCGGGCTCACCGGGATCATGGTCGCCGTGATCCCGTTCGACTGGCAGGTGCACGACACGTATTTCGTCGTGGCGCACTTCCACTACGTGCTGATCGGCGGGATGGTGTTCCCCGTGTTCGCCGCGCTGTACTACTGGCTGCCGCTCGTGAACGGCAACCGGTTATCGGAAGGGCTCGCGCGCTGGGTGTTCGGCCTGATGTTCGTCGGCTTCAACGTCGCGTTCTTTCCGATGCACGTGACCGGCCTGCTCGGCATGCCGCGCCGCGTCTACACGTATGCGGCGGACCTCGGGTGGAACGGCCTGAACCTGCTGTCGACGGTGGGCGCGTTCGTGTTCGCGCTCGGCGTGCTGCTGTTCGCGTGGGATGCGTGGCGCTCGTTGCGCCGGCCCGAGCGCCCCGTCGGCAATCCGTGGCATGCACCCACGCTCGAGTGGCTGCCATCCGAAGACTACGGCAACCGCAGCATCCCGCGCATCGACTCCATCGACCCGCTGTGGGACCGGCCGGAGCTCGTGCGCGAGGTGGAGGAGGGCCGCCACTACCTGCCGCGCACGGCGACGGGCGCGCGCGAGACCATCGCCACGAGTCCCGTCGCGGCGGCCCCGCGCTACGTCCTCGTCCTGCCGGGCGACAGCTGGCTGCCGCTCGTCGCCGCCGCCGGCACGGCCGCGTTCTTCCTGCTGCTGACCGTGAAGCTCTACGTGCTCGCCTGGATCTGCGGCATCGCGGCCGTCGCGGCGGTGCTGGGCTGGATGTGGCAGTCGGACCGGGAGAGCGCCATCACCGGCGTGGACATTGGCCATGGCCAGTCGATACCGGTCGGCGCCGGCGGCACGGCATCGCACGCGTGGTGGGCGGCCATCGTCATGCTCGTCGTCGACCTCAGCATCTTCGCGTGCTTCGCGTTCGCCTACGTGCACGTGACGATGCGCCTGACGGTCTGCCCGCCGCCCGGTGCCACGCTGCCGTCGCAGGACGCGGCGCTGGTCTCCGCCGGCCTGCTGGTGCTGGGGTCGCTGCTCGTCTGGTTCGCGACGCGCGCCGTCGGCACGCGCCGCCTGCCGTGGCTCGTGCTGGCTGCGCTGGCTTGCGTGCTCGCGTCATGTGCGGTCGATGTGCGCGGCCTGCTGGCTGCCGGGCTGGATCCGACCGCCAGCGCGTGGGCCGCGGCCGTCGCGGCACTGGCCTCCTACCAGGGGCTGCACGTCGCGACGCTCGCCGTGTTGGCGCCGTATCTCGCCGCGCGCGCGTGGTGCGGCCTGCTGGGCGAACGCAGCCGCGCGTCGCTCGACACCATCGCGCTCGTCTGGCACGCGACGACGCTACAGGGCATCGCCGGGATGCTCGTCGTGCGGCTCGTGCCGCTGCTGATGGAGTGACGATGACGCTGCCGCGCATCCGCGAATCGTTCTGGCGCCGCCTGCTGGCGGGGACCTTGCCGCTGCTCGTGTGGAGCCTCCACTTCGCCTTCACCTACGGCGTCGCGGCGGCGCAGTGCACGCCGGCCGCCATGCGTCCCGGCGGGCCGGACCGCGTGCTGCTGGGCGCCGTCACCCTGGCTGCCGTCGGCGCGTGCGCGTGGCTCGCGTGGCGCGCCCGCGGGGTGCCCCGGCGTATTGATGCCGGCCTGCTCGACTGGGCCCGCCTCGTGCTGGCCGTGCTCGCCCTGGTAGCGGTGGCGTGGACGGGCGTGCCGCTACTGTTGGTAGCGGGCTGCGCCTGAATGCCATATTGACATCTCTTGTAGAGAAATTACAACCATCGTTCCATCGGAGGCAATCAATGCCCTCCATTTGGCTCAGCCGTGCCGAAAATGAGCGCGTGCTGGAACTCTTGTCAACCATTTTGGGCAAAGATTAATGCAAAAAAATTTACGTTTCTTGTTAACGACGAGCACGCTAAATGGCGTATAGTGCGCGATTCGTGGGGGAAAATCCTCACGAAAAATTACTAAATAAGAACCGCGCGCGGCCCCGATGCCGTGACGACGAGTTCGAACTCTGTCCTAAAACTAGTAAGAACGCGCACAATCATGAGTATTGTCGACGTCGATGTCCTGCTCGAGGAATTGGAGGAGGCCGCCCCTTGCGGACCGAATCTCGAGTATGACCCCGCATTCCTGGAGCTCGAGCAGAGTGCGCTCGGCAAGCCGGAAGTCCAGTATGGGGACACGATCGTCCCCGCCGTCCCCCCCGAATGGAAGCAAGTCAAGAAGCAGGCCCTCGAGCTGCTCGGGCGTACGCGCGACCTGCGCGTGGCGATGCCGCTCGTGCGCGCGCTGCTGGCGCTGCACGCGCTGCCCGGCTTCGCCGACGGCGTGCGCCTGCTCGAACGCCTCGTGGTCGAGCGCTGGGACGGCGTCCACCCCGAGCTCGATCCGGATGACGACAACGACCCCACGTTGCGCATCAATTGCCTGGCCCAGTTGACCGACCCGGCGACGACCCTGCGCGAACTGCGCGAGACCGCCTTCGTCATGCTGCCCGGCCTGGGACCGCTGACCCTGCGCGTGCTGGAGCAGGCACACGGCGAAGCGCCGGTACCGGACGGGCAGACCGCGCTGGCGCCCGATTCGATCGACGCCGCGCTGGCCGACGTGTCCGACGACGCCATGGAGGTCGCCACCAGCGCCGTCAACGGTGCGCTGGACAGCGTGATCAACCTGGAAGCCGCGCTCGCGCACCACGTGGGCAGCGCGCAGTCGCTGAACCTGACGCCGCTTACACGCCAGCTGCGCCGCATGGCCGACCTGCTGGCCCGCCGTGCGCAGTCCGCGCCCGAGGCCCCGGCCGCAGCGCCTGATGGCGACGACGCCGTGGCACCGGTCGGCGCCACGGCCGCGCCCCGTAGCGCGGCCATCACGGGCGACGTGACGAGTCGCGCCGACGTGGTCCGCATGATCGACAAGATTCTCGCCTACTACCAGCGCTACGAGCCGTCGAGCCCCGTGCCGATGCTGCTGGAACGGGCCAAGCAGCTCGCGCCGATGACCTTCATGGAAGTCATGGAGAACCTGGCGCCGGACAGCTTGCAGCAGTTGTACGTGATCCGTGGACCGCGGCCGGGCGAGTCCAACGGGTCGGACGATTATTGAATCCAGCAGGCCGGTAGCAGTTCATTCAAGGAGGAGTAAACGTGGGCAAAGAAAGTAGCCAGAAGTTCATCGCACGCAATCGCGCACCGCGCGTGCAGATCGAGTACGACGTCGAAGTGTACGGCGCCGAGAAGAAGGTGCAGCTGCCGTTCGTGATGGGCGTCCTGGCCGACCTGTCGGGCCAGCCCGCCGAGCCGCTGGCGCCGGTCGCGGAGCGCAAGTTCCTCGAGATCGACGTCGACAACTTCGACGAACGCCTGAAGGCCATGAAGCCGCGCGTCGCGGTGCAGGTGCCGAACACGCTGACGGGCGAGGGCAACCTGGCCGTCGACATGACGTTCGAAAGCATGGACGACTTCACCCCGGCCGCCATCGCGCGCAAGGTGGATTCGCTGAACAAGCTGCTCGAGGCGCGCGGCCAGCTGGCCAACCTGATGACCTACATGGACGGCAAGACGGGCGCGGAAGAGCTGATCTCCAAGCTGCTCGCCGAACCCGCGCTGATGCAGGCGCTGACGTCCGCACCGAAGCCCACCGAATAAGAGACAGGAGAACGACATGTCCGAAGCGTTAGCACAAGCACAGCAGGAGTCCGGCACGCTCGAGATGAGCGACTTCGGCGCGCTGCTGCAGAAGGAATTCAAGCCGCAATCCGACAAGGCCAAGGAATCGGTCGAAGTCGCCGTACGCACCCTGGCCGAGCAGGCGCTCGCCGGCACCAACCTGATCACCAGCGACGTGCTGGGCACGATCCAGAGCCTGATCGCCGCGCTCGACAAGAAGCTCACGGAGCAGATCAACCTGATCATGCACACGGAGGAGTTCCAGAAGGTCGAAAGCGCCTGGCGCGGCCTGCACTACCTGGTGAACAACACCGAAACCGACGAGATGCTCAAGATCCGCGTGATGAACATCTCGAAGAACGATCTCGGCAAGACCCTCAAGAAGTTCAAGGGCACGGCCTGGGACCAGAGCCCGATCTTCAAGAAGATGTACGAGGAAGAGTTCGGCCAGTTCGGCGGCGAGCCGTTCGGTTCCATCGTGGCCGACTACTACTTCGACAACAGCGCGCCGGACGTCGAGCTGCTGTCGTCGATGGCGAAGATCGCCGCCGCCGCGCACGCGCCGTTCATCGCGGCCGCCGCGCCGTCCGTCATGCTGATGGAGAACTGGAACGAGCTGGCCAACCCGCGCGACCTGACGAAGATCTTCCAGACGCCGGAACACGCCGCCTGGCGCTCGTTCCGCGAGTCCGAGGATTCGCGCTACGTCGGCCTGACCATGCCGCGTTTCCTGGCACGCCAGCCGTACGGCGCCAAGACCGACCCGGTCGAGGAATTCGACTTCGAGGAAGACACCAGCGCCCCGAACAGCAAGGGCTATACCTGGGCCAACTCGGCCTACGCGATGGCCGTCAACATCAACCGCTCGTTCAAGGAATACGGCTGGTGCTCGCGCATCCGCGGCATCGAGTCCGGCGGCGCGGTGGAGGGCCTGCCGGTGCACTCGTTCCCGACCGACGACGGCGGTGTCGACATGCAGTGCCCGACCGAGATCGCCATCTCGGACCGCCGCGAGGCAGAACTGGCCGCCAACGGCTTCATGCCGCTGGTGCACAAGAAGAACACGGACTTCGCCGCCTTCATCGGCGCGCAGTCGCTGCACAAGCCGGCCGAGTACGACGATCCGGACGCCAGCGCCAATGCCGCCCTGGCCGCGCGCCTGCCGTACCTGTTCGCGACCTGCCGCTTCGCGCACTACCTGAAGTGCATCGTGCGCGACAAGATCGGCTCGTTCAAGGAACGCGACGACATGGAGCGCTGGCTGACCAAGTGGATCATGCAATACGTGGACGGCGACCCGGTCAACTCGAGCGAGACGACCAAGGCCAAGAAGCCGCTGGCCGCGGCCGAAGTGGTGCTGGAAGAAGTGGAAGGCAACCCGGGCTACTACACGTCCAAGTTCTTCCTGCGTCCGCACTACCAGCTGGAAGGCCTGACCGTGTCGCTGCGCCTCGTCTCGAAGCTGCCGTCGGCAAAGGGCTGACCGTTTTTTGAAGTCCCGCGCGGGCGCTGTCCGCGCGTATTCGGAAGTACAACCAACAAGGAGAAGAAGACATGGCATTGGATATGTTCATCAACCTGGGCCCCAACATCAAGGGCGAATCGCGCGACAAAGTCCAGGGCAAGGCAGGCGACGTCGACGTCCTGGCCTGGAGCTGGGGCGCGAGCCAGTCCGGCACCACCCACATGGGCGGCGGCGGCGGCGCCGGCAAGGCCAACTTCCAGGACCTGTCGTTCACCAAGTACATCGACAGCGCCAGCACGGCGCTGATGTTCGCGCTGGCCCGCGGCACGCACATCCCGAAAGTCGTCCTGCTGGTGCGCAAGGCCGGTGAAGGCCAGATCAAGTACCTGCAGATCACCATGGAAGAAGTGATGGTCACGTCGATCTCGACCGGCGGCAGCGGCGGCGAAGACCGCCTGACGGAAAACGTCACCCTGAACTTCGCCAAGGTGGCCGTCGCCTACACGCCGCAAACCGCCACCGGTGGCGCCGGCGCCGAAAAGACCTTCACCTGGGACATCGCCGAGAACCACGGCGAAGTCAAGTAAGCGTCCATCGACGGGCGTCCGCCGGCCGCATGCCGGCGGACGCCGGTTGCCATACCAAGCATCGGTGCCGCGGGCACCCGGGAGTTCACCATGACAGCTCAACAGCTCGTTCAACAGGGCGATTTGTCCGGCGCCCTCGCGGCGCTGCAGGATGGGGTGCGCAAGAACAGCGCCGACCCGAAACTGCGCGTGTTCCTGTTCCAGCTGCTGTCCGTGCTGGGCCAGTGGAACCGTGCGCTGACGCAGCTGAACGTCGCGGGCGAACTGGATGCCGGCGCGCTGCCGATGGTGCAGACCTATCGCGAGGCGATCCAGTGCGAAGCCCTGCGCGCCGAGATCTTCGCAGGCCGGCGCGCGCCCGTGATCTTCGGCGAGCCGCAGCCCTGGATGGCCCAGCTGGCCGAAGCCCTGAAACTCGACGCCACCGACCCGGATGCCGCCGCCAACCTGCGCGCCGCCGCGTTCGACGCCGCGCCCGCATCGCCCGGCACCATCGACAGTGCGCGCTTCGACTGGCTGGCCGATGCCGACGGCCGCCTCGGCCCCGTGCTGGAAGCGATCGTCAATGGGCGCTACGTGTGGGTCCCGTTCATGCGCATCGCCCGCATCGAGATCGATCCGCCCACCGACCTGCGCGACGCCGTCTGGACGGCCGTCACCTTCACGTGGACGAACGGCGCCCAGGCCGTCGGGCTGATCCCGACCCGCTACCCGGGCAGCGTCGAAGCCGGCGACGACGCGCTGAAGCTCGCGCGCAAGACCGAATGGACGGGCGAGTTCCCGCTCGGCCAGCGCATGTTCACGAACGGTGACGACGACTTCCCGCTGATGGACGCGCGCCTGATCGAATTCGACAGCAGGGATCATGGCTGAACTGGCACCGCGCGAGCGCCTGCAACCGTCGCTGCTCGACCGCCTCACCGACGATGAGCCCGACCAGGAGGTCGAGTCGCGCGAACGGCGCGTACTGTCGGTGCGCGGCCTGCGCGAAGGCGTGCTGCGCGACCTCGCGTGGCTGCTGAACACGACCAATCTGCTGTCCGTTTCCGACGTGCCGCGCCTGCCGCACCTGGCGAATTCCGTCCTCAACTACGGCATGCCCGACATGTCCGGCGCATCGCTGGCGAACATGAACGCGGCCGACCTGGAACGCGCGATCCGCCAGGCCATCTGGGATTTCGAGCCGCGCCTGATCCGCTCGTCCGTGTCGGTGAAAGTGATGCCGCAGCAGGACTCGATCAGCAAGATCATGTTCGAGATCCAGGCCGACATGTGGGCCCAACCGTATCCCGAGCGCCTGTTCCTCAAGACCGAGCTCGATCTCGATCTTGCGCAGATCAGCCTCACCGAATTCTCCAGCGCACGGACATGACGAACCCACGCCTGCTTCGCTACTACAGCCAGGAGCTGCAACACCTGCGCGAGATGGGCGGCGAATTCGCGGTCCAGTACCCGAAGATCGCCGGCCGCCTCGGGCTGGAAGGCTTCGAGTGCGCCGACCCGTACGTCGAACGCCTGCTGGAGGGTTTCGCCTTCATGGCGGCGCGCGTGCAGATGAAGATCGACGCCGAGTTCCCGCGTTTCACACAGCACCTGTCCGAGCTGGTCTACCCGCACTTCCTCGCGCCGACGCCGTCGATGGCGATCGTGCAGCTGCAGCCCGACCTCGGCAATCCCGCGCTGAACGCGGGCTACCGCATTGCGCGCGGCGCGGCGATGCGCAGTGTCCTCGGCAAGGACGACGCCACGGCCTGCGAATACCGCACGGCGCACGACGTCACGCTGTGGCCCATCGAACTCGTGGAAGCGAAGTTCTTCACGCACGGCGGCACCATCGCCGGCGTCGAGGCCAGGCTGCCGGCCAACGTGAAGGCGGGCCTGCGCCTGCGCCTGCGCACGACCAATGGCACGCCGTTCTCGAAACTGGGGCTGGAGCGCCTCACGCTGCACCTGCGCGGCAGCGACGAGATGCCGGGCCTGATCTACGAAAGACTGCTGGGCGGCGTCCTCGGCGTGCTCGCGCTGCCGGGCAGCCGGCAGGGCCGCCACACACTGTTGCCGAAGACGGCGCTGCGCCCGCGCGGCTTCGCCGAGGACGACGCGCTGCTCCCCAGCGGCCAGCGCAGCTTCCAGGGCTACCGCCTGCTGCAGGAATACTTCGCGTTCGCGCAGCGCTTCCTGTTCGTGGAGCTGGCGGACCTGGGCCCGGCGGTGGCGGCGTGCGCGGAAAGCGAGCTCGAGATCGTCGTGCTGCTGGCGCGCGGCGATGCGCGCCTGGAACAGTCGCTCGACCACACCAATTTCGCGCTGAACTGCACGCCGGTGGTGAACCTGTTCCAGCGTCGCGCCGACCGCATCAACCTGACCGGCGACCAGTTCGAATACCACGTGCTGCCGGACCGTACGCGGCCCATGGATTTCGAAGTGCACCAGATCGAGAGCGTGACGGGCTACGGCACGGGCACGGACGCCGAACAGGAATTCCACCCGCTGTACAGCGCGCGCGACCTGGGCGCCGCGACCGTGGCGGGCCAGGCCTATTACCAGATCCGGCGCGAGCCGCGCCTGCTGTCGCAACGCCAGCGCCAGCGCGGCCCGCGCTCGTCGTACGTCGGTGCCGAGACCTTCATCACGCTCGTCGACGCGCAGGAGGCGCCGTACCGCCACAGCCTGCGCCAGCTCGGCCTCGTCGTGTGGTGCACGAACCGCGACCTGCCGCTGACGATGTCACTGGGCGTCGGCAAGACGGATTTCATCCTGGAGCAGGGCGGACCGGTGCAGTCGGTGCGCGTGCTGGGCGGCCCGAGCCAGCCTTTCCCGTCGTTCGCCGAGGGCGGCATGGCGTGGCGCCTGATCAACCAGCTGTCGCTGAACTACCTGTCGCTGGCGGACACCGACCCGGACCAGGGGGCGCGCGCCCTGCGCGAACTGCTGGCGCTGTACTGCCACCCGCTCGACGCGGCGAGCCAGCGCCAGGTCGAGGGCGTGCGCTCGGTGTCCTCGAAACCCGTCACGCGACGCATGCCGGCGCCGGGGCCGATCACGTTCGGGCGCGGCCTGGAGATCACGGTGACCATGGACGACGGCGCGTTCGAAGGCGCCGGCGCGTTCGTGCTGGGCGGGGTGCTCAGCCACTTCTTCACGCAATACGTGTCGATCAATTCGTTCACGGAGACCGTCGTGCGCACGGTCGGCCGCGGCGAGATCATGCGCTGGAATGCAGCGGGGGGCGCATGCGCGATCCTGTAGACGTCGAACGCCAGCTGGAAGAAGCCGGCGTGGCAATGGACTTCTTCCAGGCCCTGCGCCTGCTGGAGAACGCGCACCCGGACAAGCCGCGCATCGGCGCGTCGCTGCGTCCGCGCGACGACGCCGTGCGCTTCGGCCGCGACCCGTCGCTCGGCTTCGAGCCCGGCGCCCTGGCCGGCTTCACACCGGCCGAAGGCGATGCGCGCGCGCGCCTGGCCGTGAACTTCATGGGCCTGTTCGGCCCCAACGGCCCGCTGCCGTTGCACCTGACGGAATATGCGCGCGACCGCGCCCGCAACCACGGCGACGACACGCTCGTCGCGTTCCTCGACGTGTTCCACCACCGGATGGTGTCGCTGTTCTACCGCGCGCGCGCGACGGCCGACCCGGCCATCAGCCTGGACCGCCCGGACAGCGACCGTTTCGCCGACTACGTGGGCAGCCTGTTCGGCATCGGCGCCCCGGCCCTGCGCGGCCGCGAGGAGATCGGCGATTTCGCCAAGCTGCACTTCGCGGGCCTGATGGCCAACCAGCGTCGTCCCGCGGCGGGCCTCGTGACGATCCTGCGCGCGTACTTCAAGCTGCCCGTCGCGCTGGAGCAGTTCGTCGGCCACTGGATGACCATCCCGCTGGACGGCCAGACCCGCATCGGCATGGAAGACCGCGGCAACCGCCTCGGCACGTCGGCCGTGCTGGGCACGAAGGTGTGGGATTGCCAGCACAAGTTCCGGCTCGTGATCGGCCCGCTCGGCTACGACGACTACGAGCGCATGCTGCCCGGCGGTGCCAGCATGACGCGCCTCGTCGACTGGGTCAAAAGCTACGCCGGCACGGTGCTCGACTGGGACGTGCGCCTGGTCCTCAAGCAACCGGAGATTCCACCCCTGAAGCTGGGCGCGCGCCGCCTCGGCTGGACCACTTATCTCGCGAGCGGTCCGGCCGCGCGCGATGCCCGTCAACTCTTGATCAACCCGACCGCCCGCCAGGGCTGACCTCACGCGAAAGAACCGATCATGGCCGAAATCTCCCGCGTCGCACTGTTTGGAAAACTCAACGCGCTGTGCTACCGCGCGATCGAAAGCAGCACGGTGTTCTGCAAGCTGCGCGGCAATCCGTACGTGGAGATGGTCCACTGGGTGCACCAGATCCTGCAACTGCAGGACTCGGACCTGCATCGCATCATCCGTCACTACGAACTGGACGCCGCCGTGCTGGCGCGCGACGTGACGGCCGCGCTGGACCGCCTGCCGCGCGGCGCCACGTCGGTGACGGACCTGTCGTCGCAACTGGAAGAGACGGTGGAACGCGCGTGGGTGTTCGGCACGCTGATGTTCGGCGAGTCGTCGGTGCGCAGCGGCCACCTCGTGTTCGGCATGCTCAAGACGTCGAACCTGCGCAACGCGCTGTACGCGATCAGCCGCCAGTTCGAGCGTGTGAAGGCCGATGATCTTTCGGACCGCTTCGGCACCTTGCTGAAGGATTCGCCGGAAGCGAAGATGGCGGCCAGCGACGGCTTCCAGGCCGCCGCACCCGGCGAGGCATCGGGCGCCATCGCCCCCGCGCAGATGGGCAAGCAGGAAGCGCTGAAGAAATTCACGGTCGACCTGACGGAGCAGGCGCGCAGCGGCAAGATGGACCCGATCGTCGGCCGCGACGACGAGATCCGCCAGATGGTCGACATCCTGATGCGCCGCCGCCAGAACAACCCGATCATGATCGGCGAGGCCGGCGTCGGCAAGACGGCCGTCGTGGAAGGTTTTGCCCAGCGCATCGCGCGCGGCGACGTGCCGCCCGCGCTGAAGGAGGTGCAACTGCTGGCGCTGGACGTGGGCCTGCTGCAGGCCGGCGCCAGCATGAAGGGCGAGTTCGAACAGCGCCTGCGTTCCGTCATCGACGAGGTGCAGGCCAGCGAGAAGCCCATCATCCTGTTCATCGACGAGACCCACACGCTGGTCGGCGCCGGCGGCGCGGCCGGCACGGGCGATGCCGCCAACCTGCTCAAGCCGGCCCTCGCGCGCGGCACCTTGCGGACGATCGGCGCGACCACATTCGCCGAGTACAAGAAGCATATCGAGAAGGACCCGGCGCTGACCCGCCGCTTCCAGAGCATCCAGGTCGACGAGCCGAGCGAGGAGCGCGCGATCCGCATGATGCGCGGCGTGGCGTCGACGATGGAAAAACACCACCAGGTCCAGATCCTCGACGAGGCGCTGGAAGCGGCCGTCAAACTGTCGCACCGCTACATCCCCGCGCGCCAGCTGCCGGACAAGGCCGTGAGCCTGATCGACACCGCCTGCGCGCGCGTGGCCGTGAGCCTGCACGCGACGCCGGCCGAGGTGGACGACAGCCGCAAGCGCATCGACGCGCTGAACGTGGAGATGGAGATCATCCGCCGCGAAGGCGCGATCGGCATCGAGGTGGGCGCGCGTGCCCACGAGACGGAGATCGCGCTGGCGGCCGAGAAGGAACGCCTGGCGGGCCTGGAGCAGCGCTGGAACGACGAGCGCGCCCTCGTCGACGAACTGCTGGCGCTGCGCGCGCAACTGCGCGACGGCGCCCAGCCGGTCGAAGGCACGGGATCGAAGCTCGAAGCGGCCGCCGGATCGGCCGCCCCGCAGAGCGAGGCCGAACGCGCCGCGCTGAAAGAACAACTGCAGGCCGTGCAGGCGAAGCTGACCGCGCTGCAGGGCGAGACCCCGCTGATCCTGCCGACCGTCGACTACCAGGCCGTGGCCGCCGTCGTCGGCGACTGGACCGGCATCCCCGTCGGCCGCATGGCGAAGAACGAGATGGAGACGGTCCTCAACATCGCGTCCACCCTGAGCCGCCGCGTGATCGGCCAGGACCACGCGATGGAGATGATCGCCAAGCGCATCCAGACATCGCGCGCGGGCCTGGACAACCCGAACAAGCCGATCGGCGTGTTCATGCTGGCCGGTACGTCCGGCGTCGGCAAGACGGAGACGGCGCTGGCGCTGGCGGAAGCGCTGTACGGCGGCGAGCAGAACCTCATCACCATCAACATGAGCGAGTACCAGGAAGCGCACACGGTGTCCACGCTGAAGGGCGCGCCGCCGGGCTACGTGGGCTATGGCGAAGGCGGCGTGCTGACGGAAGCCGTGCGCCGCCGGCCGTATTCCGTCGTGCTGCTCGACGAAGTGGAAAAGGCGCACCCGGACGTGCACGAGATGTTTTTCCAGGTGTTCGACAAGGGCTTCATGGAAGACGGCGAAGGCCGCTTCATCGACTTTAAAAACACGCTGATCATCCTGACGACGAACGCCGGCACGGACCTGATCGCGGGCCTGTGCAAGGATCCGGACCTGATGCCCGATCCGGAAGGCATGGCCGCCGCCCTGCGCGGGCCGCTGCTGAAGGTGTTCCCGCCCGCGCTGCTGGGCCGCATCGTGACGATCCCGTACTACCCGCTGTCGGACGACATGCTGGGACAGATCGTCAGGCTGCAGCTCGACCGCATCAAGAAGCGCGTGGAGGCGCGCTACAAGATCCCGTTCGAGTACGGCGACGACGTCGTCAAGCTCGTCGTGTCGCGCTGCACCGAGAGCGAGTCGGGCGGGCGCATGATCGATGCGATCCTCACCAATACCATGCTGCCGGACGTGTCGAAGGAATTCCTGGCGCGGATGATGGATGGGAAGCCGATCGGGCGCGTGCAGGTCGCTGTCGCCGATGGCGAATTCACGTACTCGTTTTAACCGGATGACAGGAGACACGCGTGGCACAAGTCCATCTCTTCCAATGCACGAAATGTAATAGTGAACTCGTCGGGCCCCTCGTCGTTCCGGGGGAACGCGTACCGAAGGTCGGCACCCTTTGCAGTTCTGGCAATCCCGTTACGTGCAAGGGGCTGTGCAAGATCCTGAGCGCGAAGACCCGCTACCTGGGCGTGGGCGACCGCATTCCGAATGCTCCCCCGCTGACACCGGGGAAGCCGGCTGCGCCGAAGATTCCGATGAAATGGGAGCAGGCTTCACCGGATGGGCCTTACGTCCGCTCGGCCCTGTTCGACGCCATTCCGGCCGTGCACCAGGCGGCGCTGATCGCCGAACTGGACAAATTTTTCGAAGAGAACACCGTTCCGCTGCTAAGTGCATTCTCGGACAGGTTCGATGCGTATGCGGATCCGCTGGACACTCCGATACGGGAGGGCGCCGAGAAGCACGGCAGGAAGCCCGAAAAACACCTCACCACCACGATGGTGCTGACCCGGCTGAATGCGATACTCAAGCATATCAGCGACAAACAGATCGCCTGGGGGCCGACGATGATCGACCGGTCGCAGTTCGCACCGGGGTGCGCGCTGACGCTGCCGTTCCGCCTGACCCATGCGAATACGGTTTATCAGTTCCATGAGGAAGTCTTGAACGACCTGGTCAATCCACGCGAAGGCCATGCCATCGTGCCCGACGAGTATTTCAAGGCCATCTGCAAGGCGATCGAACTCGCCAGGGCAGGCGTTGCCGGGCAGACCAGCCGCGGTCCGAACCATGGATATTATTTCTGGTCCAGCGCGGCCAAGCGCGGTATCAACGTCGTGCTCAAGCGCGATACCAGGGAAATCCTGACCATGTATTACTGTGGAGCGGCCAACACCTGGTGGAATCTACGGACCTTGTCGGCCGAATTGCGGCTCGAGCGGACCCTTTGAACAGCAACAAGAGACAGGAGACCAACGTGAAGCGTGCATGCCAGATGATCGACAGGACGGCCACCGTCCGCGTGGAGGCCGCATGAATGCCCAGGAATTGCGCGAATGGCTGCTGACCGCCACCGGCAAGCAGATGGAAACCGATAACTTCCTCGGCCAGTTCATGGTGGGCGGCGTGCCGGGCAACGGCACGGCGGCGAATTCCTCGACGGGGCAGTTTTTTCCCTGCCTGGTCCGTCGGACGGTGAAGCCGAATGGCTTCGGTTATTTCCTGAAGATCACCGGATGCCTGCAGGGCGGGGCCGACGCGCTCTTCGTCAGGGACCACCCGAACCAATCCCTGCACGCCGACGCGTCGCTGTTCCCGATCGTGATCAGCGGCCGTTTTTCGGGTTGCACGTTCGCGCGCTGCGTTGGCGCCAACGGCCATGTGTACATCGCCCACATCTTTGTGGATGCGGGCCTCGCCGGCAATAACCCGGCCGCGCAGGCGCGCGCCTTCGAGACGGCGGTCGGCGCCGCGGCCAATTCCGCAGTCGGTTTCACGACCGTCGGCCGTGTCGTGGCGCCTGCGATGCGCGGTTATGTGTTCGGCACCTTCGATGGCGCCAACTGGCAATGGCATTGGCTGACGGCCGACGCGAACGGTATCGTCGTCAGCTGCCAGACTATCGGCGCGGGCGACTGGGTGGCGTTGTGACGGGACCGGCGCAAGGAAAGGCCCGCCATGCCTAACCAGGTATCGATGGGTGCGATGATGACCTGCACGTTCGGCGCCGCACCGTCGTCGCTTGTCGTCCTGCCCAAGAACAAGGTGCTCGCGGAGGGCCCGCCCGCCGCGAACATCATGGACCACATCCCGCTCGTGAACATCATGCCCTTCGGGATGTGCCAGTCTCCCGCCAATCCGACGGTGGCCGCCGCCACGGCCGCCGCGCTGGGCGTGCTCACGCCCATGCCGTGCGTGCCGGCGACGTCCGCGCCGTGGGTGCCCGGCGCGCCCACGGTCCTCATCGCCAACATGCCGGCGCTCGACAACGTCTCCAAGTGCATGTGCAACTGGGGTGGCGTGATCGGCTTCACGAACGCCGGCACCGTCAAGACCATGATCCCTTAAAGTCCCCTCCGCATGCCCATCCTGCCCACCCAGACCCACCGCGAAGCCACCGTCAAGACCGCACTCGGCGGCGACGTGCTGCTGTTCAAGCGCATGCAATGCAGCGAGGCGCTGGGCCGCCTGTCGGAGTTCCGCATCGAGCTGGCGTCCGAGCGCGGCGACATCAGGATCGCCGACATCCTCGGCACCGGCATGACGGTGAGCCTCGACCTGCCGCAGGGCGGCAAGCGGCACTTCCACGGCATCGTCACGCGCTTTTCCTACCAGGGCTGGCGCGACGGCCTGCCCTCCTACGTCGCCATCGTGCATCCGGCCCTGTGGCTGCTGACGCGTTCCACCAACTGCCGCATCTTCCAGGACAAGACCGTGCTCGACATCCTCAAGGACGTCATCGGCGAATACGGCGGCGCGGTGGCGCTGGATGACGGCCTGTTGTCCGCGACGCCGGCGCAGCGCGAATACTGCGTCCAGTACCGCGAGACGGATTTCAATTTCGTCTGCCGCCTGCTGGAGGAAGAGGGCATCTACTTCTACTTCAAGCACGCGGACGGCGAGCACACGATGGTGCTGGCCGACGGCTACGGCGCGCACGAGACGGTGGATGGCTACGGCACCATCCCGTTCCGCGACGAGGACACGGTGCGCGACGCGCTGAAAGAAGCCGTGACGCGGCTGAATCCGGGCGGCGAAATCCAGCCGAGCGTGATGGTGCTGAACGACTTCGATTTCGACAAGGCGTCGTCCAGCGTCAGCGGCGGCCTGCTGGTCAAGGCCAACGTGCCCGCGCCGTTCGGGCAGCAGAGCTACGAGCACTACGATTATCCCGGCCGCTACAACGTGACAGGCACCGGCAACGGCTTCGCCCGCGCGCGCATGGAGGCGTTGCACGGGCAGGGTGAGCGGATCGAGGCCGCCGCAAGCGCGCGCGGGGTGACGACGGGCGCGCTGTTCACGCTGGCCGAGCATCCGCGCGACGACCAGAATCGCGTGTTCCTGGTCACGTCGGCCGAGACGTCGATCACCGGCGTCGACTACCGTTCGGACGGCCGCAAGGAGGGCCTCGACTTCGAATGCAGCTTCGAGGCCATCGGCAAGGAACACAGCTACCGCCCGCCGGCGACGGCGCGCAAGCCCATCGTGCAGGGGCCGCAGACGGCGATGGTGGTCGGCAAGGCGGGCGAGGAGATCTGGACCGACAAGTACGGCCGCATCAAGGTGCAGTTCCACTGGGACCGTGTGGGCCAGTCGGACGAGAAGAGCTCGTGCTGGGTGCGCGTGCAGCAGGGCTGGGCGGGCAAGGGCTGGGGCATGATGTTCGTGCCGCGCATCGGCATGGAAGTCGTCGTCAGCTTCCTCGAGGGCGACCCGGACCGGCCGCTCGTGACGGGCTGCGTCTACAACAGCGACGCCATGCCGCCGTACACGCTGCCGGACAACCAGACGCAGTCGACCATCAAGTCCAACACGTCCAAGGGCGGCAACGGCTTCAACGAGATCCGCTTCGAGGACAAGAAGGACAGCGAGGAAATCTTCGTCCAGGCCGAGAAGGATTTCAATCGCGTCGTGAAGAACAACGACACCTTGAAGGTCGGCTTCGAGAAAAAGGACAAGGGCGACCAGACCATCCAGATCGCCAACGACCAGAGCCTCGACGTGGGCAACGACCGCAAGGTGCACGTCAAGAACGACCAGACGGTCGCCATCGACCGCAACCTGTCCACGACGGTCAAGAACGACGAGACGCGCAAGGTCGACAACAACCAGAGCGTCAAGGTGGGCAACAAGATCGTCGTCGAGGCGAATACGTCGATCGAGCTGAAGGTCGGCAGCAGCAGCATCAAGATCGAGCCCACGAAGATCACGATCAAGTCGGTGGAGATCGCCGTGCAGTCCGATGCGAACATGGAGATCAAGGCCGGCGCGATGATGCAGGTGAAGTCCGGTGCCGTCATGACCATCGAAGGCGCGCTCGTGAAGATCAATTGAGGCTGCCATGCGTTACCGACTTCTTTTCGCCTGCCTGATGCTCACCGCCGCCGCCCTCCGCGCGGAGGAGTCCGCGCCCCGCACCGTGCTGACGCTGGCCGACCAGCCGCTGCGCCTGATCCGCGGTGCGGCCGTGTACAAGGCCGGCAGCGGCGTCGCGGTGCAGAAGGACGACATCCTCGAGACGGAGGCCGCCGGCGCCCAGGTGGAAGCGGGCGCGGATGCGATCGTCGCGCTGGGCCCGCAGAGCCGCGTGCTCGTCGCGAACCTGGCGGCGGACGGCAAGTCGCCCGTCGAGCTGGAACTGCTGCAGGGCTGGGCCAAGGTCTACGCCAGGGGGCGCCGCGCCAGCGTCGTCACGCCCGCGCTGCAGGTGACCGTGCCGTCCGGCTCGACGATCGTGCATGCGGGCGGCGGCATGGATGCCGTGTTCGCGGAAGAGGGCGAACAGCAGGTCGCCAGGGCCGGCACGACATTGAAGCTCGCAGCCGAACAATACGCGGGCATCGACACCGGCAAGCCGCAACCGGTACTGGCAGCCGGCCGCCCGCCGCGCGCCTTCGTGAGCGCGCTGCCGCCGGCGTTCCGCGACCACCTGGCGCGCGTCCCCGGCGTCAGGAATGCGGGCAAGGTGGCGCCCGTGAAGGAACGCGACGCCGCGTTCGCCGACGTGGACGACTGGCTGGCGTCCACGCTCCCGGCGCGCCGGCGCTTCGTGGCGCGGTTCAAGCCGCGCCTTTCGGATCCCGATTTCCGCAGGCAGCTCGACCGCGCACTCGGCCAGAGCCCCGACTGGAAGCCCGTGCTGTACCCGGCCCGGCGTCCGGACAATGGACTGTTCTGACGCCGCGCCAACCAGAATTCAATCAGGAGAACACATCACATGAAACTTTCGATCGCCGCCAAATTCAACCTGGTGTTCGTGTCGATCTTCGCCGTCGGCTTCCTCGCCGCCGGCGTCGTCGCGGACCGCCTGCTCAAGGAGAGCGCGCGCGAGGAAACCCTGCAGAACGCCCGCCTGCTGCTGGAAGCGGCCAAGAGCGTGCGCGGCTACACCGCGAGCCAGATCCAGCCGCTGCTGAAGAACCAGATGAAGTTCGAGTTCCACCCGCAATCGGTGCCGTCGTATTCCGCAGTCGAAAACCTGAACGTGATCCTGAAGTCCTATCCGGACTTCTCGTACAAGGAAGCGACGCTGAACCCGACCAACCCGCGCGACAAGGCGTCCGACTGGGAAGTGGACGTCGTGCAGACCCTGCGCAACAAGCCGGACATGAAGGAATTCGTGGGCGAGCGCGATACCGCGACGGGCCGCAGCCTGTACATCGCGCGGCCGCTGCAGATCAAGGACCCGGTCTGCCTGGGCTGCCACACGACGGCCGCGGAAGCGCCCAAGACCATGGTCGACATCTACGGTCCGAACAACGGCTTCGGCTGGAAGCTGAACGAAGTGGTGGGCGCGCAGGTGATCTCCGTGCCGATGGCCGTGCCGCTGGCGCGCGCCAACTCGATCTTCAAAACGTTCATGGCGTCGCTGTTCGGCGTGTTCGCCGCCGTCTTCATCGCGCTCAACGTGATGGTGCACCTGTTCGTCACGCGCCGCATCAAGCGCCTGGCGACGGTCGCCGACGACGTCAGCATGGGCAAGTTCGAGGCGGATGAATTCGACGTCAAGGGCAACGACGAGATCAGCGGCCTGGGTCGCTCGTTCAACCGCATGCGTACGAGCCTGAACAGCGCGCTCAAGATGCTCGAGGAATAAAGCAGGACAGGAAATGGCAACAATCGACAGGATAGGGAAGTACCGCATCGACGGCGTGCTGGGCAGCGGCGCCATGGGTGTGGTCTACAAGGCGTACGACGCCGACATCGCGCGCACGGTCGCGCTCAAGACGATCCGGCACGAGCTGCTGGACGGCCTGCAGGACGGTCTGCACGAACAGGACATCGTCGCCCGCTTCCGCAACGAGGCGCAGGCGTCGGGACGCCTCGTGCACCCGAACATCGTCGCCGTGTACGACTTCGGCGCGTACGCGGACACGACGTACATCGCGATGGAATACGTGGACGGCACGCCGCTGAACGCATTCCTCGTCAAGGATGTGCCGATGGACCTCGCGGCCAGCATCACCTGCATCACGCAGCTGCTGCGCGCGCTCGACTATGCGCATGCGCGCGGCGTCGTCCACCGCGACATCAAGCCCGCCAACATCCTCATCACGGGCGACGCCCAGGTCAAGATCACGGACTTCGGCATCGCCAAGATCGAGTCGTCCACGCTGACGCAGGTGGGCGCCGTGATCGGCACACCCAGCTACATGTCGCCCGAACAGTTCAAGGGCGAGACGGTGGACGGCCGTTCCGACCTGTTCGCCGTCGGCATCGTGCTGTACCAGATGCTGACCGGTGTGCGGCCATTCAGCGGACCGGCGTCGACCGTCATGCACCAGATCATCCACGAGATGCCGCCGCGCCCCAGCGAGCACCAGCCGGCGCTGCATCCCGCGTTCGACGCGGTGCTCGCGAAGGCGATGGCCAAGCGCATCGAGGACCGCTACCCGAGCGCGCAAGCCTTCCAGGACGCGCTGAACGCCGCCTACATGCAGCAGACGGGCGGCGTGCCGCTCACCGACGAGGACAACGAACGCACGGTGCTCGCGTTCCAGCGCCCGGCCGTGCCCGCGCCGGCGCGGCCCGCGCATCCCACCGGCGCGTCGCAGAGCATGCCCGCGACGGGCAGCGCTTCCAGCCTGACCAGCGTCCCGGAATGGCTGCACAACCTGGCGCCCGACCTGCAGACGGCACTGTCGACGCAGATCGGCCCCGTGGCGAAGCTCGTGCTCAAGAACGCGGCGCGCGATGCCGTCGACCTGGACGACCTGTGCAACCGGCTGCTGCCGCACATCGGTTCCGACACGGGCCGCACGCAGTTCCAGGACAGCATCCGCGAGATCAGGAAGAAGCATGGCCTGTCCACGCTGGCCACGATGAGCGGCCGCAGCCAGACCGGCGCACCGAAGACGCAGCTGACGCAAATGACGGGCATGCCGACCCTGCTGCAACTGAGCCCGGAGCAGATGGAGGCGGCGCAGATGAAGCTGGCCGTGTACGTCGGCCCGATCGCGAAGGTGCTGGCCAAGCGCGCATCCAAGTTGACGGGCAACGCCGACGAGTTCTATCGCCTGCTGGCCGAGAACCTGCCGGATCCGCAGGAGCGCGCACGCTTTTTGAAGGACGTGGGGCGGAGTTGAGGAACACGCAACTGTATAATCGATCGACTACCCCAGGACCCCAATGCCCATCACACTGAGCGTCTACATGTACCGCAACGCGGCGCCGGCACAGGCGCTGACGCGGCGCTTCGACCAGCTGGGCGGCGCCATCGGCCGCGCGCCCGGCAACGACCTGGTGCTCGACGATCCCGGCAAATACATCTCGCGCCTGCATGCGCGCGTCGAGTACCGCGACGACGCGTTCTGGCTCGTCGACGTCGGCAGCAATCCGAGCCTCGTGAACGACCGTCCCGTCGGCGCAGGCCGCTCCGTGCAGCTGGAAGACGGCGACCGCGTCACCATCGGCGACTATCAATTGCTGGCCAGCGTGGAGAGCGAGGCGACGGCGTTCCTGCCCGCGGCACCGCCGCCGTCCCCGCTGCAAGTCGCGCCGCCGCCGCCCGCGGTCACGCCCGACCTGCCCATGAATCCGGACGATTCGCTGGCGAATGCGGGCATCCTGGACGTAGGCGGCGATCCGCTCAACCCGAGCTTCGATCCGCTCGGGCTGAACCTGTTCGGCAGCCCGGCACCTGCCCCCGCCGCGGTGCAGAACGTGCCGGCATGGCGCGGTGCCGAAAGCGACCACGTGCCGCCGGAACAGCTGCCGTTTGCGCCGCCTGTCGCGGTGACGCCGCAGCCGCAACCGCAGGCCACGCCGGCGATGGCGATCCCGGACGATTACGATCCGCTGGCGGATTTTCTCCCGCCGCGCGTGCAGGCGGCACCGGCGCCGGCACCGGTGATTCCCCCTGCGCTGCCGGTCGACCAGGCCGAAGCGACAGCGTTCGCGCCGAGCGCGCCGCCCGTGACGACGCCGCCCGTGATGCCCGTGCCCGCGGCACCACCGCCACCGCCCGTGCAAGCCGCACCGCGCACATCCGGCACCGCGGCCGCGGACGACCCCGTGATCCAGGCCCTGATGCGCGGCCTGGGCCTGACGGAACTGAACACGAAGCGCAGCGCCGAGGAGATCGCGGAACTGGCCGGCGCCATGCTGCGCGAAGCGACGGCCGGCACGATGGGCGTGCTGATGGGCCGCGCCATGACCAAGCGCGAGAGCCGCCTGGATATGACGATGATCTCGGCCGCCGCCAACAATCCGCTGAAGTTCTTCCCGGACGCCGACAGCGCGCTCACGCAAATGATCAACGGGACGATGCCGGGCTATATGCAGCCGGCGCGCGCGTTCGCCAACGCGTTCGACGATCTGAAAGCGCACGAGCTGGCGATCATGGCCGGCATGCGCGCGGCGTTGGAAGGCGTGCTCGCGCGCTTCGACCCGGCCGCCATCGAGGCGCGGCTGCAGGTGCCGACCGTGATGGACAAGATGCTCGCATCGAACCGCAAGGCCAAGATGTGGGACCGCATGGTCGAGCTGTACACGCAGATGGCCAGCGAAGCGGACAGCGACTTCCACCGCCTGTTCGGCGAAGCCTTCGGCAAGGCCTACGAGGAACAGGTCGCGCGGCTGCGCCAGGCGCGCCGCTGACCTCCCATCAACCGATACTCCAACCACTGCCAACGAATGTCCTGGAATAGTAAAGTCATCTGGTCGGAGGGCATGCTGCTGCAGCCCCAGCACCTGCAACAGCACGACCGCTATCTGCACAGCGTGATCGAACAACGCGTCGCGGGCGTGCGCGCCTACGCGTGGGGCTTCACGAAGCTGGTCATCGACGAACAACTGCTCGCCCAGGGCAAGCTCGCGCTGCTGGCGGCGAGCGCCGTGCTCCCGGACGGGACCACGCTGAACCTGCCGCAGGACGACGCGCTGCCCGAGCCGCTCGACATCCCCGAGGATGCGCGCGATGCGCTGGTCGTGCTGGCGCTGCCGCTGCGCCGCATGGGCATCGCGGAGACAGGCGACGACCCCGGTCCCGACAACTTTGCGCGCCACCGTCCCGTCGACTACGAGGCGATGGACAGCAATGGCCTCGACAACAGCGCGCTGATGCAGGTGGGCAGCCTGCGCCTGCGCATCGCGCTGGAGAAGGACGTCGTCAACGCGTACACGACGCTCGGCATCGCGCGCGTGATCGAGCGCCGGCCGGACAACCGCGTCGTGCTCGATCCCGCGTACTGCCCGCCGTGCCTGGACTTCCGCGTCGCGCCGCGCCTGTCGGCCTTCGCCGACGAGCTGGTCGGCCTGCTGGGCCAGCGCGCGCAGGCGCTGGCCGGGCGCCTGAGCCAGCCGGGCGTCGCCGGTGCCGCCGAGATCGCGGACTTCCTGATGCTGCAACTGCTGAACCGCAGCCTGCCGCTGTTCGGCCACCTGGCCGGCATGACCGGGCTGCATCCGGAGCGGCTGTATGCGGAACTGGCCCAGCTGGCGGGCGAACTGTCGACGTTCAGCCGTCCGGACAAGCGCGCCGCCACGTATCCGGTGTACCGCCACGACAAGTTGAACGAGAGCTTCGCGCCGCTGATCGAGGACGTGCGCGCGGCGCTGTCGCTCGTCGTCGACCCGCGCGCCGTCGCGCTCACGCTGGAAGAGCGCCAGTTCGGCATCCGCGTGGCCGTCGTGCCGGACAAGGAACTGCTGCGCACCGCGACGTTCGTGCTCGCGGTGAACGCACACATGCCGCCGGAAGCCGTACGCAGCGGCTTCCCGGCCATGGTCAAGATCGGGTCGATCGAAAAGATCCGCGACCTGGTGAACCTGCAGCTGCCGGGCATCGCCCTGCGCGCGCTGCCCGTGGCGCCGCGCCAGCTGCCGTTCCACGCCGGCTACACCTATTTTGAACTCGACAAGGCGGGCGAGCACTGGGCCCAGCTGCAGAACTCCGTCGGCTTCGCGATGCACATCCCGAACGAGTACCCGGGATTGCAGATGGAGTTCTGGGCCATCCGCAAATAAGCAAAATAAGCAGGAGGACCGCAATGAGCGATCCCGCAAACCCGATGCAGGACCCCGACCGCACCGTGCTCGTGCCCACACCCGGCGGGCGCCGCACGGCACCGTCGCAACCGCCGGCCACGCCGGCGCCCGAGTCGCGGCCGGCACCCGGTGGCGCGCCCGCCCAGTTGCACGGCGTGGGCCTGAACCCGCTCGTGCGCGCCGCGAACCCGCTGCTCGATCTCGTGCCGCCGCTGCGCCGCATGGCGTCGCATCCGGACGTCGAGGCGCTGCGCATGCAGCTCATAGGCGCCATCAAGACGTTCGAAGCGTCCGCCAAGGCCGCGCACGTGCCGCACGACCAGATCGCGGCCGCGCGCTACGCGTTGTGCACGCTGCTGGACGAGACCATCTCGTCGACGCCGTGGGGCGGCGGCGGCGTGTGGGCCAGCCGCAGCCTGCTGGTCGCGTTCCACAACGAGGCATTCGGCGGCGAGAAGTTCTTCCTGATCCTGCAGAAGCTGTCGCAGGCGCCGAAGGAAAACGTCGACGCGCTGGAGCTGATGTATTTGTGCCTGGCGCTGGGCCTGGAAGGACGCTACCGCGTCATCGACAACGGCCGCAGCCAGCTGGACGCGCTGCGCGAACGCCTGCAGCAACTGATCGCGCAGCAGAAGACGCCCGTGGAAGCCGAGCTGTCGCCGCACTGGAAGGGCGCCACCGGCAAGGGTGAGCCGTTGTGGCGCATGGTCCCCGTGTGGATCATGGCCGCCGGCGCCGCCGTCGTCCTGATCCTGCTGCAGCTCTTCCTCGGCCACCGCCTGGGCAGCGCATCCGACCCCGTGTTCGCGAACCTGCTGTCGCTGAAGACGGCCCCGCCGCCCGTCGCGACACCGGCCGCGCCTGCGCCCACCGTACCGCGCCTCGCCGGCTTCCTCGCGCCCGAGATTGCGCAAGGCCTCGTCACCGTCGTCGACAGCGCGGATCGTTCCGTCGTCACCCTGCGCGGCGACGGCGTGTTCGCGTCGGGCAGCGGCGACGTCTCCGGCGCCTATCTCGGCCTGCTCGGCCGCATCGGCGCCGCGCTGAAGACCGTGCCCGGCAAGGTGATCGTCGTGGGCCACACGGACAACACGAAGCCCGGCCTGTCGGCGCATTTCCCGTCTAACTACGAACTCTCGAAAGCCCGCGCGACCGCCGTGCGCGACCTGCTGGCCGAACGCGCCGGTCCCGAAGCACGCTACAGCGTGGAAGGCCGTGGCGACTCGGAACCGCTCGCGTCGAACGACACGCCGGCCGGCCGCTCGCGCAACCGCCGCGTGGAGATCGTCCTGCTGACGCCCGCGACGGCACCTTGATCCCGATACGGAATCCGCAATGAAAAAGTTCTTCACCTGGCTGATCAAGCCCGCCGTGCTGGCCTTCCTGGGCGCGCTGCTGCTCGCGCTGGTCATCTGGTTCGAGTTCCCGCTGGTGTCCTACGACGGCCATTATCCGTTCGCATCGGAGACGGTGCGCTGGACCTTCATCCTCGTCATCTTCGCGCTGTGGGCCGGCTGGCTGGGCTGGCGCTGGTTCAAGGCATGGCGCGCCAACCGCGCGCTGATGAAGAGCGTGGCCGGCGAGGATGCTCAGCCGGCACCGGCGCCGGAAGAGGGCGCCGCCGAAGTGGCGCAGCTGAACAAACGCATGCAGGACGCCATCGCGATCCTGAAGAAAGCGAAGACGGGCGGCAAGGGCGGCCTGTACCAGCTGCCGTGGTACATGTTCATCGGCGCGCCGGGCAGCGGCAAGACGACGGCCCTGACGCAGTCCGGCCTGAAATTCCCGCTCGCGGATGCGCTGGGCAAAGGCGGCGTCAAAGGCGTGGGCGGCACGCGCAACTGCGACTGGTGGTTCACGGACGACGCCGTGCTGCTCGATACGGCCGGCCGCTACACGACGCAGGACAGCAACGCCGGCGCGGACAAGGCCGCGTGGACGGGCTTTTTGCAACTGCTGAAAAAATACCGCCGCCGCCGTCCCATCAACGGCGTGATCGTCACCGTGCCCGTGAGCGACCTGCTGCAGGATACGGAGACAGGCCGGCAGGCGCAGGCCCAGGCGATCCGCGACCGCCTCAAGGAATTGCATGATCAACTGGGCGTGCGCTTCCCCGTCTACGTGCTCGTGACGAAGTGCGACCTGCTGGGCGGCTTCGTCGAATTCTTCGATGCGCTGGGCCGCGAGGAACGGGCGCAGGTGTGGGGCATGACATTCCCGTTGCAGGAAGGGATGGATGGCGACGCCGCGCTGGCCGCGTTCCCCGCCGAATTCGAGCAGTTGGAAAAGCGCCTGCAGGAACGCGTGCTGGCGCGCATGCAGCAGGAGCGCGATCCGCACAAGCGTGCGCTGGTCTACAGCTTCCCGCAGCAGTTCGCCGGCATCGAGGACGTGTTGAAACGCTTCCTGGACGACGTGTTCGCATCGAACCGCTACGAACGCCAGGCGCTGCTGCGCGGCGTCTACTTCAGCAGCGGCACGCAGGAAGGCAGCCCGCTGGACCGCGTGATGAGCGCGATGGCCGCGTCGTTCGGCCTGGAGCGCCAGGCACTGGCACCGAATGCCGCCAGCGGCCGCAGCTACTTCATCACGCATCTGCTGCAGCAGGTGATCTTCCCCGAGGCCGAACTGGCCGGTGTGAACCACGCGCTGGAGAAGCGCCGGCGCATGATCCAGTGGGGCGCCGTCGGCGCCATCGCCATCGCGTTCGTGCTGCTGGGTGCCGGCATGATCACGAGCTACGTCCGCAACCGCGCGTACGTGGCGGACATGGCAGCGAAATCGGCCGATATCGCGAAGCAGGTGGCCGCGTTGCCCGCGCAGGGATCGACGGTGCAGCTGCTGCCCGTGCTGGACGCGCTGCGCACGCTGCCGGGCGGCTACGACGACCGCGACAAGGGCGCGCCTCTGCTGAACCGCTTCGGCCTGTACCAGGGCGACAAGCTGGGCGAGGCCGCGCGCATCGCCTACCGCAAGGTGCTGCAGGACGCGCTGCTGCCGCGCCTGCAACAGCGCATGGAAGACCAGTTGCGCAGGAGCGCCGCCAACAGCCCGGAATACCTGTACGAAGTCCTGCGCGTCTACCTGATGCTGGGCGACGCGAGCCACTTCGACGCCGAATCCGTCGCCGCGTGGGCCGCGCTGGACGACGCGCGCAACCTGAAGGACGCGACCGACGATCAAAAAGCCGCGCTGGCCGCGCACGAGCTGGCGCTGATGGAAAACTTCCGCGACGGCCAGGCGATGCCGGCACTCGATCCGCAACTGATCAGCGATACGCGTCTCACGCTCGCGCGCATGCCGCTCGAACAGCGCGTGTACAACCGGCTGAAACGCCAGCTGATGCGCGAGAAGCTGCCGGAGTTCAGCCCCGCCAGCGCGGGCGGGCGCGACGCGGCGAACGTCTTCGTGCGCAAGAGCGGCGAACCGATCACACGCGGCGTGAACGGCATGTTCTCGCCCGCCGGCTACGCGAAGTTCCTCGAGATGAGCGACGAAGCCGTCGGCGACGTCGAGAAGGAACGCTGGGTGCTCGCGCAGCAGGAAGCGACGCAGGCCGGCAACCGCGACCAGGTCCGGCAGGCCGTGCTGCGCCTGTACTACGACGACTACATCGCGCAATGGGACGCGCTGCTGGCCGACGTGACCCTCCGCCCGTTCGGCACCCTGGAGCAGGGCGCGCGCATCACGAACCTGCTGTCCGGAGCGGACTCGCCGATGCGCAAATTCCTCGTCGCGGCCAGCAAGGAGACGACGCTGGGCGGTACGAAGGCGCCGCTGGCGGCATCCGTCACGGCCGCCGTCAAGGGCAAGCTGGACGCGTACAAGAAGAAGCTGGAAAGCGCCATGGCCAGCACGGACGACGCCGCGCCCGCCGCACCGGTGAAGGCCGCGAACCCGGTCGACGCCCACTTCGAAGACCTGCACAAGATGACGGCCGGGACGCCGTCGCCGCTGGACCAGTCGCTGGGCATGCTGAAGGACGTCGCCGTCTACCTGGACAGCGCCGCCGCCGCCAAGCGCACGGGCGCCCCGCCACCGCCGGGCGACGCGCTGGCGAAAGTGAAGCTCGAAGCGGACGGCAAGCCGGCCCCGCTGGGCACGATGCTGAAGTCGATCGACAACGGCGGCGCGGGCCTCACGTCCGGCAGCGAACGCGAACGCCTGAACGCCTTGTGGACGGCGGGCCCGGCGCAGTTCTGCCGCCAGGCCGTCGCGGGCCGCTACCCGATCGTGAAATCCGCCGCGCAGGACGTCACGGCCGACGACTTCGGCCGCATGTTCGCGCCGGGTGGCCTGATCGACGACTTCTTCGCGAAGAACCTCGCCCAATACGTCGACATGGGCGGCGCCCAATGGCGCTGGCGGGCGACCGCGAACGACGGCACGCTCGGCATTCCGCAATCCACGCTCGACGAATTCCAGCGCGCCGCGAAGATCCGCGACGCGTTCTTCGCGAACGGTGGTCGCCAGGCATCGATGCGTTTCGACCTGAAGCCGGTGTCGCTGGATCCGGCCATCACGAAGTTCGTGCTCGACATCGACGGTCAGATGCTGACTGCCGCGCCGGGCGCACTGTCTCCGGCATCGTTCCAGCTGCCGAGCGGGAAGGGCGGCGGGCAGGTCAAGTTGGACGTCACGCCCGCGAGCGCGCATGGTTCGCTGCACACGGAGGGCCCGTGGGCGTGGTTCCGCATGCTCGACAAGGCGGCCGTGGAGCCGACCGCACAGGGCGAGCGTTACAAGGTGACGTTCGACGCGGACGGCCGCAAGGCCGCGCTGGAGCTGACCGCGAACAGCGTCGTCAACCCGTTCCGCCGCGCCGTGTTGGAACAGTTCCGCTGCGTGGACAAGCTGTGACCGGGTTTTTCGGCAAGGTCTCGACACTCGGAGACTTCGTGTCGCGCGGGTTGCCCGATGGGCTGGTGACGGCCTGGGATGCGTGGCTGCAGCAGTGCATTCATGCGAGCCAGCAGCAGTTGGGGGATCAGTGGCTGAATCACTATCTCACCAGTCCCGTGTGGCGGTTTGCGATCTCTCCCGGGATTCTTGGGCCGGAAGGATTGGGCGGCGTGATGATGCCGAGCGTGGATCGCGTCGGGCGCTATTTTCCGTTGATGATCGGGGCTGTCGGGGCGCCGCCTTTGCTGGACTGGTTTCACAAGCATGCGGACTGGTATGACGCGATCGAGGATCTGGCGCGGGCGTCGCTGGATCCGGCGTTCGGGCTGGCGCAGTTCGATGGCATGCCGGAGCCTGGGGCGGCAGTTGGCGCCCAGGTTGTGCAAGTTGCCGGGACGCGGCGTTTTACGCTGGATGAGAACGTAGGCGAGCGTATTGTCGCGGCGGCGTTGCAAGGACATAGCCTGTGGTGGACGGCGGGTTCGCCCGACGTTGAACCGACGATGCTCACGTGTGCCGGGATGCCGCGAGCGCAAGGATTTGCAGCGATGTTGAACGGTACCTGGCATTGAACCGTTGAGTGGTTCCCTTGAGGCGCCCCAACTGCCGCCAAGGCTGGACGAGCAAAATTATCAAACTGCATATCCAGTTTGATTGAGGAGTCCATCCATGAACAAGCAAGGCGCATCGATCTGCGGTGGACTGTTCCTGTGCATTGCGGGAGCGCTTTCCGGGTGCGCGACGAACGGCATGACGCGCTCGGGATTTCTCGACACCTATGAAACGCTTGCGCCGACGCGGTACAAGGACGTATTGATGTTCCGCGAGCCCGGATTCGAACCGGGCCGTTACGCCGAGATCGTGGTGGAACAGCCGTTGATCAAGACGAGTTCCGGCCGCATCGAAGGACTCGACGATGCGCAGCAGCGCGAAATTCTCGATTATGTCGGCACCGAACTGCATCGCCAGGTGAGCAGGATCCCGGCGGCGCCAGGTGCGGCAGGCCGGGTACGGCTGCGTGTGGCCGTGACCGAACTCCAAACGCCCAACCGGATGGTCAACGCGATGACGCTGCTGCTGGTCGGGCCTGTCACAACCGGCGGCGCCAGTCTGGAGTTCGAAGCCGTCGACGACAGCACCGGCCGCCGCGTTGGCGCGGCCACGTGCTTCGATCGCGGCAACGTCCTCACCGAATTCCTGGCCTCGTACACGGTGCTCGGTCACGCCAAGGCCGCGATCACGACGTGCATCGAGCGTATCGATGGCGCGTGGAGGGATGCAACGCCCGTGGATACTGCACAGACATAATTCCTGGATGTTGACCGGAGCATTCATCTTCACGCGCGGCCCAGTATCGACATCCATCGTCATGCGCCCGGCCATCCCTGAATGCGCCGGGCCGATACCAGGGTGTGAGACTTTATCCTTAAGTATGATGTTCAACGCGATCCGAAACGCCTACCTTAGTCACATGCACCGGCATGAACAACGGGGAGGACATGATGGATCTGCAAACGCACGGCCCGCGCAAATATCCGCGCTCGCAGCTGCTCGGCTCATCCGCGGGACGCGGATGGCGCGGCATCTTCGCCGAGTTGCGGTCCCACGCCCCGGGATGTGACACGCCGGCCGTCACGCCGCGCCAGGCCGAGATCACGATCGCGATCGTGGGCTCCCGTACCGGACAGGTGACGCGCCGGGCGGCGGACATGCGCCAGAGCGCCGTTGCCGCGGATGGCACCATCTGGCTGTCGCCGGTGGGTATCGGCGACAATGAAATCCGCATCGAGGCACCGTTGCCCCAGGTGCTGCACCTGTTCCTCGCGCCGGAGTCCTTCGCGCGCCTGGCCCTGGAGCACGATATGCCCGGCGCCTCGGGCCGGCACGTCCATTGGGCAGCGGGCGTCCATGACGACCTGGTGCTCCAGATCGGCAAGACCATTCTCCATGAGCTCACGCACGAGAGCAGCGCCGGCGGCATGCTCGTGGAAACGGGGGCGATGATGCTGGCCGCGCGCCTGGCGCAGTGCCATAGCACGGGAGGACAGCCGCGCGCCGAAGAACGGCGCGTCCGGCTCGACGCGGTCCGCCTGCGCCGCACGCTCGACTACATCGACGCCCATCTCGAGGACGACTTGAGCGTCGATGCGCTGGCACGCGAATGCTGCCTGAGCGCCTATCACTTCACCCGCATGTTCAGTGCTGCCGTCGGCGTGCCGCCGCACCGCTACGTGGCGCGCAAGCGCATCGAGAAGGCCAAGCGGCTGCTGGCCGAAGGCGCGCTGCCGTTGTGCGAGATCGCCCAGGTCGCCCGCTTCTCGAACCAGGCAAGTTTTACGCGTGCATTCACTCGCGAAACAGGCCTGTCGCCTGGACGGTTTCGCATGACCATGGACTAACCGATTGTCTCCCCCTGTTGCCCGACCCGCGCACGCCGGTCGGGTTTTTTTGCTTTCCGATCGTTTCCTGGATGGTTCGTTCCGCACGGTCACGGTTCGTGCAGGAACCCGCACGTCTTTTCACCGCGAAAAGAGAATCGCGCAAGTTCGGTGAAAAGGACCGCAGCTGCGGTAAAGACCGCGCCTGCCCGTGCGTTGCAACATGTTTCTGCCGACATCGTCGGCGCCGAAAAACGTTCAACGTCACCACGTAGAGATCATGAAGACGCCCATCAAATTCTTCGCAACGATTTTAGGAGCCATCGCCATGAACCAAGCCTCGTTCGCCGCCACCGACGCCGCCGTCGATCCGCACATCGACCCGGCCATCCGCCCGTTCCTCGCGGAACTCAACCAGGATCCCAGCCCGTTCTGGGAACTGCCCCAGCCGAAGCCCCAGGACATCCTGAGCGGCCTGCAGGCGAAGACGCCGGTCGACATGTCCGGCGTGGCCGTCAGCGAGAGGACGATCGTGCAGGACGGCCGCAGCGTCAAGCTGTACGTCATGAAGCCGATCCACGTCAGCGGCACGCCGGGCGTGCTGTTGTTCATCCACGGCGGCGTCTGGATCGTGGGGAATTTCGAGAACCACAAACGCCTGCTGCGCGACCTGGTCGTCGGCTCGGGCCAGGTCGGCGTGTTCGTCGAGTACACGCCGCTGCCGGCCGCAAAATTCCCGACCCAGCTGGAAGAATCGTATGCCGCGTTGACCTGGGTGGCCGCGCACGGCCACGAGCTGGGTGCCGACGGCGAACGCATCGCCGTGGCCGGCAATTCGGTGGGCGGCGACATGACGGCCGCGCTGACGCTGATGGCGAAGGACCGCAAGGGCCCGCGCATCCGCTACCAGGCCTTGCTGATCCCGGCCACCGACGCGAGCGTCGACACCGATTCGTACCGCGCGTATGGCGAAGGGCGTTTTCTCGCCAGGTCGTTCATGAAGTACGGATGGGATCTCTATGCGCCGGGTGCCGCGGTGCGCGACAACCCGTATGTGTCGCCGCTGCGCGCCACCCTCGACCACCTGAAGGGCCTGCCGCCGGCACTGGTCGTGACGGCCGAAAACGATCCCCTGCGCGACGAAGGGGAGGCGTACGCACGCAAGCTCAAGGAGGCCGGCGTGAACGTGTCGGCCGTGCGGTTCAACGGCACGATCCACGACTTCGTCCTGCTCAACGCGCTGCGCCACGTGCCCAGCACCGAGAGCGCGCTGCAACTGGTCGCCAAGGGCATCCACGACCATCTCCAGCCGTAACGGCCGTCACGCATCCTCCAGGCCTTAGAACTCGTACGCGCCGATATCGACAGCGGCGCCACGGGGGCGGGCCACCGACTCCAGGTCGACCCGGGGCGCCGAGGTCGACGTACCGCGGTCGATCGCCGGCGAGCTGCTCGACAGGCGATAGTTGCCGGCGCCGTTGGCCTGGTAGGCGACGAACAGCGGGTCGGACGAAATGGTGCCGCTGACGCTGCCCGCCACGCGCATGCTGGTGCCGCTTCTTGCCACCAGGTTGTTCACATAACGGTTGTTACCGGCCATTTTGCCCAGTTCGACGATGCCGTAGGTCGTGTTGTCATACACGACGTTGTTGGCAACGTAGTTGTTGGCAGAACCCGTGGTCGTGCCGGCATCGCCCTGGCCCAGCAGGATACCGTCCTTGCTGTGGAAGACCGTGTTGTTGACGATCGTCGACGCGGTCGCGCCGTGCCACTGTTGAATGCCGGCCATCGCAACACCGGAGACAAGGTTGTTCGTGACGACATTGTTTGCGTTCGCGATGTAGATGCCCTGCACCGTATTGCACTTGCCGATCATCGAGGCACCGATGTTTCGCACCACGTTGCGGTCGATGACGACACCGCCGACCGGACCATAGGTATCGATGGCGGCGCCGCCGCTGCCGTTGCAACCGCCGCTGATGGTCAGGTCGTGGATGAAGTTGTTGGTCATCGTGAGGTTTGCGCCGGCGGCCAGGATGCCGTGACGGCCCGAGCCGGAGATGTCGAAACCGTCGATATCGACGTAGCTGCCGCGCGAGTCCCACGTGATACCGGTGCCCGACACGATGATTTTCGCGCCCCACTTCACGTCCGAGACGAACTTGATGCGGGCGGTTGCGGTACCGCTCTTGCTTGTTTTGATGCCGGCGTTGTCCAGCGCGGGCGCCGAGACCCGATACGTGCCCGCGGCGACGTGGATGGTGGTACCGGCGCTTGCGAGCGCATCGGCACGCGCGATCGTCTTCAGCGGCGCGGTTTGCGTCCCCGGGTTCGAGTCGGAACCGGTCGTGGAGACATACAAATCCTTGGCGACGGCGGAAGCCATCGGGGCCGCTGCGAGCAGCACGACGGCGCCGCAGGACAGGAGGACGTTTGCACGGATGTTCGAAGCGAAAGCAGCAGATTTTTTCATTAGAAGTGACCTGACTCAACGAGTTAATGAGTACCCTTTGAGATAGGGAAACTTCCTAAGTTCACTTTTTTTGGAGAAAAATTTCTGCAGCGTAGCAATCCTTTAAGAAACGGATGGCCGGGCAGTGAGACAATCTCCCCGCACACACCAACATCACCAGGAATTTGGAATGAATGACCGCATGACCCCAGACCCTGACCAGGGGCTGCCAGCACCGTTATTGGCCGAACTGCAAGCCCGCTTCGGCCCCCGTTTCTCGACCGCCGGCGCGGTACGCGAACAGCACGGACGCGACGAGTCGTCGTTCGTGGACGTGAATCCGCCGGACGCCGTCGTGTTCGCCGAGGCTGTGGAAGACGTCCAGGCGCTGCTCGCACTGGCCAACCGGCACGCGGTGCCGGTGATCCCGTTCGGCGCGGGCTCGTCGCTGGAAGGTCATCTGCTGGCGGTACGGGGCGGCATCAGCCTGGACGTGAGCCGCATGAACCGCGTGCTGGCCATCGATACGGCGGACATGACGGCGACGGTGCAGCCCGGTGTGACGCGGATGCAGCTGAACCAGGCCCTCAAGGGCACGGGGTTGTTCTTCCCCGTGGATCCGGGCGCGGACGCGTCGATCGGCGGCATGACCGCCACGCGTGCCAGCGGGACCAATGCCGTGCGCTACGGCACGATGCGCGACAACGTGCTCGCGCTGCAGGTCGTCACGGCCGCCGGCGAGATCGTGCACACCGGGACGCGCGCGCGCAAGAGCAGTGCGGGCTACGACCTCACCCGGCTGATGGTGGGCAGCGAAGGCACGCTCGGCGTGTTCACCGAGATCGTCGTGCGCCTGCACCCGCTGCCGGAAGCGCAGTCGGCGGCCGTGTGCTCGTTCCCCGGCATCGCCGACGCCGTGGGCGCCGCGATCGATATCGTCCAATCCGGCATTCCGATCGCGCGCATGGAGCTGATCGACGCGAACACCGTGCGGATGGTGAACCGGTACAGCAAGCTGGATCTGCGCGAAGAACCGATGCTGCTGATGGAATTCCACGGTACGCCGGCTTCCGTGCGCGAACAGGCGGAATCGGTCGAGGCGCTGGCCGCGGAACACGGCGGCGCGGCGTTCGCGTGGGCGACCGACGCAGAGGCCCGGACGCGGCTCTGGACGGCGCGCCACCATGCCTATTTCGCGGCCATCGCCTCGATGCCCGGCTGCCGCGCGATCAGCACCGACACCTGCGTGCCGATCAGCCGCCTGGCGGAATGTCTGCTCGAGTCGGTGCGCGAAGCGGACGAGATGGGCGTGCCGTATTCCTTGGTCGGACATGTCGGCGACGGCAACTTCCATTTCGGTTACCTGATCGATCCGCACAAGCCGGAGCAGCGCGAACGCGCCGAACTGCTCAACGCCCGGCTCGTGGCCCGTGCGATCCGCCTCGACGGCACGTGCTCGGGCGAGCACGGCATCGGCATGCACAAGATGGATTTCCTGATGCAGGAAGCGGGGCTGCCCGCGGTGGAGCTGATGCGGGCCATCAAACGGGTGTTCGACCCGCAGAACATCCTCAACCCCGGCAAGGTGTTGTGGGGCGCGGACGAACAGGGCGCGTCGTTGCGACGCAGCTGGGCCCCTTAAGTGCGCGGCAAGGCCACCCTGAACACCGTGCCCTTGCCCACTTCGCTTTTTACATCGATCGTGCCCTGGTGCCCCTGCACGATCCCATACACTATCGACAAACCGAGCCCGGTCCCCTTGCCGACGGGCTTGGTCGTAAAGAACGGCTCGAAGATATGATCGAGGTGCGCCGGCGCGATCCCGCTCCCGTTGTCCTCGATCTCGACCCAGACGATCTTGTCGTCGTAGCCGGTGCGCACGATGATCGTGCCCTTGCCCTCGATCGCATGCGCCGCATTGATGAGCAGATTCAGGAAGACCTGATTGATCTGCGAGGGCAGGCAATATAGTGCGGGCACGCCGGCGTATTCCCTGACGACGTCCGCCTTGTACTTGATCTCGTTCCAGGCGACGTTCAGCGTGCTGTCCAGGCCCTGCTCGAGATCGGCCATTTCCTTTTCCGTACCGCCGGGCCGCGAGAAATCCTTCAGGTTCTGCACGATGTGCTTGACGCGCTGCAGGCCTTCCCGCGATTCGACGAACAGGGCATCGAGGTCCTGGCGGATGTCGTCCAGGCCGATGTCCTGTTTCATGTAGGTGACCGGTGCGCGGGCGTCGCCCGGCAGCAGCCCTTCGACGCCTTCGAATGCGCTGATGAGCTTCAGGATGTCTTTCGCGTCGCGTTCGAGCGCGCCGAAATTGGAACTGATGAACGCGAGCGGATTGTTGATCTCGTGGGCGACGCCCGCGGCGAGCAGGCCGATCGACGCCATTTTCTCCGATTGCAGCAGCTGGCCCTGCATGTCGCTCAGCTTGCGGATCAGGATCTGCTGCTGTGCTTTCTCGGCCTCCAGCCGGGCGTTGGCCACTTCCAGCGCCTGGGTGCGTTCGCGCAGGCGTTCTTCCATCAGCTTGCGCTGCGTGACGTCGTAGCCGATGCCGACGATGCCGTTCACGGCGCCATCTTCCCCGCGCAACAGCACCTTGGTCGTGACGGTCCAGCCCAGTTCGCCCGTGTCCTGGTCTTCCACCAGTTCCTCGTAATCGAACAGCGATTGGCCGGAATCCATGACCTGCTTTTCGTCGGCGAAGTATTTGGCCGCCAGTTCGGCCGGGAAGAAATCGTAGTCGGTCTTGCCGATCAGTTGCGGCGGCGTCTCGACGCCGGCCAGGCGGGCCATGCGGTTATTTCCGAACAGGAACCGGCTTTCGCGGTCCTTGGCGTAGATCCGGAATGGAATGTTATCGACGAGGGTGCGCAGCAGCGTGCGTTCGAACGCCAGCCCCGCCGCCGACTGGTCGTGCCGGATCTGCTCCCGCAGGGCCGCGTTCGCCAGCGCGATTGACGCCGAACCGGCGAGGATGTCGAGCAGGGCGGCGTCGACCGCCTGCGCATGCTCCAGGACGACCATGCCGTCGCCGACCGCGAAACTGGTCGTGTCTCCGATACAGGCCGTTTCGCCGGCGGCCACCCAGTATCCGCGCCCGGCGCCGCACAGCGACACTGCAACGGCCACCGTTTCCTGTCGCAGTGTCTCCACACTGGCGTTCGCGGCGATACGACGTAATCCCTGGGCCAGCGCTGCGAGCGCTGGTTCCTTGGGATTTCTCTCGGAGAAATTTAGTTTCGGCATGGTAATTTATTCTTGCAGGTTCCTCCCCGTAATTACAAATGGTTTCGACGCAATGGGACAAATAGCCACACTCGTCCGCGAAACTGATGACGATCTGTTCACGCCCTGGCCGTAATGGCCTGCGCATCGCGCTGGCGCCGGGCGGCTGCCCGCTTGTCCCAGTAGTCGGCATGCGCGATGCCCAGCGCGGCCGGATCGAACTCCGGCTCCTTGCCCGCCGCGCGCTGCGCTTCGTAGTCGCGCAGGCATTTGAAGGCGACGTTCCGCAGCAGCAGGATCGCGGCGATGTTCAGCCAGGCCATCAGGCCGACGCCCAGGTCGCCCAGCGCCCAGGCCACGTCGGCCGTCTTCACGGAGCCGTACACGGTCGCGCCGATCATGCACACCTTGAGCACGAGCGTCATCCACGGGCGGTGCACGGTGCGGTTGATGTAGGCGATGTTGGTTTCGGCGATGTAGTAATAGGCAACGATCGTCGTGAAGGCGAAGAACAGCAGGGCCAGCGCGACGAACAGCGAGCCGAAGCCCGGCATCACGTTTTCCAGCGCGGTCTGCACGTAGCCCGGACCCGAAGCGACGCCGTGGACGCCCGTGTGGATCGCGGTGCCGTCCAGGCCTTCGACGTTGTACTGGCCGGTGATCAGCAGCATGAAGGCCGTCGCCGAGCACACGAACAGCGTGTCGATGTAGACCGAGAAGCCTTGCACGAGGCCCTGCTTGGCGGGATGGCTGACTTCCGCGGCGGACGAGGCGTGCGGACCCGTGCCCTGGCCCGCTTCGTTCGAATAGACGCCGCGCTTGACGCCCCACTGGATCGCCATGCCGACGATGGCGCCGAAGCCGGCATCGAGACCGAAGGCCGAGCTGAAGATCAGCGCGAGCACGCCCGGCAGCGCCTGCCAGTTCAGGAAGATGATGACGCAGGCGACGATGATGTAGGCGAGCGCCATGAACGGCACGACGATTTCCGCGAAGTGGGCGATGCGCTTGACGCCGCCGAAGATGATGAAGCCGAGCGCGATGGCGAGCAGCGCGGCGGTGACGTTGGCGTCGATGCCGGTGGCGTTGCGCAGGCCCTCCGCGATCGAATTCGCCTGCACGCCCGGCAGCAGCACGCCGGTGGCGAACACGGTGACGACGGCGAAGATCCAGGCATACCACTTCATGCCCAGGCCCTTTTCGATGTAGAACGCGGGCCCGCCGCGGAACTCGCGGTGGATCTGCTCCTTGTAGACCTGGCCGAGCGTGGACTCGACGAACGCGGAACTCGCGCCCAGGAAGGCCACCGCCCACATCCAGAACACGGCACCCGGACCGCCGAACGTGATGGCCGTCGCGACGCCCGCGATGTTGCCGGTGCCGACGCGGCCGGCCAGGGTCATGGCCAGCGCCTGGAACGACGATACGCCCTCGGCCGAGCTTTTCCCTTCCATCATGAGGCGCACCATCTCCCGCAGGTGGCGCAACTGGAGGAAGCGCGAGCGCAGCGAAAAATACAGGCCGGCGCCCAGGCACAGGGCGATCAGGGCCGGACTCCATACGATGCCGTTGACGGCGTTCACCAGGTCGTTCATTGCTAGCGTCTCCAGTAGGGGATCAAAGGAAGTGCAGGGCCGCCACGGCGATCAGCGTGGGCGGTGTTGCGGCGGCGAGCAGGCCGATGGGACTGATCGCACGGTCGGGAAAGCTGTCTTTCAGGATGGCGGCGCCGGCCGGATTGGGCGCGTTGGCGATCAGGGTCAGGCCGCCGCCCGCGACGGCGCCGCCGACGAGGGCGGTCTTGTACGCGAGGCTGAGGCCCGGCACCTGGGCGCCGAGGTAGGTCAGGGCGGCATTGTCGGTGATGGCCGTGAGCGCCGTGGTGCCGAAGAACACGGCGTCGGCGCTCATGCTGGTCAAGAGGGGCGCGAGCCACCAGGCCTGCAGGCCGCCGAGCACGACGAGGCCGGCCAGGAAGAACGCGACAAGGAGCGCCTCGCGCAGGATCAGGTTGTCCTGGTAGCGCTGGTAGGCGGTGGTGAAGCCGAGGAAGAACAGGAAGATGCCCATGAAGACCTGCGGATGGTGGGCGAAGACGACGATCAGCACGAGGAACAGCAGGTGCATGGCGATGACGGGCAGCGGCACGGGATCGGCCGCGGTGTCGGCGGCATCGCCCAGCGCGAGGAAGGTGCGCCGGAACACGACGAGCAGCAGGATCGTGTTGGTCACCACGGCCAGCGCGGATTTCCAGCCGAAGGTCTGCAGCATGAAGCCGAGGTCCCAGCCCCACGTGGATGCGACCATCAGCACGGGCGGCGCGGCGAACGGCGTCAGGGTGCCGCCGATGGAGACGTTGACGAACAGGACGCCGAGGATGGCGTACTTCAGGCGCGTTCCCCTATCGCTTGCTCCCGCATTGCACGCGAACACGCTGTCGCGCAGCAGCAGGGCCGCGAGGGTCATCGCGGCCGGCTCGGTGATGAAGGCGCCCAGCAGCGGCACGAGCGACAGCACGACGAAGCACAGGGCCATCGTCCGCGGCAGCGGCAGCAGGCGCGCGCCGGTGCGCACGAGCAGGTGGGCGAAATCGAGGATCGGCCGGCTCCCGGCCACGACCATGATCGCGAACACGAACATCGGCTCCGTGAAATTGCGCGATTCGAGCCAGGCCACCGACTCGTGGCGGCCGGCGACGCCGAACATGAACAGCATGAGCACCGCCGCCCAGAATCCGAACACGACTTCCACTTCGCCGAGCAGGTGCCAGAAGCCGGCGTGGCGCGGGTGGGTGTGCGCGAGACGCTCGAAATACTTGACGGAGAAAGTGTGGAGGACGGCCACGCCGAACAGCGCGGCACCGATCGTTTGCAGGGTGGTGGGTGTAAGCATAGGGCCGTGACAAGGCCGCGTGGCGGCCCGACCAGCGCGTATCACCTGCCGCGCCGACGTGGCGCGAACACCCCTTATCCTGCGAGTATAACCGATGGGACCGGGCGGTCAATCGAGGAAGCGCGGCGCGGCGGGCAGCCTGCGGTTGTCGGCGGGTTCGTGTTCGATGACGAGGGTCGCGCGCGTCTTCGCGATGACGTCGTCGAGCTTTTTGCCGGAGGCGATGGTCCCGGCGTGATCGTAGTTCCACGTGGGGACCTGCCGGCGCGCGTGGTTTTCCGAGAAGTGCCACTGGTCGCCCGACAGGACGTAGGGACCGGCATGCTTCAGGTCGACCAGCAGTGCCATGCTGCCCGGCGTGTGGCCCGGCGTCCAGATGGTCTTGAGGGTGCCGTCGCCGAACAGGTCGACGTCGCCGTCGACGACCTTCACCCGTTTCAGGCTGCCGCCCGCCACGTGGGTGCTGAACAGGGCGCCGTCGATGTAGTGTTGCGAGGCTTTCGCCGTGTCGGCCATGGCCTCCAGTTCGGCGCGCTGGATGATCAGGGTCGCGTTGGGGAAGTCGTTCACCTGGCCGGCGTGGTCGAAGTGGGCGTGCGAGATGGCCACGTAGGTGATGTCCTCGGGACGCAGGCCGAGTACCTTGAGCTGGTCGACGATCGTGCGGTCGAGCCCCGTCCGGAAGGTGCCTTCGACGATCGGGCCGGCCAGGTATTTCTTCGGCAGGCCGGCGTCCCACAGCAGCCAGTCGTCGCCATGCTTGATCAGGTAGCACGACATCACGATGTCCAGCGACTCGCCCTTGTACAGCCCCGCATCGGACATCACGGCCTTGTCCTGGAGCGTCATGTGGCCGCAGTCGAGGCGGGTCATTTTCACGTCGGGCGGCGCCGCGTGCGCAGCAAACGAGAAGGTGGCGGCGGCGAGGGTGGACAGAATGCGTTTCATGGATCGGCTCCCGGTGGTTGGTGTGGAATGGGGCCAGTATGCCCAGCCGGTCGGGCCGGATAAACCTGCTACACTGCGCTTCTTTGTTGCCCGCGGAGAGACAATGCTGGATACGCCAGGCGCTTCCATGCAGGACATCAGCGCCTTCGTCGCCGTGGCGCAGACGGGCAGCTTCACCCGCGCGGCCGAAAAGGTCGGGACCAACAAGTCGAGCGTCGGCAAGGCCGTGCAGCGGCTGGAAAAGCACCTGGGCACCCGCCTGTTCCAGCGCACCACGCGCGCGGTCCGCCTGACGGAGGACGGCGAAATCTACCTGGCCGCCGCACTCGCGGCGCTCGAGCACCTGCGCGACGCCGAGCATGCGCTGGCCGCGCAACGCGCCGAACCGGCCGGCCGCGTGCGGGTCGACGTGCCGCCTGGGTTCGGGCGCATCATCCTGCCGACCCTCGGCCTGCTCCGCGCACGCCATCCCAAGGTCACGGTCGAAATGGCCATGGCCGACCGCATGTCCGACGCGGTGGGTGACGGCTGGGACATCGTCGTACGCATCGGCCATCTCCCCGCCGACAGCGACATGACGGTCCGAAAAATCTGCGACCTGAAACTGGGGTTGTACGCGGCCCCGTCGTACCTCGCCGCGCGCGGGGACATCGCGTCGATCGACGATCTGCACGGTCACGACGCCGTGCTGTTCCGAAGCTATACGGGACAACTGCGCCCCTGGTCCCTGCTCGACAACGGCACGCGCCGCGAACTGATGCCGGCGCCCGCGATGATCATGGCCGACGGCCATGCGCTGGTCGAAGCGGCCGTGCTGGGATTCGGCGTCGCACAGCTCCTCGACGGGTTCGCCCGGCCGTTCGTCGCGGACGGCCGCCTCGTGCACGTGCTGCCCGACGCCGACGTCCCCGGTCCGCCCACACACGCCCTGATCCCGGTGGGACACCGGATGCCCGCCAGGACGCGGGTGGTGCTCGACCATATCGTCGCGACCTTGCAGCCGGGCGATGACAGCGCTACCATTCCCTGAATAACAATCAGGAGACGCCATGACTCACCCGTTCGCCCGGCTGACGGCCGTGCTGCATTTTTCTGTATTGACGTTGCTGGCCTGCGCCGCGCAGGCCGCCGACCCCGTGGACGTCCAGCTGGCCGGCCAGCCGTCGAAAGCGGCCCGCGCCAGCAGCCTGATGGCACCCACGCAGAACATTTACGCCCGCAGCCACGTGAGCCTGAACGGCCGCTGGAGCTACCTCATCGACCCGTACGAGAACGGCTACTACGACTACCGCCACATGCCGTTCGACCAGTCCGACAGCGGCAAGGGCGGCTTCTACGACGACCGCAAGCCGAAGGACAAGACGGACTGGGTCGAGTACGACTTCGACCACGCGCCGACGATGAAGGTGCCGGGCGACTGGAATTCGCAGGCGGAGAAGCTGCAGCTGTACGAGGGCACCGTGTGGCTGCGCCAGACGTTCCAGGCCGATCCCAAGCCGGGCAAGCATTACGCGCTGTACTTCGGCGCCGTCAACTACGAGGCGCACGTCTACCTGAACGGGAAGAAGCTCGGCATGCACAAGGGCGGTTTTACCCCGTTCCAGTTCGACGTGACGGACAAGCTGGCCAAGGGCCGCAACGTGGTCGTCGTCAAGGCCGACAACACGCGCCACCAGGACGAGATCCCGACCGTGAACACGGACTGGTGGAACTACGGCGGCATCACGCGCGACGTGCTGCTGGCCGAACTGCCGGCGACTTACATCGCGGACTACAAGGTGCAGCTGGCGAAAGGCGACGCCCGCCGCATCGAAGGTTTCATTCAAATGGCAGGCGAAGCGAAGGCGCAGCAGGTGACGGTGTCGATTCCCGAAGCCGGCATCAAAACGACCGTGCGCACGGACGCGAACGGCCGCGCGGTACTGAACGTCCCCGTCAACAAACTGACGTACTGGTCGCCGGAACAGCCCAAGCTGTACACGGTGGAGCTTTCGGGCGGCGGCGACAAGGTGGTCGACCGCATCGGCTTCCGCACCATCGAGACGCGCGGCCGGGACATCCTCCTGAACGGCAAGTCCGTCTTCCTGCGCGGGATCTCGATGCATGAAGAGAATCCGCTGATCCCGGGCCGTCCGCGCGGCGCGGGCGACATGCGCATGCTGCTGCAGTGGGCCAAGGAGATGAACTGCAACTACGTGCGGCTCGCGCACTACCCGCACAGCGAGGAGATGATCCGCCTGGCCGACGAGATGGGCCTGATGGTGTGGGCGGAAGTGCCCGTGTACTGGACGATCTCCTGGACCAATCCGGACACCTACGCCAATGCGAACGCGCAGCTGACGGACCTCGTCACGCGCGACAAGAACCGCGCCAGCGTCGTCGTCTGGTCGGTGGGGAACGAGACGCCGATCGGCGGCCCGCGCAACACGTTCATGAGCAACCTGGCCAAGACCGCGCGCGCGCTGGACGACACGCGCCTCGTGGCGGCCGCGCTGGAAATCCACCGCAAGGGCAGCGACATCACGGTGGAGGATCCGCTCGCGGACTATCTCGACCTCGCCAGCTTCAACGAGTACGCCGGCTGGTACTGGGCCAGCAATGCGGAGATGCTGAATTACCGCTTCGACGTCCGCTACGACAAGCCGGTCGTCGTCACGGAATTCGGCGCCGAGGCGCTGGGCGGTTACCACGCCGACGCCGACACGCGCTGGAGCGAGGAATACCAGGACACCCTGTATCGCAACCAGTTCAAGATGCTGTCCGCGATCCCGGGCCTGCGCGGGATGACGCCGTGGGTCCTGGTCGACTTCCGCTCGCCGCGCCGCCAGCACCCGTACTACCAGGACTTCTGGAACCGCAAGGGCCTGGTCACGGACGACGGCAAGAAAAAGCTCGCGTTCTGGACCATGAAGCAGTTCTACGACGACGTCCAGCGCAAGTACGCCCACTGACTCAGTCCGGGACGGCGATCCCGGAACAGGTGGCGCAGATGGCGATGAGCCGGTCCTGCAGCGCCGGATCCTGCGCCTGCGGATTCGGCGCCATCGGCTTCATGTGATAGAAGTAGCGGCCCGTCACCCGCGCCGCCGGGTCGACGCCGGCCGCGAGCCAGGCCTGCGTGCGATGGGCCTGGTCCATGTCGTCCGGGGCGCCGGGGCCGCCCATGCGCGTGGGCACCCAGCCCGGTTCGAGCGCATTGGACAGCACGCCGGGCCAGCGACGCGCGATGGCGAAGGCCAGCATCGCGTCGTGCAGCTTGCTTTCGGCGTATGCGTTCGCGCCGTTCCAGCGGCGCTTTTGCCACAGGATGTCGTCCAGGTGGGCGTCGGCATGGTGGTGCATGCCGGAGCTCAGGTAGACGAGCCGCGCCGGCTTGTGGATCAGCGCCGTCAGCACATAGGCCGACAGCGTGTTGACGGCGAAGACGTGCGGCAGGCCGTCCGCGGTCAGGCGGTGACTTTCGCGGTAGCCGACGGCGGCGTTGTGGATGACGGCGTCGAAGTGGCCGAGGTCGTTGACGCGCGCGGCCACGTCGCGCATGCCGGCGATCGTTTCGAGGTCGCCTTCGACGACGTCTTCGGCCTGCGGCAGCGCCTGTTTTGCCTGTGCGGCGCGTGCCGCGTCGCGGGCGTGCAGGACGACGCGGTGACCCTGCGCGGCCAGCAGTTCGCCTGCCATCAGGCCGAGGCCCGTGGACGAGCCGGAAATGAAGATACGTGCCATATCAATCTCCTGTTGAACGATGAGTGTAGGTCGTGCTTACGCGAGACGTCGCACGAGGAGGGCGCCGGCCAGCGCGCAGCCGGCGCCGAGCAGGTAGACGGCGCCGTAGCCGAAGCGGCCCGCCACGATGCCGGCGGCCGGGCCGGCGAGGCCGTAGGCGATGTCGAGGAACGCGACGAACGCGCCCATCGCGCTGCCGCGGCTGGCCGGGGGCACGCGCTTCAGGGCTTCCACGCCGAGGGCGGGGAACACGAGCGCGCAGCCCAGGCCCGTGACGAAGGCCCCGGCCAGCGCCACCGCCTCGGTCGGTGCCTGCCACAGCAAGACCTGGCCGACGGCTTCGACGGCGAGCGACCACAGGGCCACGCGGTAGCCGCCCGCGCGGTCCGGCAGGTGGCCGAGGACGACGCGCACGGCGATGAAGCCGATGCCGAACGCGGTCATCACGAGGCCCGCGTGACCCCAGCCGCGCAGCGCGAAGTACAGCGAAGCGAATGCCGTCAGGCCCGCGAGGCCGGCACCGGACAGCATCAGGCCCGCACCTTCGCGCCAGACCTGGCCCAGCACGCGGTAAAACGGCAGGCGCGGTCCTGCCGCCAGCACGTACGGGCGCGCGCCCAGCGCGATCGCGCCCGCCAGCAGCGGGGACGCCACGCACGCAAGCATCGTGGCGCCCGCGCCGGACCGCGTGAACAGCGCCATGCCGGCCGGCGCGCCGACCGCGAGCGCCGCGAACATGGCGATGCCGGTCCACGACATCGACATGCCGGCGCGCTGCGGCCCGACGGACGCGATCGACCACGACACGCAGCCCGTGACGAACTGGCTTTCGCCCAGGCCCGCGGCCAGGCGGCCCGCGACGAGGATGGCCAGGCTGGCGCCTGCCGGCAACCCGGGCAGGGTCGCGACCAGGTACAGCAGTCCGCCGAGCGCGCAGCACAGCGCGCCCTGCAGCGCGGCGCGGCGGCCGCCGTGCACATCGGTGACGCGGCCGGCGTAGCCGCGCGTGAGCACCGTCGCGAGGAACTGGAGGCCGATGGCCACCCCGACGACGGCGCTGCCGAAGCCGAGCCGGTCGTGGATAAACAGCGGCACGACGGGCAGCGGCAGGCCGACGGCCAGGTAGCCGCAGAACAGCGCGGCGATCACGGCCGGTGCCGGGCGGTCGCGGTACGACGACGACATCGACAGCGTCTCAGAGGCCGGCATGCATGCCTCCCGCTGCCAGCAGGTAGTCGCGCGAGGCCGTGACGTCGGCGGCCAGGCGGTCCAGGTCGACGCCGAGCAGGCGGCCGTTGCGCTTGCGCAGCCGGCCCGCGACCATCACCGTGTCCACGTCCGACCGCTCGACGGCCTGCACGACGGTGCCGACCGCATGCGTCGGCGGGAACACGGCGGCGCCGTTCGTGCGCACCATGATGATGTCGGCCTGCTTGCCCGGTGCGAGGGTGCCGGCGACGCCTTCCAGGCCGGCGGCGCGGGCGCCGTTGACCGTCGCCGCTTCCAGTACGGCGCGCACCGTGATCGGGGCCGGCACGTCCTGTTCGCCCCTGAAACGGCGGTTGCGCATGGCGGCGCGCTGCTGGTGGAACAGGGCGTGCATCTCGCCGAACATGTCGCTGCCGAACGCCGTATCGAGGTCGATGCCGAGCGCCGGAGACAAGCCGTGATCGACGGCGCGCTGGTACGCGAAGGTGTCGTCGTCGAAGCCGAACAGGGCATCCGAGCGCGGGTTCACGGTGACGTTCACGCCGGCGTCCGCGAGCCGGCGCCACGTCGTGTCCGGCAGGCGGGTGCAGTGATTGAAAATGTTGTGCGGGCCCAGGATGCCGGCTTCGGAGAATTCGGGGCCGAGCGTGGCGAGGTCGCCGATGAACTCCGTCAGGATGCGCATGTCGAGGCGGCGCGCGGCGTGCCACCATTCGAGGTTGAACTGGCCGAACAGGCCCACGCGCACGCGGCTGCCGTCGCCGTTCCACGTGCGGGCCAGGCGTTCCAGGTCGCCCGGCAGGTGGGCGGAAGATGCGTCCTTGTCCATCGCCGGGCCGACCATGTGCAGCGCGCGGATGCCGCTCGCGGCGAGCGCGTCGAGGGCGGCGTCCGTGTGGTCCGGGCTGCGCGCGCTGTGGCAGGCGTCGACGATCGTCGTGATGCCGGCATCGAGCGACGCGATGGCCGTCAGGTGCGTGGACACATACATGTCGCGCGGGCGGTAGTGCCGGCCCAGCGTCTCGGCGACGACGCCGATGTAGGCGAACAGGTCGTCCACATCGGGAATCAGCCGGCGCATGGCGCCCAGCCATGCATGGTGGTGCGCGTCGACGAGGCCGGGCAGCACGATGCAGCCGGTGGCGTCGACGATCTCGGCATCGCCGGCCGGCAGCGCGGGCGCGATGCCGGCGATGCGGTCGCCTTCGACGAGCACGTCGCCGGTTGCGAGGTCGGGGACGGCGGCATCCATCGTCACGATGGTGCCGTTCTTGAAGAGGATGGGGCGGGTCATGTCGGCTCCTTGGTCGGGACCGCGCAGAGTGCGCGGCGTCGGCGACAAGATAGGACGTCCGGGATTTTTGATTAAGATGGTGGCGAGCAAATCATTTATGACGAAATTCAAAGGTGAGACATGGATGGCAGATTGCTGGCGGAAATGAGCGTGCTGGCCGCCGTCGTCGAGACGGGCAGTTTTACGCGCGCGGCGGAGGTATTGGGCCTGTCGGCGTCGGGCGTGAGCCGCTCGGTGGCGCGGCTGGAAGCGAAGATCGGCGTGCGGCTACTGGAGCGGACGACGCGCGCGCTGCGCCTGACGGGCGAGGGCACGCGGCTGTACGAGCTGGCGGCGCCGCACCTGTCGGGCATCGAGGAAGCGGCGGACGCGGTCGCGGGCGCGGCGGCGACGGTGCGCGGCGTGCTGCGCGTCAGCCTGAATCCGCTGTTCGTGCGCTACGTGCTGGCGCCCCGTCTGCCCGAGTTCCTCGCGCGCTATCCGGAGCTGGAGCTGAAGATGGTGCCGGTACCGGATGCGGCCGATCTGGTGACGGAAGGCGTCGACGTCGCCGTGCGCTTCGGGCCGCAGCCTGCATCGAGCATGTCGTCGCGGCTGCTGCTGAACACGCGCGTGCTGACGGTGGCGGCGCCTGCTTACCTGAAGCGCCACGGCCGGCCGAAGGTGCCGCAGGACCTGGCCGGGCACGAGTGCCTCCAGTACATCAATCCGCAGGACGGGCGCGTGTTCGACTGGGAATTCCACCGTGGGAAAGAGGTGCTCGTCGTCGAGACGCGCGGCCGGCTGACGCTGACGGACGGCGATGCCCTCGTGCGCGCATGCGTGGCCGGCGCGGGCGTCGCGCAGATGCTGGCGCTGGGCTTCGAATCCTTGATCACGAGCGGCGCCCTGGTCGACCTGTTCCCCGACTGGCCGGACGAGACGTTTCCCCTGTACGCGATCCGGCCGTCGCGGCGCCTGCCGCCGGCGGCCGTGGAAGCCTTTCTCGATTTCTGCACGGAGATCTGCCGCGGCCACGGGTGACTGGTGCGTAGCGGGCAACACGGTGCGCCCGCCCGCGTGGCTTCCGGCGCGCGGCCTGCCTCTCTACGATGGCTCCGTGCCCGATCCCGGGCTTCATCCAGGAGATCATGATGCTTACCGTAGATACCCCGTTGCGCCCCGCCAGCCACGGGCCCGAAGAACTGGTGCCGTCCCGTTATGCGTTGAAGGTCGGCGACATCGACGTGCTGGTGGTGAGCGACGGCGTGCTGCCGCTGCCCGCCGCAACGATGGCGACGAATGCCGATCCGGCCGCGCTGGCGGACTGGCTGGATCACATGTTCCTGCCGCCCGATAAATTCGACTGGCCGCTGAACGTGCTCGTGGTGCGCAGCGGCGACCAGACCATACTCGTCGACGCGGGCGTCGGCACGCAGTTCCCGGGCTTTCCGCGCGCGGGCCAGTTCCCGGCGCGGCTGGAGGCCATCGGCATCGATCTCGCGTCCGTGACGGACATCGTGATCACCCACATGCACATGGACCACGTGGGCGGGCTGCTGGTGCCCGGCGTGAAGGAGCGGCTGCGTCCGGACGTGCGGATCCACGTGACCGAGGCCGAAGTGAAGTTCTGGGCCGCGCCCGATTTCTCGCTGACGGTCATGCCGGAAGCGGTGCCGCCCGTGCTGCGCTCGACCGCCGCGCGCTTCATGGCGCTCTACCGCGACCGCCTGCAGGTCTTCCAGGAGCGCCGCGACGTCGCGCCGGGCGTGGTGGCCCGTCGCACCGGCGGCCATACGCCCGGTCATTGCGTGGTCGACCTGGCGTCCGGCGGCAAGCGCCTGATGTTCGCCGGCGATGCCGTCTTCCCCGTCAACTTCGAGCATCCCGGCTGGCAGAACGGCTTCGAACACGATCCGGAAGAAGCGGCCCGCGTGCGCGACCGCCTGTTCCGCGAGCTGATGGACGACGGCGGGCTGCTGGTCGCGGCGCACCTGCCGTTCCCGTCCATCGGGCGCGTGATGGCCGATGGCGCCGCGTACCGCTACGTGCCGGTGTTCTGGGACTACTGACCCGTCTCAGTCGCGCTCAGTCGCGATCCGGCGCGCCCAGCGGGAAGAGGGGGCGGTAAGAGCGCGCCTCGTCCACCGCGCGCGCGAACGACGGCCGCGCCAGCAGGCGCGCGCGGTAGGCGCGCAGGGTGGGGTAGCGTTCCGCGATCGGATGTGTCCAGTCCGCGTAGAACAGCGCCGGCGCGGCGGCGCAGTCCGCGAGCGAGAAGCCGTCGCCCGTGGCCCACGTGCGGCCGGCCAGGTAGCCGTCGAGCCATGCGTAGGCGAGTTCCAGTTTTTCCGTCGCCGTCGCGAGGCCGTCCGCGCGCTTGGCCGCGTCGCCCGTCAGCGCGCCGTTCACCGCGTGCTGGACCATGTTCATCACGTGCAGGTCGAAAAAGCGGTCCATGAAGCGCACGTCCAGTGCGGCGAGCGGATCGTCCGGCAGCAGGCGCACGGGCCCCGGATGCGCCAGGTGCAGGTATTCGATGATGATGCTCGTCTCGACGACGTTGCGTTCACCGTCGACAAGCAGCGGGAATTTGCGCAGCGGCCAGCGCTGCAGCCATTCCGCCGCGTGCTGCGGCGTGTCCGGCCCGAGGTTGCGGAACTCGAAAGGCGTGTCGTTTTCGTACAGCGCGACGAGCACTTTCTGCGTGTACGACGAGAAGGGATGACCGTAGAGGGCGAGGGGCATGGCGGGATCGTTTTCGGAAAATGGCCGGGCGGTGGTAAAGCGTGAGCTTGTGACTTCATCCTTTCAGTATTATGAAGGATTATGTTACCGGTTTCATGCCATGGATCGCTCGATGAAACGACAACCCGCAGTGCGCAAAGGTCTGCTGTTTCTGCTGGCATTGATCGGTAGCGGGACCGTCCTGTATTCGGCGGCGGCGGCCGGGCTCCGGCTCATCAGGAATCACGCCCCGGACACTGCCTGGGAAATGGTGTCTCCCGATGGCCGCCACCGGATCGTCATCACGGAAGACATCGCCGGTTTTCCCGGTTCCGTTTGCATCAAGCAGGTGTATGTTCTCGGTGCGCGGGCCAGGCTCGACCGGAACGACGAGGACAATCTCGTGTTTTCCGGCGCGTGCGACGGTTTGGGTGACGTGCACTGGGATGGCACCCGCGTGCGGGGCATCGTGATTCCGGCGGCGGCGGTCGCCGGTGTCAACAGCCTCAGGCTGAAACAGTTCGGGGCGGATGGAGAAGTCCAGTTGAACTGGACCGAGCACTGAACCAGAATAGTTGCCCTTGAAATTTGAAATGAGGTCGTCGATGAACAATCAAGCATGGACCCCGGTCACGCATGACACCTGCGACAACGTGGCAGGCCCTTTTTATCACGGCACCAAAACCCGTTTCCAGCCGGGCGACCTGCTGGTCCCGGGGCAGGCTTCCAACTTCGAGGAAGGCCGCGTCTCCAACAACGTGTATTTCAGCGCCACGCTGGAAGCCGCGATCTGGGGTGCGGAACTGGCCACGGCGCTCGGCGGTGCGGAAGGGCGGGGCCACATCTATATCGTGGAACCCACGGGGACGTTCGAGGACGATCCCAACCTGACGAACAAACGCTTTCCCGGCAATCCCACGCGCTCGTACCGCACGCGGGCGCCGCTCAGGATCGTCGCGGAAGTGGAAGATTGGCAGGGGCATCCGCCGGAGGTGGTCCGGCAGATGCTCGACCACCTGGACGAATTGCGGCGCGCGGGACGCGCCGTGATCGAGGACTAGCTTACTTTCGCGTCCGCTTCTTCGCGCGGCGTGCCGCCAGCAGCGCGGCCACGCCGGCGCCGGCCAGCCACAGCGTGTCCGGTTCCGGCACGTCGCCGTGCGGCTTGACCGGGGCCTTGCCCGGGCCGTTCGGCAGGCCGGGTTGGTCCGTCGGCGGCAACAGCGTGCCGGGAGGCGTCGACCCGGGGGACGTCGGCGATTTCGTGCCGGGATCGGAGATGGGCAGCGTGCCGGTATCAGGCGTCCCATCCGGCGTAGTCGCGCCCCCGGGCGTCGTGCCGCCCGTCTTGCCCGGATCACCACCGACGCCTGAACCGCCCGAGTCCGTGCCGGCCGTGATGCCGCCGCTGCCCGGCGTGCCGGTGCCCGAGCCGCCGTCGGTGCCGGTCCCCGCGGTGTCGCTCGACACCCCGGCGAGCGACACCGGCAACGTGCCGCCATCCCAGATGGGACCCAGGCCGGCACTCCCATTGCCGTTCAGGCCGAAACTGGTGCGCGTGGGCGCCGTGCCGCCGGTCTGCGCCGTCTCGCCGGTGCCGAAGGTCTGCAGCTGGTAGCCGTGGCCGGCCGGATTGGTGTCGGCCGCGTACCCGACCTGTTCCACCGCGCCTCCGTCTTCCTGGGCCTGTTCGACGGACGAATCGAGTTCTTCCTCGCTCGGTCCCTTCGCTTCGACGGGCAACTGGGGGACGTCGGAAATGCGGTTGCCGCAGCGCGTGCGGATCTCGTTCTGGCCGTCGGACAGCAGTGTCTCGCCTTTGGCCAGCTGGAGTTTCTTCGCCGTCCAGAACACCTTGTCGCCCTTGCGGTACGAGACGTACACGGCGCGCGGCTTGTCGACGGTCTTGATGGTCGTCTTGCCTGCCTCGAACGCGGCGTAATGCTCCGCCACGACCTGGTCCACGGCGACGGCATGCGTGAGTTCCCGGCGGTCGAGGACGCCGCCGGGCACGATCGAATAGGGATAGACGCGGCGCGTCTTCTTCGTCTCCACCTGGGCCGCGGTGCGCAGCACGGTCGGTGCCGGCGTCGCGGCGGCGGCCGGCGCGTGTGCCTGCGCGGACACTGCCGGTGCCGTGGACTCGTGCATCGCGAACGCGTACAGGGCGGCGCATGCCGCCACGCCCAGTACGCCGACAGCGGCCAGGCGCTGTTTCAGACGCGAACCCTTTCTGCTTCGGCGAATGTAGGCGCTGCGGTAGTCCATACGAGGTTTGAGAAAGTGATAGTAGGAGATCTCCTACAGAGTATCATCTTTCCTCGTATCAAATCTACATTATTCTAGAGAAATTCTATTTGCATTGTGTAAATAGCGACACTTTGCCGTTCAGCGCTCGACGAGCGCCAGCACGGCCGTGATGTTGTCGCGGCTGCCATGCGTCTTGGCGAGGGCGATCAGCTCGGCGCAGCAGTGTTCCAGCGATTGCGCATGCGCGCCGGCCAGCACGCGCTCGATGGCGGCATGCGGCGTGTTGCCGTACAGGCCGTCGCTGCACAGCAGGTACAGGTCGCCGGGATGGGGCATGCATGCCTTGACGTCGGGCGCGATGGAGGCCGTGGGGCCGATCGCCTGGAGCAGCAGGTTGCGCGGCGGGAAGTCGCCGGAGACGCCCGCTTCCAGCGCCTGCTGGTACATGGTCTGGTCGCGTGTGAGCACGGCCAGTTCGCCGTCGCGGTAGCGGTACAGGCGGCTATCGCCGACGTGGAAGATGACGAGCGGCCCGTCCGGCAGGCTTTGCCAGAAGCCCGTCAGCGTGGTGCCCATGCCGCCGCCTTCGCCGCGGCCGCCTTGCAGGTTCGCGCCGTACACGCGCGCATTGGCGGCGTCGACGGCTTCGTGCACGGCCACCACCGCGGGCATGTGCTCGTCCTGCCAGGTCGCATCCGGGTCGGCCGCGTCGCCGGGACAGGATTTTTTCGGGTCGACGGCGCCGAGGGCATCGCGCACGGTTTCCAGGGCCAGGCAGGCTGCGATTTCGCCGCCGTCGTGGCCGCCCATGCCGTCGGCGACGGCCACCAGGCGGAGCAGGGGATCGATGAGGAAGTTGTCTTCGTTGGACTGGCGCACGAGGCCGACGTCGGTCAGTCCGTACGCGCAGCCGAAGGCGAGGCGGTGGTAGATGCTCGGGGTTAGCTGCTTCCAGGGGCTCATCGAACGCAGTGGATATCAATACAGGTGCGGCATGCTAGCACGCTGCCTGCGGTGGTTGGCGATTTTCACGGCAGCCGCAGCACGCCGCTGACCGTGAAGCGGATCTCGCCCGGCCTGTCGCCCGGCGCCGTCTCGATGCGCAGGTCGGACAGGCCTTCTTTGTAGCTGCCCGCGACGAGCGCCGCGACGGTGTCGACCAGCCGGTCCGCGCGGTCGGGCGGCAGCGCGACGGGTGCCGCGGCCGGGCCGAAGTACTGGTCGAGCAGCGCCGCGAAATCGCGCCGCGTCGTCACGCAGAACACGGGGCGCGCCTGCGGGAACAGGGTCGTCACCGCGTTGTCCGCCCTGACTTTTTCCGGATCGATGCAGACGACGTACAGCGCGTGCTCGTTGCGTTCCACCGGCAGCCACTGGCGTACTTCGGCGGCCGCGCGGTCCATGCCGTCGAGAAGTTCCGCCGGCACGCGCCGCCCCGGGTGGAAGGCGAGATAGGGGACGGCGAAATGGTCCGCGAGCGCGCGTCCGACGACGGGCAGTTTCACCTTGAAGTCGTCGAGCAGCACGTCCTCGATGTCGCGGCCCTGCGCGCGCGCCTGTTCCACCGCCTGCTCGACCTGTTCGCGGCCCAGCGCCCTCGATCCCAATGCGCCGACGAAGCCCGTGCGCTCGCGCGGGGCGGCCTGCTGGCGCTGGGCGAACGCGATGGCGAGCGTGTCGCACAGGTAGCGCGCGCCTTCGACGACGGTGCTGTCGAACGGGCCGCCGCGCAGGTTGTTGATCAGCTGGAGGACGCCGACCACCTCGCTGTCGTGCATGATCGGGACGACGAGCATCTGCGTCGTGCGGTAGCCCGTGCGCCGGTCCACGCCCTGCTGGAAACGCAGGTCGGCCGCGTAGCGCTGCAGTTCGGCCGCATCGTAGACGTCGTTCAGGTTGAGCAGCCGGCGCGCCAGCGCGGCGTAGCCGGCCACGCTTTGCGCGGAGATCGGCAGGCGCAGCTGGCGGAACGACGCCATCCCCGTCTTGACCTTGGAGACGAGGCTGGCCTTGTCGTCGCCGACCGTGTAGATCGTCAGGCGGTCCGCGCCGAACAGCGCGCAGATGCCTTCGGACAGGTCGAGCATGATCTCGTCCACGTTGCGCGTCGCGTGGATGCGCGTGGTCAGCTGCTGCAGGCGGCGGAAGAAGTCGCCGCGCTCATCCAGGCTGCGCACGATGGTCGCGTCGCTCATGGCCTTGTCATGGGCGCGAGGCGCGTCGCGTCGATGTCTTCGATACGGGTCGCATCCGCATCGTCCTGCGCGTGACGCACGACATCGGATGGAGAGCGCGGCGTGACCGTATCCAATGGACGCCATGGGGACGAGGCAAGCGTATCGCCGTCGAGCGCGCGCCGCAGGTCGTCGCGGAACGCTTCGGCGCTGGGATAGCGCTGTTCCGGGCGCTTCGCGAGGGCGCGCAGCACGACGCGGTCGAAGGCCGGGCCGAGCAGGGGATTCAGCAGGGTCGGCGGCACGGGCTGCTCGTGCAGGATCTTCTGCTGCACGGCGAACATGCCGGCGCCGCGGAACGGCCGCTCGTTGGTGAGAAACTGGTACAGGATGATGCCGACGGCGAAGATGTCCGACTGCGGGCCGACGGCCTGGCCCGTGATCTGTTCGGGCGACATGAAGCTGGGCGTGCCGACCATCTCGGCACCGTCCGCGTCCTGCGCGGCCGCGTTCAGGGCGGCCATGTGGGCGACGCCGAAGTCCGTCAGTTTCACGGACAGGTCGTGGCTCAGCATGACGTTGGCCGGCTTGATGTCGCGGTGGATCACGCCATTGCGGTGCGCATAGCCGACGGCGTCGAGCAGCTCGCACGTCATGCGCACGGCATCCTCGAGCGTGAATTCGAGGTGGAAGTCCTGGGTCATGTCGAAGTACGCCGCCAGTTCTTCGCCGCGCACCAGTTCCATCACCATGTAGGCGACGCCGTCTTCCTCGCCGAAGTCGTACAGGCCCACGATGTGCGGATGGTTCAGCCGCGCGACGGCCTGCGCCTCGCGGATGAAGCGGGCCGAATAGGATGCGCGCAGCGCCGGATCCGCATCGCCGGCGGTGGCGATGACCTTGATCGCGACGCTGCGGTCCAGGCGTGGATCGAGGCCTTCGTAGACCTCGCCCATGGCGCCGCGTCCGAGCACGCGCACGATCCGGTATCTGCCTAACTGCGTCGGTGGGTTCATGGGCGCAAGTGTAAATCAAATTACCATGCCGACAATGAAAATCGGCGCCACAGGTTTATACTTGATGTATGAACGACACCCGCTGCACCTGGGCCAACATGGCCAACCCGCGCTACATCGCCTATCACGACCACGAGTGGGGCGTACCCTGCCACGACGAGACGACGCTGTTCGAAATGCTCAACCTCGAAGGCGCGCAGGCCGGGCTGTCGTGGGAAACGATCCTGAACAAACGCGATACCTACCGCATCGCGTTCGACGGCTGGGACGCGGACAAGATCGCGCGCTACGACGACGCGAAAGTGGCCGAACTGCTCGCGAATCCCGGCATCGTGCGCAACCGCCTGAAAGTCGCGGCCGCCATCAACAATGCGCAGGCCTACCTGCGCCTGCGCGAACAGGGCCTGACCCTGGATGCGTACCTGTGGGCGTTCGTCGACGGCAAGCCCATCGTCAACGACTGGCCGGACGGCAGCCGGCCGGCACGCACCGACCTGTCCGACCGTATCTCGAAAGACCTGGCCAAACGCGGTTTCAAATTCGTCGGCTCGACCATCGTGTATGCCTACATGCAGGGCATCGGCATGGTCGACGATCACGACCGCGCCTGCCTGTGCCGCCGCCGGAGGTGACCTCATGGATGTCCGCGCCTGCTGGTGCACCCGGGCCCGCTACACCGTCTTCGATTCGCACTACGGCGACGGTGCCGCGATCCGCGTCCTGACGGACGTCTGGCGCACCGATCCGCACCGTTCGCCGAATCTGCACATCATCGCCGTGTGCAGGCACCTGCTGCCCGGCTTCCACCGCATGCCGCAGGCGGAGCCGGGCGTCACGCTGGACCTGATCAGCGCGCCGCTGACGGACGCGTTGGGCCAGCTGACGGCACGCGTTGACATGTTCCGCCTGCACGACATCGAACACGAAGGCACGGACTTCGCGCGCCACGTCGCGCGCGTGGCGGCGCAGGATGCCTGCCTGCAGGCGCAAGGCCTCACCCAGGAGCAGGTTGCCGCGCTGACGGCGCAGGGCTTCGTGTTCGACGCGGACGGCCGCCACGCGCGCTTCGCCAGCCGCAAACCGCGCCCGCCCGCGCCACCGGTGCCGGAACGCCGCGCCATCGTGCTCGGTGCCGGCATCGCCGGTTCCGCCGCGGCCGAGCGCCTGTGTGCGCGCGGCTGGCAGGTGACCGTCGTCGACCGCCAGCCGCAACCGGCGATGGAGGCGTCGGGAAACCGGGCCGGCATCTTCATGCCGCTGCTGTCGAAGGACGACAACGTGCCCACGCGCCTGACGCGCGCCGCGTACCTGTACGCGCTGCGCCACTGGGAGCACCTGGGCGGCATCGGCCGCGCCATCGAAGGCGACAAATGCGGCGTGCTGCAACTGGCGCGCGACCCCGGCCACGCGGACGTGCAGCGCGCCATCGCCGCGGACAAGTCGCTGCCGGCGGATTTCGCCGAATGGCTGGAACGCCCCGAGGCGGAAGCGCTGCTCGGCGGCCTGCCGGCGCCGGACGGCGGCTGGCTGTTCCGCGGTGCCGGCTGGGCGCGGCCCGGCAGCGTGTGCGAGGCGATGCTGGATGCGTGCGGTGGCCGCCTGGAGCGAAGACTTGGCGTGGGCGACGTGCGCATCGAACGCGACGGCGAGCAGTGGCGCCTGACGAACGAACACGGCATCACGGTGGCGCGGGCGCCGAACCTGATCCTGGCCAACGGCGCCGGCGCCGCGCACGTGCCGCAGGCCGCGCCGCTGCCGTTGACGATGCTGCGCGGGCAGGTGGCGCACGTGCCGGCCCACATGGTGCCGAAACTCCCCGTCGTGCTGTGCCGCGAGGCGTACCTGACACCCCCGATCGGCGGCGTGTGCAGCGCGGGCGCCACGTACGACGCCGACCCGAACCCGGCGCTGTCGCCCGAGAGCCACGCGGAAAACCTGGAGCGCTTGCGCGGCCTGCTATCCGATCCGCATGCGGCCGAGGATGCGCCGCTGGCCGGCCGCGTCGGCTTCCGCTGCGTCGCCCCGGACCGCCTGCCGCTCGTCGGCCGCCTGCCGGATTTCGACGCAGCCGGCACGACCGAGCGCCTGCGCGACGTGCCGCGCCATCCGGGGCTGTACGGGCTGCTTGGCTACGCGTCGCGCGGCCTGATCTGGGCCGGTTTGTCCGCCGAACTGCTGGCAGCAGGGATCGAGGGCGAGCCCCTGCCGCTCGAGTCCAGCCTCGTCGATGCGCTCGATCCGGCCCGCTTCGTGTTGCGCGCACGCCGCGCCCCGCGGGGTCCGCAGCCAGAAAATTGATTTCTTTCGGGCAACCGAAAGTTTCAAAGGTATAATGTGTGCTAAGCAACATTTCACACATGATCCAGCCATGGACGACACCCCCGAAGCGCCCGAGCTGTCGCTGTTTCTCGCCTCGACCGCGCACGACATGAAGAATTCGATCAGCGTCCTGTCCGGGACGCTGGAGCGGCTTCTCGTCGATGCATCTCCACAAACGGAGTCGGCGTACCCGCAGATGGCGCACATGCTGTACCAGACGAAGCGCCTGAACGACAACCTGATGCAGCTGCTCGCGCTGTACAAGCAGGTGGGCACGCCCGCGTACCCGTTCGATGTGCAGCCGCTCGAACTGGGCCAGCTGGTCGACCAGGTGGTGGCGGTGGAACGCGTGCTGCTGAAGTCGCGCGGGCTGAAGCTGGAACTCGATTACGACCCGGACCTCGTCTGGCACTTCGACGAAGACCTGATCGTGGGCGTGCTGTCGCATGCGATCAACAACGCCATCCACTACACGTGCGACACGGTGCGCCTCGCGATCCGCGTCACCGACGACAACTGGCTGGAACTGCGCGTGGAAGACAACGGCCCCGGTTATCCGCCGGCGCTGCTGAAGGCCGGCGCCATCGCCACCCGGGATACGGCCGGCGGCATGAACTTCCTGACCAACAGCGCGGGCCTGGGCCTGTATTTTTCCAGCGAGGTCGCGCGCATGCACCAGCACCGCGAGCGGCGCGGCACGCTGCGCCTGGAAAACGGCGGCCGCTACGGCGGCGGTTGCTTCATCCTGAACCTGCCATGAACGCTTCCGTCAAGGCCGTGAACGAGATCGACTGGGCCGACAAGAACTACCTCGTCGTCGACGACTTCGTCGGCGTGCGCCAGCTGCTGCGCGAAGCCCTGCGCAGCCTGGGTGCGAAGAACATCGACCAGGCATCGTCCGGCGGCGAGGCGATGGGCCTGCTGACGCGCATCCGCTACGACGTCGTCCTGTGCGACTACAACCTGGGCGACGGCAAGAACGGCCAGCAGGTGCTGGAGGAGGCGCGCGTGCGCAACCTCGTCAACCCGAGCACCGTGTGGCTGATGGTATCGGCCGAAAAGAGCGTGGAATCCGTGATGGGCGCGGCCGAGCACCAGCCGGACGCCTACCTGATCAAGCCGATCACGGAAGGCGTGCTGCTCACGCGCCTGAACCGCGTGTGGCACAAGAAGCAGATCTTCCGCCTCATCGACCAGGCCTATGCCGAGAAGGACTACCTGCGCGCGGCGCGCCTGTGCGATGCCGCCATCGAAGGCCACAAGGCGCACGAGATCGACCTGTTGCGCATGAAGGCCAAGCTGATGGAAAAGAGCGGCGAGCCGGCCAAGGCGCGCGAGGTGTACGAACGCGTGCTGGAGCAGCGCGAATACCAGTGGGCGCGCGCGGGCATCGCCAAGATCCGCATGGCCAACGGCGAATTCGAGCAGGCGCGCCAGGCGTTCCAGAGCGTGATCGCGGAGAACCGCTATTACATCGACGCGTACGACCAGCTCGCGTTGACCTATCAGAACCTGGGCAAGCTGGACGAGGCGTGCGCGATCCTCGAACGGGCAGCAAAACTGTCGCCGAATTCCGTGCCGCGCCAGCGCAATCTCGGCAACGTGGCGCTCAAGGTGGGCAACGTGCAGATGGCGGAACAGGCCTTCCGCAAGTGCATCGCGATCGGCGAATATTCGATCATGAAGACGCCCGACGCCTACCTCGGCCTCGCGCGCGTCTGCGGCCAGAAGAACGACGCGAAAGAAGCGCTGCGGCTGCTGCTGCAGGTCCAGCGCGAGTTCGCGGCCGACCATCCGGACATCGCGCTGCGTTCCAAGATCACCGAGGGTCTCGTCTACCACGAGAGCGGCGACTACCGCCGTGCGCGCAAGGCCGGCGACGAGCTGGAAGCCCTTCTCAATGCGACGGAAACCCGGCCCGACGTCCCGACCTGCCTGGAACTGGCGACCCTGCTGTTCGCGGTGGGCGTGAAGGATGCGCCCGTGGACCTGCTGTGCTACGTGATCCGCAACAACCACGACAACCCGCTGCTGCTCGACGAAGTGCAGAAGATCTTCGACAAGGCGCGCCTCGGCGACGAAGGCCTGGAGTTCATCCGCGCGTCGAAGAAGGAAGCGACGGACCTGATGAACCAGGGCGTGCTGCTGTGGAAGACGGGCAAGCTGAAGGATGCCGTCGAATGGATGCGCCAGGCGCGGAAGAAGGTGCCGAACAACCAGCGTATCCTGTTCAACGCGGCCCAGATCCTCGTCTCGCATCTGCAACAGCACGGCTACGACGCGGCCCTGTCGAACGAAGCGTACGAGGTGCTGCACCACGTCGACCGCCTGCTGCCGGGGCAGCAGCGTTTCGCCCAGTTGATGGAGCAGCTGGCGCAGCTGCAGCCCGTGCCGGAAGGTAGTCAAACGAGCGGGACGATCGCCGAGGTGGCGTAATTCGCTACACGATCTGGTGAAAATCATAACGCCGGCAGCGCTGCCGGCCGTGTGAAAATTCGCCTTTGATCACAGCGGAGAGCGACGTGCGCATCGACCGGAACAACCACGTGGCAGTGACCCGCCGCGGCTTCCTGAAGTCCGCCGGCGGGCTGGTGCTCGCCTTCGTCGTGCCTGTCCCGGGCCGCGCGGCAGCACCGGCACCGAACGCTTTCCTGCACATCGCGCCGGACGACACGGTCACCGTGATGGTCGACCGGCTCGAATTCGGCCAGGGCGTGCACACGGCGCTGCCGATGCTGGTCGCCGAGGAGCTCGACGCCGACTGGTCGCGCGTGCGCGCTGCGCTGGCGCCGGCCGGCGACGCCTACAAGGACCCGCTGTTCGGCATCCAGATGACCGGCAGTTCCATCTCGGTGGCGCACTCGTTCACGCATTACCGCGAGATCGGCGCCCGCGCCCGCGCGATGTTGATCGCCGCCGCGGCCGAGCGGTGGCAGGTCGCGCCGGACCAGTGCACCACGGTCGCGGGCGTCGTCATCGGCCCCGGCGGCCGCAAGGCGCGCTACGGCGCGCTGGCCGATGCGGCCATGAAGCAACCGGTGCCCGCCACCGTCAGGCTGAAGGACGCGAAGGATTTTCGCCGCATCGGCACACCGACCGGGCGCCTGGACGCGCGCGCCAAATCGAGCGGCCAGCAGCAGTTCGGCATCGACGTCGCGCTGCCCGGCATGAAGGTGGCCGTCGTCGCGCGACCGCCCGTGTTCGGCGCCAAAGTGCGCAGCGTCGATGCGGGCAAGGCCCGTGCGGTCAAGGGTGTCGTCGACGTGGTCGAGGTGACGGTCGGCAGCGGCGGGCGCGGCGTGGCCGTGATCGCGGACGGCTACTGGCCCGCCAAGCTGGGCCGCGACGCGCTCGTCATCGACTGGGACACGGGTGCCGTCGACAAGCTCGACTCGGAACGGCAGCTGCGCGATTACCGGGCGCTCGCCACCACCCCGGCGCTGGCGACGACGTCGATCTCGGCCGTCTACGAATTTCCCTACCTGGCACATGCGCCCATGGAGCCGGTCAACTGCGTGGTCGACCTCCATGCGGATCGCTGCTCGGTCTGGGCGGGCGTGCAATTCCAGACCTTCGACCAGACCGCCGTCGCCGCCGCGGCGGGGCTCAAGCTCACACAGGTGACCCTGCACACGATGATGTCGGGTGGCGGATTCGGCCGCCGCGGCGTGACCACGTCGGACGATCTCGTGGAAGCGGTCAACGTCGCGAAGGCGTACGGGCGCGGTCCGGTGAAAGTGATCTGGAGCCGCGAGGACGACATCAAGGGCGGCTACTACCGCCCGGCGCACGTGCACAAGGTCGACATCGGGCTCGACGGGAATGGCGACGTCGTCGCGTGGAACCATGTGATCGTCGGCCAGGCCATCAGCGCGGGGACGCCGTTCGAATCGGTGCTCATCAAGAACGGCGTGGATTCCACGACGACCGAAGGCATCGCCGAGGCGTACGCGCTGCCGGTGAACCTGTCGGTGCATCACCCGAAGGTCAACGTGCCCGTGCTGTGGTGGCGCGGGTCGGCGTCGAACCACACGGCGTTCGTCATGGAGACCCTGGTGGACGAAGTCGCGCACGCGGCCGGCATCGACCCGGTCGCGTACCGGCGCAAGCTGCTGGGCGACAAGCGCCCGCGCCACCTGGCGGCGCTCGACCTGGCTGTCCAGAAGTCCGGCTACGGGACGAAGCGTCTGGCCGAGGGCCGTGCCTGGGGCGTGGCCGTGCACGGCATGTCCGGCAGCGTGGTGGCCTACGTGGTCGAGGCGTCGGTGGAGAAGGGCGTGCCGAAACTGCACAGGGTCACGGCCGGAGTCCATTGCAACCTCGCCGTCAATCCGCTGTCGATCGAGGCGCAGGTGCAGCGTGCCGTGCTGGCGGCCCTCGGCACCACGTTGCCGGGCGCCGCCATCACGTTCCGGGACGGCGTCGTCGAGCAGCAGAATTTCAACGACTACACGGTGGCGCGCATGCCCGACATGCCGCATGTGAACGTGTTCATCGTGCCGTCCGCCGACCCGCCGACCGGCATGGGCGAGCCGGGCCTGCCGCCGCTGGCGCCGGCCTTCGCCAACGCCATCTTCCGCCTCACGGGCAAACGCTTGCGCAAGCTGCCGTTCGATCTCGCGACGTTGGGGACGTAGCGTCAGGGCTTGTCGGTCTTCGTCCGGCTGGTGCGCGGCGTCTTGTTATTGCTGGTGCCGTTGCCGGCCACCGTGGTGCCGCCGCCGCCTTCGCCGGGGGCCGCCGTGGCAGTCTTCGATGCCGCCTTGGGGGGCGCCGGCTTCGGCGCGCCGCCGCCCTCCTGGCCGGGCGCCGCGGCCGGGGCGGCGCTCGGCGTCATCGCATTCGCGACAGCCTGCGTAAATTGTTCCTGCAACATATTCCACCATGCGACGGCGGCCGGCATGGCCATCGCGGCCGGATTCCCTTGCGCGTCCGCTGCGCCGGCGGCTTGCGGCGCGGCCGTGCCCGGTTGCGCCGTGCCGCCGCTGCCTGCCGCGGCGGCATCCGGTGCCTTGGGCACGTCCGGCTTCGCGGCCGGCGCACCGGGTGCGGGCTTGGCAGCCGCTCCGCCCTGGCCCTGCGCACCGAAGAAGGACGAGAACGGCATGGAGGCCATCTTTTCCGCGCTGACGCCGGACTGGCGCATCGCCTCGGCCATCGAGGCGCCCATCGTCTTCAGGGTCATCAGCGTGCCGCGCTGCACTTCCAGGGCCTGGATGGTCCCGCGCAGCATGGAAAGGTTCAGGTTCAGCCAGGACTCGACCGCCTTGAGGTCGGCGATGCGCTTGTCCAGGTCTTCGGTCGACATCGGCGGTGCGGCGATGCCAGCCATTCCCGGCATGCCGGGTATGCCGGGCATACCGGTGCCGGGGATCTGCATGGATCCCCACAGGTTCTTGACGAATTCCAGCGTGTCCGTCACGCCAGGCATGGCGGGTGCGGAGGGTTTCAGCATGGTGGTCTCTCCCTGGTTGGTGGCCGCTAGCGTAACAGATAAATAAGAGCCGACATAGATATGGATAGATGCGATGTTGGAAGCGCAGGCGGGCAGTGCGCGGGCGGACCGGCTACACTAGGCGGATGAGCCCCGCATACGCCACGACCCGACGCCGCCGGCAACTGGTGCTGGGCGCGCTCACGATCCTGTTGCACGTGCTCGTGTTCGTCTGGTTCGCGCGCCAGATTGGCCAGGTACCCGACCCGTCCGCGCGCACGGGACCCGCGTCCATGACGACCGAGCTGGTCGAGGCGCCCCAGCCGCGTCCGTTGCCGCCCGTGCCACCACCCCAGCCGGCGTTGCAGCCGCCGCCGTTGCCCGAGGTCGAGCCGGAGCCCGTGGTACCCGCGGCGCCACCGCCCGGTCAGCCCGATGCGACCGCGCCGGCACTGACGCCGGAATCGGACGGTCTCGCCGCTGCCGACGCGTCGGGACAGCAAACGGGGCAGGGTGGCGCCGTCGCCGCCGCTGACACCGTACAATCCACGAAACAGGACGCGGCGCCCCAGGCGCAGGTCCAGGCGGATGCGGCACCGAAGCCCCAGCCGGCCGCGCCGGAAGCGCGCCGCTACAAGGTGGACATGCCGCCTTCGGCCGACATCACGCTCGACGTCGCGCGCACGGACGCGAACGGCACGAAGTGGAGCGGTGATGCGCTGCTGTCGTGGCGCGTGACGCCGTCCAGCTACCGCGTGAAGGTGGAAGCGGGCATCCGCGTCGTGTTCGCGCACGTGAACCTGCTCACCCTCACGAGCGAGGGCACGGTTGGAGACGAAGGATTCGTCCCCACCTTGATGACGGAGAAGCGGCGCGGACGCGCCATGACGGCGACGCATTTCAATCGCCAGGAGGGCACGCTGACGTTTTCGGCATCCGGCGCCAAGTATCCGCTCGTGCCGGGCGCGCAGGATAAAGCCAGCGTGCCGCTGCAGTTGACGGCCATCGCGCGCGGTGATTCGAAACAATTGTCGGGAAATATCGACATCCTTGTCGGCGAAGACCGCGACGCAAGCGTTTTCACCTTTACGGTGGCCGGACAGGAACAAATCGACACGCCGCTGGGCCGCATCGCCACGTGGCACCTCGTGCGGCCACCGAAACCCGGCTCGTACAACTCGCGCCTGGAACTCTGGCTGGCGCCGGCCTACGGCTGGTATCCGGTGCAGATCCGCAACGTCGAGGCGAGCGGGGCCGTAACGACCCAGACCGCGAGCAAAATCGTGGTCCAACAAGCAGGAAGCTGATTTATGAAAAATGTTTTGAGAATGGCAGGCGCAGGGGTAGTGTTGATGGCGGCGCTCGGGGGCCAGGCCAACGCAGCGGAAGAGCATCCGGCCATCAAGCGCCCGTTCGACCTGCCGCCGTCGGCCGACCTGAATTACTCCATCAGCGCGCGCCAGCGCGGCTTCAACCTGAGCGGCGATGCGACGCTCACCTGGCGCGCGAACGACAGCAAGTATTCGATCACCGCCGAGTCGCGCGTGGCCCTGCTGGGCAAGCTGACGGAAAACCGCAGCACGGGCATCGTCGACAACTGGGGCCTCGCGCCCACCGAGTACTACGACAAGCGCTTCCGCAAGGACCCGACGACGGCCACCTTCGACCGCGACGGCAAGACCATCACCTTCAGCGACGGCGACAAGACCTATCCGATCAAGGGCGGCGAGCAGGACCGCGTATCGATCTCGTGGCAACTGGTGTCCATCGCCCGCGCCGCGAAGGACAAATTCAGGCCGGGGTCGGAGTGGCAGTTCTTCGTCGTCGGCCCGCACGATGCCGACCCGTGGACCTTCCGCGTCGTCGGCCGCGAAAAGGTACAGGCTGGGGCGTCGCTGGGCGAAGTGGATGCCGTGCACGTGATGCGCGCGCCGCCGCCGGGTTCGAAGGACCAGACGCTGGACATCTGGCTGGCCCCCGGCCACGAGTGGTACCCGGTCAAGCTGCGCTTCACGGACAACGACCGCGACTACGTCGAGCAGACGCTCGAGCGGATCGTCAAGAAGTAGCCCAGTTCTTCACGTAGGCCGGCGCCGCCACGGCGCACTGCGCGTCCGGTACCGGCGTCCCGCGCGTCTGCGTGAGCGGCAGCACGCCGGCCCACGCGGCGATGTCCATGTCTTCCGCGTCGTCGTCGGGCGGGCCGGTGCGCACCTTGCATGCGGCTTCAAGCAGCGGGATGCGCAGCACGGTCGTCGCCGCGAACTCCTTGTCGTTGCCGGGACGGATTTCCGCCTGCCGGCCCGGTGCCAGGTGCTCCATGAAGTCGACCAGGGTCTGGCGCTTGGCGTCTTCCGCGACGACCTCGAAGCGGCCGTACACCATCGCGCTGCGGTAATTCATCGAGTGATTGAAAGCCGAGCGGGCGAGCACGAGGCCGTCCACGTGCGTGATCGTCACGCAGCAATCCTGCTCCATCAGGCACTGCAGCATGCGGCTGCCGTTCGATCCATGGATGTACAGATAGTCGCCGCGGCGCCAGCAGGCGGTGGGGATGCAGTGCGTGCCGCGTGCGTCGCTGAACGCGACGTGGCACACGTAGGCGGCATCGACGATCGCGTGCAGCAGGGCGGGGTCGTACGACGCCCGGTTGGCGCCGCGCTTGACTTGCGTGCGGGAGGAAGGAGCAGTGTTCATTGGCCTCGATCATGTGGTTGGAAGCCGCACTATAATGGCCTGGATGGCCCCAGCAAAAGATCCAGGGTCCATCGATTTCATGGAGCCACGATGGACTACGCCCTGCTGCTGGACACCTTCGGCCGCGACCACGCGCGCCACGCCTGGCCACGCCAGCGCCTGCTGCACGAATGCCTGCGCGCCGCGATCCGCGACGGCACCCTGGCGGCCGGCACGCGCCTGCTCGCGACACGCGCGCTGGCGCAGGAACTGGGCATTGCCCGCAACACGGTGCTGTATGCGTACGAGCAGCTGGCGTGCGAAGGCTTCGTCATCCCGGACCGGCGCGGCACCGTGGTCGCCGGCATCGCCCCCGCGCCGCGCCGGCCCAGCGCCGACGTGCCGCAGGCGGGCCTCGCGCGCCGCGCGCAGGACCTGCGGACCGTGAACGGCACCGCCAGCGTCGCGCTGCCGTTCACGCCTGGCGTGCCCGACCTGCGCGCGTTCCCGCTGACACAATGGCGGCGCCTGCTGGACCGCGCCTGGCGCGGCCTGACCGCGGACCAGCTGAACTACGGCGACCCGGCCGGCGAACCGGCGCTGCGCACGGCAATCGCGGACTACCTGCGCGCGTCGCGCGGCGTCGTGTGCGAGCCGGCCCAGGTCTTCATCACGGACGGCACGCAGGCAAGCCTCGACCTGTGCGCCCACGCCTGCGCGGACGCGGGCGATATCGCCTGGATCGAGAACCCCGGCTACGGCGGCGCGCTGGCCGCGTTCCGGGGCGCGGGTCTCGTCGTGGAAGGCATCGCGGTCGACGGCGAGGGCATGGCGCCGTCCGCGCAGGACTGGACGGCGCGCCGTCCGAAGCTGATCTACACGACGCCGTCGCACCAGTACCCCATCGGCGTGGTGACGTCGGCCGCGCGGCGCCTGGCGCTGATCGATGGCGCGCGTGCGGCCGGCGCGCTGATTGTCGAGGATGACTACGACAGCGAGTTCCGCCACGAAGGTCCGCCGCTGGCTGCCATGCAGGGCCTGGTGGCCGATGCGCCCGTGCTGTACTGCGGCACGTTCAGCAAGACGATGTTCCCGGCGCTGCGCATCGGTTTCGTCGTCGTGCCGGCCGGGCTGGCGCCGCAACTGGCGGCGATGCGCGCGCAGTCGGCGGCGGCGGGGCGGACGGCGGAGCAGCTGGCGCTGGCGGAATTTCTGCGCAGCGGCGAATTCGCGCTGCATTTGCGGCGGATGCGGCGGCTGTACCGGCAGCGGCGGGATGCGCTCGTGGAGGCGCTCGAGCGGCACCTGGGCAGTCACGCTGTCATCGAAGGCGCCTCGGCCGGGATGCACCTGGCGCTACGCCTGCCGGACGATGGCGTTGCGGACGTGGAGATCGTGCGCCGCGCGCGGGCGCAGGGCATCGTCGTGAATGCGTTGTCGGCGCATGCGGTGCCCGGCGGGGCGCCGGCCAATGGGCTGATGCTCGGCTATGCGCAGGTGCCGGTGGAGCGGATGGAACCGCTCGTCGAACGGCTGGCGCGCACGATCGTTGTCTGAAAGTACCGAAAATCCACGTTCGCACGGTTGTGCTATCGTCGACCTGGACCGATAGCGAAGAGGACAGGATGAACCGTTTCAAGGATAAAACCGTACTCGTCACAGGCGCGGCGTCCGGCATCGGCCTGGCCGCGGCCCGTCGTTTTCTCGATGAAGGCGCCTGCGTCGTCATGCTCGATATCGACGAAGCGGGCCTCAACAAGGCCGCGGCGGACCTGCCGCGGGACCGCGTGCTCGTGCAGGTCGGCGACACCGCCAGCAAAGAGACCGCGACCGCCGCGGTCAAGGCGGCCGTCGACCGCTTCGGTGGGCTTCACGTCCTCGTCAACAACGCCGGCGTGGCGACCGAAGGCGACATCATGCAGACGAGTGAAGACGATTTCGCCCACGTCATGGCCGTGAATGTGACCGGTTACTTCCACATGGCCAAGGCGGCGATGCCCGAACTCGTGAAAACACGCGGGTCGATCGTGATGACCTCGTCCGTGTCGGGGCTCGGGGGCGACTGGAATACGTTCGCCTACAACACGTCGAAGGGCGCCGTCAGCAACATGGTGCGCGCGATGGCGCTGGATGCGGGCAAGGACGGCGTGCGGGTAAACGCGGTCAACCCCAGCTTCACGAAGACCGGCATGACCGAGGACATGTTGAAGGATCCCGAACTGGTGGCCAAGTTCAAGGAACGCATGCCGCTCGGCGCGCCGGAGGATCCGGAAGGCGTCGCCGCCGTGATGGCATTCCTCGCGAGCGACGATGCGCGCCTGGTCACGGGCGTCAACTTGCCGGTGGATGCGGGCGTCACCGCTTCCAATGGACAGCCGCCGATGTAAATCATCGACGCAGAAAAGGGGTGGGTCTGGTGGCTGATGCTCAACGCTTGAGATCCGCGGGCCAAGGCTTGCTGTCCTCGAGCGGTGGGGGCGCGAACAATTCGACTTCCCAAGCGTCGAACGGCGGATCGACCACGTACGTTGGATCACAATAGCTGCGGATGTATTGCGCAGCCCGATACTCAGCGTATTTCGCGTTCGTTGGCGTGCCATCGTCGGAAAACTCGATGACGTTCGCAAAGATGGCGTAGGTCTGTTCCATCAAGCTGGGCGACGCCACCAATTCCGGGCGGTAGTCGATCCCTTCCAGTAAAGGTAGGCCGACAGTTCCATTCGCCATCCAGAAGCTGAACGTCCGCAGCGCCCCGGAAAACTCCGAGCTCAATTTATGCGGATGGCCTGCCGAACCATCCGCTGACTTCGTTTTGAAGAGTGATCTCATCCTATATTCCCGCACCGCTCACGACGATGCCAAGCAGCGCGCAGCACAATCGTCGCATCTGGTCATTCCATGTAGTTTCTCCTCACGAATTATTGACCATGTGATAAGAAAGCTACAAGTCGCCTACTCTTGCGGCCCCGGATCGTCCGGATTGTCATTTTCCCAATGCAGGACGATTTCCTTGGGCGCATTGCCCACCTTGACGGTCCGTTTGAACGTCTTGCCCTCCGCCGCGGCACTGACGCGATACGTCCCCGGCGGCAGCTTGGCAAAGAACATGGGGCCCGCATTCGCCGCCGTCACCAGGCTCGCGCCCTTGGCATCCATGATGTCGAGCTGGACGTCGGAGCGGTAGGCGCCGCTCTGCTTGGTGGCAAAGGTCAGCAACAGGTTGTAGTCGGCGCGCTGGGCCTTCATCGCGGCCTGCTCTTCCTCGCCGACGCCGCCGTTGACGTAGGTGATGCCGTTCTGCTGCTTCGGGGTAAGGTCTGCCGCCAGGACGGCGGCCGGGGTCAGGCAGGCGGCCAGAAGGGTGGACAAAAGCGCAGCCGCAAGTGTACGTTGCATGGCATTCCTCCTTTGTGAAGACGGTGTAAATATTGCAATGTTCATTATCGCGCTGTCGGGCCCAGAGAGGCGCGCGCCTGGTGTTGCAATGTTGGCAAGTCAAGCGCCGCTTCGATTCCGTTGCATATTCGCCAGTTGTGAACCGCAGGGGGCCGTTCCGTATTAGTTGCCAAGCCTTAACTGTTATACTGACGCCCCCGCGCCCGTGGCCCAGAAGGCCGCGCGCGACAGCAGACTGGTAAGCCTTACGATGATCGACAACCTGGCAGCAACCGCCGCCGACTCCCAAATCCCAGCGCTCGACGAACTCGACCCGCTGCAGACCCACTTCCAGGAAGGTGTGGCGCCGGACGAGATCGAGCAGGTATATCACCTCAAGCGTGCGCAGCCCATGCTGCAGGCGTTCACCGCGCTGTTCCACGGCTCGCAGGACGGCGTCATCGTGCGCCTGCTCGTGCTGCGCGAACTCGCGTCCGATGCGATGGATTCCGCGTTCTCGCGCGCCGACATCAACACGAAGTTCGCCTACCTGATTCCGGAAAGCCTGGAAACGGTGCTGGGCCGCCTGCGTACGCACGGCCTGCTCGCGTGGGACAACCCGGCGGCCGTCTACCGCATCACGCCGCTCGCGCGCAACGTGCTGGCCGCGCTCGACACCCTGCTCGCCCTCGGCAAGCCGGAAGAGGACGAGGCCGAGATGGGCTTCCTGCTGTCGCAGGTGGCCGGTGCGCAGGCCGTCGGCGGCGTCACCGTCGACCAGCTGAAGCATTTGCTGGGCCGCCTCGTCGAGCTGCACGAGGAATTCCGCGACGCGATCGCGTCCGGTTCCGAATTCCGCCTGCGCGCGTCGCAGGCGAAGTGGCACATGGCGTGCGACTGGGTCGAGAAGGGCTCCGTGATCCTGCGCGCCATCACGTCCGACGAGCGCGCCGACTCCGCCACGCACCGCGCCGCGCAGGCGATCGGCCGCGCCCAGTCGCAGCTGTTGAACATGCAGGGCATGTTCTCGCGCGCGCTGAACCAGATCGAGCGCCAGCGCGTGCACCTGGGCCAGTCCGGCCTGTCGACGACGGACATCAAGCGCTGGCTGCTGGCGCACGACGACCTCGCGAGCCTGGCCGAAGGCGCGATCGACCGCCCGGTCGTCCCGCTGTTCACGACGCCGGCCGAGATGATCGACGTGGCCGAGACGGAACTCATGATGGAACGCGTCGCGCCCATGGCGCCGGGCGGCCTGCCGAACGGCGAGGACGCGCCGCTGACCATCAACGACAACCCGGCGATGCAGGCGGAGCTGGACGACTGGATCCGCCGCCTCGCCGATTTCGCCAACCTGGACAACTTCCCCGTCATGGCGGAGGGCGCACCGAAGAGCGTGCCGATCCAGGAATCGCTGCTGCCGGCCAGCTTTGCCGTCGCATCGTACCGCGCCTCGCTGCTGCCGCTGCTGGGCGATCCGGCCGAAGCCAACCTGCAGGGCCCGACCGCCGAACTGGCGCGCCTGCCCGTGCGCTTCGATTCCGCCGACGAACTGGTGCCGCTGGACGACCCGCATATCGCGGCCATCTCGCGCGCGACCCTCTCACTGAATCTCGATCTACCGAGCACCCCGGAAAGCAAGACGCAAGATGAATGACGACGCCCAAATCCTGATCGCGCGACTGCTCACGCACCAGACCCTGCGCCGCGACGACAAGATGGTCAAGCGCGCGCTGTCCGACGACCAGTTCCGCGCCGAGGTCGACAAGCGCCTGCTCGAATGCGGCCTGAAACTCCTCGACAACGTGTACGCGGACCACGTCACGCTGGCCCTGCACCGCAACGTGGAACCGAAGATCTTCGGCGCCAAGGACATCTGGCAGAACAACAACTTCGGCCTCACGCGCGACGGCGTGGCGCTGCTCGTCGTGCTGTGGGCGCAGATCATCCTGCCCAAGCGCCAGCGCCAGGAGACGCACCAGGCCATCGACGTCGACCAGTCCGACATGTTCGACAAGGACAACCCGATCCCGCGCGCGGAAGACACGTCGATCGGCATCTCGTACACCGCGCTGCTCGCGGACTTCGGCGAGAAGCTGGGCAAGAAGACGCGCATGGACATGAACCTGGGCCTGTTGTCGAAGCTCGGCTTCATCGAGCGCCGCGGCGACGTGATCCTGGAAGGTCCGCTGCTGGACCTCCTGATGGATACCGACGTGCTGAAGGAACGCATCATCAACGGCGCGCTGGCCGACGTGTTCAAGCGCGCACCGCTGGCGGCCGCGCCGCGCCGCCATGTCAGCGAAGCGGCCAACGACGAGCCGGTCGACACCGAAACGCCACAAGCTTAAGAGACACGCATGTTCCACATTAAATCCCTCGAGCTGGTCCACTGGGACTACTGGCAGCGCATCAAGAACATCCCGCTCGACGCCAAGATCATCACCATCGCCGGCCAGAACGGTTCCGGCAAGACGACGCTGCTCGACGCCCTGCGCACCTTGTTCGGCCTCGACTGCTCGATGGGCCGGACCTATAAACACTACGCGCGCCACTCGGGCCAGCAGAGCGCCTGGATCCGCGCCGTCGTCGACAACAAGCCGTCCGGCCGCCAGCTGTCGAACCGGCCGTTCCGCCACTCCGGCTTCTTCAGCGACGACGAAGTCACGCTGTTCTGCCAGGTGCAGAAGAACGGCGGCGACTGGAAGCGCCAATACCTCATGCGCCCCGGGAACATCCAGATCGAGGAAGTGACGGAAGCGACCGACTGGCTCGGCGTCGAGAACTACCGCAAGCGCCTCGCGTCGGCCGGCCTGTCGCCGGCGATGTCGAAGGTGCTCGCGCTGGAGCAGGGCGAGACCGATAAACTGTGCGAATACGCGCCGCGCCAGCTGCTGGATCTCGTGTTCCAGGTGTTCGGCGACAAGGAAGTGCTGGACGCGTACGACGAGGCGAAGCGCCACCAGCGCGACACCGAGGCAGAACTGAAGCGATTTGAAGCCGAGCTGGAGACGTCGCGCATCAACCTCGAAGGCCTGCGCCTGCGCGTGGCGAACTACCACCAGTGGGAAGACCTGAACAAGGAGCGCCGCGCCCTCGTCGAGGAAGTGCTGCCGAGCCTCGAATACCATGAGGCGCGCGAAAAAGCCGCGAACGTGAGCCGCCAGTTGCGCGAGGCGAAGAAGCCGCTGATGCAGGCCGACAGCCTGCTGACGGAAAAGCGCAACGCGCTCGCCGCGCAGCAGCGCGCGCTGACGGAAGCGCAGCAGCAGGAGGTGAAACTCGAACAGGAAGCGAACGAACTCGCGACCCGCCTGACGCAGGTGAACGCGAAGCTGAAGCCGCTGGAAAGCCTGCTCGAACAGAAGGAACGCCTGAACAAGCTGGCGGCGGATGCCGGTGCCGACATCGCGGAAGTGGCGGCGCAGCTGGAAGCGAAGGAAGCGGAACTCGCGAAGAAGAAGGCCGAACGCGAAGCGCTGGCCACGAAAATCGCCGGCGAACTGGCGACGATCTCAGCGCTGCAGGGCAAGACGACGATGCCGGAGCCGGAAGCCCAGCGCCAGATGCGCCGCGCGCTGCGCGATGCGGGCATTCCGCACGCCATGCTGTCGGACATCGTCGAAGTGACGGATCCGAAGTGGCAGGGTGCCGTCGAGGGTGTGCTGGGTGGCTACGCGTCGGTCGTGCTGCTGGAGCGCGCGAAGGATGCGCCGGCCGCGTACAAGCTTGCGGAGAAGGAGCGGTATCGTCACTTCATCGTGCCGGACTGCGTCGACGCGCCGGTCGTCAAGGACGACACCCTGCTGTCCGTCGTGCGGTTCTCGTCGAAGGCACCGTCCTGGCTGATCGACCAGCTGGAACGCATCGAGCGCGTGGATTCCGTCGACGACGGCTTCAAGAGCGACGCCGACGAATGGATCACGCCGGAAGCCTACCACCGCGAACGCCGCGGCGGCCGCTCGCTGTTCGTCGAGCCGTCGCGCTACCGCTTCGGCGCGGCCGGCAAGACGCAGCGCCTGGAAGCCATCCAGAAATCGTTGCCCGCGCTGGAAGCGCAGGAAGACACGCTGACGCTCGCGATCAGCAAGCTGGCGGCGGAAGTGTCCGCGCTGCGCGTGCGCATCGCCGGCGTCGACGCCGCGAAGGAACTGTCCGCGCGCCAGGCCGAATTCGAAGAAGCGACCCGTGCGCTGGAACCGCTGAAGGCCGAGCGCCTGCAGGTCGGCGCGCGCCTGGGCGAGCTGCAAGTCCTGATCAAGAACGCGACCGTCACGCGCACGCGTGCCGACACCGTATGGCAGAACGCCCGCATGGCGCTGTCGGAAGCGGAAGCGGGCATGCGCCTGAACAACCGTCGCGTGATCGAACAGCGCAGCGAGCATGCGCGCGAACTGCTCACGTTGCGCCGCGCGTGGCGCCACGTGCCGAAGTCCTGGCGCAGCGCTGCGCAGCGTGCCGCGCTCGTCGCGACGCACCAGAACGCGCATCAAGTGAAACTGCGCATGAATTCCCTCGACGCGTCGCTCGCGCGCGGCGACTGGGAACAGGATCCGACCGTCATCGACCAGTACGCGCGCCTGAACGACCAGCTCTCGGGCCGCCAGGTGGAGACGGAAGAACGCCGCTACCAGAACAACCGCGCGATCGAGGCGACGGACAATGCGCGTGGCGCCTACATCGAGCGCCTGCGCTACACGATCAAGACCTACTCGAAGAACATCCGCGAACTGGGCGAGCTGGCGAACATCGACGTGTCGGTCGACCCGGTCCGGCTGGAGAACGACGACGTGCAACTGGCGCAGGCCGGCCTGCACGTACGCTTCAAGTTCGACGGCAAGGGCCAGATCGGCATGAACGACGGCGAGGCGTCGGGCGGCCAGCAGGTCATGAAGTCGCTCGTGCTCTTGATCGGCCTGCTGAAATCGGAAGAGGGTTCCGGCGGCTTCGTGTTCATCGACGAACCGTTCGCCCACCTGGACATCCGTAACATCCAGCTGGTCGGCGAGTTCCTGAAGAACACCGACGCGCAATACCTCATGACGACGCCGCTGACGCACAACACGGACGTCTACGATCCTTCCGACCTCACGCTCATCACGAGCAAGAAGAAGAAGGACACGCAGTGGGCGCAGCCGATCTTCGTGCTGCAGAGACGGCGCGACGGGGAAGAGGCGCAGGCAGCCTGACCGTATCGTCATGATGGCTGCAACGGCCGGCGTTCCTGGGGACGCCGGCCGTTTTGTTTGTGGACCTGCTGCGGCGCCAGATGGCGCAACATCACCTGGCGCGCCGATTCCGCGATGCCCTGCCAGTACGCGCGCCTCAGCGCCGCCCGCTTGCGATGTTTGGACGGGATCTTCGCCAGCGGCCTGGCGTGGAAGGGCAGGGCGATATACCACGCGCGGCCCGGCATCTCGGTGCCGCCGAGGCTGCGCCAAGTGTCGTCGTAGGCGGTGGCGAAATGCCTGGCGTGCGACGGCGCCCAGGCGCAATGCCGGGCCGACTTGACGGCCACCACGTGGTCCATGCCCAGCGCCTGGGCGATGCCCTGCAGCGCGGCGCAGCAGAAGAAGCCGGGTGTCGTGACCAACGGCGAATTGGCCGGAAACGCGCGGCGGAAGGCGTTTACGGCATCCACTTCGTCGGCGCGGTGACCCTGGTTGCGGGCGATGAACGGCAAAATGCCGGCCATGCCGAGTCCGGCCAGGCCGGCGAAGTGCTCGTCGACCCAGCTGAACGACAGGCGGTGCACGCGCCGGCCGTTGGCCAGCAGGGTCAGGGTGAGGTCCCCTTCCGCGTTCAGGCGCTGCGCCATGCCGAGGCGGACCTCGACCTTGCTGCCGTCCGCCTCGTGCTGCCACAGCACGAGCCCCCCGTCGCGGTAGACGGCCTGCTTGTAGGCCGTGTCGAACGTGGCGTCCTCGAAGCGGTAATGCGTCAGCACGCAGCGCACGCGCTGGCGCAGCGATAACCCTTGCGCCAGGTAGTTCCGGTGGCTCAGGTGGTGGAAGACGTCGTCGTGCACCTGCGTCACGTAGTTGCGGTACACGTCCATGGCGAGCAGTTCCGCGTGGGCGCGGTGGAACAGCAGCACGCGCAGGCTGCGCGCGATGCACGCGGCCCAGGACGCGAACGGGTAATGCCGCCGCGCCTTCCAGTGGCGGGTGAGGAGGGCGAACACCATGTGTGCTCCAGGTAAATGACTGGAGCCCCGACACGGTTGTCAATACATCACGTGGCCCCGGCGGCTATTCTCCGCACGGTTATGCATGGTGTATTGGAGTGCATCAAGCGAATCAAGCGTCGCCGATTTCCTTGCGCATGCGCTGGCGCCAGCGCATCAGGGCGGCGGAGAACGTGGCGAAGTAGGCGGCCGTCAGGCCCAGGCACAGCATCGTGACCGGGCTGTCCGTGAAGCGCGGGTTTGGACGGTTGCTGCCCTGGTTCATGTAGATCTCGATGCCGAGGTAGATCACGCGCGCCACCAGCACCATGGCGACAAGGATGCCCATGCGCGACGGTGGCGTGAAGAAATAGCCTTCCGGCGTGTCTTCGAACCGGGTGCGGCGCAGGCCGTAGGAGCCCAGCGCGATGCCGCCGATGGCGCCGGCGGCCAGCGCGGCCAGCTGGAACGGGCGGTCGCCGAGTTCCGTCGCGGGGATGAGGAGCATGACGACGAACACGAACAGGCCCGTGTAGTGGCGCGACAGGATCGAGCGTTGCCGCGTCATCTGGTGTTTCAGGCGCGAATGGATGCGCCAGACGAGCAGGGGGACGAGGACGATGAGGGCGAGGGTGGTAAGACTCATGCGAACAAACTCAAGGTGAGACGGGAGCGGTGCGCTTGCGCCACGACAGCAGGCCGAACGCATAGCTCATGTAATAGCCGGCCAGCACGCCGAAGATGACGAGGGTCAGCGGGCTCGACACGAATTCGTGGTGCGCGAACGACCCGAGCGCGTAAAACTCGTACGCGCGCCACGCCATGCGGGCCATGAACAGCAGGGCCACGGCGAGGCCGATCGGTGCGTGTGGGGTGAAGAAGAATTCGGCGCCGACCTGCTCGAAGCGCGTCCTGCCGATCGCGATGCGGCCCAGTACGGCTCCGACCGGCAGCCCGGCCGCGAGGCCCGCGAGGGCGAACGGATTCGTCCGGATGCTTACGGCGGCCAGGATCAGCAGCAGAAGGGGGAAGAACACGAGGGTCGTGCGGTGACGCCACGTCTTCGAACGCTGGCGGGTCGTCAGGCGCTTGATGCGGCTGTACATGCGCCACAGCACGAGCGGCGCGAGCACGGCGGCAACGACGGGAGTCGGCAACATGGGATTCCTCGGAACATTTTGTCGAATCCGCCATTGTAATCCAGGCGCGCGTCGGCAAACCGCTGCCCATGGTAATGTTTTGGCATCTAAAGCAGGAGCCTCACATGATCTTAGACCTGACCGCGATGCGGCGCCCGCTCCACGCACACCGGGCACCCGATCCCGCGCCGATCGAAGAACCGCCGCCCGACCCGTTCGAGCCCGCCGACCCGCACCAGCCGCCCATCCGCACGCCGCAGAACGACGAGCCGCCTGTCGACCCGAACCCCAGCGTCACCTTGCACTAGGCCAGCAGCGCCGCGTGCTCTTGCAGCAGGTCGGCCAGCAGGTCCGCCATCAGCGTCACGCGCGGCGAGCGGCGCACGTCCGGATGCACCGCCAGCCACAGCGGGCGGCTGAGCACGTGGCCGTGGTCCGGGTGCAGCACCAGCAGCGGATCGTCGCGGCCGAGGAAATGCGGCAGTACCGCGACGCCGAGGCCAGCGCGGCATGCGGCCACCATGGCGGCCGCATCGTTGGTCCAGAACGCATACGGCCGCGCGCCCGCGAATTTCGCCAGCCAGGCCTGCTGCGGCGTGTCCTTCATCGCTTCGCCGTAGCCGATGAATTCCCACTCGTCGTGCGGCCGCTCGAACCAGCCGGGCGCCGCATACAGTCCATAACCCATCTGCGCCAGCGGCCGCGCCGCCAGTCCCGGCTGCTCGGGACGCGCCATGCGCAGCGCGAGGTCGGCCTCTCTCCGGTATAAATCGGCCTGGCGGATTTCGCCGATGATTTCCAGCGTGAGCGCGGGCCAGCGTGCCCGCAATGCGCCCAGGCGCGGCACGAGGAAACTGCTCGCGAAGGTGGGCGGCGCCGACAGCCGCACGACGCCGCGCAGCGTGGCCGCACCCGCGCCGGCACGGGCAAACGCGAGCGCCTCGTCTTCGACCCGGCGCGCCTGCGCCAGCAATGCCTCGCCTTCCACGGTCAGTGCCCAGTGCTTCGGCAGGCGGTCGAACAGCCGTACGCCCAGGCGTCCCTCGAGCATGCCGATGCGGCGCGCAACGGTCGAGTGTTCGACGTCCAGCGCGCGCGCCGTCGCGCTCAGCTTGCCCTGGCGGGCCAGTTCGACGAAGTAGCGGATGTCGTCCCAGTCGAGTGATTCACTTATCGATTTTTGCACGGTCATTGACGATTTTTTGGGATTTCGGACGATTTTTGATCAATCTACCATGGACATCTCAACTACCGGAGAACGACATGGATGAATTGATCGAACACGTGCGCATCCACCGCCAGGGTGGCGTGGAGCAATTGGAAACCGAGCGGCTCGCCGTCGCGCCGCCGGCGGCGGGCGAGGTGCGCGTGCGCCAGCTGGCCATCGGCGTGAATTTCCTCGACGTGTATCACCGCAACGGGAGCTATCCGCTGCCGCACCTGCCGGCGACGCCGGGTGTCGAAGGTGCCGGCGTCGTCGAGGTGGTCGGCCCAGGCGTGACGGGCTTCGTGCCGGGGCAGCGCGTCGCCTACACGGGGCTGGTCGGCGGCTATGCGGCGGTGCGCAACGTGCCGGCGGACCGTCTCGTCGTCGTGCCGGACGCCGTCTCCCTGGATACCGTCGCTGGTGGGCTGCTGCGCGGCCTCACGGCGCACATGCTGTTCGCGCACGTGCGGGAACTCCGCCCCGGCGACACTGTCCTGGTGCACGCGGCCGCCGGCGGTCTCGGGCTCGTGCTGACGCAGTGGGCGAGTGCGCTCGGCGCGCGCGTCATCGGCACGGTCGGCAACCGCGACAAGGCGGCACTCGCGCTGGCCCACGGCGCCGAACGCGTGGTCCTGTACCGCGAGGAGGATTTCGTGGCGGCGGCACGCGATTTCACGGGCGGGCGCGGCGTCGACTTCGCGATCGACGGCATCGGCGGCCCGACGCTGCTGCGTACCTTCGACGCCGTGCGGCCGTACGGCATGGCGGCCAGCGTCGGCCAGGCCAGCGGCAGCATCGAGCCGGTCGACCTGCTGCAGATCGGCAAGCCGCGCGGTATCGCGTTCGCCCGTCCCAGCGTGATGCAGTTCATGACAGTCCCCGGCCTGTACCAGGAAGGCGCGCAGGCGACCCTGGCGCGGCTGGCGGCGGGCCTGCGCGTGCCGGTCGGGCTCGACCTGCCGCTGGCGCGCGCGGCCGAGGCGCATGCCGCCATGGAAGCGGGGCAGACGAGCGGCGCCGTGCTGCTGCGGCCTCGATAAAAAATCGCTTGACCAACCAATAACCGGCTGGTTATGATTTGATTCATAGCCAGCCGGTTATTAATTGCCATGACAGACGCCCACGATATTCTTTTCCGGACACTCGGCGACCCGACGCGCCGCGCCATTTTCGAATCGCTGTGCCGCGACGGCGAGCAGACGGTCGGGGCCCTCACGGCCCGGGCCGGCATCTCGCAGCCGGCCGTGTCCAAGCACCTGGGGCTGTTGAAGCAGGCCGGGCTCGTGCGCGACCGGCATGAAGGACGCCAGACGCACTACACCGCCCAGCTGCAGGCATTGGCGCCGCTGGCCGACTGGACGAACCAAATGGCCCGGTTCTGGGAGAGCCGGTTCGATGACCTGGAAGACCTGTTGAAAAGGATGGACCAATGAACGATACCTCGCTCCAAACGCGCACCGTCACCGTCGAACGGGAATTCGCGCATCCGCCGGAAAAGATCTGGCGCGCGCTCACCCAGCCGCACCTGATCGAAGCGTGGCTCATGAAGAACGATTTCGTGCCCGCCCTGCATCACCGCTTCAAACTCAGCGCCGACTGGGGCGCCGTCGACTGCGAGGTACTGGAGATCGAACCGAACCGTTCGCTGTCGTACACGTGGGCCGCGATGGGCCTGGACAGCGTCGTCACCTGGACCCTGACCCCGACGGGCGCGGGCACGCACCTGAAAATGGAACAGACCGGCTTCCAGCCCGGCCAGGACGCGGCCTACAATGGTGCGAAGTACGGTTGGAACAAATTCACGGCCGCCCTCGACGAGGTGCTGGCGAAGCTCGACGACTAAGCTGAAGGAGGGGAGATGAAGCAGGAGAATGCATCCGCGGACCTGCCGGCGTCCGCACTGATCGACCGCCGCATCGCCGACCTGGGTGACTGGCGCGGCGCGGCGCTGGCCCGGGTGCGCGCCCTGATCCACGAAGCGGTGCCCGGCGTCGTGGAAGAGTGGAAGTGGATGGGAACGCCCGTATGGTCCCACGGCGGCATTCTCTGCACGGGCGAGTCGTATAAATCGCACGTGAAGCTGACCTTCCTGAAGGGCGCGTCGCTGGACGACCCGTCCGGCCTGTTCAACTCCAGCCTGGACGGCAACGCCCGGCGCGCCATCGACATCCACGAAGGCGAGGAACTGGACCCGGCCGCGTTTCGTGCGCTCATCCGCGCGGCGGCCGCCCTCAACGCGGCCAAGGCGAAGCCGAAGCGTGCGAAAGCCGCCGTCTAACCGGACCGGGAGGCGACGAGGGCCCGCACCTTGTCCGCATCCTGCGGCGTGGCCGGGTTGTAGATGACCATCGACAGGTCCGGCCGCCCGTCCACGACGAACGACGAGTATTCCATTGCCAGCAGGCCGGCGACGGGATGGCGCAGCTGCTTCGTCCCTTCGCCGTATGCACGCACGTCGTGGTCGTCCTGCCAGAACGCGTCGAATTCGGGACTGCGGCGGCGCAGGTCGAGCACGAGGGCGTCGACATCGGCCGACGGGCCGGCCCGCGCGGCGTCCGCGCGGAACACGGACACGACGAAGCGCGCCACGCTTTCCCAGTCCAGTTGGATGGCGCGGTTGCCCGGATCGCAGAAGATGCGGCGCAGGATGTTGCGCAGGTCCGGCGTCGCGTCGTCGTAGCCGAAGACCGCGGCCGCCGCGCGGTTCCACGCGACCAGGTCCCAGGTCAGCGTTTTCACGAACGCGGGACTGGCGGGCAGCGCGTCCAGCACGCGCTGGATGCGGGGCGACACGGCCGCGTCGCCGGCATAGCGCGGTTCGGGCGGGCGGCCCAGGCCGAGCAGGAACAGGTGCTCGCGTTCGACGTCGGTCAGCAGCAGCGCCCGCGCGATCCGGTCCAGCACCTCGGGCGACGGCGCGCCGCCGCGGCCCTGTTCGAGCCACGTGTACCACGTCGCGCTGATGTGGGCCCGTTGCGCGACTTCCTCGCGGCGCAGGCCGGGCGTGCGCCGGCGCGTCGCCGCGAAGCCCAGCGCCACCGGGTCGAGGCGCGCGCGGCGGTCCTTCAGAAAACTGCCCAGCGGGTTGTCGTCCTTGCGCGGCGCGTCCATCCTGTTAACTCCTTTACCCCTATAACGCCACTACTTTACCGGGATGGCGTCCGCCACGATAGTGCCTGCATTCGCCACCACAGGAGGGAACCATGCATGTTTTCGTTACCGGCGCCACGGGCTTCGTCGGCTCCGCCGTCGTCCGGGAATTGCTCGATGCGGGCCATACCGTCACGGGATTGGCGCGTTCGGATGCCGGCGCCGCCGCGCTGGAAGCGGAAGGCGCGCGCGTGCAGCGCGGCACGCTCGACGACCTCGATGTCCTGACGCGCGCAGCCCGGGCCGCGGACGGCGTCGTCCACACGGGTTTCAACCACGACTTTTCGAAGTTCGCGCAGAACTGCGAGCAGGACCGGCGCGCCATCGAGGCGCTGGGCGCTGGCCTGGAAGGCACGCGCAAGCCCCTGCTCGTGACGGCCGGCGTCGCGCTGATCGCACCCGGCCGGCTCGCGACCGAGACCGACCCACCGGTGCCCGTCAGCCCGTCGTACCCGCGCGCGTCCGAACACGCGGCGGCGGCGCTGGCCGCGCGCGGTATCCACGCATCGACCGTGCGCCTGCCGCCGTCCGTGCACGGCGCGGGCGACCACGGCTTCGTCCCGATGCTGATTGCCCTGGCGCGCGAGAAAGGCGTGGCGGCCTGCGTGGGCGACGGGTCCAACCGCTGGGCGGGCGTGCACCGGCGCGACGCGGCCCGCGTGTACCGCCTGGCGCTGGAGCGCGGCGCGGTCGGGGCGCGCTACCACGCTGTCGCCGACGAGGGTGTCCCGATGCGCGCCATCGCGGACGTGATCGCGCGCCGGCTGGGCGTGCCGCGTGCGGATCTCGGGGCGGAGGAGGCGGGCGCGCACTTCGGCTGGTTCGCGCATTTCGCCGGCCTGGACATGGCGGCAGCGAGCGCATGGACGCGCGAAGTGCTGGGTTGGCAGCCGCGCGGGCGCGGCCTGCTGGACGACGTCGACAGCGAAGCCTATTTCTAGTCGAACGCCCACGAGTACAGCACGTCCAGCGCCGTGTTCGTGCCCGTCTGCAGCTGCAGGGTGATGCGCGGGTTGATCTTGTAGCGCACCCGTACGACGCTCGATGCGGTGGCAGCGCCCTGTTCGAAGCTCAGGTACAGGCGCTGCGAGATGCGCTTGCCCACCGTGACCACCGTGTTTTCCAGGCCGGATGCCTGGCCCGCGCCCTGGCGCACGCCCAGTTCGTCCAGGCCCAGCGTGTTCGCCAGCTTGCTCGTGATGCCGCCCGTGCCGCCCTTGCCGCCCAGCAGGGCGCCGGCGGCGGCGCTCAGCACGTCGGCCTCGTTGCCCGTCGTCGCTTCCATGCCGTGGCCCAGCACGAGCCACGACAGTTTGTCGCTGTCGGATACGTTCGGCGTCGACACGAGCTTCGCCGTCGGCGACAGCGCCGTGCCGCGCACCTGCACGCCGGCCTCCACGTTTGTCTCGCTCAGCTGCTCGCCGTCGGGACGCTTGCGCACGGCGAGGATGTCCAGCGACGGGTTGTCGTACGGGCCGCTGAACGTGATCACGCCGCGGTCGATCGTCAGGCGCTGTCCGTACGCGGCATACGTGCCGTTGACGGTGCGCACGGTGCCGTTGATGCGCGGCGGGCGGTCGCCGACCTTCAGCACGTGCACGTTGCCGGCCAGGTAGGCGTCGGCGCCCATGCCGCGCAGGTGGAAGTCGTCGCCCAGGTCGGCCGTCAGGTCGATCGTCAGCGGCACCGCCGATTCCTTCTTCGCCGGCGCGGCCGCGGTGCCGCGGCCCAGCACGATGACGTCGTCCGAGATCGTCGGGCGGTCCTGCGGCGCCAGTTCGACGAGGGCGCGGTCGGCCTTGAAGTTGCCCTCCACGCGGAACTGGCGCGCATCGCGCACGACGCTGGCCTGGCCGCTCAGGACGACCGTGCGGTCCGGGCGCGACAGCGCTTCCAGCTTGTCCGCGACGAGTTTCAGGTTCATCGTCGCTTCGCCGCCGGCAAAGCGCACGAAACCATCCGCCGTCGCGCGGCCGCTGTTGCCCTCCAGGGTCAGGCGCTGCAATTGCAGCTGGTCGCCCGCGAGCTGGGCGCGCAGCTGGCCGTTGCGCAGGCGGACGCCCTGGTCCGGCCAGCGCACGGCGAGGCCGTCGCCGTCGATGCTGCCGTTGAGCGTGGGCGCGCCCACGGTGCCCGTGCCGTTGATGGCGAGCTTCAGCGCGCCGTCCACTTCCAGGCCCGGCTGACCGAGCAGCGGCGACACCCACGACAGCGACGCGAGATTCGCATTGGCCGTCAGTTTCAACGGGCTGTCGTTATCGACGCGGCCCTGCAGCAGCTGGGCGGTGGCGTCCACGTTGGCCGTGCCGATGCGCGTGCCCTCCAGCGCGAGCTGGCTGCGCAGCGCGCCGCCGGCGACGTCCGCGCGCAGGTCCAGTTGGCGCAGGCCCAGCGCGATCGGCGAGATGTCGCCCGCGATCAGGTCGCCCTTTTCGCGGAACACGTGCACGTTGCCTGCGAGCTGCGGCACGGCGCCGGCTGCGGTGGGCGCGCGCAGGTCGATGGCCCATTGCGCACCCAGGGTCAGGTCGCCGCGCACGTTCTGGCGCATCGCGTCCGACGCCTGCGCCAGGTAGTTCATCGGCACGCCGGTGGCGCTGCCCCGCGTGGTCCAGCGCGGGCCGATCTTGGCCAGCGAGTCGATCGTGACGGAACCGGCGGGCAGGCGGATCGTCGCGCCGCTGAGGGCGATCTGCTCCGGCTTTGCCACGCCCGCGAGGCCGCTGCCGGGCGCGCCCGCGATGCGCAGCGGCGTCGGTGCGGCCAGGGTCAGCGCGTAGCGGCCGCTGTTCTTCAGCGCGTCGACCGTGCCGTTCCACGTATTGCCCGTCAGGCCGCCGTGCACGGCCAGCGCGGCATCGAAGGTGTCGCCGCGTGCGGCGGCCTGGATCGTGTGCGCGCCGCGCGTGCCCGTCGATGTGAGGCGTGCGGACGCGATCTTCGTTTCGCTGACGTTGCCCAGTTTATCGGTCGTCGTGCTCGCGTAATCCGTCACCGACACGTCCAGCGCGAGCGGATCGGCGGCGCCGCGGCCCGAGCCCAGGTTCGCGGTGGCCTTCAGCGCCTTGACCGATTGCGTGCCCAGCGCGCGGATGTTCTGGCCTTCGATGGCGGCCGTCAGCGACGGCGTGTCCATCGTGCCGGACAAGGTGCCGGACCCGCGCAGCGCACCGCCGAAGTCCGGGCCGAGCGCGGCCAGTTGCGGCGCGTCGACGCGCCAGTTCAGCGTGTCGCGGCCGCTGCCGAACGCACCCTTCGCAGCGACCACGTTGCCGCCCAGGTGCAGGTCGATGTCCGCGTTCGACACGTGGCGCTTGTCCGCCGCGAGTTTCGCATGGCCCCACAGCGGCGATTTCGACAGCGTGGAATCCTGCAGCGCCAGGTCGATGGCGCCGCCCATGTTCGCGCCCGTGCGGCCGCTCGCCGTAAAGCCGCCGTTGATGCTGCCGGCCAGCGGCGACCCGAAGGCGGCCGGGTTCAGGCGCTGCATGTCGCCCTTGGCCGTGACTTCGACGATGCGCGCGCCTTCTTTACCGGACAGCCACGCTTCGCCGCTCGCATGCACGGAGCCATTGTCGTTCTTGCGTTCGCGCGGCACCCAGCCGAGGTTACGGGCGTCGACTTCGAACGTCGTGCGCGGCGCGTCCATGGTGCCGGTGACGACGCCGCTCGCGAGCACGGCGCCATACAGGTCGCCGCGCAGCGCGGACAGCTGCTTGCCGTCGACCTTCCACGCGAGCCGTTCGCCCGGCCTGCCGAACGCGCCGCGCAGGTCGACGGTGTTCTGGCCCAGCGCCAGCGTGGCGTCGACGTCGTGCACGTGCGTGGCATCCGCATCGAGCTTGCCGCGGCCGGACAGCGGCTGGTCGAACAGCCGGCTCGGACGCACGGCGAAATCGGCCGCGACCTTCCACTGCGGGGCGAGCGCGCCCGCCGCGTTGATCTCGGCATTGATGTCGGCCTGCGGGAACTTGCCGAAATCGGCCGGGTTGAAGCGGCTCACCACCGCATTCGCCTTGAACGGCTTGTTGTCCTTGAGGTTCGCATTGCCCGTCACGCGCACGCTGCTTTTGCCGGCGGACAGGCGCGCGTCGCGCACCGTGAGCACGTTGTCGGCCAGCGCGGCCTGCGCGGCGAGGCGCAGTCCCGCGTCCGACAGGTTCACGTCCAGGGTCTGCGTGTCCTTCGTGTTGGCGACCCTGATGTCGCCGGCGATCTTCGTCGGCTTCATGCTGCCGTAGACGTCGTGCAGGTCGAAGCGGTCCGTGTGCAGCGCGAATTCCGCCGTGCCGAGCCCCTTTTCGTCGGGGCCGCGCTGCACGCTGCCGCTGCCCGTGAAGCGGCCGGCGCTGCCCACGTCGATCAGCACGTCCGTGATGCGCATGGCCGTGAGGCTGCCGCCCAGCTGGCCGCGCATCGCGCGCAGCGGCAGGCGTTGCTGGTCGAGCGTGCCGACGGCGCCGTCGTTCGTCAGGTTGACGGTACCGGCGATGTTGCGGTTCGGGTCGAGCCGGACCGAGACGGCCAGGTTCAGGTCCGCGCTGGGTAGAGTAGGGCTGAAGAAGCCGGGGTCGATGTTGTGCGCATCGAGCGTGAACGCCTGCAGCGGGATGTCCGCGAACGGCGACATCACGATCTGCGCCTTGCCTTGCGCGCGCGCGGCCTGGCCGGTGGCGTCGACGACGGTCTTTTGCAGGTCGCCCGATGCGTGCAGTTTCAGCTGCGCGCCGAGACTCGGCGGCGCCTCCGTCTGCGCCGGTGCCGCGGGCTGCGACTGCGTCAGGCTCGCATCCGCATCGAGCTTGTACGGCAGCGTGTTGGCGATGCTGCCCTTGGCCGCGACCTGGCCCCAGGGCGTGTTCGCGGACGCGTAGTCGAGCTTCCACTGCGCCTTGTCGCCGTGCAGGCGCGCGCGGATGTCGTCGATCTCCGTCGCCGTGCCCTTGTTCACGAAGATGGCCTTCGCCAGGCGCGCATCCTCCACCGCGATCTTGAAGGGCGGAGAAAGACGCGTGGGCATCGTCGTCGGCTCTTCCGATTCCTTCAGCGTCTCCACGCGCACCACGCGGGCATACAGCTTGTCGATCTCCACGCCGCGCGACAGGTATTGCCAGGGCTTCCAGTCGATGTCGATGTCGTCCGCCGTCGTCACGGACGTCTCGCTGCGGAACACGACGTGGCCGATGTGCATGTGGCCGTACAGCGAGCCGGAGACGCCGGACAGGGTCAGCTTGCCGCCGCTCGCGTTGGCGACGCGCTGGGCGATCATCTGCAAGGTGGTCTCGCGGCCCAGGTACCATACGGCGCCGCCCAGCATGACGCCGACGACGACCACGCCGATGCCGACGCGGCGCGGCCAGCGGCGCTTGTGTTCCTGGGCAGGGGATGCGGGCGTTTGTTGATCGGCTTCCATCAGAACGTGAATCCCAGTGAGAAGTGCAGGCGGACTTTATGGACCGCCTTGCCGTAGGCGACGTCGACGTTGATCGGGCCGACGGGACTGCGCCAGCGCGCGCCGACGCCGTAGCCGACCTTCGGCTTCAGGTCGGCGAAGTTGTCGCCCGCGTTGCCGACGTCGTAGAACACGGCCGCGCCCCACGGCGGCTTGAACCAGTAATCGTATTCGGCGCTGGCGGTGAGCAGGTAGCGGCCGCCCGTGATGGCGGAACCGACCGGCACGCCCAGCTGCTGGTAGCCGTAGCCGCGCACGGACTGGTCGCCGCCGGCACGGAACAGGAACGTCGAGGGCACGCCATTCTTGTCCTTTGAGCCGACCGCGCCGAATTCGCCGCGCACGATCAGCGTGCCGGAATCGCCCACGGGCTTGTAGCCGAGGGCGCGCGTGTAGATGCGCACGAACTTCTCGTCCGTCAGCACGGGCAGGAAGGCGCCGCCGACCTGCGCGTTGACGATGTAGCCGCGCGACGGCTGCACGAGGCTGTCCAGCTTGCGCTTGGTGATCGAGAACGTCAGCGGCACGCTTTTCACGCGCGTCGTCGGGAGGTCGTCGATGGTCACCTGTTCCGTCAGCGCTTCCAGGGTGAGCGTCTTTTCCAGCAGCGGCGAACCCCATGCGCGCTTGGCGTGGATGCTCGTCGTGCGCGTGACCTGGCCGTTGGCGTCCAGGCGGTCGTAGCCGGCGCCGAAGCTGTTGTTGTAGCCGCCCGTCGTCGTCGGCAGGTAGAACTCGGCCTTCGCGGCCTGGTGCTTCTGTTCGTACAGCACGTTGCTCTTCATGCGCTTGCCGAACACGTTCAGGTCGTCGTACTCGGCCTGCGCGCGGGCACCCGTGTTGGTCGAGAAACCGACGCCGAGCGCCACGTTCTTGCGCTTGTTCTCCGTGACGCGCACAAGCACGGGCAAGGTCGCGGGGCCGCTCGGCGGCTGCGGCGTCGCGCCTTCGTTTTCCTTGAGGTCCTGCACCTGCGATGCGATCACGGACGACATGTCCGCGCTCACTTCCACGCTGGCGAAGTAGCCCGTGTCCTGCAGGCGGCCCTGCAGCGCCTGCAGCGCGGCCTCGTTGTATTCGTCGCCGGGGCGGATCGTGTTCAGGTTCGTGATGACGCTGGCCGGATAGCGCTGCAGGCCCTGGATCTCGAGGCCGCCGAAGCGCGCGTCCGGACCGCTGTCGATGACGACCTTCAGCAGCGCGCGGTGCGTGTCCGGATCGACGGTGGCGGAAGAATCGAGCAGTTGCGCGCGCGGGAAGCGCGACTGCGCGACCTGGCGCACGAGGCCGCGCTTGGCCGCTTCCCAGTCCGCCGTGCGGAAGCGTGCGCCGACGGGCAGGGTCCAGCGGTTGCGCAGCGCGGCCGCGTCGATCGGGGCGCTGCCCTTGTCGAACGGGACGAACCCGCGCAGCTCGATGTCGACGTCGCCCACGACGACCGGGTCGCCCGGCACGACGTCGATGAGCGCCACCGGCTTGCTGCCCGACGTGTCGAGGTCGGCGGACACTTTCGGCGTGTAATAGCCTTCGGTGGCGACGAGGGTCTTGATCTGCTCGGGCGTCGTGCGCACGAGGCGCAGCAACTGTTCCATGTCGAGGCGCGGGTTGCCGCGCCAACGCATCAGGTCGAGGTTATTCTCCAGCAGCTCGCGCAGCTGGCGCGGCGCGTCGATGCGCACGTCGTAGTCGATGGCCCTGGATGGTGCCTCCGGAGGCGGCTGGTCCTGCGCGGCCGCGACCGGGGCGAAGCACAGCGCGTTCACGGTCAGCACGATTTGTGCCAAAATTCGTGGTCGCGCCGGCGCCATCGCCGTGCATGGGTCGGGTCGTGCGGAAATCATGTCGCTCCATTCGTCAATATGCCGGCCACATCTTAACTGATTGTCAAATCCGATGGCGGACGACTCTGCGCCGACGTCATTACAGGAATTCATCATGCACCAACCCGATACCGCCCTCGTCCTGTTCAGCGGAGGACAGGATTCCACCACCTGCCTCGCCTGGGCCCTGCAACGCTACGAGCACGTGGAAACCATCGGCTTCGACTATGGCCAGCGCCATGCGATCGAGCTGGACGTGCGCGCGCCCGTGCTCGCGAAGATGCGGGCGCTGTCCGCCACGTGGGACCAGCGTCTCGGCGAAGACCACTTGATCGACCTGTCGCTGATCTCGCGCATTTCCGATACGGCGTTGACGAGCAACGTCGAGATCCAGATGCAGGCCAACGGCTTGCCGAACACCTTCGTTCCGGGCCGCAACCTGCTGTTCATGACGGTGGCGGCGACGGTCGCTTACCGCCGCGGTCTGAACGTCCTGGTCGGTGGGATGTGCGAGACGGATTTCTCCGGCTACCCGGACTGCCGCGACGACACGATGAAGGCGCTGCAGGTCGCGCTGAACCTGGGCATGGCCACGCGCCTGAAGGTCGAGACGCCGCTGATGTGGATCGACAAGAAGCAGACGTGGCAGCTGGCGGAGCAGTGCGGCGGCGAGGCGCTCGTCGACCTGATCCGCTTCGAGACCCACACCTGCTACCTCGGCGAACGGGGCGCCCCGCACGCGTGGGGCCACGGCTGCGGCAAGTGCCCGGCCTGCGAGCTGCGCGCCCGCGGCTACGAGCAGTACGCGCGGGAGCGCGCCGGGGCCTGACATGCGCCTTGCCCTGCTGACCGACCTGCACGCGAACCGCGAGGCGGTGGAAGCGTGCCTCGCGCACGCGGAACGCCAGCACGTCGACCAGTACGCGTTCACGGGCGACTTCGTCGGCTATGGCGCCGATCCGGCCTGGGTCGTGCGCACGGTGATGGACTACGTGGCGCGGGGCGCCGTCGCGGTGCAGGGCAATCACGACTATGCGGTCACGCGGCCGCCATCCGCTCGCATGCATGCGGAGGCGCGCGAAGTCATCGCCTGGACCGGCGGCCAGCTGGATGCGGAACAGCTGGCGTTCCTGGCCGCGCTGCCCCTCGTGCAACAACACGGCAATGCGTGCTTCGTGCATGCGAGCGCCCACGCGCCCCAGCGGTGGGAATACGTGACGGGGATCGAGGAGGCCGAACGCAGCATCCGCGCCAGCGGCAGCCGCATCGTGTTTTCCGGGCACGTGCACGCGCCCGCACTGTACCGCCAGGCCGACGACGGCCGCATGGGCCGCCACGTGCCGCAGGCGGGAGAAGCCATCCCTTTGCAGCCGCAGCACCGGTATCTCGTGCTGCCCGGCGCGGTGGGCCAGCCGCGCGACCAGAACAACGCGGCGTGCTATGCCATCTTCGACGACGCGGCGCGGGAAATTCAATATTTCAGGGTGCCGTATGATCACGGCGCGGCCGCGCGCAAGGTGATCGCGACCGGGTTGCCGATCGTGTTCGCGATGCGGCTGGTGGAAGGCATTTAGACTGCCTGTTGCATGTAGCGGTGCTTACGCGAGCGGCTCACGAAGAACCACACGATCGCGATCGGCACCAGCAGCGGCAGCAGCAGCGGCGACACCATCAGGGCCAGCACGCAGGCACCTAACGCCAGGCCGCCGATGACCAGGACGCCCACGCCGGCGAACACCACCGCGAGCACGCCGCCCACGAGCAGCATGATCAATCCGGCCAGCAGCATGCCGCCGCCCGCGAAGACCGTCGCCAGCACGGCGCCCAACGGCCCGCCGATATCTTCGTCGCCGATCGTGACGACGCTGTCGCCGAACGTGAAGACGTTCCAGACGAGCAGGGCGAACAGGAACAGGATGATGATGGCGGCGGTCTTTTTCATGATGGGTCCTCTTGGTTTCCGTTGATCGGGTCATGTCGTTGTCGGCATGGTCGTACTGTATCCATACGTCCCGAACGGCTCCATCGGACTGCGACAAACTGCATTTTTCGAGGGCCGGAGGGTTGCCTGCGGCGACGAACTGCGCTGGCCCAACCAGCGTCGTCTATTCCCCGTCCGCGTCGAACCGGCTGCGCACGTAGTCGATGTGCGTCTGCATCGCCGTGCGCGCTTCTTCCGGGCGCCGGGCGCAGATCGCGTCGCAGACGGTGCGGTGCTGCCACGCCAGGATTTCCGACACCGACTCGTTCAGCTCGCGCAAGCCGTCGACGTTGCGGATGATGTGCTCGCGCATCATCTTCGTGACGCTGCTGTGCAGGTGCAGGAACATGCTGTTGCCCGAAGCCTGGGCGATCGCCTCGTGCAGTTCGACGTCGATGCGCGATTCGCTGGCGTGGTTGCCTTCCCGCCGCGCCTGGTCGAGGCGCGCCATCGCGCCGCGGATGCGCTCCAGGTCCTCGTCCGTGCCGCGCAACGCGGCGAAGTAGGCGGTGGCGCCTTCCAGCACCCGCCGGAATTCCAGGATGTCTTCGCGCCGCGCGGGGCTGTCGGCGATCAGCTGGCCCCAGGGCGACGTCGCGCCCGTGCGCAACTGGTCCGACACGAACACGCCGCTGCGTGGCCGGATGCGCACGAGGCCGCGCGCGCCCAGTTGCTGGATCGCCTCGCGCACGGTGTTGCGCGACACCCCGTAACGCTCGGCCAGTTCGCGCTCCGACGGCAGCTTCGAATTGGCCGGGAAACTGCCGTTAAGCAATGCCTCTTCCAGCCTGTCCAGGACCTGCCGGATCGATGTGACCATGTGTTCGTCTCCTCTGGCCCAACCAGTTTGTCATGCACTAAGAATACTGGAAAGATCTGACAACTAAAAGAAAAAAGACAACATTCCTTCTGGAGACTATGCATGACTCGCAACGTGTATCTGTTCGGTACGTGTGTGATCGACCTGTTCATGCCGCAGGCAGGGCTCGACGCCGTGCGCGTACTGGAAGCGGCCGGCGTCACGGTTCACTATCCGCGCGGCCAGAGCTGCTGCGGACAGCCCGCCTGGAGCAGCGGCAATCCGGACGAGGCGCGCGCCGTCGCGCGCGCCCAGCTGGATCTGTTTCCCGAACCCTGGCCCATCATCGTCCCCTCCGGCTCGTGCGCGGGCATGATGCGCAAGCACTGGCCCGAGCTGTTTCGCGACGACCCGGATCTCGGCGCGCAGGCGCAGGCCGTGGCGGCACGCGTGGTCGAGTTCGGCGCCTTCCTGCTGCACGTGCTGGAGTGGACCATGCCCGCCGGCGCGGCCGTCGTGGCCGAAGACGTCGTCCTGCACACGTCCTGTTCCGCGCGGCGCGAGATGGGCACGCGGGCGCACGGCGTCGCGCTGGTCGACGCCGTGCCCGGCGTGACGCGCGTGGAGCACGAGCGCGAATCCGAATGCTGCGGCTTCGGCGGCTCGTTCTCGATCAAGCACGCGGACATTTCCGGTGCCATGGTCAAGGACAAGGTCGCGTCCATGCGCGCGACGGGATGCCGCCGCGTCGTGTCGGCCGATTGCGCCTGCCTGCTCAACATCGGCCATGCGGCCCAACACCAGGGCGCGCCGCTCGAGGTCGAACACCTGGCCAGCTTCCTGTGGCGCCGGATGGGAGAGCAGGCATGAGCGCGCGCGACCGCATTCTCGGCCGCCTGCGCGCGGCCGCCCCGCACGGCCCGGGCAGTAACGATCTCGAACGCCGCATCGATGCGCACTTCGATACGCGCCGCGCGGACGCGTCGCCGAACGTGCTCGCGCAGCGCATGCAGGTTGCGCTGGAGGCCGTGCGCGCGCAGGCCTGGTGCGCAAGGGCCGACGAATGGCCCGCGCTGCTGGCGCGACGTCTGGCAGATGCCGGCGTGCGCCGCGTCCTCGTCGACGCCGCGACGTCCGAAGGCCGCGCCCTCCGTGCCGCGCTGCCGGCAAACGTGGAACCGGTCGCGTTCGACGGCCCGCTGGAAGACTGGAAAGCGGAACTGTTCGGCACCGTCGACGCGGGCTTCACGGTCGCCCGTTCCGGCATCGCCGCCACCGGCACGCTGGTGCTGGCGCCGGATGCGACATCGCCCCGCACCGTGTCGCTCGTGCCGCCGCTGCACGTCGCGCTCGTGTACGCGCACACGCTGCACGCCGACCTGCACCAGGCGCTGCACGCGGAGCGCTGGCAGGACGGCATGCCGACCAACCTCGTGCTGGCGACGGGGCCGTCGCGCACGTCCGATATCCAGCAGACCCTGGCCTTCGGCGCGCACGGCCCGCGCTGGACGTGGGTCGTGATCGTCACCGGGGAGCCCGCATGACCACGTCGCCCTTGCAGTTCGTACCGCCCCAGGATTTCCACGCACGCAGCCGCGCCGCGCTGGACGATCCGCAGCTGCGCCAGAGTTTCAAAGGCGCGATGACCTTCTTGCAGGACAAGCGGCGCAGCCAGTTCGGCGACGACGAGGAGCTCCAGCGCCTGCGCGACCTCGGCGAGGCGGTGCGCAGGAACGCGCTGGTGCAACTGCCCGCGCTGCTCGAACGGCTGGAAGCGAAGCTGACGGCAGCCGGCGCGCACGTCCACTGGGCCGCCACGCCCGAGGAGGCCAACGACATCATCCACGGCATCGCCACCGCACGCGGCGCCCGCAGCATCGTCAAGGGTAAGTCGATGGCGAGCGAGGAGATCGAGCTGAATCACTACCTCGAAGAGCGCGGCATCGCATGCCTCGAGTCCGACATGGGCGAATACATCGTCCAGCTGGCGGGCGAAAAGCCGTCGCACATCGTGATGCCCGCGATCCACAAGACCCGCGCGGACATCGGCGCGCTGTTCGCCGAGCACATCCCGGACACGGAATACACGGAAGACGTCGACCGCCTGATCCAGACGGGAAGACTCACGTTGCGCAATGCGTTCGTCGAGGCGGACATCGGCCTGTCCGGTGTGAACTTCGCAGCGGCCGACACGGGCACCCTGTGGCTCGTCGAGAACGAGGGCAACGGACGCCTGTCGACCACTGTGCCGGACGTGCACATCGCCATCATGGGCATCGAGAAGGTCGTGGAAAAGCTGGAGCACATCGTGCCGCTCGCGAGCCTGCTGACGCGGTCTGCGACGGGGCAGGCCGTCACCACGTACTTCAACCTGATCTCGGGCCCGCGCCGCGCCGGTGAACTGGACGGCCCGCGCGAACTGCACCTCGTCCTGCTGGACAACGGCCGCACGCAGGCCTATGCCGACGAGGAGCTGCGGGCTACGTTGCAATGCATTCGCTGCGGCGCCTGCATGAACCATTGCCCCGTCTACGGCCGCATCGGCGGCCATGCGTACGGTACGACGTACCCGGGGCCGATCGGCGCGATCCTGTCGCCGCACCTGCTGGGCCTGGAGTCGACGGCGGACCTGGCCACGGCGTCGAGCCTGTGCGGCGCATGCGGCGACGTCTGCCCCGTGCGCATCCCGATCCCGCAACTGCTCGTGCGCCTGCGCACGGAGGCGAACCGCAATCCCGACGCCGAGGTCGAACATCCGTTGCGCGGGCAGGGCGCGAAATACAGCCGCGGCGAGCGCCTCGTGTGGCGTTTCTGGCGCGGCGCGTTCGGCCGGCCGTACGTCTACCGCCTGTTCCGCTGGGCCGCCACGCGCTTCCGGGCGCTGGCACCGAACGACCAACTGGGCTGGACCAAATACCGAACCCCCCTCAAACCGGCGCCGCGCAGCCTGGCCGATCTGCTGCGCGAGCGAGGCCAGCCCTGAATACATAAAAAAATTCATTCAATCAAGGAGACGCACAGATGGTATGGCAACAGAGTTATGATCCGTTCGGCAGCATGGCCCTATCGACCGTGCTGGCGGCGGTACCCGTGGTGGTGATGCTCGCCGCGCTCGGCTTCTTTCACATCAAGGCACACATCGCGGCCGCGCTCGGCCTCGTCGCGGCTTTCTGCGTCGCCGTCTTCGCTTACTCGATGCCGGCCCCGATGGCCGGCAAGGCCGCGCTGCTCGGCGGTTTCACGGGCCTGCTGCCCATCGGCTGGATCGTGTTGAACATCATCTTCCTGCAGCAGCTGTGCGAACAGAACGGCAGCTTCAAGGTGCTGCAGGCCTCGCTGTCCGGCATCACGAACGACCGCCGCCTGCAGCTGCTCCTGATCGCGTTCTGCTTCGGCGCGTTCTTCGAGGGCGCCGCGGGCTTCGGCACGCCGGTCGCCGTCACGGCCGGCATCCTGATCGGGCTCGGGTTCTCGCCGCTGGCCGCATCCGGCCTGTCGCTGATCGCAAACACGGCGCCCGTCGCCTTCGGCGCGCTCGGTTCGCCCGTGATCACGCTGGCCAAGGTGCACGGCTACGACCTGATGGAAGTGACGGCCATGATCGGCCGCCAGTTGCCGTTCTTTTCGCTGCTCGTGCCGTTCTGGCTGATCTGGGCATTCGCCGGCCGCAAGGCGATGTGGGACATCTGGCCCGCGATCCTCGTGACGGGCCTGTCGTTCGCGATTCCGCAATACCTCGTGTCGAACTTCATCGGCCCGGAGCTGGTGGACATCATCGCCGCCCTCGTGTCGATGGCGTCGCTGATCCTGTTCCTGCGCGTGTGGCAGCCGAAGACCGTGTGGACGTCGGCCAGCCTGAAGGGCCGTGAGACCGAAACCGCGCCCCGGCGCGCGGAGAGCGCCGAGAAGTACACGCGGGCGGAGATCCTGCGCGCCTGGACGCCGTGGCTCATCTTGACCGTGTTCGTCTTCGTCTGGGGCCTGCCGCCGGTGAAGGCGTATTTCAACACACTGTTCGCGCCGAAGTTCCCGATGGATGGCCTGCATAACGCGGTCATGCGCGTGCCGCCGGTGGTGCCGCACGCCGAGCCGGAATCCGCGATCTACGTGTTCAACCTGTTGTCGGCGACGGGCACCGGCATCCTGCTGTCGGCCATCGTCGGCGCGCTGTTCATGCACTACAGCCTCGGTGCGATCGTGCGCACGTTCTTCCGCACCGTGTGGCTCGTGCGCTACTCGCTGCTGACCATCGTGCTGATGCTGGCCCTGGGCACGCTCACGCGCTATTCCGGCACCGACACGACCCTCGGTCTCGCCTTCGCCAACACGGGCGCGCTGTATCCGTTCTTCGGCACCCTCATGGGCTGGCTCGGCGTGGCGATGACGGGTTCGGACACGGCGTCGAACGTGCTGTTCGGCGGCATGCAGAAGGTCGCGGCGCAGCAGCTCGACCTGTCGCCGAACCTGATGGGCGCCGCGAACAGTTCCGGCGGCGTCATGGGCAAGATGATCGATGCCCAGTCCATCGTCGTCGCCTCCACGGCCACGCGTTGGATCAACCACGAAGGCGACATCCTGCGCTTCGTCTTCTTCCACTCTCTCGCACTGGCCGTGCTGGTCGGTGTCATGGTCACGCTGCAGGCGTATGTGTGGCCGTTCACGTTGCTGGTGATCCGATGAATGCTCCTGTCTCTCCCGAAATCCGGGCCGTGAGCCAGCGCGAGGCCGCGGCCGCGCTTCTGGCCGTCCTGCCCGACCGCTGCGTGCGCGTCGATCCCGAGGAAACGCGCCCGTACGAATGCGACGGCCTCGCCGCCTACCGCCAGATGCCCATGATCGTGCTGCTGCCGGAAGACGAGGCACAGATCATGGCCGCCATCGCCGTATGCCGGCAATTGAACCTGCCGATCGTGCCGCGCGGTGCCGGCACGGGCCTCTCCGGCGGCGCCATGCCGATCGCGGGCGGTGTCGTGCTGTCGACGGCGCGCCTGAACCGCATCGTCAGGCTCGATCCGTACGCCCGCACGGCCGTCGTGCAGCCGGGCGTGCGCAATCTCGCGATCTCGGAAGCGGCCGCGCCGCACGGGCTGTATTACGCGCCCGATCCGTCGTCGCAGATCGCGTGCACGATCGGCGGCAACGTCGCGGAGAACTCCGGCGGCGTGCACTGCCTGAAATACGGCCTCACCGTGCACAACGTGCTGCGCGTGCGGATGGTGACGACGGATGGCGAGATCGTCGAGCTGGGCAGCGAGGCGCTGGATGCGCCGGGACTCGACCTGCTGGCCGTCGCCATCGGGTCGGAAGGCATGCTCGGCGTCGTCACCGAGGTCACCGTCAAGCTGGTGCCGAAGCCGCGCGTGGCGCGCGTCGTGATGGCGTCGTTCGACGACATCGTGAAGGCCGGCGATGCGGTGGCCAACGTCATCGCGGCGGGCATCATCCCGGCCGGCCTGGAAATGATGGACCGGCTGTCGTCGCAGGTTGCGGAGGAATTCGTGCATGCCGGTTACGACACGCAGGCCGCCGCCGTGCTGCTGTGCGAATCGGATGGCATCCCCGAGGAAGTCGACGAAGAGATCGCGCGCATGAGCGAGGTGCTGAGCGAATGCGGCGCGACGGCATTGGCCGTGTCGCGGGACGAGGCGGAGCGCCTGCGCTTCTGGTCCGGCCGCAAGAACGCGTTCCCGGCCGTCGGCCGCATCTCGCCGGACTATTACTGCATGGACGGCACGATCCCCCGCAAGCACCTCGCCCATGTGCTGCAGCGCATCGAACAAATGGAGAAGAAGTACGGCCTGCGCTGCGCGAACGTGTTCCACGCCGGCGACGGCAACCTGCATCCATTGATCATGTTCGATGCGAACGTGCCGGGCGAATTCCACCGCGCGGAGCAGTTCGGTGCCGACATTCTCGAACTGTGCGTCGAAGTGGGCGGCACGATCACGGGAGAACACGGCGTCGGCATCGAGAAGATCAACTCGATGTGCGTGCAGTTCTCGCGCGCCGAGCTGGATGCGTTCCTGGCCGTCAAACGTGCGTTCGACCCGGCCGGCATCCTCAATCCCGACAAGGCGATTCCGACCCTGCACCGCTGCGCCGAATACGGCCGCATGCACGTGCGCCACGGGCGGATGCCGTTTTCCAACCTGCCGCGTTTTTGATCGCATTTCAGGATGAATACGACCTTACAAGATTTCGCCGACCGGATCGGCCACGCCACCGCGACCGGATCGCCGCTGCGCATCCGCGGCGGCGGCAGCAAGGACTGGTACGGCCAGGACGTGCAGGGCACGGTGCTCGACACGACGACGTACCGCGGCATCACGGACTACGAGCCGACGGAGCTCGTGATCACGGCCCGCTGCGGCACGCCGCTGGCGGAGATCGAGGCGCACCTGGCGCAGCACGGGCAGATGCTCGCGTTCGAGCCGCCGCACTTCGGTCCTTCCGCGACGATCGGCGGTACCGTGGCCGCGGGACTCTCCGGCCCGCGCCGCCAGGCGGCAGGCGCCGTGCGCGACTTCGTGCTCGGCGCCGTGCTGGTGGACGGGAAGGGCGAGACGCTGCACTTCGGCGGCAAGGTGATGAAGAACGTGGCCGGTTACGACGTCTCGCGCCTGCTGGCCGGATCGCTGGGCGTGTTCGGCCTGATCGCGGAAGTCTCGCTGAAGGTGTTGCCGAAACCCGTCGCCGAATGCACGGTGCAGTTGCAGATGAAGCAGGACGACGCGCTGCGCCGGTTGAACGAATGGGGTGGCCAGCCTTTGCCCGTGTCGGCGTCGTGCTGGCACGACGGTGTGCTGACGGTGCGCCTGTCCGGCGCACGCTCGGCCGTCGACGCGGCGCGACAACGCATCGGCGGCGAGCTGCTGGACGATGCCGATGCCTGGTGGCGCGCGCTGCGCGAGCACGACGGCCCGTTCTTTACGGACGCGGGCGCCCTGTGGCGGTTAGCGCTGCCGACGGTCGCCCCGCCGCTGGCGCTGCCCGGCACGCAACTGATCGAATGGGGCGGCGCGCAGCGCTGGCTTCGCACCGACGCCGATGCGGCCACCGTGCGCACGGCCGCGAGCAGGGCCGGCGGCCACGCGACGCTGTTCCGCGGCGGCGACCGTCACGCGGGTGTGTTCCAGCCGCTGGCGCCCGCCGTCCTCGCGATCCACCGACAACTGAAACATGTGTTCGACCCGGCCGGGGTCCTCAACCGCGGCCGCATGTACAAGGAATTCTAGCCGTGCAAACCAATCTCGCCGATTTCATCCGGGGCACGCGCGACGGCGACGAGGCCGACGCCATCCTGCGCAAATGCGTGCATTGCGGCTTCTGTACCGCCACGTGCCCGACCTATCAACTGTCCGGCGACGAGCTGGAAGGCCCGCGCGGCCGCATCTACCTGATCAAGCAGGTGCTCGAAGGCCGGCCCGCCACGGACAAGACCCAGGCCCACCTGGACCACTGCCTCACGTGCCGCAACTGCGAATCGACCTGCCCGTCCGGCGTGCAATACGGGCGGCTTGCCGACATCGGCCGGCGCGTCGTCGAGCAGCAGGTGGCACGGCCCGCGCGCCAGCGCATGCTGCGGACACTCCTCAAGGAAACCCTGCCGCGCCGGTGGCTGTTCACGCCGGCCATGAAGGCGGGCCAGGCGGTGCGCCCGCTGTTGCCGCAGGCATTGAAGGACAAGGTGCCGGCGCGGCAAAGCGCGGGCGCCTGGCCGCGCGCGGAACACGCGCACAAGATGCTGTTCCTGGAAGGCTGCGTGCAGCCGGCGATGTCCCCGAACATCAATGCGGCGACGGCGCGCGTGTTCGATGCCGTCGGCGTGCAGCTGGTCGCGGCCAGCCGGGCCGGGTGCTGCGGCGCCATCCGCTGGCACATGAACGATGCGGATGGCGGCCGTGCCGACATGCGGCGCAATATCGACGCGTGGTGGCCGTACCTGGAGCAGGGCATCGCCACCATCCTGATCAACGCATCCGGCTGCGGCGCGATGATCAAGGAATACGGCCATGCGCTGGCCGACGATCCGGCGTACGCGGCCAAGGCGGCGCGCGTGTCCGCTGCCGCGAAGGACGTCAGCGAAGTGCTGCCGGAATTCGCAGCGAAGTTGCGCGCGAAGCTGGGGGCAAGAGAGCAGGGCGAACGGGTCGCGTACCACCCGCCGTGCACCTTGCAGCATGGCCAGAAGATCCGCGGCAAGGTCGAGGACCTGCTGCGCGCGGCCGGCGTCGACGTGCGGTTGTGCGCGGACAGTCATTTGTGCTGCGGCTCGGCCGGCACGTATTCGGTGCTGCACAAGGAGGTGTCGCTGCGCCTGCGCGACGACAAGCTGGCGCGCCTGGAAGCGACGGCGCCGGAACGCATCGTGTCCGCCAACATCGGCTGCATCACGCACCTGCAATCGGGGACGGACGTGCCGGTGGAGCACTGGGTCGAACTGCTCGACCGGGCGCTGCAATAAGGAAAAGTGGCCGGAAATCAAGCCTTGCAATGCTCGCCTCGAGGTCTATACTTACAGCCTGCTCTGTTGCAGGAGGTCTCTTATGCAATGTGTTTTGAGTTACCGCAGTCAGTATGCGGCCGGCCACAAGAACCCGCCCTCGGCACCGCCGGCGATTCCACCGATCATCATCAACCCGTTCAAAAGCCAGATCCCGTCGCCGGCGATCGACCCGCGCAACACGCCGCCCGGCCCACCCATCATGCCGCCACGCGGCCCCGACCTGCGTATCATCTAGCCGTACGGGAGCGGCGCTTGTCCAGTGCGCCGTGAACGCCTATGATCTTGCTTCTGGGCGTATGCCCGCACGACCGAGAAAGCAAGAATGAACGACGAAATCCCAGACCACGACGATGATGCTCCCGTGCAGGAGGCCCGTCTGTGGCAGGGCAACGGCTGGACCGCACGCGTCATCAAGAACGAAGACGACGACGGCTGGGCCGTGGCCATGTACAAGGACGGCGAATCCGAGCCGGCCCTCGTCGGCCCCTGGACCATGGGGCGCGACAAGAAAAACCCGAAACCGCTCGACATCAGCGCCTTCCACACGCTCGTCAAGACGGCCTCCGAGGTGATCCGCCGCCACGAGCAGCAATTGCACGCGCAATTGCACAAGAGCACCGTCGTCTCCACGGCGGAGGGCGAGTTGAAGGTGACCCTGGACATCGTCCCGGACGAGGACAATCCATACGCCATGCTGAGCGCCTTCGACGAGATGGGCGAGCGCGTGGCGCAGGTGCGTGTGCGTCCCGATTTCAAGCTGTCGCCGTCGTCCGCGTCCACGTGGATCGAGAACGATTTCCGCGCGCCGCGGTAAATGTGGTTTTTGTCGACGTGATTGCCGCAACGACGGCCTGACCTGCTAAGATTTCCCGAGCGCAATTTTTCTCATAAGGGGAATCGATGGAAGACCGTCTCGCCCGCCTGGAAACGGTCCAGGCCATGCTGCTGGGCATCGGGCACCTGTCCGCCAGCTGTACCGACGTCACCGAGTTCATCGGCGCCGTGCACCGCGCGCTGGGCCGCATCATGTATGCGGAGAACTTCTACGTCACCCTGGCCGAGCGGGAAGACAACACGGTTCGCTTCGTCTATTTCGTCGACTCGCGCGACAAGGGCCCGGGTCCCGACGAGCGCGTGACGCTCGCGTCGCCCGACGAATCGCCGACGGCCTGGGTCATGCTCAACAAGCAGCCCCTCGTGGTGACGGGCGACGAGATGCGCGCGCGGGAAAATGGCGCCGTCTGGGGCACGGGCAGCATCGCCGAGCACTGGATGGGTTGCCCGCTGCTCGACCAGCAGCACGAGGTCGTGGGCGCCATCGTCATCCAGAGCTACCTTCCCGAACACACGTACAGCGAGGAAGACCAGGCGTTGTTCGCGCTGATCGCCAACCACGTGTCGAACGCGCTGCAGGGCCTGCAGAGCATGGACCGCCTCGAGCGCGCCGTGCAGGAGCGCACCCGCGCGCTGGCGCGCGAAGTGGCCGAGCGTCGCCGTGCGGAACAGGTGCAGCACGCGCTGTACCAGATCGCCGACCTGTCGGCCTCCGCCCTCGAGACCGACGTGCTGGCGTCCAGCCTGCACAGCATCATCGGCGAGCTGATGATGGCCAAGAATTTCCTCATCGCGCTCACGCACCCGGACACGGGCGAGATCAGCATCCCGTACTTCGCGGACGAAAAGGACAGCGAAGCCCCGCATAAACGCTTCCCGTTCGGGATGGGCATGGTGTCGTACGTGCTGCAGACGAAGCAGGCGCAACTCCACGACGCCGGCAGCTTCGCGCGCCTGCATGCGGCGGGCAAGGTGAAGCATCCGCTGGGGAGCACGGACATCGCCAGCTGGATCGGCGCACCCATGCTCGTCAACGACAAGGCATACGGCGTGCTGGTCGTGCAGAGCTACGACCCGGCCGTCCTCTACACGAAGGCCGACCTGGACCTGATGGCCTTCATCTCCAGCCACGTCGCGGTGGCCATCGCGCGCATGCAGGCCGACCGCGCCATCCGCAAGGCCAAGGAGCGCCTGGAACAGCAGAACGCCGCGCTCGAACAGGCGCTGCACCAGCTGCAGGAAGCGCAAACGGAACTGGTGCGCAAGGAAAAGCTCGCGTCGCTGGGCCAGATGGTGGCCGGCGTCGCCCACGAGATCAATACGCCGCTGGGCATCTGCGTGACGGCCACGAGCCACCTCGTGCAGGAACTGAAGCTGACGCGCGAGGAGCTGGCAGCGGGGACGATGACCCAGGAAAGCCTGGAGGCGTTCTTCGACATCGTCGACCAGTCCCTGCGCATCATGACGACCAATACGCAGCGCGCCGCGGCCCTCGTGCGCAGTTTCAAGCAGGTCGCGGTGGACCAGTCTTCCGACGACATCCGCGCGTTCAATCTCGGCACGTACCTGAACGAGGTGCTGCTGTCGCTGCAGCCGAAGCTGAAGGGCCGGCCGCTGGAAGTCGCCATCGACTGCCCGAAGGACCTGATGCTGGAGAGTTTTCCGGGCGCCGTGTCGCAGATCGTCACCAACATGGTCGTCAACTCGCTGATGCACGGGTTCGAGCGCGACCAGCCCGGCCACATCACGATCCACGCGGCGCCCGATGGCGACCACGTCGTCTTCGACTATGGCGACGACGGCGCTGGCATGGATGCGGAGACGCTCGCCAAGCTGTTCGACCCGTTCTTCACGACGAAGCGCGGCAGTGGCGGCAGCGGCCTCGGTGGCCACATCCTGTACAACCTCGCGACGAACGTGCTGCAAGGCTCGCTGCGCGTGGAGAGCAGCCCGGGGCAGGGCCTGCGCTACCACCTGCGCTTTCCGCGCAAGGCCGCCAGGCCCGAGCTGAAGCTGGCCTGACTAGCGGAGGATGTCGGCGATGGCCGCGCACACGCGGTCCACGTCCGCCTCGTTCATGCCGCAGTGCAGGGGGATCGTGACGGTCTCGCGGCCGATGCGCTCCGCATTCGGGAACTGGCCCTCGCGCCAGCCGAGGCTGCGGCCCAGCGTCGTCAGGTGCGACGGTTCGTACGACAGGCCCGTCGCGATCTCCCGTTCGCGCAGCGCGGCGCGGAATGCCTGCCGCGTCGTGCCGTACGCTGCAAACGGCAGCAGCACGCAGAACATGTTCCAGCTACTCCCCGGCACGCCACGCGGCGGCAGCACGGCGCCGTCGATGGCCGGGAACATCTCGAAATAACGTTCGGCCAGCCGCTGGCGCTGCGCCAGGAAGGCGGGCAGCTGCGCCAGTTGCGCGAGGCCGATCGCGGCCGACACGTCCGACATGTTGTACTTGCCGCTGGCGACCGCGACGTCGCGCGTGTCGTCCGCGAGGCGCTCGATGCCGTGGAAGCGCAGCACCTCGATGCGCTTCGCCGTGGCGTCGTCCGGCACGACGATGGCGCCGCCCTCGATCGTCGTCATGTTCTTGTTCGGGTGGAAGGAGAACGTGGCGATGTCGCCGAAGCTGCCCACCGGCTGCCCGTTCCACGTCGAGCCCTGCACGAGGGCCGCATCCTCGATCACGCGCAGGCCGTGCTGCCGCGCCAGCGCGTACAGCGCGTCCATGTCGCCCAGGGCGCCGGGGAAGTGCGTGGGCACGATCGCCTTCGTGCGCGGCGTGATGGCCGCGGCAACCTGGTCGAGGTCGATGGCGCGCGTGACGAGGTCGCAGTCGACGAACACGGGGCGGGCGCCGACCTTGACGATCATGTTCATCGTCGAAAAGAAGCTCTGCGTGGACGTGATCACCTCGTCGCCGGGACCGATGCCGCATGCCAGCAGCGCCAGTTCCATCGCGCCCGTGGCCGACGTCAGGGTGCGCGTGGGACGGTCGCCGAACGTGGCGGACAGTGCGCGTTCGAATTCCAGCACGCGCGGGCCGCTGGCGATCCAGCCGGTCTTCATCGTGTCGGTCGCGGCGGCAAGGGTGGTGGCGTCGAGCGCCGGTTGGGAGAAGTTCAGCAGGGGCATGGGCGTCCTTTGCGTTGTCGGACGGATATTCTAGTCCGCGTGGCGGGATGCTGGATGACGATCCGGCCGCGCGCACCGGCGCGGCCAACGCGTAGCTATACAAAATCGACGCGCACTTGACGTCGATCCAACCAGGCAACCTTCTATGGTGCACGGTTTGCATAGTTCACTGCCACTCGCGCGGGCGAGACATGTCATTTCCCCACCTTTCGCATCCCAAGTACCGGCGCGACATCGACGGTTTGCGCGCCGTCGCGGTCCTGTCGGTGGTCGCCTTCCACGCCTTCCCGGAGTGGATCAAAGGCGGATTCATCGGCGTCGACGTGTTTTTCGTGATTTCGGGTTATTTGATCTCGACGATCATCTACGAAAACCTCGACAACGGGACATTCAGTTTCACCGGGTTTTATCTCCGTCGCGTCAAGCGCATCTTCCCTGCGTTGCTGATCGTCCTGGTGTCCTGTTACGCGTTCGGCTGGTTTTCCCTGCTGGGCGACGAATACATGCAACTCGGCAAGCATATTGCCGGCGGCGCCAGCTTCGCTTCCAACCTCGTGTTATGGAGCGAATCCGGTTATTTCGATAACGCGGCCGAGACCAAACCGCTCCTGCACCTGTGGAGCCTGGGTGTCGAGGAGCAGTTCTATATCTTCTGGCCGCTGTTGCTGTGGTTCGCCTACCGCAGGCGCCTCAACCTGCTCGGTATCGGGATACTGGTTGCACTCGTATCCTTCGGTCTGAATCTGCGCCAAGTCAAGGTAGACGCCGTTGCGGATTTCTATTCGCCGCAAACGCGTTTCTGGGAGCTGATGCTGGGAAGTATTCTTGCCTGGCTCACGCTGTACAAGCCAAACTTCAGGGCCGCTGACGCGCGCCGGGCCGGCGCCATGTCCGTGGCTGCGGCCCTGCTGCTGGCGTTCGGTTTCTGGCATATCGACAAACGCCTCGGCTTTCCAGGCAAATGGGCGCTCATCCCTGTACTGAGCGCGGCGATGCTGATTCTTGCCGGCCCTGGCGCCTGGGTCAATCGCGTGATCCTGTCGAACCGGATCGCGGTATGGATCGGGCTGATCAGTTTTCCGCTGTACCTTTGGCATTGGCCGTTACTGACGTATGCCCGCATTATCCACAGCAAGGTCCCGGCTGCTCCGGTGCGCGGCGCGATCGTGCTGGTGTCCTTCGTCCTTGCCTGGCTGACCTACCGGTTGGTCGAAAGGCCCGTACGGCTGGGCAGCGGCGGCGCCCGGCTCAAGGTGGCAGCGCTGGTGGTCCTGATGCCGGTCGTCGGTGTGGTGGGCTACAACACGTTTGTCCGCCACGGGCTTGCATTCCGCGACGTCGTGAAGATCAACACGTCGATCGCTACCGGCAACGACGGCGGTCCGGGCGTGAAACTCGTGCACGATTGCGGATTGAGCGAGATCGACAAAGCCTTGTTCTTCGGCTGCTTCAAGGATCCGCGCGGGCCCGTCAAGTACGCCCTGTTGGGCGACAGCAAGGCAGGCGCGCTGTGGCCCGGCGTCGTACGCACCTCGAGCGCCGCGGGGCGCTGGCTTTTAATCGGCGATAACGGACCCGCCGGCGGTTCCGTGCCGATTTTGTCCGATAACCGTATCTTCAGTCCCTACCGGGCCGCCGCCGGGACCATGGTGAACGGGGCGGTGGCCAATCCGGACATCCGGGTCGTCGTCATCGCGACATCCGCGCGCGCGATGTTTTCGCTGGAGCACGACTACGACATCGAAGACTTGCCTGCGAATAACAACCGCGACGCGGTCGCGGCAGGCTTGCATCACACCGTGGAAAAGATCGTTCGCGCCCACAAGAAAGTCGTGCTGGTCGTCGACAACCCGACATTGGCCCATCCGGAGGATTGCCTTGGCCGCGTCACGTCGATTCCTGTCGTGAACAAGCTGCTTGTCGTGGAAAATGAGAAATGCAGGATTCCGCTGGAGCGGCAATTGCAATTGTCGACGAAATACCGTTCCGTCCTGGAGGAGGTGCGCGCCGCATTTCCCGACGACGTGGCGCTGTTCGAGACGGCGAAATACCTGTGCGACGACGTGACTGGCTATTGCGGCATGCGCAAGGACGGCCGTTTCCTGTACGGCCATACGGACCATATATCGGACTACGCCGCCGGGCTGATCGGCAAAGATCTCAACCAGTTCCTCGACGCGGCCTGGCCGTCGACGCAAAGCATCTCGCGCGCCGAGCGATAGTCCCTGATGCTTTGGTTCCCACACATTATCCGACAAAGGTCGCGACGGCCGCTTGCCGCACCGGCGCCGGCTTGTCGAACGCAAAGCCGCTGGCCTCGATCACTTCCCAGCTACCGTCGCCCACCAGCCGCAGCACGTGCGTGTGATGGCGCAGCACGGCTTCGCGGTGGGCGATGCTGACGAGGGTCGCGCCGCTGGCGCGCAGTTGCGCATACAGGGCCGCTTCGTTGGTGCTGTCGAGCGCGCTCGTCGCCTCGTCCAGGATGACGATGCGCGGCGCGTGCACCAGCACGCGGCCGAAGGCGAGGCGCTGCTGCTCGCCGACCGACAGCAGCTTGCTCCAGTCGTGCACTGCGTCCAGGCCGCCCACGCGGCCGGCGAGCTGCGGCAGGTGGACCTGGTCCAGGATGTCGAGCAATTGCTCGTCGCTGAGCTCGACATGCACGCTGGGATAGATGAGCTGGCTGCGCAGCGTGCCCGCTTGCAGATAAGGCTGCTGCGGCAGGAAGAACACGTCTTCCAGCGGCGGATGCTGGATCGTGCCGGTGCCCGTGTTCCACAGCCCCGCGATCGCCCGCAGCAGCGAGCTCTTGCCGCAACCGCTGGCGCCCGTGATCAGCAAGGCGTCGCCGGGTTTCAGCACCAGGTTCAGTTCCTTGATGAGGACGCGGTCCGATTGCGGCGGATGCAAGGTCACGGATTCCAGCGCGAAATGCGTGCCCGGACGCATCGTGATGCGCGGATGCGCTTCGTCGACGGCGGCCGGCCGCGCACCGGGCAGCACGAGGTTGGACAGGGCTTGCAGGCGGCCGATGCCCGCCACGAAACGGCTGAGGCTCTCGAAATTGTCGACGATGACGCCCACCGCGCCCAGCACGGCGGTAAAGGCGCCGGCGGCCCGCGTCGCGCTGCCCACTTCCAGCTCGCCCGACAGGACGCCACCGGCCAGCAACACATAGGGCAGCACCACGGTGAGCTGGCTGAACGTGCGCTGGAAAAAGTTGAGCGCGCGCTGCTTCCTGATCAGGCGGGCGAAGTTGCGGATCACTTTCTCGAAGCGGCTGTCGATGTGCGTGCGCTCCTGCGCCTCGCCCCGGTAGAACGCGATCGATTCGGCGTTCTCGCGCAGGCGCATCAGGCTGAAGCGGAAGTCGGCCTCGCGCCGCAGCTGCCAGAAATTCAGCTGGATCAGGGGGCTGCCGAAGAAGTACAGGGCGACGATGTTGCCCATGACCGCGTAGGCCACGAGCACGGCCACGAGCAGGTGCGAGATCGACCACAGCACGGTGCTGAAGGCGACCAGCTGCATGAGCGAGCCGAGGAAGATCAACAGGAAATTGATGGACCGGCCCGTGAACGTGTTGATGTCCTCGCTGATGCGCTGGTCGGGATTGTCGATCTCGTTGCCGGTGCCCAGTGCGTAGTATTTGCGGTCCTTCAGGTAGCCGTCGAGGAAGCGCCCGGTGAGCCAGCGCCGCCACTGGTTCGCGAAGACGTCGCGCATGTAGTAGTAGAAAGCATAGGTCGGCACGGCGAACGCGAGGATGAACAGGCACGCACGCACGGAGGTCCAGAAGCGGTCGGCGTCCTTGCCGGCCAGCGCCGACGTCAATTCCCCGGTCTGGTTGTTCAGCATGACCGCGAGCTTGGTGTCGACCAGCATCAGCACGATCAACAGCAGCAGCAGGGTCCACGCCTTGCCTTTTTCATCCCCCAGCCAATAGGGCTTGGCCACGTTGACGAAGTGTTTCCATGCGGCGAGCGACAGGGGCGCGGGCCTAGGCTGGGTCGGGTCTTCGTCGGGGATGTGCGTGGTCATGGTCTGTCTCTGCGGAAGTATTTACCGCCAGACTACGGCCATGCAGTGAAGCGTTCAGTGCGGAAACGGACATTACGCCTTCACGAACAACTCGTCGAACCCGGTGGCCGGATCGAATTCGCGGCGGAAGCGGTGACGCGGCAGCAGCGCCACGAGCACCTCGGCCGTCGTGCGCACGATGCAGCCGGGACCCAGGTGGCCGCCGATGACGCGGCCGCCGTCGTCGGCCACGCTCGCGTGCAGGTGCGGGCCGTCCGGCGACAGCGATCCGCCCAGCGTGAGGATTTCCAGGTCGCCGCGCAGTTCCGTGAACTCCGGCCGGCCCGCGAAGCGCAACCGGGCGACGGACAGGCTGCCGATGCCTTGCAGGACGAACGCGGCGTCCACGTGATGCTGCGCGACGAGGGCGTCGAGCACGGCGCGCAGGTCCTGGCCGGCGCCGATCCGTAAGGGCAGAGTCTGCATGGTGGTCTCCTTGATGCTGTCCATTCTACGCCAGCCGCAGTGCAACCAGAAGTTTCCATGTGGCAATTGCAATTTCCCCCAAACGGTGGGTAACATTGCGAAAAAATGCATACATGTTGCCATTTTTGAATATTCATTTCCCAGTAAATACGGTTATGATTTCGGTATTTCCTGAAGAGAACCGCGAAGATAAGCGGAGATTACACAAAGATGTCAACAAATTTCATGATCATGGTCGCCGCGGCCGTCACAATGTCCGGCTGCACCGCGTTTGCGCCGGTAACCGGAAATCACTACACGAGCCGCGACGGCAAACTGGATATCCAGGGTCAGCTGATCGACTCCTCCGACGTCCGCATCTTCGTCAACGGCGACAAGGTCATCGACGACCAGGTGTCGCTGCTGCGCGGCGACGGCAGGTTCGACGGCACCTGGCAGGGCAAGCGGGTCAGCGCCGATTGCAGTACGACGGCGGGCCGCAGGGTGGGCGCCACCACGTGCACGGTCGCCGTGGCCGGCGAGCACGTCACGCTGACGCTGTAAAGGTTCAGCGGCCGCCGGAGAGATTGGCCAGCAGTTCGACCAACTGGTCGATCTCGTAGGGTTTGGCGAGGACTTGCACGCCCGGGATGACGGCGCGCTGGTCGGTATAGCCGGTGGCGAGGACGACCGGCAGGCCGGGGCGGCGTTCGTGCAGGATGCCGGCCAGGTCGACGCCGCTGACCTTGCCCGGCATGACGATGTCGGAAAACACGACGTCGGTGTCGAGGCCGGCGTCGAGCATGGCGAGCGCCTTGTCGCCGTCCGCCGCCACCATCACGTCGAAGCCGCAGTCTTCCAGGCCGCGCACGACCGCTTCGCGCACGAGCGGATCGTCCTCGACGAACAGCACCCGGCCGCTGCCGCGCCCCGGCGCCTGGCCGTCGGCACGGGCCGCCAGGGTCGACAACGGTTGCAGCGAGCGCGGCAGATAGATCTCGATGGTGGTGCCGGCGCCGACCGTGCTCGCCAGGGTCAGCCAGCCGCGCGACTGCGTGGCGAATGCGTAGGCCTGGGGCAGCCCGAGGCCGGAGCCCTGGCCCGGCGGCTTCGTCGTGAAGAACGGGTCAAGTGCGCGCGCCAGCACGTCGGGCGGCATGCCGATGCCCGTGTCCGTCACGCGCACGCGCACGTAGTCGCCGCCCGTGCGTTCCAGCGTCGGCTCCAGGGTGCAGTTGCACACGTCGACGGCAAGGCGGCCGCCGTCCGGCATGGCGTCGCGGGCATTGATCGCCAGGTTCAGCAGGGCCAGGTCGAATTGCACGGGGTCGACGGTGACGGGCCACAGGTCGTCCGCGCATTGCACTTCCATGCGCGTGCCCTGGCGCAGCACGCCGCGCAGCAGCTGGACGGAACCGCGCACCTGCTCGCCCGGGTCGACCGTCAGCAGGCGCGCATCCTGCACGCGGCCGAACGAACCCAGGCGGGTCGTCAGCGCGGTGGCCCGGCTGACGGTGCGCTTGCACGTGTCGATCAGGCTCAGCACCTTCGGCTGGTTCGCCGTCAGGGAAGCGAGTTGCAGCGCGGTCGTCAGCGTTTGCAGCAGGTTGTTGAATTCGTGCGCGATGCCGCCCGTGAGGCGGCCGAGCGCTTCCAGCTTCTGGCCGCGCACGAGGGCGCTCTGGGCGCGCTCGCTGGCCGCCACGGCTTCGGCCACGCGCTGTTCCAGGTCGGCCTGGGCCGTCAGGATCTGGCGGCTCGCTTCGGCCATGCGCTGCGCCACGGCGTCGATCTCGACGATGCCCTGCGGCCGGTAATGCACTTCGCGGCCGGCGGCCAGGTCCTCGGCGCCGCGGCCCAGGTATTCGATCGGGATGGCGGCGCGGCGCGCGAACCAGCGCGCGGCGACGAACGCCAGCACGAGCATGACGGCCATGATGGCGGCCAGGAACGCGGCCGCATGCAGCGGCACGCGGCGCAGGTCTTCCGTCGGAATGCTGACGAGGACTTTCCAGTTCGACGACGGTACGGTGCTGAAGAACGCCTGCACGGGGATGCCGGCCAGGTTCCGGTTCGAGAACACGCCTTCGCGGTGGGCGGTGAACTGGGCCATGGCCACGTCGCTGACCGAGCGTCCCCGGTACTGGTCCGGATCGATCGAGCGGGCGATCACCCGGCCGGTGCGGTCGATGATCGCGGCCTGCCAGTCGGGCGGGAAGCGCTGTTCGCCCAGCAGCGACTGCAACTGGGCGGCGTTCATGCTCATGGCGAGGAAGTAGCGCAGGCTGCCGTCCACGTGCACCGGCACCTGGATGGCGACCGCGTGGCGCCGGGTGATCGACGAGACGAACAGGTCGGAGACGAGGGTGCGGTCGGCGCCATCCCGTTTCATCAGCGCGTCGAGGTTCGACGCGCGGCCGGGCGGCAGCGCCGCGCCCGGCGCGACCCGCGTGTTGAGCAACTGGTGGCCGTCCCGGTCGAGCAGGAGGATCGCCGTCTCGCCGCGCGGTGTCACCGAATGGGCGTGGTGGTAAAAGGTAGCGAGATCGCCGCGGGCCAGCGCGGGCGAATTCGCCAGCGTGCGCAGGATGCCTTCCCTGATCTCCAGCTCGTTGTCGACGAGGAGGGTGAAGGCGCGCACGGCTTCCTTGACGCTCGTTTCCTGCGCCCGCCGCTCTTCCTGGTAGACGTACCCGACGGCCAGTACCGCCGCGAGGAGCGCGGGCAGCAGGATCGCCAGGATCAGGAGCAGCAGTCGGGTTCGGATACGCATGGGCTCGATGGCAGTCGGGACAAGGTTGTCCTCGAAGCTCAGCATACTACCGGACTCTGCCTCCCTTGTCCCGGGCGTCGTTACAGGCTAGTCCGGCCAGCGCTCGTTGATCTCGGCCGCCTTGTCGAGGTTCTTGACGAGGATGTCGACGTAGTAGGGGTCCAGGTGCTGGCCCGCCACCTCGCGCAGGTAGTCGCGCACCTGCTCGATCGGCCACGCCTGCTTGTACACGCGCTCGTGCGTGAGGGCGTCGAACACGTCGGCCACCGCCACGATGCGGGCATACGGATGGATGTCCTCGCCCTTCAGGCCCTGCGGGTAGCCGCTGCCGTCCCATTTCTCGTGGTGCTGGTGGGCGATCACGGCGGCCGCCTTCAGGATCGGACGCTGCGAGCCGTCCAGGATCTGCAGGCCGATGGTCGGGTGCTGTCGCATGATCTCCCATTCCTCGGGCGTGAGGCGGCCCGGTTTCAACAGGACGGCGTCCGGCGTGGCGATCTTGCCCACGTCGTGCATGGGCGCCGCATGCATCAGCACGGCCGTCTCGTCGTCGGACATGCCTGATTCCTGGGCCAGCAGGTGGCACACCTGGGCCATGCGACGCACGTGGTTGCCGGCTTCGTTCGAGCGCGATTCGACGACGTCGCCCAGCCGCAGGATCAGCTCGGCCTGCGTGTCCGTGATCTCCTGGTTCAGCAGGATGTTATCGAACGCGATGGCCACGCCCGAGCAAAAGACGTCGAGCAATTGCACGTCGATTTCGGAAATCTCTTCGACACCCTTCAGCACGAGCAGCGACGCCTTGCCGCTGCTGTTCGGGAAGTAGCCGACATAGGTGTCGCCATGCAGCTTGGAGATGCGGTTGTGGCGCGCCTCGTCCAGTTGGGCGACGAGTTCCGGGCCGATGTCGTTCTCGCCGAGGTCGCCGATGCGCGCCAGGACTTCGTACCGGCTTTCGCCCGTGATCACGCTGGCGCCGGCCACGCGCAGCAGCATGCTCTGTTCCAGGCGCAGCAGGGCGACGACCTGTTGCAGCAGGCCGCTGGCGAAATCCTTCAGGTTGCGCTGCCTGAACAGGTGCGTGGACGCGGAGATCACGCGCTCCAGGCCTTCGCGGTAATTCTGCTGGACGCGGCGGGCGTCCTCGACCTTCATGATGTCGCGGTAGGCGCGCAGCGCGGCGAACGTCGTCGTGAACAGCTTCGTGCGGTCGAGCTCCGTCTTTTCCTTATAGTCGTTGATGTCGTAGTCGACGATCACGCGTTCCTCGGGCGCCTGGCCCGGCTGGCCCGTGCGCAGCACGATGCGCGTGAACTGGTTGTCCAGGTCCTGGCGCATCCAGCGCGCCACTTCCAGGCCGCTGTCCTCGCGCTCCATCACCACATCGAGGAACACCAGCGCGATGTCCTTTTCGCGCGCCAGGATCTCCTTCGCCTCCGCGCCGCTGTAGGCGTGCAGGAAGGAGAGGCTGCGGCCGTCGAGACGGAAGCGGGACAGCGTCAGCTTGGTGATGTCATGGATGTCCGGTTCGTCGTCGACGAGCAGTACTTTCCATGGTGCAAGCTTCGGCGCGGCTGAGGACAGGAAGGACATTTGACGATCTCTCGAGGTTTTGAGGTAAGACAGCACGGGTCCGAAATGATTGTAGTATGAGCAGTGACCATTAACAACAAGAAATATTAATGCCGCAGTGCAAAAAGTCACAATGTCGCAACGTATTGCTTCCCTATTATTCCTGCCTTATTCATGCAATTTTTGGCAACGCTCGCACCAGAAGCTGCGTCGGTTCGTCTTGCCCAGGTTCGCTTTGTGAAAAGGGATATGGCAGCGGGGGCAGATTTTCTGGTTGTGTGCCAACCAGTGCTTCTTGAGCGTGAATTCTTTTTTCCACTCGAGGAAATCGAAGCTGTACTGGCGCGCCTCCTGCACGAGGGCGCGCAGCTTGGCCGGCGGCAGCGCGCCGACCCTGGACCGGGGATCGACCCGGATGCGGAACAGCACTTCGTTCTTGATGATGTTGCCGACGCCGGCGAAGATGTCCTGGTCGAGCAGGGCGTCGCAGGCAAGCATGTCGGGTGCGTTCCTGAGCTTCTTGCGCGCCCTGGCGGGATCCCATGCATCCGACATGACGTCCGCCGCCCAGTCGTAATACGCGTCGATGTCGCAGTCGATTTCCTTCACGGAGCAGGCATAGAAATTCAGCTCGCCGCCGTCCGCAAAGCCGAGCGACAGGCGCGGCGGCTTGTCGCGCCGCTCGTTCACGCGGTACGTGCCGAACAGCAGGAAGTGAATGCGCACGACCATGGTCGGCATCTGGATGAGGAAATGCTTGCCCCACGTGCGCAGCGCGACGACGGGCTGGCCGACGAGGCGCGTCGTGTCGATGGCCCAGGTATTCCCCTCGGCGCGCACGATTTTTTGGCCCACGAACGGGGCGGTCTGTTCTTTCAAGATGACCAGCGACGGGCCTTCCGGCATGATGCATCCTCGCTTGTGTTGTCCCGTTGAGGATTGTGCTGTGCAAGAGCTTCGGATACCTGTGCGCGGACTAACATTTCGATACAAACTAAGACGAAACGATAACGGACCCGGCGCGGAAACCGGCGTATAAGAATGAGGTATAAACCGTTGTACTGGATGACCAAGAAAGGAAGAACATCATGAAATCGCTCATGAAAACGATGGCCCTGGCGGGCCTGCTGGCGCTGGCCGCGGGCAGTGCGTCGGCCGCGGTCAACGTCACCTGGGTGCACCCCGAGAATTTCCATGACCTGCCGTTCCCGGGCTGGGAACGCAAGGAGATGCTGGACCAGATCACGGACCACTTCGTGAAGCTGGGCGCAAACCTGCCGCCGGGCGAGGACCTGCGCATCGAGATCACGGATTTCGATCCGGCCGGCCGCCTCATCCCGAGCGCCCGGCTGGGCCGCGACCTCCGCGTGCTGACCGGCCGCGCCGACTGGCCGCGCATGGAGCTGAACTATGCGATCGAGCAGAACGGCCAGGTGATCAAGAGTGGCCAATCGCAGCTGCAGGACATGAATTACCAGCAGACGTTCAGCCACTACTTCGATTCGGAGCCGCTGCGCTACGAGAAGCAGATGATCGACGACTGGTTCGACAAGACCATCGCGCCCATCAAGCAGAAGCGGCGGTGAGGCTTTGCGCCGCTCAGAAAGCGGCGTTCGTTTACCTGTCGGCGCGACCGGCCTTGTCGCGCCACCGGCCGCCCGCTTCGCGCACCGTGTAATCGGCCGGCACGGTGAACAGGGCGGCCGCCGGTTCCTCGCGCCTGATGTTTTCGAGGCGGAACACGACGTCGCCGCTGCGCGGGTCGCTGTGTTTCGTATAGACCGTCACCTGCAGGTCGGGGGCCGTCCACGTCTCGTCCGACACGACGATCGCGTTGCGGTTGCCGATCGCCCCGGCCGGGATCTCGTAGCTGCGCAGCTTGCCCTCGGCCTTGATGCCGCCCATATCGCGCGTGCCGAGGTCCTTCGTCGTCGCCTTCGTCGACCATTTGACGTCGGCGAACGCGCCGTTCATCAGCGGCGCCACCTGCATCTGCACGTCGCGCAGCGCCGTACCGTTCTCCGCCAGCGCCCTCGACACCTGGATGCGCACGTCGCGCTGGATGCGCTGGCGCTCGGCGTCGTCGATCCCCTGCACGCGTTTCACGATGATGTCTTCCTTGCCGTCGGGTAGCGTCCCGTCCTTGCGCATCTGGTCGATCTTCGCGCGGGCGGCGTCGGCCGCAGCGCGCGCCGTGGCCGCCGGGTTGATCCTGACGGCCGTGCGGTCGCGCGGGTGCAGGATCAGGTTCGTGCCGTTCACCGGATCGTTGATCGTGACGGTGACGACGTCGCCCTTGTCGTCGCGCATCTCCTGGCGGGTGCGGCCGGCGCTGTCGCGGTACGTCATGGTGGTGCGGCGCGTGGCGATCTGGTTGCCGTCGGCCAGCGTCTGCATGCGCTCCGTCACCATCTGCGCACTGTAGGGCGCATTCTTGACCGTGTTCGAGCGCAGCATGGCGACGCCGCTGCGTGCGTCGAAGTCCATCTTATCGAAGTGAAACGTCATGGCGCCGTCGGACGCGCGGCCGTGGGGTTCCTCGGCCAGTGCAGGGACGCACAGGCTTGCCAGCAGGGCGGCGATCGCAACAGGTTTGATAGTCATGGCATCCTCTTTCGTTATTGAAGCGCACTCAGGCGCAGGGCAAGCGGCTGGCCGTCGGCCGCGACGAGCATTTCGGCCCGGACGGAATCGCCCGCGTTTTCCGGCGTCAACGGCATGCCCAGCGCGGCCAGGCTCGTGCGCGGCACTTCCGTGGCGACCATGCGCGGCGCCGGTTCCGCGGCGATGCGCTCGGCCGAATCCAGGGCGATGAACACGCCGTTGCCGTCGACCGAGACGAGCGCGCCGGCGCTCCCGCCCTCGACCGTGTCCGGTGCCCGCAGGGCGAACGCGAGCACGAGCGCACCGGCCGCGAGGCCCGATAAACCGCCCGCCAGCGCGAGCGGGCGTCCGGCCAGCGCGTGATACCAGCGCCGGCGCGGCGGGTGCAGCTGCGCGAACGCCTGCAGCAATTCCTTCTCGACGCCGCGCGGGGCGCCCAGCCGTCCCACTTCCGCGCGCAGGGCGTCGAACAGGGGATCGCGGTCCGTTACCGTCGTCTTACGTGTGTCCATGATGGCTATCCTTTCAAGCTGCGCCGGCCGTGGCGCGCCAGCCGGCCAGGCGCTTCGCGAGCGCCGCCCGTCCGCGCGACAGGCGCGAACGCACGGTGCCGATGTCGACCTGGCAGATGTCGGCGATCTCGGCGTACGACAATTCGTGCATCTCGTACAGGATGACGGCGTCGCGGTAGTGCGGCGCCAGCAGCGCCAGCGCGCGCCGCACTTCCTCGGCGGCCTCGTTGTCCAGCAGGCGCGCCAGCGGACAGGCCGCGTCGTCCGGCAGGTCGTCGTCGCCGTCGTCGTCATCGCCCAGGACCACGTGGCGCTGGTGCGACGTCTCGTTTTTCAGGATCAGGTTGCGCGCCACGCCGAACAGGAAGTGCTGCAACTGTCCGCGCAGCGGATCGAACCGGAAGCGATCCGTCAGCAGACCCATGAACGTTTCCTGGACCACGTCGGCGGCCGTGTCCGCCGAGCCGCAGCGCAGCAGCGCGAAGCGGTACAGCGGACCCTGGTGGCGCCGGTACAAGGCCGCGAAGGCGTCGGCGGCGCCGCTGCGCATCTGGCGCAGCAGGTCGATGTCAGTGGAAGTGGTCGTCATGGGTCGTTGTCTTTACCCATATTCCGACGGGAGGCGAAGAAAGTTCCAGCTATTTTTCGCGCGTGTTCAGTCGATCCAGTTCACCCGCTCGAACTTGGTGCGGAAGTCTTCCGGCATGGCGACGACCTGGCTCGTCTTGTAGTTGAAGAAGACGAAGCCCTGCTTCGCCATCGCGACGAGGGTCTTGTCCTTGGGGCGGGTGACGCGGAAGATGATGTCCCCGCCATATTTATTGAAGTCCATGACGCCGACTTCGAACAGCAGCTGGTCGCGCGCATGCGCCTCGGCGCGGTACGTCGTCGCGAGGTCCGTCACGATAATGCCCGTGCCGTCGCCCTCCGTTTCCGAGACGCCGTATTCGAACAGGAAGCGGGCCCGTGCCTCGGAAATCATCGAGATCATCGAGTCGTTGCCCAGGTGGTTGCCGGCGTTGATGTCGGTGACGCGCACCGTCAGCAAGGTCGTGTAGTAGTACTGGTCTTCGGGGAAGGTGAGTATCAGGCGTGCCATGTGTGCATATTACCCGGTTCGGGTAGCGTGTCCGGTTGAAGAAATTCGACGGGCGTCAACGCGTCAAACGGTAGATCAGCAATGCCGCGCGCACGGCACCCCGTTCGATCGAGCCCACGTCCAGGTCTTCGTTCGGCGAGTGGGCGCCGTTGCCGCTCGCACCGAGGCCGTCGAGGCTGTCGATGAGCGGCGCCACGAACTGGATGTCGCCCGCGCCGCGCGCTTCCGCCGGCACGGCGCCGATCGGGCCGAGGCCGGCATCCTGGCTGGCGCGCGAATACAGGTCCAGCAGTTTCAGGTTGCCGGGTGTGACGGCCATCGGCGGATAGGAATCGTGGAACGCGATGGTGGCGCTGGTGCCGGGCAGGTTCTGCGCGACGATGGCGCGCATGCGCGCCTGGGCGCGGTCGCGTTGCGGGTAATCGAGGTAGCGCAGGTCGGCCTTCACGGTGGCCGTGTTGGCGATCACGTTCGTCTTGCCGAACGCGGTGCCGCGCGACTTCGCATCGTCGAACGCGACCTCGGTGCCGCCCAGGATCACGCCGGGATTGAACGTGAGGCCCGGTTCGACGACCTGCTGGCGGAAGGCGTCCAGGATGCGCGCCGTCTCGTACACGGCGCCGTAGCCGTTGTTGCCGAACACGGCCATCGAATGGCCCTGGCGCGCCTTGACTTCCAGCTCCCACGTGGCCGTCGCGCGCCGGCCCACGGTGGCGGTCGCCTGGCCGTTTTTATCGAGGATGCTGCCCTCGAAGCTGAGGGCGACGTCGCTGCGCTTGGCCAGTTCCACCATGTCGCCGCGCGACACGCTCTTCGGATTCCCCGCTTCTTCCTCGTCGCCGGTGAACATGACAGCGATGCGTGTGCCGTCGAGGGCACCCACGCGGTGCAGCGCGCGCAAGGCTTCGATGACGATCACGTCGCCGCCCTTCATGTCGGACACGCCCTGGCCGCGCACCTTGTCGCCCTCGCGCTTCCACATCGGGACGTCGGAGCCCGGTTCGAACACGGTGTCGAGGTGGCCGAGCAGCAGCAGGCGCTTGCCCCGGTTGCCGTCGCGCGTCGCGACGAGGTGGCCGGCGCGGCGCATCTCGGGCGGCAGTTCGATCCAGCGGGTGGTAAAGCCGAGCGCGTCGAACTGCTTGCGGAACAGTGCGCCCACGTCGCGCACACCCTGGGCATTCATCGTGCCGCTGTTGATGAGGACGCTTTGCTCGAGCAGGGCAAGGGCTTGCGGCGCATGCGCCCTGATCTCCGCGACGATTTTCTGCTCGGTCGGATCGAGCCCATCGGCCCGCGCCGTCTGTACGCACGCCAGTGCTGTCAGCGCCAGCAGCGCCCCGGTCATCCTGCGCATCGTGTTCTTTCACAAAACAATGATGCTCAACTGTACACCAAGACAGCGCGCGTCAGGGCGGCCCGCGCTAGGGCTTGGGATCGGTCGGGTAGGGCGGCCGCTTGCGCAGTTTTTTCACGATGCCGTCGCGGCCCAGCAGGAGCACCAGTTCCGTATGGCCGCCCGGCGCCGGGGTCGTGTAGAGCCACGTCTCCATGCCGGAATCGAACTGGACGGTCTTCGTGGGCCCGAACGCGGCCAGCAGGTCGGCACGCGTCGTCTGGCCGGGAACGACGAGCTGGTCGAACCGGGATTCGGCCACGCTCGTGCCGGGTTCCGGTGCGCGCGTGGCGCAGCCGGCCAGCAGGGCAGCGATGATCGGGATGGGCCGCAGGTTCATGGCGTGTCGTCCATGTAGTCGAAGGTGACGAGCGTGTCGTCCGGCCAGCTGCGGTCCCAGATCGGCGCGTAATACGTGCGGTCGAGCAGCACCTGGCAATCGCAGAACGGCAGCATGTCGCGCGTCTGCTCGCCGCCCGCGTACAGGAAGCGGAACGGCAGGATTTCCGTGCGGTCGCCTGCGTGCAAGGTCACGGCAAACACGGGACGCTCCGTAAAGAAGAGGAAATTGCCGTCAGGGCTGTTACACACCTGTTCGGGACTCGTGAGGGCGTTCGAGATCCAGCCGAACAGCGGCGAACTGTTCGATACGAGCCCCGCTTCCATGCCGACGAGGCACTCCAGCCGCAGATCGCCCAGCCGGCGCGTGCCGGGCGGCAGGCCCGGTGTCATCACTTGCGCGCGCCACGTCATGCTCGTCGTCTTGCGGTTGGCGACGACGGCCGCGTCTTCCTTCAGCGCCTGTTCGTTGCGGGGCAACGTGAAACTGTTGTCCGGCGCGACCGGGACCGGCACGGCGATGTGGTCGCCGATGACGCGCAACGTGATGCCGTGCATGTCCACGGTCGGCGAGCGGGGCAGCAGGCGGAAGCGCAACGTGGCCTGCGGCGCCAGCGCATGCTCGCGCTGGAACCGCTCCATGCCGCGGATCATTTTTCGGTAGGACTTGTCGACCGGGTCGCGCGTGTACGTGACGGTGACGGTTTGTATGCCCTCGTCAGTCGGCGCCGTTTGCGCGTGCGCCGTCCACGCCGCGGATGCACCCAGCAGCGCGGACAACACCCACGCGACGGCCCGGTGCATCATCACCAGTACCGCACGCGGCCGACGTCCATGTGCACGAACTGCGAGTCGGGGTAATAGCCGACCCCGCCCGCCTTCTGCGCCATCGCGATCTTGTGCAGCTTGGCCAGGTCCTGGCCGGGAATGCGCACGTCGATGGCCTTGCCTTCCATGTGCAGGCTGTGCTTCGCGACACCACCCGTGTTTTCGTGCAGCATCGCGTTCGTTTCCGGCGAGCGATAGCCCGAGATCACGTGCACGGTCGGGTGATTGCCGTACTGGGCGCTGATGCGGTCCAGCAAGACGAGCAGTTTTGGATCGATGGACGCGATCTTGTTGTTGCGGTGGTCGCGCAGCAGTTTATTAATGTCCTGCAAGGCCTCGGGGATAAATTCGCCTTCGGCCCAGAAAATGGTACGCAGGCTTTCGCCCGTGTGCGTGTTGTACAGGCGCACGATGCGCTCGTTCGGCGCGACGGGCGTGACGGGCGCATCCGGCAGGGTTTTTGCGCTGGTCCGGATGGCGGGCGCACCGAGTACCGATGCGAGGACGGCGGAACTTTTGAGGAAAGAGCGTCGCTGATTCATGAGCTTCTCCTTGCTGATTGCCAGCCTCAATGATACGCCCCATGCATGATTCTTGCAGCGGACCGTGCCCGGACTGCTTGTCAGTCCAGGACGACAAGCTTGGCAATATTTCTTAGAATGAGCACCCACTCCAGGAGATCCCGCATGCGCTTCGCTCTTGTGTTTTCCTTCGTCTTGACGCTCGCACTTGCCACGCCAGCCTCCGCGCGCGATGCCGGCATCGACATCCCGATCCCCGATATTCCTTACACGAAATTTGTCCTGAAGAACGGGCTGACGGTGATCGTGCACGAAGACCACAAATCGCCCGTCGTGGCCGTCAACACGTGGTACCACGTGGGTTCGAAGAACGAAAAGCCCGGCAAGACGGGCTTCGCGCACCTGTTCGAGCACCTGATGTTTTCCGGCAGCGCGAATTTTAATAAAACGTTCCTGTCGGCCCTCGAGGGCATCGGCGCCACCGACCTGAACGGCACGACGAACAAGGACCGCACGAATTACTTCGAGACGGTGCCGACCTCGATGCTCGACTACGCGCTGTTCGCCGAGAGCGATCGCATGGGGCACCTGTTGAGCGTGCTCGACCAGAAGAAGCTCGACCTGCAGCGGGGCGTCGTCCAGAACGAGAAGCGGCAGCGCGAGAACCAGCCGTACGGCATCGTCGAGCAGATCGTCACGGAGAACACGTGGCCGGCGAACCACCCGTATTCGTGGACCGTGATCGGGGCGATGGCCGACCTCGACGCCGCGTCGATGACGGACGTGACCGACTGGTTCAAGGACCACTACGGCCCGAACAACGTCGTGCTCGTGCTGGCCGGCGACATCACGCCGCAGCAGGCCCGGGAGAAGGTCGAAAAATACTACGGCGACATCCCTCCCGGCCCGCCGCAGGCGCACCAGCAGGCGTGGGTCGCGAAGCGCAGCGGCACGCACCGGGGGCAGGTCCAGGACCGCGTGCCGCAGGCCCGCATCTATCGCCTGTGGAACGTGCCCGGCGCCGACACGCCGGAAGAGCCGCTGCTCGACCTCGCCGCGCAGGTGCTGGGCGGCGGCAAGACGTCGCGCCTGTACCAGCGCCTCGTCGTGAAGGAACAACTGGCGACCTCGGTCGGCACCGGCAACGATTCGAACGAGATCGCCGGCCAGTTCGGCATCAACCTGACCTCGAAGCCCGGCGCGCCGGCCACCGACGTCGCGCGCATGGAAACCCTGGCCGACGAGGAATTGCGCGCGCTGATGAAGACCGGTCCGACGGCGGCCGAACTTCGTCTCGCCCAGACGACGATCCTCGCGCAGCACGCGCGCGCCGTCGAGCGCGTGGGCGGCTTCGGCGGCAAGAGCGACGTGCTGGCCCGCTGCGCCACGTACACGGGCAATCCGGACTGCTACAAGGTCTACCTGCAGCGCATCAAGGACGCGACGCCGGCCGCGGTGCGCAAGGCCATGCTCGACTGGCTGGCGGACGGCGACTACGTGCTCGAAGTCGACCCATTCCCGACCGGGCTCGCGGCGCAGGCGTCGAGCGTGGACCGCAGCAAAGGCCCGCCGGCAGGACGTCCGGAAGCGTTGACCTTGCCGCCCATGCAGAAGACGACGCTGTCCAACGGCATGCAGGTCGTGCTGGCCGAACGCCACGGCGCGCCCGTGATCAATCTGTCGCTGATGTTGAACGGCGGGTTCGCGTCGGATTCGCAGGCGTTGCCGGGATTGGCAAGCCTGACGCTGCGCATGCTGGAAGAAGGAACGACGTCGCGCAGCGCCTTGCAGATCAGCCGCGAACTGGAAGCATTGGGGGCGTCGTTCGGCACGACGATCAACCTGGACGGCGCGTTCGTCAACATGAACGTGCTCAAACCCACGCTGGCGCAGGCGCTGGGACTGTACGTCGACCTCACGCTGCGCCCGGCCTTTCCGCAGGCCGACTTCGAGCGCGTGCGCAAGGCGCGGCTGGCCGCGATCCAGCGCGAGCAGACGGTGCCGCGCCTGATGGCCCTGCGCGCGCTGCCGCCGCTGCTGTACGGCCCCGGCCACCCGTATTCCCTGCCGCTGACGGGCTCCGGCACGGAAGCCGCGGTAGCACGCATGACACGGGCCGATCTCGTGGGCTATCACGGCACGTGGTTCAAGCCGAACAATGCGACCCTGCTCGTCGTCGGCGACACGACGCTGGACGAACTGACGCCGCTGCTGGAACGCGCGTTCGGCACGTGGAAGGCGGGCACCTTGCCTCCGCATGAGATCCCGAGGGTCGACCAGCCGGCCGGCACGACGATCTACCTGATCGACCGTCCCGGTGCGCTGCAGAGCAACATCGTCGGTGCCCAGCTCGCGCCGCCGCGCAACACACCGGATGCCGTCGCGCTGAACCTCCTCAACGACGTGTTCGGCGGCACGTTCAGTTCGCGCCTGAACATGGATCTGCGGGAGGATAAACACTGGTCGTACGGCGTGGGCTCGTCGCTCGTGGCGGCGCGCGGGCAGCGCATCCTCCTCAGCGATTCGCCCGTCCAGACGGACAAGACGGCCGACGCGCTGCGCGAGCTGGCGCGCCAATACGCCGAACTGGGCAGCGCGCGCCCCGTCACGCCGCGCGAACTGCAGGATGCGCAGGCGAACGAGACGCTGGGCCTGCCCGGTTCGTTCGAGACGGTCAGCCAGCTCAGCAATGCCTACGCGACGATCCTGCAATACGGCTTGCCTGAGGATTACTACAACACGTACACGGCGACGGCGCTGGCCGTCACCCCCGCGCAACTAAACGCGCTGGCCGCGCGCGTCGTGCTGCCGCGGCAGCCCGTGTGGATCGTCGTCGGCGACCTGAGCAAGATCGAGACACCGGTCCGCGCGCTGAACCTGGGCGAGGTGCGCCGGATCGACGTCGACGGCAAGGCCCTGCCATGACGTTCGACGACGAGATCGCCGGCGTCCTGGCGCCGCTGGCCGACCCTGCGCGGGCCGTCGCCATGCGGGCCTACATGCTGGACCAGTTCGCATTCCTGGGCTTGCCCGCGCCCGTGCGCCGCGCTGCGGCCAAGCCGCTCGTCGCGCGGCCGTGGGCGTCGCCGCACGCGTTGCTGGAGGCGGCCGGCCGGCTGTGGCAACGGCCCGAGCGCGAATACCGCTACACGGCCATCGACCTGCTGGCGCGCCATCGCCGCATGTTGTCGCCGGCGCACGTGGCGGACCTGCGCGCACTGCTGGTGATGGACCCGTGGTGGGACACGGTGGACGGCCTCGCGGGCGTGCTGGGCGAGGTCCTGTTCGCCGACCGCACGGCCGGGCAGCCCATGATGGATGCGTGGATCGCCGACGCGAGCTTCTGGGTGCGCCGGGCCGCCATGCTGCACCAGCTGGGCTGGCGGCTGGAGACGGACCGCGACCGCCTGTTCGGCTACGCGGCCGCGCTCGCGGCCGAGCAGGAGTTCTTCATCCGCAAGGCGATCGGCTGGGCGCTGCGCGACTACGCGCGCTGGGATGGCGCCGCCGTGCGGGCGTTCGTCGCGGCGCACGAGGACGTGCTGTCGTCGCTGTCCCGGCGCGAGGCGCTGAAGCATCGGGCCTAGGATTTTGCCTTCTGCTGTTGCTGCTGCTCCTGGTAGCGCTGGAATACCTCGAACCGCTTCTCGCGCCGCAGGATCTTCGAGTGCGGATCGAACGTGACCGTCGCGTGCGGCGGCAGCGCGATGCTGCCGCGGCCGTCCGCCATCGGCAGGGTGACGATGCGGCCGTCCACGCGCACGTCGAGCGGCATCGGGAACGGCGTGTTGGCGGCCGTCTTCCACGCGAGGTCCAGCGTGTCGCCGCGGCGGGTGGTCACGAGCTCGGGCAGGGCGGCCTGGTACATGTACGCCTGGAAGAACCAGCCGAGGTCGCGCCCGCTCGCGCGCTGGGCGATGGCGATGAAGTCGGGCGTCGTCGCATACCGCGGCGAGAAATTACCCGGGCGCGGGTCCTGGGTGCCGTACACGAGTTCGCGCACGGCGCGGAAGAACGCGTCGTCGCCGATCAGGCCGCGCAACGTGTGCAGCACGAGCGAGCCTTTCGCATAGATGTCCCCGCCGGGGCCGCCGCGCTTGAGGTCGTAGACGTCTTCCTCGCGCTTGTGCTTGCCGGACACGAGCGGCGCCTTGTTGCGGATGCCCGCCCGCTGCTGCATCAGCGCGGCGAAATATTCCTGGTCGCCGTGCAGGTATTGCATGTACAGCGGTTGCATGTAGGAGCCGAGGCCTTCGTGCAGCCACATGTCGTCCCAGTCGGCGTTGGTGAGCTGGTTGCCGAACCATTCGTGGGCGAATTCGTGCTGCAGCAGGTCGTCGTAGCCGTATGGCGTCTTGACGTACTTGTTGCCGTAGGCATTGATGGTCTGGTGCTCCATGCCTTTGTGCGGCGTTTCCACGACACCCATTTTTTCGTCGGCGAACGGGTAAGGCCCGATCGTCGATTCGAAGAAATCCAGCATCTGCGGGAATTCCGAGAACAGGCCTTGCGCCTGCGCCTTGTTCTGCGGCAGGTACCAGAATCGCAGCGGTATGACATTGCCGTAGCGGCTGCGGTATTCGGCGGACAGCACCTCGTACGGCCCCACGTTGATGGCGATGCCGTAGGTGCTCGGGTGCTTCGCATGCCAGTGCCACGTGCGCCAGCCGTTCGCTTCCGTCATTCCGGTAGCGACGCCATTGCCCGCGGCCACGAGCGGCGCCGGCACGGTGATGTGCTCGTCGACGACTTTCGGCTTGCCCATCGGGTGGTCGATGCAGGGCCAGAACAGGTCGCAGCCTTCGCCCTGGACGGCGCTCGCGACCCACGGCTTGCCGTCCGGCGTGCGTGCCCACACGAAGCCGCCATCCCACGGCGCGCGCTTGGCCACGTGCGGTTCGCCATGGTACGTCACACGGATCTTGACTTGCCGGCCCGGTTCGAGCCGTTGCGGCAGATCGATGGTCAGCTTGCCGTCCGGATTGCGCCACCGGTTGGCCGCGAGCGGCTGGCCGTCCACGGCGATGGCATCGATGGGGAGGTTGCGGTCCAGGTCGAGCTCGATGCTGTCCAGCGGCGCGCTCGTGCCGAACGTGAGCGTCGCGTCGCCGCGCAGGCTGCGGCTGTCCGGGTCGATGCGCAGGCTCAGGTCGGCATGGTCGAACGACAGCGCCTGTTGCGCAGCACTGCGCTCGGCACCGGAATTGACGGTGTAGTCGGTGAGGGCGGGCTGGCTGGCACAGCCTGCCAGCAGGGCGCACAAGGCGGCGATGGCGGTTCTTCGCATGATGCCGGGAATGTATCACAGCGGAAACCGGCGCCATGCAAATCGCGGCTGGTGGATACTGCGCGGCGAGGAGGATGACGAATGAGCGATCTCGACCTTGATATTGCCCGCACCGCCCTGGTGCTGATCGATTTACAGAACAGTAATGTGAAACGCGACCTGGCCCCGTACACGGCCGAGCAGGTCGTCGGCAATTGCGTGCTGCTGGCCGGCGAAATGCGCGACCGCGGCGGCATGGTGGTCTTCGTGCGCGTGCTCGTCGACCAGTTGCAAATGCCGCCGGCCGACGCGCCGCTGCGCAAGCCCGGCACGCCCGCGCCGCCGCCGGATGCGTCGCTGCTGGCACCGGAAGCGCAGGTGCAGGCGCAGGACATCGTCGTGACGAAGCGCCAGTGGGGCGCCTTCTACGGCACGGAACTGGACCAGCTGCTGCGCCGGCGCCATATCAGGACGATCGTCCTCGGCGGCATCGCCACCAACTTCGGCGTCGAGTCGACGGCGCGCGCCGCGCTGGACCGTGGCTACGAGCTCGTCTTCGTCGAGGATGCGATGAGCAGCATGGCGGCGGACATGCACCGCTTCGCCTGCGGGCACATCTTCCCCATCATGGGCAAGGTGCGCTCCACGCGCCACGTGATCGACGCGCTGCAGGCGGGGACGGGCGACGCCTGACGGCTTAGCTTACTTGCGCGGGGCAGGCTGCTGGCTGTTGGCGGCCTGCTGCTGTGCCTGCGCTTGTCGCTGCTGTTCCTTCTCCTGTTTCTTGGCCATGTGATGGCCGATGGCGCAGCCGGCGGCAGCGCCCAGCAGGCCGTGCTTGCCCGCCACGTGTCCGCCGACGCCGCCGACGATGGCGCCTTTCGCGCAGCTGGGTTTGGCATAGGCGGCGCCCGTCGAGGCGAGCGACAGCATCAGGGTTGCGGCGATCAGTTTGGTGTTCATACGTCCTCCATGGTTATGCAATCAACGGCTGGATGCCGTCCATGGATGACAGTCTGACCGCGGCCGCGCCGGTTGAATGTTCGCCAGATCACCGTTGCGGCCGTTCGTAATGTGCGTCAGCCCTTGCGCTGGATTTCCGCCGCGATCTCGTACGAGCGCAACCGCGCCGCGTGGTCGTAGATCTGCGACGTGATCATCAGCTCGTCCGCGCCCGTGCGCGCGATGAAGTCGCGCAGCTGGCGCTCGACGGTCTCCGGCGAACCGATCGCCGAGCACGACAGCACGGACTCGAGCATGCCCCGTTCCGCCGGACCGAGCAGGTCGAGATAGCCTTCGACCGGTGGCTTCAGGCGCGTCGGATGCCCGCTGCGCAGGTTCACGAACGCCTGCTGCATCGACGTCGCGCGCCACCGGGCTTCGGCATCCGTCTCGGCGGCGAACACGTTAAAGCCGAGCATCACGTACGGCTTGTCGAGCTGTTCCGAGGGGCGGAAGTTGGTCCGGTAGATCTCGATGGCCTGCATCATCATCTGCGGCGCGAAGTGCGACGCGAACGCGTACGGCAGGCCCAGCATCGCGGCCAGTTGCGCGCCGAACAGGCTGGAGCCGAGGATCCACACAGGCACCTTGAGGCCGGCGCCGGGCACGGCGCGCACGTGGCGGCGCGGGGCGTCCGCGAAGTAATCCATCAGTTCCACGACGTCCTGCGGGAATTCGTCCGCGTCCGATGCGAGATTGCGGCGCAGGGCCCGTGCCGTCGCGTGGTCGGAGCCGGGCGCGCGGCCGAGGCCCAGGTCGATGCGGCCCGGGAACAGCGATTCGAGCGTGCCGAATTGTTCCGCGATGACGAGCGGGGAATGGTTCGGCAGCATGATGCCGCCGGCGCCGAGGCGGATGGTCGAGGTGCCGTTGCCCACGTGGGCGATCAGCACCGCCGTCGCCGCACTGGCGATGCCCGGCATGCCGTGGTGTTCGGCAAGCCAGAAGCGGTGGTAACCCCAGCGTTCGCCGTGCTGCGCGAGGTCGAGCGTGCGGCGGAACGATTCGGCAGCGTCACTGCCTTCGGTGATGGGGGCGAGGTCGAGTATCGAGAAAGGAATCATCGGTGCATTCATCGCTTCATGATACGCCGATCGAATTTTTCGCGTGCGCCACGGTCCGGAACGGCATATGATGGTCTGTTGAACAATGTCTCCACGGCATCTTCTTTTGTCCATCATGCGTATTTACCTGCTTTCCTGCATCGCCGTCCTGGCCGCCGGCTGCACCGTGCCGGGCGGGGCGCCACGCGTGCCCGCGGCCGACGTTCCCCGGCTGGACGTGCGCCGCTTCCCGCAGATCGACGCCGCCATTATCGGGGCCATCGACGCCCGCAAGCTGCCCGGCGCCGTGTTCCACCTGGAGCACGCCGACGCCGTCTACGAACGCGCCTACGGCCGCCTGACGTACGACCCGGACGCCGCACCCGTCACGACGGCGACGACGTTCGACGCCGCGTCGCTGACGAAGGTGCTGGCGACGGCACCGTCCGTGCTGATCCTGGCGGAGCAGGGGCGTATCGGCCTGGACGACAGGCTCGTCAAATACTTTCCGGAATGCGCGAACGGCGGCAAGGAAACGATCACGATCCGGCAATTGCTCACGCACAGTTCGGGGCTGCCCGCGGGATTGCCGGCAACCCCTGGGTGGAAAGGCCGGGTGGCCGCGCACAAGCTCGCGTGCGAGCAGGTCGTCACGCACGCGCCGGGCACGTTCTTCCGGTATTCCGACATCAATTACGTGCTGCTGGGCCAGGTCGTCGAAAAGGTCACGGGCACGCCGCTGGACGATTACGCGCAGTCCCACATCTACGCGCCGCTGGGCATGCGCGACACGGGCTATCTGCCATTGCGCCGCGTGGATGCCGCGGCCATCGCGCCGACCCAGGTGGGCAGCGAGGCGGGCAAGGGCGCGCACGGCGATCTCGATCCGGGACAGGTGCTGCGCGGCGTCGTACACGACCCGACGGCACGCCGCATGGGCGGCGTGGCGGGCTCGGCCGGCGTGTTCACGACCGTCGGCGACGTGGCGCGCTTTGGCCGCATGCTGCTGGCGGGCGGCGTGCTGGACGGCGTACGCATCCTGAGCCCGGACAGCGTGCGCCTGCTGACGACGGTGCAATCGCCCCCTGGCCTGGCTTCGCGCGGCCTCGGCATGGACATCGACTCGCCGTACGCGAAGCGTCCGCGCGGGACCGTGTACCCCGTCGGTAGCTATGGCCACACGGGGTTCACGGGCTGCATCCTGTGGGTGGATCCGCAGTCGAAGTCGTTCTACGTGTTCCTGTCCAATCGGGTCTATCCGGACGACAAGAGCAACATCCTTGATCTGTACACGCGGATGGGCACGCTTGCGGCGCAGGCGGCCGGGGCAGGCTAGGCCTAGCGGAACGCCCCGGTTTCCCTCTGAAACGGCCCTTTTTCGGGCCGTTTTTTTGTTGCCGCGAGGCTAACGCGCGCACCCTTCACGGCGATGTCTTTAAACTCCGCCTCCACAGTATCTCATTGATATTGCAGAGCTTTTTTTGCCCCTAATCCATTCTCTGAGGAGAGCGATATGAAAATGAATAAGTTACTGAAGGGCCTGTTGGGTGCTGCCGTGACGGTGGCGATGTTCGGTACGATGAACGCGCAGGCGCAAACCGGCTCGTCGTCGGGCAGCAGCGCGACTGCGCAGGATCAGTCGACGTCGGGCAGCTCGACCACCAAGAAACACAGCAAGAAGAAATCGCACAAGAAGAGCGGCAGCTCGAGCAGCGGTTCGAGCGGCAGCAGCGGCTCGTCCGGCAGCGGTTCGAGCATGGGCGGCACCAGCGGCTCGTCGTCGAGCGGTAGCCAGGATACCCAGGGTACCTCGGGCACGTCCGGTACGTCCGGTACGTCCGGTACGTCCGGCTCCTCGGGCAGCATGGGCACCGGCACCTCGGGCGGTTCGAGCGGCGCCACCGGCACCGGTACGGGCACCAGCGGCTCCAGCGGCACTTCGGGCACCGGCGGTACGTCGGGCTCCAGCGGTACCTCGGGCACCAGCGGCACCTCGGGCACTGGCCTGGGCACGGGCTCTTCGGGCTCGAGCGGCGCCACCGGCACCACCGGTTCCGGCTCGTCGGGCACCAGCGGCATGAGCGGCAGCACCGGCGCCAGCGGCACCGGCCTGTCCGGTTCGAGCGGCATGAGCGGCACGGGCTCCGGTTCGGGCACGGGTACCAGCGCCACCGGCACCGGCGCGGCCGGCACCGGCACCAGCTCCAGCACGACCAGCGGCAGCCAGGGCACCGGCAGCCGCGGCTACTGATCCCTACGCTCCACAATGAAAAGCGCCAGCCTTCGGGTTGGCGTTTTTTTTGCTGCCTTTACCTCGTCATTGGTATAACATCATTTCCTAAGAAAAAATGAAAAGCGCAAACATCTGCGCCAACGACGACGAGGAAAGATGATGGAGACGACGAAGACGGCCGCACGCCTGTTGGCGCTCGCGGCGGCAAGCGCCTGCTTGCCGGGGCAGGCGGCAGAACTGGGCCTGGCCCGTATTTTTTCCGACCACGCGGTCTTGCAGCGCGACCAGCCCATCGCCGTGTGGGGCACGGCCGGCGCCGGCAGCAAGGTGAGCGTCACCTTGGGCGGCCGCACCGCGACCGGCACCGCCGATGCCCACGGCAAGTGGAAGGCGCAATTGTCGCCGCAGCCGGCCGGCGGACCCTACACGCTGACGGTCGCATCAAGCGGCCAGACGGTCAGCCGCAGCGACATCCTCGTGGGCGACGTCTACCTGTGCTCGGGCCAGTCGAACATGGAATTCGCCGTGCACAACTCGACCAACGCGTGGTCGACGACGATGACGGCGGCCAACGACAGGATCCGCTTCCTGAACGTGGAAAAGAACAGCACGGCGGCGCCGCAGGATGAGCTCAAGGGGCCGGTCGCGTGGAAGGTCGCGGGGCCGGACACCATCGGCGACGCCTCCGCCGTCTGCTACTACATGGCGCGCTCGCTGCAGGGCAGTTACAAGATCCCGGTCGGCCTCGTCAACGCGAGCTGGGGCGGCACGACGATCCAGGGCTGGATCGGTGCGGAATCGCTGCGCACTGTCCCCGCCTACACGGCCGGCGTCGACGCCGTCAGGCAGTACGGCGCCGATCCGGTGGCCGGCATGCGCGCCGAGGACGCCCGCAACGAGGCATGGTGGACGGCGCACGACCCGGCCGCCAGCGCGCAGCGCGCCTGGATCGCGCCGGATTTCGACGACAGCGCCTGGCCCACCGTCACCCCGACCGGATCGTGGAAGGACAGCGGCGTGGCCGGCTTCAAGGACTTCGACGGCGTCGCCTGGTATCGCACGACCGTGACCCTGACGGAAGCGCAGGCCAAGGCCGCGAACGCGGTGCACCTGGGCCCCGTCGACACGTACGACACGACGTGGATCAACGGCGTGCGCGTGGGCGGCATCAGCACGGGGTGGATGTGGCGCGACTACGACGTGCCGGCCGGCGTGTTCAAGCCGGGCCGTAACGTGATCGCCATGCGCGTGCTGAGCGGCGGGCAGGGCGGCGGCCTGTCGGGGCCGGTGGACAAGCGCAGCATCGGCCTCGCGGACGGCCAGGCGATCCCGCTGCCGGCCGCGTGGAAGGTCCAGCGCGGCGGCGCCATGAAAGGCCAGTCCGTGCCGCCCGCGCCATGGTCCGTGCCGACGAGCCTGACCACGCTGTACAACGGCATGATCGCGCCGCTGGTCGGCTATAAATTCAAGCTGGCGGCGTGGTACCAGGGCGAATCGAACGCCGGTGCGGCGCAGGAATACCGCACCTTGTTGCCGCTCCTGATGCGCGACTGGCGCCAGCGCTTCGGCCAGCCGACACTCCCATTCTTTATCGTGCAACTGACGTCGTACGGGTCGCCGGCGAAGACGCCCGGCCAGTCCGGCTGGGCCGAGCTGCGCGACGCGCAGGCGACCACGGTGGCGAACGATCCGCACGCGGGCCTGGCCGTCACGATCGACGTGGGCGACCGCTTCGACATCCACCCGACCCAGAAGACGCTCGTCGGCGAACGCCTCGCACGCGCGGCGCGCGCCGTCGCGTACGGCGAAAAGACGATCCCGGGCAGTCCGACGGCCGTGTCGGCGCAGCGCAAGGGCGGCGACATCGTCGTGACGTTCAAGGACACGGGCGGCGGCCTGGCGACGTATTCGTCCGACCGTGCCAACGCGTTCGAGGTGTGCGCGGGCACGACGTGCCGCTATGCGGAAGCGCGCGTGGCCGGCGAGGGGAGTAACAGCGTCGTCCTGGCCGGCGCCGGCACGCCGGACGTCACGCGCGTGCGCTACGCGTGGGCCGACGCGCCGTTCGTGAACCTGTTCGGCGCGGACGACCTGCCGGTGGCGCCGTTCCAGATGGACGTCAAGTAGCAGGCGCGCGACACGCGCAATCGTGCGCGGGACAGGCGTACCCGGCCGGCATAAGATGGCCGGGTACGTTGAACTTCGCACGAGGAGCGTGACGATGAGGATTCGACCCGCATTGGCCTGTGCACTGCTGCTGGGCGTTGCGGCGCCCGCGCTGGCGCAGCAGCACGCGGCGACGGGCGCCGCGACCGTCAGCCTGTCCGGTTACGTGCTGACGGATCTCGATCCGGACGACGGCATCGCGCCGTCGGTTGTCTTCGACCGCGCGGGAGAAAGCGGCGGCAGCAGTATCTGGGCCTGGACGGACGGTACGACCGGTCCGGCGCTCGCCGAAGCGGGCCTGGGCGCGGACGGCACGAGCGCGGCCGCCGTGGCGGATGCGTCGGCGCAGTCCGGCGTCGCGGGGCGCACGGCCACGGCCGGCACCTGGGCCGATGGACCACGGCGCACGGCGACTTATGCCGGCTACACCGACAGCTTCGTGCTGTCGCCGCATACCCGTCTCACGCTGACGTTCGCGGGCACGACCGAAGGCGCGCGCACGGAAGACTGGTGGTCGAACGGCATGATCGACCTGACGGTCATGATCGCGCACGATGCACGCGGCTTCGCGTCGTACCAGAGCTGGGGCTGGAATTCCGACTATCCGGGTCCCGGACCCGAGATCGTGTTCGACGTGGCGACGGGCGACGCCGCCAGCGACGGTTACTTCGCCGTGACGGCCAGCGCCAGCGTGCTGCCGCTCGCGGCGCCGCCCGTGCCGGAGCCGGGCGGTATGGCGATGCTGATGGCCGGCGTGCCGCTGTTGCTGCTGGCGCGGCGCCGGCGCTTGTGACGTCAGGCCTCGAGCATCGAGCCCGTCGCGCCGTAGCGGGTGTGCCAGGAATAGGCCTTCTCCAGCACGTGCGGCGTCTGCCCGCCGCGCTGCTGCGCCTCCGCGACGTAGGTGCGCAGCATCGCCTTGTACGGTTCGGCCGTGCACTGTTCGATGATGACGTCGGCCCGCTCGCGCGGTGCGAGGCCGCGCAGGTCGGCGAGGCCCAGTTCCGTGACGATGATGTCGACGTCGTGCTCCGTGTGGTCGACGTGCGTCACCATCGGCACGATCGACGACACCTTGCCGCCCTTGGCCGTGGCCTTGGTCGCGAAGATGGACAGATACGCGTTGCGCGCGAAGTCGCCCGAGCCGCCGATCCCGTTCATCATGTGCGTGCCCAGCACGTGCGTCGAATTGATGTTGCCGTAGATGTCCGCTTCCAGCGCCGTGTTGATGGCGATGATGCCGAGCCGGCGGATCACTTCCGGGTGATTGGACACTTCCTGCGGGCGCAGTACCAGTTTGTCGCGGTAGCGGTCGAACTCGCGGAACACCTGGCGGCTCTTTTCGGGCGACAGCGTGATCGACGAACCGGACGCGAAATCCAGCTTGCCGGCGTCGAACAGGTCGAACGTCGAATCCTGCAGCACTTCCGAATACATCGTCAGGCGCTCGAACGGGCTGTCGGCAAAGCCGGCCAGCACCGCGTTGGCGATCGTGCCGATGCCGGCCTGCAGCGGCAGCAGTTCCTTCGTCAGGCGGCCCGCCTCGATTTCCTGCTCGAAGAAGCGGATCAGGTGGCCCGCGATGGCGGCCGTCTCCGCGTCCGGCGGCAGTACGGACGACGTCGAATCCGGCTGGTCGGACAGGACGATGGCGACGATCTTCTCGGGCGGGATGGCGATCCACGGCGTGCCCGCGCGGTCGTCGGCCGACATGATCGGGATCGGTTCGCGCAGCGGGCGCTTCTTCGGGATCCAGATGTCGTGCAGGCCTTCCAGGCCCGCCGGCTGGGCGAGGTTGATCTCGACGATCACCTTGTCGGCCAGGATCGCGAAGCTGGCGCTGTTGCCGACGGAGGTCGTCGGCACGACGGCGCCGTCTTCCGTGATCGCTACCGCTTCCACGATGGCCACGTCGACGGGCGCGATGTGGCGGCTGCGCAGCTGTTCGACGGTCTCGGACAAATGCTGGTCGATGTACATCACCTCGCCGCGGTTGATCGCCGCGCGCAGCACGGGGTCGACCTGGAACGGCATGCGGCGCGCCAGCGCGCCCGCTTCGGTGAGGCGTTTGTCGGTGTCGTTGCCGAGCGAGGCGCCCGTCATCAGCGTGATTTTCAGCGGCTCCGTGCGGGCACGCTCGGCCAGCGCGGCCGGCACGAGCTTGACGTCGCCCGCGCGGGTAAAGCCGCTCATGCCGACGGTCATGCCGTCCTTGATCCAGCGCGCGGCCTCCTGCGCGCTGGTGACGCGGCCGCGCAGCGACGCGCAGCGGATACGGTCCAGGTACTCTGTCTTCATGTCTATCTCTGGTTGACTTCGGGTGGAACTAGCTGAGCCGGTAGTTCTCCGGCAGCAGCGGGGGAGGCAGGTCGCGGTCGCCCAGGGCCGTGCGCAGGTCGATCTCGATCGTGCGGCACAGCGCCTCCAGCGGCAGGCCGTTGTCGGAGGCGCGGAAGGGTTCCTCGAGCTCGTCGCCGAGGGCGTCCAGGCCGAAGAACGTGTAGGCGACGATGGCGGAGACGAGGGGCGTCAGGTAGCCGATCGTGTCGACGAGGCCGAACGGCAGCAGGAAGCAATACAGGTAGGCCGTGCGGTGCAGCAGCAGGGTGTACGAGAACGGGATCGGCGTGCCGCGGATGCGTTCGCAGGACGCGGCCACCGCCGTCATCGCGGAGAAGCTTGCGTCGATGGACGGCGCGAGGCAGGCGTCCAGGCGGCCCGTGCGCAGGCATTCTCCGAGGTCGGCGCCCATCTCCAGCATCAGCGCGTACGGCACGTTCGGGTGCGTGCGCACGCGTTCCCATTCGGCGAGGGCGATCCAGGGCGCGACGTCGGCGTTGCCGTCGGTGTCGCCGCGCAGCCGGTGGCGCAGCGCGTGCGCATACGCGATGGCGCGGCGGACGATGCGCAGGTGCGGGTCGTCGGCATCATGCCGTACGCCGGGCGCGACGAGCGACAAGCACTGGCGCGCGAGGCTGCGGCTGCGCAGGATCAGTTCTCCCCACTGCTTGCGGCCTTCCCAGTAGCGGTCGTAGGCGGCGTTGTTACGGAAGCCGAGGAAGATCGCGAGGGGAAGGCCCATCAGCGTGAACGGCGTCGTCGTGAAATGCAGCTTGTGGTGGCCAAGCTCACCGTCGGTCCAGGTGACGATCACCGCCAGCAGCGTACTGACGGCGAGGTGCATCCAGATGCGCGGCAGGATCGACCCGCGCATGATGAAGAACAGCCGCAGGGCCGATGGGCGGTCGCGGACGATCATGTCCGCCTCCAGGCCCGGTCTTTCGTGACCCGGTCATTCAAGATGTGCATAAGAGGCATGGTCGCCTATTCTGGACTTCACACGAGGAAACGCCCAATTCACATTTCCCATGTCCGTCATGAAGGATGTGAATGCTTGCATGATCATAAACCTGTCGTGTGCCGCCGTCTCCGCGAAACGGCTATCGTCACGCCCATCGATCGCACGGAGACCATCATGAAGACACGTCAGCTGGGGAATGAAGGTTTGCACGTCTCGGCCATCGGCCTGGGCTGCATGGGCATGAGCGATTTCTACGCCGACCGCGACGATGCCGAATCCATCGCGACCATCCACCGCGCCATCGACCTGGGCGTCACGCTGTTCGATACGGCCGATATGTACGGCCCGCACACGAACGAGGAATTGCTGGGCCGCGCGATCCGCGGGCGGCGCGAGGGGCTCGTCATCGCCACCAAGTTCGGCGTCAAGAGGACGCCCGAGAATCCGGGCGATTTCGCCGTCTCCGGCCGGCCCGAGTACGTACGCGCCGCCTGCGAGGGCAGCCTCCGGCGCCTCGGCATCGACACGATCGACCTGTACTACCAGCATCGCGTCGACCCGGCCACACCCATCGAGGACACGATGGGCGCGCTGGCGGATCTCGTGCGCGCAGGGAAGGTGCGTTACGTGGGCCTCTCCGAGGCGTCCGTACAGACGATCGAGCGGGCCGTCAAAGTGCATCCGGTGACGGCGTTGCAAAGCGAGTACTCGCTGTGGACGAGAGACCCGGAAGACGGCGTGCTGGACGCGTGCCGCCGCCACGGCATCGGCTTCGTGCCTTACAGCCCGCTGGGCCGCGGCTTCCTGACCGGCGAGATCCGCACGCCGGACGATTTCGCGCCGGACGACTATCGTCGCAACAGCCCGCGCTTCCAGGGCACGAACTTCGCGCAGAACATCGCCCTCGTCGACAAGGTGCGCGAACTGGCGCGCGAGGCGGGCTGCACGCCGGGCCAGCTGGCGCTCGCGTGGGTGCTGGCGCAGGGACCGGACATCGTGCCGATTCCCGGCACCAAGCGGCGCAAGTACCTCGAGGAGAACGTGGAAGCCGTCGACATCGACCTCGGACCGGCGCAGATGACGGAGCTGGAGGCGATCTTTCCGCGCGGGGCGGCGGCGGGGACGCGGTATCCGGAAGCGGCGATGGGGGCGGTCAACCGCTAGCCGCTGGCCGCCCAGCCCCGCAACCCGGCTATCGCCTCTTCCTTCATTTTCGCCTCGATCTCGATCCACGGTGCCTCGGCGTACGCCGCCGGCATCGTCGTGATGAGGTCCGCGTGCTGGCGATCGTTGAATCCGTCGCGGCCGTTCGAGATGTGGACGACCTGGTGCGCCGGCTCGGGCCACGTCGCGCGCGCCGCGGCCAGCATCGCGGCTACGCTCGGGTCGTCGTAGCTGGCGAGCTTGTCGTGCACGACGTGGTGGTGCGCGTCGAACACCATCGGCACGCCGGCGCGCACGCACACGTCGAGAATCTCGTCCGCGCCGTACGCATACTCGTCGTTCTCCAGGCACAGGCGCAGGCGGATCGCATCGGGGAGCGCGCGGATGCGGTCGACGAGCGCGTCGCTGCGGTTCGCCTTGCCGCCGTGGATTTCGAGCAGCGCCCATGGCGAGCGCGGTTGCTCCAGCAAGTCCATGATGTCGGCGTGCATCTGCAGGATCTTGACGCTGTTGGCGACGACGTCGGGCGAGTCGGAACTGAGCACCACGAACTGGTCCGGATGCATCACGAGGCGCAGCCCGAGCTCCGTCGCGCGTCGCCCCGTGCGCGCGAGCGCAGGCGCGAGGGGCGCCATCACGGCGCGGCCGATGTCCTCGTCGAAGAACGGGAAGATCGACGACGGGATGCGGTACAGGCGGATGCCGTTGCGGCGGCAGTATTGCAGCGCGCCGTCCAGCGTCTGCAGGTTGTCGCGGTAGATATCGTCGAGCAGCTTGCGCTGGCCGTCGTCCGACTGCTCCAGCAGGCGCTTGCGCGTCACGGTGCGGTAGCGGATGTCCTTCGAGACGGTGATGCAGACCAGGCCGAGCTGGGGCGGAGACGGGACGGGCATGGGGGAAGCGGGAGCGTTGGCGTTGGGATCATGGTCCCCCGATCCGCCCATGCCGTCAAACCAATGCGGCGCAGAAATCTATAAAGAACAGGGCAAGGTCGGGTCACGCCGGTTCGGCGACCTGCAGCAGCGGCAGCGTGACGGTGAACGTGCTCCCGCGCCCCGGCCCGGCGCTGGCGGCGTCGACCTGGCCGCCGTGCAGTTCGACGAGCTTGCGCACGAGCGCGAGGCCCAGGCCCAGGCCGCCCTGGGCGCGGTCGAGCGTGCGCGAGCCTTGCGTGAACAGGTCGAACACGACGGGCAGCAGGTCGGGGCCGATGCCGTTGCCGTTATCGCGCACCGCGAGGTAGGCGTTGCCGTCGGCCGCTTCCAGTTCGACCTCGATGTGGCCGCCCTCCGGCGTGTACTTGGCCGCGTTGGTGAGCAGGTTCGCGACCACCTGCACGAGGCGCGTGTGGTCGCCGTCCACCGTCACGGGCGACTCGCCGAGCGTGACGTCGAGCCTGTGGCGGCGCGCATCCACGAGCGGGCGGACCTGTTCGGCGGCCTCCGCGACGACGCGGCGCAGGTCGATCGGCTGCCTGGCCACGGCGACGAGGCCGCGCGTGACGCGCGAGACGTCCAGCAGGTCGTTCACGATGTGGCGCATGTGTGCGACCTGGCGCGCGATGATGTCGCTGATCTGCTTCACGCGCGGCTCGCCCGCATACGCGAGGCGCAGCATGTCGGCCGCGCTGGAGATCGGCGCCAGCGGGTTCCTCAGCTCGTGCGCCAGCATGGCGAGGAATTCGTCCTTGCGCCGGTCCGCGAGCTGCAGCGCTTCTTCCGCGCGCTTGCGCTCCGTGATGTCGATCGCGACGACGTGCACGACGGTGCTGCGTCCATCGGCCCCGAGGCCGAGGCGGCCGCGCATGTCGATCCACGCGAGGCGGCCGTCGTCGGCGCGGCGGATGCGCGGCGTGGCGCGGTATTCGCCGCCGGCGCGGATGGCCTGTTCGACCGTGTCGCGCAGGGCCTGGCGGTCGTCCGGATGGACGAGCTTCTGCAGCTCGGCGGTGTTGCGCCAGTTCTTGCCGAATACGCTGTGCAGATTGGCCGAGAAGGTCACCTGGCCGCTGTCCGGGTCACGCTCCCACACGGCCATGCGGGCGGCGACGAGGCCTTGCTGCAGGCGCTCCTCGCTGTAGCGCACGGCGCGCTCGGCCCGTTCCAGCGGCGTGACGTCGGTGCACGTGCCGAACCACTGGACGATCTGGCCGGCCTCGTCGCGCAGCGGTGCCACCGAGGTGAAGAAGCTGCGGTAGCGACCGTCCGCGCCGCGCAGCGGGAAGGTCATCTGCGCCATGTTGCCGCTGGCGAGGGCTTCCTTCCAGCGCCGCATCACCTGCGGCAGCACTTCGGGGTCGTGGTAGCGGTGCCACTCGGCGGCGCCGGTGCTCCCCGGCGGGCTGCCCGTGAATTCGTGCCAGCGTTCGTTGAACCAGATGATGTTGCCGTCCGGGTCGGCCATCCATACGAGCTGAGGGATGTTGTTCGCGAGCTGCAGGAACTTGCGGCGTTCTTCTTCCAGGCGCGCGCGCTGTTCGTACAGGCGGTCGAGCATGCGGTTCAGTGCGCGCGCCAGGCTGACGACTTCGCGCGAGCCCTCGAGCGGCGCGCGCTGCGTGCCGATGTCGTCGCCCAGGCTGGCGGAGAACGTCTCCAGGCGGCGCAGGTCGCGCGTGAGGCCGTACGCCAGCCGCGACGCGAGAATGAACACGACCAGCGCGAGCAGGCAGGCCACGACGAGGATCAGGAGGTACTGCGGCCCCGACGTCTCCAGCGGCAGCGGCAGGCGGCGCTCGTCCTCGCGCAGCACGAGGCCCAGGTGGGCCAGGCGCGGCGGCAGCGGCACGGGCGCGGCGATCTCGTGCGGGCCGCCCGCCTTCCTGCCGGCCGATGCGGCCGCGAGGACGGCCCATGACGTGGGCTTCAGGTCCGCCAGACGCACCTTGTACATCAGGGCGCCCTCCGGCGTGCGCGTGCGCTGGTAGCGCAGCAGCACGACGCCGAGCAGTTCGCCGCCGTCGGGACCCGTCTGCAATATGGCACGGTCGTCGCCGTTTTCCAGGCGCGCGCGCAGCCACGCGAGGTCCGCGTCCGTGAAGCCGGGCACGCCGTTGTCCGCGATCTCCTTGCCTTCGAAATCCGTGAACACCAGGCGCAGCGGGATGCCGTTCATCTGGCGCAGGCCGTGCAGGAACGGCGTCAGATAGGTTTCCTTGCCCGCGCTGTCGACGAGCGCCGTGGCCAGGATCGGACTCGCGCCCACTTCGTGCAGGCGCGTGACGACGGCTTCCAGGTTGTGGCCCACGGTCGTGGCGTGGAACGCGACTTCGCGTTGCTGCAACAGGGCGTTGGCCTGCGCGCGCTGGTGGTCGATCAGCCAGAACGAGACGCCGGCGATGAGCAGGACGGCGGCCGCCGTCAGGATCGCGGCCGCGTTCGCGAAGCGGCGCGCCAGGCTGGCCGGGGCGGAGTCGTCGATCATGTCAGTCGCCTGCCGGCACCAGGACGCCGTCCGCGCGGTAGCGCGCCAGGAGCAGGTCGTCCGGGCCGAGTGCCTCGTGGCGGGTCGGCGTGAACGGCGGGGCGTAGGTCTTGACGAGGCCCCGGTACGTCCCGAGACGCTCGAGCGCGTCGCGCACGGCCTTGCGGTCGGTGCTGCCGGCGCGGTCGATCGCGAGCGCGAGGATGTGCGTGAGGTCGTAGGCATGCGCGACGCCCACGGGACCCTTGATGTCCTCGATGCGGCGGACCGTCGACACCTGCGCCGCGCTGGCGAGGAAACGTTTTACGCGCACAGGGTCGGCGCGGAAGAAGCTGAAGGTCTGGATCACGGAAAAATCGACCTGCTGCAGCGCCGGTCCCGCCTGGACCGCGAATTCGCCGCCCGTCACGCCCCAGTGGTTCAGGATGGGCAGGCGTTGTTCTTTCGGCAGCGCGGCCACCTCGCGCACGAGGATCGCCGCCTCGTCGTCGTTGGCGACGAGGACGATGGCCTGGGCGCCGGCCGCGCGCAGGTGCTGGTAGTTGTCGACGAGGCTCGTGTCGCGCCAGTTGTACCACGAGGTGCCGACGAGCTTCAGCGCGGGCAACTTTTCCGCCGCGCGTGTCGCCGCCTGGGCGTTGCTGCGGCCCCAGGACGTATTGGTCAGCAGCAGGCCGATGCGGTCGAGGCTGCGCCGGTGCGCCGTCTGCAACAGCTTCGGCATGGCGAGGGAATCGCGCAGCGACAGGCGGTACACGTAGTTCGGGCGCATGTCGTTGTCGACGATGATGTCGGCCGACGACCACGGCGCCATGAACAGCGTCTGCGTGGCGCGCAGGGTCGGCAGTTCCTCGATGATGACGGGACTGAAGCGGCCGCCGAACACCGCCACGAGATCGGGCATCGCCGCGAATTCCTGGATGTTGCGGATGCCGCGCGCGGGGATCGAGCGATGGTCTTTCGTCACGACCTGCAACGGCCGGCCATGCAGCACGCCGCCCGCCGCGTTGATCTCGGCGATGGCCGCGCGCATGCCCAGTTCGACGGCCTGGGCCGATGTCGAATTGTCCAGTCCGAATTCGCCGTCGATCCCCAGCAGCACGGGCCGGGGCGTGGCCGCGCGTGCCGTCGGCAGCAACAGGCCGGAAAGCGACAGGGTGGCGGTGACGAACCGGCGGCGGGAAGAGAACGTGGTATTCGAGGCGGACATGGCAATCGCTGACAAGGCGGAATCTGGAATTCTAACGTCATACCGGCAGGCTTTACTTCATTCTGCGACGAAATGGCGTTGTGGTGCCGCAACTAAATGTTCCAATGAGAAATATGGCGTGTATCATGGAATCGTGACACGGCCCCGCCCACGCAGGCGCGGCACGTGAGGGCCCTATCCTCGCCCAGTTCACCGCTCCGGCCCGCCGCCACGACCCGCCGCGCGCATCCGCAGCATTACCGTTTCCTCGAGGTGCACATGAACATCCAGAATCTCAAAATCGGAGCCCGGCTCGGGCTCGCGTTCGCCGCCGTGCTCGCACTGTCGGCCATGCTGACCGTCGTCGGCGCCCTGCGCCTGCAATATGTGGTCAGCGCGACCGCGGACATGGACGCGTCGATCCGCAAGACGCGCCTTGCCGACCGCTGGCTGGCCAGCACCCGCATCAACCGCGCCCTGACCGAGGCACGCCTGCGCGCCATCGACGAGCAGGACCGCGAGCGCATCAACGTCAAGATGAAGGCGAACAGCGAAGAGATCAACCGCATCGACGAGGAATTGCAGCGTCTCGTCGCGAGCAGCGAAGGGAAGCGGTTGCTGGCGGCGCTCAACGAGCGGCGCAAGGCGTACACGGCGGCGCGCAAGAAGCTGTTTGCGCTCAAGGATGGCGGTAGCGTCGACCAGGCCGCCATCGAGCACGCGGCCGATGCCGGGATGAATCCGGCGCTCGCCGCATACGAGGCGGCGGCGGCCGACCTGGCCGAGCACCAGAAGACGGGCTTCGACGCCGCCAAGACGCGCGTCGAAGACGTCGCCGCGAGCGGCCGCGTGCTGCTGGTCGGCGTCGGCGTCGTGGCCGTGCTGCTGGGCGCGGCGCTGGCATGGTGGCTCACGCGCAGCATTACCGGCCCGCTGCGCCGGGCGGTGGACGTCGCCAACGCCGTCGCGCAGGGCGACCTGACGACGCGGATCGACGTCGTCAGCCGCGACGAGACGGGCGAACTGATGATCGCGCTGCAGACGATGAACGCGAACCTGAACGCGCTCGTGACGCGCGTGCGCAGCGGTGCCGACACCATTGCCACCGTCGCCGTCGAAGTGGCTACCGGCAACCACGATTTGTCGGCGCGCACCGAACAGCAGGCCGGCGCGCTGGAAGAGAGCGCGGCGTCGATGGAAGAATTGACGGGCACCGTGCGCCAGAACGCGGAGAATGCCCGGCAGGGCAACCAGATGGCGGCGTCGGCGTCGACCGTGGCCGTGCGCGGCGGCGAGGTCGTCGCGCAGGTGGTCGAGACGATGGGCGCGATCGATGCGTCGTCCAAGAAGATCGTCGACATCATTGGCGTCATCGACGGCATCGCGTTCCAGACCAACATCCTGGCCCTGAACGCGGCCGTGGAAGCGGCGCGCGCGGGCGAGCAGGGACGCGGCTTCGCCGTCGTGGCGAACGAGGTGCGCACGCTGGCCCAGCGCTCGGCGGGTGCGGCGAAGGAGATCAAGGAACTCATCGGCGACTCCGTCGACAAGGTCGCCGCCGGTTCGCGCCTCGTCGGCGAGGCCGGCACGACGATCCAGGAAGTCGTCGCCAGCGTGCGCCGCGTGTCGGACATCATGGCGGAGATCTCTGCCGCGTCGGGCGAGCAGAGCGCCGGCATCGACCAGGTCGGCGCCGCGATCCAGCAGATGGACCAGGCGACGCAGCAGAACGCGGCGCTCGTCGAACAGGCCGCGGCGGCCACGGAATCCATGCAGGAGCAGGCGCGCAGCCTGGCGGAGGCGGTCAGCGTGTTCAAGCTGGACCACGCGGGCGCACCCGCGCCCATGTCGGCAGCGCGCGCGCCGGCCCGGTCGCAGCCCGCGCGTGCGACCCGTCGACCGGTAGCGGCCGGCGGCAAGGGCTGGGAATTGTTTTAATCGACCACGCGGATGCCGCGCCCGCCGCTTTGCCTTTGGGCAGCGGCGGGCGTTTTCTTTTATGAAATGACTTTTGTGTCATGTTGGTGCGAATTTCCGCACCGAAATGGTGATCAGTGATCGAAGTTGGTGCGCATAGGCGTGAGATAGCGCAAGAATGCGTGATTTTGTGGACTGATGGCAACAGATTAGTATCGTAGGCCCGGAAACTGCTCTACAGTTTGGTAGCGCCACCATACTTACAAACAGTCATCGCCATGTTCTCGAACCTCAGCATCAAGACCCGTCTCATCTTCCTGACCGTACTGTTGAGCACGGTCTCCATCGTCGTGGGCGTCGTCGGCCTCGTCAACCAGGGTGCCACGAATGCCGCGCTGGGCACCGTCTACAACGACCGCCTGGTACCCCTCAGCCAGCTCAGCCGTATCCTGTCGCTGATGCAGCAGAACCAGAACGTCCTGTCGAGCGCCGCGCTGGCGGCCGAGCCGGACAACGGCCCCGTGATCGCGGACGTCGAGGCGCGCATCCAGCAGATCAGTACATTGTGGGACCAGTACAAGGCCACTTACCTGACGCCGGAAGAGAAAGTGCTGGCCCAGACGTTCATCGAGAGCCGGCTGGCGTTCGTCCGCGAGGGACTCAAGCCGACCATGGCCGCGCTGCGCGCCAACGATGCGGACGAGGTCAAGAAGCTCGTCAAGGGCCCGCTGGCGTCGCGCTACCTGCCGGCGCAGAAGAACATGCAGGCGCTCGTGCAACTGCAGCTGGACGTGGCGAAGTCGCACTACGACGCCGCGCTGGCACGCTACGAACGCACGCGCAATCTGTCGATCGCCCTGATCGTCATCGGCACGCTCGCGGGTGCCTGCGTCGCCGTGCTGCTGATCCGCGGCATCGGCGCATCGCTCGCCGAAGCCCTGCGCGCGGCCCGCAGCGTGGCGGCGGGCGACCTCACGCAGACCGTGCACATCGGGCGCAACGACGAGATCGGCGAGCTGCTCGGCGCGCTGCGCACCATGAACACGTCGCTGGCGGACATCGTGGGCGAGGTCCGCAGCGGTACCGATACGATCGCGACGGCCTCGCGCCAGATCGCGGCCGGCAACCAGGACCTGTCGGCGCGCACCGAGCAGCAGGCGTCGTCGCTGGAAGAAACGGCCGCGTCGATGGAAGAGCTGACGTCGGCCGTGAAGCACAACGCGGACAACGCGCGGCAGGCCAATGCGCTGGCGGAGGCGGCGAAGGGCGTGGCGGAGCGCGGCGGCGCCGTCATCGAGGACGTGGTCGGCACGATGGGCGACATCAGCGACGCGTCGCGCCGTATCGCCGAGATCATCGGCGTCATCGACGGGATCGCGTTCCAGACGAACATCCTGGCCCTGAACGCGGCCGTGGAAGCGGCGCGCGCGGGCGAGCAGGGACGCGGGTTCGCCGTCGTGGCGTCCGAGGTGCGCAACCTCGCCCAGCGCTCGGCGGGCGCGGCGAAGGAGATCAAGGGGCTCATCGAGAGTTCCGTCGAACGGGTGGAGACGGGCGGGCGTCTCGTCGGACAGGCCGGCGCGACGATGCGCGAGATCGTCGACAGCGTGCGGCGCGTTACCGACATCATGGGCGAGATCACGTCGGCCAGCGCCGAACAGACGGCCGGCATCGGCCAGATCAACGTCGCGGTGGCGCAGATGGACCAGGTGACGCAGCAGAACGCCGCGCTGGTGGAGGAAGCGGCTGCGGCGGCCGGGGCGATGCACGAACAGGCGCAGCGCCTGGCCGCGGCAGTGGGCGTGTTCCGTGTCGCCCCGCGGCAGCCGCAGGCGGCCCGGCACGCGGCGGGTGTTCAGCCGCGTGCGGCGCTGGCGCAGGCCTGAATCAGAACTTGGCCTTCTGGGCCTGCAGCTGTTCGCGCAGCTGGTGCGCGTTGAAGTGGCTGTAGTCCTTGTTCAGTTCCAGATCGACGAGCGGCTTGAGCTGGTTGTCCAGCTGGCCGCGCAGCACGCCCAGGAACTTCGGCTCGGCCACCAGTTCAAGTTTCTGGAAGCGCTGTTCCTGCCAGCCCTTCAGCAGGAAGTTGCAGATGTCCTTCGCAAAGAATTCGGCATCGCGCTCATCCGGAGTCTGCGCCGGCTGGTACTGCTTGTTAGGCGTGGCGCCGCCCGTGTTGTGGATGCTCTGGCCGGCCGACGTCGGGCCGAGCCGGTCGGTGTTGATGTCCGACACGCGCAGGCGCGCCGTCGTGCTCACCATGTCTTCGACTTCGACATACGGTTGTTTCGGGTCCGATTCGGCAAAGATGCGGGCGCGGCCGGCGTCGGCGGATACGATCCAGGTGGTAGGCATGCTTTCCCCCTTTTTTGTCCAAAATAAATTCCAAGGTGTAGGCCCCACCGGGGCCATACAGGCTGAGGGGAAGTCTATCCCATCCAGATTTTTCGGGCGGTACGAAAGGCGCGCCCCGTCGGCATCGGCTGCGGCAGAATGCATCGACACGTATCGCAACCGAACACAGGAGAATCCGATGAGCAACCAGCAGAAAGACACGAACCAGGGCGCGCAGTCGCGCAGCGACACGACGTCGATGGCGGGCGCGCAGCCCGTGCAGGGGCAATCCGGCAAGGTCGGAGCCGACATCGCGGGCCGCGCCGGCACCGATGCGGCGGCCGGCGCCACGATGGGCGGCGACGGCGGCCACGGCCTGCGCGGCCAGGACACGGCCGGCGGGCAGTCTGCGGACCAGGGGCTGAATCCCGGCACCGGCGCGGCCGTCGCGGGCGGCACGGGTCTCGGCGAAGCGGCGGATGCCGGCGACACCCGCACGGGCACCAGCAGCGGCGAGGGCGCGTCGCTCACGGGTGGCGACCCGAGCGGCGGCAACGTCCCGCCGCCGACGAACAAGGGCGGCGCGTCCGCAGCCTGACGCATGCAGAAACTCCTCATCATCCTGGGCCTCGTGCTGCTCGCCGCAGGGCTCCTCTGGCCCTGGCTGCGCCGGCTGCCGCTGGGCCGTCTTCCCGGCGACATCCACGTCGTGCGCGAAGGCTTCTCCTTCAACTTCCCCATCGTTACGTGCCTCATCATCTCGATCGTCGTCTCGATCGTGCTGTGGATCTTCCGCCGCTGATTAGCAAGATTTGACAAACATCGTCGGAATTTCAACGAGACAATGCGCCCCATACGAAGACGAGAGACGCTGCAGCGTCCACGAATTCGAAACTGGCAAGGTTCTTTGATTACCACAGTTTTGGGAGAGCACATGAGACAGCAGATGGGACGCAAGGTCGTTGCGCGCACCGCGATCGCGGGCGCGGTGGCGGTACTGGTAATGGGCATCGCGGCACAGGCGCAGGCACAGGACGGCGGACAGGAAGCGCAGACCGTGATCGTGACGGGCGTGCGCGCGGCACTGGAACAATCGCTGCGCCAGAAGCGCAACGCGGATGCCGTCGTCGAGGTGGTGACGGCCGAGGACATCGGCAAGATGCCCGACAAGAACGTGGCCGACGCGATCCAGCGCCTGCCCGGCGTGAACACGCAGTCGTCCGCGGGCGGCGAGGGCGGCTTCGGCGAGAACGACCGCGTCAGCCTGCGCGGCACGAGCCCCAGCCTGCAGCAGACGCTGTTCAACGGCCACGCGATCAGCACGGGCGACTGGTTCGTGCTGAACCAATACGGCGGCAACGTGGGCCGTTCGTCGAGCTTCTCGCTGCTGCCGTCGGAACTCGTGGGTTCCATCGTCGTGCAGAAGAGCGCCACCGCCGATCTGGTCGAAGGCGGCGTGTCGGGCGCCATCAACGTGATCACGCGCCGTCCGCTCGACTTCCGCCAGCCCCTGACGGTGGAAGCGTCCGTGCAGGCCAACTACAACGACCTCGCGAAAAAGACCGAGCCGCAGGTGTCGGCCCTCGTGAGCTGGAAGAACGCGACCAATACGTTCGGCGTACTGCTGCAGGGCTTTTCGGAAAAGCAGAGCGTGCGCCGCGACGGCCAGGAGATCCTCGGCTACACCCCGATCAGCGCGACGAGCGCCGCCGCCGTCGCGAATCCTTCGCTGGCCGGCGTGAAGGTCCCGACCTTCATCGGCGCCGCGTTCTTCGAGCAAAAGAAGAAGCGTGAAGGCGGTGCGTTCGACATCGAGGCGAAGCCCACGCGCGACATCGGCGTCGACCTGAACGGCTTCTATTCGAAACTGAGCGCGCCGCACCAGAACACGAACTGGCTGGCCGCGCCCGCGAACTCGATCAACAGCGCGAACCTGGTCCCGACGAGCCCCGTCGTCCGCAACGGCACGCTCGTCGGCGCGACGTTCTCCAGCAACTCGGGCGAGGTCGACAACATCTACCGTCCGGATGCGGGCGGCGAATCGTGGTACATCGACCTGAACGGCCGCTGGCGCGTCAACGAGGACCTGAGCTTCACGGGCAAGATCGGCCGCACCCACGGCATCGGCTGGGACCACGGCGACGTCTACTACCAGAACAACGTGGACGGCGGCATGGTGTACGCGCTGAACGGCATGACGCCTGCCACCGTCAGCTACCCGGGCGGGAACACGACGAAGCCGGGATCGACGGCGTGGGCGGGCGGCGGCGAGGCGCAGTCGGTCGACAAGGAAAAGTATGCGCAGGTCGACGGCACATGGCGCGTACGCGACAACCCGTGGCTGCAGGGCGTACGCTTCGGCGCGCGCTGGACGGACCACAAGCGCACCGCCGAGCACCCGCTGGAAACGCGTCCGGGTCCGAACGGCTTCTCCAATCCGGGACCCGTGTGGAACGGCGAGATGTACCCGTCCGACTTCGGCTCTGACCTCGGCGGCAGCGTCTTCAACAACTACTTCAAGTACAGCGGTCCGGCCCTCGGTGCCTGGGGCGCGGTGCCGGGCAACCGCCTGCTGGACTTCACGTTGCGCCACAACTGGCTCGACGAATTCAAGGTGGCCGAGAAGACGGCGGCCGTCTACGGCATGGCCGACATCGGCGGCGACAGCTGGAGCGGCAACTTCGGCCTGCGTGCCGTCGAGACGCGCCAGACGACGGTCGTGAACCTGCCGGGCGGCCAGAATCCGATCACGGGTTCCGCGTTCGGCCCGTACACGCCGACGACCTATGAACGCAAGTACCGCGACTGGCTGCCGAGCGCGAACGTGAAGTTCGACGTGCGTTCCGACCTCGTCGTTCGCGCCGGCATCGCCAAGACGATGGCGCGGCCGGACTACAGCGCGCTGGGCGGCTCCGTGTCGCTGAACGACGACGCGCTGTCGGGCAGCGGCGGCAACGTCAAGCTGGATCCGATCCGCTCCGTCAACTACGACCTGTCGGCCGAGTGGTACTACATGCCGAAGGCGATGCTGTCGGCGGGCCTGTTCTACATGGATTTCAGTTCCATCGTCGCGCAGGGCACGAGCACGGGCAGCTATTACAACAACAAGCGGGGCACGTTCACCGACTACCAGATCACGTCGCCGTACAACACGACCGCCACCAACAAGGGCATTGAGCTCTCCTGGCAGCAGCCGTTGTGGAACAACTTCGGCCTGCTCACCAACTACACGTGGGCGGACGGCGAGCTGGATGGCGGCGGCGAGATGCTCAACGCGTCGAAGAACACGTACAACGTGACGGGCTACTACGAGAACGACAGGTTCTCGGCGCGCCTCGCGTACAGCTACCGTTCGTCGTACAAGGCCGGCGTGGACCGCGGTGCAAGCCAGCACGTGGATTCGATGCCGTCGCTCGCGGCCTCGGTGAACTTCAAGATCAACGAACACCTGACGGTCACGTTCGATGCGCTGAACCTCACCAACGAGACGATCAAGATGTACGCCGAGAACAAGGACCAGCCGCGTGCGTTCTACTCGAACGGCCGTACCTTCTACCTCGGCCTGCGCGGCAAGCTCTGATCGTGTCGCCACGGGAGAAGCAACACGGCGCGCCTGTCGCCGTGGCGTGGGCGTGTTTGTCCAACCTGGTCGCTGACGACGTGTTCGCGGCGCGCCTGACGCTCACCAACGTGTCGGGCGCGCCGATCGCGCCGGGGTGGACCGTGTACTTCAACACGTGCCGCCGCGCGCTGGCCGGCAGCGAGAGCAGCGGCTACGTCATCGAGCACGTCAACGGCGACCTGTTCGCGCTGCGCCGCACGACGCCGTCGCCGTGGCAGCCGGGCGAGACGCTCGACGTGCGTTACGAGGCGCAGTTCTGGGCCATCAGCGTGACGGACGCGCCGCTCGGCTTCTACCTCGTCGACGCGGACGGCGGCACGGTCGACCTGGGCGACCCGGACATCGAGCCGTTCGCCCGGCCGGAACAGCTGCAGCGCCATGCGCGCGACCTGCTGCCGCCGGCCGACGCGGCCTGGCGCTGGCGCGAGAACGGCGGCCTGCGCGTGCTGCCGCCGGAGGAAGTCGGCCGCATCACGCCGACGCCGGTCTCGGCGCGCTTCACGGACGCGCGCTGCCTGCTGTCGTCCACCAGCGAGATCATGGCCGGCGCCGCGCTGGCCGGCGAGGCGGCGCTGCTGCGTGCGCTGCTGGCGGACCTGCCGGAGGGCGACGGCGCACGCATCCTGCTGGAGATCGGCACGGTGGCGGCGGACGGGCCCGAAGCCTATCGCCTCGACATCGGCCCCGACACGATCCTGATACGGGGCGCCGGCGCGCACGGCGTCTTCAACGGCATCCAGACGCTGGCCCAGCTGCTGGAGCACGACGGCAGCCTGCCGTGCGGCCGCGTGCTGGACGCGCCGCGCTTCGGCTACCGCGGCATGATGCTGGACGTGGCCCGTCACTTCGCATCGGTCGCGACGGTCAAGCGCCTGCTCGACTGCATGGCGCGCTATAAACTGAACCGGCTGCACCTGCACCTGACGGACGACGAGGGATGGCGCTTGCGGATCGACGCGCTGCCGGAACTGACGGAGATCGGCAGCAGGCGCGGCGTGGCGGGCGACCACACGCTGCCGCCATCCTTCGGCTCCGGCGCGGACGTGACTACATCGTCCGGCACGGGCTATTACGATGCGGACGACTTCATCGACATCCTGCGCTACGCGCACGCACGCCACATCGAGGTCATCCCGGAATTCAACATGCCGGGCCATGCGCGCGCGGCCGTGCTGGCGATGCGCGCGCGCCACGACCGCCTGCGCGCGCAGGGCGACATCGAGGGCGCGGAGCGCTACCTGCTGAGCGATCCGTACGACGCGTCCGTCTACGAATCCGTGCAGCTGTGGCGCGACAACGTGATCTGCATCGCGCTGCCGTCCGTCGACCGCTTCATCGACACGGTCGTCGCCCACGTGGCCGCGCTGTACCGCGAGGCCGGCGTGCCGCTCAGGACGATCCACACGGGCGGCGACGAGGTGCCGCCGGGCGCGTGGGAAGGCTCGCCGCGGTGCCGGGCGCTGATGCGCGAGCGGGGCTGGACCCGTATCACGCAACTGCAGGCGGATTTCGTCGACCGCTGCCGCGCGATCCTCGCGCGCCACGGCCTCGCGTTCGCCGGCTGGGAAGAGACGGCGCTCGTGTACGAGGATGGCGGCCCCGGTTTCCAGGTCTATGCGTGGAACAACGCGTGGGGCTCGGGCAAGGAAGACGTCGCGTACCGCCTCGCGAATGCGGGCTACGACGTCGTGCTGGCGAATGCCGCGAACTTGTATTTCGACCTCGCGTACGCGAAGGATCCGCAGGAGCCGGGCTATTACTGGGCCGGTTTCGTGGAGACGCGCCATGCGTTCGGCTTCTGCCCGCTGGACATGATCGTCAGCGCGGCCACCGATCCGATGGGGAGAAGCGTGCCGCCGGAGCGGCTCGCCGCGATGGTGCGCCTGACGCCGGAAGGGCGGCGTCGCGTCAATGGCCTGCAGGGACAGTTGTGGGGAGAGAATGCCCGCACGCGCGACCGCATCGAATACCTGGCCGCGCCGCGCCTCGTGGCGCTGGCGGAGCGGGCATGGGCGCCGGATCCCGGCTGGTGCGCGATCGACGATGCCGACGCGCGTGCGCGAGCGATGGACGACGCGTGGAACGAATTCGCCAACCGGCTCGGCCAGCGCGAACTCGCGCGGCTCGACCGCGCGCCGCTGGCCTATGGCTACCGCTTGCCGCCACCCGGCGCGATCGCCATCGGCCGGACGGTCCACGCGAATGTGGCCCTGCCGGGCCTCGCGCTACATTACACTCTGGACGGCAGCGAGCCCGCTGCCGCCAGCCCGCGCTACACGGGACCGGTGGAGGCAGGGCAGGGCGCCGCCGTGTTCAAGGTCGCCACCTTCGACACGCGCGGCCGCAAGAGCGCAACCGTCGTCATCGCACTGGATTCCCATGGATAGCATCCGTCCCGATCACCTGACACCTGCCAAGCACCGGCACCCGCTCGCGTGGGTGCCCACGCTGTACCTCGCGCAGGGCCTGCCGTTCTTCAGCGTCGCCCTCGTGGCAGGCTTGATGTTCAAGAGCATGGGCGTGCCCAACGAGCAGATCGCGCGCTGGACCGGCGTGCTCGGCCTCGCGTGGGTGTTCAAGGCATTGTGGAGTCCCTTCCTGGAACTCGCGCCGAGCAAGAAGCGCGTCGTCGTCGTGCTGCAGGTCGCGGGCGGCATCGCGCTCGCGGCCCTCGCCCTCGCGCTGCAACTGCCCGCGTGGTTCGCGCTGGCGATCGGGTTGCTGGCCATCGTGTCGCTCGCGTCCAGCACGCACGACATCGCGGCCGACGGTCTGTACATCGCGAACCTGTCGGCGCGCCAGCAGGCTGCGTATGCCGGCTGGCAGGGTGCGTTCTTCAACGGGGCGAAATTCCTGTCGCTGGGCGGGCTCGTGATCCTGGCGGGCTTCCTCGAACAGCGCATCGGTCCCCCGGCCGCATGGGCCACCGTGTTCGGGCTGCTCGGTGCCTTGCTGGCGGGGCTCGGGTTGTATCACGTGTGGGCGTTGCCGGAGACCGTGCGTAGCGCCGCCGGCGCGTCGGTGCGGGGTACCGTGGACGTGCTGGTGGACGTCGTGCGCGCGTTCTTCGCCAAGCCGGGCATCTGGATGGGCATCGTGTTCATCCTGCTGTTCCGCCTCGCGGAAGGGCAGGTGCAGACGATCGGCCCGCTGTTCCTGCGCGACGCGCGCGCCGTCGGCGGCCTCGGTCTCTCCACGCAGGAAGTGGGCGCCATCTACGGCACGGCCGGCACGGCGGCCTTCCTCGTCGGCAGCATCCTGGGCGGCTGGTTCACGTCGCGCGTGGGCCTCGGACGCGCGATGCCCGTGCTCATCGTCGCGATGAACGTACCGAACCTCGTGTTCTGGTACCTGAGCGCGGTGCAGCCGTCGAACCTGGGGCTCGTCATGGCGGCGCTGTCGGCCGAGATGTTCGGCTATGGCTTCGGCTTCGTCGGCATGATCCTGTTCATCATGCAGGTGATCGCGCCCGGCCGCTACCAGACGGCCCACTACGCGCTGGGTTCCGGCTTCATGCAGCTGGGCCTCGTGCTGTCGAAGGTGGTCAGCGGCGACATCCAGCAGCTGCTCGGCTACCGCCACTTCTTTCTCTGGGTGGTGCTGTCGGCGCTGCCGGTGCTCGTGCTGACGCGGTTCGTCAAGATGACGGCGCTGGAAGAGTGATTCGGCGCCGCCGGTTTGCTATGCTTGGGGTTTTCGCATTCCGGAGCAGGACATGGTTTCCCTACAAGAGCAGCTGATGAAGGCCGGGCTGGTCGACAAGAAGAAGGTCAAGGTCGCCAACCAGGAAAAGGCCAAGCAGCAGAAGATCGAGCGCCGCACGGGCGTCACGAGCGTCAACGAGACGAAGGAGGCGGTGGCGGAAGCCCAGCGCCAGCAGGCCGAGCGCGCCCGCGCCCTGAACGCCCAGCGCGATGCGGCCGCCGCGGCGAAGGCCGTCGAGGCGCAGATCGCGCAGATGATCCAGGTGAACCGCCAGCCCAAGGGCAAGGGCAACCTGGACGTCGCCTACAACTTCACGATCGGCTCGAAGGTCGAGCGCATCCACGTCTCCGCGGCCGTGCGCGACCACCTGGTGGCGGGCCGCCTGTCCATCGTCGCCCACGGCGGCGGCTTCGAACTGGTGCCGCGCGTGATCGCGGACAAGATCGCGGAACGGGCGCCGGACCGCGTCGTGCGCGTGAACAAGGCTGCCGAAGCCGTCGCGGAAGGCGAGGACGATCCTTATAAAGACTTCAAGATCCCCGACGATTTCGACTGGTGATCAGCGCTTCTTGACCGGGAGGGCGAGCCAGCCGCGCCAGCGGTTGTCGTCCCCCCGCTCGACCTTCTGGATGTGCGGCCGGGTGCTGTCCAGGCGCCAGACGGCCTGCTTGTCGAGCCAGTCCTCGTACATGGAGCGGAAGCGCGGCCATTCGCCGTCGAAGTCGAGGCAGGCGTAGGTGCCGGCCGGGAGGACGCGCACACCCAGGCCGGGATCGAGCACGGTGTCGTCGGCGCAGCCGAAGTCGTAGCAGTATTCGCGCTCGCCGGTAAAACCCGGGTCTTCGTCGAACACGCCGTACCAGGCGGTGCTGGCGGGCAGGCCGTCCGCCTGTTCGCGTTCGCGGATGAAATCGTGGCAGGCGAACGACAGCGCCGCGCCGGACTGGCCGAAAAACCGTTGGTAACGCAAGGTGAGCGCCGGCAGGTTGCGCACGGCGATGCGCGCGGCGATCGTGCCCGGTTCGGGCGGGCAGTAGGGGGCCAGGATCGCTTCCAGGTCGTCCGGCTCGGCCACGAAGAAGCTGACGTCGCTCTCGCGGCCGACCTGCCGGTCCATGTAGTCGCGCCATCCTCCCTCGCGCCACGCCTTGGCCGACATCGCGAACTGTTGCTTGAAGGCCTTGGCGAACGCCGCGTTCGACGGGAAGCCGCAATCCTGGGCGATGCGCACGATGGGTACGTCCGGCTCGTGGCGCAGCAGGTGGGCGGCGCGGCGCAGGCGGCGCTTGCGCTGGTATTCGACGGCCGAGAAGCCCGTCAGCTCGCGGAAGATGCGGTCGAAGTGGAACGACGAATAACTGGCCGACGCCGCCAGCGATTTCAATGCGAGCGGATCGCCGACCGAGTCCAGCATCAGGTCCATCACTTCATACAGGCGCGACACGCGCGCGGCGGTCTTCGACATCAACGGCAGTCATTTGCAAAATTGAAATAACTAGTTTCCGTAAATAACTCGCCGTTGGCAAGCGTTTGGCATCGCCGTTGCCGCCGAGTGTTGTCAGTACGCCGCCTGGGGCGTCATCTCCAGCTTGCTCAGGTCGAACCCCTGCCGTTCCAGCCGCTCGAGCAGGGCGCCGTACGCCTGGCGCGACACGGTCGGGGTGCGCGACAGTATCCACAGATAATCCCGCCCCGGCTCGCTGACGGCCGCCAGCTGGTAGTTCGGGTCGAGGTCGATCACCCAGTAGTCGCCCCACACCATCGGCAGGAACGACAGCCAGCCTGGCGCGAATCGCACTTTCAGGGTCGGCGACGCGGGGCCGCCCAGCTGGCGCGCCGTACCCACGGCCTCATCGATGGTGCCGTCCGCGCGGCGGCAACGGTTGACGACTTGCACGGTCTTGTCCGGCTGCAGGCTGTAATGCGCCGTCGTGTTGCTGGCGCACTGTTTCTGGAACCGGTTCGGGTATTTCGCGATTTCGTACCAGACGCCCATGTAGCGCGGCACGTCGAGGCTGGGGATCGGCGTCACCGGCGCAGGACGGGGCCCACGCTCGGCGGCGAGCAAGGTCGCGCTGGCGCCGAGCAGGCCGAGCAGCAAGAGGATCAGGCGGGTATTCGGGAGCATGGGACACGTCGTTGAACTGGACTGTCTCTATCGTACGACAAGCTTGCCCACGCCGTCGCCCGCCGTCCTGAACTGCATTATCGATCTTGCAACTACGTTGATTTGTGAGAAAGTTGCCCGGCGGACTTAATGGCGGCCCTCCGGCTGTCGCCTTTCCCTTCAGCTGACAGCAATTTCTTACTGGCAACATAAGAAACGTCGTGCGCCGCGTGGCTGGAAAAGCCGAGTCCGGAGAAATTGTCGAACGGATAAAAAAACCGTGGTGGAGAGAGCGGTTGTGGAGAAAAAACAACCGGAAATACCTCAAGTTGACTGGTTAGTTGCCGTAAAGCATTCGTAAGCGCACCAATAAAATGTATCCTTAGGGAAATAGTCTTTTACTGATATCGCGCATCGGGCGGCGATTACTCGGACAACGTTCAATATATTTAAAGGTTCATCAACCATGGCATCAGTTATCACTGGAATGAGCACCGCCCAGATACAGGCGCTGACTACTTCCCAAATCGCCGCTCTGGCGACCTCCGACATGACTGCGTTTTCAACGACGCAGTTTGGTGCGTTGACGACCAACCAGATCCAGGCCATCGAAACCCGTGACCTGGCTGTCCTGACCACTGCCCAGATCTCGGGCGGCATGACGACCACGCAGATCGCCGCCCTGACGACGAACCAGATCTCGTCGCTGACCACGGGCCAGACCGGGGCGCTGACGACCACGCAGATCGGCGCGATCACGACGACCGACCTGGCCGCGCTCAAGACGAGCCAGATCGCCGCGCTGACGACCGCCCAGGTGTCCGCTGGCCTGACGACGAACCAGATCGTCGCCCTGACCACGAACCAGGCAGGCGCGCTGACCTCGGCCCAGACCGCCGCGCTGACGACCAACCAGGTTGCCGCGCTGGAAACGGCCGACCTCGCCGCATTCAAGACGGCCCAGGTCGCCGCCCTGACGACGAGCCAGATCTCGGCCGGTCTTTCCACGAACCAGCTGTCCTCGCTGACCACCGCCCAGATCGCCTCGCTGACGACCGCCCAGGTGTCGGCTGGCCTGACGACGAACCAGATCGTCGCCCTGACCAGCAACCAGGCAGGCGCCCTGACGACCGGCCAGATCGGCGCGCTGACGACGAACCAGGTTGCCGCCATCGAAACGGCCGACCTCGCTTCGCTGAAGACGAACCAGATCGCCGCGCTGACGACCGCCCAGGTGTCGGCAGGCCTGACGACGAACCAGATCGTCGCCCTGACCACGAACCAGGCTGGTGCGCTGACCTCGGCCCAGACCGCCGCGCTGACGACGAACCAGGTTGCAGCCCTGCAAACGGCTGACCTCGCCGCATTCAAGACGAGCCAGGTGCAGGCCCTGACGACGAACCAGATCTCGGCCGGCCTGTCCACGGCACAGTTCTCGTCGCTGACGACCGCGCAGATCGCCGCGCTGTCGTCCAGCCAGGTGGCCGCCGGCCTGACGACGAACCAGATCGTCGCCCTGACCACGAACCAGGCAGGTGCCCTGACGACGGGCCAGATGGGTGCCCTGACGACGAACCAGGTCGCTGCGCTGGAAACGGTCGACCTGGCCGCGATGAAGACGAGCCAGATCGCCGCCCTGACGACCGCCCAGGTGTCGGCAGGCCTGACGACGAACCAGATCGTCGCCCTGACGACGTCCCAGGCTGCCGCGCTGACGACGGCCCAGGTCGGTAACCTGACGACGAACCAGGTTGCCGCGATGGAAACCGCCGACCTCGCCGCGCTGAGGACCGGTCAAGTCCAGGCCCTGACGACCAACCAGATCTCGGCCGGCCTGAAGACCTCGCAGCTGGCGTCGCTGACGACGAGCCAGATCGCCGCCCTGACGACCGCCCAGGTGTCCGCTGGCCTGACGACGAACCAGATCGTCGCCCTGACGACGAACCAGGCTGGTGCGCTGACCTCGGCCCAGACCGCCGCGCTGACGACCAACCAGGTTGCCGCGCTGGAAACGGCCGACCTGGCCGCGTTCAAGACGGCCCAGGTCGCCGCCCTGACGACGAACCAGATCTCGGCTGGTCTCTCCACGAACCAGCTGTCCTCGATGACGACGGCCCAGATCGCCGCGCTGACCACGAGCCAGGTGTCGGCAGGCCTGACGACGAACCAGATCGTCGCCCTGAGCAGCAACCAGGCAGGTGCCCTGACGACCGGCCAGATCGGTGCCCTCACCACGAACCAGGTTGCCGCGATCGAAACGGCTGACCTCGCTTCGCTGAAGACGAACCAGATCGCTGCGCTGACGACCGCCCAGGTGTCCGCTGGCCTGACGACGAACCAGATCGTTGCCCTGACCACGAACCAGGCAGGTGCCCTGACCTCGGCCCAGACCGCTGCGCTGACGACCAACCAGGTTGCCGCGCTGCAAACGGCGGACCTCGCCGCGTTCAAGACGAACCAGGTCGCCGCCCTGACGACGAACCAGATCTCGGCTGGCCTCTCCACGAACCAGCTGTCTTCGCTGACCACCGCCCAGATCGCTGCGCTGACCACGAGCCAGGTGTCGGCGGGCCTGACGACGAACCAGATCGTCGCCCTGACGAGCAACCAGGCAGGTGCCCTGACGACGGGCCAGATCGGTGCTCTGACCACGAACCAGGTTGCTGCCATCGAAACGGCCGACCTCGCGTCGCTGAAGACGAGCCAGATCGCCGCCCTGACGACCGCCCAGGTGTCCGCTGGCCTGACGACGAACCAGATCGTCGCCCTGACCACGGCCCAGGCTGGCGCACTGACTTCGGCCCAGACCGCCGCGCTGACCACGAACCAGGTCGCCGCGCTGCAAACGGCTGATCTCGCCGAGTTCAAGACGGCCCAGATCCAGGCCCTGACGACGAACCAGATCTCGGCCGGCCTGTCCACGGCACAGTTCTCTTCGCTGACGACGAACCAGATCGCCGCACTGACGACCGCCCAGGTCTCGACTGGCCTGACGACCAACCAGATCGTCGCGCTGACCACGAACCAGGCAGGTGCCCTGACGACGGGGCAGATGGGTGCACTGACGACGAACCAGGTCGCTGCGCTGGAAACGGCCGACTTCGCCGCCATGAAGACGAGCCAGATCGCCGCCCTGACGACCAACCAGGTGTCCGCTGGCCTGACGACGAACCAGATCGTCGCCCTGACCACGAACCAGGCCGGTGCCCTGACGACCGCGCAGACTGGCGCCCTGACGACCAACCAGGTCGCCGCGCTGGAAACCGCCGACCTCGCCGCCTTCAAGACGAGCCAGGTGCAGGCGCTGACGACGAACCAGATCTCGGCCGGCCTGAAGACCTCGCAGCTGGCGTCGATGACGACGGCCCAGATCGCCGCCTTGACGACCGCCCAGGTGTCCGCTGGCCTGACGACGAACCAGATCGTTGCCCTGACCACGAACCAGGCAGGTGCCCTGACCTCGGCCCAGACCGCCGCGCTGACGACCAACCAGGTTGCCGCGCTGGAAACGGCTGACCTCGCCGCGTTCAAGACGAGCCAGATCGCCGCCCTGACGACGAGCCAGATCTCGGCCGGTCTTTCCACGAACCAGCTGTCCTCGCTGACCACCGCCGAGATCGCTGCGCTGACCACGAGCCAGGTGTCGGCAGGCCTGACGACGAACCAGATCGTCGCCCTGACCAGCAACCAGGCAGGCGCCCTGACGACCGGCCAGATCGGTGCTCTGACCACGAACCAGGTTGCCGCCATCGAAACGGCCGATCTCGCTTCGCTGAAGACGAGCCAGATCGCCGCGCTGACGACGAACCAGGTGTCGGCAGGTCTGACGACGAACCAGATCGTTGCCCTGACCACGGCCCAGGCTGGCGCGCTGACCTCGGCCCAGACCGCCGCCCTGACGACCAATCAGGTGGCAGCCCTGCAAACGGCTGACCTGGCCGAGTTCAAGACGAGCCAGATCGCCGCGCTGACGACGAACCAGATCTCGGCCGGCCTGTCCACGGCACAGTTCTCGTCGCTGACGACGAACCAGATCGCCTCGCTGACGACCGCCCAGGTCTCGGCTGGCCTGACGACGAACCAGATCGTCGCCCTGACCAGCAACCAGGCAGGCGCCCTGACGACCGGCCAAATGGGTGCCCTGACGACGAACCAGGTTGCCGCGATCGAAACGGCCGACCTGGCCGCCATGAAGACGAGCCAGATCGCCGCGCTGACGACGAACCAGGTGTCCGCTGGCCTGACGACGAACCAGATCGTCGCCCTGACCACGAACCAGGCTGGTGCGCTGACCTCGGCCCAGACCGCCGCGCTGACGACGAACCAGGTTGCAGCACTGCAAACGGCTGACCTCGCCGCATTCAAGACGAGCCAGGTGCAGGCCCTGACGACGAACCAGATCTCGGCCGGCCTGTCCACGGCACAGTTCTCGTCGCTGACGACCGCGCAGATCGCCGCGCTGACGACCGCCCAGGTGGCCGCCGGCCTGACGACGAACCAGATCGTCGCCCTGACCACGAACCAGGCAGGTGCCCTGACGACGGGCCAGATGGGTGCCCTGACGACGAACCAGCTTGCCGCGATCGAAACGGCCGACCTGGCCGCGATGAAGACGAGCCAGATCGCCGCCCTGACGACGAACCAGGTGTCGGCAGGCCTGACGACGAACCAGATCGTCGCCCTGACGACGTCCCAGGCTGCCGCGCTGACGACGGCCCAGGTCGGTAACCTGACGACGAACCAGGTTGCTGCGATGGAAACCGCCGACCTCGCCGCGCTGAGGACCGGTCAAGTCCAGGCCCTGACGACCAACCAGATCTCGGCTGGTCTGAAGACCGCGCAACTGGTGTCGCTGACGACGACCCAGATCGCCGCCCTGACGACCGCCCAGGTGTCCGCTGGCCTGACGACGAACCAGATCGTCGCCCTGACGACGAACCAGGCTGGTGCGCTGACCTCGGCCCAGACCGCCGCGCTGACGACCAACCAGGTTGCCGCGCTGGAAACCGCCGACCTGGCCGCGTTCAAGACGAGCCAGATCGCCGCCCTGACGACGAACCAGGTGTCGGCAGGCCTGTCGACGAACCAGATCGTCGCCCTGACGACCGCCCAGGCCGGTGCACTGACCTCGGCCCAGGTTGGTAACCTGACGACGAACCAGGTGGCTGCGCTGGAAACGGCCGACCTCGTCGCGCTGAAGACTGGCCAGATCCAGGCCCTGACGACCGCGCAGATCTCGGCCGGTCTGAAGACCTCGCAGCTGGCTTCGCTGACGACGGCCCAGATCGCCGCGCTGACGACCAGCCAGGTGCAGGCAGGCCTGACGACCAACCAGATCGTCGCGCTGACCACGGCCCAGGCCAACGCGCTGACGACGGCCCAGGTCGCCGCCCTGTCGACGAGCCAGGTCGCCGCGATGGAAACCGCCGACGTCGCCGCGCTGAAGTCGAGCCAGATCGCCGCCCTGACGACGACGCAGGTGCAGGCAGGCCTGACGACGGCCCAGATCGTTGCCCTGACGACGGCCGACGCCGGCGCCCTGACGACGGCCCAGCTGGGTGCGCTGACGACGAACCAGGTTGCCGCGATGGAAACGGCTGACCTGGCCGCGCTGAAGACCAGCCAGATCTCGGCACTGACCACCGCGCAGATCTCGGCCGGCCTGTCGACGAACCAGCTGTCCTCGCTGACGACGGCGCAGATCGGCGCGCTGACGACGAGCCAGGTGGCGAACGGCCTGACGACGAACCAGATCGTCGCGCTGTCCACCAGCCAGGTGCAGGCGCTGACGACCGGCCAGTTGTCGTCGCTGACGACCAGCCAGATCTCGTCGATCGAAACCCGCGACATCGCCGTGCTGAAGACGAACCAGATCCAGGCACTGACGACGAGCCAGATCCAGAACGGTCTGACGACGACGCAGGTCGCCGCGCTGACGACCGGCCAGGTCGAGGCGCTGACGTCGGCCCAAGTGAACGCGATGACGACGGCACAGATCCAGCAACTGAAGGTCGGCAGCCCGATCGTGCTGGACCTGAACGGCGACGGCGTCCACACGACGAGCATCGCCCAGGGCGTCCAGTTCGACCTGTTCGCGACCGGCAGCAAGGTCACGACGGGCTGGGTGGATGCGACCGACGGCCTGCTGGCCCTGGATCGCAACGGCAACGGTGCGATCGACGACGGTAGCGAGCTGTTCGGTACGTCGACGAAGCTGGCGAACGGCCAGAACGCTTCCAACGGCTACGAAGCACTGGCCCAGCTGGATGCGAACGGCGACGGCGTGATCGACGCGAAGGATGCCGCCTACAAAGACCTGAAGGTGTGGGTCGATGCGAACGGCGACGGCGTCAGCGAAGCGGGCGAGCTGAAGAGCCTGGCGGCGCTGAACGTGGCAAGCATCAACGTCAACGCCGACAAGACCGCGGCCAAGGACAACGGCAACTGGATCGGCATGCAGTCGACCTTCACGAAGACCGACGGCTCCACGGCCGCCACGGGCGACGTGTGGTTCACGACCGACAAGTCGGCCGCGGATGCCGCAGCCACCACGCTGAGCAGCAAGGTGGGCAGCATGGTCCAGGCAATGACGGCCTTCAACGCTGGCGATGCGAGCGTGGCGGCCGGCGGCCTGACCCTGCCGAACCTGGCGGGTACGCAGACCGGCCTGCTGGCTTCGGTCGGCACGATGGTCGACGTGATGAAGCAGTTCGACGCCAACGGCAACAAGGTGGCGGGTGCGAATGTGGCGATGACGTCGACGGCCGAATCGCTGGCCAAGTCGGTGACGACGCCGCAGGACTCCGGCTTCCTCACCACCGGCGGTCGCAAGTAATGACCACAGGGGCCGGTTCGCGCCGGCCCCGCCGTGACAGTAAAAAGGCAAGACCGTTATCGGTCTTGCCTTTTTTTGCGTCCAAATTGCGACAAACCAAGAATAAGGGGCGTAACACAGTGCTGTTCAGCAACAATTCTGGTCTACAACAAGGTAATCTCTCGGTCTGCCGCACTTCGCTTCTATTAGTTTCCTAATGGCCGACAAATTTCCTCATACAACCTTGCAATGCCTGACTGCCATCGCGCAGCATCATGGCCTGCAGGTGAACCCGGAGCGCCTGATCCACGACTACGCGTTGAACGCGGAGGAGCCCTCGTCGTCCATGCTGCTGGGGATGGCGTCCAGCATCGGACTGAAGGCCAAGCTGCGCCAGCTGACGGTCGACAAGTTGCTGGGACAGAAGGGCGTGTTTCCGCTGCTCGCGCGCCTGAAGGACGGCAACAGCATGATCGTCGTGGGGGCCCGCAGCGACGACGGCGGCGTGCTCGCCGTGCTCGATCCGCTCGGCGACCTGGGCGCCGTCAAGATGCTCGATCCGGCCGCGTTCCAGGCCCTGTGGAGCGGCGAAGTCCTGTTCCTCAAGCGCACCTCGAAGCTCTCCGATACGCGCCAGCCGTTCGGCCTGCGCTGGTTCATTCCCGAGATCCTGCAGCAGAAGGCGGCGTTCCGCGACATCGCTATCGCCGCGATGGCCATGAACATCCTCGGCCTCGCGTCTCCGATCTTCTTCCAGCTCGTGATCGACAAGGTGCTCGTGCACCACAGCGTGTCCACGCTGTGGGTGCTGGCGGCCGGCATCGGCATCGCGCTGCTGTTCGAATCCACGTTCGGCTTCATGCGTCAGATCCTGACCCTGTGGGCCACCAACAAGATCGACATCCGCCTCACGCGGCGCACGTTCGCGCACCTGCTGTCGCTGCCCATCGATTATTTCGAGACCACGTCCGCGGGCGTGGTCGTGCGCCACATGCAGCAGATGGAAAAGATCCGCGGCTTCCTCACGGGCCGCATGTTCTTCACGGCGCTCGACCTGACAGCGCTGTTCATCCTGCTGCCGATCCTGTTCAGCTATTCCGTCAAGCTGGCGATGATCGTGCTGATGTTCACCTTGCTCATCAGCGGCATCGTTGCGGTCCTCGTGCCCACGTTCCAGCGCCGCCTGAACGATTTGTACACGGCCGAGGGTCAGCGCCAGGCGCTGATGGTGGAAACGATCCACGGCATGCGCACCGTGAAGGCGCTGGCCATCGAGCCGATGCAGCGCCGCGCGTGGGACCAGCGTTCGGCCAATGCGCTGAACCAGCACTTCCGCGTCGGGCAGATCTCCATCACGGGCAATGCCGTCACCGACTTCCTCGGCAAGCTGCTGCCCGTCGTGATCATCGTGATCGGCGCGCAGGACGTCTTCGACCAGACGCTGTCCGTCGGCGCCCTGATCGCCTTCCAGATGCTGTCCGGCCGCGTCAGCGGGCCGCTGATCGCGCTGGTGGGCCTCGTCAACGAATACCAGGAAACGGCGCTGTCCGTGCGCATGCTGGGCGAGGTGATGAACCGCGCACCGGAAGGCCGCAGCGGCGGCCTGCGTCCCGAGCTGCGCGGGAATATTACGTTCGACAACGTCGTGTTCCGCTATCCGGGCGCGCAGAACAACGCGCTCGACCGCGCCAGCTTCGAGATCAAGGAAGGCAGCGTGATCGGCATCGTGGGCCGCAGCGGTTCCGGCAAGACGACGATCACGAAGGTCATCCACGGCCTGTACCGCATCCAGGAAGGCATCGTCCGCTTCGACGGCTACGACGCGCGCGAGATCGATTTGTCGCACCTGCGCCGCCAGGTCGGCGTCGTCCTGCAGGAGAACTTCCTGTTCCACGGCACGGTGCGCGAGAACATCGCCGCGACGATGCCCGAGGCCAGCTTCGAGGACATCGTCGAGGCGGCGCGCGCCGCCGGCGCCGACGAATTCATCGAGCGCATGCCCCAGGGCTACGACACGATGCTGGAAGAGAATGCGTCGAACCTGTCCGGCGGCCAGAAGCAGCGCCTGTCGATCGCCCGCGCGCTGCTGGCCAAGCCGCGCATCCTCGTGCTGGACGAAGCCGCGAGCGCGCTCGACCCGGAAAGCGAAGCGATCTTCATCAACAACCTGTCGCGCATCGCCGTGGGCCGCACCGTGATCATGGTGTCGCACCGCCTGTCGACGCTCGTCAACGCCGATTCGATCCTGGTCATGCAGCGCGGCCAGCTGATGGATGCGGGCCGCCATGAAGAACTCCTGACGCGCTGCTCTACTTACATTCAACTATGGAACCAGCAAACAAGTCATCTGTAACGGCGCTCGATCCGACCGACATCGAGTTCCTGCCGGACGCCGACGAGATCGAGCGCCGGCCGCTGCCGCCGTACGCGCGCATCACCGTGCACGCGCTGGCGGCGATGCTCGTGTGCTTCCTCGGCTGGTCCAGCGTCGCCGAGATCGACGAGGTGGTGAAAGCCCAGGGCCGCCTGACGACGCCGTCGGCGAACATCGTCGTGCAGCCCATCGAGACGTCGATCATCCGCTCGATCGACGTGCGCATCGGCCAGGTCGTCAAGAAGGGCGAACGCCTCGCCACGCTGGACCCGACGGACGCCGACGCCGACCAGGCGCAACTCCGCCTGAAGTTCGACAGCCTGGACACGCAGGTGAAGCGCCTCGAGGCCGAACTGGCCGGCCGCGGCATGCCGGTCGAGACGGGCAAGGTATCGGCCGACACGCAGCTGCAGGACAAGCTGGCCGGCGAGCGCCGCGCCAACTTCGCGGCGCAGATGGCGCGCCTGGACGAGAACATCGCCAAGGCGCGCGCCTCGCTCGACACGAACCTGCACGACCAGCAGGTGCTGGGCGACCGCACCAAATCGCTGCGCGAAGTGGAGACGATGCAGGAACGCCTCGTCGACCAGAAATTCGGCGCCAAGGTCAACCTGCTGGACGCGCGCAACAAGCGCATGGAGGTCGAACGCGACTACACGCTGGCGAAGAACCAGGAACCGGAGATCCGGCGCACGCTGGCCGGCCTGGAAGCGGAGAAGCGCGCGTTCGTGAACGGCTGGCGCCAGAAGATCATGGAAGACATGCTGAACCTCACGCGCGAGCGCGACGCGACGGCCGAGCAGATCAAGAAGGGCACGCTGCGCCGCGACAAGGTCATCCTCACCGCGCCGGCCGACGCCATGGTGCAGGACATCGCCAAGCTGTCGCAGGGCTCCGTGGCGCAGGCCGCCGAAAAGATGTTCACGCTCGTGCCGCTGGGGACCGCGCTGGACGCCGAGGTGCAGATCGATTCGCTCGACGTCGGCCACGTGAAGCCGGGCGACGTCGCGCACATCAAGCTCGACGCGTTCCCGTTCCAGAAGCACGGCACGCTGGAAGCGAAGGTGCGCACCCTGTCCGAGGACGCGTTCAAGCGCGACACGGCGAATGCGGAATCGGGCACGGACGCCTACTACGTCAGCCGCATCGATCTCGGCGGCGGGAAGCTGAAGAACATGGACCCGCATGCGCGCCTGCTGCCGGGCATGACCTTGACGGCCGAGATCGTGGTCGGCAAGCGGACCGTGTTGTCGTATCTGTTGTGGCCCCTGACGAAGGGGCTGGACGAGGCGATCCGGGAACCGTGATCGAAACGAAAGGGGGACGCGATGTCCCCCTTTTTTTTAGTTGATGCGCACGTGCGCCACCGGCGTTCTCGCCATGTCGCGCCGCAGGACCCACAGGCCGGGGCGGTCCGGCACCGGCACGAAGCCTGCGCGCTGGTAGACGTCGCGGCAGGGCGTGTTGAGTTCCGTCTCGACGATGGCGCCCAGCAGCAGTTCCGCGCCGGCTTCGAACTGCAGGTCCGCCACGTGGTGCAGCGCCGCCAGTTCCACATCCATCCCCAGTACCCGGCAGCTCATCGTGTACTGCCTGATGACGCCATGCTGCACGAGCACGGCGCCCACCTGGCCGTAATCCGAGAACTTGTCCTGCACGCTGAACGAGTGGATCGTGCCGCCGTCGCGGAAGAATGCGGGGAAATCGGCCGCGCTCCAGCGCACGCCCGTCGTGTTGAACTGGTTCGTCTTGTTGATCAATTCACTCGCGCGGGCGAAGCCCGGGTGCGCGCTGTCAGCGATCGTGTCGAACTGCATGCGCACGTCCAGGCCGGCGAGGAAGTCGGCGCGGCTGTGCGTGGCCTTTTCCGTTTCGCGCGCGACGATGTTGCGGTACGACGCTTCGCGCTGCGCGGCCTCCGCGCCCAGCTGCAGGCGTTGCGTCTCGGCGGACCACAGCAGGATGCGGCGCGTCACGAACGGGTCGCTGCCGATCACGCGGATGCCCGGGATGTTGCTGCGCACTTCGTCGCGCTCGACCGGGTTGTCGTCCACGAACACGGCGCTCTTCGCCGTCAGCGACAGCGTGGCGAGGGTGTCGCGGATGTTCATCGACTTCGGCTGCCAGTTGATCTTGGGGAGCACGAAGTCGTCGTAGCGCAGCCAGGGCAGCACGGCGCGTTCCCATCGTTCGCGCACGATGTGCTCGTCGTTCTTGGAGCTGATCGAGACGACGATGCCGCGCCGGCGCAGGTGCTGGATCGCGTCCCAGATGCCGACCGGCCAGAAGTGCGACGGCGGCCATTCGCGCCCATGCTCGTAGTGTTCCGCGATCTGGCCGCGCCACAGCGTGTTGTCGAGGTCGAAGAACACGATCTTGACCGTGTCGAGCTGGCGCGCGACGCGGTACATCCATTCGATCTGGCGCAGCACCAGTTCGCTGAACACGGACGTCTGCAGTGCATAGGTGGAACCGACGTCGGGCAGCAGTTCGATGCGGCCGCTGGCCGGCAGGGCCCACGACGGCGCGTTGTCCAGCACTTCCACGTCCGCGCTCAGCGTGGCGCCGTGCGACGAGAACGACACGGGGTCGTCGAGGAAGAAGCGCTTGCCGAACGTGGCCGCGACGCTTTCGACGTCGGCGACCCAGGCGTTCGGACGGCCGCGAAGCTGGTCTTCCAGCGCCTGGTTCAGGAAGCGCACGAGGCGCGCCAGGTCCGTATCCGTGCCGCGCTCCGCGAGCGCCGGCGCGGTCGGACCTTGCGGCACGATGAAGTTCGAGACGAGCGTCAGGAGGCCGTGTTCGCGCTGGTAGCGCAGCACGGCGTCCAGCACGGCCGCCAGCATGCCCGCCGCCTGCGCGGCGAGGGCTTCGTAGCCGCCGGCCTGCGCGAAGTCGACGGCGCGGATCAGGTTGTCGCCGACGAGCGTGCGCAGCGGGATCTGGATGTACTGCAGCTGGTAGCCCGCGGCCGCCTGCGGAGACAGGTCCGGCAGCGCCATCAGGTTGTTGAACGGGATGTAGTCGAACGCGATGTCGGGCCGCTGGACGCGGAAGTTGTCCAGGTATTGCTCGGTCAGGCAGGAGCCGATGACGAGGATCCTGGACAGCCCCGTCGGCGTCGCTTCGAGCTCGCGCGGGAACAGGTAGTCGGCGGGATGCATCGTGCGTCCTTATTCCGGCTGCAGCATCAGCGCGGCGGCGCGCCGGATCAGCGAGACGGCGCGTTCCGTGTCCACCGCGTCGCGCAGCTGCGCCGCCGGCAGCCGGGGCAGGATGGCCGTGACTTCGGCCAGGCGCGTGCCCAGCAGGCCACGCAGGCCCGGTGCCGATTCGAAGAAGTAGCGCTGGTCCCACACGTCGGACAGGATCTGCAGGCCTTCGAACTGGCCGGCGATCTGCGTGCGCGTGGCGCGCTGGTCCTGGCCGCCGTGGATGCGGAAGGAGCTGTACGCATCCTTCAGGTACACGCCGTCCTTCTTGCTCAGCACCGTCAGCCACGTGGCGAGGTCGGAGCTGACGATGTACTGGTTCCCCATGTACATGCCGAACTGCGGGCCCGCATCGCTCTTGCGGTACAGCGCCGTCGTCGGTTCGCCGACGATGTTCCCCACCGTGCACAGGTGCATGCCCAGCGCGCGGCCCTGGATGCGCGTGTCCGTCTCGAACGCGCGGCCCAGGTGGGCCGGCACGTCCTTGATCGCATTGCCGTTGCCGTCGATGATCTGGCGGCACGACGTGACGAGGCCGACGCCCGGTTGCGTCAGCATCACGTGCATCATGGCGGCGAGCTTGTGCGGATGGAACAGGTCGTCGTCCATCAGGAAGTTGACGTAGTCGCCGCGCGCCTGGCTGTAGCAGTGCTGGAAGTTGTCCAGCGCCGGGCAGCTGGCGATGCGCAGGTAGCGCAGCTGCGGATAGCGCGCGACGTACGGCGCGAAGCGCTCGGCCGTGCGCTCGTCGTCGCTGTTGTCGCTCACGACCACCTCGAAGTTCGGGTAGGTCTGCGCGAGTGCGCTACGCAGCGCGAGTTCGGCGTAGTCGGGCCGGTTGTGGGTGGGCAGCAGGATGCTGACGAGGGGAGAAGCGCTGGCGGGAGTCGTCATCGGTCTTGGGCGGAGCGTTACGCGGTGTGCGGGGTGGCGAACCAGCGGTAGGTCTTGTCGACCACCTGCGGCAGCGTGAGGGTCTCCTGCACGCCCAGGCGGCGCAAGGTCAGGGTCAGGTCGGGGAACAGGTCGTCCACGTGCTGCTGGCGCTGCGGCGCCGTGTTGTGCACCACGCGCGGACGGTTGATCGACCGTTCGCCGATCAGGCGCACGAGATCGTTGTGCGTGACGGCCGTGGCGCTGCCCAGGTTGTAGGCTTCGCCGTCCTGGCCCCTGATCAGCGCGACGAGCGTCCACCACGCGGCGTCGGCGCCGTACAGGTAGCTGCGGCGCGCGCTGCCGTCGCCGTGGATGCGGATCTCGCCGCTCGTCAGCGTGTCGCGCAGGAAGTTATTGATGGCCCACGGGCGGTCCAGCTGCTGGTAGGCGCCCGTCAAGGTGAACGGGCGCACGGTCGACACGGGCAGGCGGTACTGGCTGCGGTAGATCGCGGCCGCCGTCTCGGCGGCGCGCTTCGCCTCCGCGTACACGGTATGCGGTTGGCCGGCCGCGAGCGGGTACACGTCGTTTTCCGCCAGCGGACCGGGGCGCTGCGGCGCGCCGGCCACGAGGCAGGAGCTGACGTTCACGAAGCGCAGCAGGCCGTCCAGCTGGCGCGCCGCGTCGAGCGCGTTGGTGACGCCGGCGACGGTCGTCTGGAACACGCGCAGCGGATCGGACGAGTGCACGCGGTTGTTCGGGATGCCGGCCGCGTGGATCACGTAGGTCGTGTTCTTCGCGAACTCGAACGACGAGCGCACGTCCTGCGCGCGCAGGCGGATGTCCAGGCGCGACGCCAGGTGCGGGTAGCGCTGCTGCCATTCCTCGACGGTGCGCGCGTACAGGTCGAGCGTGATGCCGAGCCGGTACTCGTCGTTGAGGGCGGCCACCAGTTCGGCGATCCAGGTGCCGAGGAAGCCGGTGCCGCCCGTGACGGCGATGTGCTGGCGCGCCAGCGCGGCGCGCACGTCGGGCTGGCCGGCGCACGCGGCGACGGCGTCCTGGCGGATCTCGGCAAAGCGGGACTCTTGCATGGCTTATCCTTTCGCGCTGGCGGTGGCTTTTTGCTCGGCGAGGTCGCGCGCGACTTCGATGATCAGGCTTTCCTGGCCCGCGACGGCGTTGCGCTTGCCGAGGCCGAAGAAGATGTCGCGCGGATCGACGCCGTAGTCGGCCGCGGCGCGCGCCACCGGCTTGGCGAAGCCGGAGAACACGCCGGCGAGGCCGGAGACGATCGACAGCGGCGAGATCGACGGCGCCACCGGATTGAACGCCTTCTCGGCGATGTCGGCCGCGTCGAGGATCTTGTACAGGTCGATGCCGGTTTCGAAGCCGAGGCGTTCGAACACGGCCACCAGCACTTCGAGCTGGGTGTTGCCGGCACCGGCGCCGAAGCCGCGGATGGTGCCGTCGATGATCGTGGCGCCCGCGTTCACGGCCGTCACCGAGTTGATGACGGCCATGCCCAGGTTGTTATGGCCGTGGAAGCCGACGGGAATCGACAGGCCGTCGACCAGCGTCTCGATGCGTTCCTTGACGTCGTCCGGGAAGTAGGCGCCGGCCGAGTCCATGATGACGATCGCTTCCGCGCCGTACGATTCCATCTTCTTCGCTTCTTCCAGCAACACGGCGGGCGTGGCCATGTGGCTCATCATCAGCACGCCCCATGCTTCCTTGCCGGCCTGGCGCACGAAGTTGATGTGGCGGTCGCTGATGTCCGCTTCCGTGCAGTGCGTGCCGATGCGGAACACGTCCACGCCCAGTTCCACGGCGCGCGTCAGGTCGCGCTTGATCGTGCAGAAGCCGGGGATGACGTGGATGCTCATGCGCGAATCGTGCAGGTGCTCGCGCGAGACCTTGAGGATGTCTTCGTCGGTGAGGCTGCATTCGCCGACCAGCATCGACGAGGCACCCAGGCCGTTGCCGTGGCCGACTTCGACGATGGGCACGCGCGCCGCCTCGGCCGCCTTGCAATAGGCGATGAAGGCGTCGCGGCTCAACTGGTGGCGCACCGCGTGGTTCCCGTCGCGCAGCGTCGGGTCGGTGATCAGGATCTTCTTAGCCATGCTTGCGTTCCTCGGAAGGGGTGCCGGCGCCGCTGGCGCGGGCGACGGCGATTCTCTCCGCCATCGCGATGGCGGCGCAGTTGATGATGTCCAGGTTGCCGGCATACTGCGGCAGGTAGTCGCCCGCGCCCATCACCTTGATGGTCGTGACGACGCGGCCGCCTTCGACGGTCGGCGGCACGATCAGCTGGTAGCCCGGCACATAGCTTTTCAGTTTCTCGACCATGTCCGCCACCGCGGCCTGGATCGCGGGCAGGTCGGGCTCCGCGATCTTGGCGTAGATCGTCGTCTGCATGTCGATCGGCGGGTTGGCCGGGTTCAGGATCAGGATCGCCTTGGTGCGGCGCGCGCCGGAAAAGCGCTGCAGCGCGTCCTCGGTCGTCTCGATGTATTCGTCCAGGTTGGCGCGCGTGGCCGGACCGGCCGAGCGCGACGCGATGCTGGACGCGACTTCGATGTACTCGATGTTGTCGTGCACGCCGCCGATGGCGGCCGCGATCGGGATCGACGACTGGCCGCCGCAGGTGATCATGTTGATGTTGCAGTTCCCCGTCAGCAGGCAGTCCTGGGCATTGATGGCCGGGATGCAGAATTCGCCCAGCTTGGCCGGGGTCATGTCGATCACGGTCTTGCCCAGTTCGTCCAGCTTGGCCCAGTGGCCCACGTGGGCCTGGGCCGACGTGCAGTCGAACACCACGTCGCAGATCGACGGATCGGCGACGATGGCTTCGATGCCGCGGTCCGAGATGGGGACGCCCAGCTGACTGGCGCGCTTCATGCCGGCCGAGTTGAAGTTGCGGCCGGCGAACAGGGTGCAGGTCAGGTGCGGCGAGCGCATCACCTTGATCAGGAGGTCGGTGCCGATGTTGCCCGATCCGATGATGGCTATCTTGAGTTTGTCGGTCATCTCGTGGTACTCACAGTCTGTCATGTGCGGGCCCGCCCAGGATGGCGTCCGCTTCGATGCGGATGCCGTCCAGCGACGTGTGCGCAGGTGCGTAGCCCAGGCCGGCCGCGCGCCGGTCGAGCGAGTAGTAATGGGGCTTGGCGCCGGTGGCGTTGACGCCCGCCGGTGCCGCGGCGACTTCGTAGCGCAGGCCGTAGCGCGCGGCCATCGCGTCCAGCAGCGCGGCCTTGTCCACCGGCGCGGCGCTGTAGCAGTCGAGCGCGCCGTTGGCCGGCGGCGCGGCCAGCACGCGCGTCACCAGCTGGTAAAAATCGTCCGGGTGCAGGTAGTCGCGCACCATCGTGCCGGGCGACGTCTTCAGCACTTCCTGCGCCTGGATCGCGCGCAGGATGTCGGTGATGAAGAAGCGCGCCGTCAGGTCCTGGTGGCGGCTGAAATAATTGAAGACCCGCAGGTCCGTGATCGCCAGGTCCGGCAGCGCGCGGTGCTTGCATTCGGCGTGCAGCTTGGCGATGGCATACCAGTCCTGCGGCTGCAGCGCGTTCGGCACGAACGCCGTGCGGGTGGCCGGTCCGGCCGGTTCCTCGAAGCCGCTGCCGTACGCGGCGCCGCTCGAGAGAAAGATGTAGCGGCGCTGCGGGTGCTCGCGCAGGCCGCGCAGGGCCAGGTCGTCGAATTCCTGCGTCACGCCGAGGATGGAACCTCCCATCTGCGCGGCGCGGCGCGGGTCGCCCACGCCGACGAAGTTCAGCACGGCGTCGTGCGGCTCCTCGCCGTAGGCGCCGTAGTCCGCGACGGGATACGACAGCCCGTGCGCATCCTGCCAGCCGCGCAGGGCGGCCGGGTCGCGCCCGTACAGCAGGATTCCGCGGTGGCCAGAGCGCGCGAACGACAGGATCAGGTCCTGTGCGATCCGGCTGCTGGCACCGAGGATGGCGATGCGTTCCATGTCAGAGCGACTTCGACTTCTCGTGCATGCCGCCGATCATGGCCGCGTCCAGCACGTCGCGCGGCAGCAGCGGCGACAGGTCCTCCAGCGGCGGCGACACGAGCGTGCCGTCCGGACGCGCCACGACGCCCAGCTTCGGCGAGAACAGCTGTTCCGGATGCATGAACACTTCGCAGATCACGGGGCCCGTGGCGGCCTGCACGGCCTCCAGCACGGCATCGCACTCGTCCCAGTGGCGGATCTGGTAAGCGGGAATGCCGAAGCCGGCGGCCACCTTCGAGAAGTCGGGGCAGGACACGCCGGAGGCGCGATTGGTGCCCACGAATTCGCGGTCCTTGAACAGCGACTTCTGCGTGTGCTTGATCATCAAGTAGCCGTCGTTGTTGAAGATGAACAGCTTGATCGGCAGCTGGTGGTGGACCACCGTCTGCAGCTCCTGCAGGTTCATCATCATGCCGCCGTCGCAGTTCAGGCACATCACCTCGCCGCGGTCGCGCGCGAACGACACGCCCAGGGCGGCGGGCAGGCCGTAGCCCATCTCGCCCAGGCCCGTCGACGTCATCAGGCGCTGGCCTTCCTTGAAGCGCAGCACCTGGTGGCCGGACAGCAGCGCCGTGCCCATGTCGGTGACGACGATCTGGTCCGGCTTGAAGAAGCGGTTCAGGCGCTCCATGAAGCGGTACGAGTTCATCCAGCCCGGCGCGTCGGCGTGTTCCTCGCCGACCCACGGGAACTGTTCCTCGTAGGCGCGGCAACGGGCCAGCCAGTCCGTCTTCGCGGCCACGGGGGCCGGCTGCAGGCGCGCCAGCAGGGCCTCGATGAAGGCGCGCGCGTCGCAGCGCACGTTCTCGCGCGTGCGGCGCGCATGCTTGACCACTTCGTCCGCGTCGATGTCGACGACGTCGATGCGGGCCAGGCGCGCCAGTTCGTTCAGGTCGTAGCCGATCTGCGGGATCGCGAGGCGCGTGCCGATCGCCAGCACGTAGTCGCTGTTCTGCAGGATGAAGTTGGCGGCGCGCTGGCCGTACACGCCCGCGCGGCCGAACACCTGCGGGTGGCTTGAGTCGATCATGTCGATGCCGGCCCACGACACCAGCGCGGCGGCGCCCGTCGCTTCCAGCAGCGGCGCGATCAGGCGCTCGGCGCCCGCGAGGCGGATGCCGTTGCCGAGCCACAGGACGGGGCGCTCGGCCTGGCGCAGCGCGTCCAGCACGCTGTCGACCTGTGCGGAGATGGCGTCGTCGATCCACTCGGCCGCCGCCGGCGCCTCGAACTGCGCCAGCGCCGCCGGGGCGATGCGCGCGGACTGGATGTCCATCGGGATCTCGATCCACGTGGGGCCGGGGCGGCCGTCCAGCGCGATGTGCGCGGCCTTCTGCAGCTCGAGCGCGACCTGGTCGATCGCCATCACGCGGTGCGCATACTTGGTCACGCGCTCGACCATCTGGCACGAGTCGTAGCCCTGCACGCCCCACATGCGCAGCGGATTGTCCGGGAACGTGTAGCGGCTGTTCTCGTTGCCGGCGATGCACAGGCACGGGATCGAATCGGCCCAGGCCGAGACGGTGCCCGTCACGCCGTTGGTCGAGCCGGCGCCCGTCGTCAGCAGCGCGGCGGCCAGGCGGCCGTGGGTGCGGTAATACGTCTGCACCGCCATCGTGGCGGCCTGCTCGTGGTGCACGCACACGATCTCGGTATAGCCGCGCCGCGTGATGGCTTCGAACAGGTGCACGTTGCCCGCGCCGATGATGCCGAAGGCGTGGCGGATGCCCAGTTGTTCGAGGGTGGCGGCGACGGCGTCCGCGCCCTTGATGGTGTCTTGTTGTTGCATCAGAAATTCACGCCAAAGAATGCTTCGATTTTCTCGATCACGAAGTCCAGCATCTCGCGGGTCAGGCCCGGGAACACGCCGATCCAGAACGTGTCGTTCATCACGCGGTCGGTGTTGGTCAGGTCGCCCGACACGCGGTAGTTCCGGCCGATCATGTACGGCTGGCGCGTCAGGTTACCGGCGAACAGCAGGCGCGTGCCGATCTTGTACTGGTCCAGGTAAGTCAGCAGGTCCACGCGCGACGCGTTCGCTTCCGGCTTCAGCGTCATCGGGAAGCCGAACCAGGACGGGTCGGAGCCTTCCGTCGCTTCCGGCAGGATCAGGAATTCGGCGCACGACTGCAGGCGCTCCTTCAGGTAGGCGAAGTTGTCCTTGCGCGCCTGGACGAAGTCGCCCACGCGCTCGATCTGGGCCAATCCGCAGGCGGCCTGCATGTCCGTGATCTTGAGGTTGTAGCCCAGGTGGCTGTACGTGTACTTGTGATCGTAGCCTTCCGGCAGCGTGCCCAGCTTCCAGCAGAAGCGGCGGCCGCAGGTATTGTCCTTGCCCGGCGGGCAGTAGCAGTCGCGGCCCCAGTCGCGGAACGATTCGGCGATCAGCTTCAGTTCCGGGTTGTTGGTGAACACGGCGCCGCCTTCGCCCATCGTGATGTGGTGGGCCGGGTAGAACGACATCGTGCCGATGTCGCCGAACGTGCCGACCATCCTGCCGCGGTACGTCGATCCGAGCGCGTCGCAGCAATCCTCGATGAGCCACAAGTTGTACTTCTTGCACAGCGCCGTGATGACGTCCAGGTTGTACGGGTTGCCGAGCGTGTGCGCCAGCATGATGGCCTTCGTCTTCGGGCCGATCGCCGCTTCCAGCTTCGTCACGTCGATGTTGTACGTGCCCAGCTCGACGTCCACGAACACGGGGACGGCGCCGAACTGGATGATCGGGTTCACCGTCGTCGGGAAGCCCGCGGCCACGCCGATCACTTCGTCGCCCTGCTGGATGGCGCGCGCGCCCAGCTTGGGCGAGGTGAGCGTCATGAAGGCGACGAGGTTCGCGGACGAGCCCGAGTTCACGGTGATCAGGTGCTGCACGCCGATCAGCTTGGCCAGCTTCGCTTCGAACTGGTCGTTGAACCGGCCGGTGGTCAGCCAGGCGTCGAGCGAGGCGTGCACCATCATTTCCATCTCGGGCGCGCCCACGACCTTGCCGGCGGCCGGGATCACGGTCGTGCCGGGCTCGAACGGGCGCGGCTGGCTCGCCAGGGCGCCGTACTGGCCGACCAGCTGGATGATCTGCTCGCGCAGTTGTTCTTTGGTTTGTGCTTCGCTCATCATTAGACCTTATCGGGTTGCGTATTCTGGTAGGAGGCGATTTGCGCCAGCGTGAAGTCGCGCATGTCGGCGCCGGCCGCGTGGGCCTTGTGCCAGTCGACGATGCGGACCAGCGTCTCGGCCAGCGTCCAGCGCGGCTGCCAGCCCAGGCGCGCGCGCGCCTTGGAACAGTCGAGCTTCAGGTACGTCGCTTCGTGCGGTTGCGGCGCGCCGTCGAGTTCCCACGCGGCGCCATCGCCCCACGCGGCGCACAGGCGCCCGACGATCCATTCGACCGGGCGCGCATCGGTGTCGTGCGGGCCGAAATTGAAGCCTTCGGCGAAGGCCGGGCCTTGTTCGTACAAATGTTCGGCCAGCGTCAGGTAGCCCGACAGCGGCTCCAGCACGTGCTGCCAAGGCCGGATCGCGTGCGGGCTGCGGATGCGCACCGGCTGGCCGGACGCGATTGCGCGCATCATATCCGGAATCAGGCGGTCCTGCGCCCAGTCGCCGCCGCCGATCACGTTGCCGGCGCGGCCCGAACCGAGCGCCACGCCGTGGCGGGCATGGTCGGCCGGATTGAAGAACGACGAGCGGTAGGCACTCGTGACGAGTTCCGCGCAGCCCTTGCTGTTGCTGTAAGGATCGTAGCCGCCCATCGGCTCGTCCTCGCGGTAGCCCCACACCCATTCGCGGTTTTCGTAGCACTTGTCGCTCGTGACGTTGACGACGGCACGCACGCCAGGGGTCGCGCGCACGGCTTCGAACAGGTGGACGAGGCCCATCACGTTGGTCGAGTAGGTCTCGACCGGATTCGCGTACGAATGGCGCACGAGCGCCTGCGCGGCCATGTGGATCACGATGTCCGGGCGCGCGTCCTGCAATGCGTGCTGCAGCGTGGCGGGGTCGCGGATGTCGCCCTGCAGCGAGCGCATGCCGTGGGCCACGCCGGCAGCGTCGAACAGGCTCGGGCTGCTGGGCGGCGCCAGCGCGAAACCGGTGACATCGGCGCCCAGCTGCTGCAGCCACAGGCTCAGCCAGCTTCCCTTGAAGCCCGTGTGGCCGGTCAGGAAGACGCGCTTGCCGCGCCAGAACGATGGGTTCATTTCCAGACTTTCCAGGGCGCCTTGCCCGTTTGCCAAAGTTCTTCCAGCAACACCTTGTCGCGCAGCGTGTCCATCGGGTGCCAGAAGCCCGTGTGGCGGAAGGCCGAGAGCTGGCCTTCGTCCGCCAGGTGCTCCATCGGTTCCTTTTCCCACACGGTCGCGTCGCCGTCGATGTAGTCGATGACCTTCGGCGACAGCACGAAGTAGCCGCCGTTGATCCAGGCGCCGTCGCCCTGCGGTTTTTCGCGGAACGCCATCACGCGCTCGCCTTCGAAGTCGATGGCGCCGAAGCGGCCCGGCGGCTGCACGGCCGTCATCGTGCCGAGCAGGCCGTGTTCCTTGTGGAAAGCCAGCGAGGCGCCGATGTCGATGTCGGCCACGCCGTCGCCGTACGTGAAGCAGAACGCCTCGTCGCCCTCGACGAAGCGGCGCACGCGCTTCAGCCGGCCGCCCGTCATGCTCGTGTCGCCCGTGTCGACCAGGGTCACTTTCCACGGCTCGGCGAAGCGCTGGTGCACTTCCATCGAATTGTTCTGCAGGTCGAAGGTGACGTCAGATGTGTGCAGGAAATAGTTGGCAAAAAATTCCTTGATCACATAGCCCTTGTAGCCGCAGCAGATGACGAACTCGTTGATCCCGTGGGCCGAGTACTGCTTCATGATGTGCCACAGGATCGGCTTGCCGCCGATCTCGACCATGGGCTTCGGCTTGATGGTCGTTTCTTCGCTGAGTCGGGTGCCGAGGCCGCCGGCAAGGATCACTGCTTTCATGGTATCGATTGTGCGTGAGAGGGGTTTCTGTCATCGCTGAGGCGGATTGTAGCCCGCACCCGGCGCCGATGGCGTCATGGTTGCGTCTGGTCCGCCTGGGTAGCGCCGTCGAGCATGCGCACGACCCGCGCCGGGTTGCCCACGACGAGCGCGTGAGGCGGCACGTCGCGCGTGACGACGGCGCCCGCGCCGACCATGGCGTGGTGTCCGATCGTCACGCCCGGCAGGATCACGGCGCCGGCGCCGATCGACGCGTGGTGCTCGATGACCGTCTGCGGAAAACTGTCGGGATACTGCTTCGAGCGCGGATAGAGGTCGTTCGTGAACGTGGCGTTGGGGCCGATGAACACGTTGTCGCCCACGCGCAGGCCGTCCCACAGGTACACCCCGCATTTCACGGTGACGTTGTCGCCGATCACGACGTCGTTCTCGACGAGGCAGTGCGCGTTGATGTTGCAGTTGTCGCCGATGACGGCGTCCTTGAGCACGACGCAGAACTGCCAGACCGTCGTGGTCGGGCCGATGCGCGTCGCGTGCACGTCGGCCAGCGGATGGATTTTCGCCATGTCGGTCCTTTACAGCGAGGCAACGGCTGCGCGCACGGCGGCGGCCACCTGTTCGACTTGCCCGGCCGTCAGGCCCGGGCCCATCGGCAGGCTCAGCACCTCGCGGTGGATCGCCTCGGCGATGGGGAAGTCGCCTTCCTTGTAGCCCAGTTCCGCGTACGCCTGCTGCAGGTGCGGCGCGATGGGGTAGTGGACGATCGTGCCGATGCCGGATTCGGCCAGCTTCGCGGCCAGCGCGTCGCGCTTCGCATGACGTACGACGTACAGGTGCCACACCGGCTCGGCCCACTCGGGGACGTGCGGCAGCGCCAGGCCGTCGATGCCGGCCAGCAGGCGGTCGTATTGCGCGGCAACGGCGCGGCGCGCGGCATTGTCGGCATCCAGCGCGGCCAGCTTGACGGACAGGAATGCGGCCTGCAGCTCGTCCAGGCGCGAGTTAAAGCCTTGCACGAGGTTGTGGTACTTCTTCTGCGAACCGTAATTGCGGTAGGTGCGCACGATGGTGTCGAGCGCATCGTCGTCCGTGACGATGCCGCCGCCGTCGCCCAGGGCGCCCAGGTTCTTGCCCGGATAAAAGCTGAACGCGGCCGCGTCGCCCAGGCTGCCCGTGCGCCGGCCTTTGTAGCGCGCGCCGTGGGCCTGCGCGGCATCCTCGATGACCTTCAGGCCGTGCTTGTCGGCCAGCGCGCGCAGCGGGTCCATGTCGGCCGGCTGGCCGTACAGGTGCACGGCGACGATGGCGCGCGTGTTCGGCGTGATCGCGGCTTCCACGCGGGCCGGGTCGAGGTTGTACGTCGCCTCGACGGGCTCCACCGGCACGGGCGTCGCGCCGCACTGGCTCACGGCGAGCCACGTCGCGATGAACGTGTTCGACGGGACGATGACTTCGTCGCCCGCCTGGATGCCGTAGCCTTTCAGCGCCAGCATGATGGCATCGAGGCCGTTGGCCACGCCGATGCCGTGCTTTGCCTCGCAATAGGCGGCGAAGCGCTGCTCGAACTGTTCGACCTCCTTGCCGAGGATGTACCAGCCGGATTCCAGCACGCGGGAAAACGCTGCCTGCAGGTCGGCGGCATGGGCCAGGTTGATGGCCTTCAGGTCGAGGAATGGGATGCTCATGGCTTGGCTTTCTCGGAATCGTGACGGCGCACCATCGCGGCGAACTCGTCGTAGTCGTAGTAGTAGTCCGCCTTGTCGAACTTGGTCGAGGCCATCACGAGGCACACGCCGCCGGACGAAAAGTTCTCCACTTCGCGCCACATCATCTTCGGGATGTACAGGCCGTAGTACGAGCGGTTCAGGTGGAATTTCTTGCGTTCGTAGCCGTCGTCGACGATCACGTCGAAGCTGCCGGACATCGCGATCATCAGCTGCTGCAGCTCGACGTGGCCGTGGCCCGCGCGGGCCGAGCCGCCCGGCACGTCGTACAGGTAGTACACGCGCTCGATGTCGAACGGGATGTGGATGCCGCCTTCGACCACCGACAGGTTGCCGCGCGGGTCGTGGTGTTTCGGCAGGTCGATGAGGCGGCACTGTTCCATCATGGGCATGATGATCAATCCTTCAGGTTGGCGAGATAGGCGAGGTAGCGTTCGTACGCGGGCGGGATCTGCGCGAACACGCCGCGCAGCGATTCGAACACGCCGTGCACCTGGTCGCGCGTGCCGGCGAGTTCCGCCGTCGTGATCACGCCCTGCGCGTGGGCGGCCCACAGCAGGTCGATGTAGTCGGAGAAGCAGTAGCCGAAGTTCGGATTCGCGTTCGGGTTCGAATTCGACTGCAGTACCGGGTCGCGCCGGAAGTAGCTCAGTTCCTCGTCGATGTAGAACGCCGAGCCGCCCGCGGCCAGGTTGATGTACGCGGCCACGTCGGCCAGGCCGTGCGTGCAGTCGTGCGGGCCCACGGCGAACAGCGCCTTCGGGCCGATGTTCCACAGCGTGTCGCGCCGGAACAGGATGGTCGAGAACTCGCCGACGAAGTTGCGCATGCCGAGCGTCATGTCGCGCTGCATGTCGCGGCCCGTCATGCTGCCGCTGGCCTCGTACGGGCGGCGCGTCTCGACGCGGCGGTTGGCGGCATCGATCACCTGGCTCGCGGAGAACACGAGTTGCACGTCCGGCCGGTCCTGCAGCGCCGCGACCATGCGTTCGATGCAGAACGGATGCAGGATGTCGTCGTCGAACAGCGGCTTGACCAGCTCGCCCTTGGCGGAGAAAAACGCGGCCAGCACGTTCGCTTCGCGGATGGCGCTGTTGCGCTGGTAGATCACGCCGGGGAAGCGCGCGCAGATGTCGCGGATGGCTTCCGTCCTGCAGTTGTCGCTGACGACGATCTCCGTGTTCGGGTACGTCTGGCCGATGGCCGAGCGCAGGCATTGCTCGAAATGCTCGGCCTTGTACGACGGGATGACGATGCTGACTTTGGGGTAGTGCATGAAGGTCTCCGTCAGGCGGCTTGCGCCACGATCACGAATTGCCAGGCCTGGGCATCCTGCACGGCCAGTTCGCCGTCGGTGTTGCCCGCCTGGGCCAGCGCGCGGATCGCGGGCAGGAAGGCGTCGCGTCCGGGTTCGTCGCGCACGACGGGCGAGCCGCCGATGAATTCGAAGCCGGCGGCGCGCAGCAGGTCGAGGATCGTGGCGCGGGTGAACAGGTGCAGGTCGCCCGGCGCCACCGGCGTGTCGGCGCGGTAGTGCAGGTCGCCCAGCGCGAGGCGCGCGAACACGCTCCAGTGCTGGCTGTTGCGGATCGACAGGACGACCTTGCCGCCGGGTGCGATCTGGCGCCGCACCATGGCCAGCAGGGCGGCCGGATCGCGCACCTGGGAGAGCACGTCGCCCAGCACCCAGCAGTCGGCGCCGGCCGTGTGCGCGCCCAGGCGCCAGTCGGCCGCCTCGACGTCGGCGTGGAACACGTAGTCGCAGTGCGGGCGCGCCAGGTCGGCCAGCTGCGCGTCCTTCTCGATGCCCGTGTAGCGCACGATCGGGAAGCGGGCGCGGTAGGCCTTGGCGAACGTGCCGTCGCCGCAGCCGACGTCGACGACGCGCTGCGCGTCCGCCGGCATGAAGTGCAACAGGTAGGCATTGACTTCGCTGCCGGCCGACGGCAGGTCGTAGTGATAGCCGCCCGTGCGCTTGACGGTGCCCTGCCACGGGTGCCTGATGTAGTGGATCGCTTCGGGCGAGTGAAAGTCGTCCTTGACCCAGTCCACGTGGCCGATCAGGTCGCGGCGGCCGGCGCGGTGGAGCGCGAGCATGGTCGTGATCAGCGGCGCGCCGTGCTTGATGGGCAGGGGCCACTGGCGCACGACGTCGATGTTGACGAGCATGCAGGCGGGGTGCAGGTACGCGACCGCGCCGTCGTCCGGACGGTCGTAGCCCTGCTCGTTGACCTGCTGGATGCCGCCGACGCCCCACATGCCGGGCGCCAGGTGCGCCTGCAGCGATTCGAGAAAGCCGGCGCGCTTGATCTCCACGTCCGAGTCGAGGAACAGCACCTGGCCGGACAGCGGCAGGTTCTCGATCGCCCACGTCATGCCGGGGCCGTGGTGGATGTTGTAGCCGAACGGGATGAATTCGACGTTCGGGAAGCGCGCCGTCACGGGCGCGATCTGCGCGGCGATCTCGGGCCGCGAGCCGTCGATCACGTACACCTTGTTCGGATAGAACTGGCGGAACGTGCGCAGCAGGGCTTCGATGAGGTCGGGCGAGTTGTACGAGACCGTGACGACGGGGATGTTGGCGATGGCGTTGTCCATGTTTTCCGGTGAATCAGGCGGCGATCGCGCGCACCAGGTATTGATAGGGCAGGGCGTCCTGCACGGCCAGCTCGGGATCGGCGCCGCTGGCGGCGGCCAGTGCGCGGATCGCGTCCAGCACGACTTGCGGCGGCTGTTGTGCGTTCACCGTCGTCATGGCGACGAGCGTGAAGCCGTTTTCGGCCAGCAGCGCCGCGAGCGATGCCCGCGTGAACAGGTGCAGGTTGCGCCGGTCCGGCATGTTGCCGGCGGCGAGCAGCGTCTGCAGGAGCCAGTGCTGGCCGTTGTTGATGCACGCGACCAGCTCCACGGGGCCGAGCGCCTGGCGGCGCAGGCGCGCGAGGAAGGCCCACGGGTCGCGCAGGCGTTCCAGCGTTTCCGGGAACAGCCAGCACTGGGCCGCGGCCAGCTGCTGCCAGTCGGCGTCGGTGAGTTGTTCGGCGTCGCGCTCGATGGCGGCGGTGCTCCAGTCGCCGGATGCGCCGACAGATGTGTAATGCGAGTTCGGCACGCGTGCGCGCCAGGCCTGGGCCAGCGTCGCGCCGCCCACTTCGACGATGCTGTGCATGCCGGGGCGCAGCAGCGACAGCATGCTTTCCTGCTGCAGCGTCAGTTGCGCGGGGGCCGGTACTTCCTGCAGGCGCGAATTGGCACGTTCATCGACGGGTTCGTCCACCGGTTCCACGCCGGCCGGGCGCCGGACGACGGACGCCAGCAGGTCTTCGTAGTCGCGCACGAAGCGCGGCGTGTCGAACAGGGGGCTCGTGTCGCGGTTGGCCGCGAGGCGCGCGCGCAGCGCGTCCATGCGCGGGCGGTCGTTGCCCAGGGCGATGGCCAGCGCCTCGTAGTCTTCCAGCGAATGCGTGACGAGTTCCGCCAGGCCGACCGCGCGCAGCAGGCTGCCCGCCATGCGCGAGCAAAAGGTCTGGCCGCTCCACGTGAGGACGGGCAGGCCGGCCCACAGGGCGTCGCTCGCGGTGGTGCCGCCGTTGAACGGATTCGTGTCGAGGAACAGGTCGGCCAGGCGGAAGCGCGCGAGGTAGTCGGCCGGCGCCACGCGGGCCGCGAACAGCAGGCGGCTACCGGCCACGCCGCGCGCCTCGGCCTCGCGTACGAGGTTGGCGCGGGTTGCCTCGCTGTCGGCCACCATCCACAGCACGCTGTCCGGCACCTGCTGCAGGATGCGCATCCAGCTGTCGAACACCTCGGGCGTGATCTTGAAATTGCTGTTGAAGGAGCAGAACACGAACGCGCCGTCCGGCAGGCCGTTCGCCGCGCGCGTGGACGTGGGGCCGATGGCGCGGCGGCGGTCGTTGATCTGGAACGTGTGCGGCATGCGCAGCGGCCGTTCCGTGAAATACGGTTCCAGTTCAGGCGGGAACACGAAGTCGTCGGCCACCACGTAGTCGATGCCGGGTACCGCCGTCGGGCCGGGAAAGCCCAGCCACGTCAGCTGCACAGGTGCGGGACGCCAGCCGAGGATGTCGGCCCGTGCGCCCAGCGTGAGGCCGTGCAGGTCGACGAGGACGTCGATCTCGTGCGCACGGATGCAGCGTGCCGCTTCCTCGTCCGTCATGCGGTCGATGCGGATGTAGTGGTCCATCGCGCCCACCACGCGGGCGCGCAGCGGCGAATTGTCCTCGCGGCTCCAGGAGAAGGCGTAGACCTCGACGCGCGCGCGGTCGTGCAGCTCGTACAGTTCGGCCGTCAGGATCGATACCGCGTGCGAGCACAGGTCGGACGACAGATAGCCGATGCGGATGCGCCGGTGCGCATACCCTTCGGGCGGCGCCAGCTGCTCGGGCGCCGCATGCACCTTGCGTTCGACGAAGTGGCGCGACGCGGCCAGCTGCTCGGCCGGATCGGGCGACGCGCCCAGCATCGCGAGGGCCGACGTGTGACGGCGCTGTTCTTCCACCGTGACGCCGCCAAACGCTGCATAGACGGGCCACACGCACAGCTTCTGGCGCAGGTGCACCCAGTGCGTGATGACCTTGGGCTGGTCCGGATCGAGTTCCAGGCTGCGCGTGAGATAGTCCAGCGCTTCCGGCAGGCGCTTGCGGATCTCGCACAGGCGGCCCAGGTTGTTCAGGGTCTGCACGTGCAGCGCCGGCTTCGCGGTCAGGTCCGGGATGTCGGCGAGGATGCCCTGCCATGCGGCGAGCGCGTCATCGGGCCGGTTCATGCGTTCGTACAGCGTGCCGAGATTCAGGCGCGCCTCGACGAAGCCGGGGGCGAGTTCGATCGCCTTCAGGTAATCGCGCGCGGCGCCCTCGTCGTCGCCCACGTTGCCGCGCGCGACGGCGAGGTTGAAGCGGGCGGCATACGCGGCCGGGGAGGCCGTGTGCGCGATCCAGGCTTCGTACAGCCGGATGGCATCCTGCTGCATGCCCAGTTCGACCAGCGTCTGCGCACCCTGGAACAGCTCACCGAGCGGCAGCACGCCGCGTTCGGCCTGACGGAACAAAGCATCGGTGTGCGCGGGAACATTCATCCTGGATAGGTCTCTCGAGTCTGCTTCGGGGAAGCGTAATCATACTCTGTCAGAGTGTCTCCAGCGAACGTTTGTGGCCTGTGAGCAACCAAATGGCGCCATCCGTTTGTACCCAAGTTTTCAATCAAGCATGAACATTTGCAAGGACTGAAACGGTTCTTGGCAAAGGCGCACCGCATGCGGTTGTACATATGGAATCTATTTCCTTATGGATACATTATCAGATCATTAGCATATGAAAAGATGTCTGTCTAGCAATTTTTGAATTTGCAATGAATTGTAATTAAAAAACGACAATTTCTTGCGTTTCTACATTGCTGTTTTCATAGGGAAATCCAAATTTTGTTCAATATCAAACATTGAGCACAATAGTTAATTCGGATAATTTTTTACGAATAAATATTGTTTTCTTGCTACATTGGAAAGTCGTGCTGTTGGTAAAAAAACACGTAGGCCCGATACCCATCGGTGCTTCCATTTCAAGGCGAGAGACATGACAACCAATCCGACTTCTTGCGTTTCCCCTGCCCAATCCGGGCTGAACAAACTGGTCCTGGGCGCAGCCGCCGCGCTTGCGCTGCTGGGTGCGACACCCGCGATGGCGTCCGTAGTGAACTTCGAATCCCTGAGCCCCGATGCCATCTACGTCGACGGCGACACGCTCAGCGAGGCCGGCTACACGCTGCAGGCCATCGACAACCATGGCGGCACGAGCGGCGCCGTGGGCCTGCTCGTCAACGGCATGGACCCGACCAGCTGCTGGCTGGGCGGCTGCCCGACCAACAACACGAGCCATTCCTACCTGGGCCTGAACGACGGCGGCGTCACGGTCAAGAAGGACGACGGCGGCAAGTTCAGCCTGCGCCGCCTCGACTTCGGTTTCGTCGCCCCGTTCGGCGGCCTGCCGAACTTCTCGTACGGCCAACTGCTGCTGACTGGTACGTTCGCGAACGGCGGCACGATCGGCTACGCGCTCGACTTCCCGGGCCTCGACAACAACGGCAACCCGCTGTTCGACACGGCCACGCTGCCGACCGGCTTCGGCTACGCCGAGCTGACCAGCCTGACGATCCGCGCCTGCCTGTTCGACGGCATCGGCGGTTGCACCGTCGCGGCCGACAACGGCGATCCGTCGATCTACCAGGCCCAGTTCGCCATCGACAACCTCGCGCTGGCCGAAGTGCCGGAGCCGGGCAGCCTCGCGCTGATCGGCCTGGGCATGGGCGCGTTCCTCGCGCGCCGTCGCAAGTCCGTTTCGTCCAACAACATCTGAGCCGCCGAGGTACCGACCATGAAACTGCGTCCCATCACTTCGGCCGTCCTGTTCGCGCTGACCGTCGCGGCCGCCACTCACGCCTACGCCGACGGCGAAGTCCGCCGCTCGTACATCGTCCAGCTGGCCGACAAGCCGGTCGCCACCTATGACGGCGGCGTCAGCGGCCTGCAGGCCACCAAGCCGGCCAGCGGCCAGCGCCTGAACGTCGACGCGACCAGCGTCCAGAACTACATCACCTACTTGGAGACCAAGCAGGCCGACGTCCTGTCGACCGTCAACAAGGCCCAGGTCACCAACGAATACAAGGTGGTCTTCAACGGCTTCTCGGCCATGCTGACCGACGACGAGGTCCGCGCGCTGAAGAAGAATCCGGGCGTCGCCAGCATCTCGGCCGACTCGATCCTGCAGCTCGACACGAGCTATACCCCGACGTTCCTCGGCCTGGACAAGCCGGGCGGCCTGTGGGACCAGCTCGGCGGCCAGGACAAGGCGGGCGAGGGCATCATCATCGGCATCGTCGACGGCGGCATCTGGCCGGAGCACGACAGCTTCGCCGACCGCGTCGACGAGAACGGCAACCCGAGCCGCAACGGCACCAAGCTCGCCTACGATGCCCCGCCGGCGTCCTGGAAGGGCATCTGCCAGGTCGGCGAAGGCTTCTCCGTCAACGATTGCAACAACAAGCTGATCGGCGCGCGCTACTTCAAGGTGCCGACGCAGACCCTGCACTGGACCGAATTCCTGTCGGCGCGCGATTCCGTCGCCGGCGCGGAAGGCCATGGCGGCCACGGCGACCACACGGCCAGCACGGCCGGCGGCAACGCGCACGTAACGGCCACGACCAACGGCCTGTCGCTCGGCAAGATCACGGGCATGGCGCCGCGCGCCCGCATCGCCGCCTACAAAGTCTGCTGGACCGACGGCGGCACCGGCCTGAACGGCTGCGCCACCTCGAACAGCGTGGCCGCGATCGAACAGGCCGTGAAGGATGGCGTGAACGTCATCAACTTCTCGATCGGCCCGAACGCCGGCGGCGGCGCGTTCAACGAACCGACCGAAGTCGCCTTCCTCGGCGCGGCCGCGGCCGGCGTGTTCGTGGCGGCATCGGCCGGCAACTCCGGTCCGGCGACGGCACCGGTCGCCCACATCAGCCCGTGGCTGACTACCGTCGGCAACTCGACGCACAACCGCACCTATGCGGGCGACGTCGCGCTGGGTAACGGCGTGACCGTCACCGGCGCGTCCGGCAATGCCAATACGCCGTCGGCGCCGCTGATCCTCGCGCGCGATGCCGGCCTGCCGGGTGTCGATCCGAACCTGGTCAACCTGAACCGCTGCTTCGGCCCGGCCGACAATATCGCCCCGCTGCTGGATCCGGCCAAGGTGACGGGCAAGATCCTCGTGTGCGACCGCGGCGACAACGTGCTCGTCAACAAGAGTGCGAACGGCAAGACGGCCGGCGCCGTGGGCGTCATCATCGCCAACACGCCGACCACCGCACAGACGATCCTGAACCAGGCCCATACCATCTCGACCGTCCACATCACGGCCGCGGACGGCCAGAAGGTCAAGGATTACTATGCGTCGACGCCGGGTGCCACCGCCGCGCTGAACAACCTGCGCGGCATCGTCGATCCGAACATCGTCGCACCGCAGATGAACAGCAGTTCGTCGCGCGGCCCGAACGTGGCCAACGCCAACATCATGAAGCCGGACGTCACGGCGCCGGGCACGGACATCCTGGCGGCCGTCAGCGCCGACCTGACCAAGGCCCAGCGCGACGCGGTCGCCGGCGGCGCACCCGCACCGTCGAAGGACTTCGCGTTCTACACCGGCACGTCGATGGCCTCGCCGCACGTGGCCGGCATCGCCGCGCTGCTGAAGCAGCGCCATCCGGACTGGACGCCGGCGATGATCAAGTCGGCCCTGATGACGACCGCGTACGACACCTTCAACGATGGCCTGAACGGTCCGGTTTCCTGGGACAGCACGGCCCGCACGACCGGCACGTTGCCGTGGGGCCAGGGTGCCGGCCACGTGGCGCCGTCCGTCGCCGTCGATCCGGGCCTCGTGTACGACCTGTCGACGATCGATTACGCGCGCTTCCTGTGCGGCCTCGGCATCACCAACGTGTTCAGCCCGGGCACCTGCTCGGCCGTCGGCTCCATCCAGCCGTACAACCTGAACCTGGCGTCGCTGACCGCGGCCAACGTGCTGGGCATCCAGACCCTGACCCGCACGGTGAAGAACGTGGGCAGCACCGCCGCGACGTACAACGTCAGCACCACGCTGCCGGGCTACACGGTCGAGGTGCAGCCGTCCACGCTAAACCTGGCACCGGGCGCGAGCGCCACGTACACGGTCAAGCTGACCCGTACCAGCGCGCCGATGAACACGTGGGTGTACGGCAAGCTGACCTGGAGCGACGGCACGCACACGGTGCGCAGCCCGCTGACGGCGCGCGCCTCCACGATCGCCGTGCCGGCCACGGTGCAGAGCGAAGCGACGTCCGGCACCAAGGTCGTCACCATCGGCACCGGTTTCGCCGGCGCGCTGACGCTCGCCAAGGCCGGCCTGATCCCGGCCACCGAGTTCAACTCGACGGTCGTCACCGCGACGAACACGGCCAACAGCGTCTGCACGGGCGGCGGCGGCACGGGCGTGAATGTCCACACCGTCACCATCCCGGCCGGCACGACCACGGCCCGCTTCGCGCTGTACGACAGCGACACGAGCGGCAACGGCCAGTCCGACCTGGACCTGGTGGTGGCGCGCGGCACGACCGTCGTCGGCACCAGCGGCGGCCAGACGGCCAACGAAATGGTCACGCTGACCAACCCGCCGGCAGGCGACTACAAGGTGTGCGTCGTCGGCTATGACCCGGTGGGCGGCAGCGCCACGTACAAGCTGTCGACCTGGGTGTTGAGCCCGGGCGTGACCGGCGGCAACTTCAAGGCAGTCGCACCGAGCCAGGTCGCCCTGGGCGGCACGGCGTCGGTCGCCCTGTCGTGGTCCGGTCTCCCGACCGGCAAGCGTCACCTGGGTTCGGTTGCCTACGTGACCGGCGGCGCCACGGTCGGCACGACGATCGTCGAAGTCGACACGACGGATCCGATCCCGCTGTTCCAGAACGCCGGCAACAAGCAGGCGAAGGTCGAGTAATCGTCGGGTTACAGCTCGACTATGGGCCGCCACAAGCGGCCCGAAAGACAAAGGCCGCGGTCCATGCCGCGGCCTTTGTCGTTTATGACGCAGTATCAGCGGGCGACGGGTGCCATGCCGCCGGGGCCGGTGTTCGTCGGGCGCAGCACGCACTGGCCGGCCGAGCACGTCGCGCCCGGATCGGGAACGACGGAGCAGGTCGACATCATGCCCTTCTTGGTGTCCTCGGCCTGGCGCGCGGCCGCGTGTTCGGCCACGAGCGCGCGCAGGCGGGTGCCGTCGTCGTTCTTGCTGGACCACGCGAGGTAGCGCTCGGGACCGCCGCAGGCCTTGTGGCCCACGCCGATCGTGTGGCACTGGTCGTCCGTGTCGCAGGCGGCGGTGCCGCGCGCGGCCTCGATGCGGGCCAGCAGGGGGGCGCTGCCCGTGGCAGCGGAGGGTGCCTGCGGCGCATCGCTGCGGCAGGCGCTGCTCGCCAGCAACAGGGCCAGGCCGGCCATGCGGGCGAGGGTGCGGGATAGGTTGGGCGGGTTCATGGACCCATGATCGCGTGCCCGGCCGCGCTTGGCAAGGGGCGCACGTTCCGTCACGGCACCGTCATATTCAACCGCTACATTGCCCTCATCGATATGCACGGCAAGGCGGGCGCATGGGTGGGCGTTGGATGGAGGGCGAAGGCAGGGCGGGCAAGCGCATTCTCGTGCTGAGCGTGCCGGCAGGCGCCGGCCATACGCGTGCGGCCGAGGCGATCCGCGCCGCCGCATCCGCCGTGCCCGGCATCGCCGAAGTCATTCACCTGGACGCCACCGCATACGCGACGCCGCGCCTGCGCCAGGTCTACGCCGACCTCTACATCATGCTCGTGCGCCGTGCGCCCGCCGTGTGGAGCTGGGTCTACGACTATACGAACACGGCCGCGCCGGACGGCTGGGCCCACCGGCTGCGGCGCCGCATCGAACGCCGCGACTGCGCGCCGCTGCTGGCCAAAATCGCCGGGATGAAACCGGATGCCATCGTCTGCACGCATTTCCTGCCGGCCGAGATCCTGTCGCGCGAGGTCGCGGACGGCATGCTGCGCTGTCCCGTGTGGGTGCAGGTGACCGACTTCGACCTGCACCGCATGTGGGTGCACCGGCACATGGCCGGCTATTTCGCCGGCAACGACGAAGTGGCGTACCTCATGGAAAAACACGGCATCGCGCGGGACGGCATCCACGTCACCGGGATTCCCGTCATGCCGGCCTTTACGTGCCGGCCGGACCGCGCCGCCTGCGCGCGCGAGCTCGGCATCGATCCCGACCGGATGACCTTCCTGCTGATGGGCGGCGGCGCGGGGCTGGGCGGGCTGTCCACGCTGGCGCGGCGCCTGCTGGCCATTCCCGGTCAGTTCCAGCTGATTGCGCTGGCGGGCCGCAACGCGGAAGAACTGGCGGCGCTGCGGCAGCTGGCGGCCGCGTACCCGGGCCGGCTCGTGCCGCAGGGTTTTACGGACAAGGTCGAGCGCCTGATGGCCTGCGCCGATGTGGCCATCACGAAGCCGGGCGGCGCGACGACGGCGGAGTGCCTGGCGCTGGGCCTGCCCATGATCGTGAACGCGTCGATCCCCGGCCAGGAAGAGAGAAACGCCAATTTCCTGCTCGAACATGGCGCCGCGATGAAAGCGTTCGATGCGCCGTCGCTGGAATACCGCGTGCGCTACCTGATGGCCCATCCGGCCGAACTCGACACCATGCGCGCCCGCGCCCTCGCGCTGGGCCGCCCCCATGCCGCGGCCGCCGTGCTGGCGGCCATCCTGAAGCAGACCGAACCCATCGATGTCCCTGTTTGAACTTTCCCATGCCGGCCAGTTCGTCGCGACGCTGGCCGCCGTCGTCGTTGCCGCCTACTTTTTTGCCCGCGTCGAAGTCGAGATCGAAGGCGACGCCGGCTGGGCCGCCAACCTGCCCACCTGGCGCATCGAAGAGCATCCGCTGCTCGACATCTTCTGGGGCGGCCGCGCGCTGACCGGCTACCACGCGTGGATGTTTTCCTTCATCGGCGTCATCTTTCACTTCCCGCTGGCCTTCATGGGCCAGTGGTCGCCGCAGCTGGAAGCACGGGCGCTCGGCGCCGTCATGCTGTTCTGGATCGTCGAGGACTGGCTGTGGTTCGTCGTCAACCCTGCTTTCGGCTGGCGCCGCTTCAAGCGCGAACTGGTGCCGTGGCACAAGCGCTGGTTCGCCGGGGCACCCGTCGATTACTGGATGTTCGGCGTCGTCAGCGCGCTGCTGTTCTGGTACGCGTACTGACCGCACGGCGGTGGCCGAGGTCGAGCGCATGGCGCACGCGCTGGCACAGTTCGCCGGACGTGCGCGAGATCACTTCGTGCGGAATCTCGAATTTCTCCGTCAGCCGGTCGTAATCCTCGAAGCCGTACGACACCATGAACGGATGCATCCCCGTGCCGATGGCCGCGGCGAAATCCTTGTGCTCGTCGCCGCACACGTAGGCACGCGCGGGGTTGATGCCGAACTGTTCGCGGATGGCGCGGAACTGGCTCGTCTTCTTTTCCGAAAGCGGGATGTGGACGAGGAAGTCGAGTGCGTTGATGTCGATGTCGTGGCGCTGGAACAGCTGGCGCAGCGTCTCCAGCGGTTCGTTCGTGATGTTGCGCGTGACCATGCCGACGACGACGTCCGGCGCGGCGACCAGTTCCCGCACGAGGTCGGGGATGCCTTCGTACATGGCCGCTTCCTGGCGGTAGACTTCCGTGAGGCTGTCGACGAGCCTGGCCCGGCTGTTCTTGCGCAGGTTCTTCTTGATAATCGACGGGAATTCCTTCAGCCCGCCGAGGTACTTGAACAGGTTGTGGCGCTTCTGGAACCGGGCTTCGTCGCCGATGTCCAGCCCGTGTCGCGAAAAGGCCGCTTCGATGGCGGAAAAGGCGTCGATGGTGGTGCCGTCCGCGTCGAGGATCAGCAGGCGTTTCCTGGATTTGTACATGTGCGTCGTGGCCGGTTTCCGTTGCCTCATCATACGCACGGTCACGTTACGAGCGTATGACGTCAGCGCCAGAACAGCACGAACGCCAGCGCGCCGAACAGGAACCATTTGAAGACGTAGTAGACCGTGCGGTTCCACGCTTTCAACCGCTTGCCGAACCGGCGCAGCACGTACAGGTAGCGGAACGCGCGGTTCAGGCCGCCCGTGCGGTCGCCGATCTCGTTCGGCGCCGCCGACGCGCGCAGCAGGAAGCCGCCGGCGACGCGGCTGACGGCCTGCGCCCAGCGGTACTTCAGTGGCCGCTCGACGTCGCAGAACAGGATGATGCGGTCGTGCACCGTTCGATTGGCGGCGTCGTGCAGGTAGGTCTCGTCGAACACGACGTCTTCGCCGTCGCGCCACGCATACCGGATGCCGTCGACGACGATGGCGCAGCGGTCGTCGTTCGGTGTGACGAGCCCCAGGTGGTAGCGCACGGAAACCGCGAGCGGATCGCGGTGCAGGCCCAGCGTCCCGCCCGCCGGCAGCAACGCGAACATCGCGGCCTTGACCGATGGGATGCGTTCGAGGATGGCCACCGTGCGCGGGCACAGGGTCGCCGCGGACGGATGAGGATTGTCGTACCACTTCAGGTAAAAGCGCTTCCAGCCGCGCCGGAAAAAGGAATTGAAGCCGATGTCGTCGTATTTGTCCGAGGGGCGGATGCGCTGCATCTCGTACAACGCCAGCGCCTCCTGGCGGAAGGTGCGCCATTCCTGTTTCAACGCCGCCAGTTCGGGGAAATACGATAGCGGCAGGAAGGGTGTCGTCGGCACGGCGGACAACAGGTAGCAGAAGCAGTTCAGCGGCGCCGTGAACGTGGAGTGGTCGGACAGCTGGCGGAACACGCCGTGGCGCACGCGGCCGCGCAGGTGCACGTACACGGCGCTGGCGACAAATAGCAGCAGGACAACCCAACGCATCGGCGGACTCCGCAGTAAGGGTACGCGAGCGAAACGCGCAACCCTGCCATTGCAGCAGAACGCCCGCGGTGGTGCCAGGCGAGCGACAGGCTCGCCTGATCCAACTCAATCGCGCTCGATATCCGCGTTCGCGTCGTTGCGGATGAAGCCGGCATCGTGGATGGCGAACACCTGGTCCGGGATCGTCTTGTGATCGACGCTCGTCACGCGCCACACGGTGCGGCCATCCGCGGCCTGGATCAGCAGGGGCAGCTTCGCCGTCGTGCTCCAGCACACGTGCGTCGTCTGCGTGCCCTGGACGAGGGCGACCCACTCGCAGGCACCGATGGCGCGCGCCGCTCCGTGCGGCGTGGCGGCCGGCACGAGGCGGTATTCGCCTTTCGGATGGCGCAGGCCGTGGCCGAGGTCGAACCAGTCGGTGAACTGGCCGATGCGGTACAGGTTGTCGCGGTCGATGTCGGTGCGGATCCTGCGGCCGAGGTCCAGCACGGACAGCCGGTAGTCCGGGGTGCCCGGCGTGCGCACGGCAAAGCTCTCGGCCTTGTCGTCCGTGCGGCGGCGGATGCGCCGGTCGCCGTCGCGCCAGACTTCCACGTGATGTTCGAGGCCGCCCGCGAGATACGTGGCCTGGAAGTGAGTCGCCGCGGGCTCGCCGCGCGTGCTGAAGACGTGGTCGAAGTCCAGCGCGGCCGCATGGGTGGAGGACGCGGAAAACACGGCCGCGGCCGCCGTGCAGAGCACGAGCGACCGCGACGCGCGCCTTCCGGTGCAGGCAGGAAGGGCGTAGGTCATGTCAGTTGCGCACGGCGCGGGCCGAGTCGAAGTAGCGGTACGACTTGCCGCCCACGGTCAGGTCCTTCACGGACAGCTCGATGCTGTACGTGCCCTTCGTCAGCGCCGTGTCCTTCGCGGCGCCGGTCGGATCGGTCGGCAGTTCGAACGTGAGGCCGGTCGCCGCGGCGGCCGGGGTCACGGTCGACGGCGTCACCGTCGGCTGGTCCTTCGTGGCGGGCGAGGCGAGACCTTCGTTCAGCACGCGGCCGTCGGCCTGCGGCATGGACAGGCCGAGCAGGTAAGCCACGGTCGGCGCCACGTCGACGTTGCCGGACGGCGTCGTGACGACTTTATTCGACAGGAACGACGGGCCGTTGGCGATCAGCGTGTTGTGCACGTCCGAGATGCCGAAGCTGCCGTGCATGCCGCGCTGGCCGCCGACGCTTTCGAACTCGATCCCCGGCATGCCCTGCACCGACGTGTTGTAGTCCCACGAGAACGATACGACGACGTCCGGCTGGCCATTGTTCTGGCGCTTGGCGTTTTCCAGGTTCACCTGCGCCATCGACAAGGTGCCGGGGATGCTGCCGTAGCGGCTGTCGACGAAGATCGCGCCGTATTCCTCGCGCTGCTGCAGGAAGGTCACGAGCTTCTGGACGGTCGCGGCGTCGTGGCCCGGCACGTAGAAGTAATCGGACCCGCCGTTCGCCGCGACGACGATGCCGTTCGCCGGCAGGCTGCCCGGCGCCGGGACCTTGAAGCTGGCCACCGGTTTGGACAGTCCTGCGCTGATGGCCTGGTATTTCGTGTTCGCGCTGCCGCACAGGTTGCCGGTCGCGTCGACCTTGACGGGGATGACGGGCTTGCCGTCGGCGGTGATGCCGTACATGGCGCTCGTCGAGCAGCCGGCGCCGTCGTACGCCGCGAAGCCGCGGTAGGTCAGCAGGTCGGCCGAGCGGACGTCGCCCGAGAACGAATAGCCGTTCGGGTCCGCCGCGCCGATCGACGCCGTGCTGACGCCGCCGCTGGGCACGGTGGTCGATGCCGTGATGGCGCGCAGCGGGAAGGTCGAGACCGGACCCGAGACGCTGGAGTGGCCGTGGTCGGACACGACGACGATATTGGTCGAGCTGTCCATGCCGTTGGCGCGCAGCGCGGCGATCAGCTCGCCCAGGCGCGCATCCTGCGAGCGCAGGCCGGCCTTCATGTTGGCGCTGCCCGGACCGTAGCCGTGTTCGACATTGTCCGGCGTGCGGAACCAGATCAGCGACAGCATCGGCTTCTTCTGCGGCAGGATGTATTGCGTGTACACGGACATCATGTACTTGTTGGCTGCATCCTCCGGCGCGCCCTGCGTCGTGTCGGCCGAATCGCGCGCGGCGATGGCGACCTTGCCGTCGGGGTCGTACGCCGTCGTGTTGAACGTGACGTAGCCGGCGCGCGCCGTCGGGTTGCCGTTGTTGGCGGCGAGCGTGACGGCGTCGCTGCCCGAGTAATTCTTGACGACGTTGGCGGGCAGCGCGAAGCCCGCGCCCTGCAGCTCGGTGACGAGGCTGCGCGGCTGCACCGTGTTCTCGTCGAGGAAGACGCCGCCCTTGCCGAGATCCTGCAGGTACGCGGCGCCGGACTTGCCGATGGTGGCCGTCGTCAGGCCCGCGGCCTGCGCGGTGGCGAACAGGCTTTTCACGAGCAGCAGCTGGCCGCCGTAGTAATCGTTCAGCGTCGCCAGCACCGCGTAGTCTTCGGTGAATACGGGATCCTGGTAATCCTGGGCACTGCCGCCGGCACCATTGCCGGCCGGGATCGTGTTGGCGCTGCCCTGCGGCGGCGTCCAGAACGTGTTGCCGTAGAAGCCGCTGGTTTTCGGGAACGACCCCGTCGCGAACGACGACGAGTTCATCATCGTGAAAGTCGGGTAGGTCGAGTGGTTGTCGCTGAAGTTCACGCCGCTCTGGCGCAGCGCGTACAGGTTCGGCGTGTCCGTCGCGTTGACGGAATCGGGGCGCAGGCCGTCCCACACCATGATGATGGTACGGGTGGCGGCCGGGGCTGCCGGCGTGGTCGCGCCGGCGTTCGGCGTGGTGGCTGCGGCGGCGGTGCTGCCGTCGCTGTCGCTGCCGCAGGCGGCCAGCAGGATGCCGAGCGCGAGCGGGGTAATCAAGGTCGTTGCTAACCTCACGGAGAATCTCCTGGTCGGGTGGGAATCGACGGCAGGATGGGTGAGGGGCATGACAGGGCCGTGACAGCAGGCCCTGCCGGCACATTACGTTACAAAGTTAATGCTCCGGTAATGTTAGTAGGTCAGCGTCACCAGCGACACCGCCTGCCTTGGCAACTGCATCCTGACGGTGGCCGTGCCGTCCGTCGTCTGCAGCGTCGACGCCGGAGCGAGCTCCGCCAGTTCGCTCGCCTTCTGCAACTCGGCCACTTGCGCCGGCGTCGGCTGCGCGGGCGAACCCATGCGCTTCCACGCGGCGTACGAATTGCTGTGCTCCTGGTCGATGCGGTAGTGGCGCATCTGCACCCGTTTTGCGGGGATGCCGGCGATGCGCAGTTCGACCGGCGAGCCGGCGTCGATGATGTCGTCGTCGTGGTAATTCCAGACCAGGACGGACACGCTGTGCGCATCCTTCGCCGCCAGCGCATCGATGTCGGTACGCGCACCACGCACGCCGGCGGCCTGGATGGCGGCCGCGTCGTAGGCCCGGTCGCCCGTCACGGCCACGCGCTCGCCGCGCATCTTGCCGAGCATGCGGAACACGTTCAGCACCGGCTTGTTGACGCCATTGGTCGCCAGGTCGCGGAAGCCCGCGAACCACGGCTGGTCCTCGAACTCGAACGACCAGTTCACGGCGCCGATCAGGTTCACGCCGCGCCGCGCGGCCAGGTCGTATTCGCGCGCGATCGACGCGGCCGTGTAGCTGGCGTACAGCGTGCCGTTGCGGTAGGCGTTTTCCGGATTGGTCTGCATGCCGCAGGCGGCGCAGCCTTCCGGGTCGGACTCACCGATGATGACGGGGATGTTCTTCAGTTCCGGGTATTTTTCGACGAGCGCGAAGCCTTCGTCGAGGTGGCGGAAATGCGCGTCCATGCCCATCCGCACGATGCCGTTCACGACCTTCGGCGCGCCCTTGGCGTGGAAGGCGACGAAGTCAAGCGGCGTGCCCGTCTTGCCGGTCGCGTAGTTGGTCTCGTGCAGGCAGTGCTGCAGGAAATCGTCCATGAAGCGGCCCGCGACGGCCGTGTGCGGCCCGCCGATGCGCGCCGTCGGCAGCGCGCGTTTCACGGCGTCGGCGGCGTAGTCGTACATCTTGAAGTACTCGCGTTTCGTGTCCGGCGCGATCAGGTAGAAGCCGTCCGGCTCGTTCCACACTTCCCAGTACCAGCTCTCGACTTCCTTCTGCCCGTAGCGCGCCACGCTGTGCTTCACCCACTGGTAGACCAGCTCCGACCACTTCGCGTAGTCGTTCGGCGGCGTGGCCCAGCCGGTCATGATCTCCTGGTAGGGCGTGCCCGGTTTCCAGTGGTGGCGGTAGGGCTGCGGGCGCTGCGACAGCGCTTCCGGCATGAAGCCGATCTGCGCCAGCGGTTTCATGCCGCGCTCGATGTAGGTGTCGAAGATGCGGTCGATGATGGTCCAGTCGTAGACCGGCTTCCCGTCCTTGTCCTCGGTGTACATATTCGTCGAGCCCCACTTGAGCGCGTAGCTGCCGTCGCCCGACGTCATGAGGTTGTGCGCGCGGACGTACACGGGTACGGGGCTCAGCGCGGCGATGTCGCTCAGCAGTTTTTTACCGTTCGGCGCCGTCGTGTAATTCGGCTCGTCGTAGCCGAACCAGGCCCAGATGGGCGTCATGGGGCCCTTGACCTGCGTGGCGTCGACGGTGAGCCTGACCGGCTGCGGCGTGGCGGGTGCGGCGGCGTGCAGCGGCGTGCAGGCCGCGAGGAGGAGGGCGGCGAGGTGTCTCTTCATTTTTTTCTCGTGGATCGGTCCGATGGCATGATGCTAGGCCGATCCACGAAGGCCGTCCAATGACGGTTTTTCCGGTGTCGATACCGGATCGGATATCGCCCGGTCAGCTCTTGCGGACGAATTCCGACTTCAGGCTCATCGCGCCGAAGCCGTCGATCTTGCAGTCGATGTCGTGGTCGCCGTCGACGAGGCGGATGTTCTTGACCTTGGTGCCCTGCTTGACGACGCCACCGCCGCCCTTCAGTTTCAGGTCCTTGATGACGGTGACGGTGTCGCCGTCCTGCAGCACGTTGCCGGCCGCGTCGCGCCACACGCGGGCCGTCTCTTCCGCGGCCGCTGCGGCCTGGACGGGCCATTCATGCGCGCATTCCGGGCAGACGTAGTTGCCCATGCCGTCTTCGTAGGTCAGCGTGGAATCGCAGGTGGGGCAGGGAGGCTGGGACGTCATGGCAGTGTGCGAAAGGGATGGTGGCGTTGGATCATAACGACTGGATGGCGGGCTGCCAAGTGCCTGCGGATTTATTCGCAGCTTCTCAGAACTGCTCCGCCGTCACGGGGCGCCCGAACAGGTAACCCTGGAACGCACGGCATCCGTGCATGGCGAGAAAGTCGCGCTGGTCCGCCGTTTCCACGCCTTCCGCGATCACATCCAGTCCCAGCGTGTGGCCCAGCCCGAGGATCGTGCGCGCGATCGCGGCGTCGTTCGGGTCGGTGAGCACGTCGCGCACGAACGACTGGTCGATTTTCAGCTGGTCGAGCGGCAGGCGCTTCAGGTACGCGAGCGAGGAATAGCCCGTGCCGAAGTCGTCGAGCGCGAATCCGATCCCTTTTTCCTTGAGCGCGTGCATGGTGTCGATCGTGTTCTCGATGTTCGCCACCAGCAGGCTCTCGGTCAGCTCGAGCTTGATCCGCCGCGGGTCCGCGCCGGTGCGCTCGATGACCTGCAGGACATGGTCGACGAAGGCCGGCTGGCGAAACTGGCGCGCGCTCACATTGACCGCCATCGTCAGGTGCGCCGTTTCCGGGCGGTTGTCCCAGGACACGAGCTGGCGGCATGCGGCTTCCAGCACCCACGCGCCCAGCTGCAAGATCAGCCCGGTCTCTTCGGCAAGCGGAATGAACACGGATGGCGCCACTTGCTGGCTGCTCGGCCGCTCCCAGCGCAGCAGCGCCTCGGCGCCGACGGTCTGGCCGCTGCTGTCGGTCTGGCGCTGGTAGTTCAGGGTGAATCCATGGGATCGCAGGCTGCGGCGCAGGTCGGCCTCCAGCTGGACGCGCGCGTTGATCACGGTCTGCATCCGCAGGTCGAAGAACCGGATCGTGTTCCGGCCGGCCGCCTTGGCCTGGTACATCGCGAGGTCGGCGCGCTTGAGCAGTTCGTCGATGTCCTTCATGTCCTTGTCGAACAGGGCCACGCCGATGCTCGGGCTCGTGTGGTGCAGATGCCCATCCAGCTGGAACGGGTCGTTGAATGCCCCGAGCAATTTCTCTGCGATTAGCTCGGCCTGGAGGGCCGCCTTTTCCCGGTCCGGGCTCAGGTTCTCCAGCACGATGACGAATTCGTCCCCGCCGTGCCGCGCCACCGTGTCGCTGTCGCGTGCCACCCGTGCTTCGAGCCGCCGCGCGACCTGTTGCAGCAGCTGGTCGCCCTTGTCGTGCCCCAGCGTATCGTTCAGGGTCTTGAAGTTGTCCAGGTCGATGAAGAGCAGGGCGCCGCCATGGCCGTCGCGCTTGGTCGCCGCGACCGCATGCCGCAGGCGGTCCAGCAGCAGGCGCCGGTTCGGCAAGCGCGTCAGGGGATCGAAGAAGGCAAGGCTCAGGATCGCGTGCTCGTCGAGCTTGCGCTGCGTGATGTCGATGTCGATCTCCAGCACCAGTTGCGGCTCGCCATCGTCGCCGCGCACCAGGGTCAGGTGCGATTCGACCATCACCTCGCGTCCATCCTTGCGCCGCTTGGCGACTTCGCCGCGCCACTCGCCCTTGGCCAGGAGCTGGCGATACGTGTGTTCCAGGTCCTCGTTGCCGAGCATGAGGAGCTCGCCCTTGGTCTTGCCGATCACCTCGGCGGCGGTCCAGCCGAACAGGCGTTCGGCGCCCTGGTTCCAGTAGGTGATCCGCGCATCGATGCCGGACACCAAGATCGAATCGTGGGCCTTGTCCAGCAACGATGCCTGCAGCCGGTTGCGCGCTTCGGCCTCGCGACGCTCGGCTTCGGCCTGCTTCTCGGCGGTGATGTCGACCATGGCGCCGATCACGTTGAGCGTCGCGCCTTCGGCATTGCGCATGAACACACCCCGGTCGCGCACGGTTGCGTAAGTGCCGTCCTCGCGCCGGAAGCGGTATTCCGCGCTCCAGGTGTCCCGCCCTTCATCCATTGCCGCGTACAATCCGCCGACGACGCGCTCGCGCTCCTCCGGCGCGATCCGGGACACCCAGTCCTCGATGCCGTCGCTGAGGGCGTCCGCGCCGTAGCCGAATACGGACTGCATGCCCTCGTTCCACCAGAGGTGGTCGTTGCGGACATCCCAGTCCCAGATGATGTCGCTGGTCACCTTGGCCACTATCCTGAACCGCTCGGTGATTTCGCGTTCCACCTCCTGCAGCCGCTTGCGCTCGGTAATATCGGTGGTATAGGTGGCCAGGCCTTCCTCCGTCGGGAAGATGCGCACGTCCTTCCATGCCTGCAGCGGGGCGTAGTATTCCTCGAACGCAAGCGGCTCATGGCGCTCCATCGCACGCACGTACTGCGCCCCGAATTGCGTCCCCACCAGGTCCGGGTACGCATCCCACAATACCTTGCCGAGCAACTCATGGCGCGGCCGCCGCAGCAGGCGCTCGGCGGCCCCGTTCAGATACGTGAACCGCCACTGCCTGTCCAGCGTGTAGAACGCATCGGCCATGGCCTCCAGCGTTTCCAGGAGCTTGCGCGACATCGCCTGCAGCTCTTCGGTCGATTGCCGAATCTCCGTGACGTCGTGCACGGTGCCGGCCAGCACGAGCCTGCCGGACTCGTCGCGGTACGGTACACCCTGCACGCGTACATGGCGTACCGTGCCGTCCGGCCGGACGATACGGTGTTCGAGCTGGATCGGGCGCGGCTGCTGCCGGTTGTCCCGGATCGCGGTCTCGGCCGCATCCCGGTCGTCCGGATGCACCAGCGACAGGAAGGTCTCGGTCCTGCCATCGAAGCTGTTTTTGCCGACCCCCATGATGCGGCAGGTCTCGGGGGACCACACAAGCTTGCCGGGGTCCGGGTGAAATTCCCAGGTGCCGACGTGACCGATGCTCTGGACCTCGGCCAGCTGCCATTCGATCAACTGCTGGCGGTTCCGCGCGCCGGGTTGTGCACCGCTTGCTGATCCGTTGTCCATCGTCATCCCGTCTCTCCGCGAGCACATCCTGTAAGACGGGAGACGGGGAACTAAGTTCCGACCTCGGAAACGAAAACGCCAACCTGCATGGGTTGGCGTTTGCTTGGATATTCTTGGTGGCCCGGGGCGGAATCGAACCACCGACACAAGGATTTTCAATCCTCTGCTCTACCAACTGAGCTACCAGGCCAAGGCGGCGCAGTATAGCACGGGTTGCGCAAAATCCCTAATTTTTGTTCAGGCGCGGGCTGCCGCCCGTTCCTCGTGCTGGCGGTCGAGGGCCAGGCGCAGCTCCTTGCGGGCCTTCGCTTCCTCGTAGCGGCGCAGTTCGTCTGGCCCGAACGGGCGCAGCGGCGGCACCGGCACGGGCTGCTTGTCGTCGCCCACGGCCACCATCGTGAAGAAGCAGCTGTTCACGTGGCGCACCTGCTGGGTACGGATGTTCTCGGCCACGACCTTGATGCCGATTTCCATCGACGTGCGGCCCGTGTAGTTCACGGCGGCCAGGAACGTCACCAGCTCGCCCACGTGGATGGGCTGGCGGAACGTCACCTGGTCGACGCTCATCGTCACGACATAGGTGCCGGCGTAGCGGCTGGCGCACGCGTAGGCCACCTGGTCGAGCAGTTTCAGGATGTTCCCGCCGTGCACGTTACCGGAAAAATTCGCGGTATCCGGCGTCATCAGGACTGTCATGGTGAGTTGGTGGGCGGGCAGGTTCATGGCGTCGAGCGTAAAGATGAAGGATAGGGAAGATGTTGCCTGAGAAACCCGGTTGCGGCAACAACCCCCTGTCGCCCGTCAGAATTCTTCCCAGTCCGCATCCACGGTAGCAGGGGTCTTGCGGACGGGCGCGGCGGCTGCCTTCCGTGCCGGTTTCGCTGCCGGCCGGGCCGCGGGTACGGGCGCGGACCTGGGGGCGGCAGGGCGTGCCGGCGGCAGGGCGGGTTGCGCCGCCGGCGCCGCTTGCGCCTTCACCTGGACGCGGAATACTTCCACCAGCCCGGCCAGCGCCTGCGCCTGTTCGTGCATCGCCCGCGTCGCGGCCGCCGACTCCTCGACGAGGGCCGCGTTCTGCTGCGTGACGCCGTCCATCTGCACGATGGCCTGGTTCACCTGGCCGATGCCGCTGGCCTGTTCGCGGCTGGACGCGACGATCTCGTTCATGATGCCGGTGACGCGGCCGATGCTGTCGACGATGTCGCGCATCGTCTGTCCGGCCTGGCCCGCGAGGGTCGCGCCGTCGGCCACGCGCTGGGTGGAGGCGTCGATCAGGTCCTTGATCTCCTTTGCGGCGGCGCCCGAGCGCTGGGCGAGGGCGCGCACTTCGGCGGCGACGACGGCAAAGCCCCGTCCCTGCTCGCCGGCGCGCGCCGCTTCCACGGCGGCGTTCAGGGCCAGGATATTGGTCTGGAAGGCGATGCCGTCGATGACGGCGATGATGTCGACGATGCGGGCGGACGAGGCGTTGATGGCGCCCATCGTGTCGACCAGCTGGCCGACCATCGCGCCGCCCTGCTGTGCCACGCGCGCGGCGTCGTCGGCCATGCGGTTGGCTTCCTCGGCATGGCTCGCGTTCTGGCCGACCGCCTGCGTCAGTTCCTCCATCGACGACGCCGTCTCTTCCAGCGCCTGCGCCTGGCTTTCCGTGCGCCGCGACAGGTCTTGCGCCTCGCCGGCCATCGTCGTGGCGGCGGCGACGATCGTGCCCGTGCCCGCGCGCACGTCGGCGACGATGCCCGCCAGGCTCGCGCGCATGCGTTCGAGGGCGGCCATCAGGCTGTCCTTGTCGTTTGGGACGACCGGCACGGCCACGCACAGGTTGCCGCCCGCGATCTCGGCCGCCACCTGCGCCGCAGCCGCCGGCTCGCCGCCCAGGCGCCGGAACAGGACGCGCGCGCACAGCGTGCCGGCGCCGATGCTGAAGACGAGCGTGGCGAGGCACAGCGTGGTCAGGACCTGGCTGCTGCGATCCGCGGCCGCGAGCACGGTGGCGACGCGCGCGTCGATCTCCTTCTGCTGCAGGTCCAGCAGCGCCTTGACCTGGCCGAGGTAGGCGGTCACGGCGGGCACGAATTCGTCGTCGAAGAACTTGCGCGCTTCGGCGTCGTTGCCGCCTTTTTTGAGGGCCATGACGCGGTCGCGCGTGACGATGTAGCGCTGGCGCGCCGTGCCGATCCGTTCGAACACGGCGCGTTCTTCCGGCGTGTCGAGCAGCTCGCCGACCTGCTTCTGCAACGCGGTGGTGCGTGTCGTCGAGTCCTGCGTTTCGGCGGCGTAGTAGGTGGCGAGCTCCGGGTCGGCGGAGCGGGCGATGGCGCCGGTACGCTTGGCGGCGACCGACGTGTTCAGCAGCCAGCCGGAAATCAGCCGTTCCTTCACGAGCGGACGCTGCGTGAGGGCCTGGGTGTCGTCCGACAGGACTTGCAGGCGCCAGATGGCGATGGCCGTCGCGAGGAACGACAGCACGATGACGACGGCGAACGCGAACCTGAGCTGGTTGCGCACGCTGATGGTGGCGAAGGGTTTCATGGGGCTCCTTGGTTTTTCCGGGCAACAAGAGCCAATGAAAATCGCAACGGGGCCGGTTCGCCTTGAGGCGACTCAGGAGAGTGCCGGATAGATGGCATGCCCATCCGGCGCGGGTGAAATTCCCTTAGGATGCCGGCATGGCTATCCTTCTTGTCCCCGGCTTCATGGCCGACGAAACCCTGTGGGACGACATGCTGCCGGCGCTGGCGCGCTTCGGTCCCGTCGTCCATGCCGACCTGCGCCACGACACGTCGGTCGAGGCGATGGCGCGCCGCGTCCTCGCGACGGCGCCGCCGACCTTCCTGCTCGTGGGTTTTTCGATGGGTGGGTACGTCGCGCGCGCGATCGCGCGCCAGGCGCCGGATCGCGTGCGTGCGCTCGTGCTGATCTCGACCTCCACCCGCGGCGACACGGCCGCGCTGCAGAAGCGCAAGGGCGCGATCGGCCACGCGGCCCCGTCCATCGCCTTCAGCGGCCTCAGTCGCACGGCCGTCGCGACGTCGCTGCACCCGAAGCAGCGCGACAACGACGCGCTGATCGAGCGGATCCGCGCGATGGGCATGCGCCTCGGCGGCGACGTGTTCCGGCGCCAGTCGTTACTGGACCGGCCGGGCGACCTCGAACGCTCAGCCGAGATCCGCTGCCCGACGCTCGTCGTGGCGGCCGCGGACGACCAGCTGCGCAGCCTGGCGGAAGCGCAGGAGATGACGGCCGCCATCCCCGGCGCTTCGCTCGTGGTCATCGAGGACACGGGCCACATGATCCCGATCGAGGCACCGCAGCGCCTGCTCGACGCGATCGTGCCGTGGCTCGCGGCGCAGGCGCAGGCGCAGGACTGACGCTTACGCCTTGTCCTGCAAGCGGCGGATCGCCTCCGCCACACCCTGGCCGTACGCGGTATCCGCTTTCAGGAAATGCCCGATCTGGCGATCCTGGGTGGCGGCATCCGCGCCGGACAGCGAACCGGCGATGTTGTCGATCAGGTTGCGCTTGCCCTCGTCCGTGAGCAACCGGAACAGATTGCCCGCCTGCGTGAAGTGGTCGTCGGTGGCGCGGGTGTCGTAGCGGCCCGCGTGGCCTTCCACCGGCCAGCCGGCGTCGCCGTGGCCGAAGCCGCCGACGGCCGGGACGTCCGCGTGCACCGGGTCATAGTTCGGCGCCGCGCCGCCGTTGGCGATGGCCATCGCGCCGTCGCGCTGCTGGTTGTGGAACGGGCAGCGCGGGCGGTTCACCGGCAGGTGCTGGTGGTTCGTGCCGACGCGGTACAGCTGGGCGTCGTGGTAGGCGAACAGGCGCGCCTGCAGCATCTTGTCCGGGCTGTAGCCCATGCCCGGCACGATGTTCGACGGCGACAGGGCGGCCTGCTCGACGTCGGCGTGGTAGTTGTCCGGGTTGCGGTTCAGTTCCAGGATGCCGACCGGGATACGCGGGAACTCGCCCTGCGGCCACACCTTGGTCAGATCGAACGCATCCCAGCCCGTCTTCGCTTCCCACGCGGCGCGCTGGGCGTCGTCCATCACCTGGATCTCCACGCTCCAGCGCGGGTAGTCGCCTTTTGCGATGGCGGTGAACAGGTCGCGCTGGGCGTAGTCCGGGTCGACGCCGGCCAGTCGCTGGGCTTCCGCTGCCGTCAGGTTTTTAATGCCCTGCAGGGTCTTGAAATGCCACTTGACCCACACGCGTTCGCCCGCGTCGTTGATCAGGCTGTAGGTGTGGCTGCCGAAGCCGTCCATGTGGCGGTAGCCGTCCGGCGTGCCGCGGTCCGAGAACAGGATCGTCACCTGGTGCAGGCTTTCCGGCGTTTTGCTCCAGAAGTCCCACACGTTCTGCGCGGATTTCAGGTTTGTCTGCGGGTCGCGTTTCTGCGTGTGGATGAAGTCTGGGAACTTGATGCCGTCCTTCAGGAAGAACGTCGGGGTGTTGTTGCCCACCAGGTCCCAGTTGCCTTCCTCGGTGTAGAAGCGCACGGCGAAACCGCGCGGATCGCGTTCCGTGTCGGCCGAACCCTTTTCGCCGCCGACGGTCGAGAAGCGCAGGAACGTATCCGTCTGCTTGCCCACGGCCGCGAACAGTTTCGCCTTCGTGTACTTGCTGATGTCGTGGGTGACGGTGAAGGTGCCGTACGCGCCCGAACCCTTCGCGTGCACGACGCGCTCGGGAATGCGCTCGCGGTTGAAGTGCTGCAGTTTTTCGATCAGGTGGAAGTCTTGCAGCAGCACGGGGCCGCGCGGACCGGCCGTGATCGAATTCTGGTTGTCGGTGACGGGAATGCCGGAGGCGGTGGTCAGTTGGGTCATGGCGGCTCTTTCATGGTTAAGCTATCGCTGATTATTCATTGATAGCTGTGATCTATTCATAACCATGGTAGAGCGTGTAGGGCATTCGTGCAAACTATCCGTTTATATGGATCTAATAGATAAAATTAATTAACTAAAAGAATCCTCGTAGCAGCGGACTATTGCTCAAACACCGGGGTCAGACCCCAAATTTTGGAAATTGCCCAAAACTGGGGTCTGACCCCGGTTTGACTTAGATCAGGCTCAGCTTGACGTCGATATTGCCGCGGGTCGCGTTCGAGTACGGGCACACGATGTGGGCCGCGTCGACCAGGTCCTGCGCCACGGCGCGGTCCAGGCCCGGCAGGCTCACGGCCAGTTCCACGGCCAGGCCGAAACCGTTCGGGATCGGGCCGATCGAGACGCTGGCGTCGATCGAGGCGTCGGCCGGGACGGCCACTTTCTTCTGGGCGGCGACGAACTTGATGGCGCCCATGAAGCAGGCCGAGTAGCCGGCGGCGAACAGTTGTTCCGGGTTGGTGGCGTCGCCCTTGCCGCCCATTTCCTTCGGCGGTGCCAGGCGGACGTCCAGCAGGCCGTCGTCGGTGCGGGAGGTGCCTTCGCGGCCGCCGGTGGTGTGGGCTTTGGCGGTGTACAGGACTTTATCGAGTTTGGTGGTCATGGCATTGCCCTTTCAGTGGTTGAGTTCGTACTGCACGTAAATCGAATCTTCAAATTGCGCCGGCGAGCCTGTCGCGCATCGTCCTGATCTCGCCGACGAGTCTTACAACTTCCTGCACGTCGCAACCGGTGGCGCCCAGGATGCATGCCGGGATGCCGGCCGCCTTGTCCTTTAGCGCACGCGCTTCGGCCGTCAGCCGGATCACCACGCGCCGCTCGTCCTGCGGATCGCGGGAGCGGTCGACCAGGCCTTGCGCCTCCAGGCGCTTGAGCAGCGGGGTCAACGTCCCGGAATCGAGGTACAGGCGCTCGCCGATGTCCGACACGCTCAGGCCGTCGCGCTCCCACAGCACCAGCAGCACGAGGTACTGCGGATACGTCACGCCCAGCTTGTCCAGGTGCGGCTTGTACACTTTCGTCATCGCCAGCGATGCCGAGTGGAGTGCGAAGCACAACTGGTTGTCGAGCAGGAGCGCTGCGTTTGCGTCGTTCGTTTCCATGGGTCGAACTATAGCGCGCAATTCAATTGCGTGCAATATGTTTGTTTTTATGAACGCCATAGCCTGGATTAATGATCAACGCGGGGTGCCGAAGACCTGCGTCCAGTAGGCCGTGCGGTTGCGGTTCTGCGGATTGATCGCGTACGCCGCGCCCATCTCCGTGAAGGTCGGATTCATGATGTTGGCGCAGTGGCCGGGGCTGTCCAGCCAGGACGCCACCGCTTCCTCGGGCGTGCGCTGGCCCGACGCGATGTTTTCCCCGACGCGCGCCCAGCGGTAGCCGGCCTGCGTGGCCCGGTCGGCCGGGACGCTGCCATCCGGCTGCTTGTGGTTGAAGTAGTGCTTCTGCGCCATGTCTGTGCTGTGCACGAGGGCGGCCTGGCCCAGCAGCGGGTTCCACGCCAGCGGACCGGCCGGACCGAACGCCTGCGTCCCGCACGTGCGCGGCTGCGCGCGCGCCGCGTTCACGAGCACGAGGATGTCCCGGCCCGCATCCGGCCAGTCCGGCAGCGGCGGAATGACGACGGGCCGCGCCAGCACGACCTGCCAGTCGTTGCCGACGTGTGCCGTGCCGATGGCGGCAAATTCCGCGGCGCGCAGGGTGCGGCAGTATTTTTGGCCGATGACCTCCATCGCCGCGCGGGCGTCCGGCGGCCCCGTGACCGTGATCGCCTCGGCATGCGCGGCTTCGTAGCCGGCGCGCTGCAGGGCGGATTCGAGGAAGGTGCCGGGACCGATGCGGATGCGGGACAGCGCCGGCTCGACGGTAAGTAGCCCGGCCGGCGCGGCGGGTGCGCCCTCGCAGGTGCCGGGCGCGGCGCGGTACGCGTTGATCAGATTGGCGAGTTCGTCCGCGCGTGCGGGCAAGGTGGTCAGCGCGACCGCGAACGGAAGAAAACGGAAGAGGGGATGCATGGCCTCCACCAGATGGGGACGCCGGGACAAAAATCCAGCCGGTCTGCGCGCTTGGCATCCGGCAATGGTTCCTTTAGCATCGCAAGCCTACCCAACCGTGGAGACACCATGAAACGCATTCTGTGCAGCGCCCTTATCCTGGGCGTATTTGCAGGCCAGGCCTACGCGGCCGGTGCCGATACTGCCCCTTCCGGCGTCGACAAGGCCGCCGTCGATCCGGCCGTCCGCCCGCAGGACGATTTCTTCCGTTATTCGCAGGGCAAGTGGCTGCACGACGTCGACATTCCGGCCGACCGCGCCAGCTGGGGCGCATTCAACGTGGCCCAGGAAAACGTCGAGACCCAGATCCGCACGCTGATCGAGCAGGCCGCGCAGGACAAGACGGCAAAGCCGGGCTCGAACGCGCAAAAGATGGGAGATTATTACGCCAGCTACATCGACCGCGCCCGCCGCGACGCGCTGGGCTTCGCCCCGTTGAAAGGAGAACTGGCGCGCATCGCGGCGCTGAAGGACAAGCGCCGGCTGGCCGCACTGGCTGCGCACTTCGATACCATCGGCGCGGGCAGTCCGCTGTCGATGTCGGTCCAGCAGGACGCCCGGCAGTCGACGCGCTACCTCGTCGTGATCTCCCAGTCCGGCCTCGGCATGCCGAACCGCGACTACTACCTGCAGGACGACGCGAAGCTGGCGGACACGCGCGCGAAATACCAGGCGCACGTGGAAAAACTGCTGGCGCTGGCCGGCCAGCCGGATGCGTCAGGCCAGGCCGCGCGCATCGTCGCGCTGGAAACGGCGATCGCGCAGGCGCAATGGAGCGCCGTCGAGAACCGCGATCCGGTGAAAACGTACAACAAGCTGACGGTCGCGCAATTGAAGGCGCTGGCGCCCGGCTTCGACTGGGCCGCATGGCTGAAGGCCCAGGACATCGCGGGCAAGGCCGACGCCGTCAACGTCGAGCAGCCGACCTATCTGCAGAAGCTCGACGGCATCGTCGCCGCGACGCCCGTCGACACGTGGAAGTCGTACTTCACGTTCCGCCTGCTGAGCGCGTACGCGCCTTACCTGTCGCAGCCGTTCGTCGACGAGAGCTTTGCGTTCCGCGGCATGGTGCTGTCCGGCGCGAAGGTCAACCGCCCGACGGAGAAGCTGGCCATCGCGCAGATCAACCGCGACCTGGGCGAAGTCGTGGGCAAGGTCTATGTGGAGCACTATTTCCCTGCCGAGCGCAAGCGCCAGGTCGAGGAGATGGTCCACAACTTCTTGCTCGCCTACAAGGACAGCATCGAGACGCTGGACTGGATGACGCCGGACACGAAGAAGCAGGCGCAGGCCAAGCTGGCGAAGATCGCCGTCAAGGTGGGCTATCCGGACAAGTGGCGCGATTATTCGTCGCTGGCCGTGAAGCGCACGGACCTCGTCGGCAACGTGATGCGTTCGCGCGAGTTCGCGCACCGCTACGCCGTCGCCAAGCTGGGCAAGCCGGTCGACCGCGCCGAATGGCACATGACGCCGCAGACCGTGAACGCCTACTACAGCCCGGAGATGAACGAGGTCGTGTTCCCGGCCGCGCGCCTGCAGGCGCCGCTGTACGACGCGGATGCCGAACCGGCGATCAACTACGGCGCCGTCGGTATCTCGATCGGCCACGAGATCAGCCATGCGTTCGACGACCAGGGCGCCCAGTACGACGGCGACGGCAACCTGCGCAACTGGTGGACGAAGGAAGACGGCGAGAAATTCGCCGCGAAGGGCAAGGTGCTCGTCGCGCAGTATGCCGGCTACAGCCCCGTCGAGGGCTATCACCTGAACGGCGAGCTGACGCTGGGCGAGAACATCGCCGACAACGCGGGCGCCATCATGGCCAGCCGCGCGTACCGGATCTCGCTGCACGGCAAGCCGGCGCCCGTGATCGACGGCTTCACGGCCGAGCAGCGCATCTTCATGGGCCTCGCGCAGGCGCGCCGCGGCAAGGCGCGCGATGCCGCGCTGATCGCGCAAGTGAAATCCGATCCGCACTCGCCGGCGGAATTCCGCGTCAACGGCAGCCTGCGCAACCACCCGGGCTTCTACGAAGCGTTCGACGTCAAGCCGGGCGACCGGATGTACCTGGCGCCGCAGGACCGCGTCGAGTTCTGGTAACGCGTCCGGTCAGTGCCGCAACGCCGTCGCCGCGGCCATCACATCCGGCCGGTCGGGACGGAATGCGTGCTCGGCCGACGCCGTGTCGTACAGCGAGTCGACGCGGATGAACTTACCGTCGCGCATGGTGAACACGTGGACCCACTGGCTGTCGTAGCTGCGCCCGGTGGACCTGACCAGCCACATGGCTTCGCCGAGGACGACGACCTTGTCGTTTTCGGCGATCACGTCCTTGATGACGAAGCGTGTGGGCTGCATGGCCTTGAGCAGCTCCGAAAAGAAGCGCCCGACCTCCGCCTTGCCGTGGAAGCTGCCGGCGAAGGGCACGGCTTCGGCGTCCGGGGCGATCCACGCGGCGTCGTCGTGGGCGTAGGCCAGCATGCCGGGAATGTCGCCGTTCTGGAACAGCCGGTAGCCTTCCATGACGAGCTGTTTGTTGCCTTGTGCGTCCATGTCTCTTTCTCCTTGTGATTGTGGCGCGGCGCGAGGCCGCTTCATGCAGCCTAGACGTCCGGTGCGGGAAGTCAAGCATGAGTTGTGACTTTTGGTTTGCATGGGCGCGGCCGCTGGGCATTACAATCGGGACATCAACCAGAAGGAATAGCCCATGCGTCTGATCTGCTTCGCCACCTTGTTCTCGCTGGCCTGCGTGCCGGCCGTCCACGCCCAGTCGTATGCGACCCAGTCGCAAGTGAAGATCGGCAGCGCGTCGCCGCTGTCCGGTCCCAGCGCGCACCAGGGCAAGGACATCGAGAACGGCGCGCGCCTCGCGATCGACGACTTGAATGCGCAGGGCGCAACGATCGGCGGCAAGAAGGTCAAATGGGTGCTGCAGGCCGAGGACGACGGCAGCGATCCGAAGCTCGGCACGGCCGTCGCGCAAAAGCTCGTCGACGGCGGCGTCGTGGCCGTCGTGGGCCACCTGAATTCCGGCACGACGGTGCCGGCCTCAAAGATCTACAACAGCGCCGGCATCCCGCAGATTTCTCCGGCCGCCACCACGCCGCTGTACACGCACCAGGGCTATAAAACGGCATTCCGCATCGTCGCCAACGACGACCTCGTGGGCCGCGTGCTGGCCGGCTACGCGATCAACACGCTGAAGGCGAAGAAGATCGCCATCATCGACGACCGCACCGCGTTCGGCCAGGGCCTCGCGGACCAGTTCGCGAAGGACGTCAAGCGCCTGAAGGGCGCGGAGATCGTCAGCCGCCAGTTCACCAACGACCGCGCGACGGATTTCAATGCCATCCTCACGCAGATCCGTGCGCACAAGCCGGACGTGATCTTCTACGGCGGCATGGACGCGACGGCCGGCCCGATGCTCAAGCAGATGCAGGCGCTGGGCATCGCCGCGAAATTCGTGTCGGGCGACGGCGTGTGCTCGGAAAAGCTGCCGCAGCTGGCCGGCAGCGCGCTCGGCGACGACAAGGTGGTGTGCGTCGTGGCCGGCGGCGTCGACGCGCCGCTGGAGGCGGGCTTGGCGGCCTTCGCGGACCGCTATAAAAAACGCTACGGCATGGGCTTCCAGACGTATGCGCCGTACGCGTACGACGCAACGATGACCTTCGCGGCGGCGATGCGCGCGGCCGGATCGTCCGACCCGGCGACCTTCCTGCCCGCGCTCGCGAAGATCAAATACCAGGGCATCACGGGCACCATCGCGTTCGACGCGAACGGCGACCTGCGCGACGCGGCCCTCACGCTCTACACCTACCGCAAGGGCCTGCTGACGAAGCTGCGTGTGGTGCGCGAGAGTGTCAACTAAGCGTCAACTAAGCGTCAACTAAGCGTCGACTAATCCGTCACGACGTGCCAGACGTTCATCTTCTTGTCGCCTTCGCGGTCGCCCGCCTTCTTGTCCTTGATGAACGTGTACAGCGGCTTGCCCTGGTAGGCGAGCTGCTTGGTGCCGTCGTCGCGCACGACGGTGGAGTAAGGCGCGGACAGGGGCGCGTCACCCGCCTTCACGGGCGGCCAGTTTTCCGCGCACGTGCCGTTGCAGGCACTCTTGCCGCTGCCGGCGACGTCCTTGTCGAACGTGTAGACCGTCATGCCCTGGGCGTCGACGAGGACGCCGTTCACCTTCTTGACGGGCGCCGGATCGGCGGCATGGGCGGACAGGGCGAAGAGGGCGGACAGACAGGCGATACCGAGGTTCACTGCTTTCATGGAAATCTCCTTGGAAGACATCGGTTGTCAGGACTGCCCGGTCATTCTAGACCAGGATGCCGGCTATAATGCCGCTCCTTCCCGAAGAGTGTGCCCATGTCCCTCGACTGGTTCGCGCCGGCGCAATGCGTCGGCTACATCGCGTTCGTCCTCGGCGTCGCCTGCGCCATGCAAAAGGACGACCGCCGCTTCAAGCTGTTCATGGCCGGCGAATGCCTGGCCTACATCGTCCACTTCGCCCTGCTTGGCAACCTGACGCCCGTCGCCAGCACGACCATGTCGCTGCTGCGCTCCGTGCTGGCGCTGTACACGCGTTCGGTGTGGGTGGCGGTCGGCGTCGTTGCGATGAACCTCGCCCTGGGCATGACGCTCGCCACGCGCATGACGGACTGGCTGCCGCTGGGCGCGTCGTGCATCGGCACGCTCGCGCTGTTCCTGTTGCGCGGCATCTCGATGCGCCTCGTGATGCTGTGCGGGACCTTCCTGTGGATCGCGAATAACGTCATCGCCGGCTCGATCGGCGGCACGGCGCTCGAGATCGTGATGGCGGTCGTGAACGGGACGACGATCTGGCGCATGGCGCGCGCGGCGCGGGTGGCGCAGGCGGCCTAGGGGATATCGTTCGACTTGCTGCGCACGTCCGCGACCAGTGCGCGCAAGTGCCGGTTGTCCGGCTTCGTGAACGTCGCTTCCAGTTTGCGCAGTTCGCCCAGGGCTTCCTTGCGGTCGGCGCCGAAGTGCAGCGCGAGACGCAATCCCTGCCGGGCCAGGACCGCGTCGTCGTTGGCGCACCACACGGTGGCCAGGGCGCGCCACGCCGCGGCGTCGTCCGGCGCATTGCGCAGGGACGCGATGGCCGCACGCTCCGCGTTGCCCCGTTTTCCCCCTTTCGGGACGGGGTCGATCTTGTGCGCCAGCGCGTCGACGGTGGCCCAGTCGTCGCGGGCCGCCGCGACGAGGATAGGTTCGATGTTCGTGCCCTGGATCTTCTGGGCCTGGAACACGGCACCCCGGACCTCCGCCTCCGCCTGGTCCCGCGCTTCCTGCAGTTGCTGCGCCGCGCGCGCCTTCCGCTCGGCCAGCACGAGCTGCCATTTCTCTTCGCGCAGGTCATCCACGGCATGCGACTGCGCCGTCCAGAACAGGACGGTGGCGAGGCCGACCAGCGCGATGTCCGCCAAGCGGTTCGTGGGCCAGAGCCGCCAGGTGCGGCTGGTCGATGCGCCCCGGCCGGCCGCGCGCTCCGCCAGGCGTGCCGCCCGTGCGCGGCGCGAGCCGGACAGGATCAGCGCGGTGCGCACGCCGGTGAACATCCACGCCCCCGCGACAATGGCGGCCGTGGACCAGGACACGGCCGCCAGCGGACCGCCGTCCGGATCGGTCAGGATCCCGGCCAGGAACAACTGCACGCTCGCGGCCACGGCGGGCACGTAGCCCAGGTTCACGCTGCGCCTGCGTTTCTGGTCCTGGGGCAGGGGATCTGCCGCCTGCCGGCGCACGTCCGCGCCATCGAACCACACGTGGTAGGCCCTGGCCTCGTACTCGTACACGACGTGGCAGACGGGCAGCAGGACCCGCGTCGCCGTACGTTCCGTGATGCGGGCGGTCCAGTGCCAGTCGCGTTGGCTGGTGCCTTGTCCGTGCGCCCTGACGTTGCGCTCGATGAGCGCATCGACCCGCGTCCTGGCGCGCCGCGCGAACACGTCGTCGTCGCCGCCCTGGAACGCTTCCACGTGCAGGCCGCTCGTGAACGACGATTGATAGGCCCGCGTCCGGCCGAACACGGTGCCCGTCTCGACCAGTTCGGCCGCCTTGCCCGCGAGGCGCGCGCCCGCGTAGCCGGTGACGGTGAACTCGCCGGCATCGTTGCCGTTCGCGGGCACCCAGTCGGTCACGGTGCGGGTGCGCGTGACCGGCACGGTGCGCGTCTCGCCGTTCTCGGTGCGCGTTTCGTGTTCGGTGTAGTGCTCGTTGCGGTCGTAGCCGAACGAGGCCGTCCAGACGGCTTCGTAGCTGCCTTCGAACACGTAGACCGGGACGTAATAATTCTCGCGCCGGGTGATGACGGCCCGGTCGAGCAGGTCGTCGGGCGTGTAGGCACCGCTGGCCAGCAGCGTGTCGACGGCGCGCGTCACTTCGCGTTCGTTCACGGCCAGCGGCACGATCAGGCGGGGCGCGCCGTCTTCCTGTCCATCGTCCTCGCGGATCGGCGTGACGGTGTCGCAGTAATCGCATTTCAGGGCCTGGTCGGCGGCGGAATACGCCAGGCGCGCGCCGCAGCCGCGGCAGGTCGGTTCTTGCATGGCGGATCAGCCGGCGAGGATGCGGCGCTTCTCGTTCTCGAATTCGGTGTCGCTGAGGATGCCTTGCGCGCGCAGTTCGCCGAGTTCCTTCAGCAGCCGGATCCGTTCGGCGGGCGACGTCGCCGGCGCGCCTTGCACCTGCTGGGCCGCCTGCGCGAACGCCTGGCCCAGCGCGGGCGCCAGGCCGAGTCCCACGCCCGCGCCCATCAGGGTGCCCGCGCCGCCTTCGTTGGAGGCGGCCGTCTCCAGCACGTCGAAGCGGCGCTGCTGCTGGTAGTCGAAGCCGACGATTCCCATCTCGGCACGCCGGGCCAGCGCGGACTTGAGCGTCTGCACGGCCGGGTCGTCTTCCGGCATATTGATCGAATGGATGTTGAACTGGGTGAGCGCGATGCCGTATTCCGCGATCTCGGCGGCCAGCGATGCTTCCAGCGCGTTCGACAGGTCGTCGAGCCGCGGCGCGATCTCGAGCACGGACAGGCCACTGCCGAGGATGGCGTTGGCGATGTCGGTCTTGATGCGGGTCGTCAGCAGGCCGCGCAGGTAGTCGGACAGCGTGTCGGTATCGAAGCCGGGCAGGGTGCCGACGAGTTTGAGCAGGAAGCGTTTCGTATCGTCGACGCGGATGCCGTACTGGCCGAACGCACGCACCGGGACCATGATGCCGAATTTCGGATCCTGCAGCTGGATCGGGTCCGGCGTGCCCCAGCGGATATCGAGTCGCGTGAGTTTGTCGACGAACCAGACTTCGGCGCTGAACGGCGACGCGCCGCCGAACGGCAGGCCCATCAGCTCGCGCAGCAGGGGGATGTTTTCCGTGGACAGCGTATGGCGCCCGGCACCGAACGGCCCTTCGTACACGCCGCCGCGGACGAGGAAGGCTTCCTGCGATTCGTTAACGATGAGCTGGGTCCAGGTGGAAAGTTCTTCCGACGGATATTTCCACGCGAGGACATCGGGACTGCCGTCCCATTTGACCCGGTCGATGATGGCCACGATCTTCCTTTCAAAGTGTCAGGAAGGATTGTAGCGCCAAATCATTGCATTATTGAAACTTTGTTGCACTGCTCGCCAGACCCGCACTCCGTGCATTAGCGTACGGACGCCCGTGCCCGCCTGCGGCATCCTGAACCCGTGATCAATCGCAAACGAAAGGAGTACGATCATGGGCAAATATTTCCTGGCTTGGATCATGGGCGTACCGGCGATCGTGCTGGTCATCCTGTACCTGTTCTTCCACTGATCGTGGGAACCCGCCGCAACGAATGACAACGCCACCAGCCGGTGGCGTTGTCGTTTCCGGGCTTACGCCACCGAAATGTTCACGTCGATATTCCCGCGCGACATCTTGGAGTACGGGCACGTCTGGTGCGCGGCGTGAACCAGGTCCAGCGCGACGTCGCGCGGCACGCCTGGCAGGCTCACACTGAGGCGCGCCTGCAGCGCATAGCCGTCGGTGCCCGTGCCGAGGTCGACTTCCGCATCGACGGCGGTGTCGGCCGGCAGGGCCACATGCCGGTCGCGCGCGGCGAGGCCCAGCGCGCCGATGAAGCAGGCCGACCAGCCCGCGGCGAACAGCTGTTCCGGGTTCGTGCCCTTGCCATGGCTGCCCGGCGGCGACAGCGTGATGTCGAGACGGCCGTCGTCGCTCCGTGCGCTGCCTTCGCGGCCGCCGGTGGTGCGGGTTTTGCCGGTGTAGAGAACCTTGTCGATCTTGCTCATGATGTGTCCTTTCGTTGAACAGTGATTAAAGATGGTCGACGGCGATGACGGCATCGGCAAAAGCGCGCGGCGCTTCCTGCGGCAGGTTGTGGCCGATGCCGCCCTTGATGAGTTCATGCTTGTATTTGCCGGTGAAGCGCTTGGCGTATGCGGCCGGTTCCGGGTGCGGGGCGCCGTTGGCGTCGCCTTCCAGCGTGATCGTCGGCACGGTGATGGCCGGGAACGTGGCCAGGCGCTGTTCCAGTTTGTCGTACTTCGCTTCGCCCTGGACGAGGCCGAGGCGCCAGCGGTAGTTGAAGATCGTGATGGCGGTGTGGTCCGGGTTCTCCAGCGACGCGGCGCTGCGGTCGAACGTGCGGTCGTCGAACTGCCATTGCGGCGACGCGGTTTTCCAGATCAGCCTGGCGAAATCGTGGTGGTTCTTCGCGTAGCCGGCGGCGCCGCGGTCGGTGGCGAAATAGAACTGGTACCACCATTGCAGCTCGGCGGCCGGCGGCAGTGGTTGCTTGCCGCTTTCCTGGCTGCCGATCAGGTAGCCGCTCACGGACACCAGCCCTTTGACACGTTCCGGCCACAGCGCGGCCACGATGTCGGCGCTGCGCGCGCCCCAGTCGTAGCCGGCCAGGATCGCCTTGTCGATCTTGAGCGCGTCCATCAGGTCAACGACGTCCTGCGCCAGCGCGGCCGGCTCGCCGTTGCGCACGGCTTTCGGATCCAGGAAGCGGGTCGTGCCGTAGCCGCGCAGGTGGGGCACGATCACGCGGTAGCCGGCTTTGGTGAGCAGCGGCACGACGTCGACATAGCTGTGGATGTCGTACGGCCAGCCGTGCAGCAGGATCACGACGGGACCGTTGGCCGGACCCGCGTCGACGTAGCCGACGTTCAGCACGCCCGCATCGATCTGCTTGACGGACGAGAAAGCGTCGGCGGCCTGCGCGTGGGCCGTGCCGAGGGCGGCGACGGTGAGGGCGGCTGCGCCGAAGACGTTGCGCAGCGTACGGGCGATGGACTGGTGCATTTCGATTCCTCCGGTAAGTGTTCAGATGGGCCGTTGCCGTAAATTGATTATCGCGGTAATCATTATGAAGATAACTTTATCCGAGCTTCCGGCGCTTGGCAAGCACGAAAACCATTATTTCGATAATTATTTTTGACACGGCGGTCTGTCCGAAAAGGCGGTCGCTAGAATGTCATTTCGACAAATAACAAGGAGACATCATGAAAAGTGCGGCGGTAATCGCCGGATGCCTGCTGGCTTGTGCGGCCCAGGCGGCCCAGGTGACGGACCCGGTGCGGGTCACGGGAGGACAAATCGTCGGCACGGCGGCCGACGGGATGAAGACGTTCCTGGGCGTGCCGTTCGCCGCGCCGCCCGTCGGCAAGCTGCGCTGGCGCGCGCCGCAACCGGTCGTGCCGTGGCAGGGCGTGAAACCCGCGCACGCCTACGCGCCCGCGTGCGCCCAGACGGCTGCGTGGATCCCGGATCCGAAAAGCGAAGACTGCCTGTACCTGAACGTGTGGGCGCCCGCGAAGGCGCAGAAACTCCCCGTCATCGTCTGGATCCACGGCGGGGGCTACTACGGCGGCACGGGCGCGCAGCCCGGTTATGACGGGGCCAACCTGGCGCGGCGTGGCGTCGTCGTCGTCACCATCAACTACCGCCTCGGCATCTTCGGCTTCTTCGCCCACCCCGAGCTGACGGCGGAATCGCCGGACAAGGCGTCGGGCAATCAGGGCATGGAAGACCAGGTCGCGGCGCTGCGCTGGGTAAAGGAAAACATCGCGGCCTTCGGCGGTGACCCGGCGCGCGTCACGATCATGGGCGAATCCGCGGGCGGCGAATCGGTCGCGGTGCTCGTCGCGTCACCGCTGGCGAAGGGTCTGTTCCAGCGCGCGATCTCGCAAAGCGGCAACTTCGCCATGCCGATCGACGCCGGCGAGAACGGCTTGTTCGACCGCAAGGCCGCGGAAGCCGCCGGCGTGGCGTTGACCAGGGCAGTCGGTGCGAAGAGCCTGGCGGACCTGCGCGCGCTGCCCGTCGCTGCGCTGCAGAAACCGGCGTGGGCACCGCATCCGATCGTCGACGGCCACCTGCTGCGCGAAGACCTGACGACGACCTACCGCAACCACCGCCAGAACGACGTGCCCCTGCTCGCGGGCTGGAATGCGGAAGAGGGCAAGGATCTCGCACCAGAAATCCTCGGCACGGACAAGTTCACGGCCGCCACGCACAAGGCGCTCGTGACGAAGCTGCTGGGCCATGCGCCGTCGGCCGCCGTGCTGGCCACGTACCCGGGGGCGACGGATGCGGAAGCGAAGGCATCCATCGACCGGCTCACGACCGACTGGTGGGGTTGGCGCACGTGGTACTGTGCGTCGCTGCAGGCACAGTACGGCAAGGCCAGGCCCTACCTCTACTATTTCACGCACCGGCCGACGGAGCCGCTCACGCCGTGCGGCTATGGTTGCGGGGCGGGACATGGCGCCGAGATCCAGTACGTGTTCGACCATCTCGGCCAGGATCCGCGGCCGTGGTCCGCGTACGACCGGCAACTGGCCGCGCGCCTGGCCGACACGTGGGCAAGCTTCGCGCGCACGGGCACGCCGAACGGCAAGGGCTTGCCCGACTGGCCCGCGTTCGACGGCACGCCGGCGACCATCGTGCGCATCGGCGACGCCGCGGACTTGCAGGCGCGCGGCAGGCTGCCGGATTTTTCGTTGTTCGGACAGTCGCCCGGACACTAGCGAAACGGCGTAAGCTGTCTCCTCCGATGCCGGGAGGTCCCATGACGCTTGCCGATGCAAAGTTTGGCGGATCCATTCCGCAGCTCTACGAGCGCCTGCTCGTGCCGTTGATCTTCCAGCCCTACGCGGACGACATGGCGGCGCGCGTGGCCGGGAGCCGGCCTGCGCGCGTGCTGGAAATCGCGGCCGGCACGGGCGTCGTCACGCGCGCGCTGGCGCAATGCCTGCCGGCCTCCAGCACGATCGTCGCGACGGACCTCAACCAGGCCATGCTCGACCAGGCCATCGCCACCGGCACCGCGCGCGCTGTCCAGTGGCGGCAGGCGGACGCCATGCACCTGCCGTTTCCCGACGCCGCGTTCGACGTCGTCGCGTGCCAGTTCGGTGCCATGTTTTTTCCCGACAAGGTGGCCGCCTTTGCCGAGGCGCGGCGCGTGCTGCACCCCGGCGGGCGATTCATCTTCAACGTCTGGGACCGGATCGAGGACAACGACTTCGCGGCCGTCGTCACGGACGCGCTGGCACAGGCATTTCCCGTCGACCCGCCGCGATTCCTCGCGCGCACCCCGCACGGCTACCACGACCTGGCCGTCATCGCGGAGGAACTGGCGCGGGCCGGTTTCACGACGCCGCCCGCGTGCACGACATTGGCCGCGCGCAGCCGGGCCGCCACGTCCGACGTGCCGGCTATCGCGTACTGCCAGGGCACGCCGCTGCGCAACGAGATCGCGGCGTCCCTGCTGGCTGACGCCACCGCCGTCGCGACGGCGGCCATCGCACGGCGATTCGGCACCGGTCCGGTGGATGGGAAGATCCAGGCGCACGTGATCGTTGTTGCGCGCTCCTAGCCGGCACGGATCTGCGAGGGACTGAGCCCCAGCAGCCGGCGCATCCAGCGCGCCATGTGGCTCGGATGCGCGAACCCCGTTTCCAGCGCGATCTCCGTGATGCCGAGCCTCCCCTCGAGCAGATGCAGCCGCGCCCGTTCCACGCGCCGTTCGAGCACGAACCGGTGGACGGGCGTGCCGGTCGCCAGTTTGAACAAGGCCTTGAAATGCGACGGGCTGAACCCCGCGACGGCGGCCAGTTCGGCGAGCGTCAGGTCCTGGTCCAGGTGGGCGTCGACATATTCGATGACGTGGCGCAGGCGCCAGGCGGGGAGCGCCCGTGCCGGCGCGGTCGTCGAAGGCGACTGCAGCGCGACGAGGCGCACGGCCAGCGCCGACGCGAGGCTGTCGGCGAACAGCCTGCCGCCCGGATAGGCGGCATGGTCCTCGGCCTGCATCATCCAGCCGATGCGTTCGATCTGCGGATCGCGGATGTGGATCGCCGGCGCGAGGTCGACGGTGCGACCCATCTCCTCGGCCGTCGCGCGCAGGTGCGCGGGCGCGAGGCGCAGCAGCAGCGAGGTGGCCGGCAGCGACATGGTCCAGCGGGTGCTCGAGCCGCCCGGCACGACGCAGAACTGGCCGTGCAGGCGCACGCCCTGCCGCTCGGCCTTGCCGGCCCGGTACGACACCGGCACCGGCGCGCCCAGGTGGAGGCACAGCACGTGGCGCTCGTCCACGGGCGAATCGAAGCGGCCCGACGGCACCGGCGACGTCAGGACGTCGAGGAGCGGCAGCGGGGCGGTGGACGGGCTGGGATAGCAAGAGGGTCGGTCGGTCATCGCATCCTCCGGTAGGCGTCCCGCCAATGTACAAGGAAATCATCCGTTCGTGTCCATGACCGTCCGCCGGTGCGCGCCGGGTCCGGGCGGCGTCGCTAGCATCCTTCATGTCCAAATCAACGAAGGAGAGTCGACCATGAAACGCAGGGATTTCTTGTATGTGTCCGCGGCAGCCATCGTGGCTGGCCGCGCGCAGGCGGCGGGGCAATCGGAAGTGGAGCGCTACCGCCAGGCGCGGCGCTTCGTGGACCTGCCGTGCGGCCGCATCGCCTACGTCGAGCGGGGCGCGGGCAAGGCGGCGCTGTTCCTGCACGGGGCACCATTGAACGGCTTTCAATGGCGTGGTGCGATCGATCGCCTGGCGCCGCACCGCCGCTGCATCGCCCCGGATTTCATGGGCCTCGGCTACTCGCAGGTCCCCGAAAACCAGTCGGTGGCGCCCGCCGCGCAGGTGGCGATGCTCGCGGCGCTGCTGGACGCGCTGGGCGTCAGGCAGGTCGACATCGTCGCCTCCGACAGCGGCGGCGCCGTCGCGCAGATGTTCCTGGTCCAATTTCCGGCACGGGTGCGCACGCTGGTCCTCAGCAACTGCGACACGGAGCCCAACAGCCCGCCGCCGCAGATCCAGCCGGTGCTCGACATGGCACGCGCCGGCACGCTGGCCGACGATACGGCCAGATGGCTGACCGACGGGAACCTGGCGCGCGCGACGTTCGGCGCGGCCGTGTACCACGATCCGGCGCGGCTCACGGACGACATCATCGACTACTACGCGGCACCGCTGGTCAGCACGCCATTGCGGCGCAGGCAGTACCACGCCTTCCACAACGCGCTGGTGCCGAACCCGCTGGCGGGCATCGAGGCGGCGTTGCGGCGCAGCACGGTGCCGGTGCGGATGGTGTGGGGCACCAGCGACGTGATCTTTCCGGTCGCGGATGCCGCTTATCTCGACCGTATTTTTTTGCGCTCGCAGGGTATTCGGCAGGTTCCAAAAGGAAAATTATTTTTTCAGGAGGAATATCCCGATGTTATTGCGGAAGAGGCATTGCATTTATGGAGTGCGATTTAAATAAACCGATATATCCAATTAAATCCAAATATCACGGATAATCAAATTTTCTTTATAGTAAAATGATTTGCATTAGGTAATAGAAAGATATCCATCATATGAATGCGCAATGGATATTACGAATACATATGTTTTATAAGCCATCGGTGAATTACCCGAATTAAGTGTCGGAGTATTTAACAGTTATAGGATCTATATCAATGAGACTTTAAAAAAACCATTTTCTTTCAAATAGATAAAACGCTGGCACATGAATTGCTAACAGGTCGCACTGCATTCCATGCACCCATACGCTTATCCACTTGAAAGGACCACTGAAATGAAATTAAAATTTGCGCTTGCCGCAGCCCTCGCATTCACCGCCATCACCGGCACCGCACACGCCGGCGCCTTTATCAATGGCGGCTTCGAGGCGGGCAATGCGAATGGCTGGACGACTGGGGAAGGATATCGGGGCGGTGTCGACAACCCAAGCCTGACGGCGGCCACGTTCCTGCCGGGCGGCAGCCTGTACGCGGGGCCGGCGACCCGCTCGGCCATCAACGCCGCAGGGACGGTCGACCCGTTGCTGGGCACGTTGCTGGGCTCGACCGTTTATTCGGGTCAATATTCTTATCGCACGGAAGACACCACGTTCGGCGGTAATGCGTCGGTCCTCAGCCAGAAGGTGACGAATTACACCGAATCGAACATTTTCTTCGCCTGGAAAGCCGTGCTGGAAAATGGTGGCCACACCGCCGATGAATCGGCTGAATTGCTGATTACGCTGACCGACGACACGACGGGTACCGTCCTGATCAACCGCGTTTATAATGCCGGCGACGGTGGCGGCGGCATCGACAGCCGTTTCTCCGTCGACGGCGATCTGTTTTACACCTCGGCATGGCAAATCGAACAGCTCGCGATCGATTCGTCGCTCTCCGGCCACGATTTCACGCTGTCGATTCTGGCGGCGGATTGCGAGCCGACCGGACATACGGGTTATGCCTATATCGACGGTTTTGGTGCCGTTATTCCGCCGGTGAATGTTCCGGAACCGGCATCGGCCGCGCTGATGCTGCTGGGTGCCGGCGCAATGCTGAAATCGCGCCGTCGCAAACAGGCCAAATAAACCGGCATAGCAATGAAAGCGCCACCTGCGGGTGGCGTTTTTTTTTTGCACCAGCCGGTCATCCCACCCTCGCGAACACAAGATTTTATTGCCATGCATCACAACTGCGGTCATACTGCATCGGTTGAACTGGTCTGACCAGTTTCAACAAATCGTCGCTTTCTACGCCAATTTTGTAAAAACCGGACCGACCAGATAGCGGGAGGGGCGAAGCAGGCGCGGAAGCTGTTCTTGGGTACATCAGAAATTTCACCATTCTGGAGAAGAAATGACGATTTCCAAAAAGCAGTTATGCCAGGCACTCTGCAGCATCGTCGTGATGGCCGGCGCCAGCCCGGGCGTCCATGCGCAAATCTCTTCGCTCGGCGCGACCGACTGGGCAGCCACCGGCACCAACAATCTCGGCGGAACCGGCACCACCGGCGGCAACGGTGCGGCCGCAGCCAAGACCTATACCGTGTCGACCCGTGCCGGCCTGATCCAGGCTTTGTACGGCAACACCGCCACGATCAAGTCCGACGGCTCGTTCAGCGGCACGCTCGACAACAGCAAGAAGATCATTTACATCTCGGGCACGATCAGCCTGAACCAGAACGCGGCCGGTACCGAACTGACGGCCAATGACTACGTGACCTATGCCAACGCGGCCAGCAGTACCTGCGCCGGCTACGGCTACACCACGTTCGACCGGATCTGGCAAGACTATCTGGCGGCCTACAAGCCGCCCTACGCGAAGGTGCCGCCGTCGACGGATCCGGTCGAGGCGGCGCGCGCCTGCGCCAGCAACCACATGAAGAAAAACGTCGTCCTGACCGTGCCGTCGAACACGTCGATCATCGGCAACGGCTCGACCGCGAAGATCATCCACGGTACCCTGATGATCAGCGGCACGTCGAGCGCGCCGGTCGACAACGTCGTGATCCGCAACGTGGCGTTCGAAGATGCGTTCGACTTCTTCCCGGCATGGGATCCGACCGATTCCGGCGGGCGCTGGAATTCGAACTACGACACGGTGTCGATCCAGTACGCCACTCATGTCTGGATCGACCACTGCACGTTCTCCGACGGCGCGCGCACCGACGACCAGTTCCCGTCCGTGTGGGCCGCCCCGTATGACGGCGACCTCTACCACGTCCAGCACCACGACGGCCTGCTCGACATCACCAAGTCGGCCAACCTGGTCACCGTGTCGTACAACCACTTGCACGACCACGACAAGTCGATGCTGATGGGCGGCACCGATACGGCCAGCCTGACGGCGGAAAATCCGGGTGTGCTGAAGACGACCTTCCACCACAATTACTTCCAGAACCTCGTGCAGCGCAAGCCGCGTGTGCGCTACGGCATGGTCCACCTGTACAACAATTATTTCGCCGGCAGCAACAGCGTCGCGCTGTATAACTGGATGGTGGGCCTCACGTCAGGGCAGGGCTCGAAACTTTACGTCGAGAACAATGTCTTCAACATCAGTGGAGGGGCGACTGCCAGCGACACGATCGGTGCGTCGGTCTCGTCCGGCAGTGCGTTGACCAATTGCGCAGCCCTGTCGGGCATGAGCACGGCGCGTTGCTCGCCCTATATCTTTGACAGCGGCAACCTGCTCAACGGCGCGCCCGTGAACCTGAGCGCGACGGCCCACAGCGCCAATTCGCTCGTGACCGTCACGTCCACGCCCTGGTCGTCGGGCAGCAATCCGGCGGGCACGCCGTCGGCGACGCCGGCCAGCTACTACACCTATTCGGTGGACAGCACGACCAATCTCGCCACCGCCGTGCCGGCCGCGGCGGGTGTCGGCAAGCTGTAAGCCGAAAACAAAAACGCCGACCTGCAGGGGGCGGCGTTTTCGCTTGAAACTTTGGTGGCCCGGGGCGGAATCGAACCACCGACACAAGGATTTTCAATCCTCTGCTCTACCAACTGAGCTACCAGGCCAAAGGAGGCATGATTATAGCGACGGGTTTGCGAAGCCGCAAGTCCTGTCGAGCAATTTCTGGCAAGAGTTAGGACAGGATGCCCGTCCCGTTCGCCCGAAGCAGCCACGGTGATGGGTCTATAATGTTCATCATGAGCACACAGACCACTTCCCCCGCACATCACCGCAACGTCGCCCGCCGCAGCGACATCTGCATCGTCGGCAACGGCGCCATCGCCAAGACGGCGGCCCTGGGCCTGTCGCAGGCTGGGCACAGCGTCACCCTGCTCGTGCCGCCCGCGCGCCCGGACGCAGCGGAAGCACCGACCGGGGGCGAGAAACCCTGGGACGTGCGCGTCTATGCACTCAATCACACGGCGCATACGCTGTTGTCGTCGCTGAAGGTCTGGGGCGCGCTCGACATGGCGCGCGTGGCACCCGTCGACGCGATGGACGTGCAGGGCGACGGGGAGCATGGCGGCCACCTCGGTTTCGACGCGTTCGGCGCCCATGCTGGCTCGCTCGCGTGGATCGTCGAGGACAGCAACCTGAACCAGGCGCTCGACGCGGCGCTGCGCTTCGCCCAGAACGTCGAGACCGTCACCGGACGCGCCTGCCGCATCGTGAGCAGCGCGGAGGACGTCGAGGTCGAGCTGGAAGACGGCAAGGTGCTTGCGGCCCAGCTGCTGGTCGGCGCCGACGGCCGCGATTCCTGGGTGCGCGGGCAGTGCGACATCGGCATCGATTACCGCTCGTACCACCAGCGCGCCATCGTCGCCAATTTCTCGTGCGAAAAGCCCCATCACAACGTGGCCTATCAATGGTTCACGTGCAAGGATGGCATCATCGCGCTGCTGCCGCTGCCGGGCAACAAGGTGTCGCTCGTGTGGTCCGCGCCGGACACGCTGGCGGACACCATCATGAACGAATCCCTGGGCGAACTGGCGATCCGCCTGGGCGAGTATTCGGAGAACAAGCTGGGCCTGCTGAAGCCGCTGCAGCCGGAAGACGTCAAGGCGATCCCGCTGGCGCTCGTGCGTCCGCACGCGATCACGGCGCCGCGCGTGGCGCTCATCGGCGATGCGGCCCATGCCGTGCATCCGCTGGCCGGGCACGGCATGAACCTGGGCTTCGGCGACATCAATGCGCTGCTGGACACGATCGCCGCGCGCGACGCCCACCAGGGCCTGGGCGACGAGCGCGTGCTGGCGCGCTACGCCCGCGCACGCAAGGAAGACGTGTTGCTGATGCAACTCGCGACGGATGGCCTGGAGCGCCTGTTCGGCGCAAATCTGGAGCCGGTGCGCGTCGTTCGCAATTTAGGATTAAACTTGCTGGATAAGTTGCCTCTGGTCAAGCGACGGCTGATCGCCCATGCGATGGGCAGGTAACGTGGCACATCTTTAAGGAATTCACTCATGGGTAAAACGAAGCTCGCCGTCCTGCTGGCGACCGGCCTGATCACGTCGTGCGTCGGTGCGCAGAACTCGGTCGAGGCGAACATCAAGAAGGCGATCGAACCGCGCCTGGGCGGCGCCAAGATCGAGTCGATCAAGGAAACGCCGTACGCCGGGCTGTACGAACTGCGCGTCGCCGGCGACATCCTGTACACGGACAAGAAGGGCGAATACCTGATCATCGGCCACGTGTACGATGCCAAGACGACGCGCGACCTGACCCGCGAGCGCATCGACGACATCAACAAGATCAAGTTCTCCGACCTGCCGCTGAACGACGCCATCAAGCAGGTCAAGGGCGACGGCAAGCGCGTGATCGCCGTGTTCGAAGACCCGAACTGCGGCTACTGCAAGCGCCTGCGCCAGACGACGCTGAAGGACATGGACAACGTGACGATCTACACGTTCCTGTACAACATCCTGTCGCCGGACTCGTTCGAGAAATCGAAGAACGTCTGGTGCGCCCCGGACCGCGCCAAGGCCTGGGATGACTGGATGATCAACAACAAGCCGGCACCGGCCGCGCCGGCGAAATGCGAGTCGCCGAACGAGAGGGTGCTGGCACTCGGCCAGAAGCTGCACATCACCGGCACGCCGGCGATCTTCTTCTCGGACGGCAGCCGGATTCCGGGCGCCGTCGACCAGAAGACGCTCGAGGCCAAACTGGCCACCCTCAAGCAGTAAGAAGTAAAACGAAAAGCCCGGCACCGCCGGGTTTTTTACGCCGTCACACAATAAACCAGAACAAGGGAGAAGACATGCTCACACTGAACATCAACGGGCGCGACGTCCAGGTCGACGCCGATCCCTCCACGCCCATCCTGTGGACCCTGCGCGACAACCTGAACATGACCGGCACCAAGTTCGGCTGCGGCGCCGCCCTGTGCGGCGCATGCACCGTCCACCTGGACGGCCAGGCGATCCGTTCCTGCGTCACGCCGATCTCCGCCGCCGCGGGGCACAAGATCACGACCATCGAAGCGATGGAAACCGACAAGGTCGGCAAGGCCGTGCAGGACGCCTGGGTCAAGCACGACGTCCCGCAATGCGGCTATTGCCAGAGCGGCCAGGTGATGAGCGCCGCGGCCCTGCTGCGCGTGAACAAGAAGCCGACGGACACCGACATCGACAACGCCATGAGCGGCAATATCTGCCGTTGCGGCACCTACCAACGCATCCGCGCGGCCATCAAGGATGCCGCCAAGACCCTGGCGTAAGGAGGCGCGCATGCTTTTCGACCAAGTGAAAAACGTGACGCCCGCTGGCGTCTCCCGCCGCGGTTTCCTGAAAGCGGGCGCCGCCGCCACGGGCGGTCTCGTGCTGGGCTTCGTGCTGCCGTCCGGCGGCCGCTTCGCCCGTGCCGCGGATGCGGCGAAACCGGCCGTCTACGCGCCAAACGCCTTCCTGCGCGTGGCGCCGGACAACACGGTGACCGTGATGGTCAACCGCCTCGAATTCGGCCAGGGCGTGCACACGGCGCTGCCGATGGTGATCGCGGACGAACTGGATGCCGACTGGAGCCAGGTGCGCGCCGAGCTCGCGCCGGCCGCCGACGTGTACAAGGATCCGGCCTTCGGCATCCAGATGACGGGCGGGTCGGGCACCGTCGCCCACTCGTTCACGCAATACCGCGAAGTGGGCGCACGCGCCCGCGCGATGCTGGTCGCCGCCGCCGCGCAGCAGTGGAAGGTGGATCCGTCCCAGTGCCGCACGGCGAAGGGCGTCGTTTATGGCCCGGCAGGCAGGAAGGCGACCTACGGATCGCTGGCCGAAGCGGCCATGGCCCTGCCGGTGCCGCAGGCCGTCACGCTGAAGGACCAGAAGTCCTTCCGCTACATCGGCAAGCCGATGCCGCGCCTGGACGCGCGTGCCAAGTCGACGGGCCGCCAGCAGTTCGGCCTGGACGTCAAGCCGGCCGGCACCAAGGTCGCCGTCGTCGCGCACCCGCCCGTGTTCGGCGCGAAGCCGGCGAAGCTCGACGCATCGAAGGCGCAGGCCGTGCGCGGCGTGATCGCGGTACTGGAGATTCCGGTGGACCGGGGCGGCCGCGGCGTGGCCGTCGTCGCCGACGGCTACTGGCCCGCCAAGCAGGCGCGCGACTTGCTCGCCATCGAGTGGGACACGAGCGCCGTCGAAAAAGTCGACAGCGGCAAGCAGCTGGCGCAGTTCGCGGAGCTGGCAAAGACGCCCGGCGCCGTCGCGCGCAAGGCCGACACGTCGCAGCTGGCCGGCGCTGCCAAAAAGATCTCGGCCGTCTACGAATTCCCTTACCTGGCCCACGCGCCGATGGAACCGATCAACTGCACGGTCGACCTGAAGGACGACGCCTGCACCTTGTGGGTCGGCTCGCAATTCCAGACCATCGACCAGGCGGCGGCCGCCGCGACGGCCGGCCTGAAGCCCGAGCAGGTGACGCTGAACACGATGATGGCGGGCGGCGGCTTCGGCCGGCGCGCGGTGCCCACGTCGGACTTCATCGTGGAGGCCGTCAACATCGCCAAGGCTTATAAGGCCGCGGGCCATGCGGGCCCCGTGAAGCTGATCTGGAGCCGCGAAGATGACATCCGCGGCGGCTACTACCGTCCGTCGCACATCCACCGCGCCGACATCGGCCTGGACGCCGGCGGAAACATCGTCGCGTGGGACCACACGATCGTCGGCCAGTCCATCATCAGCGGCACCCCGTTCGAACCGATGATGGTCAAGAACGGCGTCGACGCGACGATGGTCGAAGGCATGGGCGAGCCGTACGACGTGCCGCTGAACCTGACGGCGCACATGGTCAAGGCCAACGTGCCCGTGCTGTGGTGGCGCTCCGTCGGGTCCACGCACACGGCGTTCGTGATGGAGACGCTGATCGACGAGGCGGCCCATGCGGCCGGCCAGGACCCGGTCGCGTACCGCAAGAAGCTGATCGACGCGAAGCACGTGCGCCATCACGCGGCGCTGGACCTGGCCGTGGCGAAGTCCGGCTACGGCAAGAAGACGCTGCCGAAAGGGCATGCGTACGGCGTCGCGCTGCATGAGTCGTTCAACACGGTCGTCGCCTACGTCGTCGAAGCGTCCATCGTCGAGGGCAGCCCGAAGGTGCACAAGGTCACGGCCGCCGTGCACTGCAACCTGCCCGTCAACCCGATGTCCATCGACGCGCAGGTGCAGGGCGCGGCGCTGATGGGCCTCGGCATGACGTTGCCGGGCGCGCGCATCACGTTGAAGGATGGCGTCGTCGAGCAGCAGAATTTCGGCGACTACACGGTGGCGCGCATGAACGACATGCCGCAGGTCGACGTGTTCATGGTCCCGTCGCAGGATCCGCCGACGGGCATGGGCGAACCGGGCCTGCCGCCGCTGGCGCCGGCGCTGGCCAATGCCGTGTTCAAGCTGACCGGCAAGCGCCTGCGCAAGCTGCCGTTCGACCTGGCGGCGGCGTGACCGTGTCCCCGGTCGGCATCCTGTTGGCGGCCGGCCGGGGGCGCCGCTTCGATCCGGCCGGGCAACGCAACAAGCTGTTGCAGCCGCTGGCGGGAGCGACGGTCGTCGAGACCAGCGCGCGCAAGCTGTTGGCGGCGACCTCACGCGTTGTCGCCGTCGTGCCGCCGCTTGACGCCGGCGTCGGCGAGCGGCTGGCGGCGCTCGGGTGCGACGTGACCGTGTGCACGGACGCCGACAGCGGCATGGCAGCATCGCTCACGCATGCCATCCGCCATTCGCTGGCGCTGCAGCCGCGGGCCTGGCTCGTGGCGCTGGGCGATATGCCGTACGTGGACCCGTTTACGCTGCGCCGCCTCGCCGAAGCCCTTACGGCCGGCGCGGGCATCGCGGCGCCCGTGCTGGACGGCCGGCGCGGGAATCCAGTCGGTTTCGGCGCCGTCCACCTGGATGCGCTGCTGGCGCTAAGCGGCGACGCGGGTGCGCGGCGTCTGCTGCAGGCGTTTCCCGTGACCGAGGTGGCGGTCGACGACCCGGGGATATTCCGCGACATCGACCTTCCGGGCGACCTGACGGAAGCGTAAGCCCAACCGTGTGAACACCCTTTTTTCTGAAAAATCCCGTTACACTACGGCGCATTGGAGAGAGATTGTTCACGTCATATGAAAAAAGCACCCCAGAAGCAGCCGCCGGCCATCCAGTACACCATCGTCCCGAAGGACCTGGCCGGGCACCTGTTCAATGTCACCGTCACCGTGGCGGAGCCGCATCCGGACGGGCAGGTGTTCGCGCTGCCGGCCTGGATTCCGGGCAGCTACATGATCCGCGAGTTCGCCCGCAACATCGTGCGCATCCGCGCGGAAGCGGGTGGCGCCGCGGTTCGTCTCACGAAGCTGGACAAGCATAGCTGGCAGGCCGCGCCCGTCGCCGGGCCGCTGACGCTGCATTACGAGGTGTATGCGTGGGACCTGTCGGTGCGCGCCGCCCACCTGGACCAGACCCACGGCTTCTTCAATGGCACGAGCGTGTTCCTGCGCGTCGTGGGCCAGGAGACGCGGCCGCACCAGGTCGACATCCAGCGCCCCGCCGACCCGGCCGCCCGCACCTGGCGCGTGGCCACGTCGCTGCCGGAAGCGGGCGCCAAGCGCTACGGCTTCGGTACCTATGTCGCGAGCGACTACGATGAACTGATCGACCACCCCGTCGAAATGGGCGATTTCGCGCTGGGCGGTTTTACCGCGCACGGCGTGCGCCACGACATCGTCATCACGGGCCGTGTGCCGAACCTCGACATGGCGCGTCTCGAGAAAGACCTGAAAGCGATCTGCGAAACCCAGATCGCGTTCTTCGAGCCGAAGACGAAGAAGGCGCCGATGGACCGCTACGTATTCCTGACGATGGTCGTCGGCGACGGCTACGGCGGCCTGGAACACCGCGCGTCGACGGCCCTGATCTGCTCGCGTACCGACCTGCCGTCGACGGCGGCGCCGAAGACGGCCGAGCCGAACGAGGGCTATATCAAGTTCCTGGGGCTGTGCAGCCACGAATACTTCCACACCTGGAACGTCAAGCGCATCAAGCCGGCCGTGTTCGCGCCTTACGACCTGCAGGTCGAGAACTATACGCCTCTCCTGTGGCTGTTCGAGGGCTTCACGAGCTATTACGACGACCTGATGCTCGTGCGCAGCGGCATCATCAGCGAGGCCACGTACTTCAAGCTGCTCGGCAAGACCGTCGGCAGCGTCCTGCGCGGCACGGGCCGCACGAAGCAGAGCATCGCCGAGTCCAGCTTCGACGCGTGGAGCAAGTACTACCGCCAGGACGAGAATGCGCCGAATGCGATCATCAGCTATTACACCAAGGGTTCCCTCGTGGGCCTCGCGTTCGACCTGACGATCCGCGCGAAGACGGAAGGCGCGAAGTCGCTGGACGACATCATGCTCGCGTTGTGGGACCGCTACGGCCGCGATTTCTACAAAGGCGGCGCGCGCGGCGTGACGGAGCAGGAGGTGGAAAGCCTGTTCGACGAGGTGAGCGGCGTGCGCCTCAAATCCATCTTCGACCGCTACATCCGCGGCACGGAAGACATCCCGCTGGCCAAGCTGTACGCGCCGTTCAGCGTGAAGGTGACGGAAGAGCGCAAGAACGCGAAGCCGTCGCTGGACGCCGGCATCGGCCGCGACGCCGCCGGTGTGAAGCTGACGCAGGTGCACGAAGGGGGCGCCGCGCACCAGGCGGGCCTGTCGGCCGGCGACATCCTGATCGCCGTGGACGGCCTGCGCGTGAACGGCAACCCGTCCAACCTGGACCAGCTGTTCGCGCGCTACCGCGTGGGCGATACCGTGACCGTGCACGCGTTCCGGCGCGACGAGCTGATGACGTTCGACGTCACCCTGCAGGGCGACCGCGTGCCGTGCGTGCAGATCTCGGTGGCGCCGGGCACCCGCAAGGGCCCGGCCGTGAAGCGTCCCAGCGCGAGTTAATCCGGCAGATACGACCGCAGCAGGTCGAAATCGATCGGCTTGGTGAGGTGGTGGTCGAACCCGGCCGCGAACGCCCGCTCGCGGTCCTTCTGCTGCCCCCAGCCGGTCGTCGCGATCAGTGTGATGCCCGCGCCCGCGGACAGCTGGCGCATCCGGCGCGCCAGTTCGTAGCCGTTCATGTCCGGCAGGCCGATGTCGAGCAGGGCCACGGCCGGCGCGAAGCCGGGCAGCATCTCCAGCGCGCGGGTGGCCGTCGTCGCCGTCCTCACCTCGCAGCCGTGCAGTTCCAGGGTCATCGCGAGCGTCTCGGCGGCATCCTCGTTGTCGTCGACGACGAGGACGCGCAGCTGGGCCGGCGCCGCCGTGCCGGCCTGCGCCTGCGAAGACGGGGCGCACGTCTTGCCTTGCGCCAGCGGCAGGCGGATCGTGAACGTGCTGCCCAGGCCCGGCCCGGGGCTGTCCGCATGCACGCTGCCGCCGTGCAGTTCGACGATGCCGCGCACGAGCGCCAGGCCGATGCCCAGGCCGCCTTTCGAACGCTCCAGTGCGGGTTCCAGTTGCGAGAACATGTCGAAGACGGTGGCGAGGGCCGACGCGGGCAGGCCGATGCCGTTGTCGCGCACGCTGATCTCGGCCGTGCCGTCGCTGCAGGTCAGGCGCAGCTCGATCGTGCCGCCGTCCGGCGTGTATTTGGCGGCATTGGTGAGCAGGTTGATGACGACCTGCGCGAGCCGCGTCGCATCGCCGTCCACGATCACGGGCGGTTCGGCGATGGACAGGCGCAGCGTGTGGCGCGCCGCCTCCATGTTCGCGGCGAGGTCGTGCGCGGCGCCGTGCACGAGGGCCGACAATTCCACCGGGGCGCGCTGCAACTGCATGCGGCCCTGCGTGATGCGCGAGACTTCCATCAGGTCGTCGACGAGGCGCGTCAGGTGGCGCATCTGACGGTCGAACGCCTGCAGCAGGCGGGTGTCCGTACCGTGGCCGAACTTCAGCTTGAGGACGTCGAGCGCGCTGCGCATCGGCGCGAGCGGATTGCGGAGTTCATGCGACAGCGTCGCGAGGAATTCGTCCTTGCGCCGGTCCGCGGCGGACAGCTGCGCATTCAGCTTTTTCAGTTCCGCTTCGGCGCTGCGGCGTGCGTCCAGCGCCGCTTCCGCCGCCTTGCGCGCCGCCAGCAGTTCCCGTTCGTACGCGCGCCGGTCGGAGGCCTTGAACAGGGCCCAGTGGTCGATCATGCCGTCCGCTTCCCGGCGGCGGCTGATGTTGATCAGCACGGGGATGCGCTCCTGGCGCTTGTTGCGCAGGTCGACCTGGATCTCGGCCACCGAGCCCTGTACCTGCAGGATCGGCTGGCAATGCGTGTGGTAGAACAGGCGGGCGCCGATCGGCAGCAGGTCCTGCATGCGTATCCTGCCGACGAGTTCCTCTTCCGCATAGCCGAGCCACGTCCACGCCATGCTGTTCGCCTTCAGGATCACGCCGTCGGCGGCCGTCAGCAGCAGCGCGCAGGCGGCATGGTCGAACAGGATGTCGCCGGAAGGCGCGGTAGGCACGGTTGTCAGCGCAGGACGTGCGCGAGGAAGTCGTCGATGGCGCGCGAGCTTGCCGTGGGCGCGCTCATGTGCGGGCAATGGCCCACGTTCTCGATAATGCGCAGGACGCTGTTCGGCAGGTGCCGGTGCAGGTAGTCGCCGACCTGGCGGGGCGCCACCAGGTCGTCGCTGCATTGCAGGATCAGCGCCGGCGGGGTCGAACGGGGCACGTCCGCGCGGTGGTCGGACAGGAACGTCACGCGGGCAAAGTGCTTGGCGATCTCGGGATCGTTGCGGCAGAAGCTCTCCGTCAGTTCCGCGCGCAGTTCCGGACGGTCGGGCACGCCCATGATCGCGGGCGCCAGGCTGCTCGACCAGCCGAGGTAGTTGGCATCCATCGTCTCAAGCAGCTCGTCGATGTCTTCCCGGCTGAACCCGCCGACGTAGTCGCCGTCGTTGATGTAGCAGGGCGACGGGCCCACCATGACCTGTGCAAGGAATTTTTCCGGCGCCTTGATCGTGGCCAGCAGGCCGATCATCGTGCTGACGGAATGGCCGACGAAGACGACGGGCCCCGTCGCGAACTCGTCGACGATCTCGAGCAGGTCGTCCGCATAGCCGTGCAGCGTACCGTACTTCGCGCGGTCGTAGGCGGACAGGTCGGAACCGCCGCTGCCGACGAGGTCGAACGAGATCGTCCGGAAGCGTTCCGCGTAGGCCGGCATCAGGAACCGCCACATGGTCTGGTCGCAACCAAAGCCGTGGGCAAACACCATCGTTGCCGGGCCGGTGCCGGCCACCCGGACGTTGTTCCTGAGTTGCACTTTGGACATGGTTATAAATTATATAAAAATGTAACGCATCATTATAGGCGGAATATTGCCGAGCAGGCGCACCTGTGGCGCATGGCGCTCACGGCCCGTCTGCGCCCGCCGTCAACACATCGATCATGGCACGGATCGCGGCCGACTGGCGCCGGTGCGGTGCGTACACGACGGAAAACGGCCGCGAGCGGCCGCGCAAATGCGGCAGCACTTCGACGAGCCGCCCGGCCGCCACGTGCTCGCGCACGATGAAGTCATAGCTCTGGCCGATGCCGATGCCGGCCACCGCCAGCGAGACGACGCCGAGCACGTCGTCCGACACCTCGATCGTGGCCGGCGCCGTCCATTCGACGTCCTGGCCGCCGTCGCGGAACACCCACGGCGCGATCCGGCCCGTGCGCGGCAGGATGAAGGGCAGGCACGCATGGGCTTGCAGGTCGTCCAGCGTGCGCGGCGTGCCCGCCCGTTCCAGGTAGGCGGGTGACGCCACCAGGCACAGCGTCTCGTCGGCCAGCTTGCGCGCCACGAGGCCGCTGTCGGGCAGGTGCCCGAGACGGATCGCGAGATCGAAACCTTCGGCGACGAGGTCGACGCTGCGGTTGGTGATATTCAGTTCCACCTTCACGTTCGGATACTGCCGCGTGAAGCGCGCCAGCAGGGCGGGCACGCGGTGGTGGCCCCAGGTCGTCGGCACGCTCATGCGGATCCGCCCCGCCAGCGCGCCTGCCTGCCCCTGGACCTCGCGTGCCGCATCGCCCAGCAGCGCGAATGCCGCGCGCGCCTGCTCCAGGTAGCGGCGGCCCGCTTCCGTCAGCGTGACGCGGCGCGTGGTCCGGCGCAGTAGCTGCGCGCCGAGGCGGTTTTCCAGCCGCGTCACCGCGCGGCTCAGCACGGACGCCGTCGTCGCCAGCGCGACGGCGCCCGCCGTGAACGATTCATGGTCGGCCACGGCCAGGAACGCTTCCAGGTCGTCCAGATAGTCGAATTGTCGGCTGATTTTGTCCTCCGCAGAACAAATGAATTCCTTATGGCCCAGTTTATCCGCATCCGTTGAAACAATAAAGTTGCGCCATTCCACCACTGAAAGGAACTGCAATGGACTTGAAACTGCAAGGCAAGACTGCCCTCGTCACCGGCGCCACGGCCGGCATCGGCCTGGCCATCGCCCGCACCTTGGCCAGCGAAGGCGCGGCCGTCGCCATCACGGGCCGGCATGCCGGCAAGCTCGACGCGGCCGTCGCCCACATCCGCGCCACCGCACCGGACGCCGTCGTGACGCCCGTCGTCGCCGACCTCGCCGACGCCGCGGGCGCGGCCGCCGTCGCGGAGGCCGTGCCCGACGTCGACATCCTCGTCAACAACCTCGGCTACTACGAGGGCAAGGCGTTCACCGAGATCACGGACGACGACTGGCTGCGCATGTTCGACGTCAACGTGATGTCGGGCGTCCGTCTCGCGCGCCACTACTTCCCGCGCCTGCTCGCGAAGAACTGGGGCCGCGTCCTCTTCATCTCCAGCGAAGTGGGCGCGTTCACGCCGCCGGACATGATCCATTACGGCGTCAGCAAATCCGCCCAGCTCGCGGTGGCGCGCGGTCTCGCCGAACTGACGCGCGGGACCGGCGTCACCGTCAACAGCGTCCTCCCGGCTGCCACGCGTTCGGACGGCATCGTCGAGTACCTGCGCCAGACGGCGCCGCGTCCCGGCATGACGGATGCCGAGATCGAAGCGCACTTCTTCGCCACCTATCGTCCGAGCTCGCTGATCGCGCGGATGATCGCCGCGGACGAAGTGGCGGCGATGGTTGCTCTGCTCGCGAGCCCGCTGGGCGCCGCGACCAATGGCGCGGCCGTGCGGGTGGAGGGCGGCAGCTACCGCTCGATCCTTTGAACGACTGGAGAGGACATATCATGCACATCCGACTCTTTGCGCTGGCCGCCGTGCTGGCCACGTCGACCGCCACCGCCACGGCCGGTGATGCTCGCCTCGAACGCTGGCGCAGCTATGCGGGCGTCAGCTGGGATGGACCGGCAAGGTTCGCGGGTTCCGTGAACGCGCCCATCGCCGGGATTCACTTCGACGCGGCCGGCCGCGCCTTTCTCAGCACGCCCCGCCTCGTGGCGGCCGACGCGCCGGCCACGCTGAGCATCCTCGATACCCGCGCCACCACGGGGCCGGCACGCCTGACCGCGTTTCCGTCGCAGGAAGCGAACGCGGTGACGGGCGCGCCGGCCACGCACCTGCGCAACGTATTGGGCTTTCACGTCGATCATCGCAACGGCTGGTTGTGGGCACTCGACCAGGGCTTTGTCGCCGGCGAGGCCGAGGCGCCGGCCGGCGGCCAGAAAATCGTCGTGTTCGACGTGAGAACCGGGAAGAACATCCGCACGATTCCCCTGGACGCCGTGGCCGACCGCAAGGGCAGCTTCCTGAACGACATCGCCGTGGACGAGGTGCGCAAAATGGCCTACGTGTCCGACAGCGGCCTGCGCAGCGCGCCGGACAACCAGGCCGGCATCATCGTCGTGGACTACGCGTCCGGCCGCGCGCGGCGCGTGCTCGACCGGCATCCGGCCGTGCTGCCGCAGCCGGGAACGAAGGTGGTGTCGCATGGCGAGGAAGTCTGGCCGGGCAAACCGCTCGTACTGGGCGTGAACGGCATTGCCCTGTCCCCGGACGGGAACACGCTGTACTGGACGGTGACGACGGGCACGCATGCGTACGCGATCCCGACGGCCGTGCTGCGCGACGCGCACGCGCGTCCGAGCGCGCTGGCCGCCGCCGTGCGCGACCTGGGCGACGTGGGCGGCAACACGGACGGCATCGTCACCGACAAGTCGGGCAACCTCTGGATCACGGACGTCACGCGCAACGGCATCGTGCGCTACGACCCGCGCACAGGAACGATGGCGCTGCAGGCGTCCAGCGACGGCGTGCACTGGCCGGACACGCCCGCCATCGGGCCGGACGGCGACGTCGTGTTCACGGCCAGCCACCTGAACGGGCATTTCGCCGGGCAGGTCAAGGCGGGGGAGGAGCGTTACGAGTTGTGGCGGCTGCAGCGGGATTAAGAACCGTACGCGCATCGAAGCGGGTCGCCAGCCCATCGCGGTCGAACGCATCGATGACGTAGTCGACGAAGACGCGGGTCTTGGCGGGCAGCAGGGCGCGGTTCGCGTAGTACAGCGAGATCTCGCCCGCGTCGGCAAACCAGTCCGGAAGAAGGCGGACCAGGCTGCCCTGTTCCAGCTGGGGCAGCACGTCCGGCATGGCGAGCAGCGCGGCGCCCAGGCCCAGCAGCGCGGCTTCGCGCACGGCGCCCGGGTCGTTCAGGACGAGCGCCGGCACCGGATCGAAGACGGCTTCCTCGCCGGCGGTATTGCGCAGCGTCCAGGTGCGGATGCGTCCGCTTTGCAGCGAGCGCAGCGCGATCCAGTCGCATTCTTCCAGTCCGGCGGGCCGGTCCGGCGGCACGCGTTCGCGCAGGTAGGCGGGCGCGGCCACCACCACGAGGTGGGCGGGCGCGAGGCGGCGTGCCACCACGCCCTGCGCCAGGTCGAAGCCGCCGCCGATCGCCGCATCGTAGCCTTCGCCGACGAGATCCACCTGCCGGCTCTCGACATGCCATTCCGGCCGCACGCGCGGATAGCGCGCGCGGAAGTCCGGCAACAGCGGCATCAGGTAACCCATGCCGAGGAGCGGCGGCATGCTGACCTTGAGGACGCCGGCAGGTTCGGCCTGCCCCGTCGACACGGCGGCCAGCGCCGCCTGCAGGTCGTCCAGCTTGCCGCCGATGTCCGCGCGCAGCCGTTCGCCCGCTTCCGTCAGCGTCAGGCGGCGCGTCGTGCGCTGGAACAGCCGCACGCCCAGGTTCTTTTCCAGCATGGCGACATTGCGGCTGACGGCGGCCGGTGTCAGGCCGAGCCGGCGCGCGGCTTCGGAAAAACTGCCGGTCTCGGCCGTACGCACGAAGCTGTCGAGGTTGCTGAGCGTTTCCATGGATGAATTTTAAAGCAAAGCTTGAAAATATTTCCATCGATTGCCTACTAATCAGTTGAGGCCGATTGCGGGATAGTGGCGTCACACCACTTACCACGAAAGGAAACGATCATGACTACCCAACTCCCGCTGCAAGGCCGTGTCGCACTCGTCACCGGCGGTTCGCGCGGCATCGGTGCCGCCATCGTGCGCCGCCTGGCCGGCGACGGCGCCGACGTCGTCTTCAGCTTTGCCAGCGCGCGGCAGCGTGCCGACGAGGTCGTGCGCGACGTCGAGCAGCTCGGCCGGCGGACGCTGGCCGTGCGTGCCGACCAGGCCGACCCGGCCGCCGTCGCGGACCTCGTGGCGACGGCGCACGCCGCGTTCGGCCGCCTCGACATCCTCGTGAATTCGGCCGGCGTGTTCGTGACCGGGACGGTCGGCGATGCCGCGGCCGATCTCGCTGCGCTCGAGCGCCAGTTCGCGATCAATACCCTGGGCGTTGCCGCTGCCGTGCGTGCCGCGGCGCCGCTGTTGTCCGACGGCGGCCGCATCGTCACGATCGGCTCGACGGGCGGCGACCGCATCCCGTTCGCCGGTGCGGCGGACTATGCCGCGTCGAAGGCGGCGGTCGCGGCCTACACGCGGGGCTGGTCGCGCGACCTGGGGCCGCGCGGCATTACCGTCAACACGGTCCAGCCGGGCGCGATCCACACCGAGATGAATTCCGAGGATGGACCGTTCGCCGCCACCCTGAAAGCCATGACGTCGCTGGGCCGCTATGGCCGTCCGGAGGAGATCGCGGCGGCCGTCGCCTTCCTGGCCGGTCCCGATGCCGCCTATGTCACGGGCGCCACGCTCAACGTGGACGGCGGCCAGTCCGCCTGAATGAGGACATCATGACGCATCCGCATCCGGACGACCCGGTCCGCATCGCCGCCACGTTTTTCGGGCACCCACCGGGACGGCGGCATCATCCGCTTGCCGGTGATGGGCACGCTCACGGTCGAGAACGGCAAGATCACGGTCTGGCGTGACTACTTCGATCTCGCCGACTTCGAACGGCAACTGGCAACGATCCAGGCGAGTTGAGCGTTTATTCCGATGCCTGCGGCGCCGCCAGGCTGCGCAACTGGTACCGCTCGCTGTCCGCGAACAGGAACGTTTCGGAGAACGTGAGCCGGCCCGTCGGCGGGGGCGGTAGGGGCGCGCTGCGCCGCACGGACGCCAGCGCGATTTCGGACGCATCCGGGTCGCGCGAGCGCTGCACGGCTACATCCGCGAGCTGGCCGTCGCCGTCGACCGTGATCTCGAGCACGACGATCGCCGGCAGCATGGGCGGCAAGGTGCCCGTGTAGGTGCGTTCGGGATTGCGGTCGACGACGTGGTGCGCGGCCCGGGTTTTGTAATCGTCCAGGCCTGGGGGCGCGGGCGCCGTCGGCGCGGTCGGCGTGGCGGATGTCCCGGGATGGAAAATGTGTCCGACGGAAGAGGTGACGGCCTCGGTGGCCGTCCTGACGCCCGAGCATCCGCTCAGGCCTGCGATCAACGTGATGAGAACGAGGCCTGGGCGGATGATCGTGTACATGTCAGTCAAATAAGCGCTTGAGTTCCGTGCCGGGATCGGGCGCGCGCATGAACGCTTCGCCCACCAGGAACGCATGCACGTTGGCGTCGCGCATGCGCTTGACGTCGGCGGGCGCCAGGATCGCGGACTCGGTGACCACGAGGCGCTCCGCCGGAATGCGCGGCAGCAGGCCGATGGTCGTGTCGAGCGTGACCTCGAAGGTGCGCAGGTTGCGGTTGTTGATGCCCAGCAGGCGCGTCTTGAGCTTCAGGGCCGCATCCAGTTCGTCGCCGTCATGGACTTCGACCAGCACGTCCATGCCGAGTTCCTGGGCACATGCCTCGAGATCCGCCATCAAACCATGATCCAGCGCAGCGACGATCAGCAAAATCGCGTCTGCACCCATCGCGCGGGCTTCGTACACCTGATACGGGTCGATGATGAAATCCTTGCGGATCACGGGCAGGTTGCACGCGGCGCGCGCCTGTTTCAGGTACTCGGGCGAGCCCTGGAAGAATTGCACGTCGGTCAGGACGGACAGGCACGATGCGCCGCCGGCGGCATAGCTGCGGGCGATGTCGGCCGGATGGAAGTCGGCGCGGATCACGCCTTTCGAGGGCGACGCCTTTTTCACTTCCGCGATCACGCCGGCGCGGCCCGCGGCGATGCTGCGGCGCAGGCTCGCTTCGAAGCCGCGCAGGTCGGCGCGCAGGGCGGCATCGCTTTCCACGTCGCGACGCAGGCTGTTGAAATCGCGCTGTTGCTTGGCGGCGGCGACTTCGGTGGCTTTGACGTCGAGGATCTTGTTCAGGATATCGGACATGATGGTATTCAGTGTTGTTTCGCCAGCGCCAGCTTGACGCCGAGCCAGACGAACAGGCCGCCCGTGGCGCGGTTGAGCCACAAGGTGACGGCGGGATTCAGTTTCAGACGCGCGCGTGCCTGCGCGGTGAACAGCGCCAGCGCGTGGCACCACAACATGCCGTTGATGTTGAAGATGGCGCCGAGGATCAGGAAGGCGAGCGCCTTGTGCGGCGCGTTCGCGTCGATGAATTGCGGGACGAAGGCGAGGAAGAACAGCGCCACCTTCGGGTTCAGCACGTTCGTCAGGATGCCTTGCGCGTAGATGCGGCGCAGGGGCAGCGGGGAGACAGTCAGCGTTTTCTCGACGCCGTCGCCGCGTCTGCTTAACAACATGCCGACGGCGAGGTACAGGATGTACGCGGCGCCCAGCAGCTTGACGACGGTGAACGCGGCCGCGGACGTGGCCAAAATCGCCGACAGGCCGAGGGCCGCGGCGAAGATGTGCACGAAGGTCCCCGTACCGATGCCGAGGGCCGCCGCGCTGCCGGCGCGCCAGCCCTGCGTCGCGCTGCGCGTCATGATGAGCAGCGAATCCGGACCCGGCATGATGTTCAGCAGCAGGCCGGACACGACGAAGAGGGCCAGGTCGTGGATGCCGAACATGTCAGTTCACCGTAGCCAGCTGGCGCGTGACGCCCACGAACTGGTCGAGCTTCGCGAGGGCCGCGCCCGACGCGATGGCGGTGCGCGCACGCTGCAGGCCGTCCTCGATGGACGACGCCACGCCCGCCGCATACAGCGCCGTGCCCGCGTTCAGCGCCACGATGTCGTGGGCCGGACCCGGTTCGCCGCGCAGCGCTTCCATGATCTTCGCCTTCGACTCGGCCGCGTCGGCCACCTTCAGGTTGCGGCTGGCGATCATCGACAGGCCGAAGTCTTCCGGGTGGATCTCGTATTCGCGGATCTCGCCGTTGACCAGTTCACCGACCATGGTGCCCGCGCCGAGCGAGACTTCGTCCATGTTGTCGCGGCCCCAGACGACGAGCGCATGCTGGGCGCCGAGGCGTTGCAGCACGCGCACCTGGATGCCGACGAGGTCCGGGTGGAACACGCCCATCAGGATGTTCGGCGCGCCGGCCGGATTCGTCAGGGGCCCCAGGATGTTGAAGATGCTGCGCACGCCCATCTCGCGGCGCACGGCGGCCACGTTCTTCATGGCGGCGTGGTGGTTTGGCGCGAACATGAAGCCGATGCCCGTCTGCGCGATCGACTGGGCGATCTGCTCGGGCTTCAGGTCGATGTGCGCACCCAGCGATTCGATGACGTCCGCGCTGCCCGACGACGACGACACGCTGCGCCCGCCGTGCTTGGCGACGCGCGCGCCCGCGGCGGCGGCGACGAACATCGACGCGGTCGAGATATTGAAAGTGTGCGCGCCGTCGCCGCCGGTGCCGACGATGTCGACGAGGTGCGTCGTGTCGGCCATCGGGACCTTGGTGGAGAATTCGCGCATCACCTGCGCGGCGGCGGTGATTTCGCCGATGGTTTCCTTCTTCACGCGCAGGCCCATGGTCAGCGCGGCGACCATCGTCGGCGAGATTTCGCCGGACATGATCTGGCGGAACAGGTGCAGCATCTCGTCGTGGAAGATCTCACGGTGTTCGATGCAGCGGAGGAGGGCTTCTTGAGGGGTGATCATGGCAGGTCTTTCAATCGGTCAGGCGGTGCGCTCGAGGAAGTTCTTCAGCATCGCATGCCCGTGCTCCGACAGGATCGACTCCGGGTGGAACTGCACGCCCTCGATGTCGAATTCCTTGTGGCGCACGCCCATGATCTCGCCGTCGTCCGTCCACCCCGTCACTTCCAGGCACGACGGCAGCGACGCGCGCTCGATCGCCAGCGAGTGGTAGCGGATCACGGTGAAGGGGCTCGGCAGGCCCTTGAACACGCCTTCGCCGATGTGCGCGATCTTCGACGTCTTGCCGTGCATGACCTGTTTAGCGCGGATGATCTTGCCGCCGAACGCTTCGCCGATGGCCTGGTGGCCCAGGCACACGCCGAGGATCGGCTTCTTGCCCTTGAAGTGCTTCAGCACGTCCACCGACACGCCGGCATCCTTCGGCGCCTTCGGGCCCGGCGAGATGCAGATGCGGTCCGGGTCCAGGGCCGCGATTTCCTCGAGGGTGATCTCGTCGTTGCGCACGGTGCGCACGTCCTCGCCCAGCTCGCCGAAGTACTGCACGATGTTGTAGGTGAACGAGTCGTAGTTGTCGATCATGAGCAGCATGTCAGATCTCCCCATCCAGTCCGTCTTGCACTTGCTCGGCCGCGCGCAGCACGGCGCGCGCCTTGTTTTCCGTTTCCAGCCATTCCATCTCGGGGATGGAATCCGCGACGATGCCCGCCGCGGCCTGCACGTACAGGTTGCCGTCCTTGATCACGCCCGTGCGGATCGCGATCGCCACGTCCATCTCGCCGCCGAACGACAGGTAGCCACAGGCGCCGCCGTAGATGCCGCGCTTCACGGGCTCCAGCTCGTCGATGACTTCCATCGCGCGCACTTTCGGCGCACCCGTCAGCGTACCGGCCGGGAAGGTGGCGCGCAGCACGTCCAGGTTCGACATGCCATCCTTCAGCAGGCCTTCCACGTTGGAGACGATGTGCTGCACGTGCGAGTACTTTTCGATGACCATCTGGTCCGTGACTTTCACGCTGCCCGTCTTGGCGATGCGGCCGATGTCGTTGCGGGCCAGGTCGATCAGCATCACGTGTTCCGCCACTTCCTTCGGATCGTTCAGCAGTTCGTGCGCCAGCTCGGCGTCGCGTTCCGGCGTCGAGCCGCGCGGGCGGGTGCCGGCGATCGGGCGCACGGTCACGGTGCGGCCGCCTTCCGGTGCCGCCTCGTTGCGGACCAAAATCTCGGGCGACGAGCCCACGATCTGCATGTCGCCGAAGTTGTAGTAGTACATGTACGGCGACGGGTTCAGCGAACGCAGCGAGCGGTACAGCGACAGCGGCGAATCCACGTACGGCTTGCGGATGCGCTGGCCGATCTGCACCTGCATCAGGTCGCCCGCCATCACGTATTCCTTCGCGACGGCGACGGCCTTCAGATAATCTTCCTTGCTGAAGTCGCGGATCGCTTCCGTGCGCACGGACGCCGTCGTGACGGGCGCGTCGACGTTCCGGCGCAGCATCATGCGCAGGTCCTTCAAACGCTGGCGGGCCTTGTTATAGGCTTCCGGCTGCGTCGGGTCCGCGTAGACGATCAGGTACAGCTTGCCGGACAGGTTGTCGATGACGGCCAGTTCTTCCGTCACGAGCAGCTGGATTTCCGGCAGGCCGAGGTCGTCCTTCGGCGCGCTGTGCGCCAGCTTCTTCTCGATGTGGCGCACGGTGTCGTAGCCGAAGTAGCCGGCCAGGCCGCCGCAGAAGCGGGGCAGGCCCGGGCGCAGCGCGACCTTGAAGCGGGATTGATAGGCCTCGATGAAGTCGAGCGGATTGCCTTCGTGCGTCTCGATGACTTCCCCGTTCTTCTCGACCGTCGTGATGTTGCCGCGCGTGCGCAGCAGCGTCCTGGCCGGCAGGCCGATGAAGGAGTAGCGGCCGAAGCGCTCGCCGCCGACCACGGACTCGAGCAGGAACGTGTTCTTGCCGGCGTCCTGGCTCTGGGCCAGCTTCAGGTACAAGGTGAGCGGGGTTTCGAGATCGGCAAATGCTTCCGCGATCAGGGGGATACGGTTATAGCCTTGCGTGGCGAGCGATTTGAATTCGAGTTCGGTCATGCTTTTCTCCGGGCCGCCCGCAGGAAAGGGGAACGGGCGGCGATTTCTTCAAAAAACCTGCCGGTATTGAATGTGCACAGGGCGTGCACCGGCAGCAATCAGCTTGGGTCAGATGGACCAGGATTGCCAGCGTCGCCACAGCCAGGCCTCATGGGCACCGGTTGGGTTGACGATGTGTTTTTTGGCGAAAAACATGGAGTAGATGGTTTATGAGTGTGCGCTGTTATGGGCGCTGATCAGGTTGGCCGCTTCGAGCAGCGAATCAACTATACCATCGGAATTAATAGTTTGCACAGGTTTTCCGTGGTTGTAGCCATACGGGACCGACAACACGAAGCAACCGGCCGCGCGCGCCGCTTCCGCATCGTTGCTGGAGTCGCCGATCGCGACCACGCGCGCCGGCTCCACGTCGAAGTCGCGGCAGACCTGCAGCAGCGGCATCGGGTCCGGCTTCTTGCGCGGGAACGAGTCGCCGCCGTAGACCAGTTCGAAGTACGGCGTGAGCCCCTTCTTCGCCAACAGTGGCTGGGTGAACGCGACGGGCTTGTTCGTCACGCACGCGAGGCGCAGGCCCAGGTCCTTCAGTGCCTGCAGGCCTTCGATCACGTGCGGGTACAAGGTCGCGCGTTCGCCGTTGATGGCGAGGTAGTGGCGCTGGTAGGCGGCCATCGCATCGTCGAACACGGCGTCGATGCGATCCGTGTCGAAGTCGAGGGCCAGCACGTCGCGGATCAGCTTTTCCGATCCCTTGCCGACCATCGGCTCGATGACCTGCTGGGTGATCGGCGCCAGGCCGAATTCCGCGCGCATGCCGTTCAGCGCGAGCTCGAAATCCGGCACGGTGTGCAGCATCGTGCCGTCCAGGTCGATGATGGCGGCCCGGATCGCCGCAGCGCCGCTTTTCATTACGCAGCCTTTTTCGCGACGCCGGCCAGCTCGGCGCGCATCGCGTCGATGACGGCCTTGTAGTCCGGCTTGCCGAAGATGGCGGAACCGGCCACGAACGTGTCGGCGCCCGCTTCGGCCGCGGCCGCGATGTTGTCGGCCTTGATGCCGCCGTCGACCTCCAGCATGATGTCGCGGCCCGACTCGTCGATCATGCGGCGTGCGATCGCGATCTTCTTCAGCGCTTCCGGGATGAAGGATTGGCCGCCGAAGCCCGGGTTGACGGACATGATCAGGACCATGTCGATCTTGTCCATCACGTGTTCCAGGTAGTGCAGCGGCGTGCCCGGATTGAACACGAGGCCGGCCTTGCAACCGTTGTCGCGGATGAGCTGCAGCGTGCGGTCGATGTGTTCCGACGCTTCCGGGTGGAACGTGATGATGTCGGCACCGGCCTTGGCGAAATCGGGGATGATGCGGTCGACCGGCTTGACCATCAGGTGGACGTCGATCGGCACCTGCACGTGCGGACGGATGGCCTGGCACACCAGCGGGCCGATGGTCAGGTTCGGAACATAATGGTTGTCCATCACGTCGAAGTGGATGATGTCGGCGCCGGCGGCGACGACGTTACGCACTTCCTCGCCCAGGCGGGCGAAGTCGGCGGACAGGATGCTGGGAGCGATGCGGTAGGTGGTCATGGTGGGCCGGGGTTGCTTAAGACAAAGCCAGCATTGTACGCCGACGTCGTGTTTCCGGCTGCCGTTGTATCATGTGGGCCACGCGCTCTTTTGCCAATCTAACAAGGAACACCAATGCCCGCCTACGATTTCGAGATCACCGTCAGGACCCAATACCTGCCGGAGCAATCCAACCCGGAGCGGACGCAGCACGTGTTCACCTACACCATCACGATCAGGAACACGGGCACCGTCGCGGCCCAGCTGATCTCGCGCCACTGGGTGATCACGGACGCCAACAACAAGGTGCAGGAAGTGCGGGGGCTGGGCGTCGTCGGCCACCAGCCGCTGCTGCAGCCGGGCGAGCAGTTCGAATACACGAGCGGCACCCAGCTGGAAACGACCCAGGGCTCGATGGTCGGCGAGTATTTCTTCGTCGCGGAGGACGGGCACCGTTTCGAGGTCAAGATCCCCGAATTCGTGCTGTCGCTACCGCACGCATTGCACTAATCACGCCTCGGGCGTATCGTTTTTCCTGGTCGAGGACGGCTGCTGCTCGGGCTTACGGCCCGCAAACATCGTCCACCAGACGATGAACACCAGCAGGAACAAGGCCACGCCGGCCTCCAACATCAGTATCCACATCGCGCATTTCCTATGGTTTCGACACGTCGCAGTGTACCCGCTTTATTGACCCTCGTCGCCTTGCTGGCGGCCTGTACGACGACCCCGCCGCCGCAGCCGCAGCCCCCGGTCAGGCTGCCGCCACCGGTCGGCCCCGTGACCGTGCCGCCCACGCAGCCGCCGGCGCAACCGCAACAACCGCCGCCGCCCGCGCCCCTGTTCACGCCCGTGACGTTCGACGTGCTGCCGGGCTGGCAGCAGGACGACCTGCGCCAGGCCTGGCCCGCGTTCCAGGCGTCGTGCCGCGCGCTGGCCGCGAAGCCGGACTGGAAGACGGCATGCGCCGCCGCGAAACTGGTCGATGCGCAGGACGGCGCCGCCATTCGCCAGTTCTTCGAGACGTATTTCGTGCCGAACCTCGTGCGCGCCCCGGACGGCGCTGATGCGGGGCTGATCACGGGTTATTACGAGGCCATGTTGCGCGGCTCGCGCAAACGCGGCGGCGCGTACCAGACGCCCCTGTATAAAGTGCCGGACGACCTGATCACCGTGGACCTGGCCAGCGTCTACCCGAGCCTGAAGGGCATGCGGCTGCGCGGGCGCCTCGTCGGCAAGACCGTCGTCCCGTACGCGACGCGCGCCGACATCGAACGCGCGCGCATCCCAGGCAAGGAACTGGTGTGGGTCGACGATCCCGTGGAGGCGTTCTTCCTCGAGGTGCAGGGCTCCGGCCGCGTGCAGCTGGACGACGGCGAGACGGTGCGCGTCGCCTACGCCGACCAGAACGGCCATCCGTACAAGGCGATCGGCCGCTGGCTGATCGACCAGGGCGAACTGAAACCGGGCGAGGCCACGGCGCAGGGCATCAAGGCGTGGATCGCTGCGCATCCGGAGCGGCGCCAGGAACTCCTCAACGTCAACCCGAGCTATGTGTTCTTCCGCGAGGAGCGCCTGCCTGATCCCAGCGTGGGACCGAAAGGTGCCCTGGGCGTGCCGCTGACGCCGGCGCGCTCCGTCGCCATCGATCCGGCCTTCATCCCGCTCGGCGCGCCGCTGTTCCTGTCGACGACGGAACCGGCGGGCGACGTGCCGCTGCAGCGCCTCGTGATGGCGCAGGACACGGGCGGCGCCATCAAGGGTGCCGTGCGCGCGGACTTCTTCTTCGGTTTCGGCGGGCAGGCGGCCGACAACGCGGGCCGCATGAAGCAGCGCGGGCAGATCTGGGCGCTGCTGCCGCGGGCGGCTCAGTAACGTATCTCAGTGACGGATTCTATGTAGACGGGTGCCGAACAGGGTGGTGAGGGTCAGCAGCAGCGCGCCCGCCGCCACGACCGTCAGGCCGCCGCGCACGCCGAGCCGCTCGGCCAGCGCACCGGCACCGGCCGCGCCGATGGGCGCCACGGCCACCGTCATGAAGCGCATCGTCGACGTCATCCGGCCCAGCAGCGCATCGGGCGTGACGCGCTGGCGCAGCGCGAGATAGGGCAGGAAGAACAAGGTGCCGCCGCAGTCGAGGCAGAACACGACGGCGGCATAGGCGGCCGCGGTGGCGGCGCGGCTGCCGAGCAGGTCGCGGGGGATTGTCGGCATCAGCATGAAGCCGAGGCACGAGACGCACAGGCCCGTGGCGATGGCGCCGCCGGAGCCGAAGCGGCGCGTCAGCGGTTTCAATAACAGGGAGCTGAGCAAGACACCGGCGCCGCCCAGCATCTGCGACGTGCCCATCAGGCCCGGCGACATCCCCAGCACGCGCGTGGCGAACAGCACGTACAGCGCCGTGTAGCCATAGAACAGCAGGTGCCAGCAGGCCGACGTCCATGCCAGCAATCGCAGCACCGGCTGGCTCCACACGAATTTCAGGCCCTCGGCCACGTCGCGCAGCACGTGCGACTGCGGCGGCTGCGGTTGCGGCTCGCGCGTGCGGATCCGGCGCAGGTTCCACAGCGAGACGGAAAAACCGGCCACGTTGCACAGGATCGCGACGGGCGCACCGAGTGCCTGCACGAGCAGGCCCGCGATGCCGGGGCCGAGCAGGCGCGACGCGGATTCCGTCGCGCCCAGCTTCGACTGCGCATCGATCAGGCCATCGCGGCCCACGAGGAACGTCAGGAAGATCTGCTCAGCGCTGCCGCCCACGACGAATCCGGTCCCCAGCATGAACTGCACGGCATACAGCCAGTGCACGCTGAGCCACCCCTGCCACCACGCGAACGGTACGCTGGCGAGGCTCAGCGCGACCATCGCATCGCTGGCCAGCATGACGGGCAGGCGCCGGCTGCGGTCGAGCAGGACGCCTGTCGGCAGCGAGAACAGCAGGAACGGCAGCGAGCCGACGGCGGCCAGCGTGCCCATCTGGGCGGGCGTCGCGTGCAGCAGCAGGGCCGCGCAGATGGGCAGGGCCAGCAGCGTGATCTGGGCGCCGAAATTGGTCAGCACGCTGCTGAACCAGAAACGGCGGAAATCGGCATTGCGCAGCTGGCGGTCGGCGGCCAGGCTGCGGAGGAGGGAGATGGAGGGCACAAGGTGATGATAACAAAGGCATGATTGCCGTATACGTCACTTTCGTCGTTCAGGCGCTACAATCTGGGCTCATCTTATTAAGGGGTGTCCCATGGAATATTCTGACCTGCTGATCGAACACCACGGCAAGGTGGTCGTCATCCGCCTGAACCGTCCGAAGGCGATGAACGCCCTCAACGACAACATGATGAACGAGCTGGGCGATGCGCTGTACAAGTTCGACGCCGACCCGGCCGTCAACGTCATCATCCTGACCGGCAGCGACAAGGTGTTCGCCGCGGGCGCCGACATCGCCGCGATGGCCAATTACACGTATGCCGACACCTATCCCGGCAATTACATCGGCCGCAACTGGGAGCACATCCTGAACGTGCGCAAGCCGGTGATCGGCGTCGTCTCTGGTTATGCGCTGGGCGGCGGCTGCGAACTGGCGATGATGTGCGACTTCCTGATCGCCTCCGACACCGCCAAGTTCGGCCAGCCGGAGATCAAGGTCGGCGTGACCCCGGGCGCCGGCGGCACGCAGCGCCTGCCGCGTGCGATCGGCAAGTCGAAGGCCATGGACATGCTGCTGACGGCGCGCATGATCGACGCCGCCGAAGCGGAGCGCACGGGCCTCGTATCGCGCGTCGTGCCGGCCGACCTCGTGATGACGGTGGCGCTGGAAGTGGCGGCGACGATCGCGGCGATGCCGGTGTCGGTGGCCATGCAGATCAAGGATGCCGTCAACCGCGCGTTCGAGACGACGCTGACGGAAGGCGTACGTTATGAACGCCGCTTCTTCCACGCCGGCTTCGGTACGCCGGCGCAGAAAGAGGGGATGGCGGCGTTCCTGGAGAAGCGCCAGCCGAACTTCGAGGGGATGTAATTTTTCCACAGCCCTTGCATGGGCGCGGGCGGGTTTGCTATAGTTCGCGTCCTGCTTCTGCAGCGCACGAAATCGAACGAATTCAGCGTGTTGCAGAAACAGCGAGGGGTTGACGAGTCAAGCGAATTACTGCATAATCTCACTTCTCTGCTGCTGACGAACAAAACGATTCGCAGAAGCAGCAAGGCAGTACCGAACAGAGTTCTTTAACAATAAACAGTCGATAAGTGTGGGCGTTTGATGAAGTGCCAGCATCCTTCGGGGTGCTGAATACTTAAATTATCAAATGTTCACAAGAAATACAGTCAGTATTTTGAGTGAGCGACATGACACGAAAGTGTCAAAACAGAGATTAAACTGAAGAGTTTGATCCTGGCTCAGATTGAACGCTGGCGGCATGCTTTACACATGCAAGTCGAACGGCAGCGCGGGGCAACCTGGCGGCG
>NZ_FMZS01000004.1 GCF_900101265.1 Massilia sp. PDC64
AGGTAGACCGGCATGAAGAACACGGCGACGATGACGAGGGTGGCGGCGGCCATCAGTTCGTACACGGCGATGGCCATGCCGATGCGGAAGCCCGATCCGCTCATGCCGATGAACTGCTCGGCGGAGATGTTGGACGCGATCAGCGACGCGCCGATGGCCCACCAGGTGAGCGAGCCTTCGGCGAGGAAGTAGTCGTGCGAGGCGGACGTGTTCGCGCTCTTCTTGCGGCGGTAGACCCACAGGCCGTAGCCGGCGACCACGACGAAGTAGAACAGGAAGACGATGGTGTCTAGACGGGAGATCAGATTCATAGGTTGGTCTCGGTTGTGATTCGTGCGGGATCAAAGCTCCAGGAAGGCGTCCATGATCGCGGTCGGCTTGCCGCTGCGATCAAAGGCACCCATCGGATAGCCCTTCCAGTCGTAAGCCTCGGGCTCCCAATAAAACACGCCGCGCGCCATGCCGCCATCGACGGCCCTGGCCTTGGCGATCAGGTCGGCGATGACCGCCTTGCCGTCCGGGTGGTCCCACGGCACGCCGACTTCGGACAGGATCACCGGCTTGCTGTAGCGGTGCACCATGTCGTTCAGGTTGGCGAGGCAGGCGGCCGTGGCGCTTTGCCACGTGTGGTTCTTCGCGGTCGTCGGGTACGACGACACGCCGATCATGTCGAAGCGCGCGCCATGCGCCTTCAGGCCGTCGAAGTTCCAGCGGAACGTGGCGTTGTCGTGGCAGTTGTCGACGTGGACGATCACGATCGCGTCCGGGAACACCTGCTTGACGGCGCCGTAGCCGCTGTCGACGAAGCGGGCGTAGTTGTCCATGTGTTTCGTCGCGTCGCCCTCGGGCCACAGCAGCCCGGTGCGCGTCTCGTTGCCGACCTGGACCCAGGTGGGCTTGACGCCCGCGTCGCGCAGGGCGGTCAGCACGGACCGCGTATGGTCGGCGACGGCGGCCGCCAGCTGCGGCACCGTGTAATTGACCCAGGCCTTCGGTTTCGTCTGCTGCTGCGGGTCGGCCCAGGAATCGCTGTAGTGGAAGTCGATCATGACGCGCATGCCGGCGGCCTGCGCGCGCTTCGCCTTGGCGACGACGTCCGTCGTGCCGTTCCAGCCGTCCTCCGGGTTCACCCACGCGCGCAGGCGGATGGCGTCCATGCCCTGTTGCTTCAGGATGGCGTACAGGTCCGTGGTCTTGCCGTCGCGGTCGCGGAATACCCGGCCGGCGGCTTCCATCTCGCTGACCCAGCCGACGTCGGCGCCCTTGGCGAAGTTGGCATCGGCTGCGTGCGCGAGGGGAAACCCGAGCGCAAGCGAGGCCGCGAGGGCGGAAAAGAGATGCTTCATCGGTCTCCGTAGTCGTTATCGTTATTGTTAATCTGGCAGCAAACCGGGATTCTAGGCAGGAAATGCCATGCGCACCCCATTCATTTTTAGCGTCTCCTATGAAATATTCGTATGGCGGCGCGTCGTTTCGGGCAGGCCGTGCGCTTTACCGTAGGCAACGGCCGCGGGAATCGTCAGGATGATGCGCGCGCCGCCGGCGGTTGCGTCGACGAATTCCAGCCGCGCGCCGATGAGCGCGGCGCGCTCGCGCATGCCGGGCACCCCGAAGTGCCCGGGCTTGCCGTTCCTGAAGGCGCCGAGCCCCGGACCTTCGTCGGCGACGGACACGACGACCTGCTTCGGGCCGGCATCGATCCGCACGGCGACGGCGCCGGCGGTGTGGCGCAAGGCGTTGACCACCGCTTCGCGCACGATCGCGTAGACGTCGTGCCGCAGGTGGGCACACAGCCGGTCGAGCGCCTCCGGTTCCACGAGCTGCAGGCGGGCACCGGCCCGGGGCACCACCAGCGCCACGTCGCGTTCCAGGATGCGCCAGAACTCCGCGCTGGAGCTGTAGTCGCTGCGCAGCCCGCGGACTTCGTCGCGGCCCTCAGTGACCACCTGGCCGACGCGCAGCAGCAATTGTTCGAATTCGGCCCGGATGGGGGCCTCCGCCGGCAGCTTCATCACGAGCGCGTGGATGTTGAACATGAGGCCCTGCACGCTCTGCAGGAAGGTGTCGTGCAGCGAACGCGCGATCGATTCGCGTTCGTGCACGCGGATGCGGAATCTGTCCTCGATGCGGCGGACGAGAAGCCGCATGCGCCAGCGGTGGACCAGCGCCAGCAGCAGCGCGACGGCGGCGGTGCAGGCCGCATAGAACCACGGCGTTTGCGTGAAGGGCGGCGTAACGTGAAGCCGCAGCGTGGCCGGATGCGCGCTGGCGACGCCGCTGTCGTTGATGGCGACGACTTCGAAGGTGTAGTCGCCGGGCGCGAGGTTGCGGTAGAACGCGGTGCGGCGCGTGCCCGCGTCTTCCCAGTCCGCGCCGGACAGGCGGTAACGGAAGCTCACGCGCTGCGGCATGCGGAGGCTGGGCGCCGCGTATTCGATTTCGACGTCCTGCGGGCCCGTGCCGAGTTCGAGGCGGCCTTCGGGCGCATGGCGGCGGCCGGACGCGGTCAGGCCAAGGATCTCGGCGTCCGGTGCGACCGGGTTCGGTGCGAGGGTACCCGGGGCGATCCAGGCCAGGCCACGCTCGCCGGCGACCCACAGCCTGCCGTCCCGGTCCGCGGCCAGGGTATCCGAGGCCCAGAGCGACGAGGCGCCGCCGACATAGCCGTCGAGCGCGTCGAACAACTGCCCTTGCAGCGGCACGCCCGGATCGCCCAGCGTGCGGGCCCAGTCCTGTGCGGTCACACGGAACAGGCCGGTCGTGGTGTTCAGCCACCAGGCCCCGTCCGGGCCCACGGCGATCCCGCGCGCGGCACCGATGCCGCCCGGCGCGGCGATCCGCATCGCTTCGAGGCGTCCGTTGCGTACCAGTCCGTAGCCGCGCGTACCCGAGACGACGGTGACCGGACCCGCATGCACGTATTCGATGTCGCCGATGTCGACGCCAGGCGCAACGGGGATATCGCGGATGCCCGCACGATCGGCGAGCGCCAGCCTGCCGCCCTGGTAGGCGAGCCAGGCGCGCCCGGCGGCGTCGACGGCGGTCGACCTGGCGCCCCGCCCGGATACCTCGACCTGCGTCCATTGGCCGTCGCGATAGTGCCAGGTGCCGTGGGCGCTGACCTGGAGCCAGATGTCGTCACGGCCGGCCGCGATGGAGCGGAGCAGGAGCGGTGTGCCCGGCGCGACCGGTATGGGCGGGAGCGGCACGCGCTGTACACCCGTCGTCGTGTGCCGTTCGATACCTTCTCTGCCCCCGAGCACCAGGCTGCCGTCCGATGCGCGCGCTATCGTTTCCACGCCGAGCGGATTCGGTTGCGGCACCGGCTTCCCGGCGACGATGCGCCACAGCGCGGAGCTGCGGTTCATGCGCTCCTGCGTGACGGCGACGATGCCGCCGTCGGGCGCCGGCGCCAGCTGGACGAGGCCTTTGTCGGCCAGTTCGGGGACCATGTGCACGGGCTGGTCGCGCAGGCGCTCCAGTCCGGACGCGGTGCCGATCCAGAGCGTGCCTTCACGGTCCACCATGACCGACAGGATTTGGAGGCTGGTCAGTTGGGACGCCTGGTCCAGGCGCTCGTCGCCATGCAGGCCGTCGAACGGCGCGCCGGGGCGCCGGCCGGCCGGGCGAACCACGCACAGGCCGACGGGACAGTTCCCCGTCCACAGGTTGCCATCGCGGTCGAACGTGGACTGGTAGCTGCTGCTGCGGCCGAACCGCCAGGCGGGGGGACGCCCCGACGCCGGTGCGACGTTCTCCAGGCGCTTGCCCAGCACGACCCATACGCTGCCGTCCGCGCCTTCTATCAGCAAGGGATCCGGCTCCACCTGGCGCACCCGGCGAAATGCCGTCCCGCCCGGCGCGAGCAGGTACAAGGCAGTCCCGTCGGCTGCCCAGATCCGGTCCATGCCGTCGGCAAGCACGTACTGGGATCCATGGCCGTCGAAGCCGTGCTCCGCACCGATGCGCTCGACCGTGCTGCCACGGATGCGGAACAGGCCGCGCCTCGCGGCGATCCACGCGTCGCCATTCGCAGCGACGGCGATGGCATAGATGCTGCCCACGTCCGCAAGGGCAGGGAAGTGTTCCAGCCGGCCATCGCGCAGCACGCTGACGCCGCCCCGGCCGTGGCCGATCCACAGGCGATTGCCGGGGCCGGGCCGAAGCACCGAAATGCCCGTGTGCTGGAGGCGGCTGTCGTCGCGCGTCTGGTAGGGCATGAAGTGCACACCGTCGAACCGGTACAGGCCGGTCTTGCGGCTGGCGATCCATAACCAGCCGTCCGCGGTCTGCGCGATCGCGTCGACGAGTCCCGGTGCGCCGTCGACTTCGCTCCACCGTTCGTGCCGGTAACCCTCGATGGGAATGGCGGGATCGAGTGCGCGGGCCAGCGGCGCTGCCGCCAGGAGCACGAACAGGAGCAGGAGCGGCAGCATGAGCCGCACGCATCTGCGTTCGAAGAAACTTTTGTTCATATGCAATTTTCCGCATTTTTTTCGCCGCCGTCCAGACAGCGCCCGGATATTCGCCGCGTTCCATATACTTTTGACAAGGAGAAAGGAACGCAGGTCATCAGCGCTAAAGAACTATACTGACCCCGTGCCCGTCGATTCCGGCGGGATTCCGGCTGACGCCGGGCGGCGTCGCCTTATTGGAATCAGGAGGTCGAGATGAGCAAAGCAACATGTATCCTGCGCGGTGTCGCGCTGGCGTGCGCGCTGTGCGCGGCCGGCTCGCCCGCGATGGCGGCAAAAGATCCGGCGCGGTGGACGCAGGGCGACAAGACGAAAGCCCAGCGCATGGCCACGCTGAAGAAGGAAATCAATGCGGCCTATGCCGAGCAGCAGACGGCGTGCAAGAAAAAGTCGTCCGCGAACCGGGCCGCCTGCCTGAAGGAAGCGCGCCAGATCTACCAGCGCGACATGGCCAATGCGCCGCAACTGCTGGCCCAGGCTCCGCGCGGCGAGGTGTCGGAACGTGTCGTCTCGACGACCACGGCCCCGGCCACGCCTGACCAGTCGGCGGGCAGCACCGCCTACGGTAGTTCCAGCACGGGCGCCACCGGTTCCGGCGCGGGCACCGTCAGCGGCAAGGACGACGCGATGCCGCCGAGCGCCGGCCAGACGGGCGGCCTGCCGCCGCCGCGCGTGGACCCGTCGGACAACCGGGCGCCGAACCAGCCGCCGCAAGGCAGCACCGTGCCGGTCCAGCAGCAGTAAGGGGCGTCTCGCGCCGCGGGGCGCCGGATGGTAAACTGCCGCCTTTTGCCGCAGAGGACCACGATGGCGCTTCGCGACCGCGCGCTGGAATTACTGATCGAGACGGACCCCGTCGCCAAGACCGAAGGCGTGGCCGCGCTGGCCGACGCCTGTCGTCGCGGCGCGCTGACGCTCGACAGAGCCGCCGTCCTGCACACGGACGACGCGGCCATTCCGGGACGTCCGGCACGGCCGGAACTGGTCCCGCCGCGCCTCGTCGGCCGCCGCTCGATGGCGACGGAGGAAGGCCGCGCGATGCTCGTCCACGCGTTGGCCCACATCGAGTTCAACGCCGTGAACCTCGCGCTGGATGCGGTCTGGCGTTTCCCGGGCATGCCCGACGCCTACTATACGGACTGGCTGCGCGTGGCGGCCGAGGAAGCCCATCATTTCACGCTGCTGGCGGCGCATTTGCGCACGCTGGGTTGGAACTATGGCGATTTTCCCGGCCACGACAGCCTGTGGGAGATGGTCGCCAAGACGAGCGGCGACGTCCTCGCGCGCATGGCGCTCGTGCCGCGCACGATGGAAGCGCGCGGCCTGGATGCGATTCCGCCACTGCGCGCCAAGCTGGCGCAGGCCGGCGACGAAGCGGCCGCGCGCATCCTCGACGTGCTGCTGCGCGACGAGGTGGGCCACGTCGAAATCGGCAACCGCTGGTATTTCTACCTGTGCGCGCAGCGCGGCCTGGAACCGGTCGCCACCTACGACGCACTGACCGTGCAGTACAAGGCGCCCGTGCTGAAGGGGCCTTTCAACGTGGAGGCGCGCCGCCAGGCCGGGTTCACGGAGGCGGAGCTGGCGCGACTCGACAATGCCTGACGCCATGGACATGCAGGGCTTCCTGCTGACGCGCCACTGGCGCGATACCGATGCCGGCGTCGAGGTCGAGTTCTGGCTCGCGACGCCGGACGGGCCGCGCCGCGTGCGTCTCGCGCCGCAGCCGGCCGTCGCGTTCATCCCGGCGGAGCAGGCCGACACGGCGCGCCTGCTGCTGGCGCGCGAACGGGGCGCGGAACTGCGCGAACTGTGCCTGTGCGACTTCCGCCACCGCCCCGTGCTGGGCCTGTACTGCACGCAGTACCGCCATCTGCTGCGCCTGGAAAAACGCCTGCGCGAGCACGGCCTCGACGTCTACGAGGCCGACATCCGTCCACCCGAGCGCTACCTGATGGAGCGCTTCATTATGGCGCCCGTCACGGTCGAGGGCACGCCCGACGCGCACGACCCGCGACTCCTCGTCGACGCCCGCCTGACACCGGCGCAGGACTACCGCCCGGTGCTGTCGACCGTGTCGCTCGACATCGAGACGACGATGCAGGGCGAGCTGCGCTCGATCGCGCTGGAGGGCTGCGGCCAGCGCCAGGTCTACATGCTCGGCCCGGCGAACGGGGATGCGTCCGGCCTCGATTTCGACTACGAGGTCGTCGACACGCGGCGCGACCTGCTCGACCGGCTGGAAGACTGGATCCGGCGTCACGATCCGGACGCGATCATCGGCTGGAACCTCGTCCAGTTCGACCTGCGCGTGCTGCAGCAACATGCGCAGCAGATGCAGCGCCCGCTGCGCCTGGGCCGCGACGGCAGTGCGATCGAATGGCGCGAGCACGGCGGCCGGCAGGAGCATTACTTCGCCGGCATCGCGGGTCGCCTCGTCATCGACGGCATCGAGGCGCTGCGCGGGGCCACGTGGAGCTTTCCGTCGTTCTCGCTGGAGCACGTGGCGCAAAGCCTGCTGGGCGAAGGCAAGGCGATCGACAACCCGTACGACCGCATGGCCGAGATCGACCGCATGTTCGCCGAGGACAAGCCGGCGCTGGCGACGTACAACCTGCAGGACTGCGTGCTCGTCACGCGCATCTTCGAGAAGTCGGACCTGATGTCCTTCCTGCTGGAGCGGGCCAGCGTGACGGGTCTCGCGGCCGACCGCAGCGGCGGTTCCGTCGCGGCGTTCGAACATGCGTACATCCCGCTGATGCACCGGCTGGGGCGCGTGGCGCCGAACATCGGCGACGTGCCGGGCGCGGACAGTCCCGGCGGCTTCGTGATGGATTCGCGCTCCGGCCTGTACGATTCGGTGCTCGTGCTGGACTATAAAAGCCTGTACCCGTCGATCATCCGCACGTTCCTGATCGATCCGGTGGGCCTCGTCGCGGGCCTCGAAGAGCCGGAAGAAGACACCGTGCCGGGCTTTCGCGGCGCGCGCTTCTCGCGCACGCAGCACTGCCTGCCCGGCATCGTCACGCGCGTGTGGCAGGGCCGCGATGCCGCCAAGCGCGAACGCAACGCGCCCCTGTCGCAGGCGCTGAAGATCATCATGAACTCGATGTACGGCGTGCTGGGCACGACGGCGTGCCGCTTCTTCGATTCGCGCCTGGCGTCGTCGATCACGATGCGCGGCCACGAGATCATGCACCGCACGCGCGAGCTGATCGAGGCGCAGGGCTACCAGGTGATCTACGGCGACACGGATTCCACGTTCGTGTGGCTCGGGCGCGCGCACGAGGACGACGAGGCCCAGCGCATCGGCCGCGCGCTCGTCGACCATGTGAACGCGTGGTGGCGCGCGCACCTTCAGGACGAGCTGCAGCTCGAGAGCGCGCTCGAACTGGAATACGAAACGCACTTCCGGCGCTTCCTGATGCCCACCGTGCGCGGTTCGGAGGAGGGTAGCAAGAAGCGCTATGCGGGTCTCGTGCGCCGCAAGGACGGCAGCGACGACCTCGTGTTCAAGGGGCTGGAGACCGTGCGCACGGACTGGACCCCGCTGGCGCAGGCGTTCCAGCAGGAGCTCTACGGCCGCGTGTTCCGCGGCGAACCGTACGAGGATTACGTACGCGACTACGTGGCCCGGACGCTGCGCGGCGAGCTGGACGAACAGCTCGTGTACCGCAAGCGCCTGCGCCGTCCGCTGGTGGAATACGAACGCAACGTGCCCCCGCACGTGCGCGCGGCGCGCGCGGCCGACGAATTCCACGTGCGCCAGGGCCGCCCCCCGCAATACCGCAACGGCGGCTGGATCCGCTACGTGATGACGACGGCGGGACCGGAGCCGCTGGAGACGCTGGACACGCGCCGCACGCCCATCGACTACGAACACTACCTGACGAAGCAGCTGGAGCCCATCGCGGACGGCATCCTGCCGTTCCTGGACGACAGTTTTACGCGGCTCACCAGCCCGCAGGGCGCGCTGTTTTAATCACCCGCCGGCGCGCTTCGGCCGATGGCCCAGCTTCGATAGCTCTTCCATGATGCGGTCGCAGTGGTCGCCCTGCACCTCGATCACGCCATCCTTCACGGTGCCGCCGGACCCGCACGCGGTGCGCAGCGCCTTGCCCAGCACGGCGAGGGCGGCGGCGTCGAGCGCGAGTCCCTTGACGAGCGTGACGGCCTTGCCGCCCCGGCCCTTCGTCTGGCGCGAAACGCGCACATTGCCGTCGCCGACGGGCGCGGCGCTCGCCTTGCACGCGCAGGACGCGACGGGCTCCCGGCAGCCGGGGCACATGCGGCCGCTCTCGGTGGAATAGACGAGGCCCCCGTTCGAATGCTTCATGGTGTGTCGTGAGTGATGGCTATTCCTCGAGTTTACCAGTCCAGTGTGTCATCGCGCACGATTCGGTTTGACGTTCGGCCTAAACGCGGCTATATTTCTGCTCCATGATTGGAAAGGTTTCCAATGAAAGCTTCCGCAGGATCCAACAAGACCGGCAGTCCGAGCCGGCACAGCGCGCCCGCCGGCACTGGCGGTCGCATATCCGTCGAAGTGAAACAGAGGAGTCGAAGTGAACCACTATAACGAGAAATCTCACTCGCAATGGAAACCTTTCCGACTGGCCGCCGCCGGCATGCTGCTCGCATGCGCGACGCAGGCCGGGGCCAGCGTCAGCAACCCGGCCATCGGCCAGCTGCTGTGGTCCGAGGAGTTCAACGGCCCGAGCCTGGACGCGTCGCGCTGGACCGCCACCGACGGCAACGGCTGCCAGATCAACCTGTGCGGCTACGGCAACCAGGAACTGGAGTACTACAGCCCGAACAACGTCTCGATCGCCGACGTGCCGTTCGAGCCGGGCACGCGCGCGCTCGCGATCCGCGCGCAGAACCAGACGGTGGGCAGCAACGTGTTCACGTCCGGGAAGATCGACACGAAGGGCAAGGTGCAGGTGCAGTACGGGATGATCGAGGTCCGCATGAGCACCCCGAACATCGCCACCGGGCTGTGGCCGGCCGCGTGGATGCTGGGCACGAGCCCGCAGACGTGGCCGCGCAACGGCGAGATCGACATCATGGAGATGGGGCATAAGGCGTCCGTGCGCGCGGCGGCGGGCTCGCCGTCCGCCAACAACTTCGTCGGTTCGAACGTCATCACGTGGCAGCAGGCCGCGTGCGTGCCCGGTAACGAAAGCTGTGCCGCGTCCACCGCGTGGCAGACGAAGAACTGGTACGTGCCCACGACGTCGCTCGCGAACCGCTTCGTCACGTACCGGCTGTACTGGACGGAGAGCGAGATGCGCTTCACGACCGTCGACAACGGCGTGGAGCACAACATGTACGATGCGCCGCTGCCCGTGAACTCGACGGCGTTGCAGGCCCCGTTCTACCTGCTGCTGAACCTCGCCGTCGGCGGCAATTTCACGGACGCGGCCACGCCCGGCCAGGTGACGGCGCCGCTGCCGGGCACCATGTACGTCGACTATGTCCGCGTGTACCAGCTGGACGGTAAGGGCAGCGTCAAGCTGGGCAACCAGACGGTCCCGGAAGTGGCGGGCAAGTTCGGCGTCTTCACGGACAACACGCCCGTGAACAACAAGCTGGTGGCTGGCACCAGTTCCGACATCTTCCTGTGGAACGGCGCCTCGTCCGGCGCGGGCAACACCCCGCCGTATGAAGGCAGCAACGTCATCGCCTGGGCCTACACCGCGCCCGGCCAGTGGTTCGGCGGCGGCGTGCAGGCGCGCCAGGCCCGCGACCTGACGAACTACCGCAACGGCACGATGAAGTTCCGCATCAAGATCCCGGCCAACGTCTCGTTCAACATCGGCGTGGGCGACACGTACACGAACCAGAACTGGGTGAGCTTCCCGGCCAACACGACGGCGTATGGCCTCGTGCGCAACGGCGACTGGGCGCAGGCCAGCATTCCCGTGTCGACGCTCATCGGGCCCAAGGTGGCGCTGCAGTCGCTGCTCGACGTCTTCATGATCTCGAGCGACGCCAACAACCTGCCGGCATCCACGTTCCAGTTCGCGATCGACGACATCGTGTGGGATTCCGGCACGACGACCACGCCGCAGCCGTCCGGACCGACATACGTGACGCAGACGTCGGCGACCACGCTGCAGTTCACGACGACGACCGGCAGCTGGGCCGACGTCCACTACACCGTGAACAACGGCACGCAGCAGAACGTGCGCATGCGCCTGGACGGCACGACCAACACGTACACTGCCGGGGGCCTCAAGATCGGCGACGTCGTGCGCTACAGCTTCACGTACTGGGACACGGCGCGCAACTTCGCCGTCGACACCGCGCAGCAGAGCTACACGATGAAGTGACGGCGCCGTCCCGTCACGGCCCGGGATGGGGGTTGTCGGGCAGTGACGGGATCGCGCGCAGGTATTCGTAGATGGCGTACAGGTCCCGCGTCGTCATCTTGCCGACGGCCGGCCACGGCATCACCTGCAGGATCTCGCCGGCCGGGTCGTGCGGATTGTGGCCGGTGCGCAGCGTCTGCACGAATTCGTCGCGCGTGAGGCCGGCCGGGTGCCCGGCGTTGTCCGGCGTGAGGTTCGGCGCCGTGAAGGGGCCGAACTGGCGGCCGCCTGACATGTATTGCTCGGCATTGACGCGCTCGGGCTGGCCCTTGAACGGATCGCCACCGGGCGAATAGCTCGGATACGTGTGGCAATCGATGCAGCCCGTCGTGTTGACGATGTAGCTGCCCTGCCACACGAGGTTCCTCTGCTTGCCCTTCAGGTTCAGGATGACGCCGGGCGGGACGAGCTCGCGGCCCCGCATGGCGCGGCTGTTCGTGTCGCTCAGTGCGGTGGCGGTGTCGATGTCGGTGTCCGGTGCGGCGGCGTACGGTGCCGCGCTGGCGGCGGCGAGGGCGAGTGCAAGGCAGATGCGGTGCGCTGCGTTCATGCTGGGTCTCCTGTGTCGGTCGCTGAAGACGAATCAACTCAGTATAGGCGTCAATACGGAACACGCCAGCGCGGCCTTCCTGTCCATTCTGATAGGGTCGCGGCCGTCGGCGCGCGCATTCACGTGGCGGCCATTCGCGCCGGACCGGCGTGGTACGCGTACTTCGGCGCGGCGCTATACTGACGCCACCATGCATTCGTACCGCGAATTCCCGCCGCATCCCGCGCTGGCCGGCCACGTTGCCTGCCTGTGGACGAGCCACGCCGTCCCCGACGGTGCGCCCGTGCGCACGCGCGTGCTGCCCGATAACTGCATCGACATCCTGTGGCAAGATGCGTCGCCGCTGGGCAAGGTGGCCGGCATGATGTCGCGCCCGCACCATGTCGAGATGGCCGAGCCGGTGCTGACGGTGGCCGTGCGCTTCCTGCCCGGCGCCGCGCGGGCCTTCGTCGACGTCCCCCTTGCCGAACTGCAGGACGGCCACCCGGCCCTGGCCGACCTGTGGCCGCGCGCCGGCGCGGAGGCGCTGGCGGCGGCGTTGTGGGAGCGGGAGCGCACGACGCGGGAGCGGCTCGCCATCGTCGAACAGGCCCTGCTTGCGCGCCTGCGCACGCGCGGGGAGGCGCGGGCGGATGCACTGGCGCGGGCGGCCGTCCTCCGGATCGAGGCGAGCGGCGGCGACGTACGCATCGAGACGCTCGCGGACGGGCTGGGCGTCACGCGCCAGCACCTCGCGGCGCTGTTCCGCGAACGCGTGGGCCTGCCGGCCAAGACGTTCGCGATGGTGTGCCGCTTCCGCCGCGCGCACGCCGCGCTGCGCGGGGAGGGCGGTGCCGTCGACTGGGCGCGCCTTGCCGGCGATTGCGGTTACTATGACCAGTCGCATCTCATCCATGCGTTCCGCCAGTTCGCGGACGCGACCCCGGAATCCTTTCTGCATACCGTCCCATGATCGTCATCGCCGCCCCATCGAACCTCGGACTCCGCCCCCTGCGCCCCGGCCACGAACCCGGCACGTGGCGCGCGCCCGCCGCGCTGTTCGAGGCCGGGCTGCTCGGCGCGCTGGGCGCCGGCGTCCCCGTCGTCATGCCGCGGCCGTCGTGGAAGCCCGGTCCCGATCCCGGCACGCGGCTGCGCAACGGCCTCGCGATGCGCGACTTCAACCTCGCGCTGGCCGAGCATGTGGCGGCGGCGGGCGCGCGCGGCGAATTCGCGTTCGTCGTCGGCGGCGACTGCTCGATCCTGCTGGGAGCACTGGCGGGCGCGCGGCGCCGCGGGCCGCTGTCGCTCGTGCACGTGGATGGCCACAGCGACTTCCGCCATCCGGGCAACTACGACCCGGACAGCATGCTGGGCGCCGTCGCCGGCATGGACCTCGCGCTGGCGACGGGCCGCGGCGAGGCGCTGATGACGACGTGGCCGGGCGTGCCATCCCCGCTCGTGCAGGACCGCGACGTCGTCCAGATCGGCGAGCGGGACGGGCGCGGTCCCGATTTCGCCTGGCCGGACGTGAACGACACGGAATTCGAACGCATCGACGTGTTCACGGCGAACGAGATCGGACCGCAGGCGGTGCTCGAGCGCACCCGGCAAAGGCTGCACCAGCGCTTTTGGATCCATTTCGACGTCGACGTGCTCGACGAAGGGGTGATGCCCGCCGTCGACAGTCCGGGTACGCCGGGCATCGCGCCGGACGATCTCGTGACGATCCTGTCCGGCCTCGTCTCCGATCCGCAGTGCGAGGGCATGACGGTCACCGTGTTCGATCCCGACCTCGATCCGGACAGCCTTCATGCCCGCACGCTCGTCGGGCTGCTCGGGCGCCTGCCGTTCCGGCGCTGATCGCGCGCGGGATGCACACAGGTAGTTGCATCGCTAACCAATTGGTGGTAACTTGAGCGCATGTTTGAACACTGCCTCTACTTCAACACGACCGCACTGGCGCGCCTGGTGGAGCGCGAGTGGACCACGGCATTCAAGCCGCTCGGCCTGACGCCGTCGCAGGGCTTCATGCTGCGCGTCGTGCTGGCCAGGCCCGGGTTGCTGCAGAGCGAGCTGGCGCAGGAGCTGAGTATTTCCCGTCCGACGGCGACGCGCACATTGGACGGGTTGCAGAACCTCGCCCTGGTGGAGCGTCGCAAGACCGAAGCGGACGGCAGGGAATTTGCGATCTACCCGACAGCCGCGGCAGTCGCGCTCAAGGACAGCATCAACGCGGCGAGCGGCGCGGTCACCAGGCGGTTGAAAGGGGCGCTGGGCCCCGCCGAATTCGACGACGTGGTCGGCCGGATCAGGTCCGTCCGCGATACCCTCGGTTGAATCGATACCCCGGTCGACGGGTATCCGTTTTGTTTTCATGTAGTTGCATAACTAACTAAAAAGGAGCAAACCATGCCTATCCTGAACGTGAAAGTCGGCGCAACGAAATCCCCCGAGTTGACGCGCCGGATCGCCGATCTGCTGCTCGACCTGACCACCGGCATCCTGAAAAAGAAAAGGGACGTGACGTCGATCGCGATCGATTACGTCGACCCCGACCACTGGATCGTCGGCGGCAAGTCGCTCACGGAGCAGAACAAGAGCAGCTTCTACTTCGACATCAAGATCACGGACGAGACCAACACCAAGGACGAAAAAGCCCGGTACATCAGGGAAGCGTTCGACGGCTTCGCCAGGATCCTGGGTAACCTGCACGAAGAGAGCTACATCTATGTACAGGACGTGCGCGCGGCGTCCTACGGCTACGGCGGGCATACGCAGGAATATCGCTATCACCACGGATAGCCGCGGCGTCCTTGGCCTCAAATGACGTCGTCCTGGAAATGCATCGCCAGGAAATCGACGAGTAACCGGGACCGCAGCGGCAGTCGGGCGCCGCCGTGCCACAACAGATGCACGGGCAACAGCGGCGGCTCGTACTGCGGCAACAGCAATTCCACGCGCCCCGCCTCCAGCAGGGGGCGCACTTGCCAATACGGCGCCATGCCGATACCGACGCCCGCTGCCACCGCCTCGTTGCACGCGGGCGCGTCGTTTCCGAAGAAAACACCGTTCACGCCGATACGCCGGACTTCGCCCCCGATCGTCACGGGCCAGCGGTCACGCTCGGGGCCGAACGTGCGGACGACGCAAGGCAAGGCAGCCAGTTCTTCCGGCGTGGCGGGACGTCCGACCTGCTCGAGGCAGGACGGTGCGGCGAAGATCACGCGCCGCAGCGCCGTCAACCGCCGTGCGCGCAGCGTGGAGTCGGGCAGGTCGCCGATGCGCACCGCGACGTCCAGCCGTTCGTCCAGCAGGTTCGCCGTTCGGTCGGTCAACACCAGTTCGGTGCGCAATCCCCGCCAGCGCTGCGCGAAGCGCGCGACCAGCGGCGCGAGGCACGCGGAGCCGAAATATCGCGGCGCGCCGATGCGCAGATAACCTTCGACGGACTTGCCGTCGTCACGCGCTTCCGCCTTCGCGAGCTCCAGTTCCAGGACGGGCTGCCTGATGCGCTCGTAGAACGCCTTGCCGGCGGCGGTGGCCGTCAACGTGCGGGTCGTCCGGTGTATCAACGGCGTGCCGATCTCGCTTTCCAGCCGCGCGAGCGCTCGGCTGGCGGATTGCACCGATTGCTTGCGCTGGCGCGCCGCGGCACTGATGCTGCCCGTGCGCAGGATCGCCACGAACAGTGCGTAGTCGTCGAGGTTGCCCATGGATTTTCTCGTTTCCGGCGAAAGTGTCTCGGCGTTTTACCACATTGTCGCTACCCGCGCATTCGCCTAGTCTGGCGCCAAAGAATGAACGGAGCCATCAACGTGAAAGAGAAAACTGCCAACGTCGCCGCCATGTACGCACTGTGCGTAGGACTGGTCGTGCTGCCGCTGTATGCGCCCCAGGTGCTTGCGCCGCTGCTCGTCCCCGACCTGGGACTGGACGGCGTGGCGGCCGGTGCGTTTCCGATGCTGAGCCTTGCCGGCTATGCGCTCGGCCTATTGCTGCTGGTGCCGCTGGCCGACGTGGCGGAGAACCGTCGCCTCGTCTGCACGATTCTCTTCATCGGCGCGCTCGTCCTCGGCGGCGCCGCCACGGCCGGATCGGCACTGGTTTTCGGGGCCATGGTCTTCGCCGCCGGCGCATGCTGCAGCGGGATACAGATCCTCGTGCCTATGGCGGTCCATCGGGTGCACGAAGCCGAGCGGGGACGCGTGATCGGGACCGTCATGAGCGGCCTGATGATGGGCATCCTGTGTTCGCGGCCGCTCGCGAGCATCGCCGCCCAGCACTTCGGCTGGCGCGCCGTCTTCGTCGTCCATGCGGTCCTGTTCGGGCTGTGCGCGGCCACGTTGTACCTGTGCCTGCCCATACGCCGGCCGGCGGCCGTAGCGGGCTACGTCGGTCTGATCGGTTCCATGTGGGGCCTCGTGAAGTCGGAGCCGGTACTCCGGCGCCGCGCATTGTCCCAGACCTTGTGCATGATGGCGTTCAGCCTGTTCTGGACTGCAGTCCCGTTCCGTCTCCAGCAGGCGCCGTTCGCGCTGGGTGGCGACGGCATTGGACTGTTTGCGCTCGCGGGAGCGGCCGGTGTCATCGTTGCGCCGGTTGCCGGGCGCATCGGCGACAGCGGCAGGACCGCGGCCGGTACGCGGGCCGCGCACGTGGCCATCGTTGTCGCGGCAATCCTTGCCGCGGCATGCGGCGGGTCGGGGGCGTGGCCGCATGCGCACCCCGCGCTTGCACTGGCGGGGATGGCCGTCGCCGCCTTCGTCATCGACCTCGGTGTGATCGGCGACCAGGCCCTCGGCCGGCGCCTCGTCAATCTGCTGGACGCTGCGGCGCGGGCGCGCCTGAATGGCCTGTACACGGGCCTGTTCTTCATCGGCGGCGCCCTGGGGGCTGCGGCCAGCGGCCCCGTATCCAGCCGCTTCGGCTGGAATGGCGTGTGCGCCGCGTGTGCCGTCGTCGCCGTTGCGGCGCTGTTCGTGAACCGGCGCGGCATGGCGGCCGACCTACCTTGATCGCAAACGAAAGGAAACGCCCGGGCGCGCTTCGCAATATCTCGTAACACTTGTGAGGACCGGTCTTAACGCCGTTTTACAGATGAGAACCTTATTCTTTCCGCACCCATCCCGGACTTGTAAGGAGACCTCTATGCGCGACCATCCACCGGTCGGCCGCCTGGCCGACGAACTGGCAACCGGCGACGTCAGGTTCACGATCAGCGACGGCCAGGTGACCGGCATCGAACACGTGATCGGCAGCCGGACGATCGCATCCAGCCTGCCCGCGGGCGCGACGTTCGCCGTCGGCGCGGGCACCGTCACGGAGACGCTGACCCGCGGCACGGCCACGGCGACGCTGACGTGGACGGTGGACGCGAGCGACACGGGCCTGTACCACCTGACCCAGGAAGTGCGCAGTTTCGATACGACGGCGGCGGACACGCCCACGTACGGCTTCACGGTGACCGGCGGCGCGGTGACGGCGATGACGCAGACGTTCGGCCGCTCGGGCTGGAGCCACACCGTGGCCGTCGCCGACCTGGCCGCGAGCGTGTTCACGGTGGACGGCAATACCGTCACGGAGACGGCGATCCGCGGCAACACGCTTGAGACGCTGCGCTTCACGACGACGGACGGCACCACGTACAAGCTCGCGTCGGAGACGTTCACCGTGATCCCCGTCGGCTCGGCGGCGACGGCGCTGGACGTCGAGCCTTACGAGCGCATGCGCTTCACGTTCGACGGCAGCACGGTCACGACGGCACAGAGCGTCAAGCCGGACGGCACGACGGTTGACGTCCACCTGGGCACCACCGTCGCGTACGCGCAGGCGGCCGCCGGGTATGTCGTCGAGACGATCACGCGCGGCAGCCACACCTATTACGAGGTCTTCCACGACGGGAACGGCGACGGCATCTACACGGCCGTCGCGCACGGCCAGGGCTCGACGGTGGATCTCGTCGGGCTGCAGGCGCAGATCACGCCGCAGATCGACACGCTGCTCTGACCCGCTTTCCATTTTTCCAATCCACGGGCGCGCAAAACGGGCATCATGGAGCCTTTACGACAGGAGGCACCATGATCAAAGGATTGCGCACCGTGACCTATCCCGTGGCCGACCTCGGCCGCGCCAAGGCCTGGTTCGCCGACGTGTTCGGCGTCCAGCCGTACTTCGACCAGCCGTTCTACGTGGGCTTCGCCGTCGGCGGGTTCGAGCTGGGGCTCGTCCCGGACGGGACGCCCGGCACGACCGGGTCCACGACGTTCTGGGGCGTGGACGACATCGCGGCCGAGGTCGAGCGCATCGTCGGCCTCGGCGCCACCGTCCACGCGGCGATCCAGGAGGTGGGCGAGGGCATCAAGGTGGCGGAATTGCTGGACCCGTTCGGCAACGTGCTCGGGCTCATCGAGAATCCGCTGTTCGACCCCGCCGCAGTGAAGTGATTACATGCCGGCCGGCGGCTCGACGGGAATCGGGTTGCGCAGCGACAGGTTGATCGCATTCCAGCCCCGGATGACGGCGATCGTATAGCCCAGCTCCGCGATCTCGGCTTCGCTGAAGTGCTCGCGCAATGCGGGCCAGGCGGCGTCCGTGTCGTCGCGGTGGGGCAGGGCATTGACGGCGTCGGCCCAGGCCAGCGCGGCGCGTTCGCGCTCGCTGAAGAACGGCGATTCGCGCCAGGCGGCCACGCTGTTCAGGTGGCGCGGGTCGGCGCCCTGCTTGATCAGGTCGCGCCAGTGCATGTCCACGCACACGCCGCAGCCGTTCTGCTGCGAGACGCGCAGGTTGACGAGCTCCACGAGGCGCGGGCCCAGCGCGCCCTGTTTCACGGTGTGGGACAGGTTGACCATGGCTTTCAGGGCGGACGGGGCCAGGGTGAACAGGTTGATGCGGGCAGCGTGCGACATGATGGTTCCTTTCGAATGAACAGGGTGCGAAATGCAGCCTTCTATCCATTAGACGGAACGACTCCCGCGTTTGTGACAGGTCGCGCGATTTATTTCAGGCCGTAGCGCGCCCGCGAGCTGCGCGCCCGTTCGTGCGGCGCGAACGGGCTGCTGGCGCGGTCCAGCAGCGCGCGCGCCTCGGCCAGCCGTTCGCGCTCTCCGGCGTCGAGCGGCCGGCCGTCGTCCGTCAACGCGCGGATGACGTGGATCGCCAGCTCCTTCGCCGCGATGTCCTCCGGCAGGCCGGAGCGCGTGCACAGGCCGTACGTGCCGGCCAGGAAATGCCGCCACTCGCTGCGCAGGTGCGCGTCCGCCGCCTCCAGGCCGGACAGGGGCAGCGCCTCCAGCGCCGCCCGGTAGCGCGCCGCGAACCGCCCGTACGGATCGGGTTCGCCCTCCAGCAGCATGCGCAGCCAGTCCACATACCCGACCGCGTACCAGTCGAGCGCATGCGCCTCCGCGTGCTCGCCGAAGAAAGACGTGCAATCGATCCTGACGTTCAGCCGGTATGACGGCGCGGGCATCGTGCCGGCGGCCGTGAAGACATCGAGACGCGCGCCGTCCGTGGCGCAGGCCGCGAGCAGTTGCGCGCGGGTGAGGAAGTGAGTGTGCAGGTAGTCGAGGAGTTCCATGCGCCCATGCTAGCGCCGCCGTGTCCCCGACGATTCGGCCGCGGCCGAAGCATCCGCCGAAAAATGATGGGGCTCTGGCAAGAATTTCGTTTTTGGCGCATATTACCGGGTTTGTGCGCCAGTAAAATCGAAATTTCCCTGTAATTACAAGGGGTTGGCGCAGTTTTCCGTCTGGAGTCCATACATGCTGCTTGGCCTTGTCCGCATCGCGCTGCGGCGCCCCTATACGTTCGTCGTGCTGGCGCTCACGCTGCTCATCATCGGGCCCCTGGCCGCCATGCGCACGCCCACGGACATCTTCCCCGACATCAGGATGCCCGTGATCGCCGTCGCCTGGCAGTACACGGGCTTGCCGCCGGACCAGATGTCGGGCCGGGTTTCGACGCTGTTCCAGCGTACGCTGACGACGACCGTCAACGACATCGAGCACATCGAGGCGAACACCTATCCCGGCATCAGCATCGTCAAGATCTTCTTCCAGCCGGGCGTCGACATCGCCGTTGCGAACGCGCAGGTCACGGCCATCGCCCAGGGCGCGCTGAAGCAGATGCCGCCCGGGATCACGCCGCCGCTGATCCTGAACTACAACGCGGCCACCGTGCCGATCCTGCAGCTGGCGCTGTCCGGCGCGGGGCTGTCCGAACAGCAGCTGTTCGACCTTGGCATGAACACGCTGCGCACGCCCCTCGTGACGGTGCCGGGCGCCGCGATCCCGCTGCCGTACGGCGGCAAGCAGCGGCAGGTGCAGATCGACGTGAAGCCGGATGCGCTGCAGGCGCGCGGCCTGTCGGCGCAGGACATCGCGAGCGCGCTGGCCGCGCAGAACATCCTCACCCCCGTCGGTACGCAAAAGATCGACGCACTGGAATACACGATCCAGCTGAACAGCGCACCGTCGGCCATCGAGGAACTGGGGCGCATTCCCGTGAAGGTGGTGGGCGGCTCGACGATCCTGCTTCGCGACGTTGCCGACGTCCACGACGGCAACGCGCCGCAGACGAACATCGTGCACGTGGACGGCGGCCGCTCCGTGCTGATGTCGATCCTCAAGAACGGCACCGCCTCCACCCTCGCCATCGTCGACGGCGTGCGTGCCAAACTGGATGCGATGAAGGCGGCGCTGCCCGACAACCTGAAGGTCGCCGCCATCAACGACCAGTCGGTGTTCGTGCGCGCCGCGATCAAGGGCGTCGCCATGGAGGGCGCCATCGCCGCCGCGCTCACGAGCGTCATGATCCTGCTGTTCCTCGGCAGCTGGCGCTCGACCGTCATCATCGCCGTGTCGATCCCGCTGTCGATCCTCGGCTCGATCATCGCGCTCGCGGCCACCGGCGAGACGCTGAACCTCATGACCCTGGGCGGCCTCGCGCTGGCCGTCGGCATCCTCGTCGACGACGCGACGGTCACCATCGAGAACATCAACTGGCACCTGGAGCAGGGCAAGGCCGTGGAGCCGGCGATCCTCGACGGCGCCCAGCAGATCGTGGCGCCGGCGCTCGTCTCGCTGCTGTGCATCTGCATCGTGTTCATTCCGATGTTCTTCCTCGAAGGCGTCGCACGCTTCCTGTTCGTGCCGATGGCGAAGGCCGTGATCTTCGCGCTCGTGTGCTCGTTCATCCTGTCGCGCACGCTGGTGCCCACGATGGCGAACTGGCTGCTGCGTGCCCACGATACGCACGCGGCGCACGCGCATGCCGAAGGTGGCAACGCGTTGCAGCGCTTCCAGCGCGGATTCGAAGCCCGCTTCGAACGCCTGCGCCAGGGCTATCACGGCATCCTCGAACGCTCGATCGTACGCCGCAAGGTATTCCTGCTGGGCTTCACGGCCGTCGTGCTGCTGTCGTTCGCGCTCGTGCCTTTCCTCGGTTCGAACTTCTTCCCCGCCGTCGATTCCGGCCAGGTGCTGATCCACGCGCGCGTGCCGGTCGGTACCCGCGTCGAAGAGACGGCGCTGCGGTTCGCACAGATCGAAAAGACGATCCGCACCGTCATCCCCAGCAGCCAGATCGCGACGATGGTCGACAACATCGGCCTGCCGTCGTCGAGCATCAACACCACGTACAACAACACGGGCACGATGGGCTCCCAGGACGGTGACTTCCAGATCGCGCTGGGCGAGGAGCACGCGCCGACGGCGGAATACGTGGCTAAGCTGCGCACCGTGCTGCCGCGCGCCTTCCCGGACACCACGTTCTCGTTCCCGCCGGCCGACATCGTCAGCCAGATCCTGAATTTCGGTTCGCCCGCGCCGATCGACGTGCAGGTGCGCGGCCGCGATCTCGATGCCGACTACGCCTATGCGCAAACGCTGCTGAAGCGGATCCGTGCGATCCCCGGCGTGGCCGACGCGCGCATCCAGCAGAGTAACCGCGCGCCCGTGTTCAACGTCGACGTCGATCGCACGCAGGCGCAGCTCCTCGGCCTGACGACGCGCGACGTCACGAACAGCCTCGTCGTCAACCTCGCCGGCAGCAGCCAGGTGGCGCCCACGTACTGGCTCAATCCGCAGAACGGCGTCAGCTACCCGATCGTGATGCAGACGCCGCAGGTGCAGCTCGATTCGCTGGCCGCGCTGGCGAATCTCCCCGTCGGTAACGGGACCAATGCCAATGCGGCGACCCTGGGCGGCCTGGCGCGCATCGAGCGCACGAGCGGCAGCGCGCTGATCAGCCAGTACGACGTGCAGCCGATGGTGCAGATCCACGCGGCCACGCAGGACCGCGACCTGGGCGCCGTCGCCGCCGACATCCGCAAGGTCATCGCCGAGACGAAGGCCGACGTGCCGAAGGGGGCCTCGGTCGAGATGCTGGGCCAGGTGCGCACGATGGAGCGCGCGTTCTCCGGCCTGCTGTTCGGTCTCCTCGGCGCCGTGGGCCTGATCTACCTGCTCATCGTGATCAACTTCCAGTCCTGGCTCGACCCGGCCGTGATCGTGTCCGCGCTGCCGGCCGCACTGGCCGGCATCGTGTGGATGCTGTTCGCCACGCACACCACGTTGTCCGTGCCCGCGCTCACGGGCGCGATCATGTGCATGGGCGTGGCCACGGCCAACAGCGTCCTCGTGATCAGTTTCGCGCGCGAGCGCCTGGGTGAACTGGGCGACGCCGCGGCGGCCGCGCTGGAGGCGGGCTTCGTGCGTTTCCGCCCGGTCCTGATGACGGCGCTGGCCATGATCATCGGCATGCTGCCGATGGCGCTGGGCCTGGGCGAGGGCGGCGAGCAGAATGCCCCGCTGGGCCGCGCCGTGATCGGCGGCCTGCTGTTCTCCACCGTCGCCACGCTCGTCTTCGTCCCCGTCGTCTTCAGCCTCGTGCACGGCCGGCCCGCGCGCCGCGCCATCCCTCATACCGGAGTACCCGTCCATGCAAACTAAACGCCCAACTTCGCGCAACCGTTCGGCCGTCGTGGCCGTCGCTGCCGCCATCGGCGCCGGCGCCATCGTCGCCGGCGGCCTCGCCACGCGCCATTCGCAGGCGGAGGCGCTGCAGTCGGCGGCCGCCGACAATACCGTGCGCAGCGTGAACCTCGTCGCCTGGAAGGATGCGCCCAACGCGCCCCTGGCCCTGCCGGCCCGCATCGAGGCGTGGTCGCGCGCGCCGATCTATGCCCGCGTGAGCGGTTACGTGGGCCGCTGGAACGTCGACATCGGCGCGCCCGTGAAATCCGGGCAGGTGCTCGCCGTGATCGAGACGCCCGACCTCGACCAGGACCTGCGCCAGGCCCAGGCCCAGCTCGCGGTCGCGCGCACGGCATTGGGCCTCGCGGAAAGCACCGCGAAGCGCTGGCAGTCGCTCGTCGCGCAGAACGCCGTGTCGAAGCAGGAGGCGGACGAGAAGCAGAACGACTTCGTCGCGAAGCAGGCCAACGTGCAGGCCCTCACCGCCAACGTCGAGCGCCAGCAGGCGTTGAAGCGCTACACGCGCCTCGTCGCGCCGTTCGACGGCGTCGTCACGGCGCGTAACATCGACGTCGGGGCGCTCGTGAATTCGGGCGCGGGCGGCACGAGCGGCAGCGAGCTGTTCGTCGTGTCCGACCTGCACAAGCTGCGCGTCTACGTGCAGGTGCCGCAGCGGCAGGTGGCGCTCATCCACCCGGGCAGCAGCGCCGTGCTGAGCGTGCCGGAACGGCCGGAGCGCGAGTACAAGGCCACCGTGCAGTCGCTCGCGCAGGCCATCAATGCCGGCACGGGCACGATGCTCGTGCAGCTCGCCGTCGACAACGCGGGCGGCGAACTGCTGCCGGGCGCGTACGCGAACGTCCGCTTCGACCTGCCGGCCGCGCACGACGCCGTGCTCGTGCCGCCGGGCGCCCTGATCCTCGGGAAGAGCGGCGCGCGCGTGGCGACGGTCGATAGCGCGAACCGCGTGCATATCAAGCCCGTGACCATCGCGCGCGATCTCGGCAACGCCGTCCAGCTGGACGGCGTCACGCGCGCCGACCGCATCATCGACAGCCCGCCGGACGGCATCGGCGAGGGCGATACCGTGCGCGTGGCGAAGGCGGGCTGACCGCGGTCAGTGTGCGGTGACGAATCCGCGCTCCGCACCCCAGCGGATCGCGGCCCGGTTCAACACGACGGCTTCCGCATCCGCCAGCCAGCCGTCGGCATCCGCGAGGCGCCACATCGCGCCCAGCAGGTTGCGGCGCAGTTCGGGCGACTCCACGTCGTCCAGGAAGGCGTCGATCGTCGCCGTGTCCACCTGGACGGTGCCGTGGTGCGCCGTCGCCAGCAGGTCGTGGCACAGGTCGTGCAGGACCGTGTCGAACTCGTCGTCGTCCAGCGCGATGTGTTCCAGGATGCGCGAACGGTAGATCGCCTTCAGTTCGCTGGGGGCGACGTTGCCGTCCACGATCATCGTCAGCGCCAGCAGGCGGCCGGCGGCGCGGGGACTGTTTTTCGGGTATGAGCGCATGGTTGTTTCTCCTTCAGTAGTAGTGGTTCATTCGGTGTCGTGCTTGCGCGCGACGACCAGGCTGGCGATACAGCTGCCGGCGATGAGCACGGCGACGACCGTCAGCGACGCCTGGACCGGCATGTGATACCAGGGCATGATCAGCATCTTCGTGCCGATGAAGGTCAGGACCATCGCCAGGCCGTACTTCAGCAGGTGGAAGCGGTCCGCCATGTCGACCAGCAGGAAGTACAGGGCACGCAGGCCGAGGATCGCGAACAGGTTCGACGTGAAGACGATGAACGGGTCCGTCGTGATGGCAAAGATGGCCGGGATCGAATCGACGGCGAAGATCAGGTCCGTCGCCTCGATCAGCATCAGCACGAGGAACAGCGGTGTCACGTAGCGCACGCCGTTCGCCGTCACGAAGAATTTCTCGCCATGGTCGCCTTGCGCCACCCGCAAATGCTTGCGGGCGAAGCGCATGATGGGGCTCTGCTTGACGTCCGGTTCCTTGTCGGCCGCGACCAGCATGCGCATGCCGGTCAGCAGCAGGAAGGCACCGAAGACGTACAACACCCAGCTGAATTCGCTCACGACCCACGCGCCCGCGCCGATCATGACGGCCCGCATCACGATGGCGCCGAGGACGCCGTAGACCAGGACCCGGCGCTGGTATTGCTGGGGTACCTGGAAGGCCGTGAAGATCATCAGGAACACGAAGATGTTGTCGACCGACAGCGCTTTCTCGATCAGGTAACCGGACAGGAATTCGAGCGCCTTCTGGTCGGCGACCTCGGGACCGACCGTCGACTTGAGGTACCACCACAGGCCGCCGTTGAACAGCAGGGCCATGCTGACCCAGGCGATGGACCACAGGCCCGCTTCCTTCACGCCCACCTTGTGCGCCTTGTTGCCGCCGAACACGAACAGGTCCAGTGCCAGCATCACCAGCACGAACCCGACGAAACCGGCCCACATCGGGCCGCTTGCGATTGTCTCGATTCCGTTCATCATTGCCTCTGGTTGTCGTTGAATGAGCTCACTATAGACGCCGGGTAAAGATCGGACTAATCGTGTTATTTTTCGTAATTCATCGACTTTTTCGATGTATCGACGCGCCATGAACTCACTCAACTACAAGCACCTGCGCTATTTCTGGATGGTGGCGAAGACGGGCAGCATCGCCACGGCCGCCGCGCAGCTTCACCTGACGCCCCATGCGATCTCGGGGCAGCTGTCCGAATTCGCGGCCACGCTGGGCGTGCAGTTGTTCCGGCGCGCGGGCCGCAACCTGGAGCTGACGGAGGCGGGCCGGCGCATCGCCCGCTCGGCCGAGCAGATTTTCACGGCCGGGGATGAATTGCTGGAAATGGTGCGGACCAGCCAGCTGACGTCGCCGCAGCCGTTCCGCGTCGGGTGCGCGGATTCGGTCTCGAAACTCATCGCGTGCCGGCTCGTGGAACCGGCCCTCAGGCTGGAGGATCCCGTGCGGCTCGTCTGCCGCGAGGGCCGGCTCGACAACCTCCTGGCCGATCTCGCCGTCCACCGCCTCGACCTCGTCATCGCGGACCGGCCCATTCCCGCGCACTTCAGCGTGCGGGCCTATAACCACCTGCTGGGAGAAAGTTCGATGACGGCGTTCGCCACCGCGGACCTGGCCACGCGGCTGGGGGACGATTTCCCCGCATGTCTCGACGATGCGCCGGTGCTGTTCCCGGGCGAGGATTTCGCCATCCGCGGCCGCCTGTTGCAATGGCTGGAGCGGGGCGACGTCCACGTCCGGGTCATCGGCGAGTTCGACGACAGCGCCATGATGCAGGCGTTCGGCCAATCCGGGGCGGGCGTGTTCTTCGCGCCGACGGTGATCGCGGCGCAGGTGTGCGAGCAGTACCACGTCGTCGCGCTCGGCCAGGTCGACGCCGTGGTGGAACAGGTCTATGCGATCACCACCGAGCGGCGCATGAGCCATCCCGCCACTGTCGCGATCGGCGCGCTCGCGCGCGACATGCTGTTCAGGGCTTGACGTGCGGTTGGGCGGCGGCCTCCGCGAGGATCCAGTCCCGCACCGCCGACAGTGCGCGGCTGGCGGCGCCGGGCCGCTCCAGCAGCCAGTAACCGTGGTCGGTCGTCACGGGCGGCAGGCGGGTGGCCACCGCGAGCCTGCCTTCCGCGAGCAGGTTGGCGACGAGCGCCAGCCGGCCGAGCGCGACGCCTTGTCCGGCCAGTGCCGCCTGCACGACCTGGTCGTACTGGTTGAACAGCAGGCGCCCATTCCCGGCCGTGCCGGACTTGTGGCCGGCGCCCCGCAGCCAGTGCTTCCACTGGAGCCAGGGCCGGGAAGGGTCGTCGTAGTCGATCAGCACGTGGCGGCGCAGCTGGGGCGTGTCCTCGATGGCCGTCACGCCCAGCGACGGATGCGCCACGGGCACGAGGATCTCGCCGAACAGGCGTATCGCACCATGGGGCGCCGCCGCGTCCGGGCAATAGCGCAGCGCGAGGTCCATGCCGTCCCGCTCCAGGTCCATCAGGCGGTTGGTGGCGGCGACGCGCACGTCGATGTCGGGCGCCCCGCGCTGGAAGGCGCCCAGCCGGGGCAGGAGCCACAGCGCGGTGACGCCGATCGTGGCCGTAATGGTGATGCATGGCCGCTCGGCGGGCGGGCGCAGCGTGCCGATCACGGACCCCAGTTGTTCCAGCATCGGATCGGCGGTGCGGAACAGGTGCCGGCCTTCCGGTGTGAATTCGATGCTGCGATACGCGCGCACGAACAGGCGGCAGCCGAGCGCCGTCTCCAGCGCCTGGATCTGGCGGCTCACGGCGGACTGCACGACGCAAAGGTCCTGCGCGGCGAGCGTGATGCTCATGCGGCGGCCCACCGCGACGAAGGTGCGCAGCAGGTCCAGCGGCGGAAGGTCGATCAGTCGGTTCTGCATGGGACGGCTCCTTCGCATGCGGGCCCGGCATGCGATCCGGTCATTTTAAACGTTTGAACGGAACGCCGCGACGGCTTGTAATGAAGACTCTTCTTCACTTCATTCGAGAGGCCAGCATGCAACCAGGATCCGTCAGCGCGACGCTCGAGTACCTGCAAAGCGCAGACCGCAAACCCGTCACCTACCTGCTCGCACCGCCGGGCGGGCATACCTGGGAGACGGGCTATTACGCAGCGACGCCGGTGACCATCCGCGACGGCCGCGGGCAGGCCGATCCGCCGCGGCTCGAGCGCGAAGGCTTCCAGTTGTACAGCGCGCCGAGCGCGATGGCGTCTTTCGGCGACCGCGCCGAGATCGAGCGCGTGTACTACCGCGAGATGGAGGAACTCGCGCGAGTCGTGACCGGCGCGAGTCGCGCGATCGTGTTCGATCATCTCGTGCGCCGGCGCGATCCCGGGATTCCCACGCCGTTCGGCGCACGCGACGGGCAGCGGCCCAGTACCGCCACGCGCGTGCACTGCGACTTCACGCCGGCGTCGGCGCAGCGCAGGCTGGCGATCGAAACGGAAGCGCACGGCATCCCGTCCGTCTCCCGTTATGCCATCCTCAATCTGTGGCGTTCGACGCGGCTGCCGGTGCTGGACGCGCCGCTGGCGGTCTGCGATGCGCGGACCGTGCAGCCGGGAGATCTCGTCGCCGCGGACATCGTTTATCCGACCCGCACCGGCGAAATCTTCGAAGTGTTGTATAACCCGGCCCATGCGTGGACGTATTTTCACGGGATGCAGTTCGACGAGGTGCTGCTGTTCAAGCAGTACGATTCGCGTGACGGCATGCCATGCTTTACGCCGCACGCCGCGTTCGTGCATCCGGACACGCCGCCCGGTACGCCGCCGCGCGAGAGCATCGAGATCCGTTGCCTCCTCATCTACAACTGACAGGAATCATGTATGAATACGATCGAATTCTGGTTCGACTTCGGCAGCAATTACAGCTACCTGACCATGATGCGCATCCGCCAGCTCGCGCTTGACGCGGGTGTGCAGGTCGTGCTGAAACCCTTCCTGCTGGGGCCGATCTTCAAGGCGCAGGGGTGGGCCACGTCGCCGTTCGTGCTGCAGGCCGCCAAGGGGCGCTATGTATGGCGCGACATGGAGCGCCAGTGCATGAAATATGGCCTGCGCTGGCGACGCCCGTCGGTGTTTCCCCGTAACGGTCTGCTGGCCGCGCGCGTGGCGTTGCAGGGGGAGGGCGCCGCGTGGCAATTCGCGTTTTGCGAGCGGGTCATGCTGGCCAATTTCGCGGACGACCGGGAGATCGGCGACGAGGCGGTCATCAGTGGCATTCTTGCCGGACTCGGTTTGGACAGCGGCGCGATCATCGCGGCGGCGCAGGGCGATGCGTGCAAGGCCGAACTGCGTGCGCGGACCGAGGCTGCCCAGTCGCGTGGCATCTTCGGCGCGCCCATGTTCTTCGTGGGCGACGAGATGTTCTGGGGGAACGACCGGCTCGAGGACGCGCTGGTCCTGGCTGGCCGGACAAATTCATTAGCACCATTAGGAAAAAACATGCGGTCCCGAGACCCGCTGGATGGATAGAATGCAGACCGGATCGTTTACGTACCGGCTATGAGGAAGTTCATGAAAATTGGGAAGTGCATTCTCGGGATAACCATCGCGACTGCCCTGGCAGGCTGCGCCTCGGAGCCAGTAAAGGGCTCGTTTCACTGGACATCGAGTGCGCCCCTGATTTCGCCTCAACCGGTGCCGGACCAGACGATCTACGGCGTGAAGGATCCGTCGATCGTCCACGTGAACGGCAAATATCACGTGTTCATGACGACGGCCGGGTCGAAAGGCTGGGGGCTCGCATACACCAGCTTCGACAACTGGGCGGATGCAGCGTCCGCGCCCATCGTCCCGCTCGACAAGTCGCCGATGGGGCCGGGTTATCGCGCCGCGCCGCAGGTCTTCTATTTCGCGCCGCAAAAGAAATGGTATCTCGTCTACCAGGGCGGCGATCCGCTGTATTCGACGTCCGACGATATCGGTGACCCGATGTCGTGGAGCGCCCCGAAACCGTTCTTCCCGGTTGCCCCGGACATCATCAAGGAACCGCAAGGCTACGGCTGGCTGGATTTCTGGGTAATCTGCGACGACAGGAAATGCTATCTGTTCAATACCGATGACCATGGGCGGCTGCTGCGGTCCGAAACGGACGTGAGCCAGTTCCCGAACGGTTTCCGCAATACGGTCGCCGTCCTCAGCGAAAAGACGGAGGACCTGTTCGAGGCGAGCAATACGTACCGGCTTGCGAATACGGATACGTACATCACGCTGGTCGAAGCGATGTCCCCGAAAGGGCGCTACTTCCGGATCTGGAAGAGCGATCGCCTGGACGGAAAATGGGAGCCGTTTTCTGCCGCGCTTATGAACACGTTCGCAGGCAGCGACAACGTCGAAGAAATCTGGTCGGAAGGGATCTCGCACGGCGAAATGATACGGACGAATGCCGATCAGACGATGACGATCGATCCGTGCCGGCCGCTCGAATACCTTTTCCAGGGTAACGATCCGAAAGTGCGTGTGGATGACTACATCAAACTTCCGTATCGCCTTGGTGTCATTACGGCGAAAGGCGACAATCCGTTGAGCGCGCTCTGCCGCCGGTAGTGTTACCATAGCGACATGCACCGCACCCACTTCACCCGTCAAGCGATTATTACCACCATCATCCGGATGGTGGGCTGACGCTTTTCACTGCGACCCGCCTGGAGGCGGGTTCGCACCACAACCAGTCTCCATGGCACAACCCAAGGAGACACCATGGCACCCCATCCTCTCGAACAACTGATCCGCGCTGCCGATGCCGCCATCACGGCGGAGGACTTCGATACGCTGATGGATTTTTATGCCGACGACGCGACACTCGTCGTCAAGCCCGGCCTGAACGTCACGGGCAAGGCGAACATCCGCGCGGCGTTCGCGCGCATCGCGGAATACGTGCAGCACAGCCTCGTCGTCGGACAGGGACGGATGGAAGTGATCGAAGGCGGGGATACCGCCCTCGTCATCATGGAGTCCACATTGAACTACGTGGACGCGGGCGCGAAGGTCGATGTCACGCGACGCGCGACGTATGTGTTCCGGCGCGACGCCGACAGGCGCTGGGTGTGCACCGTCGACAATTCGTACGGCACGGCGCTGCTGGATTACCCGCCCAGGTAGCGCCGCTCGAACCGGTTGCCCAAGCGCGTCAGCACTTCGTAACCGATCGTCCCGGCCTCCGCCGCGACGACGTCGACATGCTGATGCGGGCCGAGGAGCTCCACCGTCATGCCCGGCTGCAGCCGGGACTCGGGAATGCCGGTGACGTCCAGCGTGATGCTGTCCATCGACACGGTGCCGGCGACCGGCACGCGCACGCCGTCGATGTACGCGCTGCCGCGGCCGGACAGGGCGCGCAGCCAGCCGTCCGCGTAGCCGACGGCGATGGTGGCGATGCGGCGCGTGCCATCCGCCACGTAGCGGGCGCCGTAGCCGACGGCGTCGCCCGCTTCGATCGTACGCACCTGCACGATGCGTGCGTCCAGCGACACGGCCTGGCGCAGCGGGTTCGGATGCCCCGGCTGCGGATTGATGCCGTACAGCGCGGCGCCGGGACGAGCGAGATCGTAATGAAAATCGGGGCCGAGGAAGACGGCCGACGAATTCGCGAGACTCGCGTGCATGGCCGGGAACTGCGCGCGGATCGCGTCGAAACGGCGGCGCTGGCGCTCGTTCATCGGATGATCCGGCACGTCCGCGCAGGCCAGGTGGCTCATCAGGAGAACCGGGTCGAACGCGGCGAGCCAGTCGCGCGGATCGCCCAGCGCGGCGAGATCGGCGGGCGCGAGGCCCATGCGCGACATGCCGCTGTCGACCTGCACCGCGCAAGCAAGCCGGCGGCCGAGGCGGGCGCACAGGGCGCTCCACTCGCGCACCTGGCCCGGGTCGTTCAGCACCGGCGTCAGGCCGTGCTCGAGGAAGTCGGCGGCGGTGCCCGGCGGTGGGCCGTGCAGTACGTAGATCGTGCTGTCGGGCGGGACGATGTCGCGCAGGCGGATGCCTTCGTCGACGTGGGCCGTGAAGAACACGCGGCAGCCCGCGCGCACGAGGGCCGGCGCCACGCGCACCATGCCGAGGCCATAGGCGTCGGCCTTCATCACGCCGGCGACGACGGCGCCGGCCGCGCGTTCCACCAGCAGGCGGTAGTTCGCCGCGATGGCGTCCAGGTCGATCGTCAGGACGGCGCCGGCACGGGCCGCGTGGGTGATATGCGAAGGGTGGGCGATGGCGTTCATGCCTTGGCCAGCTCCGCGCGCACGTTCGCGGTCCGCGTGCCGGCGTAGCGGAACACGGCCAGGTCGTCGGCATGGATGGCCGGGACCTTGCCGCTCACCAGGTCGGCGATGACGCTGGCCGAGCCGCATGCCATCGTCCAGCCCAGGGTGCCGTGGCCCGTGTTGAGGAACAGGTTCTTCAGCGGGGTGGCGCCGACGATCGGCGTGCTGTCCGGCGTCATCGGACGCAGGCCCGTCCAGAACGTGGCGCGTGCGACGTCGCCGCCGCCGGGGAACAGGTCGTTCACGACGAGTTCCAGCGTCTCGCGCCGGCGCGGATTCAGTTCCTTGCTGTAGCCCGCGATCTCCGCCATGCCGCCCACGCGGATGCGGTCGTCGAAGCGGGTCACCGCAATCTTGTAGGTCTCGTCCAGGATCGTGGAGACGGGTGCTTTCGCCGCGTCGACGATCGGCACCGTGATCGAATAGCCCTTGAGCGGGTAGACGGGCACGCGGAACTGGTCCTTCAGCAGCAGGCGCGAATAGCTGCCCAGTGCCAGCACGTAGCGGTCGGCCGTCACGCGGCCTTTGTCCGTTTGCACGCCGGTGACCTGGCCGTTGGCGATGTCCAGGCGCTCGATCGCCGTGTCGAACTGGAAGCGCACGCCGAGCTCGCGCGCCATCTGGGCGAGGCGCGTCGTGAACAGCTGGCAGTCGCCCGTCTCGTCGTTCGGCAGGCGCAGGCCGCCGACCAGTTTGTCGCGCACGTGGGCCAGCGCCGGCTCGGCCTGCGCGAGCTGCTCGCGTTCCAGGACTTCGAACGCGACGCCGGCCTGCTTCAGCACCTCGATGTCCTTGGCGGCGCCGTCGAACTGCGCCTGCGTGCGGAACAGTTGCAACGTGCCTTGCTGGCGGCCCTCATAAGTGATACCCGTCTCGGCACGCAGCGCACGGATGCAATCGCGGCTATATTCCGCCAGGCGTACCATGCGTTCCTTGTTGACGGCGTAGCGGTCGGCGTCGCAGTTTTTGTACATCTCCCACATCCACTGAAGCTGGAAGAGGGTGCCGTCCGGCTGGATCGCGAGCGGGGCGTGGCGCTGGAACAGCCATTTGAACGCTTTCAGCGGAATGCCCGGCGCCGCCCACGGCGACGCATAGCCCGGCGAGATCTGGCCGGCGTTGGCGAAGCTGGTTTCCAGGGCCGGACCCGGTTGACGGTCGATCACGGTGACGTCGTGGCCGGCCTTGGCCAGATAATAGGCGGTGGTCACGCCGACCACGCCGCTGCCGAGTACGATGACGCGCATAGCTTTCCTTATGTCTCTGTTATTCTAGAATTAGAAATTGTTTTCATTGTAGTGGTCGCAATGCGATAATTGTTTCGGTTTGCTCTTAATTTTTTAGTGAAAAATCATGCGTGTGCAAAAAGACTCGAACCGTGTGCTGGACCGCATCGACCTGCACATCCTGTCCATCCTGCAGGAGGACGGCCGCATCGTGATGAAGGACCTGGCCGAGCGCGTCGGGCTGTCGCTGACGCCCTGCATCGAGCGCGTGAAACGCATGGAGCGCGACGGCGTCATCGCGGGCTACCACGCGCGCGTGGCGCCGCGGGCGCTGGGACTGCAGATCCTCGTGTTCGTGGAAATCACGCTGCGCCAGAAGTCGGAGCAGGCCTTCGAGCGCTTCCGGCGCGCGATGCTGTCGATTCCGGAGGTGATGGAATGCCATCTCGTGTCCGGCGATTTCGATTACCTGATCAAGGCGCGCATCCCGGAAATGACGGAATACCGGCGGCTGCTGGGCGAGATCCTGCACGTGGCGGATGGCGGCCAGTCGAAGAGCTACGTCGTGATGGAAGAGGTCAAGGAGACGCTGGCGGTGTCGATCGCGCGGTGATTCGATCGGCATGCGCGTGTGTGCCTGTTACGCGTCCCCTGGAACCCGGCCATGGCATCGTGCATACTAGCCTCCCGCTAACGCCACTTTGACCCATGAAACCACGACTTCATTTCGCTTGCATAACGATGCTTCTCACGGCATTTTCAGCCGGTGCTACCCCATCTCGACCGGGTCCCAAGGATGCATGTCTCGCCATGGACGACACGTCTTGCGTCGTTTCGGACGTTCATGCATTTTCTGCAGTTGACCTGAACGCTGACGGTGAAGAAGAGATGATTTTCGCTTGGTCCGGCGGCTCTTGCGGAGAACAGCACTGGATATTCATGCGAAAACAAGGGAAATGGGAACAAATCGGCAACTGGTGCGGCATGGACGGCGGTGCGTATTCAGTTCTTAAGTCGAAACACAAGGGTTTCCGCGACATCGATACTCACTTCGGCGTCCTCCGGTTCAACGGAAAAGAGTACCCGAATACGACGAAGAAATAAGTCGTTGGCCAGAAGGTGAAAGTCTGTGAGCATTGTGCGCTGGCATCCTGTTATCCTGGTCGAACGGCCGCCTGCGGCCAGGAGCGTGCATCCGGCGGCAGCGCATCCGGAAGTCTACAGGGCACGCGAGTCGTTACTCATCGTTAAAAAAGACGCTTTGTTCGAGGATCTCTCATGAGAAGACTTGTCGCGCTGCTCGGCCTCCTCTTGCCGCCGCTGGCATTTGCCGGTCCGACGGTGTTGAGCGCCAGGGATATGGGATGGGAAGTTCGGTTCGAGGCACCGGCTACCGAAAAGCTGGAAGAGCAGAGTACACCTGCGGCTTACCATTATCTCGGTAATGCCGGAAAATTCAATCTGTCGTTGTTTATCGAGTCGCCGCAGTGTAGTGGCGGTGCGTCGAGCGAAAACCAGATTCGCTGTTTTCTTGGTCGGGTCGAACACTTGCCGGGCCTGGTAAAACAGTCGATTCGAATGAATCAATTACCGAAAGCAGTGCAAATCTCATATCTGCAATACGGGCAGGTAGGTGAAACGGCCGTAAAGGTCTTGCACTCGCACATCCTCTTCGCCGATAAAGGTAAATGGGGCGATTTACATGGGTCGGTTGTCAGACCGGATACCTCCGAGATCGCGACGCTCCTGGCGCTGGGTGACGGCTTCAGCTTCACTGACTAGGCACGCAGAAGTTTGACGGCGGGCCGCACGGGATAGGCCGGTCCTCCGCTTAGCGCGCTATTCCGCCCGATACAGCGGCAACGTGAGCTTCACGGGCCGCACGTCCATGCGCACGCGGTACACGGAATAGGTGTCGGCCCGGTTCGACGTCCAGCCCTCGCTCTCCGGCGTGCGCGTGAAGACGAATTCGAAGCCGCGGTCGGCCGCGAGCCCGGCCGGGTCGCCGAAGGCGATGCCGGTGGCGCGGGCCTGGTCGCTGTCGCACAGCTTCATCAAGAGGTCGACGACGGCCGTGTTGCCGAGGATGTCGGGGGCGAACAGGGTGCCGCGGTACGTGGGGTCGGCCGGGTCGACCTTTTCCTTGTCCGGGCCGGGCGTGAAGCGGCCGCTGGCCGGGTCGTAGCGGTCGCCGCTGTCGAGGTAGCTGATGCGGGCGTCCGTGACGTTGAAGCCGGTACGCGCGGCGTCCACGCTGGCCTGGGCCAGGTCGAGCAGCAGGGCGCCCTTGTAGCCGATGACGGCGATCGTCCGGTCCGGCGCGACGACGGCGGCCGTGTTCTCGTCGATGCCGAGGCCAAGCTTGTAATGCTTGGCCAGCATCGCGGGCAGCATGCGGGCGAAGCGGCCGCGGATCAGCAAATGCTGGTCGACGAACACGTCGTCGCCGATGAAGCCGAGGCCCGGCGCGATGTCGCGGCCGTCCGTGATGCCGTCGCGCAGCGTGGGCAGCGGGGCGCGGCCTTCGTAGAACATCGTCTTGCTCATGATGGCGGCGCCCGCGCTCGTGCCGGCGATGACGCCGCCGCGCCGGTACAAATCCCACAGCGCGTCCAGCACGGCGCTGTTGCCGCCGTCGGCATGGCGTAGCGCGGCCGTGATGCGGCCCTGGTCGCCCCCGGTGAAGAACGCGCCGCCGGCCGCGCGCACGCTGGCCGCCAGCTGCGGGTCGTCCGCGGCCTTGCGTACGTCGGTGCCGGCCAGGTTCGCGGCCAGCGGCACGACGAAGGGGCGGGCGCCGTAGCTGGCCAGGATCTCGGCCGTCAGGCGGCCGGAGCGTTCCGGATTGCCGGCCGCCGTCGGGAACACGGCGATGCGGGCGCCGCGGCCGCCGGCCAGCTCGACGATCTTCTTCCACACGGCGGCGTTGTCGGCGCGCAGCGCACCGCCGGCGATCACGAGCGAGCCCTTCGTCGCACCCGTGGGCGCCTGCGCATCCGCGCGCGCGGCGGCGGGTGCCAGGCCGAAGCTCAGCACGAAAGCGATGGGCAACACGGGAAAGCGGATCGGCATGGCGGTCGTCTCGGTGCGGATGGGAATACCCATCATGATACCCGTGCCCGGCCTTGCGGCCAAAGCCGGTATCATCGGGGTATGCATTCAGATTGGAGTGAGCATGTTGATCGTGACGCACAGCGGTAAATTCCACGCGGACGATGCGTGGGCGGTGGCCGTCCTGATGTTGTTGTACCCGGACGCGGAGCTCGTGCGCACGCGCGACCCGGCCATCATCGCCAGGGCCGACGTCGCCATCGACGTGGGCGGCGAATGGAACCCGGCCGCGGGCCGTTTCGACCACCACCAGAAGGGATTCGATGGCGCCCGCATGAGCGGCGTGCCGTATGCCAGCGCCGGCCTCGTGTGGCGCGAATACGGCGCGCGCTGCGTGGCGCTGCTGGCCGAGCGGCATGCCGGCTACAAGCTGTCGGACGAGGGCGCGCAGCAGATGGCGTACGCGATCGATGCGGACGTCGTGCAATACCTCGACCTGTCGGACGTGGGCGCCGCCCGCAACGCGCCCGGCAGCTATGGCCTGTCCGCCATCGTATCCGGCTTCAATCCGAACTGGCTCGACGAGCAGCGCCTGGGCTATGGCCCCGCGGCCGAGGCGTACCGCGACGAGCAGTTCCGGAAGGTATTGGCCCTGCTCACGGACCTGATGATCAATGCCGTCAAGTACCGCGTGGGCGCGCTGCTCGCCGTCGAGCAGGTGCGGCATGCGGAGGTGCTCGAGGGCGGCCGAGTGCTGTACCTGAAGAATGCCGCGCTGCCGTGGACGGCCATCGTGCGCAAGGAGATGCCGAGGGTACTGTTCGTCATCAGCTACAGCCTCGCCGAGCAGCGGCACATGATCCACACGGTGCCCGTCAGCGCGGAGAGTTTCGATGCGCGCGCCGACCTGCCCGCGGCCTGGGCCGGTTTGCGCGATGCCGACCTGGCTGCCGTCACGGGTGTGCCGGACGCGGGTTTCTGCCACAACGGCCGCTTCATCGCGGCCGCGAAGTCGTTCGAGGGCATCCTCGAGATGGCGCGGCAGGCATTGCGCGAGGTGGATGCGCAGGCATCCACGGCGTGACAAGTCGTTACGATTCCGTCAAATGTGTGTGGTTTTTTGGTGCGAAATCACCAAAAAGTGACGGAGATTCATGCTGGTCTTTACACCGACACGCGGTTCGCGTCTAGAATTTCCCAAAAGAATCAACCTTTTTGGGATGGGACATGAAATCGGTTCAGCAGGAAGTCGACGAGCGCAGCAACCTCACGGGCACGAACAAATTCGAGCTTTTGCTTTTCCGTCTCGGCGGCGACGCCAGCGGCGAGCACAGCGAGCTGTTCGGCATTAACGTCTTCAAGATTCGCGAGATCGTCGCGATGCCGACGATCACCAAGGTGGCCGGCGCGCCCGATCACGTGCTCGGCGTGGTCAACCTGCGCGGCCAGATCATCCAGGTCCTGGACCTGCCGGGCATCGCCGGCGTCACGCCCAAGACCGGCCTGAACATCATGCTGGTGACGGAATTCGCGCGCACCACGCAGGCGTTCGCCGTCGAGAGCGTGGAAGAGATCGTGCGCCTCGACTGGACGCAGGTGATGTCGGCCGAGAAGAGCGCCGGCAGCGGCATGGTCACGAGCATCGCGCGCCTGGAACCGGTGGACGGCCAGCCGGCCCGCCTGGCTCAGGTGCTGGACGTCGAGACGATCCTGCGCAACCTGAATCCGGAAGCGCACACGGAGAACATCGAGCAGGCCGTCGGCGGCAAGATGAAGCTGAAGCCGGGCGCCGTGATCCTCGCCGCGGACGATTCCGTCGTCGCCCGCGCGCTGATCGAGCAGGGCCTGGACGCCATGGGCCTGCCGTTCGTGATGACCAAGAGCGGCAAGGAGTGCTGGGACCAGCTGAACCACATCGCCGCCGCGGCGGAAGCGGAAGGCAAGACCGTGCACGACAAGGTTGCGCTCGTGCTGACCGACCTCGAGATGCCGGAAATGGACGGCTTCACGCTCACCCGCAACATCAAGTCGAACGCGCGCTTCGGCAACATGCCGGTCGTGATCCACTCGTCGCTGTCCGGCACGACGAACGAGGAACACGTCAAGAACGTCCGCGCCGACGCCTACGTCGCCAAGTTCTCCGCCGAGGACCTGTCGCGCACCCTGCGCACGCTGCTGCGCCAGTAATTCCTTCCTCACGCGATGCCGGCACGCCTGCCGGCATCGCGCCTCCGCCCACGTCTGAGTTGTTGTTGGGCAACATCCCGCTGCAGAATTTGCGTAGGAGTTTTCCTACAGCAATAGTCATGACGCATAATGACAGCTCAGGATGCTGTTTCCCACCTTTTCAGAGTCCCATGTCACAGCCCACATCGTTTATCGCGAGCATCTGGACCACGGATACGGACGGCGTCTGCACGTCCACCGTCGACGACGGACAGGGCGCGCTGCCGCCGTTCGCCGTGGCCACGCGCCTGCAGGACTGGCTGCGCGGGTGTGCCGCCGATGCGCAGGCGGCAGACCGCGTCGCGGAGGCGCTGGCGCGGCAAGCGGCCTTCGGCGATGAAGTCGGGATCCGGTGCGCGGACGGGTCCCTGCGCCGGGTGGTCGTGTCCGGGCTGCCGCGCTTCGATGCCGAGGGGCGGTGCGCCGGATGGTCCGGCGCATTCGCCGACGTCACGGCGCAGAAAGCGAACCTCGACCGCGCGCTGCGCAGCGAAGCGGAGCATCGCCTCATCGTCGACAACAGCATCGACCTGATCGCGCATTGCGGCGTGGACGGCCGCTACATCCACGTGTCGCCGTCGTACACGAACGTGGTGGGATGGCGGCCGGAGGAGATGGTCGGGCACAGCGGCCTCGATTTTCTCCATCCCGACGACCGCGAGCCCGCGGGAGCGGCACTCGCACGCATCCTGGCAGGCGAGGATCTCTCCGACGTCGTCGAGGTGCGCAAGCGGCATCGCGACGGCCATTACGTGGCGCTCGGCACCAAGGTGCGCAAGGTCGCGGATCCCGTCACCGGCACCGTGATCGGCGCCGTCCTTGTCTCGCGCGACATCAGGCTCGAAAAGGAGATGCTGCACCGGGTCGAGGATGCGCATGCGCGCATCCGGACGATCCTGGAAAGCATCGAGGACGGCTTCTTCTCCGTCAACCGCAACTGGCAGATCACGTACGCCAATTCGCTGGCCGTCAAGTTCGCCGGCGTCGAGCCGGGCTCCGCGCTGGGCACGAACTTGTGGGACCTGGCGAACGGGCCGGCCGGCACGGAAATCGGCGAGGTCTACCGGCGGGTGATGGCGACGGGCGAGAACGCGTCCCTCGAAACGTTTTTCGAACCGGTCGGCGTGTGGCTCAGCGTGCGCGTGTATGCGCACGACGAAGGCCTGTCGGTCTTCTTCCACGACATCACGGACCGCAAGCGCGCCGAGGAGCGGCTGGAGCAGCTGGCCACGCGCGACGATCTCACGGGCCTGCCCAACCGGGCCTGGTTGAACGGCCACCTGCGCTCGATGCTGGGCCAGGCCCGCGGCCAGGCGGAAACGACGGTGCTGTTCATCGACCTGAACCGCTTCAAGGAAGTCAACGATTCGCTGGGCCACGCGGCCGGGGACCATTTGCTGCGGCAGGTGGGCTTGCGGTTGCAATCGTGCCTGCGTCCGGGCGACGTCGTGGCACGGCTGGGCGGCGACGAATTCGTCGTGGCGGCCCATTGCGCGGGCCGCGAGGCCGCCGCCGGCATCGCGCAGCGCCTGCTGAAGACCCTCACCAATCCGTTCCACATCGACGGGCTGGAGATGTGCGTGGGCGCGTCGATCGGCATCAGCCTCTCCGGCCAGGACGGCGCCACGCCGGAACTGCTGTTCCAGAACGCGGACACGGCGATGTACAAGGCCAAGGCGCTGGGCGCGAGCTCGTACCAGTTCTTCGAGCCGGAAATGAGCGTGGAAGCACGGCGCCGGCTGCAGGTGGAGACGGCACTGCGGCGGGCGCTGGAACTGGGCCAGTTCGAACTGCACTACCAGCCGCGCATCGACGTGCGCACGTTCCGCCTGCGCGGCGTGGAAGTCCTGCTGCGCTGGAAGCACCCGGAACTGGGCCAGGTGTCGCCGCTCGAATTCATCCCCATCGCGGAAGAACGGGGCCACATCGAGGCGATCGGCCGCTGGGTGCTGGGCGAGGCCTGCCGCGTCGGCCGGCGGCTCTCGGACAAATACGGCACGCAGCTGCACGTGTCCGTCAACGTGTCGGCGCGCCAGCTGCGGTCGGCGGAGCTCGTGGCCGACGTCGAACAGGCCTTGCGCGAGACGGGCTTCGCGCCGCGCGCGCTGGAACTGGAGCTCACGGAGAGCGCGCTGATCGACGACATCGAACAATCCGTCGACGTGCTTCACCGCCTCAAACATCTGGGCGTGAAATTGGCGCTGGACGATTTCGGCACCGGCTACTCGAGCCTGTCGTACCTGAAGCGCTTCCCCGTCGACGTGCTGAAGCTGGACCGCTCGTTCTTCCTGGAAGAGTGCCCCAACGGCGACGAATTCGTCGGGGCGCTCGTCCACATGGCGCACGCGCTCGGCCTGACCGTGGTCGCGGAAGGCATCGAGACGGAAGAGGTGATGGAGACGCTGCGCGCCTGCCGCTGCGACGAGGCGCAGGGCTATCTGTTCGCGCGGCCGATGGCGTTGCCGGAGTTCGACAAGTTCCTGCAATGCGAGGTGCCGGGGGTACTGGCGGCGTGAGTTCGCTTACACTGGCGCTTTCAGCCTGCCTGCAGCACCATGATACCGTCGCCGAACACCCACCGGTGCCCCGAATGCGGCGCCACGTACGCGGCCCTTGACGACCATTGCGCGGCGCGGTTCGACGTGCTGCTCGCCCTCGACCATTCGCACCGGGAGCCGTGGGGAAGCCGCCACGGACAGGCGTTCGCCGCGTACGCGCTCCAGCATCCCGCGACGCACGCGGCTTCGCTCGACCGCGCCTGGCTGGTGCTCCGGCAGATCTACGTAAGCGGAATGGCGCCCGACCGGGTCTTCGGCGCGCTCGTTGCCGCGCGCGGCAGGATACCCCCGGGTTGGGACGTGCCGGCGCGTGCCGCGCGGCAGGTCCATGCGCCGGCCGTGACGATCGCCGACCTGGGCGACTTCGACGCCGCGACGTACGCCGGCCGGCTGGACGACTGGTGCCGCGCGGCGCTGGCGTCGTGGGGCGCCGTGGGCGCCTGACGCGAGGACCGTCTCAGCGCGCGTAGCTCGGCTTCTTCGGATCGTACGTCCAGCCGGGCACGAGGTAGCGCATGGCCATCGCGTCGTCGCGTGCGCCGCCGGCGACCTTCTTGTACAGCTCGTGCGCCGCGAGGATGCGCTCCATGTCGGGCTGGATGCCCAGGCCCGGCGCGTCCGGCACGGCCACCTGGCCGCCCACGATCTGCAGCGGTTCCGTCGTCAGGCGTTCGCGGCCTTCCTGCCAGATCCAGTGCGTGTCGATCGCCGTGATGTCGCCCGGCGCGGCGGCCGCGCAGTGCGTGAACATCGCCAGCGACACGTCGAAGTGGTTGTTCGAGTGCGAACCCCACGTCAGGCCCCAGTCATGGCACAGCTGGGCGAGGCGCACGGACCCCTGCATCGTCCAGAAGTGCGGGTCGGCGAGCGGGATGTCGACGGCGCCCAGCAGGTGCGAGTGCGCCATCTGGCGCCAGTCCGTCGCGACCATGTTCGTCGCCGTGCGGATGCCGGTGGCGCGCTTGAATTCCGCCATGATTTCGCGGCCCGAATAGCCGTTCTCCGGACCGCACGGGTCTTCCGCATACGACAGCACGTGACCCTGGCCCTTGCACGCGGCGACGGCTTCCGCCAGCGACCAGGCGCCGTTGGGATCCAGCGTCGCGCGCGCGTCCGGGAAGCGCCGCTTGATGGCGGCCACCGCCGCGATCTCGTCCTCCGGCCGCATCACGCCGCCTTTCAGCTTGAAGTCGCGGAAGCCGTACTTGTCGACGGCGGCGGACGCGAGGTCCGCAATCTGCTCGGGACTCAAGGCTTCCTCGTCGCGCACCTTGTACCAGCCATCCCTGGCCTTGTCGCCGTCGTACGGCAGGTCCGTCTGGGTGCGGTCGCCGATGTAGAACAGGTACGCCAGCATCGTCACGTGCGTGCGCTGCTGGCCGTTGCCGAGCAGTTCGCACAGGGGCACCGCGAGGTGCTGGCCCAGCAGGTCCAGCAGCGCCGCCTCCACGGCCGTCACCACGTTTTCCAGGCGCAGGTTGATCTCGTGCGGCTGCTTCATGACCGCCTCCTCGGCGCTCGACGTCACCTGGTGGCTCACGCCGGAAATCGCCGTGCGCAGCACGTTCAGGGTGCGGTTGTAGCGCGCCACTTCGGTGCCCGTCACGAGCGGGACGAGCCGCTCCAGCGCACGCAGGATGCCGTTCGAGCCGGGCACCTCGCCCATGCCGGTGTTGCCGGCGCTGTCCTTCAGCAGGACGAGGATACGCGTGAAGTAGGGCGCGTGGGCGCCGCACAGGTTCAGCAGCATGCTGTCGCGGCCGGCCACGGGAATCACCTGCATTTCGGTGACGATCGGGCTGGCGGCGCGCTGGATGAGGGGCATTTCTTGTCTCCTGGTGATGACGGGCATATCGAAAAAATATATCTCGTTGCCCGTAACATTGATCTAAACTAGAATGGTAGCGCAACCATTTTCCCAGTGTGAAGGATTTACGATGTCGCGTCAATCGATTCTGGCGGCCAGCGTGCTGTGTCTCTCCCTCGGCGGCTGTGCCGCGCTCGCCGTCCAAACCCCTGCCGGCGAACACTGGGTCGCCTCCTGGGGCAGTGCCCAACTCGTGCCGGAAGGCCAGAACGAACTGCCCGCCGCGCAGTGGCAGGACGCGAGCCTGCGCCAGATCGTGCGGGTGTCGCTGAGCGGGCGCCATTTGCGCGTCAAGCTGTCCAACGTGTTCGGCACGGCGCCGCTCGTCATCGACGCCGGCAGCGTCGCCTTGAGCACCACGCCCGGCAAGGCCGACGTCGATGCCGCCAGCCTGCGCCCCTTGCGCTTCGGCGGTGCCGCGTCGGTCACGATTCCGGCGGGCGCCGAATACCTGAGCGATCCCGTCGATCTGCCGCATGCGGCGGGCGCGGACCTCGCCATCTCGCTGCATTTCGTCCAGGCGCCGGCGCGCCAGACGGGGCACCCGGGCGCGCGGGCGACGAGCTTCCGCATTCCCGGCAACCAGGTCCAGGCCGCGATCTGGCCGCAGGCCGACACGTTCACGCGCTGGTACCAGATCACCGGGGTCGAAGTGCTGGACGGCGCCCGGGCGCACACGGTCGTCGCGATCGGCGACTCGATCACGGACGGCTATGGCGTGAACCCGGACACGTATGCGCGCTGGACGGACGGCCTTGCCGTGCGCCTGCGCGCCGCCGGCATGACGGACGTCGGCGTCGTCAACGCGGGCATCGGCGGCGGCCGCATGCTGCGCGACGGGCTCGGCCCCAACCTCGTGTCCCGCTTCGAACGCGACGTGCTGGCGCGGCCGGGCGTCTCCCACGCCATCGTCATGATCGGCGTGAACGACTTCGGCGTGCAGCACCGGAACAAGGAAGACACTCCGGCCGCACGCGCCGCGCTGCTGGACGACCTGAAACAGGCGTACCGCCAGATCGTCGCGCGCGCCCATGCGCAGGGCGTGTGCGTGCTGGGCGCCACGATCAGCCCGTACGGCGGCAGCGGGTATTACGCGCCGGGTCCGGACAACGAAGCGGACCGTCTCGCCTACAACCAGTGGATCCGCAGCGCGGGCGTCGTGGACGGCGTCGTCGACTTCGACGCGGCGCTGCGCGACCCGGCCAGGCCGGACCACCTGCTGAAGGCATTCGACAACGACGGCCTGCATCCGTCGACCGCCGGCTACAAGGCGATGGCGGACGCCGTGCCGCTGGAGCAGCTCAGGACGTGCCGCATCGCGCGCTGAAACCAATCATATAAAAACACCAGGAGACTTATGAAATCACTCGTCGTCGCCGCGGCGCTGACGCTTGCGGCCGCGCATCCGGCATGGGCGCTGGGCGAGCGTCCCTTCGTTAATTTCGAGGCCGGCAAGGACGCCGTCGTGCTCGCGCGCTCCGGCCAGGCTGCCCGCATCGTCGTCGACCCGAACGAATTCAAGGGCGTGCGCCGCGCGGCGGCCGACCTGCAGGCCGATATCGAACGCGTGTCCGGCACGCGTCCCGCGCTGCTGGCGTCCGCCGGCGCCGTTGCGAAAGGATCGGACATCGTCATCGTCGGCACGCTCGGTAGAAGCGCGCTGATCGACCGCCTCGCGCGCGAGAACAAGATCGATGCGAAGGCCGTGCGCGGGAAATGGGAAGGCTACCTCGTGCAGACCGTGCGCAATCCGCTGCCGGGCGTGGCGCGTGCGCTCGTCGTCGCGGGCAGCGACCGGCGCGGCACGATCTTCGGGCTGTACACGGTGTCGGAGCAGATCGGCGTCTCGCCGTGGAACTGGTGGGCCGACGTCACGCCGCCGAAGCACGACGTGCTCGCCGTGGCGGCCGGCACCCGCGTGGCCGACGCACCCGTCGTGCGCTACCGCGGCATCTTCCTGAACGACGAGGCGCCCGCGCTGTCGGGCTGGGCGAAGGAAAAATTCGGCGGCTTCAACCACAAGTTCTACGGCAAACTGTTCGAGCTGATCCTGCGCATGCGCGGCAACTACCTGTGGCCTGCGATGTGGGGCAATGCGTTCTACGACGACGATCCCGAGAACGGTCTGCTGGCCGACGAGATGGGGATCGTGATGGGCACGTCGCACCACGAACCGCTGATGCGCGCCCACGCGGAGTGGAAGAAGTACGGCAAGGGGCCGTGGGACTACAACCGCAACGAGCAGGTGCTGCGCGAGTTCTGGCAACAGGGCCTGGACCGCTCGAAGGACTACGACAAGGTCATCACCTTGGGCATGCGCGGCGACGGCGACGAGCCGATGTCGGAGGAATCGAACGTCGCGCTGCTGCAGCGGATCGTGGCGGACCAGCGCGCGATGATCGCCAGGACGATGGGCCGGCCGCTGCCCGAGGTGCCGCAGGTCTGGGCGCTGTACAAGGAAGTGCAGGAGTACTACGAGAAGGGCATGCGCGTGCCGGATGACGTGACCCTGCTGTGGTGCGACGACAACTGGGGCAATATCCGCCGCCTGCCCACCGCCGAAGAGCGCAAGCGCAGCGGCGGCGCGGGCATTTATTACCACTTCGATTACGTGGGCGGTCCACGTTCCTATAAATGGATCAACGTGACGCCGCTGCCGAAGGTGTGGGAACAGATGCACCTTGCTTGGCGCCTCGGCGCGGACCGGCTGTGGGTCGTGAACGTGGGCGACCTCAAGCCGATGGAAGTGCCGACGGAATTCTTCCTCACCTATGCGTGGAACCCGGCCGCGTGGCCGGCATCGCGCCTGCCCGACTACCTGAAGCTGTGGGCGACGCGCGAGTTCGGTGCGGAGAATTCGAATGAAATCGCCGACATCGTCGAAACCTACGCCCGCTACAACGGCCGCCGCCGGCCGGAACAGCTGGAGCCGGACACGTACAGCGCGACCAACTACCGCGAATCCGAGCGCATCGTGGCCGACTGGCGCGACCTGGCCGCGCGGGTCGAACGCGTGAAGGCGAAGCTGGCCCCGGCCCAGCGCGACGCGTTCTTCCAGCTCGTCGAGCACCCCGTGCGCGCGTCCGGCACGCTGGGCGAACTGTATGCGACGGTGCAGGCCAACCGACTCCACGCGCAGCAGGGCCGCGCCGACACGAAGGATCTCGCCGCCCGCGCGCGCGACCTGTTCGCGCAGGACGCCGCGATCTCGCGCGCGTACCACACGATCAATAACGGCAAGTGGAACCACATGATGGCGCAGACGCACATCGGCTACACGAGCTGGCGCGACCCCGCGACGAACATCATGCCCGACGTGCGCGAGATCACGGTGCCGGCCGCGCCCGCGCTGGGCGTGGCGGTGGAGGGCAGCGCGGCGGCGTGGCCGGCGGCACAGAACCTGCGCCTGCCCGCGTTCGAACCGTTCGACAAGTCGGGCCGCTACATCGAGGTCTTCGACCGCGGCGCGGCACCGGTGGCCTGGACCGCGCGTGCCGATCAGCCGTGGATCGTGCTGGGCGAATCGTCCGGTACGACGGACAAGTCGAAGCGGATCGCCGTCGACGTGCGCTGGGACCAGGTGCCGGCGGGCGCGACGTCCGGCCGCGTGCTGGTGAGCGGTCCGGACGGCCAGCAGGCCACGGTCGAGGTCCCGCTGCGCCATGCGGACCAGCGCGGCGCACAAGTCGCAGGCTTCGTGGAAACGGGCGGCACGGTGGCCATCGAGGCGGAACACTACAGCCGCGCGCTGGCGCCGGCGGGCCGCGAATGGTTGCGCGTGCCGGGCCTGGGCCGCACCCTGTCCGGCATGACGACGTTGCCGGTGGACGCGCCCGCGCTGGCACCTGCGGATGGCATGCGGCTGGAGTACGACGTGTACCTGTTCGAGCCGGGCAAGGTGAACGTGCAGGCAACGCTGGCGCCCACCCTGAAATTCCGGCCGGGAGCGGGCTTCCGTTACGCCGTCTCCATCGACGACGAGGCGCCGCGCATCGTCGATGTGCATGCGGATGCGTCGCTGCAGCACTGGGAGAAGATCGTGTCGGACGGCGTCGCGCAGTTCACGACGGCGCACGAGGTGAAGGGGGCAGGGCGGCACACGTTGAAGTTCTGGGCGCTGGATCCGGGCCTCGTGCTGCAGCGGGTCGTGATCGACGCGGGCGGCCTGAAGCCGAGCTATCTCGGCCCGCAGGAAAGCCCGCGCGTGGGTGCCGCCGACTAATCCGAGTGGGCCAGGCGCAGCCCGCCCTTGCGGTCGGGCAGCCATGTTTCGGCGAGATCGGAACTGACGTCGAAGAACCCCAGCTCGTGCTTCGCGGCGAGGCGGTGCACGGCTTCCCAGGCCGCGTCGATCCGGTCCCAGTCGAGGAACGACATGTAGATCAGCGTCCGGCCGATCGTGTAATCGGTGCCGGATGCCGGGTCGTCGACGTCGGCGGACACGGGCGGGAACTCGGCCGCCAGCTCCGCATAAAAGGCTTGCAGCGCGGGCGTGGCCACGGCCGGGTCGTCGTAGCCGTGGTCCTCGGTCCACTGCGTCTGCTCCTCGTACCAGTCGAGGAAGGCGGGCCGTTTGGGCGGGGCGGCGTCGGGGGCGAACACCATCAGGTCGAAACTCATCGTGCGGTTCTCTCGGGGCGGATCATTGGTCAGGCATGACGATACACGCCGCCCGCGTGTGGCGCAAATGCCGAAAATCCGGCAGTCCCTGCGCAAAGCTGGTTCCGGCGGTGCAAAAAAGATAATATGCTGAGCCTGCCAGTACCTGCCGTCCCGAACCCATCGCCCTTTGGAGCCCCCATGACTTCCACGCTGACATCCAAGGCCGCCCGCGCCTTGCTCGCCCTCGCTCCGCTGCTCGCCGCCGAAGCGGCACACGCCGGTCCCAAGTATACCTATAGCTACGTGGGCAACCCGTCCACGCCCGTGCGCGCGAAACCGGTGTCGTGCTGGGAGACGGTCTGTACGCCATCGGTCGTGCTGATGGGCGGCGGCTACGACGTGGCCGAGGCATTCCGTTGGATGATCGCGCAGGCCGGCATCACGAAGGCTGCCGGCGGCCGCTTCGTCATCCTCCGCGCGACCGGGAGCGATGCGTACAACCCGTACATCTACAGCCGCCTCGGCACGGTCGATACGACGACGAGCCGCAATTACGAGATGGTCGGCGGCCTCGACCTGGGCGTGACGTCCGTCGAGACGCTCGTCGTCCCGAGCCGCACCGCGGCCGCGGATCCGTTCGTGGTGGACGTGATCTCGAAAGCGAGCGCCATCTTCATCGCGGGCGGCGACCAGGCGGACTATTACGAGTACTGGCAAAGCACGCCGCTGGCCGCCGCGCTGCAGCGCGCCGTCAACGCGGGCATCCCGATCGGCGGCACGAGCGCCGGCAATGCGATGCTGGGCCAGTACGCGTTCGTGGCATTGAACGACACCGTCACGTCGGACGAGGCGCTGGCCAATCCGTTCAACCGCTACATGACGATCGACCCGCTCAACACGTCGTCCGGCAAGTTCATCCAGACCGGGAGCTTCATCAGCATCCCGGGCCTGGAAAAGACGATCACCGACGACCATTTCAATACGCGCGACCGCCTGGGCCGCCTGATCGGCTTCGTGTCCCGCATCGGCGACGGCTGTCCGGGCGGCGTGGAACGCTTCGACCAGGTGCTGGGCATCGGCGTCGACGAAGAGACGGCCGTGCTGGTGTCTGGGCCGCGCGGCAGCGTCAAGGCGCAGCTGGTCGCGAACCCGTACAACCCGGAGAACACGACGGCGCCGTACGCGCCGCAGAACTCCGCCTACTTCACGAAGGTCGTGCGCACGCCGGCCCAGTGCGCGGCGAAGAAGACGCTGGACATCAACAGCGGCGTCCAGGTCTATCGCCTGAGCGCCCAGGTCACGCAGCCGTCGCCGTATCCGTCGGCGCCGCAGTACAGCTTCAGGACCAATGCGGCGTTCAACCTGTCCGGCTGGACCCAGCAGACGCCGCAGACGTATGCGGACGGCTCGTCGCTGAACGGCCCGTTCGTGTACGGCACGGCGGGCGGCGCGATCCTGGGCAACCAGGTCCGCTGACCGCATGCGTCCGCCCGTCGCCATCGATCCGGACGAGGTCGAGTTCAGCGCGATCCGCGCGCAGGGACCGGGCGGGCAGAACGTGAACAAGGTGTCCAACGCCGTGCAGGCGCGCTTCGACATCGGCGCGTCCTCGCTGCCGGCGGACGTGAAGGAACGCCTGCGCGCGCTGCCGGACGCGCGCATCACGCGCGACGGCGTCGTCGTCGTCAAGGCGCAGTCCGCGCGCAGCCTGGAGCGCAACCGCGCGGACGCGCTGGCGCGGCTGCAGGCGCTCGTCGACGCGGCCGCCATGGTGCCGCTCGTGCGGCGCGCCACGCGGCCCACGCTGGGGTCGCAACGGCGCCGGCTGGAATCCAAGGCCGGCCGCAGCCAGGTGAAGGCCTTGCGGGGCAAAGTACGCGAGTAGCCGACCCATATCGGAATCCTCATTTGCCATACGAAATTGGCATGTCTCCGTGATAGCGGATAGCAAAGACGTATGCACGATTGACGCCGCCCGTTCGCATTCCTATGATGAAATCGATTACATAAGAATATGGCGTCAAGGCCCCGGATGCCGTGTGCGGACACGGTCGTCGCGGTCCGCTTGTAGCGGGGCGAACATCAAGGAGACAACATGAAGCTGGCACTATGCATGACCGCAGTGGCACTTGCAACGAGTCTCGCCGCCCCGGCGCAGGCGGCAACCTGGTCGACCTCCGCGCAGTACGGCGGGACCACGATGGGCGCGTACACCTTCAACAACGACATCTGGGGGCAGGGCGCGGGGCCGCAGACCATCTGGGCGAACTCGCCGGCCGACTGGGGCGTGTGGTCCAACCAGCCCAACACGGGCGGCATCAAGTCCTATCCGCACATCGGCTTTTACGTGGGCAAGTCGCTGAGCTCCCTGTCGCGCGTGACGTCCGTCGTGTCGGCCACGACGCCGGCCGGCGGCGCGTGGGAGTCGACGTACGACATCTGGGATTCGAACCACGCCAACGAGATCATGCTGTGGCTGAACTACACGGGCACGTCCGGCGGCTGCGGCAACGTCAAGCCGGTGTCGTACAACTGGACGGCGCAAGGCTGCGCCATCCCCGTGTACACGAACGTGAACGTCGGCGGGGCGACGTGGAACGTCTATCGCGGCAATAACGGCGGCAACATGGTGTATTCGTTCCTGCGGACGACGAAGACCAACAACACGACCGTCGACATCCTCGCCATCATGCGCTACCTGCAGAACCTCGGCTGGATCGGCAACGTGACGCTGGGCGACGTGCAGTACGGGTTCGAGATCACGTCGTCGTCGGGCGGCATGGATTTCGGCGCGCGTAACTTCTCCGTCACCGCCTATTGACGAGGCCCGCGCGGCGCGGCCCGTCCGCGTCGTTGGCGCAGGCGCAGCGCGCGTGGACGCGGTCGCGTCCACCGCGCTTGGCGTCGTACATCAGCTTGTCGGCCACGGCGATGAGGTCGCGCAGCACGTCGTTGCCGCCCTCGGCCGCGAGGTCGGTGCACGCGACGCCGAAGCTGGCCGTCGTGCGCACGTGTTCCGTGCCGTCGGCGGTCACGATGCTCGTGTCGGCGAAGCGCGTGCGCAGCCGCTCAGCCAGGTGGATGCCGCCTTCGAGGTCCGTGCCCGGCAGGATCGCGAGGAATTCCTCGCCGCCGTAGCGCACGACGCTGTCGACCCCGTCGCGCGTCATGCGCCGCAGCAGATCGGCGAAGCTGCGCAGCACGATGTCGCCGCTGGCATGACCGTACGTGTCGTTGATGCGCTTGAAGTGATCGATGTCGCACAGGACCACCGTCAGCATGCCGCCATGGTCCGGTGTGCGCACCTGCCCCGGGCGCATCAGCGTCTCGTGCAGGTAGCGCCGGTTGAAGCAGCCCGTCAGGTGGTCGCGCGCCGCCGCGTGCTGGAGCTGCACGCGCGCCTGGTATTCCTCGCGCGACACCTGGTTGAAGCGCCGCGCCGCAAGGGCCCCGAACGCGTTCGCCAGCACCAGCAGCATGACCATCGTGACGTCGTCGGCCATCGTCAGCCGGCCGTACTTCAGGCTCAGCGCGAGGAAGACGACGGTCGCGCCGCAGGCCAGCACGAGCGCATTGGCGAAGCTGTTCGGGATGTAGAGGTAGATCACGATGAGCATGATCCCGAGCGACATCGCGTGCCAGTGGAATTCGTCCGGCCGCCGCACGGCGATGACCATGAAGCACGCGAGCGCCACGGTCTCCGCGACGCAGGCGGCCATGCGGGTCGCTTCGACGGTGATCGGCCGGTGGTAGGCGAGCCACGCGCATATGCCGGCGGTCGCCGCGACCACCGCGCGCGCCGCGCACAGCTTCAGGTAGTCCGGACCATAGCCCAGCGCGGCCAGGTCCGAGATCGAGAACGCCAGGTAGAACAGCGTGCAGAACACGAGCGTGTAACCGAGCAGGGCCCGCGTCTGCGGCAGCTGGTGGACGAGGAACGCGGTTTCGTTTGCGGGCAGCGCAAACTCGCCGGTAAGGGGGTGTATTCTCATGCGGTCGATGGACGGGAACATAAAGGGCCGGCGCGGACCGGACCATTATGTTCCAAAATCTGTACCGACGCCATTCTGACAGGTCATGCAGCCGGAATAGTCACCCTTTTGTCACGTCAGGCGGACAGGCCCAGCAGGGTCGACGCGTGCGGCGCCAGCGCGATGCGCAGTGCACCGCGAACGGCAGGCTGGTCGCGCCGTGCCCACAGGTCGCGCACGGCGACGCTGCGGTTGCCCAGGTCCAGGCGCGACAGGTCGAACACGATCTCGGTCGGCGCGTCGGACGTGTTGAACAGTGCCAGGTATTGCAGATTGCGTTTGTCGGCGGCGCGGGCGCTCCAGATGCGCGTGCCCGCATCCGCGCGGTGCGGGCGGTTGTCGCGGCTGCGCTGGTTCACGGCCAGCACCTCGGGGTTCGTCAGCAGCGCGAGCGTCTTCGCGTCCAGGTGGCGCAGGTCGCCGCCCATGATCAGCGGCGAGCGCGCGATGCTCCACAACGTCATCAGGGTCTGCTGTTCGTCCGGTGTGAACTTGGTGTCGCGCGCGCCGAGGGCGAGGCGGCCCAGCGGCAGCATGTCCGCGTCGGGCCACGAGTTCGCGCCCATCACGGGGTTCCAGTTTTCCAGGCGCTGGAACTGGTCGTTGAGGAGGCGCCATTCATCCCAGAAGTCGTCCGAGATGCGCCACATCTGCGCGTAGTGCGGCACGTGGCTCGCCCAGCGCAGGTCCATCTCGCCCGGCGACAGGCTCAGGACGATGGGACGGCCGCTGGCCGCGATGGCCTTGTGCGCCGCTTCGACTTCGGGCCAGTTGCGCTCGTACGGGCGCGACATGTCGTCCATCTTGACGAAGTCGACGCCCCATGCGGCGTACTGCTTGAAGACGGAATTGTAGTATTCCTGGGCGCCCGGCTTCGTCATGTCGACGCCGTACATGTCGCCGTTCCACTCGCAGATCGCTTTCGTATCGGCGATGTCCTGGGCGCGCAGGTTCGTGCCGAGGATCGGTGTGTTCAGGCGCACGGCCTGGCGCGGGATGCCGCGCATGAGGTGGATGCCGAACTTCATGCCGCGCGCGTGGATCTGGTCGGCGAGCTTCCTGAAGCCGGCGCCGCCGGCGGCGGACGGGAAGCGGTTCGGCGCCGGCTGCAGGCGGCCGTACTGGTCCATCGTCAGCTCGGCGTCCTTGCGGTACTCGTAGCTGTTCGCGTTCGGCTCGTACCACTGGATGTCGACGGTGAACACGTTGTACCCGAACGGCAGCAGTTTCGCGACCATGATGTCGGCGTTTTCCAGCGCCTGCGCTTCCGTGATGGTGGGTCCGAACGAGTTCCAGCTGTTCCAGCCCATCGGCGGGGTCGGAGCGAGGCCGGCGGCCGGCGCGGGGGCTTTCGACTGCGCCGCGAAGGCGAGCGAGGGGACGCTGGCGGCGGCAGCGGTGGCGAGGGAGGCGGTGAGGATGCGGCGGCGATTCGAGTCCATGTGCGGGCTGGGAGTTGATGAGCGTCGCGCGAGTATAAAGACCGACCGGCCGGCGCACCAATGACTTGTGCGCGCCGACCGATACCCGAATCGATATCGCAGATCAGCCCTGGCGTGCCGGCGCCGCCTTGATGGCGTCGATGATGGCCTGCTTCATCGGCTTCGCCTTCAGCTGCGCGTCGAACGGCGTCGGACGCATCGGCAGCTTGTCCTTGCGCGGCGCCTCGTCCCACGTCTGCAGCCAGCTGATGTTGTCGGCCAGGCCCCACACGAGGATGTCGCGCAGGCGCGGGTAGGCCAGCGTCACGTCCAGGAAGTCGCGGGTGGCGGCGGCCACGCCGGCGTCGCGCTTGGCGATGTCGGCCGGCAGGCGGCGGTCGTTCACGTCCAGTTCCGTGATCAGGAGGTCGTAGCCCATGCCCGTCACCTCGTCGAGGAACTTGCGCCATTCGACCAGGTCGGAACGCCCTTTGTCCGTTTCGTCCCACGAACCGATGTGGCTCTGCAGGCCGAGCGCGTTGATCGGCGTGCCGCGCTTTTTCAGGTCCGCGAGCAGGGCCAGGACGCCCGCGCGGTGCTTCGCACTGCCGGCGTCGCCGCGCATGTAGTCGTTGTAGACCAGCTGCGCCTGCGGCGCGTATTCGTGCGCGAGGCGGAACGCGAGGTCGATCTGCTCGACGGCGCCCAGCGGCTTCGTGAGGGCATTCTGGCGCAGCTTGCCGTCGGCCGGGTCGACGGCCTCGTTGACGACGTCCCAGCTCTTGATGGTCTTGCCGAAGTGGCCGCACACGGTGCTCACGTGTGTGCGCATCAGCTGCTCGACGGCCTTCGCGGGCTGGGGGGCGAAGTCCTGCTTCGCGACCCACGCCGGCACCCATTTCTCCGCCTGCCAGAACAGGTTGTGGCCGCGCACGGCGATGCCCTTGTCCTTCGCCCACGCGATGACGTCGTCGGCCGGGCCGAAGTTCGGCTTGCCCGGTGCCGGTTCGAGCGCCTGCCATTTCATCTCGTTCTCGAGCACGATCAGGTTGCACTCGCGCTCGACGAGCGCGCGGTAGGCCGCGTCGCCGAACTGGTTGCGGCCCGCGCTGATGGCGGTGCCGAAGCGCATGCCCTTGCGGGCCGCGACGTCCTTCAGTGTCTCGCCTGCGGGGGCCTGCGCACGCGCGAGCGGCGCGATGGCGGGCAGCAGGGCGGCGCCGGCAAGCGCCTGGATGATCTCTCGTCTCGTAGTCATTATGTGTCTTTCTTTTGCGTGGTGGGGTGAATCGGTTCAGCCATGGCCGGGCGCGAACGGGAACGTCAGCGACCGGTAATATTCGAGCGGTTGCGCCGGCGCGCGCACGCCGGCCGGCAGCGCCAGGCCGTTTACGTGCTGGAAGTAGGCGATGCACGCGTCGCGCCACCATTCGGCCTCGCGCCGTTGCTGGGCCAGGCGTTGGGCGACGTCGTCGAAGCGCTGCGCGTCCACGAACGGGCGCAGGCGCTGCCACTCGGCCTGCATCGCGGCCACTTCGGCCACGCCGTGGTCGTAGTGCGCAATCAGGTCCGCCCACAGGGTGCGGCCGTCCGGCATGCGGTAATCCCACGGCAGGTGGTGGAACCACAGCAGGAATTCCTGCGGCGTCGTGGCCGGGTCGGCGAAGCGGCGTGCCACCTCGGGCGCGTACTGGGCCACGGCATTGCTGCCCCTGGCGGTGCGGTCGAAGCCGATGCCGTTCTTGTCCGCGCGGTGGTAGTAGACAGGGTTCCAGTCGGCGCGGCCCAGGTCGTCGACCCACGGCGCCGGGCCGTAGTGGTGACCGGTGCCCATCATGTGGTGCAGGCCGAGGGGCGTCATGTAGTCGACCACCGCCTCGCGCGAGCGCATCATCATGGCGACGACCGGATCGACGACGCGCGCATCCGGCGCGAACGTCTGGCCCGCCCACTCGCGCGCGATGGCGCGGCTGTCCAGGTCCGGATTCCACGCGAGGCGGCCGTACGCATACCAGTTGGCCTGGTCGAACGTGGAGCCCGTCCAGTTGCGGCTCGATCCGATGTTGGCGACGCCGGCGATGCCGCCCACGCGGCCATCCTGCGCGCCTTCCAGCACGCGTGCGACGGTCATGGCCTTGTTGCCGGCGCGCGTATCGAAGCGCAGCGTTTCCTGGAACAGGGGCCCGAGATAGACGAGGTGCGTGGCGAAGCCCAGGTATTCCTTCGTCACCTGGAACTCCATCACGAGCGGGGTGTCCGGCATCGCGCCGAACAGCGGGTGCGCCGGCTCGCGTGGCTGGAAGTCGATCGCGCCATTCTTCACCTGCACGAGGACGTTCTTGTCGAACTTGCCGTCCAGCGGCTTGAACTGGTCGTAGGCCTGGGCCGCACGGTCGCTGACCTGGTTCGGGTGCGCCGGCGGGTTGTAGACGAACGCGCGCCACATCACGATGCCCTTGTGCGGGGCGAGGGCGCGGGCCAGCATGTTGGCGCCGTCCGCGTGGTTGCGGCCATAGTCCTGCGGGCCGGGCTGGCCTTCCGAATTGGCCTTCACGAGGAAGCCGCCGAAGTCGGGGATGGTGCGGTAGATCTCGTCGGCCTTGCGGGCCCACCACGCCGCGACCGCCGGGTCGAGCGGGTCCGCCGTCTTCGTCTCCTTCAGTTCCAGCGGCGTCGACCAGCGCACGGACAGGTAGACGCGGATGCCGTACGGGCGCAGCACGTTGGCGACGGCGGCCGTCTTCGCGATGAATGCCGGACTGAGTACCTCGGCCTTGGCGTTGACGTTGTTCAGGACCGTGCCGTTGATGCCCAGCGATGCGTTCGCGCGCGCGTAGTCCGTGTAGCGCGGGTCGACGATGTTCGGCAGCTCCCACCAGTTCCAGATCGATTCGCCCGCGTAGCCGCGTTCCACGGTGCGGTCCAGGTTGTCCCAGTGGTTCAGCACGCGCAGCGGCAATGCCGGCTTGTCGGCGAGCGCGATCCTGTCGGGCGCGGCGCCCAGTTGCAGCTGGCGCAGCCACGCGAAGCTGCCGTACAGGAGGCCGATGTCCGTGTTCGCCGCGATCAGCGTGACGGGCACGCCGCCCACGCGCGTGCGGCGCACGACATAGCCTTCGGGGCCGGCCCCGGAGAGGTCGCGGCGCACCGCGTCGGCGTCGGCCAGGCCTGCCGGCAGGCTGGCGCGGGCGAGGACGACGGCGCCGGCGCGCACCTGCGCGTTCGACGGGATGGCATCCTGCGTGCGGGCCAGCAGGCCGGCCAGGCCGCGTTTGAGTTCCGCGCTCGCGGCGCGTACGGTCGGGGTGTCGTCGGGGGCCGTGATGCCGGTGGCCGCAGCCGTCAGCGCCGTGCGCTGGGCGGTGGGCAGGGGGCGGTAGCGCAGCCACAGGTCGTAGCCGTCTTCATCGGCGGCGTGTGCAAGGCGGGCACCGATCAGCCCGAGGACGACGTTCAGCGCGAGGGCAATCACGAGCCGTGCGCGGGCATGCCGCAGCAAACGTTCCATTGTAGTCTCCGTTGTATTTATATGAGTGCCGGATGCGGCGGCCCGTCCGGCGCAGGAATGTTAGCGCAAACTTTGAAAATGGGAAATCGATTTCTCGGTGTTTACGGTCATTTTTATGGCTATCTTTGCACGCCCGTGAGGTGCTAAGATAGCGCAAACAAAAAGTGATGGGGAATCGGGAGAATGTCTAAATCCAAACCAGAGTCCGTCCAGGAAGAGCTGGAGCGGCGCGGCCAGCCGACGATGGCCGACGTCGCCAAGCTGGCGGGCGTGTCCGCCATGACGGTATCGCGCGTCATGAACGGCAAGGGCCTCGTGCGCGAAAGCACGCGCCGCAAGGTCGCGGAAGCCGTGGCGGCGCTGAACTACACGCCGAACCAGGAAGCGCGCAATCTCGCGGGTTCCAAGCCGATCCGCGTCGGCTTCTTGTACAGTAACCCGAGTGCGGCGTACCTGAGCGAGTTCCTCGTCGGCCTCCTGAGCCAGTCGGGCCTGAACAACGTCCAGCTGTTCGTGGAAAAATGCGAAGCGGGCGAGCAGGAAGCGGAACAGACGCGCCGCCTCGTCGAGAACGGCCTGGACGGCATCATCCTGCCGCCGCCGCTGTGCGACAGCCCGGCGGTGATCGCCGCCATCGCGGACGCGAACATCCCGGCCGTCGTCGTCGCGTGCGGCCTGCCGGACAGCCGCGTGGGCGCCGTCAGCATCGACGACTACGAAGCGGCGCACACCATGACGCGCCACCTGATCAACCTGGGTCACCAGCGCATCGGCTTCGTCGTCGGCCATCCGAACCAGACCGCGAGTGCGCGCCGTCTCGAAGGCTATCGCGCCGCGATCGCGGAGCAGGGCGCCGATGCGTCCGACGAACTCGTCGTGCAGGGCATGTTCACATACCGCTCGGGTCTCGACGCGGCCGAACACCTGCTTGCTCTGGAAGAGCGCCCGACCGCGATCTTCGCCAGCAACGACGACATGGCGGCCGCTTGCGTCGCCGTCGCGCACCGTCTCGGGCTCGACGTGCCGGGCGACCTGACCGTCACCGGCTTCGACGATACGGCGCTCGCCACCACGATCTGGCCGGAGCTCACCACGGTGCGCCAGCCGATCGCCGGCATGGCGCGCGAAGCCGTGCAATCGCTCGTGCGCCGCGTGCGCGCACTGCGCGAAGGCGAGGCGGCGGAGCCGGAACAGGTCCGCATGGACTTCGAACTGGTGCGCCGCCAGTCCGATGCCGCGCCGCGCACCCGTCCGTCGGCACTGCTGCCGCTCGCCGCCGCCAAGCGCGCCGGCTGATCCTTTTTCGACCGCGGCCGCCCGGCCGCGGCGTCTACGCGCAACGCATAAACTGTTCGCGCAAACATCCTGAATTCCCGCTTTCCCAGCCAATTTCGCCACGGGCTCGGGCCGTTGCGTCGCGTCTACTCCCCATCTTCCGAATAATTGATTGACAAGGGCCAAATTAGCCGATTAGACTGGAATGGTTGCGGTAACATTTCTGTTATTGGAATGTTGGACCCAGATCCACCGCATGCCAGGCAGACCACACTCGGCCGGCCACAAAGTCGGCACTTACAAAAACAAGCAGGAGACATTAGTCGATGGGTATCAAACGCAGAGAGTTTCTGGCCACCGTTGGGGGCGCGGCCGGCATGGCAGTCGTGCCGGGCGCGATGGCGGCCAAGGCCGTCAAGGGCGGCGCACCGGTCTACAAGCAGGCAAACGCGCCCGTTGCGGCGCGGGTCGAGGACCTGCTGGGCCGCATGACGGTCGATGAAAAGATCGCGCAGCTGCAGTGCGTGTGGCTCACCAAGAAGGATCTCCAGAACGAAGATACGAGCTTCAACGCGGAGAAGGCGAGCCGCGTGCATCCGCACGGCATGGGCATGTTCGCGCGCCCGTCCGACCGCCAGATCGGCGCCGACAACAATGCCGGCAACTCGGGCGCCGTCGGCAACCGCGGTCCGAAGGAAACGGCGGAATACGTGAACGCCGTGCAGAAATGGGCGATGGAGAACACGCGCCTGGGCATCCCCGTCTTCATGCACGAGGAATCGCTGCACGGCTACGTGGCGCCGGAAGCGACGAGCTTCCCGCAGGCGATCGGCCTGGCGTCCACGTTCGACCCGCAACTGGTCGAGCAGATCTTCTCGCTCGCGGCGAAGGAAATGCGCGCACGCGGCGCCAACCTGGCGCTGGCACCGGTCGTCGACGTGGCGCGCGAGCCGCGCTGGGGCCGCATCGAAGAGACGTATGGCGAAGACCCGCACCTGTGCGGCGTGATGGGCAAGGCGGCCGTGCTGGGCTTCTCGGGCAATACGCTGCCGCTGGCGCAGGACAAGGTCTTCGCCACTCTGAAGCACATGACGGGCCACGGCCAGCCGGAGTCCGGCACCAACATTGGCCCCGCGAACGTGGGCGAACGCGCGCTGCGCGAAGACTTCTTCCCGCCGTTCGAGAAGATCATCAAGGAAACGAAGATCGCGGCCGTGATGCCGTCGTATAACGAGATCGACGGCGTCCCGTCGCACGCCAACCGCTGGCTGCTGACGGACGTGCTGCGCAAGGAATGGGGCTTCCAGGGCCTGACCGTGTCCGACTACATGGCGGTCGCGGAGCTGGGCAGCCGCCACCACCTCGTCGGCTCCGTGAAGGAAGGCGGACTGCGCGCGTTCAAGGCCGGCGTCGACATCGAGACGCCGGATCCCGCCGGCTTCGCCGCTCTGGCGGAACTGGTCAAGGAAGGCAAGATCACGACGAAGGAACTCGACGCCGTCGTGCGCCGCATCCTGCGCTGGAAGTTCGACGCGGGCCTGTTCGAGAACCCGTATGCCGATGCCGCCCAGGCCGACGCCCGCACCGCGACGCCGGAAGCGATCGCCCTCGCGCGCAAGGCAGCCCAGCGCACCGCCGTGCTGCTGAAGAACGACAAGGGCCTGCTGCCGCTCGCGCCGAACAAGGTCGGCAAGCTGCTGCTGGTCGGCACGCACGCGAAGGACACGCCGATCGGCGGTTACTCCGACAAGCCGCGCCACGTCGTCTCCGTGTACGAAGCGCTGCAGAAGGAAGCGCAGGCCGGCGGGTTCACGCTGGATTATTCGGAAGGCGTGCGCCTGACGGAAGGCCACGTGTGGGGCCAGGACGAAATCGTGTGGACCAAGCCGGAAGTCAACGCGCGCCTGATCGCCGAGGCGGTGGAAGCCGCGAAGAAGGCCGACACCATCGTCATGGTCCTGGGCGACAACGAGCAGACCGCACGCGAAGCGTGGGCCGACAATCACCTGGGCGACCGCACGACGCTGGACCTGATCGGCCAGCAGAACGACCTGGCGCGCGCCATCTTCGCGCTGAACAAGCCGACCGTCGTGCTGCTGCTGAACGGCCGTCCACTGTCCGTGAACTACCTGGCCGAGCGCGCCGACGCGCTGATGGAATGCTGGTACATGGGCCAGGAGACGGGCCACGCCGTCGCGGACCTGATCTTCGGCCGCGCCAACCCGGGCGGCAAGCTGCCGGTCACCATCGCGCGCAATGTCGGCCAGCTGCCGATGTTCTACAACCGCAAGCCTAGCAGCCGCCGCGGCTACATCGACGACACGACCACGCCGCTGTACCCGTTCGGCTACGGCCTGTCGTACACCCGCTTCGAGATTTCCGCGCCGCGCCTCACGAAGGACCGGATCGCGACCAACGGTACCACCCAAGTACAAGTCGACGTGCAGAACACGGGCGCCGTGCGTGGCGACGAAGTCGTGCAGATGTATATCCGCGACGACGTCAGCTCCGTCACCCGTCCGCTGCTCGAACTGAAGGGCTTCCAGCGCGTGACGCTGGAGCCGGGCGAAAAGCGCACGGTCACCTTCGACATCAAGCCGACCGACCTGTGGTTCTACAACGCGGACATGATACGCGTCGTGGAGCCGGGGACGTTCACCATTTTCGCAGGACCGAACAGCGTCGACCTGAAGAAGGCCACGCTGACGGTGGCATAACCAAGAGAGACAAACATGACAGCAATCCAAGCCAATCCGCTGCCGCAGGACCTCGACCAGGCTCTGATGGTCGGCCGCGTCTGGCGTTCAACCCCCATCGAGGGCCCGGCCGTCGTCGCGGTCCGTAACGGTCGTGTAATCGATATCACGCGCCACGCCCCGACCGTGTCGGAACTGTTCGAGCGCGACGACCTCGTCGCCTTCGTGCGCGGCGCGGAAGGCGAGGACCTGGGCGACGTGAACGCGCTGGTGGCAAGCGCGCTGGCCGGCGACGAGGGTGCTCCGGTGCGCCTGCTGGCCCCGTGCGACCTGCAGGCCATCAAGGCATGCGGCGTCACGTTCGCCGTCAGCCTGCTGGAACGCGTGATCGAGGAACAGGCCAAGGGCGACCCGGCCCGCGCCGCCGCGCTGCGCCAGCAGCTGCAGGAAACGATCGGCACCAACCTGTCGGAACTGGAACCGGGCGGCGAGGCCGCCATGCGCCTGAAGGCCGACCTGTCCGCCCGCGGCATGTGGTCGCAGTACATGGAAGTGGGCATCGGCCCGGACGCGGAAGTCTTCACCAAGTCGCAGCCGATGTCGGCGGTCGGCCACGGCGCGGCCGTCGGCCTGCACCCGTCGTCGCACTGGAACAACCCGGAACCGGAAATCGTCCTCGCCGTGAACAGCCGCGCGCAAGTCGTCGGCGCCACCTTGGGCAACGACGTCAACCTGCGCGACATCGAAGGCCGCAGCGCGCTGCTGCTCGGCAAGGCGAAGGACAACAACGGTTCCTGCGCCATCGGCCCGTTCATTCGCCTGTTCGACGGCGATTTCAATATCGACACGCTGCGCAATGCGGAAGTGCGCATGCTGATCGAAGGCGTCGACGATGGCTTCGAACTGGCCGGCGCCAGCTTCATGCGCGAGATCAGCCGCGACCCGCTGGACCTCGTGCGCCAGACCTGCGGCAAGCATCACCAGTACCCGGACGGCTTCATGCTGTTCCTCGGTACGATGTTCTCGCCGATCAAGGACCGCGACGCGCAGGGCGGCGGCTTTACCCACCACGCGGGCGACCGCGTGAGCATCTCCACGCCGTCGCTGGGCACGCTGGTCAATACCGTCCAGCGCAGCGACCAGATCGCACCGTGGACCTTCGGCGTGCGCGCGCTGTACGCCAACCTGGCCCAACGTGGCCTGCTGTCCGGCTCGGGCAAATAAGCCCGAGCTACTGAATAAAACGAAAACACCATGTCTGAACAAAACCAAGCATTCGTCTACGCGACGTTCCCCGACCTCGCCGGCAAGCGCGTCGTCATCACCGGCGGCGGCAGCGGCATCGGCGCCGAGCTGACCACGGCCTTCGCGGGCCAGGGCGCCCGCGTGTACTTCCTCGACATCGCCGAGGAAGCGTCGCGCGCCCTGGAAGCGTCGCTGGCCGGTTCGCGCATCGCACCGAAGTTCATCAAGTGCGACCTGACCAACCTCGACGAGCTGAAGGCGACCTTCGCCCGCATCGAAGAGGAAGCGGGCGGCGTCGACATCCTGCTGAACAACGCGGCCAACGACGACCGCCACGACATCGAGAACGTGACGCCGGCGTACTGGGAAAGCCGCATGAACGTGAACCTGCGCCACCAGTACTTCTGCGCGCAGGCCGTCATCCCGGGCATGAAGGCGCGCAAATACGGCGTGCTGCTGAACTTCGGTTCGATCTCCTGGCACCTGCCGCACACCCAACTGGGCCTGTACATGATGGCGAAGGCCGCCATCGAAGGCATGACCCGCAACATGGCCCGCGAATTCGGCCCGCACGGCATCCGCGCCGTCACGGTCGTCCCGGGCGCCGTCGTCACGCCGCGCCAGAAGGCGCTGTGGCACAACCCGGAAGAAGAGGCCCGCATCCTGGCCGGCCAGTGCATCCCCGAGCGCGTCGAGATGGAAGACGTGGCCGCGCTGGCGCTGTTCCTCGCATCGAACAACGCGCGCCACATCAGCGGCCGCGAATACTTCGTCGACGCGGGCTGGTACGGCGCATGAGCACCCCGACCATTGCCACGCAACCCGCCGTCGTGTGGGAAGTCGGCGCGACGCTGGGCGAGGGCGTCCTGTGGGATGCCCCGGCCAAGCAGGTCTGGTTCGTCGACATCAAGGGCAAGCGCCTGCACCGCTGCGCTGCCGACGGTTCCGACCAGCGCAGCTGGGACGCACCGGGCCAGGTGAGCTTCGTCGTGCGCGCCACGGACGGCGGCCTCGTCGTCTCGCTGGAGGACGGCCTGTACCGCTTCGTGGAAAGCACGGGCGAATTCGTCCCGTTCGTGAAGGTCGAGGCGGACGTCACGGGCAACCGGTTCAACGATGGCCACGTCGACGCGCAGGGCCGCCTGTGGTTCGGTTCGATGGACGACGCGGAAGAAGCACCGTCGGGTGTCCTGTACCGTTTCGACGGCAAGAGCGTCGTGCGCATGGACGACGGCTACATCATCACGAACGGCCCGGCCGTGAGCCCGGACGGACGCACGCTGTATCACACCGACACGCTCGATAAACGGGTGTATGCTTTCGACCTGGCTCTCGATGGCAGCCTGTCGAACAAGCGCCTGTTCGCAGAAATCACGGACGGCGGCTGGCCGGACGGCATGGCGGTCGACGCCGACGGCCACGTGTGGATCGCGGTGTTCCGCGGCTGGCGTATCGAGCGCCGGGATCCTTCGGGCCAAAAGGTGGGTGAAGTGCGCTTCCCCTGCTCGAACATCACCAAGCTGGCCTTTGCCGGCGACGACCTGCGCACCGTGTACGCGACGTCGGCGCGCAAGGGCCTGTCGGCCGAGGAACTGGCCCAGCAGCCGCTCGCGGGCGCGCTGTTCACCTTCCGCGCCGAGACGGCCGGATTGCCGCACCACGTGCTGCGGCTGCAGGAGTAATACGGAATGACACAACAGAACAGCAAACCGAAGCGCTTCCGGTCGCAGGACTGGTTCGACAACGAAGAGCGCATCGACATGACCGCGCTCTACCTCGAGCGCTTCATGAACTACGGCATCACCCCGGACGAGCTCCGTTCCGGCAAGCCGATCATCGGCATCGCCCAGAGCGGCAGCGACATTTCGCCGTGCAACCGCATCCACCTGGACCTCGCCAAGCGGGTGCGCGAAGGCATCCGCGACGCGGGCGGCATCCCGATGGAATTCCCGCTGCACCCGATCTTCGAGAACTGCCGCCGCCCGACCGCGGCGCTGGACCGCAACCTGGCCTACCTGGGCCTCGTCGAGATCCTGCACGGCTACCCGATCGATGCCGTCGTGCTGACGACCGGCTGCGACAAGACGACGCCGGCCCAGCTGATGGCCGCCGCCACCGTCGACATCCCCGCCATCGTGCTGTCCGGCGGTCCGATGCTGGACGGCTGGTTCGAAGGTGAACTGGTCGGTTCCGGCGCCGCGATCTGGAAGGGCCGCCGCCGCCTGGCCGCGGGCGAGATCGACGAGCAGAAGTTCATCGACATCGCGACGGCGTCCGCGCCGTCGGCCGGCCACTGTAACACGATGGGCACGGCGTCCACGATGAACGCCATCGCGGAAGCGCTGGGCATGTCGCTGACGGGCTGCTCGGCCATTCCGGCGCCGTACCGCGAGCGCGGCCAGATGGCCTACGAGACGGGCAAGCGCATCGTCGGCATGGCGTTCGAAGACCTGCGTCCGTCGCAGATCCTCACGCGCGACGCGTTCATCGACGCCATCGTCGTCAACGCCGCGATCGGCGGTTCGAGCAACGCCCAGCCGCACATCGTGGCGATGGCACGCCACGCCGGCGTCGAGATCACGCCTGAAGACTGGATGGAATACGGCTACGACGTGCCGCTGCTGTTGAACATGCAGCCGGCCGGCAAATACCTCGGCGAGCGCTTCCACCGCGCCGGCGGCACGCCCGCCATCATGTGGGAGCTGGAGCAGAAAGGCCTGCTGCGCTCGAAGCGTCCGACCGTCACCGGCAAGACGATGGCTGAGAACCTCGTGGGCCGCGAAAGCCACGACCGCGAAATGATCTACCCGTTCGACCAGCCGCTGAAGCAGAAGGCCGGTTTCATGGTCCTGAAGGGCAATCTGTTCGACTTCGCGATCATGAAGACGAGCGTGATCTCGGACGCGTTCCGCCAGCGCTACCTGTCGACGCCGGGCTCGGAAAACGCGTTCGAGTGCAAGGTCGTCGTGTTCGACGGTTCCGACGATTACCACCACCGCATCAACGATCCGTCGCTGAACATCGACGAGAACACGATGCTCGTGATCCGCGGTTCCGGTCCGGTGGGCTGGCCCGGTTCGGCGGAAGTCGTCAACATGCAACCGCCCGATGCGCTGATCAAGAAGGGCATCAACGCGCTGCCGACGCTGGGCGACGGCCGCCAGTCCGGCACGTCGGACAGCCCGTCGATCCTGAATGCGTCGCCGGAAAGCGCGGCCGGCGGCAACCTGGCGCTGCTGCGCACGGGCGACCGCGTGCGCGTGGACCTGAACACGGGCAGCTGCAACGTCCTGATCTCCGCCGAGGAACTGGAAGCGCGCCGCAAGGACGCGCCGCCGCCGATCCCGCCGAACCAGACGCCGTGGCAGCAGATCTACCGCGCGACCGTGGGCCAGCTGCACACGGGCGCCGTGATGGAGATGGCGCTGCAATACCGCGACGTCGGGCACGACATGCCGCGTCACAACCACTGATCGTCCTGATCCTCAACGAGGGCCCGTTCGCGGGCCCTTTTTTTATGTCGGAACCAAAGATGCACGCTACCATGCTTCGACTCTGCCGGGTGTTTGTCCTGGCGCTTTCCTGTATCGCCACCGTCCAGGCGGTGCCACGCACCGTCACCCCGCTGGACGACGGCTGGCAATTCGCCAAAGGCGCACCCGGAGGCTGGCAGCCAGTCACGCTGCCGCACACGTTCAATGCGGACGACGGTACTTCGTCCAACCCTTATCGCGGCGCGGGCTGGTACCGCCGCACGCTCGCGGCGCCGGCCGTCAAGCGGGGCCGCACGTATCTCGAATTCGACGGCGCCGCGCTGTCGACGGACGTGTGGCTGAACGGCACGCGTATCGGCCGCCACGAAGGCGGCTTCGCGCGCTTCCGCTTCGACGTGACGGACCAGCTGCGCGCCGGCGCCAACGACTTGCTGGTCCGCGTCGACAATACGCGCCAGCCGGACGTGGCGCCGCTGGGCGGCGACTACACGCTGTACGGCGGCCTGTATCGACGCGTGCGGCTCGTGACGACGGACGACGTGCACATCGACATGCTGGACGCGGGCGGGCCGGGCGCGTATTTCAGTACGCCGCAGCCGGAGCGCCCCCACTGGCGCGTGCGCGTGGCGAACGACCGCGCGCGGGCGGAGAACGTCGTCGTCACGGCGCGGCTGCGCGATGCGGGCGGCAAGGTCGTCGCGACGGCGCAGCGGAACGTCGCGCTGCCCGCGCGCGCCGTCGTGCCGGTCGACCTGGACGCGACCCTGGCCGCGCCGCGCCTGTGGCAGGGTGTGGAGGACCCGTATCTTTATACGAGCGAAGTGACGGTGGCCCGCGCGGGCGCTGTGCTCGACCGTGTGGACAACGAGGTCGGCATCCGGACCGTGCAGCTGGACCCGGACCGTGGCCTGCTGCTGAACGGCCGCCCGTACCGCGTGCACGGCGTGAACGTGCACCTGACGTATGTGCCGGGCAAGGGCGTCGCGGTCGACGATGCCGACATCGACGCCGACTACCGCATCCTCGACGAGCTGGGCGTCACGGGCCTGCGCTTTGCCCACTACCAGCACAACGAACACAGCTATGCGCTCGCGGACCGCAAGGGTTTCCTCGTCTGGACCGAGCTGCCGCTCACGTCGGAAGTAAATGGGAGCGATGCGTTCATGGCGAATGCGGCGCTGCAGGCGCGCGAACTCGTCCGTCAGAATTTCAATCACCCGTCCGTGTTCGTGTGGGGACTGGGGAACGAGATCTACAAAGTGGACGAGGTCAGCGGCCGTGTGCTGGACGCCATGCAGAAGCTTGTCCATGCCGAGGATGCGAGCCGGCCGACCGCGTACGCGAACTGCTGCGCACCCATCGACGGGCCGCAGGCGATGCACACGGACGCCGTCGGGTCCAACGTGTATTTCGGCTGGTACGACAAGGAATTCGCGGACCTGGCGCCGTTCCTCGCGTCGAACCATGCGAAGCGGCCGCGCACGCCGCAGTCGCTGAGCGAATACGGCGCCGGCGGCAGCGCGCTGCACCAGGAAGACCCGGTGCGCCGGCCGGTGGCGCCCAGCCGCTGGCACCCGGAGCAGTACCAGGCGCTGTACCACGAGGCCGCGTGGCGCCAGATCGAGGCGGCGCCGTGGCTATGGGCCAGCTTCGTGTGGACGGGCTTCGATTTCGCGTCGAGCGGCCGCAACGAAGGCGACGCGCGCGGCGTCAACGACAAGGGCCTCGTCAGCATGGACCGCAAGGTGCGCAAGGATGCGTATTACTGGTACCAGGCCAACTGGTCGAAGGAGCCGATGGTGTACATCACGTCGCGGCGCGCGGTGAAGCGGGCGACGGCGGACGTGGAGGTGAAGGTGTACAGCAACCAGCCGGCGGCGCGGCTGATGGTGAATGGCGTCGACCAGGGCGAGCGGGCCGTGGAGGGCCGCATCGTCCGGTGGCCGGTGCGCCTGCAGCCCGGCCCGAACCGGATCGAAGTCCAGGCGGGCGGGCAGGTCGACAATGTCGAATGGACGTTGGCGCCTTGATTACTGCAGCTTGCCGTCCACCATGCGCGTGAGCCCCAGCGGATTCTCGTCGCGCAGCGCTTCCGGCAGCAGGTCCGCCGGCACGTCCTGGTAGCACACCGGACGCAGGAAGCGCTCGATGGCGGTCGCGCCCACGGACGTGGTGCGGCTGTCCGAAGTGGCCGGGTACGGGCCGCCGTGCACCATCGAGTGGCTCACTTCGACGCCGGTCGGGAAGCCGTTGAACAGGATGCGCCCGGCCTTGCGTTCCAGCGTCGGCATCAGCTTCGCGGCCAGCTCACGGTCGGCGGCCGTCGCGTGGATCGTGGCCGTCAGCTGGCCTTCCACGTGGCGCGTCACTTCCAGCAGCTCCGCTTCGTCCTTGCACACGACGATCAGCGAGCTCGGTCCGAAGATTTCTTCTTCCAGCGCGCTGTTCGACAGGAACGTGGCGGCATCCGTCTGGTACAGCGCGGCCTGCGCGGCGCAGCCGCAGCCGTCCGAACTACCCTGGGCGATGAGTTCCACGCCGGCGAGGCCGGAGCGACGCGCGATCGCGTCGACGTACGCCTGGTGGATGCCAGCGGTCAGCATCGTGCCGGCGCCTTTGGCGGCCAGCGCTTCCGTGACGGCCGTGCGGAACACGTCCAGGTCCGGGCCGGCGAGGGCGATCACGAGGCCCGGGTTCGTGCAGAACTGGCCCGTGCCCAAGGTGAGCGAATCGACGAAGCCTTGCGCCAGCCTGGCGCCGCCCGCGGCCAGTGCGCCCGGCAGCAGGTAGAACGGATTGATGCTGCTCATCTCGGCATAGACCGGGATCGGTTCCTTGCGCGTCTGCGCCGCGTTGACGAGCGCGAGGCCGCCCGTGCGCGAACCCGTGAAGCCGACGGCCTTGATGACCGGGTGCTGGACGAGCGCGAGGCCGATCTCGAAGCCCGTGCCGATCAGCATGGAGAACGTCCCTTCCGGCATGCCGCAGTCTTCGACGGCCTGGCGGATCGCCTTGCCGACCAGTTCCGATGTGCCCAGGTGGGCGTTGTGGGCCTTCACGACGACGGGGCAGCCGGCGGCCAGCGCCGATGCGGTGTCGCCGCCGGCGACGGAGAACGCGAGCGGGAAGTTCGACGCGCCAAAGACCGCAACGGGACCGAGGCCGATCTTGCGCATGCGCAGGTCGGGGCGCGGCGGCGTGCGCTCGGGCAGTGCGGAATCCAGCGTCGCCTCCAGGAAGTGGCCGTCGCGGACGACCTTGGCGAACAGGCGCAGCTGGTTGCAGGTGCGCGCGCGCTCGCCTTCCAGGCGTGCCGTCGGCAGGCCCGATTCGGCGGAGGCGCGCTCGATCAGGGCCGGGCCCAGGTCCATGATGCGGTCGGCGATGGTTTCCAGGAAGCGGGCGCGCTGCTCGAGCGGCCGGTTGCGGTAGGCGTCGAACGCCTGTTCCGCGAGCAGGCAGGCGGCCGCCAGGTCGTCCATGGTGGCGGCGCCGAATTCCGGTTCCATCTCGGCGCGCGTGGACGGGTTGTAGGCGCGCAGCGTGCCGGCGCTGCCGCGCACGGCCTGGCGGCCGATGATCATTTCGCCTTGGATGTTCATGAGGGCTCCTTGTAGAAAAAAACGCCGCCGCGACCCGTGAAGGCCGCGGCGGCGGTGGGCAGGAATCGATCAGCGATTGTATCGAATCATGCGGATTCCCGTTGGGACGGGTGTCGTTTCATCAGAACGAGTACTGGGCCAGCAGCGTGTAACGCGGTCCGCTCATGAAGACCTGGCGCGTGAAGTTGCCGGCGTGCTGCTCCATGATCTGACGGGTGTACGAGTTGGTCAGGTTCGTCGCTTCCAGGCCGACGCGGAACTTGTCCGTGAAGTCGTAGAAGATCGAACCGTCCAGCTGGCCGTACGGTGCCTGGTACAGCGGCAGGCCGTACGCCTGGTCGTTGTTCGTCGTCGGGATCAGGTACTTCGCCGGATCCGCCGCCGGGTTCGTGTTCAGGCCGTTGTTGCCGCGGCTGCCCCACTGGGTCACGCCCAGCAGGTAACGCGAACGCCAGTTGTACGCCAGGCGCATCGACAGGCCGTGCTGCTCGTACATGACCGCGAAGTTGATCGTGTGACGCGACAGGCCCTGCAGCGGAGTCTTGCCGAAGGCGCGGCCGTCGGTATCGCAGCCGTTGATGAACAGGTTGTAGTTCGAACCCGCATCGTTACCCGAACACCATGCTTCGAACACCGGCTTCTTCAGCGTGCGCTCGCTCGACACGTAGGTCCAGCTGGCCTGGGTGCCGATACCCTTCAGCCAGTCGGGCACGAAGTCGTAGTACTGCTGGTGCGCGATCTCGAAGCCGCGGGCGAAGCCGTTGGCACCGTTGACCGGACCCGTCACCACGAACGTCTGCGGCTTGCCGTTGACGTCGTTCCTCGTGTACGAGTAGTTCTGCGTCGTGATGATGTCCTTGATGTCCTTGTTGAACGCCGAGAACGTCAGCGAACCGGCCTTGGCGAAGTACCATTCCGCCGTCAGGTCGACGTTGGTCGACGTGGTCGGGCGCAGCATCGGGTTGCCGTCGCTGTTGCCGGACAGGCTGGTGCCGTTGAAGATGACCTGGGTCGTCTTGCCCGACGCATCGCGGATCGTCGTCTGGTTCGGCGACGAGTTCAGCGTCGTCTGTACCTGCAGCTGGTTGAAGTCCGGACGCGACATCGCCTTGGCCCACGCGAAGCGGAACTGCAGCTGGTCGTTGTACTTCAGGCGCAGGTTCAGGCTCGGCAGCCAGTTGTGGTACGAGTTGCTGGCCGTCTGGGCTGCCGCGAACGGCGCGATGTTGACCAGCGTGTCCGCGCCGGTGACGGGGGCATCGGTCGGGATGTTGACGCTGGGCGGGCTGTACGAGACAAAGCCGCTGCCGGTACCGTTCGTCTTCACGTAGCGGATGCCGACGTTACCGTCGATCGGGTACTTCAGGTCGTCGAAGCCGAAGCGCAGCTGCGTATAGGCGGCGCGGGTCTTCTCGCTCTGCGTGTTGGTGGCGGCCGGGTCGTTGAAGGTCGCGGCCTTCCACGGGTCGCAGGTCGAACCCTGTTCCTTGCACAGCACGTCGTGGTAGGCGTGGATCTTCGCCCATTCGTTCGGGAAGCCGCGCACCACCGATTCGTTGGCGAACAGCATCGGCGGGATGTCGAACTTGCCGTCGAAGAAGTTGTCGATCTTTTGCAGCGACGAGCCGCCGGCGAAGCGCGGGTCACCCAGGCGGGCGACGTGCGGGATCTGCCAGCCTTCCATCCACGGGAACGTGATGGCCTGCCAGTTGTAGAACTTCTGGGCCTTGTGGTTTTCGCCGTCGCGGTTGGCCATGCGGAAGCCGAAGCGGACGTCGCGCAGCACCGGGTGGTCGAACGCGTACTTGAAGTCGGTCTTCCACGCCTTCTGGGTGGCGGTGGCGTGGTCCAGCGCTTCCTGGGTGTAGGCCCAGTAGTAGTTGTTCGGGTCGGCCATGTAGGCCGGCGAGCCCAGCGTGATGCGCGGGACGTCGCCGCGCATGTCCATCTGCTGGTTCGGCATGATGAAGCCGGTGGACACGTCGGCGTCGAAGCCTTCGGTCGTCGAATGGACGTGCTGGAAGTCGTTGGTCCAGGTCAGGTCCGGCGTGACGCGCCATTGCAGGTTCAGCGACGTGTCGCGGGTGCTGGACTCACGCGAGTTGATGCGCTGCGAGCTGTTGAACGGCGAACCGCCATAGGTCGGATTCGAGATCGTACCGCTCTGGAACACGCCGTTGCTGTTGAAGACGGAATCCTGGCTCGCGACCTGCTGGTACCACTTGTCCTCGGACGACGTGACGACGTGCTCGTCCAGGTCTTCCTTGTACTTCGTCTTGAAGTAGGTGAGGGCGGCCGTGAAGTCCTTGGTCGGACGCCACTGGAACGCGGCGTAGTCGCCGCGGCGGGTACGCTCGAAGTCCTGCGAGCGGTAGCCGACGCCCAGCGGGATCCACTGGGTCTTGGAGCGGTCGTACTTGGCCGGGTCCGTCGAGTTCACGTGCGGGAAGTACGGGTCGACGCCGACGCCGTCGGAGCGGGTCGGGCTCTTCGCATGCGCGAAGTCGACCAGGGCGCCGAATTCGCCGAACGTGTCCGACTTCCAGCGGTTCGACAGCAGGATCGTGCCGGTGGGGGACGGCGCGCCCTTGCGCAGGGTGGAGTAGGTTTCCGACACACCGACGGTGCCCTTGAAGCCCTTGTAGTCGAACGGCATCGCGGTGCGCAGGTTCACGAGGCCCGCGACGGCGCCTTCGATCTGTTCCGCGGACGGGTTCTTGTAGACGTCGACGCCGGACATCAGTTCCGGTGCCACGTCGGCGAAGCCGAGCGAGCGGCCGCCGCCGGCCGAGAACGCGTCGCGGCCGTTGACTTCCGAACGCACATAGGTCAGGCCGCGGACGGACACGCCCGAGCCTTCGACGGACTGGCGGTTCGGGTCGCCGGCCATGTTGCGGTCGATGGTGACGCCGGCAATGCGCTGCAGCACTTCGGTGACCGAACGGTCCGGCAGCTTGCCGATGTCTTCGGCGACGATCGAATCGACGACTTCGTCGGCATCTTTCTTGAGTTGCTGTGCCGACTGGAGTGCGGCGCGCTGGCCGCTGATGCGGACGACGGCAGGGGCTGCGCCGCCGGTTGCAGCGGCCGTGGTGTCGGCGCTGGTCTGCGCCCATGCTGCGGCGCTGGAAAGGACGGCTACGTGCGCAACCGCTGCCGCGATTGCGGTCTTTTGGAAGTTCCTCATTGTCTCCCCCGATGATCAGGTAGTGTTGTTATAACAAGCTCTAACAAAGCCAGTGTGAATGTGATACTTAACACTGGTTGTTATACGCTACCATAAAATTTTTATTTTTTGGTATTCGGTTGCCACTTTTGTGACAACGCAACGTGTCTTTTTTCCGACATGGTAGGCAAAGAGACCGTTGCCAGGACCTCGCCGCCGTGTTCCGGCCAGCCGGGAGAGCGCCGGGTCGGTGGCGGGCAAGGCCCTGTCTTGCCTGTGAACGCTGCCGTTTCCAGAGGAAGCCCGGGTTGGCTTGCGCCATCCGAGCCCGGCTGTAAGCTCACCAGACGATGTTATACGCAATCGATTTCATGACTGCCAAAAAAATCTTATTGTGCGTGTGAGAAATACAACAACTGTGTCATGGCAGCGCTATCTTTTGACAACGTCTCGTGGTGTTTAGGGGGTAGGCGACTAAACATGCTAAACACCGAAATGATCAGCGCTACCATTTGTTAGCGCGAACATTCGCCTTGCGCACCGAACATCGCTTCGCTTAGCATAGCGATCATTAACATCATAAAAACAATCCCGGAGACACATGCGTACCTCGCTTGCCCGCCAGACCGCTGCCGCGCTGGCCTTCCTCGCCTTCGCCGGCAATGCCATGCTGGCGCCCGTCCCGGCGCAGGCCGCCGGCCACTACAAGCACTTCAAGACCGCCATCTACATTCCGGTGAACGTGACGCAGAGCCTCGTCGACCCGCAGGTCTTCGAGCACCAGTTTGCGCGTGCCATGAGCCAGGTCCCGTTCGACAAGGTCTACATCGAGGGCTACCGCGACAACCACTTCGCCAGCGATGCCGAGATCGAGGCCGTGAAGCGCCAGTTCCAGGCGAAGGGCATCGAGGTGGCGGGCGGCGTGACGCTGGCCGCGGGCGGTTTCGACGGCCAGTTCATGACCTTCGACTACGAATCGCCGCAGGACCGCGACACGTGCAAGCGCGCGATGGCACTGATGGCGCGCCATTTCGACAATGTGATCCTCGACGACTTCACGTTCTACACGTCGAAGTCGGACGCCGACATCAGGGCGAAGGGCGCGCGCACGTGGACGGACTACCGCCTCGCCACGATGCGCAAGGTGTCGAAGGACCTGATCATCGATCCGGCGCGCGCCGTCAACAGGAACGTCAGGATCGTCATCAAGTACCCGAACTGGTACGAGCATTTCGAAGGCCTTGGCTTCGACCTCGCGCAGCAGCCGGAGATGTTCGACGGGATCTACGCCGGCACCGAGACGCGCGACCCGGTCATCACGGACCAGCTGTTGCAGCAGTACGAGTCGTACAACATCATCCGCTATTACGAGACGCTGCGTAAGGACGGCAGGAACGGCGGCGGCTGGGTCGACACCTACTCGATCCGCTACGTCGACCGTTACGCGGAGCAGCTGTGGGATACGATGCTCGCGAAGGCGCCGGAGATCACGCTGTTCAACTGGCACCCGGCCGCGCAGGACACGCCGGCCGAAGCGGGCGAACGTCCGTGGGCCAGGGAAGACACCAGTTTCAACTGGGACCGCATCGTCGCCGACTGGAAGGCCACGCACCCGGACGCGAAAGCGCCGCCGGGATGGGGCCTCGCCGCGGGCGCCGCGCTGAAGCAGATCGACGCCGTGCTGGACCAGCTGGGCAATCCGACCGGCATCCCGACCTATCGCCCGCCCAATTCGTCGTCCGCCGAGGACTTCCTGCCCAACTACCTGGGCAACGTGGGCATCCCGATCGCGCTGACGGCGCGCTTCCCGCAGGACGCGCGCACGATCCTTTTGACGCAGGCATCGGCCGCCGATCCAGACATCCTGAACAAGGTGAAGCGCCAGCTGCAGGCGGGGAAGGTCGTGTTCGTGACGTCCGGCTTCGTCAAGGCGACGCAGGACCCGAAACGCAAGGACCGCGGCTTCCAGGACCTGCTGGAAGTCTATGCGACCGGCAACCAGGTGCTGCTGAACGACTACTACAACGGCTATGGCGCGGGCAACGGCGAATCGCTGCGCGACGATCCGAAGGTGGCGCCGCGCGACGTGCTGTTCCCCGAACTGCACTACTTCACGAACGACGCGTGGCCCATCATCCGCGGCGTCGCGGGCGCGCGCGGCTTCCCCGTGCTGCTGATGAACCGATATTCGAAGGGGATTCTCTACGTACTGTCCATTCCCAGCAATATCGGCGACCTGTATAGTATGCCGCCGGCCGTGATGAACAGCGTGAAGAAATACCTGATGGCCGACACGCCCGTGCGCATCGAGGCGCCGGCCGGCGTGAGCCTGTTCACGTACGATAACGGCGCCTACGTCATCCAGTCGTTCCGCGACACGCCGACGACGGTGAAGGTCGTCAGGCACGGGTCGACCGAGGCGACAAGCGAAGTGGTGATCCCGCCGCACAGCTTCCGTGTCTACAAGGGCTAAACAGGTGTATGTACGCATGATGGAGACGGTTCGATGAAGTCGATGAAGCTTGCCCGCGCGATCGCATGTGCGCTGGCCTTGCTGGCGGGCGGCGCGGCGGCGCAGCAGGCGCCGTACGTGTGGGACAGCGTCGCGGTCGGCGGCGGCGGCTTTGTCACCGCGGTCGTCCCCAGCCGCGCCGCGCCCGGCGTCGCATACGCGCGCACGGACGTGGGCGGCGCCTACCGCTGGGACCCGCGCGAACGCCGCTGGCAGCCGTTGCTCGACTGGGTGGCGGAAGACCAGACGGGCTACCTCGGCATCGACGCACTCGCCGTCGATCCGCGCGACGCCGACAATATCTGGCTCCTCGCCGGTATCGCCTACCTGAACGGCGGCCGCACCGCGATCCTGCATTCGACGGACGCGGGCAAGACCTTTTCCATCGTCGACGTGACGAGCCAGTTCAAGACCCACGGCAACGGCATGGGCCGCCAGGACGGCGAACGCCTCGCAGTCGATCCCGGCAACAGCAAGCTCCTGTACGTCGGCACGCGCCGCGACGGCCTGTTCAAGAGCCTGGACGCTGGCCGCACGTGGACGCGCGTGACGGCGCTGCCGGTGACGTCCACGCCGAACGACGTCGGCATCGATATCGTGGTGCCGGACCCCGCCAGCGTGAAAGACGGCCAGGCGCGGCGCGTGTTCGTGGGCGTGTCCCGCTTCGGCGCAGTCGGCCCCAACCTGTACCGCAGCGACGACGGCGGCGCGACGTTCGAACCCGTGGCCGGCGCGCCGGTGGACCTGATGCCGCAGCGCGCGATCCTGGACGGCGCCGGGAACCTCATCGTCACGTTCGCCAACGGTGCCGGCCCGCACCCGGACCGCAGCGGCCGCGAACCGATGGACCGCGGCCAGATCTGGAAATACGCGATCGCGGGCGGCGTCTGGACGAACATCACGCCCGCCGGCTGGACCCGGCCGTTCGCCGGCATCAGCGTCGATCCGAAGAATCCGCAACGCCTCGTCGCGTCGACGATCAACACGTTCCTGCCGCAGGGCGACGCGAAGGGCGACCGCATCTTCCTGTCGAACGACGGCGGGGCGTCGTGGACCGACGTGATCGGTCGCGGCTTCGTGCGCGACGCGGCGGGCGTGCCCTGGCTGAAGGGACATTCCATCCACTGGGCCGGCTCCGTCGAATTCGACCCGGCCGACACGCATGCCGTCTGGGTCACGTCCGGCAACGGCGTGTTCCGCACGGCGAACATCGACGCGGCGCCCACCACGTGGACGTTCACGGTCGACGGCCTGGAAGAGACGGTGCCGCTCGGCCTCGCGAGCATTCCCGGCGGTCCGCTCGTTTCCGCCATCGGCGACATCGATGGCTACCTGCACGACGATCCGGCGCGCCACGGCCGCATCCACGATCCGCAGATCGGCACGACGACGGGCCTCGCCGTCGCGGCGAAGGATCCGCGCACGATGGTGCGCGTGGGGGACAGCATGCTCGTTACGCACGACGGCGGCGCCACGTGGATGAAGACGGCGGCGCTCAAGGGCAGGCGGGGGCAGGTCGCCATGTCGGCCGACGGCGCCGTGCTCCTGCATGCGCCGGAAAAGGCGAAGGAGGTCTGGCGGTCGGGCGACGGCGGCGCCACGTGGACGCCGGTCGCGGGCCTCGCGACGCCGAACCTGCGTCCGGTGGCCGACCCGCTCGACGCGAAGGTGTTCTATGCCTACGACGACGCGGCGCTCCTCGTGAGCACCGACGGCGGCGCGACGTTCGCGCCGCGCGCGAGCCTGCCCGCGGGCGGGTCGCGCCTCGTGCGCACGGTGCCGGGACGGGGCGGGGACGTGTGGGTCGCCCTGAAGAACGGCGGTCTCGTACGCTCCATCGACGGCGGCGCGCACTTCGCGCCCCTGGGCGCCGTGCGCTATTGCGGCGCGGTCGGCTTCGGCAAGGCGGCGCCGGGGCACGACTACCCTGCGGTCTACATCTGGGGCGAAGTGAAGGGTGTACGCGGCATCCACCGTTCGGATGACGCGGGCGCGACCTGGACCCGCATCAACGACGACGCCCACCAGTACGGCGGACCCGGCGACGGCCAGTTCATCGTGGGCGACATGAACCGCTACGGCGTCGTCTACATGAGCACCGCCGGCCGCGGCATCGTCTACGGCAAACCCGCCGCGAACTGAACAACGCTTCCCGACAGCGATTTTTATGGCCTTTCTTTGTAATCGATTTCATCAGATGATGGTTGCGCTGGCTCTGGCCGGCGTCTTCTCTACCGCCGTTGCTGCGCCGGACCTCGTGCTGCGCTACGACCGCCCGGCCCAGGACAACGACCAGGGCTGGGAAAAGGAAGCGCTCCCGATCGGCAACGGCCGCATCGGCGCCATGGTGTTCGGCGGGCTCGCGCGCGAACACCTGCAGTTCAACGACATCACCCTGTGGTCGGGCGACGCGAAAGAGACGGGTACATACCAGCCGTTCGGCGACGTCGTCGTGGACCTGCCGGGACACGACCGGAATGCGCAGGACTACCGGCGCACGCTGGACCTCGCGCGCGCCGTGCACGCCGTCACGTACACGCACGACGGCGTGCATTACCGCCGCGAGGCGTGGGCCAGCTACCCGGCGCAGGTGATGATCCTGCGCCTGACGGCCGACAAGCCGGGCGGCTACACGGGATCGATCGCGCTGTCGGACCGCCACGGCGCGCATCTCGCGTCCAGCAAGGACACCCTGTACGCGACGGGCACGCTGGCCGGCTGGACGCTGCCGAACGAAGCCCCGACTGGCAACACGCTGGACTACGCGAGCCAGGTGCGTGTCGTGAACGAGGGCGGCAGGGTGATCATCGAAAACGGCCGCATCGTGTTCAAAGGGTGCGATGCGCTGACCGTGATCGTGGGCGCGGGCACGAGCTATGTCGCCGACGCGGCGAAGCACTTCCGGGGCGAGCACCCGCTGGCGCGCGTGACGGCGCAGGTCGCGGCCGCCGCCGCACGTCCGGCCGACCTGCTGCGCGCCGAGCACGAACGCGACGTGGCGGGCCTGCTGGGCCGCGTCCGGCTGGATGTGGGCGCGACGGCGCCGGACCGCAGGGCGCTGCCGACGGACGCGCGCGTGCTCGCGTACACGAGGGACGGCAACGACCCGGAACTGGAAGCACAGTACTTCCAGTACGGCCGCTACCTGCTCGCGTCCAGTTCGCGCGGTTCGCTGCCGGCCAACCTGCAGGGCCTGTGGAACGCCAGCCTCACGCCGCCGTGGCGCTCGGACTACCACACGAACATCAACGTCCAGATGAATTACTGGCCGGCCGAGGTGACGAATCTGTCGGAGATGGCGCAGCCGTTCTTCGGCTTCGTAACGAGCGTCGCACCGGTGTGGCGCCAGGCGACGGCGGCCGAGTTCAAGACCGCAAACGGCAAGCCGGTGCGCGGCTGGACCCTGCGCACGGAATCGAACCCGTTCGGCGGCATGAGCTACACGTGGAACAAGACGGGTAATGCCTGGTACGCCCAGCACTTCTGGGAACACTACGCGTACACGCAGGACAAGACGTTCCTGCGCGACGTCGCGTACCCGATGATGAAGGAGGCGAGCGCATTCTGGCAGGACTACCTGAAGGAGCTGCCGGACGGCCGCCTCGTTGCGCCGCAGGGCTGGTCGCCCGAGCACGGCCCCATCGAGGACGGCGTCACGTACGACCAGGAAATCGTCTGGGACCTGTTCAACAACACGGTGGAAGCGGCGGACGTCCTCGGCGTCGACAAACCGCTGCGCGACAGGCTGGCCCGCATGCGTGACCGCCTCGCCGCGCCGAAGGTCGGCAGCTGGGGCCAGCTGCTCGAGTGGCTGGAAGAGAAGAAGGATCCGGTGCTCGATACGCCGGGCGACACGCACCGCCACGTATCGCATTTGTTCGCGCTGTTCCCGGGCCGCCAGATCAGCCCCGCGCGCACGCCGGCCCTGGCGGCGGCCGCGAAGCGTACGCTGGAAGCGCGCGGCGACGCGGGCACCGGCTGGTCGATGGCGTGGAAGATGGCGTTCTGGGCCCGCCTGTACGACGGCGACCGCGCCTACCGGATGCTGCGCGGCGTGCTGGCCAGCCCCGGCGCGCGCGCGGCCCAGCAGGCCAGCGCCGGCTCGGAACAGTTGAATGGCGGCGGCACGTATCCGAACCTGCTGGATGCGCATCCGCCGTTCCAGATCGACGGTAATTTCGGCGCGACGGCCGGCATCGCGGAGATGCTGCTGCAGTCGCAGGCGGGCGCGATCCAGCTGCTGCCCGCGCTGCCGTCCGCATGGCCGGACGGCGAAGTGAAAGGCCTGCGTGCACGCGGCGGATTCGAGGTCGACATGCGCTGGACGCGCGGCCGCCTCGTCGATGCCGTCGTGCGGCGGGTAGCAGGCAGCGGAGCCGCGAGCGTGCGCTATGGCGAGCGAACCGTGGCGGTGAAGCTGCGTCCGGGCGAGAGCGTGCGCCTGGATGCGGCACGATTTTGAGGAGTTCGGAGGCAGACCCAGAGAGGTCGTCTCCTTGTAGTGAGTGGGCACCGTCATTCGATGGGCCCTGTTGTCAGCCAAAGGAGATGTAATGTATCAATTCAAGAAAACAGCCATCGCGGTGGCCGTAACGCATGTCGCGTTGCTGGCTGGCGGCATGGCGGTCGCGCAGGAGACCCAGCCGGCCGGCGGCAGCAATGTCGTCGTCGTCACGGGCCAGCGCGCCGCGCTGAATTCGGCGCAGGCGCTCAAGCGCGATTCCGACGAGATCGTCGATTCGATCGTCGCGGACGATATCGGCAAGTTGCCGGACCGTTCGATCACGGAAGTGCTGCAGCGCGTGGTCGGCGTCACCATCGACCGCACGATGTCGAAGGGCGACCCGGAGCACTATTCGGTGGAAGGCTCGGGCGTCACCATCCGCGGCCTGTCGTACACCCGTTCGGAGCTGAACGGCCGCGATTCGTTCTCGGCCAACGGCGGCCGCTCGCTCAACTTCGAAGACGTCCCGCCCGAGCTGATGGCCGGCGTCGACATCTACAAGAACCCGTCGGCGGAACAGATCGAAGGCGCCATCGGCGGCCTCGTGAACCTGCGCACCGCCATGCCGTTCGACTTCAAGGGCCGCAAGCTGGCCGCGTCGCTGCAGGACACGTATTCGGAACTGAAGAAGGGCAAGCGCCAGCCGTCCGGTTCGTTCATGTTCTCGGACCGCTGGAAGACGGGCTTCGGCGAGATCGGCGCCCTCGTCGACTATGCGTACTCGGAAAGCGGCACGCGCACCGACGCGTTCCAGGTCGAGCCGTATTACCAGCGCAGCGACGTCGTCGCCGGCCAGAACGTGTGGGTGCCGAAAGGCTCGCAATACCGCACGCTGAACTTCGACCGCAAGCGCCAGGGCCTGTATGGCGCGCTGCAGTGGAAGAAGGATGCGACCCTGCAGTCCTCGCTCACGTACTTCAAGTCGAAGTACCGCATGCAGTGGGACGAGCAGGCGATCTTCTCGTCCGCCAGCCCGTACAACATCGGCGTCACGAACGGCACTTACGGCGCCAACGGCCAGCTGCTGACCGGCACGCTGACGGACGCTACCGACAAGGGCATCGACTTCGGCGCCGACACGCGCGCGGCCAACCGCAAGTCGCAGACGACGGACATTTCCTGGCACCTGACCTGGCGTCCGACCAGCGCATGGCAGTTCGACACGGACCTGCAGCGCGTGCGCGCGACGAGCAGCAGCTTCGACTCGACCGTCGCCACGGCCGTCAAGATGCCGTACGAGAACGTGGACCTGTCCGGCTCCGTGCCGAAGCTGACGTTCGACCAGTACCAGACCAGCTACCTGGCCAATCCGGGAAACTACTACTGGGCGTTCACCCAGGAGCACTTCGACGACAGCCATGCCGGCGAATGGGCGTGGAAGACGGATGCGAAGTACACCTTCGACCATCCGGTGCTGCGCGACGTCCGCTTCGGCATGCGGTTGACGAAGGCCGATTCGACGACGACGAATTCGAACCCGAGCTACAACTGGGCCGCGATCACCCAGCCGTGGCAATCGGACACGGGCGGCCAGCTCGCGTACCTGAGCGATCCGCGCTTCTCGAACCAGACGCAGGTCCACCAGTTCACGAACTTCTTCAACAATAACACCCCGGTGCCGTCCCTCGTGTTCCCGAACGTGGCGCTGGCCACCGGCTACCCGGGCAGCTATGCCACGCTGCACAGCTACCACGACATCCTGTGCCAGCAGGCGAACCAGCAGAACGGTACGAGCAACCCGTGCACGCCGTGGTCGCCCGCGACCTTCGGCACCGACCCGGCCGGCACGAACGACCTGTCCGAGCGCACGGGCGCGCTGTACACGCAGCTGCGCTTCGGCTTCGACGACCTGAAGTACCCGATCGACGGCAACATCGGCGTGCGCTACGTGCAGACGCTGCTGACGGCGCACGGCTACACGGTGTTCAATCCGAACTTCACGCAGCCGGCGCAGGGCACGACGGTCGTCGGTCCGGAAATCCCGAACATCGCCGCGTTCTCGACGCGCCAGGACTTCGACAACCACTACCACAACGTGTTGCCGAGCCTGAACCTGCGCATGAAGGCCACCGACAAGCTGCAGTTCCGCTTCGCGGCGGCGATGGGCATCTCGAAGCCGGATTACTCGCAGCTGCAGAGCTACACGACCCTGTCGGAAAACGTCGACCAGACCACGACCGGCAACGTCGTCACGGTCAACAACGTGGGCCTGACGGGCACGGGCACGGGCAATCCGAAGCTCCGTCCGGTGCAGTCGCGCCAGGTCGACCTGTCGGCGGAATGGTATTTCGCGCCTGCCGGCTCGCTGACCCTTGCCGTGTTCAACAAGCAGCTGAAGGACATCATCATCAACCAGTCCTACGGCTACAACGTCACGGGCGTGACGGGTACGCCGTACACGTTCACGGTCACGGGCCCCGTCAACGGCGCGCGCGGCCATGCGCGCGGCGCGGAGATCGCGTACCAGCAGTATTTCGACAAGCTGCCGGGCTGGCTGTCGGGCTTCGGCGTCCAGGCCAACTACACGTACGTGGACAGCAAGGAAGACCTGTACCACCCGGTCAACTCGGCCTTCTGCGCGGGCAGCTCGAACGGCGCGGATAACCTGAACCTGAACCAGAACGGCTGCGACACGAACGGCACCACCTTCGGCAACCTGCCGCTGCAGAACCTGTCGAAGAACGCCTACAACCTGGCCCTGTTGTACGACAAGGGCAAGGTCTCGGCGCGCCTGGCCTGGGCATGGCGTTCGAAGGCACTGCAGAACGTGAACGTCAACGGCACCAACGGCACGGATGGCCGCCGCGTCGATCCGGCCACCGGCGCCACGCAGACGGTCGCGTGGGCATTGCCGACGTGGTCGGACAGCTATGGCCAACTGGACGGTTCCTTCTTCTACAATATCACCGAGCAGCTGTCGCTCGGCGTGGAAGCGCAGAACCTGACCAACTCGAAGTACCGACAGCTGATGCAGCAGTCGATCGGCATGATGACCCGCGCGGTCTTCGTGTCCGGCCGCCGCTACACGGCGTCGCTGCGCTATTCGTTCTAAGCGCAACACGGACGGGCGGCCGCTCATTTTCATTACTGGCCGCCCGTTTTTTACAACCTACGCGACCGAAGGAGACCCGTTCGCACATGAAAACCAAGTCCTTCCGCCTGCTGGCCGCCGGCCTGCTCGCCGCCGCCACCTGTCATGCCGTCCACGCCGCATCCGAACTGCCCCGCATCGTGGGCAAGGACGGCCGTTACGCCCTGATGGTCGATGGCGCCCCGTTCCTGATCCTGGGTGGCCAGGCTCACAACTCCAGCAACTACCCGGCCGCGCTGCCGAAGGTCTGGGCCGCGCTGAAGGATGTGCATGCGAACACGCTGGAAATCCCCGTCGCGTGGGAACAGATCGAGCCGAAGGAAGGCACCTTCGACTTCAGCTACGTCGACAAGCTCGTGCAACAGGCGCGCGAGCACAAGACGCGCCTCGTGCTGCTGTGGTTCGGCACCTGGAAGAACACCGGCCCGGCGTATGCGCCGGAATGGGTCAAGTTCGACAACAAGCGCTTCCCGCGCATGATCGACAAGGATGGCAAGACGAGCTACTGCCTGTCGCCGTTCGGCGAGGCCACGCTGGCGGCGGACAAAAAGGCTTTCGTCGCGCTGATGGAGCATATCAAGAAGATCGACTCGGACAAGCGCACCGTGATCATGGTGCAGGTCGAGAACGAAGTGGGTACGTACGGCGTCGCGCGCGACTACGCGCCGCGCGCGCAGGCCGCGTTCCAGCAGCCGGTGCCGGCCGCCGTCCTCGCGCACCAGCCGCCGCCCGCCGGCCGTCCGAAGCAGGGCTCGTGGGCCGAAGTCTACGGCGACTATGCCGACCAGTATTTCCATACCTGGGCCATCGCCAGCTACATCGAAGACATCGCCAAGGCCGGCCGCGCCGTGTACGACCTGCCGATGTACGTGAACAACGCCCTGCGCGCGCCCGTGCTGGACAAGCCGGCGCCGCCGTGGAAGGCGGATTTCGCCTCCGGCGGCCCAACCTATGACGTGATCGGCATCTATAAAGCGGCCGCGCCGCACATCGATTTCGCCGGCCCGGACATCTACATGCCCGAGTCGAGCAACGTGAGCGCGACGCTCCAGCTGTTCCAGCGTCCGGATAATCCGCTGATGGTGCCGGAGATGGGCAATGCCGCAGGCTATGCGCGCTACGTCTACCAGATCATCGGCAAGGGCGCCCTCGGTGTCGCGCCGTTCGGCTTCGACTACGCCATGTACAGCAATTATCCGCTCGGCTCGAAGTACACGGACAAGCGCATGATCGAGCCGTTCGCGAAGGTCTACGACGTGTTCGCGCCGATGCAACGCGTGTGGGCCAAGTGGGCCTATGAAGGCCGCACATACGGCGTCGCGGAAGGCGACGACCGCAAGCCGCAGACGGTCGCGATGAACGGCTGGGACGCGCACCTGTCGTTCCGCGAATTCCAGTTCGGCGAACGCGAGTACCTGAAGGACAAGAACGAGTACGCAGAAGGGACGGACCAGCCGTCCGGCGGCGCCGCGATCGCACAGATCGGCCCGAACGAATTCGTGATCGTGGGCCAGCAGATCCGCGTGAAGTTTTCCGGCACCGGCCCGAATGCCGGCAAGAACACGGGTTACGCCCGGGTGGAAGAGGGCAGGTTCGACGCCGACGGCAAATGGGTCATGGAGCGGAACTGGAATGGGGACCAGACCGACTATGGCCTGAACCTGCCGGCCGTGCCGACGGTGTTGAAGGTGAAGATGGGTTGGTACTGACGTAGCGAACAACCAGGAGAGAGACATGCAACTGACAAGAATCGCAGCCGCCGCGCTGCTGCTGGCCGCAGGCGGCCACGCCCTCGCAGGCACGGTCCAGAAGACGGCCACGGGCATCGAAGTCCGTCCGGACACGGGGCCGGCAAAGCTCGTGCGTCTCGAGCTGATGGCCGACAACATCGTCCACGTCGTCAAGCTGGACAAGGAAGGCAAGCAACTCACGCCGTCGCTGATGACGGTCGCCAAGCCGTGTGGCGGCTGTGCGTTCACGGTCGCCGACGGCAAGGACAACGTGACGCTGAAGGCGCAGAAGATCGCGGCGCAGGTGTCGCTGAAGGATGGCCAGGTCCGCTTCTTCGACGCGGCCGGCAAGGCCTTCCTGACGCAGGCGGCAGAGACCATCACACCGATCCAGGTAGGCGGCAAGCCGTTCCTCGCGATCAAGCAAGGCTTCAATTACGGCACGAAGGATGCGTTCTACGGCCTGGGCCAGCACCAGAACGCGCAGATGAACTACAACGGCGAGGACGTGCTGCTGCAGCAGCACAACATGATCGCGTCGGTGCCGTTCGTCGTCTCGGACAAGAACTACGGTCTCCTGTGGGACAACAATTCGATCACGCGCTTCGGCGACGCCAGACCCTATGCCTGGCTGTCGCGCGACCTGAAGCTGACGGACGAGCAGGGCAAGCCGGGCGGGCTCACGGCGCGCTACTACATCGACGGCAAGCTGGCGCTGACCCGCCAGGAAAAGGACATCGCCTACCAGTTCCTGAAGGACGTCGAAGAGTTCTGGCCGAAGGAACTGCCGTCGATGAAAGCCCTCGGCGGCAAGGACGTCAAGGTGGTGTGGGATGGTGCGATGGCGAGCCCGAAAGCGGGCGTGCACAAGATGCAGTTGTACGCGTCGGATTACGCGACCCTGACCGTCGACGGCAAGCAGGTCATGGACGTGTGGCGCCAGGGCTGGAACCCGTGGTACCACAACTTCGAAGTGAAATTCGAAGCGAACAAGCCCGTCAAGCTGCACCTGGAATGGAAACCGTCCGGCGGCATGATCGCGATGACGCACAACGATCCGCTGCCGGCGCCGGAACGCCACTCGCTGACGATGTCGTCGGAGATCGCGGAAGCCGTGAACTACTACGTCATCAGCGGCGACAGCATGGACAACGTCATCGGCGGCTACCGCACCCTGACGGGCCAGCAACCGATGATGCCGAAGTGGGCGTATGGCTTCTGGCAGTCGCGCCAGCGCTACGAGACGCAGCAGCAATTGCTGGACACGGTGGCAGAGTACCGCAAGCGCGGCTGGCCGCTGGATAACATCGTGCAGGACTGGTTCTACTGGCCGGAGGACGGCTGGGGTTCGCACGACTTCGACAAGGTCCGCTTCCCGGATCCGAAGGGCATGGTCGACGAAGTGCACAAGCAGCACGCGCGCATCATGATCTCCATCTGGGGCAAGTTCTACGCCAATACCGACAACTACAAGGAGCTGGCGGCGAAGGGCCACATGTGGACGAAGAACGTCGAAGACGGCGCGCTGGACTGGGTCGGTAAAGGCTACAAGAACAGCCACTACGACCCGTACACGCAGGAAGCCCGCGACATCTATTACCGCCAGATGAAGGACAAGCTGGTGGCGAAAGGCTTCGACGCCTGGTGGATGGACAACACGGAACCGGACGTGCTGTCGAACTCGCGCCTGGAAGACTTCAAGAAGCTGATCGGCCCGACCGTCTACGGTCCGGGCGAGATCACGTTCAACCCGTACAGTCTCGTGCACTCCGGCGGCATGATCGAGGGCCTGCGCCGCGACCAGCCCGACAAACGCCAGTTCATCCTGTCGCGCTCGGGCTTCGCGGGCATCCAGCGCAACTCGGTCGCCGTGTGGAGCGGCGATACGGCGGGCCGCTGGAACAACCTGTACGACCAGATCGCGTCCGGCGTGAACTTCTCGATGTCCGGCATCCCGAACTGGACGCACGACATCGGCGGCTATGCGCAGGAGAACCGCTTCCAGTACGGCGACGTGGGCTCCGCGCAGGAAAACCGCGCCACCACGGGCGGCCAGGCCAAGCCGGAAGACATGAAGGAATGGCGCGAGCTGAACCTGCGCTGGTTCCAGTTCGGCGCATTCTCGCCGCTGTTCCGTTCGCACGGCGAAGTGGTCAAGCGCGAGATCTACAACATCGCGGCCGGCGACGACGCGATGCGCGACTCGATGGTGGGCTACCTGAAGCTGCGCTACCGCCTGATGCCGTATATTTACTCGATGGCGGCCGACACGCACTACGCCAACGGCACCATGATGCGCGGTCTCGTGATGGACTTCCCGAAGGACGACAAGGTCAAGAACATCAAGGACCAGTACCTGTTCGGCCACGCGCTGATGGTGGCGCCGGTTACGTCATATGGCGCGCGCGAGCGCACCGTGTACTTCCCGGCGGGCGCCGACTGGTACGACTTCGACACCGGCAAGCGTTATGCGGGCGGCACCAGCGCGAAGGTCGACGCGCCGCTGAACCGCATCCCCGTGTTCGTGCGCACGGGCGCCGTGATCCCGACGGGTCCCGTCACGCAGTATGTCGACGAGAAGCCGGACGCGCCGATCGTGCTGCAGGTGTATGCGGGTGCGAACGGCCAGGCGACCCTGTACGAGGACGATGGCGTGACGAACGCGTACGAGCGCGGTGAGTTCAGCCGCATCCCGTTCACCTACGACGACAAGGCGGGCACCGTCACGATCGGCGCGCGCAGCGGCCAGTACAAGGGCATGCCGCAGACGCGCCAGATCAAGGTGCGCGTGCTGCGCGCTGGCGTCGCGACGAGCGCGGACATGGACGCGGCGGACAAGACCGTCACGTACGACGGCAAGCCCGTCACCGTGAAGCTGTGAAACGGCGCATCGTCATTGCGCTGACGCTCGCACTGGCCGGACCGGCCGGTGCGACATCCCCTCGGCCTGCGCCCGTGGACGCGCAGGCCGATGCGCGCACGCGTGCCGAATACACGTGGCTCGTGCAGACCTGGGGCCGGCAGACGATCGCCGGGCAGCAGGACCTGACGTGGAACGACGGCGTCGACATGGCCCAGAGGGTATTCGCCGACACCGGCAGGTATCCCGCGCTCATGGGCTTCGACTTCATGAACACGTGGCAGAAGGGCGACGGCGCGCACCAGGTCGACGAAGCCATCGCGTGGGCGCGCCGTGGCGGCCTCGTGACGTTCTGCTGGCACTGGCGCGACCCGTCGGCGCCCGCGGGCACGCAGGGCAACTTCTATGCGCGCGAGCCGGATGCGCGCAAGAACACGGCGTTCACGATCCCCGTGCGCGATGGCCGGCTCGATACGGCCAGCCCGGCGGGACGGCAGATCGATGCCGACATCGACCGCCTGGCCGCGGAACTAGGCAAGCTGCAGGCGGCCGGCGTGACGGTGCTGTGGCGGCCGTTGCACGAAGCGTCCGGCAGCAATGGCGACGGCTGGTTCTGGTGGGGCCGCAAGCGCACGGACGGCGTGCCGAGCGCAGACGCATACAAGCTGCTGTACCGCCACATGTTCGACCGGCTCGTGCGCGGGCACGGCCTGCACAACCTGATCTGGGTGTGGAACGGCCAGGACGCGGGCTGGTACCCGGGCGACGACGTCGTCGACATCGTCGGGTACGACGTGTACGATGAGGACGACCGGAAAACCTACAGGTCGCAGATCGACACGTACCGCCGCATGGCCGCCATCGGCCCGGCAACGAAGCCGGTGGCCATGACCGAGAACAGCTACATTCCCGATCCCGACAACATGCGGCGCGACGGCGCGCCCTGGCTGTGGTTCCTGACGTGGAACGACGGCCGCGCGCCCGCCGGCACGTCCGACAAGGACAATTTCTGGACCGGCGACTATTACAACGACGCGGCGCATAAGGCGAAGGTGTATCGTCACCCCGACGTGATCACCCTCGACAGGCTGCCCGCATTCCTGAAAGCTCCCCAATGAAACGACTGACCAAGACCTTCGTCCTGGCCGCGCTGCTGCACGCCGGCCTTGCCTGCGCGGCCGTGACCGTCGCGCCCAGCGACAAGCACCTGCTGTACACGGGCCGCATCGACTTCGCCCAGCCGGACGCCCCCGTCATCACGTGGCCCAACACGGCCATCGCCGGCAATTTCACGGGCACGTCGCTGTCCGTCACCCTGGACGACGAAAAGGGCAAGAACTACTTCAACGTCTTCATCGACGGCGACATGGCCAGCCCCCTGATCATCGAGGCGGGCCAGGGATCGAAGAAGTACGACGTGATCGCCGGCCTCGCGCCGGGAAAGCACAGCTTCCTGATCACCAAGCGCACGGAAGGCGAAGAGGGCGCGACCGTGTTCCGCGGCCTGGAACTGGCTGATGGCGGCCAGATGCTGGCGCCGCCGGCCCGTCCCAAGCGCCGCATCGAATTCTTCGGCGATTCCATCACGAGCGGCATGGGCGACGAAGCCCCGATGAACGGCCGCGACGACGTGGGCCGCGACAAGAACAGCTTCCTGTCGTACGCGGGCATCACGGCGCGCAACCTGAACGCGGAACTGCACCAGACGTCGCAAAGCGGCATCGGCGTGATGATCAGCTGGTTCCCGTTCACGATGCCGGACTTCTACGACCAGCTCAGCGCCGTCGGCAACAACGACACGAAGTGGGACTTCGCGAGCTGGACGCCGGACGTCGTCGTCATCAACCTGCTGCAGAACGACCGCTGGCTGATCGGCGACCGGCACCAACTGCAGCCGGAGCCGGACGACGCGGGCCGCATCGCCGCGTACGAGAAATTCGTGAAGCGTATCCGCCAGCTGTACCCGAAGGCGTACATCGTGTGCGCGCTGGGCAGCATGGACGCGACGAAGCCGGGCTCGCAGTGGCCCGGCTACATCAAGTCGGCGGTGGAAGACATGCGCAAGGGCGGAGACCAGCGCATCGATACCGTGTTCTTCCCGTTCACGGGCTACGGCCAGCATCCGCGCCTGAAGCACCAGCGCGACAATGCGGAGATCCTGACCGCGTTCATCAGGACGAAAATGAAATGGTAAGTGCCGGCTGTCGTCCCCGTGCATTCGGGGACGACGTTTCGAAGTATCAGCGCTCCAGGGATTGCAGCGCCGCCGCCACGTACACGAGCGGCGCGTTCCAGTTGATCGCGATCTCGTTGCTGGCGTAGCTGCACCCATGGTCCAGGTAGGACAGGGCCGGCTGCTTCGACGCGTACGACACGCCCTTGCAATCCTTGGCGTCCTGCTGGCCCGGGTTAGGACCGCCCGCCAGCCAGCCGGGGACGGGCGCCGCGATGCCGTCCGCTTCCGACGGGCGGTGGTGCGGATGCTGGGTCGAGCGCGAGCCGAAGCCCGTCACGTAGCTGATGCCGAGCGGATTGCGGCCCAGCGTGTAGTCCAGCGCCGACTGCGCCGCGTTCAGGTAATCGGCCTTCTTCGTGAGGCGGTAGGCCTGCACGAGCATCATGGCCTGGTTCAGCACGACGGCATTGCTGCCCCAGACGAAGTCGGATTTTGCCATCGACAGGCGCGCGGGCGACGCCTGCCAGCGTGCCAGCAGCGTGTCGGCCGCGGCGAGGATCTGCTTGCGGGCGTTGTCCGCGTCTTCCGGCTTCTTCAGGCGCGCGCGCTGCTGCGCGAGCGAGATCCAGCCGAGCGGGCGCACGTCGGGCCAACCGGGTTCCGTCTGCACGCCCGGCGCCAACGCGATGGCGCGGCTGCGGTATTCATCCTTGCCGGTCGCGATGTACAGCTCGGCCGCGGCCCACGAGAATTCGTCGTCGACCTTTTCGTCGCCATACGTGCCCGTCTGGATGTCGGCCGGCTGGCGGTACAGGACGTTCGGATGCGCGACGGCCCAGCGCCATGCGTTCTCCGCGGCGGCCAGGTAGCGTTGCGAACGGCCCGGCGACTTGGCGTCGAACGGCGCCAGCACGCGGCTCGCGGCGGCCATGACGGCCGCGAAATCGAGGGCGGCGGCCGTCGTCTTCTGTACGACGTAGCGCGGCGCCGTGGCGCGGTCCGGCATCACCATGCCGTCGAAGCTCTTGTTCGTCAGCTTGTGGTACACGCCGCCGTCGTCCGGGTCCTGCATCGTGGCCATCCAGTCGAGGTTCCACAGCACTTCGTTCAGCAGGTCGGGCACGCCGTTGCCGGATTCCGGCAGGGTCACGGCGAGCTTGTCGAACCAGGCCGGGAAGTGCTCGTACGCAGCCAGCAGCGTGTACGTGCTGATACCGGAGTTGACGATGTATTTGTTGTAGTCGCCCGCGTCGTACCAGCCCTTCGGACTCTTGATGACGGTGCCGGCCGGACGCTTGGCGGAGGCGGCCGATTCGTGCACGAGCACCTTGTCGTCCGGGTGGCCCAGCGGCCGCGCGTAGGGGCCCGCGACGCGCGCGTCCAGTGCGATGCTCGCGCGGTTCAGCGTGTAGGCGCGGATGGCGCCCGCGTCCAGCGCACGGTACGGCTCGGGACCGATGGCGAAGACGGGCGAATCCGGCTGGCCCGCCACCGACAAGCGGTAGCTGCCCGTCGTGCGCAGGTTGGAAAAGTCGGCGATGCGTACGCTCTCGCCCGAGGCGTCCCACGTCGCTGCGGGGCCCAGCGTGCCTTCGAACACGGCCTTGCCGGTGTTGGCGTCGACGACCTTGAAGCGCTCGTTCGCGCCGGACGGCACGACGGCCAGCTTCTGCGCGGCCGGCAGGAAGCCGAGCTGGTTGACTTCGATGCCGGCGGCCGCGTGTGCGGTCCCGGTTGCGAGCAGGGCGGCGCAGGCGAGGGCGGTGGGAAGGCGCGGGCGCGACGAATACATGCAGTCTCCTTGGATCGTTTTAGGTGAAATCGATTTCATCCTACCCCGCCCGCGAAAGTAAAGTCAATCATCCAATCGCGAACGCCGCCCGTCAATACAGGCGATCTTCATTTCGCTGACGTGCGTGTACGACGCGCGGCGAGCCAGTCGACGGTGACGGCGGCGAGACCGATGCGCTTGTCCGCGAAGGCGTGGTCGCTGGGCAGCGTGACGGCCTGCACCTGCGCGCCGCGACTGGCCTTGAGCGCGGCCGCGAGCGGCGCCACCTGGGCTGCGTTGCCGTGTTCCGCTGCGACGATCAGTACGGGTTTGGCGGCGAGCGCGGGCGCGGTGTCGAGCAGGTCCCAATCCTGGGCGTGGCGTTCCACTTCCGCCATCAGCCGCGCGGCGTCCGTGCCGGCGAGGCTGTTGCCGAAATCGTCGCCCAGGTCCGCGATGGCGTCCTGGCGCGTCTCGGGATGCGCGGCCACGTTCTTGCCGGTGGCGCCGACGTTCCACGGGTCGAGCAGCACGACACCGGCGACGCCGGCGTCGTCCTTGTGCGCGGCGGCGTAGCGCGCGGCGAGGAAGCCGCCCAGGCTGTGGCCGGCAATGACGATGCGTTGCGGATCGATGCCGTATTGGGCGACGGTGTCCGGCTGGCGCAGGAACGCCATCGCCGCGTCGACGTCCTCGCCGGCGCCCGCGAGGCTGAATCTCCCGGGCGAACCCCAGCTGCCGCGATAGTGCAGGGTGAGCACGTTCCAGCCCGCGCGGCGCACGGCCTGCGCGAGGTCGAGGTTCTGTTCGTTGCCGGGCAGGCCATGCAGCAGCACCATCGTCGGCTTCGGCCCCGCACCCGCCGCGAGCATGAACAGGGCGTTCATGCCGTCGCCGTGCGACAGGATCAGCACCTGGCGGTTGCGCGCGGGGTGGGCAGCGTCGCGCGGCGGATCGGCAATGACGGCGCGCGGGACGGTGGTCGTGGCGGCGACGACGGGTGCGGTAAAGACGACGGCGAGGAGGGCGGCAAGGAGAGGTGTAAAGCGACGTGTCCGCATGCGTTTTCCTTTCGTTGTTGAGTGGATACCGCGATCATAAATCGTTCCTCGCGCCGTTGCCTGGACCACCCGATACGGTTAATAATGCATTGATCGAACTAATTATGGAGACTGTCTTGAAATCATCCCTCCTGTTGTGTGCACTGGCGCTCGCCGGGACCAGCGCGCTCGCGGCTGACCGCTTCGACGTCGCCGTCACGGTCGACGACCTGCCTTCGCATGGATCGAAGCCCGCCGACATCACCCGCGCCGAGATCGCCCGTTCGCACATCGCGACATTCAGGGCGCACGGCGTGCCCGAGGCGTGGGGCTTCATCAATGCCGTGGCCCTCGACAAGGAGGCGGACAGCGGGTCCGCGCTGGACGTGTGGCGCAAGGCCGGCTACCCGCTCGGCAACCACGGCTACACCCACATGGGCCTGTCGCAGGCGGCGTCGCTGGAGGCCTGGGAAGAGGACGTGCGCAAGAACGAGCCCGTGCTGGAAAAATACATGGCGGGCAAGGACTGGCACGTGCTGCGCTACCCGTTCCTCGACGCGGGCGGCAAGGGCGCCCGCCACGACGACGCGCTGGCGTGGCTGACAGCGCGCGGCTACCGCGTCGCCGACGTGACACTCGGCTTCGACGACTGGGCGTACACGGAGACGTATGCGCGCTGCGTCGCGAAGGGCGACAAGGCCGCGATCGAGGGCATGAAGGCGAGCTACTACCGCCGCGTCGACCAGCAGTTGGCGCGCACGAAAGCGATGTCGCAGCGCGTGTACGGCCGCATGATCCCGCAGGTGCTGCTCACGCACATGGGCGCATGGAGCGCCGCCACGTTGCCGGAAGTGATGAAGCGGATGGACGCGGCCGGCGCGCATTACGTCACCCTGGACCAGGTGCAGGCTGACGCCGCGTACCGCATGCCGAGTCCCCGTGCCGGCGACGGCGCCATGATCGAGCGGCGCGCGCAGGACGCGGGCATCGACCTGGCCGGGCTGCCGGCGGTCGAACCGGTCGGGAATCTCGACGCCCTGTGCCGCTGATTTTTCCGCCCGTCCGCCCCCGCGTGCAGTGACCTCACCGCCATTCGTGCGCGGGAACGGCCGAAAAAAAGGTATATCTGCAATGTAGACATTTTTACATGCAGATTCGACCATTTTTTCGGGAGGCACATGGAATTCCAGCCGGCCGCGCCAGCGAGCGGCATGCAGGATGCGCTGCGTGCCGCGGGCGCCCAGGCAGCGCACATCGGCGACCTGTGGAACGGCACGCTGGCCCTGTGCACGTTCGTGTTCGTGGCCATCGTCGTCGCGACGATCATCGCCGTCTGGTGCGCGCCCGGCGCGGACGCCGCCACGCCGCCTGACACCGCGTCGCTGGAAGGACCGGAGCGGCGCATCTGGCACCGCATCGGCTGGGCGACCGGCGCATCCGTCGTGGGCCTGCTCGTGCTGCTCGCGGGCGACGTGTTCACGAGCCGCGCGCTCGCGCGGCTGCCGTTGCAGGATGCCGTCGACATCGAGCTCGTGGGGCATTCGTGGTGGTGGGAAGCGCGCTACCGCAATGCCGACGCGGTGCGCGAATTCACGACGGCCAACGAGCTGACGATCCCCGTCGGCCGCCCCGTGATCGTCACGCTGCGCGCGGATGACGTCATCCACTCGCTGTGGGTGCCCAACCTCGCGGGCAAGAAAGACCTGATCCCGGGCCGCACCGCCACGCTGCAGCTGCGCGCCGACCGGGCCGGCACCTATCGCGGCCAGTGCGCCGAATTCTGCGGCCTGGAACACGCCCTGATGGCGCTGCTCGTGCACGCCGTGCCGCCCGCCGACTACGAGGCGTGGGCCGCGAACCAGCGCCGGCCGGCGCGCGAGCCTGCCAACGATGTCGCGCGCCGCGGCCGCGACGTCTTCCTGAGCGCGAGCTGTGCGCGCTGCCACGCGATCGCGGGCACACCGGCGCAGGGAAGCATCGGGCCGGACCTCACGCACCTTGCCTCGCGCCGGACGATCGCCGCCGGCATGTTCCCCAACAACCGTGGCCATCTCGCGGGCTGGATCGGCGATCCTCAGGCCCTCAAGCCGGGCGTGAACATGCCCGCCAATCCGCTGCCACCCGACGACCTGCAGGCGCTGCTCGCTTACCTGGAGACCCTCCGATGACCGTATCCGATCCACGCCACATCCCGCTCGCCGACCCGGCCGCCGCCGCGGCGCTGGAACGCACGTGGAGCGACCCGCCGGGGATTGTCGGCTGGTTTTCCGCCATCAACCACAAGACGATCAGCAAGCGCTTCATGGTGACGACGATGATCTTCTTCCTGCTGGGCGGCGTGCTGGCGCTGCTGATCCGCCTGCAGCTGGCGCAGCCGAACGCGGAGATCATCGGACCGAAGATGTATAACCAGATCTTCACGATGCACGGCTCGACGATGATGTTCCTGTTCGCCGTGCCCATCATGCAGGCCGTCGCCACTTACCTCGTGCCGTTGATGATTGGCGCGCGCAGTCTCGCGTTCCCGCGGCTGAACGCCTACGCGTACTGGATCTTCACGATGGGTGGCATCATGCTGTACGCCGCGTTCTTCGCGGGTGCGGGGCCGGACGCCGGGTGGTTCGCGTACGTGCCGCTGTCCAGCCTGCGCTACTCGCCCGGCAAGGGCGTGGACTTCTGGGCCCAGATGATCACGTACACGGAGCTGTCGGGCCTGATGGAGGCGATCGTCATCATCGCGACCATCCTCAAGCTGCGCGCGCCCGGCATGAGCCTGAACCGCATGCCGCTGTTCGTGTGGGCGATGCTCGTGACGTCGTTCATGGTGCTGTTCGCGCTGCCGGCCGTGATGCTGGCCAGTACCGCGCTGATCACGGACCGCCTCGTCGACACGCAGTTCTACAACCCGGACAAGGGCGGCGACGCGCTGCTGTGGCAGCACCTATTCTGGTTCTTCGGCCATCCGGAGGTCTACCTGATCTTCATCCCGCCGCTGGGCTTCATCTCCGCCATCGTCGCGACCTTCTCGCGCCGGCCCGTCGTCGGCTATCCGGCCATGATCCTGGCCCTCGTGACAACGGCGTTCCTCGCGTTCGGCCTGTGGGTCCACCACATGTTCGCGACCAACCTGCCGGAGCTGGGCAAGACGTTCTTCACGGCGGCCAGCCTCGTCATCGCCGTGCCGACGGCCGTGCAGATCTTCTGCTGGATCGCGACACTGGGCAGTGGCCGCATCAACGTGAAAACCCCGCTGCTGTTCGTGCTGGCGTTCTTCTTCATCCTCGTGATGGGCGGGCTGACGGGGCTGATGCTGGCCTCCGTGCCGCTGGACACGCAGCTGCACGACAGCTTCTTCGTCGTCGCGCACCTGCACTACGTGCTGCTGGGCGGCGCCGTCTTCCCGCTGTTCGGCGCGTTCTATTACTGGTTCCCGAAATTTACCGGGAGGATGCTGGGCGAACGCCTGGGGCGCTGGAATTTCTGGCTGTTCTTCATCGGCTTCAACGTCGCGTTCTTCCCCATGCACCTGCTCGGGTTGTGGGGCATGCCGCGCCGCGTGTACACGTATCCGGCCGAGATGGGATGGGGCGACTTGAACCTCGTGTCCAGCATCGGCGCCGCGACCATCGCCGTCAGCATGCTGATGTTCCTCGTGAACGTGGTCCGCAGCCTGCGCAAGGGCGCCGTGGCCGGGCCCGATCCCTGGGGTGCGGGCACGCTGGAATGGAGCGTGCCGTCGCCGCCGCCGATGGGCAACTTCGACGTCATCCCCGTCGTGCACGGGCGCTATCCGCTGTGGCAGGCCCAACCCGAACCGACGCATGTCCACGGCATGTCGAACGACTGGCGCGAAGTCCTCGTCACGACCGTGGCGGACGCCGAGCCGGACCACCGCCTGTGGATGCCGTCGTCGACGATCTGGCCGTTCCTGTCGGCGGTGGCGACGACGATCCTGTTCATCGGCTCCATCTTCACGCCGTGGGCCGTCGTCTGGGCCGCCGCGCCGGTGGCGATCGGCGCGACCCTGTGGTTCTGGCCCAAGCGGTCCATCGTGGAGCAGCGCGTGAAGTCGGAGTCGCGGCCATGAGCGCCACCAGCGAGAACCGCGAGTCGGGCAAGGAGGCCGTGCGGCGCGGGGCCGTGCTCGACGTGTCGGGCCTGCCCACGTTCGCGTTCGGCACGCGCAGCCCGATGTGGTGGGGCACGATGGGCCTCGTCGCCGTCGAAAGCACGGTGTTCGCGCTGACGATCATGGCCTATTTTTATTTGCGCAGCCATGCCCCCGTGTGGCCGATCAGCGGTCTTCCTCCGGACCTCCTGTGGGGGAACGTGAACACGGCGATCCTGTTGCTGAGCATGTGGCCGAACCAGAAGGCCAAGCAGGCGGCCGAGCGGCTCGACCTGGCCGGCGTGCGCCTGTGGATGAGCGTGTGCATGGTCGTGTCGGTCGCCTTCCTTGTCGTGCGCGTGCTGGAGTTCGGGGGGCTGAACACGAGCTGGGACACGGACGCCTACGGCTCCGTCGTGTGGATGCTGCTCGGCCTGCACACGACGCACCTCGTCACCGATGCGTACGACTCCGGCGTGCTGACGGCGCTGATGTTCACGGGGCCGCACGAGGGCAAGCGGTTCGTGGACGTCAGCGAGAACGCGGGGTACTGGTATTTCGTCGTCCTCAGCTGGCTGCCGATCTATGCGGTCATCTACTGGGGCGCACGTTTTTAAGGAGGGACGATGGGAAACTGGCCGGCACTGCTGCTCGCGCCCAGCCTGGCGCTGACGAACCTCTCCATCACGTATGCGCTCGTGACGCCCGCGTGCACGCGCCAGTCGATGGTGGCGCCGAACGTCATCACGGGACTCGTGCTGGCCGCTTGCGCGTGGATGAGCTGGGCCGCGTGGCGCAACTGGAAAGAGGGGCGCAGCCTCGGACGGTCGGCCGCGCGCGATCACGTGCCGGACCGGCCGCCCTTCGTCGCGCTCGTGGCCGCCCTGGTCGGCGCGCTGTCCTGCCTCGCCGTGCTGGCGCAGTGGTTTCCGCAATGGGTGCTGTCGCCATGCGCCGCCTGATAGCCGTTCTCGCGACGCTGCCACTCGCGGCGAGTTCCCACGACGTCCAGGCCGAGCTGGCGGCCGGTCCCGCGCCCGGCTGGGGCGCGGAATGGTGGGTCATGCTGTTGCTCGCGCTGTCGCTGCTGCTGTACGCGGCCGGCCTGAAACGCCTGTGGCCCCGTGCGCACGGCGCGCGCCGGTTGCTGGCGCGCCAGGCCGCGTGGTTCGGCGCGGGCTGGATCATGCTCGTCCTCGCGCTCGCGTCGCCGCTCGACGGCGCGGGCAGCTATGCGTTTTCCGCGCACATGGTGCAGCACGAAGTCCTGATGATCGTGGCGGGTCCGCTGCTCGTGCTGGGCCGCCCGCTCGCGCTGTGGCTGTGGGCGTTCGGGCCGGATGGGCGTGCGCGCATCGCGGCCGCCACGCGCAGGCCCGCCGTGCGCGCCGCATGGGGCGCGCTGACGGCACCCGTGAATGCCTGGCTGCTCCACTTCGCCGCGCTGTGGATGTGGCACGTGCCGGCGTGCTTCCAGCTGGCGCTCGCGAGCAACGGCATGCACGCGCTGCAGCACACGAGCTTCCTCGTCACCGCGCTGCTGTTCTGGTGGGCCGTGCTGGGCCGCGAGGGCGGGGCGCACGGCCGAGGCGGCGCCATCGTCTACCTGTTCACGACGATGATGCACACGGGCGCGCTGGGCGCCCTGTTCACCATGTCGGACACGGTCTGGTATCCGCTGTACGGCAACCGCGCGCAGCTGTTCGGCCTGAGCCCGCTGGAAGACCAGCAGCTGGGTGGCCTCATCATGTGGATCCCGGGCGGACTCGCGTACCTGGTCGCGGGCCTCGTCCTGTGCGCACGCTGGCTGCGTACAGGGCCGGCACCGCGCGCGGCGGAGGTGCGACCATGATGGGGCGATCACTCTCCGTGCTGTTGTGCGTGACGTTGCTGGTCGCGTGTTCGAAGACGCCGCCGAAAACGGAGCCGATCACGGGGGGCGATCCCCGCCACGGTCGCGAACTCCTCGCCCGCTACGGCTGCGCCAGCTGCCACAAGATCAAGGGCATCGCCCACGCGGACAGCCACGTCGGCCCGCCCCTCGACGAGATCCGTTCGCGCGGTTATATTGCGGGCGTCATGCCGCACACTGCGGACAACCTCATGAAGTGGATCCGGCATCCGCGCGAGGTGGTTCCGAATACCGCGATGCCGGAGCTGGGCGTCACCGAGTCCGAGGCGCGCGACATGGCTGCCTACTTGTACAGCCAATAGCCAATAGATCGGAGAGGCATGTTCGAACAGACGGAAGCGCAGGTGCGTGCGTGGGTGGAGTGGCTGCGGCTGCTCGTGGAAGCGCTGGGCGCGTGCGTGATCGCGGCGGGCGTCGTCATCGTGATCGTGGGGCTCGTGCGCTATGCGTTGGCAAGGGGCGGCAGCTTCATCCCGATCCGGCTCGCGTTCGCCCGCTACCTCACGCTCGCGCTGGAATTGCAGCTGGCGGCGGACATCCTGTCGACGTCCGTGGCGCCGACGTGGGACCGCATCGGCAAGCTGGCCGCCATCGCCGTGATCCGGACGGCGCTGAACTACTTCCTCAACCGCGAAATGAAGGACGAAACGGCCGGCGCGGAGCCGGCCGTGCAAAAGCCCGCGCCATGAGCCGAGCTGCTATGCGCCCAGCTTGAGCACCATCGCCCGCTCGAACGTCGTCCTGCCCGGCATCGGCACGGGCGCGCCCACGTCGACGAAACCCATGCGCCGATAGAGCCGCTCCGCCGCGCCTACACCGACGGTGACATCCAGGCGGACTTCGGCCGCCTTGCGCGCACGGGCCCAGTTGATCGCGGCGTCCAGCAGCGCGGCACCCACGCCGCGTCCGCGCGCCTCGGGCGCGACCCACACCTGGTACACCCACGCGGCGGCGCCGTCCATCTTCACCCAGGCCAGGCCGACGGGCATGCCGTCCACTTCCGCGGCGAACGGCCAGCCCTGCTGGTGCGACCCGAGCGCGGGCGCGGCCAGGCGCGCGGCCCAGATGTCGTCCGTCCGTTGGGATTCCTCGGCAAAGGTGCTGCCGAAAGCCTGGGGCGAGTCGGCCAGCGCGCGCAGGCGCAGGTCGCGGTAGATGGGCCAGTCGTCGGGATGCAGGGTGCGGATGGCGGGCATATCGTGGTGTCGTGTTGGGGAACACCGATGATAATGGAAATCCGCATGAGCTAGTGCGAAAAGCTTCGTTGTCAGACAAGACGCGGAACCCTAAGCTTGGGCCATCGACAACAGCCTGTCCATGTCATGTCCGCCGTACTGCAAACCCGCCAGCACTTCGAGGTCATCCCGTTCGACGCACCGCTCGGGGCCGAGGTCGTGGGCCTCGACCTGTCACTCCCGCTCGACGCCGAAGATTTCAGCCGCCTGCACCGCGCCCACCTGGCGCACCACGTGCTCGTGTTCCGCGAACAGCACATCACGCCCGCGCAGCAGGTGGCGTTCAGCCGCCGCTGGGGCCCGCTGCAGATCCACGTGCTGCGCCAGTTCCAGCTGCCGGCGCAGCCCGAGGTGCTCGTCGTGTCGAACATCCGCGAGAACGGCCAGCCCATCGGCCTCGGCGACGCCGGCCACTTCTGGCATTCCGACCTGTCGTACAAGGAGAAGCCGAGCCTCGGCTCGATGCTGCACGCTCAGGAACTGCCGGCCACCGGCGGCGACACGCTGTTCGCCAACCAGCACACGGCATGGGACCGTCTGCCGGGCTATCTGCAGCGGGCGGTCCGCCATGCGAAGGCGGAGCACAGCTACCTCGCGCGCTACGCGGACCTGCAGAAAAAGAACCCATGGCGCCCGAACCTGACGCAGGCCCAGATCGACGAAGTGAAACCCGTCGTGCACCCGGTCGTGCGCACGCATCCGGAGACGGGCCGCCTGGCGCTGTTCGTCAGCGAACACTTCACGACGAAGATCGTCGGCCTGCCCGAGGACGAAAGCCGCGCGCTGCTGGCCGAACTGTTCGACCTCAGCACGCGCGCCGAGCACGTGTACCGCCACCGCTGGCAGCCGCACGACATGGTCTTCTGGGACAACCGCTCCGTGATGCACCTGGCGGCCGGCTGTCCGGACGACCAGCGCCGCAAGCTGTACCGCACCACCATCGAGGGCGATGCCCCGTACTGAACCAGAATAAAGACATCCTATGCGTAAACCGTTTTACCAATTTGCCGCCGCCCTCGGCCTCGCTTCCCTCGTCGCCGCCGCGCCCGCATACGCGGAAGGCAAGCTGCGCGTCGCCCAGCAGTTCGGGATCACCTATCTGCTGCTGAACGTCGCGCAGGACCAGAAGCTCATCGAAAAACACGGCCAGAAACTGGGCGTGCCCGTGTCGGTCGAATGGGTCCAGCTCTCGGGCGGCAATGCCGTCAACGATGCGCTGCTGTCCGGCTCCATCGACGTGGCCGGCGCCGGCGTCGGGCCGCTGCTAACGATCTGGGACCGCACGGCGGGCCGCCAGAACGTGAAAGGCGTCGCCTCGCTCGGCAATTATCCGTACTACCTCGTGTCGACGAATCCGGACGTCAAGACGATCGCCGACTTCACGGACAAGGACCGCATCGCGTTGCCGGCCGTTACCGTGTCGGTGCAGGCCCGCTTCCTGCAGATGGCCGCCGCCAAGCGCTGGGGCACGTCCGAGTTCGCGCGCCTGGACCGGCTCACGCAAACGGTGCCGCATCCGGACGCCGCGGCCGCCGTCATTGCGGGCCGCACGGAGATCAACGGCCACTTCGCCACGCCGCCGTTCCAGGAACAGGAACTGGCCGGTAATCCGAAGGCCCATATCGTACTGAATTCGTATGACGTGCTGGGCGGCCCGAGTTCCGGCACCGTGTTGTACGCCACCGAAAAATACGTCAAGGAGAATCCGAAGACGACACGCGCCTTCATCGACGCGCTGGCCGAGGCGGCCGACATCGCGACGAAGAACCCGGAGCTGGCGGCCGATGCGTACCTCCGCGTGACGAAGGCGAAGATCGACCGCGCCTTCCTCGTCAAGATCCTGAAGAATCCCCAGTTCCAGTACAAGGTCGCGCCGACGAACACGTACGGCCTCGCACAATTCCTGTTCCAGGCGGGCGCCATCAAGAAGCAGCCGGCGACGTGGCGCGACTACTTCTTCGATCACCCGGCGCTGGCGTCGGGCAGCTGAGGACATCGTCATGAACGTGCTCCCGTTCCAGGTCGTGCCCAATGCGCCGCTGCTGCGGGCGCAGGGCGTCACCATCGAATACCCCGCCGCGCAGGGCGTCGTGCGGGCCACGCACGACGTCAGCTTCGACGTGTGGCGGGGCGACCGCTTCGTGCTGCTGGGGCCTTCCGGCTGCGGCAAGTCGACGTTGCTGAAGGCGGTCGGCGGCTTCATCGCGCCGCGCGCCGGCAGCCTGCAACTGGACGGGCGCGACATCACGGGACCGGGCCGCGACCGCATCGTCGTGTTCCAGGAATTCGACCAGCTGGCGCCGTGGAAGACGGTGCGCCAGAACGTCATGTTCCCGCTGCTGGCCGGGAAGACGCCGAAGCGCGAGGCCGAGGCGCGTGCGTTGTACTGGATCGAAAAGGTCGGCCTGTCGCGCTTCCTGGACGCCTATCCGCACACCCTGTCGGGCGGAATGAAGGCGCGCGTGGCGATCGCACGGGCGCTGGCGATGCAGCCGGAGATCCTGCTCATGGACGAGCCGTTCGCCGCGCTCGACGCGCTCACGCGGCGGCGCATGCACGAGGAGTTGCAGGCGCTGTGGGAAGAGGTGCGGTTCACGATGCTGTTCGTGACGCATTCGATCGAAGAGGCGCTCGTCGTCGGCAACCGCATCCTGCTGCTGTCGCCGCACCCGGGCCGCGTGCGGGCGGAAATCAACAGCCACCAGTTCGGGCTGCACAGCGCGGGCGGCGCGGAATTCCAGGCCGCCGCGGGGCGGATCCACGACCTGCTGTTCGGCCGCGGCGAAGCGGAAGAAGACAGCGCGCGGGCGGTGCAGTCATGAGCGCCGTCCTGAGGAACGAGCCGCCCGTCCGGCCCGAATACGTACTGCCGCTCGTCCCGGCGCCCGCGGGCACGGCACCGCGCCCGTATCCGCTGGCGCTGCGCTTGTGGCGCTCCGGCTGGCCGCGCAAGGCCGTACTGCTGGCCGTGCTGGCCGCCGTGTGGGAAGCGGCCGCGCGCTGGGCCGGCAACGACCTGCTGCTGCCTGGCTTCCTGCAGACGGCGCGCGCGCTGATCGACGGTGTCGCGTCCGGCGAACTGCCGCGCTACGTGGGCGTGTCGTTGTGGACGCTGCTGCAGGGGTATGCGGCCGGCGTGGCGGGAGCGTTCGTCCTCACGACACTGGCCATGTCCACCCGCATCGGCCGCGACGTGCTGGAGACGCTGACGGCGATGCTGAACCCGCTGCCCGCCATCGCGCTGCTGCCGCTGGCGCTGCTGTGGTTCGGCCTGGGGCAGGGGAGCCTGGTCTTCGTGCTGATGCATTCCGTGCTGTGGCCCCTCGCCCTGGCGACGTACGCGGGCTTCCGCGCCGTGCCGGAGACGCTGCGCATGGCCGGGCGTAACTACGGCCTCGGGTCGTTCGCCATCGTCACGCAGATCCTCGTGCCGGCCGCGCTGCCCGCGATCCTGTCCGGTCTCAAGATCGGCTGGGCATTCGCGTGGCGCACGCTGATCGCGGCGGAACTCGTGTTCGGCACGACGTCGGGCAAGGGCGGTCTTGGCTGGTACATCTATCAGAGCCGCAACGAGTTGTTCACGGACCGCGTGTTCGCGGGACTGGCCGCCGTCATCGCGATCGGCCTGCTGTTCGAGCACCTCGTGTTCCAGTCGGTGGAACGGCTGACGATCCGGCGCTGGGGGATGCAACGCTGACAACGGGCGCGCACGCGTGATGTAAATATATTGTCAACGTGGCGGGGCGGAGGGTACTATTTTACGTTTCCCATCCGCGCTGCCTCCCACGCATGAACGAGTTCCCGAACGCGTCCGACCTGTCGACGGTCGAGCAGGTCAAGTCGAGCCGTCCCTACCGCGACCTGCTGCGCCTGTTCGAGCAGGCCCCCGGCTTCGTGTGCTTTTTCCGCGGCCCGCAGCACGTGTACGAATTGCAGAACCACGCGCACCACCGGCTGGCGGGATTCCGCGACATCATCGGCAAGCCGGTGCGCGAGGCATTGCCGGAGCTCGAGGGCCAGCAGTTCTTCGAGCTGCTCGACCAGGTGTTCGCCAGCGGCCAGGCCTTCGTCGGCCAGGCGTTGCCGCTGGCCGTGGCGCCGGCGAGCGGCGGGCCCGCGACGCTGCGCTACATCGACTTCGTGTACCAGCCCATCGTCGACGAAGGCGGCGCCGTCGTGGGTATCTTCTCGCAAGGGAACGACGTCACGGAGCGCGTGCTGGCCGAGGAACAGCTGCGCCGCAAGCAGGACGAGCTGGAACGCATGGTCGAGGAACGCACGCGCGCGCTGGCCGACGCCCACGCGGCGCTGAAGCTGGCCAACGAACTGCAGGGCGACAAGATGCACCTGCAGCGCCTGTTCGAACAGGCGCCCGGTTTCATCTGCGTGCTGCGCGGGCCGGACCACGTGTACGAACTGGCCAACGCCGCCTACCGGCAGCTGATCGGCGGCCGCGAGCTGATCGGCCTGCCGCTGCGCGCCGTGCTGCCCGAGATCGAGCACCAGGGCTTCGGCGAGCTGCTCGACAACGTCTACCGCACGGGCCGGCCCTACATCGGGCGCGCGGCGCCGGTCGAACTGCATAACGACCCGGCGCAGGGCCCGGAGCTGCGCTACCTCGACTTCATCTACCAGCCCGTGCTCGATCCAACGGGCCAGGTCATCGGCATCTTCGTGCAGGGCAGCGACGTGACGGAACAGAAGCACGCGCAGGACGCGTTGAACCGCCACCAGGCGGAGCTGGAAACCCTGGTCTCGGAACGTACGGCCGAACTGACCGTGGCGCAGGAAGCCCTGCAGCGCTCTCAGAAGCTGGAAGCGATCGGCAAGCTGACGGGCGGCGTGGCGCACGATTTCAACAACATCCTGCAGGTCGTCGGCGGCAACCTGGAACTGCTGCAGCATCGCGGCGCGGACGCCGGCGTGCAGAACCTGTTGCAGGTGGCGCTGCACGCCGTCCAGCGCGGCGGCAAGCTGTGTTCGCAGCTGCTCGCGTTCGCGCGCCGGCAACCGTTGCAGCCGGTCGTCGTGAACCCGGCCCGCGTCGTGGCCGACATGGACGATCTGCTGCGGCGTGCGCTGGGCGAGACGATCCAGATCGAGACCGTGCGCGCCGGCGGCCTGTGGAACACGGTGGTCGACCCGAACCAGCTGGAAAACGTGATCCTGAACCTGGCCATCAATGCGCGCGACGCGATGCCGAACGGCGGGCGGCTGACGATCGAGATCGCCAACGCCATGCTGGACGACGGCTATGTCGCGGCGGAGCCGGATGTGAAACCCGGCCAGTACGTGATGATCGCGGTGTCCGACACCGGCTGCGGCATGGCGCGCGACGTGCTCGAACGCGCCTGCGAGCCGTTCTTCACGACCAAGCCGGAAGGCGTGGGCACGGGCCTGGGCCTGTCGATGGCCTACGGTTTCGTCAAGCAGACGGGCGGGCACTTCCGCATCTACAGCGAACCCGGGGAAGGCACGACGGTCAGGCTGTATTTCCCGCGCACTTTCGAAGCGGAGAGCGCGACGGTGCGCCTGTCCGACGTCGCGCCCGTGGGCGGCACCGAGACGATCCTCGTCGTCGAGGACGACCCGGCCGTGCAGGGGACCGTCGTCGAGATGCTGGGCAGCCTGGGCTACCGTGTGCTGAAGGCCGACAATGCGACGGACGCCTACGGCATCGTCAGGAGCGGCCTGCCGATCGACCTGCTGTTCACCGACGTCGTCATGCCCGGACCGATGCGCAGCCCGGAACTCGCGCGCCAGGCGCGGGCGCTGCTGCCCAACCTTGCCGTGCTGTTCACGTCCGGTTACACGCAGAACGCCATCGTGCACGGCGGCCGGCTCGATCCCGGCGTGGAACTGCTGTCCAAGCCGTACGGCCGCGAGCAGCTCGCGCGCAAGGTGCGCCACCTGCTGGCCAACCGGCCGGGCACCGCGGCGCCGCCCGCCGCGCCGGTGCCGGCTGCCGCCCGGCGCGTGCGCGTGCTCGTCGCCGAGGACAATCCCGACCTGCTGGAGATGGCGTGCACCCTGTTCGAGGCGCTGGGCCAGGACGTGCACGGCGCGGCCAGCGTGGACGCTGCGCTGGCCCGGCTGGAAGAGGACACGTTCGACATCCTGTTCACCGACATCGACCTGGCCGGGCAGTCCGGCATCGAACTCGCCCGGCGCGCCGTCGAGCGTCATTCGCGCCTCGCGGTCGTGTTCGCGTCCGGCTACGGCGCGCCGGACCGGGGGAGCGCCGGCTTCGCGTTCGACGTCGTCGCCAAGCCGTACCGGCTCGACGACTTGCGTGCCATGCTGGCACGGCTCGCGTGACGCCGGTTTGCACGCGCGCGCCGGATCGGTTAGCATCCGCGGGATGACTTTCCTGAACGTTCCCTACGCAGAAAAAGACGAAGCCCGCGCCCTCGGTGCCCGCTGGAACCCCGGCCGCAAGCGCTGGTACGTGCCCACGGGCGTCGCGCTCGAACCCTTCCAGAAATGGCTGAAGGAGGGCGCGCCGTCCGGCCGCGCCGACTCGGCCGCCGCCAAGGTCGTCGTCGGCGCCAACTACATCGAACTGGACCACGACTGCAATCCGTTCGAGCCTTGCGCCGAGTGCGCGAAGGCGCTCGCCGGCACGCCCTGGGAGCAGGCGCGTGCGGCACTCCTGAAACGTTAAGGCTGGGCCAGCACGCCCAGCACGGCGAGGCTCATGGCCTGGGCCGCCGTCTTGATCGACGGTTCCGGCACGGGCGCGTAGAACGGCGAATGGTTGAACGCGAGGGGCTTGCCGCCCGCGCGCTGCGCGTCCGCGACGGCCTGCGGCGCATACACGCCCGTGAAGAAGAACATGGACGGGATGCCTTCGTTCGCGTATGCCGAAAAATCCTCGCTGGCCGTCATCGCGGGCATGCGCACCGCGTTCTTCGCCCCGAACGCGTCCTGGAAAATCGCTTCCGTCCTGCGCACGAGCGCGGCGTCGTTGACGATGGCGGCACCGCCCGGGATCAGGCGCACGTCGGGCGCGGGTGCGTCGGCCATCGCGGCCGAGGCGTTGGCCACGCGGCGCACGCCGTCCAGCAGCTTCGCCCGGACTTCCGGGCTGTACGAGCGGATCGTGCCGCGTACCTGCACCGTGTCGGGAATGATGTTCCCCACCGTCCCGCCCTGGATCGCGCCGATCGTCACGACGCCGAATTCCTTCGGATCCTTCTCGCGGCTCACGACCGTCTGTACGTCGACGATGAAGCGCGCGGCGATGGCGATCGGGTCGATCGCCTTGTCCGGTGCCGAACCGTGGCCGCCGCGGCCCCTGAACTGGATCTCCAGCGCGTCCGAGTTGGACGACACGGGTCCGGCCTCGAAGCCTACCGTGCCGTACGCGAGCGGCCAGGAGTGGAGGGCGAACGCATAGTCCGGTTTCGGGAAGCGCCTGAACAGGCCGTCGTCCAGCATGGCGCGGGCGCCCGACACGGTCTCCTCGGCCGGCTGGGCGATGAACATCAGCGTGCCTTGCCACTGCCGCTTCAATTCGACGAGCGTGCGCGCGGCGCCGAGCCAGGCGGCCATGTGCACGTCGTGGCCGCAGCTGTGCGTCGTGAACGTCGTCCCGTCCTGCGTGCGGGTGCGGCTCGCGTACGGCAGGCCCGTCTTCTCTTCCATCGGCAGCCCGTCCAGCTCCGTGCGCACGAGGACCGTGGGGCCCGCACCGTTGCGGAAAATCGCGACGAGGCCCGTGAGTCCGACCTTCTCCGTCACCTCGAAGCCCAGCTTGCGCATCTCGGCCGCCAGCCTGCCGGCCGTGCGCACTTCCTGGAACGCGATCTCCGGGTGCGCGTGCAAGTCCTTGTAGACGCCGTCCAGCCACGGGTACATGCCGTCGACCTTGCCGGCGACTTCCGTTTTCAGTGGTGCGGACGATGCGGCGCCGGCCAGCGCGAGCAACAGGAGGGAGACGGCGGTTCGTTTCAAGGCGGGCCTCTTCGAGCGGTGACGAAAAGGCAAGCCTAGCATGGGCTCACGACGCCATGCAAACCCGGTTGCGTCCGCCGTGCTTGGCGTCGTACAGCGCGCGGTCGGCCGCATGCACGAGCGTGTGCGCATCCTCGCCGTGGGCCGGCCACAGCGCGATCCCAAACGATGCGGTCACCTGCGGGAGCGCGGCGTCCGCGTGATGCAGCTGGAGGGCGGAAATCGTCTTGCGGAGCGTTTCGGCGCACGTGCGGGCGGCGGCGGCATCGCATTCGGGCAGGACGAGCACCAGTTCCTCACCGCCGTAGCGGCACGCGATGTCGCTGCGGCGCACGCCCTCGCGCAGGCAGCGCCCGACGGTGCGCAGGACCAGGTCGCCCGCTTCGTGCCCGTACGTGTCGTTCATGTGCTTGAAGTGGTCCAGGTCGATCATCACGACGGCCAGCGACGCGCGCATGCGTTCGGCGCGGAACAGTTCGCGCCGCAGCGTCTCGTCGAAATAGCGGCGGTTGTACAGACCCGTGAGTTCGTCCACGGTGGACTGGCGCCGCAGGACCTCGCGCAGGTTGATGTTGCTGATGCCGATGGCCAGCTGTTCGCTGATCGTCGTGGCGGCCGCGAGTTCCACCGCGGTGTCCGGGCCGTGCGGCACGCTCACGGAGAGCAGGCCCAGGACCTCGCCCTGCGAAATCATCGGCACGCACAAGTCGGTGCGGCCGGGCGCGGGCTGGTCGGTGCCCAGATGGGGACAGTGCATGTCGTCGCCCGCCTGGGCTGCGTGGGCATGGCCGAAGCGCAGTCCCCAGCACTCGGCCGGGTTGACGAGTTCGGGATGGCTGGCGCCGCCGTCCCACACCGCGGCGCGCTGCAGGTAGTCGCGCGAATTGCGGTACAGGTAGACGGCGCCGCTGCTGCCCGGCAGGACCTTGGGCAGGAAGGCCGGCAATACGCTGTGCAACTCGTCGGTGCGCGTCAGGCTGTCCATCGCCTGCAGCATCTGCGCGGTGACGGCGAGGCGCTGGCTGCGGGCCTGGCTCTGGCGCGCGTGGTCGGCCTGTGCGTCGGCGAGCTGGCGCGCATGGTCGGCAGCCTCCTTGCCCGCGCGCAGGCTGCGTGTAACGAGGAACAGGGCACAGCCGATCACGAGCGCGCTGGCGACGCCGGCGCAGATGCCGAGCACCGTGTTGTAGCCGAGCGTCCTGCTCAGCCGGTCGCGCAACGCAAGCCGCTCGCGTTCCAGCGCGGCCACGCGTTCGCGGATCAGGAGCCGCAGCCTGTCCATGTCCGCCTTGCCGCCCCGGTTGCTGACGACGGCGGCGGCCGGGGCGAACCCTTCGTCGCGGCGCAGGCGGATCGTCGTGGCCAGCTCGTCCACCTTGCGCTGCGCCAGCCGTTCGATCTCGTCCAGTGTGGCCTGTTCGGCAAGGCCATCCGCCAGCGGTTTCAGGTCGCGCACGGCGGCGGGTATCGCGGCCACGCTGGCGTGGTACGGATCGAGAAAGCCGGCATCGCCGGTGATGACATACCCGCGTTGGCCCGTCTCGGCGTCCGTCAGCAGGTCGAGCAGGCGGTCGTAGGCGCGTTCTTTGTCCACGACCGTTTGCAGCGCGTCCATCGTGGCGTCCGCCGCGCGGCTGGCGAGAAACGGCAGCACGGCCAGACCGGCGAGGATCGCGAGCATCACGGCGGCCAGCCAGCGCAGCCCGGTACCCGACGATCCCGCAGGAGGCCTGGCTGGAAGGGTGTCGGTAATGAGCACGGCCGCTCCTCGGTTCGCGTGCGGTGGCATTGTCGAGGCCGCACATCGCCGACATTTTGCATCAACCGAAAGTAGTTGCACAAGTATTAACTGATGGAAATGACGATGTTGATGTGGAAACCTGCAGGAAAGGGTGTAGATGTGGCAAGAATGTGTTGGATTTGCCGACAAAAATACGAAAAAAAGTTGCCGCACGTAAATCGCCGGGTGTCGCCGATGCTATAGTGGGATTGCCCAACCCCGCACACGATTTCCCGGCCCGATCCCTGCCAGCCACCGGCGCGCCGCCGCAACGGCGCCACATCGATCATGAACTCTTCCTATCCGAACTCCGCCGCCTTGCACCACGCGGCCACGCACGATGCGGCCACGGGCCTGCCGAACCGCGCCGAATTCATGAGCCGCGTCGAACGCGCGGTGGCGGCCGCCGCGCGCACCGGCGGCGGCGTGGCGCTGGTGCTCGTCGGCCTGGACGGGTCCGTCGCGTCCGGCGCGCTGCCCGCTTTCGCGGCGCGCCTGGGCGCGCGCGTGCGCCGGACCGACGTGGTGGCGCGGGTCGCCGACGACGCGTTCGCCGTGCTGCTCACGCACCTGGCCGATCCCGCCACCGACGCGCGCGCGCTCGCCGGCAAGTTGCTGGCGGCCGCGGCGCCGTGCGGCGCGAGCGTCGGCATCGCGCTGGACGAGGGCATGCTCGACGGCGCCACGCTGCTGGCGCGCGCGCAGGAGGCCGTGCTGGCCGCACGCCTCCGCGGCGGCAATACTGCCGTGCTGTTCGAAGGGCCCGCTGCACCGGAGCGGGACCCCGCGACCGGCGCACCGGTGCCGCCCGACGAGGCGGCGCGCATCGAAGCCCTGCGCGCGACGCAGCTGCTCGACAGCGAGCCGGACGAGCTCTTCGACCGCATCGTCCGCATCGTCTGCGCCACGCTGAACGTGCCCGCCAGCGTCGTCTCCCTCGTCGACAGCGACCGCCAGTGGTTCAAGGCGCGCTGCGGCATCGAGCGTCAGGAGACGCCGCGCGACGTCGCGTTCTGCGCCTGGACCGTGCTGGACGACGAGCCGTTCGTGGTGGAGGACGCGACCCGCGATGCGCGCTTTGCGGACAATCCGCACGTTACCGGGGCGCCGTTCGTCCGCTTCTATGCCGGCGTGCCCCTGCGCAGCGGCGGCCGGCGCATCGGGGCGCTGTGCGCCGTCGACTACGTGCCGCGCACGCTCGCACCGCAGGACCTGCTGGTGCTCAAGCAGCTGGCGCGCATGGTCGAGGACCTGATCGAGTTGCGCACGGCCACGCTGGACGCCGTGCAGAGCCTGAACAACTGGGGCGGGCGGCCGTTGCTGGAGGGCGGCACGTGCGCCCGGCTGCGCCAGCAATTCCTGCGCGACCCGCTGACGGGGATGCCGAACCGCCTGGTCGTGGAAGACGCGATCGCGCGCCACGCCCTGCGCGCGCCCGCGGACGCCTCCGCGCTGCTGGCCGTCGTCGACGTCGACAACCTGGCCGCCGTCAACGAGGAACACGGGCATGCGAGCGGCGACGCCGTGCTCGTGGCGATCGCGCGCCGGCTGCGGCACCGCGCGGCCCCCGGCGACGTGGCGGCCCGCATCGGGGGCAGCACGTTCCTGCTGTGGCTCCAGGCCGACACGCACGGTTGCGCCGAGCGGGCGCAGGCCCTGCACCGCGCGCTGAACCGCCCCGTGCAGGTGGCCGGCCGTGTGATCCACGGCAGCGTGACGATGGGCCACTGCCGCTTCGGCACCGACGGATTCGACGCCGAGACGCTGCTCATCCACGCGCAGGCGGCGCTGCGCCACGCCAAGTCGCAGGGCCACGGGCTCGCGCGTGCGTACGAGCCCGCGCAACGGCGCATGGGCCCGCGCGCCCTGGAGCACGACCTGCGCGGCGCGCTCGCACGCGACGAACTGGCGCTCGCCTACCAGCCCAAGGTCGACCTGCGCAGCGGCCGCGTCGTCGGCGTGGAGGCGCTGCTGCGCTGGCAGCATCCCGTGTACGGCATGGTCGCGCCGTCCGAATTCATTCCCGTGGCCGAGGAAAGCGGCTTGATCATCCCGATCGGCCAGTGGGTGCTGGACCAGGCCTGCGCCCAGCTGCGCGCGTGGCGCGACGCGGGGTATGCGGGCCTGACGGTGGCCGTGAACCTGTCGGCGCGCCAGTTCCTCGACGACGAGGTGGCGGCGCGCGTCGTGGGCACGCTGGCGCGCCACGGCGTGCCGCACGGCGCGCTGGAACTGGAGCTGACGGAGTCCACGTCGATGCACGACGTGGGACGCAGCATCACGATCATGAAGGAACTGAAAGCGGCCGGCGTCGTGCTCAGCATCGACGATTTCGGCACCGGCTACTCGAGCCTGGCCTACCTGAAGCGCCTGCCGATCGACAAGGTCAAGATCGACCGCGCCTTCGTCTCCGATCTCGAACAGAGCACGGAATCGCGCACCATCGTGCGGGCGATCGTGACGGCCGTGCGCTGCCTGGGCCTGGACGTCATCGCCGAAGGCATCGAGCAGGCGGCGCAGGCGCGCCTGCTGATGGCGGACGGCTGCTTCGAGATGCAGGGCTATCATTTCGGCCGGCCCGTCGCCGCGGCGGATTGCCCGCTCGATGCGCGCTTCCAGTTCGACCGGGGCGCGGACGACGCCGGGGAGGGAACATGAAACGGCGTGCGCTGGCGGCGCTGCTGGCGCTGGGCCTGGCGGCAGGGGGCGCGCAGGCTGCCGTGGAACCCGGGCAACTGGCGCGGCTGGACGCCCTCGTGCGCAGGGCCGATGCCGGGGCGCTCCCGGCGCTGCTGGCGGCACAGAATGCGGTCATGGCGCAGGCTTACCCGGAGCGGATCGCCTACCTGCACCTGTTGCGGCGCGCCTACGCGGACCATGGCGACACCGCGGCGGCCCGCGAGGCCGCCGAGCGGATCGTGCGGATGGCGCGGGCGCAGGGCGACGCGCTGAACACGGCGCTCGGGCAACTGGCGCGCGCCGGCACGCTCGGTGCCGTGAACGACATCGATATCCGCAACGCCGACCTGCGCGAGCCGGCTTTCACGGCTGCGCTGCAGCAGGCCTATGGCAACGCCTATCTCGACCTGGGACAGTTCGATTTCGCGCACAGCCATTACCTGAAGGCGCTCGAGATCGCGCGCCAGCATCCGGACCTGCTCGAACCCACGGTGAACGGCCTGCGCCTGTCCATCGCGAAGGTGTACGTGTACACGCGCGCGCCGGACAAGGTGCTGTCCACGCTTGCCGCGATCGGTCCGGACGGCGGCGCGCTGGCACCGCCGTCCGCCGTGCGCCGGTTCGTCATCGAAGGCATCGCCCACGTCATGCAGGGCCATGCGGACCGGGGGCGCGTCGCCTATTACAAGGGCCTGCAGATCGCGCATGCGCACGGCCTGACCCTGTTCGAGGCGAATGCGCTCGGCAACATCGCCGACAGCTGGCTTACGGACGGCCAGTACGTGGAAGCCGAGCGCGCGGCACGCGCCGCGCTGCCGCTGGCCGTCAAGGTGGATGAACGGGCCACGCGCCACATCGCCGAGGCGAACCTCGGGTTCGCGCTGGCGGGACAGGGGCGCCTGGCCGAGGGCCTGACGTGGATCGATCGGGTGGTGGCGGAACAGCGGAAGGACAACGCGCTGCCCGACCTGGCCAACGTCCTGCTCGAAAAGAGCCGCATGCTGGACAAGGCCGGGCAGGTGCGCCAGGCCCTGCAGGCGTTGCAGGAACACCGCGACGTGGCGGCGAAGCTGGCCGCCGCCGAGCACGAGAACACGGCCAAGGTGCTGCAGGAGCAGTTCGAGGCGCAGCGCCGCGCCATCCAGATCGAGGGCCTGCGGCGCGAGAATGCCGTGAAGGATGCGCAGATCCGCAAGCGCCGCGTGTGGCAGCTGATCGCCACGGGCGGGGCCGGTCTCGCGCTCGTGCTGTGCGGCTTCGTGTGGCGGCTGTACCGCCGCTCCGTGCGAACGAGCGCCCGCCTGCAGGAACTGAACGAGGAACTGGCGTTCCATTCCACGCACGATGCCCTCACGGGGTTGTTGAACCGCCGCTCGTTCCGCGACGCGATGGCGGCCCGTGCGCCGGGACCGGGCCGCTGCTTCGTCCTGCTCGACATCGACCACTTCAAGACCATCAACGACCGCCTGGGCCACGCGGCGGGGGACGAGGTGCTCGTGGAGGTGGCGCGGCGGCTGCGTGCCGCGGTCGACGGGCGCAGCACCGTGCTGCGCTGGGGCGGCGAGGAGTTCCTCGTGCACATGGACGGCGGCGACGCCACCGTCCACGCGCACCTCGTGCACGCGCTGCTGACCGCCGTGGCCGAGGCGCCCGTGACGACGGCGGACGGTCAGCGGCTCGTCGTCACGATCACGGCCGGCGCGCTGTCCCTGCCGGCCGGCGGCGACGACGCCATCGACTGGCAGCACGCGCTGGCGCTGGCCGACCAGGCCCTGTACCGGGGCAAGCAGGACGGCCGCCGCTGCGGTTATCTCGATGTCGCCGACGCCGCGGGCTCAGTGGCCCGCAGCATGCGGCTGGTGCCGGACTCAGTGCGCCTGCAGCACCAGAAGCTGCAGGCCTGACGGCGTCTGCGCCGCGTGGTACACGCGCTGCGTGGCGGCCTTGAAGTCTTCCGGCTTCGCCTTCGGGATCGTGACGAACGTCTGCGGGTTCAGGTCGACGAGCGGGAACCAGGAACTCTGTACCTGCACCATGATGCGGTGGCCGCGGCGGAACGTGTGGTTGACGTCGCCCAGGTGGTAGCTGATCGCCTCGACCTTGCCCGGCACGAACGGCTCCGGATGCGTGAACCCGTTGCGGAACTTGCCGCGCAACGGATTGCCGCGCACGAGCTGCTGGTAACCGGCCATGGTGCCGCGCGGCGGCGCCACGTCGTTGCCGCGCGCCGGCTGCTCGCCGTTCGGGTACTCGGCCGGATACACGTCGATCAGCTTCACGACCCAGTCCGAATCGGTGCCGGTGGTGGACACGAACAGCTTCGGCGTGACGGGGCCGGCAACCGTCACGTCCTCTTCCAGCACCTCGCTCTGGTACATGAGCACGTCCGGGCGCGTCGCGGCGAAGCGCTGGTCCGACACCATGTACTCCTGCGGCACGGAGGTCGCCGGGTAGCCGATGTACGGCACGGGCTTGTTCGGATCGGACACGTATTCGTCGTAGCCCGCGCCCGCGGCGGGCTGCTGCCACGTCAGCGTGCCGTTCGGGCCGAAGTACAGGGTGCGTGCTTTCGCCTGCACGGGCGGCCACGCGGTGTAGCGGCGCCACACGTTGGAACCGGTCTCGAACGCCGTCACTTCCGCGATGGGCTGGGCGGGCTTGACACCCTTGAGCTGCTGCTCGAAGAACGGGAACTGGATGTGCTGGCGGAAGTATTCGCCCGTCTTGCTGTCGAACGAGACGCGGCCCAGCTGCTTGCCGTCGTAGCGAGCCCACCCGCCGTGCACCCACGGGCCCATCACGAGCCCGTTGAAGATGCCGGGGTTGTTCTTCTTGATGGCGTGGTACGTCGTGAACGGGCCCTGCGGATCCTCGGCATCGAACCAGCCGCCGACCGTCAGCACGGCCGCCTTCACGTTCTTCAGGTGCGGGGCGATGGCGCGCGTCTGCCAGAAGCTGTCGTAGGTGTCGTGCTCGATCGTCGGCGCGAGCAGCGCGCGCTGCTTGTCCGTCAGTGTGCCGAGGATGTTCGCCAGCGTGCGGTGCTTGAGGAAGAAGTCGTACGCATCGGCCGCGCCGTAGTCGAAGTCGGCCCACGTCTTGGGCAGCGGCGTCGGGTTCTGCTGCTCCGTGAACGATGCGTAGAAGCCGAAGTTCGCGGCCAGCATGAACGCGCCGCCATGGTACGAGTCGTCGCCCATGTACAGGTCCGTCACGGGCGCCTGCGGCGACGCGGCCCTGATCGCCGGATGCGAATCGATGATGCTGGCCGACGTGTAGAAGCCCGGATAGCTGATGCCCCAGATGCCGGCCTTGCCGTTGTTGTTCGGGACGTTCTTCAGCAGCCATTCCATGGTGTCGTACATGTCCTGGCTTTCCTGGCCTTCGCCGGCGGCCCGCTGCGGGTTCACGTGCGGCGTCATCTCCTGCCACTTACCCTCCGACATGTAGCGGCCGCGCACGTCCTGCTTGACGAAGATGTAGCCCGCGTCCTCGAATTCCTTCGACGGGCCGATCTGCTTCGGGAACCAGTCCTCGCCGTAGTGCAGCTCGCCCTCGGCCTGCACGCCCGCGCTGTACGGCGTACGGTTGATGAGGAACGGGTACGCCTTCGACGCATCCTTCGGCACGTAGACGACGGTGAACAGCTTTGTCCCGTCGCGCATCGGGATGCGGTATTCGTACTTGGTGTACGTCTCGCGCAGGTCGCGCGGCGCGGGCTTGGCATCTTCCGCCGCGTGGACGGCGGCCGGGGGCAGGGCGGAGCACGCGAGGGCCACCAGCAGGGTAAGCAGGGGCAGGCGTGCGGGCAGGGAGCGACGGGTCATGACTTCCTTGGCGGGTTGGTAAAACGACTAGTATAAGGCCGCGCCGGCCGCGCGGGCCGCTCGTGGCGCGGCGCGTGGCCGAGTACCCGTTTGAATGCATGGCTGAACGCGCTCTCGGAACCGTAGCCGGATTCCGCTGCGAGCTGCGCGACCGTGGCGCCGTCGCGCAGACGGCGGCGGGCGAGCCGCATGCGCAGTTCCGTCAGGTAGTGCACGGGACTCGCGCCGGCCGCCGCCTTGAAATGGACGGCGAACGCGGCGCGCGACATGGCGCATGCCGCGGCCAGCTCGGGCAGGCGCCATGCGCGGCCCGGATCGGCATGCATCAGGCGCAGGGCGGGCGCCAGCCGGCGGTCGACGCCGGCGCGGAAATAGCCGGCGGCCAGGGAGTCCGCGCCGGTCACGTGGGCGCGCAGGATCTCGATGAGCATCAGTTGCGCGAGCTGGGCGCGGACCGCGTCGGCGCCGGGCAGGTCGGCGTCGCGTTCGGCGACGAGGCGGTCGAGGATCCAGTGCACCTGGCGGGCCTGCGGCGCGTCGGCCGCCAGCCGGAGCATGGGCGGCAATCCGCCGAACAGCAGCGGCGCGCAGCCTTCGTCGAGGTCGACCTTCCCGCCGATCATGAAGAACGCGTCGCCGTCGCCATGCCGGAGGATCGCGCCGGTCCTGCCCTGCGCGATCTCCGCCAGCGGGACCGGTTGCGCGTCCGCCGTCCCGGCCAGCACGTGCGGACCGGGCGCGTGGAACAGCACGACATCGCCGGCATCGAGTCGCACCGGTTCTCCCGTGCCGAGGTCGACGCATGCCGTCCCGCGCCGCACGCCCCAGAACTTGACGTGGGGCGTCGCCGGGAACGCGACCGCCCAGGCGCCGCCGGCGACGAGGCCGCCGGAGAGCGCCGAGCGCGCACGCACGAGGGTCAGCAGGTGGGAAAGCAGGTCGACGCCCAGTTCTGGATTTTCAAACATTTTATTCAGCCGAATACGCATTCAGAATCTCGTTGATGCGCATTATGCTGCCGTCTTCGATGCGTGGCCAGCGGGGTCGCGCACGGGAACGAAGGAGCATGGCATGACAGGACGTACGTGGCTGATCACCGGTGTGAGCAGCGGATTCGGTAAAGAGATGGCGGCGCAGCTGCTGGCGCGGGGCGACCGCGTGGCGGGCACGTCGCGGCGGCTCGATGCGGTCGCGGACCTGCAAACGCGGTACGGGGACCGGTTCTGGGTGGCGCCGCTGGAGATGACGGACCTGGCGGCCGTGCGGCGGACCGTCGATGCGGCGTTCGACGCGCACGGCCGGATCGACGTCGTCGTCAGCAATGCGGGGTACGGCCTGTTCGGCGCGGCCGAGGAGTGCAGCGACGCCGAAGTGCTGCACCAGATCGGCACGAACCTGGCGGGACCGATCCAGTTGCTGCGGGCGTCGCTGCCGCACCTGCGGCGCCAGGGCGGAGGGCGTATCCTGCAGGTGTCGTCCGTCGGCGGCCAGGCTGCGTTTCCGGGCGCGTCGTTGTATCACGCGAGCAAATGGGGTATCGAAGGGTTCGTCGATGCGCTTGCCCAGGAGGTCGAACCGTTCGGGATCGGCTGTACGCTCGTCGAGCCGGGCGGTGCGCGCACGGCCTTCCGCTACGGCGGCGCACGGCTGGCGGCGCGGCTCGAGGCGTACGATCGGTCGCCGGCAAGCCACGCGCGCCGCATGCTGGAGGCACGCACCGCCGTCCCGCCCGGCGACCCGGTGCGCATGGTCGAGCGGATGATCGCGAGCGTCGACGTACAGCCGGCACCGCGCCGGCTCGCGCTGGGCAGCGACGCGTGGCTGGCCATGCGCACGCAGCTGCGCGCGCGCCTGGACGCGCTCGAAGCGCAGGAAGGACTTGCGGCGTCGACCGATGCGTGATCAGCGCTTTGCCGGCAGCCAGGCCAGGCGCCGTCGGGCGATGAGAACCACGCCCGCGGCCACGCACAGGACGCCGCCCAGCAGCGCCGCCTGCGCCAGCGCGCAACCCGCGGCGAACGCGAGGATCGCGGCGGCCAGCTGCCAGCCGTCCAGGTCCAGCGCGCCCACGGTGCCGGCGGCGGCCAGGCCGTACAGCAGGCCGCAGCCGGTGGCGTACCACGTCTCGCTGCCCGCGAACAGGGGGCGTACCGCGTGCACGGCCGCCAGCACGAGCGCGCCCGCCGCGACGGCGTCGAGGGCACCGGCCGGCAACCGGAACCAGCCGGGCCCCGCCACCAGCAGGGCGAGCGTCTGCCCGAGGGCGAACGCGACGCCCATGCGCGCCAGCAGCGCCGGCGAGCGCACGGCGGCCGGCAGCGCCAGCACGAGCAGCAGCAGGAGGTAGCGTCCGGCGTCGGCCGCCCGCAGCGCGCCCAGCCTGCACGCGGCCAGCCAGCCGCGCCAGGCCCCCGCGTGGTCGCGGTCGACGGCGACGCGGCCGCGCGGCGCGTCCAGCAGGGCGAGCGTGGCCGGGCGGCTGGCGAGGATGCCGCCGTGCCAGTCGCTGCGGATGGCCAGGCGGGTCGCGTGGCCGGGCAGTTCGCGTGCGATGGCATCGTAGCCGAGCACGAAGCTGCGCGCGCTGGCCCCGGCGGGCGGCACCAGGACTGCGTGCGCGACGAGGACACGGGGTTCGTCATCGACGGCCACGCGCATGTCCGCGAGTTCGACCCACCAGTGGCGGCCGTCGGCGGTGACGGGATCGATGTGCGTGCCGAGATAGCGCGCCAGTTCCGCATGCAGGCGGCCCCGCACGGGCAGCGGCGAGGCCGGCAGGGGCCGTCCCAGCGCCAGCGCGAGGTCACGCAGCGGCAGGCGCAGTTCGGCCAGCACGGCGTCTTCGCGGAATTCGAGCAGCACTTCCGATCCCGTTGCCGCGGCGCTGCCGGACCAGGCCAGCGCGAGCCAGGCGAGGACGAGGCGGAGCAGGATGTTCATCGCGGGTGCGCGGCCCCGTGTGCGGGGGGATGGGGCACCGGTGCGGAGGCGACGCGCACGAGCGGCGCGCGTACCGGAACGACGTCGCCGCCGGCGCGTGCGGCGAGCAGCATGGGGACGGCCAGCGCGAGGCTGGCGGCGAGCTGTTTGTAGGGCAGGGCGGGCAGGTGCATGGTCTCGTGTCGGTTCCTGCGCCGGAGTATGGACGCGGTGGCCGTCAAGGTGCTGACGGTTTGTGTAAATCTTTGCAAAGATGCGCCGGCCCCTGCCGCCGACATCCCGGCTCCTCCTTCGAACGTGTCAAGGATAGCAGCCGGAATGTGTCGCAAAATTCAAAGATTGTCACATCCGCGTATTTACTCCACGACGAACACGCGCGTCTGCGGATCGCGCCCGCGGACGAAGTTCACGACGGCGTCCGTCGTGACGGTGTCGATCTGCCCGGCCATGCGCCGGTTGAACGGATGGTCGTCGAACGCGACGTTGGCGCGGAACATACGGGCGCCCAGGCGCGCGACGGCCGGGACCTCGACCGTCGGCACGCGGTAGCCCTGGTTCTTCAGCCATGCCTGGGCTTCGGCGCGGGTCTCGACGGCGCCCGCCGGCGCGCTGGCGGCGGCCAGCGTCTCCAGCACCCACTGGTTCGAATTCTGGTAGCGGGTCGAGTACACGTAGGACAGCATGTTGTAGTGCGGTTCGTGCAGACGGCGCGCCGTGCGGCCCGCGACCAGGGTGGCCACGCGCGCCTGCACGTCGGGCGCGGGAATCACGACCTGGGCCCGGTAGCGGTACAGGTCCGTCAGGAAGAAGTTGCCGACGCCTTCCACGAACAGGTCCGAGTCCGCCGTCCCGCACGCATTCAGTTCGTGCACGACGGTCCAGCGGCCCGCCGCATGGTCGCGCACGACGATCCCCATGTGGGAATACGCGACGCCGTACTTGCTGAGGTCCTGGCCGGCGCGCGCGATGAGCGCGACGCTGGCGCCGCTCGCGTCGAGGGCGGCGAACGTGCGCTGGGCGAGATCCAGCGAACGGCGCACTTCGTCCACGCTCAGGGGCTCGTCGCGGCAGGGCTGGCCCGCATGCGCGGGAAGGGCCGCCGCGAGCATCAGCGCGCAGGCCACGCGCGCGAGGCGGTCACGATGCGCGCGCATGGTGCAGCAACGCCTGGCCGATTTCGTTCGGGATGAAGGCGATCACCTTGCCCGACAGGACCAGCGCATGGCCGGCCGACATGGCGACCACCTGCAGCACGGTCCCGGCGCCGATCGACAGCCCGCGGGCCGCCGCACCGGACAGCCGGACCGTGGCGCGGCTGGCCTGGCCCGCGCCTTCCAGCACGACCTCGATGCCGTCGCCGACCGTCTCGACGCTCGCCACCACCACGCTGCCCGCGACGCCCACGACGGCAATCGATCCGAGGGCGACGCTTCCCACCAGTTCGCTGGCGGCCTGGGAAGGGGTGGATGCGTCGGCGGCATGGGCACTTGCACAGGCCAGGCCAAACAGGGTTGCAAGCATTAGGCGTTTCATGGTTCCTCCGTGATCGAGATGGTGCCATCTTGCCCGGCGATGGGGGCCGGGCCAAGGCCGCGTCGCGCGAGGTGCACGCCGCGCGCCGTGCGGTATCGGAATGTGCTACCCGACGGCGGCGTCCACCGGTGGAAATGCCGAATCTACGCGCGGGCGCGCGTACCGTGCACGGGTGCTCGGCCGAACGGATTTAATATGCGCAATCTGATGACCATGTCGGTCGCCATTGGCACGGGAGGGAGCGTAAACATGATCGATTCCAGCGACATCAACCAGACGAGGCGCGACCTGCTGATCGGCGGCGCGCTGTCGGCCACGGCCGCGGCACTGCCGCCGATGGCGACCGCGCAGGGGCCGGAATCCGGCCAGGCACCCGCCGTCACGACGCCGGCGCCCGTCACCGCAAAGGTGGGACTGCGCGTCAACGGCCAGCGCTACGAACTGGACATGGACACGCGCACCACGCTGCTCGACATGCTGCGCGAGCACCTGCGCCTGACGGGCACCAAGAAGGGCTGCGACCAGGGCCAGTGCGGCGCCTGCACGGTCATCGTGGACGGCCGCCGCATCAATTCCTGCCTCAGCCTCGCCGTCATGCACGAAGGCGCGGACGTGACGACCATCGAAGGCCTCGGCACGCCGGACAAGTTGCATCCGCTGCAGGCGGCGTTCGTGAAGCACGACGGTTACCAGTGCGGCTACTGCACGCCGGGCCAGATCTGCTCGGCCGTGGCGGCGCTGGACGAGATCCGGCGCGGCATTCCGAGCCACGTCAGCGCGGACCTGAACGCGAAACCGCTGCTGTCGCCGGCCGAGCTGCGCGAACGCATGAGCGGCAACATTTGCCGCTGCGGCGCGTACTCGAACATCATCGATGCGATCACCGAAGTTGCCGGCATCGCCGGCACGGGAGGTGCGGCATGAAGGCATTCACTTACCAGCGCGCCCGCACCCCGGCGGAAGCGGCGGCCGCCGCCGCGCAGCATCCTGGCGCGCGCTTCATCGCGGGCGGCACGAACCTGCTGGACCTGATGAAGCTGGAGATCGAGACGCCGCCGCACCTCGTCGACGTCAACGGCCTGGGTCTCGACCGGATCGAACCTACGCAGGACGGCGGCCTGCGCGTGGGCGCCCTCGTGCGCAACACGGACCTCGCGGCCGACCCGCGCGTGCGGCGCGACTATGCCGTGCTGGCGCGCGCGCTGCTGGCGGGCGCGTCGGCGCAGCTGCGCAACAAGGCGACGACGGCGGGCAACCTGCTGCAGCGCACCCGCTGTCCGTACTTCTACGACACGAACATGGCCTGCAACAAGCGCAAGCCGGGGAGCGGCTGCTCCGCCATCGGGGGCTATACGCGCCAGCTCGCGATCGTGGGACACAGCGAGGCGTGCATCGCCACGCACCCGAGCGACATGGCCGTGGCGATGCAACTGCTGGACGCGGGTGTGGAGACGGTGCGTCCGGACGGTTCGGCGCGCACGATCCCCATCGCGGATTTCTATCGCCTGCCGGGCGCAACGCCGCACATCGAACACAATCTCGCGCCGGGCGAACTGATCACGGCGGTCACGTTGCCGAAGCCCCTGGGCGGCAAGCACTATTACCACAAGGTGCGCGACCGGTCGTCGTATGCGTTCGCGCTCGTCTCCGTCGCCGCGGTCGTGCAGCCGGACGGCAGCGGCCGCGTGGCGCTGGGCGGCGTCGCGCACCGGCCGTGGCGCGTGCCGGCCGCGGAATCCGCCATGCCGCGCGGCGCACAGGCCGTGACCGACCAGCTGCTGGCCGGCGTGCGGGTCACGAACGACAATGCATTCAAGGTCCCGCTGGTCCAGCGCACGCTCGCGTCCGTGCTGGCGGATGCACGGAAGGCATGAGGAGGCAGCCATGAAATTCACGACACCCGCCACGACGAATCCCATCGACCGCCTGCAGGTCGTCGGCAAGCCGACCGACCGTATCGACGGCCCGTTCAAGACGACGGGCACGGCGCCGTACGCGTACGAACAGCACAAGGTGGCGCCGAACGCCGCCTATGGCTGGGTGGTCGGCGCCGGCATCGCCAAGGGCACCATCAAGCGCATCGATGCGCGCGCCGCGCGGGCCGCGCCGGGCGTGCTCGCCGTGATCACGCACGAGAACGCCGGCAAGCTGGGCAAAGGCAAGTACAACACGGCGCACCTGCTGGGCGGACCGGAGATCGAGCATTACCACCAGGCGGTGGCGCTCGTCGTCGCGGAGACGTTCGAGCAGGCGCGCGCGGCCGCGGCGCTGCTGCACGTCGAATACGCGCCGGTCAACGGCGTCTACGACCTGGAAGCGGCGATGAACGCGGCCGGCCCGGCGAGCAAGGACAAGGCCAAGTCGACGACGAAGGTCGGCAACTTCGAATCCGCCTTCGCCGCCGCGCCCGTGAAGCTGGATGCGACCTACAAAACCCCCGACCAGACGCACGCGATGATGGAGCCCCACGCGTCGACGGCCGTGTGGCAGGGCGACACGCTGACCCTGTACACGGCGAACCAGATGATAAACTGGGGCAAGAAGGACATGGCGAAGACGCTCGGCATCCCCGAGGAAAACGTGCGCCTCGTGTCGCCCTACATCGGCGGCGGCTTCGGCGGCAAGCTGTTCCTCCGGTCGGAAGCGCTGCTCGCGGCGCTGGGCGCGAAGGCCGTCGGCCGGCCCGTGAAGGTCACGCTGCAGCGGGCCCTCATGATGAACAACACGACGCACCGGCCCGCGACGATCCAGCACATCCGCATCGGCGCCACGCGCGAAGGACGGATCACGGCGATCGCGCACGAGAGCTGGTCCGGCGACCTGCCGGACGGCGGGCCGGAGACGGCCGTGAACCAGACCCGGTTGCTGTACGCGGGGCCGAACCGGTTTACCCAGATGCGCCTCGCCGTCCTCGACCTGGCGGAAGGCAATGCGATGCGCGCGCCGGGCGAGGCGCCGGGCATGATGGCGCTGGAAATCGCGATGGACGAGCTGGCGGAAAAGCTCAGGATGGACCCCGTCATGCTGCGCATCGTGAACGACACGACGGTCGATCCGGAAAAGCCGGGCCGCAAGTTTTCGCAGCGGCGCTTCGTGGACACCTTGCGCATCGGCGCGGAGCGCTTCGGCTGGAACAAGCGCAATCCGAAGCCGGGCCAGGTGCGCGACGGCCGCTGGCTCGTCGGCTACGGCATGGCCTCCGCGTTCCGCAACAACCTCGTGATGAAGTCGGCCGCGCGCGTGCGCCTGGAGCGCGACGGTACCGTCACGGTCGAAACGGACATGACGGACATCGGCACCGGCACGTACACGATCATCGGCCAGACGGCGGCCGAGATGCTGGGCGTGCCGCTGGCGCGCGTGACGGTGCGCCTGGGCGATTCCGCGTATCCCGTATCGGCGGGTTCCGGCGGCCAGTGGGGCGGCAACAGCTCGACGGCCGGCGTGTACGCGGCCTGCGTCAAGCTGCGCGAGAACGTGGCGAAGAAGCTGGGGCTCGACCCCACCCAGGCCGATTTCAGCGGCGGCATGGTGCGCGTCGGCGGCAAGGCGCTGCCGCTGGAACAGGCGTCGCGCGATGGGGACGTCATCGGCGAGGACACGATGGAATACGGAGACCTCGACAAGAAATACCAGCAATCGACGTTCGGCGCCCACTTCGTCGAAGTGGCGGTGGACGCGGCGACGGCGGAAGTGCGCGTGCGGCGCATGCTGGCCGTGTGCGCGGCGGGGCGCATCCTGAATCCGAAATCCGCGCGCAGCCAGGTGATCGGCGCGATGACGATGGGTGTCGGCGCCGCGCTGATGGAAGACCTCGTCGTCGACAAGCGCGTCGGCTTCTTCGTCAACCACGACCTGGCCGGCTACGAGGTGCCCGTGCACGCCGACATCCCGCACCAGGACGTGATCTTCCTCGACGAAACGGACCCCATTTCGTCGCCGATGAAGGCGAAGGGCGTGGGCGAACTGGGTATCTGCGGCGTGGCGGCGGCGGTGGCCAACGCCATCTACAACGCGACCGGCGTGCGCGTGCGCGACTATCCCGTCACGCTCGACAAGCTGCTGCCCGGCATGCCCCGCTATGCGTGAGTACCGGTAGAATGGCATTTTTGACCGGGACACCATGAACCATCCTGCCGGCGGCTTGCCCGCATCCGCCGTCGAGCGAGCCCTGTGCGAACGGGACTGGTCGGCGTCTCCCCTCGGTGCACCGGCAACGTGGCCGCCCGCGCTCGCGTACGCCGCCCGGTTCGTTCTCGACGCGCCGGTGCCCGCGTTTCTCGGCTGGGGCGACGCGCCGGGTCTGCTGTACAACGACGGTGCGATGCCGCTGCTGGGTGACCGTCATCCGGCGCTGCTGGGCGGCAGCCTCGCCGACTGGACCGAGGCGTGGTCCGAACTCCAGCCACACGTGGCGCGCGCGCTGGGGGGCGAATCGTTCCGCGTCGGCCGGCCTGCCTGCCCGCTGGGCGCAGGCGACGACGCGCCGGGCTGGCTGGAACTGGCGTTCGCGCCGCTGCGCGACCTGGACGGCACCGTGCGCGGTTTCACGTGCATCGTGTCCGGGACCGGCGTGCTGCGGCCCGTCGACGCGGAATTCCGCGCGATCGCCGACGCGATGCCGCACATGGTGTGGTCCGCGCTGCCCGACGGCTACCACGATTTCTACAACCAGCGCTGGTATGAATTCACCGGGATGCGCGAGGGCGAGACGGACGGCGAGCGCTGGAACGCCATGTTCCACGCCGACGACCGGGAGCGGGCGTGGGACGCCTGGCACCACTCGCTGGAAACGGGCACCCTGTACGAGATCGAATACCGCCTGCGCCATCGCAGCGGGGAATACCGCTGGGTGCTGGGCCGCGCGCAGCCCGTGCGCGACGCGCAGGGACGCATCGCGCGCTGGATGGGCACCTGCACGGACATCCACCAGCAGAAGCGCAACGAGGAAGCCCTGCAGGATGCGCGCATGCGGCTGTCGGCCGCGCTGGTGGCGGCCGACATCGGCACGTGGACGTACGATCTCGTGCACGACCGCGTGTATGCCGACCGCAACCTGGCCGGCATCTATGGCGTGGACGAGGCGACGGCGGCGGGCGGTCCGCTGTCCGCCTACCTGGCGGCCATCCACCCGGACGACGTGGCGCATACCCGGCGCTGCATTGACGACGCCGTCGCGACGGGCAACGGCTTCGAGTGCACTTACCGCGTGCGGCACCCGGACGGCTCCTGGCGCGACGTGCTCGCACGCGGCAAGGTGACGGCCGATGCCGAAGGCCGTCCCGCGTGGCTGCCGGGCGTCGTGCTCGACATCAGCCGCCAGAAGCGCGCCGAGGAAGCGCTGCGCGCGAGCGAGATGCGCTTTGCGCGCCTGGCCGAATCGAACGTCGTGGGCATCGTGCGTTACCGCATGGACGGCAGCATCATCGATACGAACCAGGCCTTCCTCGACATGCTGGGCTATACGCGCGAGGACTTCGAACGCGATGGTCTTGCTTCGTGCATGGTGACGCCGCCGGAATGGGCGGATGCGACGGCGCGCGCGATGGCGCAGCTGCGCAGGACGGGGCGCATGGAAAACCTCGTCAAGGAATACTTCCGCAAGGACGGCAGCCGGGTGAGCGTGCAGATCAGTGCCGTCACGCTGGACCAGCCGCCCACGGAAGGCCTGGCCGTGATGGTCGACGTCACGCCCATTCAGGAGGCCCAGCGCTCGCTGCGCGACGCCGACCGGCGCAAGGACGAGTTCCTCGCGATGCTGGCGCACGAGCTGCGCAATCCGCTCGCGCCGATCACGGCGGCCGCCGACTTCCTCAAGGTCGGCCGCCTGGACGAGGACCGCGTGCGCCAGGTGACGACGATCATCGGCCGCCAGGCGCGCCACATGACGGGGCTGATCGACGACCTGCTCGACGTCTCGCGCGTCACGCGCGGCCTGATCACGCTGGAGCGCGCGCCCGTGCCGCTGGCGGGCATCATCGCGGAAGCCGTCGAACAGGTGCGACCGCAGGTCAGGGCGAAGGCGCACCACCTGGAGCTGCACCTGCCGTCCGACGACGCGCAGGTGGAAGGGGACCGCAAGCGCCTCGTGCAGGTGTTCGCGAACATCCTCGGCAACGCGGCGAAATACACGCCGGACGGCGGCCGCATCGACGTGCACGTGCGGCGCGATGGCGGCAACGTGGCCGTCGACGTGTGCGACAACGGCATCGGCATGACGCCGGACCTGGCGGCGCGCGCGTTCGACCTGTTCTCGCAGGCCGAGCGCAGCGCGGACCGCTCGCAGGGCGGCCTCGGCATCGGGCTCGCGCTCGTGAAGAGCCTCGTCGAGCTGCACGACGGCACCGTGTCCGCGCACAGCGACGGTCCCGGCCGGGGCAGCCGGTTCACCGTCGTGCTGCCGCGTCTCGCGAGCGACGGCGATGACGGGGACACGGAGCCGGTGGCGACGGGCGCCGCCGCGCCGCCCGAGGCGCTGGAAGTGCTGATCGTCGACGATAACGTGGACGCGGCGCAGATCCTCGCCATGTACCTCGAGGCCGTGGGCCACCGGGCGACCGTGTGGCACAGCCCCGGCAAGGCACTCGCCTACGCGGCGCAGCGCCAGCCGGACGTGTGCGTGCTCGACATCGGCCTGCCGGAATTCGACGGCCACGAACTGGCGCGCCGCCTGCGCGCGCTGCCGGGCATGGCGGACGTGCCGCTGGTCGCCGTCAGCGGCTACGGCCAGGCGCACGACCGCGAGCGCGCGCTTGCCGCCGGTTTCGACCGCCACTTCGTCAAGCCCGTGATGGCGGCGGACATCCTGGACGTGCTGGACGGCGTGGCGGCCCGGCGCGCCGCGCGCTGATCACTTCGCGGCCGGCCGCGCGAAAAAGGCGTCGATCTCTTCCAGCGTCTTGCCGCGCGTCTCGGGCAGCAGGAAGGCCGCGGCGAGGAAGTACACGACCGTGCACGCCGCGCCGAAGAAGAAGATCGTGGAATAGCCGTGGCGGCCGACCGTCGGCAGGAACACGGCCGCGATCGACGTCGACACGAACTGGTTGACCAGCAGCGCGATGCTCATGCCGTTCGAGCGGATCCGCGTCGGCATCAGCTCGGACAGTGCCAGCCACACGCACACGCCCGGGCCCACGGCAAAGCTGGCGACGAACAGGCAGATCGCGAGTGCGACGAGCCAGCCGTGGCTCGTCGTCGGCAACGGGCCGAGTCGCGCACTGTCGATGGTCAGGGGCGCGGCGCTTGCCGCGGCCGGGTCCGGGAACGGATTCAGGTGCAGGCGGCGGAACGCGGCGCCGATCACGCTGTCCGGCTGCACGGTGCCCGTGCGGCTGGCGTCCACGCGGGGCAGGGCGGGATCGTCGCTGCGGATGCTGGCCACGTTCGTGAACGGGCCGTAGGCATAGGCGACCGTGAGCACCTGCGGCGGCCCGACCGCGTCGGCCGGGTTGGCACCCAGCGCGCGCAGCGTCGGCGCGTCCAGGCGCAGTGCCAGGCCGTCGTCGCGCGCCAGCGAGCGGACCTGCGCGACGACGTCGCGCTGTTCGGCCTCGTTGGCGCGGAACAGCAGGCCGACGGCCAGCAGCGCGACGACGATGCCCGCCGTGCCCACCATCAGCAGGAAGCGGCGGCCCTTGCGGTCGACGAGCAGCACGGCGACGATGGTCATGAGGGCGTTCAGCACCTTCAGCAGCACGTCGGCCAGGTTGGCGCTGGACCCGGACAGGCCCGCGCGGTCGAGGATGTTGACGACATAGGCGAGTATGGAATTGATCCCCGTGGTCTGGTTGCAGGCGAGGATCAGGCAGGCCAGCAGGAACGGCAGCACGTAGCGGCGCGACAGCAGCGAATCCGCGGCGCGCGCCGCAGGTGCGGCGGTGTCATCGCGCTTGCCGCGCTGTGCGAGCCAGCGGGGCGATTCCGCCAGCAGCAGGCAGCCCAGCGTGAACACGACGCCGGGCGTGAGGCACATCCAGAAGATGCCGCGCCATGCCCGGTCCTTCGCGGCCAGCACGGCGGCGGCGCGTGCCGCGTCCGGCAATGCGGCGGCGGCATCGGTCGCGGCCTGCACGGTGCGCGCCTGCACGAGACCGATCAGCGCGGCCGCGACGAGGCCTACCGTGAGCAGCAGCTGGAACAGCGCGGCGCCGCGGCCGCGCCGGTCCGCATCCAGGCATTCGGCAAGGTACAGCGGCACGATCACGCCGATCAGGCCACCGCTGACGCCCTGCAGCAGGCGGCCGCACAGCAGAGGCATGTAGCCGTCGGCCAGCGCGATCAGCGGGATGCTGGCGACGAACAGCGCGCCCGAGACCACCATGGCGGGACGGCGGCCGATGACGTCGGCGAGCAGGCCGGCGAACAGCGACGACAGCACGGACCCGAGCAGCACGGCCGCCACGACGAACGACAGCTGCTGGGCGCCCAGCTTCCACGCCAGCGCGGCCGTCGATTCCAGGTAGGGCAATGCCCCCGCGATGATGCCGACATCGATGCCGTACAACAGCCCACCCATGCCGGCGATGAACAGCAGGTAGCGGGTGGACCAGGCGGGGGATCTCGGGGTGAGCGCTGTCATGACGTCTCCGGTCGCGTGTTTTGGCCAGTGTAACGTCGGTGCGCCCATCGGATGTGTCAAATCTTGCGGTGTGAAGATTGGTGAGTTTTTACGCCTGCGCCGCACGCTAGGATGGCGGTTTCCAACTGTTCCGGAGATTCCATGTCGCGTGCCGTTCTGTTTTCCGTCCTGCTGGCTGGCGTGTCCGCTGGTGCCGCCGCCGCCGCGATCAACGACGCCGACCGCGAGTTCGCCCGCCCGCACCAGATGGTCGACATCGGCGGCCGCCGGCTGAACCTGTACTGCGCGGGGAGCGGACCGGTAACCGTCGTGTTCGATGCACCGTCGGGCGACGCCGGCTGGTCGTGGCATGGCGTGCAACCCAAGGTGGCCGCGCGCACGCGCGCTTGTGTGTACGACCGCGCGGCGCGCGGCTTCAGCGACCCGTCGCCGCTGCCGCCCACGTTCGGCAATGCCGCGTCCGACCTCCACGCGCTGCTGGCCAAGGCCGGCATCGCGCCGCCGTACGTCCTCGTGGGGAATTCGTTCGGAGGCGCCGTCGCCCAGCTGTACGCCTACCGCTATCCGCAGGATGTGAAGGCGCTCGTGCTGGTCGAAGCGGGGCACGAGGACGAAGAAAAGCGGATCAATGCCGCCTCGCAGGGCAAGCTGAAGCAGCTGTACGAGGGGCAGAACCAGTTCATCGCGCAGTGCGCCGAGGCAGCCCGCAAAGGTTTCGAACTGGGCAGCGACCTGTTCGCCGCCTGCACGGGCGGCACGGGCACGGAGTACGGCCGCGAGCTGGCGGCCGCGCGTCTTGCGATGGTGCGCCAGCCGGCGTACTGGGACGATCTCGTCGCCGGGAACAAGGCGGGCGATGCGAGCGAGGCCGAACTGCGCGCCGCGCGCCGCAGCTTCGGCGACCTGCCGCTCGTCGTGCTCGTGCGCGGCGTGAGCCCGTATGCCGTGCCGGGCAAGCCGCAAAGTGCCCTGAACAAGGCGACGGAGGCGGAAAACCTCGCGATCCAGAAGGACATCGCCGCGCTGTCCACGCGCTCCAGCCTGCACATCGTGGCCGGCGCGTCCCACATCATCCAGGCCGACAAGCCGCAGGCCGTCGTCGACGCCGTCAACGAGGCGCTGGACCGGGCCGGTTACTGAGCTTCCTGGACGGCCCGCACGAGCGCGTCGAGCCGGTTGCCGTCCGCGCACAGGGCGGTGCCCGCGCCGAAATCGGCCTCCTGCGCGAGCCGGGTCAGCACGGACCCGCTGGGCATCTCCAACGCCGCGCGGGCGCCCCGTTCCCACGCGTGGCGCAACGTGTCCGCCCACAGCACGGGGCGCGCCATGTTCGCGGCGAGGTCCGCCATGATACGGTCGCCGTCGAACAGGGCGCGCGCCGCGCTGCTGCTGATCCAGGTGATCCTGGAACGTTTGCGCGCGACCTGGTCGCAGGCGCAGGCAAGCAGGCGCGCCTGCTCGTCCAGCAGCGGGCAATGCGACGGCACCGGCACGGCCAGCCGCTCCGCGCGGTGCGCGCCATGCGCGCGGGCCAGCGTGGCGACGGCGTCCAGGGCCGGCGCGCTGCCGGCGATGACGAGCTGGCGGGGCGCGTTCAGGTTCGCGAGGTAGACGGGCGTGTCCGGCCCGTGGACTTGCGCAATCAACGGTTCCAGCTGCTGCCGCGTCAGGCCGCCGATCGCCGTCATGCCATAGCCGGTGGGGTACGCGTCTTCCATCAGCCGGGCGCGCAGTTCGACGAGGCGTACGGCGTCCGTGAAATCCAGCACGCCCGCCATCACGGCCGCAGGCCACGCGCCGATCGACAGGCCGGCCACCATCTGCGGGGCCGCGCCATGCGCCGCCAGCACCCGCGCCATCGCGACGCCCGCCACCAGCAGCGCCAACTGCACGGCGACCGTGGACCGCAGCGCGTCGGCGGCGTCCAGCACGAGCACGTCGCGGCCCAGCGCGGCGCTCGCCTCGGCCAGCGTGCGTTCCGTTTCGGCGTGCGCCGGCAGCGTATGCAGCATGCCGGGTTTCTGCGCGCCCTGGCCGGGGAAGGTGAACAGGACGCTCATGCGGTCTCCCACGGGTCGGCGACGAGACGGGGACCGTCGTTCGTCTTCAGCAGCACGCGGCCGCCGCGCGCATATTCCGCGAGGGCGAAGCCGGCGGTGCCCGTGTCGACCTGGATGTCGAGGCGGCACGACTGGCCGTCCTGCAGCGCGCACAGGGCATCCACCAGCGCGGCGGACGGCCGGCGCGGCAGGCGCACGAGCAGATCGAGGTCGCTCGTCGCGCGCAGCACGGGCAGTCCGCACGCGAGCCAGTAGCCCGCGCCGCCGGCCGGGCCCCAGTCGACGTCGAGCGCGTCCAGCCGCGGGGCCAGCGCGCGCAGGACGGCGATGCAGGGCAGGTCGCCCCCTGCCGTGCGCGCTCGTGCGGCCAGCATGCGCGGGGTGACGACAGAGGCCACGTCGGGCGCAGCCACGTAGCCTTTGCAGCGCTCGCTGCGCAGCAGGCCGCGCGCGCCGACGGGGACGATGGCGGGCGCCGTCGACTCCCGCCGCACGACCAGCGGCGCCGCCGGATTCAGCCAGTCAGGCCGCGCCCCGTCGCACCCGAACGCGTCGGGGCGGCGGAGGAACAGCAGGTCGTGCGGGGCCATGTCAGCCCACCAGCGAGCGGGTCGCGAAGAACAGCAGCGACGGGCCGAGGAGGCAGCCGAGGCCCGTGTGGAACGTCGCGACGAGCGCGCCGTACGGCACGAGCCTGCGGTCCGTGGCCGCCAGCCCGGCCGAGACGCCGCTGACGGTGCCGGCCAGCCCGCCGAACACCATCGCCGAGCGCGGCGTGGACAGGCGCAGGAAGCGCGCCGCCATCGGCGTGCCGACCATGACCATGATCGCCTTCACGAGGCCGGTCGCGATGGACAGGGCCATGATTTCCGAGCTGGCCCCGATCGCGGCGCCCGTCACCGGGCCGACGATATACGTGACGGCGCCGGCGCCGATGGTCGTGATGCTGACGGCGTCGCGGTAGCCGAAGCCCCACGCCACGCTGGCGCCCACGATGAACGGCAGCACCGTGCCGAGCATCAGCGCGACGGCGCCCACGAGGCCCGCCTTTCGCGCTTCCGTGACTTGCACTTCGAACGCGGTGGCGACGATGGCGAAGTCGCGCAGCATCGCGCCGCCCATCAGGCCGACGCCGGCGAACAGGGTGACGTCCGCCAGGCCTTTCTGACCACCGGTCTGGATGCCGCCCCAGTAGGCGAGACCCAGGCCGATGAGGATGGCGATGGCGGAGCCGTGCACGCGGCCGAACGTGAGGCGGCGCGACAGCTGCATCGACACGATCATCACGAGGCCCACGAGGGCGAAGGCCAGCACGAGGCCGTTGTGCTTCGCGGTTTTTTCGAGAAGTTCGAGCATGATGGCCTCCGTCAGGCGCGTTGGGTGGCGACGCGGGCTTCGGCGTCGGCCTCGGGGGCCGGCCGTTCGCCGCGGTTGATCAGCGAGACGCAGACGGCGCACACGAGCACCGTGGCGAAGGCGGCGAGCAGGGCGACGGGGCCGCCGCGCAGCGCGGAGACGACGTTCTGCTGGGCGGCCATCGCGACGACGACCGGGATGTACATGGCGCCCCAGAAGCCGACGCCCATTTCCGTCTGCGCCGGCATCAGCCCGCGCTTGTGCAGCCACAGGCGCGCGCAGATCAGCAGGATCATGGCGATGCCCACCCCGCCCACGTTGGTCTTGGCGCCCAGCAGCGTTCCGAGCAGGTCGCCCAGGAAGATGCCGAGCAGGTGGCAGATGGCCAGCAATGCGGTTCCGTAGATAATCATGTGTGTCTCCTCTTTGTCCGGGAAAAAGGTGGCCGGCCGGTTGTTATGTTGTTTGCGGCCGGTACTGTGGTTACTGGTCGGCGGCCTCCCATTCCGTTGCGAGCAGCTCGCGCACCGTACGCGAGGCGCCCCGGTGTTGGCCGCGCAGGCGGCAGGACAGGTCGCGGCGCGGGTCCTCGAGGATGTCCGCCAGCGCCGCCTCCAGCGCGCCGTGGACGAGGGCGATGTCCTGCTCGTCCGGCAGCGCGGGATTCGTCAGTTGCAGCACGTCGTGCAGGATCCCGAGCGACGCGAAGCTCCGGATGTCGTAGGCCATCGGCGGCACGCGGGCCGCCAGCTGTTCCAGCGCCTCGACGGAGCGCAGGGTGACGCGCGCGGCGGACGCCTTGCCCATCGCGTGTACGGCCACGGCCGGGTCGTCCAGCGCGATCAGGCGGTTGGCCTGGTAGCCGTGCGCGAGGAACGCGCCGGACATCGCGAGGCCGACGATCAGGCCGATGACGGGGTGGCCCGCCTGGCGGGCGTCCGCGTACGCCGCCACGGCGCCGGCCAGTGCCTGGTGGATGCCGTATGCTTCCTCGCGCCGGCCGTAGGCCTGGCTCGGTACGTCGATGACGGCCACGATGGGACGCTTGTCGGCGGTATCGCGGTCGAGGTCGATGACCTCGCGGACGGCCTGCGCGAGGCGCCAGCCTTCGACGAGGCCAACTTCGCCGTTGCGGGCGCGGGGAAACGGGTTGTCCGGGTCGGGCACGACGGCGATGTAGCGCGCGGGCCGTCCGGCCAGGATGGCGTCGCAGGCGTGCACGGTGGTCCAGTCGTGGACGGGGTGGGCACCACCCGTCAGCAGGCGCAGCCACATGGCGCCGCGCGAGGCGTGGTTCGTTTGCGTATCCATCATTCCAGTCCTTTCGAATACAGTGCGCGGACGTCCTGCGCCGTCGCCTGGCGGTCCGTGTCGACTCTTTCCAGGCAGGCGAGGAAATCGGCCGCGCGGTCGCTGCGGTGCACGGGCGGCACGCCCCGTCCGAAGAAATCGATGACGGTGGCGCGCACGAGCCCCGTGTCGTCGTCCACGCAGGCGTCGGCCAGGTGCGTGGCCGTGCGCTGCTCGCCGCCCGTCAGGCCCCAGATCAGGGCACGCTGGCGCGCATCGAATTCCGCGACACCCGCTTCCTGCTCGATCACCTGCGGGCCGTTGAGGCCCAGCCGCGCCTCCCGCGTCATCACGAAATACGAGCACAGGCCGGCCGCGATCGACATGCCGCCATAGCACCCCACCGTGCCCGCGCTGATGCCGATGACGGGGCGGTGGCGGCGCAGGGCGACGATGGCGGACTGGATCTCGGCAATGCCCGCGAGGCCCAGGTTCGCTTCCTGCAGGCGCACGCCGCCCGTCTCGAACACGATGACGGCCTGGGTCGGGACACCCCGTTCGTTGTCGCGCAGCGCCAGTTCCAGCGCACCGGCGATCTTGGCGGCGCCGATTTCTCCCATGCTGCCGCCCTGGAACGCGCCTTCGATGGCGAGGACGACGGTCGGTTGCCCAGCCAGCCTGCCCCTGGCGACGACGACGCCGTCGTCGGCCTGCGTGACGAGGTGCTGCATGGCGAGCCACGGCGAATACAGGCGGGCGAATGGGCCGGCCAGTTCGCGGAACGTGCCCGGATCGAGCAGCGCCTGGGCGCGGCTGCGGGCGCCCCGTTCGATGAAGCTGTCGCGCTTCAAGAGGTTCTCGATGCTCATGGGGTGCCTCCGTTGTTTGCCGCCTGCTCGTAAGCCTGTTCGATGCGCATGCGTACGACGCCCGGCGTCGCGCCGTTGTCGTTGATCTCGATGCGCGCGGCGGGGAGGTCGCCCGCGCCGAACACGCGCTCCAGCAGCGCTTTCCACGTGGCGCCGTAGCCGTCGACGGACGTCTGCACGGACACTGTCGTGCGGCCCGCGGCGCCCGGCTCCAGCAGCACTTCCAGGTCGCCGGAGCTGACGACGCCGCTGACGGTGCGGCCGGGCGCCGGCTGGCCCGCGGCGAATTCGTATTCCAGTCTCTCCATGCTCTTATTCTCCTCGTTCGATTCGGTCCAGCAGCAGCGCGGCCGCCAGCAGGTCGGCGGCGCCGCCGGGCGAGACGTGCAGCCGGCGCAGGCGCGCTTCCAGCACGCCGAACGCGCGCCGGCCGTTCGGCGTGGCGATGCCGCCGCACGCGAGCACGCGGCGCGCCCCGTCCTGCGCCGCGTCCAGCGCCTTGCGGCCGCCGCGCGCCAGCAGGCACGTGTCGTCCAGGGTCGCCATCACGGCCAGCAGTGCGTTCACGCGGGCGTGGTGCTCGGCGTCGCCGCGGGCCCGGGACAGTGTCAGCATCGGCAGCGCGTGGTCGATCACGTGCGGGAAGCCCGCGCGGGCCTGCCCGCGGGCGCCGCCCACGCCGTGCTCGATGCACGCGCGTTCGCCCTTGTGCCCCGTGGCCGCGGGGGCGCCCGGGTCGGCGATGCGGGCCAGCCGGCCGGCGCGTGCCGCGATGGTGGCGGCGTCGCGGTCCATCGAGGCGGCGGCCGCGGTCACGAACAGGCCCAGCGCCCAGATCGCGCCGCGATGCGTGTTCACGCCTTGCGTCGCGTGCATCATCGCCGCTTCGCCGTCGCGGCCGATGGCGCCGATGCGCCGGCGCAGCAGCGCGTCGTCGTCCGCGATCAGCAGGCCCGCCAGGGCCATCTGGCCGAACGCGGGGCGCAACGCGCAGGCCGATGCGCACATCAGGGGCCACGAGAGGTCGCGGTGGGCGCCCGCGCCGCGCAGGTCGACGAGACCCGGTTTCGGCGTGAGCATCGCTTCGTCGATCAGCGCCGCGACGGCGTGGTCGGCGAGCGCCAGCGCCAGGTCGGGCGCGGCGTCGGCGGGAATGAGGATGGGATCGCGCGCCGTCATCACCAGCTCCTGAATTTCGCGGGCGGTTCGTACAGGCCGCCGGACCAGTCGACCAGTTCCGCGATGCTCTTCGCCGCGAGCAGGGAGCGCGTGGCGTCCGCGCGGCGTACGCCCATGTCTTCCGGCAGCGCGATCAGTCCTTCCGCACGCATGCGCGCCGTCTGCTTCGGGTCGTGCGTCAGGCCGATGGGTGTGACGCCGGCGACGGCCGCCAGCATCGCCTTTCTCTCTTCCAGCGAACGGGCCTTGTACAGGTAGGCGATGCCTTCCTCCGTCAGCACGTGCGTGACGTCGTCGCCGTAGATCATGACGGGTGCCAGCGGCATGCCGGACGTCTTGCCGACTTCGACGGCATCCAGCGATTCCACGATCGTGGGCTGGCTGCCGTCCTGGAACGTCTCGACCATCTGCACGACGAGTTTCTTGCCGCGTGCCAGCGGATCATCCGTCTCCACCAGGTCGAGCCACGCGGGCGTCGGATGGCGCCGGCCGTGCGGGTCGTGGCCCATGTTCGGGGCGCCGCCGAAGCCCGTCAGGCGGCCGTGCGTGACCGTCGACGAATTGCCCAGGCCATCCATCTGCAATGTCGAGCCGATGAACAGGTCGACGGCGTACTGGCCCGCCAACTGGCAGAACGCGCGGTTGGAGCGCATGGAGCCGTCGCGGCCGATGAAGAACACGTCCGGACGGGCGGCCGTGTACTTTTCCATGCCCAGCTCCGCGCCGAAGCAGTGCACGCTCTCCACCCAGCCCGATTCGATGGCGGGGATCAGCGTGGGGTGCGGGTTCAGGGTCCAGTTGCGGCAGATCCTGCCTTTCAGGCCCAGCTGCTCGCCGTACGTCGGCAGCAGCAGTTCGATGGCGGCCGTGTTGAAGCCGATGCCGTGGTTCAGCGACTGCACGTTGTGGCGCTCGTAGACGCCGCGGATCGCCATCATGCCCATCAGGATGTGCACGGGCTTGATGAGGCGGGGGTCGCGCGTGAACAGCGGCTCGATGTAGAACGGCTTGTCCGATTTCACCACGTAGTCGATCCACGCGCCGGGGATGTCGACGCGGGGCAGGTCCTTCGGGTCGTCGACGATCTCGTTGACCTGGGCGATCACGATGCCGTCGCGGAAGGCAGCCGCCTCGACCAGGGCCGGCGTGTCTTCCGTGCTCGGTCCCGTGTACAGGTTGCCCTGGCGGTCCGCCATATAGCCGGCGACCATGACGACGTTCGGCGACAGGTCCACGTACAGCCGGGCATACAGCTCGATATAGGTATGCAGCGCGCCCACCGTGAGCGTGCCCTCCTGCAGGAATTGCGAGATGCGCAGGCTCTGCGCGCCGGCGTAGGCGAAATCCAGCTTGCTGGCGATGCCGCGCTCGAACAGGTCGAGGTGTTCCGGCAGGCTCACGCTGGGCATGATCATGTGCAGCCTGTTGATGCGGTCCGGGTCGACCTGCACGAGGGCGCGGGCGAGGAAGTCCGCCTGTTTCTGGTTGTTCCCCTCGAGGACGACGCGGTCGCCGCCGGCCAGCAGCAGTTCGAGGGCGTCGACGATGCGCGCGCTGTCTAGCACGGGACCGTCCGCCAGGTGGCTGGCTGCCGCCATCCGGCGCGCCTTTTCGCGGCGCCGGGTGTCCCACTGGCGCGCAGCGGGCATGGTGCTTTCCATGTTGTCTCCTTTGTATGGCAGGTAGGGCCAGCATAGGAAGGAGACGGCCGGGCTTCAATCAACGCGGCGGCGGAATGTTTACTCTCAGGTTAATGATTGGGGTATGCTTTGCCGGGGAGCGGCGCGATGATCGATGAAGAGATTACTTTAAAGAAACTGGAAGTCTTCCTGGCCTTCATGCGCCTGCACAGTCTGGCGCGCGTGTCGGAAGAACTGGGCCAGAGCACGGTCAGCATCCACCGCGCGCTGCATTCGCTGGAGGAGGGATTGCGCTGCCCATTGTTCCGGCGCGAGGGCAGGAATCTCGCGCCGCTGCCGGCCGCCTATGCGTTCGCCAAGCATGCGCAGCGCGCGGTCAGCGAAACGGAAGAGGGCGTGCGCAAGGTGCGCGAGCTGGCCGGCTTCGCGGGCAGCCGGTTGAAGATCGGGTCGTTGTATTCGCTCACGCTGCGCTGCATCCCGCAACTGCTCATGGGGCTCAAATTGCGCCGGCCCGAGCTGCAGATCGACCTCACGCTGGGCTCGAACCAGGAATTGCTGCGCGGCCTGGACGAGGGCCGGCTCGATGCGATCGTGATCGGGCTGCAGGCGCCGCTCGACGATGCGCAACTGCTCGCGGTGCCGCTGTTCGAGGACGAGGTGCACCTAGCGGCGCCGCTGGGCTCGCCGTACGCGGGCCGCAAGCACGTGGACCTGCGCGACCTGGAGGGCGAGAAATTCATCACGCTGGGCGGCGGCTTCGTCACGTCCGACAGCTTCGACCACGCGTTCCGCCAGGCCGGCTATACGCCGGAGACGATCATGCGCGTGTCCGACATCTTCTCGCTCATCAACCTCGTCAGCGGCGGCATGGGCTACAGCCTGCTGCCGGGTCGGGTGGCGGAATTCAGCACGCGCATCCAGCTCATCCCCCTCGACGCGCAATACGCGTCGCACCAGACCATCAGCCTGCTCATCTCGAAGAGCCGCGAGCGCGACCCGAACCTGCTGGCGCTGGCGGCCGAGTGCCGGATGTACGGGAAGGGGCAGCCGCTCGGCGGGCCGACGCCAACTTGACTCAATGCGTGTCCGGCGCCTTGCCGGTCGGCGCCCGTTGCGGCGGATACGGCCGCGAGATGTCTTCGAGCATGGCGTCCATCGGCGCCGGCTGGCGCGTGGCCAGGTCGGCCAGCGTGACCATGCCGATCATGCGCATGCTCGCGCGCTCGATAACGACGATCCGGCGCAGCTGGCGGTCGGCCATCAGTTGCTGGACTTCGCCGATGGTCTGGTCCTGGAAACACCAGGCGATGTCGCCACTCATCACGTCCCCGACCTTGCAGGCATCCGGCGCGAGGCCGTTCGCGGTGGCACGGATCGTGATGTCGCGGTCGGTGATCATGCCGACCAGCCTCTGGCCGTCGCAGACGGGCAGGGCACCGACGTTCAGGTCGCGCATCAGTTGGGCGGCCCGTTGCAGGCCGTCGGTCGGCGCGACGGTCACGACGTCGTGCGTCATGACCTGGCCTACGGTTTTCATGGCAGTCTCCTCGATTCAGCTCACCATACTTTGAATCCCGCGCGGTGCCGAAGTTCCGGACGGCAGGCAGCCCAGCCCTGCCAGCGTGCGCTCGACGGCGACGTCCAGCGGCGTGTGCGGTTCCGCGCCCAGCACGTCCACGAGGCGGGCATTGTCCAGGCGCACCGGCTGGCGCCACAGGTAGCGCATTTCCCACAGCTCCCGCAAGGTTTCGTTGAACGGCGTGGCCAGGCGGACGAGCCACCACGGGAAGGCGCCCACGGTCGCGCGGCCGCCATGCCGCCCGACGACGCGGGCGATGGCGGCGGACATCGCCGTGCCGTCCGGATCCCAGTGGCCGTTCATGTGGAAGCGGGCGAAGGGGGCGAGTTCGCCACGGCGTTCGATCAGCGCGACCATCGTCGCCGCCACGTCCGGCAGGTAGGCCCACTGGTGGCCGACACCCGGCGCGGCCGGGTTGGCGATGCGGGCCACCGCCTTGCCCGGCTTGACGAGGCCTTGCGCGAACCAGTTGTTGCCGGCGCGGGGACCGAAGAAGTCGCCGGCGCGGACGATGAGCGCCCGTCCGCCCCGGTCCGCATGGGCCTGCAGCGCGGCCTCCATCCGCACCCGCAACTGGCCCTTGCGCGTGACGGGATGCTGTGGTGCGTCCTCGGCGATGACGGGGAAGGCGTCGGGCCCGTAGTTGTAGACCGTGCCGGGCAGGACGACGAGCGCGCCGTTCTCCCCGGCCGCCGCGATCGTGTTGTCCAGCATGGGCAGCACGAGCCGGTCCCAGTCGCGGTAGCCCGGCGGGTTCACGGCGTGCACGATGACGGCGCAACCCCGCGCGGCGCGCGCCACGTCCGCGCGGTTCATCGCGTCGCCGGCGATCCATGCGATGCCGTCGGCGTCCACCGTCGCGGCGGCCAGTCCGCGCTTCATGGCGCGCACCTGCCAGCCGGCCCGTGCCAGCTGCCGTGCCGTCTCGCCGCCGATGCCCCCGCTGGCGCCCAGTACCAGTACCGTGTCGTTTGCGTTCATGTCGTCCTCCGTGCGTTGAAAGTGTTGACAGCGTAGCGTCTGCTCTGGCTCAATGGAATTGCATAAGCTGTACCAGCCGCTCAACATTTTTGTATAACGCATGGCCTCCAACATCGAATGGGAACTGTATCGCGCCTTCCTCGGCGTATTGCGTGAAGGCTCGCTGTCCGGCGCGGCCCGCGCGCTCGGCGTGGCGCAGCCCACGGTCGGGCGCCACGTCGCCGCGCTGGAGGGCGCGCTCGGGCTCGTGCTGTTCACGCGCTCGCAGACGGGCCTGCTGCCCACGGAGGCGGCGTTCGCGTTGCGGGCGCACGCGGAAGCGATGGAAAGCACGGCGGCCGCGCTGGAGCGGACGGCGTCCGGCCTGCGCGACGGGGCTGCGGGCATCTCAGGCACGGTCCGGATCAGCGTCAGCGAAGTCATGGGCGTGGAAGTGATGCCGGCCATCGTCGCGGACCTCGGCCGGCGCCATCCCGCGCTGAAGGTGGAGCTGGTGCTGTCGAACCGCGTGCACGACCTGCTGCAGCGCGAAGCCGACATCGCCGTGCGCATGACGGCCCCGCGCCAGGAACAGCTCGTGGCGCGCCGCATCGGCGTCATCGAACTGGGGCTGCATGCGACTGCGGATTATCTGGCACGGCGCGGCACGCCCGGCACGCTCGACGATCTCGGCAACCACGCGCTGATCGGCTACGACCGCCCGACGCCGTTCGTGCGCCAGGCCGCGAAGGCGCTGCCGGGTTATACGCGCGACCGGTTCGCGCTGCGCACGGACAGCGACGTGGCCCAGCTGGCGCTGATCCGCGCCGGTGCCGGCATCGGCGTGTGCCAGGTACCGCTGGCCATGCGCGCGCCCGCGCTCGTGCGCGTGCTGCCGGATGCGTTCACGTTCCGGCTCGATACGTGGGTGACGATGCACGAGGACCTGCGCGCGAGCCCGCGCTGCCGGGTCGCGTTCGACGTGCTCGTGGCCGGTCTGCAGGATTACATCGGCGGGGACCGGTCGGCGCCGTAGGCGACCGCGCCGGGCACGAGCAGGGTCACCGTCGTGCCCTGGCGCGGGCCGCCCGCGATGTCGAGCCGGGCGCCGATGCGCGCCGCGCGCTCGCGCATGCCGACGAGGCCCCAGTGGCCGCTGCGCACGCCGTCGCGGCGCACGGGTCCGGGGAGGCCGCAGCCGTCGTCGGCCACGCACAACGTGAGCGTGCGGCGCTCGTAGAGCAGCGTGACGCGGATGCGGGACGCGTGCGCGTGCGTGAACGCATTACGGAGCGCCTCGCGCGCGATCTCCGCGATCTCGTCGGCGACCGCGGCGAGGAGGGGGCGGCGTTCGCCCTCCACATGGACGTCGACGGCGAGCGCGCCGTGCGTCTGCTGCAGCCGGGCAACGGCATCGGCCAGCACGTCTTCCAGCACGTGGGCATCGCCCGCGCGCAGCTCCTGCAACTGGTCGCGTCCCTCGCCGATGGCGTGGCTCGCGTCGTCCAGCACGTCTTCCAGCTGCCTGCGCGCGCCGGCGTCGGGCGGCAGCGTGGCGGCGACGGCATCGACGCGCAGCACGAGGCCCTGCACGGTCTGCAGGAAGCTGTCGTGCAGCGTGCGGGCGATGCGCTCGCGTTCCGCGGTTTTCACCTGCAGCCGCTCGGTGAGCCGGCGCGTCACGTAGCGCATGCGGTAGCGGTACAGCACCACCCCGAGCAGCGCAATCGCGCCGGCGCAGGCGAGCCGGAACCACAGCGTCTGCACGAGCGTCGGCGCCACGTGCAGCGGCAGGGTGGCGACGGCCTCGCCCGGCATGCCGTCCTCGTTCACGGCGCGCACCCGGAACACGTACTCGCCCGGCCCGATGTTGGTGTACGACGTGGCGCGGCGCGTGCCCGCATCGAGCCACGTCCGGTCGACGCCGTCCAGCCGGTATTCGAAGCGCACGCGTTCCGGCAGCCGCAGCACCGGCGCCGTGTACTCGATGCGGAACTGGTCGGTGCCCGCCGGCAGCTCGACCTTGCCGCGCGCCGGCCAGCTGCGGCCGCCGCCCGTCACGCCGAGGATGACGGCCTGCGGGGCCACGCGGTTGCGGCGCAGCTGGGCGAGGTCGAGGCGCACGACGCCGCCGGTGGCCGACAGCCACAGGTTGCGGCCGTCGGCACTGACGATGCCGCGCCAGCGGTTTTCGAACGCGGCGCGGCCGGGATAGCCGTCCAGCGCGTCGAACAGTTCGTAGCGCAGGCTGACGGCGGGGTCCCGCATGGCGGCGTGCCAGTCCGCGGCGCGCACGTGCACGAGCCCGGCGACGCCGTTCATCCAGCGGTCGCCGTCCGGCGTGACGACGATGCCGGACAGGTTGCGGAGCACGCCCGCGTCCTGCGTATGCAGGAGTTGGAGCGTGCGGTCGCGCAGCACGGCCGTGCCCTCGGTTCCGCTGGCCAGCAGTTCGTCGCCCGCGAGCAGCGCGCTCGCCTGGCCGATGGGATTCAGGTCGTACTCTTCCAGTTTGCCGTCGAGGTAGTGCACCAGTTTGCCGTCGCCCGTCGCGAGCCACATGGCGCCCGCGCCGGTCGTGGCGGACTGGTAGATCTTGGGTGGCAGGTTGAACGCGGCGCGCGGTAGCCAGCGGCCGTCGCGCCAGCCGATCAGGCCCGTCTCGAGCGCTGCCGTCCACAAGACCTTGCTGTCGTCCAGGAGGCCGATCAGCCGGTGGTCGCGCGGCTTGCCGTCCGGACCGGGCGGCAGTGGGATATCCTCGACGGTGGCGCCGCGCCGGCGTTGGATGCTGCGCTTGCCGCCGACCAGCAGCGCGCCGTCGGGCCCGTTGTTGATCACGCCCACCCAGGGAGCCCGTTGTGCGACCGGTGCCGCGTCGGGCGCGAGACGCCACAGGGTGCCCGTCTCGACATCGGCTGCCAGCACGCGGCCGCCGTCGACGGCGAAGCTGTAGCGGGTGCCGCTGCCCGGCAGGCCGCTGCGCAGGAAGCGGTTGCGCCGGAACCGATCGAGGCCGTTTTCCGACGCGACCCAGATGTCGCCCTCGCGGTCCTCCAGGATCGTCGTTGCGTCCCGGCCCGACAGCGGTACCGGGTCCGCGACCATGTCCGGCGGGGCGGCCGCGATGGCGCGGCGCGCACCTGTGGCTTGCGCCGCGTCCGGCACGTGGCACACGGGTTGCGGACAGTTCAGCAGCCAGAGGTGGCCGTCCGTATCGAACTGCCCCGCCACGCGCGCTTCGGATGCGCCAAACGCGGGCGGGCGCGCGGCGCCGGTGTCGTCCACCAGGTGCAGCGTGTTGCCGACACGCTGCCACAGGCGGCCGTCGGGCGCGAGCAGCGGCTGGCCCGACCGCGCCGTCATCCGGACGAAACGGCCGGCGGCGCGGTCGAGGCGCCAGGCGCCGGCGTCGTTGAACGCCCACAGGCGGCCCGCGCCGTCGAGGACGAGGCTCGAGATGGCGGAGCCTTCCCACTCCGGCCCGGTGGCCACGACGTGCCAGCGCCCGTTCACCAGGTGCATGACCTGCCCGCTGACGGCCCACAGGCTGCCGTCGGTGTCGATGGCCATCGTGTAGATGGTTTCGTGCGGCGCGGGCTGTTGCGGCAGGTCGTCGATGCGTCCGTCCGGATGCAGCACCGACAGGCCCTCGTTGAGGTAGGCGATGTAGAGGTCGCCGTTCGGCGCGGCCCGGAGCCCGTGGATGCGGTCGCGGCTGCGTCCCGGCGGCGCCAGCAGTGCAAGGCGTTCGAAACGCAGGCCGTCGAAGCGGTACAGGCCATCGACGGTGCCGAGCCACAGCCATCCGTCGCGGGTCTGCGCCATCGTACGGACGGCCGGCGGCGCGCCGTCGGCGGCCGTCCATTGCGTGTGGTGGTAGTCGGCGAAGCCTTCCGGCGCCGCCATGGCTGCCGCCGCGACGCACAGCCACAGGGCGGCCGCGAGCGCGCGGACGGGACGATGGCGGCGACGCATCGCGGTGCCGGTCAGAGGTCGATGAAGCCGCGCTGCACGGCCAGCGTGACGGCGTGCGCGCGGTCGTTCGCGCCCAGCTTCACGAGGATCGTGCTCATGTGCGTCTTGACCGTCGTCTCGCCGATGTGCAGCTGTTCGCCGATGGCGCGGTTCGAATGGCCGACGGCGGCGAGGCGCAGCACGTCCAGCTCGCGCGGCGACAGTGCGTCGCCGGCGTAGTGGATCGCGACCTCGCGCCGCAGCGCCTGCGGCAGGATGTGCGAACCGTTGTGCACTTCGCGCACGGTGGCCGCCAGTTCGCGGCCCGGCACGTTCTTCAGCAGGTAGGCGGACGCGCCGGCCTTGAGCGCGGCCGCGATGCGGGCGTCGCCGTCGTAGGTCGTGAGCACGACGAGGCGGGCGTCCGGGTGCAGACTGCGGATGGCACGGATGGCTTCGAGGCCGTCCTTGCCGGGCATCTGCAGGTCGACGAGGGCCACGTCGGGGCGCCAGTTCGTGAAGAAGCGGATCGCTTCGTCGCCGTCGCAGGCCTGCGCGACGACCTCGATGCCGCCATGGGCGGTGAGCGACGCGGCTATGCCTTCGCGCATCATCGGGTGGTCGTCCGCGATCAGGACGCGGATCGGCGGGGCGCTGTGAGGGTTCATGCGGTGCGGTGTTCGGGGGTGGTACAGGGCAAGATTGTACAAGATTCCACCTCATCGGGTCAGGGCCCCGCCAAATGGGTGGGGCGCAAACTGCGCGGTAACGCTACGCTGGTTTCACTACCATTGCCGGAGTCCCATCGTGCAAACCCGAACCCCATCCACCGAACCCATCGACGTCGTCCGCATCCGCCTGTGCGCCGACGCCGGCGCGACCGCCGTCGTCAGCGAATTCCGGATGGCCAACCGCATCCTCGCCGCGTGGGCCGCGCAGGCGCGGCGCGACAGCCGGGTCGACTACGAAGTCACGTTCTTCGACGGCCTGCGCCTGTCCGGCGGCTATCCGCTGCTGCGCAAGGGCGGCAAGCCGCACGCGTCGCTCAGCCGGGTGATCCGCCGGCTGTTCAAGGAGATGACGGGCGGCCCCGTACCCTATCTCGTCGAGGGCTGAGCCTCAGTGCGGATCGGCCGGATCGCCCTCGTAGTTCAGCGGCAGCCAGACGTACCCCGTACTATCCCTGCGCACATGGCCGAGACCGGGGAACGCGACGTGGGCCGCGCCGACGAGCAGGTGCTCGCGCGCGGCCCGCTCGAGCAGGCCGGTGCGGCTGGCGCGGGCCGCGGACGCGCTGGTGTCGTACTTGACGGTCGCCTGCGTCTGCTCGAGCTGCACGGCCGCCACGTGCACGACGTCGCCCCACACGAGCAGCGCCTGGCCGCCGTCCTCGACGAGATAGCCGCTGTGGCCCGGCGTGTGGCCCGGTTCGGCGACGGCGCGGATGCCGGGAACGAGCGTCGCGCCCGGCGCGAACGGCTGGAAGCGGCCGGCGGCCACGTAGGGCGCGAGCGCGGCCGCGGCGCTGTCGAAGAAGCTCGCAAGGAACGCCGGTGCGGCGGCGCGCTGGTCCTGCGCCAGCCAGTAATCGGCATCCGCGCCGGCCGCGCGCACGACGGCGTTCGGGAACGCGGGCTTGCCCCCGGCGAGGATCCCGCCCACGTGGTCCTTGTGCAGGTGCGTCAGCAGCACGAGGTCGACCTGCTCGGGCGCGTAGCCGGCCGCGCGCAGGTGTGCGAGCAGCTTGCCGCAGCAGTCGCCGTACAGGACGCCAGCGCCCGTGTCGATCAGCACGAGCCGAGTGCCCGTGTTGACGAGGAAGGCGTTGATCGAGCCCTGCACGGGACGGCGCAGGTCGTTCCTGGCCAGCGCCGCGTCGACGGCGGCCGGGCTGACGCCCTCCATGACGGTATCGACCGGGAACGTGTGCGTGCCGTCGGACAGGACCGTGATCTCGAAGCGGCCGAGCATCGTGCGATACCAGCCGGGCGCCTGCGTGCGCACCTGCGGCGCGGCCGCGTGCGCCGCCGACGCGGCGAACAGCAGGGATGCGGCGATGCGCGCGATGAAACGGACGGACATGGCGACCTCTCAGTACGTGTGGATCAGGCCCCGCCGCGCCGCCACGCAGGCCGCTTCGGTGCGGCACGAGACGTTCAGCTTGGACAGGATGTTGTTGACGTGGTACTTGACCGTGCCGACGCCGATGTTCTCGGTGCGCGCGATCATCTTGTTGCTCATGCCGGCGGACAGGTGCGCGAGGATTTCCAGCTCGCGGGGCGACAGGCGGTTCGCGTCCACGCGCCCGGCCAGCTTCTCGGCGAGGCCGGGTGCCAGGTAGCGGCGGTTGGCGGCCACCTGGCGCAGGCATTGCAGCACCTCGTCGAGGCCGGACTGCTTGAGCAGGTAGGCGCTGGCGCCGGCCAGCAGGCCCCGGTGCACGTCCTCGTCGCCGTCGTAGGTCGTGAGGATGACGATGCGGGCGTTCGGCACGATCGCACGGATCTTGCGGATCGCCTCGACCCCGCCGCCGCCCGGCATGTTCAGGTCGACGAGCATCACGTCCGGGCGCAGGCGCAGGTAGTGTTCGATGGCGGCGACGGCATCGCCCGCTTCGCCGACCAGTTGCAGCGCGGGCTCGGCGCCGATCAGCGCGGCGAGGCCGGCCCGGATCAGCGGGTGGTCGTCCGCGATCAGTACGGTGATGGGGCGCGGGTCATCCATGGACGGCCTCCTCGGATGCGCTGGACGGCTGCGCGTGTGTGCTGCGCGGCAGTGCGAAGCCGGCCGTGGCGCCGTGGTCCCGATTGGCCGCGAGCCACAGGCGCCCGCCGTGCGCGTCGGCGATGGCGCGGCAGATCGCGAGGCCCAGGCCGAGCCCATGGGGTTTGGTGGTGACGAGCGGGTCGAAGACCTGCGCGGCGGTGGCCGCATCCATGCCCGTGCCGTTGTCGCGCACGGTGACGACGATCTCGCCGCCGGCCCCGACGCGGGCGCGGATCGCGAGGTGGCGCGCGCGGCCCCGCACGGGTACCAGGGCGTCGACGGCGTTGCCGACGAGGTTGCGCAGGAGCTGGCGCAGCTGCACGGGGCTCGCCTGCACCGTGCGCGCGCCCGGCGCCAGCGTGACGCGGCAGGCGATCGCATGGCGGCGCACGTCTGGCGCGTATTCGGCCAGCACGTCGTCGATGGCGGCGTCGAGACGGCAATCGGTGCTGTCCGGACGGACCTGGCCGGCGAGTGCGCGCACGCTCCGCACGATGGCGCTGGCGCGCTGCGACGCTTCCAGCACGGCGCACAGCGCGGCATGCGCCTGGGCCGGCGCCTGGGCGCGTTCGATGCAGCGCAGCGCCGCGTGGGCGTGCAGTGCGATGGCGGCCAGGGGCTGGTCGACTTCGTGGGCGATCGATGCGGCCAGCTGGCCGATCGTGGCCAGGCGCGCCTGCCGTTCGGGTTCCAGGCTCGCGGCCAGTGGTGGCGGGTGGGTGGTCATGGGCTGCTCCTCGTCCGGTGATCGGTGCGGCGCGGACGGAATGCCGCGTCACACTGGTCATTGTCGGGACGAAGGCGGCCCGGGTCCAGCTATACGAATGGATATGACATCACACTAAAGTATGATGTCCGGCGCCGCTCAGGTGCGTTCGGCCTGGCGCGCCAGGTGTTCGCCGATGAACCAGCTTTGCAGTTCGTTGGCGCGCACGACCTGGCTCACGATCAGGTCGTTGCTGCCGTCGTCGCCGGCGTCCGCTGCGGCGCGGGCCAGCGGACGGGCGTCCAGCAGGATCGTTTCATGGGCGGCGGCCAGGCGCTCCAGCTGGGCATGGGCCGACTCGCGGCCGCGCGGCGCGCGCGCGATCGACGATTCGCCCGCGATGTCGCCGGCCAGCGCGAACGTCACGCCGCCCAGGGTCTGGATGCGCTCGGCGATCGCGTCCATGATCGCGACCTGTTCTTCGTAGTGCTTGTCGAACAGCAGGTGCAGTTCGTAGAAATTGGCGCCGGACGTCTGCCAGTGCGCCTTCTTGTACGCGTCGCGCAGCGCCATCGTGTGCGCCAGCAGGCGGTTCAGCGCGCGCACGCTCTGCGAACGGGTCTGCTCGGAGAGGCCGATGCGCACGGGCGCCAGGGCGCCGAATTGCTGGACGACGCCGGCGTCGTCGTGGGTGTTGTTGTGATCCATGGTGACCTCGCTGATGGGAATGACCCCTGAAGTCTAGCGAGGAAGGACTACGCGGACACTGGTCCTAAGGTCAGGCGGCGCGCAGCGCACCGGCGCCACGGCGGCGGCGCGCCATGCCGAGCGCACCGAGACCGACGAACAGCAGGGCGGCGGTGCCCGGCAGCGGGACGTGCACGCCCTTCGCCACGCCTTCGAGGACGTCGTTCTGGCAGGTCTCGCCCCAGTGCATCGCGAACGAGCTGTAATCCATCAGTTCCGAACCGGAGAGGTTGATGGTGAAGGTGAGGGCGCTCAGCGACGGCGTCGTCTTGTTGACGTTGACGGACCAGACACCGGAAAGTCCCGTGTCCTTGACCGTGCTCGATTTCGTGTTGACGGCCACCTCCTGGTTCTCGCGGTAGTTGCACGACGTGCCGCAGGTGATGTAGCTGTTCGAGTTGACGATGTTCTGCGCGTTGGTCGCGCCGTTCAGCGCGTACAGCTTGAACGTGCCGCCCGTATTGCTCCACCGGTTGTTCAGCGCGAAGCCGTAATCCCAGACCGTGCCCTTGGTCGAGTTGTCGGTCGCGTAATGGTCGCTGCTCGTGCCGGCCGCGTTCCACGTATCGGAGAGGAACACGTCGCCATAGCCGATGCCCTTGCCAGTCGCACCCGTCAACGCATCCTTGCCCCACGTCGGGTTGAGGCCCGCCTTGCCCGCGAAGCTGGTGTTGATCGTGATGGTCAGCACGCTCCCGGCGCGCGCGATGGTCGCCTTGGAAATATCGTATTGGCTGCCGCCGATGACGTCGGCTCCGCCCTGTGCGTCCGCGCCGTAGTAGGCGGTAACGCCGGAGTCGGTGATGGTCGCGGCCCATCCCTGGCTGGCGCCGAGGATGAATGCGGCCGAGACGGCCAGCTTGATCGCTTTTTTCACAGACTCTCCTGATATGTACATGTTGACCAGCGTCAAATGGCATCATGCCACAAATAAACAGAACTTGTAAATAAATTATTTAATATCAATAGCGACCGTGATGTTTTTGCAACTAAGCGTCGCACCGTGGTATCGGGATCATGCCCGACGGGTTTTGCTTGCCATAAACAGGCTTGCACCACGAAAATGCACGATTCACCCATGACAAGATGAGCGATGTCTTCCCGATCCTTTCCGCGCCCGCGTACAGGCCGCCTGGCCACCGTCCTCCTGGCCGCCTTGCTCGCGGCTGCGCTTCCGGCCTGCAAGCAGCAGACGGCGGCCGAGCAGCGGGCCCAGGCTGCGCAATTGCGTGCGCAAGGGGATTTTCGCGGCGCGCTCATCGTCCTGAAGAACGCGCTGGACGCAGACCCGCGCAGCACCGACACGCGCTATCAGCTGGCGCAGATCTACCTCGACCTGGGCGACAGCACGACGGCCGAGAAGGAAGCCCGGCAGGCCCTGGACCGCGGCTATGCGCGCGGACCGGCGCTGGCCGCTCTGGCCGCGGCGCTCGTGCTGGAAGGCCAGCACCGCAAGGCGCTGGACGAGACGGCGGGCGGGCCGGACGACCCCGCTCTTTCCGTCGCGCGTGGCGACGCGTACCTGGCCCTCGGCCGCAACGACGAGGGGCGGGCGGCATATGAACACACCCTGGAACAGCGGGCGGATGACCCGGCGGCCCTCGTGGGCCTGGGCCGGCTCGCGATCGTCGAAGGCCATGCCGACGCCGCGCACGGCTACGCCGACCGGGTGCTGGCCCGCGATCCGCGCAACGTGGACGCCCTGATGTTCAAGGCCGACCTCGTGCGCGCGGGCGAGCGGCCGGAGGACGCGCTGGCGCTGTACGACCGCGTGCTGGCCGTGAGTCCGCAACACCGCACGGCCCACGTGGAAAAGGCCTATCTCGCCATCGGCCTGCGCAAGCCGCAGATGGCGCAGGCGGAGCTGGACCTCGCCGCGAAAGGTGCGCCCGGCAGCCTGCTCGTCGCCTACACGCAGGCGCTGCTGGACTATACGACCGACAGGCCGGACGCCGCGCGCGACGTGTTGTACAAGGTGCTCAAGGCCGTGCCGGACCACATGCCGAGCGTGCTGCTGGCGGGCGCCGTCAACCTGAAGCTGGGGTCGAATTATCAGGCGGAACAGCATTTCCGCCGCTACCTGGAACGCAATCCCGCCAACGTGTACGCGCGCAAGATGCTGGCGCAGGCGCTGATCGGCTCCGGCCACGGGGACGAGGCGCGCACCGTGCTGGAACCCGTGCTGGACTCGCGCCAGGCCGATGCGGAAGTGCTGGCGCTGGCCGCGGACGCCAATCTGAAGGCGCGCCGCTACGACCAGGCCGCCGACCTGTTCGCGCGCGCCAGCGCACTCGACGGTACGTCGGCCACCTTGCGCACGGGCCTCGGCCTGGCGCGCCTGGGCGCGGGCGCGACCGACGACGCGGTGCGCGAGCTGCAGGCTGCAACGGCGCTCGACAAGAGTTCACCGGAGGCCGTGGAAGCCCTCGTGCAGGCCAACCTGCGCCTTGGCCGGCGCGACGCCGCCCTCGACGCGGCGCGCGCGCTGGCGCGTGCCCAGCCGGACAAACCGCTGGCCCACGCCCTCGAGGGCCAGGTGCTGGCGGCCCAGGGCAAGCCCGACGCAGCCAGGGCCAGCTTCACACGCGCGCTGCAGCTCGATCCGGCCTACTACCGCGCCGCCGCGAGCCTGTCGCAGCTCGCGCTGGACGCCGACCAGCCCGCGCAGGCGCGCCAGGTGCTCGTCGACTTCCTTGCGAAGAACAAGAAGAGCGTGGCCGCGATGGACGGCCTGGCGACGCTGGCCGAGCGCACCCACGACAGCGCCGAGGTGACGCGCTGGCTCGAACAGGCGGCCGCCGTCGACCCGCATGCCATCGGGCCCGGCGTCGACCTGTGCGCGCACTACCTGCGCTCTGGCCAGACGGACAAGGCGCTGGAGCTGGCGCGCCGGCTGCAGGTGAGCCATCCGGAAAACCCCGACCTGCTGGACCTGCGCGGCAAGGCCGAACTGGCGAAGGGCGACCTGCCGGCCGCGCTGGAATCGTACAAGCAGCTGGCGCAGGCGCTGCCGCGTTCCGCGCCGGCGCTGATGCAGGTGGCGGCGCTGCGCCTCGTGATGAACAACACGACGCAGGCGGAGGAAGACCTCAAGAGCGTGCTGGCGATCCAGCCCGACTTCCCGTCCGCCCAGGTGGAACTGGCCGCGCTGTACGTACGCAAGGGTTCGCACGATCTCGCGCTGATGGTGGCCGAACGCATGCAGCGCCAGCATCCGCAGGGCGCGGCGGGGTACCAGCTACAGGGCGACATCCTAATGGCCAAGCACCAGCCGGCCGCCGCGCTGGCCGCGTTCGAGCGTGCGTCCGGCCTGCATGCGACGAACGAACTCGCCATCAAGATCGACAACGCGCTGCGCCAGGCCGGCCGCGCGGCGGATGCCGACGCCCGCCTGGCGAAGTGGCTGGCGGCGCATCCCGACGACGCACGCGTGCTCGCGTACCGCGCGCAAACGTGGATGGGCGCGAACGACTTCGAGCGGGCCGCGGCCCAGCTGGAAGACGTGCTGCGGCGCCAGCCCGGCAATCCCGTCACGCTGAACAACCTCGCCCTGTGTTATCAGTCGCTGGGCGACGCGCGCGCGCAGGCAACGGCGGAAGCGGCGCTCAAGGCGGCTCCGAAGCGCGCGGACGTGATGGATACGCTGGCCTGGATCCTCGTCGGGAAGGGCGACGCCGCCCGCGCCGTCACGCTGCTGCGCGAGGCGCAGGCGCTGGCACCGAAGGCGCGCGACATCCGCTACCACCTGGCGGCGGCGCTGGCCGCCAGCGGCGACAAGGCTGCCGCGCGCAAAGAACTGGACGGGTTGCTGGCGGGTGACATGCGGTTCGCGCAGGCGGACGAGGCGCGCAAGCTGATGGAAAAGCTCAAGACGGGCGGCTGACCGGCGCCCGGGGCGTCCAGCCGAGTCTCTCCTCGATCACGCCGCGGTACAACGTCCGGATATCCTCCGGAATCCTGCGCACGTATTCCTCGGCCTTCGCCCGCTCGTCCCCCTGCAGGCCGTCCAGCAGGGCGATCGCCTCGTGCGGGCTGGGTGCCCGTTCGCTCACGCCCGCAAACTTGGCGGGCAGCGCCGTCCACACGGCCGCGTCCACGTCGCGCGTCTTCATCCATTGCGCGATGCACGCCACGACGGCGCGCGGCGTCGGCGCGGGCAGCCCGGGCGGCACCGGGTCGGGTAGGCTGCCCACCCATTGCGGATATTGAGGGCGGATCTTTTCGCGTTCACGGAGCATCTCGCGGGCCTCGTCGATGTCGCCGGTGTCCAGCCGCGCCCAGCGCGTGGGCACGGACGGTGCGGGCGCATGCAGGACGAGGGCCAGTTCCGCGCTGTCGTCGCTGTCGCGCACGAATTCCAACGGCAGGGAGGGGCCGTCCGGCTGCCAGTCCGACGCCAGCTTCAAGGGTCCGGGTTCCCAGATCAGGGAGCCCCAGGCGATGCAGACGATCTTCACGATGCGGTCCTTTCCTCTAACGAGCCCGACCGGACCATTGTAGCGGGACGCGCGTAACATACTGTATCGTTACCGTGCGCCGTACGCGGCGGCGTTCATTGCCATTCATTCCTGTCATTCATTCGTGCAAGGGGGCGACATGGACGAGACCGAAGTATTGATCGCGGGCGCCGGACCGACCGGCCTCGTGCTGGCGCTGTGGCTCGTGCGCCAGGGTATCAAAGTGCGGATCGTGGACCGCAGCCCGGGGCCCGGCCCCAGCTCGCGCGCGATGGCCGTGCAGGCGCGCACGCTGGAACTGTACCGCCAGCTCGACCTGGCGGACGAGATCATCGAGGGCGGCCTGCGCAACCCGGCCATCAACCTGTGGGTGAAGGGCGAGCGGCGCGCGCGCCTGTCGTTCCGCGATGCCGGCCGCGAACTGACGCCGTATCCGTTCGTCCTGATCTATCCGCAGGACCGCCACGAACGGGTGCTCGTGCGCCGGCTGATCGATGCGGGCGTCACCGTCGAGCGCAACACCGAGCTGCTCGGCTTCGAGCAGGATGGCGCGGGCGTGACGGCGCGCCTGCGTGGCCCGGCGGGCGAGTCGGTATGCCGCGCCGCGTGGCTCGCGGGCTGCGACGGCGCCCATTCCGTCGTGCGCCACCAGCTGGGCACCGGCTTCGAGGGCGGCACCTACCAGCACACCTTCTATGTGGCCGACGTGGAGGTGACGGGGCCGGCCGCGAACGGGGAAATCCACGGGGCGCTCGAGGATGGTGACTTCGCCGCCCTGTTCGCCTACGACCTGAAGGGCAACGCCCGGCTGATCGGCGCCGTGCGCGACGCCGAGGTCGGCGAGAGCCGCGACGGCCACACGCTGTCGTTCGACGACGTGCGCCAGCGCGCCATCGCGAGCCTGCGCCTGAAGATCAACCGGGTGAACTGGTTTTCGACGTACCGCGTGCACCACCGCGTGACGGGGCATTACCGCTCCGGGCGTGCGTTGCTGCTGGGGGATGCGGCCCACGTCCACAGTCCGGCCGGCGGCCAGGGCATGAACACGGGCATCGGCGACGCGATCAACGTCGCGTGGAAGCTGGCCCACGTGTTGCGGGGCCGCGCGCCGGAGACGCTCATCGACACGTACGAGACCGAGCGCAAGGCGTTCGCGCAGCGGCTCGTGGAGACGACGGACCGCGCGTTCTCGTTCGTCGTTGCGGAGGGCGGGTTCGCCGACTTCGTGCGCACGCACATCGCGCCCCTGTTCGCATCGGCCGCATACGGTATCGAACCGGTCCGGGCGTTCATGTTCCGCGTGCTGTCGCAGATGGGCATCCATTATCCCGACAGCCCCCTGTCCGCGGGCAGCGCAGGCCACGTGCGCGGCGGCGACCGGCTGCCATGGACGGGCTACGGCGGCGGTCCGGACAACCACGCGCCGCTGTCGGACATCGCGTGGCAGGTGCACGTGTACGGCGAGGTGGCGCCGGCGCTGCAGACCTGGTGCGCCGGACGCGGCATCGCGCTGTACCGCTACGACTGGTGCGACGCCTGCCAGGCGGCCGGACTCGTGCGCGACGCGGCCTACCTCATGCGGCCCGATACCTATGTCGCGCTGGTGGACCGGGCGGGCGAACGCGACACGCTGGAGGCGTATTTCACATCGCGCGGTATCCACCCGGCCTAGGCGGCGTGCGGCTGGCCGCCCGCGGCCTCGTCGCGCAAGAGCCGCGCCGCCGCCACCATGTTGCGCAGCGCCGCCTCCGTCTCGGGCCACGCACGCGTCTTGAGGCCGCAGTCCGGGTTGACCCACAGCCGGTCGGCCGGCACGACGGCGCTCGCCTTGCGCAGCAGGCGCACCATGTCGGACGTTGCCGGCACGCGCGGGGAGTGGATGTCGTACACGCCCGGGCCGATCTCGTTCGGGTAGGCGAACGCGCCGAAACCGGCCAGCAGTTCCATGTCCGAGCGGCTCGTCTCGATCGTGATCACGTCGGCGTCCAGCGCGGCGATGGCCGGCAGGATGTCGTTGAACTCCGCGTAGCACATGTGGGTGTGGATCTGCGTCGTGTCCGCGACGCCGCTGGCGGCGATGCGGAACGCGCGGCCGGCCCAGTCCAGGTAGGCGTCGCGGCTCGCCCGGCGCAGCGGCAGGCCTTCGCGCAGCGCCGGCTCGTCGATCTGCACGATGCCGATGCCGGCCCGTTCCAGGTCCTGCACCTCGGCGCGGATGGCCAGCGCGATCTGCGCGCAGGTGAGGGCGCGCGGCTGGTCGTCGCGCACGAACGACCATTGCAGGATGGTGACCGGCCCCGTCAGCATCCCTTTCATCGGCCGCGCCGTGAGGCTTTGCGCGTAGGCGGTCCATGCCACCGTCATCGGCGCGGGGCGGGCGACGTCGCCGTACAGGACGGGCGGCTTCACGCAGCGCGAGCCGTACGACTGCACCCAGCCGTTGGCGCTGAACGCGAAGCCGTCCAGCTGTTCGCCGAAGTATTCGACCATGTCGTTGCGCTCCGCCTCGCCGTGCACGAGGACGTCCAGCCCGAGGTCTTCCTGCACGCGCACGGCGTGGGCGATCTCCGCGCGCATCGCGGTGTCGTACGCGGCATCCGCCAGCTCGCCGCGGCGCCAGGCCGCGCGGGCCGCGCGGATGGCGGGGGTTTGCGGGAACGAGCCGATCGTCGTCGTGGGGAACGCGGGCAGGTCGAAGCGGGCGCGCTGCACCGACTGGCGCTGGGCGAAAGGAGAGGCGCGGCGGTCGGCGCCGGGCGGCGGCGCGGCCAGCGCGGCCGCGACGTCGGGGCGCGACACGCGCGGGCTGGCGCGGCGGGCGGCCAGGGCGGCGCGGGCGGCGGCCAGGTCCATCGCGACGGCCCGTTCGCCGCCGGTCAATGCCTGTTTCAGGATGCGCAGCTCGTTCAGTTTTTCGCGCGCGCCGGCCAGCCACGTGCGCAGTTCGGCGTCGAGGGCAGCGTCGTGCGCGAGCGTGAACGGCACGTGCAGCAGGGAGCAGGACGGCGCGAGCCACACGGCGCCGGCACGGCGCTCGAGGACGGGATGCAGGCGTTCCAGGCACGCATCCAGGTCGGCGCGCCAGATGTTGCGGCCGTCGACGATGCCGACCGACAGCACCTTGTGGTCCGGCAGCCAGTCCGCGACGGGGCGCAGTTCTTCCGGCGCGCGCACGCCGTCCACGTGTAGGCCCGCAACCGGGAGCTTGCAGGCGAGGCTCAGGTTTTCCTGCAGCGGCGAGAAGTACGTTGCCAGCAGCAGCGGCACGCCCGCGCCGTGCAGCAGGTGGTAGGCACGCTCGAATGCGAGCGACCAATCGCCCGGCAGGTCCAGGCCCAGGATCGGTTCATCGAGCTGCACCCACTCGGCGCCCGCGGCCTTCAGGCGCGCCAGCAGGTCGCAGTACACCGGCAGCAGCGATTCCAGCAGCGCGAGGCGGTCGGCGCCGTCCTTCGCCTTGCCCAGCCACAGGAACGACAGCGGACCGACCAGCGTCACCTTGACGGCGTGGCCCAGCGCGCGCGCCTGCGCCACCTGGTCCAGCAGACGATCGGGCGCCAGCGCGAAGCGCGTGGTGGCGTCGAATTCCGGCACGAGGTAATGGTAGTTCGTGTCGAACCACTTCGTCATTTCCAGCGCCGGTTTGCCGGTGGACGTGTGGCCGCAGCCGCAATCGCCGTGGGCTTCCGTCGCGACGCCGCGCGCCAGCGTGAACAGTTGCTGCAGCGGGGTTTCCGCGCCGGTAAAACCGAAACGCGCGGGGGCGCAGCCGAACAGCAGCACGTGGTCGGCCACCTGGTCGTAGAACGCGAAATCGCCCACGCTGACGAAGTCCAGGCCGGCCGCCCGCTGGTCGGCCCAGTGGCGCGCGCGCAGGTCGGCGGCGACGCCTTCCAGGGCCTGCTCGTCGATCTCGCCGCGCCAGTGGCGCTCCAGCGCGAATTTCAGTTCGCGCTGGGCGCCGATGCGGGGATAGCCGAGTATATGAGTTTTGATCATGTTATTGCCTCATCTGGATGAATAAGTCTTGTCATCATCGATGAGCAAGGGGCATAATTCAAACGAATTATTTTTCTGTCCAGATGAATTCCGCTCATGCCGACCTCGATCCTCGACCTGCGCCACCTGCGTACCCTGTTAGCCTTGCTTGAAGCGGGAAGCGTGTCGCGCGCGGCGGCGCTGCAGAACGTCACCCAGTCCGCGCTGTCGCACCAGCTCAAGGCGCTGGAAGAGTTCTACGGGCTGACGCTGTTCGAGCGCAAGTCGGCGCCCGTCGCGTTCACGCCAGCCGGCCGGCGCCTGCTGGAGCTGGCGCAGGACGTGATCCCGGCCGTGGACAGGGCCGAGCGCGACATCGCCCGCCTGACGGGCCACGGGACGGGCAAGCTGCGCATCGCCGTCGAGTGCCACACGTGCTTCGACTGGCTGATGCCGTCGATGGATGCGCTGCGCCTGCGCTGGCCGGAGGTCGAGCAGGACATCGTGTCCGGCTTCCAGTCCGACCCCGTCGGGTTGCTGCACCAGGACCGGGCCGACGTCGCCATCGTGTCCGAGGTCGATGCGGACGAGCGCGACGTGGGCGTCTATCCGCTGTTCGAGTTCGACATCGTCGCGATCCTGCCGCTGGGCCATCCGCTGCTTGCGCGCGACCACCTCGTGGCGGCCGACTTCGCGGACCAGACGCTGATCACGTACCCGGTCCCGGACGACATGCTGGACCTCGTGCGCCAGGTGCTGCGGCCCGCGGGCGTGGAACCGCCGCGCCGCACGACGGAGCTGACGGTGGCGATGCTGCAACTGGTGGCGAGCGGACGGGGTTTCGCGGCGCTGCCGCTGTGGGCCGTGCAGACTTACCTGCAGCGCGGCTACGTGGCGCAGCAGCGCATCGGGGAGGGGGGATTGACGGGGCGCCTGTACGCGGTCACGCGCCAGGCCAAGGGAGAATCGGGCCGCGACGACGCCTACCTGGAGGATTTCGTGCAGGTGATGCGCGAGACGTCGTTGCGGACCTTGCCAGGGATTCGGTTACTGTGAGACGGGCTTAGACCGCGTAGGCCGGGGCCGCGCCGTAGCGGTTCGGGCGGCTGTCCTGGCACAGGAACACGATCATGACGATGATGCCGACGAACGGCACGAAGCTGATCAACTGCCACCACCCGCTGCGGTCCGTGTCGTGCAGGCGGCGCGTGGTGACGGCGATGCCGGGCAACAGCGCGACGAGCGAATACACATACGACACCTTCGGAGTCATCACCGCGAGGAACATGCTGACGATGAAGTTGAACAGGAAGAACCACCAGTATTCGGAACGGCGCGCGGTGCCCTGGAAGGTGGCGTATTTCGTGAAGCAGGTCTGAACGGATTCGATGAACGTCATGGTGCCCTCGTGATGTAAGCCCGACAGCATCGTACGCGAAAACCCACGCGACAAACTCTCCAATTTTCACCGTCCGCACGATTCATCCGTACGTCATCCGGATGGCTTATAGTAATGGAGACAACATGGATGGGAGCACGCATGCGGTACACCCTCGCTTCGTCGGCCGGCAAGGGCCGGATCAACGAAGACCTCGTCGTCGTGTATGAGCGCGACGGCTGCACGGACCTCGTGCTGATGGACGGCGCGACGCCGCTGACGCCCGAGCGCTGCCTCGCGGCCGGCGCCAGCGATCCGGCCTGGTTCGTGCGCCGCTTCGCGCAGGACCTGGGCTGCGTCCTGCGTGCGGACGGCGACCAGGAAGCGCTCGTGCTGGAGGCGCTGGAACACACGCGGGCCGCGTACCGCGCCGCCGGCGGTCACGCTGACGTCCCGCCGTACGCCTGGCCCATCGCGACGCTGGCCTGGGTGCGCGTGTCCGACCCGGACGCGGACGGCAGCCACACGCTGGATCTGTTCTGCCTCGGCGACAGCAAGATCCTGCTGCAGCTGCCCGACGGCGCCGTGCGCGATCTCGATCCGTTCGAGAACCCGCAGGAACAGGCCACGCAGGCCGCCGTCGCGGCACTCGTCGCGGAGGGCATCCTCGATCCGGCCGAGCGCTGGGCGCGGCTGCTCCCGATGCTGCGTGCCCGCCGCCACGAGCAGAACACGGCGGCCCATCCCGCGATCCTGTGCCTGGAACCGCGCGGCCCGTTCGCCGCGCGCAGGACCCGTGTGACGGCGCCGCCGGGCGCGCTGCTGCTGGTGCTCAGCGACGGCCTGTACCGCCTCGTCGACACCTACGGGCTGCATTCGGACGGCAGCCTGCTGGACGCGTGCCGCGCGCGCGGACTGGACGCGCTGCTGGACGAGCTGCGCGCGTTCGAAGCTGGCAAGGAAGCCGCCGGCCTCGCGGCGAAAACGGCGGACGACGCATCCGCCATCGCCTGGCGTTTTACCTGAGACGAAAGGAGAGAACGATGTCTGCCCCCATCATCGCACCGGCGGCCCTGGCCCTGATCGAGCGCTACGTGGCTGCCTACAACGCCTTCGACGTCGACGGCATGCTCGACACGCTGAGCCCGGACGTCCGTTTCGAGAACTGGTCCGGCGGCCAGCTGACCGCGGCCAGCGATGGCCGCGACGCCTTCCGTGTGCTCGCGGAACGGGCGAAGACGATGTTCGTCGAGCGCGAGCAGCGCGTGACGGCGCTCGCGCCGCGCGGCGACACGCTCGTCGCGGCGATCGCGTGGCGCGGCCAGCTCGCCGTTGACGTGCCTGGCGGCCCGCCCGCCGGTACCCGGCTGGCGCTGCGGGGCGAATCGGAATTCGTCGTGCGCGATGGGCAACTCGCGCTCGTCGTCGACCGCAGCTGAGCCGCGCGCCTTGCCGATTTGTCGTGGATAAAATCAGACGATTTTGCGGAATTTGACCTTGGTTAGATCTGTCTCATGGATTTGTATAGCCAGGAGGTGTAATCTGATCTTTTACCCCAGCGCAATGTAGCTTGTCGGGGTGGCATCGGATTTTCGGGAAATCCATTCGTGTCGCGGGTTTCTTCGGCTCCATATTATGATTGGCTTATTCATATCACATGAGAGGACTTCCATGAACCATGATGCAGGATTCCGCGTTTCCCGTCTCGAGGAACAAAAGCAGCGCGCCCGCCGCGTGCGTATCGGTGTGATGATCGTGTTGTGCGCCTTGCCCGTGGCGATGGCGCTGGCCAAGACCGGCGTTACTGCTCTGGTACGTGTATCCGCGCTTTGACGTGCTTGAGGTTCGCGACGATCGTGAACGTCATGATGACCAGTAGCGACCACGAACTCCACTTGCTGACGTGGACGGCCGACCAGGCCCCCAGCTGGTTCGGATAGCGCCACAACCCCCAGAACGTGCTGAGGTTCTCCGCGAGCCAGATGAAGAACCCGGTCAGCACGAATCCCAACAGAAGCGGCATGCGACGCTCGCGGTCCAGCGGGCGGAAGCTGACGGTAGTGCGGGCATAGAGCCCCAGCGCGACGGCCGCCAGGTACCAGCGCACATCGCCCAGCGCGTGGTGCGTGAAGAAATTCAGATAAATCAGTAAGGCGACGAGCGCGGCCATCCAGTACGGCGGATGGTGACGGACGCGCAGGTCGAGCAGGCGCCATGCCTGGATGATGTAGCTGCCCACGGCCGCGTACATGAACCCCGAGAACAGCGGCACGCCCAGCACCTTCGTGTAGGCGAAGTCCGGATAGCTCCACGACCTGATCCCGCTCGACGTCTTGAACGCCTCCAGCGCGAAGCCGAGCGCGTGGAACAGGCAGATCGCCTTCAGTTCGTCCCACGTTTCCAGCCCGCTCCTGAGCATCCACGCCTGGATCGCCAGCGCCGCCACGAGCAGCAGGTCGTAGCGGGGCACGCCGAACAGGCCGGCGCGCGGCACCAGCAGGACGCAGGCGAAGAACAGCCCCGCGAACAGGCACGCCCGCGCTTCCTTGATCCCGAACATCAGGAATTCGAGGGCGCCGCGGCGCCAGCCTTCGATGCGGCGGCTGCGCGCGTCCGTCAACAGGGCGTCGAAGGCGGCGAGCGAGAGCGGGGCGCGCGGCAGCATGGGCGTTCAGTAGCAGTCGCTGCGGTCGGAGGCGACGCAGATCGACGCGGCACGCCTGCGCTCGACGTAGTCGGGGTTCGCGAGGTCCGCGTCGGTGCCCGGGCACGTGCCGGCGTTGCAGGCCGTCGCCGTGAGCTCGAAGATGGTCTTGGATACCGGCGTGCCGTCCGGCTTCTGGCCTTCGGAATAGGTCAGCATGGTGCACTCGAGACGCACGACGAATCCGGTGGCCTGTTTCAGGTCGGGCGCGGGCGGTACGGCATTGCAGTCGGTGCCGGCCGGCTTGAGCCGGTAGAACGCCAGTTCGAGTCCCGTGCGCGCGGCCTGGCTCGCGCGCGCGCCGAGGACGGCCTGGTTGACCGTGATCTGCTCCGTATCCGACAGGCGCAGCACGGCCAGCGCGAAGCCGGCCAGCACGACGAGGAAGATGATGGCCGCGATGTACGCGAACCCGCCCGCGCGCCGGGCGGTCATGGCGTGTTCTCCACATGGGCGCCCATCGTCAGCCGGGCCGCTTCGCCGCCTTCGGCCAGGCCCAGGCGCAGCTGCAGGTAGCCGCTTTGCTGGGTGGCGCCCTGGCTCTCGCGGTACAGGAAGTTGCAGTCGCTGACCTTGGCGACGAGGATGGCGGGTCCCGTCGGGCATTGCTTCCACGGCGTCGTGCTGGGCGTGTAGCCGGTCACGCGGTAGATGACGCCGACGCCCGTGCCGCTGTCGTTGGTGTCGAGGCCGGCGTTCGAGCACGTGTAGGTCACGGCGCGTTCCAGCTTCGGGATGACGACGAAACGGCCGCCTTCGTAGCCGGCCGGGAGGGTTGCCGGCACCGTGAGGGTGACGGTGGCCTGGCCCTGGGTCTGCGTGGCGGCGGGCACGATGCTCTTGATCGGCCAGCTCTTCGTGGTGTCGTAGACGTCGTTGCCGTTCACGTTGCCGATGAAGAGGTAGTCGTCCTTGTAGCGTGCGTCCAGCGCCGTCAGCGTATCGAACGTATCCTTCGGCTCGTCGCGGGTGAACGCGTTGCCGGGAACCCCCGCATGCTCGTAGTCCGCCGCCATGCGGAAGCGCCCGCCGTCGCGGGTGGGCACGAACTCGATGCACTGGGTTTTCTGGTCCGTCCACGTGTAACGTAGCGAGTTCGGCACGGCCGTCCGCACCTCGCCGATGATGCGCCGCAGCGCGGTATCGGCCTGGCTCGTGAGGTTCGCACGCTGGCGGATCGCAATATAGGACTGCATCGCCGGCCGGATCTGCAGCGCGAGGATGCCTGCGATGACGCCGACGAGCACCATCACGATGATCAGTTCGACGAGGGTGAAGCCGCGCTGGCGGGTCATGATGGATTGGTCCTCCAGCCGGTGAGCGTGATCTTCGCGTTCGGATCGTTCGGGTCCCCCTTCATGTTCGAGACGGTGACCGTGACCAGCAGCGCGTCGGCGGAAGGCACGTTGGGCAAGCCGGCGCTCTCGACGACGGACACGACGACGCGGTAGCGTTCCAGTCCCGCGATCACGTTCCCTTCGACGTCGGGGATGCCCTGGGTGCCGCTGTCGTATCCGTGGTAGTCGCGCACGTCGTCGTAGTTGATGCGCGCGCCGGTGCCCGGCCCCTTGGCGAAGGGCTTCATCAGGACCTCTTCCATCATGTTGTCGGCGATCGCCTGCATCTGCTGGACGACGACGGGATCCACGCTGGAGCGCGTCGTGGCCGTGTACACGGCGACCATCCCCGCAAGCGCGACGCCCATGATGACGAGGGCGACGATCAGTTCGACCAGCGTGACGCCGGCGCAGCGCGTGAATCTATTCGACATAGCCGGTCGCGCCCTGTACGGTGATCTTGCGGAAGGTGGTGCCGCCATTGACGGCGCCGGCGATGTCGAGGCTGCCCACCCAGGCGATCGCGCCGGCGGCGTCCGTCGTCACCCGGCCGTCGGGCTGGAAGTACAGGACGCCCGTCGTGACCGAGAGATCGGTGTCGGTCGTCGCATAGTCGCCGTCGTCGACGCCGTTGAGCGCGATCCATGTGCTGCCGCTCGCGTTCACGCGCAGCACGACGGCCCTGGGCCCGACGGTCGCGCTCACGACCCGGCGGTGCCCCATTGCGATCTTTTGCGCGCGGCGCAGGCCCGACACCACCTGGTCGCCGAACACGGCCGCTTCGTTGCTCTTGTCTCCCACCAGGCGTGGTATGCCGATGGCCGCCAGCGCGCCGATGATGACCATCACGACGATCAGCTCCACCATCGTGAAGCCGGCGGTACGGGCGCGGCGCCTCATCGGAACACCTCGCGCGTGTGGATGATGCGTTTCGTCTCCGGCGCGTAGACACCGAACGTGGCGAGCGCGGACGGGTCGACGCTGCCCGCGGCGGTACACGACGGGTCGGCGCTGCGCAGGAACCCGAGGGAGGCGCCCGTGCTGGCCGTCATCTGTGTGCCCCTGGTGGCGTAACAGGACGTGTTGGCGGTCGTCGTGCCCAGGTTGAGCGCGAACGGGACGCTGACGTGGGCGGCGGCGGAGGGCGTCAGGACCAGCTCGGCCTTGCCGTTCGCGAATGGCGACGACAGCGTGGACGCGAGCGTGAAACCCGACACGGTACCCGTCGACACGATGCCGGCGGGCAGGGCGGTGGTGGAGTCTTCCGCGTTCAGCAGCCACGTCTGGCCCGTGTAGAACTCGAGCGAGACGGGAATCTTGAGCTGGGCGCCCGCGGGGCCGAACCGGCTGGGCAGGCGGATGCGGCCGCTGCGGATCAGCAGCGTGGGCTCCGCGCCCACCGCGACCGGAATCGCCGACGAACTGGCCGGGTATTGTTCGGCGGGCAGATCCTCCGTTGCGCGCACGCGCAGGCGGGTCTGCGCCGTCGGCGACTTCGTGAACGTGTAGCTGCCGGTCCACGTGGCGACGCCCGTCTTGAAGTCCGCCGCCCGCAGCTGCGCCTTGCCCACGAGGTCGGTGCCCGGGTAGCCGGGCGAGCGGCTGAAGGCGCCGCCGTCCGTCAATGCGCTGCCGTCGGGATTCAGGCCCGCGAACACCACGTCGCGCGCATTGGTGTTGTCATAGTTCTGCGTGACGCCGTTCTGCAGGTTGCGCGCGGTGACCGTCAGCTTGATCGCGGGCTCGCCCGAATAGTATTGCGGCAGGGCGCTGCCGAAGAAGGTGGAGGTCCGCTTCCAGCCGGTGTCCGTGTCGAACGTGAAGTAGGCCGGGCTGAACGTGCCGACGGCGCCCGTGCAGCCGGTCGTGGCGACGTTGGTCGTCGCGGTGGCGGGTTTCAGGCCGCTGCCGAGGTAACCGTCCACGTTGTTCAGCGACGCGAGGAGGTCGATGCGGCCGGTCTCGCTCCACGTCGCCTTGACCGTCTGCACGCCGGACAGGATCGACGACGCGTTCTGCTGGAGCAGGCCATTGTTGTTGTTCGGCTGGCACGTCACCGGTGCCAGTTTCGCGCTTTCGGCCACCAGTTCCCGACCGAAGTTCCGCGTCACCGCCGGCGTGGCGGCGCCGTTCAGCGCGGTCACCGTCGCCGTGAATTCCTTGCCCGCCACGTAGGGGGCATTCGCGCCGGCCAGCGCGATCGCGAATTTCGCGGGCACGAACGTCGCCGTCACGCTGGCCGGCGGCGGGCTGCCGGTGCCGCTGTCCGTCGCCTTCACGGTCATCGCGCCGGCATCGGCGTACTGCATCGGCACGGCGGCCTTGCCTTCCTGGTTGAAACCGAGCTTCAGCGTCGCGCCCGTGTTGTCGCAGGCGGCCGCGGCATTCTGGCTGCCGTTCAGGGCAATGTTGTTCAGCCGGACGGGCAGCGTGCCGTTCGTCGGATTGCCGTAGGCACACGTAAAGGTGACGTTGCGCTCCGTATTGTTGAACAGCGGCACGCAGGAATTCGATTTCGCGTCGAAGCGCACGGCCGCGATGGTCAGCAGCGGCGCCGTCGACGCTTCGGCGTAGGCGGCCTGGCTGGACATCGTCATCGTGTAGGCGGAGCTGGCCACGGCGACCTTGCAGTCGGCGCCCGGGCCCGTGTCGCCGTTGCGCATGCACGTGGTGGCGTTGGCCGTCGTCGCACCGGACGCGCCGAGCATGAAGGTGCCGGCCTGCGTCCAGTTCACCGTCGCCTGGGCGATGCCGGACGTGGGGATCGCCACCGACTGGCCCGTCGGGGACAGCGTGACGGTGGCGCCGCCGCCATAGGTGCTCGTGCAGGCCTGGTTGGCGCACGCGGTGATCGTCACCGTCGACGGCGCGCACACGCTGCCGGTCGGGTCGTAGCCGATGAGGAAGTGGTCCAGCGCGACCACGTTGCCCTGGCAATGCGGGCCGTTGGCCGTGTTCACTTCGTAGCCGCTGTTGTTCGACACGCAGTCGCACTTGCCCGTCGTGGTGCCGCCTGAGCAATAAATCGTTTTCGTGACGCGGCCGTGCCAGTTGAAGATGCCGCTGTCGATCGTCGCGTTGCCGTTGATGATCGCTTCCGACGAATCCAGCGTCAGCGTGCCGGCGGTGACGTTGCCCGTGACGGCGTCGGACGAGCCGAGTTGCAGCGACGTCTTGGCCGTGATGTTGCCCGTGACGGTGGCGTTCGACGGGAGCAGCCGCACGACGGGCGCCGTCACGTCGCCCTTGACCGTGCTGCCGGAGGCGAGGGTGAAGGACTTGGTGGCGACGATGTTGCCGGTCAGGGTGACGGGCGAGCTGGTCGTGATGGTCGCGCCGCTGATCGGGCCGTTGATGATCGCGTGCGACGCGACGTTGACGGTGCCCGTGGCGGTAACGCTGCCCGTGAGATTGAGGTCGGAACCGGTGCCCAGGTTGGCCGTGACGGCCTGGATGTTCGCCGTCAGCGTCTGGTCCTGGGCGCCCACGCTGAACACGTCGCCCGCGATCAGCGTGCCGCCCGTGACCTTGAGGTTGTTCGTCGCGATGCCGCCGATGTTCAGGTCGCCGGTGCTCATCAGGACGGCGCTGCCGCTCATCGTCAGGCTGTGGTTGTAGCCGAACGAGACATCGCTCGTGATCTTCACCGTGTAGCCGCTCGCGATCACCATGTCGTCGTCCCAGCCCGTGAGCGGCAGGCTGGGGCACGTATAGACGGCACCCGCCAGCGTGCAGTTGCCCACCGTGCCGCCGTTGAACGTGTAGACGGCGCCGGCGGACGCGGGGACGCCTGCCGCGGACAGCATCAGGGCAAGCAGAAGCAAACGAAGGCGGCGCAGGATCATGGCTGGGCGATTATATCTTGACGGAACACGTATTTCGTCAAATCAACAGTGAACGAGGGTAGCCAGCCACACCGGCATCCCGGCGGCGCCGTGGCCGGATCCGCGCGATTCGCGCTCTGCAGCCATCGTTACGCGATGCGGGTAGAATGAGGTAAATCGGACAACGAGGTGGCAATGAAGGGGCAGGGTGGAGTGACGTTGGCGACGGAGCGCGAGGGGCGCGGCCGCAGCATGCCTGACGTGATCATCGCGACCTTCCTCGAGCTGATGCGTACCCGTAACCCAAACAGCATCACGTTCCGCGACATCGCGGCCGCGGCCGGCATCTCGCACATGGCGCCGTACCGCCATTTCCGGTCGAAGCAGGAATTGCTGAACCGGATCGGGGACATCGGGTTCGGCATGCTGGCGCAGGCGCTGGACGACGCGGCGGCGCAGCATCCGCGCGAACCGCGCCGCCAGATACTTGCCGTCTGCACCTGCTATTACCGCTTCGCCGTCGACAATCCTTCGTACGCCCAGGTGATGTTCGGCACCGACCGCGAACTGTGGGACAAGGCCGCACCGCTGCCCGCGCTCGACCGCACGCGCGTCATCCTGCTGCGCATCATCGAGCGGTGCCAGGCGTCGGGCGACTTGCCGGGAGGGCTCGACCAAAAGGAGGTCCTGGGCCTGTTATGGGCCCACGTCCACGGCTTCACCCTGCTCGCCGCCAACCGCGTGCTGACGGAACGCGAGACCGGCGATCCCGAGGCTTTCATCGAGAAGGGCGTGAGGGTCATTCTCGCGGGGCTGCATGTTGCGTCGCAAAAGTGACAAACGCCGCTGTTCCGGTTAGCATGATTTGTTAGTCTCTCGAACAATTTGGCCCGGACGCTGCCGCCAGCAAGCGTATTGACGCAATCCTCTGCCCGCCCACGATGTCTCCCACACCTCTCCGCCTCGCCATTGCGGCTGCGCTGTTCTGCCCCGGTGCCGTGTTCGCACAAAGCACGCCCCCGGTCGATAAAAACAAGGCTGAGGACAAGCCGATCCAGAAGGTGGAAGTGAAGGCGACGGCCAGCACCTACGATCCGCGTCGCGACGACACGGCCAGCAAGACCATCCTGTCGGCGGAAGAAATCCGCAAATACGGCGACGACAACATCTTCGACGTGCTCAAGCGCGCGCCGGGCGTCACCGTGACGGATAAATCGATCAAGATGCGGGGGCTCGGCAACGGCTACACGCAGATCCTCGTCAACGGCGACCGCCCGCCGCCGGGCTTTTCGCTGGACGCGCTGACCCCGGACCAGATCGAGCGCATCGAGGTGATCCGTGCCGCCAGTGCCGAGTATTCGATGCAGGCCATCGCGGGCACGATCAACATCGTGCTGCGCAAGGTCGTGAGCAAGCCGCAGCGCGACTTGCGCCTGAACGCGACCCGGTCGGCCTTGCAGAGAAGCGGCACGGCGGGCGGCACGTGGGGCGAGAAAGTGGGCAGCCTGTCGTACTTCGTGAACGGCTCGCTGTTCGGCGGCCACAACGACTTCCATTCGCGCGGTGCGGACCAACTGACGCTGCCGGACGGCCCGCCGGCGCAGTCGCGCCTGACCCGGTACGACGGCGGCGGCGCCTACCGCGGCGGCGTCCTGTTCCCGCGCCTGAACTGGAAGATCGACGAGGACAACGAACTGAATCTGTCGGCCGGCCTGCAGGCGAGCAGCCATGCATGGGCGGGGGCCTCGCACAACGACAACCTGATCGGAGCATTCGGCAATCCGGACTGGATCGACATGCCGGGCCGCACGTCCGGCGACCAGTGGATGATGCGGGGCGAGATCGGCTGGATCGCGAAGGTGGCGGGCGGCAAGCTGGACATGAGCCTGTCGGGCGAGCGCAGCCGCGACGAGAACGACAACGACACGGATTATTATTCGGCCGGCCGCGCGCACCACCTGCTGCGCGACTGGGACACCGTGTATCGTCCGCGCCGCATGTCCTTCCGCGCCAAGTTCGCGCGCTCGCTGTTCGACGGCCACGCGCTCGTCACGGGCATCGATGCGAGCCGCCAGCGCAACGAGGATTCGCGCGACCGCATCGACCGGCAGGACGACGCACCCGCCACGCACGTCGTCGAGGCCTACGAGCCGCAGGTCACGCGCCTGGCCGGCTACGTGCAGGACGAGTGGAGCATCACGAAGCAGTGGTCGATGTACCTGGGCGGCCGCTGGGAAGGCGTGGAGACGGAGAGCGCGGGGACCGGCGTACCGGAGACGACGTCGCGCAGCCACGTGCTGAGCCCCGTCGCGCAGACCCTGTACAAATTCCCCGACAAGAGCGGCCGCCAGGTGCGCCTCGCGCTCACGCGCACGTACAAGGCACCGACCGTCGACCAGCTGACGGCGCGGCGGTACCTGGCAGCGCTGAACACGCGCTTCGCGCCCGATTCCAGCGGCAATCCGGGGCTGAAGCCTGAGCTGGCGAACGGCATCGACGTCGCATTCGAGCAGTACTGGGCGGACGGTGCGATGGTGTCCGTGAGCGGCACGCAGCGCCTGATCAGCGACTACATCCGCACGCGCCTCGACCTCGATCCGGACGGCCGCTGGATCTATCGGCCGCTGAACGACGGCGACGCGCGCGTGCGTTCGCTCGAGGCCGAGGTCAAGCTGCCGCTGCGCATGCTGAACCCGGCCGCGGCCGGCTTCGACATGCGCGCGAGCGTGACGCGCAACTGGTCGGAGGTGTCGACCGTGCCCGGCCCCGACAACCGCCTCGACGGGCAGACGCCGATGTCGGCCAACGTCGGACTCGACTACCGCCGCGATCGCCTGAGCTTCGGCGCCAGCATGGCCTACCAGCAGGGCGGCTGGGTGCGCGTGTCGGATGCACAGACCCGCCACGCGCACACCCGGCGCGACGTGGACGCGTACGCGGCATGGAAGCTCGACCCGACCCTGCAGCTGCGCTTCACGCTCAACAATATCCTGGGCATGGACAACGCGTCGGAGAGCATGTACGAAGACGCGGGCGGGTTGTCGCGCCAGGCCAGCTGGCAGCAGGGCGCCACGCGCGTCGGGGTGAATCTCGAGCTGAAGATGTGACGAGGAAACGAATGTTCCACCCGTTACGGTTTGGTACAAATTCCAAACGTACAGATGTGTTACGGCGGTTAGGATTGCCGCATGAACTTTACTTTTTCGTCATTGGAGCACGGAACCTGTGTCGTCAAGCTGTGGGCGACGGGCCGTTACGGGTTTTCCCTGCCGAAGAAAGTCGACATCACCACGCCCGCCGGGGTGTCGTGCACGTTCCTCTACATTAACAAGAAGCTGAGCCTGAAGCCGGAGCCGGGCAACCGGATGATCGTGCGGATCGCCATCGGCGCGTTTCTCGCGGCCGCGCCGCCCGACGGCAGCACGATCGAGATCGATCCCGACATGCCGCCCTACGCAGGCAAGCTGACCCCGGTGCGGCTGGACGCGCCACGCGCACCGATGCGGGTGCGGCCGGGAAAGTCGCATGCCCGCACCCGGCCCGAGGCCGAGTGCGGGACCACCACCTGACAGTCCGGGGAGGCTATCCGCAGCGCTGAGGGCGCGTACAATCGGCGGTCACAAAACGCGTCCCTCGTCCGTCTAATGGATATGGATACCCAGACCGCCCCTTCTTCGCTGGACGAATTCGTCCGCCTCCGTCCCCGCCTGTTCGGGATCGCCTACCGCATGCTGGGCGTCCGCGCCGATGCCGAGGATATCGTCCAGGAAGCCTGGCTGCGCTGGCAGAACGGCGGCAGCGTCGAGGCACGCACGCCGGAAGCATGGCTCGTCACCGTCGTCACGCGGCTCTCCATCGACCGCCTGCGCGGGGCGATGACGGAGCGCGAGCATTACGTCGGCCCGTGGCTGCCGGAGCCGCTCGTCGAAGACATGGTGGATTCTCCGGAGAGCGCGCTGGAAGCGGCAGGCGACCTGTCGACGGCCTTCCTGCTGATGCTGGAGCGGCTGGCGCCGGAAGAGCGCGCCGTGTTCCTGCTGCACCAGGTGTTCGATTTCGACTACCCAGAGGTGGCCGCCATGGTGGGCAAGACGGAAGCCGCCTGCCGCAAGGTGCTGCAGCGGGCGCGCGAGCGCGTGCGCGCGGAGCGGCCGCGGTTCGCCGTCAACCGCGAACTGCACCTGGAGCTGCTGGGGCGCTTCGTGCAGGCGGCGCGCTCGGCCGATCCGGCCCAGGTGCAGGCCCTGCTGACGGCGGACGCCACGTTCACGGGCGATGGCGGCGGCAAGGTCAAGGCGGCCGTCAAGCAGGTGTTCGGCGCGGACCGGGTGAGCCGCCTCGTCGCCGGTATCGAACGGAAATGGTCGAACGCGGACACGCGCCACGACATCATCACCGTCAACGGCGCACCTGGCGTGCTGACCTGGCGCAATGGGGTGCCCGATGCGATCACGTCGATCCACATCGAGGATGGCCGCATCGCCGCCATCTATGTCGTGCGCAACCCGGACAAGCTCGGCAGCGTGGCCGACATGCGTGCCTGATTGATATCTCTTTGTCAGCGCGCAACATATTTTCCTGATAACACTCAGATCGAGGTCAGATAGTCAAAAAAAACCGGAACTCCTGCTTATGCATGGCGCAAACGGAGGTATGCTGGCGGTCGGTACAGCACGACCGTGGTCAACTTACTTGGGGCGCGTAACACATGGCAGGGGACATCTCGTTGTACAAGAATCATGTGTTGTTCTTGTCGCACAGCTTCTTCATCAAGGACAACCGGGCCGAGTTGCTGCTGCACGCGCACAAATACGATTTCGAGATCCATTTTTTCCACGAGCTGAGCGAATTCGTGGCCGCCGTGGAGCGCGACGCGGGCGACGGCCTGTACGTGATCGACCTGGACGCGCTGCACAACATGCAATCCGACCTGCGCGACGGGCGCAAGACCCTGCTGCTGGGCGAGCTGCTGCAACGGCTGCCGGCCGACCACCGCTACGTCTACCTGCAGAGCGTGCGCCAGGGCAGCCGGTTCCTGCTGCAGCAACGCCTCGTCGACAGCAATTGCCTCGCCTACGCGGAAAAACCCATCGCCAACGACGTCCTCGTCGACAAACTGTTCAACCTGTTCGTGCAACAGAAGCGCGGCGACCTCGTGCGCGTGGCCATGCTGGGGGCGCCGCCGGGCTGGGACGAGGCCGCGCTGCGCGAGCAGCGGCTGGACATCGTCCATCACACCGATCCGTACACGCTGCACCTGCGCGTCAAGGATTTGCAGCCGGACATCGTCCTCATCACCGACGTGGAATACGAACGGACGGAAGCCGTCGTGCGCGTGCTCAAGCGCAATATCGAAGCGGACCCCGTGCGCGAGATCACGCTATTGCAGCGTCGCGCGGATCCGGTCCAGGCGCGGCGCGCCCTCGACAGCGGCTTCGATGCGTTGATGATGATGGACGATCCGGACCTGCTGGCGCGCCAGCTGCTCAACCGGGCCGCCAAGATCCGCGTCAGCCGCGACCTGATCGGCAAGGACCGCGCGACAGGCCTGTTGAACAAGGTCGGCCTGCAGCAGAAAGCGCAGGCGCTGATCTGCCGCGCCTCGCTGGAAAACCGGCCGCTGTGCTTCGGCGTCATCGACATCGACAAGTTCAAGACCATCAACGATACCTGGGGCCATTATTTCGGCGACATCGTCATCAAGCGCCTGTCGCTGACCCTGGCGGCGCGCATGGAAGAGGGCGACCTGCTGAGCCGCTTCGGCGGCGAGGAATTCGTCGTCGTGTTCTGGGATTGCACGCTGGAGCAGGGCTGGCGCCGGCTCGACGCGCTGCGCCAGGCGTTCGGTGCGATCGCGTTCGAGGTCAAGCCGGGCGACGTGCGCCGCTTTTCGTTCAGCGGCGGCCTCGCGGCCTATCCGGAGGGCCGCAGCGAGAACGAATTGTTCCTGCGGGCCGACGCGATGCTGTACGAAGCGAAGCAGGGCGGACGCAACCAGATCCGTCCGCTGGCCGCTCCCGTCGCGCAAACGGGCTGAAAAACTTACCGATTGTGAAATGGTTTGCCGGGCTGCGCGTCCGGCGCGCAACACTATTGCGCTGATTGCTGCCGAATTTCTCTACGGGAAGTATCATACGCACTCCCGAAATCCAACGAAGCAGGAGTCAAGACCTTATGGCAGGCCAAGAAGTCACATTCGACGACGTTGCGCGCGCAGCCGAGAGTTTGCAGGAAGATGGCGAAGCGGTAACCATCGAAGCGGTGCAGGACTTCCTCGGCGAAGGTTCGCCGAACGCCATCTTCAAGCACCTGGCCGCGTGGCGTGCGGCAAACGTGAAGCCGAAGGCAACCCCGAAAGCGGAACTGCCGCAGGAACTGCTGGCCGGGCTGGCGGACTGGGCCCTGAAGTTCGCGGAAGAGAGCGGCGCCGGCGACCGCGAAGCGCTGGCACGCAACGAGGCGGACATCGAAGCGCTGCGTGCGGCCGGCGAAGCGCTGGAAGGCGAACGCGATGCGCTGCGCGAGGAAGTGGCGAGCGTCACGGCGGCGTCCGAGGAAGCCATCGCCGAGCGCGACGAAACGATCGAGCGCCTGAATGCGGAACTCAAGAATGCACGCCAGGTCGCGATGGATGCCCTCGTCAGCAAGGCGAAGGACCAGCTCGCGATCGACGGCAAGGAACAGCAACTGACGCAGCTGCGCCAGGAACTGGAACGCAAGGTGGCCGACATGGCCGCCGAATCGGACGCGCGCCTGCGCGCCGAGATGGAACTCGTGGGCGCCACGACGGCGCGCGACAGCCTCGCGGCCGAGCTGGACGATTTGCGTGCGAAGCTCGACAAGTCGACGGCGGAGCGCAGCAAGCTGCGGGCCGAGCTGACCGAGCTGAAATCGAAGAAGTAATCTCAGGGTGACACGGACGGGGTGCGTTTCAGGCACCGCAACGTGAACGTCGACCGCGTCCGCGTCACCCCCGGCAGCTTGTACAGCTTCTGCCGCAGGAATTTCTCGTAGCCTTCCGTTCCCGCCACGGCGACCTTGATCAGGTAGTCGTATTCCCCCGACAGCAGATACGCCTCCATCACTTCCGGCAGGTCGGCCAGCGCGTCCTGGAACGCCTTGAAGATCTCGTCGTCGTGCCGGTCCACCGTCACCTCGATGATGACCGTGTCCGGCATTCCCAGCGCCCGCTGGTCCAGCATCGCGACGTAACCCGTGATGAAGCCGGCTTCCTCCAGCGATTTGACGCGGTGCCAGCAAGGCGTCGGCGACAGGTGCACCGTTTCGGCGAGTTTCTGGTTGCTGATGCGCCCGTCGCGGCTGAGCGTGCGCAGGATCTGGCGGTCGGTCTCGTCCAGCTGGCCGTCTTTCATCCCAGTGCTTCCTTCGTAGTTTCCGTATAAGTCCGGAGATTTTATCTTCTATTCGCCATTTCTGCAGAAGACCCTTGCGGAAATGGCCGTGTTATCGCTATCGAATAGAAGCACATTCTGCGCGGGCTCCCTTACCATGGCGGCTATCCCTTATTGCGGCGCAGCATACCTTATCCGGGCATGCCCGCGTCCGCCGCTTTTCGTTCAGGAGCCCTCGTGTCGAATGCAGTGTCACGGGCGGGCGCCGGCTACCGGAGTGATCCCTTCGCAGCCGAACTGCCGCTCATGCTGATCACCCCCGCGCTGTTCGCAGCGAACCTCGTCGTCGCCCGCTGGGCGCAGGGCGCGGGGATTCCGCCCGTCTTCCTCGCCTTCGGGCGCTGGATGCTGGCGTTCATGATCCTGCTGCCGTCGTGCGGACCGCGCCTGTGGGCGCTGCGCGGCACCCTGCGCGCCAACTGGCAGCGCATCCTGCTGCTGGCCGGCCTGGGCATGGGCCTGTCCGTGGCGCCGCAATACGTGGGCGCACGCCACACGAGCGCGGCCAACGTGGGCATCATCTTCGCCGCCTGCCCGGCGCTCGTGTCGCTGATCGAAACGCTCGTGTGGAAGGCGCCGCTGTCGCGCCGCCAGGCGGGCGGCATGTTCCTCGCCATCCTCGGCGTGCTCGTCGTGCTGTCGAAGGGCGACGTGACGGCGCTGGGCCAACTGGAATTCGGCCGCGGCGACCTGTGGGTCGTGCTGGCGGCGTGCGTCTGGTCGTTCTACACCGTCTTCAACAAACGCCTGCAGCTGCCGCCGCTGCCGTCGACGGTGAAGCTGGCCGCGCTGATCGGCGGCGGAGCGCTCGTGCTGGCGCCGTTCGCCGCGTTCGAAGCGGCCAGCGGCACCGTCGCCGACTTCGCCGACGGCCGCCTGTACATGGCACTCGCGTTCCTCGCCGTCGTGCCGAGCCTCGGTGCCTACTTCTTCTTCGACCGTCTCGTGGCGGCCGCCGGTCCGGCCCGCGCGAGCCTGACCGTGTACTTGATTCCGCTGTTCGCGACGCTGGCGGCATGGCCCCTGCTGAAGGAGCCGCCGCACCTGTATCACGCGGCCGGCTTCGCCGTCATCCTGGCCGGCGTCGCCGTGGCCAGCATGCGTCGACGCTAATACGCCGTCTGCGTGTAGGGCCGGTTCGCCGGCGCCTTGCCCCATGCCTTGTCCGGCGTGGCCTGCATCCTGAACACGAGTTCCCCGCCCGCCACGATCTCCTCGTGGCGCAGCACGCTGCGCGCCAGCGGCCTGCCGTTTAGCGTCACGCTGCCCACGTACGGATGCGCGTCCGACAGGCCCTCGGTGCGGATCGTGAAGCGCTTCCCGCTCGGCAGGTTCAGCGTGGCCCGTTCGACGAACGGCCGCCCGATCACGTACTCGTTGCTGCCCGGCGCGACGGGATAAAAGCCCAGTGCCGTGAACGCGAGCCAGGCCGACATCTGGCCCAGGTCGTCGTTGCCCGCGAGGCCGTCGGGCGTGTCGCGGTACTGGCTTTTCACGATCTGCGCGAGGCGCGCCTGCGTCTTCCACGGCGCGCCCGCGTAGTTGTACAGGTAGGCCACGTGGTGCGACGGCTCGTTGCCGTGGGCGTAGTGGCCGATCAGGCCGGAGATGTCTTCCATGTGGGCGTACACCGTCGGGTCGATCTTCGCATCGAATACCTGGTCGATTTTCGCGATCAATCCGGCATCGCCGCCCAGCATCTTCACGAGCCCTGCGTTATCGTGCGGCATATACCAGGAATACTGCCATGCGCTGCCTTCCGTGTAGTCGCTGCCGAAGTTCGAACGCACTGGGTCGAACGGCTCGCGATACTTCCCGTCCGACTTTTTCGCGCGCACGAAGCCCGTCTTCGGATCGAACACGTTCCTCCAGTTCTGCGCGCGCCTGTAATAACGGTCGGCCACGTCGCGCCGGCCCATCTTCTCGGCCATGCGCGCGATGGTCCAGTCGTCGAACGCGTATTCCACGGTCTTCGACGCCGCTTCCGGCTCCAGGTCGATCGGTACGTAACCCAGCTTCATGTAGTGCTGCAGCCCGCCGTACGGACCGTATTCGGCGCTGGCCGTCATCGCGCGCAGCGCCTCGTCCGCATCGAAGCCCTGCAAGCCCTTCATGTACGCATCCGCGATGGCGGGCACGGCGTGGTAGCCGATCATGCACCAGGTCTCCAGGCCGGCGAACTGCCACACGGGCAGGATGCCGTACGGGCTGGCCTTCTGCGACTCGACCAGCGAGCGTACGAAGTCCACGTTGCGCCGCTCCGGCTGGATCAGCGTCAGCAGCGGATGCAGGGCGCGGTACGTGTCCCACAGCGAGAACGTGGAGTGGAAGCGGAAGCCCTGGGCCTGGTGCACCTGGTTGTCGGGGCCGCGATACTTCCCGTCCGTGTCCATGAACAGGCTGGGCGCCAGCAGCGCGTGGTACAGGCTCGTGTAGGCCATGCGCTTCATGGGCTGCGGCGCGTCGATGTCGACGGCGGCCAGCGCTTCCTCCCACGCGTCGTGCGCGCGCCGGCGCTCGGCGTCGAAGTCCCAGCCGGGCATCTCGTCGAGGTTCGCGAGCGCGCCGTCCTCGCTGACGCCGGACACGGCCACCTTCACGAGCACCGTGCCGTCGGCGGGGGCGCCGAAGCCGAACGTGCCTTCCAGTGCCTTGCCTTCGACGAGGACCTTCCCCGCCGGCGTCTTGCCGGGCGCCGCGAAGCCCTTGTACTCGACGCCTTCCTCGCGGTTCATGAGCTGGTGCTCGACGATCGACCGCGAGAAGCGGATCGCGAAATACAGCTGGCGGCCGGGCGCCCAGCCGCGCGTCTCGCGCATGCCCGTGACGGTGTCGTTGCCGCGCAGGCGCAGCCGCGACCACAGGTTCTTGCCGGACCAGTCGTAGATGCTGGACCGCAGGTCGAGGATCACGCTGGCCTGCGCGCCCGGCTTGAAGCGGTAGCGGTGCAGGCCCACGCGGTCGCTGGCCGTCAGTTCCACGTCGACGTCGTTGTCCAGCAGCCTGACGGCGTAATAGCCCGGCTCCGCGCGCTCGTCCTTGTGCGCGAAGCGCGAGCGGTAGCCGCTGAACGGCCGCTCGGGATAGCCCGGCTCCAGTTTCACCTCGCCGGCGGTCGGCATCAGGAGGACGTCGCCCAGGTCCGAATGGCCGGCGCCGGAAAAATGCGTGTGCGAGAAGCCGAGGATGGAATCGTCCTCGTAGCGGTAGCCCGCCGCCCACGGGTAGCTCTGGCGGAAGTGGCGCACCTGCGTGTCGGGGCTCAGCTGCACCATCCCGAACGGGCGGGTCGCGCCCGGGAACGTGTGGCCGTCGCCCCCGGTGCCGATGAAGACGTCGACGTTGTCCGTGCGGTCCGCCGCGTGGGCGTGGATACCCGCGCACAGCGCGGCGATGGCGAGGGGCAGGATGGCCTTGTGCATGTCGTCTCCAGTCGTGTGCCTGCAAACCTGAACCATATCGCGAAACTTTCCGAAGTAGCAACCGCAACGCATTGCGGCATAATGACGGCCCCGTCCACCACCAGGAGAACCCATGACCGACACGACACGCCGCACCGTCCTGCGCGCCGCGCTGATCCTGCCCGCGATCGGGCTGGCCGGCACCGCCCGCGCCGCCGATGCCGCCGCGCGCGCACTGGCCGACCTCGAACGCCGCGCCGGCGGCCGCCTTGGCGTCGCCGCCTGGCGCCGCGGCGGAGCGCAGGCGATCGCGTGGCGCGACGACGAACGCTTCCCGTTCTGCAGCACGGCCAAGGTGATGGTCGTCGCGACCGTGCTGGCGCAGGCGTCGCGCACGCCCGGCCTGCTCGACGAGCGCGTGCGCTACAGGAAGACGGACCTGGTGTCATGGTCGCCCGTGACGGAACGCCACGTGGATGACGGCATGACGGTGGCCGACCTGTGCGCGGCCGCGCTGCAGGTCAGCGACAACAGCGCATGCAACCTGCTGCTCGACCGGATCGGCGGCCCGGCGGCCGTCACCGCGTTCGCGCGCCGCGTGGGCGACACCGCGTTCCGCCTCGACCGCCGCGAGACGGACCTGAACACCGCGATCCCCGGCGACCCGCGCGACACGACGACGCCGCGCGCGATGGCGAAGAGCCTGGAAGCGCTGCTGCTCGAGCAGGCGCTCGCGCCGGAGGCGAGGCGCCGCCTGCTCGACTGGATGCTCGCGAACACGACGGGCAAGGAACGCATCCAGGCAGGGTTTCCGGCCGACTGGCGCGTGGCCGACAAGACCGGCACGGGCGCGTACGGCACGACGAACGACGTGGGCATCGTGTTCCCGCCGCAGGGCCAGCCCGTGATCGTGGCGATCTATTACACGGGTTCCTCGCCCGACGCGCAAAGCGACAGCAAGGTGGCCGCCGACGCCGCGGCGATCGTCGCGCGGGCCCTGGCGACCGCCTGATGCGGACGGCACCCATGGCGGAGGCCGACCTCGACGCCGTGCTGGCCGTGCAGGCAGCGTGCTATCCGCCCGCGATGCAGGAAGCGGCGGACGTCGTGCGTGCGCGCCTGCGCGCGAGCCCGGACAAGGTGCTCGTCGCGCGCGATGCGGACGGCGTCTGCGCGTACCTGTTCGCGTATCCGTCGCGGCTCGGCAAGGTGACGCCCCTCGGCGGCGCGTTTGCCGTGCCGGCGGCGCCGGACACGCTGTACCTGCACGATCTCGCCGTGGCGCCGCGGGCGGCCGGGCAGGGCGTCGCGCGCCGCCTCGTCGACGCCATGCTGGCGCGGGCCGGCGGCCTGCGCCATTCTGCGCTCGTGTCCGTGCAGGATACGCGCCGCTTCTGGGAAAGCCTCGGCTACCTGCCCGCGGCCGGCGACGAAGCCGCGCTGGCCACGTATCCGGCCGGCGCGCTGTATATGGCAAAATGCTTGTCGGCAAAACGCCTGTCAGCGCGAGGATGAGCGCCGGGTCGCCACGTGCAGCGTGGCGCGGGCGGCGTGGCCGCGGGCACGGGCGCCGTTCGGATGGGCCGCCACCGTGAGCGCCAGGTCGCCGGACAGGCGGTGCAGGTCCAGCACGTCGACGAGCGCGGCCAACACCTGGCGGCCCAGCATGTGGTCGCCCCGTTCGACGTCCGGCAGCACGCGGTGCAGGGCGGACAGCACGACGGCATTTTCCTCGCGGTGTTCGTGCAGGTGCACATAGCCCAGCGTTTCCATGATCAGTTCTTCGTGCCGGAAGGCCGCTTCGACGGCCGCGACGAGCGTCGCGAAGCCGCGCCCGACCATGTCGTCCGGACCGGACACGATCTCCCCGATCCGCCGGCACAGCATCTTGCGGCCATGCCGCAACGCAGCACAGATCGCGCGCGGGCGGCTGGGACTGACGCGGGTCGTGGGCATCCTGGACCTCCACTTTCCCGTTGTCGCCGGGAAGTCGAAATGTTCTTAGACTTTCGGTATCACGAAAAAATCCCTGTGGTTTGATATCCCGCAACGTAGCAACCATGTGTTCGGTTAGCCTAGTTGAGGGAATACATATCGAAAGCGAGAAATGAGCGCTGTACAAGTCGAACGAGAGTGTGGCGGTCGCTGATGGGGGCACGCATCTTATTGATCCAGGGTCATCCGGACTGCCATCGCCCGCACCTGTGCCATGCGCTGGCCCAGGCGTACGTGGACGGCGCGCGTGCGGCCGGGCATGACGTCGAGGTCGTCGAACCTGCGCGGATGAGCTTTCCGCTGCTGACCAGTCCGTCCGAGTGGTGGCACGGCTCGCCGCCGCCGCAACTGGCCGCCGTGCAGGAGGCGATCCAGCATGCGGACCACCTGGTCTTCGTGTACCCGCTGTGGATGGGCGACATGCCGGCGCTGATGCGGGGCTTCCTGGAGCACGTGACGCGGCCGGGCGTCTTCATGGACGACCCGCACCGGCCGTTCGGCGCGGGCCTGCTGGGCGGACGCAGTGCGCGGCTCGTGGTGAGCATGGGCATGCCGGCGGTCGTCTACCGGTGGCGCTACGGCGGCTACGGCGTCAAGTTGATGCGCCGGCAAATCCTCGGCCGGGCGGGCATCCGGCCCGTGCGCACGACGCTGATCGGACGTGCCCACACGCTGTCGGCGGAGCGGATCGACACCTGGCGCGATCATCTGCGCCGGCTGGGCGCTTCGGCGGCCTGATCGGTGTGACAACCGGTTTGCGTGTTTTGCGCGACATCCGGTCGGCACCAGTCGTGCTCTCCTTGACGCACCCGTCGGGAAACGGCAAGGTTGCGGGAGGGCAGCATTTTACAGTGCTGCTCATCCTTGACAACTTTTTCCTGACCGATGCCCGTCGTTTCCCAGCTGCCCCCATCGCCTCCTTCCGTATCCGCCCCGGCCCAACCGGCGGCGACCCCTTCTTTCGATGACGCCTACGCCCGGGCGCGCGCCCTCGCCAACGACGGCCAGCCCGAACTGGCACTGGCCGCCTACGACGCGCTGCTGGCACGCTCGCCGGGCAACGTCGACGTCCTGCTCGGCCGCGGCATCGTCTACGCCCGCCTGGGGCGGTGGCAGGAGGCCGAGCGCGACCTGCGCGCCGCCGCCGCTGCGGCGCCGACCTATGCGGACGTGTGGTCCGCGCTCGGCAACACGTACGCGTGGAGCGACCAGCCGGAACAGGCGGTCGAGGCGTACACCCGGCTGATCGCGCTGCAACCGGACGCCGCCGCGGCGTACGTCGCGCGCGGGCGCGCCCTGCGCGCGCTGGGCCGCAACGCGGAAGCCCGCGCGGACCTGGACAAGGCGACGGCGCTGGGCGCAAGCGGCGACGCGTTCGACGCGCTGGGCGCCGCGCTGCAACCGCGCGCCGGGAATCCGGACGCGACGATCGCGGCTGGCTACACGTGGGCCGCCAGCCTGTCGTCGAGCTGGACTGACGTCGGCACCGGTCCCCGGTGGAACGACCAGACGGTCGCCATCCGCCATTACACGAAAGGCGGCTCGCTCGGCTTCGAGACGCTGCGCGCGCACCGCTTTGGCCTGCACGACTATGCCTGGGCGCTGGACGGTTATGCGAACCTCTGGTCCGGCGCCTATGCCAACCTGCGCTACCAGCGCGGTGCCGCATCCCGCCTGTTCCCGGCGAATTCCGGGCGCGTGGAGCTGTATCAGTCGCTCGGCAACGGCTGGGAAGCGTCGGTCAGCGACGACGTCCTCGGTTTCGCGTCGCGCGTGAACATCTACGGCGTCAGCATCGCGAAGTACACGGGCGACTGGTACGTGCAGCTGCGCCACCAGAACATCGTCTCGGCGGGCTCGCACGGCACGGGCGAGCGCCTGCTGGCGCGCTGGTATTACGCGGGCGATGCGGACACGTATGCCGAAGTCGCCATCAACAGCGGCCGCAGCGACGATCCGTTGAGCCTCGTGGGCGGCCAGAGCCGCTCCGGCGGCGGCAGCGCGACCTGGGTGCGCTACTGGACGCCGACGTGGGGCACCCGCGTGGGCGCCAGCTTCTCGCGCGCGAGCGGTGCCGACAACCAGCGCGGCGTCACGTTCTCCGTGTACCGCCGATGGTAAGCGCGACCCGGCCCGCCCGTCGGCACGACGATCCGCCGTCCAGCTTCGCGGGCAAGCTGCTGGCCCGCGTGAAGGGCGCTCTCGCGACGGCGCTCGAGACCCTGCCCGCATTGCTGGCCGGATGGTTCGTCCTCCGCATCGCGGAAACGATCCACGCTGGGGCGGGCGGCATCAAGGTGTCCGTGCTGTTCGGCCCCGCGCTGGCGAACGATCTGCTCGCGCTCGCGCGCTACGGCTTCGTAGTCGTGCTCGGTGCCGTGCCGCTCGCGCTGCTGCCGCGCCGGCGCTGGCGCGTCGTCGCCCTGGGCGTCGTATGGGGCGTGCTGCTGGCCGTCCAGGCGGGTCTGTTGCAATACCACTGGACGGCCGGCGTGCCGCTCGGTGCCGACCTGTTCGGCTATACGCGCGCCGAGATCGCAACGACGCTCGGCGGCCGCGCGCAGCCGGGCATCGGCCTCGTGGCCGCGTACGTGCTCGCGCTGGCCGCGCTGACCGGCGTCCTGCTGGCGAGCGGCCGGCCGTGGTGGCCCCGCGCCCGCGCGCGGGCGGCGCTCGTCGCGGCCCTGCTGAGCATCGTCGCTTACAAGCTGCTGCCCGACCACTTTGCCCCGGGCGCGGCCGACACGGAAGCGGGCGTCGACTATCTGCGCAACAAGATGGCGTATTTCGCGGATCGCAGCGTGGCCCACGTGGCCGGCGAGGCGCACGCGGGCACGCACGAACAGGCGCAGGGCCTGCCGTGGACGGGGAAGGATCCGCGCTATCCGTTCGCCCACGCGGAGCAGACGCCGGACACGCTGGGCCCGTTGTTTAACACGCAACCTCGCATGAAGCCGGGCACGCCGCCGAACCTCGTCTTCATCATCGTCGAAGGCCTGGGCCGCAGTTTTTCCGGCCCCGGCGCCCGCTTCGGCAGCTTTACGCCTTTCCTCGACGAGCTGGCCGGCCGCAGTCTCTACTTCGAAAACTTCCTGGCAGGCCAGGGCCGCACGTTCGGCGTGCTGCCGACCGTGTTCGGCTCGCTGCCGTTCGGCGCCAACGGGATGGCCGCGCTGGGCGAGCGCATGCCGCGCCACACGTCGCTGCTGGCCATCCTGAAGGACCAGGGCTACCACCTGAATTACTACACCGGCTCGAACCTGGAGTTCGACAACCAGGGCCTGTTCCTGCGCCGCGAAGGCGTCGAGTCGTTCGTCAGCGAGGCGGACTTCAAGCCGCCTTACCAGCGCAGCAATTATTGGGGCTACGACGACCGCGCGCTGATGGAGACCGCGATCGCGCACGCGCGCGCCGACGCGCGGCAACCGTCCGTGCGCATCATCCAGACGACGAGCACGCACGATCCGTTCACGTTCCCGGACAAGCCGGCCTATCTGCAGAAAGTCGGCGAGCGCCTGGCCGCGCTCGGGATCGCGGAAGGCGCGAACCCCGCGTACACGGCCCAGCGCGAGGTCTTCGCGAGCATCCTGTTCGCGGACGACGCGCTGCGCCTGTACTTCGAGCAGGCCGCCAAGCTGCCGGGCTACGACAAGACGATCTTCGTCGTGACGGGCGACCACCGCCTGCCCGAGCTGCCGATGGACACGCGCATCGAGCGCTACCACGTGCCCCTGGTCGTGTTCTCGCCGATGCTGAAGGCGCCGCGGTCCATCAAGGCCGTGTCGTCCCAGTTCGACATCGCGCCGTCGCTGCTTGCCTTCCTCGGCCACGGCTACGGCCTGCGTACGCCGGACCAGGTGACATGGCTGGGTACCGGCCTCGATACGGCGCCGACGTTCCGCAACCTGCACGTGATTCCGCTGAAGCAGACGAAGACGGAGCTGTCCGACTTCGTGTCCGGCTCCGTCTACCTGGCGCAGGGCCGGCTGTTCGCCCTGGCCGACGGCATGCGCCTGGACCGTGCGACGGACGAGGGCGCGCTGGCACGGGCCCGTGCCCAGTTCGATGCCTTCCTGAGCGCCAATCGCCAGGTAGGCAGCGGCGCCGCGCTGGCGCCCGCCGCGGGCGCGCCGGGCGCGTGGCACGACGACGGCCGCAAGCTGCACAGCGTGGACCTCGCGTCGGAAGCGGGGCAGGTCGCCGTGAACAACCTGCGCCGCGGCGCCGACGGCAGCGTCGAGGCGACCATCGTCAACCAGGGCACGACGGCATCGAGCCCCTTCGTCCCGCTGCTCGTCATCAGCGACGCGGGCGGCCTGGAGCTGGGAGAAACGGCGGGCGAGATCCAGACGCTGGCGCCCGGCGCGTCGGTGCAGGTGGCGCTGAAGGCGAAGCTGGGCCGTCTCCCGCACGGCAAGTATTTCGTCTCGATGATCCCGTCGCACCCGGAGACGGGCCGCTCGATCGGCATCGGCCAATACCACGTGGAGCTGCCGCTGTGACGGCGCGCCGCCGGCTCGCCGCGCTGCTGCTCGCGGCCTCCACGCTGGCGCACGCGGACGGCGCGCGGCCCGGTCCGCGCGCCATCTGGATCTGGGAAGGCGAGTCGTACGCGCTGCTGGAAGACGGCGCGGCGGCCCGCACGGCGATCGCGTTCCTGAAGGACAAGGCCATCGCGACGGCCTACGTGTACGCCGACGCGTACGAAGGGCGCAACCCGATCGCCACGCAGCCCGCGCGCTACCGGACGCTCGTCCGGCGCATGCACGCGGCGGGACTGAAGGTGCAGGCGCTGCTGGGCTCCGGCTATCTGCACACGGAGCGCTACCTGCTGCCCGACTACCGCCGGGCCGCGCAGGCGATGCTGCAGCGGGTGCTGGACTACAACGCGGCCGCGGCGCCGGAGGAGCGCTTCGACGGCATCAGCCTCGACATCGAGCCGCACATCCTCGATGCCTGGGGCAGCCGCAAGATGGAATTGCTGGGTCATTTCCTCGACATGTCGGACGCGCTGATGCGCCAGAAGAATGCGGTGGCGCCGGGCCTGCCGATGGGGCCCGCGATTCCGTTCTGGTACGACGGAATCTCCATCGAGTGGAAGGGCCGGCGCAAGCCGATGAACGAGCACGTGCAGGACGTGTACGACTACGTGGCGCTGATGGACTATCGCGACCACGCCGAAGGCGGCGACGGCATCGTCAGCCATGCGCGCGACGAACTCGATTACGGGACGAAGATCGGCAAGCCCGTCGTCATCGGCGTGGAGACGATGCCGAATGCCATCCGCAAGGTGTCCTTCCACCACCTGCGCGAAGGGGACATGGAACGGGAGCTGGCGCAAACGGCGCGCGCAGTCGCGGGCGCGCCGTCGTTCGGCGGCTTCGCCATCCACCACTACGCCGCGTACCGCCGCTGGCTCGGCGTCGACGAGCGCACCGACTAACGCACCACCAGCACGGGGATGTCGCAGTGGACGAGCACCCGCTGCGTCTCGCTGCCCAGCAGCTGCGCGGCGATACCGTGGCGGCCGTGCGATGCCATCACGATCACGTCGCAGCCGCGGTCGCGCGCCGTCGCGATGATGCCTTCCCATGGCGGCCCCGGCTGGGCCAGCACGGTCTCGCACGGTACGCCCGCCTCGGTGGCGCGCCGCACGACGTAGTCGAGGGCTTCGCGGCCCTGGCGGTCCGCCTCGGCACGCCAGGCGTCGTAGAAGGGGCCGCCGATGTCGCCCGTCGCGAGCAGCGGCGATTCGCCCGCCACGTGCACGCCGACGATCGTGCCGCCGCCCAGTTTCGCCAGGCTCAGCGCGGCGCCGAGGGCGGCCGCCGCACGTTCGGTCCCGTCGACCGGGACGAGGATGCGCTGGTACACGGTCAGGTCCTGTCGGTGCGCTTGTGTTCGGACTGCGGCCGCATCACCATCACGGGCACGTGCGCGTCCGCCAGCACTTTCTGCGTCACGCTGCCGGCCAGCAGTCGCGACAGGCCGCGCCGCCCGTGCGAGCCCATGAAGATCAGGTCGCAGTTGTGACTGTCGGCCGTCGCAAGGATGGCATCGGCCGGCGAGTAGTCGAGCACGGCCAGCGACGTGCAGCGCACGCCGGCCGCCTCGGCGGCATTGGCCACGTTGCGCGCATGTTCCTTGGCGGCGGCGAGCAGCACGGCGTCGTCGAGGCCGGGGTCGACGGCCATCGCCGCTTCCGCCGAGGCGATGGGCGGTTGCGGCTGGCCGACGGCGAGGACGACGATCTCGCTGCCGTGGGCGCGCGCGAAGGCGATGGCGGCCTGCTCTGCGGCGGCGGAGACGTCGGAACCGTCGGTGGGGACGAGGATACGGTCATACATGATGATTCCCTCCTGAGAGTCCGGTGTGGACGGCCTCAGGATGGCGAATCTATCAAGCGGTTTCTTTGATCTATATCAAATGGTCCGGAAGCTTCCTTCCGCCACGATCCGTCCGCCGCCACCGACGGCGAAGCTGCCGGCCGCGAGGTCGGCGCCCAGCACCAGTTCGCTGCCGAGCGCGGCGGGCGCCCGGAAGCGGCCTTCCAGCGCGAGGATGCGCCGGCCGCACGCCTGTTCCAGTTCCGCGCAGGCGCGTGCCAGCGTGTGCATGCCGTGGATGATCGGCCGCTTCATGCCCATCAGGCGCGCCGACCACGTCCATAAATGGATCGGGTTCCAGTCGCCTGAGATGCGGGCATAGGCACGCCCGGTATTGCGGGGCAGGCGCCAGCCCGTCAGCACGGGCAGGTCGCGCGCGTCCTGGCGGCGCTTCTTGCCGGCCTGGCCCCGCACGACGAGGTAGGTGCTGCGACACGTAAAAATGTCGGTGCCTTGCTGGCGCGCGACGGTATCCAGTTCCGCATACACGGCGCCGTTCTCGGCCGGCGGCCGGATGTTGACGGTCGTCGAGAGCACGAGCGGCACGTCACGGCGCGGCTCGGCCAGCGCATGCAGCGCGTTCTCCGTATGTACGGTGCCGGGCAGGCGGAACGGAAACGCGTCGTCCAGCATCGTCGCGACGTGGGCGCGCTGGGCCAGCAGGTAGTAATAGGTGACGGGGATGCCTTCGTCGGGGAAGCCGAGGGCTTGCCGGTAGCGGCGCAGCTGGTTGGAGTCAATGCTGTCGAGCACGTACGTCGTGCGCGGGGTGCGAACGCCGTTCAGGCGGAGCGGGCGCTTGAACAGGGCACGCAGCAAGGTGGCGGCGCCCAGTGAGGGAAGCGGTGACGGAGAGTCGGATGTCATCGTGGACTTCGAAAAACCAAAATCCCATTGTGCCTGATTTTTCGCCTGGCCTTGCAAGACTTGTGAAATCGGCTCATCCGCGTTACCCTACGCGTTTGGTATAAAGAATCGCAGTTTTAGATGAGGATGGAATGAAGAAGCAAGCGTTGTTGGTGTTGGCACTGTCCGCGGCGGGTCTCGCGTCGGCCCAGGAGGTCGTGAAGATCGGCCACGTGGCCTCGATGACGGGACCGGTGGCCCATTTCGGCAAGGACAGCGAAAACGGCGTGCGCATGGCGATCGACGCGCTGAACGCGCGCGGCGCCACGATCGGCGGCAAGAAGGTGAAATGGGTGCTCGTTCCGGAAGACGACGCGGGTGACCCGAAGGCGGCGACCACTGCCGCGCAGAAGCTGGCGGATGCAAAGGTGAATGCCGTCATCGGCCACGAGACGTCGGGCACGACGATCCCGGCCGCGAAGATCTACAACGACGCGGGCATCCCGCAGATTTCGCCGTCGGCCACGAATCCGAAGTACACGCAGCTGGGCTACAACACGGCGTTCCGCGTCGTCGCGAACGACATCCAGCTGGGCCGCGCGCTGGGCCGCTACGCCGTCAAGACGATGGGCGCGAAGCGCATCGCCGTCATCGACGACCGCACCGCCTACGGCCAGGGTCTCGTCACGGAATTTTCGAACAGCCTGCGCCAGCAGGGCGTGAACCCCGTCGCGCGGGAATTCACGAACGACAAGGCGACGGACTTCGCCGCCATCCTGACGCGCATCCGTGCGAGCAACCCGGACCTCGTGTTCTTCGGCGGGATGAACGCCGTCGCGGGCCCGATGCTGCGCCAGATGAAGCAGCTGGGCATCAACGCGAAGATGATGGGCGGCGACGGCATCTGCTCGGACGCCATGCAGCCGCTGTCGGGCAATACGATGACGGACGGCCAGGTCGTGTGCGCGGAAGCGGGCGGCGTGGAAGAGAAGGGCAAGGCCGGCATGGACAAGTTCCGCGCCGACTATAAAAAGCGCTTCGGCATCGACGTGCAGATCATCGCGCCGTATTCGTACGACGCGGTGATGGCGATCGCGTCCGCGATGGACAAGGCCGGCTCCAGCGCGCCGGCGAAATACCTGCCCCAGCTGGCGAAGATCAGCTATCCGGGCGTCACGGGCACCATCGCGTTCGACGCCCACGGCGACATCCGCGACGGCGTGCTGACCCTGTACACGTTCAAGGGCGGCCACCGCACGCCCATCGGCGTCACGAAGTAACGTCGCTCTGCGCGGGTGCGCGCATCAGCTCGTCCAGCACGCGGCGGCTGGCCTGCAGCACCTGCTCCGACACGGCCGGGTTGCCCTTGGCGGCCCCGCGCGCGACGGCGAGGCTCCCGATCATCGTGGAGACGACGACCATCGCGCGGGCAAGGGCGTCGCAGCCCGGGTCGTTCTGCGCAATCTGGCGCTCGAACGCGCGCACCATCACCATGTAGCCCTCGGCGAAGCGGGCGCTGATCGCCTTGTCCTGGCGGCCGATCTCGCTGGCCGACGCCGCCATGGCGCAGCGGTTGCCGAAGTCGTCGCGCGCTTCGAGCGACAGGTAGCGGTCGAGGAAACGCGCCAGGTCGGGCATGCCGTCCACCGTGCTCGCATACATGCGCGCGTTGGCCTGGTCGAGGCCATACGACAGGGCTTCCAGCGCCAGCTCTTCCTTCGAGCGGAAATGGGCATACAGGGCGCCGTGCGTGAGACCGGCTTCCTTGCTGATCTCGGCGACACCGACGCCATCGATGCCGCGTTCGCGGAACAGTTTGCTCGCCGCGCGGATCAATGCGGCGCGGTTGTCTGCGGCCTTCTCTTTGCTGATTCTCATGCTGTGCTAGTGATGCCAGGGGCGCGCCGGCTTGGCGGGACAGCGCATTTCCGTAGGATGGAATTATGATTGTGGCTGCGAGTATAGCGCTTCGCGTGTGGTGCCGCGCGTAGCAGAATTGTTGACATTGGCACGGGCTTGGAGAATGCACCAACTTGGTGAACGGGGCGCGATGTTACATTTCGTTCGCCACGTTCAGCCGGGCGGGCCGGTCGCGCGAATGCTGTTATTCTGCGGTTGTCCGTTCAACCAACGTCATGGAGACCCGCGGCGATGCTCGCCGAACCGCGCCCCGATGCCCCGTTCTACGTCGTCCTGAATGCCGGCTCCGGCCGGGCCGATACCGACCTGCGCTGTGCCACCATCCGCGATGTGCTGGGCGCGGCCGGACGCGCCTGCGAACTGGAGGTCGTGCACGATGCGGACCGTCTCGAGGACGCGGCCCGCGTCATGGCCGGGCGGGCGGCACGCCACGGCGCCATCCTCGTCGCGGCCGGCGGCGACGGTACGCTCAACACGGTCGCGCATGCGGCCGTCGTGCACGGCTGCGTGTTCGGTGTGCTGCCCCAGGGAACCTTCAATTATTTCGGCCGTACGCACGGCATCCCGGAAGACCTGGCCGATGCCGTGCACGCGTTGCTGCATGCGCGCGTACGGCCCGTGCAGATCGGCCGCCTGAACGACCGCATCTTCCTCGTGAACGCGAGCGTCGGCATGTACCCGCACCTGCTGGAAGAGCGCGAGCACGACAAGCGCCAGTACGGCCGCTCGCGCGTCGTCGCCCTGCTGTCCGCCGTCAAGACGGCACTGCGCGGCTACCGCAGCCTGCGCATCACGCTCGAACTGGATGGCCAGACACGGCACCTGCGCACCCCCACGCTCTTTGTCGGCAATAACCGCCTGCAGATGGAACAGGTGGGCATGCACCCGCTCGACCATGCGCTGGAGGAGGGGCGGCTGGTGGCGATCGCGCCCCGACCCGTCGGCCGGTTGCGGATGCTGGGCCTGATCGTGCGCGGCGCGCTCGGGCGGCTGGGCGAGGCGGAAGACGTGGAGGCATTCGCGTTCCGCCGGATGACGGTGCGTGCGCCGCTGCTGTCCGCGCGGCGCCGGCTCAAGACGGCGACGGATGGGGAAGTGTGCCGGATGGCGTTGCCGCTGCGGTTCGAGGCGCTGGAGGGGAGGCTGTTGCTGCTGGTGCCGCCCGACCAGGCCGACGAGGAGACGGCGGCGGACGCCGCTGCTGCCGCGCGCTAGTCTTCGGTGGCGGCGAGCAGCCAGGCTTCGAGGGCGTCCAGCGGCATCGGCCGCGCCATCAGGTAGCCCTGCACCTCGTCGCAGTCGGCGGCGCGCAGGAAGTCCAGCACCTCGGCCGTTTCGACGCCTTCCGCCACGACGGACAGTTTCAGTGCGTGGGCCATGTCGACGAATGCCTTGACGAAGTCGAAGGCGCTGATGCGGCCATCCTCCTGCAGCACGAACGAGCGGTCCAGCTTGAGCACGTCGATGTGGAAGCGGCGCAGGTAGGCGAGGCCGGAGTATCCCGTGCCGAAGTCGTCGACGGCCAGTTTCACGCCCAGCGCGCGCAGCTCGTCCAGCATGGCGGCCGTGCGCGGGATGTCCTCGATCAGGGCGCTCTCCGTCAATTCCACTTCGAGGCAATCGGCGGGCAGGCCCGTGTCCGCCAGCGCGGTGCGCACTTCGTCGACGAAGCCCGGCTGCGCGAGCTGGCGCGCGGACACGTTCACGGAGACGCGGATCGTGCGGCCGTGGCGGTCGATCAGGCGGCGCGTCTGGCGGCATGCCTCGTTCAGCACCCAGCGGCCGATGGGCAGGATCAGGCCCGTCTCTTCGGCGATGCCGATGAATTCACCCGGCGAGACGCGCCCGAGATCGGCGCTGTTCCAGCGGATCAGCGCCTCGATCCCGACGACGCGCATGGTGCGCAGGTCGATGCGCGGCTGGTAATGCAGCTCGAACTCGGCGCGCGCCAGCGCCGGACGCAGCGCCATTTCGAGCGCCATGCGCGCCTGCGCCGCGAGGGTCATCTCCGGTTCGAAGAAGCGGTAGCGGTTGCGTCCCGCGCGCTTGGCGCCGTACATCGCCGTGTCGGCCGTCTGGAACAGCAGTTCCCGGGTCCCGGCGTCATGCGGGAACATGCTGATGCCGATCGAAGCGCCGGCCGTCACTTCCTGGCCGCCCACGCGCACCGGCATCGCCAGCGCGTCGAGCAGCTTGGCCGCGATCACCCCGGCATCCGCCGCACCCGCGCACTCGGCCGCCACGACGAATTCGTCGCCGCCGAGGCGGGCGATCACGTCGCCGGGCCGCATCACCTTGCGCAGCCGCGCCGCGACTTCGCACAGCAGCGCGTCGCCCAGCTCGTGGCCGAAGGAATCGTTGACTTCCTTGAAGCGGTCGAGGTCGAGGAACATGACGGCGACCGTGCGGCCATGCGGGCACTCGTCGAGCATGCGCTGGACTCTTTCCTGCAGCAGGGCGCGGTTGGGCAGGCCCGTGAGCGTGTCGTGCGTGGCCAGCTGGCGCAGGCGGCTTTCGGCCTGCTTGCGGCCCGTGATGTCGCTCATCAGGCCCGTCACGCATGTGACGTTGCCGCACGGGTCGCGCCGCACGCTCCCGTTGAACAGCACGTGCACGGACCCGCCCTGGGCGTGGCGCAGGACTGCCTCCACGCCCTGCACGGGCGCATCGACGTCGCGCGCCGCGAGACTGTGCCAGGGGAACGCGACGAACAGGTCGTCGAGCGTGCGCCCGAGCAGCGTGGCGCGCGTGTGGCCCGACAGGGCGCACAGGGCCGGATTCACGTCGAGGACGCGGCCGTCCGCGCTGGCGAGTACGTAGCCGGCAGGCGTCATCTCGATCACTTCACGGAAGCGCTGCTCGCTGTCGCGCAACTGGCGCTCCGCTTCCTCGCGCTCCGTCAGGTCGCGGATGATGGCCTGGAAGTATTCTTCGCCGCCGTCCTCGAAGCGCGAAACTTGCACCTCGGCGGGAAAGCTGGTGCCGTCCTTGCGCCGCTTGGCCATGCGCAGCAGGTGTGTCTGGCCCGCGCGCAGGCTGTCGAGCATGCCGGGCGTGTAGGCGTGGTGGCCGTCGATGTCGCTCACCGACAGGCCGGTGAATTCGTCTTCCGTATAACCGAAGCGGGCGCACGCGCGGCCGTTGGCGGCGATGATGCGCAGGTCGCTGTCCGCGATCACGATGCTGTCGCCGGCCTGCTGGAACAGGTTGCGGTAACGCTGTTCGCTTGCGCTGACGGCGTCCAGCGCGACGCGCTTGGCCGTGACGTCGTGGAAGTAGACGGACAGGCCGTCGTCCGTCGGGTAGCAGCGTACCTCGACCCATGTCGCGGAAGGTGCCCAGTAGGCCTCGAAGAAGCCGGGCTCGCCGCTGGCGAGCGCGTGCCGGTAGTGCTCGAAGATGGCCGTCCCCTCCAGCGCGGGCGCGACTTCGAGCAGGTGCCGGCCGACGTTCGGCGCCACGTCCACGCCGACGAAGGTGCCGGCCTTGCGATTGGCGTAAGTGATGCGCCAGTCGCGGTCGATCGCGAAGAAGGCGTCGCCGATACTTTCCAGCATCGCGTTCATGCGCTCGCGCGAACGCTTGAGCTCCTCGCGCGCGGCGCGGTGCGCCGTCACGTCGCGCGCGGTCGCGTACACGAGGCGGGCACGGGCGGACCAGCGCGCGGACAGCGACAGGTAGATGATGTCCCCGTCCTTGCGGCGCCAGCGCAGCTCGCGCTCGCGACACGGCAACCCGGCCAGGACTTCGGATGCGAGCGTGTCCAGCGCCTTCCGCTCGTCCGGATGCAGCAACTCGCGCACGGGACGTCCGGCCAGTTCGGCCGGCGCATAGCCGAGGATGTCGCCGGCGGCCGCGTTGGCGCGCACGATGCGCCCGTCGGCGTCGAGCACGACCATCAGTTCGAAGGCGAGATCGATATGTGCGATGTAATCGGCGGCGGAGGCGGGCAGGGCCGGCGCGTTCATGATGGGATTCCAGTCAGACCGGGGAGGATGCGGAAGATGCCGGCGTTCGAACGCGGACGGGCGATTGTATCATTCCATAGGGCAACTCTTTGACTGAGTGACGCGTAAACACAACATCATCGAGGCCCGCCGCGGGGACGGGCCCGTGATCGGTTACAGCGATTCGTCGGTATCGAGATCGTCCGGCGTCAGCCGGTTTCTCCCGGACCGGCTGCCCTGGCCGCCGCTCTGCATATTGCCGCCGCCCCGGTTGCCTTGAAGGGAGTCGTCACCCGGCGAGTCGTCGCCCGGTCCGCTGCCGAGGTCGGACTGGGACTGGTTCCCCCGGTTGAGGTTGCCGCTTTGCTGGCTGCCCCAGTCGCCCCGCTGGGCATTGTCGCCCGGCCCGCTGGCCAGGTCGGAGTTCTGCTGGTTGCCCTGGCTGCTGCGGCTGCGCTGCGAGCGGCCCTGTGCGGGCGTGCCGCCCGGCTGGCCGCCAGCCGACTGCAGGTTGCCCGCATCGCCCAGGTCGGGCGTGCCGACGCCGCCGTCGCGGCCGCCATCGTTCAGGTTGCCGGTCGTGCCCGTCTTGCCGGCACTGCTCGTGCCTACACCGCTCAGCTCGTCGTAGTTCCGGCCCTTCATGCCCTTGCCTTTGTACTCCTGATTGCTCGGCATAATCGTCTCCTTGATCGGTACGTGAGATGCCATGGTAGGCCGCCTGTCGGGACCGACAATCGGAGGAGGCGTCAGGCGGTTGTAGGAGCTGTCGGACATGTCTCGACAGTACCGTCGATGCGTCGCGGATTGGGAACGATTGCATGTCAAACATTGACAAAATATTCAATCCATGGCGGAATCCATGGTCGGCCCGCGTAGTGGTCAGCATTTAAGAAAAAACAATGAGCAGAAGCAGTACAGGTAAGGTAAGGGGAACGGGGCGGACTACGCTGGAAGAGGTGGCGGCGCACGCGGGCGTATCGACGATGACGGCATCGCGCGCCCTCAGCCAGCCCCAACTGGTGTCCGAAGCGACACGGACCAAGGTGGAGCAGGCGGTGGCGGAACTGGGCTACGTGCCCAACCGCGCCGCGCGGGCGCTCGCGTCGGCGCAGTCGCGCGTGATCGTGGCGCTCGTGCCGTCGCTGTCGAACGTCGTGTTCACAGCCGTCCTGGACGGCATCCACGATGCCATCGAACATGGGCAGTACCAGCTCCTGATCGGCAACACGCGCTATTCGGATGCCGAGGAAGAAAAGCTGCTGCGCACGTATCTGCAATCGAATCCGGACGGCATCCTCCTGTCCGGCCTCACGCACAGCCCCCAGGTCGAGCGGATGCTGGCCGGCTCGCGCATGCCGGTCGTCTCCATGATGGATCTCGCCGACGGACCGGGCGAACTGTCGGTCGGCTTTTCGCAGCACGACGCCGGCAACGCCATCACGCGCCACCTGATCGAGCGCGGCTACAAGCGCATCGCGTTCGTGGGCGCGCAGCTGGACGAGCGGACGCTGCGCCGTGCGGACGGCTACCGGCAGGCGATGCAGGCAGCCGGTCTGGCCGATCCGAAGCTGGAGGTCATGGTGCCGGACCCGTCCACCATCGCCCTCGGCGCCGAGCTGATGCGGCAGGTGCTGGACACGGTGCCGGATTGTGACGCCGTGTTCTTCTGCAACGACGACCTCGCGCATGGCGCCATCTATTACTGCCAGCGCCATAGCATCCGCGTGCCTCAGGACGTCGCCATCGCCGGCTTCAACGACCTGCCGGCGTCTGCCTGGATGGTGCCGTCGCTGACGACCATCGACACGCCGCGCTACCGCATCGGGTACGAGGCGGCGTCCCTGCTGCTGGACGTAATCGGGGGGAAGGAGCCGCGCGAACGGCGGATCGACCTCGGGTTTACGCTGCGCGAGCGGGAAAGCACCTGATCCGGCCAAACGGTCGCGAAAAAAATCATCCGGTTGAGCTTTACATTTTTCGTGGAAACGTTACACTGTGAGTATTGCTTGTTAGCGCTACCAGCCTGGTGGCGCGGACGAGCGGTGCGGGTGCGCGGGGGGCTGCGCACTCTTCAAATATCTCCTCTTAGGGACTGGTTGCTTGACGCTTCCGGTCCTATTTTTTTTGGACGTGCTCGCGTTGGACTAGCGACGCTACCTTTTCGACATCATGTAGTTGCTCTGAGAGCAAACAGGTGCGTACACTGAACTATGCTGACCGTCGGTTACCGGCCAGAAGCGGACGCTTAGGGTCTACCAGACAAAAATACAGGCTCTCTAATAACCGAGGACATATGTCACAAACTGTACGGGCATCGGTCGGCTTTTTTGTGGCGCCAGCATTTCCTGGGGGGCTGCTGTATCTCTACAATTTACTCTGGAAGGGATATGGTGATGAGGCGGTCGTTGGTCCCTTCTTGCTAGGGGTCCTTGGTTACGCTGCGGCTTTACTTCTCGGAGTTCCCTTGTACCTTGTTCTCCATCGAAAAGGCGTCCGTAGCCTGTTGGCGTACGGCCTGCTTGGAGCGCTTCTTGGGCCGGTTTTCTTTCTCATATTTGAGCTGCTGACGGCTTATCCGGGCACGTTGTTCGTGACGCTTCAATATTCATATGGTGCTGCATTCGTTGCCGCTGTTTACTCTTCGTTAGCAGCTATGGCGTTCTGGGCAATTGCTTACTGGCCGAGAACAAAAGTTCAGACAGTGTCTTAATTTGTTGGGTTTTTGTGCTCAGTCGGCGACGTCCGCTTCGGGTCGGTTACAGCCTGTCGTGACCGTTCGTGACTTTTCTGGTTTGGCAACATGCTATGCTGAGCTGAACGGCCGAGATCGGCCAGAAGCGGACATCAGATCGCCAGTCTAAATACGGAGCCCACTTTGAAACGTAGCCGTTGGCTGTGCCTGCTCCTGTTTTCATCAGTGAGCGAGTTGGCTCATGCGCATGGAGAGGAAGTTCTAACGTCAATCTATGCCGAGCTTGCATCTATTACGCTTTGCATCACTTTGTTATTCATTTGGCGCCGAGCGAAGCCATATCGTCTTGTTGGAGTGGTCGCCTGCATGGTGAGCGTAATTATCGAAAACTGGGCAGTTTTGGGCGTACCGTACATGCAGTATAGGAACCTTGTTACGGCGGTTGGATTTATTGTGCCGATGGCCGCGACAGTGTTGGCGGTCTACATATCAGAACGCATTGTTAGTCACAAGAGATAGCTGAGGATTCTGACTTTGCTAAGGTCCTCTTCGGGGCGGTTCCGGTCGTCCGTGACCGTTCGTGAATTTTGCGCTGCGGCAACCTGTTATGCAGCTTCGAACGGCCGAGATCGGCCAGAAGCCGCCGTTCAAATTTTTGCGCTACCTATGACTGTCACCCTAGCCGACGATCTGAAACAGTTTATTGCCGACCACGGGCTTTTTGAAGGGTTTACCCGTAACTACAGTCCAGGCTATGTTGAACTCTGGGCCATTGAGGACATACCCAAGGAAAATACAGCGATTGAAATGAGCGTGCACGCACCGGGTTTCCTGGCCTTTGCAGGAAATGGTGGTGGCGAGGTCTTCGCGTTCGATGCGGCTGGTGCCGTCTACATGATCCCGTTGATAGGGATGGAAGCGGAGCAGGCCATCAAAATTGCTGATTCGTTTACCGCGTTCGCCGAAACGTTCGAACTTGCTGCTGAATGACCGCAATGGGTTGGTTCCTGCCTGTCGTGATAGTCCAAGAGTATCCCTGTTCGGCAACATGCTAGGCTGGATCGACCGGCCGAGCTCGGCCAGAAGCAGACCTTAGCCGCACCTAGACTTCGACATTTGCGATAGATGACGTACGCTTTCGCAAGCGACGTCCACTCAAGCCCAACACAACGAACGATGACATTGAACGATTTACATGTTGGAGCGGTCTTTCAACCGCAATGGGACACCCGTCCGCTCCGAGTCATTGCGTTTGATGAGGAAACGGTCATGTACGACTGTTGGTGGCCGCATATTCCTGGCTGGGGGATCGAATCGTTGAACCGCCACATCGCTTACTATCGGGTCCCTACCTCACTGCTGTTGAGTAAGGGCGAATACCTGCGAACTGAGGAGTACACAGAAGTCGAGTTGTCCATTCACCGTCCGGACTTGCCCTTCGGCTTTGCTAGATTTCCGAACATAGAATGGCCTACGGTGTGTCCGGTATCTCCAGACGAGTTCCCGAATGACTCTTCTACCTGCGCTAGCCATCAATCCAGCCGACTTCGGCTCGACGCTGCAAAAATTTACCTGCAACCTTTTGGGCCCAAGGGCAGCTCCAAGTCCGGCGTCATGATTGAAGCGGAGAATCCTGCTGGATTCACAGTGAGAGAAATACTCTGGCACGCGGCGCGGCTGCAATCACCCTTTCTCCGTGAAATTAAGGTCACCACGGGAATAGGAATTTACCGTTCAGGAATCCAGCGGAAGCTACCCTCGTACTATATTTGGGGCTCTAAAAGCCGCATGGGAATGTGAAGTCGAGATATGAAGGTATGTCCGTTAAGGAGCGATTCCCGCCGGTCATGACATCCCGTGAATTTTTCTCGGTAGCAACCTGCTATGCTGTCGCGAACGGCCGGGTTCGGCCATGAGCCGGCATTGAGAAAGTGCATCCATGAAGAATAAGGGATATCGAGTTACTGTTTTCCTTGCGTTTGCTTGGACCGTTCTCTTGCCTTTCCTTTGGGCTCATCGTTTATCGGCCGAATTCGGTCTGACTAGCGGCCTCGTGTTCCTTGCATATAGACCTGAGCTTGTAGCCGTGGCACCGTGTGCAGTTTTGCTTGCAGGCGCATGGCAGCAGAAAAGGTGGGCCATCCCAGGCTTGTGCATTGGAGCGCTCGGCTTACCATTCTTGAAGCTGACACTAGGAGGCGCATCGACTGGCGCTTGGGTGGTCGGAGCACTTTTTTTCATAGGTTTGGCGCTCCGCCTGCGGTTCATACTCAAGTTGGACCAAACGCGCCGACAAGTGCCGGAAAAACTTGAGCTGTGAGCCGCTGTCAAGGACCCGGCCGTCCGGTTTGGGGCGAAAGCAGAAGCACCCATCCACAGTCCGAGCGCAGCGACGGCTGCCGTGTGCGCCCGAACTGATCCCGTGCGTCACGCCACGGTGACCTCGACGCGATACGTACGCCCGGCCTCGATCCCGCCGATGCGCGCTTCCGGCAACGTCTTCCCGTCGCACACGACCGTCGTTCGTTCCACCGCCCCCCGCGTCACGCTGACATCGAACGTAGCGCCCCGGAACACGCGCCGCACACGCATGGACGGCCAGTGCGACGGCAGCTGCGGATTCACGACGAGCCCCGTCGCATCGCCCTTCAGGCCGCACAAGCCCTCCACGATGGAGCGGTAGACCCACGACACGGTGCCCGTGTTGAACAGCTGGCTCGAACGGCCGGCCGTGCGCGGGTATTCCTTCCACGCGCCGCGGTAGTAGTTCGGGATGAAGACGGGCAGCTGGCCGCGCCGCAGGTAGTCGTCCGCGCCAGGCCCCGGGATCATCTTGCGCAGTGCGTCCCACGCGCGGTCCGGCTGGGCGATCGTGTACAGGCTGTAGATGTAGAACACGGACGCGTGGTTGTACACGGCACCGTTCTCCGCCGAACCCGGATGCTTCTGCGTGACCCGGCCCACGTCCTCGCGCATCGCGGAATAGGGCGGCGCGAACATCTGCACGCCGTACGGGGTGTCGAGCTGGTGGTCGATCTCGACCAGCATCGTCGCGCGCTGCTTCTCGTCCGGGGCGCCGCTGAGGAACGCCCAGCTTTGCGGATTCAGGTAGATGCGGCCTTCCTTGTCGTCACTCACGCCGAAGATCACGTCGTCGTCCGTGATGCCGCGGGCGTACCAGGCGCCGTCCCACAGGTGCAGGTTGGCGGCCGTGTTCATGTCGAGGGCGCCGGCGCGGAAGTGGTCCGTGCGCCAGTCGTCGCCGCGCGTCGCGCACACGTCGGCCCACAGGTTCAGCGCATACGCGGCGGCCACCGTCAGCCAGCCGGACACGCCGCGGCCCTTGTAGCCGACCATGTTCATCGGATCGCACCAGTCGCCCTGTTCGATGTAGGAGAGGCCGCGGTGGTCGCGCTTGTGCAGGAGCCAGTCCATCGCCATGGAGATGCGCTCGTAGGCGGTGAGGGCCATGCCGTCGTGGCCCGTGACCGGTTCGTCGAGGATGGCGTAATCGCCCGTCTCGTCGAGATAGGCCTGCAGGCACACGGGCAGCCACACGCAGTGGTCCGTGTGGGGCACCTGGTTGATGTACTTGAGTTCCGCGCCTTCGAACAGCAGGATCCCGTCCGGCATCGACCCGTTCGCACCCTGCTGCGACAGCGCGTGCAGGAACGCGGCGCGCGCGACGGCCGGCTTGATGAACGCCATGCCCATGTTGTCCTGCAAGTAGTTGCGGGTCTGCGGGTCGGTGGACAGGCGGTTGACGTCGCCGTGATAAAACACCTGGCGCGCGAGCCAGCGGTTGACGAAGTTGTCGAACTCCGCGTCCGGCGTCTCCACCTGGACGCAGCCCGCGCCTTGGTCCGCGTACGCCGCGTAATCGCGCGCCGCGGCGGCGAACTGCTCGGCGCCGAGGTGGCGCTGCTTCATCGACGCGATCTCGGCGTCGTCGCGCGCGGGCCCGAACAGGAAGCGACGCGTCGCGGTGGCGCCAGCATCCAGGGCGAGGCGATACTGCACGGCCGCGACAGGCGTTTCGTAGCGGGCATCGCCACCGGCCAGGCGTTCCGCGCGCAGCGCATCCGGCGCATGCAGGCCGCCTTCGCCTTCGAACTGGCCCTGGTTCGCTTCCCATGCGTCCGGTGCCGTCTCGCACAGGAAGTAGGTCTTGTCCTTGAAATCCTTGTTCTTGAAATAGTCCTGCAGCTTCTGGTACGGCGTCACGCTGGAGGCGACGATGCCTTTCATGTCGGCGCGATACTCGGCCGACTGGTTCATCCACGACATGTAGCCGATCGTGAAGTAGGGATAGACGCTGACCTTGCGTGGCCGTCCGCTGACGTTCGTCACGGTGAGGGTCCACAGCTCGGCCACGTCGTCGACCGGGAGACCCAGGCGCAGGTCGATGCGGATGCCAAGCTTTTCCACGGTCCACGCGATGTCGTCGCGGCCGACGGAGAACACGAAGCGGTCGGGCGCGGCACGCACGGGTTCGTGCGGGGCGGAGAAGATCTCGCCCGTCTCCTCGTCCTTCACGTAGAAGAAGCGGCCGGGGTGGTGCGCGTAATAGGCCTGCTCCGGCTGCATGAAGGTCTTCGCCTCGAGGTTCGGCGCGTGCGAATACTTGGCCGGTTCCGGCTGCATGAACTGGGCGGTGGCATAGCCTCGGCACGTCACCTGGATCATCATCCGGCGGTTCCACAGGAAGCCGCCGGCGTTCGGCATGGCGGTGGGGCTCGCGAGGTCGTAGCGCGCGCCGTTCTCGGTCGGTTGCAGCATGGTGTTTCCTTGTCGTTGTTATTCAATGACCGGCTTGCGCGCCGCCAGGTCATCCTGGATGCGCGCCAGCTGTCTGGCATTCAGGTTATAGAAGCACATCACGGCGACGGCGGCGACAGCGAACGCCGCCGGGATGAAGGACATGAGCCAGACGATACCTTCGCGCGAGCCGGTGGCCTGCACGGCGTTGGGCACGTAGCCGAGCGCCGTGAACACGGACCCGATCACGGCGACGGCGACGGCCGTGCCCAGCTTTTGGGAGAACGTGGCGGCGGCGAACGTCATGGCGGTGGCGCGCCGGCCCGTGCGCCATTCGTTGTAGTCGGCCGTGTCGGCATACATCGAGAACGCCAGCGGCGACTTCGGCCCCAGCACGAGCCCGAGCCCGCCCTGCAGCACGAACATCAGCCACACCTGGTCGGGCGGCACGATGTAGAACGCGGCGGACAGCGCGGCCGTCGCGCTCATCAGGACGATCATCAGGGTCTTCTTGTCGACGAAGCGGGTGAGCAGCGGCGTGAGCGCGGCGCCGATCGCGGCCGTCACCATATAGGTCGGCACGAACGTGCGCATCAGGTCGGGGCGGCCGACGACGTACTTGAAGTAATACGCGGCGCTGGCGGTGCGCAACGTGATCGTCACCATGATGATCAGCGCGAGGAAGAACAGGACCATCCACGGCCGGTTGCCGGCCAGGTCGCGCACGTCGCGCCACACGGCGTTCTTCTGGCCCGGCGGCGGCGCGATGCGTTCGCGCGTATTGAAGAATGTGAACACGAACAGCAGCGACGCGGCCACGCCCCACAGCAGCATCGTCAGCTGCCAGCCGCGCTGGTCGTTGCCGGCGCCGAGCCAGCGCACGAGGTCCGGCGTCGCGGCCGTCACGAGCGTGCTGCCAGCGAAGGCGAAGATGAAACGCAGGCCGTTGATGGTCGAGCGCTGCTGCGGGTCGGCCGACATCACGCCGGACAGGGCGTTGTACGGGATGTTCACGCAGGTGTAGCACACCATCATCAGCAGGTAGGTGCCGTAGGCCCACGCGAGCTTCGCATCGCCTTCCAGGCCGGGCGTCGTGTACGTGAGGACGGCGGCGCCGGCCAGCGGCACGCACATCCACACGAGCCAGGGACGGAACTTGCCGAACCGGGTGTCCGTGCGGTCGGCGGCGGCGCCAATCATCGGGTCGGTGAACGCGTTGATGATCTTAATGGTCGACATCATCGTCGCGGCGGCGGCGGCCGAGATGCCGAAGGTGTCCGTGTAGAAGATCAACAGGAAGGTGGCGACATTGGTCCAATAAAAATTGAAACCCATGTCGGCGATGCCGTATGCCAGCTTTTCGCGCCACGGCAAGGGAGCCGCGGCCGCGGGCACGGCGGCAGCGGCCCGGGGCAGGGCGGCCGTCATCGGACTGCTCCGGGATGATTGAAACATGCGGCCATCTGCGTCTCCGGTATTTATATTGATAGCGCTAACAGTGGCGAGTATGCCGCCGCCTTGGAATCATGTCAACCGCCTGTTGCGCAAGGCCCCCGCACGATCAGTCGCCCGGGTACTTCACGCCGGTCTGCGCGCGGATCTCGTCCAGCACGCCCATCAGGTGCAAGGTCTGTTCGTGCGTGATGGCCGGGCTCTCGATCAGGCCGGCGCTCCAGCAACGCTGCGCCTCGATCGCCTCGTGCACGTAGCCGTTGCCGAGGTAGGGCGTCGGGATGACGCGCGCCGGTTCGTCGGCCAGCATCAGGGTGATGGTCGGCGGGCGGTGGAACGGCGCGTCCAGGCGCAGCTGGCCGCGGCGGCCGGACAGGGTCAGGAGACCGGGCGTGCGTGCCTTCAGCGAGCAGGCGCACGTGGACAGCGCGCCGCCCGTGTGGCGCAGTGTGAACACGGTCTGCAGGTCGACGCCGGTCGGCCCCAGTTCCGCCTGCGCGCGCACGGCCTCCACGGCGCCGAGCAGGTAGGACGTGATCGACAACGGATAGATGCCGACGTCGAGCAGCGCGCCGCCGCCGAGGGCCGGGTTGAACAGGCGTGCTTCCGGACCGCCCGTCGCGACGAAGCCGAAGTCGGCGCTCGCCTGCGACACTTCGCCCAGCACGCCCGATGCGAGGATGCGCCTGACTTCTTCCAGCGCGGGCATGAAGCGCGTCCACATGGCTTCCATCAGGAACACCTGCCGGCTGCGCGCGAGGGCGACCACCTGCTCGGCCTGGGCGCGGTTCAGCGCGAACGGTTTTTCGCACAGCACCCCCTTGCCGCCGGCGAGCATCGACAAGGCGTTCTCGGCATGCATGGCGTGCGGCGTGCCGATGTAGACGAGGTCGACGTCGTCGCAGGCGGCCAGGCTGTCGTAGCCGCCGAAGCGCAGGGGGATGTGAAATTCGTCGGCGAATTCGGCAGCGGTCGCGCGTTCGCGCGAGGCGACTGCGGCGATGGATGCGCCGGGCGTGTCGCGCAGGGCCGTCGCGAAATCGCGGGCGATCCTGCCGGTGCCGAGGATTCCCCAGCGTACGGTTTGGGTCATGTTTGCTCCGTTGGAAAGTGGCGGAAAGAGGACGAAAAAAGCGGGTCGGCCATTCTGGAGGATGGCCGAAAAGCGGGCTACCTGTCTATCTTGACAGGTCTTTGATGACATTTTGTTATCGATGATTGCGCTATACTTCATTGTGGTCCCTCATCGACTGGAAAGGAAAGCCATGGCTGCACAGTCTCCGCGCGCGGATGCGAGCGCATGGTGCCGGCCCCTGTTCGAAGGGACGCAACTCTCGATGCTGGTGTGCGACCCCGTGTCGCAGGAAATCCTCGACGTCAACGACGCGACGCTGGATCTGCTCGGCCATACGCGCGACACGCTGCTGGGCATGCGCCTGCCCGAGCTGTACGCGCACGACCCGGAAGAACGGGGCCTGCACCCGGACACCTGCCACCTGCATTCGCACGTGCGCCACATCGCCGGCGCGCGCGGCAAGATCCGCCACGTCATCCTGCAGCGCTGCGCCATCGAATACGGCGGGCGCGACGCCGTGCTCGTCGTCCTGCAGGACGTCACGCGCCACGTCGAAGCGGAAGTCCAGCTGCGCGACACGCAGAACGAGTTGCTGCGTGCGCAGTCGCTCGCGCTGATCGGCAACTGGATCTGGGACGCGGCCAGCGATTCGCACGTGACGTCGTCGCCGGAAGGTTACCGCATCATGGGCTTCAGGCCGGACGACACGCCGGTCTCGACGGCAGAGATCTATGCCCGCATCCACCCGGACGACCGTCCCATGGCGGAGCGCGCACGCGAACGGGCGCTGCTCGACCCCGATTACAAGTACGACATCGAGTTTCGCCTGGTCCGGCCGGACGGTGACGTGCGCTGGCTGCATTCCGTGGCCGAGGTCCGGCGCGACGCGCACGGCCGCGTCGTCAAGATGCTGGGCCTCGTGCAGGACGTCACCGAGCGCCGCCGCGCGGAGGAAAACGTGCGGCGCCTCGCGTACTACGACACGGTGACGGGCCTGCCGAACATGAACCTGTTCGAGAACGAGGTGGAGGACCGGCTGATCCAGCTGCGCCGCGGCGCGGGCCGGGGGCGCGGGCCGGCGCGGCTGGCCTGCCTGATCGTCGACCTCGTGCGGTTCCGCGACGTGAACTACGCACTGACGCACCTATACGGCGACGTGCTGCTCGCGCTCGTGGCGGACCGGCTCGCCGCCGTCGTCGGCCAGGCGGGCGTCGTGGCGCGCTGCGACGCGCGCTTCCCGATCGTGCTCGACGGCGCCGACGAGGAAGAGGCGCGCCGCTGGGCCCAGCACATCCACCGCGCGCTGGAGGCGCCGTTCGCGGTCGCGGGGATTTCGTACGAGATCGGCGCGCGCATCGGCATCGCGCTCGCGCCGCTGCAGGGCCTCGATTACCACACGCTGCTGCGCAAGGCCGACATCGCGCTGTACCAGGCCGCGCACCTGGCGCGCAACGTCGCCGTCTACGCGGCCGAGGACGACCCGCATACGCCCGACCGCCTGTCGCTGATCGGCGACTTCCGCGCGGCCATCGAAGCGGGGCAGATCCAGCTGTTCTGCCAGCCGAAGGTGACGATGGGGGGCGGCGAGGTCGTCGGCGCGGAAGCCCTCGTACGCTGGGTCCACCCGGACAAGGGCTGCATCGGTCCGGAGACGTTCATGCCGCTGATCGAGTCCACGGACCTGATCCACGTGCTCACGCAGCACATGCTGGCCAGCGCCGTCGCCCAGAGCGAGGCATGGCGCGCGCAGGGCGTGCGCCTGCCCATCGCCGTGAACCTGTCCGCACGCGACATCGCCGCGCTGTCCCTGTCCGAGCACCTGCGCGAGCTGCTGGAGCGCCACGGCTCCTGCGCGGGCCTGATCGGGCTGGAGATGACGGAGAGCAGCCTGATGCAGAACCCGGCGGAGAGCATCGCGGAGCTGGAACGGCTGTCCGCGATGGGCTTCCGGCTCTACATCGACGACTTCGGCACGGGCTACTCGTCGCTGAGCTACCTGAGCCGGCTGCCCGTGGACGTGATCAAGATCGACCACGGTTTCACCATGCAGATGATCGAGGACGGGCGCGCCGCGTCCATCGTGAAATCCACCGTGCACCTGGCGCACGATCTCGGCATGGGCGTCGTCGCGGAAGGCGTCAGCAATGCACGCATCTGGGACGCGCTGCACGCGCTCGGCTGCGACGAGGCCCAGGGGTATTTCGTGGCCGCGCCCATGCCGGCCGCGATGCTGCTCGACTGGGCACGCACGTCGCCCTATCGCCTGCAGGACGAACCCGTGTGCGCGTGAGCGCCGGCTGGGGCCGCCTCAGGCGGTGCTGGCCGCGGCGTCCGCCTCCGGATCGGCCGTACGCACGGGCGCGGCCGCCAGCGGCAGGCGCAACGTGAACGTGCTGCCGTGACTCGCGCCGTCGCTGGAAGCCGTCACGGTGCCGCCGTGCAGCGCCGCCAGTTCGCGCACGAGGGCCAGGCCGAGTCCGAGTCCGCCCTGGGCGCGGTCGATGCTGACGGGACCCTGCACGAGCGCCTCGAAGATCAGCGGCAAGGTGGCGGGCTCGATGCCGATGCCCGTGTCGCTCACCTCGAACACGGCGATCCCATCCTCGGCGGCCCCGCGTACGGCGATCGCGCCGCCGGCCGGCGTGTACTTGATCGCGTTGTGCAGCAGGTTGTCGAACACCTGCTCGAGACGGGTGGCGTCGCCCTCGACCCACAGCGGGGGCACGGCGACCGTCCACGCATGCGCGCCCGCGTCGACCACCTGGCGCGTGGCGCAGCAGTGCAGCAGCAGCGCGCCCGCGTCGATGGGCGCCATTTTCAATGCCACCTTGCCGGACAGGATGCGGCGCACGTCGAGCAGGTCGTCGACGATGCGGGTCAGGTGGCGGGTCTGGCGCCGGCCGATCTCGCGCGCGTGGGCCGCCGTTTGGGCGTTTGCCGTCGGCATGTCGAGCACCTGTAGCGCGCCCGCGATGGCGGCCAGCGGATTGCGGAGTTCGTGGCCCAGCATGGCGAGGAAGTTGTCCTTGGCGGCGCTCTGCGCCTCGGCCAGGCGGCGCGCGTCGCGTTCACTCTGGAGCAGCGCCTCCCGTTCTGACTCGAGCGCCCCGCGGGCGGCGCGCTCGTGTGCCAGGCTCTCGCTCGTCCGGTACAGGACGTCCTGCAGGACGTCGACTTCGTGCACGCGGGTCGGCGCGGGGCGGACTGGTGCGCCCAGCGGCAGGGCCTCGGCCGTCCGGCGCGCGCGGTCGAGCGCGACGGACAGGCGCTGCGCGAGGAACGACGCGATGCCGAACGCAAGGCCCATCAGCCCGAGCAGCGCGAGCGCCGCATACCTGGTCGCCGCCCGCGCCGCCGCCTCGATCTCGGCGACGGGCACGCCGATCGCGATGGTCCAGCCGGTGGCGTCGCTGCGCGTGAAGATGTCGTAAACCTCGATCCCTTCGCGCGTCAGGTGGCGCACGATGCCGCTCTTCGCGGCGCGGGCGGCCGCGAACAGTTCCGGCCGCACCTTGCCGCCGACGAGCGTGTTGTTGCGGTTGCGCGCGATCGTGTTGCCGTCGCGGTCGAAGATGCCCACGACCCAGTCCGGCCCCAGCCCCTTGTCCGCGAACACGGTGGAAAAATGCGAGGCGTCGAAGACCTGGCTCAGGACCCAGCGTCCGCCGGCGCCGCGCGCCACCGGCACGTCGACGGAGACGGTCGGCTTGCGCGACAGGGCGCCGACGAAGTAGCCGGACACGTGCGGCCGCTGGTTGTCCCACGCCTGCGCGACCCAGGAACCGGCATGGCCCGGCAGGCGGGTGCCGTACGGGACGAGGGTGTTCAGGAGCGCGGTGCCGTCGTGGTCGATCATGAGGGTCCACATCCACGGCGTGCCCGCGTTCATGGCGCTTGCCTCGCGGTGGATCTCGGCGAAATCGCCGCGCCGCATGGCGTCCGTATTACCGAGCGCCCGCAGTGCCGCCTGGGCCGCCGCGACCTCGCGGTCGACGAGGAGCGCGGTCGTACGGGCACTGGACTCGACGCTGCGGATGCGCGATTCGCGTTCCCAGTCGAGCAGCATGGACAGGCCCGCGCCGGCGATGACGGTAACCGGTACCAGGATGGCGACGGCCATGAGGATCAGGTAATGACGGGCTTTCATGAGGCCGCCATTGTACTTGCATTAATACAGACGCCGGAAGCCCGCCTGATGCGGTAGCATGTGCGGATCGTTGCCAAACGGGCAAGCGAGGGCAGGGCGCCGCCGGTGGCGCCGCGATCACGGGAAAGGAACGGCTATGGCGAAGGTACTGGTGCTGTATTACTCGACGTATGGACACATCGAACAGATGGCGAACGCGCTGGCGGAAGGCGCGCGCGCGGCGGGAGCGACCGTGGACATCAAACGGGTGCCCGAGACGGTCCCGGAAGACATCGCCCGCAACGGCCATTTCAAGCTGGACCAGCCGGCCCCGGTCGCGACCGTGAACGAATTGCCCGACTACGATGCCATCGTGATCGGCGCGCCCACCCGTTACGGCCGCATGCCGTCGCAGATGGCCGCGTTCCTGGACCAGACGGGCGGCCTGTGGGCCAAAGGCGCGCTGAACGGCAAGGTCGGCGCCGCGTTCACGTCGACGGCCACCCAGCACGGCGGCCAGGAAACGACGCTGTTCTCGATCGTCACGAACCTGCTGCACTTCGGGATGGTCGTCGTCGGCCTGCCGTACAGCTTCGCGGGCCAGATGACGCTGGACGAGATCACCGGCTGCAGCCCATACGGCGCCAGCACGATCGCGGGCGGTCAGGGCCAGCGCCAGCCGAGCGGCAACGAACTGGACGGTGCGCGCCACCAGGGCGAGCTCGTGGCGAAGACGGCGATCAAGCTGTTCGGCTGACGCGCGGGCGGGAGGAAGGCGGTTTTTTTATGCCGCTTTTACGGACGATCGCTTACCATCCTCCCATGCAGAGTTCCGAATCGAAGACAGGCACGGTATTGGCCGTGCTGCGGGCCGACGCCGGCGACGACGCCGCGGTCGCCGCGGCGGCACGGCTCGCGGCGCGCAGCGACGCGCCGTGGCACGCCGTCCTCGTCGAAAACGCGCACACGCGCCGCCGCGGCGAAGCGGCCCGCCTGCGGACGCTCGAACTACTGCGGCGGGCGCACGCCCAGGGCGCCGTGACGGCCGTGCTGGAAGGCCGCGACGCCCCCGCCGTCGTCGCCGGCTATGCGCGCCGCCATGGCTGTACGACGGCCGTGCTGGCGCGCGAGCACGGAACGGCCTGGTGGCAGGTGCCGTTCGGCCGCCGGCTGGCGCAGGCGGCGCCGGAACTGGACCTCGTCGACGTCGCCGCACCGTCGACGCCAGTCGTCACAGGACCGCGGGCGCGCGCACGGCGCGCGCCGCGCCCCTACGTGGCCGCGGTCACAGCGAGCCTGGCCACGGCGCTCGTGGCGCTGCCGCTGCTGCCGCTGCTGGACGTGGCCAATGTCGCCATGCTGTTCCTGCTGATGGTGGTGCTCGTCGCCATCCGTCTCGGACGGGGCCCCGCGATCCTCGCGACGGTGGTGGGCTTTTGCGCGCTCGTCGTCGCGGCGCCGCGCCGCCAGTATGACGTCAGCGAATTCAAGTACGCGGTCGCGCTGATCGTGATGCTGGCCGTCGGCTGGATCACGGCGCGCTTGACGTCGGACCTGCGCGAGCAGGCGGAAAGCGCGATCGGCCGCGAAGCCCGCACCCGCGCGCTGTACGAATTCGCGCGCGCGCTGTCGGTCGCGCTGCTGACGGAGCAGGTGTTCGAGATCACCCGCCGCTTCCTCGCGCGCACCTTCGACGCCCGCGCCGCGATCCTGCTGCCGGACGATGCGGGCCGCCTGCGCTGGCCGGTCGCGGAGCCGGGCAGCGACGAGCGCGTGCCGGTCCTGAGCGTGCTGGACATGGCCGCCGCGCAGTGGGCGTTCGAGCACGCGGCACCGGCCGGCGCCGGGACGGATACGCTGCCCAGCAATCCCTATCTCTACCTCCCGCTGCTGGCGCCGATGCGCTCGCGCGGCGTGCTGGCCGTGCGCGTGCCGGACGTCGCCGCGCTGCTCGTGCCGGAGCGGCGCGAACTGCTGGACGCCTTCGCGGCGCTGGCCGCCATCGCGCTGGAGCGGGTGCATTACGTGGACGTGGCCCAGGACGCCGTCGTGCGCATGGAGGGCGAGCGCCTGCGCAATTCGCTGCTGGCCGCGCTGTCGCACGACTTGCGCACGCCGCTGACAGGGCTCGTCGGCCTGTCCGAATCGCTGACGTTGTCGCGCCCGCCGCTGGCGGCCGCGCAGATGGAACTGGCGACCGCGCTGCGCGACGAAGCGCGGCGCATGAGCACCCTCGTCGCCAACCTGCTCGACATGGCCCGCATCCAGAGCGGCGGCGTGAAACTGAACCTGCAGTGGCAGATGGTCGAGGAGACGATCGGCAGCGCGCTGCGCGCCTGCCGCTGGCAGCTGGGCGCCCGCACGGTCGACACGCACATCCCGCGCGGCCTGCCGCTCGTGCGCTTCGACGCGACGCTGCTCGAGCGCGTGCTGTGCAACCTGCTGGAAAACGCGGGCAAGTACACGCCGCCGGACGCGCACGTGACGGTCGCGGCGCGGGCCGAGGAGGGGTTGCTGCTCGTCTCCGTGTGCGACGACGGCCTGGGCCTGCCGGCCGGGCGCGAGGATGCGCTGTTCGAGAAATTCGTGCGCGGTCAGCAGGAATCGTCGATCGCTGGCGTCGGCCTGGGCCTCGCCATCTGCCGCGCCATCGTCGACGCCCACGGCGGCCGGATGCGCGCCTTCAACCGCGCGGACGCGGGCGCGTGCTTCGAATTGAGCCTGCCGCTGGGCGACCCGCCGCCGCTCCCGGACGCGGACACCGAACATCACGACCACCCCATCGACCAGCATGAGCATTGATTCCGCCGCACCCGTTGCCCTCATCGTCGAGGATGAGCCGCAGATCCGCAGATTCGTCCGCATGGCCCTGGAAGGGGAGGGCTGGCAGGTGCACCAGTCCGAGACGCTAAAACGCGGCCTGATCGACGCCGGCACCCGCACGCCCGACCTCATCATCCTCGACCTGGGCCTGCCCGACGGCGACGGCCTGCTCCTGATCCGTGACGTACGGACGTGGAGTCCCGTGCCCATCATCGTCCTCTCCGCGCGCATCGACGAGGCGGACAAGATCACGGCGCTGGACGCGGGCGCGGACGACTACCTGACGAAACCCTTCGGCATCGGCGAACTCCTCGCGCGCGTGCGCGCCGCGCTGCGCCGCCAGCACAAGGCGGGCGGGGATGCTTCCGCGCGCATCGCGTTCGGGCCGGTCGAGGTCGACCTGAACAGGCGCACGGTTCAGCGCGACGGCCAGCCCGTGCACCTGACGCCGACCGAATACAAGCTGTTGTCCGTGCTGATCGCGAACCTGGGCCGCGTCGTGACGGCGCCGCAGTTATTGCGTGAGGTGTGGGGGCCGTCGAACGCGGACAACGGCCATTACGTGCGCATCTACATGGGACATCTGCGCCAGAAGCTGGAAGACGATCCCACGCAGCCCCGGCACCTGCTGACGGAGACCGCGGTGGGCTACAGGTTGCAACCTTGACACGAAAAATGTGGTCAAGAAAACATGCATATGTGAAATTTGTTCAATATTATGGTTATAATGGAAAGCTGCATCACCCGTTAATAACCAGATATGAAAGTTAAACTAGGACAAATGAAAAAGACATTTGCAGCCCTTGCGGCAGCTGCCGCATTTCTGCCGTTCGCATCCGCGCAAGCGGCCACGCTGAGCTACGCCGACAGTGTCGCCCTGACCACGACCAACTGGGCCAATACGTTGTCGTTCTCGAAATTCGACACGAGCCTGGGTACCCTGACGTCGATCCGCTTCGACCTGACCGGCGTCGTGCAGGGCAGCGGCAATGCGGAAAGCCTCGACTCGTCCGCGTCGACCGTCACCCTGACCCTGGGTTCGCTGCTGGGCCTGACCCGTCCGGACAACAGCACGCTGGTCGTCACGAACCCGGTGTTCAGCCAGACCTTCAATTTCACCGCCTTTGATAACGCTATCAACTTCGCTGGCACGTCGGGCGGCTCGACCGGTGCCGTGTCGGCAACGGGCTCGAACTTCTTCGTGAGCAGCAACGCGAGCGATTTCGCGCTGTTCTCCGCGCTGGGCGGCGGCACGATCAACCTGGGCCTGAACGCCATCGGCGCATCGAACGGCTCCGGTTCGGGCAACCTGCTCACGCAGTTCAGCACGGCGGCATCGGGCGTCGCCAAGGTCACCTACACGTACACGCCGACGGGCGTCGTGCCGGAACCGGCCAGCCTGGCGCTGATCTGCGGCGGCCTGGGCCTGCTGGGCGCCGCGCGCCGCCGCAAGCACAAGGCCTGATGTCCCGGTCAGGGCGACGGCCGCCGCAACGAAGAATCGTCCTTCAACGCGAACGGCATCGCCCTGGCCCAGCGGTTGACGGACAACGCGAACGTCAACGCCCGCACCTGGTGATACCAGCCGGCGGGCACGTACAGCATGTCTCCCGGTTCGACGATGCATTCGACGGGCGCCGCGTGGCGCGCGAGCGGATATGCATCGAAATCGGGCCGCTCAGGGTCGAACGGGGACCCGAACAGCACCGGATTCGCTTCGCGTACGTACAGGAATTCGTCGTGGTGGGGCGGCACGAGGAAGATCCGCTTCGTGCCCCAGATCTGCGCGAAGATGTTGTCGTCGTAGTCGCAATGCAGCGGCGTCACCGTGCCGGCGGGGCCGAGCCAGAAGCGGGGCGGCCCCATCTTGCCGAAATAGCCGGGCCAGTGGCACATCGCATTCAACGCATTGATTTCCAGGTTGCCGACGTACGGCGGCAGGCCGTCGCGCCAGTCCGCGATGAGGTCCAGGTAGTCGCGCATCGCCATGTCCTGCATCGCGCGATCCGGCGCGAAGGCCGTGCCGATGTAGTCGCCCACGCGTGCGCGTACGGGCACGTTGCCGAAGCGCTCGCGCAACTGGCCTGGTGTGAACGCGCACAGGGGCCAGCGGCCGACGAGGCCCGTGATTATGAAGGGCAGGCCGCGCTCCGCCTGCGCGCGGAAGGCGGCGCGATCGAGCGTCCTGAATCGTGGGATGGCGGTCAGCGGCGGGAGTTTGCGTGACGCGTCACGGATGGCGTCGCGCATGGCGGCGATCGACGTGACGCCGCGCACGCGGGCATTCTTGTCTGGATCAGGAATCAACGGCTCGTTCTCTTCAGGTGGCGTACCATGGAAGTATACAGCCCGTACCCACTCCAAGGAGAAGATATGGAAACCAAGATGGACGATGGCGGCAAGCTGCTCCTGCGTATCGTATTGGCCGTCCTGATCCTGTTTCACGGCGTGTCGAAGCTGGTCGGGGGCATCGGCTTCATCACCGGCATGCTGGCGAAGGCGGGCCTGCCGGGTGCCCTGGGTTACCTGGTGTACGTCGGCGAAGTGATCGCGCCCCTGCTGATCCTGTTCGGCGTGTTCACCCGTCTCGCCGCGCTCGTCGTGGCCGTGAACATGATCGTGGCGCTGCTGCTGGTTCACACGAGCCAGTTCTTCACCTTGAACGAGCAGGGCGGCTGGGCGCTCGAACTGCAGGGGATGTATCTCGGCGCCGCCGTCGCCGTGGCCCTGCTGGGTGCGGGGCGCTACAGCGTCGGCGGCGCCGGCGGCCGCTTCAATTGACGGCCACGCGCTCCTTCACGATGCCGCGGTAGACGAGGAACGTCGCGAACAGGCTGATCGCGCCGGCGCCCGCCATCCAGTAACCGGGTGCGGCCTTGTCGCCCGTGGCTTCGATCAGCCACGTCGACAGCAGCGGCGTCATGCCGCCGAACAGCGCGGTCGCGAGGCTGTACGCGAGCGAGAACCCGGTCGTACGCACCTGCATCGGGATGATTTCCGTGAGCGCGACGATGGTGGCGCCGTTGTAGCTGCCGTACAGGAAGGATAGCCACAGCTCGATCATGACCATGTTGCCGAAGCTGGGATGCGCGATCAGCCAGGACAGCGCGGGATAGGCCGTGACGGCCGCCAGCGCCGAAAAGACCGCCATCACGGGCCAGCGGCCGATCCGGTCCGACAGGGCGCCCATCACGGGCAGCCAGATGAAGTTCGACACGCCGACGCACAGCGTCACGAGCAGGCTCTCTTCGGTGGACAGTTTCAGGACACTCTTGCCGAACGTGGGCGTGTACACGGTGATCAGGTAGAAGGCGACCGTCGTCATCACGACCAGCATCGCGCCGGCCGTGACGATGGGCCAGTTCAGCGTGAGGGTGCGCATCATCTGCGGGAACGTCGGGTGCGACTTCTGCGCCAGGTAGGCCTGCGTCTCCTGCAGCGAGCGGCGGATGTAGAACACGACGGGGATGATCGAGCAGCCGATGAAGAACGGGATGCGCCAGCCCCAGTCGGCGATGACGTCCTTCGGCATCAGGTGATTCAGGCCATAACCCAGCGCGGCGGAAAACACGACGGCCACCTGCTGGCTGGCCGACTGCCAGCTGACGTAATACCCCTTGTTGCCGGGCGTGGCCATCTCGGACAGGTAGACGGACACGCCGCCCAGTTCCACGCCGGCCGAGAAGCCTTGCAGCAGGCGGCCGATCAGCACGAGCAGCGGCGCGAGCAGGCCGATGGTCGCGTAACCGGGCACGAACGCGATCAGCGCGGTGCCCGACGCCATGATGCCGAGCGTGAGCACGAGGCCCTTGCGGCGGCCGATGCGGTCGACGTAGCTGCCCAGGAAGATGGCGCCCAGCGGCCGCATGAAGAAGCCCGCGCCGAACGTGGCGAACGTCATCATCAGCGCGGCGTATTCGCTGGTGGACGGGAAGAATGCGGCCGCAATCTGGGTTGCGTAGAAGCCAAACAGGAAGAAATCATACATCTCGATGAAATTCCCGCTCGTGACGCGGATGACGGCGCCGAGCTTGGACGGGCCGCGCGCGGGTGCCGCGGCCGTTGCGGCGGGTGCCCTGACGGTGGATTGACTGGTCATGATGGTGTCTCCGGATGGGTTCAGTGCCTGGTCGCGGCCGGTTCGAGTCCGGTGGCTTCGATGGCGGGGGCGTTGTTGGGGGATGCGAGGAAGCGGAGCAGGGCGCGGCCCGCGTCCGCATGGGGGGCGCCGCGCACGATGGCGCCGGCGAACTGCGTCTTGAGCTGGACTTCGGCAGGGAGCAGGCCGACGATGTCGATGCCCTGCACCGGTTTCAGTTCGCTCCTTTGCTGGCAGCCGAAATCGGCCTCGCCGTGCGCGATGATTTCGCCTACCGGCGTGGCGGGAATCTGCGCGGCCTTGCCTTGCATTTGCTGCTGGATGCCGAGCTTGTCCAGCAGCTCGCGCTTGATGTACTCGCCGCTCGCGCTGTCCGAATACGCCACTTTCGACGCGTGCAGGAATGCCTGGCGCAGGCCGTCGACGGTGCCGATGTCCGGCTTCGCGGCGCCATGGCGCACGGCGCAGGCGATCGGGGAGTCGGCGAGGACGACCTTGCTGCCCGGTTCGAGCTTGCCTTCGGCCATCAGCTTGTCCAGCGCGTCACCCACCATGATGACGACGTCGATATGTTCGCCGCGGGCGAGACGGGCGGGAATCGCGTTCTTCGTCGCGCCCATCGACGGGCCCCATTCCGACACGAGCCTGTCGCCGCTCGTGCGTTCGTACGTGCCGGACAAGTCCTTGTACGCCTGGGCGAAACCGCCCGAACTGACGACGTGGACGTCGGTGGCATGGGCCGCGCCGGCAAAGGCGAATGCGAGGGCGGCCAGGGTGGTCTTGAGGTGCATGAGGTCTCCTTGGTGTTCGATCAGAATTTCTGCATGAGGCCGAGCGTGAGGCCCGAGCCGTGGCGGTCGTTGGGGCGGGATCCCGTCTTGCCTGCCGCGTCGCCGCGCCAGACCGTGTAGTCGGCTTCGACATAGGCCGTGGTGCGCGGCGCGAGCGTCTTTTCGACGAACAGGAAGCCGCGGTCGAAACCGTCGTCGACGAATCCCGTCGCCTCGCGCCGCACGCCGTACCACGCTGTCGTCACGAGCACGTCGCGCGCGATCGCACGGTTGACGCCCGCGGACAGCACGCGCTGGACGACGCGCTTCGAGGGCCCCGTGTCGGCATCGTTGCGCGCGGCGTTGGCCTTGAACTGCCAGGCGCCCAGACGCACGGCGGTGCCCAGGCTCCACGCATCGAGCGGCAGGCCGTCGCGGCTGCGGAATTGCATCGTCGCGCCGGAGACGACCCAGTCCGGACGCTGGTACGCGAGGGCGACGCCGTGGCTGCTGGAGGCGCCCGCATCGCCCGCGACCTCGCCGGCCGAATACGCAGCGCGCGCCTGCCACGGCCCCACGGTGGCCGTGTACTTGACCGTGTTGTCCAGGCGGTAGAAGTTGTCCGCGTAGCCGCTCGGGCCATACTGGCGCCCGAACGCGTGCGTGCCGAACGCGGTGTTGGAAAGGCCGGCCACGTTGATGTTCGGGTTGAACGACGCGTCGCGCTTGCCGATCGGGTCGACCGGGATCAGGGCGTCGGAAATCAGGTTGGCCTGGCGTCCGATGGCGAGCTGGCCGTACGGCGTATCGAGGCCGGCCCACGCCTGGCGGTCGAACAGGCGGTCGCTCTTGGCCTGCGTGCCCGTGTCGGCGTTCATCCCGCCTTCGAGCCGGAACACGGCTTTCAACCCGCCGCCCAGGTCTTCCTGGCCGCGGATGCCCCAGCGGCTGGTCTGGTTCACGCCGCTCGCAACGGCCGTCGAGCTGCCGGGGAGGCCGTCGGTCGCGCGCACGCCGACGTCGACGATGCCGTACAGGTTCACGCCCGTCTGGGCGCAGCAGGTGCCGCCGGCAAGCAGCAATGCGGTGAAGGCGCAGGAATGGCGCATGTTGTCTCCTTGTGATGCCTTCTTGTCGAGGCCGATGTGTGAATGGGTGAATCATCCGACAAAAGGAATGATTTGATAATTGCAAATTTCCAGCGTATTCTTGCGTCATGCGCATCAATTACGATCTTCATGACTTGCAGGCGTTCGTAGCCGTCGCGGAACGGGCCAGTTTTCGCCAGGCGGCCGCCGACCTGTTCCTGTCCCAATCGGCGCTGAGCCGGCGCATCGACAAGCTCGAGGAGAGCCTCGGCGTGAAGCTGTTCGAGCGGACGACGCGCCGCGTGCAGCTGACGAACGTGGGCCAGACCTTCCTCGTGAACGTGCGCACGGCGCTGGACGGCCTGGAAGACGCGGTGCTCGGCGTCGCCGACCTCGCGGCGCACCGCACGGGTTCCGTCACGTTCGCGTGCGTGCCGTCCGCCGTGTGGCATTTCCTGCCGGACGTGCTGACGCGCTACAGCGAACGCTTCCCCCGCATCCGCGTGCGCGTGCACGACGAGAGCGCGCAGGACGTGCTGAACCTCGTGCTGGCGGGGGAAGCGGATTTCGGGATCAACTTCACGGGTGCGGAAAACCCGGAGATCGTGTTCGAGCCGATCTACGTGGAGAGCTACGTGCTGGCGATGCGCAGCGACCATCCACTGGCGACCCGCAAGGAAATCAGCTGGAAGGAGACGGTCGACGAGCGCTACATCTCGGTCGCGAAGTCGAGCGGCAACCGCACCGTCATCGACGCGGCGCTGGCCGGCGTCGAGAAGCACCCCGTCATCCTGTGCGAGGTGAACCACGTATCGGGCGTGCTGGCCCTCGTCGAGGCGGGCATGGGCGTGGCGGCGGTGCCGGGCCTGTCGGTGCTGCCGGGGCGCCAGGGCACGATCGTCGGCGTGCCGCTCGTGAATCCTGCGATCCACCGGACGCTGGGCCTGATCTCGAAGCGCGACCACACGATGGCGCCGGCCGCGCGCACCCTGTTCGACATGCTCAGGGAAGCGTTAGTGAAGCCTTGAGCGGCGCTGGCTCCACAGCAGGCCGGCCAGCACGAGCGCACCGCCGGCCGCGTGGTAGCCGTGCAGCCGTTCGCCCAGCAGGCCCCAGGCGCCGAGGGCGACCAGCAGCGGCAGCAGGTTCATGAACACCGCGGCGCGCGCGGGACCGATGCGCTTGATGCCGTTCATCCAGCAGAACGGCGCGCCGATCGACGCCGCGGTGCCGGCATACAGGACCAGCGGCAGGTTGTGCGCCGTGATGGGCGCGGCGGGCGCGAGCCACCAGAACGGCGCGAGGCACAGGACACCGAAACCGATCTGCACATAGAGCTGTTCCCACGTCGACAGCGGCAGCGCCCAGCGTTTCAGCAACACGCCATACACGGCGTTCGACGCGACGGCGACCACCATCAGGCCGTCGCCCGGATGCAGTCCGCCATGCAGCAGCCGCCCCGGATCACCCTGCGCCGCGAGGAGGATGACGCCGGCCAGCGACAGCACGGCGCCGCCGACGGTGGCACGCGTGGGCCGCTCGCGCACGGCTGCCGCGGCGAGCAGCGCGGACATCAGCGGCATGGTCGCGACGATGACCCCCATGTTGACCGCGGTCGTCGTCCGCGCGGCCTCGTACGCGAGTCCCTGGTACGTCGCCATCCCGAGGCCGCCCAGCAGTGCGAGCTTCGGCAGGTGCCGCGCGACTACAGCACGCTTCTGCCACACCGCGCGGGCGACGAACGGCGTGAGGATCGCACCGGCCAGCACCCAGCGGTAGAAGGCGATGGCGGCCGGTTCGATGGCGGTGGCGGCGGACTTGGTCACGAGCGTGTTGCCGGTCCAGATGCACACGGCGAACAGGGGATAGAGGGTATTCATGCCGCCATCATCCACGGGCCGCGGGTCGTGCGTAAAGTGATATCCTTGCAGGCAACCCGTGCACGCCATGCAGCAATTGCGATGACTCTCCACACGCTCGATCTCAACCTCCTCGTCGATCTCGACACCTTGCTGCAGACCGGCAGCGTGGCCGGCGCGGCGCAGCGCCTCCACGTGAGCGCGCCCGCGATGAGCCGCCGGCTGGCGCGGCTGCGCGACGCGTTCGACGATCCGCTGTTCGTGCCGGCCGGGCGCGGGCTCGTCCCCACGGCACGCGCGCTGGCGTTGCGCGAGGCCGTGACGGCCGCCATCGACCAGGTGCGGGGTGTGCTGCAGCCGCCCAGTGTCGATTTTGCGACCTCGCAGCGGACGTTCGCCATCCGCGCCAACGACGGCTTTGCCGGCGCGTGGGCCGCCCGCCTGGCGGCAGCGATGCGCGCCGAGGCGCCTGGCGTCGCGCTGCAATTCCTGCCGCGTGCGAGCCGCGACCCGGATGCGTTGCGCAGCGGCGAAGTGGACCTGGACATCCTCGTCGTGAAGGGGCCGGAGCCGGGCATTCTCACGGAGCGGCTGTTCACGGCGTCGTTTGTGGGCGTCGTCCGCCGCGGCCACCCCTTGTGCGCCACGCGGCGCCGGGCGAAAATCACTGCGGAGGAATTCGTCGCCTGGCAGCACATCGCCACGTCGCCAGGCCGGCGCTCGTGCGCGGCCGTCGATGCGGCGCTGGCCGAGCGGGGCCTCGCGCGCACCATCGCCCTCGTCGCGCCGGGTTTCCAGGCCGCGCTGTCGATGGCGCTGGCGTCCGACTTCGTCGCCGTGATGCCGGCGCCGTTCGTGCAGTGGGCGATGGCGACGATGCCCCTGCAGACGTTTGCGCTGCCGCTCGCGTTGCCGGCCGTGGAAGTGGAACAGTGCTGGCACCAGCGCCAGCATGCCGACCCCGTCCACGCGTGGCTGCGGCGCCACGTCAAGGCCGTCTGCGCACAGGCGACGGGCTAGGACGTTGTTTTGTTTGACACTGATTTTTTCGGGATGTTATAGTCGGACCATGCCCATGGGAACGTTTCCATGGCATGCCGCGAAGTAGAAAAAAGGCGCCGGCCCCGCCAGGACGCCATAACGGAGACAGCATGTACGGAACCCGCAGGGCATTGTTGGGCGCGTGGCTGTGCGCGACAGCAATCGCGGCGCACGCCGGCCCACGGGCCGAGGTGATCCACTGGTGGACGTCCGGCGGCGAGTCGGCCGCCGTGAAGCAGGTCGAGCAGGCCTACCGCGCCGCCGGCGGGACGTGGGTCGACACGGCGATCGCGGGCGGCGACCAGTCGCGCGCCGTCACCATCAACCGCATCATCGGCGGCAATCCGCCGACGGCCGCCCAGTTCAACACGTCGAAGCAGTTCCTGGACATCATCGAGGAAGACCTTCTGAACCCGGTCGACGACCTCGCCCGGCGCGAGGGCTGGGACCAGGTGCTGCCGGCGCCCATCGTCGACGTGATCAAGGTGCGCGGCCACTGGTACGCCGTGCCGATGAACATCCACATGCAGACGTGGATCTGGTATTCGAAACCGGCGTTCGCGAAGGCCGGCATCACGCGCGAGCCGGCCACGATGGACGAGCTGTTCGCGGCGCTCGACAAGCTGAAGGCGGCGGGCATCATCCCGCTCGCGCACGGCGGCCAGGCGTGGCAGGACATCCTGCTGTTCTCGATGGTCCTGTCGAACATGGGCGGGCGCGACCTGTACCTGAAAGTGATCCGCGACCGCGACCAGGCCGCGATCCGTTCCGCCGCGTTCCGCAAGGTGCTCGTCGCCTACAAGCGCCTGCAGGGCTATGTCGATCCCGCGTCGCCGGGCCGCAACTGGAACGACGCGACGGCGCTCGTCATTAGCGGCAAGGCCGGCATGCAGATCATGGGCGACTGGGCGAAGGGCGAGTTCATCGCCGCGGGCCAGGCGCCGGGCCGGCAGTTCGGCTGCCTGCCGGGCCTGGGCGCGGACAGCCCGTACCTGATCCAGGGCGACGTGTTCGTGTTCCCGAAGACGGACGACGCGGGGGCGCTGCGTGCGCAGAAGCTGCTCGCGTCGGTCGTCGACCAGCCGGGCGTGCAGCTCGCGTTCAACAAGCTGAAAGGCTCGGTGCCCGTGCGGCTGGACGCGGACGACAGCCAGTTCGACGCGTGCGCGCGCAAGGGCATGGCGATCCTGCGCGACCCGAAGCGGCCCGTCGGCGTCGCCGAGGTGTACCTGACGCCGGACCAGAACGGGGCGCTGCAGGACGTGCTGACCGCCTACTGGAACACCAACATGCCCGTCGAGCGGGCCCAGAACAGCATCGCTTCGGCGCTGCGCTACTGACATGGCGACCCTTCGTCTCACCCGCGTCACGCCATACACCGCGCTGCTGCCGATGGCCCTCGTGGCCGCACTCGGCTACCTCGGCGCGGGCCTGTGGACCTTCTATATCTCGCTGACCGGCTCGCGCACGTTCCCGTCCGGGCACTTCATCGGCCTCGCGCAATACCACCGGCTGTTCGACAACGAGCGCTGGATGCTCTCCCTGCACAACCTGGCCGCGTACGGCGTGCTGTTCGTGCTCGCGTGCCTCGTGATCGGCTTCCTGCTCGCCGTGTTCATCGACCAGAACGTGAAGGGCGAGGGCGTGTTCCGCACGATCTTCCTGTATCCGTACGCGATGTCGTTCGTGGCGACGGGCCTTGTGTGGCAATGGCTGCTGACGCCCGGCGACGGCATCGACGGCACCCTGCGTGCGCTCGGCTTGTCCGACGTGCGCTTCGACTGGATCGTGTCGCAGGACTGCGCGATCTACACCGTCGTCATCGCCACCGTCTGGCAGATGTCGGGCCTCGTGATGGCGCTGATGCTGGCGGGGTTGCGCGGTGTCGATCCCGAGATCTGGAAGGCGGCGCGGCTGGACGGCATTCCCCCGTGGCGCGTGTATGCGCAGATCGTCCTGCCGATGCTGTGGCCGACCATCGCCACCGTCCTGCTGTTGCTGTCGACGGCCGTGGCGAAGCTGTACGATGCCGTCGTCGCCATGACGCAGGGCGGCCCCGGCATCGCCAGCGAGGTGCCGGCCAAGTTCATCATGGACCACCTGTTCCTGCGCTCGAACGTGGGCCTGGCCTCGGCCGGCGCGATCGTGCTGCTCGTACCGGTGCTGGCGCTGCTCGCGCCCTATGCCTATGCCCGCAGCCGCAAGGAGGCCGCATGAAAATGGAGTCGATCGTTCCGCCGCTGCCGGCCGCGGCGCCTCTCGCCGCGCAGACGACGCCGGCCCGCCGCGCGCGCCGCCGCTGGACACCGGCACGCATCGGCCTGTACGTGTTCCTGCTGGGCGCCGCGCTGTTCTTCCTGCTGCCGCTGTACGTGATGATCGTGACCTCGCTGAAGTCGATGGACGAGATCCGCCAGGGCGGCATCTTCGCGCTGCCGCTCGCGCCGACACTCGAGCCCTGGCGCCTCGCGTGGAGCGGCGTGTGCACGGGCGCGGCCTGCGACGGCGTGCGCACCGGGTTCTGGAATTCCGTCGCCATCACCGTGCCGTCGACGATCCTGCCCATCCTGCTGGGCGCCGTGAACGGCTACGCGCTGTCGTTCTGGCGTCCCCGCGGCGCGAACATCCTGTTCGGCATCCTGATGGCGGGAGCGTTCGTCCCCGTGCAGGTGATGATCTACCCGCTCGTGCGCGTGATGGCGCTGGCGGGCATCTTCGGCAGTCTCCCCGCCATCGTGCTCGTGCACCTCGTCTTCGGCATGCCCGTCATGACCCTGCTATTCCGGAATTACTACTGCAACGTGCCGCACGAGCTGTTCCAGGCCGCGCGCATCGACGGCGGCGGGTTCTGGCGCATCTTCCTGCAGGTGATGCTGCCGATGTCGCTGCCGGTCGTCGTCGTCGCGGCGATCATGCAGGTGACGGGCGTGTGGAACGACTACATCCTCGGCCTCGTGTTCGCGGGGCGCGACAACATGCCGATGATGGTCCAGCTGAACAACGTGATCAACACGACGACCGGCGTCCGGCAGTACAACGTGAACATGGCGGCGACGATCCTCACCGCGCTCGTGCCGCTCGCGCTGTACTTCTTCTCGGGCCGCTGGTTCGTGCGCGGCATCGCCGCCGGTGCCGTGAAAGGATAAGGGATGGCCAACGTCTCGCTGCGCAAACTGAACATCGTCCTGGGCGGCAAGCCCATCATCCGCGACCTCGACCTCTGCGTGGAGCCCGGCGAATTCCTCGTGCTGCTCGGGCCCTCGGGCTGCGGCAAGTCCACGCTGCTGCACAGTATCGCGGGCCTCGTCGACAGCGATTCCGGCGCCATCGAGATCGGCGGGCGCGACATGACGGATGCCGACCCGAGCGAACGGGGGATCGGCATGGTGTTCCAGTCGTACGCGCTGTACCCGACGATGACCGTCGAGGACAACATGTCGTTCGGCCTGCGCATCGCCGGCACGCCGAAGGCGGAGATCCGCCGCCGCGTGGACCGCGCGGCCGCCATGCTGCAGCTGGATGCTCTCCTGCGCCGCAAGCCCGCGCAACTGTCGGGCGGCCAGCGCCAGCGCGTCGCGATCGGGCGTGCGCTCGTGCGCGAGGCGCAAGTGTTCCTGTTCGACGAACCGCTGTCCAACCTGGATGCGAAACTGCGGGCGGAACTGCGGCGCGAACTGAAACTGCTGCACCAGACGCTCGGCTCGACGATGATCTACGTGACGCACGACCAGGTGGAGGCGATGACGCTCGCGAGCCGCATCGTCGTCATGCATGGCGGAGAAATCCAGCAGATCGGCACGCCGCTGGACGTGTACGAGCGCCCCGCGAACCGTTTCGTGGCGGGCTTCCTCGGCGCCCCGGCGATGGCATTCATCGACGGGGCGCTGGATGCGCAGGGCCGTTTCTCGGCCGACGGATTCAGTGTCGTGCCCACCGTCGAATCGCGTCCCGCCGCGCAGGCCGCCGTGCTGGGCGTACGGCCCGAGCACGTCGAGATCCGCGCCGGTGGCGACTTGACGGGCGAGGTCACGCTCGTAGAACCGATGGGCAATCACCAGGTCGTGTGGATGCGGTGCGGGGCCGCGGCGCTGGCGTCGCTCGTGCATGACGCGCGCCGTTTCGCGCCGGGCGAACGCGTGGCGTTCGCGATCGATGCAACGCGGGTGTCGCTGTTCGACCCGGCGAGCGGAAATCGCCTCTGAATCCGGTAAATGCAGTATCCTTCGGACGAATCGACAGTATTGAGGAAGAGTTTGTGGCAACTATCAAGGATGTAGCGAAGCTGGCCGGGGTCGGCCTGGGCACCGCGTCGCGCGTGGTGAGCGGGAAGGGCTCGGTGTCGCCGGCGACGCTGGCACGCGTGAAGAAGGCGATCGACGAGCTGGGCTTCCGGCCGTCGCACGCGGCGCGCGCACTGCTGTCCGGTACGAGCCGCATGGTCGGCGTGTACATCCCCGTGCTGAGCGGGACGTTCTATACGCCGATCCTGCAGATCATCGATACGGAACTGCGCGCGGCCGGCGTGCACATGGTGCTCGCGTTCGGCGTGGGCCTGGGCGACGAGCGCCGCCAGGCCATCGAAGGCGTCGAATTCCTCGTCGAGCGCGGTTGCGACGGCCTCGTCGTGATGACGAGCGCGCTGCTGGAAGAAGACGTGGCGGCGCTGGGCGCGAAGTCGGGCCAGCTCGTCGCGCTGAACCACAGTTTCGAGTCCATGCCCGACCAGTGCTTCACCGTCGACCACACGCTGGGCGGCCGCCTCGCGGCGCGCGCGCTGCTGGACCACAAGCACCGCAAGATCGCCGTCGTCGAAGGCCCGCGCCAGCTGGAAGACAACCGCGCCCGCATCGACGGCTTCATGAGCGAGCTGCGCGACAACGGCATCGACCCCGCGAAGATCTGGCGCCTCGAGAGCGACTTCTCGCCGGCGGGCGGCTGGGCCGCGGCCAAGCAGCTGCTCGATTCCGGCTACCCGTGCACGGCGCTGTTCTGCGCAAACGACGAGATGGCCGTCGGCGCGCTGTCGTACTTCCAGGAAGCCGGCATCCGCGTGCCGCACGACCTGTCCGTGCTCGGCTATGACGACACCCCCAGCGCCGCGTTTTCCGCCCCGCGTCTCACGTCCGTGCACATGCCGTGGCGCGAGATGACGCAGAACGGCATCAATGCCTTGCTGAACCTGTGCTACGACATGCGCCGTCCCGTCACCCGCGAATTTCCCGTCAGCGTGACGCTGCGGGCGTCGCTGGCCAAGGCCCCGAGCGCGCGCCGCAAGGCCGCATGAGACTTATTCACTGATCCGGCGCGCCGCCGCATGCGCGCCTTTTTTTGCGGCGGCTCTGGAAAGCTTTCCAATCACAACGACACAGACTACGATGACCACCTACGACATCTTCCCGGGCGCCGACGGCCCCGAACCGCAAGCCCCGCAGCGCGCCGACTTCGGTCCCGACTTCCTGTGGGGCTGCGCCACGTCGTCGTACCAGATCGAGGGCGCCGGCACCGTCGACGGCCGGGTCGAATCGATCTGGGACCGCTTCGCCGCGACGCCGGGCAAGATCCGCGACGGCTCGTCCGGGCTGGATGCCTGCGACCACTACCACCGCTGGCCGCAGGACCTCGACATCGGCCGCGACCTGGGCCTGAACGCCTACCGCTTCTCGATCGCGTGGCCCCGCATCTTCGACGGAAGGAGCAAGACCCCGAACGGGAAGGGCCTCGACTTCTACGACCGGCTCGTGGACGGCATGCTGGCGCGCGGCCTGCAGCCGTGGGCCACGCTGTACCACTGGGACTTGCCGCAATGGCTGCAGGACCGCGGCGGCTGGGCGGCGCGCGACACGGTCGACGCGTTCGTCGAGCTGGCCGACGCGGTGACGCGCCGCCTCGGCGACCGCGTGGGCCACTGGATCACGCACAACGAGCCGTGGTGCACGGCCATCATCGGCAACTACGAAGGCTGGCATGCGCCGGGCCTGACGGACCTCGGCACGGCGCTGCAGGTGGCGCACCACGTGCTGCTGTCGCACGGCAGGGCGGTGCCGGTCATCCGCGCGAACGTGCCGGGTGCGCAGGTCGGCATCTCCCTCAGCCTGCATCCGCTGCGGCCCGCGAGTCCGGCGCCGGAGGACGTCGCCGCGATGGAACGGCACGACGGCCTGCGTTACCGCTGGTTCCTCGACCCGCTGTACGGCCGTGGCTATCCGGAGGCGACGCTCGCGCAGGTGGGCGATGCGGCGCCCGTCGTGCTGCCGGGCGACCTGGACGACATCGCCGTGGCGACCGACTTCCTCGGCGTGAATTACTACTTCCCGGAGACGGTCGCGCACGACCCGGAGCACGGTCCGCTGGGCGCGCGCGTGCTGCCGGCGCAAGGGGAGATCACGGCGATGGGCTGGCCCGTCGCGCCGCAGGGGCTGTCCGAACTGCTGGCGCGCGTCGACCGTGACTACTGTCCGGGCCCGCTGTACGTCACGGAGAACGGCTCCTGCTACGACGACGTGGTGGGCGGCGACGGGAGCGTGCGCGACGTCGAGCGGCGCCGCTACCTGATGCGCCACCTGGCCGCGCTGCGCCAGGCCGTGGCCGACGGCGTGCCCGTGAAGGGCTATTTCGCGTGGAGCCTGCTGGACAATTTCGAATGGGCGGAAGGCTATCTGCGCCGTTTCGGGCTCGTGCACGTGGACTATGCCACGCAGGAGCGCCGCCTGAAAGACAGCGCGAAATGGTACCGCACGTTCCTGCGCGGGGTGTGAACGCACGCGAGTGATTGACAGCGCGGGCGTTTGCATTCAATATCTGCGGGGTCGATTGGAATCGTTTCCAATCCGCCTCCCACGATAACGAGACTACCCCTGGAGACCCCCGCATGACCACCCATCGCCCCCGCAAGATCCGGCTCGCCGTCGCCTCCGTGCTGGCCTTCGCCGCCTTGTGCGCAACGGCCGCGCCGCAGATCGACGCCTGGCCGCACCTGAAGAGTGCCATCGCGCCGGACGCCGCCCTCGAGGCGCGCGTGCGCGACATCGTCGGCCGCATGACGCTCGCGCAGAAGATCGGCCAGATGACGCAGGCCGAACTGAAGGCCGTGACGCCGGACGACGTGAGCACGTACTACCTAGGCTCCGTGCTGAACGGCGGCGGCAGCTGGCCGCACAACGACAAGCACGCGCGCGCGGCCGACTGGCTGAAGCTGGCCGACGCCTTCTACGACGCGTCGATGGCGACGGACATGGCCGTCAAGGTGCCGATGATCTGGGGCACGGATGCCGTCCACGGCCACAACAACGTCTACGGCGCCACCATGTTCCCCCACAATATCGGCCTCGGCGCCGCGCGCGACCCGGCGCTCGTGAAAGCCATCGGCGCCGCGACGGGCAAGGCCGTGCGCGCGACGGGCATCGCGTGGGTGTTCGGCCCGACCGTCGCCGTCGTGCGCGACGACCGCTGGGGCCGGACCTACGAAAGCTTTTCGGAAGACCCGCAGCTCGTGCGCCGCCTGTCCGGCCCCTACGTGGCGGGCCTGCAGGGGGCGTTGAAGGACGACGCCAATGTCATCGCCAGCATCAAGCACTACATGGCCGACGGCGGCACGGAATTCGGCATCAACACGGGTGTCGCGAAGGTCAGCGAACGCGACATGATGAACATCCACGCGCAGGGCTATTTCGCGGGCATCGAAGCGGGCGCGCAGACCGTCATGGCCTCGTTCAACTCATGGAACGACGTCGCGGCGGGCAAGGACTACGGCAAGGTGCACGGCAGCCGCTACATGCTCACCGATATCCTGAAAGACAGGATGGGCTTCGACGGCTTCGTCGTCACGGACTGGAACGGCATCGGCGAAGTGCCGGGCTGCCGCAACGACAGCTGCGCCCAGGCCATCAATGCGGGCATCGACATGGTGATGGTGCCGAACGACTGGAAGGCGTTCATCGCCAATACGATCAAGGATGTCGAGGCGGGCCGCATCCCGATGGCGCGCATCGACGACGCCGTGAGCCGCATCGTGCGCGTGAAGCTGCGGGCGGGCGTGTTCGCCAGGCGGCCGTCGCAATCCGCATGGGCCGGCAAGGACGATGCGCTGCTCGCGAAGGAGCTGGGCCGCCGCGCCGTGCGCGAGTCGCTCGTGCTGCTGAAGAACGAGGGGCCGGCGCTGCCGCTGGCGCCTTCGAAGCGGATCCTGGTCGTGGGCAAGGCCGCGGACAGCATGGCCAACCAGACGGGCGGCTGGGCATTGACGTGGCAGGGCACGGCGAACACGAATGCGGACTTCCCGAAAGGGGAGACGATCCTCGCGGGCCTGAAGGCGGCAGGCGCGAACGTCACCTACAGTGCCGATGCGGCGGGCGTGGACCCGGCGCAGTTCGACGCCCTCATCGCCGTGATCGGCGAGGCGCCGTATGCGGAAGGGGACGGGGACATCGTGCCGTCGGGGACGCTGCGCCATTCGAGCCGCTATCCGGAAGACCTGGCCGTGCTGCAGAAGGTCCACGGCAAGGGCAAGCCCGTGGTGACCGTGTTCCTGTCCGGTCGGCCCCTGTGGGTGAACGACCTGCTGAACCTGTCCGACACGTTCGTCGCCGCCTGGCTGCCCGGCACGGAAGGCAAGGGCGTCTCGGACCTGCTCGTCGCGGGTAGCGGTTCGAAGCCGTACGAATTCACGGGCAAGCTGTCGTTCTCGTGGCCGAAGTCCGTGTGCCAGACGCCGCTGAACGTGGGCGACCCCGGCTATGCGCCGTTGTTCGCCTACGGCTACGGCCTCAAACGCGGCGAGCGTTCGCATCTCGGCACGCTGGATGCGACGTATCCGGCGGGCGGTTGCAGCGCCTCGGATACGTACCCCGTGTACGGCCAGGCGGACCGCGCCAGTTTCCCGCTGCGGATCGTCAGCGGCACCGCCGTGCAGCCGCTCGGCGCGGACCTGAACGCGAACACGAGCCTGCCGGGCATCTCCGTGGCCATCGCCCAGATCAGGACGCAGCAGGATGCGAAGCTCGTCACGTGGACGGCACCCGCCACGTTCGAAGCGCACGGCGGCAAGCCGCTCGCGCTGCCCGCCGCGCTGGCGGACAAAGGCGTGCTGCGCTTCGACACGATCGTGCAGCAGGCGCCCGCGGGCAAGGTGACGATCGCGATGGCCTGCGGCGGTACCGCGTGCGGCACGCCGCTGGATGCGACCCGGCTGTTCGCGCGCCTGGCCGGCAAGGGCCGCCAGGAGGTCGCGATCCCGCTGGCCTGCTTCCGTGCGCACGGCGTGGACCTGGCGCGCGTGGACACGCCGTTCCGCGTAACGAGCGACGGTCCGTTCACGGCGGCCTTCGGCAACGTGGACGTGGCGGCCGCCGCGGGCGCCGTCAACTGCGAGGACCTGCAATGAGCGGACTCCGCCTGCTGGCCGACATCGGCGGCACCAACGCCCGCTTCGCGCTCCAGGCGCAGGGCGGCGGTTTCGCCGACATCGAAGTGCTCGCGTGCCGCGACTACGACCGCGTCAATGATGCGATTGCCGCCTACCTGGCCCGCGCCGCAGCGCGCGGCCTGGCCACGGACGGCATCCGCCACGCGGCAATCGCGATCGCGAACCCGGTCGAGGGCGATGTCGTGAGCATGACGAACCACCACTGGCGTTTTTCGATCGCCGGTCTGCGCGAGGCCTGCGGGCTGCACACGCTCCTCGTCGTGAACGACTTCGCGGCGCTGGCGCAAGCCTTGCCGCACCTGGACGCAGCCGGGCGGCAACGCATCGGCGGCACGGACACGACGGCGGTCGAAGGCCGGCCCATCGGTCTCGTCGGCCCGGGCACGGGACTCGGCGTAGCGGGCGTGGTGCCCGCGGGCGGCGGGCGCTGGATCGCGCTGGCGGGCGAGGGCGGTCATGCCAGCTTCGCACCTGTCACCCGGGCCGAGATGCGGATCCTCGACGCGCTGTGGGAAGAACATGGCCACGTATCGGCCGAGCGTCTGCTGTCCGGCCCCGGCCTCGAAGCGATCCACCGCGTGCTGACCGGCGAACGGTTGGCCGCCGCCGACATCACGGCGCGCGCGCTGGACGATTCGTGCACCGCCTGCCGCGCGACCGTCGACACGTTCTGCGCCATCCTGGGCAGCGTGGCGGGCAACGTTGCGCTGACCCTGGGCGCGACGGGCGGCATGTACATCGGCGGTGGCATCGTGCCCCGTCTCGGCCCGCTGTTCCACGCATCCGGATTCCGGGCCCGCTTCGAGGGCAAAGGGCGGTTGCAGCCGTGGCTGGCGCGCATCCCCACGTATCTCGTCACCGAACCGTATCCCGCGCTGCGCGGCGTGGCCGCAATGCTCGACGCCGCAACACAACAATCATAAAAGGAGATTTCATGGCAGCTTCCCCCAACCCGTCCGTGCCCGTGACCGCGACGACAAACGCGACCGCGACCAACACCGGACCGCTCGTCATCGTCACGATCCTGTTCTTCATGTGGGGCCTGCTTACGTCGCTGAACGACGTGCTGATCCCGCACCTGAAGGCGATCTATACGCTGAACTACCTGCAGGCGATGCTCGTGCAGTTCTGCTTCTTCGGCGCCTATTTCATCGTGTCCCTGCCGGCCGGCGCGCTGATCCGCCGCCTCGGCTACCAGAAGGGCGCCGTCACGGGCCTGTTGATCGCGGCCGCCGGCTGCGCGCTGTTCTACCCGGCCGCGCGCGGCGGCTATGGCCTGTTCCTGTTCGCGTTCTTCGTGCTGGCGGCCGGCATCACGATCCTGCAGGTCGCCGCGAACCCGTACGTGACGGTGCTCGGCCCGGCCGCGACGGCATCGAGCCGGCTGACCCTCACGCAGGCCTTCAACTCGCTGGGGACGACGGTCGGCCCGGCGCTGGGCGGCATGCTGATCCTGGCGGGCGCAGGCGCCGCGGCGGCCGACCAGGCGTCCGCGGTACAGGGACCGTATCTTGCGCTGGCGGCGGCGCTCGCGATCCTGGCGATCCTGTTCGCGCTGGCCCGGCTGCCGCGCATCGATCATGCGGATGCCGACGTCCCCGCCGCCGGTGCGACCGGTTCGGCGCTGCATTACCGCCACCTCGTGCTGGGCGCCGCCGCCATCTTCCTGTACGTGGGCGGTGAAGTCAGCATCGGCAGCTTCCTCGTCAACTTCCTGGGCGAGCAGCAGGTGGCCGGGCTCCCGGCGGCGCAGGCGGCCAGCTATGTCAGCGTGTACTGGGGCGGGGCGCTGATCGGCCGCTTCATCGGCTTTGCGGTGATGCGCGTCGTCAGCCCGGGCAAGGCGCTCGCGTTCAACGCGCTCGCCGCGATCGTGCTCGTGCTGGCCGCGATCTTCGGCCGCAGCCAGGCCGCGATGTGGGCGATCCTCGCCGTCGGGTTGTGCAATTCCATCATGTTCCCCACGATCTTCAGCATGGCGCTGCATGGCCTCGGCCGTCACACGGGCCAGGGTTCCGGCATCCTGTGCATGGCCATCGTGGGCGGCGCCATCGTGCCGTTCGCGCAAGGCTGGCTGGCGGACCGCATCGGCGTGCAGCCGTCGTTCTTCGTGCCGGCGGCCTGCTATGGTTTCATCCTGTTCTTCGGCGTGAAGTATGCAAACCTGCATCGCCAGGCGGTAACCGCTGCCTGAGACTGGCCATGCCGGCATGTTTTGCAGTAGAATGCCGGCATCCCATTGGGGAGTAGCCTGCTTCCGCCCTGCGGAAGTTCCCGTATCAACATACTCGCCGGCCGTTGGCCGACGTGGTACGGGCAGCCGTTTCGGTTGGCAAGACCTTTGGTGTGCCTGCGCGTTCATCGGGCCGCGCCGGCATGCCTTCGTCATTGCCCGACTGGAACCACCATGAATCTCCTCGCCACCGCAGCACTTGCTCTCGCCATGTCCACCGACGCGTTCGCCGTCGCCGTCGGCAAGGGCGCCGCGCTGCAACGTCCCCATCTCCGCGAAGCCCTGCGCACGGGCGCCATCTTCGGCGTCATCGAAGGTCTCACGCCCGTCATCGGCTGGGCGCTCGGTCATTGGGCGGCGCCGTACGTCGAGGCATGGGACCACTGGATCGCGTTCACGCTGCTGGGTGTCCTGGGCCTGCGCATGATGCGCGAAGGCCTGTCGGGCGCGGACGACGACGAGGACGACAAGCCGACGAGCCACGGGTTCTGGCTGCTGGCCGTGACGGGTTTCGCGACGAGCATCGACGCGATGGCCGTAGGCGTGGGCCTCGCGTTCATCGACGCGAACATCGTCACGACGGCCGGCGCCATCGGCCTGTCGACGTTCATCATGGTCACGCTCGGCGTGATGGTGGGCCGCGGCCTCGGCAAGCTCGTGGGCAAGCGCGCCGAGGTCGTGGGCGGCCTCGTACTGATCGCGATCGGCTCGCTGATCCTGTACGAGCATCTCGGTCAGGGCTGACCGGACTTCACCTGCACGCCGCTGCCGGCTTCCAGCGTCGCCTTCGTGGACGTCGTCCTGCTGTCGCTGGAATAGCCGCCCTCCACGGTGGCCATGCCGGCGCCGTTCGACTTGCCGTCCTTGCTGCCGCCCGAGACGCCGATGCCGGCCGCGAAGCCCGAGCTGGTACTGGTGCTCGTGCTATTCGCGTCCTTGAACTCGACAGCGCCGCCCGCCACGGTGGCCGCACCGCCGGCCTTGAGTTGCGTGCCTTCGAAGCTGGCCTTGTCGCCCGCGCTCAGGGTCAGGTTGCCGCCCGACTTCACGCTGCCGGTGACGGCCTGGCTAGACGTGCTGGTGTCGTTCTGGAACCCGCCGCCCAGCGTCAGGCCCGCGCCGCTTTCGCCGCCTTTGCCGCCCCCTTTGCCACCCTTGCCGCCACCACCGCCCGACACCTGCACGCCGGCCTGGAACGAGCTGGAACTGCTGGACGCGCTGTTCTCGTTGCGCGCCGAGTCCATCGTCAGCTTGCCGCCCGCGCTGACCGTGGCGTCGCCCTTGGCCGCGATGTCGGTGCCTTCGAAGCGGGCGTCACCCTGCGTCTTGATGACGAGGCCTCCGCCCGACTGGATGCCGCCGGCGACGGCCGTCGACGAGCGTGCGCTGTCGCTTGCCTTGTCGAAGCCGCCGCTGGCGCCGCCCTCGACGGTCTTCGAGCCGAGGCCGACGCCCACGTTCGCGGCGGCGTTGATCGTCTGCTCGCTCGAACTGCTGCTGGACGTGTCGTGCGCGGCCTTGAAGTCGAGCGACTGCGCGCCGATCTCGACACCCTTGCCACCCTTGATGCTCGTGCCTTCCAGCGTCGTCGCGCCGGACGACGTGCTGGTGACCTTGCCACCCGTGCGGATGGTCGACACGACTGCCGTGCTGCTGTCCGAGCGCGACGACGATTGCGTGCCCGTGTACTGCGCCTCGATGCCGACGCTGACGCCGGCACCGGAGGCACCCGGCGCCCCGGTCGCACCCGCGTCGGCGCTCGCCTCCGCGTACACGCCGATGCGCGCCTCGTGCGACGACGCATTGGAGGACGTCCAGCTCGTGTTGGCCGCGGCCTTGCTGTCGATGGTCGTCGCCGACTGCGTGAAGTTGCCGGCCGCGTCGATGTGCGTGCCCACGTCCGTGATGTTGCCGGTCGCCGTGCGGGTGATGTCGCCGTTGCCCGAGCGGATCGTCGACACCTGCGCCGTCGTCGTCCCGGACGCGTCGGTCGCTTCCGAGTGGCGTGCCTGCAGGCCTTCGCCGGCCTTGGCACTCGCGGACGCAGCGCCGCCGCCGCCCAGCATGCCGTTCGACGCGCTAGCGTTTGCCTTTGCGCCGCCGCTGTAGTACAGGCCGGCCGACGTCTTCGTCGTCGTGGTCGACGTCTGGTCCACGTCGGTCGCGGCGGAGAACGTCATGTCCTTTGCCTTCAGCCCGACGCCGTTTTCTCCGCTCAGTTCTGAACCCTGGACGTTCAGCTTGTCTTTCGCGTTGATGTTCAGCTTGCCGTTCGCGCTCAGGGTGGTGCCGTTGTTGTGGATGTTCAGGCTGTCCGTCTGCGTCGTCTTCGTACGGATGAAGTCGACCGTCGTGTCGGACGAGGCGCCCGCTTCCGCGCCCGCGCCCGACACCATGCCCGTGCGCGCGCCGGCGCCGGCCGACGCTTCGTTATTGGATTCCGCGTACAGGCCGATCTGCGTGGTCGACGTCCTGCTGCTCGAGACGTGCACGTCCTGCGACGCCAGCACGTTGACGTTCTGCGCATCCAGGTTCGTATCGCCGCCCGAGTTCACCTTCGCGCCCTGCAGCGTGATGTCCTTGTCGGCCTTCACGTTTAGGTCCTTGCCGACGTTGATCTGCGAGCCCACGGCGCGCGCGTTGAGGTCGTAGGTGTTGGTCGTCGTGGTCTCGGCCAGCGTGACGCCCGCGCTGCCGGATGCGCTGGCGCCCGCATGCGCCTGGGCGCCGACGCCCACGCCCGCCTTGCTGCCGACCCCTCTTCCGGCCGACGCGCCCGCACCCGCGGACGTGTCGCCGCCGGCGCCGTCCAGCTTGAGGAAGCTCGTCGTCTTCGTGGTCGTCGTCGTGCGGTCGACGTCCTGGCCGGCCAGCACCTGGACCTGGCCCGCCTGGATGTCCGCGCCGCCGCCGACGTTCAGCTTCGAGCCCTGCAGGGTGAGGGTGTCGCCGCTCTTGATGGCCGCGTTGCCCTTGACGTCGATGCCGGCGCCCACGTTGCGGCCCTGGAAGGTATCGGTGGTCGTCGACGTATTGCCGAACAGGCCGCCGCCCACGCCGAGACCCGAGTGCTCGGAATAGCTCGTCGTCTCGCGGGTGTCCTGGCGCGAGACGACGTTGACGTTGCCGCCGGCGTCCAGTGCCAGGTCGCCGCCGACCTTCACCTGCGAACCCGCGATGGTGGTGTCGCCGCCGCTCTTGATCTTGAGGTTGCCGCCGCTCGCCAGGTTCGACCCGATATTGGTCGTCGTGGCGAGGCTGCTGCCGCTGCCCGAACCGCCCAGCAGGCCGGCGCTGCGGTGCATGGTGGCGTCCGCGGTCGTGTTCTGGATCGTGTCGAACGTCACGTTGCCGCCCGCCGCGAGGCTCGCGTCGCCGCCTGCCTTGACGTCCGCGCCCTTGACGGTGATGTCCTTCGCCGCGTCGAGGCTCAGCTTTCCGGTGCTCTCGATGCCGGCGGCCGCGCCGATCGTGGTCCGCGCGAAGTCCTTGCCGCCGCGCGTCTCGGCCACGGTCTGGTTGACGATGCTGCCCCCGGTCGACTTCAGCGCGACGTCGCCGCCCTTGATCTTGCCGCCCGTGTTCGTGATGTCGCCCTTGGCCGTGATGTCCAGCCTTTCGCCCTTGATCGTGCCGCCCGTGTTGGTCACCGTGCCGGCGTCGATCTTCATGTTGGTGGCGGAGAGCACGGGGCCGCCGCCTTCGATGGCGTCCTTCGTCGACTTCGCGAGGTAGACGACGGGCGCGACCACCTTCTGGCCGCCCACGACGGTTTCCACCATCCAGACCATGTCTTCGGTCAGGTTCGCGACCTGGTCCGGGCTCGGGGCCTGGCCGTACACGAGGCCCAGCTTGCGGGCCTGCGTGGATGCATTGTCCATCAGCGACTGCATCTGCGCCGCTTCGCTGGCCATGCCCTTGAGGACGTTGGCGCCGGTCTGCGCGATCAGTTGGTCGCGCACGAGCTTCGCCTCGTAATTGGCGTCGCCCAGGCGCTTGATCTCCTTGTCCGGGCTGATCTTCAGGAGCGTGGTGAGATAGTCCGACCCGACCGAGTTGTTGCCGGCCCCGAACAGCGGGTTCGTTTCGACGAGGTAGTGCGAGTTCGGGTCCTTGGCCGTGACGAAGTAGCCGTTCGGGTTCGTCGGCAGGTTCAGGTTCAGGCCCTGGAACTGCTGCGCCGGCGTAGCCGCGACGGTCTGCGACTTCGCGTTCGCCGGCAGTTTGCTGACGAACGCCTTCAACCCGCTGCCCAGCGGCGTGCCGGCCAGCGGGCTGGCCGCGACGGCATTGTCGGCACCGACGGATTGCGCCTGGGTGCCTTGCTGGTAGGGCGACCCGAGGTTCATCAGGCTGCCGCCCGTGAAGGCGAGGTTGGTCGCGTAGATGCCGGCCTTCCACTTCTGGATCACGTGGCGTCCCGTTTCCATCAGGTGCGCCGCGTCATGGGCGGCGCCCGCGTCGCCGGCGGATCCGGTGAAGCAGCCGCCGTCGTTGCAGCCGTACTGGCCGTCCGTGGTGGGATAGGTGTAGTAGTACTCGTCAGGCCGGAACAGGTGACCGATCTTGGTCATGTGCCAGCGCCGCGCGTAGTCGATCTGCTCCAGGTGCAGGTCGGTATTGGTGAAAGCGCCGCTGCCGCTGATGTTGACGTTCGGCGCCGAGATCAGCGACGCCTGGTTCACGCCCGACTGGCCGTAGTGGATGTCGATCGTGCGGGCCGCGATGACCTGGCCGAACTGCGTGGGCATCGCGCCGTCGAGCCCCTGGATCCAGTTCACGGTCTGCGCCCAGGTGACGAGGTGGTCGCACCCGGAACTGAAGAGTGCGCAGTTGCCTTCCCAGTCGTAAGGCGTGCCGACGGCGCCGTCGATCACCTGCGCGATGATCACGTTCGGCACCCGGCCCGTCGGCAGGTTGTTGAACGCAGCGGTCGTCGTGATCGTCGTGTCGCGCAGTGCGATCACGGTGTTGTAGTTGTTGAAGGTGGCGGCGCTGACGTTGATGTCGTTGGCGTCCATCGTGCCGGTCATGGTGTTGTTGTAGACCTGGCCGGCGGCGTTGACGGTGAGGGTGCCGCCCGCGTACAGCGCGCCCGCGTTGTCGAAGCCGGCGCCGCCCGCCGTCGTCGTCAGGTTCGCTTCCGACGAGATGCCGCCCGTGTTCGTGTTGTCGAGGCGCGGGGCCGTCACGGTCAGGTCGCCCGCCGTGTGGATGGCGCCTTCGTTGCGGACAGTCGCCGTACCGGTGATCGTGCTCGCGCTGCCGTCCATGCCGGCCAGGATCACGGCGCCGCTCCCCTGGTTGACGATGTCGCGGCCGCTCAGCGTGGCGGCGCCGCCCGACTGGATGCGGCCCTGGTTCGTGAGGCTGGTGGCGTACACGCCGATGGTGGCGCCGAACAGCGTGCCGCTGCTGGTCACGTACGCGGCGCCGGTGGATGCGGTGCCCACGTCCAGGGCCGTGGCGGCCTGGATGCGGCCGCCGTTGGTGACGCCGAATCCGGTCGCGCCCGTGATCGTGACGGCGGCCTGGCCGATGATCCTGCCGCTGTTGTCGAGGGTCGTCGCCGTGTCGATGGCCAGCGCGTCCTGTGCCTGCACCTGGCCGCTGTTGGCGATCCCGCCGGTACGGCTCGTGAACGCCGCCGTGCCGGCGGACGCCGCGGTGCCGCTGTTGGCGATGGCGCCCGCGCGCAGCACCAGGCCGGCGCCGGCGCCGGTCGCCTGCACGACGGCGCTGTTGACGAGGGCGTCGGCCACGTCCACCGTCACGTTCGTTTCGCCTTGCACGGTGCCGCTGTTGGCGAGGCTGGCGCCGCTTGCGTTCAGCGTGCGACCGGAAAGCAGGGCGGACGTCCCGCCGTTGGTGATGGATTGCGCGGCGGAGAGGTCGAGCCCCGTGGCGGCCCGGATCTGGCCCGTGTTGTCGATGCCCCCGGCCGCCGCCACGAGGCTGGCGCTGTCGGCCGCGCGGATCGTGCCGCTGTTGCCGACCGTTGCGCCGCGCAGGGTCACGCTGCCGCCGGCCACCGTGGTCTCGAGCAGGCTGGATGTCGTGAGCGCACCGGTCGCGTCGACGGTCGCGTTCCTGCCCGCGCTGATCGCGCCGTCGTTGACGAATTGCCCCGCCTGCGCCGTGAAGTCGCCTGCGGTCTGCATGACGCTGCCGGGGTCGAGGTTCAGGAACCGGGTCGCCGCGTTCAGGCGCAGGTTGCCCGAGGCGATGACCTGGCCGCTGTTGGTCGCCCACCCCGTCGTCGATGCCAGGTCCGCGCTGCCCGCCGCCTGCACGGTGCCGGCGTTCGACAGGGTGCCGCCGGTCAGGGCCAGGTTGCCGGTCCCGCCCAGCGTCTGGATCGCGTTACTGTTGTAGAGGGCCCCGGTCGCCGTCACGGCGAGATCCGTGCCGGCCTGGATCGTACCCGCGTTGGCGACGTCGCGCGCCGTGATCACGGCCGTGTTGCGGCCCACCAGGGCACTGTCGGCGCCGTCGTTGGTGACGTCGGTGCCCGCCGTGACGGTGAGCGATGCGCCCTGGACGAGGGCGCGGTTCACGACGTCCGCGGCGCTTTGCAGGTTGGCCGCGCCGGCGGCGGCGACGGTGCCCGTGTTGGCGATGCTGCCTGCCTTCACGGCCAGCCTGCCGTCCGCGCCGCCGTCGGCCGCGGTCGTGGTCAGGAGCTTGCCGCTGTTGGCGACGGCGCCGGCGACGGTGGCGGCGAGGCCGCCCGCCGATTGCACGGTGCCCGCGTTGTCCAGGCGCGCCGCCGTCACGAGAACGTCCTTGCCGGCGCCCGCGCCCAGCAGCGTGGCACCGGCGGCGTTCGTGACGTCGCCGGCGACGATGGTCATGCCGTCGCCCGCCTGCACGGCGCCCGCGTTGGCGAGCGTGGTCGCGCGGATGGCGATGCGGCCGGCCAGCGCGCGGCCCGTGTTGGTCACGGCCGCGGCCTGCGCGGCGCCGATGTTCAGCGCGCCCTGGGCCTGCAGCAGGCCGCTGTTGGCCAGTTGCAGGGGCGAGGCGGTGCCGCCGTCGATGGCGAGGCCGCCGCCGGCCAGCACGCCGCCCGCATTGTCGAGTGCCGTGGCGGCACGCAGCGCGGCGTCGGCGCCGGCCGTCAATTGCGTTGCCGCGGTGAGGCGCAGGGCGCCCCCGCGCGCCTGCACGTCCAGCTTGTCGGTGGTGGTCGCCTTGACGGCGTCCAGCACGACGTCGCCGCCGGCGCCGAGCGTGAGCGCGCCCTTGCCGCTGTACAGCGTCGCATGCGTGGCGGCGATGGCGCCGGCGTCGAGGCCGAACGCGCCGCCGGCGCCCCAGGTGCTGCCGTCGATGGCGGCGGCGCCCGCGAGCTTCACGGTGGCGGCGCCGTTGGCGCTGCGGGTGGCGTTGGCGCCGGACGTGTCGGCGAGGCTGGCCGCCTGGATCGCCAGGTCGTTGCCGGCCTTGAGCGTCGCCTCGTTCAACGCCAGGGCGCCGCCCGCGGTCACGTTCAGGTCGCGCGTCGCGCTGACGGCAGCGTTGGCCCCGCTGATCTCGACCTGGCCCGCGCCCGTCTGCGTGACCGTCACGTCGCGTGCCGCGGACACGCGGCCCTGGACGACGACCTTGCCGGCCGCGTCGACGCGGAAATCGTCCGCGCTGGCGGCGGCGTCGCCCAGCATGCGCACGCCCACGCCGGCCTCCGTCGCGATCAGCCGGATGCGGCCCGCGTACATGCCGCCGAGCGCGCTCGAGTCGATCGCGTATTGCGGCTTGTCGGCGGCGGCGGCCACGGTGCCCGCGATGTTGCGGCCCTCGTAATGCCACTGGACGGGACCCGTGAACACGCCGAGTTCACCGGTGGCGGCCACGTTGACCTGACCGTCGAATTTCACGTTGCGCGCCACCAGGTCGAGGATCTGCTGGGCGCTGGCATCGACGCCGGCACCGCCGATCGCGATGTCGCCGCGGCTGACGTTGAAGCCGATCAGGTTGCCGTCGGCGGCCCATACGGGGGCGCCGGTCGTCAGCGTGACGCGGTCCGTGTTGAGGAAGCCGCAGCCCGTGCAGGTAAGGCCGTTCGGGTTGACGACGATGACATCGGCACGCTTGCCGTACACCTCGGTGTAGCCGGCCAGCGTGGAGCGGTTGGTCGACGTCACTTCGTTGAGGATGATCCGGGCGGCCTGCTTGATGTTCGTGTTGCCGACGACGCCCCCCGCCAGTTGCGACTGGCCCACAGCGGCCTGCGTGAACGGGGTGTTGTTCAGCACGAGGCCTTTCGCGTCGACGTTGTACGTGTCGAACGTGTTGTGCGAGATGCCGGCGCCGTTCGGGGTGTCGATGTTCACGACGGGCACGCCGTTCGGCGCGATATACGTCGTCGTCTTGCCCCCGTTGGGGACGACGGACGTGGGTGTCCTGACCTGGGCCCGGGCGGCGCCGGGCGCGATGGCGGGCAGCACTGCGGCCAGCACCGTGGCGGCGAGGACGGCGCGGCCGGATTTGCCCTTCCCGCGGGCGGTTTCGGCGGCGATGACATACGCGCCGCGGGCGGCGCTCCAGACGTGGCGATACGAGCGGTTCATGATGGGTGCTTTCAGATCTCGATGTTCAGGCGTACCCAGGTCTGGGTTCCTTCGCGCTGGAAGGCGTGCGGCTGGTGCAGCGCGCGCGTGGCGGAAACGTCCAGCGACGTGCGTTTCCATGCGATGTTCAGGCCCAGCGCGGCGCCGGCGAGCGTGCCGTCCGGGATGCCCGCGACGCGGTTCCTGACGTGGCCCGCGTCGACGCCCGCGTACACGCGCAGCGGCACGGCCTGGCCGAACAGCGGCAGCACGGGACGCACGAAGACGTCGTTGCGTACGTACGCGCCGTGGTCGCCCGACAAGGTGTTGTTGTAGAAGCCGCGCACCGTGTAGGGGCCGCCGATCAGCATCTGCTCGGAGCCGAACAGGGTGTCGAGTGCGTACTGGGCCGTCAGGCTGGACGAGATGCCCGCATCGAGGGTGCCGATCCGGAACGGGCGCGTCCAGTTCGCATTGAACGTGACCTTGCCGAATTGCGCGTGGCCCGCGCTGTCGGCCAGGCCGTCCGCGTCGTGCAGCGCCCCCGCGATGCCGAGGCCGCGCGAGTAGCCCAGGTCGGCGGACAGGGCGCCGCCCAGCCAGGTGGTGCTGGCCGTGCCGCCCAGGTCGAACACGGACAGCTTGCGGCTGCTGACGCCCAGCAGTTCGCCGCCCAGGTAGTTCTTGCTGTCCTTGACGGCCAGGTTGCCGTACACGCCGGCGCGGGTGACCTGGTTGCGATACAGCAGCTGGTCCACGCGCAGCGACGCGTTGCGCGAGCGGCCCTGGAATTGCAGCGCTTCGCCGCTCGGCAGCTGCACGGTGCTCACGAAACGTGCGTCGCTGGCCGTGGCCGTGAACGTCGTCCAGCGGAACGGCACGATCGCCGTCACGCTCTTGCTTTCCGATCCTTTGTGCGCCATGTCGTTCGGCTGCGAGCGGCGATACGTGGCCAGCAGCAGCTCGTTGAGGCCGAGGATGCCGTCCGTGCTGAGCGAGAAGCCCGCCTGGTTGCGGCCCGTGCTCTCGGAGCCGCTGTTGTCGCCCGTGAGGCTCGCGTGCACGGGGAAGGCCGGCTTGTTGTGGATGACGACCGTGCTCTCGCCCGGCACGGTGCCCGGCTGGATGTCGAGCGTGGCGTTGTTCGAGGCCAGGCGGTTCACCTGGTCGATGCCTTGCTCGATGTCGCGCAGGTTGAGCAGGCCGCCCGCCGGCGGGAACACGTTCCACGGGTTGATGCGGGCACCGTCGTCCACCTTGAGCGCGCCGAGGCGGCCTTCGATCACGAGGATCTCCAGCTGCTTCCTGCCGAGATCCTGCGCGGGCAGGTAGGCGCGCGTGGTGACGTAGCCGCGGTCGACGTAGTCCTTCGTGATGAGGCCCAGGATCGCCTCGATCTCCGCGACGCCGAGGCAGCGGTGGCTGTACGTCGCCTCGATCCCCGTGCGCACGGCCGGGGACAAGCGTGGTGCGCCATGGATGACGATCACGTCGATGTCGTGGCAGCGCGGGCCGGCGCCGGATGCGTCGACCTGCGGGTGCAGGCGGCTCGTGTCGATGCCCGGCTCGGTGCGCTCGCGCGGCCTGGCGGCTTCGATGTCGCGCTTGATGCGTTCTTCCTGCTGGCGTTGCAGCACCTCGGCGCGCTGGGCGGCGGCGGCCGGGTCGATGCCGGTCTGGGCATGCAGGTCGGGGACGATGGCGAAGGCGGCCGCGAGGGCGCAGGCGAGCCGCGTGGGAAAGGGGGAGATGGCCATGGAGGCGGGATCCTGGAGATTGTCGAACACGCCCAGCGCGGCTCCGGATTTACGGATTTGCCCGCTGGAAATGTTCTAAATCTTAGCGACCGGCCTCAGCCGTTGTCACGACGAATTCCGTGAGAACGTCTTTACTGATGCTGTGAAGCAACGAATTTTGAAATGTCCGTAACAGAATATCTATGCCTAGTAGGGAAAATATTCTTGAACATGCAAAGTTGCGATTGTTTCATTCTATATTTGTGCACGCTCGTGCGCGAGCGCCGGCCTGCGCTCCATCCAGCGCCGGGTGAGCCAGGCACGCACCGGCTCGTCGTAGTACTTCAGCAGCAGCCACGCCAGGGCAACGCACGCCAGGAACGTGAGCGCGGCGACGGGCAGGCCGTCGCGCAGCGACACGTGTCGTTCGTTGGTCCACGCCGTGTACGTGTACACGAACGGGTAGTGGATGATGTAGAGCGGATAGGACAGGCCGCCCAGCGCGGCGCACACGCGCCCCGTGCGCGCGCTCACCTGGGCACTGGCACCGAGCCAGACGACGAACGGGAACACGGCGACGATGCACAACGCTTCGTACAGGCCGTTCATCCACAGGGTCTCCGGCCCGCCGATGCGCGGCAACGTCATCGTGACGAACAGGATCGCGGCGCTGATGGGGAACGCGTGCGTGATGCGACCGGGCCGCACGACGCGCGACAGCAGCAATCCCGCGCAGAACGGATAGGCGAGGCGCGTAAAACCCAGCTGGAACTGGACGGGATCCAGCGACCACCCGCCGATCACGTCGCCGTTCGGCCCCGTAAGCAGGTAGTGGACGAGGGCCGCGCCGGCCACCAGCGCGAGTACGGCCAGGATCCGGTGCGGCAGTCGCCGCAACACGAGCGCGTACAGCACGTTCGCCACGTATTCGAAGAACAGCGACCACGCGGGCCCGTTCAGCGGGTGCATTTCACCCCAGCCGCGCAGGTCCAGCGCGGGCGGCACGGGCAGCAGGGTCATGCCGACCACCATGATCAGCAGCATGCGCCACAGGGGCGTGTCCGCGACCATCGGGAACAGGGGGCCGGCCTGGAAGTAGAACATCAGCGCGCCGATGACCATCGCGACGACGATCATCGGATGCAGGCGGATCAGCCTGCGCTGGAAAAATTCGCCCAGCGACATGCGCCGCCACCGGTCGTCGTACGCGTAGCCGATCACGAAGCCGGACAGCAGGAAAAAGAAATCCACGGCGAGATAGCCGTGGTTGATGACCTGGGCGAAGCGGTTGACGGCATGCGCCTCGCACAGGTGGAAGGCGACGACCGTCAGCGCCGCGACACCGCGCAGGCCGTCGAGGACGGGATAGTGCCGCTTCGTGTCGGCGAATCCGGCCGCCTGCACCGTCACGGCTTGCCCGCCGGGCAGTAGCGCTCCACGTATTGCTGGTGCGGCGGCAGTTGCGACACCGTGCGGCGCACGCCGTTGCGGATGCCGTCCAGGAAGCCGCGCAGCTCGTCGTCGCCCATCAGGTCCGCGCTCGGATGCCAGCGTTCGGGCGTGAGGCCCTGGCCCAGCATCACCTGCACCCACGAGTTTTCCGCGAACAGTTCGTTCCCTGCGCGGAAGACGCGGCCGCCGTCGCGGAACAGGTCGATGCGGTGCTGCAGGCTGTCCGGCACGGTCATCGTCGCAGCGTCGTGCCAGTACGGCGTGTCGCGCCGGTTCGTGACCTTGTAGTGCAGGATGATGAAGTCGCGGATCGTGCGGATGTCTTCCTCGGCCTGCGCGTTGAACTCGTCGATATCCGACTGCTGGATGCCGTGCGACGGGAACGTCTGCAGCAGGCGCACGATGCCGCGCTGGATCAGGTGGATGCTTGTCGATTCGATCGGCTCCAGGAAACCGCTCGCGAGACCGAGGCCGATGCAGTTGCCGGCCCAGACTTTCCTGCGCTGTCCGGGCGTGAAGCGGATCACGCGCGGCTCCGTCAGCACCTTGCCTTCGATATTGCCGAGGAGTGTCGCGCGCGCCGTCGCTTCGTCCGTGTAGCGGCTGGAGAACACGATGCCGTTGCCCGTGCGGTGCTGCAGCGGGATGCGCCACTGCCAGCCCCAGTCGTGCGCCATCGAGCGCGTCAGCGGCACGGCCGGACCGGTCGATTCCGTCTGCACGGCGATGGCACTGTCGTTGAACAGCCATTGCGACCAGTCTTCGTATTCCACGCCCATCGTCTGGCCCAGCAGCAGCGAGCGGAAGCCCGTGCAGTCGATGAACAGGTCCCCTTCGATACGCGTGCCCGAGTCCAGTACGAGTGCCGTGATGTGACCCGTGGCCGGGTCGGTGTCGACGCTCGCGATCTTCGCTTCGATGCGCTGGGCGCCGAAGTGTTCGGAGAAGCGGCGCAGGTAGCGGGCGTAGCGCGTGGCGTCCAGGTGGTAGGCGTAGTTGATGCCCTGGTTCGGCAGGTGGCCGAAGCGTTTTTCCTGCGACGCGACGAGCTCCAGGCAGTAGTCGCCGTAGTCGCTCGCGAGCCCGCGGTCGCGGCCCTTCAGCCAGAAGTGCTGGAAGCCGGCCGTCCAGTGGTCCGTGCCCGTCATGCCGAACGAGTGGATATAGTCCTCGCCGCGCGCGCGCCAGCCCTCGAAGCTGATGCCCAGCTTGAACGTGGCCTGCGTGGCCGCCATGAATTCCTGCTCGCCGATGTCGAGCAGGCGGTGGAAGTGCACGAGGCTCGGGATCGTGGCTTCGCCCACGCCGACGGTGCCGATGTCGTCCGACTCGACGAGCTTGATGTCGAGGACCTTGCCGAGGGTGCGCGCCAGCGCCGCCGCGGCCATCCAGCCCGCGGTGCCGCCGCCGGCGATGACGACGCGGCGGATCGGGCGGCCGCGGTCCTGTTGGTGTGTGTTCTCCATGTCTCTACTCCTGGCTTGTACTGCTCGTATTCTTATCGGTTGATGCGGCGCAGCAGCTGGCCGCGCAACACGCGCGCGCCGTCGTCGTCGAGCGGCGACAGCGCATAGCGCGCGTTCTCCGGAATGTGCGCGAGGTTCGCGGGATCCGGCTCGAAGATGTAATGGCGGAAGATTTCCTGCCACGCGCGCCGCTGCTCGGGCGGCAGGTCGCGCATCGTCAGCAGTGCCAGCATCAGCGCGTTGGTCGGCGTGTCCATCCAGTCCGGCGACTGGCGCCACCAGTAGTTCACGAGCACGTTGAACGGGGACAGCGCTTCCACGTGGTGCCACCACATCGACGGGATGAACAGCGCGTCGCCCGGGCTCATCTCGGCCACCTCGGCATGCTGGAGCGCCTCCGCGTAGCGGGGAAAGCGGTCGAAGTCCGGGTTGCGCACGTCGACGAGGCTGATCGCCTGGCCGGCCGGATTGAAGTCGAGCGGGCCGACGTACAGGTTCTTCAGCTGGTCCGGCGGGAACAGCGTGAATCTCCGCTCGCCGACCGCGACGACCGCGAGATTGTCGGGCAGGTCGTAGTGCGTGGCGACGACGGTGCGGTTGCCGATCCAGATGCTGGCCAGCGGATTGCGGTCGCCGAGGTCGACGTCGTTCGCCGCGCGCAGGCCGGGCAGGGCACCGTCGATCGATGTCGAGCCCACGTAGATGGCACCCGGCTCCGGCAGCTTGCGGTGCACGGCCAGTTCGTCCAGCACCTGGTCCAGGCGCGCACGGACGTTCTGGAAGTTGAAGCCCGTGATCGTGTCGTTGTAGAAGAAGCGGCCGCGGATCTGCGGGGGACCCAGCATCGCGTTGACGGTCGCGTCACGATAGAACTGGCGCAGGTAGGCGTCCGCGCTTTCCGCGGATTCGCGGCCCCGACGTACCAGGGGCCAGTGCGCCGCGAGGCCGCGCACGATGTACGGGCGCGTGGCGCGCAGCATCTCGTCCGGCAGCTTGCCGTCGCCGAACGAGACTTCGCGGACGGGTTTAGCGGAGGAGGCCATTGGCGCGGTTCTTCCGTTGGATCAGGCCGCGGAACTGCGCCAGCGACGCCACCGACATGTAGATGGCCTGCAGGTAGCCTTTCTCGTGCAGGCGCGCGAGCTGCTCGCCCGTGAGCTTGGCAAGACGGTCTTCGTTGATCGTGTAAAAGCCGGCCAGGCGGTTCTGCGAGCCGTCGTCCAGTTCCACGTCCAGCACGAACGATTCGATCAGTTCCAGCTCGACGAGCGCAGCGACGAACGCGCGCGACGCGATCAGGCCTTCGTGGATGGTGCGCAGCACGGAGCTGATGCGCTCCAGGTACTCGCTCGTGCCGCCATAGGTCAGGAACAGGGCTTCGCCCTCGATGCCGCCGTCGCGCACGCGCGGGCTGTCCAGGTCGATGTGGACGGCCAGCTCCTCGCCGTTGCGGCCGATCATGAACGGTTGGCGTTCGACCGTGAGGGGGATCGTGGGCGCGTCCCAGCCGTTCGGACCGAGGAACAGGTTCTCGCCCTGTTCGAAGCCGAGTAATGCGAGCGCGTCGTAGCTGCCGTTGCCGTCCTGTGCGAACACGATCGGGTAGCAGGCCTGCAGGTCGCGGAATTCGGCGGGGAAGGTCAGTGCCGACATCACGGCGTCGCCGTATGCCGCGCCACGGGTCGTGACCACGCGCAGGTTCTTGTGGTCGACGTTGTTCAGGGGTGCATGGTTGGCCATCGGTGGTAGTCTCTCTCGTTATTGATGTTGTGGTGGCGGTGTCTCTGCTAGCCCGGCGGCATGCCGTACTGGCGGATGTGGTGGAGCATCTCGCGGTTCGCAGGCAGCTGCGGCAGCATGCGGGCGGTGAGCCGCGCGGCCTCGCGGAAATAGTGGTCGGCCCGTTCGGGCAGGTCCGACGCGCGCGCCGTCAGCTCGGGCCGGAAGCCCATCCCGTACAGGATATATTGCCAGCTCGCGGACGGGAAAATCTCTTCGATGCGTGGGAAGTCGCGCCGCGACGGCGTGCGCGTGCGCCACAGGGCGAGTAGTTCGCGCAGGCGCGGCGACTGCGTGTGCGGCGCGCGGTGATCGAGCCAGTAGCCGGTATCCGTGCGCTTCGACAGCACGTAGTGGAGCTTCAGGAAGTCGATGATGCGCTCCCACCGGTACGTAAAGGCCTCGTTGAAGCGCGCGGAGATCGTGTCCATCTGCGCGCGCGTGGCGGGCAGGTCGTCCGCCAGCCACGCCGCGGACAGTTCCACGAGCGCGAGCGCGGACGCTTCCAGCGGCTCGATGAAGCCGGCGGACAGGCCGATCGCGACGACGTTGCGCTCCCAGAAGCGCGCGCGGTAGCCGGGGTCGAAGGCAATCCTGCGCGGGGCGGGGATGTCGCCTTCGATGCCGGTCGATGCCAGGTAAGCGCGCAGCGTCCGCTCCGCCGCGTCGTCCTCGGCGTGGGCGCTGGAATAGACGTAGCCGACGCCGCGCCGCGTGGGCAGGCCGATGTCCCAGATCCAGCCGTGCGGCTGCGCTGTGGACGTCGTCTGCGACGCGATGGGCGTATCGGGCGCGGGGTAGGGCACCTGCACGGCGAGGGCGCGGTCGTTGAACAGCACGTCGCGCTGCGACACGAGGGGCACGCCGTAGTGGCGCCCCAGCAGCAGCGACGCCATGCCCGTGCAATCGATGAACAAGTCGCCTTCGACCAGGCCCGCCTCGCGCGTGCGCAAGGCCGCGATGTCGCCGTCCTCCGTGGACAGGATGTCGACGACGTGGGCCAGCACGTGACGCACGCGCAGCTTGTCGGTGCAGTGCTTCTGCAGGAAGACGCCGAACTTGCCCGCATCCAGGTGGTAGCCGTAGTTGGCGACGCCGGCGAATTCCGGCGTCTGCGGCTGCTTCGGCGCGCGGCCTTGCAGGCACAGGTGCGGCTGGTAGCTGACCAGGTCCGCGAACGGCACGTCACGGTGTGCCCGTTGCCACGCCGCGACGAGGTTCGCCTCGCCGTAGCCCTGGGGCAGGGAAAAGGGGTGGAAATAGATGTCGCTGTCGCTGCCGTCGACCCAGCGGTCGAAGCGCGAGCCCTGCTTGAACGCGGCGTCGCATTCACGGAAGAACGCGGTTTCGGAGACGCCGATGCGCTGCAGGGTCTCGCGCATGGACGGCCACGTGCCTTCGCCGACGCCGATGGGCGGCACGCCCGGCGATTCGACGAGAGTGACGGCCAGGCGCGGGTGCTCCGCCGCGAGAACGGCGGCCGCGAGCCAGCCGGCGGAGCCGCCGCCGACCACCACGACGTGTTCGATGGGTTTACTCATCACAGCTTCCTTTTTCCGGTGGGCCGCATGAGTCTACCTGAAAATGCTGGCTTTAGAACAACTTTTTAACTGCTGAAACCGATTACGGCAGGCTGCACGTCCGCCGCAGGGCGAACCCCGCGGCGGCGGCTCGCCGTCAGAACTTGTAGCGCGCACCCAGCATATAACGCGGTCCGGTCTGCGTCACGTACAGGGCCTGTTGCGTGGTGCGGCCATGGACGCGGCTCGTCTCGTTCGTCAGGTTGATGGCTTCGAACTGCACGACCAGTTTCGGCGTGACGTTGTAGCCGACCGACAGGTCGAGCTGGCCGTAAGGCTCCACGTAGTTCGGGTTCGGACCCGCGCCGTCGAACGTCGACGACAGGAACTCGCCGCGCCAGTTGTACGCCGCACGCACGTTCCACTTGTCGTTCTCGTAGATGCCGACGAGGTTCGCGGAGTTCGACAGGCCCACCAGCGCGAACTGCTCGCCCGTGCTGCCGTTATCGTACCGCAGTCCGGAGTGCACGTACGTGTAGTTCGCCGAGATGCCGAAGCCGGTGGTGCCGAACATGTGCTGGAGGTTGAATTCCAGGCCGTTCAGGCTCGCCTTCTTCTGGTTCGAGAACGTCGTGATCTGGAAGTGCGCCACCGGATCGCCCGGCTGGCCGACGATGGTGCCGGTCGGGTTGCCGCTGCTGTCCTTGCCCGTCACCGTCACGCCCGGCGCCGTCGGGTGGTGCGTGAAGATGTAGTTGCGGATGCAGGCCGGGTCCGTACCGCAGCCGGAGGCCGACGCCTCGTTCCACAGCGCGCCGCCCACCGGGGTGTGCAGGTTGAACGGCGTGGCGTCGATCTTCGACTGGCCGGCGTAGTTCTCCAGGTCCTTATAGAACGCGTTGACGGAGAAGAAGCTGTCCTTCCCGTAGTACCACTCCCACGACAGGTCGAAGTTCTTCGACTTCACGGGTTTCAGCGCCGGATTGCCCTGCGAGCCCGTGCCGCCGTCGACGCGCGCCAGCGTATTCAGGATCTGGCCGCCGGCGATCTGGTCGTAGCGCGGACGGCCGATGGTCTCGCCGTAGCTCGCGCGCACCTTCATGTCCTCGCGCAGGTCCATGTCCCAGTCGACCGACGGCAGCAGGTTGTGGTACTTGCCGGTCAGCGTGGTGAACGACGGGGCACCGAACTGCACGGGGAACTCGTTCGCGGACACCATCGTGATCGACGTCGCCGTCGGCACGAGGGCGGTGGACACGACGTCCGTCTTCTCGTAACGCACGCCGATCGCGGTGTGCATCGGCAGCGCGGTATCCCAGTCGGTGTTGAACTGCAGGTACAGGCTCTTCGATTTCTCGCCCGTGCGCTGGTCCGTGTCGTACGTGTTCTTCGGCAGGTACAGGTCGGGCAGGCCGGACGCCTTCGCCACCACGTCGCGCACCTGGGCGAAGTTGAAGGTGTAGAAGGTGTTGAACAGGTTCGGGTTCTGGCTGCCCGCGAGCTGGTCGAAGTACTGGCGGATCGTGTCGGCGTGCCACAGGCTGCTCGGGTAGTCGGACGGCTTCGTCGCGCCGGTCCACGAATCGCGCTGCTGCGTGGAGAACGCGGAGCGGTTCTTGACCTCGATCGTGCCGATGCCGAAGTTCAGGTTCGACGCTTCCAGCATGCGCAGGCGGCCCTTGAGCTGGAACTGGTCGACTTCGCCCTTCATGTAGCCGTTCTGGAAGACGGAGCCCGTGACCTGCTGCGGCGCACCCGTGAAGTTGGCGCCCTTGATCGACAGGACGGGGAATTCCTGGGAGAAGTCGGCCGTCGTGTCGCCGCGCGAGAAGCTCGCGGTACCCAGCGTATTGCTCGAGCCGAACGGGCTGTCCGCCTTCGACTCCGCCGTCGAACGGTGCGCGTCGAATTCCAGCTTCAGGTCCTTCGTGGCGCGCCATTGGGCATTGAAACCGAGCGACTTGTTCTGGGTCTTGGTGGCGAAGTCGGCGCCGCCCATCGCGATGTCGCTGTTCCCGGCCGGGATGAATTCCGTGTAGACGAGCGGCGCGGCGATCGGGCCGTTCGTCCACGACGATGCCGACGCGCCGAAGTTGAACCAGGCGGAGACGTCGTTGCGCTTCGTCTGCAGCTTGTTTTCCGAGTACGTGTAGTCGAGGGTCGTCGTCAGTTCCTTGACCGGCTGCCATTGCAGGGTCAGCTGGCCGTTGGTGCGCTGGCGCTTCACGCCCGTCATGCTGTAGTTCAGGTTCTGCGGCACCTGGTAGATGTCGCCGGGCTTCGGACGGTTCGTGATGTTTTCCGAGCCCGGCGTGCCCGGCTGCGGGATCGTGCCCCAGTTGTTCTCGTCGCCGCGGAACGGACCCTTCCAGCCGTTGCCGACGGAAGCCTGGTTGAAGCCCAGGTTGCGCTCCTGGTAGCTGGCCGACACGCCCAGGCCCCAGTGGCCATCCTTCGATGTCGTCGAATAGATGCCCGAGAATTCCGGCGTCGTCGAGGTGCTGGCCTTGACGTCGCCCGGCAGGTTGTTGTTCGACGTGTCGTGCACGGCCTTGATGCCGATGCTCGAATACGTGCCCAGTTTATCGAGCGGACGCGCCGTGATCACGTTGACGGTAGCGCCGATGCCGCCCGTGGGGGTTTCCGCGCGGCTGGTCTTGTAGACCTGCAGCTGCGAGATCGCTTCCGACGCGAGGTTCGAGAAGTCGAACGAGCGGCCATTCAGGTCGCCCAGGTTCGACGTCGGCATCTGGCGGCCGTTCAGCAGCACCATGTTGAAGTCGGGACCCACGCCGCGCACGGTGATCTTCTGACCTTCGCCGTTCACGCGGTCGATCGACACGCCCGAGATGCGCTGCAGCGACTCGGCCAGGTTGGTATCCGGGAATTTGCCGATGTCCTCGGCCACGATGCCGTCGACGATGCCGTCCGACTGGCGTTTCAGGTTCAGCGACGACGCCAGCGACTGGCGCAGGCCCGTGACGGTGACCTGCTGGATCGACGTGGTCGGGATGTCGCCGCCGCGGTTGTCCTCGGCCGCGGTCGTCTGGGCGTAGGCCGGGATGAGGGCGGCGCAGGCGCTCGCGACGGCCAGGCTCATCAGTTTTTGGTTTGCCTTCGGGTAGTGCATTGGGTCTCCTTTGTTTTTATCTCTCTTCACCGCTTCAACATCGTTTCCAATCTCTGGAAACGTTTCCATATGTTGGTCGAATCTTATGTTCAGAAAAAACAATTGTCAACGGAATATTCAGTAGTGCGTGGCCGAAACGGCACACCGGAAAACGTGCGTCCGTTTGACACCGAAAAATTCGCGGTGCTATATTGGAAACTGTCTGGAACCGTTTCCAAGAGGAGCCCGCATGTCCGCGTTCCGTGCCGCCGCCGTACTCGCCGTTTTCCTGTCCGTGGGGACCGCGGCCCACGCACAAACGGCCAACGCGCCGCTCACGCAGCCGCCTGGCTGGGTACTGGACTGGAACGACGAATTCGACGGTCCCACGCTGGACCGCACGAAATGGGTGCCGGAGACGGGCGGCGACGGCTGGGGCAACCGGGAACTGGAGTTCTACACGGATCGCCCGGACAACGTGAGGGTCGACGGCGGCAACCTCGTCATCGAAGCGCGCAAAGAGGACTACGGCGGACGCCACTACACGTCCGCGCGCATCAAGACGGCAGGCAAGGTGGAACGCACTTACGGGCGCTACGAGGCGCGCATCAGGATCCCGCGCGGGCAAGGCATCTGGCCAGCGTTCTGGCTGCTTGGCGCCGACGTCGGCAAGGTCGGCTGGCCCCGCTGCGGCGAGATCGACATCATGGAAAACATCGGCCGCGAGCCCGACCTCGTGCACGGCACCCTGCACGGTCCCGGCTACAGCGGCGACAAGGGCATCGGCAAGGCGCAGCGCCTCGAGAAGGGGACGTATGCGGACGACTACCACGTCTATGCGGTCGAATGGGAACCGCGCGAGATCCGCTGGTACCGCGACGGCATCCTGTACCACACGGCGCGTCCGGACACCGTCACGGGCGACTGGGTGTTCGAGCATCCCTTCTTCGTGATCCTGAATCTCGCCGTCGGCGGCGCCTGGCCCGGCAATCCAGATGCGACGACGGCTTTCCCCCAGCAGATGCTGGTCGACTACGTGCGCGTCTACAAGCGCTCGCGTTGACGATTCGTCATGACGAAGTTAGCGCTCTCATGGCATCATGTCGGGCTGGGGTGTCGCGCGGTGCGGCGCCGGGCGGGTCTGGAGGGAGCGCATGAGGGTCGGGACGTGGTTGGCAGCAGGTGTGGCGGCGGTTCTGGTTGTGGGCTGCGCGCGCCCCCTGCGTCCCATGCAATCGCTGTCCGACCCGGAAATCCAGCGCGCGATGCGGCGCGAGCAGGTGCAGGGCCTCGCGTTCGCGACGGTCGAGAACGGCAAGGTCGCGCAAGTGAAGGTGTTCGGCATGCGCAACGCGGCCCTTGGCCAGCCGCTGACGCCGGACACGATCATGGCGGGAGGCTCCCTCACCAAGGCGGCCTTCGCCTACATGCTGCTGCAACTGGCCGACGAGGGCCGGCTGGACCTCGATGCGCCCGTCACGAAGCTGCTGCCGCATCCCTTGCCCACGTACCGGATGCGTCCCTACGACTTTTCCGATCTCGCGGGCGACGCGCGCTGGCAGACGCTCACCCCGCGCATCCTCCTCGCACACGGCGGCGGCCTTGCCGACCATCGCTGGCTGGAGCCAGGCGGCCGGCTGCGAATCCACACCGACCCCGGCGAGCGCTATGCGTATTCCAGCGAGGGGTATGCGATCCTGCAGCTGATCGTGGAGCAGGGCCTGGGCCTGGACGTGGCGCAGGAGATGCGCCGGCGCGTGTTCGACCGCTTCGACATGCGCCGCACGAGCATGCACTGGCGCCCGGAGTTCTCGGAAAACGCGGCGGACGGCTACGCCTTCGACGGCACCCTGCAGCCGCACGAGCGGCGCTACCGGGTGCGGGCGGCCGCCTCGATGGAGACGACGATCGCCGACCAGGCGAAGCTGTGGGCCGGCATCATGCGCGGCGACGGCCTGCGGCCCGATACGCGCGCCGCCTTCTCGACGGGTTGGCTGCCGATCGCGTCGCGCCACCGGTACCCCGCGTTCGACGGCGCCGAGACGGCGTGGCCGCAGAAGCTGGCGGCGGGCCTGGGCGTCGTCACGTTCGAGGACCGCACGGGGCCGGGCTGGTTCGACGGCGGCCACGACGACTCGACGGCGGACTTCGTGCTGTGCCTGGAGACGGGCCAGCGCTGCGTCGTGATGCTGGCGAACGACGTGCGGGCGGAGCGCCTGTTCCCGGAGCTGGGCCGGCAGGCGCTCGGTCCCGACGACATGCCGTGGAGCTGGGAATATGACTGGCTGGATCAACCTTGACACCGGGGCCGGCGCCGGCATTCCGCTGGCCGCGACGCCGGATGCCCGCTTCGAGGACGCGTTCCGCCGCTGGCTCCTGGGCGCGCTCGGCGAGCCGGCCGGCAGCTGGCGCGCGGGCGTGCGCGCGCTATGCTTCAACGTGTATCCCGCGACGGACGCGGCGCACGCCGTGGAACTGATCGGCGCGGCGGATTGCGACCCGGCGGCCGCCGACTGGGCGCTGGACGAAGTGTGGCTCCCGTCCCGTCCCAGCCTCGCGCTACCGGACTTTGTTCCCGATGCCGACGACGGCGTCCTGCTCGTGCGGCGGCTGTTGCGCGCGGCGCTTGCCGACGGCTTCGCGGGCGCGCGCCTGAAACGCTATCCGCGCATCGCCGTGGGCCACGTGGACGGCGCGCTCGACGTGGTATGGGAGCGCATGCCGGTCTGACCCGCCGTCTGCAAGGATCGCGGCCAGGCGTTACACTCGACGCTTTGACCGGAGCGCACGTTGTCCCATCCACCTTTGCCCACCGAGGTGCTCGACCGCCCGCGGCATGACGCCGCGATGCAACCCGACATGCCCACGTGGCTGATGCTGTTGATCGCCGCGGCCTGCGGCCTGATCGTCGCAAATCTGTATTACGTCCAGCCGCTCGTCGGCCCGATCCGCTCGGACATCGGCCTGCCCGCCGGCGCCGCGGGCCTCCTCGTCACCCTCACGCAGCTCGGCTATTGCGCGGGCCTGCTGCTCGTCGTGCCGCTGGGCGACCTGCTGGAAAACCGCAAGCTCGTGCTGGCCCTCGTCGCGCTGCTGGTCGTGGCGCTCGTCGCGGCGCCGCTCGCGCCGGCACTCGGCCAGCCGGTGCCGGCGTTCCTCGCGTGCTCGCTCGCGATCGGCTTCGGCGCCGTTGCCGTGCAGGTGCTCGTGCCGTACGCATCGCACATGGCGGCCGAGCACGTGCGCGGGCGCGTCGTCGGCAATATCGTCAGCGGCCTGATGTTCGGGATCATGCTGGCCCGGCCCGTCGCCAGTTTCATCACGCACGCATGGTCGTGGCAAGGCGTGTACGTGCTGTCGGCCGTGCTGATGGTAGTGCTCGGGCTCGTCCTGCGCGTGCTGCTCCCCACGCGCCAGCCCCGTTCGGCGCTGGGCTATGGCCAGTTGCTCGCCTCGATGGCGGGTCTCGTGCGCGACCTGCCCGTGCTGCGCCGCCGCGCCATCTACCAGGCCGGCATGTTCGGCGCGTTCAGCGTGTTCTGGACCGTCGTGCCGCTGCTGCTCGCGAGCCCGGCCTACGGCATGAACCAGCGCGACATCGCGTGGTTCGCGCTGGCGGGCGTCGCGGGGACGATCGCGGCGCCGATCTCGGGTCGCGTGGCGGACCGGGGCTGGACCCGTCCGGCCACCGCGTTCTGCATGCTCCTCGGCCTGCTGTCGTTCGTGCCCACGCTGGGCCTGGCCGACGGCGGCCGTTTCGGTGTCGGCATCCTCGTGGCGGCCGCCATCGCGCTGGATTTCGCCGTGTCGGGCAATCTCGTGCTGGGCCAGCGCGCGATCTATGCGCTGGGTGCGGAAGTGCGCGGCCGCGTCAACGGCCTGTACATGGCGACGTTCTTCCTGGGCGGCGCGACCGGATCGGCGCTGGGGGCGTGGAGTTATGCGCACGGCGGCTGGCAGGCCGCGTGCGCCGTGGGCATGGGATTGATCGGGGCGGTGCTGCTCGTATTCGTCACCGAGCCCCGCGGCTTCATTTCGAAGTCTTGAGCATCGCCGGATAGCCCACGTCTTCCGTCGCCTTTTTCAGGTCGGCGACGGTGGCCCGGACGTCGTCGTAGACGATGACGGCTTCGCGCTTCTCGTAGCTGACCTTCACCTTCGACACGCCCTGCACTTTCGACAGCGCCGTCTTGATGGTGATGGGGCAGGTGGCGCAGTCCATCGTCGGGACATTCAGCGACACGGTCTGCTGCTTGGCGAAGGCGGGCGCCGCGACGAACAGGGCGGCGACGGCGAGGGTGCGGGTGAAGTTCATGGATGCTCTCCTCAATAGAACAGCGGGGCGATCAGCGGAAAGCCCAGCAACAGCGCGACGAACAGCGCGCAGGCGATGAACACGCGGCGCATCAGCGGCCGCGTCGTGGCGCAGTCGCCGCTTTCCAGGTCGCACGCGCGCGCCGGGCGGAATACGAGCCACCCGGCCCACGCCAGCGCGCCGACGGTGAGCGCGATGGCATAGGGCGTCACGGGTTTCAGGGCCTGCAGATTGACCATCCACGCGCCCGTGACGCCGACCAGCACGAGTGCGAGCGGCAGCACGCAGCACGTCGAGGCGAGCAGCGCCGCGATCATGCCGATGGCGATCAGGCGGCCGGCCTTGCGTTCGGTACCGGCGACAGGTTGGCGGGCGAGCGTGGACATGCCGGTCAGATGGCGCGCGACGTGATGGTGTACTTGAACGTGTCCGGCGCCAGCGAGTCGTATGCTTCGCCGCCGCTCTGCGCCTGCGGGTACATCAGGAAGCCGACCTTGCCGGCGGCGGAGCCCGGCAGGCGCACGTCGTGGGCAAAGTTATAGCCCATCCAGTTGCCTTCCCAGCCGCCGAACAGCGCCTTCTTGACCGGAGCGACGATCGGATGGTCCGGATCCTTGATCCAGTCCGGCGTTTCCTGGCGCATGACTTTCGCCACGTCCGCCGGGTCCATTGCGACCCAGCCGTGCTGCTTCAGGTAGACCTCGGCGCGGCAGTGCTGGGCGCCCTGCAGCGATGCCGGCTTGCCGCCCAGTTCCTTGTAGCCGAAGCTGCTGGGCGCAATGCGGATGCCGTAGACGTCGCGTGCCGGCACGCCCGAGGCGCGGCACAGGCCCACGAACAGGCCGTTCAGGTCCGCGCACTTGCCGCCGAAGTTGCCCGTCTCCAGCATCGTCTTGATGTCGCCCGTGCCGCAGCCTTTCACTTTCGGCTCGCGGAACGTGTTCAGCACGATCCAGTCGTAGATGCGCTGGACTTTTTCTTCGTCCGTGCGCGCGCCCCTGGTGATCGTCAGCGACGTCTTTTTCACGATGCCGTCCAGCGGCATCAGGTCGGTCGGCTGCAGCCACAGGCGCAGGTCTTCCGCAGACTCGCCGCCCGGGGTGCGGGTCTTCCAGTTCTCGGCGCGGTCGCGCGTCTGGATGCGCGACACGACTTCCAGCACCGGCGGGGCGCTGCCGTCGAACTCGGCGACGAGGAAGCGTGCGCCGTAGTGCGGGTCGCTTTCCACGTGGGCCTTCGTCGCGTTGCCGGACCAGTTGTTGGACAGGCTGCGCTGCCATTCCGTGTCGATGGCCGGCAGCGGGATCCACACGGTCGACGGGCCGGATGCGCGTTGCAGGGCCACCTTCGTCACCACCTCGTAGCTCTTCCAGTCGCCCGGGCGCGGGTCGAAATGGCGTTCCTGCGCTTCCGCCGCCAGCACGGCGCGGGGCAGGGCGGTGGCGAGCGCGAAGCCGCCGGCCGCTTTGAGGAGCGTACGGCGGGCGGTGGACGGTTTGGTGTCTTGCATGGCTTTTTTCCCTATTTTTGGTGATGTGTTCGTTTCGTCTGCGGCTCGGCCAGAAGCGCGTCGATGGCGGCCCGCAGCCGGGTGTCGTCCGGCGGGATCTCTCCGACCGTGCGCCAACGTGCGCGGCCCGTGCGGTCCACGACGATCGTCGTCGGCATCACGCCCGGCGTCCAGCGCCTGAAGGCGTCGCCCGTGCGGTCGCGCAGGACGGGATAGCCGAGCGGATGGTCCTTCGTGAAGCGTTCGATCGTGTCGAGCGGTTCCTTGTAGTTCACGCCGACGACCGCGACGCCCTCCTGGCCCGCGAGCCCTTTCAGCACGGGCAGCTCGTCCACGCACGGGCCGCACCAGCTGGCCCAGAAATTCACGACGACGACTTTCCCGCGCAGCGTCGCCAGGTCCCAGGGCTGGCCGTCCAGGCCCGTCACCTGCAGGGCCGGCGTCGGTTGGGCGGCGGGCCAGGGGCGCAGGGTCGCGTCCTTTGCCCCGGCCGTGCCGGCGGCCAGCAGTGCCGCGAACAGCAGGCCGGTGGACATCCTCGTGTGGTGCGTCAACGTGTGGATCTCGAAGCGGAAACAATCGTCATGATACCAGAGCGGACGCGCCGGTGTCCGGCCGGGGCCGTTCCAGTTGGCACGACGCGACGGCGTTGTTCATAATCGTGGCAAAGGAGCACACATGAACAACTGGATTTACCTGGCGGTCGCCATCTTATCGGAAACCGTCGCCACCACGGCGTTGAAAGCGAGCGCCGGATTCACCCGCCCGGGCCCCGCGGCGCTCGTCGTCGTGGGCTATGGCCTGGCTTTCTATTTCCTGTCGCTGACGTTGCGAACGATCCCGCTCGGCGTCGCCTATGCCGTCTGGTCGGGCGTCGGCATCGTACTGATCACGACGGCGGGCTGGATCTTGTACGAACAGAAACTCGATGCGGCCGCGCTGGCCGGCATCGCCCTGATCGTGGCCGGCGTGCTCGTGATGAACCTGTTCTCGAAGACGGCCGGGCACTGATTGCCAACCGTGCATCCCGTCGGGACCGCTTGGGGTAAGCTCTGCGGCAAAAATCCGGGAGGGGACGATGCGATCGCTACGGTATCTTGGCGCACTGGCATGCGCACTGGCTGCATCCGCATGGGCGGCGCCCGCCGCCACCTATCGCAATCCGCTGCCCGTCCTGCTCGCGAACGGCGAACCCTCCCAGAACTGCGCGGACCCGGCCGTGCTGCGCGACCCGCGCGCGAAGACGCCCACGTGGTATCTGTATTGCACGAGCGATCCCGTCAGCAAGAAGGAGCGGCCGCTGGAAGGCGAGAAGGGCGACTGGCACTTCCACATGATCGCCATCTACCGCTCGACGGACCTCGTCGGGTGGAACTACGTGGGCGACGCGTTCGCCGACCGTCCGGCCGGGCTGGCGGCGCCGACGTCCGGCCTGTGGGCGCCGGAGCCGGAATTCCTGAACGGCCACTACTACCTGTATTTCACCGTGACGGACGTGGCGGACGCGCACAGCCCGGAGGCGGGCTGCGACAAGGACTCCGCCATCGGCGTGGCCATGGCGGACAGTCCGGCCGGGCCGTGGGTGCCGGCGGCCAGGCCGGTCGTGCCGCCGCGGCGCGCAGGGCCGGGCTGCGATTTTCAATGGACGTTCGATCCGAAGGTCGTCGAGGACGGCGGCCGCAAGTGGATCTATTACGGCAGCTACGGCGGTGGCGTATGGGTGCAGCCGCTGCGGTCCGACGGCCTGCAGGCCGAGGGCACGCCGCGCAAGGTGGGCGCCGCCTGGCGTTACGAAGGTGCGGAAGTGGTGAAGCACGGCGGCTGGTGGTATTTGTTCGGGTCGACGACAGATTGCTGCAACGGCCCGCTGACCGGCTATGCCGTCTATGCGGGCCGGGCCCGGACGCCGGCCGGGCCGTTCCTCGACCGGCTGGGTCAGGACCTGGCCGCGCCCCGCGCGGGCGGTACCCCTGTCCTGTTCCAGAACGGCAATCGCTGGGTCGGCGTGGGCCACAACACGGTCTTTCCCGACGCGGCCGGCCAGTGGTGGACGATCTACCATGGCATCGACGTGAACGACCCGTTCTTCAGCGCCCGCGACAAGCTGACTCGGCGCCTCGCGCTGCTCGACCGTATCGACTGGATCGACGGCTGGCCCGTCGCGCGCGGCGCGCCCAGCGACGAACCCCGCCCGGCGCCGGCGACGGCGGCCGGCACGCACCCGCGGGCGCTGGCGCTCGCGGCCCCGCCCGCGGAGAACGCGCGTCCGCTGTGGACGGATGCGTTCGACGGCGCGAAGCTGGACGAGCGCTGGTCGTGGCTGCGTCCGCCGGCCGGGGACTCCTGGTCGACCGGACCGCAGGGCCTGACCCTGGCCACGGCGGCGACCGACCTGCACGTGGACACGAACACGGCCAGCGTGCTGCAGGCGGCCGTGCCGGAAGGCGACTATCGGATCGAAGCGGTCGTGACACTGGACGTGCCGGACGACTGCTGCAAGGCGCCCGTGCAGGCCGGCCTCGTCGTGATGCGCGACGACGACAACTACGTCAAGCTTGTCGAGATGGCGCACGGGGGCCTGCACCAGGTCGAGTTCGCGAAGGAGCTGTCGCCCGTGCCGGAGGCATATCCCCGCTACGGCAACACGGTCGTGGGCACGCCCGCCACCGCCACGTGGCTGCGGCTCGATGTCCACCGGGTCGGGGGGGATGAACGTTATACGGCGTATTCGAGCCGGGACGGCAAGACCTGGGTCGGCGGCGGAACATGGACGCACCGCCTCGGTCCGCAGGCGCGGCTGGGCCTGGTGGCGATGGGCGGCGCCGGTTACCGTGCGGTGTTCGGGCGTGTGTCCGTGTCCCGCCTGTCTCGTTGATGCGACGCCGTGAGTATCGCTTTGTAACTGCCGGTGAAAGGCCTTGCAAGCCGAGGTGACGGCTCATAGAGTAGGTCGTACAGAAGAATGAAGGAGCGCAAACGTGGAATATCCCCGCCCACAATTGCGGCGCGCCGCCTGGCGCAGCCTCGACGGCCCCTGGCAGGCCATGTTCGACGACGCGGCGGCCTACGTCGACCCGGCCGAGGTGCCGTTCGACCGCACGATCGTCGTCCCGTATCCGCCCGAAGCCCGCGCCAGCGGCGTGCACGACCGCGGCTACCGCCGGCGCGTCTGGTACAAGCGCCAGATCCCGCTCGACCCCGCGCTGCTGCCGGGGCCGGAGGAGCGGCTGATACTGCACTTCGGCGCCGTCAACTACCGGGCCCGCGTATGGGTCAACGGCCGCTTCGCCATCGAGCACCGGGGCGGCCACAGCCCGTTTTCCCTCGACGTCACGCGCCACCTGGACGGCTCGATCCTCGAGATCGCCGTGCAGGCCGAGGACGACCCGCAGGACATGCACAAGCCGCGCGGGAAGATGGACTGGGAACCGGAGCCGCACAAGATCTGGTACCCGCGCACGAGCGGTATCTGGCGCACGGTCTGGATCGAGAAGGTCCCGCGTGCCCACGTCGCGCAGCTGCGCTGGACGGCCGACGTGGCCGCATGGCAGATCCGGCTCGATGCCGACATCGCCCACGTGCCGGAAGGCGGCATGGCGAACGTCACCCTGAAACTGGGCGGCCGGCTGCTCGTCAACGACCGCTGCCTGTTGACGGGGCCGCGCCTGTCCCGCATCTTCCAGTTGCCTGACCCCGGCATCGACGACGCGCGCGGCCTGTGGATGTGGAGCCCGGAGAGCCCGCAGCTGATCGATGCCGAGATCGAGATCCGCTCGGCCGACGGGAATCTCATCGACAGCGTGCAGAGCTACACGGCGCTGCGCACGGTGAGCGTGGAGGGCGACCGCTTCGTGCTGAACAGCCGGCCGTACTACCTGCGCATGGTCCTCGACCAGGGCTACTGGCCGGACAGCCTGATGGTGGCGTCGAGCGACCAGCTGCGCCACGACGTCCTGCTCATCAAGCGGCTCGGCTTCAATGGCGTGCGCAAGCACCAGAAGTCGGAAGACCCGCGCTGGCTGTACTGGTGCGACGTGCTGGGACTGTGCGTGTGGGGCGAGATGCCGTCCGCGTACGGCTTTTCCAGCGCGACGATCCACGGCGTGATGGAAGAGTGGAAGGAACTGGTCGAGCGCGACATCTCGCACCCGTGCATCGTCGCCTGGGTGCCGACCAACGAATCGTGGGGCGTGCCGGAGCTGATGAACGACCGGCGCCAGGTCGATTTCGTGCGCGCCCTGTACCACATGACGCGCGCGCTGGACGGCACGCGGCCCGTCGTCGGCAACGATGGCTGGGAAATGCCGTGCGGCGACCTCGTGTGCGTGCACGACTACGAACAGGACCCGGCCGTGCTGCTGGAGCGCTACGGCACCCGCGACGCCGTCGCGTACACGCTGGAACACGTGCAGCCGGACCGGCGCCGCCTCGTCATCGACGGTTTTACGGGCCTCGGCCGGCCGCTGTTCCTGTCCGAATTCGGTGGCATTGCCATGACGAAACCCGGCGAGGACCCCGGCTGGGGTTATTCCGTGGCGAAGGACAGCAAGGAACTGCTGACCCGCTACCAGCAGCTGATGTCGGCCGTGCACCGGTGCCGGCCGCTGTCCGGCTTCTGCTACACGCAGCTGACGGACACCTTCCTCGAAAAGAACGGGCTGCTGACCGAGGACCGCATCCCGAAGGCGCCCATCGAGGCGCTGGCCCAGGCCACGCGCGGACCGCAGGCGCACCTGCAGGACTGGGTACTGGATCCCCTCGGCCACAGCCAGCGCTGGCGCGCGCGGCGGGGGCCCGATTTCCCTGTCGAGTGGACGCGCGTCGGAGAAACGGCAGAAGTGCTAGCCTATCCGGGAGAGCGCCAGCCGCAGCAGGTGGCGGAGCCCGACACACCGCCCAGGGAGCCGACTCCCACGGCGGGTCCCCCGGGCTTCGAACGCCGCGGGCGTGGCGCTCCGGGAGCGCGCGCACGGCGTAAAGCCGCCTGATTCGACCGCGCTCTCCAACGAACGACAAGGAGACGACGTGGCGCGACGCGGATTCCCGCGCGCCGCCGCGCTGGTTGCGATCCTGTTCCTCGTGCTGGCGGGCGTGAGCGCCCCCGTGCGGGCGCAGGTCGAAGTCAGGATGTGGACGCTGCTTTCGGGCGGCGACGGCGCGCGCATGCGGGCGCTGGTCGACGACTTCAACGCCAGCCAGCGCGACGTGCGCGTGGTCAGTACGACCCTCAAGTGGGGCGAACCCTTTTATACGAAACTGATCACGGCCTCCGTCGTGGGCGCCGGGCCGGACGTCGCGACGATCCACCTGTCGCGCATCGTCAACCTGGCCGGCGGCGGCGTGCTGCGGCCGATCTCTCCCGCCGAGCTGGCGGCGGCCGGCCTGCGCGGACAGGACTACCTGCCGCGCCAGTGGGCCAAGGCGCAGTACCAGGGGGCCACCTATGCCGTGCCGCTGGACGTGCACCCGTTCGTCCTGTACTACAACAAGACGCTCGCGGGCAAGGCGGGCCTGCTCGATGCGAACGGCAACCTGAAACCCATCGAAGGCGTCGACGCGCTGACGGACGCGTTCCGCGTCGCCACCGAACGCACGGGGCAGCGCGGCCTGACGATGGAAAGCAGCCAGAGTTCGTATGCGATCTGGCGCCTGTGGCTCGCGATGCTCGCGCAGCAGAACGTCACCATCATCGCCAATGGCCGCTTCACGTACGGTCCGGCCGGCGCCGCGACGCTGTCCCGCATCAGCGACTGGTTCACGAAGGGCTATGCGCAGTCGGGGCTCGATTACCCGGCGTCGACGAGCCAGTTCATGGGCGGCGGCGCCGCGTTCATGCTGAACGGCGTGTGGGAAGTTCCGGAACTGGTGCGCGCGTCGAAAGCGGGCACGCTCGGTTTCGAGTACGGCATCGTGCCGCTGCCGAAGATGTATGCGAACGCGTCGACGTGGGCGGACTCGCACGCGTTCGCGCTGCCCGCGAACCCGGGGCATGAACCGTCGCCGGAAAAGGTCCGGGCTGTGCTGCGCTTCATCGCCTATGTCAGCAAGCACTCGCTGGGCTGGGCGGAGGGCGGCCACATCCCTGCGTACAAGCCGGTGGCCGAGTCGCCGGCGGCAAAAAGCCTCATGCCGAACGCCATGTACGCGCAGGTCGCCAACGACGTCGTGTACGATCCGGACGGCTGGTACATGGGCGCGGCGGGTCCCCTGGAAGCGATCGCCTCCAAATTCCTGCCGGCGGCGCTGTACGGCTACCTGACGCCGGAGCAGGCCGTGCACCGGTTCGAGACGGAAGCGGCGCGCCTCGTGCGCAAGCGCCCGCCGCGTTATTGAGGACGACGATGCGACCCGACGACCTGTCCCTGACCCCGGGCCCGACGACGGCGCGGCGCGACACGCTCCCGGCCTGGCTGCTGCTGGCGCCTTTCCTCGTGGCGTTCGGCCTGTTCTTCTTCCTGCCCGCGCTGGAGACGTTCTGGCTCAGCCTCACGGAGAGCAGCCTCACGCGCACGAGCGCCTTCGTCGGCCTGGACAACTACCACACGCTGCTGAACGACCCGTCGTTCTGGGATTCGGTCGGCAATACGTTCTACTTCTCGCTGCTGACGGTGATCCCGCTGTGCGCCCTCGGCCTGCTGATGGCGATGCTCGTCGACCGGTTCGCGCGCGTGCAGGGCTGGCTGCAGGGCATGTTCTTCCTGCCGTTCGTGCTGCCGATCTCCGTGATGACCCTCATCGCCGACTGGATGCTGCAGCCGTCGTCCGGCGTCGTCAACCACATCCTCGGCGGCCAGCGGGCATGGCTCGCGGACCCGCACTGGGCGCTGCCGGCCGTCGCCATCGGCACGATCTGGTGGACGGTGGGCTTCAACATGTTGCTGTTCCTCGCCGGCCTGCGCAACATCCCGGCCGAGCTGTACGAGGCGGCCGCGCTGGACGGCGCCCGCGGCTTCACCCTGTTCCGTACGATCACGTGGCCCGCGCTGCGTCCCGTCGCGACGACGGCGCTGATCCTGCAGCTGATCGCGTCCCTGAAAGTCTTTGGCCAGACGTACATCCTCACGAGCGGCGGCCCGTTCAACACGACGCGCGTCGCGCTGCACTACATGTACGAGACGGCGTTCACGCAAAGCGATGCGGGGTATGCGGCTGCGGTCGCGATGGCGTTCGTCGCCATCGTCATCCTGCTGTCGCTGCTGCAGGCGTGGCTCGTGAAATGGCTGGCCGGGAGGGATGCATGAAGGCCTCGTTCTGGACCGTCGCCGGCGCGCTATGCGCGATCGTGCTGGCCGCGCTGAGGGCGTTCCCACTGCTGTGGGCCCTGTCGACGTCTTTGCGACCGGAGCTGGAGACCGTGTCCGCCAACTTCCACTGGCTCCCGCAGGACTGGACGCTGGACGCCTACCGCAAGACGCTCGGCGCGGGCAACGTCGTCCGCTGGCTGTTCAACAGCTTCCTCGTCGCGCTGCTCGTGACGGTCGTGACGATGGCGATCAGCCTGATGGCCGCGTACGCGTTCTCGCAGTTGCGCTTCAGGGGACGCGGCATCGTGTTCGGCATCGCCATGCTGGGCTTCCTGCTGCCGTTCGAGGCATTGCTCGTGCCGCTGTTCCGCACGATGCACCAGCTGGGCCTCATCAATTCGTATGCCGGCATCGTGCTGCCGCAAGTGGTGTCGCCGGTCGTGATCTACGTGTTCAAGCAGTTTTTCGACGCGATCCCCGCCGACTTCCGCGAGGCCGCCGTGATGGACGGGGCGGGGCCGCTCCGCGTGCTGTGGAGCGTGTACCTGCCGATTTCCGGCAATATCGTGTGGGCGATGGCGATCGTGACGTTCATCGCGGCGTGGAATAATTTCCTGTGGCCGTTCATCATCGTCACGTCGAACGACATGATGACGATCCCGCTGGGCCTCACGCAGACGTACGACGCGTTCGGCGTGCGCTACGCCCAGCTGATGGCGGCCGCGCTGCTGGGCGCATTGCCCGTGGCGCTGGCCTATGTGCTGTTCCAGCGCCGCGTGACGCAGGGCTTCCTCGCGGCGAGCGGATTGAAAGGATAAGGAGAGTTCATGGCATCGGTCAGGCTGCGCGGCATCCGCAAGACGTATGGCGACAACCCCGTCATCAAGGGCATCGACCTGGACATCGAGGATGGCCAGTTCGTCGTCTTCGTCGGGCCGTCCGGCTGCGGCAAGTCCACGCTGCTGCGCATGATCGCGGGTCTGGAAGACATCACGGACGGCACGCTGGAGCTCGGGGGCGTCGTCAGCAACACGGTGGAACCGGCCCGGCGCGGCATCGCGATGGTGTTCCAGAGCTATGCGCTGTACCCGCACATGACGGTGGCCGAGAACATGGGCTTCGCGCTGAAGCTCGCGAAGGTGCCGAAGGCGGAGATCGCCCAGCGCGTGCGGCATGCGGCCGAGATCCTGCAGATCGCGCACCTGCTGGACCGCAAGCCGAAAGCGCTGTCCGGCGGCCAGCGGCAACGGGTAGCGATCGGCCGCGCCATCGTGCGCAAGCCGGAGGTGTTCCTGTTCGACGAACCGCTGTCGAACCTCGACGCCGCGCTGCGCGCCCAGACGCGCGTGGAACTGGCGCGCCTGCACAAGGAGCTGCAGGCGACGATGATCTACGTGACGCACGACCAGGTCGAAGCGATGACCCTGGGCCAGAAGATCGTCGTGTTCAACGGCGGCCGCATCGAGCAGGTGGGCACGCCGCTGGAGCTGTACGAGCGGCCGGCGAACCTGTTCGTGGCGGGCTTCCTCGGCTCGCCCCGCATGAACACGTTCCCCGCGACGCTGGCCGGCCACACGGGTGGCCTCGCGACGGTGCGCGTGCCGGGCGGCGGCCTGGCGCAGGTCGCGGCGGATGCGAGCCAGGCGCAGGGCGGCGCCACGCTGACCCTGGGCGTGCGGCCCGAGCACCTGCGGCTCGAGACCGGGGCCGACGCCGGCATCCCGGGCCGGCTCGCGCTCGTCGAGTACCTGGGCGACGTGACGCTCGCCTACGTGCAGGTCGACGGCGTCGAGGGCATGGTGGCGGCCAAGTGTCCGCCCGACGCGCCGCTGCCGGCACCGGGAACGGCCGTGCGGCTGCGGTTCGATCCGGCGCGGGCGTGGCTGTTCGACGGGGACGGCGCGGCGTTGCCGGCGTTGCGGGAGCGGGTGGCGGCGCCCATGTAGCCTGCTTCCCTAGATCGGCCGCTGCCCGCTCGCCTCCACGAACGACTTCGGCACCACGCCGATCTGCTGCAACACGCCGAGCCGGTCCGCCTGCAGCCACGCGCGCACGATCTGCCCGTCGCGGACCTGGTAGATCACATTGCCTTCCTGCGTCACCTCCGCGAGGCTCGGCTTGATGCCGACGAAGCGTCCGCCGTGCACGGCGCGGAACGTCCAGCGCACGGCGACCTTGTCGTCTTCGCCGAACACGTCGTGCAACTCGAAGCGTACGCCCGGAAAGCCCGTCAGCACGGCCTCGATGGTCGCGCGGAACTCCTTCGGACCCCGTTCGCCGCGGGCACCGACGAAGTCGGGGGCGATCAGCGTCTCCAGGCGGTCCAGGTCGCGGCCATTGATGCACTCCTCGTACAGCGTACGGACCAGGGCCTTGTTGATGGCAGTGACATTCGTGCGATCGTTCATGCGGTTCTCCTCGTGGTTGACTGTCGATGCAAAGGAGTGTAGAACCTCAACTTAACTTGAGGTCAAGAGGATTTTGATGGGAAAAATCGACCCGGCCGACATCGGGCGGCCTTTGACGGTGGGCGAGGTCGCACGGCGCGCGGGTGTCGCGGTGTCGGCCCTGCATTTCTACGAGTCGAAGGGGCTCATCCGCAGCGTGCGCAGCAGCGGCGGGCAGCGGCGCTACGGGCGCGACGTGCTGCGGCGCGTGGCCGTCATCAAGGTCGCGCAGCGCATCGGCATTCCGCTCGCGTCGATCAGCGCGGCGCTGGCGTCGCTGCCGGAAGAGCGCACGCCGACGAAGGCCGACTGGACCCGGCTATCCAGCCTGTGGCGGCGCGAGCTGGACGAGCGCATCGAGCAACTCACCCGGCTGCGCGACCAGCTGGACGATTGCATCGGCTGCGGCTGCCTGTCGATCGAGGCATGCCGGCTGCGCAATCCGCTGGACGAATTGTCGGAGAAGGGAAGCGGGCCGCAGCGGCTGTGACCGGGCCGCCCGACTTCCGGGAGAGGACTAGCGGCGCGGCGCCTCCAGGCAGCGCACGTCGCGCGGCGCCGGGCTGCCGTCGGGCAGCGTCGTGACCGGAAACGGCACGGCGGCGCAGGTCACGAACGGGTAGAGCGTCGTGTCCTGCAAATACCGGTTGATGGCGCCGATGAACGCCGTCGGGAACAGCTGCGCGAACAGCCGTTCGCGGACCTTCTGGTCGGCGAACAGGCGCATGCCATACCCTCGTTCCCTGTAGGCGTTGTAGCCGTAGCGGTGCGGCGCGGGATCGAGGTCGCGTTCGGTGTAGCGCGTGCGGGGATAGGGGATGCCGTAGGCCTGCCATTGGTGGTTGCCGTCGATCGACTTGACCATCAGCGGCAGGATCGACGACTTCGCGCCGCCATGCGGATACAGGGGATCGCCATCGGGGAACAGGGCGGAACGATCGGCACCGACCTGGTCGCGCACCAGCTGGTTGACGGCGTCCAGGCTGAGGATGGAGAGCTTGGCCAGCGTCACCGAATGGCGCAGCGCCTGGAATTCTTCCGGATGGGGCGTGCCGTCGCGCGTGGCCAGGTCGTCGTCGACCAGCTGGTCGATATCCGGCAGCAACAGCAAGGACTTGCCGTCGCGGTTCGACTCGCGTTGGTACGCGTCTTTCAGTGCGGCGGCGTCGAGTGGGGCGCCGCCGCTGACCATCTGCACGAAGCGGACCGTCATGTCGCCCCCGGTCAGATCCGCGACCGTCTTGTCGGCCGTCTTCCATGCCGCCGCCTTGGCTTGGCGGATCAGTTCGATCTTGACCCGCGCGTATTTGGTTGCCAGCGTCGGCAAGGGTTCGGGCAGCCCGGCGATCAGGGCCTCGACGTCGCTGGCGATCGCCGCGCGCACGTCGTCCACATTCGCCTGGATCTTGCAGCTGGCGCGGGTCCATTGGTAAGGGATGTCGACGTACACCAGCGCCCAGCACCTGCGCCAGTCATCATATGTCTTCATGGGCTTGGGGCGGTCGTTGAGGACGTCGAGCGAGGTCGCCATCGACGCGTCCACGAAGGCCCTCGTCGCCAGTTCAATACCGTCGATGCGGTTGGCCCGCAGCGCTTGCCTGAAACGCTGGAAGCCATGGGTTTCCGCAGCCTGGCCCTGCAGCTTTTCCAGGCGGCTCACCTCGCTGGACAGGGCATCGACGCGCAGGCGCAGGTTGGCGGCGTCGATCCGGCGTGCGGACGCCAGTTCGGCGCGCGCCGCGGACAGTGCCGCGGTGGCGCCGGGCAGCGCGCCGGTCCGGCGCATGGTGTCGGCCACTCGCACCAGCGCGTCCGTCTCCGCCAGTTTCGCACGCGCCGCCTCGGCCACGCGCTGGTCGGCGGCAGACACCGCGTCGCCACCGTCCAGCATGGCCAGCACGGCGTCGAGCGCCTGCACCGACCGTTCGTCCGCCTCCGCCGTGTCGGGCGCGTCCGCAACCGCGCGCAAGGTATCCGCGGCCCCCGCCAGCGGATCGGCGGCCGGTGCCGGCACCGCGGCCTGCACCTGGAGCCGGGCCTCGGATGGCAGCGATTGCAGCAGGTCGACGGCCTCCGGCGGCGACAACTTGCCCAGGAGAGTGCGTGCGGGACCGATCAGGCGCGACGCCAGCGGCTGTTCCTTCGCGGCGCGCTGCAACGCGGCACGCTCCGTGGCCAGGCGCCGGCGCGCCGCCGTCAGGCGGTCCGCCGCCGCCTGCAGCACCGCCTGCGTCTTGGCCAGCAGCGGGCGGTCGTCGCGCCTGCGGTCCGTGTCATGCAGGTCGTACATCATCCGGACGTGGAAAGCGGCCAGGTTACCGCCATATTGGTTGCGGATCTTGGGGTCGAAGATCAGATTTTCGGTAACGAACGCCGTGGGCACGCGCACCGTGGTGGCGTCGAGGCTGACGGAAGACGGGAGCGGCGTACGCGCCTCGATGTATTTTTCGAGCACGAAATGACGCGACTCGACCCTGCGCTCGGCATCCGTCACGTCGAAGATGTCGCCCGCGTAGTTGTTGACGTAGGTATGGGCAAACACGTCGCCTGCGCCATGCACGAGGTAGCCGTATGCGAACGCCAGTTCGGCCGGCGTCCTGGCGTTGGTCAGCAGGTGGCTCATGTACTGGCCGGTGCCCCACGGCTTGTCGGGTGCGTTCGGGTCGAGGTCGGCATTCGTGCCGGGATGCACCGTCACCTGGCCGACGACGAAATCGGGGAATACGTCCGGGCCGAGCACGCCGGCGCGGAATTCCGCGGGGTGCGCAGTCAGGGCCGTGCAGACGTCCCGCTCCAGCGCATAGCGCTTGCGGTCCGCCAGGCCGAGATCGATCTCGCAGCCGTGCCTGACGTCGTCCAGCACTTTCTCTGCCACCCACAGGTGCGTTTTCAGGCCCCAGGCCGACGCGGGCGCGGGCAGGCAGCAGGCGGCGAGGGCGAGGAGCACGGCGCCCGGTCGGTAGTCAGGGTTCATGGGGTTCCTTGATGAATATCGATAGCAAAATAGCATTGGAGTTGCCGTTTGTCCATACAGGCATGCCGGCACCCAACCATGCGCACGCGACGTAATAATTAGTGATAATGTTGTGCAACCGATGACCCTTTGCCAACATTCCTGCCATGACGAGGCCCCGCCGACCCACGATGACCGACATCGCCAAGCTGGCCGGCGTGTCGCAGTCGACGGTGTCGCTCGTCATCAACCACATGAGCGGGGCGAAGGTGTCGAAAGGCACGCGCGACACCGTGCTGCGGATCGCGCGCGAGCTCGGCTACCCCGTCGAGCGGCATGCGCACCACGCGGCCGCGCAGTCCCGCAACCTGATCGTCTACCTGACGGACGAGCTGACGACGAGTCCGCACGCCATGCAGACCATCGACGGCGCCAAGGACGCCGCGTGGGAACACGACTGCCTCGTCGCCGTGTTCGCCACGCGCGGGGATCCGGACGTCGAAGCGGCCGTGTTCGCACGCATGCTGGGCCATCCGGCACTGCTGGGCGTCATCTATTCCACGATCTTCACCCGCGCCGTGACGGTGCCGGCTGCGCTGTCCGACACGCCGACGGTGCTGCTGAACTGCCACACGCGCGACCGCGGGCGCGCGTCCGTCGTGCCGAGCGAGCTGCTGGGCGGCTATACGGCGACGATGCACCTGATCGAGAACGGGCACAGCCGCATCGGCTTCATCAACGGCGAGCACTGGATCGAGGCGGCCGCCGAGCGCCTGAAGGGGTATCGCCAGGCGCTGTCGACGGCCGACATCCCGTTCGATCCCGTCCTCGTGCGCGCGGGCGACTGGCAGGTGGCGGCCGGCTACGAACACGCATTGTCCCTGCTCGACCTGCCGCAGCGGCCCACCGCATTGTTCTGCGCCAACGACCTGATGGCGATCGGCGCGTTGGACGCGGCCCGCGAACGCAACCTGCTGGTGCCCCGCGACCTGTCCGTGGTCGGGTATGACGACCAGGATATCGCCCGCTACACGCACCCGCCTCTGACCACAGTGTTGTTACCAAACTACGAAATGGGCCGCTGGGCGGCCGATTCCCTCATCGCGCATGTGCGCGGAAACCACACCTCCAAAGCCGTCATCAAGATGGAATGCCCTCTGGTGGCACGCGATTCCGTGGCGCCACCAAGGCTGTAAAACCCGTCGAAAAGCGGGTTCAAGCGTGCGTCGGTCTGCCGATTTTTGCGTTAGCTTCCTGATAAAACTTATTACTAATAATCGGGAGATACGCATGACCACGTTCCAACGCCGGCCCGTATCCGCGGCCATCCTAATGCTGATTGCGCACGCCGCCCACGCCCAAACCGGCGACACGCAACCCATCCCTACGCCGGGCGCGCCAGTCCAGCAGGTCACCGTCACCGGCCTGCGCAGCAGTATCCGCAGCGCCGAGGCGATCAAGCGCGATTCCGTGCAGGTCGTCGACTCGATCAATGCGGAAGACATCGGCAAGTTCCCCGACCGGGCGGCCGGCGACGCCCTGCAGCGCATCGCCGGCGTGCAGGTCGGCCGCGACCGGGGAGAAACGAGCCAGGTCATCATCCGCGGCCTGCCCGACGTCGTCACGACCCTGAACGGTATGGAATACTTCACGGGGAACGGCCGCCGCCTGCAATACCAGGACCTGCCCGTGCAATCGATCGGCGGCCTGGACGTGTACAAGACGGCGACGCCGAACCAGCTCGAAGGCGGCATCGCGGGCGGGATCGACGTGCGGCTGCGCCAGCCGTTCGACCTGAAGGGCCTGAACGTCACCGGCTATGTGGAAGACCGCCGCCAGAAAGTGTCCGGCTCCGACGCGACGTCGACGAAGAACAATCCGGGCGCCGGCTTCTCCGCCAGCAACCGGTGGAACACGAGCTATGGCGAGATCGGCGCGCTCGTCGACGTCGCGTTCAACCGCGAGCACTGGGGCTATCCCGTGCAGTGGGTGGACCGGCCCGACCGCGTGCATTCCGTGGACGCCAACGGCGTGGGCACGCGCCTGGGCGACGGTCCGCTGGCACTCCTGACGCCGGGGGCGCGCCTGGGCGAGCTGCCGAACGTGGGCGGCATCTACAACGCGGGCGACCGCGACCGCGGCAGCATCCACGGCGCCCTGCAGTGGAAGGTCAATCCGACGCTGGAAGCGAACGTGCAATATCTCGGCACGGGCTACCGCGCGCGCAGCGAAGTCGATTACATCCTCGCGATCACGACGTGGACCCCGACACTGACCAACGTCCAGCTGGCGCCGCAGGGCGCGTACTGCAACACGCCGGAAGGCGTCGTGTGCCCGATCCAGTCCGCGTACGCGCAGGCGAAGCAGTACGGCGGGCCGTACGACTGGGACCCGTACACGGCCACGTCGACGTGGGGCGTGAAGGAGCACACGACGTCGCACTTCCTGAACCTCGGCCTGAATTACCGCGAGGGGCCATGGAAGGCGAGTTCCAACTTCGGCTGGACCAAGTCGACGTTCGTGAACGACACGGTGATCGTCGACCAGCAGATCCCCGGCGCGAGCGTCAGCGTCTACACGTATGGCGCGGACGGCCACGGGGGCTACAACAGCGTGAGCACGCCCACGAGCCCGAACGCGCTGCGCGATCCGCGCGCCTTTGTCCTGCGCGGGATGGTGCAGAACTGGGGCATCTCGAAGGGCGAGCAGGTGCAGTGGCGCGGCGACGTATCGTACCGCCTCGGCGACGGTTTCTTCTCGGGCATCGACGCCGGGCTGCGCCTGTCGAACCACCTGGCCAGCTTCCACGGCGCGGAAGGCCACAGCGACATCGCCGCGGGTGCGGTGCGGGCGAATCCGGTCGACGCGTTCGGCCCCGGGTTCGAATCGCTGGTGCCGGGCCTGGACCGCCTCGGCGGGCCGTGGCTCACGCCGTCGCGCGACTTCCTGATCGACCAGGCGGACGTCGTGCGCGGCTTCTACGGCGCAGCGCCCGGTCGGGTTCCCGACGATCCGACCCGCACGTTCGAGCAGCGCGAAGGCACGAATACGGTGTACCTCGCGGCGCGCTGGAAAACGAAGGCGGGCGACGTCGACCTGTCCGGCACCATCGGCGGACGCTACGTCCGCGTGGCGCGCAACCTGAACGGCAACAGCCGCATCGGCGACGTCGTCACGCCGATTGCCGTCAACTCGACGGAGAACAACTTCCTGCCCAGCTTCGCGGCCGTCGTCGGCTGGCGCGAGAACCTGCAGTCGCACCTTTCCGTCGGCAAGACCATCACGCGGCCGGATTTCGCGTCGCTGAACCCGGCGTTGTCGCTGATCCCGCCGACCGTCAACGCGCCCGGCACCGGCTCGGCCGGCAACCCGAACCTGCGGCCGACGCGCTCCGTGAACACGGACGCCACGCTGGAATACTACTTCCCGAAAAACGGCTACGCGCAGATCGCGTTGTTCCACCGCGATATCAACGGCTACCTGCAGAACATGGAGTCGAACGAAGTCATCGGCGGGCAGAACTATCGCGTGACGCGTCCGCAGAATTCCGGCAAGGGCACGCTGCGCGGTGCGGAATTCGGCATCCAGAAGTTCTTCGACTTCCTGCCCGGCCCGTGGAGCAATTTCGGCGCCCAGTTCAACTACACGTGGATCGACGGCGACAACCAGACGCTCGTCTCGCCGACGAGCAACGAGTACCGCACGACGGCGCTGACGAACGTCGCGAAGAAGAACTACAACTTCGCGCTGCTGTACGAAGGGAACGGCATCACGGGACGCCTGACCGCGACGCATCGCGGCAACTACGTCGAGCAGATCGCCGAGCCGCGCTTCTTCCAGGACCGTATCGTCAAGGCCAGCACCTACGTGGACCTGAGCGTGTCGTATGCGCTCAACAAGAACCTGTCGCTGCAGTTCGACGCGATCAACCTGACGCACGAGAAGTACGAAAGCTATCTCGGCTCCGAGATCCGCCCGCGCGACATCCGCTACAACCCGACGACGTACGGCCTCGGGCTGCGCTTCTCCCTGTGAGCGTGACGATGGCGAAGACGTATCGCAACCCGGTCTGGCCGGACGTGTTCGCGGACCCGTTCGTGCTGCGCCACGAAGGTGTCTACTATGCGTACGGCACGGCGCCGGGCGGCGCGGACGGGCGCCAGGTGCCCGTCCTGCGCTCGACGGACCTCGTCGACTGGGAACCGCTGGGCCACGCGCTTCTGCCCATCGGCGAAGCCCATTACTGGGCGCCGGAAGTGGCGAGCCACGGCGGCCGGTTCTACATGTATTACTCGGCCGGCTCGGCACCGGAAGGCACGGACCAGAAGCTGCGCGTCGCGGTCGCCGATCATCCGGCCGGCCCGTTCGTCGACAGCGGCAAGCTGCTCGTACCCGATCAACCGTTCGCGATCGACGCGCACCCGTTCCGCGCGGACGACGGCCAGTGGTACCTGTTCTATTGCGTGGATTTCCTGGAACTGGAGGGCGAGTACCGTATCGGCACGGGCATCGTCGTCGACCGGCTCGTCGACATGACGACGGTGGCGGGCGACCCTCGCGTCGTCGTGCGGCCGCACGAGGATTGGCACGTGTTCCGCAAGGGTCGCACGATGTACGGGGGAGTCTACGACTGGCACACGGTGGAGGGCGCGGCCGTGCTGCAGCACGACGGCCGCTTCTACTGCTTCTACAGCGGCGGGGCGTGGGAGCGGGACAACTACGGCGTCAGCTGGGTCGTTGCCGACGATCCGCTGGGACCGTACACGCGGCCGGAAGGCGGACACGAGGCGCTGCTGATGCGCACGCCGAAGGGCGGGGCGCTGCTCGGGCCGGGACATAACTCGTTCACGACGGGCCCGGACGGTATGTCGGCGTGGATCGTGTACCACGCCTGGGACCTCGCGCAGACGGCGCGGCGCATGTGCATCGACCGGCTCGACTGGGTCGACGGCAAGCCGTCCACGCGGGGACCCACGTGGACGGATCAGCCGGCACCCTGATCAATCCCAGTCGCTGCCGGTCTCCTCGTCGAACGCCTTGCGGTCGCGCGAAATCATGGCTTCCAGTTCCTCGCGGGCCTGTTTGGCCATCGACACGAACGTCTCGCGGTCCTTGTAATACGGGTAGACGGCGTCCAGCGTCTGCTTGTTGTAGCGCCTGAATTTGAGCGCCGCCTGGCGCGTCGCGTACGCGCTCTGGCCCAGGCCCGCCGTCAGCACGGTACGGCCGAGGCGCAGCGCGGACTCGAACGTCTCGCGCTCGATCAGTTCCACGCCCCGGTCCATCAGCTGGTAGTAGTGCGTGACGTTGCGGGCGCGCGCGAACACGGGCAGGTCCGGGTACTCGCGCCGGACGGCGTCCACGAGTTTCAGGCTGTCCTCGATGTCGTCGATGGCGACGACGACGGCCCTCGCCTTCGGCGCACCCGCCGCGCGCAGCAAATCGGGCCGGGTCGCGTCGCCGTAGAACACCTTGAAGCCGAAATGGCGCAGCACCTCGATCTGGTCCGGGTCGTGGTCCAGCACCGTCAGGCGCACGTTGTTCGCGTGCAGGAAGCGGCCGACGATCTGGCCGAAGCGCCCGAACCCCGCGACGATCACGTGGTCTTCGTTCGGCTCGATGGCGTCGGCCTTGCGCTTGCCGCCGCGGCCTTCGCGGCCGGCCGACAGGCGGTCGTAGGCCATCAGCGCGAGCGGCGTGACGACCATCGACAGCGCGACGACGACGACGAGGATGTTGGCCACGTCCGGCGAGAACACCCTGGCCGTGGCGGCCGCGCCGAACACGACGAACGCGAATTCGCCGCCCTGCGCGAGCAGCAGTGAAAATTGCAGGTGCTGGCCGCGCGCGATACCGAGCCCCCGCGACAGGCCGTACAGCACGGCCACCTTGATGACGAGGAAGCCGGCGACGAGGCCCAGCACGAGGCCCGGCTGCGCGAAGAACACGGCAAAGTCGACGGACATGCCGACGGCGATGAAGAACAGCCCGAGCAGCAGGCCCTTGAACGGTTCCAGGTCGGTCTCGAGCGCGTGGCGGTATTCCGAATCGGCCAGCAGCACGCCGGCCATGAACGCGCCGAGGGCCATCGACATGCCCACCCATTGCATCAGCAGCGAGATGGCGATCACGAGGAGGAGGGCGAATGCGGTGAAGATCTCGCGCGCGTCCGTCTTGGCGATGATGCGCAGCAGGGGCCGGATCAGGAAGCGGCCCGCGACGACGAGGCCCGCGAGCACGCCCGCCACCTTCAGCGCCGCGATCCACGCATTGCCCCCGCCGCCGGCGGATTCCGGCACGCCCAGCAACGGCACGATGGCGATCATGGGGATTGCCGCGATGTCCTGGAACAGCAGGATGGCGAAGCCGGCCTGGCCGGCCGGCGTCGGCATCAGGTTGCGTTCTTCCAGCGAGGCGAGGGCGATCGCCGTCGACGACAGCGACAGGCCCAGGCCCGCGATCAGTGCGATCTTCCAGTCGATCCCGGCCAGCAGCGCGGCGCCGAACAGGCCGGCCGCGACCCCGAGAACCTGCGCGCCGCCCCAGCCGAAGATGGGCCGCCGCAGCGCCCACAGCCGGCTCGGCTCCAGCTCCAGGCCGATCAGGAACAACAGCAGCACGACGCCGAATTCGGCGAAGTGCAGCGCGTCTTCGCCATCCGCGACGAAGCGCAGGCCGAACGGGCCGATCAGGATGCCCGCGACGAGGTAGCCCAGCACGGCGCCCATGCCGAGGCGTTTCGCGAGCGGCACGACGAGCACGGCGGCGCCGAGGTAGACCACCGCGTTCTGCAGCAGATTATGTTCCATGCGCGCGCTCCCCGTAGCCGGTGAGACGGCGACGGAACTCGGCCGCGAACGCGTCGATCGCGTCGGGCGTCGCCTGCGCCGTGCCGTGCATGACGAGCGGCGCGATCCAGTCCATGCCGCACAGGGCGGCCGCCGCCTCGTACGGCGCGAGGAAGTCCTCGAACGGCCGGCCATGCAGGCCGCCGGGTTGGTACGCCTCGGGACCGCTGCCCGTCGTCGTCACGAGCCAGAAGCCTTTCCCGCGCAGCGCGCATTCGCCCGTGTGGGCATGATCGTTGTAGGCCCAGCCGGGTTGCAGGACGACGTCCATCCACTCCTTGACGATGGACGGCATGCCGTACCAGCGGAACGGGTGCAGGAACACGAGCAGGTGGGCGGCGCGCAGCCGCTCGCGCTCCTGCTCGCCGTCGATGTCGAAGTCGGGATAGCGCTGGTACAGGTCGCACAGTTCGACGCCGGGCAACGACTGCGCCGTCTCCGCGAGGCGGCGGTGGACGGGCGAGCGGTGCGGCGCAGGGTGGGCATAGAGCACGAGGATGTTGGGTTCGTTCATTCGTCGTTCGTTCATTGCAACACGGTTTTATAACACACGGGACATGCCGTGCGTCATTCTCGCCCGACATGTCCTACACGCCAGCCGGGTGCATGCCTATAGTTCCCGGATGCGAGAGGATTATGATGATCGACAACGCGAACGAATGGAGAATCCCATGTCCATGCAGAGCGAAGGCAGGGACGCCAAAGGGCGTAACTACGATCAGGTGACAAAGGACGGCACGAGTTCCGCGGGTACGCTCGGCGTGGGCGGTACCGGGGCGAACGCCCAATCCGATACCGGCGGCAACCTGCAAAAAGGCAGGGCGGACGATTTGCTGAGCAACGACGCCGAACGTGACAACGAAGGTTTCGTCGGCGAGGAAGCTGGCGAATTGCAGACCGGCCTCGGCGGCATCGGCAGCCTGAGCACCGGCAACGCGGGCAGCCGCCAGTCGGAAGACGACGATTCTGAGTAAGGCCCGGTTGGTCCGGGATCGGGGGCGTGCCAGCGGTCTGGTGCGCAGTGCGGGCGAACGGCGCCGGGGGCGACGCCGGTTCGCCCGTGCGTTTTATCAGATGTGCAGCGCGTGCCCCAGGGCGCGCAGCGCCGCTTCCTGCACGGCTTCGCCCAAGGTTGGATGCGCGTGGATCGTGCCCGCGACATCCTCCAGCTGGGCGCCCATCTCGATGGATTGCACGAACGCCGTCGACAGCTCGGACACCGCCCCGCCGACGGCCTGCCACCCGACGATCACGTGATTGTCCTTGCGGGCGACGACGCGCACGAACCCGTCCGTCGACTCCAGGGTCATCGCACGGCCGTTGGCGGCGAACGGGAAACTCGCGCTGATGCAGTCCACGTCCAGACGCGTCGCTTCCTGCGGCGTCATGCCCACGACAACGACTTCCGGGTCCGTGAAGCAGACGGCGGGAATCGCATTCGGCGTGAAATGGCGGCGCTTGCCCGCGATGATCTCGGCCACCATCTCGCCCTGGGCCATCGCGCGGTGCGCCAGCATCGGCTCGCCCGTCAGGTCGCCGATGGCCCACACGTTGCGCATCGACGTACGGCACTGGTTGTCGATGCGGACGAAACGCCCGTTCATGTCGAGCAGCAGGCTCTCCAGTCCATACCCTTCCGTGCGCGGGCGGCGGCCGACGGCGACGAGCACGCGGTCCGCTTCCATGGCGACTTCTTCGCCGCCGGCGTTCTTCATGCGGATGCCGAGGCCATCCCCGGCCAGGCCCAGCACGCTCGATTCCAGGTGTACGTCGATGCCCAGCCGTTTCAGGCTCGCGGCGACTGGCATCACGAGTTCGTCGTCGTAGGCGGGCAGCACGCGTCCGGCCGCTTCCACGACCGTCACCCGCGCGCCCAGCTTGCGGTAGGCGATGCCGAGCTCGAGGCCGATGTAACCGGCGCCGACCACGACGAGGTGCTCCGGCAGCGTCTCCGGGGCAAGGGCTTCGGTCGACGAGACCACGTTGCCGCCGAACGGCATGAACGGCAGCTCGACGGGCACCGAGCCGGTCGCGAGCAGAAGATGCTCGCAGTGGATCCGTACATCGCCTACCTCGACCGTCTTGCCGTCGAGGATGCGCGCCCAGCCTTGCACGACCTTCACGCCGTTCTTCTTCAGCAGCGCGCCGACGCCGCCCGTCAGCCGCTTGACGATGCCGTCCTTCCACGCGACCGTTTGCGTGACGTCGATGGTCGGGGCACCCGTCCGGATGCCGAGCGGCGATTCGCCCGCATAACGCGACGCCTGGTGGAACGCGTCCGCCGCATGGATCAGGGCCTTCGACGGGATGCAGCCGATGTTCAGGCACGTGCCGCCCAGGTCTGCCCCTTCGACGAGGATGGTCGGGATGCCCAGCTGGCCGGCGCGGATGGCGGCGACGTAGCCGCCCGGGCCGCCGCCGATGACGAGGAGGGTGGTGCTCTCAGTATTCACCGTCATGCGTTCACTCCACGAACAGGGTTGCCGGCGCCTCGAGATACGAGCGCACCGTCTGGATGAATTCCGCCGCGACCATGCCGTCGATGACGCGGTGGTCGAACGACGACGACAAATTCATCAGCTTGCGCGCGACCATGCCGCCGTTCCTGATCACGGGCCGGTCGACGATGCGGTTCACGCCGACGATCGCGACTTCCGGATGATTGATGACGGGCGTGCTGACGATGCCGCCCAGCGCGCCGAGGCTCGTGATGGTGATCGTCGAGCCGGACAGCTCGTCGCGCGCCGCCTTGCCGTGGCGGGCCGCGTCGGCCAGCCGGGCGATTTCGGCCGCGGAGGACCACGGATCGCGCGCTTCCGCGTGACGCACGACGGGCACCATCAGGCCGGCGTCCGTCTGCGTCGCGATGCCGATGTGGACGGGCTGGTAGCGCGTGACGACGTTGGCCTGGTCGTCGTAGCGGGCGTTCACGTCGGGGAATTTACGGATCGCGAGCACGACGGCGCGCATCAGCAACGGCAGCAGGGTGATCTTGCCCCTCTCCTCGCCGTAGCGCGCGTTCAGCTGGCCGCGCAGCGCTTCCAGCTCCGTCACGTCGACTTCCTCGACGTACGTGAAATGCGGGATCTGGCGCTTCGCCAGTTGCATCTTCTCCGCGATCTTGCGGCGCAGGCCGATCACGGGGATCGCTTCCTCGCCTTCCAGCTCGGCATAGCGCGCATCGCCAGCATGGGCGGCGCGGCCGCGGCCGGCCACGTACGTATCCAGGTCCGCATGCGTGATGCGCCCCGCGGGGCCGGAGCCGGCCACGTATTGCAGCTCGATGCCCAGGTCCCACGCGCGCTTGCGCACGGCCGGCGCGGCCAGCGGTTTTTCGCCGGCCGCGCGCAAGGTGGGCGCCGGTGCGGGGGCGGGCGCCGGACGCGGCGGCGGGCCGACGACGGGTGCTGCCTGCGCGACGCTCGCCGCCGCCTCGGCCGGCTCGTCGGCGGGCGGTGGTGCCGCCTTCGCGTTGCCGGCGCCTTCCACTTCCAGCCGGATCAGCTCCGCACCGACTGCCAGCGACTCGCCGACCTTGCCGCCGAGCGAGATCACGGTCCCGTGCACGGGCGACGGAATTTCCACGGTCGCCTTGTCCGTCATGACGTCGGCCAGGATCTGGTCTTCGACGATCGCATCGCCCGGCTGCACGCGCCAAGCGACGACTTCCACTTCCGCGATGCCTTCGCCCAGGTCCGGCATCTTGATCACATGCTGTCCCATCACGCCTCCATCGCTCGTTTGAATGCCGCGCCCACGCGGTCCGGTCCCGGGAAATACGCCCATTCCTGCGCATGCGGGTAGGGCGTGTCCCAGCCCGTCACGCGCTCGATGGGCGCCTCCAGGTGGTAGAAGCAGTGTTCCTGCACGAGGGCGGCGAGCTCCGCGCCGAAGCCGCTCGTGCGCGTCGCCTCGTGGACGACGACGCAGCGGCCCGTCTTCTTCACGGACGCGACGACGGTCTCCAGGTCCAGCGGCCACAACGTCCGCAGGTCGATGATCTCGGCGTCGATGCCCGTCTCGCTCGCGGCCGCCTCGGACACCCATACCATCGTGCCGTACGTGAGCACGGTGAGGTCCTGGCCTTCCCGGAATACGGCCGCCTTGTCCAGCGGGACCGTGTAATAGCCGTCCGGGACTTCGCCCTTCGGATGCTTGGCCCACGAGACGACGGGGCGGTCGTGGTGGCCGTCGAACGGGCCGTTATACAGCCGCTTCGGTTCCAGGAAGATGACGGGGTCGTCGTTCTCGATGGCCGCGATGAGCAGGCCCTTCGCGTCGTACGGATTCGACGGCATCACCGTGCGCAGCCCGCACACGTGGGTAAAGAAGGCTTCCGGACTCTGGCTGTGCGTCTGGCCGCCGTAGATGCCGCCGCCGCAGGGCATGCGGATCGTCAGCGGCGCCGTGAAATCGCCCGCCGAACGGTAGCGCAGCCGGGCCGCTTCGGACACGATCTGGTCGGTCGCGGGATAAAAATAGTCGGCGAACTGGATCTCGACGACGGGCCGCAACCCGTACGCGGCCATGCCCACCGCCGTGCCGACGATGCCGCCTTCCGAGATCGGCGCGTCGAAGACGCGCTGCTTGCCGTACTTCGCCTGCAGGCCGTCCGTCACGCGGAACACGCCGCCGAAATAGCCCACGTCCTGGCCGTAGATGACGACGTTGTCGTCGCGCCCCAGCATGACGTCCATGGCCGAACGGAGGGCCTGGATCATCGTCATCGGGGTCGTTTTCAAGTCCTTGTCGCTGTCGCGCTTCATGTCACACCCCCAGTTGCTGGCGTTGGCGGCGCAGGTGTTCGGGCATGTCCTTGTAGACGTCCTCGAACATCGACGCGGCACTGGGCACGCGGCCGTCGATCAGCGTGCCGTGGCGTTCCGCTTCCTTCTGCGCGGCCAGCACTTCCGCTTCCAGTTCCGCCTGCAGCGCCTCGTGTTCCTCGTCCGACCACCACCCTTTGGCCACGAGATGGCGGCGCAGGCGGGCGATCGGGTCGCCCAGCGGGAAATACGTCCACTCGTCGGCGGGCCGGTAGCGCGACGGATCGTCCGACGTCGAGTGCGGGCCCGCGCGGTACGTCACCCATTCGATGAGCGTGGGGCCGAGGTTGGAGCGCGCCCGTTCCGCGGCCCAGCAGGAGGCGGCATAGACGGCGAGGAAATCGTTGCCATCCACGCGCAGCGACGCGATGCCCGCGCCGACGCCGCGCGCCGCGAAGCTGACGCTCTCGCCGCCCGCGATGGCCTGGAAGGTGGAGATCGCCCACTGGTTGTTGACGACGTTCAGGATCACGGGCGCCTGGTACACGTGCGCGAACGTGAGGCCCGTGTGGAAGTCGCTCTCCGCCGTCGCGCCGTCGCCGATCCAGCCGGACGCGATCTTCGTGTCGCCCTTGATGGCGGACGCCATGGCCCAACCGACGGCCTGCGGGATCTGCGTGGCAAGATTGCCCGAGATCGTGAAGAAGCCCTTGGCCTTCACGGAATACATCACGGGGAGCTGGCGGCCCTTGAGCGGGTCGGCCTCGTTCGACAGCAGCTGGCAGATCATGTCCACGAGCGGGTACTCGCGCGCCATCAGCAGGCTTTGCTGGCGGTAGGTCGGGAAGCACATGTCGCCATCCTTCAGCGCGAGCGCGTGGGCGCTGCCGATGGCTTCCTCGCCGAGCGAGGTCATGTAGAACGACAGCTTTTTCTGGCGCTGCGCGATGACCATGCGCGCATCAAACAGACGCGTCTTCATCATCGTGCGCAGCCCGAAGCGCAGGGTGTCGCGGTCGAGGCCCGGGTCCCACGGGCCGACGGCATTGCCGTCGTCGTCCAGTACGCGGATCATGCCGGCTGCGAGTGCCGCCGTGTCCTGGTAGCGGACGTCGACCGGTGGCCGGGGCGTGTCGCCGGCCTGGTGGATGTCGAGGTAAGAAAAATCGGTCTTGCAACCCGGGCGGCCGGTAGGCTCCGGGACGTGCAGCGACAGAGGTGTACTCTGGCTCATAAACGCTGTCCCCCTTGGTAAGGTGTGTGTGCGGCAGCAACATATTAATTCCGGAGAGACAGCGCACGGCTGCTTTCGCCGGGAATTTTCGTGCTGCCCTGCAGCATGCCGGCGCGGGATCGCCGCGCGCATGCCCGCCGTATCTGGCTTGGACCTTAGCACGCGGTGCAGCGGACGGGGGCCGATCCGGACAACCGGGACGCGGGTTGCAAATCGTGTTAGCGCTTGATTGCAAACGCGATTAAAATTGCTGGCTTCTTAACAATGTGGGCGGATCGACAAGATGTTGACTCAGGCGGCTCCGGTCAGGACCTTTGGTGCGGGCGGCGGCCTGCTGGGCGGAATCATCGACGACTACGACTGGAGCGCCACGACCCTCGGCCCCATCGACCAGTGGCCGGATGTCGTACGTACGACCGTCGAACTGATTTTGCGCTCGCCCGTGCCCATCGTCACCCTGTGGGGGGAGGACGGGGTCATGATCTACAACGACGCCTATTCCGGCTTCGCGGGCGGCCGCCATCCGCGCCTGCTCGGTTCCAAGGTCCGCGAAGGCTGGCCCGAGGTGGCCGATTTCAACGACAACGTGATGAAGGTCGGCCTGGCCGGCGGCACGCTGTCGTACCGCGACCAGGAGCTGACCCTGCACCGCAGCGGCAAGCCCGAACCCGTGTGGATGAACCTCGATTACTCGCCCATCGTCGACACGGACGGCGCCGTCGTCGGCGTGATCGCCATCGTCGTCGAGACGACCGGCAAGGTGCGCGCCGAGCGCTGGCTGAGCGGAGAACACGAGCGCCTGCGGACCATGTTCGAGCAGGCCCCCGGCTTCATGGCCCAGCTGGCGGGGGCCGACCACGTGATCCAGTCCGCGAATGCGGCGTACCGCGCGCTGGCCGGCCAGCGCGACCTGCTCGGCAAGCCGGTGCGCGAAGCGCTGCCGGAGACCGTGCCGCAGGGGGTGATCGCGATCCTGGACCAGGTCTACCTCACCGGCACGACGTACACCGCGACCGCAAGTCCGCTGTGGCTGGCCGGCAGCGACGGCAACCGCCGCCTGCACTACGTGGATTTCGTCTACCAGCCCGTCAAGCGCGAGGACGGTACCGTGTTCGGCATCTTCGTGCAGGGCAGCGACGTCACGGTGCGCGTCGAGGCGGAACGCGCGCTGCGCGAGAGCGAGGAAAAATTCCGGACGTTCGCCGAGGCGATGCCGAACCAGGTGTGGACGGCGACGAAGGACGGCCGGCTGGACTGGTTCAACACCCACGTGTACACATACAGCGGCTGCGACCACGAGCGCCTGGCGGGCATCGCCTGGGTGGCCACCGTGCATCCCGACGACCTGCCGGCCGTGCAGAAGCGGTGGGCGATGGCCGTCGCATCGGGGGCGCCGTACGACGCGGAATTCCGCCTGCGCCGCGCGGACGGTACGTACCGCTGGCACCTGTCGCGCGCCGTCGCGCTGCGCGATGCGGACGGCAACGTGACCCGCTGGATCGGCACCAGCATCGACATCGAGGACCAGAAAGTCATCTCGCACCGCCTCGCGGCGTTGAACGCGGACCTGGAATCGACGGTCGCGCGGCGCACGGCGGAACGCGACCGCATGTGGCGCCTGTCGCGCGACATCATGCTCGTCGCCTCCTTCGACGGCATCGTGGAAGCGGTCAGCCCGTCGTTCGGGTCGCTGCTGGGCTGGGCCGAGCACGACATTGTCGGCAAGAACTTCCTGCAGCTCGTGCACCCCGACGACCAGGCGGCCACGGTCAACCAGATGGCGTCGCTGGGCGAAGGCCATTACGTGTATAAATTCGAAAACCGCTACCGGCGCAAGGACGGCAGTTACTGCCTCCTGTCGTGGACGGCGGCGCCGGACGCCGAATTCATCCACGCGATCGGACGCGACATCACGGCCGACCGCGAACAGGCCGAACAGATCCGCCGGACGGAACTGGCGCTGCAGCAGTCGCAGAAGATGGAGACGATCGGCAAGCTGACGGGCGGCGTCGCGCACGATTTCAACAATCTGCTGCAGATCATCTCGGGCAACCTGCAGCTGCTCGAAATGAATGCCGGCGGCACCGACGTCCAGCGCTGGATCGGCAGTGCCCGTTCGGCCGTCGAAAAGGGCGCGAAGCTGGCCAGCTACCTGCTCGCGTTCGGCCGCCGCCAGCCGCTGGAACCGAAGGTGGTCAAGATCGGCCGCGTCGTGACGGGCATGGAGGACATGCTGCGGCGCGCGCTCGGCGAAGAGATCGAGGTGGAGCTCGCGATCTCGGGCGGCCTGTGGAATACGGCGGTCGACGTCGCGCAGGTCGAGAATGCGATCCTCAACCTCGCCATCAACGCGCGCGATGCCATGTCCGGTGCCGGCAAGCTGACGATCGAGGCCCATAACGCGATCCTCGACGACCTGTATTGCCGCACGCACGGCGACGTGGCGCCTGGGCAGTACGTGATGCTGGCCGTGACGGACACGGGCAGCGGCATGACGCCGGACGTGCTGCGCCAGGCGTTCGAGCCGTTCTTCTCGACGAAGGAAGAGGGCAAGGGATCGGGCCTCGGGCTGTCGATGGTCTACGGCTTCGTCAAGCAGTCCGGCGGCCACGTCAAGATCTACAGCGAACCGGGGCAGGGCACGACGGTGAAACTGTACCTGCCGCGCACGACGGCGGCCGAGGAGCCCCTGGGGCCGATCGATGCGCACCAGCCGGCCGTCGGCGGCACCGAGACGATCCTCGTCGCGGAAGACGACGAGGCCGTGCGCACGACCGTCGTCGAGATGCTGACGCAGCTGGGCTACCGCGTGCTGAAGGCGGCCGATGCGGCGAGCGCGCTTGCCGTCGTCGAATCCGGCGTGCCGATCGACGTGCTGTTCACGGACGTCGTCATGCCGGGCACCCTGCGCAGCCCGGATCTCGCCCGCATGGCGCGCGAACGCCTCCCGAATCTCGCCGTGCTGTTCACGTCCGGTTACACGGAGAATTCCATCGTGCACGGCGGGCGCCTCGACCCGGGCGTGGAACTGCTCGGCAAGCCCTATACGCGCGAAAGCCTCGCGCGGCGCATCCGCCAGGTGCTTGCGAACCAGAGAAACCGCGTGCACGTCGAGAGCGCGCCGCCGATTGTGCCGACAGCCGGCCGCGTGCCCGATCCGAACCGGTTGCGCATCGTCCTCGTGGAAGACGAGGACGAGATCCGCGACGCGACAGCCGCGCTGCTGCGCCACCTGGGCCACGAGGTGCTGGAAGCGGTGGACGCGGAACAGGCGGTCGAACTCATCTCGCCCGCGTCCGACGTCCTCATCACGGACGTGTTGTTGCCCGGCATGTCGGGCGACCTGCTGGCCGCACAGGCTCGCACGCTGGCCCCTGGCATCCGCATCGTGTTCGCGACGGGCAAGGGGGAAGTCAACAACTGGCCGGACGCCGTCGTGCTGCGCAAGCCGTACGATCTCGCCGCGCTGACGGCGGCGCTGGCGCGCAGCGTCGCCTGATCGTCAGGCCCGCGCCGTGGCCGTCGTCCTGGCGAGGCGGGACGCCGCGTCGGCGATGAAGCCGGCCGTCGCATCCGGGTTCGTGATGGGCAGCATGTGGCCGCCCTCGATGAGTTCCAGCCGCGCGCCACGTACCTTGTCGGCCAGCGCCTGGCCGTGTGCGCGCCAGTCCAGGATGCGGTCGTCTTTGCCGTACAGGATGCTGATGGGAACCTGGAGTTCGCCGTAGCGCAACTCCTGCATGGGCAGGCACTCGGGAACCGAACGCAGGTCATCGGACGCGGACAGGAAGGCGCCCGGGCGCAGCCCGAGCAGGCCGCCGCCCCGCATCGCGTAGTCTTCCGGCACGGCTTCCGGGCCGAACACCTGGTCCAGCGCGGTGCGGCTGTTCCGGATCGTCGCGGGAATCGCGAGCGTCCACGCGACGATCCGGCGCCACGTCGGCGACAGGATCGTCAGGCCCTCGAACACGGGCGGCACGTGTTCCTGCATGTGCGTCAACGGCGCAATCAGAGCCAAGCCACTGACGCGGTCGGGATGCCGCAGCGCAAGCGTCAGGGCCAGCGCGCCGCCCAGCGAGTGGCCGACGACGAGCGGGCGCTCCAGTCCGAGTCGATCGATCAGCGCCGCGAGCATGGCGGCCTGCGTGTGCAGGTCGGCCGGCGTGCCGGGGTCGCGCGTGGAGTGGCCGGAACCGGCGCGGTCCACGGCGACCATGCGGTAGCGGCCCGTCAGCCGGTCCGTCACGCCATACGTGTAGTGGGCGAGCTGGCCCGCCAGGCCGTGCACGAGCAGCAGGGGCGGCAGGGTCGGATCCCCGCCGTCGAACTCCTGGATGTGCAGGCGCGCACCGGGCACGTCGACGAAGCGGCCCTGCGGTGGCAGCACGGCTTCGACCTTGCGCGCGGTCCACAGGGTGAACAGGAAGGCCACGAACACCAGCAAGGCCAGGACGCCGAGGAGTGTCAGCACGAGAGTCATCGTTTGATCGCTTTCTTGAGAAGGTTCCAGTAACCGACGGGAGCGAGGCGTTCCAGCAGCGCGGCGGCCTTCGCGTCGCTGCCGACGAGGATGCGGGCCTGGCGCCGCTCGATGCCGCGCACGATGATCTCGCCCGCCCGTTCCGGCGCCATGCGCAGCAGCTTTTGCATCGTGCGGCGTCCGCGTTCGACTTCATCCGCCGGTGCGCCGGCGGGCACGCGCGCGTTCTGCGCGATGTTTGTCGCCACGCCGCCCGGATGCACGACGGACACGCCCACCGTGCTGCCTTCCAGCTCGTGGCGCAGCACGTTCGAAAAGCCGCGCACGGCGAACTTGCTGGCCGAGTACGCGGCCTGGCCCGGCGGGGCGATGATGCCGTAGATGCTCGACACGTTGACGATGCGCGCGTCGTCGCTCGCGCGCAGCAGGGGCAGGAAGGCGCGCGTCATGCGTACGAGGCCGCCGATGTTGATGTCCATGAGCCAGTCGAAATCGTCCGCGCCAACCTGTTCGAACGTGCCGCCGAGTGCGACGCCCGCGTTGTTCATCAGGAGGTCCACGCGCCCGTGCGCGGCGTGCACGACGGCCGGAAATGCGGCGACGGCGGCGCGGTCCGCGACGTCCAGCACGTGGTGCGTCGCGCCGTTGCCGATCTCGCGCGCCACTGCCGCGACGGCGTCGCCGTCGATATCGGCGAGGGCGAGCCGGGCGCCGCGGCGGGCCATGGCGAAGGCGGTGGCGCGGCCGATGCCGCTGCCGGCGCCGGTGATGACGGCAACGCGGTTCTGCAGGTTCACGGCATGGCCCCTTTGCGGCCGAATCGCAGGACGCCGTCGGCGATGCGGCCGTAGCGGATCGTCAGCATGTCCTGCACATAGTTCTGGTAGACCTGCCACGGCTTGCGCGAGCCCTGCTGCGGCAGGTCGGCGCGGGCGCGCTGCACGTAGCCCGACGTAAAACTGAGGAACGGTTCCGGCTCGACGCCCGGTTCGCGGTGCACGACGGCGACCTGCTGCCCCTTGCGGTCCATGTGGCGCAGCAGGCGTACGACCCAGGCGGCCGTCAGGTCGGCCTTCAGCGTCCACGACGCGTTCGTGTACCCGAACGTCATCACGCAGTTCGGCAGGCCGGAGAGCATCATGCCCTTGTACGACATGGCCTCGTTCGGGCGGAACGGCTGGCCGTCCACCGTGATGGCGATGCCGCCCAGCAGCTTGATCTTGAGGCCCGTCGCCAGCACGACGACGTTGGCGGGCAGCACGCGGCCGGACGCCAGCAGCAGGCCGTCCGGCGTGAAACGTTCGATGCGGTCCGTGAGGACGCTCGCGCGGCCCGTGCGGATCGCGCGGAACAGGTCGCCATCCGGCACGACGCATACGCGCTGGTCCCACGGCTTGTACGTTGGCGTGAAATGGGTGTCGACGTCGTAGCCGGGGCCGAGCTGGTGGCGCGCCATGGCGACGATCTTGCGTTTCGCGAGATCGGGCTTCGTGCGCGCGACGCGATACAGCAGCATGCTCTCGGCGATCACGCGCCAGCGCGTCAGCGCATACGCGGCGCGCGCGGGGAGCCAGCGGCGCAGGCGCTGCGCGAAGCCGTATTCGGACGGGCGGCTCACGATATAGGTCGGGGAACGCTGCAGCATCGTCACGTGCGCGGCTTCCTTCGCCATCGCGGGCACGAGCGTGACGGCCGTGGCGCCGCTGCCGACGACGACGACGTGGCGGCCCCGGTAGTCCAGGTCGGCCGGCCAGAACTGCGGCTGCACGATCCGGCCCGAGAACGACTCTTCGCCGTCGAAGCGCGGCCGGTATGCCTCGTCATAGCTGTAGTAGCCGCTGCACATATACAGGAAGCGGGTGCGCAGCCATACACGGAGGCCGTCATGCTCCGCCTCCACGCGCCAGCATGCGTCCCCGCTGTCCCAATGCGCGCTCACGACGCGGTGGCCGTAGCGGATGTGGCGCTCGATGCCGTTGTCGCGCGCCGTCTGCGCGATGTAGCGCCGGATCGACGGGCCGTCCGCAATCGCCTTGCCCTCCAGCCAGGGCTGGAATGCGTAACCCAGGGTATACATGTCGGAGTCCGAACGCACGCCGGGATAGCGGAACAGATCCCATGTGCCGCCCAGCGCGGCGCGCGCCTCCAGGATCGCATACGTCTTGCCGGGGCAGCCCCGCTGCAGGTGCCAGGCGGCGCCGATCCCGGACAGGCCGGCGCCCACGATGAGGACGTCGAAGAAGGGCGCCGCAGCGGCGTCGCGAGGGCGGTCGGTCATGGCGTGTCTCGTTGTGTTTTGAATACGATTGACACTGTATATTGTCACATATCGATAAGCAATGTTATGTGCGAAAATAGAAGGATGCCTCCAGAATCTTTACAACCCGCCCGGCCCTATCGTGGCGTTCCGCAAGACGAACGGCGCGCACAACGGCGCGCCCAGCTGATCGCGGCGGCCGTCGCCGTCTACGGCGAGCGCGGCTACCGCCAGTCGACCGTCAAGGCCGTCTGCGAGGCCGCCGGGCTGACCGAACGTTATTTCTATGAATCCTTCGCGAACAGCGAAGAGTTGTTGATCGCCTCGTTCAATGCCGTCACGTACAGCGTGCTCGGCGAGATCACGGAAGCGGCGCAGCAGGCCGGCCGCAGCCGGGTCGCGCGGGCGCGCGCGATGCTGCACACGTATTTCGCGGCGCTGCAGCGCGAGCCCCGTTCGGCGCGCGTGTTCCTCGTCGAGATCCGCGGCGTCAGCCGGGCCGTCGACAAGGCGTTCGACGCCGCGCTGCGCGCCATCGGCGAACAGGTCGGCCGCTACGTCGTGCCGCCCGGCGTGCCGGCCGATCCGCTGCTCGAAGCAGGCATCGTCGGCGGTGTGATCCACATCGCGCTGCGCTGGATCGAGGACGGGTACACGCCCGACATCGAAGTCGTCACCGACAGCGCGCTGCGCCTCGGCATGGTGCTGGGGCGCCCGCCGATGCGGCGCGGCTGATCAGCCCAGCTTCGGCCAGTCCAGCTCCACCCAGGTCGGCGCGTGGTCGCTGGGCTTCGCGCGCCCGCGCACGTCGCGGTCGACGCCGGCCGCCTTCAGCTTCGGGGCGAGGGCGGGGCTCAGCAGCAGGTGGTCGATGCGCAGGCCCGCGTTGCGGCCGTACGCGTCACGGAAATAATCCCAGAACGTGTAGATGACTTCGCCCGGGTGCATCGCGCGCAGCGCGTCCGTCCAGCCCTGGTCGAGCAGGCGCTGGTAAGCCGCGCGCGTCTCCGGGCGGAACAGCGCATCGTCGACCCAGCGCTCGGGTTTATACACGTCCAGTTCCGTCGGCATCACGTTGTAGTCGCCCGCGATCACGACCGGCGCGCCCGTGACGATGAGTTCCTGCGCGCGCAGGCGCAGGCGCTCGAACCAGCGCAGCTTATAGTCGAACTTCGGACCCGGCGCCGGGTTCCCGTTCGGCAGGTACAGGCACGCGACGAGGATGCCGTTCACGGCCGCCTCGATGTAGCGGCTCTGCTCGTCGTCGGGATCGCCCGGCAGGCCGCGCTGCAATTCCTGCGGCTCGGTGCCCCGCGCGAGGATCGCGACGCCGTTCCAGCTTTTCTGGCCGTGCCAGATCGGGCAGTAGCCGGCCGCACGGATCTCCAGTTCCGGGAATTTGTCCTGCGGCGCCTTCAGCTCCTGCAGGCAGGCCACGTCCGGCTGCGTCTCCTCGAGCCATTGGAGCAGGGCGGGAAGGCGGCTGTTGATGCCGTTGACGTTGAAGGTCGCGATGCGCATGGGTTCTCTCATGGGTTGTCGTTGCCGCTATTCTGACCCGAGAATGCCGCGGCCGCCGCACGACCCACTCAAGTAGTCAAACTACGCCGGATTCTTCAGAAATTCTTTGCCATCTCGCCTTCGCTGTAGCTTTTCTACAGATAGCGGTTAAAATTCCCGTATTCCAACAACGACACCGCCCGGAGACCATGAAGCCGATTCCCCACGCCGTTTTCGCCCTCTGCCTGCTCGCCGGCCTGCCGGCCCACGCGCAAAACGCGGACCGCACGTACCTCGGCTACCGCACCGACAACGGGACGCTCGACATCGCCACCAGCGACGGCCGTTACCTGATCCGCCCCTACGACGCCAACATCGTCGAGACGAGTTTCGTGCCGCGCGGCGAAACGTTCGACCCGGCATCGCACGCCGTCGTCCTGAAGCCCGGCCAGGCGCCGGCCACGATCAGGGAAGCGGATGGCCGCATCCAGCTCGTCACGGACGGCATCACGGTCACCGTCGAGAAATCGCCGCTGCGTATCAGTTATACGTACAAGGGCCGGCCGCTCGTCGCCGAGAAGCAGGGCTATGGCCACGCGGGCGAACTGGAAAGCATCGAGTTCGCGCTCGAGGGCGACGAAGCGCTGTACGGGGCAGGGTCGCGCGCGGTCGGCATGAACCGGCGCGGCAACCGCTTCCGCCTGTACAACCGGGCGTCGTATGGATTCGGCAACCGCGCGGACCAGATGGGCTATGGCATCCCGATGGCCGTGTCGTCGCACAGGTACGCGATCCACTTCGACAATCCGCAGGCCGGTTGGCTCGATTTCGACAGCCGCAGGGACGGCACCCTGCGCTACGAAGTGATGGGCGGCCGCAAGACGTACCAGGTGATCGCGGGTGACGACTGGGCGCAACTGATGGACGAAACGACCCGCCTGACGGGCCGCCAGCCCTTGCCGCCGCGCTGGGCGTTCGGCAATTTCGCGAGCCGCTTCGGCTACCACACGGAAAGCGAGGCGCGCGCCGTCGTGGATAAATTCATCGCGGACGGCATCCCGCTGGATGCGATCGTGTTCGACCTGTACTGGTTCGGCAAGACCGTCAAGGGCACGATGGGCAATCTGGCGTGGGACCGCGACAGCTTCCCCCGCGCGGAAGCGATGATGGCGGATTTCAGCAGGAAGGGCGTCAAGACCGTCCTCATCACGGAACCGTTCGTGCTGACGACGTCGAAGCGCTGGCAGGACGCCGCGCAGCAGGGCGTCCTCGCGACGGATGCGCAGGGCAAGCCGTTCGTCTTCGATTTCTTCTTCGGGAACACGGGCCTCGTCGACGTGTTCAAGCCGCAGGCACGCGACTGGTTCTGGAATATCTACAAGGACCTCAAGGCGGGTGGCGTCGCGGGCTGGTGGGGCGACCTGGGCGAACCGGAAACGCATCCGTCCGCCGCGCGCCATGCCACCGGCACGGCGGACCAGGTCCACAACATCTACGGCCACGAATGGGCGAAGCTGATCGCCGACGGCTATGCGCGCGACTATCCGCAGGAGCGCCCCTTCATCCTGATGCGTTCCGGTTATTCGGGATCGCAACGCTTCGGCATGATTCCGTGGTCGGGCGACGTGCAGCGGGGCTGGGGCGGCCTGCAGTCGCAGATGGAAATCGCGCTGCAGATGGGCATGCAGGGCCAGGCCTACATGCATTCCGACCTGGGCGGCTTTGCGGGGCCCGTGCTGGACGACGAGTTGTACGTGCGCTGGCTGCAGTACGGCGTGTTCCAGCCGATCTTCCGTCCGCACGCGCAGGAAGAGGTGCCGGCCGAGGCGATCTTCCGCACCCCGGCCGTGAAGGCGCTGGCGCGCGACGCCATCCGCCTGCGCTACGCGATGCTGCCCTATAACTACACGGCCGCCTTCGACGACAGCCGCACGGGCATGCCGATGATGCGCCCCGTCCTGTTCGAGGACCCGGACAATGAATTCATGTCGACGACGGGCATCTCGTCCACGTACCTGTGGGGCCCGGACTTCCTCGTCGCGCCCGTCACGGAACCGGGCGCCGCGCGCAAGGAAGTCTTCTTCCCGCGCAAGGGCAGCGTGTGGTTCGACTTCTATACGGACGAGCCGCACCACGGCGGCATCCTGGAGACCGTGGCCACGCGTCCGGACCGCATCCCGACGTACGTCCGCGCCGGCGCCTTCGTCCCGCTCGCGCAACCGGTGCAGAGCACGCGCGATTATTCGACGGCGCAGCTGGACCTGCATTACTGGCACCACCCGGGCGTGACGCAGGCGCAAGGCCATCTGTACGACGACGACGGCCATACGGCGCACGCGTTCGAAGCGGGCAAGTACGAACTGGTGCGCTTTGCCAGCCGGTTCGCCGACGGCCGCCTGGCGCTGACGGTCGCGCCGGAGCCGGGCGCCGCCGCGACGCCGACGGCACGCACGTTCGACCTGAAGGTGCACAACGTGGCGGCAAAACCGCGCGCCGTGCAGGTGGGCGGCAAGGCGATCGCGTACCGCTGGGATGCGAAACGGCGCGTGCTCGACGTCAGGCTGCCGGCCGTGCACAAGGAGGCGTTGCAGGTCGTCGTGACCTTGTAACGCCACCCGCGCTCCACGCTTGGGTTGAATTCGGTACACTGCCTCCCCGGGAACCCGGATTTGCGCACTGCACCATGAAGACCCAACTGTTGCAAGACTTCCAGGAAAGCGGATCGGCACCAGCGCCGGCGGGTCCGCCCGCGCCTCCGCCGCCCGCAGCGCCGCCCCGGCGCCCGGCCGTCTGGCACGGACCCGGCGCGCACCGCACGGAGGCCGGGGCCGCCGTCCAGAAGGCAGATCCGGGCACGATGCAGCGTGCGCCGGAAACGTCCGCGCGGGGCAAAGGTGTCGCGATCGAGGCCCTGGCCGACCGCATGGCGCAGGCAAGGGCGGCAAAACCACCGCCACCGCCGCCCATCGACGAGGCGACGCTACCGGGTAGCGAGGCACGCGTCCGCCCGCAACCGTCGCCGCCTCCGGAGCCGCCACCGCCTCCCGGGCCGGCGGTGCCCGATCCTGTGCCGCCGCAAGCCGATGCGGGCACGATCCCCCGTCCCGTCCAGCCCGACATCGAGGCCGAGTGGCTCGCCGCGCGCCTGCGCGAGGACGTGGCGGCGCGCGAAACGCCTGCCTGGACGAGCATGTGGAAACGCCGCCTCGTCACGTGGAGCATCGCGGGCGGCCTGCTGGCCGGCCTGGCGGCGGGCGGTTTGTGGCTGTACGAGGAAAACCGGGTGGAGGATGCGCTCGTCGTCGTCGCGAACACGTCACCCGCGGGACAGCCGCCGGCCGTGCAGGCGTTCGCCGCCGGTTCGCCCGCACCCGTGCCGCCGGCCGTCGTGCCGGAAGCCGTGAAGCCCGTGCAGGAACCGAAGCCCGAGCCGAAGGCCGGGCTTGGGCCCGAACCGGAAGCGCCCGCCGTCGAAGCCAAAGCACCTGCCGCGGTTGCCGCGGCCCCGGTCGACGTCACGCCGCCCCGGCGCACGCCCCGTAACGAGAGGGCGGCGAAGAAGCGGACCGCCGCGAAGACGCGCCGCGTGACGGTCGGCGACACCCCGCCAGCCGCCGCCACGCCGTCCCCGCGCCAGCGCCGCGAAGAGACGCTGATGCAATGCCGGGCCCACGGCTACGACGCGCGCCAGTGTATCGAGCGGGCCTGTACCATGACGCGCTACGGCTTCGCGTGCAAGGGGTAGCCCGCCCCGGACTCAGTGGTGGCCGTGCTGTTTCTCGTATTCGTCGGCCTCGGCCTTGGTGGCGTGGACGATGCCGTCCGGATGCTCGGGCGGCGTGTACAGCGTGTACAGGCGCATCGGTTCGCTGGTCGACGTGTTGATGACGTTGTGTTCGGTCCCGGCCGGGATGACGACGGCGACGCCATCTTCGAGCTTGTGCTGTTCGCCATCCAGGATCGCGACGCCCTGGCCGGCCTCGACGCGGATGAACTGGTCGTGGCCCTCGTGCTTTTCGAGGCCGATTTCCTCGCCGGGCTGCAGGGTCATGATGACCAGCTGGCTGCGCTGGGTCGTGTAGAGGACTTCGCGGAAGTTGTTCCCGGCGAGCGTTTTTTCTTCGATGTTGATGCTGTAACCCGACATGGCGTTCTCCATTAAGTTGTCGTCCGCATTGTATCGGAAAGCGTAAAGCGATACGCAACGTTGTCGACTCGGCCATAAACGTTTCATGTAATGCATGAATATTTCCACAATGTTATAATCCGATCATGAACGTTTGACTTCGCCACCATGACAACCGACTTCACCACGCAGCGCCGCATGCAATTGTTGATCGAGCGGGTCGCCGATTACGCGATCTACATGCTGAATCCCGACGGCACCGTCGCCAGCTGGAATGCCGGCGCCCGCCGGTTCAAGGGCTACACGGAGGCGGAGATCCTGGGGCAGCATTTTTCGCGCTTCTACACGCCGGCCGACCGCGCCGCCGGCGTGCCGGAGCGGGCGCTCGCGACGGCCCTGGAAAAGGGCAGGTTCGAGGCGGAAGGCTGGCGCGTGCGCAAGGACGGCAGCCATTTCTGGGCGTCCGTCGTCATCGACCCGATCCTCGATGACGATGGGCAATTGCTCGGCTTTGCCAAGATCACACGCGACATCAGCGACAAGAAGCTGGCGCGCGAAGCCCTGCGCCGCAGCGAGGAACAGTTCCGCCTGCTGGTCGACAGCGTGATCGACTACGCCATCTACATGCTGTCGCCGGAAGGCCTCGTGACGACGTGGAACGCGGGGGCCCGCAACATCAAGGGCTACACGGCGGACGAGGTCATCGGCACCCATTTCAGCCGCTTCTACACGGAAGAGGACCGCAACAACGGCCTGCCTGACCGCGTGCTGGCGACGGCGCGCGAGCAGGGCCGCTTCCACGGCGAGGGTTTCCGGGTGCGCAAGGATGGCTCGCGCTTCCGCGCCGACGTCGTGGTGGACGCGATCCGCGACCAGGAAGGCCGCCTCGTCGGCTTCGCCAAGATCACGCGCGACGTCAGCCAGCGCGTGCAACTGGAAGAGGCGCGCCAGGCCCTGCAGCATGCGCAGCGCCTGGAAGCGGTCGGCAAGCTGACGGGCGGCGTCGCGCACGATTTCAACAACATCCTGCAGGTGATCGGCGGCAGCCTGCAATTGCTGGGCGGGACGGTGGCGGGCCTGCCGGCCGCGCAGCGGCATTTGCAGATGGCGCTGGCCGCCGTCGACCGCGGCGCCAAGCTGTCGTCGCAGCTGCTCGCGTTCGCGCGCCGCCAACCGCTGCAGCCTTACGTGCTGAATCCGGGCCGGGTCGTGCGCAACATGGAAGATCTCGTGCGCCGCGCCGTCGGCGAGCACGTGGAGGTCGAGACGGTCGTCTCGGCGTCGCTGTGGAACACGACCCTCGACCCGCACCAGCTGGAAAACGTCGTGCTGAACCTCGCCATCAATGCGCGCGACGCGATGCCGGGCGGCGGCAAGCTGACGGTCGAGCTGTCCAACACGATGCTCGACGATACCTACGTGAGCGCCGCTCACGAAGTGCCGCCGGGGCAGTACGTGCTGCTGGCGATCTCCGATACGGGCACCGGCATGACACCCGAGGTGCGCGAGCGCGCCATCGAACCGTTCTTCACGACCAAGGGCGAAGGACAGGGGACGGGACTGGGCCTGTCGATGGCGTTCGGCTTCGTCAAGCAGAGCGGCGGCCACTTCCGCATCTACAGCGAGGTGGGTCACGGCACGACCATCAAGGCCTATTTCCCGCGCGCTCTGGAAGCGGAGCAGACGCTGCCCGAGCCGGTCGCGAACGAGGTGCGCGGCGGCACCGAGACGATCCTCGTCGTCGAGGACGATCCGAGCGTCCAGGCGACCGTCGTCGGCATGCTGTCCGAACTGGGCTACCAGGTGCTGCGCGCCGACAATGCCGAGATGGCGCTGGCCGTGCTGAAGGCCGGCGTGCGCTGCGACCTGCTGTTCACGGACGTCGTCATGCCGGGCAAGCTGAAGAGCACGGAGATGGTGCGCCAGGCGCGCGCACTGCTGCCGGACATGAAGGTGTTGTACACGTCCGGCTACACGCAGAACGCGATCATCCACGGCGGCCGCCTCGACCCGGGCGTGGAACTGCTGTCCAAGCCTTACCGGCGCGAGAAGCTGGCGGGCAAGGTGCGCCAGTTGCTGGGCGCACAGGAGCCGGCGCCCGAGCTGGCCCCGGTCGCGCCGGCGCCGCGCCAGGCGGCGTCCGCCGGCCTGCGCGTGCTGCTGATCGAGGACGATGCGCAGGCGCGCGAACTGTACCGCGACATCCTGCTGGCGGCCGGCTTCCAGGCCGACGAGGCGGCGACGGCACAGGACGCCCTCGCGCTGCTGGCGCGCGACCGTTATCACGCGGCCGTCGTCGACTACAGCCTGCCCGACCTGGACGGCCTCACCCTGGCCCGGCGCATCGTGGAACGGCATCCGGACGTCGCGATCGTGTTCGCGTCCGGGTACGGCAGCCTCGTTGCCGGCACGGCGGACGTGACGGCGCGCGTACTGACGAAACCGTTCACGGACCTGCAGCTGAAGCAGGCGTTGCTGGCCGCCGTGGCCGAGCAGCGCGACCGTGACGCGTCACGCCGCGCGTGATACGCGAATATCCCCGAAGAACCCCAGTTGCAGGCTGGACGCGATGCGCTGGGCGACTTCCATTGCCTCGGCCGCGCCGTCGATGCCGAACACGTCGATGGCCGTCAGGCGGAACAGCGTGAGCCAGCGGACGAAGTGTTCGGTCCCGATCCCGGACAGGGCCATGTGCTTGCCGAAGACATTGCCCTGGAATTCGCCGGTGCCGAGCAGGACCTTGGTCCAGAACGCGTACATGCGCGGCATGTGCTCGTGCCACCGTCCGGCCAGCTTCGCTTCGAACACGGGGGACAGCACGGCGTCGTCGCGCACACGCGCGTAAAACGTGTCGACCAGGCGGATGATCGACGATTCGGTGATGGCAGGAGAGGGCATGCGGCGATTCTAGCAAATATGCATCCAAAATGCATCTTAAAGCACGTTTGATGTGGGACGGTTGCCTGCCGCATGCGGATGGCATAGTGGGTTTTTCGCCGTCCCGCGGAGGCCTGCGTGCTGTTCCCAGCCCACATCACCGACATCGTCTGCCACGTCATCCAGTCGGCGGATCGCCAGATCCGCACCGAGTTGCAGCACGGCTACATCGCATCCGAAAACGACTACACGTCGAATCTGACGGGGACGATCCGCCGCCAGATCAACGGCGCCGGCCATCCCGGCCTGCAGGCACAATCGCTCGTCCTGAAACCCGGCGTCGAACGCAAGGTCGGGGCCGATGCCTGCATCATTTTCGCGAACCGCAGCGAATTCAAGGTCGGCATCTTCGAAGCGAAATGGCCGCGCCTGTCCACGCACACGGACAGCTGGGATGCGGTGCAGGCGTCGCTCGGACAGTCCCACTTCGACAGCCAGCTGGACCGCCAGTCCGCCTGGCTGGCCCATTTCGCCGTCTGGGAAATGTTTTATCTGGAGCATCCGTTCACGCTGCAGCCGCAGGGCTTGCCCGATCATAGTTCGGCCTGCTTCTGGCACGCGGACGTCTATGCCGTGTCCGGTCAACGGATCCGGACCGGGCGCTGGCGCGACCACGAACTGCTGCGGCTCGGTCCCGTGCACGACATCGAACACATCGCGCGCGAGATCTGCGCGTGCCGGGCGGGCGTGGCGATGGCCGGCAGCGACTACGCCGGCGCCGTCACGCAGTTCCCGGACACGCCGGCCGGCGCGCTCGTCATCCGTTTCGACGACGAACGCGATCCCGCGTCATGGGGCTGACGAAGCGCGGGCCGTCTTCTCCGCGGCTTCGGGGAGCAGGACGACCTGGACGTAGTTGTCCTTGTCGAAGTAGCGCTGCGCCGCCGTCTGCACGTCGGCCACCGTGAGCGCGTCGACCTCGTCCATGATCGTCAGCAGGCGCGCCAGCGGCTGCCCCTGGAGCAGCGACAGCTGCAGGTGCTGCAGCCAGTACCCGTTCTCGTGCTGCGCACGTTCGTAGCCCACGCGCCAGTTGGCCTTGACCTTGTCGAGTTCGGCCTGCGTCGGGCCGTTGGCCTTCACGCTGTCGATTTCCGCGAACAGCGCGGCGACCAGCTGGTCGACTTTTTCCGGACCGGTCGGCAACTGTGTGCTGATTTCGTAGTGCTCGTACGGGATCATGTGGAGCGCGCCCGCCAGCTGGCCTGCGTAGATCAGGCCGAGCTTCTCGCGCAGCACCGCGTTCACGCGCAGGTTCATCACTTCGATGAGCGCGTTCATGCGCATGGAGTCGGCCGGCGACCACGCCGCCGGGCCCGCGAACGTCAGCGACACGATGCTCTTGGGTTCCGTGCCCGCATGCACGTCCTTCTTGACGACGCCCTTCGCGATGCGCAGGCCGACGTCGCGGTAGGCGAGCGGCAGGTCCGGCGTCGGCAACGTGCCCAGGTAGGCCGTCACGAGCGGCTTGATCGCCGCCACGTCGAAATCCCCGACGACGACGAACGTCAGGCCCTTGGCGCTGGAAAAGCGCTGGCGGTACACGGCCAGGCTCCGGTCGAGGTCGATCCTGGCGATGTCTTCCTGCGTGGGCCTGCGTGCTTCGTACGGATGGCGGCCATAGAGCGTGTCGGCGACCGCTTCGGCAAAGCGCTGTTCGGGCGCGGCGGCGCGGTTGCGCACCATTTCGCCGAGCCCGCCCATGTACGCCTTGTACAGCGCTTCGTCGCGCCGCACGCCGTCGAAGCGCAGCCACAGCATCTGGAACATCGTCTCGAGGTCCTGCGCGCCGCTCGCCGAACGGCCGCCGATGTCGTCCGTGTAATCGGACATGCCGAGCGTCACCTGCGCACGGCGGCCTGCGAGCACCTTCATCAGGTCCGCCGGCGCAAGGTCCTTGATGCCCATCGACATGGCCAGGCCCGTCGCGGCGCGGGCATTCGGCAAGTCCTTCACGTCGACCAGCGTCTGGCCGCCGTAGCGCGTCGCGCCCAGCAGCACCTCGTCCTCGCGGAAGGCCGTCGGCTTGAGGACCACCTGCACGCCGTTCGACAATGTCAGCCGGGTCAGGCCGAGCGTCTCGTCGCGTGTTTCGGCCACGACGCGGCCCGGCGCGGCAGGTCGGTCCATCAGGGATTGCGCGACCTTTTTCTCGGCCCGGTCCGCGACCGTGGCCTGCGCGGCGGCCGCGTCCGCGGCCAGCAATTGCGCCGTCGTGGGGGCGGGAGCGGCCTTCGTGTTGCCCGCGAAGACGACGAGCTTGGCGGCATCGGCCGGGAAGGCCTTGCGTGCCGCGGCATTGAGGTCGGCCACGGTGATCCCCGGCAGCAATTCCTGGACGAGCCGGAACTCGGCCTCGATGCCCGGGATGCTTTCGCCGGCGAGGAAGTTGCGCTGGTACTCGGCGACGTACCGGCCGGAATCCGTCGTATCCCGCTGCTTGAGGGCGCCTTCCATCGCATTCAGCGAGGACTTGCGCACGCGCTCCAGTTCGGCCTCGGTGAACCCGAACTGGCGGACCCGTTGCAGCTCCTGCTCGACGGCCGCGACGGCCGGGGCCACGCCGCCGGCCCCCAGTGCCGCCCCGACGGTGAACGACTTGTGGCGCGCCGTCACGGGGACCGTACGCGCGGCCGCGCCGAGGAAGGGCGGATTCGCCTGCTGCGTGAGTTCGCGCAGCCGCAGGCTCAGCAGCATGGTCGCGAGCGAATCGACGACCTTCGCGCGGTAGCTTCCGTACGTCCCGGGATTGGGCTCGAAGCGGATGGGGTAGCCCAGTTCGATGGAACTGCCCGGCAATTCCTCGTCGGCGAAGACGAACGCTTCCGTCGCGGTGCGCGCGGCAATCGCCGGGTAGGTGCGTGCGCGCGGCTGCGGCGGGTTGGTCAACCCGGCGAAATGGAGGTTGATCAGCCGTTCCGCCTCGGCCGGCTCGATGTCGCCGACGACGATCACGGCCATCAGGTCCGGCCGGTACCAGTCGCGATAGAAGCGGCGCAGCGCTTCGGGCGGTGCGGTGCGGATCACGTCTTCCTTGCCGATCGGCTCGCGCTGCGCGTAACGCGAGCCGTTGTACCGCTTCGGCGCCAGGGCTTTCTGCAGGCGTTCGCCCGCGCCCTTGCGCAGGCGCGCTTCCTCGAGGACGATCGCGCGTTCCTTCTCGATGTCGTCCGCGGCCAGCGTGACGCCGTGCGCCCAGTCTTCCAGCACGGTGAACGCCGTCTCCACGTTTTCCTTGCGGTCGGTCGGCACGGGCAGCATGTAGACCGTCTCGTCCGGGCCCGTGTAGGCGTTCAGGTCGGCGCCGAATTTCACGCCGATCGATTGCAGGTACGAGACCAGTTCCTGCTTTTTGAAGTGCGTGGAGCCGTTGAATGCAAGGTGCTCGACCATGTGCGCCAGGCCCTGCTGGTCGTCGTCTTCCAGCACGGAACCGGCCTTCACGACGAGCCGCAGCTCGACCCGGTGCTCGGGCTTGCCGTTCTTCTGGATGTAGTAGGTCAGGCCGTTGGCCAGCTTGCCGACCTTGACCTGCGGCCCGACGGGAATGCGGGCATCGAGGTCGACGGCGGCTGTGGCGGGCAGCAGGGTTGCCAGGGCGGCGGCGAGCACCGTGGCGCGAAACGGAAAGGGCATCCGGACATCCTTTGTGATCGTTATCAGGAACAACGAGCTTAGCAAAGGTGCATGTCCGGTAAATACGCGAATTGTCACGTGGACACAGAATTTTTCCCGATGAACCGGATAGGCCACACGGGCACGCCGAATGTCTTGCGGGAACGCACCTTACCCGGTTAAGGTAAGCGCGTTCCAATCCGACGCCATGCATCGGATTGTTGTGTTAGCCTTTCTTCGCGGCAATTTCACTGAAAGGAGCGGCGTGGAATCCCAAGTCAAATCTTCCGTGATGGATGCAATCGGCAATACCCCCGTCGTGAGGCTGGGGCGCCTGTTCGCCGGCAGCGACGTGGTCGCGAAGCTGGAATACATGAACCCGGGCGGCAGTATCAAGGATCGCATGGTCCGCTACATGCTCAAGAGCCTGCCTGCGGGCACGTCCCGCGTCGTCGAGAGCTCGTCGGGCAACACGGGCGCCGCGCTGGCGATGGCCAGCGCCGTGCTGGGCCTGCAATGCGACGTGACCGTGCCGCAGACGACGAGCACCGAAAAGATCAAGCGCATCCGCGCCTACGGGGCCGAGGTCCACCTGTGCGCGCCGGACGACGGCCTGGATCCCACCGCCGGCTACCACGCCGTGGCCGAGCGCCTGGCGCAGGGCGAGAACGTCCACTACCTCGACCAGTACCGCTCCGCGCTGAACCGCGAAGCCCATTACCGCGACACGGGGCCGGAGCTGTGGCAGCAGCTCGCGGGCGAAATCGACGTGTTCGTGTGCGGCATCGGGTCGGGCGGGACGATCTCGGGCATCGGCCGCTACCTCAAGGAGCAGAAGCCGGACCTCGTCGTGATCGGCGTCGAGCCGCGCAATTCGGCGTACCGCAAGGTCGTCAAGGACACGCCCGCCGACGGGCCGTTCGCCAGCGTCGTCGAAGGGGTGGGCAAACGCCAGCCCTCCGGCAGCTTCGACGCCGCGATCGTCGACGACGTCGTCCAGGTGCCCGACGACGACGCGCTCGACTGGTGCCGCCGGCTGGCGGCGGAAGAGGGCATCCTGGCGGGCGGTTCCAGCGGCTGCGTCGCGGCGGGCATCGCGCACCTGCTGCCGCGCCTTGGCGGCAAGCGTGTGGCGACCGTGTTTCCGGACTCCGGCGTGTACTATCTGTCGAAGTATTTCTGATTACGGATCCGGACCGTGTCCGACCTCATCGCCCTGCTCGGTGCCCGCATCCCGGCCAACCTGGCGCCGTTCATGCTGGCCAACGTCACGGCGCCCGCCGTGCGCGGGGTGCCGCATGGGCCCGACGTCCTCGCGCGCCGGCTCGGCTGCCCCTGCGGCAGCTGGGAACTGAAGCTGCGCACGGCGCGGCGGCGCGAGCGGCGCGGGCTGTTCGGCCGCAAGACGGTCGCGGCGCCCGTCGCGCCCGTGCACGCCGCGTGCCCCGTGTGCGGGCGCGAGGTCCTGTTGTTCGACCCCGCGCAGCACGGCTGGCACGGCCGCCACGGCGACGGCGTGCGGCCGCGGGCGAACGACGAAGCGTGGTTCGGCAATGCTGCCGGCGAAGTCGTCGTCACGTATGCCTATCGCGCGGAGGACGCGTACCGCGCCATGCTGGCGGATGGCTGCCCCGATCCGCAGGACTGGTTCGACTGTTTCGCCATCGTGTTCCGCGCGCCCGGCATGCAGCCGGTGCTGGTGCTGTCGGAAGCGTGCGGCTGAGCGCCGGGCAACTCAGCGCCGGCCGGACAGATAGGCCACGCCCTCGGGCCCGTAACTCTCGCGATGCGGTTCGTCGCGCCTCAGGTGGAACACGTCGCCGGCGCGGTAGATCTTGATCTCGCCGCCCGCGTGCAGGCGAACCTCGCCTTTCAGGACCAGTGCCTTCGCTTCGAACGGGTGCGCGTGGTCGGCCAGCGTGCCGTTCGGCGCACGCTCGACAAGCACCGGGTCCGCATAACCTTCCGCTTTCAGGGTATCGAGGAATTCCTGTTGTTCCATGCTGGGCTCGCAAAGGTCGGAGTTCGTGTCTGGCGGAGTGTATCATTGGACCATGTCCACACTCATCCCTGTAGAACTCCCGAAAGCCTATCGCCTGCTCAATCACGGTCCGACCGTGATGGTCAGCAGCGCGCACGACGGTGCCGTCAACCTCATGTCCGCGGCGTGGTCGATGCCGCTCGACTTCGAACCGCCCAAGGTGGCCGTCGTCATCGACAGGAACACGCTCACGCGCGGCCTCGTCGAGGGCTCCGGCGAATTCGTGCTGAACGTGCCGTCCAGCGAACAGGCGGCGCTCACGGTCGCCGTCGGCTCCGCGTCGGGCCGCGACGTCGACAAGTTCGCCGAGCACGGCATCCGCACGCTCCCGGCGCGCGTCGTCAAGGCGCCGCTCGTCGACGGCTGCCTCGCATGGCTGGAATGCCGCGTGATCCCGGAGCCGCATATCGAGGCCACATACGATTTGTTCCTCGCCGAAGTCGTGGCCGCGTGGGCCGATCCGGCCGTGTTCGCGGACGGCCACTGGAAGGACAACCAGGGCGGCAGGCGCAGCATCCACTACATCGCCGGCGGCCAGTTCTTCGAGACCGGCCCGGCGGTCGAGGTCGAAAAGTGATTCAGGAAGTAGCGCGGGCGATGCGGGCGCGCCGGCCCTCGGCCACGCGGTAGCCGATCGCCAGCACGACGAGCCAGGCCGGGATCATCCACACGGAGACGCGCAGCTCCGGCGTCGCATACATGATCGCGACGATCCCCCCGAGATACAGCAGGCAGGCCCAGTTCGTGAGGGGGTACAACGGGCTCGGGAATGCCGTGCGCTCGCCCGCGGCCTGTTTGGCGGCGCGGAAGCGCAGGTGCGACCAGCTGATCATCGCCCAGTTGATCAGCATGCCGGCGACGGCGAGACCCATCAGCAGGCCCAGCGCCTTGCCCGGCACGGCATAGTTGACGCCCACGCACAGCGCAGTGGCGACGGCCGACACGGCCAGCGACGCGAGCGGCACGCCCCGTTCGTTCACGCGCAGCAGGGACCGGGGCGCGTGGCCCTGGACGGCGAGGCCGTACAGCATGCGGCTGTTCGAGTACACGCAGCTGTTGTAGACGGACAGCGCGGCCGTCAGCACGACGATGTTCAGCACGTGGGCGACGATGCCCGCGTCCAGCGCCTTGAAGATCAGCACGAACGGGCTGGCGCCGGGCACGATCTGGTCCCACGGGTACAGCGACAGCAGCACGGCCAGGGCGCCCACGTAGAACACGAGGATGCGCCACAGCGTCTGGTTCGTCGCGCGCGGGATCGAGCGGGACGGATCGGCCGCCTCGGCCGCCGTGATGCCGATGACCTCCAGGCCGCCGAACGAGAACATGATGATCGCCATCGACATGACGAGGCCCTGGATACCGTGGGCGAAGAAGCCGCCGTGCGTCCACAGGTTCGACACGGATGCCTGCGGCCCGGCGCCGCCGCTCGCGAGCAGGAACACGCCGTAGACGATCATCGCGATGATGGCCGCGACCTTGATGACGGAAAACCAGAACTCGCTCTCGCCGAACGCGCGCACGTTGATGAGGCTGATGCCGTTCGCGAGCACGAAGCAGCCCAGCGCCGACACCCAGGTCGGCACGTTGGGAAACCAGTACTGCACGTAGATGCCGACGGCGGACAGCTCGGCCATGCTGACGAGCACGTACAGCACCCAGTAATTCCAGCCCGAGACGAAGCCGGCGAAGCGCCCGCAATACTTGTCGGCGAAGTGGCCGAACGAGCCGGCGACCGGTTCGTCGACCATCATCTCGGACAGCTGGCGCATGATCAGGAAGGCGACGAGGCCCGCGATCGCGTAGCCGAGCAGCACGGACGGACCGGCCAGCTTGACCGTTTCCGCGACGCCCAGGAACAGGCCGGTGCCGATGGCGCCGCCGAGGGCCATCAGCTGGATGTGCCGGCTCTTGAGGCCGCGGTGGAGTTGGGTGTCGGAAGCCATGGTGTCCGCTTGCTAAAAGACAAGGATTTTAATGGAAACGGTCGGTGCTGTGACCATACCTCGGCTTTTACTTTGGCTGTGTTCGCGATATTTCGGCAATTTGCCGGCTAACCCAGCTGTACCGCAACACACAGCAGGTGCACCGGTATCGTCAGGCGTCGCGCATCGAGTAGTCGCTGCCATCCGGAATAATTGATCAGGTAACGGCTCGCTACACCGCGGAACTTTACCAGCCAGCTTTTAAAGCGGCTGTGCCAGCTATTTACGTTTTGTATGTGGATCGCGCCGCGTGCCCGGACGCCGGCTTTCACGTTCACCGCCTCGTGCATGATGCCGGCCTGTTTTGCGAAACGACGATAGGCGACGGCCCCGTCGCTGATCAACAACACGTCGGCCGGTAGCACGGGCTTGAGGCATGCATGTAGTTGCGTGGCCGTCACCCGCCCCCGTCCTGTGTGAAAGTCACACGTCTCGCCGTTGCGATCGCGCGCGACGAGAAGGCAATCGTGCTCCCGATTGATGCCGCGTCGGCTCGCCACGCCGCCGCGCAGTCTTGGAGGGCGGGTCATGTTGCGCGCCCCCTTTTGTGACTCAAGGAGATATGTTTCGTCGGCTTCTACGATCACGGACAATCTCTTCGGGCGGTCACGCATGGCGCCGGGCACGAACCGGTGCCGCCATCGGAAACTGGTTGTGCGATCCACGCCGACCGCACCGGCGGCATCGCGGATCGTTCGGGATTCGAGCAGACATTGCAAGTATGGCAGCCAGCATTCTTTCTTGCGCAGCCGAGCAAGCGGTGTGCCGGTCAGCGCGTTATGACTGCGCCTGCAGCGGAGGCAGCGAAACCGCTGCAGCCCGCTCGCCCGGCCGCAGCGATGTTTCCTTGCACTTCCGCAGTGCGGACAAGGCCGACCGGCCGCCGCCCGCTCGATGACGGCGATGCACTCGGTCGGCTGCGCCAGGTGCCCGATCCATTCCCGCAAGCGGGCCATATCGGCCGCAGACCACTGTACCGCCGACAACAGCACGATTACCTCGTCCACGCTCAGGACACGCATCGTCACTCCTCATGAGCTAACTCGACGATACGTCTGACCTTTGCAATCCGTTGGAGTTCACATAACTAACGCGAACACAGCCTTTACTTTTCTTTACGCGAAACGCACATCTTTTAACGCGATCTAGCCTGTAACATCTGGCAACTTTTTTTGCACGGCAGATTAATGGTCCATTTCAAACAAAAACGGAGCGCCGCGTTCGTCGGCCTCGCACTGGCGGCGCTGCAGCCCGCGCTGGCCCAGGAGGCGGCCCCGAAGGCGCCCGAGGGCATCAAGCAGGTCAACGTGGTCGGCGAACGCCAGGTCAACCGCATCGACCGCCAGGTCTACGACGTCAAGAACGACGTCAACGCAAGCAACGGCAGCGCGGCCGATGCCCTGAACAACGTGCCGTCCGTGGCCGTCGATCCGGATGGCACCGTCTCGCTGCGCGGCAACACGAACGTGCAGATCCTCGTCGACGGCAAGCCGTCCGCCATGCTCCAGGGCGACAACAAGGGCCCCGCGCTGCAGGCAATGCCGGCCGAGGACATCGATTCCGTCGAGGTCATCAACAATCCCGGCGCGGAGTTCGGCAACGAAGGGGGCGGCGGGCCGATCCTGAATCTCGTCATGAAGCGCAACCGCAAGCCGGGCGGCTACGGTGTCGTCAACACGAACCTGGGCACCGCGGGCCGCTACAACTCTGCCGTCAACGGCGCCTACAACACGGGCCGGTGGGGCATCCAGGGCGGCGTCAACGTGCGTCACGATGGCCGCAATTCGACGGGTGACACGGAGCGCGACCGCATCGACCCCGTCACGGGCGCGGGCCAGCACAGCAGCCAGGTCTCGACCAGCAGCGGCCTGAACGACAGCGCCGGCCTGCGCGGCCAGCTGACCTACAACCTCACGGACGTGGATTCGGTCGAGGCGAGCGTCGGTGCGATGAAGCGGACGAACGACCAGTCCGGACTCGACCACTACAAGGTGTTCGACGAGGACGGCAACCCGACCAGCGACTACACGCGGACGACGGAACGCACGGGCGACAACACGAACACGATGTGGGGCGCGCGCTGGGACCACAAGGGCGGGAAACTGGGCGAACTGTTCAAGATGGACCTGCGGGTGTCGACGAGCGACAACGGCAACGACACGCGCTACGCGAACACGTACCTCGTCACGCCCCCGGGCCCGGTCGATGCGGACAGCCTGCAGGACGTCGCGAACAGGATCCGCATCGTGGACTACTCCGGCGACTACGAACGCCCTCTGGACAGCGGCGCCACCCTCAAGATGGGCTACCGGCTGTTCGACAACGAGAGCGACTTCGATAACCGCTACTACGATGGCGCGGGCGTCCCGAATGCCCGCCTCACGAACGCCTTCTCCGTCGACGAACGGGACGCCGCGCTGTATTCTTCCTACCAGTGGCAGGTGAACCCGCGCTGGGGCGCGCTCGTCGGCCTGCGCGCCGAGTACACCCACATGGACCTGGACCAGGTCACGACGGGCACGACAGTGTCCAACACGTACCTGAACTGGATTCCCAGCGCGTTCGCGACCTATAAACTGAATGAGACGACCAACCTGCGTTTCGCCTACGCCCGCCGCATCCGCCGGCCGAACGCGAGCGACCTGAATCCGTTCGTCGTGTACAAGGACGAGTTGAACGAGTCCGCCGGCAATCCGCATCTGAAACCCGTGCTGACGGATTCGTTCGAGGTCGGCTACGAGACGAAGGCCGGCAAGCTGGATACCGCCGTGCGCGCTTACTACCGCACGGACCACGACACGATCCGCAGCCGCCAGACCGCGCTCAGCGACACCGTGATCCTGACGACGCTGGAAAACGGCGGCAGCAACCGCTCGGGCGGCCTGGAATTCACGCTGTCCGGCAAGCTCACGCCCAACGTCACCATCAACACGAGCGGCAATCTCGCGTACCTGGAGCAGCAGCAGGTCGACCTGAACGGCGCGGAGACGACACGCAACGCGACGTCGCTGAGCGTGCGCGGCCGCATCAACTGGCAGGCGACGCCGGACGACCAGCTGCAGCTGCAACTGAATGCCCGCGGGAAGACGCTGGCGGGATCCGGCTACAACCAGCCCGTGTCGAGCGCGAACGTGAGCTGGCGCCGCAGCCTGTCGCGCACGCTGTCGCTCGTGATGAACGTGACGGACGTCTTCAGTTCGCAGAAGATGGAGACGATCACGAACACGGCCACGTTGAAGGAGACGTCCATCCGCCGCTTCGACGGACGCATCGTGTACGTGGGCCTGTCGTGGCGGTTCGGCGGCGTGCAGGGCAGTCCGGATCGCGGGCGGCGCGAGGGTCCGGACGGCGAAGGCTTCCATGGCGGTCCGCCGCCGGGAGGACCGCCGCCGGGCGGCTTTGGCGGCGGCGGGCCGGGGATGTGATCACACGCTGTGCGGCAACCCGAGATTGCGGTTCGCCGGCACGGCGATGTCGATCAGCTTCGGCTGCGGTAAATTCAGGCCGTTCATCAACGCGACGAATCCGTCCCGCGACCGTCCCGCGACCCGCGCGTTATGGGCCTTTTCCCAGCCGATGGTCGACACGGACTGGCCCTTGTAGTCATGCCCCGGCCACACGCGGGTGGCATCCGGCAGCGCGAACAGTTTCTGTGTGATGCTGTCGTACAGCGCCGCCGCGCTGCCGCCCTGGAAATCCGTGCGGCCGCAGCCGTCGATCAGCAGGGTGTCGCCCGTGAATACGTTGCCGCGCCAGACGTAGCACATGCTGCCCGCCGTATGGCCGGGCGTATGGACCACGGCAATGGTCTCGTCGGCGCCGAAGCGGACGACGTCGCCGTCCTGCAGCTGCACCTCGGCGGGCGGGATGCCGCACCCGCTCGGCACGGCCGCGCGGGCGCCCGTCAACTGGCGCAGGCGGCCGGCGGACGTCACGTGGTCCGCGTGCGCATGGGTTTCGAGGATGTATTCCAGGCGCAGGCCCAGGCGCCGCAGGTGGGCGAGGTCGCGCTCGACGTGCTGGTCGACGGGGTCGATGATGACGGCGGCGTCGCTGCCGGGGGCGGCAAGGATGTAGGTAAACGTCGACGATACGGCGTCGAACAGCTGGATCGGATTGGTGTGCATTCAGTCTCCCGAAGGGCCGGCCGCGGCGCGGGTACCGCCGCGATCGGCCTCGATGCCGGCGCGGATACGCTCGGTCACCTCGAATATTGCCATGCCGGCCACCATGGCCGCAACGAACAGCAGGGTCGACCGGCCGCCGACGGCCAGCGCCGTCAGTGCCGGGCCCGGGCAATAACCGACGAGACCCCAGCCGATCCCGAACGTGACGCTGCCCAGGACGAGCGGCGCATCGATGCGGCCTGCACCCGGCACGTGGATCTGGCTGCCGAACAGGGGCCGCACGCGCGTGCGCGCGAAGCGGAAGGCGAGGGCGGCGACGAGGATCGCCCCGACCATGACGAACAGCAGCGACGGGTCCCAGGCGCCGGCGACGTCGAGGAAGGCGAGCACCTTGGCGGGGTTGCTCATGCCGGACAAGATCAGGCCTCCGCCGAACATCAGGCCGGCGAGGAAAGCGGTGACGAGGTTCATGGTGGTTCCTCAGCGCCCGAGTACGTGGCGCACGACGAATACGGTGACGAAACCGGCCGCGAGGAAGCAGGCCGTGGCCAGCAGCGACCGGGGTGACAGGCGGGCGATGCCGCACACGCCGTGGCCGCTCGTGCAGCCGTTGCCGAAGCGGGTGCCGATCCCCACGAGCAGGCCGCCGACGGCGAGCAGCGCGGGCGAGTGGTCGATCTGCGCGGGCGGCATCGCGCGCATCGTCAGCCACGCGAGCGGCGCGACGAACAGGCCGAGAATAAACGTGACGCGCCACGCAATATCGCCACGGCTCGGACGCAGCAACCCGCCGAGGATGCCGCTCACGCCGGCGACGCGGCCATTGGCGAGCAGGAGCAGGGCGGTCGCCAGGCCGATGAGGATGCCGCCCGCGAGCGACGCCCAGGGTGTGAAATGGAGCCAGTCGATTGTCATGTTCAGTCCTCCTTCGGACAGTAAAGCCGGTACAACAACTGCAGCACGGCCAGCGCCTCCGGGCTCGCCACGCTGTAGAAAATCTGCTTGCCTTCGCGCCGCGTGGCGACGAGGCCCTCCTGGCGCAGCACGCCCAGTTGCTGGGACAGCGTGGGCTGGCGGATGTCGAGCGCCGCTTCCAGCGCGCCGACGGGCTGCTCGCCCTGCGTGAGCTGGCACAGCAACAACAGGCGGTCGGGATTGGCGAGCGCCTTCAGCAGGCTGCCGGCCTGGGCGGCGGCGGCGCGCATGGCGTCCGCGGGGAGGGTCGTGACGGGTTCCATGCGCTCATTCTATAAAATTACAATATATAAAACAATATATTATTTCGCAGACGGCTGGGGCTGGCTATCCACGACGCCCGGAATGTCCTGCGTCTGGCGGGGGAACCTGCCCTTCAATGCGTCGACGCCGCCTTGCGGATGGGCGAGCGGTTTCAGGTCGGCGCGCGCCTTGCGCTTGTCGCCCGTGTGGATCTTCATGCGCGTGTCCCGTTCCTCGAGCATATTGGGCAGCAGCTCCCCGTCTCGGCCGAACGACCACGCGAGCATGGCCGGGCCCAGCGGCAGCGCGTCGCCGGGCTTGCCGTTCGCGCCCGTGTTCCACACGTGCCACGTCTTGCCGTAGCTGTTCATCTTTTTCTTCATCAGCGCGTGCTCCGCCGCCTCGGGCAGGCCGGGCGCGATCAGCTGGCCGCTGAGGATCTCGCCGTTGTGCGGATGCCAGTACTGGCGCTCGTCCGGCGGCAGCCTGCCGTACAGTTTTTCCGAGATGATGTACTCGATGCCGTTCAGGTTGGCCGTGCGCGTATTGCCGTCGAACAGGGCGCATTGCGCGAAGTCTTCGTTAACCTGGTGGCAGAAGTGGTGTGCCTCGACCTGCATCTCCGGGTGATCCTTCATCGGATGAAAACCGTTCAGGTAGATGTCGAAGCCGGCCAGCGGCGCATTACCCTGCAAGAGTTTCGCGCCCGCTTCGAGCGCACGGGTGTCGCCGGCTTTCGGTGCGCCCGCGGGCTGTGGGTTCTGGGCTGCGGCCACGGTGGCGATCAGGCAGCCGGCCATGCCGGCCACGGTGCGTAGCTTCATCATGAAACCTCCTTCGTGGATAGGATCGTGAAACGGGCAGCCGGTTCCGCCGGGGTCAGGACCGCTGCACCGGCGCGGCGAGCAACCTGTCGATGCGGTTGCCGTCCATGTCGACGACTTCGAAGCGCCAGCCTTCCCAGTCCAGCTTGTCGCCGGCCCGGGGGATCACGGCCAGCTGGTACAGCATGAAGCCGGCGAGCGTGTGGTAGGCGCCGCTGTCCTCGTCGGGGAAGTCGATGTCGGCCCCGGTCAGGTAGCGGAAGCGGTCGAGCACCATGCCGCCGTCGACGAACCAGCTGCCGTCCTCGCGCCGGACGGCATCCGGCTGGCCGTGGTCGCTCGTGGGCGTGACGTCGCCCACCAGCGCGCTGAGCACGTCGGTCAGGGTGATCATGCCCTGGATGTCGCCGTACTCGTCCACGACCATCGCCAGTTCCGCATGGTGCTGCTTCAGTTGTTCCAGCAGGTCGATGGCGCTGCTCGATTCCGGGACGTACAGGATGGTCTCCAGGGCCGCCTCGATGTCGATGCCGGACAGCGACTGCGTGCGGATGGCCTGGCCGAACAGGTTACGCGCGCGCACGACGCCGAGGACCTGCGAGCGGTCGCCGCGGTAGACGGGGAAGCGGCTGTAGGGCGATTCCGCGATGCGCGCGAGGTTTTGTTCGAGCGGCTGGTTCAGGTCGAGGAATTCCAGGTCGACCCGGGGCGTCATCAGCGCGCGCAAATGCCAGTCGTCGAGCCGCAGGGCGCGTGCGGCGATGTCGTATTCCGTCTTCTCGAACACGCCCGCGTCCGTGCTTTCCTTGATCATGCCCGTCACGTCTTCCTCGGTCGGCGTCTCGTCCTTGTGATGGTGCATGCCGAGCAGGCGCATGATGCCGTCCGTCGTCATCGCGAGCAGCCGCACGAACGGATGCGCGAGGCGGGCCACGAAGTGCAGCGGTCGCGCGATCATGGCCGCCATCGTTTCCGGGTACAGGATCGCGATGCGCTTGGGCACCAGTTCGCCCAGCACGATGGAGAAGAACGTGATGCCGGCCACGACGATCGCCAGCGCGACGGGCCGCGCATAGCCGTCCGGCACGCCGACGTGCGCGAGCACGGGTGTCAGCCGCGCCGTCAGCGACGCTTCGCCGAACGCACCGTTGAAGATGCCGATGAGGGTAATGCCCACCTGCACGGTGGAGAGGAAGCGGCTCGGATCGTCATGCAAGTCGAGCGCGGTGCGGGCGCCGCGCCGGCCATCGTCCGCCATCTTTTCCAGGCGCAGGCGCTTGGCGGAGACGACGGCCAGCTCCGACATGGAGAACACGCCGTTGAGCAGGATGAGGGCGAGGATGATGACGATGTCGGCCATGCGGTTCCCGTGTGCGATGACGGGTCAATCATCGCACGGGGGAAACGCGCCGGTCGCACAGCACGATGCCGCGTCAGGGCTTTGCCGGATTGAAATGCTTCGCGATCCCCGCCCAGCATTCCTGGTAATTACCCTGCAACTGAGGCGACTGCAGCGCGTACGCCGTCGCCACCAGCGGCGTGCGCGTCTCGAACATGAAGGCCATCGTGTCCGTGACCTTGTGCGGCCGGGACGTGTCCGCGCTGCTGGCCTTGTCGAACGTCGCGGCATCCGGGCCGTGGCCGCTCATGCAGTTGTGCAGGCTTGCGCCGCCCGGCACGAAGCCCACCGCCTTCGCATCGTAGGCGCCGTGCACGAGGCCCATGAATTCGCTTGCGACATTGCGGTGGAACCAGGGCGGGCGGAACGTGTCCTCGCCGGCCAGCCAGCGGGGCGGGAAGATGACGAAGTCCAGCGTATCGACGCCGGGCGTGTCCGACGGTGCGTGCAGCACGAGGAAGATCGACGGATCCGGGTGGTCGTAGCTGATCGAGCCGATCGTGTTGAAGTGGCGCAGGTCGTATTTATAGGGCGCATAGTTGCCGTGCCAGGCGACGACGTCCAGCGGCGAATGGCGGATGCTTGCCCGCCACAGGTTGCCGCCGAATTTCGCGACCAGTTCGAATTCGCCTTCGATGTCCTCGTAGCGGGCGACGGGCGTGAGGAAATCGCGCGGATTGGCGAGGCCGTTGGAGCCGATCGGGCCCAGGTCCGGCAGCCGCAGCAGCGCGCCGAAGTTTTCGCAGACATATCCGCGGGCCTCGCCGTCCGGCAGGTCGACCCTGAAACGCACGCCGCGGGGGATGACGGCGATTTCCTGCGGCTCGACGTGCACGAGGCCGAGTTCCGTGGCGATGGCCAGGCGCCCCTGCTGCGGCACGATCAGGAACTCGCCGTCGGCCGAATAGAAGTAGCGCCCGCGCATGGACTGGTTCGCGGCATACACGTGGATCGCGCAACCGGTCATCGCGGTGGGCGACCCGTTGCCGGCCATCGTCGCGAGGCCGTCGATGAAGTCGGTGGGCGTGTCCGGCATGGGCAGGGGGCTCCAGCGCATCTGGTTCGGCGACGGCGCCACCCCGTCGAAGCCGGCGGCGATGCGGCCGTTGTCCATGGGTTCGAACGTGCCGTGCATGGCGGCCGGGCGGATGCGGTACAGCCAGGAGCGGCGGTTGTGGCTGCGGGGCGCCGTGAAAGCCGTTCCGGACAATTGTTCCGCATACAGGCCGTAGGCGACGCGCTGCGGCGAATTGCGGTGCGCGGGCAGGGCGCCGGGCAGGGCCTCCGTCGCGAATTCGTTGGCGAAGCCGGACATGTAGCCGTCAGGTGAAGCAGTCAAGGGTTTCTCCAGGATGCGTGGTGTTTATGACACTCTAGAGGAGTGCGGCCAGTTTTACGAGATGAATACAAAAATGTAGACTATTTAGAACATCAATAACCCTATCTCGTGCATGATCGAACCCTCTAGCATCGACCTGAATCTATTATCGGTATTTCAGGAGGTCTACCGCGAACGCCAGATCTCGGCCGCCGCAAGGCGTCTGGGCCTGACGCAATCGGCCGTGAGCAATGCGCTGGCGCGGCTGCGGCGCACGTTCGGCGACGAGCTGTTCGTACGTACGGCGTACGGCATGCAGCCAACGCCGCTCGCGCAGCAGATGGCCGAGCCAATCGGCGCCGCGATGGCCCAGGTGGCACTGGCCCTGTCGCAGCGCAGCCGCTTCGACCCGGCCACGAGCGGCCGCCGGTTCACGGTGGCGATGACGGACGTGGGCGAGGTGTACTTCATGCCGGCGTTGATCGAGCGCTGCCGCGCGAGCGCACCGAACGTGGAGATCGCGTCGATCCGCGCGAACGGCCTGACCCTGAAGGACGACATGGAGACGGGCAGGGTGGACCTGGCCATCGGCGCGTTCGAGGACGTGTCGGAAGCGCTGTATCACCGCGCGCTGTTCCGCCAGCCGTTCGTGAGCATGTTCCGCAAGGACCATCCGCTGGCGAAGGGCAAGGTGGACCTGGCGCGTTTCGTGGCGGCGCCGCACCTGATCGTCGATGCGGCCCAGAGTCCTTACGACCGCATCAATGGATTGCTGGAAAAGGCCGGGGTGACGGCCGGGGCCCGGTTCCGGGTGCCGCATTTCACCGCGGTGCCGTACATCGTCAGCACGAGCGAGCTGGTGGTGACGGTGCCGCAAAAACTGGCCGAAAGCGCGGCAAGCCCGTTCGGCCTGAAGTGGATCGAGCCGCCGCTCGCCCTGCCGGCGTTGCAGACCAACGTCTTCTGGCACCGGCGCTTCAACCACGATCCCGGCATCCAGTGGCTGCGGGGACTGATTGCCGACGTGTTCGCGGAATAGGGGCGAACGCGCCGGTAGGCGCGAACATTTTAATGCTAATCGATAGAGGAATAGACAATGGCCGACCTGTTTGACAATCCGATGGGGCTGATGGGCTTCGAATTCGTGGAATTCGCGTCGCCCACCCCGGGCGTGCTGGAGCCCGTATTCGAAGCCCTGGGCTTCACCAAAGTGGCCGTGCACCGCTCGAAGGACGTCGTGCTGTACCGCCAGGGCGACATCAACTTCATCGTCAACAACGAGCCGAAGAGCGCCGCCTATTATTTCGCGGCCGAACACGGCCCGTCGGCCTGCGGCATGGCCTTCCGCGTCCAGAACGCCCATAAAGCCTATGCGCGCGCCCTCGAGCTGGGCGCCCAGCCGATGGACATCCCGACGGGTCCGATGGAGCTGCGCCTGCCCGCCATCAAGGGCATCGGCGGCGCGCCGCTGTACCTGATCGACCGTTTCGAAGACGGCAAATCGATCTATGACATCGACTTCGAATGGATCGAGGGGACGGAACGCCACCCGGTCGGTCACGGTCTGAAGATCATCGACCACCTGACGCATAACGTCTACCGCGGCCGCATGGCCTACTGGGCCGGCTTCTACGAGAAACTGTTCAACTTCCGCGAGATCCGCTACTTCGACATCAAGGGCGAGTACACGGGCCTCACGTCGAAGGCGATGACGGCGCCGGACGGCAAGATCCGCATCCCGCTGAACGAGGAAGGCAAAGCGGGCGGCGGCCAGATCGAGGAATTCCTGCTCAAGTACAACGGCGAAGGCATCCAGCACATCGCGCTGCTGACGGACGACATTTTCTCCACCGTCGACGGCCTGCGCGCCGCGGGCGTGCCGCTGATGAGTGCGCCGCCGGCCACGTATTACGAGATGCTGGAGTCCCGCCTCCCGGGTCACGGCCAGGACGTGGAAGCGCTGAAGGCGCGCGGCCTGCTCGTCGACGGCACGACCGAGGACGGTAACCAGCGGTTACTTCTGCAGATTTTCTCGGAAACGCAGCTGGGGCCCGTGTTCTTCGAATTCATCCAGCGCAAGGGCGACGAAGGCTTCGGCGAAGGTAACTTCAAGGCGTTGTTCGAGTCGATCGAGCGCGACCAGCTGCGCCGCGGGGCGTTGAAGACCGCAGCATAAGGGCGAGTCACGAACCGGGGTGGGCGGCCGTGCCGCTCGCCCTACAAAATCTCCAATCTTTTCAAGGTGTTAAGCGATTATTTGCGAACACCTGTGCACTTCATTTCCAGACAAATATCTGAGTGTTGCGTGCACGTCTCACTCTGCCGTTTTCCGCAGATTTTCCCACCGGTTTGTAACCAAAAGCTTCTGAGTCGGCACTAGAATTTCCGTACGGCATCAAAACCTACCGACATTCAACGACGGCCTTTACCGCCGATCACAACCGACTCCAGAAACCATGAGCACCCGACACCGACCGGCCGCGCGGCCGACCCGGCGCCTTGCCCCGTTGACCTTCCTGCTGCTGGCCGCCGCCCCGTTCGCCCATGCCGGCGACGCCGACGCCCCGCCGACGGCGGAAGCGCCCGCCGCCGACAATCCGCTGAGCGCGACCGTGTCCGTCAGCTCGCAATACATCTCGCGCGGCATCCGCCAGACGTGGGGCGGGCCCGCCGCGATGGCCAGCGTCGACTACGCGCACCCGAGCGGCTGGTCGGCCGGCACGTCCGTCATCAACGTCAGCGACAAGTTCATCGAAAACGGCACCGTCGAGTGGGACCTGTACGGCGGCTACAGCGGCAGCGCGGGTCCCATCGGCTGGTCCGCGATGGTGTACTGGTACAAGTACCCGGGCGCCCGCATCAGCGCGACCGACACGTCGTTCGATTACGGCGAACTGTCCGCGGGCCTCGCGTGGAAGACGCTGTACGCCCGCTACAACTACACGTTCAGCCGCGACTTCTTCGGCATCACGAATGCCCGCGGCACCGGCTACCTGGACGTCGGCGCCGACCAGCCGCTGACGAAGTCGCTCACGTTGAACCTGCATGCCGGCGACGGCCGCGTGGCCGGCAGCGGCAACGGCATCTGGGACTGGCGCGACCTGAAGGCGGGCCTCACCCACAAGCTGGAAGACGGCTGGACCGTCGCCCTGAACTACACGCGCGCCATCGGCGCGACCGGCATCTACAACAGCTACACGACGGGCGTGCCCCGCGCCGACGGCCGCCTGGCCGTGTCGAACGTCGCGCGCCGCGCCGTCGTGCTGTCACTGACCCGCAAATTCTGAAACGAGGAGAGAACATGAGTCGTAATCCTTTCGCGTTGCACAAGCTGTCGCTCACCGCGAAGATCTGCGCGACGGCCACCACGCTCGTCGTGCTGAGCCTCGCGGTCACGTCGGCCGTCATTGCCGTGCGCAGCAGCAACACCGCCGAGGAAGCGAGCATGCACCAGGCCCGCACGTCCGCGCGCGAGGCCGGCGCCGCCGTGCAGGCGCAGATCGGCACCAAGCTGGGTGCGGTGACGAACCTTGCCGCCGCCATGAGCGCAACGCGCGAAGCGGACATTGCGCCGTCGCGGGAACAGATCACCGCCATCACGCAGGCGACCGTACGCAGCTCGAACGACTTCATCGGCGGCGCCGTGACCTGGGAAGCGAACGCGCTGGACGGCAAGGACGCCGACTACGCCGGCAAGGGTCCGGAATACGATGCAACGGGCCGCTACATGCCTTACTACACCCGCAACGCGGACGGCACGATGCACGTGGAACCGATCGTGTGGCCCACGACGCCGGGCGCCAACGACTGGTACGACATCCCCAAGGCCACCCGCAAGGTGTTCTTCACGGAGCCGTACACATATCCCGTCAACGGCAAGGACATCATGATGGCGTCGCTGGTGGCGCCGATCCTCGTCAAGGGCGAGTTCCGCGGCACGGCCAGCGCCGACTTCCAGCTCACGCACCTTGGCGAAATCCTCGCGAAGATCAGGGTCGTCGAAGGCGGCCAGCTGTCGCTCGTCTCGAACGGCGGCCTGTATGCGAGCCATCCGGACGCCAGCAAGAACGGCAAGAAGGCCGACGACCTGCCGCCCGCCGCGCTGGCGGCCGTGCGTGCCGGCGAGCCCTACGAATACATCGACGGGGCCGGCATTGTGCACCTGCTGCAGCCGCTGCGCCTGCACCCGGACATCGCGCCCTGGGCCGTGAAACTGTCGTTCCCGCACGCCGTCGCGACGGCCAGCGCGCGCCAGCTGATGGGCTACTCGCTGTTCGCGTCGCTGGTGTGCGCCATCGTCGCGGCCATCGTGATGGTCACCGTGCAGCGCCGCCTCACCCGCCCGCTGCGCGTGCTGGGCGCCACCATGACGGACCTCGCCACCGGCAATGCCGACCTGAACGCCCGCCTGGAGGCGAAAGGCCGCGACGAACTGGCGCTGATCGCCGCCGGTTTCAACGGCTTCGTCACCAAGATCCAGCAGGTGCTGGTGCAGGTACGCGAGAGCGCGGGCAGCGTCGCCGCCGCGAGCGTCGAAATCAGCCGGGGCAACATGGACCTGTCCGGCCGCACCGAGCAGCAGGCCGGCGCGCTGGAAGAGACGGCGGCGTCGATGGAGCAACTGACGTCGACCGTCAGGCAAAACGCCGACAATGCGCGCCAGGCCAACCAGCTCGCCCTGTCCGCGTCGGATACGGCCCGCCGCGGCGGCGCCGTCGTGGCCGAAGTCGTGCAGACGATGGCGGCGATCGACACCGCGTCGCGCAAGGTCGTCGACATCATCGGCGTCATCGACAGCATCGCGTTCCAGACCAACATCCTCGCACTGAACGCGGCCGTCGAAGCGGCGCGCGCCGGCGAGCAGGGCCGCGGCTTCGCCGTCGTCGCGTCGGAAGTGCGGGCACTGGCCCAGCGCAGCGCCGCCGCCGCGAAGGAGATCAAGGCCCTGATCGGCGACGCCTCCGGCAAGGTGGAAGCGGGCAGCGCGCTCGTGCAGGATGCGGGCCGCACGATGGAAGACGTCGTCGCCAGCGTGCGCCGCGTGAGCGACATCGTGGCCGAGATCTCGGCCGCCAGCGCGGAGCAGAGCACGGGCATCGGCCAGGTCAACCAGGCCATCGTGCAGATGGACGGCACGACGCAGCAGAACGCGGCGCTCGTGGAAGAGGCGGCCGCCGCGGCGGACAGCCTGCAGCACCAGGCCGACCTGCTGGTGTCGCTGGTGGGCCAGTTCAAGCTCGAGGGGGCAGCCACGGCCTCCGCCCGTACGGCCGTCGCCGCGCGGGCCCCGCTGCAGGCGCTGGCCGCCGCGTAAACTTTCCAGCTGGGCTACACTTCCCGATCCACGATCTGGAGGAGACCCATGCATACGAACGCAGCGCACAACGCCGCACGTCATCTTCTGGCCGCCATCATCTGCGGTCTCGCACTCACGGGCGGCGTCTCCGCCGCCCCGCCGGCCGTCTCGAAGGCCGGCATCCCCGCCTTCGACGAGGCGATGCTGTCCCCCGACTACTGGATCCGGCGCGCACCGCAACCCGATGCCGTGCTGTTGGACGCGCGCGCGACCGCCGCCCAGCGCGCGGCCGCGTACGGGCCCGGCGGCGGCTTCGTCGATATCCGCAAGCTGCCCGCCACGCTCACGCGCGCGCAGGTGCTCGACTGGATCCGCGGCGCGGAACAGCAGACGCCCGTCAAGCTCGCGGTCGACGACGCCGGCCGCCCCGTCGGACCCGATACGTTGCAGCTGCTCCGCGACGCGACGGCCGCCGGCCAGGTGCCGGCCACGGCACCGGCCCGGTACGGCCTCGCGGTACGCCGCGCCGCGATGCGCATCTACCCGAGCGACCGGGCGTTCTACGCCGCGGCCGACCAGCGCGACTACGAGAGCCTGACGGCCGGTACCCTGTTCCCGGGCGAACCCGTGCTCGTCGCGCACACGAGCGCGGACGGCCGCTGGCTGCTCGCGTTGACGACACAGGGCCCCGCATGGGTGCATGCGGACGACATCGCCGTCGGTCCCGCCGAGACGGTGTTCGCGTATGCGGCTTTGCCGCCGGGCCGCGTCGTCACGGGTGACCATGTGGGCACGGTCTTCACGCCCGAGGCGCCGGCGCTGTCGCAGCTCGACCTCGACATGGGCGTGGCCCTGCCGCGCGCCGATGTCCCGCCGGACCAGCCGGTCAACGGCGCGAGCCCGTACGCGTCGTGGGCCGTGCAGCTGCCGGTGCGCCAGGCCGACGGTTCGCTCGCCATCCGGCCCGCGCTGATCCGCCGCAGCGCCGACACGGCGCCCGGCTACCTGCCGCTCACGCGCGCCAACATCATCCGGCAATCGTTCAAGTTTCTCGGCGAGCGTTACGGGTGGGGCCACCAGTTCGACGCGCGCGACTGCAGCGGCCTGGTCGCCGAGACCTACCGCAGCATGGGCCTCCTGCTGCAGCACAGCTCCGGCCTGCAGGGGACGTCCACGGCGCTGAAGCACCGCACTTTCACGGGCGCCGACAGCCACGACGCGCGCGTCAAAGCGGTGCGGGAAGCGCAGGTGGGCGACCTCGTCGTCGTGCCGGGCCACGTGCTGATGATCGTCGGCCACGTGAACGGCGAGCCCTACGTCATCCAGGACGTGCCGTATGCCGTGTTCAAGGATCCCGCCACCGGCGCGTTGCGCAGGACGAAGCTGAACCAGGTATCCGTCACGCCGCTGCTGCCGCTGTACGCCGATGACGAGAAGACCTATGTGGATGCGATGACGAGCCTCGTGCAGCCGACGCGACGCTGAGCCGGGTGCTATCCTTCGGGGGAATCGTCGTCGAAGGAGGTCGCTTGCTGCTCGCGTTTGCCGTATTGCTCGTTTTCCAGTGTCTGGGAGAGGGGCTCGTTTTCCTGTTCGGACTGCCCGTCCCCGGCCCCGTGGCCGGCATGCTGCTGTTGCTGGTGGCGCTCGTCGCGTTCCCGCGCCTGCACGACACCGTGGAGGCCGGAGCGAACGAGCTGCTGCGCCACCTGTCGCTGCTGTTCGTGCCGGCCGGCGTCGGCATCATCGTGGCGGCGGCCAGCGGCAGCGGGCACTGGCTCGCGATCTGCGCGGCCGTCGTCGGCAGCACGTTGCTGACCCTCGCCGTGACGGCGCTCGTGCTGCGGGCGCTCACGCCCGCCCACCGGCACGGGGAGGGCGGCGATGTTTAAGTTCGAGGAGCTCACCCACTTCTGGGTGTACCTGTCGGCGTCGCCGCTGCTCGGCCTCACGATCACGCTGTGCGCCTACGTGTTCGCCCAATGGGTCTATGCGCGCTGCGGTTTTTCGCCGCTCGCCAATCCCGTCGCCATCGCGATCGCCCTCGTGAGCCTCGTGCTCGCGGCCAGCGGCATGTCGTATCAACGTTATTTCGCGGGCGCGCAATTCGTCCACTTCCTGCTCGGCCCCGCCACCGTGGCCCTCGCCGTGCCGCTCGCGCGCCAGATGCCGCGCCTGCGCCGCAGCCTGTTCCCGCTCGCGTGCGCGCTGCTGTCCGGCTGCGTGACGGCCATCGTCAGTGCCGTCGGCATCGCCGTGCTGATGGGCGCGTCGCCCGAACTGGCGCGCTCGCTGGGACCGAAGTCGGCCACGACGCCCATCGCGATGGCCGTGTCGGAACACCTGGGCGGCGTGCCCGCGCTGACGGCCGTCCTCGTGATCGGCACGGGTATCTTCGGCGCCGTCACGGGGCGCTTCCTGATGAACGCGCTACGCATCGATTCGCACGCGGCCCGCGGCCTCGCGCTGGGCGTGGCATCGCACGGCATCGGCACGGCCCGTGCGTTCCAGGTCAGTCCGGAGATGGGGGCTTACGCAGGCCTCGGCATGGGCATCAACGGCGTGCTGACGGCCTTGCTGGCCCCGTGGCTCGTGCCCTTGCTGCTGCGCTGGATGGGACAATAAAAGAAGCCCGCAACCACGCGCGGACGCGATTGCGGGCGGGGCAGGCGCGCGGGCGCCGTGCCGGGGGAGCGCAGACGGCTTGCGCCGCTGCGGAAAGCGGTATTACACGTGCGACGGCTTGCGCGTGAAGGCGCGGGCCGCGAACAGGGCGCTGGCCACGCCGACGACGATGGCGGCCGTGCTGCCCGAGAAGCCGACGGCCGTGTTGGCGGCGATCTTGCCGGCCTTCGGCGTCACCAGTTCCAGGCGGCGCTTCGTCATCTGCGCGCCCAGTTCGGACAGGCGCTCGCGGCTCAGCGACCGCTCCGCTTCGGGCAACAGCACGGTTTCCTCGTCGGCCACGTGGTGCACGACGTCGCGCATCAGTTCGAACACGAGTTCGTCGTGGCGGGGCGATTTCGGATCGGTGCGGCGCAGTTCCGAGATGACGGCACGCATCTCGTCATGTTCCGGCTCGCTCTTTTCCATGACCTTCTGGTCGTGGGCGCGCGGGCGCATGACGGGATAGAAGATTTCCTCTTCCAGCGTGGCGTGGATTTCCAGCGCGTCGCAGATCGTTTCCGCCAGCGCCTTCTTGACGCTGGGGCGCTTGTCGCGGGTGTACTGGTGGAACGTCACCATCACGTGCGAGTGATCGAAGCGGATCATGTCGGTGATGGAAGGACTCAGTTTTTTCAGGGAAAACATGATCGTCTCCTGTTGGCTGTGGGGTAGCGATAAGAGCATGTTAGTGCCGACGCTAGAGCTGCCGCGTAGGAGGCCGCCGCACGGTCTTGTCGGCCGATGACGCATGGGCTGTCCGGCCCAGACTGGCAATCTCTCGACCGTTTCCATCTGTTCAGAATCTCGCGCGGCTCGACAGGATGTCGCCTCTTCTCCTACACAGACACGGCTTCGTTTCTGATTACTCGGCGTCGCAACGCTGCGAAGATGGCGGCAACCGGTCGTGCTTCGGCGCGTCCGTTTGTCCGCGCGGTAACGCAGGACGCGTTCCGCGCGGCTATCCAATCACACACTGGAGGAATCGGAATGTTTGCACATAACAAACGCCTGCAGTACACCGTGCGTGTCAGTGAACCGAATCCGGGGCTGGCCAACCTGATGCTGGAACAGTTCGGCGGCCCGCAGGGCGAGCTGGCCGCGGCCATGCGCTACTTCACCCAGGCCGTCAGCGAAGACGATCCGGGCCGCAAGGACATGCTGTTCGACATCGCGACGGAAGAGCTGAGCCACCTCGAGGTGATCGGCCACATTGTCGCCATGCTCAACAAGGGCGCCAAGGGCGAGCTGGCCGAGGCCGTCGACACCGAGGCCGAGATGTACCGCAAGATCACCGGCGCCGGCAACGACAGCCACGTCACGCAGGTCCTGTACGGCGCCGGCACGCCGCTGGTCAACTCGGCCGGCGTGCCGTGGACCGCGGCCTACATCGACACGATCGGCGAGCCGACGGCCGACCTCCGCTCCAACATCGCCGCCGAGGCGCGCGCCAAGATCGTCTACGAGCGCCTGATCGCGCTGACCGACGACCCGGGCGTGAAAGAGGCGCTGGGCTTCCTGATGACCCGCGAGATCGCGCACCAGAAATCGTTCGAGAAGGCCCTGTACTCGATCCAGCCGAACTTCCCGGCCGGTAAGATGCCGGGCGACCCGCGCTTCGCGAACACGTATTTCAACATGTCGCAGGGTCCGGGCGAAATGCGCGGCTCCTGGAACCAGGGCGAGAACTGGGACTTCGTCACGGACCGCGAGAAGCAGATGGCCGTCGACGGCGGCACGGGCGAGGCCGAAGTCAAGCTGCCGTCCAAGGACGTCGACGTCCTCAAGCAGATGGCCGAGCGCACGATGTCCGACCCGAACATCGATCCGCCGACCGGTGCGGAACTGGGCATGGGCAACCAGACCCTGGCTGACGGCATGACCGTGCAGCCGGGTGCGCAGCCGAGCCCGGGGGCGCCGAACCCGCCGTTGCACTGACGCCTGTTACGTCGTCCCCGCACAGGCGGGGACCCAAGTTTCGCGGCTCAGCCGAAGAAATTGGGCTCCCGCCTGCGCGGGAGCGACGGTGTTTTCATCTCCGTCACCGAGCCCGCTCATGGATTCACCCCTGATCAAACCCGCTTCACTCAGCTGGATGCTGCGCCCCCGCCGCCTGGCCGGCTGTGCCCTGTGCATCCTCGGCTGCATCGTGCTGCTGTTCTCCGGCTTCGGCTATCTCGCCGGCCTGCTGCAGGACGTGCCCCACGTGCGCGGCGCACTGGTCGGCGGCGCCACCGCGGCCGCGGCGACGGCGCTCGGTACCCTGCCCATCCTGCTGTCACAGAATTTTTCCAATCGTACCTACGACTGCTTCCTCGGCTTCGGCGGCGGCGTCATGCTGGGCGCGACCGCATTCTCGCTCGTGATCCCCGCGCTGGCCGCCGCCAAGACGGGCGGGGCCGGTAACTGGGGCGCGAGCCTGTCCGTCGGCGCCGGCATCATGGCCGGGGCGGCGCTGCTGCTCGTACTCGACCGCTGCATCTCCACCGACGGCATCCTCGCGCACGACGATCCCCGCACCGCACATTCCCTGAAACGCGCGTGGCTGTTCGTGTGGGCCGTCGCCCTGCACAACCTGCCGGAAGGCCTCGCGATCGGGGTCGCGTATGCGGGCGTGGACGTCGAGAAGGCCAATTCGCTGGCCACCGGCATCTCGATCCAGGACGTGCCCGAAGGGCTCGTCGTCGCGCTGGCCCTGCGCACCGTCGGCTATGGACGGGGCCTGTCGGCGGCGCTGGGCGTCGCGTCCGGCCTGATCGAGCCGGTGGCCGCGATTGCCGGCGCCGTCCTGATCGGCATCTCCGCCGGCATGCTGCCGTTCGCGCTGGCCGCCGCGGCGGGCGCCATGCTGTTCGTGATCGTCAACGACGTCGTGCCGGAAGCGCAGCAGAACGGCAACGGCACGTGGGCCAGCGTGGCCCTCGTCTTCGGCTTCATCCTCATGACGGTGCTCGATACGGCCCTCGGCTGATACCGAAATCGCAATCGCCTGCCTGTTTTATTTCATTGGTGGCACCCACCCGTATTGCCTAAGCTGGTGGCGGGTACAACCCATCCGTATAAATAAAACACAGGAGACTCACATGTTCAAACAGCTGCTGGCAGCGTGCTGCCTCGCGCTCGGCTGCGTTTCGGCCGGGGCCATCGACCTGGCCGGCGTGACCAACGCCCACGACCCGGGCACCATCACCAAGGACGGCGACACGTACTTCAATTTCACGACAGGCACCGGCATCTGGTATTCCACGTCGAAGGACCTCAAGACGTGGGCGGCGGGCCCGGGCCCCGTGTTCGCGACCCCGCCGGCGTGGGTCACGCAAAAGATCCCGAATTTCTCCGGCTCGTACTGGGCGCCGGACGTGATCCAGATGAACGGCTATTACTACCTGTACTACTCGGTGTCGTCGTTCGGCACGTCGTCGTCCGCGATCGGCGTGGCCAGGAGCGCGTCGCTGAAGAACCCGAGCTGGCAGGACCTCGGCATCGTCGTGCAGTCCTACGGCGGCAGCGCCGAGATCAATGCCATCGACCCCGCGCTGTTCCGCGACCATGACGGCAAGGTCTATTTGAGCTACGGCTCGTTCTTCGGCGGGATCGGCCTGGCCGAGATCGACCAGTCCACGGGCAAGCTGGCCGGCAGCGTGACGACGATCTGGGGCGGCGGCGGCAAGGACATCGAGGCGCCTTACATCACGCGCGACGGCGGCTATTACTATCTGTTCGTGAACCGCGGCAGCTGCTGCCATGGCGTCGACTCCACCTATTACGTGGAAGTGCAGCGCGCCACGAACATCCGCGGACCCTACAGCGGCACGCGGACGATCCTGCCGGTCACGGACGGCAAGTACCGCGGCCCCGGCCACATCGCGGACCTGCGCCAGGACGGCTGCCACTTCGTCTCCACGCACTACTACGACCTGACCGACAACGGCAACGCAAAGCTGGACATCCAGCGCATGACGTACAGCGCCGGCTGGCCGGTCCTGACCCGCAACTTCACGGACTTCGCCGGCTGCGGCGGCATCAGCGACGGCGTGTATGCGTTCAAGTCGCGCCTGTCGGGCAAGGTCTTCGGCGTGGCGGGCGGATCGACGGCGGACGGCGCGCTCGTGCAGCAGTCGACGGACGTCAACGCGCGCTACCAGCAGTGGTACGTGATCGGTCACGGCGACGGCTACTACAGCATCATCAACGCGAACAGCCTGAAGAGCCTGGACGACTTCGACAACTCCACGACCGCCGGCACGAACATCGCGCAGTGGGGCTACTGGGCCGGACAGGGGCAGCAATGGCGCTTCGCGAGCCCGGCCGCCGGCTATTACACGGTCGCGAACCAGCTTTCGGGCATGGTGCTGGACGTGCAGAACAAGAGCACGGCCGATGGCGCGCAGATCATCCAGTACCCGTCCAACGGCGGCTCCAACCAGCAGTGGTCGCTGATCCGCCGGTGACCGCGCACTGAGCGGCAGGGCGCACGCGTGTGACGTGCGCCCGTTTTGCCGTCGTACATTCGTAACAATTCGGGGTCAGAGCACATTTTTCGAAAAGTGCTCTGACCCCGAATTTTCCCGGAAACGGGGTTTGACCGCGAAGTCCGGCAACAAAAAAAAGCCCCGGGGGTACCGGGGCTCAAGCTCTGCTATATATATGTCGCTCAGTTGCGGATCTCGAGGGCCCGGTTCAGGCTCAACGCGGCCAGCGAGCCGACGGCGCCGGACAGCAGGTACAGGCTGACGTAGCCGAGACCGAAGTTGGCGGCCAGGCCCAGCGCGACGAGCGGGGCGAACGCGGCGCCGACCAGCCAGGCGAGGTCCGACGTCAGGGCCGCGCCCGTGTAGCGGTATTGCGGCAGGAAGTTCGACGTCACCGCGCCAGCGGCCTGGCCGTACGACAGGCCCAGCAGCAGGAAGCCCACGAGGATGAACGTGTTCTGGCCGGCCACGCCGCCGTCCATCAGGGTCGGGATGAAGCCGGAGAACAGGGCGATCAGTGCGGCCAGCGTGCCCAGCGTGTTGCGGCGGCCGAACTTGTCGGCGATGATGCCCGACGCCAGCACGCCGACGATGCCCAGGCCCGCGCCCATCATCTGGACTTGGAGGAATTCGGCCATCGACCGGGTATCGTACAGCTGGATCCAGGACAGCGGGAACACGGTGACAAGGTGGAACAGCGCATAGCTGCACAGGGCGGCGAGGGCGCCGATGACGATGTTCGTGCCCTGGTTGCCGATCACTTCGCGGGCCGGGGCCGGATCCAGCTCATGCTCGTCGAGCAGGTGGGTATAGTCCGGCGTCGAGACGAGGCGCAGGCGGGCGAAGAGGGCGACCACGTTGATCGCGAAGGCGACGTAGAACGGATACCGCCAGCCCCAGACGAGGAAATCGTCCTGCGACAGCTCGGCCATCATGTAGGAGAACAGCCCGGCCGCGATGATGAATCCCGTTGGTGCGCCAAGTTGTCCCAACATGGCGTACCATCCACGCTTGTTTTGCGGCGCATTCAGCGCGAGCAGCGACGGCAGCCCGTCCCATGACCCGCCCTGGGCGACGCCCTGGCCGATGCGCAGGATGGCGAGGGCGACGATGGACCACTCGCCCCAGCGCGAATACGTCGGCAGCATCGAGATGGCGACCGTGGCGGAGCCCATCAGGAAGAGGGCGATGGTCAGCTTGATTTCGCGACTGTAATGACGCTGGATGACCATGAAGAACAGCGACGCGATCGGCCTTGCCACATAGGCCAGTGCAAAGATTGCAAAGGAATAAAGAGTACCTTCAAGCCGGTCCGCGAACGGGAAGAACACGGCGGGGAACACGAGCACCGAAGCGATCGCGTAAACAAAGAAGTCGAAGTATTCGGAAGCGCGGCCGATGACGACGCCGACCGCGATCTCGCTTGGGGCAATTTTCGTGTCCCGAGTGTTGATGTTCCGGGCCCCGGAGTGGGGTGCTGTGATGGGAGCGGCTCCTGCGCCGCCGTAGGTATTCGGGGTACCTTGCATGTCTTCGTCTCCTTATCAGCCGACGGCTTTTGGACCCTCACGATGCAGCCGTATGGAACAGGGTAGGACAAAACGTCCAATCGCCAAACGCACGCCGTTGGCGTTACATTAGCATGTTATTTTTCCCATGTAACGTAAAACACAAGCATGATTCCTAAGACCCTCCGTCGCGGAATGTTCCTCTCTCCACTGTTAGCAGCGCTGGCTGGCTGTAATACGGTGGTGATGAACCCTTCCGGTGACATCGCCAAGCAAGAGGCGCAACTGATCATCGTTTCGGTGGTCCTGATGCTCCTGATTATCGTCCCCGTCATGTTCCTGATCATCTGGTTCGCGTACAAATACCGCGCCAGCAACACGGAAGCGGCCTACGAACCGGACTGGGACCACTCCACCAAGCTGGAACTCGTCATCTGGGGCGCGCCCCTGCTGATCATCATCGTGCTGGGTCTCGTGACCTGGATCTCGACGCACAAGCTCGATCCCTACCGTCCGCTGGACCGCATCGCCGAAGGGCGTCCGATCCCGGCGTCCGCGAAGCCGCTGGTCATCCAGGCCGTGGCGATGGACTGGAAATGGCTGTTCATCTATCCGGAGCAGGGCATCGCCACGGTCAATGAACTGGTCGTGCCGGTCGACGTGCCGCTGCGCTTCAAGGTCAGCGCGACGTCGGTCATGAACGCGTTCTACGTGCCGGAACTGGCGGGCATGGTCTACGGCATGCCGGGCATGGAAATCACGCTGAACGCGGTGCAGAACAAGCCTGTGACGTCGGTCGGCTTCTCGTCGAACTACAGCGGCGCCGGCTATTCGGACATGCGCTTCGGCTACCGCGGCGTCGCGCAAGGCGATTTCGACGCCTGGGTGCAGTCGACCAAGGCCGCCGGCGGCGGCAAGCTGGATCGCGCCAACTACCTCGTGCTCGAAAAGCCGAGCATCAAGGAGCCGGTGCGCCGTTACGCGGCCGTCGACGACGACCTCTACTATCGCATCCTGAACCGCTGCGTCACCGACGGCGTCGTGTGCCAGGACAAGATGATGAACGACGACGCCAAAAAGGCCCGCGAAATGGCCGTTGCGCGTTACTCGCCCCAACAAGCGGCAACGACCCGCCTGGCCCAGGCCAACGGCGAAGTCTGCACTACGCCCAATGATTCTGTGAAGAAGAAGTAATCATGCACGAGCAATTTGACTTAGCGAAGTTGATCTTCGGTCGGCTCAGCTGGGAAGCGATTCCCTACCACGAGCCGATCCTGATCGGTACCTTTATCATGGTGGCCCTGGGCGGCATTGCCCTGTTGGCCGTCCTCACCAAGTTCAAGCTGTGGGGCTATCTCTGGAAAGAGTGGTTCACCAGCATCGACCACAAGAAGATCGGCATCATGTACATGGTGCTGGGTCTGATCATGTTCCTGCGCGGCTTTGCCGACGCACTGATGATGCGCGCCCAGCAGGCGTTCTCGTTCGGCGATTCGCACGGCTTCCTGCCGCCGCACCACTACGACCAGGTCTTCACCGCCCACGGCGTGATCATGATCTTCTTCGTGGCGATGCCGTTCGTGACGGGCCTGATGAACTACGTGGTGCCGCTGCAGATCGGCGCGCGCGACGTGGCGTTCCCGTTCCTGAACAACTTCTCGTTCTGGATGACGACTGCCGGCGCGATCCTCGTGATGGCCTCGCTGTTCGTCGGTGAATTCGCCCGTACCGGCTGGCTGGCGTTCCCGCCGCTGTCCGGCATCCTGGCGAGCCCGGACGTGGGGGTCGACTACTACATCTGGTCATTGCAGGTGGCGGGTGTCGGCACATTGCTGTCAGGCGTGAACCTGGTCGTCACCATCATCAAGATGCGCGCCCCGGGCATGGACCTGATGAAGATGCCGGTGTTCACCTGGACCGCCCTGTGCACCAACATCCTGATCGTGATGGCGTTCCCGATCCTGACCGCGACGCTGGCCATGCTGGGCCTCGACCGCCTGTTCGACACGCACTTCTTCACGAACGAACTGGGCGGCAACGCCATGATGTACGTGAACCTGATCTGGATCTGGGGCCACCCGGAGGTGTACATCCTGATCCTGCCGGCGTTCGGCATCTACTCGGAAGTCGTCGCGACGTTCTGCAACAAGCGCCTGTTCGGCTACACCTCGATGGTGTACGCGACGGTCGTGATCATGGTCCTCTCGTACCTCGTGTGGCTGCACCACTTCTTCACGATGGGTTCGGGCGCGAGCGTGAACTCGTTCTTCGGCATCACCACGATGATCATCTCGATCCCGACGGGCGCGAAGATCTTCAACTGGCTGTTCACCATGTACAAGGGCCGCATCCGCTATGAACTGCCGATGATGTGGACCGTGTCGTTCATGATCACCTTCATCATCGGCGGCATGACCGGCGTGATGCTGGCGGTGCCGTCGGCCGACTTCGTGCTGCACAACTCGCTGTTCCTGATCGCCCACTTCCACAACGTGATCATCGGCGGCGTGCTGTTCGGCCTGTTCGCTGGCGTCAACTACTGGTGGCCGAAGATGTTCGGCTTCAAGCTGGACCGCAAGTGGGGCGTGTACTCGTTCTGGCTGTGGTCGATCGGCTTCTGGGTCGCGTTCACCCCGCCGTACATCCTGGGCTTCATGGGCGTGACCCGCCGCATGAGCCACTTCGACGATCCGTCGATCCACTACCTGTTCCAGATCTCGCTGGTCGGTACGCTGATGATCGCCGCCGGTATCGGCTGCCTGCTGATGCAGATCTTCGTGTCGATCATGAACCGCAAGCAGCTGGCCGACGTCACGGGCGACCCGTGGAACGGCCGTACGCTGGAATGGTCGACGTCGTCGCCGCCGCCGGACTACAACTTCGCGTTCACCCCGGTCGTGCACGACAACGATTCGTGGGCCGACATGAAGAAGAACGGCTACATGCGTCCGCTGAAGGACTTCGTGGCGATCCACATGCCGAAGAACACGTGGGCCGGTCCGGTCATCCCGGGCATCACGTTCCTGATGGCGTTCGGCATCATCTGGCACATGTGGCTGCTGGTCGGCGTAACGTTCATCGCGATGCTCGCCGTCTCCATCTACCACACGTTCGATTACAAACGCGACTTCTACATCCCGGCGGACGAAGTGACCCGTACGGAAGAAGAACGCACCCGTTTGCTGGAAGCCCATGTCTGAGATTAACGTAACCCACGCCGGCGCCGCGAGCGCCGACCCCAGCTCGCGCTACTACGTGCGCGAGCACCATCCGGAGAACGGCACGCTGCTGGGCTTCTGGATCTACCTGATGAGCGACTGCCTCATCTTCGCCTGCCTGTTCGCGACCTATGCCGTCCTGGGCCGCAACTACGCGGGCGGCCCGTCCGGCGCCGAGATCTTCGAGCTGCCGACCGTGGCACTGAACACGGCGTTCCTGCTGTTCTCGTCGATCACGTACGGCTTCGCGATGCTGGCCGCGCAGAAGAAGAACGTCAAAGGCACGCTCGTCTGGCTCGCCATCACCGGCGTGCTGGGCGCCTGCTTCCTGTACCTGGAACTGGACGAGTTCGCGCACCTGATCCACGAAGGCTACGGTCCGTGGCGTTCGGGCTTCCTGACCGCGTTCTTCTCGCTGGTCGGCACGCACGGCCTGCACGTGACCTTCGGTATCGTGTGGCTCGTCACGCTGATGTTCCAGGTCGGTAAGCACGGCATCCACGCCGCCAACTACCGCCGCCTCGCCTGCCTGTCGATGTTCTGGCACTTCCTGGACGTCATCTGGATCGGCGTGTTCACCTATGTTTATCTGATGGGAGTCCTGCCATGAGCGATCACCACCACGCCCACGGCCACGACCATGGCCATGGCCACCACGACGACGAACTGCACGCCCACGGCAGCTTCAAGGATTACACGATCGGTTTCATCCTGTCCGTGATCCTGACGGCGATCCCGTTCTGGCTGGTGATGACCCACCAGCTGGCACCGGGTACGACCAAGTTCGTGATCCTCGGCTTCGCGGCCGTCCAGGTCGTCGTGCACATGATCTACTTCCTACACATGAACTCGAAGTCGGAAGGCGGCTGGAACATGATGGCGCTGATCCTCACGGCCATCCTGCTGTTCATCGTCCTGACCGGCTCGATCTGGGTCATGTACCACATGAACGCCAACATGATGCCCAACATGGGCAATGACGGCGGTTCGGTACACGGCATGCACGACATGCAGTAATGGCGAGGGACGATCGTGCAGCGGCGCCGGCCGGCCGGCGCAAGGGAGCTTCTCCCGTCCTGGCAGTATTGGCGTTGCTGCTGATCGTTCTCTTCGCGGGTCTGGGCACCTGGCAGGTCTATCGCCTGCAATGGAAACTGGACCTCATCGCACGCGTGGAAGCACGCGTGCACGCCGCCCCGGCGCCGTTGCCTCCGCGCGAACGCTGGGCCGGCATCACCCCCGATTCCGACGAGTACCGCCGCGTCAGGCTGCGCGGTACTTATCTCTACGACCTCACCACCCCCGTCCAGGCGCTGACCGAACAAGGCAGCGGCTACTGGCTGCTCACGCCGTTGTGCACGGACCAGGGGATCGTCCTCGTCAACCGCGGCTTCATCCCCGCCGAACTGGGCGCGCGCACGCGCTACGCGCCGCAGCGCGCCGCCGGCGACCCGTGCGCGGGCGCGCGCGGCAATGCCGTCGACATCACCGGCCTGCTGCGCACGAGCGAGCATGACGGCGCCTTCACGCGCACGAACGACCCCGCGGCGAACCGCTGGTACACCCGCGACGTGGCCGCCATCGCCGCCGCGCGCGGCATCCAGGCCGCACCGTTCTTCGTCGACGCCGCCGCCCGGCAGAACCCGCCGGACAGCCCCGACCAGCCCGTCGGCGGCCTTACCGTCGTCAAATTCCCCAACTCCCACCTCGTGTACGCGTTCACTTGGTATGCTTTGTCCTTGATGGTGGCCGGCGCCTGGTGGTGGGTGGCCCGCCGCGGCGACGAACCCTCGCATGATGAACGACACGACTGACCTCCTGAAACGCATCTTCGAACGGGGCGCCGACAACGTCGCCGCCGTCGAGTACGTGGCCGGCCACAAGAACATGCTGCAGCTGATCGAGCTGCGCTGGATCGCCGTCATCGGCCAGATCACGACCATCGCCGGCGCGATCCTCGTGTTCGACGTGCGCCTGCCGCTCGTGCAGATGCTCGAGGTGCTCGCGTGCCTCATCGCCTTCAACATCGCCAGCCACCTGCGCTGGCACGAACACCGGCCCGTCACGAACAACGAGTTGTTCCTCGCACTGCTCGTCGACGTGGCTAGCCTCACGATGCAGCTGTACCTGGCGGGCGGGACGACGAATCCGTTCGCGTTCCTGTACCTGCTGCAGGTGATCCTGTCGGCCGTGCTGCTGGAAGCGTGGTCGACGTGGACCATCGTCGCCATCACGCTCGCGTGCCTGGCCGGTTTGTCTGTCTTCGCGAAACCGCTCGCGCTGCCGTTCGACCACGCGCGCGGCATCTCCAGCCTGTACGTGCAGGGCATGCTGATCTGCTTCATCCTGAACGCGGCGCTGCTCGTCGTGTTCATCTCGCGCATCACGAACACGCTGAAGGCCAAGGCGGCCCAGCTCGCGGACCTGCGCCAGCGCGCGGCGGAAGAAGAACACATCGTGCGCATGGGCCTCCTCGCGTCGGGCGCCGCGCACGAACTGGGCACGCCGCTCGCCACGCTGTCCGTGATCCTCGGCGACTGGAAGCGCATGCGCGAATTCAAGGCCAATCCCGACCTGCTTGAAGAGATCACGGAAATGGAGACGCAGCTCAAACGCTGCAAATCCATCGTCAGCGGGATCCTGCTGTCGGCCGGCGAGACGCGCGGGGAATCGGCCGCGCGCACGACGATCCGCGGCTTCCTCGACAAGCTCGTCGCGGACTGGCAGCACAGCCGCCCCGTGCGCGAATTCGAATACCGCAACCGGATCGAACACGACCTGCCGGTCGCGTTCGACTCCGCATTGAAACAAACGATCGACAACGTGCTGGACAACGCGCTCGAAGCGTCACCCGACTGGGTCGGCGTGGAAGCGGGTGTCGACGACGGCACGCTCGTACTGACCGTGCTCGATCGCGGCCCCGGCTTCGCGCCGGCGATGCTGGCCCAACTCGGCAAGCCTTACCAGTCCAGCAAGGGCCGCCCCGGCGGCGGCCTGGGCCTGTTCCTCGTCGTGAACGTGGCCCGGACGCTGGGTGGGACCGTGCAGGCCGTCAACCGGCCGGAAGGCGGCGCCGCCGTCACGCTGACGTTGCCGCTGTCCGCGATCGCGCTCGACAAGGAACCGGGACATGCCCATGGATGAAGACAAAGACGACGACGACCGCCTGCTGCTGATCATCGAGGACGACGACGCGTTCGCGCGCACCCTCGGACGTTCGTTCGAACGGCGCGGCTACCGGGTGCTGCAGGCGCCCGGTCTGGACGAGGCGCAGGAACTGCTGAAGGAACATTCGCCGGACTATGCCGTCGTCGACCTCAAGCTGAAGGGCAACAGTTCCGGCCTCGCGTGCGTGCAGATGCTGCATGCGCACGACCCGGACATGCAGATCGTCGTGCTGACGGGTTTTGCGAGCATCGGCACGGCCGTCGAAGCCATCAAGCTCGGTGCCCGCCAGTACCTGGCGAAACCGTCGAACACGGACGACATCGAAGCGGCCTTCGGCCACGTCGCCGGCAACACGGACCTGGAACTGACGAACCGCACCACGTCGATCAAGACGCTGGAGTGGGAGCGGATCCACGCCGTGCTGGCCGAGACGGATTTCAATATTTCGGAAGCGGCGCGCCGGCTCGGCATGCATCGCCGGACCCTGGCGCGCAAGCTGGAAAAGCAGCGCGTCAAGTAAGAACTTTTAAGGCGAACGCGTAGGGCAGGGCCGGTGCCGTGGCCGGCAGGGTCACCTTCAACCCGTCGGCCGCCTGGCGGAATGCGAGCGCCTGCCCCGTCCCGACGAATTCGACCCGCGCGACCGGCTTCTTCAGGTGCCCGGCCCTGGCGCCCATGGCAGCGATCGCGACCTCGCGCCCGGCGGGCCAGCCCATCACGAACGCATAGACGGCATCGCCCTTCGCCGTGAAGCGGACGTCGGCGGCCGTGAGCGGCGCGTTCTTCCCCTCGTTCATGCCCTGGTCCGTGAGCGGCACCGTCCGTTGCTGCGCGGGCCCTTCGCCGAACACGGCCCACGGCCGCGTATCGTAGATGGCCTCGCCGTGGACAGCCATCCAGCGGCCGATCTCCTCGACGATCGCCTGTTCCTTCTCGTCGATCGTGCCATTGCCGCGCACGGGCACGCTGAGCAGCAGGTTGCCGTTCTTGCTGACGATGTCGACCAGCATGTGCACGACGGTCTGCGCGCTCTTGTACGCGCCGCGCTCGTACTCCGGGCGCGAATAATGCCAGCCGCCGATGCATGTGCATGTCTGCCAGGGCAGCGGTTCGATGGCGTCGGTCTGGCCGCGCTCGATGTCCCACACGAGGGAACGGCGCTGCCGTTCATCGAGCATCTTGCCGTTGATGACGGCGTCCAGCCGGCCGCGCGTGGCGATGCTGCGGTTGTACATGTGCGCGACGATGCGCAGGCCCGCGTCGCTGAACGGCCAGAAGGGCAGGGCCGTGTCGTCGAAGTAGACGAGGTCGGGATCGTACTTGTCGATCAGGTCGACGGTGCGGTCGTAAAAGTTCTCGACGTAGCGCTGCGGCGGCAGCGCGGCTCCGCCGCCCCAGTTCCACTGCACGCCCCAATCGGCCGGCGTGCCGGTCTTGCGGCTCAACGGGTGCCCCTGCGCGTACAATGCCTGCGGATCCAGCCCTTCCCACCACTGGCCCTTGCCGTCGGCCGCCGTGAGCACGCCGTCGTACGGGACGCCGGCATACGGCCCCGCCTTGTCCGCGCCCTGGGCGACCTCGTACCACGTCCACGCATGGGCCGCGTGGACGCTGACGCCGAAGCGCAGCCCCTGCGCGCGCACCGCCTTCGCCCAGCCGGCGATCAGGTCCTTCTTCGGGCCGATGCGCGTCGAATTCCACCCGGGCTGGAAGCGGCTGTCGTACAGGTCGAAGTTGTCGTGGTGGTTCGCGAGCGCGACGAAGTAGCGTGCACCGGCCTTGCGGTACAGGGCGAGGAGGGCGTCCGGGTCCCATTGTTCCGCGCGCCACTGCCGGATCACGTCCTTGAAACCGAATGTCGACGGGTGGCCGTATTTCTGCAGGTGGTAACGGTACTGGTTGCTCCCTTCCTTGTACATATTGCGCGCGTACCAGTCGCCGAATTCCGGCTCGCACTGCGGGCCCCAGTGTGCCCAGATGCCGAACTTCGCGTTGCGGAACCAGTCAGGCGTGCGATACGCCGCCAGCGAATCCCAGTCGGCCCTGAAGGGTCCTCGCGCAGCAGCCGCCAGCGCCGGGCGGGGCAGGAGGGCGGCTGCGGCAAAGCCCGGGAGGGTGGCGGCCAACCCGCCCAGGACCTGGCGTCGTTTCATGATCTCTCCGTGTTTGTTTGGTTATCGATAACAGTGCGCCCGAGTGTACGTTATCTATTCAAAACAATCAACGGCTCAGACGTTCAGGCTGACAGGCGCAGCCCCGGCGCGGGCATCCGGCACGCTGATGTTCGCGGCGCGCGCGAGCTTCACGACGCCGCCCACGAAGCCGGACGCGTCGACGGCCACCTTGCCCAGCAGGGGAATCGCATCCTTCACGGGCAGGATGCGCACGAGCTCCACCGGGCTGATGCCGGCCTGCTGCACGAGGGCCTGGCCGTGCTTGCCCAGTTCGACCGCCTGCAGGCCGCCGATGGCGAAGTTCAGCAGGGCCTGGCCGATCAGCTTCTTCTTGTCGCTGTCCAGCTGCGCCATGCGTCGTTCCATCTCGCCGGAATCGAGCAGCCGCTTCGTCTCCGCGCTTTCCGCCGCGTACAGCGCCGCGTAACGGGCCTGGCGTTCCTTCGGCTCGGCAATGGCCGCAATGGCGGCCAGGGCGGCACGCTTGGCCGTCAGTTGTTCGTCCGTCGCGAACGCGGCGTTGATGGCGGTGACGGCGCGGCCCGCCACTTCGGACAGTTCCGCGCTCTTGCGCACGAAGCCGTCGACGTCGTAGCCCGCATCCGCGGCCCCGATCCCGGTGGCGCCTGCGAGCATGCCACCAATGCTGGACGCGAGGCCGCCAAGCGCGGACAGCTGGGCATGGGCCGTATTCACCGCGAGCAGGCAGGCGGAAGCGGCGAGGACGTGGCGAAGTGTGCGGGTCATGGGGTCTCCTGTGCTGTGTGGGAATGGACAGCACGATAACCAGCCTTGATTTTGCGGACAATAACTTGCCGACCGAAAAGCCGCGTTTCCCCCATGCATGGGGCCGTCGCGCGCTACGGGGGCCGGCTGCCCACATCGTCTTTGCGCCCGGGGTCGACCTCGGGTGGCGAGCCCCGTGTCCTGTGCCGCATGACCCGCCAGCACACTTCCGGCTGGATCAACGTGCCGCGAAAGAAGCTCCACCCTTTGTCGTTGCCGAACACCCGCATGAACAGAAGACCAATGTCGACGATGTCCGCGGTGGCGTGATCCTTCCTGCGATTGATGCCGAAAAAATGCCGTAGCTCGTCATCGTCCTGGCTCATGCCGGAACGCTTTCCGGTTCGGGATCGCCGCCCCGCGCCGCCCTACGGTACCGGCCTGCGATGATCCTGCGGTAGACGGCCGGTCCGACGTCCGTGGCGCCGAAGAACGCTTCCGCATTGTCCCGTCCGAAAACGCCCATGAAGACGATCCCGACCTGGACGATATCCGCGCTGACAGCGTCGACCCGGCGCTCGCGCCCCCCGCGCGGCAGTCGCCCCGTGATACGCCGCGTCATGATCCAGGTCCCGTGCACACGGGCCAGCGGCCTGGCGAGCACCGAACCGGCCGACGATGCGAGTCTGCGCAGGCGACCATGCCAGGGCACGCTCATCGAGCGCTCCCCGCGCCGCAGGCCCGGGATGCAACACGCCAATGAATGTTCCTTGTAACCATTAGTCACCTCCTCCGGCGGCGGTGTCCTCCCCGGCACCTGGCGACGACGTCGGGTTCGCGGCGATCATTCTCACTATTTCTTGCACCGCAGCATCCGCGAGCGTCAGGACGAGCGGCGAATAGTGGCGGCGCCGGCTCGGATCGAGCGCCACCTCCAGGCCGATTGCGAGGATCTCGGGATGCGCACTCGCGGATTCGATAAGCTTTTTTCTTGACATGGCGCAAGAACTTGCGAAGAAGTTATTGAAAACGAACAAGAAGAAGCTTAAGGCTTGATGCGCTGCAGCACTTGATCCCGGTCAAATCTGCCACGGCCTACTGCATATGCATAAGAATTTTCGCGGCGGCGCAGCAATTCCGCGACAGTGAGAATTAGTTAGGGTTGAATTTGAAACCGGAACGACTTCGGTAACAATTGGTTAAGTATAATTGTGTTTTCCTACACATTTCTTTTACCTAACCTTTCGGAGGCGGCATGATCCAGATGCTGGTGGCTGATCGAAGCGAAACGATGCGCCTTGGTGTGTGTACGTTGTTCAGCAAGCAATCGCGGGATACGGTAGTGCGCGAGGCGACGAGTCGTTCAGACCTGATCAATAAGTTGCAAACCGGGCAGTATCATGTCGTCCTCGTCGATCCGGTATTGGCAGCCGGGAGCGAGGAGACATTCCTGCGCCAGATCCGGGCCGTGGCGCCGCGTGCCCACGTGCTGGTCTATACCGAACTCGACGAGCTCCATTTCGGGATGCGGGCCATCCGCTGCGGCGTGAAGGGGTACGTGATGAAAAGCCGTCCCGCCGATGAACTTCTCGTGGCCGCAAGCCGGGTGAGCGTGGGAAAGATCCATATGAGCGAGCGGCTCGCCGAAGAAGTCGCATTGCACACGTGGGAAGGTAAGAATGCATTGCCGCACGAACTGCTCAGCGACCGCGAATTCCTCGTGTTCGCCATGCTCGTCTGCGGCCGCAGCGTCAGCCGCATCGCCGGCATCCTCAACCTCAGCATCAAGACCATCAGTACGCACAAGGCCCGCGCAATGGTCAAACTGCGCTGCAAGAGCCTGAGCGACATGATCCAGTACAGTATCGCCAACAACCTCACAGACGTGTGCAGGGAACGCTGCACCGACCGGTAGCTCGCCCGTCAGCCCCCGAACTTGCTGAGCGCAAACGCGGCAAGGAAGCCCGCGACCGTGATGAGGCCCGCGAAATCGTGGGCCACCTCGAACGCTTCCGGAATCATCGTGTCGACCAGCATGGCGAGGATCGCCCCGGCCGCGACGGCCGTCGTGGCCGCGACGACGGCGGGAGAAAAATCCTGGAAGACGGTGTAGCCGACCAGCGAAGCGATGCCGGAGGCGAGCGCAATGCCGCCCCAGATGCCGAAGACGTAGGTGGCCGAGCGGCCCGCCTTCTTCATGCCCGCCGCGCTGGACAGGCCTTCCGGCACATTGGAGAGGAAAATGGCGCCGACCGCCACGGTGCTGACGGCGCCGCCGCCCAGCATCGACAGGCCGATCACGATCGATTCCGGGATGCCGTCGAGGAGGGCGCCGACGGCGATCGCCACGCCGCTGCCGCTGTCCTCGGATTCGGACGGTTGCTGTTCGCCGGAGCGCTTGCGGTGCTTCGCACCCTTGTGCGACAGCACCCGGTTGGCCGCCGTGTACACGGCCGCGCCGCCGAGGAAGCCGACCGCCATCGAATTGAAGCCGCCCCGCTCGTAGGCTTCCGCGATCAGTTCGAAGGACAGCGCCGAGATCAGGACGCCGCTGCCGAACGCCATGATGGCGGCAATCAGGCGCCGCGGCACATCGAACCTGTAGCCGACGAACGCGCCCACGACCAGCGCGCCGCCGGCCACCAGTCCCCAGAACCCGGCCTGGGCCCACAGCGGTATCCCCTGCATCCCCGTCCTCCGTCACGCATCGATGGGCCGATGATAGCGGGACGGAGGACGGCGGCGGCGTACGCTACCGCGCGGCATTACCAGGCGTAGGCGGCCTTCACGTAGTAGAAGCGGCCATTGAAGCCGTTCGGCGCGAAGCCGCTGTAGCGGTTGATGCCGTTCAGGTTCAGGTTGCCGGCCGACGTCACCTGCGCCGGATAGCGGTTCGTCACGTTGTCCGCGCCGGCCGTCAGGCGCAGGTTCGATGCCAGCTTCACGCTCGCGGACAGGTCCAGCACCCACTGCGGATCGTAGGTCTGGTCCAGTGCCGGGTCGTTCTGCGGCACGGTGAATTTTCCGTAACGCGTCACGGTGGCGTGGCCGTTCCAGACGCCGCGCGTGTAGTCCGCCGCGAGGCTCAGCTTGTCCTTCGGCGAACCGACGGTCAGGCGGTTGACGGTCTGGCGGTCGGCCAGCACGAGGCCTTGCGCGGCCAGCAGCGCGGGCGTCGCGGCCACGTGGCGGACTTCGTTGTCGTTGTGGTTGTATGCGACCGTGAAGTCGGCGCGCGCACCCTGCTGCAGGTTGAGGCGGTACGTGCTGACGACGTCGACGCCTTTCGTGCGCGTGTCGACGGCGTTCGTGAAGTAGCGTGCCGCGCCCACGTAGATGCCTTGTGCGGCCAGCGCGTTCCGCAGCGGGGTGCCGTTCAGCTGGACGTTCGACGAGAACACGATGCGGTCGTCGATGTCGATGCGGTACAGGTCGACAGTGGTCGTCCAGTTGCGGGTCGGCTGCCACTGCGCCCCGATCGACAGGTTGCGTGCCTTTTCCGGCTTCAGCGGTTGCGAACCGAGGGCGAGGGCGGCCCGGCTGCCGACCGGGAACGTGCCCGTCTCGACGGCCACGTTCTCGCCGTTGACAATCATGAAGTTGGTCGTCGTGATCGTGTAGAACTGCTGCGCGAGCGACGGCGCGCGGAAGCCGTTCGACGCCGTGCCGCGCAGCGCGAACGTGGGCGTGAACGCGTAGCGGGCCGACGCCTTCGCCGAACTCGTGTCGCCGAAATCGCTGTAGTGCTCGTGGCGCACGGCGAAGGAGCCGGACAGCTTCTTCGTGATGTCCGCTTCGAAGTTCGCGTAGACCGACTGGTTGTTGCGGCTGTTCTTGCCCGCGTTCTCGGGACGGAAGCCCGAGAACCCTTGCGAACCGGAGCCGAAATACGAATTCGGTTCGCCCGCGCCGATCTCGTACGATTCGTAGCGCGCTTCCGCGCCCAGGGCGACGGTCAGCGGACCGGCGAGCCACGCCACGGGGATGTCGCGCGCGACGTCCAGGTTGGCCACTTCCTGCGTCTGGATCAGTTTGCCGGCGTAGAAATGCGTGGGGCTGGCGGCGCCGAGGGCATAGTTGACCGTGTTGTCGACGTTCAGCTGGAAGCGGTTGCGGCCGAAGTTCGCGCTCGCGTCCCAGCGCCAGCCGGCCAGGTCGCCGCGCAGGCCCGTGACGAGCGACGCGTCGCTCGACTTGCTGTCTTCCAGCGGCAGGAAGCCTTCCGGGAAGATGGGCGTATTGCCCGCCAGGCGCCACGTGGCGGCGGCGGACGTCTTGCGCTCGCCGTAGTTGGCGAAGGCATACCAGTCGACGTTGTCGGTCAGCGTGTACTGGCTGTTGACGAACAGGGTGCGCGGATGGCTTTCCGGATCGCCCAGGCGCTGGTTGACCTGGTTGCGGCGCGGGCCCGCGGCCGCGCGCGGATCCGGGCCGGCGCGATTGGTCGGATTGCGGTCGGCGCCTTCCACGGCCACGCGCACCCAGCCCTGGGCGCCCAGCCTGAAACCGGCCGAACCGCGCACGGTGTGCTGCTCGCCGTCGCCGGCGTCGTACTTGCCCCACGTGCCTTCGACGTCGCCGCCGTCCGCGCCCTTCCTGAGGATGATGTTGACGACACCGGCGATGGCATCGGAACCGTATTGCGCGGCGGCGCCGTCGCGCAGCACTTCGATGTGGTCGATGGCGGCCAGCGGGATCGCGTTCAGGTCCACGGGCGCCGAACCGCGGCCCAGCGTGCCGTTGACGTTGACGACGGCGGACGTGTGGCGGCGCTTGCCGTTCACGAGGACGAGGGTCTGGTCGGGCGACAGGCCGCGCAGCTGGGCCGGACGCACGGCGTCGCTGGCATCGGCGCCGGACGGGCGCGGGAAGTTCATCGACGGCAGCAGGCGGCCCAGCACGGTGGCCAGCTCGCCGGAGCCGGTGCTGTGCAGGTCCTTGCCGCTGATGACGTCGACGGGCGACTCGGAATCCAGCGTGCGGCGGTTCAGCGAGCGGGTGCCGGTGACGACGACGGTCTGCGCTTCGGCGGACACGCCCGACGCTTCTTGCGCCTGGGCGGGGAGGGCGGCCGCGATCAGGCTCAGGACGAGCACGGCGCGGGCGGGATTGGCGGTGGTGTATTTGCAGCTCATGTTCTTCTTTCTCGACTTGGTGGCGGCGACAGGGCCGCCGCGGGGTCGGAAGATTAACAGGCAGCAAATTCACGCGCCAATAACGAATTCGCCTATGCTTATGCGTCCCCCTCGGCTGTGGTAGATTGTCAACTTTGCCCTGACCATCATGCTCCACCCGATACTAAGGTCGCTCGCCGTTGCTTCTGTCCTCGCAGGCTGCGCCAGCCTGCCATCCGGGCCGCCGCCGGCCGCCGCCTTCATCGTGCTGGGCGAAGACGGCGCACCGATCGCCCGCGCCGTCACGACGGCGCCCACCTGTCCCGCCATCACCATCGACGGCCGCACGACGCCGATGGCCGTCCGCGCCCCGTACGGCCCGATCCCGCTGCGCGGCAAGGACCAGAGCGCGAGTTTTCATGCGGACGCGGTGTCCAGGCCGGTGCTGTCTTGCGAGACGGCGCTTCCGGCCGGCGCACGACAGGTCGGCGTGGCGGGCCAGCCGCTGCCGCTGCCGCCGGCGGAAGTGAAGCGCATCGTCGTGATCGGCGACACGGGCTGCCGCCTGAAGGGCAAGGAATTCCAGGACTGTAACGACCCGCAGGCGTTTCCGTTCGCGCGCGTGGCGGCGAGCGCGGCCGCGTGGAAGCCGGACCTCGTCGTGCACGTGGGCGATTTTCATTATCGCGAAGACCCGTGTCCGGCCGACCGTCCCGGCTGCGCGGGCAGCCCGTACGGCTATGGGTGGGATGCGTGGAACGCGGATTTCTTCGCGCCCGCGCGCACCTTGCTGGCCGCGGCACCGTGGGTGATCGCGCGCGGCAATCACGAGTCGTGCAACCGCGGCGGCCAGGGCTGGTGGCGCTTCCTCGACGCCCACGCGTACGATCCGGCGGCGAACTGCGACGACCCCGCGACGGACGAACGCGCGGATTACACGGACCCGTATGCCGTGCCGCTGGGCGCAAGCGCGCAACTGATCGTGTTCGACAGCGCGAACACGAACTGGAAGGGCTTCAAGCCGGGCGACACGCGCATCGCGCACTACACCGCCATGTGGCACAAGGTCGACGCACTGGCTCGCCGCCAGCGCTACAACATCGCCGTCGACCACCATCCGCTGTATGCCTTCGGCGCCATCCAGGATGCGCGCACGGGCGCCATCACGCTGTTCGGCGGCGACGCCGGCCTCACGCAGGTGTTCGGGGCGCTCGATGCGCGCCTGCTGCCGTCGACCATCGACGTCCTGCTGTCCGGCCACGTCCACCTGTGGGAGCAGACCAGTTTCAGCAGCGATCACCCGACCCAGTTCGTGGCGGGGTTCGCCGGCACGGCGGAAGACATCGTGCCGCTGCCGCAGACGCCGCCCGCCGGGCAGGCGCCGGCACCGGGCGCCGTGCTCGAGGCGATGAGTTCGTGGATCGACGGCTTTGGCTTCATGACGATGGAGAGGACCGGGCCGGACACCTGGCGGGTCGTCGTCCACGACCGCGACGGGAAGGAACGCAATACGTGCGTGGTGGAAGGCCGCCATTCCCGCTGTGCCGTGCTGCAGGTCTGATGTATTGCCACAAATGTGATTGCCTGCAATACACGATTTATGTGACAATGACGCTGTGAGCGGGGCTGTTCATCGCAGCCTTCGCGATCAGCGATGAGGATACCTTTGTATCTCTTGGGCTCGCGGCTTGCCGCGAGCTTCTTTTTTACATTTGCGACAACATGACGTTGGCACTGGATTCGTCCGCTTCGAGCAGGGCGATGAGCTTGCCCAGGTCCTGTTCCAGCCGCGCCAGCGTCTCGGCATCCAGCGCGGACAGGGCGTCCGGCAGCACGCCGGCGAACGGGAGAGGCGCACTGCGCAGGACATCCGCGCCGGCCGGCTGGATACGCAGCGACACGCTGCGGCGGTCCGTTCCTTCGCGGCTCGTGGCGACGAGGCGGCGTTCGACGAGGCTCTTGATCAGGTTGCTGGCGGTGGACTGGTGGATGTCCAGCTCGCGCGCCAGCTCGGTCACGCCGATGCCGGGGCGGCGGTCGATGACGGACAGTGCCCACAGCTGGGCGCCGCCGACGCCAGCTTCCCGCTCCACCTGGCGGAAATGCGTTTTGACGGAATTGAAGACGACGCGGAACTGGCGCAGCACACGGGTGGAAGGCGCCAGGGACGGCTCGGTAGCCGCGTTGGTTTGTGAAGACGAGGACATGCAGGAATGATAGCGGAAAACCCGGCAAGCCGCCGGAAAATGATATTCAGGCAACCATCCCATCGGTGGAATTGATGAATCCGGTACCGGACCTGCGTCGCGAACTGGGCGACTGGCGCCTGTGGACCGTCCGCGCCGTCGTCGTGCTGCTCGCCGCCCTCGCTGGCCTCACCGTCGTCGGCTTCACCTGGCTGGCCGAAGCCGCATATGGCCGCTTCGCCGCGCTGCGCGCCCTTGCCTGGTGGAGTCCGCTCGTCTGGACGCCGCTCTGCACCGCGTTCATCGTCTGGTGCACGCGCCGCTTCGCGCCCGGCGCGGCCGGTTCGGGTATCCCGCAGGTGATGGCCACGCTCGACACGAAGGTGGGCGCGGCGGAGCGCGGCCTGTTCGTGTCGCTGCGGCTCTCCGTCGCCAAGATCCTGCTGACGGCCGGCGGCCTGCTGGGCGGCCTGTCGCTGGGACGCGAAGGACCTTCGGTGCAGATCGCGGCCGGCGTCATGTTGCAGGCGCGCCGCCTGATCCCCGCCGGCAGCGCCGTCGGGATCCACGGCCTGCTCGTCGCGGGCGGCGCGGCGGGCATCGCGGCCGCGTTCAACACACCGCTGGGCGGGGTCATGTTCGCGATCGAGGAGCTGGCGCGGGCGCCGGAGCAGCGCTCCAGCGGCCTGATCATCTCAGGCATCGTGCTGGCCGGGCTCGTGGGCGTGTCCATCCATGGCAACGATGCGTACTTCGGCGTCATCCACGCGCCCGCCCCCGGCCTCGGACTGCTGCTGCCGGGCCTGCTCGTCGCCGTGCTGTCCGGCCTCGCCGGCGGCCTGTTCTCGCGCCTGATGATCGCCTCGCTAACAGGCGGCGGTCCCGACCGTGTCAGCCGCTGGCGTGCGCGCCGGCCCGTGCTGTTCGCGGCCGCGTGCGGGCTCGGCGTCGCGCTGATCGGCATCGCGACGGGCGGCGCCGCGTTCGGTTCCGGCTATGCCACCACGCGCACGATGGTGGAAGGCAGCGCGGCGATGCCGTTCGCCTATGCCCCCTTCAAATTCCTCGCAACGTGGCTCACGACGTGGTCCGGCGTACCGGCCGGCATCTTCGCACCGTCGCTCGCGATCGGCGCCGCGTTCGGCAACGACGTCGCACTGCTCATCTACGGGATGCAGGTGCCGGCGCTGATCGCGCTGGGCATGGTCGGCTTTCTCGCGGCCGCCACGCAGGCGCCGCTGACAGCCTTCATCATCGTGATGGAAATGGTCGATGGCCACGCGATGGTCCTGAGCCTGATGGCATGTGCGCTGATCGCATTCGCCGTCGCGCGCCTGATCAGCCCGCCGCTGTATCCGACGCTGGCGCGGCTCCAGCTGGGCCGGATTCCCGCGCCGGACGTGGCACCGGACGACCTCACCCGGCAGACTGAGGCGGCGCGGAAATAAGCCACGCGGGCATGGCCAAATGCGCTAGGATGGGGCATGCTGACTCGCAAAGTGCGTCTCGGCCGCGCCGGTACGCGGCCCCCGACCCCTGCCGCGGTGCTGACACTGCTGGCGGGACTGGGTCTTACTGCCGTGCTGGTCGTCGGAATGGTCAACGCTGAGCGCGAACGGGCCCGCTCCGAATTCCTGCAGCGCGCGGAAATCCGCAACGCCACCGTCACCCGCAGCTTCGGCGATGCACTCGACGTGCTGCAGGCCGCCAATGCGCTGTTTTCTTCCGTCGGCATCGCCAGCCGCGCCGAATTCGGCGCCTTCACCCGGCCGCTGCTGGCCAACCACCCGTACCTGCAGGCCGTCGTATTCCACCGCATGGTGGCCAGCGATGAACGGGCCGCGTTCGAGGCGGAGAACCAGCGCTTCCGGCCCGGCTTCGAGATCCGCGAGCGCCGCGTGAACGGCGACAAGGTGACACTCGTGCGGGCGGCGCCGCGTCCGCGCTACCTCGTCGTCGACTACATCGAACCGATGGCCGGCAACGAAGTCACCCTGGGCTACGACGCGTTCTCGTTCTCCCAGCAGGGCGTCACATTCATGCGCGCCATCGACACGGGCCAGCCCGCGTCCAGCCTCATGCTGCCATTGCTGCAGCGCGGCGATCACCTGGGCTTCCTCCTGATGATGCCCGTGTACCGGCGCGGCGCGGCCCTCACGAACGCGGCGGCGCGCAGCGATGCCGCGCTGGGCGACACGGCCGTCGTGATCGACGTGGCCACGCTGGTCGGCACGACGCTCGCCAAATCGAACATGTTGGTGCGCAACGGCCTCAGGATCGAGTTGTACGGCCCCGGCCTGGACGGCCCGCAGCGCGCCTACCTGCACGACGCCCTGGACCGCACGAGCCGGCCCCCGTGGCACTCGTGGCTCGGCGACACGTTGTTCACGAACCGCCATACGTTCGACGTGGCCGGCATGCCGTGGGAACTGCGCGTGACCGGGCGCTCCAGCGAGATGGCAGGCAGCGCCGGCGCGCTCATCGCGCTCGTCCTCGGCTGCCTCGTGAGCCTGGCGACGTCGGCCTACGTGCAGAGCCGCGTCAAGCGCACGCGCCGCATCGAGGCGCTCGTCGAAAGCCGCACGGCCGACCTGCACGACGCCCTCGACGCGCTGCGCCTGTACCGGCGCGCCATCGACGCCAGCGCGAACGCCATCATCCTCGTGAGCGCGACTCGGCCCGGCTACCCCATCGAATACGTGAACCCGGCGTTCGAACGCATGCGCGGCGTCACGGCGTCCGAGGTGATCGGGCGCGGCCTGCTCGAGATGGGCAGCCGCGAGCCCGACCAGGCCGGCGTGGCCGAACTGCGCGCCGCCATCCGCGAACGGCGCGAGGGGCACGTGTCGATGCGCCTGCGGCGGCGCGACCGCGAGGACATGTATGCCGAGGTGTATATCGCCCCCGTCAACAACGAGGACGGTGTGACGACGCACTTCGTGATGGCGCAGTACGACGTGACGATGGCCAAGCGCTACGAGGCGGAGCTGGAGGCGCGCGCGCGGTTCGACACGCTGACGGGCCTGGCCAACCGCGCGCTGCTGCACGACCGGATCGACAACGCGATCAACCTCGCGGCCGGGCGCCCCGTGTGGGTGGTGGCGCTCGACCTCGACCACTTCAAGTTCGTCAACGACACGCTGGGCCACGACGCCGGCGACGAGTTGCTGAAGGCCGCCGCGCAGCGCATCAGCGCGGCCGTCGGGCGCACGGACACGGTGGCCCGCACCGGCGGCGACGAATTCGTGCTCGTGCTGCCGGGCCGCGACAACGAATCCGACGCGGCGGCCACCGTGCACGCCGTGCTGCAGGCACTGGCGCATCCGCTCGCCCTGCAAGGCCAGGACCTGGTCCTCACCGGCAGCGCCGGCCTGGCCGCGTTCCCGGCCGACGGCAACGACGCCGCCACCCTGATCCAGCACGCGGAAGTGGCCATGTACCGGTCCAAGGAACTGGGCCGCAACATGGTGCAGTTCTACATGCCGACGATGAATGCCCGCGCGCGCGAACGCCTCGCGCTGGAAGGCGCGCTGCGCAGCGCATTGATGCACGACGAGTTCGAGCTGTACTACCAGCCCCAGGTCGACCTGGAGACGGGCGCCGTCGTCGGACTGGAGGCGCTGATCCGCTGGCGCCATCCGAGCATGGGCATGGTGCGGCCCGACCGCTTCATCAACCTGGCCGAGGAGACGGGCCTGATCGTCCCCATCGGCGCCTGGGTGCTGCGCACGGCGTGCCGCCAGAGCAGGGCGTGGCAGCATGCCGGGCTGGGTCATCTGCGCATCGCCGTCAACCTGTCGGCGCGCCAGTTCGCGGAGCCGAACCTCGTGCGCGAGATCGCCCGCGTGCTGGACGAGACGGGCCTGTCCGCCGGTTGCCTCGAGGTGGAGATCACGGAAAGCCTCGTGATGGGCGACGTCGAGAGCGCGATCCGCACGATGCGCGAGCTGAAGCAGATGGGCGTGCAACTGTCGATCGACGATTTCGGCACCGGCTATTCGAGCCTGTCCTACCTGCGCCGCTTCCCTGTCGACGTGCTCAAGATCGACCGCAGCTTCGTGCGCGACATCCCGTTCAGCGAGGACGACGCCGCGATGGTCGCCGCCATCATCGAGCTCGCGCGCGGCCTGCGCATGCGCGTGATCGCCGAGGGCGTGGAAACGGAGGCGCAGCTGGAATACCTGCGCCGGCGCGGCTGCGACGAGGTGCAGGGGCACGTGTATGCACAGGCCGCGTCCGGCGCCGAGGTCGAGCGCCTGCTGCGCACGGGCCGGCACATGATCCCCCACAACGGTGACGGTATGAGCGTGCGCTAACCGAAAGTCAGCGGCCCGTCGGCTATACTTGTGCCGCCATTGACAAGCTAGCTGACAGGAAGAAACGAGAGTGGATGACCATAACGACGGCAAGGGCTGGGACGGACGCGAACGCAGGATGATCGACCGCGCCGGGGCCCGCGCCAGGCAAGCCTATGCGCGGGCGCACGGGCACCTGATGACCAAACCGCCGCACCTGCGCTGGCTGTACATCGCCGCCGGGCTCGCGCTGTTGCTGGTAACGCTGTTCGCCGTCTGGATCGCGCTGCTGTTCCCTCTCACGCCCGGCATCGAGGATGTGAAACAGGCGCGCGTGGCGCGGCCCACCGTCGTCGTGTCGGCCGACGGCCGCCAGCTGGCCAGTTTCGAACAGGGCATCCAGATGAAGGTGCCGCTGTCGGCCGTGTCGCCGAACGTCGTCAACGCCCTCATCGCGACGGAAGACCACCGCTTCTACGACCACCACGGCGTGGACTTCACCCGCATCGCGGGCGCCCTCGTCGCCAACCTGAAGGGCGACGCGCAGGGCGGTTCGACGATCACCCAGCAGCTCGCCCGCAACCTGTTTCGCGACGAGATCGGCCGCGCCCGGAACATCAACCGCAAGCTGAAGGAACTCATCACCGCCTTCAAGATCGAGAACACGTACAGCAAGACGGAAATCCTCGAAGCCTACCTGAACACCGTGCCGTTCCTGTACAACACGTACGGCATCGAGGCCGCGGCGCACACGTACTTCAACAAGTCGGCGGCCCAGTTGAACGAGACGGAGGCGGCCACGCTGGTCGGCATGCTGAAGGGCACCGCCTACTACAATCCCGTGACGAATCCGGAACGGTCGCTCGCGCGCCGCAACGTCGTGCTGGGGCAGATGCTGAAGGCGGGCGCGTTCGACGAAGCGAAATACCGCCAGCTCGTCAAACGGCCCCTGCGCCTGCATTTCGCGCGCCTCGCGGAACGCACGGGCAAGGACGACCATTTCACGGCCTACGTGCGGCGCTGGCTCGTCGACTGGGCGAACAAGAACGACGCCGACCTGCAGCAGGACGGCCTCGTCGTGCAGACGACGCTCGACTACGACCTCCAGCAGGCCGCGCAGCGCGCCGTCGAACGCCAGGCCAGTGCGCTGCAGGCCATCGCCGACGTCGACTGGGCCCATTCGTGGCCGATCAACGCGACGTCCACGCAGACCTATGTCGACATGCGCGACGGCGTGAATCCGTTCGAATACTACTGGCAGTCGCACGGCGAGCTGCTGGAGACGTTCATCCGCGAGTCGTCCGAGTACCGCAAGGCCGTCGACGGCGGCGAGAATCCCGTCGCGGCGCTGAAACGACTGAAGGCGGACCGCGCGTTCATGCGCCAGCTGAAGGCGTCGAAATCGCGCCTGGAGGCGGGCTTCCTCGCGATGGACCCGACGACGGGCGAGATCAAGGCCTGGGTGGGCAGCCGCGACTTCGAGAAGGAACAGTACGACCACGTGGCGCAGGCCGCGCGCCAGCCCGGCTCCACGTTCAAGCCGATCGTCTACGCGGCCGCGCTGGAAAAGGGCATCGCGCCGGACCACCCGTACCTGGACGCCGTCACGACGATCCGCTTTTCCGACGGCACCTTGTGGCGCCCGACGGACAACAGCGGTACGACTGGCCGCCAGCTCACCTTGCGCGACGGTCTCGTGTATTCGAAGAACACGATCACGGCGCAGGTCGTGCGCGACATCGGCGTGGCGCCCGTCGTCAAGCTGGCACAGGACCTGGGCGTCCGCACGAGCAAGCTGGCGCCCGTGCCGTCGATCGCGCTCGGCTCCAGCCCCGTCACCCTGCTGGAGATGGTCAACGCGTATTCGACGATCGCCGCGCAGGGCGACTACCGCAAGCCCGTGTTCGTGCGCCGCATCACGGACCGCAACGGCCAGGTGATCGCCGATTTCGGTTCGCAGACGCCCCAGCGGGTGCTGTCGCAGGAATCGGCCGTCACCCTGATCGACATGATGCGCGGCGTGATCAACCGGGGCACGGGCACGGGGATCCGCTACCGCTTCGGCATCACGGCCGACGTGGCGGGCAAGACGGGCACGACGCAGAACAACGCGGACGCGTGGTTCATCATGATGCACCCGAACCTCGTCGCGGGCGCATGGGTGGGCTTCAACGACAACCGCGTCACCATGCGCTCGAACTACTGGGGGCAGGGCGGCCACAGCGCGATCCTGCTCGTGGGCGACTTCTTCAAGTCCGCGCTCGACAGCGGCAAGGTCAGCGCCGACGCGCTGTTCCCGGGCGGGCGCAAGCCCGAACCCGTGACGCGTCACGAAGAACCGCCGCCCGAGGAAGACATGGAAGAGGGCGGCGACATGCAGCAGGAAGGCGGCCCGCCGCCCGACACGCCGCAGCCGCCTGACCACGAACCGCCGGCGCCGCCGCAATCCGACCAGCCGTCGGAAGGCATCATGCTGCCGCCGCCTCCCAACGACGCGTGATCGCGGGGTGGGCACACCGCGCCCACACGCGGTGTGCGAATCAAAGTATCGGGGTACCGCCCGTGACCGGGATGCGCGCCCCGGAAATGTAGCTGGCCTCGTCGGACGCGAGCATCACGTACACGGGCGCCACTTCCACCGGCTGGCCCGGCCGCTTCATCGGCACCTGCTGGCCGAAGCTCTCCACCTGGTCCGGCGGCATCGTCGACGGGATGAGCGGCGTCCAGATCGGCCCCGGCGCGACGGAATTGACCCGGATGCCTTTTTCGGCCAGCAGTTGCGCGAGGCCGGCCGTGAAGTTCGCGATGGCGCCCTTGGTCGTCGCATACGGCAGCAGGGTCGGCTTCGGATTGTCGGAGTTGATCGACGTCGTGTTGATGATGGAGGACCCCGGCTTCATGTGTTTCACCGCCGCCTTGCAGATGTGGAACATGGCCGTGATGTTGACGGCGAACGTGCGGTCCCATTCCTCGTCCGGGATCTCTTCCAGCGACTGGCGCGTCATCTGGAACGCCGCGTTGTTGACCAGCACGTCGATGCGGCCGAATTCCTGCACGGCGCGGTCGACGATGGCGCGGCAGTGGGCGGGATCCGCGATGTCGCCCGGGACCAGCACGGCCTTGCGGCCCGCCTCGCGCACGAGGCGTTCCGTCTCGCGGGCGTCGTCATGCTCGTCGAGATAGGAAATCAGCACGTCCGCCCCTTCGCGCGCGAAGGCGAGGGCGACGGCGCGGCCGATGCCGCTGTCGCCGCCCGTGATGACGGTGGCCTTGTCCTTGAGCCGGCCGTGGCCGACATAGCTCGTCTCGCCGTGGTCCGCCTTGGGCGTCAGTTGCGACTCGTGGCCGGGCGGGGTCTGTTGTTGCGCGGGTTGATGTTCCTGCATCGTAACCTCCTGTAAGAACGTTGGAGGCTCGGATGATAGGGCCGGATGCCGGGACGCGGCGTCCGGTTCCGCAGGTCAATGCATGGGCCGCGCTTGCGGCGTCCCGCGACCGTCCGGTCGACGCGCGCCGGCCCCGTCGTTGGCGGCCGGTTGCTGCAGCAACAGCTCCTGGGCGCGCGGCGCCGTCGAGATGCCCAGCTCGCGCAGCAGCTGCATCGTCTCCAGCAGCACGGCCTGCTGGGTCTGCAGGAACAGGCCGTAGTTGGCGTCCGTCAGGTTGTAGACGATGTCGTATTCCAGGTAGTTCTGGTCCATCGTCGTCAGGGTGACATGGTCGAGTTTCACCTTGTCCCTGGCCGAAATGATGGCGCCCACGCGCTCTGGGAGCTGCGCCGCCAGTTCGTGCGGCGTGGCCGGATTGATACGCAGGGTGTACTGCACGCGGCGCGTGTTCTGCCGTTTGAAATTGTGCACGACCTTGCGCAGCAGCTCCGCGTTGGCGATCACGATCTGCTCGCCCGACAGTGCGCGGATGCGCGTGGTCTTGAGACCCACGTGCTCGATCGTGCCCGAGAATTCCGGCACCGAGATCGCGTCGCCCACCTCGAACGGCTTGTCGGTGGCGATCGACAGCGACGCGAACAGGTCGCCGAGGATGTTCTGCACGGCCAGCGCGACGGCCACGCCGCCGATGCCCAGGCTCGCGACGAACGTCGTCACGTTGATGCCGAGGTTGGACAGCATCGCCAGCAGGAACACGGTCCACACGCTCCATTGCAGCGCCCAGATCATAAGCGTGTGGGCGACCGTGACCTGGTCGTCTTCCAGGCCCTTGCCGTGCACGCGGAAGTAGCGGCGCGCCGTCACGGCGATGGCGTGGTGCAGGTACAGCGCCAGTTGCGCGCCGAGCGTGATGAACCACAGGTGGGCGATGCGCTGGTCCCACGGCGGCGGCAGGTCGAGCAGCGACACGCCGATGAGGATAGCCGTGGCGAAGATGGCGAAGTTGCTCGTGCGCGCGAGCGTGTGGCGCAGGACTTCGACGATGGGTTTATGGGCCCGCTCGTCGTCCAGCCGGTCGAGGCGGCGGCGGAACAGGCGCACGGCGCCGTGGATGGCGATGAAGCTGAGAACGGCGGCGGAGAGGGCCACGGCCGCGTTGGTCCAGCTGATGTCGAGTTCGGAGAAATAGCCGCGGATAGTCATCGGGCTCCTTTCGAAATGGCGGGAAAACGGTTGCGCGGGAGCACGCGCGGTAGGGAACGCCCGGCCGGCGGGGCCGGGCGGGCGTCGGGTACGGCGCTGGAAGGATCAGTGGCGCGTGCCGCGCAGGTGCTGGCGCACGGCCTCGACGCTGCTGCTGCCGGCTTCCTCGACGGCCTTCGCCAACTCTTCCTCGGTCACGCCCAGCTCCTTGGTCCAGTACTGGACTTCCCATTTTTCGTGCAGGTTGATGCGCGAGCGGTCCTGCTGGCCGCGATTTTGCAGGTTGTCGGACATGATGGCCTCCTTGGTCGATATGACGTCAGGATGCCACCGTGCGCGGCCGTATTCCGTTCGGTGTTTCACGTTGTGACCGCCTGAAAAGTGTCTTGGGCTTACGGCAAGGGTGGGTTTTGTTGTAGGCTAGCGTGATCGACAACATGGAGACATGCATGAGCAAACCCTATGAAACGGCGCAGCCCGAGCGCAGCGCCATCGACGCGCTGCCCGGCGTCGTTGCCCTCGACTTCGGCACGAACTGGTGCGGCTATTGCCAGGCGGCCGCCAGCCACATCGACGATGCGCTGGCATCGTATCCGGGGGTGCAGCACATCAAGGTCGAGGATGGCCCCGGACGCAAGCTGGGCCGGTCGTTCAAGGTGAAGCTGTGGCCGACCGTCGTCGTGCTCAAGGATGGCCAGGAAGTCGCGCGCGTCGTGCGCCCGGTCGGGAGCGGCGAGCTCGCCGACGCGTTGTCGCAGGCCGGTGCCGCATGACCGCAACCGCCACGCACACCCCACGGAACCGCCCCGCGACCGTCCTGTTCGCCAGTCTGATCGGCACCACCATCGAGTTCTTCGACTTTTATATCTATGCCACTGCCGCCGTGCTCGTGTTCCCGAAGCTGTTCTTCCCGGCCGGGGACGCCGCGGCGGCGACGCTCCAGTCGCTGGCCACGTTCGCCATCGCCTTCTTCGCGCGCCCCGTCGGCTCGGCCGTGTTCGGCCACTTCGGCGACCGCGTGGGACGCAAGGCCACGCTCGTGGCCGCGCTGCTGACGATGGGCCTGTCGACCGTCTTCATCGGCCTGTTGCCCACCTATGCCACCATCGGAACCTTGGCGCCGCTGCTGTTGGCGCTGTGCCGCTTCGGCCAGGGCCTCGGGCTGGGCGGGGAATGGGGCGGCGCCGTGCTGCTGGCGACGGAGAACGCGCCGCCAGGCAAGCGCGCCTGGTACGGCATGTTCCCGCAGCTGGGCGCACCGATCGGCTTCTTCCTGTCCAGCGGCGTGTTCCTGCTGCTGTCGCAGACCCTGTCCGACGCCGACTTCCTGCGCTACGGCTGGCGGATTCCGTTCCTCGCGAGCGCGCTGCTCGTGCTGGTGGGCCTGTACGTACGCCTGAAGATCACGGAAACGCCCGATTTCCAGGCCGTGCTCGACCGTAACGAGCGGGTGAAACTGCCCGTCGCGGCCGTGTTCGCGAACCACACGCGCGCGCTCGTGCTGGGCACCCTGGCCGCGCTGGCCACGTTCGTCGTGTTCTACCTGATGACCGTGTTCGCGCTGAGCTGGGGCACGTCCGCGCTGGGTTACTCGCGCCAGACCTTCCTGCTGCTGCAACTGGGCGCCATCGTGTTCTTCGGCCTCACGATCCCCATCGCGGCCGTGCTGGCGGACCGCCACGGCCGGCGCGCCGCGATGATCCTCGTGTCCGTCGGCTTGGCATTGTTCGGCCTGCTGTTCGGCCCGCTGTTCGGGTCCGGCCAGCTGACGCTCGTCGCGCTGTTCCTCGTGCTGGGCCAGTGCCTGATCGGCCTGACGTATGGTCCGCTGGGCACCTTGCTGTCGGAACTGTTCCCGGCCGAGGTGCGCTACACGGGCGCGTCGCTCACGTTCAACCTGGCCGGCATCCTGGGCGCCTCGCTTGCGCCATATGTGGCAACATGGCTCGCGACCAACTACGGCCTGCAGACCGTGGGCTGGTATTTGAGCGTGGCCTCCGTCATCAGCCTCGTCGCGCTGCTGTTGACGGCGCCGGCAGCGCAGAGTACGCCGGCGGCCGCGCGCTGACACTGACGACGGGAGAGGGCGATGGGATTGCAGGGTGGCTGCATGTGCGGCGCGGTGCGCTACGAAGCGTCGGGTGACCCTTTCAACGCCACGCTCTGCCATTGCGTCGACTGCCGCCGCGCCAGCGGCGCACCCGCCCTGGCGTGGTTCAGCGTGCGCCGCGACGCGCTGCGCTGGACCCGCGGCAGCCCCGCCCGCAACGCTTCCAGCCCCGGCGTCGAACGCCTGTTCTGCGGCCGGTGCGGCACGCAGCTGACGTGGCACGGCGCCGACGCTCCCGACGAGATCGACGTGACGATCTGCAGCCTGGACGAACCGGATGCCGTTGCGCCGGCGGACCATACGTTCGCGTCCCAACAGGTGCGCTGGCTGCATCTTGCGGATGCACTACCACGTTACGTCAGGACACGGTCCAACGGGCAACTTTGTTGAAAATATGACACAGTAAGTGTCGTTTTCTGCATAAACGTTACAATACAATACACAATTGGCAGGACGAAACGATAGCAAAACGCTAAAATTGGGGTTCTACAATTTATTTGGAGAACTTCATGTTCAAGTCTGTCCTGCGTTTTGCCACCGGCGCCGTCCTGATGTCCGCCGCATTCTGCGCTTCCGCCGATCCGGCCACGTACAGGGACTTCAAGGTATCCGGCGTGCTGCAGGAAATCCCCGGCCCGTCGGCCCGCTGCCCGTCGAACTTCGGCGGCACGATCCTGGGCTTCGGCACCAGCAACCTCGCCGGCGCCAAGGTCACGTTCCTGGCCACCGACTGCATCACGCCGAACGGCACCTCGTACACCTTCAGCGACGGTAAATTCCTGATCACGACGCTGACCGGCGAACTCATCTACGCCAACTACAGCGGCCAGTTCGTCCCGACGGGCGAAGGCACCAAGTTCGTCTTCAGCAACGCGACGTTCCAGATCACGGGCGGAACCGGCCGTTACGCGAAAGCGACGGGCGGCGGCGACATCGCCGGGACCGAGGACATGGCGACGGGGCAGGGCACGATCCAGCTGAGCGGCCGGATCCTGGCGAAATAAGCGGGGAATCGGATTGAACGACGGCCGGCATCGCCGGCCGTTTTCTTGTCCGGATCAGAAGGAGTAGACGAGCGTCAGCGACGTCTGCGTATCCGTATTCTTCTTGTTGTCCGGCACGTTGGTATCGTTGCGCGCGCTGAACGCGGCCTTCATCTGCATCGTGCCGTTGATCTTGGTGGACAAGGCCGTCTCGGCGATCGAGTGCATGTTCGACGTGCCCCGTTCCACGCTCACGCTTTGCGAAAACGCCGCCGACGGGCTCACGCGCCAGCGCAGCTGGGCCGCGCCGCGCACGGTCATGCCGGACTCGACGCCGCCGGCCGCATTCTCGCCGTGGAAATAGCCCGGACCCACTTCGACGTCGACGGTTTCATTGTCGCGCTTCAGCAGCTGGGTGCCGTAGCCGACGCCGACCGACGAATAGCGGGTGTAGGCGCCGAACTTGTCGTTCACGTGGGAGCCGAGCAGGAAGGCGCGGTTGCCGTCTTCCAGCAGCTTGAACGCCGCCTTGGCCGACACCTGGTAACGCTCGGCCGACCGGGTCCGGGTCGTGGTGCCGTCGCCGTTGTGCGTGACGTCTTCCTTGAAGTAGCCGCTGAGGATGTATTCGTTGCTCCAGTTCGCCATCTCGTGGCGCGCATCGATCTTGCCGGTCACGGACGTGCCCTCGGTATTGCCCGAGGTCGTGATCGCGCCCAGCTCGGCCGACGTGTACCAGTTGCTGCCTTCCGGTATCGCCGTCGTCGGGGCCTGGGTGAAGTAACTGGACGACGGTACGCTGCCGTCGAGGTCGTCCGGAGCGGCCATCGCCGCTCCCGCGCCGGTCAGGGCCAGCGCGCAAAGCATCAGAGATTTCATAGGCATCGGGTTGGCTGCCTTCCGTCGCCATCGGGAGCGATGCGCAGCCTGTCGTTCACGGATCATCTGCGGCAGGCCGAGCCTGCCGGCGGAGGCGACATTGTAGCCCAAAGCGCCGGACGAAATACTTTCGTGCGGAAAATTTACATATTGACCTATGGGAACGCTTCAAAATATAGTGCAATTGTTAACTAGTCAAAGATTACGTTTGCAATTCTGCGGTAACGTTGCCTAGAATGCTTGCTTTGCCGACACACCGGCTTGCATGCATGAAGGAAGCACAGTGACCAGGCTAGTCATCGCCGACGATCACGAATTGATCCGGGAAGGGGTCAAGAAGATCGTACGGCCCTGCGCCGACCTAAAAATCGTCGGCGAAGCCGCAGACTTGAAGCAAGCGATCGCCCTCATCGCCCAGGTTCACCCCGACGTCGTGATCCTGGACCTGACACTGCCCGATTACGACGGGCTGGACGGCTTCGCCGAACTGCGGCGCCATTTTCCCGACCTGCGGGTGGTGATCCTCAGCATGCATCCTGAGGAAAAGTACGCGCTCGCCTCGTTGCGCGCGGGTGCGCTCGGCTACGTCTCGAAGGCGATGGCATCGGCCGAACTCGTGGAAGCGGTACGCCGCGCGGCCACGGGCGGCACATGGCTGGGGCCGCGGGTCGGCGAACTGCTCGCGCTGGAGGCGCGCCCGGGCGGGCGTCCCCCGCACCACAGCCTGACGCCGCGCGAGGCGGAAATCGTCGCGCTGATCGGTTCCGGCCTGCAGATCAAGCAGGTGGCGGCCGAGCTGGGCATCAGCATCAGCTCCGTCAATACCTACCGCACCCGCATCTTCCGCAAGATGGGGCTGTCGACGAACGCGGCCCTCATCCGCTACGCGCTCCAGCACGGCCTCGCCGGCTGATATTTACGTTGCCATACGGCAACAATGTGTCTGAGCAATTGTCATTAAATTCGTGACAGACTCTTTCGCGTTTTCCTACCCTGAATTGTTGCGCGCCAGAGGGCGGCGCCGCGAGGCGGCGCCAAATCGGCGCCGAACCGTCCTGCGCGTAATGACGATCGTCCCTGTGGACAGGGCGACTACGAATGTTAATGGTTAGCCATCTTAGCTAATATCAATGCAAGTTCTTACGGCCGGGGTGTGCGCTGCACCGGCCACCGAAGGTTTGAGTTGATGGCACGACCGCTCACCAAGGGCGGCGCGAACAGGATGACAACAACGCACAAGAAAGAGATGGCCGGGCGGCCCTACGAGATCCTCGTGGCGGAAGACAGCCCGACGCAGGCCGAGCACCTGGCCCGGGTGCTGGCGCAGGACCCGCATTGCCCGGCGCGCGTGCGCGTGGCCGCGGACGGCGAGGTAGCCCTGCACCTGGCCCGCGAGCTGGCGCCCGACCTCGTCGTCAGCGACATCGCCATGCCGCGCATGGACGGCTATGCGCTGTGCCGCGCCCTGAAGGACGATCCGCAGCTGGCCGGCGTGCCCGTGCTGCTGCTGACGCGCCTGACCACCCTGCAGGACATCGTGCGCAGCCTGGAAGCGGGCGCCGACGGCTTCCTGCCCAAGCCCTACGACGCCGACCAGCTGCGCGAGCGCGTGCGCCGCATCCTGCAGGGACGGGACGCGGGCGATCCGGCGCGGCCGCTGGAAGTGATGGCGGACGAGCGGCGCCGCATCTACGAACTGCTCGTCGCTACCCACGAGGATACGCTGCGCCTGAACGCGGACCTCGCGCGCATGGTGGATTCGCTCGCGCTGCTCGGACGGATCGCGGGCGCGCTGAACGAGGCGGCCGGCGAGACCGACGTGGCGCGCGCCGCGCTGGACCACCTGATCACGCTGCCCGCGCTCGCGGGCGCCGCCATCAGCACGGCCACGCCCGATGGCGCCATGCGCGTGCTCGCGCAACGCGGCGATGGGCCCGTGCCCAGCGCCTGCACGTGCGCGGACGGCAGCGCGGCGGACGATCCGGCGCAGCTTTGCCTGCCGCTGCTCGCCGGCACGCGCCAACTGGGCCGGTTGCATGTGCGAGCCCGGCACCGCGCATTCGACGCCGAGGACCGCGAGCTGCTGGCCGGCGTGGCGCAGCAGGTGGCCCTCGCGCTCGAACGCGCGCGCCTGTACACGCGCGCCGAGGCGCTCGTCGTCGAGCGGACGACCGCGCTGCGCTCGGAGCGCAACCGGCTGTCGGCCATCATCGAGACGGCCGGCACGCTCGTGCTGATGGCGGATTCGGAAGGCCGCATCGTGACGTTCAACCGGGCCTGCGAGGAATCGCTGGGCTGGCGCGCGGAGCAGGCCATGGGCAGGCGCTGCTGGGAGGTGATACGCGGCGCCGCCGACCCGGACGTCGTGCGCCGCCTGTTCGCGGGCCTGGCGAAGGCGCCGCCGCCGCGGCTGCAGGGCGAATGGCTCACGCCGGACGGGCGCACGCGCAGCATCGTCTGGACCCATACGCTGCTGCGGCGCGAGGACGGCAGCGTGGAATTCCTCCTCGCCACCGGCATCGACGTCACGGCATTGCGCGGCGCCGAGCAGCGCCTGCACCGTGCCAGCAACTACGACGCCGTCACCGGCCTGCCGAACCGCGACCTGCTGCGCGAACGCCTGCGCCGCATGAAGGCCGAGGCCCAGGCGGGGCGCCGCATCCTCGGCTTCATGCTGCTGCGCTTCGGACGCATGGCGCTGATCCGCGAAGCGCTGGGTCCGGATGCCGAACAGGGCCTCCTGCAGGAAGCGGCTGCGCGCCTGCGCGAGGTGGCCGGGCAGGACATCGTCGCCAGTTTCTCGGAAGGGACGTTCGCGCTGGCCCTCGTGCGCGCCGACGCCGACGAACTGGCCGCGAGCGCGCGCCGCGTCCTCGCCGCGCTGGGCGTGCCCTACAGGTACCAGCACGACGAATTCCACCTCGACCCGAGCATCGGCATCGCCATCTATCCGAACGACGGCGTCGCGTACGAGACGCTGGCCCGGGGCGCGGAAACGGCGCTGCGCCAGGCCGCGGACGGCATGGGCCAGCGTTACGCCTTCTACCGCCCGGAACTGAACCGCGACGCCAACGACCGTTTCAAGCTGGAGAACGCGCTGCGCCGCGCGGTCGAGCGCCACGAGCTCGAAATCCATTACCAGCCGCAGATCGCGGTCGACGGCGAGTCGATCGTGAGCGCCGAGGCGCTGCTGCGCTGGCGCCATCCGGAGCGGGGCCTCGTGCCGCCGCACGACTTCATCCCGCTGGCCGAGGAAACGGGCCTGATCCTCGAGATCGGCGAATGGGTGTTGCACGAGGTCTGCTGCCAGTTGCAGGCCTGGCGCCGCGCCGGTCTGCCGGTCGTGCCCGTGGCCGTGAACCTGTCGGCACACCAGTTCAACGAGCGGATCTGCGGCACCGTACGGCGGGTGCTGGACGACTGCGGCCTCGAACCCGGCATGCTGGAACTGGAGCTGACGGAGAGTGCGTCGATGGCCGACCCGAACAAGAGCGTCGCGCTGCTGGCGCAGTTGAAGGCGATGGGCATCCGGCTCGCCATCGACGATTTCGGCACCGGCTATTCGAATCTGAACTACCTGAAGCGCTTCCCCGTCGACCGCATCAAGATCGACCGCTCGTTCGTGCGCGACCTGGAAACGGATCCCGACGATCTCGCGATCGCGAGCGCCGTCGTCGCCATGGCCCATGGGCTGCGGCTGTCGGTCGTGGCGGAAGGGGTGGAAACGACGGGCCAGCTGGCACTGCTGGCCGGCCTCGGATGCGATCTGGTGCAGGGCTGGCTGTTCAGCCGCGCTGTACCGGCGGAAGAATTCGCGGCGCTCCTGACGGCCGGGCATATGCCGGCCGCCGCGTGAACCGGCTGCCGCTCAGCTTCCGATATAAACGATCTTGAAGGCGAAGAGCGCGGCGATCACCCAGATCACCGGCTTGACTTCGCGTGCGCGGCCCGTCGTCAGTTTCAGCAGCGCGTAGGTGATGAAGCCGAACGCGATGCCTTCCGCAATTGAATACGTGAACGGGATCACGAGGGCCGTGATGGCGGCCGGAACCGCTTCCGTCGTATCGTTCCACTCGATGTCGCCCAGGTCGCGCAGCATCAGGCAGGCGACGAACAGCAGCGCGGGTGCCGTCGCGTACGCGGGCACGACGCCGGCCAGCGGCGCGATGAACAGGCAGGCGAGGAACAGCACGGCCACCGTCAGCGCCGTCAGGCCCGTACGGCCGCCGGCCTGCACGCCCGCGGCACTTTCGATGTACGCCGTGGTGCTGGACGTGCCCAGCACGGAACCCGCGACGATGGCCGCGCTGTCGGCCAGCAGGGCCTTGTTCAGGCGCTCCATCTTGCCTTCCACGAGCAGGCCCGCACGGCTGGCGACGCCCATCAGGGTGCCCGTCGCGTCGAACAGCTCGACGAGGAAGAACACGAGCACGACGTTGAGGATGCCGACGCCGAGGGCGCCCTTGATGTCCAGCTGGCCCAGCGTGGGCGCGATCGACGGCGGCGCGGAGACGAGGCCGTGGAACGTGTTCCCGCCGAAGAAGAAGGAGAGGATCGTCACGGCGACGATGCCGATCAGGATCGCGCCGCGCACCTTCAGGCGGTCCAGCGTGACGATCAGCAGGAAGCCGACGACGGCCATGATGGCCTCCGGCTTGTGCAGGTCGCCCGCCTGCAGGAGCGTCGCGGGACTGGCGACGACGATGCCGGCGCTCTTCAGCGCGATCAGCGCGAGGAACATCCCGAGACCCACCGTGATCGCCACGCGCAGCGAGCGCGAGATGCCGTTCACGATCATTGCGCGCAGCCCGAACACGGAGACGAGGATGAACAGGCAGCCCGACACGAACACGGCGCCCAGCGCGGCCTGCCAGGGCACCTTCATGCCCAGCACCACCGCGTAGGCGAAGTAGGCGTTCAGGCCCATGCCCGGCGCCATCGCGATGGGGTAGTTGGCGTACAGGCCCATCACGAGGCTGCCCAGCGCGGCCACGAGGCAGGTGGCGACGAACACGGCATCCTTCGGCATCCCGGCGTCGCCGAGAATCGACGGATTCACGAAGATGATGTAGGCCATCGTCAGGAACGTGGTGACGCCGGCCAGGATTTCCGTCCGCGTGTCGGTGCCGCTCTGGCGCAGCTTGAAGAGTGAGTCGAGCATTGTTGGATCCAGTTGTTTGGTGATGGCCGTGGGCGTTGTATCCATGCATCACGAGCCGATGACCGAAGCATAACATCCGGGCCCCCGGCCGCGAAGGCACAAAGTCCTTGCGTCGGTAATATATTAGGCATACCATCCTGATATATCAGATCAGCCACCCAAGGAGCAACACGCTATGACCGCCTTCATGGACCAGGATTTCCTCCTCACCACCGCCGTCGCCCGCAAGCTGTACCACGACGTTGCCGCCGACCTGCCGGTGATCGACTACCATTCGCACCTGCAGCAGGGCGAGATCGCCGAGCGCAAGAAGTTCCGCAACATCGCCGAGCTGTGGCTGGGTGGCGACCATTACAAATGGCGCCTGATGCGCACGGCCGGCGTGCCGGAGGAATACTGCACGGGCGACCGCTCGGACAAGGAAAAATTCCTGGCCTTCTGCAAGGTGCTGCCGCTCGCGATCGGCAACCCGATCTATCACTGGAGCCACCTGGAGCTGCGCCGCATCTTCGGGATCGATCTCGTCATCAACGAGAAGAACGCGGAAGCGATCTGGGAGCAGGCCAACGCGAAGCTGGCCGACATGGACACGTGGACCTTTCTGGAGCAGGCGAAGGTGGAAATCGCGTGCACGACGGACGACCCGGCCGACGACCTGCTGCAGCATGCGGAGATCGCGAAGTCGGCGCTGAAGACGCGCGTGCTGCCGGCCTACCGTCCCGACAAGGCCATGCGCATCAATAACCCCGGCTTCGAGCAGTATGTCGCGCGCCTGTCCGGGATGTCCGGCGTGAAGATCGATTCGTTCACGTCGTTGATCGCCGCGCTGGCCAATCGTGTGGAATACTTCCATGCGCGCGGCGGCCGGATTTCCGACCACGCCATCGACATCCCGCTGCCGACCGTGGCCGCGACGGCCGACCAGCTGGAAGGCCTGTTCGCCAAACGCATGCGCGGAGAGCTGCTGGGCGACCTCGAGCAGGCGCAATACCTGCGCGGCCTGCTGGAAGCGATCGGCGCGGTGTATGCGAAGTTCGACTGGACCATGTGCTTCCACATCGGCGCCATGCGCAACAATAACCAGCGTATGCTGGAGACCCTGGGTCCGGATACCGGCTTCGATTCGATTTCGGACATGACGACCAGTAACGGCCTCGTGGCGCTGCTGTCGGCGCTGGACGCCAACAAGCAGCTGCCGAAGACGATGCTGTTCAACCTGAACCCGGCGATGAACGAAGTGCTTTCCACGATGATCGGCAACTTCCAGGACGGCAGCGTGGCCGGCAAGGTGCAGTTCGGCCCGGCCTGGTGGTTCAACGACCACAAGCTGGGCAACCTGGCGCAGATCCTCGCGTTCGGGAATCACTCCGTGCTGGGCGTCTTCGTCGGCATGGTGACGGACTCGCGCAGCTTCGCGTCATACCCGCGCCACGACTATTTCCGCCGCCTCGTGTGCCGCCAGCTGGGCGAATGGGTCGCCAGCGGCGAGTATCCGGAAGACTACGATGCGCTCGCAACCATCGTGCGCGGGATCTGCTACGAGAACGCCAAGAACTACTTCAAGCTCTGATTGGGCAACCATGCAAAAAGTAATCTGCATTCACCCGGACGACAGCATGCTGGTCGCCCTGACCGACCTGGCGCCGGGTGACGTCGTGACGTGGAACGGGGAGAACATCCTCGTATCCACGCCGATCAAGACCAAGCACAAGCTGGCGCGCCGCGCCTTCGCCGAGGGCGACCTGCTGACCATGTACGGCGTCGTCGTCGGCAAGGCCACGCAGCCGATCCGCAAGGGCGAGGCCGTCACGACGGACAACCTGGCGCATTACGCGTCCGAGGTCGAAATCGGAGAATCGAAGCCTTACACCTGGACGCCGCCCGACGTCTCGGACCTGAAGGACGCGACGTTCGACGGCGTCGTGCGCGCGGACGGCCGCGTGGGCACCGCGAACTACTGGCTGATCTTCCCGCTCGTGTTCTGCGAGAACCGCAACGTGGAGCACCTGCGCAATGCGCTGGAAGGCCCGCTGGGCTATGCGACGAACGACCTCGCGTCGCTGACGTTCCAGCTCCTCGGCGAAGACATGGAAGCGCCGAAGCCCGTCGTCCGCCCGTTCCCCAACGTGGACGGCGTGCGCATCATCACGCACAACGGCGGCTGCGGCGGCACGCGCGCGGATGCGCGCTCGCTGTGCAAGATCCTGGCCGCGTATGCCGACCACCCGAACGTGGCCGGCATCACCGTGTTCTCGCTGGGCTGCCAGAACGCGCAGATCGCCATGTTCAAGGATGCCCTCGCGAAGCAGAACCCCGGCTTCGACAAGCCCGTGCTGATCTACGAACAGCAGCAGTGGGACAGCGAAGAAAAGATGATGAAGGCGGTGCTGCAGGACACCCTCGCGCACCTGAAGGACGCGAACAAGGTGCGCCGCCAGCCGATGCCGCTGTCGCACCTGAAGATCGGCGTCAAATGCGGCGGCTCGGACGGCTTTTCCGGGATTTCCGCCAACCCGGCGATGGGCTATGTGTCGGACATGGTGGTGGCCGTCGGCGGTTCGTCGATCCTCGCGGAGTTTCCGGAACTGTGCGGCGTGGAGTCGTCGCTGATCGAGCGCTGCGTGGAAGACGACGACAAGCGCCGCTTCCTCGGCATGATGCGCGACTTCGAACAGCGCGCGCTGTCCGTCGGCACCCATTTCGCCGACAACCCGAGCCCCGGCAATATCCGCGACGGCCTGATCACGGATGCGATGAAATCGGCCGGCGCCGCGAAGAAGGGCGGCACGTCGCCGATCGTGTCCGTGCTGGACTACGGCGAACAGACGGATAAAAAGGGGCTCGCGCTGCTGTGCACCCCGGGCGGCGACGTCGAATCCGTCACGGGCATCGTGGCGTCCGGCGCGAACGTCGTGCTGTTCTCGACGGGCCTCGGCACCCCGACGGGCAACCCGATCGTGCCCGTCCTGAAAATCTCCAGCAACAGCCGCGTGGCCGCGAAGCTGTCGGACCTGATCGACTACGACTGCGGTCCCATCATCGAAGGCAAGCCGCTGCCCGAGGTGGCGAAAGGCCTGTTCGACCTGGTCGTCGCGACGGCGGGCGGCAAATACAAGTGCAAGGCCGACCGGCTGCAGCAATACGACTTCATCTTCTGGAAACGCGATATTTCGCTGTAAGGGCTGACCCATGACTCAACTTCGTCGTACCACCCCGTTCGCACTGCCCGTGAAAATCCTGCAGTTCGGGCAGGGCAACTTCATGCGCGGTTTCTTCGACTGGCAAATCGACCTGCTGAACGAGCGCACCGGCCTGGATGCCGGCGTCGTCGTCGTGCGCCCGCGCGGCGGCTCGGCCACGCCGCTGCTGGACGTGCAGGACGGCCTGTTCACCGTCCTCGTACGCGGCCTGGACGAGGCGGGGCTGCCCGTCAAGCAGTACCGCAAGGTCGAATGCGTGCAGCGCGAAATCGATCCGGCGACGATGTATGCCGACTACCTGGCCCAGGCCGCGAACCCGGACCTGCGCTTCATCGTCTCCAACACGACGGAGGCGGGGATCGTCGTCAACGACACGGATGGCCAGTCCGACGCGCCGCCGGTGACATTCCCCGCCAAGCTCGCGCAACTGCTGTTCGCCCGCTACCGGGCGTTCGACGGCGCGCAGGACAAGGGCGTGATCCTGCTGCCGTGCGAGCTGATCGACAGGAACGGCGAGGCATTGAAAAACGCCGTGCTGCACTACGCACGCCTGTGGGAACTGCCGGCCGGCTTCGCGGCGTGGATCGGCGATGCCTGCACCTTCTGCAATACGCTGGTCGACCGCATCGTCACGGGCTACCCGGCCGCGGACGCCGCGCAGATCGAACAGGAACTCGGCTATGCCGATCCGTTCCTCGTGGCGGCCGAGTATTACTACCTGTTCGTGATCCAGGGGCCCGCGTTCGTGGGCGAAGAACTGAAGCTGGCGGGCGCGGACCTCAACGTGAAGCTGGTGGACGACATCACGCCGTACAAGAAGCGCAAGGTCGGCATCCTGAACGGCGGCCACACGACCCTCGTGCCGGTGGCGCTGCTGGCCGGCCTGGAAGCCGTCGGCCCAAGCGTCGACGACCCGCAGGTCGGTGCCTTCCTCCGTGCCGCCATCGATGACGAGATCATCCCGGCGCTGGAAATGGACCGCGCGGAACTCGAAGCGTTTGCCGCCGACGTGCTGCGCCGCTTCCGCAATCCGGCCATCCACCACCGGCTCGCGGCGATCGCGCTGAACAGCTGGAGCAAGTTCGGCGCGCGCGTACTGCCGCAGCTGCTGCGCTACGCCGGGCTGCACGACGGCCGCCTGCCGCGCCGCCTCGTGCTCGCGATGGCCGCGACGATGGTGCTGTACCGCGGCGGCGTCATCGACCTCGCGGACGATCCGGCCACGCTGGCGTGGTTCCGGGACGGCTGGGACAAGGTGGGCAGCGGCGCATGGACGTTGGACGACCTGGCGCGCGGCTGGCTCGCCCGTGCCGCGCTGTGGGGCAGGGACCTGAATGCGGTGCCGGGCCTTGCGGCGCAACTGGCTTCCAACCTGCGCGACATCGAACAGCAGGGCATCCGCGCACTGCTGGCCTGAACCGAAACGACAACCGATCGAGAGAGACCGCCGGCGTCCACGCCGAGCGGCCCGGGATCGTGCGCGCTTTTGCAACCGCGAGCGCGGGAGGAGACTACCATGAACAAAATGAAGGGCATGCGCTGGTGGATGGTGGGGCTGGTCACGCTGGGCCTCATCGTCAACTACCTCGCACGCAATACGCTGTCCGTCGCGGCGCCGACCATGATGGCCGACCTGCACATCGACACGAAGCAGTATTCGTACATCGTCGTCGCGTGGCAGGTCTGCTACGCCGTCATGCAGCCGGTCGCGGGCTTCGTGCTGGACGCGATCGGCACCAAGATCGGCTTCGCCGTGTTCGCGTTCGCCTGGTCGCTGGCCTGCGCGTGCGCGGCGCTGGCGTCCGGCTGGCAGAGCATGGCGTTCTTCCGCGGCCTGCTCGGGCTGACGGAAGCGGCCGGCATCCCGGCCGGCGTCAAGGCGACGACGGAATGGTTCCCGGCCAAGGAGCGCTCGGTCGCCATCGGCTGGTTCAACATCGGCTCGTCGATCGGCGCCCTGTGCGCGCCGCCGCTTGTCGTGTGGGCGATCCTGCATGCGGGCTGGAAGTCGGCATTCGTCATCGTCGGCGTGCTGGGCATCGCGTGGACCCTGCTGTGGACCGTGTTCTACAAGCACCCGCGCGACCAGAAGCTGCTGACCGACGCGGAACGGGACCACATCCTGTCCGGCCAGGAAGCGAAACACCAGGATAGTGCGGCAAAGGCCTCCTGGCGCCAGATCGTGAAGAACCGGAACTTCTGGTCGATCGCGATCCCGCGCTTCCTGTCCGAACCGGCCTGGCAGACGTTCAACGCGTGGATCCCGCTGTACATGGCGACGGAACGCCACATGGACCTGAAAGAGATCGCGGTGTTCGCGTGGCTGCCGTTCCTCGCCGCGGACATCGGCTGCGTGCTGGGCGGCTACCTGTCGCCGTTCGTGCACCGGCATTTCGACGTCTCGCTGTTCGCGTCACGAAAATGGGTCGTCGCGTTCGGCGCCCTGTGCATGATCGCCCCGGGCTGCATCGGCCTCGTGGCGAGCCCCTATACCGCGATCTTCCTGCTGTGTATCGGCGGCTTCGCGCACCAGACGCTGTCCGGCGCCCTGTACGCGATCACGTCGGACGTCTTCGGCAAGAACGAAGTCGCCACGGCGACGGGCCTGGCCGGCATGTCGGGCTACCTGGGCGCCACGCTGTTCACCCTGCTGTTCGGCATCGTGGTCACGCACGTGGGCTACAGCCCGCTGTTCGTCGTGCTGGCCGTGTTCGACGTCATCGCGGCGATCGTCGTATGGATGCTGGTCCGGGACGCCGGCCCCCGTACGCCCGTCAAAACAGATGCCCCCGCAGTGGCCGGCATCCGGTAAACTCTCCCGGCTATATTCACGACAAGGACACACGATGGCAGCACACACCGTCTACGCGATCGGCGAATGCATGATCGAACTGCAGAAGCACGGCGAGCAGAACACGCTGGATTACCGCTTCGGCGGCGACACGCTGAACACGGCCGTCTACATGGCCCGCCTGCTCGATCCGGCCATCGCGAACGTGGCCTATGTGACGGGTCTCGGCCTTGATGGCATGTCCGCCGAGATGCTGGCCGCGTGGGAGCGCGAAGGCATCGCCACCGGCGCCGTGCTGCGCCTCGAAGACCGCCTGCCGGGCATCTACATGATCGAGACGGACCCGGACGGGGAGCGCCGTTTCCACTACTGGCGCCGTGACTCCGCCGCCCGCCACTGGATGGCGGCGCCGGGCGCGGACCGCGTGCTCGCGCAACTGGTCGGGGCGCGCATGGTGTACGTGTCGGGCATCAGCCTGGCGATCCTGTCCCCCTCCGACCGCGACTTGCTGATCGCGACGCTCGCGCAATGCCGCGCGGCCGGCGGCAAGGTCGTCTTCGACAACAATTACCGCCCGCGCCTGTGGGACGGCGCAGCCACGGCGCGCGACGTCTATGGCCGTGTGCTCGCCCATGCGGACATCGCGCTGCTGACGCTGGACGACGAGGTCGCGCTGTACGGCCCGGGCGACGCCCATGACGCGATCGAGCGCACGCGTGCGCTGGGCGTGGGCGAGGTGGTCGTCAAGTGCGGCGGCGAGCCGGCCGTCGTCTGGCACGACGGCACGGTGCACGAGGTGGCGCCGGAGCCGGTGCGCGACGTGATCGACACGACGGCCGCCGGCGACTCGTTCGGTGCCGCCTACATGGCCGCGCGCCTGGCGGGCAGGGGCCCGGAAGAGGCGGCGCGCGCGGGGCACCGGCTGGCCGGCACCGTGATCCGCCACCGCGGCGCGATCATTCCGCGCGATGCGATGCCGAATTCGTTACACTTCCGGCCATGAACAACCAAGCCCCACCCAATCCGGTAACCGAGGCGGAGAGCGGCCTCTCCGCGTCGCGCCGGGTCTACCTGTGCCTGCGCCGGCGCATCGTCGAGATGGACATGCTGCCGGGTACGCGCGTCGTGGAGCGCGACATCGCCGAGGAGTTCGGCACGAGCCGCACCCCGGTGCACGAGGCCGTGCAGCGCCTTGCCGACGAAGGCCTGATCGAGATCGTGCCCCGCTCGGGCACGTTCGTCGCGCGCATTCCGCTCGACGCGCTGGACGAAGCCAACCTCGTGCGCCACGCGCTGGAGACGGCGATCATCGAAAAGGCGGCAGCGCGCGTGGGCCCGGACGACGCGGCGCGCCTGCGCGCTATCCTGGCCGAGCAGGAAGCGGCCATCGCCGCCAACGACTTCGCTTCATTCCACCGCACGGACGAACGCTTCCACGCGCTGCTGGCCGAGCTGTCCGGCTATCCGGGCGTGTGGCCGATCATCCAGCAGGCGAAGACGCAGATGGACCGCTACCGCCAGCTCACGCTGCCGCTGGAAGGCCGCATGGCCGGGGTGCTGGAAGAACACCGCGCCGTCGTCGACGCCATCGAGGCGCGCGACCCGGCCCGTGCCGTGGCCGCCATGCGCGAACACCTCGACCATGTGATGCCCGTGCTGGAAATCACGCGCAAGCTGCGTCCGGAATTCTTCACGACCCACCTCGACACGCGCCCCGCACGCTGACGCGGCTTCGTCCCGCGCGACCGATTTGCTACCATGGCGACTTGTCCACTTTTTTGAAGTCAGCCATGCCCAACAACAAGCGCCCGGCCAAGGGCCCGTCGTCCCAGCCCAACCGGGGAATGGCCAAGCCGGCCAAGCCTGCCAAGGCAGCCAAGCCGGTGGAAGCGGATCCCGACGAGCTGGCCCAGAACCTCGTCGACCTGGCGCTCGAGATCACCGAGCGCGAAGGCCCCGACGCGGCCGCGCTCACCGCGCGCCAGGAAGAACTGACCGTCCTCGTGCGGCGCATGCTGCGGCGCAAACACGACGACGTACTGTACGGCGCCATCGAAGTGGCGAAATACACGGATCCGGATTGCTGCCGCCTGCTGCGCGAGCGCGTGGAAGAAGAGGCCGCCACATTCCACGTGCGCGACGACGAGACCGAACTGGAGATCGACGCGTTCATGATCCCGCTGTTCGTGCACAGCACGGGCGGCCTCGTCCAGGAAGACGTGTTCCGCGACGACGCCGATTTCGAAGCGCTGATGGACAGTTTCCGCCAGTCCGGCCTCGCCAGCGCCGCCACCCGCATCGTCCTCGTGCGCCACCTGTACGACCTGGAGGCCGTCGACCGCATCCGCTACAGCGACCTGCAGGAGATGCTGCGGGAAGCCGCGCAGGCGATGCGGTCGAAGAAGCTCGTGGCCACGCCCGCCATCGAGGCCAGCATGCGGCCGTGGATCGGCGGCGATTACGAACCGGAGGACGAGGCGATGGAACTGCGTTTCCTGCTGGGCTTCGCGCTGAAACCGGTCGACGACCCGTTCTACAAGATCCCGTCCGGCGAGGCGGCCTCGGATGCATATTTCGAAGGCCGCATGGCCCGCTACCGGATGTGGGCCGGCAGCGTGTCGCCGCTGCTGCAGCGCTGCCTGTCGCGCCATCCGGCCGACATCGAACTGAACTTCCTGTACCAGGACCTGTTCTATGGCGCGAAAGAGCAGGGCGTGGCCGAGCTGTCGATGCTCGCCACGCTTGCCGAGGTGAACCAGAAACTGGAAGAGCAGCAACGCCCGCCGGACCGCATCAAGGCCGTCGTCGCGCCGCTGGAGGCGGGCGGCGAGCCGGTGCTGCGCATCAACCTGTACCCGCTGGATGGCGGCGCGCCGCTGGCCACCGTCGACAAGCCCCTCGACCTGGCCGCCCACCTGGAAGCCGAGCTGGAAGACTTGTGCGATGCACTGGGCACGGTCGGCCTCGACGGCGTGCTGCTGGCCCGCGGCTTCGATGCCGCCGGCGAACCGGAAGACGCGGAACCCTATCTTTCGGCCTGAGCGTTTCCACCCCGGCCGTACCGGCCCCGGCCGCGCCTCCCGGCGCGGCCTTTTCCCTCTCAAACGGGCCCATTTTGCGGCACTGCACACGTCGTCACGCAAGCGTAGATGATGCGATTTCGTAGTGTTTTTTCTATTGTCCGCGTAGGAGGGAACCTACATGGTTGAGCACTATGCCGAGCTCTCCTAGGGAGATCCGGACCGTACCGCCTTGAAGTCATTTCCCAGTATAAATATTGCAATGCATAAATGAAAATATTAAGAATTTTGCATGATACGATTCACTGGTCCGGCACCTGATCTGTCGGTGTTTTCCAGAGCATCGACGCATCAGGTTCCGGGCCATGAATCCAGATCAACTAGAACGCCCCAAGGCGAAAGGAAATCAACATGCCGACCCTGATCGTGTTTTGCCATCTGCGCTGGGACTTCGTCTTCCAGCGCCCCCAGCACCTCATGACTCGCCTGGCGGAACACTACCGAATCCTGTTTGTCGAGGAGCCGGTGTATGACGAGGGCAAGGCGCACCTGAAGAAGACGGCCGTCGCGCCGAACATCACGGTGTGCCAGCCGCATACCGGCATCCAGGCACCCGGCTTCCATGACGACCAGATCCCCACGCTGCAAACGCTGCTGGCCGACCTCGTCCCGGAAGGCGAGCGTCCCGTCGTCTGGTTCTACACCCCGATGGCACTGCCGCTGCTGCAAGGCTTCGATCCGGCACTCGTCGTCTACGACTGCATGGACGAACTGGCCGCCTTCAAGAACGCCCCGAAACAGCTGCTGCAGCGCGAAAACGCGCTGCTGAACATCGCCGACCTGTGCTTCACGGGCGGCCCGAGCCTGTACCAGTCCAAGCGCGAGCGCCACGCCAACGCGCACTGCTTCTCGAGCAGCGTCGACGCCAAGCACTTCCAGAAAGCGCTGGACCGCGATTACAGCCACCCGGACCAGGCCCACGTCGCCCATCCGCGCCTGGGCTTCTATGGCGTCATCGACGAGCGCTTCGACACCGACCTGATTCGCCAGGTCGCGGAAGCCCGCCCGGACTGGCAGATCGTGCTCGTGGGTCCGGTCGTGAAGATCGACCCGGCCAACCTGCCGCGCGCGAACAACATCCACTACATGGGCCAGCGCACGTACGACCAGCTGCCGCAGTTCCTGGCGGGCTGGGACGTCTGCCTGCTGCCGTTCGCGCTGAACGAGTCGACCAAGTTCATCAGCCCGACCAAGGTGCTGGAATACATGGCGGCCGAACTGCCGTCCGTCAGCACCCCGATCACGGACGTGAAGGTGCCGTACGGCGACGTCGTCGCGATCGCGGACACGCCGGAAAAATTCATCGCCGCGTGCGAGCGCATGCTGGCCATGAACGACGAGCAGAAGGCCGCCCTGCGCGACCGCATGCGCGCCATCGTCGCCAACACGTCGTGGGACAAGACGGCCGCCAGCATGCACCACCTGATCCAGACGACCGCCCCGAGCAACAAGGCCCAGCGCTTCATCGCCCGCGCGGAAGAGGCGGATTTCGACGACGTCGTCAACGCCGAGAACGTCAATCCGCTGCCGATCGCCGCACTGGCCGCGCGCATGACGCCGAAGGACGGCATGGCGAAGGCCGCAGGCTGACACGCATTATTTGCGTGACGGGTCACGCAGGGCTCCTAAGTTTGCGTGACGCGTCACGCGGAAATCGCTCAACCGGGCGATTGAATCGCGCAAGCGATCCTGACCGGTGAAGCTCGTGAATACAATTCGCGCACGCGAATTCATTCACTCTTCATCGCTCATGTAATCGCCCTCCTGCCGGCCCACGTGTGCGGCGCGGCGGGAGCGCAGGGCACGGCGACCTGGATCTGGTCGCCGGGCGATTTCGAAATCCGGCTCTCCAACCGGGTGCAGGTGCAGCGCGTCGAACGCGACGTCGCCTGACCGCCGACCTGGCGCCTGTACGGCATGCCCAAGGATGGGGAGCTTGCCGTCATCCAGCTGCTGTTCGCGAGGAGCCTCGTCCGGGTGACGCCGTGGCCGGGCAGGGCGTGCTGCGCTTCGCGAGCGCGACCGCGCCGCGCACCGATGGCGGGACGATCCGCGAGGTGGGCGAATACTGCTATGAGCTTGCCGCTGGAAGAAGGGAGGGCGGTCACCGTTTCGCGAACGAAATAAGCTGTTGCGGGGACTCCATGGCTGCATCTATAATCCGCGCTGTACGTTATAGATTAAAAACCACGGAGACCCGATGTTGCGCCGACCATTTCTTTCCACCCTGATCCTGTGCGGCCTGTTCGCCAGCCCGCCGGCCCCGGCCGCCGACACGCCCGTGAAGCTGACGCATGTCGCAGGTCCGTTCACCGCCGACCCGGCGTCGCTGGACAAGTACGAGACCCCGGACTGGTTCCGGGATGCCAAGTTCGGCATCTGGTCCCACTGGGGCCCGCAGGCGGTGCCGCGCGCGGGCGACTGGTATGCGCGCAACATGTACGTCTACGGCACGCCGCAGTACGAACACCACCTCAAGACGTACGGTCACCCGTCGAAGCACGGCTACAAGGACATCATCCCGCTGTGGAAGGCCGAGAAGTTCGAGCCGGACGCGCTGATGGCGCTGTACGCCAAGGCCGGCGCGAAGTATTTCGTCAGCATGGGCGTCCACCACGACAATTTCGACCTGTGGGATTCGAAATACCACCGCTGGAATGCGGTCAGGATGGGCCCGCACCGCGACATCGTCGGCGACTGGCAGAAGGCGGCCGTCAAGGCGGGCCTGCGCTTCGGCGTGTCGGAGCACCTGGGCGCGAGCTACGGCTGGTTCGCGACGAGTCACGGGCACGACGAGGTGTTCCCGCTGCTCGGCGTGCCCTATGACGGCGCCGATCCGCAATACGCGGACCTGTACCACCCCAAGCATGACGAGCGCTTCGGCGGCGGCCAGCCGTGGTACACGAAGAACACCGCGTATCACCAGGAATGGTACAACCGCGTGACCGACCTGGTCACGCGCTACAAGCCGGACCTGCTCTAGCTACAAGCCGGACCTGCTCTACACGGACGGCGGCATCCCGTTCGGCGTCACGGGCCGGACCCTCGTCGCCAATTTCTACAACCAGAACATCAAGACCCACGGCAAGCTGGAAGCCGTGTACAACCACAAGGACATCGGCTCCGGCGAGTTCCTGCGCAAGGCCGGCGTGCAGGACGTCGAGCGCGGCGTCATGAACGGCATCCAGCCGCTGCCCTGGCAGACGGACACGTCGATGGGCGACTGGTTCTACAGCGAGGGATACAAGTACAAGACCACGCGCGACGTCGTGACCATGCTGGCGGACATCGTCAGCAAGAACGGCAACCTGCTTCTGAACGTCGTGCAGTACCCGGATGGCAGCCTGCCGCCCGAGTCCCGTAAATTCCTCGACGAGATGGCGGCCTGGATCCAGGTGAACGGCGAAGCCATCTACGGTACGCGTCCGTGGAAGACGTTCGGCGAAGGTCCGACGCAGACGGAAGGCGGCGCCTTCAAGGAAAACGCCGACTACACGGCCGCCGACATCCGCTTCACCACCAAGGGCGGTTCCCTGTACGCCATCACGCTGGGCGAACCGAAGGGCCAGGTGCGCATCGCGTCGCTCGGCATGAAGGCCGGGTTCGAATCGCGTCCGGTCAAATCCGTGTCGCTCGTAGGCGCGGCCGAACCGCTGCGCTGGAAACAGCAGGACGACGCCCTCGTGATCGACGTGCCGGCCAGCCTGCCGACGACGATCGCTTCCAGCTTCCGGATCGGATTCTGACATGAACGCACGCAAGATGACGTTAGCGGCCGCGGTGCTGGCCGCCGTGAGCGGTGCCGCGTGCGCCGCGCCCGCGGGCCAGGTCACGGTGACGTCGCCGGACGGCCGGGCCGCGATCCGGATTGCGCGGGACGGCGGCAGCTATCTCGTGACCCGCGGCGGCGAAACGGTGATCGCTTCCTCGTCCCTGGGCCTCGACGTCGACGGCCAGCCCGCGTTCGGCGCGCTCGTGCTGGAAAAAGTCACGAAGTCGACGACGGACCAGGTGATTCCCCTCGTCGCGACGAAGGCGTCGTCAGCGCGCGATCATTACCGCGCCGCGACGCTGCAGTTCCGCGACCGCGCGGACCGCACGCGGCGCCTGCTCGTCGACGTGCGCGCTTACGACGATGGCGTTGCCTTCCGCTACCGCATCGAGGGCAGCGGGCCCGTCCGCCTGCGCGGCGAAAAGACGGCGTTCGTGCCGGCCGGCGACCCGGATTGCCTCGTCTCCGTGTTCGACGGCGCGCACGAAGTGCCGTTCGCGCGCCAGAAGGTGTCCCAACTGGACGACAAGCGGGGCTACGACGTGCCCGTCGTGTGCACGACGCCGTCCGGCAACACCGCGTACGCCATCACGCAGGCGCACCTCGAAGGCTACACGGGCGCGTCCCTGTGGCGCGAAGGCGCGGGCCTGCGCGTGCACCTGTCGGGTGTGCCGCGGCGAGCCGAGGCAGGGGGTACGGCGCCCCTGTATGAGTCGAAAGGCGGGCTGCAGACGGCCTGGCGCGTCGTCATGCTGGGCAACCGGCCGGGCGACCTGATCGCCTCGACCCTGGTCGGCAACCTGAACCCGGCCCCGCAGGGCGATTTCAGTTGGGTCAAGCCCGGCAAGGCCGCGTGGGACTGGTGGTCGGGCCCGCTCGCGGGCATGAAGCCGGACATGGCCGCGTACCGCCGCTTCATCGACTTCGCCGCCGCATCTGGGTTCCCGTATTACCTGATCGACGCGGGCTGGGCCAAAGGCCAGAACGGCGACGCCTGGGTCGCGCTGCCGACCACCGACATCACCCGCACCGCCGACGGCATCGACATGCCGGAACTCGTGCGCTACGCGGCCTCGAAGGGCGTCGGCCTGATCCTGTGGGCCCACTGGGAACACGTCGCGGCGCGCATGGACGAGGTGCTCGACACCTACGCGCGCTGGGGCATCAAGGGCGTCAAGATCGACTTCATGAGCCGCGACGACCAGGACGTGGTCGAGTTCTACGAACGGGTCGCGCGGGCCACGGCCCAGCGCCACCTGCTGCTGGACCTGCACGGCGCCTACGTCCCGGCCGGCCTGCAGCGCACGTATCCGAACTTCATCACGCAGGAAGGGGTGCTGGGCGCGGAGTGGAGCAAGATGAAGCCGATCGTCACGCCCACCCACAACCTGATGCTGCCGTACACGCGCATGCTGGCGGGGCCGATCGATTACACGCCGGGCGGCTTCCGCAACGTCACGCCGGCGACCTTCCAGGTGCGCGCCGAGCTGCCGTTCGTCCAGAACACCCGCGGCCAGGAGCTGGCGAAGTATGTGGTCTATGAAAGCCCGCTGCAGATGGTTTCGGACGATCCGGACGCCTACCGCGACGCCGAAGGTTTCGATTTCATCCGCAAGGTGCCGACGGCGTGGGACGAAACCCGGTACCTGTCCGGCGAGCCGGGCAGGGATATCGTGCTCGCGCGCCGTCTCGGCACGACGTGGTACGTGGGTGCGATGTCGGCCGACGAGGCGGCAACGACGAAGGAGGTGACGCTGAACTTCCTGCCGACGGGCCGCTACAGGGCGACGATCTGGGAAGACGGCGCGACGCCAAACAACGTGACGACGCGCGCAGTGGACGTGACGGGCCGCGACACCCTTTCGCTGCAACTGGCGGGGGCGGGCGGCGCGGCCGTCATCATCGAGGCGCTCTGATCAGGCCAGCGGGTCGATCGCGAAGGCGGGCATGCGCACGTTTTCGCGGGCGGCCTCGAGGAACTTGTCCGCGGTGAGCAGCGCCTCGTGGATGGTGACATCCATGTCGAGGTAGCGATACGTGCCGAGGCGGCCGACGAAGGTGACGTTGTCCTCGTTGCGCGCCAGGTTCACGTATTTTTCCAGCTGGGCCTTTTCGCGGGCCTGGCGGATCGGATAGTACGGCGTATCGTTTTCCTCGCACTGGCGGCTGTACTCCATGTAGCAGATCGTGCGCTCGTGCTGTTCCCACGGCGAGAAGTGCTTGTGCTCGGTGATGCGCGTATAGGTCTGCGAATCGTCGCAGTAGTTGATGACGGCATTGCCCTGGTAGTCGCCCGTGTCGCGGAAGACTTCGAAGTCCAGCGTGCGGTAGGGCAGGCGGCCTTCCACGTGCTTGAACCAGGCGTCGATCGGGCCGCTGTAGAACACGTGGTCGTAATCCGTCTTGGAGGCCGGATCGAAGCGGGTGCCCAGGTGCACCTTGATCCCGGGTGCTTCCTTGAGAATGTTTTCCACGAGCGCCGTGTAGCCATCCTTCGGCATGCCCTGGTACTTGTGGTTGAAATAATTGTCGTCGTAATTGAAGCGCACGGGCAGGCGCTTCAGGATGCTGGCCGGCAGCTCGCTCGGATGCAGGCCCCACTGCTTCATCGTGTACGTCTTGAAGAAGGCTTCGTACAGCTCGCGGCCCACGAAACGCAGCGCCTGCTCCTCGAACGTCTGCGGGTTCTCGATCGTCTTGTCGCCCAGCGACTGGATGAACGCCTGCGCTTCGGCCGGGCGGAAGGTCTTGCCGAAGAACTGGTTGATCGTCAGCAGGTTGATCGGCAGGGTGAAGACGCGGTTGTTCGTGATCGCCTTCACGCGGTTCACATAGGGCATGAATTCGGCGTAACGGTTGACGAATTCCCATGCCCGCTCGTTATCGGTGTGAAAAATGTGCGGCCCATACACGTGGACCATGACGCCCGTTTCGCTGTCGCGTTCCGAATGGCAGTTGCCCGCGATATGGTCCCGCGATTCGAAAATCTCGACGTTGTACCCCGCATGGGCCAGTTGGTTGGCGATGACAGCTCCCGAGAATCCAGCACCGACAATGGCAATATTTTTTTTCATTAGAGTTTCCTGTTTGAAAAGTATGTGTGGTGGTTGCCCCGCATGCGCTGCTGGTGTGACTTGCAGTAACTACACGATAGGAATGTGAAATATAGTGCCAAAAATATATCACCCTTCCCCCGTTTTACCCCGCACAATTGGATGCGCACGAATGCAAGGCGGTTTTCCGGACGCGTCACGCAAATAAAAAAACCGCCGGCGAAGCCAGCGGTTTTTGGGTCGACAAGCGGTCAGTGATCAGCGCTTGTTGTCATTCTTGTGGCTCTGCGAACCGGCCTTCGCATGCTGCTCCGGCGTGCCGCCGCGGGTGCTGTTGCCGCTTTGCTGGTTGCCGCCACCCTGGCTCTGGCTGTTGCCGTCGTTCTTGTGGCTCATGGAGCCGGCACGACGTGCTTCTTCCGAGGTGAACTCGTGGGCATTGCCCGAAGCGTGGGCGGCCTTGCCGCCTTCCGAAGCGATTTCGCGCTGCTTTTGCGGGTCCATCGATGCGAAGCCGCGGTTGCTGGTATCGCCGCTCTGGTTGTTGCCTTTGTTACCGCCTTGTTGGTTGTTCGATGCCATGATCGTTCTCCTTTAAGTGGTTGAAAGCGCGTTTGCACTTCCTCTGCCGGATCAGCGTCTGGAGACTCCCGATCGGGAAGAGGTGAGTCCATGGTAAGCCCGTCCTTATGCACCGTGAATAGGACTACTTACGGCTGGCTTGTAGGATGAGTCTGTCCATTTTGGTGCAACGTCAGTGGACGGACGGTCCCGGAGGCGGCGACGCATTGCCGTTGCGCCGGAACGTGTCCGCCAGTTTCGGATCGTCCAGCCGTACGATCGACAGCGGGTGCGCGAATTCGATGCCTTCCTGCTCGAAGCGGCGGTAGATCTCGAGGAAGATGTCCTGTTGCGCGTCCATGTGCAGGATGTAGTCGGGGCTGCGGAAGTGGTAGACGACCTCGAAGTCCAGCGACCATTGCCCCCAGCTGAAGAAGTGCGCGCGTTCGAAGTCGATGTTCGGCTTGCTCGTGACGATCTCGCGGATGATGTGCGGGATGCGGCACAGCAGGTCTTCCGGCGTGCCGTACGCGACGCGCAGGACGAACGCCACGCGCCGCGTCTGCATGCGCTTGTGATTGTGGATGCGGCTTTTCAGCAGCTCGCCGTTGGAGAACACGACCTGCTCGCCGCCCAGGCCCCGCACGCGCGTCGTCTTGAGGCCGATGTGTTCCACCGACCCGAGCACGTCGCCCACGATGATGAAGTCGCCGACCTCGAACGGCTTGTCCAGCATGATCGACAGCGACGCGAACAGATCGCCCAGGATGTTCTGCGTGGCCAGCGCGACGGCCACGCCGCCGATGCCCAGGCTGGCGACGAGGGTCGTGATGTTGATCCCGAAGTTATCGAGGATCATCAGGGTGACGACCACCCACAGCAGCAGCCGCGAAATGAAGCACAGCACACCGCTGGACGCGCGCCGCGCGCCGTCGACGGGGCCGATGCTGAAGCGGTCACGCCACGCGCGCAGGCCCGTGTCGCCCCAGATCGCGGCCTGCAGCAGGAGCGACGCGATGGCGATGCGGGTGACGAACTTGTCCTGCCTGGACGTCAGCTCGAGAAAGGTGCTGCCGAAGTACAGTGCGAACACGAGGATGAACAGCAAATAGGTCTTCGACAGCATCGCCGTGACGAAATCGTCCAGCCGGGTTTCCGTCCGCCGCGCCAGCGCTTCCATGCGCCTCAGGACGAAGGCGCGCAGGAACACCATCGCGATGGCCGATCCGGCCGCCACGGCAAGGGCGAGTGCCCAGTCTTCGAAGGAATTGTTGAGGAAAGAAAATTGACCTGTGCGGGACAGGAAGGGAAACGTCATCGGGAAACTCCAGAACATCGAAAGCCAGCCGCCAGTGTGCGGGCGCGCGGCATCCGGCCGCGCACAATTGACTTTCGGAAGGGCGCGGCATACATTGTCTTATTTGCATCAATACACCTCCGCCTGACACTGATGGCCTCCGACCAGACCACCAAGATCCTGCTCGTCGACGACCAGCCGGCCAACCTGGCGGTGCTGGAAGCCATCCTGGCGGACCTGGGCCAGACGCTCGTGTCCGTCACGTCGGGCGAGGCGGCGCTGCGCGAAGTGCTCGCCCATGATTTCGCCGTCGTGCTGCTGGACGTGCGCATGCCGACGATGAACGGGTTCGAGCTGGCGGAGCTGATCCGCGAACACCCGCGAACGCACAGCGTGCCCATCATCTTTCTCACCGCCGGCGACGCCGACGAATTCCCGCTCGAGCGCGCGTACGCGCTGGGCGCGGTCGACTACCTCACCAAACCGCTCAATCCCATCGTCCTGCGCGCCAAGGTCGCCGTGTTCATCGACTTGTACCGCAAGAACGCGGAGCTGGCGCGCATCGAGGAAGAGCGCCACCGCGCCCAGCTGCGTTCGCGCGACGCGCGCCTGCGCCTCATCCTCGACAACATCCGCGACTACGCCTTCATCGGCACGGACGTCCACCGCGTCGTGACGGAGTGGGAAGGGGGCGCCGCGGCGATCACGGGCTGGTCGCCCGACGACGTGCACGGGCGCAGCGCCGACCTGCTGTTCACCCCCGAGGACATGGCCGCCGGCCAGCCGGAGCAGGAAGCGCGGCGCGCGCTCGAACAGGGGCGCGCCGAGGACCGCCGCTGGCACCTGCGCCGCGACGGCACGCTGTTCTACGCCGACGGCGTGATGGTGCCCCTGCGCGACGAGACGGGCGTCCACGTGGGCTTTGCCAAGATCATCCGCGACGCCACCGCCGAAAAGCTGGCCGCCGAACGGCTGGCCGAAAGCGAACAGCAGCTGGACGAGAGCCGGCGCCAGGCCGAGGCCGAGCGCGAACGGCTGCTGCGCGAACTGCAGGCCGCCAGCGAGCGCATGCGCGACATCTTCCACCGCGCGCCTGCCATCATGTGCGTGATGAGCGGACCGGATCACGTGATCGAAATGGCCAACCAGCGCTTCCTGGAACTGGCCGGCGGTCGCAAGCTCGCCAGGCGCCCCGTGCGCGCGGCGCTGCCGGAACTGACCGGGCAGGGCTTCATCGACGTGCTGGACCGGGTGTTCGCGAGCGGCGAAGCGGTCGAGGGCAACAACGTGCGCCTGCTGCTGGCCCCCGCGCCGGATCCCGCCGCCGACGGGCACGCGGGCCTCGAAGAACACTTCCTCGACTTCGTGTGCATGGCACTGCGCGAGCCGGACGGCAGCGTGTCCGGCGTGCTGCTGCACGGGGTCGACGTCACCGAACGCACGCGCGCGAACCTGCTCGCCATCGGCCAGCGCGGCGCGCTGGAGCTGGCCGTCACCGACGCGCCGCTGGGCGACGTGCTGGACGTGCTGGCCCGAACCGCCGAGGATTACACGGGCGGCGCGGCCCTGGCATCCGTGCAGCTGATGGCGTCGGGCGGACGCCTGCAGCACGCGGCGGCGCCCTCGCTCGCCGTGGAATTCCAGCGCGCGATCGACACGGTGCCCGTCGGCCCCGTCGCCGGCGCCGCCGGCAGCGCCGCATGGCGGGGCGAACCGATCGTCTGCGCCGACATCGCCGCCGATCCGCTGTGGCAGCAGCACGTCCTGCTCGCGCAGGCACACGGGCTGCGCGCGGCGCGCGCGCTGCCGATCCTGGCGCCGTCGGGCGCCGTGCTGGGTACGTTCACGCTGTACTATCGCGAGCAGCGCCTGCCCGGTCCGCAGGAGGAAGCGGCACTCGCGCTGCTGGCCAACACCGCGTCGCTCGTGATCGGCCAGCGCCACGAGGCGGCCGAACGCCAGGCCGCGGAGCACCGTTCGCGCGCGATCCTGGAAAGCATGAGCGAAGGGTTCATCGCGCTCGACCCGGCCTGGCGCATCACGTACGCGAACGGGGCCGCAGAAGCCGTCACGCGCAAGCCCCGCGAAGAGCTGGTCGGCGCCCAGTTCTGGGACGTGTTCGAACACCTGCAAGGCAGCGCGCAGGAGCGGGCGCTGCGGCGCACGGCGCTGGAGCGCACGCGCACCCGCATCGAGGCTTTCGACGACGCGCAGGCCCGCTGGTTCGAGATCAATTCGTTCCCGATGGAAGGGTCAGGGGGGCTTGCACTGTACTTCCGCGACGAGACGGACCGCCGCCGCGCCGAGGAAGGCATCCGCCGCCTGGCCGCCGTGGCCGAGCAGTCATCCGATTTCATCGGCATCTTCACGCCGGACGCCGGCGGCATCTACCTGAACCCGGCGGGCCGGCGCATGGCCGGCCTGGACGAGCGCACGAACATCGCGGCCTGGCGCATGATCGATTTCTTCCCGCGCGAAGACCGGCCGTTCGTGCGCGACCACGTGATGACCGCGCTGACGGTCGGCGCGGCCGAATGGGAGGGCGAACTCCGCCTGGCGCAGCCCGGCGGCGCACCGCCCATGCCCGTGTACTTCAAGGGCTTTGCCGTGCGCGACGCGGACGGCAACAACATCGGCCTGGCCACTATCACGCGCGACATCACGGCGCAGAAGCGCGCGGAGGACGAGCTGCGCCGCGTGGCCGCCGACCTGTCCGAGGCGGACCACCGCAAGAGCGAATTCCTCGCCACGCTCGCGCACGAACTGCGCAACCCGCTCGCGCCGATCCGCACGGGACTGGACCTGCTGCGCATGACGCCGCGCGATCCGGAAGCGCTGGCGCGCGTGCACGCGATGATGGACCGCCAGCTGGGCCACCTGATCCACCTCGTCGACGACCTGCTCGACATCGCCCGCATCACGCGCGGCAAGATCGAACTGAAACGCGAGTCCGTCGACCTGAAGGTCATCGCGCAGATGGCCGTGGAGACGAGCGCCGCCCTGATCGAGTCGCACGGCCACCGCCTGGACGTCGACCTGCCGGAGGAGCCGCTGCCCCTCGAGGCGGACGTCACGCGCATGGTGCAGGTGCTGGCGAACCTGCTGAACAACGCGGCCAAGTACACGCCGGCGGGCGGGCGCGTCGCGCTGTCCGCGTGGCGCGAGGACGGTCACGCCGTGGTGGCCGTGGCCGACAGCGGCATCGGCATTCCGCCCGACGCGATCGGCTCCGTGTTCGAGATGTTCACGCAGGTCCGGGGCAGCCTCGATCGCGCCCAGGGCGGTCTCGGCATCGGCCTGTCGCTCGTGCGCCGGCTCGTCGAACTGCATGGCGGGCGCGTCGCCGCGTTCTCGGCCGGCCGTGGCCACGGCAGCACGTTCACGGTGCGCCTGCCGCTCCGTCCCGGCTCGCCGCACGCGCGCGCCGGCGGGACCGACGACGGGGCGCACGTCCGGCCGCCGGCGCCGCTGCGCGTGCTGGTGGTGGACGACAACGCGGATGCCGCCGACAGCCTCGTCGCGCTGCTCGAGGCGCTCGGACACACGACGTGGGTGGCACGCGACGGCCCCGAAGGGCTCCGCGTCGCGCTCGAGGCGCAGCCGGACCTCGTCCTGCTCGACATCGGCCTGCCCGGCATGAGCGGCTACGAGGTGGCGCGCGCGATCCGGCGCCACCAGGGCGTGCGCCAGATCGTGCTGATCGCGTTGACGGGGTGGGGCGCGCAGAGCGACCAGCAGCAGTCGCACGAGGCGGGCTTCGACCAGCACCTGACGAAGCCCGTGAGCCTGGAGGCGCTGGAACAGGCGCTGGCCGCCGCCGCGCGGGCGCTCCCATGAAGGCGATCGACGTCTCCTGCGGCACCCTCGTCGTGGACGCCGGCGGCCGGCTGCTGCTGGGACACGTCACGCACACGCCGCGCTGGGACATCCCGAAAGGCCTGATGGATCCCGGCGAAGCACCGCTCGACGCCGCCGTGCGCGAACTGTTCGAAGAGACGGGCCTCGTCTTCCCGGTCGGCGCGTTCCGCGACCTGGGCCGCTTCGACTACCGGCGCGACAAGGTGCTGCACCTGTTCCGCGTGGACGTGGGCGAGACGCTGCCCGACCTCGCGCACCTCGTGTGCACCAGCATGTTCCCGCACCATGCGACGGGCCGGCCGACACCGGAAATGGACGCCTACCGCTGGGCGACGCGCGACGAGGTGGCGGCGCTGTGCTGGCCGCGCATGGCCGCGAAGCTGCTAGCGATCGGCTGGTGAGGAGGCCTCCTGCCGCGACGCCCGGCGCGCGGCCACGTCGCGCAGCACGGATTCGATGGCCGCGACGGTCGCCGGTTTCGTGAGATGCGCATCGAACCCGGCCTGCGCCGTGCGCGCGCGGTCGTCGGCGCCGCCCCAGCCCGTGAGCGCGACGAGCATGACGCCGTCGTGGCGGGCGTCTCTCCGCACGGCCTGGGCCACGTCGTAGCCGGACAGGCCGGGCATGCCGATGTCGAGGAACACCGCGTTCGGCGCGAGGCCGTCCAGCATGCGCAGCGCCTGGTGACCGTCGTGCGCCACCACGACGTCGTGGCCCATCACGGACAGCAGCGCGGCCAGCGTGTCGGCGGCGTCGCGGTTGTCATCCACGACGAGCAGGCGCAGCGCCGGCACGCCGCTCGCGTCCTGGTCCCTGGTGCCCGGCGCCCCCTTGTCCGCATCCTGGCCGGCCAGCGGCAGGCGCACGGTGAAGACGCTGCCCGTGCCGATGCCGGCGCTGGCCGCCTGGATCGTCCCGCCGTGCAGCTCGACGAGACTCTTCACGAGCGACAGCCCGATGCCGAGCCCGCCCGGCATGTGCTGCGCCGCGTTGGATACCTGGGTGAACATGCGGAAGACGTCGTCGAGCGAGTCGGGCGGGATGCCGATGCCGTTGTCGGACACGGCGATCAGCGCCTGCTGGCCGTCGCGCTCGGCCGCCAGCAATATGTGACCACCCCGCGGGGTGTATTTCGCCGCATTGTTCAACAGGTTGCTGACCACCTGCGTGATGCGGGTCGCGTCCGCGTACAGCATCAGGGGCTCGGCGGGCAGCCGCACGTCGAGCTGGTGGCGGGCGGCCTCGATCAGGGGCAGGCTCGTCTCGACCGCCGCGTTCAACACGTCCGCCAGCGGCACCAGCGCCGTCTTCAGGTCGACCTGGCCGCGCGTGATCCGGGCCACGTCCAGCAGGTCGTCGACGAGGTGCACGAGGTGGTCCAGCTGCCGGTCCATGATGTCCTGCACGCGCGCGATGGCGGCCGGGTCGGAGCGGGCGCGCCGCATCAGCTGCAGCCCGCTGCGGATCGGGGCCAGCGGATTGCGCAGTTCGTGGGCGAGGGTGGCGAGGAATTCCGTCTTGCGGCGGTCCTGCTCCGCCAGGTCGTCGGCCAGGCGCCGCAGTTCCAGTTCGGTACGGCGGCGTTCCGTGATGTCCGTGAACAGCACGACGACCTTGCGGCTGCCGACCGGCCCCACGCGCGCCGCGTACACGTCGTACCAGCGCCCGAGCCGCTCGATCTCGTCGACGAAATGCACCGGTTCGCCGGTGGCTGCGACCTTGCCGAACGTGTCGAACCAGCGCGCGGCGTGGACCGGCACGAGCGCGCGCACGGTGCGCCCGACGGCGTCCGCCAGGCCGGTCGCCTTGACGAAGGCCGGATTCACTTCGAGGAAGCGGTAGTCGTTCGGGATGCCGGCGTCGTCGTACAGCATCTCGATCACGCACACGGCTTCGTCGATCGCGTCGAACAACGTGCGGTAGCGCTCTTCGCTGGCCTGCAGCCGCTCCTCGGCTTCCTTCTGCAACGAGGCGTCGATCACCACGCCTCGCATCATGCCGCGCGCGCCCGCGCCCCGGTCCAGGTGGCCGCGCGCCAGTACCCAACGCCATGCGCCATCGGGCGTGCGGACGCGGAACGTGGCGTCGTACGGCGCCCCCGTCTCCATGGCGCGGCCGAGCAGGATCCGCGTGGGCGGCACGTCGTCCGGGTGGATGACGTCGAAATACCTGGCCACGTCGGCACCGTCCGCGTCCTCCGGGCGCAGGCCGAACATGTCGACCATGCGCGCGTCGGCGCGGACCCGGCCGGTGGCGATGTCCAGCGACCAGACGGCCACCTCGGCGGCGGCGATGATGGCTTCCAGGCGCGCACGGGTGTCCTGCAGCGCCGCTTCCGCCCGGCGCCGCTCGGCCGCCGTCGCGTACGCCTCCAGGAAGAAGCGGGCCTTGGCCCGGAGGATCGGGGCGGACACGGGGTCGTGCAGCACGGCGAGCGCACCCGCGTCGTACAGCGACTCGAGCGTGAACGGCGGGCTCTCCGGGATCCCGTGCGCGATCACGGGCGCTTCCGGCAGGGCGGCGCGCAGGCGGCGCACGCTGTCGAACAGGGCGTCGACGTTGCCGGAATAGCCGGCCAGGACGAGCGCAAATCCGGGCAGATGCGCCGGCAGGCCGCCGTCGTCGCGGGCGTGCATCAAGGCCTCGTCCAGCGTGCTTGCGCGCACGAGGTCGTACCCCATCTCGGCGGCGACGGTGCCGATGGCCGGATCGGAGACGGGACGGTCGCACAGGAACAGCACCCGTCCCTGCATGCGGTTGCTTGCACTGGAGTTGGAAGTCATCGTGCTGCGACTGTAGGAGTTGAACGGCCGGCTGTCAACAGGACGGACAGCCGGGCGCCGCCTGCCGCCGAACGCCGGTAGGATGACCGCGCGGGCACAACGGCACGACCGGCCCGCGGTTCAGCGAGGAGATCAGCATGCAAGCATCGAACGAGAGCGCCGGCTACGACGTGGGCGCCATCATGGGCGGCCTGTACGGCGACGGCATCATCGCCTGCAAGGGCGCCTTCAGCGCCGAATGGGTGGCGCAACTGAAGGAAGACATCGAAACCCTGTTCGCCGAGGCGCGCGCGCGTCCGAACGGCGCCCTCGAGCGCGGCCCGTGCCGCTACTACGTCGAGGTGCACCCGGAACGGCTGCGCGGCTTCGTCGAGCTGGCGACGCACCCGTGGGTGGTCGCCGTGTGCCGGGCCGTGCTCGGGCCGGACTACAAGATCGTGGAGGTCGGGTTCGACATCCCGTTCCCGGGCGCGATGCACCAGCCCTGGCACCGGGACTTTCCGTCGCCGCCGGAAACGCTGGTCGGGCGCCGCCTGAATTCGCTCGCCTTCAACCTCTCGACGGTCGACGTGACGGAGGAGATCGGCCCGTTCGAGATCGCACCGGGCACGCAATGGGACGACCTGGCCGGCGGCGACCCGATGTTCCCCGACAAGTCGCTGTACCCGCGCTACGAGGCGCGCGCCCAGCGCAAGCTGCCGAAGGTCGGCGACATCTCGGCCCGTTCGGCCCTGACGATCCACCGCGGCACGGCAAACCGCAGCCAGCAGTCGCGTCCCGTGCTCGTGCTGGGCGTGGATGCGCCGGACGGCCGCAACGCCGAGAAGCACGACCTGCAGGTGACCCAGGCCTACTGGGATGCGTTGCCGGCCCTCGTGCGCGATCACCTGCGCTGCCGCATCGTGCCGGCGCTGGAAAACATCGAGCAGGCCCACACGATCGAGGGCCTGCGGATGGGCATCATGGCTTAGGGATGTCCTTCGGCGGCTTGCCGACGCGGCGCAGCTGGTCCGACTGCTGGTCGAGGTTCACTTCCTCGGCCACGTCGTAGCGGCCGTCCTCCGCGTCGTCGCCCGGCAGCAGGGACTCCGAGCGGTTCTCCGCGCGCTGCTGCTGGCCCGGATCGGCACGCTGGGCGTTGTCTTTACGTTTGTCCTGTTCCGTCATGGCGTCCTCCCGATAGTGGTGTCCGGCCGATTATGGCGCAGGGGAGGGCGCGCAAGGCGCACGCTACTTCGGGTCGCGGCGCCGCGCGGGCAGGTTCTTTTCCAGGATCGCCCACAGGATGAGGCCATAGGCCAGCAGGCGCACGAGGTAGTGCAGGGGCGTATCCTCGGCCTCGTCGAACGTCAGCGCCGACACGATGCGGTGCACGCCCTCGATGCCGAACGACAGGGCGAAGTACAGGAAGAAGCGGTCGCGCGAACTGCGCCAGAAGCGCAGGAAGAACAGCGCGATGACGAAGGAAGCCATCGAAATGGCGCCGGCGATCAGGTCGCTCATGTCATTCTTTCTCGTAGATGAGGCCGTACAGCAGCAGGAGCATGGCCACGAGGGCCGACACCTGGCGCACGGGCAGCAGGTAGACGTCCGGGAACACGACCTTGTCCAGCACGAGGAATACGTTGTTCACGGTGAGGGCCGCGAACGAGGCGCCGCTCCAGAACAGCAGCCGGTGGCCGGTCCGGCGGTAGCTGCCCAGCAGCAGCCAGGCGCATGCCAGCGAGGTCAATGTACACAGCGAATAGATGGTGATCGCCATCAGGAATCCTTCCGCCATTTGAACGCGTCCGCAAATTGCTGGGCCTTGCGGTCGAGTGAAGAGTGGATCAGGTGGGTGACTTCGACGAGGTGGGTCGCATACACGTCGGCCAGGCGGTCGATGCGCTCGCGCATGCCCGCGTCCGCCGGGGCGTAGCGGTACCCGTCGGCGTCCTGGCACGGCACGGCGATCCTGGCCGTGCACAGGTCGGCGAGCAGGTCTTCCGCCGTCTTTTCGCGCACGTACAGCCGCCGCGCCAGCGTCTCGCGGCGCCAGGCGTGGTCCGGATCGGCGCGCATCAGCAGCAGCGCTTCCAGGAATGGGACCGAGGGGATGCTGGTCAGCACGAAGCGCCGGAGGTCCTCGGGTATGGAGGGCTTATCCATCGCCATTGTATTTGGTCAAATGTACTTAACTTTTTGAAAGCGGGATTGTATAGCATTCTTTTTGGAAATGCAGGTGGTGCTTCAAGCGTGCGCGGCTACCCGAATTGGAAATCCATGAGGGAGCGCAAGCGCGCGTCGGCTAAAATGGCGCCACCTTTGATTTAACTTTTCATTATGTTCAAGAAGTTTGTCGCGCCGGCGCTCGTGTTGGCGTCGTTGCTGTCCCTCGGCGCCTGCAAGCGCGAATCCACGAACCCGCCGCCCGCCCGCGCCCATGCCGAAGCGCGGGCGCCGCAGCCGCAATCCTGCGACGACCATTTCGTCGGCGGCCAGGCGCCCCGCATCACGAATCCCAAGCTCGCCAAGGCGGCGGAACCCTTGTGCTTCAACGTGTTCAGCGTGCTGCATTCCGGGATCACGCGCACGCCGCTGTGGTCGGCGGAACACCTGCAGGCGGAGAATATCGCGGCGGCGCAGGAATTGTCGCGCGAAAACTCGTTCCATCCCGAATCGCGCCTGCCGGCCGGCCAGCGGGCGGAATTGTCGGACTACTCCCGCAGCGGCTACGACCGCGGCCACATGGCCCCGAACGGCGACATGCCGGACCGCGACAGCCAGCGCGACAGCTTCAGCCTCGCCAACATCGTCCCGCAGGACGGCGAGAACAACCGCAACCTGTGGGCCGGCATCGAGGGCGCCGTGCGCAAGATGGCGAAGAAGGAAGGCGACCTGTATGTCGTGACGGGGCCTGCCTTCCTCGGCGCGGACCTGAAGAAGATCGGCAACGTGCTCGTGCCGACCCATTTGTATAAACTCGTGTACAGCCCGCGCCAGCGCGCCGGCGCCGCGTGGTTTGTCGAGAACGCGGCCGACGCGAAGGCGAACGTGATCCCGATCCCGGAGCTCGAACGCATCATCGGCATCAACCTGCTGCCCGCGCTCTCGGACGAAGAAAAGGAGCGTGTCCTGGCGCTGCCGGAAGTTCGCGTCAAGCCGTCCCGCAACCGTAAATAGGAGTCTTATGACCAAGTTCGCACCCTACGAGAACGAGGCCGACGTCGTCGAGATCGGCAACCTGACGCTGGAAAATCGCCTGGACCGGATCACGATCGCGGGCGACGTCGACCTCACGGCCGACAAGGACGGCCTCACCAAGGCGCGCCTGCTGCACGACCTGCTGGGCCGGATCGTCGCCGGCCTGGAAGGGAAGGACCTGCCGGACCCGCTCCCGCCCCCGGACGTCAAGACGGTCGCCAATCCGTTCGACTGACAGCCGCACCGCCGCGTACCGGTCGGTGCGCGCACTCACGAAACTCATCGATAGCATGGACAACAAGCGGGCCGCAAGGCCCGTTTTTCATGGGTGGGATACGCATGAGTTGTAACCGGTCAATGGTGCGCGCAACGCGGCCGCTTTGGAGTAGTCTCGACAAGGAACCGGCGTGAGGAGCTCCACGCGGAAAACGTCGTGCTCGATGGCGAGCAGGTCGGCGTGGCGCGCTTCGCAAGGGCCGGTGATCTCACCACGATGACAGCGGAGGAACATCATGCGACACACCCTGGTAGCAGTTTTCGACAACCGAAGCGACGCCCAGAGCGCCCTCGACGAATTGCTGGCGTCGGGCTTCTCGCGTACCGATGCGAGCCTCTCCAGCGCCGATCCCACCGGCCAGTCGAACAGCGTCACCGGCAACGACGAGTTGTTGCAAGGCGAACGCGAAGAAGGCATCGGCGCCTCGATCAAGCATTTCTTCACGGGCCTGTTCGGATCGGACACGAACGAACACGCGATGAAGTATTCGTACGCCGTCACGCGCGGCCACCACGTCCTCACCCTGACGACGGAGTCCGAGCCGGAAGTCGAGCGCGCCGCCGACATCATCGAGCGCTTCGGCCCCGTCGACATCGACGAACGCCACGACCAGTGGACGCGCGAGGCGGGCAGCACGGGCGCACTCGGCGCATCGACCGGGATGCAGCAGTCGGGCAGCATGTCGGCGCAGTCGGGCAACTCGGGATCGAGCTCCGGTTCGTCCGGCTCGTACCAGGGCACGCCGCCGGGCACCGAACCGGGCTCCCTGCAATTCTCGGGGCACGACGACCGCAACTTCTTCGCCACGCAGAACATCAACGATCCGGTCCCCAAAGGCCAGACGTACGAGGAGCCGCTGGGTGCATCGGAGCAGTCGGGCGGGTCGATGGACAGCGCGATCGGCGGCAATACGCTGAGCGGCACCCAGAGCTCGTCGCAGAACCCGGCCACGAGCTCGTCGCTGCAATCGTCGCAAAGCGGCTCGCTGAACCAGAGCGGCTCGACCCTGCAAGGGACGGCGTCGATCCCCGGCTCGGACGACACGTCGCTGGGCGGCACCGCCCGGATGGGCAGCTCGATGCAGCGCGATACGGGCGCGAGCGGCTCCGTCTCGCGCGGCAACGTCCGCGTGTTCTCCCATGACGGGGGCACGAGCGACACCCGCGACGACGTCTACCGCAACCACTGGAACGACAATTTCGCCAGCCTGGGCGGCAGCTACGACGACTATGCCCCCGCGTACCGCTACGGCAGCGACATGCGCCGCGACGCGAAATACCGCAACCGCGCGTGGGACGACGTCGAATCGGACCTGCGCACGGACTGGGAGTCGCGCCACCCGGGCGAGTCGACGTGGGAGAAATTCAAGGCCGCCGTGCGCCATGGCTGGGACAAGATCACCCCGGACCTGAACACGGACGACTGGTACCACTCGGACTGGCACGACAATTACTCGAGCCTGGGCGGCGGCTACGAGGACTACGAGCCGGCCTACCGCTACGGCACCGAGATGCGCACGAGCGCGAAGTACCGCGACCGCTCGTGGGACGAGGTGGAATCCGACCTGCGGAGCGACTGGGAGTCGCGCCACCCGGGCGAGTCGACGTGGGAGAAATTCAAGGCCGCCGTGCGCCGCGGCTGGGACAAGATCACGCCGGACATCGACAGCGACAGCTACTACCGCAGCCACTGGAACGCGCGCTACTCGAACGCGGACGACAGCTATGACGACTACCTGCCGGCCTACCGCTACGGCAACGAGGCCCGGCGCCTGCAGAAATACCGCAGCCGCCACTGGGACGACGCGGAAGCCGACCTGAAGTCCGACTGGGAATCGCGCTACACGTCCGGCCCGTCGACGTGGGAGAAGTTCAAGGACGCCGTGCGCCATGGCTGGGACAAGATCACCCCGGACATGGACGACGACTCGACCTACTACCACACGCACTACGAGTCGACGTATGCCGCCAGCGGCACGGACTTCAACGACGTGGCACCGGCCTACCGCTACGGCAACGAGATGCGCAGCAGCGACACCTACCGCGACCGCGACTGGGACGACGTCGAGCACGACCTCAAGAAGGACTGGCACAGCAAGTACGGCACGGACAACGAACCGTCCGCGTGGGAACGCATCAAGGCGGCCGTCCGCCACGGCTGGGAGCGCATGACGGGCGAGACGACGGCGTCCACGGACGACGACAGCTACTACCGCACGCACTGGACGAACACGTACAAGACGAACGGCACGAGCTACGACGACCTGGCGCCGGCCTACCGCTACGGCACCGAGATGCGCAACGACGCCCGCTATCGCAACCGCGACTGGTCCGACGTCGAGAACGACCTGCGGGCCGACTGGGATACGCGCTATGGCAAGGATGGCGCGTCGACCTGGGAGAAAATGAAGGACGCCGTGCGACACGGCTGGGACCGCGGCACGATCGGCTGATCAAGCCGGCTCGGACAGCGGCAGGCTGATCCGGTTCCGTCCCATGTGCTTGGCCCGGTACAGCGCCGCATCGGCGATGGCGACCAGTTCGCTGGCGCTGTTGTCGGGCGACGCGATCGCGGTGGCCGCGCCGATCGACACGGTCACGTGCTGTGCCGGCGCCAGGCGGTTGGGGACCTGCAGTTGTTCGACCCGCGTGCGGATGCGTTCCGCCACGCTGGCCGCGCCCTTCAACGACTGGTTCGGCAGGATCACGGCGAATTCCTCGCCGCCATAGCGCGCCACGAGATCGTTGGCGCGCATCTCGCTGGCGACGGCCGTGGCGATCCGTTTCAGGCATTCGTCGCCGCCCAGGTGGCCGTTCGCATCGTTATAGGCTTTGAAATTATCCACGTCGACCATCAGCAGCGACAGCGGCTGGCGCTGGCGCAGCGCGCGCGCCCATTCGGCGTGCAGCGTCTCGTCGAAGCAGCGGCGGTTGGCGAGGCCCGTGAGCCCGTCGCGCGTGGCCAGTTGTTCGAGCGCGATCTGGGCCAGCTTTTCGTCCGTCATGTCGCGCAGCGTCTCCACCACGGCGGACAGCCGGCCGCGCTCGTCGTAGATCGGGCTCGCGTCGGCCGCCAGGTAGCGCCGTCGTCCCATGCGCGGCATGTCGCACCAGCTCTCGGCCGACAGGTGGGGCGCATCGGGCAGGCCGATACGGAGGTGGTGCGCTTCGCCGGCCCGCTCTTCCAGCAAGAGGTCGGCGAGGGTGGGGCGGCGCTCCTCGAAAAAGCTGCGCCAGTGTTCGCGCGTGCCGATGATGTCGCGCGCAGGGACGCCCGTCAGCCGCTCGCAGGCGCGGTTCCACAACATCACGCGTGACGTCGTGTCGAGGACGAAAATGGGAATGGCCAGCGTCTCCATCAACTGGTGGGCGAAAGCGCGATCGGCCGGCGCACCCGAGGAATCCATGAGCCGCTGTATTGTTGTTGTGCTTGTCATGAGGCGTCCTTCGGTTCTAATGAGCAATTACTTGCTGACGAGAACCGATTGTGCGCCACAGACAACGGTATCCCCTTGATCTTCAACAAGAGGATGGAGGACGGTTACCCAGGCTCGTCGGCGTGCGCAACGATCGCCTGGGCGACCCGATCGACGCGGGTACACAATAAATCGATGCGCGACGCGAGCAGCGGATCTTCCAGCGCATATTGGCGGCGCACCTGCAGCAGCTCCGTCTGGATAGCGACCAGTTGGGCGAGCGGATCGAGGTTGCCGCGCCGGCCTTCGGCGCCGCCCGTCAGCCGGCCCAGCAGCATGTCGGACTCGGAGAGCGCCTGGTCGGCCTGGCTGCGGGCCTTCTGTTCGCGGCACAGGGCGGCCTCGAGGCGCGCGATCCGGTCTTCGCTGCGCACGCGGCGGAACAGCATGCCGAACAGCACGGTCATCATGACGAGCACCAGGACGCCCAGTTGCAGCCGCTCCGGGACCGCCAGCATCCGGGCATGTTCCGACATCCCGAACCACAGGGCGAGCAACAGCAGGGCGCCGAGGGCGGCACGCAGCGACTGAAGCAGCAGGGTTTTCATCACGATCCCTCCGACGAGGACTAGGACGACTCGATTAGGAACTTTCCGTATCCAAAGGTACGACTTTCCGAACCACGCGTTTTTGCTTGTCGTCAATTAATTGAGCCACTTCTGCGACCGCCGCCCGTCGCGGTATAATGGAAGGTTGACGCGAGCCTTACCGGACTTCACAGTGACTTACAGCATCAAAGAAATCTTCTACACCCTGCAGGGCGAGGGCGCCCATGCGGGCCGCCCGGCCGTGTTCTGCCGTTTTTCCGGCTGCAACCTGTGGACGGGCCGCGAAGCGGACCGCGCCACGGCCGTTTGCCAGTTCTGCGACACGGATTTCGTCGGCACCGACGGCGAGCGGGGCGGCAAGTTCAAGGACGCCGCCAGCCTGGCCGCGGAAATCGACAGCCTCTGGCCGCAGACTTACCCGGCCAGCAAATATGTCGTCTTCACCGGCGGCGAGCCCCTGTTGCAGCTGGATGCAGCCCTCATCGATGCGATGCATGCCGTCGGCTTCACCATCGCCATCGAGACGAACGGGACCTTGCCCGTGCCGCCGGGCGTGGACTGGATCTGCGTGAGTCCGAAGATGGGTTCGACACTGGTGGTCGAAAAAGGCAACGAAATCAAGGTCGTCATTCCGCAGACGGGCCAGGACCTGGCCGCATACGAATACCTGGATTTCGACAACTTCTTCGTGCAGCCGATGGATGGTCCGCTGGCCCAGTTCAATACGCAACTGGCCATCGACACGTGCCGCCGCAACCCGAAGTGGAAGCTCAGCCTCCAGACCCATAAACTCCTGAACATCCCCTGACATGCTGACCATTACCCGCAAGCTGGAATTCGACGCCGGCCACCGCATCCCCGACCATAAAAGCCAGTGCCGCAACCTGCACGGGCACCGCTACACGCTGGAAATCACGCTGACGGGCGCCGTCATCGACGTCGAAGGCAATTCCGACAACGGCATGATCATGGACTTCTCGGACATCAAGGCGCTCGCCAAGGAGCACCTCGTGGACGTCTGGGACCACGCCTTCCTCGTGTACGAGAAGGACGAGGCCGTGCGCGGCTTCCTCGCCAGCCTGCCGAATCATAAGACCGTCGTGATCGACCGCATCCCGACCGTGGAAAACCTCGCGCAGGTGGCGTGGAACATCCTCAAGGCGGCCTACAAGGACCGCTACGGCACCGGCCTGCGCCTGCAGAAGCTCGTGCTGCACGAAACGCCGAACTGCTGGGCCGAAATCACGGATGTCTGACGCGGACGCCACCTACATGGGCCTGGCCCTGCAGGAAGCCCGCAAGGCCTGGGCCGCGGGCGACGTGCCCGTGGGCGCCGTCGTCGTGCGCGACGGCGAAGTGATCGCCACCGGCTTCAACCAGCCGATCGGGCGCCACGATCCGACCGCCCACGCGGAAATCGTCGCCCTGCGCGCGGCCGCGGAAAAGCTGGGTAACTACCGGCTGCCGGGATGCGAGCTGTACGTGACCCTGGAGCCGTGCGCGATGTGCTCCGGCGCGATGATGCATGCGCGCCTGGCGCGCGTCGTGTATGCGGCGCCGGATCCGAAGACGGGTGTGTGCGGATCGATCCTCGACCTGTTCGCGCTGGAGCAGCTGAATCACCACACGGACGTCGTCGGCGGCGTGCTGGCCGACGAAGCGAGCGCCATGCTCAAGGGCTTCTTCGCCGAACGCCGCGCCGCGCGGCGCGCACCGGCGCCCGAAGCCGCGGAATAAGGGCAAGCGGCGAGGGCGCGCACGTCAGCGACGCCACCGCTTTTGCGAAAATGGTATGCTGGTTCCAGCCCTTCGCTGCTTTCTGGTAGCGGGGGATTCTTTGGACCCAGCTATCAATATTCGGCACCTCTTCCCGATCCGGTCGACCCGGTGCCAGCGACGCCGCCATGCCTAGTCTGAACGCCAACGGGATCCGCATCGCCTTCGACACGGCGGGCGATCCGAAATCCGTACCCCTGCTGCTGATTTCGGGCCTGGGCCTGCAATTGACGGCCTGGCCGGACGAATTCGTCGAAGGCCTCGTCGAGCTGGGCTTTTACGTGATCCGTTTCGATAATCGCGACAGCGGCCTGTCCACGAAGTTCGAACACGCGGGCACGCCCAGCCTCACGCTGGCCTGGCTGAAGTCGCTGCTGCGCATCCCGCTCAAGCCCCCTTATCGCCTGGAAGACATGGCGGACGATGCCATCGGCGTGCTGTCCGCGCTGGGCGTCGCGCGCGCCCACGTCGTCGGGATGTCGATGGGTGGCATGGTGGGGCAGCTGATGGCGGCCAAGTACCCGTCGCGCGTGCTGAGCCTGACGTCGATCATGTCCAGCAGCGGCCGCCGCGGCCTGCCGGGCCCGACACAGGCGGCCCGCCGCGCGCTGCTGCGCCGTCCCCGCGGCGCCGGCGACATCGACACCGCCATCGAGTACAACGTGCAGCTGCTGCAAGCCATCGGCAGCCCGGCATATCCGACGCCGGAAAAACACCTGCGCCGCCGCGTCGCCCGCGCGCTGCGCCGCAACTGCTGTCCGGGCGGGGTCGTGCGCCAGATGCTGGCCGTGACGGCCTGCGGCGACCGCACGCCGCAGCTGCAGACGATCGTCGCGCCGACGCTCGTGATCCACGGCGCGGCCGACCCGCTCGTGCCGCTCGCATGCGGGGTCGACACCGCGCAGGCGATTCCCGGTGCCCGCCTCGAAGTCATCGAGGGCATGGGCCACGACCTGCCGGCCCAGTTGCTGGAGCGCCTCCTCGCCTTGATCGACGCCCATGCGCACGGTAAGATGGCGCCCGACTCGACACCAAGGCTCTTCGTCAAACAGTGACCATTCAAAAACCGGCGCATCGGCTAGGAATTGCCCTCATCTCGCCGGGCGGTTTTGCGCCCGAGCCAGAAGCCATCCCGCGCGGCATCGCGCGTCTCGAAGCCCAGGGCATCCTGGTCCACAATTACTACAAGCACGAGGAACGCCACCAGCGCTTCGCCGCCACGGACGCGGAACGCCTCGCCCAGCTGGAAGCGGCAGCGGCCGACCCGGACGTGCAGATCGTGATGGCGATCCGCGGCGCGTACGGCATGACCCGCCTGCTGCCGCACATCGACTTCGAACGCATGGCGGCCAGCGGCAAGATCTTCGTCGGCTATTCCGACGTCACGGCATTCCACATGGGCCTGTACGCGAAGACGGGCACCCTGAGCTATGCCGGCCCCATGTTCACGGCCGACTTCGGCCCGGCCGAACCTGACGAATTCACGGTGGGCGACTTCTGGCGCTGCCTGGCGGGCCCCACGCACGCGATCTCCGGCCACGGCGCCGCCAACCCGCGCCTCGACGTGGCCGGCACGGTGTGGGGCGGCAACCTGGCGATGATCATGTCGCTGATGGGCACGCCGTACTTCCCGCGCATCGACGGCGGCATCATGTTCCTGGAAGACATCGCCGAACACCCGTTCCGGGTGGAGCGGATGCTGTTGCAACTGATGCAGGCCGGCGTGCTGGACAAGCAGCGCGCGATCGTGCTGGGCGACTTCTCCGGCTACCGGCTCGGACCGAACGACAATGGCTACGACTTCGACGAAATGCTGGCCTATGTCCGCGCAACCCTGCCCGTGCCGGTGCTGACCGGGCTGGAATTCGGCCACATCGCCCGCCATGTGACGATTCCGTTCGGTGCGCAGGGGCATTTGCGGTGCGACGGCGAGCGCTGGACGCTGACGATGTCGGGATACCCGACACTCAAGACCGCCTGACGCAACGCTCCCCCCGCAGTGGTAAAATGTGCGGTTAATCGAATCCCCAATCTAAGGTTTTCCAGTGCTCTCTACAGCAAACATCACGATGCAGTTCGGCGCCAAGCCGCTGTTCGAAAATATTTCCGTCAAGTTCGGCGACGGCAACCGTTATGGCCTCATCGGCGCGAACGGGTGCGGCAAGTCGACCTTCATGAAGATCCTCGGCGGCGACCTCGAGCCGTCCGCCGGCAACGTCAGCCTCGACCCGCACGAGCGCCTCGGTAAGCTCCGCCAGGACCAGTTCGCCTACGAAGACGTGCGCGTGCTCGACGTCGTGATGATGGGCCACACGGAACTGTGGAACGCGATCCAGGAACGCGACGCCATCTACGCCAATCCGGAAGCAACGGACGAGGACTACATGAAAGCGGCCGAGCTCGAAGGCAAGGTCGCCGAATACGACGGCTACTCGGCCGAAGCCCGCGCCGGCGAACTGCTGCTGGGCCTCGGCATCGCCACGGACCTGCACCAGGGCCCGATGAGCGCCGTGGCGCCGGGCTGGAAGCTGCGCGTGCTGCTGGCGCAGGCCCTGTTCTCGGATCCGGACATCCTGCTGCTCGACGAACCGACCAACAACCTGGACATCCACACGATCAGCTGGCTGGCCGACATGCTGAACCAGCGGAACTCGACGATGATCATCATCTCGCACGACCGCCACTTCCTGAACTCGGTCTGCACGCACGTCGCGGACATGGACTACGGCACGCTGAAGGTCTACCCGGGTAACTACGACGACTACATGGAAGCGTCGACGCAGGCCCGCAACCAGCAGCTGGCCAATAACGCCAAGGCGAAAGAGAAGGTCGCCGAGCTGCAGGACTTCGTGCGCCGCTTCTCCGCGAACAAGTCGAAGGCCCGCCAGGCGACTTCCCGTCTGAAGATGATCGACAAGATCAAGATCGAGGAATTCAAGCCGTCCTCGCGTGCCTACCCGTTCGTCCGCTTCGAAGGCGAGAAGAAACTGCATCGCCTGGCCGTCGAGGCCGAAGGCCTGTCGAAAGCGTACGACCGCCAGCTGTTCAAGGATTTCTCGATCATGGTCGAGGCCGGCGAGCGCATCGCGATCATCGGTGCCAACGGTGCCGGTAAGACCACGTTGCTGCGCTGCATCGGCAGCGGTCCGATCACGGGCCTGGATGCGGACACCGGCCGCGTGAAGTGGGCCGAGAACGCGAACCCGGGCTATATGCCGCAGGATCCGACGGAAGAGTTCGCCACCGACCTGAACCTGACCGACTGGATGGGCCAGTGGACGAAGGAGGGCGACGACGACCAGGCCGTGCGCTCGATCCTGGGCCGCCTGCTGTTCGGCGGCGACGAGGTCAAGAAGTCCGTGCGCGTGCTGTCCGGCGGCGAGAAGGGCCGCATGATGTACGGCAAGCTGATGCTGGGCCGCCACAACGTGCTGCTGCTCGACGAGCCGACGAACCACATGGACATGGAATCGATCGAGTCGCTGAACATCGCGCTGGATAAATACGCAGGCACCCTCATCTTCGTGTCGCACGACCGCGAATTCGTGTCGTCGCTGGCGACCCGCATCCTCGAGATCAAGGAAGACCGCATCATCGACTTCCAGGGCAATTACGAGGATTACCTGAAGAGCCAGGGCCTCGATTAATTTTCCGTGACGCGAGCACAATATGAATACCATTGCCCCCGTTAAAGTTTTCGAATACGACCGGCCGGTCGGCGGCGTCTGCTCCACCGCCGAGGCCTGGGCGCGGACCCCGTCGCCGCTGGAAGTCGAACAAAAGACCGCGCTGAAGGACCGCATCCGCCGCCTGCTGAAGGAGCGTGAAGCCGTCCTCGTCGCGCACTACTACGTCGATGCCGACCTGCAAGACCTCGCCGAGGAAACGGGCGGGTGCGTGTCGGACTCGCTGGAAATGGCGCGCTTCGGCCGCGATCACCCGGCCAGGACGCTCGTCGTGGCCGGCGTACGCTTCATGGGCGAGACGGCGAAGATCCTGAGCCCGGAAAAGACGATCCTGATGCCGGACCTGGACGCGACCTGTTCGCTGGACCTGGGCTGCCCGGCCGACGAATTCGCCGCGTTCTGCGACCAGCATCCGGACCGCACGGTCGTCGTCTACGCGAACACGTCCGCCGCCGTGAAGGCCCGCGCGGACTGGATGGTGACGTCGTCGATCGGCCTGGACATCGTGAAATACCTGCACGACCAGGGCAAGAAGATCCTGTGGGCGCCGGACCGCCACCTGGGTTCGTACATCCAGAAGCAGACGGGCGCCGACATGCTGCTGTGGCAGGGTTCCTGCCTCGTGCACGACGAATTCAAGGGCATCGAACTGGACCTGCTGCGCGCGGAATACCCGCACGCGAAAGTCCTCGTGCACCCGGAGTCCCCGGCCAACGTCGTGGCCCAGGCGGACGTCGTCGGCTCGACCACCCAGCTGATCAACGCGGCGCAGACGATGGACGCGACGCACTTCATCGTCGCCACCGACAACGGCATCCTGCACAAGATGCGCATGGCCGCACCGGGCAAGGTCCTGATCGAAGCCCCGACGGCGGGCAACAGCGCCACGTGCAAGAGCTGCGCGCACTGCCCGTGGATGGCAATGAACGGCCTGCAGAACCTGGCCGACGTGCTGGAAGCGACGGACGGCAAGAACGAGATCTTCGTCGACCCGGAGATCGGCAAGCAGGCCAAGCGCGCCATCGACCGCATGCTCGACTTCGCCGCCGCCAAGAAAGCGAAGGCGTTGCCGACCGGCTCGCTGGAGCAGGAAGCCAACCTCTTCAAAGGAATCGGTCCCGCATGAGCAATCTCCGCAATCCTTACGCCGAGGAAGGCCAGTTCGACGAGAAGCTGCAGGCCGCGTTCGAACAAAACCTGCTGGCCGCGCTGCTGGAAGACGTCGGCACCGGCGACCTCACGGGCAAGCTCGTGCCGGAAGCACCGCGGGCAAAAGCGCGCGTGATCGTGCGCGAGCAGGCCGTCCTGTGCGGCGCGCCGTGGTTCGAAGGCGTCATGCTCGCCGTCGACCAGGACATCGAGATCGACTGGAAATATGCTGAGGGCGACGTGATGACGGCCGACAGCGTCGTCTGCACGATCGAAGGGTCGCCGCGCTCGCTGCTGACGGCGGAGCGTTCGGCGCTGAACTTCCTGCAGCTGCTGTCCGGCGTCGCCACGGCCACGCGCACCTACGTGGACGTCATCGCCGGCACGAAGGCAAAGATCCTCGACACACGCAAGACGCTGCCGGGCCTGCGCCAGGCGCAGAAGTACGCCGTACGCGTGGGCGGCGGCGCCAACCAGCGCATGGCGCTGTACGACGGCATCCTGATCAAGGAAAACCACATCGCGGCCGCGGGCGGCATCACGCCGGCACTGCAGGCGGCGACCGCACTGAACGCGGGCGTGTCGATCCAGATCGAGGTGGAGTCGATCGCCGAACTGGAAGAAGCGCTCGGCGCGGGCGCGACGTCGGTCCTGCTCGACAATTTTGATCTGGACATGATGCGCGAAGCCGTGCGCATCAACGAGGGACGTGCCTTGCTGGAGGCGTCCGGCGGCATCAACATGCAAACCGTGCGTGCGATCGCCGAAACCGGTGTCGACCGGATTTCCATCGGCAGCCTCACGAAGGATGTGAAGGCCACCGATTACTCGCTGCGTATCGTCGGCTGATCAGGTCCCGCTCTCGCTGGCCCTGGCCAACGCCTCGGCCTGCGGATTCCGCCGATACACGGATTCCCCGACCCGCGCCGCGATCCCGTCGATCGCGGCCAGCACTTTCTCCGGATGGACGTAATGCGTCATGTGCCCGACGCCGGGCTGCAGTTGCAGTTCGCTGTCCGGCAGGCGTTCGTCCAGCCGTTCGGAGTTGTGGCTGAAATCGACAAGCTTGTCCCGCGTGCCGGCCATGACGACGACGGGCACCTTCAGCTCCGGATAGCGCCTCGCCAGCGACGCGGCGGCCGGCACCATCATCGCGGTCTCCGCCGCGCTGGCGCGCAGCTGGCTGGGGCGTAGCAGCATCCACACGGGCAGTTCGCGGAAGCGCGGGTCGACCGGCTGCGGCGAGAACGCCGCTTTCGTCAGCGGACGCCACAACATGCGCGTGACGAGCGGCGAGACCGTGTAGCGCATCAGGTCGCCCACGAGCGGGATGGCGGGGCCGGACAGCAGGGGCACGTCGGCCCGCAGGCTCGGGTAGTAATAACCCGACAGCAGCACGAGGCCGCGCACGAAGTCGGGCACTTCCAGCGCCATCGACAGCGCGACGAGCGTGCCCCACGAGTGGCCCAGCACGATGGCCGAATCGACGCCGATCTCCTGCAGCGCGTGATGCAGCAGACGGGCCTGGGCCTGCGGCGTCCACACCTTGTTGCGTGGCCGTTCGCTGTAGCCGAAGCCGGGGCGGTCGAACGCGATCACCCGGTAATGCTCGGCCGCCTTGTCCATCAGCCCGCTGGTCTGGAAATCGCTGGCCAGCACGCCATTCCCGTGCAGCAGTACCAGTACCGGGCCGCTGCCCCGTTCGACATAGTGCAGGCGCACGCCGTCGACCTTCACGAAGCGGCCCTGCGGCGGATTGTCCGCCTCCGCCTGCTTCGTTTTCGAACGCACATAGAAATAAGAGGCCGCGAGGCCGAGACCGGCCAGCAGCGCGCCGGCCTGCCACGGTTTGACACCAGTACTTCGCAGATCTTTCGTCACAGTATTCCCCCGTCGAGTGGTATGGATGGCGTGTTGTCTCGCTCCGTCTGCTCCGAGCCTGTCATGAGCATGTCCAGCGCGAGCGGCAATATCCGCTCGGCCGATTCTTCGATCTTGATGTCGAGGAGGTCGTCGGCCCGCGTGCGGCCGAGATTGATGGCGGCGATCGGCTTGCCGGCAGCCTGCGCCATGCGGCAGAAACGGAAGCCGGAATAGACCATCAGCGACGAGCCGACGACCAGCAGTGCGTCCGCCCGCTCCATCTGTTCCAGCGCGATGGCCGTGCGGGCCGGCGGCACGTTATCGCCGAAGAACACCACGTTCGGCATCAACGTGCCACCGCAGCATGTGCAATACGGCAGCCGGAAGCTGGCCAGTTCCGTCGGCTCCACGGACGCGTCGCCGTCCGGCAACGGCGTCGCGTTCGCGCCCGCCATATGCGGATTGAAATCTTCCAGTTGCCCCTGCACGAACGCGCGCGGGAAGATCGCCGAGCATTCGAGGCACACGACCGTGTGGATATTGCCGTGCAATTCCAGCACGCCGTGGGTGCCGGCCTGGCCGTGCAGGCCGTCCACGTTCTGCGTCAGCACGGAGCCGATCTTCCCGATCCGCTCCAGCCCCGCGATGGCGACATGGCCGCGATTGGGCCGGGCCTGCGCGAGCACGGGCCAGCCGATCATGCTGCGTGCCCAATAGCGCCGCTGCACGGCCTCGGATTTACGGAAATCCGGGCCGTGGATCGGGGGTTTGCCGCGTCGCGTGCCGTCGCGGTCGCGGTAATCGGGAATGCCGGATGCCGTCGACAGCCCCGCGCCCGTCAGCACGAGCGCGCGCGGGTGACGGTCGAGGAATGCGGCGATCCGCGCCGCGTGGTCGTGGACGGTGAATGCTTCTGCCATCGTTGTGCTCCTTCCGCTGGGATCGTAACATCTCCGATGCCCGCACAGAAACACGTTACGGGCGCTTCAACGTTTGGCGGAGACGACGATCCCGCCCACGATCAGCAGGAATGCAAGGACGTGGTAGGCATGGGGCAGCTCGCCCAGGAAGGCGGACGACAGCAGGGCCGTGAACAGCGGTGTCAGGTTGACGAAGAACGCGCCGATGCCGGGACCGGCGCGGCGGATGCCGGCACCCCACATGGCGAACGCGAGCACGGCCGGGCACACGGCCACGAACAGCAGTGCCGCCACGACGGACCAGCTCCACGCAATGGCCGACGCGCCCAGCGACCACTCGACGCCCGCGAAACCGGCGGACCACAGCAGGCCGAACGCGACCTGCGCCGCGAGGAACGCGGCCCAGTCGGCGCGCAGGGTCGGCTCGTCCTGCGGCTGCAGCAGCATCCAGCTGTAGAACGACCACGCGATCGTCGCGAGGATCATGTACAGGTCGCCCGCGACGAGGCGCAGCCCGAGCAGCTGGTCGACGTCGCCACGGCACAGCACGACGAGCACCCCGACGATCGACAGCAGCGCACCGATCACCTGGCGCGTGCGCACCGCGACGCCGTAGAAGATTCTCCCGACCAGCATCATCCATACGGGCATGCCGGACGCGACGAGGGTCACGTTGATGGGCGTGGAGCTCTGCAGCGCCAGATACTGCAGCGAGTTGTACATGCCGATGCCCAGCAGGCCCAGCAGCGCGTACCGGCGCCAGCGGTTGCGCACGGCATCCAGCACGCCGGCCCGGCGCAAGGTCGCCCACCCGAGCGGCAGCAGCACGGCCAGCGCGATCGTCCAGCGCAGCAGGTTCAACGTCATCGGCGGCACGGCCGCGCGCACGAGCCGTCCCACGATGGCATTGCCCGCCCACAGCAGGGGCGGGACGGTCAGCAGCAGGACGGTGGACGGCGTGAGCTTCTGGTTCATCGACCCGGTCAGCGCCGGCGCGGCGTCAGCACGCTGGGCAGTGCCTTCGGCAGCGTGTCCGGATAATCGCGCGAGAAGTGCAGGCCGCGGCTTTCGTGCCGGGACAGCGCGCTGCGCACGATCAGGTGCGCCACCTCGACGAGGTTGCGCAACTCCAGCAGGTCGTTCGTGACGCGGAAGTTGCGGTAGTACTCGTCGATCTCTTCCTTCAGGAGCTTGATGCGGTGCTGCGCCCGCTCCAGGCGCTTCGTCGTGCGCACGATGCCGACGTAGTTCCACATGAAGCGGCGCAGCTCGTCCCAGTTGTGGGCGATCACCACTTCCTCGTCCGCATTCGTCACGCGGCTCTCGTCCCATGCGGGCAGCACCGGCAGGTCGACCGGCGGCGCGGCGGCGATCTGGTGCGCGCACGCGCGGCCGACGACGAGGCATTCCAGCAGCGAGTTGCTGGCCAGGCGGTTGGCGCCGTGCAGGCCCGTATAGGCCGTCTCGCCGACGGCGTACAGGCCCGGAATGTCGGTGCGGCCCGCGAGGTCCGTCACGACGCCGCCGCACGTGAAGTGCACGGCCGGCACGACGGGGATCGCTTCCTTCGTGATGTCGATGCCCAGCTCGAGGCAGCGCGCGTAAATGGTCGGGAAGTGCTCCTTGATGAATTCGGGGCTCTTGTGCGTGATGTCCAGGTGGACGTAGTCGATGCCGCGCTTCTTCATCTCGAAGTCGATGGCGCGCGCCACGACGTCGCGCGGGGCCAGCTCGCCCCGTTCGTCGTGCGCGGGCATGAAGCGCGTGCCGGCCGCGCTACCCGCCTCGGGCGGCAGCTTCAACAGGCCGCCTTCGCCGCGCACGGCTTCCGTGATCAGGAACGATTTCGCGAACGGATGGTACAAACAGGTCGGGTGGAACTGGATGAATTCCATGTTCGACACGCGGCAGCCGGCACGCCAGGCCATCGCGATGCCATCGCCCGTCGCCGTGTCCGGGTTCGTCGTGTACAGGTAGACCTTGCCGGCACCGCCCGTCGCGAGTACGGTGTGTTCCGCCTCGAACGTCTGTACCTTGCCGCTCTTTTCGTCCTGCACGTACAGGCCGTAGCAGCGCGGCTGGCCGACGAGGGCGGGGCCGGCGTGCACGCCGTCCGGCTGCAGTTTGTCGGACGTGATCACGTCGATCGCGCAGTGATGTTCGAACAGCGTGATGTTCGGGTGCGCGCGCACCTTCTGTTCCAGCGTCACCTGCACGGCATGGCCGGTGGCGTCCGCCGCATGGATGATGCGGCGCTGGCTGTGGCCGCCTTCGCGGGTGAGGTGGAAGCCGAGTTCCGCGGTCTCGTCGCGGGTAAAGGGCACGCCTTGCTCGATCAGCCATTCGATCGCCTCGCGCCCGTGCTCGACGATGTAGCGGGTGGCCGCTTCGTCGCACAGGCCCGCGCCGGCGACGAGGGTGTCGGCGATATGCTGGTCATGGCTGTCGCCCGAGTCCAGCACGGCGGCAATGCCGCCCTGGGCCCAGTTGCTGGCACCGTCGAGGAGCTCGCGCTTGGAGATGATGGCGACCTTGCGGGTTTGCGCCAGATGAAGGGCAACCGACAGGCCGGCCAGGCCGCTGCCGACGATGGCTACGTCAAATTTCATCGCACTCTCTTGGTTTTGCTTTTGTAAAGAGGCATCACTATAGACGATTTGGCGCGGGCATGTGGAAGATGCCGCCGTTCAGCATCCCCGATGGACGCTCCGCGGCGCCTCGCTGCCCGTGAGCGCATCGTAGACGGCCAGGACGTCGCGGGCCATCGCCGGCATGCTGTGGCGCGCGATCACCTGGCTGCGCGCCCGCGCCCCGTGGCGGGCCGCCATGTCGGGAATCCTGCAGTAATCCGCGATGGCGGCCGCCAGCAATTCCGTCGACATGGGCGGCACGAGGATGCCCGTGAAGCCCGGATGGACGAGCTCCGTGTTGGCGCCGACGGCCGACGCGACGACGGGCAGTCCCGTCGCCATCGCCTGCAGGATCGCGTTCGACCGGTCTTCGACGAGCGCCGGCAACACGAACAGGTCCATCGCCCGCAACAATTGCGGTACGTCGGCGCGCGCTCCCGGCAGCCACGCGCGCGCCGCGACCCCGGCCCGGTGCAGCAGCGCCTGGCACTCGGCGCGCCCGGGCCCGTCGCCGACCAGCATCAGCCGCAGCCGCTGGTGCGCCGGATGCGGCGACGCGATCAGGCGCAGGAAGGCCTGGACGAGGGTCGTCTGGTTGCCCGCGGCATCCATCCGGCCGACGCTCCCGACGACGAACACGCCGTCGTGCATGAACCCGGGCGGCCCGACGGCGGCGGCCGGCCCGAGCCGCGGGTGGAATTGCACGCTGTCGACGCCGTTCGCGATCTGCGACACGCGCGCCGGTTCCGCACCCACGGATTCGACGAGCCATTCTTCGAGATCGCTGCTGGTGGCGATGTAATGGTCGATGAACGGACACAGCAGCCGGCGCAGCAGCCTTGCGCCGATGCCGCCGCCGTCGTCCGCCGCGCTACGCCCGTGCTCCGCGTGCACGCGCAGCTTGACCCCGGCCAGCGCCGCGACCACCTGGGCCGCGAGGCCGGCGCCGTCGCGCGTGTGGACGAGGTCGGGCCGTAGCGCGCGCAGCGCGCCGAACATGCGCAGGTAGTGCAGGAGGTCGGAGCCGGAGCGCTTGTGCAGGTTGACGACCTCGACACCGTGCTCGCGGACGTCGCCCTGGTGGCCGCCGCCGTCGTGCACACAGACGATGGCGTGGCGGTAGCGCTCGGGCGGCAGGTGGCGGATCAGGTTCAGCAAGCTGGTTTCCGTCAGCGCGGCATCGAGCGCGTCGACCACGTGGACGACGAGGCGCGGCCGCTCGTCCGGCTCGAACAAGGCACCCATGGCGTCACCCGTCAACGAAGCGCGATGGCTGATTATATTGCGCTGCAACGCGGCATTATTCCTGCTTTCCGGCACCGTTGACCCGCCTCAAAGGAGTGCAAGCCATCCGTACGCCGCCGCACCGAACGCCCGCCGGCCGCCCGCTACGATGGCGCTTCCATTTGCATGAGGAATTACCATGAGCACACATGACAGTAAAGACATCGCCGACCTGAAGTCGCGGATCAAGGAAGTCCGCTTCCCCATGTTCACGTGGCAGGACGAACACGGCCACCTGCTGAGCCAGCCGATGACGCAGGAAGCCGTCGACGATGCCGGCGGCATCTGGTTCTTCACGTCCACCCAGACGGCGCTATGGGATTGCATCGCGCACCGGCCGCAAGTGAATCTGTCGTTCGCGAAGCCGGAAGACAGCCTGTTCGTCTCGGTCAGCGGCCTGGCCGAGCGCGTCGTCGACCGCGAGCGCATCCGCGCCATGTGGAACACGGGCGTGCAGGCGTGGTTTCCGGCCGGCCCGGACGACGAGCACGCCGTGCTGATCCGCGTTGAGCCGCATTCCGCCGAATACTGGGATTCGAACGACAGCAAGATGGTGGGCCTGTTCGCGTACGCGAAGGCGGCCATGACGGGCACCCGGCCGGACGTGGACGCGGAACATCGCACACTGAAGCTGTAACATTCCTCTCTTGCAAGAATCAGAGCGGGTGGCGTAAAGTACACGCTTCTTTCAAGGAGCGTACATGAGCAAGGACGGGCAGGGCCGGGCGCGATGATCGCGCCGCTCGAACTGGCGGCGAACGGATTCGTCGCGGTGTCTATCCTGCTGGCCGGCCGCAACAACGTCCATACGTGGTGGACGGGCATCGTCGGCTGCACGCTGTTCGGCGTGCTGTTCGCGCAGAGCCGCCTGTACGCCGACGTCGCGCTGCAAGTGTTCTTCGTGGCCACCAGTGCCGTCGGCTGGTGGAAGTGGATGCGCGGCGACCACGGCGACCCGCTGCCGATTACCCACGCCTGCGCCGCGCATCTCGCCTGGACGGTGCCGCTGGGCGTCGCCGCCGCGGCCGCCTATGGCGCACTGCTGCACTTCACGACCAACGCATACGCGCCTTTCCTCGATTCCGCCGTTCTCGTTTTTTCCATCATCGGCCAGGTGCTCATGATGCAGCGCCGCGTCGAGAACTGGGCGTTCTGGCTGCTGGTAAATTCCATCGCCGCGCCGCTCTACCTGAGCCGCGACCTCGTCCTGACGGCCGTGCTGTACGCCGGCTTCTGGGTCAATGCCATCGTTTCCTGGCGCAACTGGTACCGACTGGCTGCGCAACCGCTTTTATCCGAAAGTCCTCGCACATGAATTTCAAACCGCTTGCGGCCGCAGTGGCCATGCTCGTCCTGTCCATCTCCGCCACGGGGGCCGAACAGGTGGTCGCCATCCGGGCCGGCAAACTGGTCGACGTCGTCGCCGGGAGGGTGCTGCAGGACCAGACCATCCTCGTCAGCGGTGAGCGCATCACGGCCGTCGGCCCCACCGCGAACACGACCGTGCCCGCAGGCGCCCAGGTGATCGACCTGTCGCGCGAGACCGTACTGCCGGGCCTGATCGACGCCCACGTGCACCTGACCGGCGACCCGAACCTGCACGGCTACCGCTCGCTGGGCGTCTCCGACATCCGCGCCGCCATGTACGGCGCCTATGCGGCGCGGCGTACGCTGGAAGCCGGCTTCACGACGGTACGCAACGTGGGCGCGAGCGGCTTCGGCGACGTGGCGCTGCGCGACGCCATCAACGACGGCGAACTGCCGGGACCGCGCATGCGCGTGGCCGGCTACGCCATCGGTATCCAGGGCGGCCACTGCGACAACAACCTGCTGCCGCACGATTTCCATTTCACCGAAAACGGCGTGGCCGACGGCCCGTGGGCCGCGCGCGCCAAGGTGCGCGAGATGGCCAAGTTCGGTGCCGACACGATCAAGATCTGCGCGTCCGGCGGCGTGCTGTCGAAAGGCGACGAGGCCGGCGCCCAGCAACTGACGCTGGAAGAGATGAAGGCCATCGTCGAGGAAGCCCACAAGCTGGGCCGCCGCGTCGCCGCGCACGCGCATGGCGCCAGCAGCATCCGCGACGCGATCCTCGCCGGCGTCGACTCCGTCGAACACGCGAGCCTGATCGACGACGAAGGCATCCGCCTGGCCCGCGAAAAAGGGACCTATCTCGTCATGGACATCTATAACGACGACTTCATCCTGCAGGAAGGCGCGAAGGCCGGCATGCTGCCGGAATCGCTGGAGAAGGAACGCATGGTCGGGCAACTGCAGCGGGATAACTTCCGCAAGGCATTCAAGGCCGGCGACAAGATGGCGTTCGGCACGGACGCGGGCGTCTATCCGCATGGCGACAATGCGCGCCAGTTCTTTTACATGGTCAAGTACGGCATGTCGCCGATGCAGGCGATCCAGGCCGCGACGATCAACGGCGCCGACCTGCTGGGCTGGAAGGACCGCGTCGGGTCGATCACGCCGGGCAAGTACGCGGACATCGTCGCCGTCGGCGGCGACCCGCTGGCGGATCCGGCCGAGCTGACGCGCGTGAACTTCGTCATGAAGGGTGGCGCCATCATCCGGAACACTGCGCCAAAATAGGCATCGACTATCCACGACCTCCGGGAGGAATGATGTCTGATGCCAATTTCAAAGCCTGTATCGACGCCTGCTACGCCTGCGCGGCCGCCTGCGACCACTGTTCGACGGCATGCCTGCAAGAGGACGACGTCAAGATGATGGCGCGCTGCATCGCGCTGGACATGGACTGCGCGCAGATCTGCCGCACGGCCGCCGCCTTCATGGCGCGCGGCAGCGACTTCGCCCGCGACCTGTGCCGCCTGTGCGCGGACGTGTGCACCGCGTGCGGCAACGAATGCGGCAAGCACGACATGGACCATTGCCAGGCATGCGCGCAGGCATGCCGCGCGTGCGCGGACGCGTGCCGGCGCATGGCCGGCGCCGCTTGACCCGTCAGCCGCGGCGGGGTGGTGCCAGGTCGTCTTCGCTCTGGTTGCCGCCCGTCTCGGGCGCGCCGAGTCCCGTCGAACCGGGGCCGGCCTGGCTGCTGCGCGTGTCCTGGTAGCCGCGGTTGATCGCGGTGGCCGCCGTGCCTTCGCCTTCGGCCGGCTCGTCCGGCTCATTCGAACGGCCCTGGCGGTTGCCCGCGTCGCCGGACTGGCTGTTGCCACGCGCCGTCGGCCCTTCCTCTTCAGGGCGCGGTTGGGTGCCGCTGCCGCCCGTCTCGGCCATCGTTTCGTGGGTGAGGGTGCTGCCTTCTTCGCCGCTGGTCGGATTGCCGACGCCGATCGTCGTCGATTTTGCGTTCATGTCGCCTCCTGGTCTGCACATTGATGAGCAATTGTCGCCACGCATGCGCAGCCCGTCTGTCGGCTGGCGCTGCGCGCGCGTGTAGGATCAGACCGGAATCTCCGACGTCCCACCGCCCGAACTGCCGAACTCCTGCAACTGCTCGATCGTCAGGCGGCGCTCGTTGAGGGCCGCGAGGATCGCTTTCAACTGGTCCGGGTCGGGCTGGATGTAGACGATGCGCTGCTCGACTTCGTCTTCCCAGCAGCGCGTGTACGGGACGTCGGTCTCGGCCATGATCTTCGCGTCGAAACTGCCGTCGCGCAATTCGCCGAACAGGGTGACGCGGGTCGTGTCAGGCGTCGTGTTCTTTACCGTGATGCTCATGCATGCTCCTTTCGGTGTGCTGGTCGTCACGGCCATTGTCCCGTAGGCGCGGGCGGGCTGCAAACACGCTTCAAGCGTGCGCGGCCTGGTAGCGCGAAGCCGGCTTGCCGCTCATCGCGCCCTGCATCAGTTTGGCGGCGGCTTCCTCGAAGTTCTTCCACAGCTGTGCATCCTCGACGGACGGGAACGTCACCTGTTCGCCCAGGTCGAGGCCGGCCAGGGCCGCGTCCACGCAATCCTCGGCCGTCATCACGATCCGCGGGTCCATCGCATTCAGGCGGTCTTCCTCCCAGATTTCCGTCGCCGTCACCGATGGCGCCACCAGCTGCACGCGGACGTTCGTCCCTTGCACCTCGTTCTGCAGCGCGCGGGTCAGGTTGGCCACGTGGCCTTTGCCTGCGCTGTAGAAGGTGCTCGTCGGCAGGAAACCGAACCCGAGGATCGATCCGACGTTCACCAGCGTGCCGCGGTCTCGCGCCAGGAATTGCGGCAGCGCGGCAAGGCTCAGGCGGTTGACGGCGTCCACGTTGATCGCCTGCTGCCAAGCGACATCGGCCGGATTCAGGGTCGTCGTGCTACCCGACACGGACACGCCGGCATTATTGACCAGCATGGTAATGCTCGCGTCTTCACGGATCAGGTCGGCCAGGCGCTCGACGTCGTCGGTGCGGCTCAGGTCGGCAACGAAGGCGCGGGCCTGCACGCCGTATTCCTGCGTCAGCGTTGCGGCCAGTTCGGCCAGCTTGTCGGCGCGGCGCGCGACGAGGACGAGGTCGTAGCCGCGCCGCGCCAGGCGGTCCGCGTAGATCTTGCCCAGGCCTGCGGATGCGCCCGTGACGATGGCCGTGCCTTGCTGTGCTTTGCTCATGATGTGCTCCTCGATGGTGGGTTGAAAACAAACATGATGGTCGTCATGTTTGGATGGACGAAGCATGATGGATATAATGTTTGCCGTCAACCCTACAATTTATATGGAGGCGATAGTCATGCGCTATCCACCGGAAGAAACCGCCGCCAAGCACCGTCGCATCCTCGAGGAAGCGGGTCGCCTGTTCCGCGAACGCGGCTTCGCCGGCGTCAGCGTCGGCGAGATCATGAAGGCCACCGGCCTCACGCACGGGCCGTTCTACAACCATTTCGCCTCCAAGGAAGCGCTGATGGCCGAGGCACTGGCCGACCTGTCGACACGGACGCACGCCGATTTCGACCGCATCGTGGCGGAGCAGGGGATCGCGGCCTACCTCGACCTCTACCTGAGCCGGCGCCACGTCGACAGCGCCGGCGCCGGTTGCCTGATGACGGCCCTTGCCGCCGACACGGCGAAGGAGCCGGCCACCCGCGGCGCGTTCACGGCCCACGTGAAGGGTGCGATCGACCGCCTGATGCGCGTGTTGCCGCGCAGGCGGCGCGCCGAAGCGGATGCGCGGGCCGAGGCGATGCTGGCGCTGGCGGCGATGGTCGGCGCCGTGACGCTCGCCCGCGCGGTCGACGATCCGGCGCTGGGCGACGAGATCCTTGCGGCGGCACGGCACGGATTGGCCGACTGAATCAACGCCGGCGCTGGGCCACGGACGGCCGAGCTGATATACTGTACAAAAACACAGTTATATCAGCACCGCCATGCCGAACTTCACGCCCATCGACCTTGGTCCAACGTTACCGGAAGCGATCACGACCGGCGCGAGCGGCCGCCTGCACGTCAAGATGTACCGCCAGGCCGAGGACGCGATCACGGAAGCGACTACCGACATCGAACTGGCCCGCGAATTCATCGCCCACGGCGAACTGAGCGCGAAATCCATCCAGAACACGCAAAAGGAATTGTTCCGCTTCCTGACCTGGTGCCGCGAGGAAGCCAGGAAAACGCTGGCCCAGCTGAACGTGGCCGACCTGAACGCCTACAAGGAATTCCTCAGGAATCCGCCACCGGAGTGGGTATGCACGACGAAGTGGCCGCGCACCGATCCGCGTTACCGGCCTTTCACGGGACCGCTGTCCGACGCGAGCCGGCGCCAGGCGATGATCGCCGTGAAAGGCCTGCTCGGTTTCGCGGAGCAGACGGGCTATCTGCGCCGCAATCCGGGCGCGCTCGTGCGTAACGTGAGGGCGCCGACGGCCAGCCGCATCACACGCTACCTGACACAGGGCGCGATCGCGCTCGCGCTGGAGACCGTCGCGCACCGTCCGGCCGACACGCCGGCCGCCGTCAAGCGGCGCGCCCGCGACCGCTTCCTGCTCGTCGCGTTCGCGCACACGGGTGCGCGCCTGAACGAGATCGTGAGCGCATCGATGGGGTCGATCTATACGGAAGGAAACAACCGCTGGTGGCTGGACGTCGTCGGCAAGGGCAACAAGCCGCGCCGCCTGCCCGTGCCGTCCGACATGCTGGACGCCTTCCAGGCCTACCGCCAGGCGTTCGGCCTCCTGCCGCAGACAGGCCGGACCGACCGCACGCCGCTGGTCCTGTCCAGCCGCAGCCGCGAGCTGGCGCGCATCACGGACGAAGCGGCGTCGGAAGCGATCAAGGCGATCTTCGCCGACGCCGCGGGCGTGGCGGACGGCCGCGGCGAGTCCGACACGGCCGCCACGCTGCGCCAGGCTTCGGCGCACTGGCTGCGGCACAGCATGCTGACGAACCACGCGAACAACGGCGTGCAGTTGAAGACGCTGCAGGATACGGCGGGCCATGCGAACATCGCGACGACGGCGGCCTATCTGCACAAGACCGATAACGAACGTTACGACGAAATCATCGCCTCCGTGAACGGCCGCGGGATCCTGTAAGCGCCTGGCCGCATGGTCGCGACGAATTTTCGTGACTATACTGGTCGTATGATGGTCCCGGTTCACTACAGCGGTATCGAAGGCGAGGTGATCCTGCGCCCAGTGAGCCCGGTCGAATGGCCGGGCATGGTGAACCAGCGCCCGTACGAGGCGCTGATCGGCGTGGCGGATGGCGCGGGACGCCGCGTCGCGGAGGTCCGCAGCGGCCCGGACGGCCGGTTCCGCATCATTCTCGAACCGGGCACGTACGTCCTGCACCCGGAATCCGACGCCATCTATCCGCAGGCGCCGGCGCAAACGGTCACGGTGAGCAGGGACCAGTTCACGCCGGTACGCATCATTTACGACAGCGGCATCCGCTGATCACGCCGTGAACCCGATGCCGACGATGCGGCTGCCCCAGTCGTGATTGGTCAGGACATCCTCGTTGACCAGCCATGCGCGTCGCGTGTTGCGCGGATCCACCGTCACCGCCGAATAATCGCCCCAGCGGCCGCCCGTGAAGTACGTCGGACTCGTGAACGCCGCGATGCCCGGGCTCAACAAATAGGTCGTCCCGTTGTTGTGGTCGAAGCCCGAGAACCGGACCTGGGCATTGGTGCCGCGCGGCGGATCGGTCATCGTCCACGTGACGTAGATGTCGTTCGCACTGTTGGCCGCGATCGAGGCGTTGAAGTCGAACGACGTCGACGTCCCGAAGAAGAACGCGCTTTGCACGAGCGAACTGGTCGCCGTATTGATCTGGTAAAACTTGGGCGCCGCATAGCCCACCAGGTTGACGGTGTGGACCTGCCACAGGAAGTCGCCGGTCTGCGTGCTGGCGTTGACGAAGCGGCCGTCGAGCGTGTCCAGCGTGGCCGTCGTGCCCGGCTGCGGCGCGTCGGGCGGGGCGGTATAGGCGGGCACCGCCACGTTCACCGGCCCCGTCAGCTGGATGGCGTTCGGCCTGCTCGAGTTGGTCAGCGTATAGAGGCTCAGGCTGCTGCCGCCCGATGCGGCGATCAGGTACGTGCGCGCATTCTGGTCGAGCACGATCGGCGGCGCGAGCGTGGCGCGCAGGCCCGTGAAGACGGGGACGGAGAAGCCCAGGCCGTTGTACAGGCGCGCTTTCGCCACCGCGAACATGTCGGCCCCCCGGAATCCGCCGGACGACGTGAACACGTTGGCCGTGATGATGATCGAGTCCTGGTCGTAGCCGAGTTGCGGATAATCCCAGAAATCGCCGGCATTGAACGTGACGTTCAGCGCATAGATGAAATACGAGCCGAGCGGGTTCGACGTCGTGGAGATCGCGACGAAGAACAGCTGGCGCGTGCTCGACTCCTGGAATGCGTCGGCCGTCACGACCCAGCGGTTCCACACGCTGTCGTACACGGCGCGCGGATCGAACAGCACGCGGGTGGAATAGCCGAAGAAGGCCGCCAACGAAATGCTCGTGCGCTGGCTGGGATTGGTCCGCAGGAAGATGTCGATGTGCGAGTTCGTCACCTCGACGAAATGGTCGAGGCCAACGGCGCCATGCGTGTCCGGCGGAATCAGGCCGTCGACGTCGGTCGCGCCCGCGAAATTCGGGCCGACGAGGGTGATCGGCGCGCGGGGGAGTGCTTCCGCTTCCGCTTCCAGTTCCGCCTCGGCAGGCTTCTCGGCCATCCGCTCCTGCGCCCGCAGTTTCGTCTTGAGCTCTTCGTACTCGGCGGCAGGCATCGTCGGCAGGAAAGGCTTCGATTTCCCTTGCGCGACAGCACGCGCATTCGGCGCCACGTTGCTCTCCATATCTTGCAGCATCGTCTCCACAGTCCTGAGCTGGGGCGCCGCGGCCTCCAGCTGAGTCCCGATTTCGATTGCAGAATGTTTCACGGCATTACTCCTTTCCATTGAAATAGCGTGCAGCGCTGGAACCGGCAAACGGGCAGGCGCCATTCCTGCGCCGTTCACTATCGTGATAAACAGCCTGGACGTCGTTGATAGCGGTCAGGCAGAGAGAACGCGTTCCGCGAGAAGGAAATTCCCACTCGGTGAAGAATTAACTGACACCCGGCGAAGAATTTCGGGAATCCACGGCGACATTGTTTCCATTTGGGCTGTAAATCATTTGACCAGCCTTCGAACTTGCGGCGTATCAAACGCGTAATTCAGCCCAAATAGGCGCATCTCATTTCGTGTCCTTTTTGGGCATGTAACACTTCGGTGTCACGTAATGCAGGGCCTTTTCGGTGCCGCTTGGCACTAAAGCGAACGCGTCCATGTTAAATAGCGTCAGGGTATTCCTCCAGGGCGAATTCAACCGCAATGTTGTCACCCTGATGACGGGGACGGGGCTCGCGCAGCTGATTCCGCTTGCGGTAACGCCGATCCTGTCGCGCCTCTACCCACCGGAGCAATTTGGTGTACTCGCACTCTTCGTGTCGGTCGTATCGAGCTTGTCCGCGCTGGCCACGGGGCGTTATGAATTCGCGATCATGCTGCCGCGTAAGGACGTCGACGCCACCAATATTGCGGCACTGTCGATCACGATCAGTCTGATTGTCAGCATCGCCTTGCTTGTACTCGCCTGCCTGTTGGGCAAGCCGCTGGCGAAAGCCCTGGGAAACGAGTCCATGTCGGTCTGGCTGTATGTCGCCCCGCTGGCAGTTTTTCTAAATGGCATTTACTCGAATCTAAAATACTGGAGCAACCGCCATAAACTGTATCTTTTGATGGCGCATCGGCAAGTGCTTCAAAGCGGAGGCACCTCTGCGGTGCAGCTGGGCCTCGGGCTGCTCCGCACCGGCGCCGGCGGGTTGGTGATAGGAAGCGTTGCCGGCCAGGCCCTCGCTGCGGGCATGATGGCGGGCATGGTACGCCGCCATTGTCCGCAGTTCTGGCGCCGTATCGACAAGCGCAGGATGCTGGCGCTCGCGAAGCGTTACCGAAGCTGTCCGCAATACCTCGTTCCGGCCCATACGCTGGGTGCGGTATCGGTCCAGCTACCCACGATATTCATCAATGCCGCGTTCGGTCTCGCGCCGTCGGGATTTTTCATGTTGGCCGAGAGGGCCGTCGGCATGCCCCTGTCATTGATATCGGGCTCGATCGGAGATGTTTTCAGGCAGGAAATCGGCGAATCATTTTTGGCAGGGCAACGTTGCAGAGAGATTTTTATTTCCACGCTTAAAAAGCTTGTGGCCGTTGCGACGCCACCCTTCCTTATCCTGCTGTTTTTTGCGCCCTCGCTATTTTCTCTGGTATTCGGTGAGAAGTGGCGTGTTGCGGGCGAATACGCCCGGCTGATGTGTCCGATGTTTTACCTGCGCTTCATCAGTAACCCTTTGAGCCTGGTTGCGATAATCGCGCAGAAGAATCGATTCGAATTCTTGTGGCAAGTGGGCATGTTGCTTTTCCTGATGATCTTGGCGGCAACATATTATTTCGTTCGCCTGGACGTGAAAATGTACATCGCCGGCTTCGTGATTATCTACAGCATATTTGATCTCGTGAATCTTTTTGCTTCATATAAATTCGCCTGCGATGGCGACTCGCGGAAGCCTGGCAGCCCAACGCCGTGAGCGGCTCCGCAGTTTCATTCGGTGTTTTATGACGGGGACCAGGCAATGGACGCAGTGATAAAAGGGTTGCAGGGGACAGAGGGCGCGAGTGCGCACGACCGGTCCGATACGCTGCCGAACAAGGCCGAGTATCGAAAACTGTGCGCAGCCGAGCCGTCGATCCCGATCTTTTCGAACGCCTGGTGGCTTGATGCGGTGGCGGGCCCGGACGGGTGGGACGTCGCGCTCGCGAGGGTGAACGGCGCGATCGTCGGCGCCATGCCGTTCTGCGTTACCCGGCGCTACGGCATGAAGGTGATCCAGCAGCCACCTTTGACACCAGTACTCGGTCCGTGGCTGAAGGCCGACGGGGGCAACGCCTCCACCAGACTGAGCAACCAGCAAAAGATCATGCAGACGCTGATCGAGCAGTTGCCCCGCTTCGACCATTTCAGCCAGACCTGCAACAAGGATTTGTCGAACTGGCTGCCGTTCTACTGGAACGGTTTCAGCCAGTCGACCGAATACACCTACGTCGTTCCCGGCCTGGACGACCTGGATGGTGTCTGGAGCAGGTTCGACCCCACCCGCCGCAGACATTGCAGGGCCGCGGCCGAGCGGCACAATCTGCGGGTGCGCGAGGACCTGCCGCTCGACGCGTTCCTGGCACTGCACAAGATGACGATCGAGAACCGCGGCGTCGCGCAGGCGTTCACCGACGATTGCCTGCGCCGCCTGGACGCCGCGTGTGTCGAGCACAAGCGACGCAAGCTCCACATCGTTGTCGACGGGGCTGGCCGGCATTGCTCCGCTACCTATACGGTCTGGGACAACAATTGTGCGTACGCATTGTTGAAGGGTTCCGACCCCGCCATGCGCCATACGCAGGCGCCCAGTATTTGCCAATGGGAAGCCATCAAGTTCAGTGCCTCCGTTGCCCCGAAATACGATTTTCTGGGGAACATGAATCCGTCGATCGAACCCTATGTACGCAGCTTCGGGACGGAGCAGACGCCGGTATTCACGCTCACCAAGACACCCTCGCGGCTGCTGCGCCTGCGCCGCGGTCTGCTCTCGGCTCTCGCCAGCGGACACTAGGAACGCTTCTTTTACCGAAAGCCAGCCCGATGACGACCATCCCGCCCAACGCGCCGCACACCGAGGCGACGCAACCCCACCGCAAGGAGATCGCGCAAGCCACGAGCGACATCGTCTCGCCGAAGGACACGTACCGCCGGTTCTGCGCCCAGACGGCGTCGCTGCCCCTGTTTTCCCGCGACTGGTGGCTGGACGCGGCAGTCGGTCGACACGGCTGGGATGTCGCGCTCGTCAAAAAAGGCAGCGAAGTCCTCGCGGCCATGCCTTATGTGATCCGCAGTCGCTACGGCATGAAGATCGTCACGCAGCCCGCGCTGACGCCGATTCTCGGCCCCTGGTTGCTGCCGACCGGGGGGAGGCAGGCGGCGCAGCTGAGCAACGACAAGGAAGTCATGCAGGCGCTGATCGACCAGTTGCCCCGTTTCGATCATTTCGCGCAGACCTGGCATCCGGGCGTCAGGAACTGGCAGCCGTTCTTCTGGAACGGCTTCCGGCAAACCACCTATTACACCTTCGTTCTGCAGGAGTTGACCGACGTCGACAAAATGTGGGCCGGGTTCGAAGGCAAGACGCGCCGCGCCATCACGAAGGCGCAGAAGCAACACCAGCTGCAAGTCCGCAGCGACGTCCCACTCGACGTGCTTCTCGACCTGAACCGCAAGACCTTCGCGCGCCAGGGCCTGTCCCCGCCGTATTCCGACGACTTCGTCCGGCGCCTCGACGCCGCATGCCGGGAGCGCGACTGCAGCAAACTCTTCTGCGCAATCGATCCCGACGGGGCCGCGGTTGCCGCCTGCTACATCGTCTGGGACGAAGACAGCGCTTACGGTCTGATCTCGGGGACCGACCCGGCCTACCGAGGAAGCGAGGCCAACAGTCTTTGCGTATGGGAGTCGCTCCTCCACGCCGCCGGCGTGACGCGCCAATACAATTTCTGCGGCTCGATGATCGAGCCGTTCGAGGGCTACCTGCGCGGCTTCGGCGGCAAACATGTGCCGTATTTTCACATCAGCAAAACCCCGTCGCGGCTGCTGACCCTGCGCCAAGGCCTGCTGTCACTCGCGGGGAAACACTGATGCTGCGTATCTCACTGCCGGAAAGTCAGCGTCCCGAGCGCAGCTGGATCTGCCAGGTTCTTCTCCGAGAATTCCTGGGGCTCGATTACGAACTCGCGTTCGACCACGAGGACTCGGTGCGCCTCGGCGCGGCCGGCAGGACGCTGTGTTTGCCCGACGCCTTCTTTGCCGGAGCCGCGACGCCGGACGCAACGCCGCAACGCTGGATCGTCGCCCGCAGCGGTCTCGATGCCCGCCTGTGCGAACCCGACGTCCCGGTGCTGTTCGGCGCACCCGGTTTCACGATCGACGCCGGCGGCAATGCCACGCTTTCGCTCGACGTCTTCGGATCCGCGTTTTTCATGCTCGCGCGCCATGAGGAATCGGTCAGCCCCGCACGCGACGCACATGGGCGTTTCCCCGCCAATCTGTCGCTCGCCGTGCGCCAGGGCTTTCTCGATCGCCCCATCGTCGACGAGTACGTCGAGATCCTGTGGGCGGCCATCCACAGGCTGTGGCCCACGCTCGCCAGGAAGCGACGTACTGCGCGCAAGCTGATCAGCTGCGACGTCGACCTGCCGTTCGATCCGGCCTGCGCTTCGATGTCGCGTCTCGGCAAGCGGCTGGCGGGTCGCGCCGTACGGGAACGTTCGCTGAGTGCACTGGTCGCAACCGTCGGGAACTACTGGGCAGTCAAGCGTGGGAACGAGGCACGTGACCCTTACTGGAACGCATTGTCGTGGATGATGGACGTGAACGAGAAGGCCGGCAACCAGGTCACGTTCAATTTCATTCCCGAGCGGACCGACAGCGCCATGGACAATGCGCCGGGCATCGACCACAGGCGCATGCGCGAGCTGCTGCGCACCGTGCATGCGCGCGGCCACCTGATCGGTATTCACCCCGGCTATAACACGTACCGGCACCCGGACCCGTTTACGCGCTCGGCCGCGGCCCTGCGGCGCGCCATCGACCAGGAAGGCATCCGCCAGGACGAACTGGGCGGACGCCAGCACTACCTGCGGTGGGACGTGCGGTCCACGCCGCCGTTGTGGGCCGCGAACGGGCTGACTTACGACAGCACGCTGTCTTACCCGACGATCGCCGGCTTTCGCACGGGCACCTGTCACGAATACACGATGTACGACCTGGTCGGGCGGCGGCCGCTCACTGTGAAACAGCGGCCGCTGGTCGTCATGGAAAACGCCGTGATCGACGATCCGAACATGGGGCTGGGTCACGGCGAAGAAGCGCTCGTCGCGATGCGGCGCTACAAGCAGATCTGCGCCCGTTTCGATGGCGACTTCACACTGCTCTGGCATAACTCGTCGTTCGCGTGCGACGACGACCGGGCGATGTATTGCGACCTCATCCAATAGGCGAGCCGACCATGCCCGCCATCTACGCCCCCTCGGCGAACATCGCCAGCACGCCCGGTAACACAGCTCCGGCGCGACTCGCGTTCCTGCTGCTGTTCCCGGGCTTCTTTTTCTACCAGACGCTGATCGGCATGGGTGTGATAGGGGCCTTCCTGGGCGGGTATTTTTCGATCATTTCCATCGGGCTGTTTCCGCCGCTCGCGTACGTGTATTACGTGGGCATCAAGGCTTCCGTCTATCGTGTGGCGTCGACCGACCTGCACTTCGGCTTTTTCCTGTTCTATTTTTTCGCGATTGTGGCGACCAATGCGGCCTTCGGCGCCAATCCCACGATCGTGAAGACGCACCTGTTGTCGATCCTCTATTTCGTCAACATCTACCTGATCTTCAAGTACAGCGACTTTTCCGAGCGCCGGACGATCGCGACGACGCTGGCTTCGCTGCTACTGATGTCGGCGACCATTTTCTTCTTTTCGCAGGCAGGCAGTTTCCAGCCCGGGCAGTTCGGCGATCCGACGAGTCCGGACAGCGTCGCCACCTACCAGGAGCTCGCCCGCTCCTACGTCATGACCTTCGTGACGGTCATCTGCTTTACCCGCGTGCTGGCGGCCCGGCTCGTCCTGTATGCCATCGCTGTCGCGGCCCTGTTCCTGAACGGCGCGCGCAGCGAGTTCGTGGCGGCGCTGTTCCTGCTCCCGATGATCGAACTGTATCGCGCGAAGCACTGGCTTCCTTTTCTTTACCTGGTGCTGCTCGTGTCCGGCCTGGCCAGTATCGGTCCCAGTGTGCTGGCGAATCATTTTCCTGAAAGCCGGGTGTGGGAATTATTCGACCTTTCCCAGTCGTCGTCGGCGAACGCCAGGCACGAACTCACGGAACACGCGCTGCGCACGATTGCGGAGAACCCGGTGCTGGGCGCCTACGCCAGTTATCCGCCGGGCGGGTATTCCCACAATATCCTGTCGGCATGGGTCGACCTCGGTTTCTTCGGCTTTGCCTACATGCTGTTCATGCTGGTCCGCACCGCGGTCGGGCTGTGTTCCCGCGGATGGCTGGTGCGGCCCAGGTCAGGCCAGTTCCTGCTGGCATGGTCACTGATCTGCATCTCGCTGCTCCTGCTGGTGACCGCGAAGACGTTCGACGACATGTTCACCGGCGCCGCCATGGGTGCGTATGCGAACTATCGAAGCGGTCAACAAAGCAAAAGCCGCGACCGGGAAGCCACCGATAACGTAGAAGGAGAGGGACCTTGATCAATATTCACCTGTATCCGTCGCCATTCCTGAACGAGAGCCGCATCCTGCGCGAGGCCGGGTCGCTGTCCCGGTTGGCGCTATTCGACCGGATCGACCTGGTCGGCGTGGGACAGGAGGGCGTGCCGGCGATCGAGGATTTACAGGGCAATATCCGGATCGTGCGCATCGGACAGCGCGGCGGCGGCGGCCTGGTCGGCAAGCTGAGGCGCACAGGCGAGTGGAGCCGTGCCGTCTACCGGCGCTACCGCGACGACAGACTCGGGTGCATCAACTGCCACAGTATCGCCACCCTCCCGCTGGGCGTCCTGCTGAAGCGTGCCACCGGCGCGAGGCTGGTGTACGACGCCCACGAACTGGAGACGGAGACCAATGGCCTCGGCGGTCTGCGCAAGTTCCTCACGCGGCTGGCCGAACGTGCCCTGATCCGGTACGCGGACCATTGCATCTTCGTCGGCCAAGCTATCGAACAATGGTATGTACGCAAGTACGCTTTGCGCAACGTCACGGTGCTCTACAACTGCCCTCCGCGCCGCAGCGTGAACCCGGCCGATTATTTCCGCAAGGCGTATGCGATCGATGCCGGTACGCCGATCTTCCTCTATCAAGGCTTCATCGGCGAGGGCCGCGGGATACGCAACCTGGTCGAAGCGTTTGCCGGCCTGACCGGGCGGGCGGCGCTCGTCGTGATGGGTTACGGCCCGCTGGCGGACTGGATGGCCGGAGAAGCGTCGCACCACCCGGGCATCCATTACCACCCGGCGGTAGCGCCGGAGCGCCTGCTCGATTACACCGCGGCGGCCGATTTCGGGTTGTCGGTCATCGAGACCACGTCACTCAGCTACGAGTACTGCATGCCGAACAAGCTGTTCGAGTACGTGATGGCACGCAGGCCGGTGCTGGTCTCGCCGACCCGCGAGCAGAGCGAGTTCGTGCGCAGGCACGGGATCGGCGAAGTCACGCGCGATGCGTCGCCGGCAGCAATCCACGAAGGCGTGCTGCGCCTGCTGGCTCGCGACCAGCGCGCCCTCCAGGACGCCCTGGCGCGGACCGCCGACGAGTATTGCTGGGAAGGGCAAGAGGCGAAACTCGAGACCGTCTATCTGAACGCGCTCGGCATGCGTGCGCGCAGGTGCAGCCAGGGCCACCAAGGGGAGGCGCAGCATGATCTCTGTCATTGATTACGGCGTCTGCAATCTCGGGTCAATGCTCAACATGCTGCGCAAGGTCGGTGCAGAGGCGCAGCTCGTCTCCACCGCGGCGGAGCTCGAGCGGGCCGGGAAGCTCGTCCTGCCCGGCGTCGGGGCCTTCGACAATGGCATGGGCGCCCTGAGGGAACGCGGGCTGGTCGAAGCGCTCCGCAAGCGGGTGCTGCAGGACAAAGTCCCATTACTGGGCGTGTGCCTCGGCATGCAAATGCTGGGCCGGCGCAGCGAAGAGGGCGGCACGGAGGGCCTCGGCCTGATCGATGCCGAAGTGCGCCGCTTCCGGTTTGCGCCGGACAGCAGGAAGAAGGTGCCGCACATGGGCTGGAACCTGCTGGCGCCACGCCGCGCCAGCCCGCTGCTGCGCGAGCTGGCTGCCCGCTCGCGTTTTTACTTCTGCCACTCGTACCACCTGGTCTGCGCCGATCCGGGCGACGTGCTGGCCACCGCGGACTACGGCGGCGAGTTCGTGGCGGTGCTCCAGCACGACAATGTGTACGGAGTGCAGTTTCATCCTGAGAAGAGCCATCGCTTCGGCATGGCGCTGCTGCACAACTTCGCGGAGCTGTGATGTTGCACCCACGCGTGATTCCCTGCCTGCTGATGCGCAGCGGCGGCCTCGTCAAGACGGTCAAATTCAAGAACGCCCGCTACGTCGGAGACCCGATCAATGCCGTGCGGATCTTCAACGAGAAGGAAGTCGACGAGCTGGTGTTCCTCGACATCGGCAACGCCGGCGGGCGCGGCGCGCCCGACTTCGACTTGCTGGCCGACATCGCCAGCGAGGCCTTCATGCCGTTTTCCTACGGCGGCGGCATCACCAGCATCGGGCAAGTGAAACGGTTGTACGCGCTCGGGGTCGAGAAAGTCGTGCTCAACACCGCGGCGGCCGACCAACCGCGCCTCGTGTCGGAAGCGGCCGCGTTGGCAGGCAGCTCCGGGGTCGTGGTGTCGATGGACGTACGCCGCAGCTGGCTGGGCGGTTATACGGTCTGCGTCGCCGGGGGCACGCGTGACCTGAAGCGCGATCCGGCCGCATATGCACGCGACATGGAACGGCTCGGCGCCGGCGAAATCCTCCTCAACGCGATCGACCGCGACGGTACGAGGGAAGGCTACGACCTCGAGCTGGTACGGCGGGTGAGCGAGGCGGTGTCGATCCCGGTGGTGGTTGCCGGTGGCGCGGGACATCTGCGGCACTTCCGCGAAGCCACCGACGCCGGCGCGTCCGGCCTGGCAGCGGGCAGCATGTTCGTTTTTCACGGCAAGCACGACGCCGTGTTGATTACGTATCCCGAGTACGAAGAACTGGACAGGATATTCAAATGACGTCGATTACGGAAAACTACAACTATTCGGCCGTAGCGGACCAGGCGTACCAGGCCTGCACCCGCTGCATCATGAACACGATCGCGGACCGAAACATCAGCTTCGACGAAAACGGCCTGTGCTGCCACTGCCAACGCTACGACCAGCTGGTGAGCGCTCGCCGGCTGCAGGGCGCGCAGGGGCGGGAAGCGCTGCTGGCGCTGGTCGAGCGCATCAAGGCGGCGGGCCGCGGGCACGAGTACGACTGCATCGTCGGCGTCAGTGGCGGCGTGGACAGTACCTACGTGGCCTGGCTGGTCAAGCAGCACGGACTGCGGCCGCTCGCGGTTCACTTCGACAATGGCTGGAACTCCGAACTGGCGACCAGGAACATCGAGCGCGTGCTGCGCCATCTCGGCATCGACCTGCATACCCATGTCGTCGACTGGGAAGAGTTCCGCGACCTGCAACTCGCCTTCCTCAAGGCGTCCACCCCGGATGGGGAGATCCCGACCGATCATGCGATCGGCGCGCTGCTGTGGAAACAGGCGGCATCGCGGGGCATCAAATACATCATTTCAGGGATGAATTTCGCCACGGAATCGATCAGCGTGCCGGAATGGTCATACGGGCATTCGGACTGGCGCTTCATCAAGGACATCCATCGCCGCTTCGGCAGTGTGAAGCTGAAAACCTATCCGCACTTCAGCCTGTTCTACCTCTTTTACGCAAACATCCTGCGCGGTACGCGCATCGTGTCCATCCTCAACTACGTGGATTACGACAAGGAAGAGGCCATGGCCCTGCTGCGCGACCAGCTTGGCTGGAAGGACTACGGGGGCAAGCACCATGAATCGATCTACACCCGCTTCTACCAGGGCTATGTCCTGCCGCGCAAATTCGGCGTCGACAAACGGTATGGCCACCTGTCCGACCTGATCAACGCCGGCCAAATCAGCCGGACGCAGGCGCTTGCGGAGATGCAGCGACCACCGTACCCAGAAGAGCTGCAGGAGCAAGACCTGGCCTATGTGTCCAAGAAGCTGCGCCTGTCGAAAGAACAGTTTGCGGAAATCATGAGTGCGCCGGTGAAGTCATTCAGGGATTACCGCAACCTGTACGGTGTGGTGCAGTTCCTGCGTAATACGGTCAACGCGCTGCGCAAGCGCCACCTCTATCCGCGATAAAACCGGAGATAAAAACGGACTGCGCCTGCCGCAACGCTCGCAGCAGGCGCGCCCGCCTAGGCGTCGTTGTCCTCGGTCGACAGTTCCAGCCGGACTTCGCCGAGGCCGATGACCTGGCCTGTCGGCTTCTGGTCACCGTCGACCCGAACAAACGAGACGGACATCAGGCCGATCCTGTGCGCCATCCCGGCAAATACGGCGCGCCTTATCCGGTAGCGCAACCGGACAGGGCCGCCATGGTGCGCGGCGCCGCTGATCTCGAAGGCCCCGACGGTACCGATGGAAATTGCTTGCAACCTGCCGGAAGGGTCAGGCGGGAGATTCAGGTCCACCCGATAGTAGTATCCGCCGCGCTTTCCGGCCTCGTTGATCATCACGTCATCCAGGACGACCTGGACGGAACGATAGCGTTGCGGACCGGCGGGCAGGGTGGCCGCGCCCCCGGCCCCGATCTGCGCCAGCGCCCGCATGCCTTCCGCCCCCACCGGCAACTGCACGCCGATCGACGTTTCATCCAGGCCGACATCGAGCGCTCCGCTGATCGCGAACGTCTGGTCGCTTGTCGGCCGTGTCGGCGATATCCTGAATGAACCGAGCGGCGGCTGCATGGGCGCGGGTTCGTTCGGCGCGGCCTGCACAAGATCCGGGGTCGAGAGCACGGATCGCGCCAGCGGCAGTCCGGTCGGGAAGCTCTCGTTCTGGTAACGGTATCCCAGGTTCGTCCGCGTGCTGTACGTGTACGACCGCGGCATCGTCAGCGAACTCGTGTAGATATGCGACCCGGACCAGTAACTGCTGCCGATGGACGGCATTTTGCGTCCGTTACCGGCACTGACCCAGGCGACCCAGAGTCGGTCGACATTGGCATGGTGCAGCCAGAAAATCGGGTCCGTCGGTGACAGCATATCCGCCATCACGCCGCCAATGATGTTGTGGACCAGATTATGGGGTGCGGATTCGAAACTGGGCTCGAACGCGTTGGGGCTATTCGTCGGAAAATTCGTGAGGGTCGAAGAAAACGGCGCCATGCTCAGGGCTTGCCGGACATTATTATTGACCCGTGAAACGTAAAGTGGATTGTCCGTGCTCGGATTCGTGAACTCGGCCGGCATTGTCGGGTTCGTATAATAATCCCAATACGGCAGGACCAGCTGCGGATCGCCGCAGACCGCACGCATCTGGCGTTCGAAATAATAAAGATAGCCGCGGTGCCATGCGAAAAAATAGGGAATGGAATGCGGGCAACGGTTCAGGTGAATATTTGTCCAGTAAGACCAGCTCCTGGGATCGGTCGCCTGTGTATTGGCCTTCATGAGCCTTACCGCTCTCAGGAATGAATCATAACGCGGCGTGGTCTTGAATGCCTGCCATTCCGGGCGGACCATTAATGTCGTCTGGCCAAATGCTTTCGGGAGAATTGCCGATGCGCCGAGCAATATTGCGGACTGCTGTATAAAATGTCTTCTGCCCATCAGATCATGCGTCATCATGAGCTCCTTGAAATACCTACATGTCTCGAACGGACTCATCCTTTAAAGATTTACCGGCGATAAATTGCCGAGAATCGAGCGTCATTCCATTTGAAATGCGCTTGCTTACGTTATTCCCACTCATCGCGGTATTTTTGATTAACTTCATGTGCTTCCGGCGCGGCATATAATTTCTTGAATTTCGTACTCGCACACTTCGGATTCCATTCGCTTTGACGTTTTTACGCAATTTGCGTAAGCCGACATAAAAACACCCTACGAGCCTGCGCTTCGTAGGGTGGTGGGGACTGTCTCGTTACAGGTTAGTTGGAGTTCGTCTCGTAAGCGCCCATGTCGATGTAATAGCCACGGGCCTTGCCGTCGAAGTCGGTCTGGGGCGAGTAGGTGGTCTGGCCCTTGTTGATGGCCGGGGACGTCGTCTTCAAGCGGTAGTTGCCGCCACCGTTGGAGAGGTAGCTGACGAACTGCGGGTCCGCGCTGATAATGCCGGTCTTGGTGGCGCTGCTCGGGCTCGCGAGGTCGAAGTTCGTGCGGTTCGCATAGACCAGGTTGTTGGCGACACTGTTGCCGACATCTTCGGACGCGATCGGACCCTGGATGCCGCCGCCGTTCGCATAGATGATGTTGTTGTGGATCTGGATCCCGCGGGTCGGGCAGCCGTTGTTGTAGGCTTCCTTGCAGCCGCCGAAATACACGCCGTAGCCGCTGTTGGCGAACAGGGTGTTGTTCATGACCAGGATGTTGTGGTCGTCATGGCCCATGTTGATGCCCTGGCTCGTGCCGTTCACGACGTTGTTCATGATCTTGCCCGACGACGAGTGGTAGATGCCCTGGATCCAGCCGCAGCCACCGCCGACATTGTTCACCCTGTTGCCGATGATGTCATAGTTGTTGTAGGTCGAGCCACGGCCCTGGTCGGCGACGATGCCGCCGCCACCACGGTTGTCGCAGCCCGAGGCCATCGCAACGTCGTGGATCCAGCTGTTCTTGACGGACGAATTGCCGCCATTCAGATAGATGCCGACGCGCGTGGTGCTGCTGCCGGCGCCATTGATCTGGAAGCCGTCGATATCGGTGTAGCCGCCCCGGGCGGTCCACATCGTGTAGGCGCTGCCGGCTGGACGGAGGATCGCGCCGTACTTCGTATCCGAGACAAAGCGGATACGCGCGGTTGCGGTCCCGTTCACGGTCGACGTGACGGTCTCGGTGTAGGTGCCGGGCGCCACGTGGACCGTATAGCCGGGACGTGCCAGATTCGCGGCACGCTGGATCGTGCGCAGCGGGGCGGCGCTCGAGGTACCTGCGTTCGTATCCTTGCCCGCGGTCGACACATAAAGGTCGGCGGCCGAGGCGGCGGTGCAAGTCATCATTGCCACTGCGAGACCGCTCAGCAGGGTTGCGGTCGGTGCTTTGGTTGCAAACGAAAAAGTTTTCAAGGGAAAGCCACTCATCAATAAACGAAGGAGTACCTTTGACGAGGGGAAACTGCCAAAGTTCAACGTTTTGCGAAATAAATTTTCCCTGTGTAATATTTTTCTATAGAAGTTTCACATAGGCCACATTTATTCGCGTTCATATAAATCCGTGCGGCACCTCTGTGATAAAAGCGGCAACTCGTCAGCAAGTTGCAGCGTGAGCAAGCCAGATCCCGTGTTTCGACAACGGCGGCGCCGTTTTGAAATAATAAGCGCAGAGCTGGTTGACCCTCGATAAAGGTCGCACGCGCGGAGATCGGGAAAATGGATGAGTTCCCAGTTTCTCCTCATTCGCCGGAAGATAAATGACTCACCACGCTCAATCGCCCCGCGTCCACTTGCAAGGCAGAATCGGTACCTGGCTGAGAAGGCCGCTTTCCCATAAGCTGCGTTCGCTTTCGAACAAGGCGGCGGGTGCCATGAACTGGGTCGAGGACCAGCTTTTCGAAAAGCGGCATGGCCTCGATTGCAGCGGCTTCATCGACAGGGACGAACTCGAAACGAGCTATTCGTCCGCGCTCGCACATTCACGGGCCTACGAGGCCGTCACCTGCGCAGCAATGCGGGAGCTGCTCGACGAGGCAAAGAAGACCGGCATCGTATTCGACCATTTCATCGACCTCGGCTCGGGCAAGGGCAAGGCCTGCTTTTATGCTGCCGCCAAATACCGGTTTCGGCGGCTCATCGGCGTTGAGTTTTCGGCGCCACTCGTGCGAGCGGCGGACCGTAACCTCAAGAAGTTCGGCGCCGATCATATTTGTTTCGTCAACGCGGACGCCGCCAGTTTTCAACTTCCTGCCGGAGATAACCTGGTCTACCTGTTCAACCCCTTCGGCGAGGCGATTCTCCTCGAATTCCTGAACAATAATATGGACAAGTTCAGGCGAAGCCGGTCGATCATCGCTTACGCCAACGACAAGCACCGGCTTTGCCTCGCGACAGCCGGTTTTGTCACGCTCTTCAGGAACCAGGACTCCCAGAGCTCGCTGCACCAATACCCATCGACTTGAGCGGCAACTAGGCCGGCGAGCCGGACCGGCCTCTGCCACGCAAGCTCCAGCCGAGCAGTGCCAGTCCGGCCAGCACCATCGCATCGGTTCGCGGCTCAGGCACAGGCGACACGGGGTCGAGCAGGAGCGCCTGGCACGCATCCCGGTTGCAGCCGTAGGCGGCAATCTGCTGCAGGTCATTGATTGCGAAGGCGGTCTGGATCGTCCAGCCCGAAGCAGCGTCGACCAGCGCATCCAGGTCGACCATCGCACCATTCTCATACAGAATTCCCCGGGTTTCCTTGTTGGCGACTTCCGACCAGCCGACGACCTGGCCCGCGTTGTTGATGTCGTAGGCGCCGCTCGAGCCCTGGCCGGAAAGGGTACCGAGGTCGGTCATCACGCCGGCGGCATACAGGAAAGCGTGATCGATATTGAGTCCCGCATTCGACCACCCGACGACGACGCCCCTGTCATTGACGGCCTGCGCAACGCTGAATGCACCGGTGAGCGAGCCCAGGTCCGTCATCGCGCCGGAGGCATACATGAAGGCGTGAAACAGGGGCAGGGGAGTGGTGCCTGCCAGCGAACCGCCGACCACGACGCCGGCATCGTTGATGCTTTCGGCACGGCTGAAGACGCCGCCGGGGAGGGTGCCGAGGCTGTGCATGCCGCCGCCAGGCGAATACAGGAAAGCGTAGCTGCCGTCGGCGCCGTCGGCAACGCCCACCACCTGGCCGCTGCTGTTGATGGCGGCAGCGCTGCTGTTGTTGCCTCCCAGCGTGCCGAGGTCGGTCATCGTGCCGTTGGCGTAGACAAATGCATGGGTATTACCGGCCGCGTTGTCGGACGCCCCGACGACGACGCCCGCATCGTTGATGCCGCGGGCGATGCTGTATGAGCCTCCAAGCGTGCCCAGGTCGACGAAGCGGGCGCCCGAGTAAAGAAAGGCGTGCGTGGCATCCCCGGCGGTGAAGGAGCCGACGACCTGGCCGCTGCTGTTGATGCCGGTCGGCATGCTTCCGGCTGGACCGATCGGGGTGACGGAGTATCGGATGTCGGCATGTGCCGCCAGGGGAGCGGACAGGAGGACGAGAGACAGGACTGCCTGAAGGCGGCGACGAGCGGACATGGGGGCTCCCTTCGGTGCGATGACTGACGATATGATGGGAGCCTAGCGGCTGTCGGGTGAAGGGTTCATGCGGTATGTCGTCGTACGGGCGATTGTGTACTCGCGCGGGAATCGAAACCTAGCCCTAAATCGACATTATGGCCTGTAATGTCGACTAGATCCAATGCCGGATAAACGGTAAATTGGACTGGGCAGAGGCGCAGGAATTTTCCGTGCGTCCGGCGTTATGCATGTCCATGTCGCAGATGACTCTTCCGGCTTTTGGCCGGTCGAGATCGATGTGGGTGACGGGTTTCCGGCCTGTCGTCCCGATCATCGGTCGCGGCATCGACGTCGTCGCCGCCATCCCGGGCGCCCCCGATGCCTGTCTCCCCGCTGGCTTCCCGGTGCCGAACCGGGCGTCTCCGCGCACACCGATGACGACGCAAAGTCGAACGTTCGAACGCTTCGTCAGGGCGAGGCGTAGCGCGCGGACCTGCGGAGCCTTCCGCCCGGTCGATCGGCCGGGGCGCCGATCCGGGCGCCTGTCCTCGAGCTTGCGTCCAGACCGCGACGCGGCCGTCCGGCAGATCAAGGGACACGGCCGGGCAGGCCGAGACGCGGCGGACTTGCACGCGCCGTCGCCACCGCGTTCGCGCACGTCGCGCGACTCGTACGGCTGCGTGCAGCGACCGGCCAGAGCCATCCCAATGGATCGCGGCGCACCGCATCGGTACGAACTGGCGAGCCGCCCGTCGCGAGCTCGGCCAATGCCGGGCGTGCCGGTCCCGGTGTCTACACCGGACGAGGCGATTGCATCGACCTGGCAGCAATCGCTCCGTCATAGGGTTGGAAGCGCTGTTCGAGGCGCCGGAATCGTCCGCCAGCGTGACGAGAACCTGACAAGCGGCTGTTTACCCCGCCAGGGAAGGCGTCGCACAGGCACATCCATAAACGTCATTTGACATAATATAGATTATGCGAAATTACGCAGATTCGGTTACGCGTCACGCAAATCACACGGCCACCGATTCAGCCAGCCCGACAATGATGCCCTCCGGCCCACGAACATATGCCAGCCGATACGACGCCCCATACCGCATCTCGCCGGTGATCTCGTCGCCACGCTCCCGCAAGCGCGCCACCATTGCATCGATGTCGTCGACGGCAAACATCACCCGCCGCAAGCCGAGCGCATTCACCGGCACGTTCACGGGCCCGTACCTGACGGCATCCGGCGAGTGAAACTTGTCCAGCTCGATACCCTGGCCGTCCGGCGTGCGCAGCATCGCCAGCGTCGCCCTGACGTCCTCCAGGCCGATCAGGCGCCCGACCTCCGGTCCCTCGACCGTCGTTTCGCCCTCGAGCGTGAGCCCGAGCGCGATGAAAAACGCCTTCACGGCCTCGAGATCGTCCACGACGATGAGGACGTTATCCATCCGTTTGACTGTCATTGTTCCGCCCCCATCAATTCGACGACCCAGTCGATGAATACGCGCAGCTTCCTGCCGACGCGGCGATTGGCGGGATACGCCACGTATAGCGGCATCGGCGCGATCTCCCAGCCGTCGAACAGCTGGACAAGTTCGCCCTTCGCGACCGCCTCCCGCGCCATGTAATCGGGCAGCCACAGCACGCCCAGCCCGGCCAGTCCGGCCGCGAGATACGCATTGCCGTCGTCGATCGCCAGCATGTAGCGCGCGTCCAGTCGCACGGTCTCATCCGCCCGCCGCAGCGCGTAATCGAATCCCTGGCCGGAGCGCGCGCCGCGGAACTGCACGATGCGATGCGCCGGCTCGCGCAGCTGCGCCGGATGCGCCGGGACGCCGGCGATTTCCAGATAGGCCGGCGCCGCATAGACGCGCAGTTGCAGGTCGGCCACGTGGCGGGCGACCAGCGACTGGTCGGTCAGGACGCCGCCGCGCACGACGCAATCGACATTATCCCCGATCAGGTCCACCATCCGGTCGCTGACGCCCAGGTCGAGCTGGATGTCCGGGTAGCGTGCGTAGAACGCAGGCAGCGCCGGCACGAGCAGCATCGTCGCGAACGGGCTCGGTACGTCCACGCGCAAGCGCCCTGCCGGCGCCGCCGCCTTGTTCGGCAACCCGGCCTCGAGCTCTTCCAGCTCGGCCAGCATGTGCACCACGCGCTCGTAAAAGACGGCGCCATCTTCCGTGACGTTCACCTTGCGCGTGGTCCGGTGCAGCAGTTTCACGCGCAGCCGCGTTTCCAGTTGCTGGATGAGCTGGGTGACGGTCGCCCGGCTCATGTCCAGAGTCTGCGCGGCCTTCGTGAAACTGCCTGCTTCCACGACGCGTACGAACGCCCGCATGCCATCGAATCGATCCACGACGTCTCCAAACATTGATTGTTTGGATTATACAAACAGTGATGGCGCAACTTGCCCATTTATCGCGAACGCCGCCGGCTCTACAGTGAACGCCACCACCCACACAAGGAGACCACCATGACCATCCGCGACGTCGTTTTCCCGCCGGGCCGCCAGGCACTCTATGAAAAGAACCGCTATTCGCCGGCCGTGCGTGCCAACGGCTTCCTGTTCGTCTCGGGCCAGGTCGGCAGCCGCGAGGACGGCTCGCCCGAACCCGACCTCGACGACCAGGTCCGGCGCGCCTTCCGCAACCTGAACGCCATCCTGGCTGCGGCCGGCTGCGGCTTCGAGGACGTGGTCGACGTGACCGTCTTCATCGTCGATCCGCAATCGAAGTTCGAGCGTATCTGGAGCGTGGCGCAGGAATTCTGGGGAGAAGCGCCCTATCCGAACGTCACCGCCGTCGGCGTCACCTGGCTCTACGGTTTCGAGTTCGAGATCAAGGCGATCGCGCGCTTGCCGCACGCTTGACACGTCCCATCTACCGAGCTATCTTGGCAACGTTTCCACGTGGAAACGTTTCAATAGCGGCCGTTTCGACGGCCGTTATTTTCATTTTATACATGATGATTATCATGTATTCAGCTTTATTGACGCAGAAACAATAAAAAGCGCCGCCAGAGCGCATCGCCAGCGGGGCCATCCCGCGTGACCCGACCTTCAAGGAGGAACCATGCCACACCGGTATCGAGCAATACCACCCACCCTGGCGCTGTTGATCGGCGCCCTGCTCTCCGCCTGCGGCGCCGGCGATCCCGCCGCGCCCGGTGCGCAGACGATGACGCGCACCGCGGCGGACATCGCGACGGAAACTGCGCTCACGCCCACCGGCGCCACCGCCAGCGGGTCGGAACGGGGCGACCTGTCGGCCGCCGCCGCAATTGACCATGACGCCGGCACGCGCTGGAGCAGCGGCTTCACGGACGACCAATGGCTGACGCTCGACTACGGCAAGACCGTGACGATCAGCCGCGTCAACATCGTCTGGGAAAACGCACACGCGCTGCAATACCTGCTGCAGGTCTCGGACGACAACGTGCACTGGACCACGATCAAGACCGTCGACGCCAGCACGGGCGGTACCGAAGACTTCAGCGGCCTGTCGGCCCAGGGCCGCTACCTGCGGATGCAGGGCGTCAAACGCTCGAGCCAGTACGGTTATTCGATCTTCGAGATCCAGGCCTTCACGGGCACGCCGCCAACGCCGGGCGGCAGCGTCCCGACGCCGATCCCGGTCGACCTGACCAAGCCCGGCGTCGTCGTCAAGCCGGTCGCCGCAACCTCGTCGGCGGTCGAGAACGGCGGACTGGCGGCATCGATGGCGATCGATGGCAAGCCGGATACACGCTGGGCCAGCGCCGCCGAGGACGGCGCCTGGATCCAGTTCGATTTCGGCGCGCCGACGCCCATCGGCGCCATGAAACTGGTCTGGGAAAACGCATACGGCAAGGAATACGCGCTGCGCACGTCGGACGACGGCAAGACGTGGACCCAGCTGCGCTACGTCGCCGAGGGCAAGGGCGGGACGGAAGAATTCCTCAACCTGAACACGAGCGCGCGCTACGTGCGCCTGCAAGGCGTCGCGCGCGCCACGCAATACGGTTACTCGCTGTTCGAGGTCGAGTTCCGCACACCCGGCAGCGACAATACACTGCCCGTCAACGCGACGTCGGCACTGAAGTATCCGGCGTCGGGCAGCGGATGGGCGCCCTTGCCCGCGTCCGCCGAACCGCTGGAGACGCTGCAATTCACCCTCCCCGACGGCACGCTCGTGACGCGCTTCGGCGCGCGCGCGATGGCCCGCCACGGGCGCGAGCGCGGCGAGGACTGGAACGAGATCGGCTACGGCCCGAACGACACCGTCGATCCCGTGACGGGCCTGCCGCTCGACAAGGGACCGGGCAACTACCTCACGTTCGTGCCGCAGTACTTCCAGAACCGCACTTGGGGCATCGAGATCATCGACAACAGCCGCGTCGCGGGCGTCACGAAGCCGACGCTGGTCTACAACCAGTACACGCAGGTCGACTTCCTGCCCGGCCAGGTGGCGTTCTTCCGCGGCTTCGACCGGCCCGGCGTCACGGGCTACGGGTGGATGAACCCGGGCGAACTGGTCGACCGCAACGTGACCATCTGCAAGCCGACGCCTTATCCGGCGCCGGGCAGGCTGACCGCGACATCGGGCATCAACGGGGCCTGCACGCTGCTCGTCAAGGAATATCCGGGGCATGCGGATCTCGGTGCCGACGGCTTCCCGAACGGGAAGGACGTCGCGGCCCGTCCGCTCGTCGTCGGCGACGTCATCGAGGTCGCGCCGTCCATGTTCTCGACGACGGATGCGATGGCCGCGAAAGGCGACAACGGCGGCATCCGCTATTACGGTCCGGAATGGGTGTACGTGGTCGGCTCCGGCCTGCGTCCGTGGTACGGCGTACAGCCGCGCCTGAATTCCGTGCCGCTGCCGGATGCCACGCTGTCCGGCGGCCTCGGTTCCGTCTCCTACAATTATTCGGACAACGGCCTGTTCATGTTCCAGCAGCCGCAGAACAACGCGGGCATGCAGAACGTGCAGCGCTTCGTCGAGGGACGGCGCCTCGTCCACACGAACTTCACGACGGGCGACCACAACGAACCGGGCAACGACCGCTACCTGGGCGCGGTGGGCCTGCAGGGGGCGCGCTTCAACCAGTCCGCGTGCATCGGCTGCCACGTCAACAACGGCCGCAGCCCGGCGCCCACCGGCGTCAACCAGAAGCTGGACGCGATGTCCGTGCGCGTGGCCGTGTCGGGCGCGGACGGTCGGCAGCTGCCGCATCCGCAATACGGCACTACAATCCAGATGAACGGCGTCCAGATGAACGGCACCCGCAACTGGGGCACCGCCGTGCGCGTGGCCGGCTTCGAGTCGAAGACGGTCAGGCTGGCGGACGGCACGACCGTCGAGCTGCGCAAACCGACGCTGTCGTTCGAAGGGCCGGTGCCGGAGATCGCGTCGCTGCGCGCGGCCCAGCCGATGATCGGCACCGGCCTGCTGGAAGCCGTGCCGGAAGCGGACATCCTCGCGCGCGTGCGCACGACACCCGACGCGGACGGCGTGCGCGGCGTCGCCAATTATGCCTACGACCCGGAGAGCGGCGCCGTGCGCCTGGGCCGCTTCGGCTGGAAGGCAGCGAAAGCGACCCTGCGCCACCAGGCGGCCGAAGCGCTGCTGCTCGACATGGGCGTGCCGTCGCCCGTCTACCCGAACCGCGCCTGCGCGAACGGCCCCGTGGCCTGCGCGGCCGGCGGCACGCAGGCCGGCATCGCGGAAGCGGACCTGCAAAAGATCGCCCACTACCTGGCGCTCGTCGCCGTGCCCGCGCAGCGCAGCCTGTCCAGCGGATTCCCGAAAGGCGTGGCGCCGCTCGACGAGCACAGGGTCGATCCGGTGCAGGTCGCCACGGGCGCCAAGCTGTTCCAGGGCATGCGCTGCACGGCCTGCCACACGGCGGAGATGAAGACGGGCAGCGGCCACCTGTTTGCGGAGCTGCGCAACCAGACGATCCATCCGTACTCGGACCTCCTGCTGCACGACATGGGCGACGGCCTGGCGGACGGGTTTGCGGAAGGCCAGGCGACGGGCGCGATGTGGCGCACGGCGCCGCTGTGGGGCATCGGCTACACGGACAAGGTGATGGGCAATCCGAGCCGCGTGGGCTATCTGCACGACGGCCGCGCGCGCACGCTCACCGAAGCCATCCTGTGGCATGGCGGCGAAGCGACCCAGGCGCGCCTGCGCTTCGAGAACCTCGGCAAAGCCGACCGCGATGCGCTGCTGGCGTTCCTCAGGTCGCTGTGACCTTCACGCGCGATCCAGCCAGTCGCGCGTGGACCGGATGGCGGCGTAGCCGAATTCGAGCGATGCCATCGCCGCCGCGTGTACCTGGGCGGCGGGCACGGTCACGCCGCCGTACGCGAGATCGAGCGTCGCGCACGCGTCGTGCAGCACGGTGACGGCATAGCCCATGTCGGCCGCGGCACGGGCGCACGCCTCGATGCACATGTGGCTCATCGCGCCGGCGAGCACCAGCTCCCTGACGCCGGCGGCATCGAGCCGCGCCTTGAGGTCGGTCGCGCGGAACGCGTTCACGTGCTGCTTGACGATGACGGGTTCGTCGCCCTGGGGCGCGACCGCCGGCTGGAAGTCGACGTTCGGCGTGCCGGGCGCGAAGATGGGGGCATCCGCGCGCGGCGCTTCGTGGCGGACGTGGAACACGGGAAGACCGGTCGCACGCGCGTGCCCGATGGCGGCTACCGCGTTGGCGACGGCCGCGTCCAGGCCGGACAGCGGCAGCTTCCCGGTCGGCAGGTATTCGTTCTGCAGGTCGATGACGATGAGGGCGGTGTGATGCATTGCGGGGCTCCTGTTGTAGTTGGGGAGCCCGTATCTTCGGCGGAAACCGGGGCCGGGCCGAGTGGCGCCGCCGACAAGATCGGTGGCGCCGCCGACACGGCATTCAGGCGGCGCGCGCGCCCTGCTCCGCCGCGCACCGCCGCCGGAACTCGCCGGGCGCCACGCCGACGATGCGCGTAAAGACCTTGCGGAAGGCGCCCGGATCCGCATAGCCGACTTCCCACGCCACGCGGTCGATCGACAGGCGCGACGACTGCAGCAACTCGCGCGCCCGGCCCACGCGCAGGCGCTGGCAATACTCGGTGCTCGTCAGGCCCGTGGCCCTGCGGAAGCGGCGCAGGAACGTGCGCTCTTCCAGGCCCGCCATCCGCGCGAGTGTCTCCAGCGCCACGTCTCTCGCCTGGGTCGCCTGCAGCCAATGCTGGACCTTGAGCACGGCCGCATCGCCGTGCGTCAGGCACGGCGCGAACACGCCGGGACAGGGTTGCCAGCCGTCGGGCGGATCGATCAGAAGTGCGCGCGCCGTCCGCAGCATCGCTTCCGGCCCCAGAAAACGATCCACCAGCCGCAGGCCCAGGGCGGGCCAGTGCATCAGGCCTCCCGCCGTGATCACGTCGCCGTCGTCGACGAGAGGACGGTCCGCGTCCACGCGCACGTCCGGGTGGCGCCGTTGCAGCGCGGCCGCGAACGCTCGAGGCGTGGCCACCCTGCGACCCGCCATCAGGCCCGTGTCGGCCAGGACGAACGCGCCGACGCACACGGAGGCCAGCACGGCGCCCTCCGCATGCCGTGCGCGCAGCCAGGCCGCGAGCCCGACGCAAGCGTCCGGACCGGGCGGCGCCGCCAGCGTGGGCGGCACGATCAGCACGGACGGCACACCGGTGTCGTCCCCGCCGTCGCGCACGGGCGCCAGGTCCGGCGCGTGCTGGTGCCACCGCGTCACGCGCAGCGCCGGCGTCGACTGCCCCCCGTAGGCCGCGGCGATGCCGAACAGGTCGACCAGGCCCAGCACGGCCGCCTGCTGGACACCCGGATACAGGACGAGGCCGATGTCGATATTGTTTATGTGACGCATCACGGAAACCGTTTGTTGTAAATCAATGCACCGGCATGATACCGGTCAGTGCACAATATCCGAAAACGGAGGCCGCCATGCCGCACATCTACAAGCCCGAGGAGAGCTGGGACAATGCCGACATCGGCTACCCGTCCGCGCTCGCCATCGGCGATTCCTGGTTCTGGTACGTCAACAACAATATCCTGGGCACGATGATCCATCATCCCGCCCTGTCCGGCGACCACCGCAATATCCAGCTCGTGGGTTACAACGGTGCGCGCCTGCGGGATTACGTCGGCGACGGCAAGTACGCGGACACGGTGGAACATTTCCTCCGTCCCGGTTTCGTGGAAGTGTTCTCGGAGTTCTACATCAGCGGGGCCGGCAACGATGCCGTCGACGTGGACCTCGCGCTGCTCGACCATTGCCCGCCCGGGACGGATGCGCATGGCTGGATCGACGCCCTCGGCATGGACGGCATGCTGTTCCGGCTGCGCCAGTCCCTCACGCGGCTGATCGCGTCCATCCGCGTCGCCAAGCACGCCAGCGCCACCCTGGCGCCCATCTTCGTGCACGGCTACGATTATCCCGTGCCGGACGGCCGGGGATTCGAGTTCGGGCTGATCCACGCGGGGCCGTGGCTCGCGCCGGCGATGGACAGGAAAGGGGTGCCGGCGGACATGGCGCTGCGCAGCGGGATCGCGCGCCTCCTCATCGACCGCCTGAACGACGACCTGCTCGCGCCGCTCGCGGCCGTGACGCCGGGCGTCGTGTACATCGACAGCCGCGGCATCCTGCCGCGCGACCCCACCTACCGCGATTACTGGTCGAACGAAATGCACCCGACGAACCTGGGATTCCGGCGCATCTTCGAGCAGGCCTGGCTGCCCAGGCTGTACGAACACGGCATCGCGCTGCGGCCGTTTCCGTAAGCCGGTTCAGAAACCTCCGCCGCCCCCGCCGCCGGGCCCGAATCCGCCTCCGCCGCCGCCATTGCCGAAACCGCCGCCACCGTCGCCCCGGCCGCCGCGGAACATGCCGCGGTTGCCGTTGCGCAGGCGCTCGTCGCCCGTCACGCCGCCCCACTGGTAGCGCAGGCCGATCTGGACGATGCGCGGCTGGCTCACGTTGAGCGTATGCAGGCGCAGCACCTCGTTCTCGATGTCGCTTTCCATATTCCCGGTGTGGAAGACGTTGTTCACGTTGAGGTTCAGGGACAGGCGCGGCGTGATGCGGTGCATCCACGTGAAATTCGTCATCGTGACGGCGCTGTTGATGCCCTGGCCGTTCAGGGTGGCGCCGTTGCGGTTGACGCTCAGCTGCAGCGATTCCATGCCGACCTGGTAGGCGAGGCGCAGCTTGATGTTTTCCCGGTGGTTCGTCTGTTCCACGGCAGTCGCGTCCGTCGTGAAGTTGGAGATGCGCTGGCGCTTTTCGTTGGCCAGCGTCGCGCCCAGGTTGGCCGACAGGCCTTGCACGAACAGCTTGCGCACGTTGAAGTTCAGGTCGACGCCGACGGAATCGTTGGTGCCGAAATTGATGGGCGACGTGACGATCACGTTCGGGTCGGACACCAGCGCATAGCTGCGGTTGCCGATCACGGGCGACTCGCGCCGCTTGAACAGGACGAAGCTGCTGTCCACGCCGAACAGGCGGTCGCGGTACGCCAGCTCGAAGTTATCGTTGTTCACCGGCTGCAGGTGCGGATTGCCCTGGCGCGCGCTGAAGTCGCTCAGGTAGACGAGGTTCGGGTTCAGATCGCGCTCGTTCGGCCGCGCGATGCGGCGCGAGGCGCGGAATTGCAGCATGCCGTCGGTGCCGATGTCGCGCGTCGCATAAAAGCTCGGCAGCCAGTTCATGTAGTAATACTTGTCTTCCTCGTTCAGCAGCGGCTGGTGGACGTCGAGTTCCGTGTATTCGCCGCGCAGGCCGCCCTGGATGCTGAGGTTCGTGAACAGCTTCGTCGACAGGATGCCGTAGATGGCCACATTGCGGTCGTTCGATTCGAAGTCGCTGATGCGGCTCGCCACCGGCATGTACTCGCCCGTCACGGGGTCCTGGCCGAGGTAGTTCGCCGGGTTGTTCGTCTTGCTGTCCGCGACCTTGGCGCCGGCCTTCAAATGCCACGTGTCCCACACGTTGCGCTCGTAGTCGACGGAGATGTCGAGGATGCGGTTGCGCCGGTCGGTCGAACGCAGGCTGTTCGCGATGAACGGCGTGGGCCGCAGGCGGTAATCGTAGAACACGTCCGAATCGGAGTGATTGTTCTGGCCCGTGTAGCGCAGGTCGAACTTCAGGTCCTCGCCCGGAACGCCGCTCTTGTGGTCGTACGACGCGCCGATGCCGAAGTTCTCCGCGGGCGAACGGCTCTGCGACCGGCTCGTGTAGTCGGCCAGCGGGGAATCGTCCGCCGCGAACCGCTGGATCGACGTCGTGCTGTCGTTCTCGTTGCGGATCTTCGAATAGCTGACGGTGGCGCCGGCCTGGTCCCGTTCCCCCACGTTGTACGTGAACGTGGACGCGAGGTTCAGCGATTTCGACCGGATCTGCCGGTTGCCCGTCGAATCCTGCGTGTCCTTGACGGCGCCGGTGGCCGGATCGAGATCCTCGCGCTGCGACTCGTTGTAGACGTTGCGCACGTTCTCACGCACGCCGATGTTGCCGGAGATCGAGTACGGGCCTTCCGCATGCTCGCCATTGAGGAAGGCGTTGCCGCGGCCTTCGGTGCCCTTGTTGACGCTCATGTTCGCGCGCGAGCCGGCCTTGCGATTGCGCTTGAGGACGAGGTTGATGATCGGCCCGCTACCGCCCTCGTTGCCGAACTCGGCGCCGGGCACGTTGATCACCTCGATGGATTCGATGGCTTCGGCCGGGAACGCGTTCAGCGCGTCGCCCCGGTTCTGGCCCTGGAACTGGGCGTCGCGCTTGCCGTTGACCATGATTTGCACGTTCTGGTTGCCGCGCAAGGCCACGTTGCCGTCCTGGTCGACCGTGACGGACGGGACATTGTTCAGGATGTCGGCAGCGGACGCATTGCTCACGCTGATGTCGTTCTTGAGGTCGTAAACATCGCGGTCGACCTTGTTGGTCGGGCGCGTCGCGACCACTTCGACGGTCGCGACGCCGTCGTCGGACTTCGTGTCCGGTGGCGTATTGACGGCGGGCGGCTTGGCGGGCGCCGCCGTCTGCGCGAACGACGGCGGAGCAGCGAAACAGGACACGAATAAGGCGGGAAGGATCTTCAGCGCGTGCTTGGTCGGCATCATCGAACAGGTTCAGGTGGGTGGAAACGCCAGTGCATGAGGTGAGTTCCCCCGACCGCCAGAAAAAGTTCCAACTTTTTAGCGGCTGACCGGCGCGTTCTGCAAGGCCTTGGACGGATCCGGGCTCTGCATCAACCCGTCGAGGTACCCGCGGGCATCCTCCAGCCCGGCATTGTATTCGACGTCGCGCATCACGGCGACCTGATCGATCGTCCATTCGCTGAAGCCGCCCGCTTCCGGCACGCGCCGCATTTCCGCCGCGATGTCGGCCAGGGTCACGCCGACTTCGAGGCGGCGGTGGAGTGCGCTCGCCCACGCGGCCGTGGCCGGATCGCGCACGTCGTTCTCCAGCGTGCGGAGGATGTGCTCGGCCCTGGGCGCATCGACCTGGTAGCAATACGCGAGCACCGCCGCGCGGGCCAGCGGCCGCGAATCGCGCGCGGTGCGCCATGCGGCCAGCACGCCGTCCAGCGCTTCGCGGCTGGGCTTGCCGTCGGCCAGCAGGGACAGGTCGAGCGTCGCCAGCGCGACGGCGCCGGCGGCCGGATCGCGCTCGCGCGCCCGCGCGAGGCTGGTGCGGGCGGCGTCGAGGTGGGGCGCACGGGCACCCGGGTCGAGACGCGCGGCGAGTTTCAGGTGCGCCCGCGCCAGCAACAGCGGCACGTCGGCGCCGGCGTCCGCACGGCGCGCGGCCTGTTCCAGCCACGGCAGCGCGGCGGCCGGGTCGCCCCAGTCGACCCGGGCACGGTTCAACGCCAGCTGGCCCGCCTCCACGTTCGGGACGGCGCCCGCGTCGGTCGTCAGCGTGCGCAGCAGGGTTTCACCCTGAGCGCGGGCCGGACAGGCCTTGAGCGCCGCGTCGGCCAGCATGAAACCGCCGGACGTCGCGGACATCGTCGTGATGGCGACCTCCGGACGCGGCCCCGGCGGCTGCTCCACGCGCATGACCTCGGCCGCGCGCAGCCGGTAGCGCCACAGCGCCGATGACGCGTCGCCCACGTCCAGCCCCAACGCGTCGCGCAGCGCGGCGGCCGGATCGGCGCCGTGGTGGACGGCGTTCAGGAACGTGCCGAGGTTCCTGCGCCGCTCGCCCGAACCGAGGATATAGTGCGCGAGTATCCAGGAGCGCGCCTCGAACTCGACGCCCGCGGCCCGGCGTCGCGTGTCGGACAGGTTCGCGAACGGACGCGGGCCGAGCATGCCGGCATAGTCGAGGTTGTACCGATGCCCCTGGTCGAGGAAATAGAAATAGCGACCCACGCCCGGCGGCGTGCGGCCGATCACCATCTGCGTCGCGCCGAAGCGCACGCCCGCAAAATAGTTCGCGAAACCCTCGACCCAGACCGACGGGCTGCGCACGTCCGTGTGGCGATACAGGAAGTGGCGTGCATACGCTTCCGACACGTAGGCGAGACCTTCGTCCAGCGGCGCCCTGGCCAGCTGGTCGTCGGCGATCGCCGTCAGCGGCGCCGTGCGCACGAGGAAGCCCTGGGCGCCGTCCGCGCAGTCGCGGAACAGCGCGATGCCGTTGGCGGGGCGGCCCGTGGCCACCCGGTCGAGGTCGCCCGGGTCGTTCAGGTAGACGAGGTTCAGCTTGCTCTCGGGACCCACAGACCTGGGACGATAGTCGTCCGTGTACACACGCAGGAGGGCGTCGAGGCGTTCCAGGTGTTCCACGAGCCTGGCCACGTCCTCGCGCGGTGCGTCCGACAGGACGACCACGTGGGCACTCTCGGCGCGCACCCAGGGCGACGTGCTCCGCTGCCCCGTGACGACGATGCTCTGCGGCCCCGTGTCCTCTGCGTAACAGGCGCCGCCCACGAGCGCACAGACGGCGGCAACGGCCGCCGCCGACCTTTTGAACGGTGTACCCACGATCCCGGACTCCTTGACAGTATTAACGAACGCACAACCCTGTCATTCTACCGGGATCGTTGCCCCTAGTACATTATATATTCAGTGCCGCACCTCCGACGGCGGTTGGATGGGCACGGGTTGCCGCCCCGCCGGCTTCCGCGCCGGCGCGGGTGTCCGCGCTGCCGGCTGCGCCTTCGGCACGACAGCCGTGATCCGCACGTCCTTCAGGCGCCATCCGGCGTCCGCCGCCATGAGCTCCGACCGCCCTTCAATGCGCACGGGCCGGCCGTTGACCAGCGTATGCGCCGAGCGCCACGCGACGAGCGCCTGCGGCGAATCGGGCACGTCCGGCGCGATGCCGTGGACGGTGGCGCCATCGATCACGAGCTCGCCGAAGCGCGCCGCGCCGTCCGGGCGCAGCGCGCCGCCGGCCCCGTCGGGACGCTGGCCCGCCGCGCAGGCGCATGCGCCGGCCAGCGTGGCGTCCAGGTCGGCGAACAGGGCCGGCACGTGCTGGCGCAGGGCCAGGTAGCGCCGCGCCTGTGTTGCGCCATGGTCCCACAGCGCGCTGCGCAGGCCCGGGTCGCGGTCCAGCTTCGAGTTCGCGCCCAGCGGCATGCCGGCCGCCGCCTCGACGGCCGTGCCGTCCATGACGATGCGGTCGACCTGCACCAGCTTGTCGCGCCGCTGCGCCGCCGCGCCGGCCGGCGATGTGTCGTCGCCGCGAGCGCTTTCCATGCGGCGGTTGATCGCATCGACGAAGCCCAGTTCCTGGTTCAGCGCGAGATTGCCGGCCAAGGCATTGCGCAAGTCCCAGATCTCGCCGCCGTTGAAGGCGATGTGCGCCCCGCCCGCTTCGGCCCGCGCCTGGGTCGGGTTGATCTGCACGACCCAGATCTCGTCCGGCTTTCTCGCATCGTCCGCCACGCCGGACAGGAAGTTGCGGATCGGCGGGTTCTGCGAGAACAGGCCGTCCCACAGGGTCAGCGGGCGCGGGGCCAGCGTCGTCTGGTCGAGGCCCGCCATCTCGTGCGCGCGGAACAGCCACGGGACGGCGGCGGACGCCAGCACGGCATCGATCGAGATGCCGCCGTCGTCCGGCGCCCGCTCGGAACTGAACGCGACGAATTCGCCCTCGTGCAGCTCGACGGCACCGAGCAGCAGGCGCGGGATCGGACGCAAGGCGTAGCGCACGGCATCGGCCAGCTGCCCCAGCGCCTCGGCATCGAAACGCACGGCCGGCGGCCGCCACCGCTCCAGCGCGGCGTACAGCAGGCTGCCGGGCGGGACGCCGACCTGCGTCAGGCGCGCGCGCAGTCGATCGATGGCGCCGAGCTTCTCGGCAATCCGGCCTTCGACGACGCCCCGGTCGGCCCGGTAGCGTTCCTGGCACGGCGCCGTGGGCGGGAACATGGCCGCTTCCAGGTCGCTGCGCAGCCAGCGCTCCACTTCGGTCGGAATACTGGCAAAGTCGCCCAGCAGCGCGACGAGGGGCCAGTCCACGCTTGGCCCCAGCAGGTCCGGCAGTGAAAAGAAGTGGGGCCGCATCCAGGGATTGTCCGCACCCAGCATGCGGGCCAGCGCCGGCCACGCCGTCGCGTTCCAGAACGCCATGCCGGCCAGCGGGAATACGTACGGGCTGGACTTGATGTCCCAGCCGCCCATGGCGGCCAGGTCGGCCAGGCCGCGACAGACGTGGTTGACCGTCGACTCGACGACGCCCAGCGCGGAATTGCCCTGCCAGAACGTGTCCAGCCGCCGCCCGGCCTCGGGCGCGCCGCCGGTGATGAACCCGTACCAGCCGAGCAGCGCGCTGATGGCGCCGCCGGACGTGCCGCTGATCGCGACGAGCGCCATGCGGTCGGGACCGTCCTCGTCGGCGCGATTGTCGAACTGCTCCAGCAGGATGGGAAGGACGCCGCTCGTGTACGCGGCGTGGCTGCCGCCGCCCTGGCAGGCGATTGCGATGTGATTGGTTGCCATTTGACCTCCCGGCACAAGGGTTGTCGTAAGCCTCCCGCATCGTTAGGCAGGACGCCGCGCGCGCGGTTCCCTATTGCTTTATTGAAATGCGTCACGAATAATGGCGTGACAACCATTCTCGACCGCACCATGAAGCAACCGGAAGACCTGAGCACGATCGAATTGCCGCTCGACGCGGCGCTGGCGAAAAAGCGCGGCCGTCCGCCGAAGGAGGACAAGCTCAGCGATGCCGAGCGGGCCCGCCGCTACCGCGCGCGCCAGAAGATGCGGCCGAAAGGCGTGTGGAACTACGACCAGGTGACGACGCAGACGCGCACGGAGATCGAACGGCTGCTGGGCAGCGCGTCGGCACGGCCGGCCGGGGAAGCGGAATTGGTGGCGCAATGGGCGTACGGCATGTTCCTGCTGTGGGACCGCGTCACGGCCCAGCGCCAGCAGGCGGCCGACCGGGAAGCGTTACTGGCGCTCGTTTCCGGCTGAGCCCGGGACGCCGTCCAGGCCGAGCCGGTCGGCGTGCGTGTAGCAGACGAAGTCGTTCCCGCGCGCGAACGCGAGCAGGGTCATCCCGGCCTTGTCCGCCAGTTCGACGGCGGCCAGCGTCGGTGCCGACATGCCGACCAGGGCCGGCACACCCGCCACGGCGGCCTTCTGCGCCATCTCGAAACTGACCCGGCTCGTGATCAACAGGAACCCGGTACCGGGTGCCACGCGCGCTCTCGCCATCGCCCCGATCACCTTGTCCAGCGCATTGTGGCGCCCGACGTCCTCGCGCACGATGTGCAGCGTGCCGTCCATGCCGCACCAGGCGGCCGCATGAGCGGCACCCGTCAGCTTCGTCAGCTTTTGCTCGGCGCCGATCGCGCGCAAGGCACGCCGCACGCCGTCGACGTGGAACCCGGCTGCCTTCGCCAGCGTCGGCAACGTGCGGCAGACCTGGTCCAGGCTGTCGACGCCGCACAGGCCGCAGCCCGTGCGGCCCGTCAGGCTGCGGCGCCGCTCCTTGAGGGCCATGAACGCGCCGGCGGCGATCTCGATCTGGACGGCAATGCCGCCCGCGGTGCGCTCGACGTCGATCCCGTAGCACTGGCCCGGCCCCGCGATGATCTCTTCGCTCAGCGAAAAACCGAGGGCGAAATCTTCCAGGTCGGCCGGCGTGGCCATCATGACGGCGTGGGAGATGCCGTTGTAGACCAGGGCGACGGGCACCTCGTCGACGACCTGGTCGTCCACTTCGGTCATTTCGCCCGCGCGCATGCGCAGCACACGTCGGGTGCGTGCGGGGGATGGCAAGGCGTCGGGATCGGGTTCAATGGGCGGCGTCATCGGCCCCGATGATACCATCCGGCGCCGCGCCGTACCGCGCAGCCGCGGATTTGCCGGATTTGCGTGTGCGCTGTCGAACAGACATGGCCGCGCCATCGGATCAAGCTCCACGGTATCGCCCACTGGGAGTCCCATCATGAGCAAGCAAGGCGGCAAACCGAACGAACCGAACGAACCGAACGAACCGCAGATCCCGGCCGGCGGCTGGGGATCGCTGAAGGAAGTCAGTACGTACCTGCTGAAGGAGCGCGTCCCCCTCGAGGGCGCGCAATTGCTGATGCAGCAGAACAAGCCGGACGGCTTCATGTGCGTGAGTTGTTCGTGGGCGAAGCCGGCCCACCCGCATCCGGCCGAATTCTGCGAAAGCGGGGCCAAGGCGACCGCCTGGGAAATCACGAGCAAGCGCCTCGACCCCGAATTCTTCAAGCGCCACACCTTGCGCGAGCTGGAAGGCTGGAACGACCACGAACTCGAGGAAGCGGGCCGCCTCACGGTGCCCATGCGCTACGACGGCGCGCTGGACCGCTACGTGGAAATCACGTGGGACCGCGCATTTGCCGAAATCGGTGCCGAACTGCGCAAGATGGATCCGAAGCAGGTCGCGTTCTACAGCTCCGGCCGCGCCTCGCTGGAAACGTCGTACATGTACCAGTTGCTGGCGCGCATGTACGGCAACAACAACCTGCCCGACAGTTCCAACATGTGCCACGAAAGCACGTCCGTCGCGCTGCCGAAGACGATCGGCGTGCCAATCGGGACCGTCGTGCTGGACGACTTCGAGCAGACCGACTGCATCTTCTTCTTCGGCCAGAACGTGGGCGTGAACAGCCCGCGCATGCTGCACCAGCTGCAGGAAGCGAGAAAGCGCGGCGTGCCCATCGTCACGTTCAACCCGCTGCGCGAACGCGGTCTCGTCAGCTTCGTGAATCCGCAATCGCCCGTGGAGATGCTGAGCGGCCACGAGACCGTGATCAGCACCCAGTACCACCAGGTGAAGGCCGGCGGCGACGTGGCGGCACTGACGGGCCTCTGCAAGGCCGTGCTGGAGGCGGACGAGCGCACCCAGGCGACCGGCGGACCGCGCGCCGTCGACACCGCCTTCATCGCAGAACATTGCCACGGCTTCGACGAGTTCGCGGCCGCCATGCGCGCCCGCACGTGGGACGAGATCGAGAAGGAATCGGGCCTGACGCGGGCCCAGATCGAGCAGGCGGCGGGCACGTATCTCCATGCGAAGCAGGTGATCGGCATCTACGGCATGGGCCTCACGCAGCACCGCAACGGCGTGCTGAACGTGCAGATGCTCGTCAATTTCCTCCTGTTGCGGGGGAATATGGGCAAGCCGGGGGCCGGCATCTGCCCGGTGCGCGGCCACTCGAACGTGCAGGGCCAGCGGACGGTCGGCATCACGGAAAAGCCGGAACTGGCGCCGCTCGACAAGCTGAAGGAGTTGTACGGTTTCGAGCCGCCGCGCGACAAGGGCATGAACACGGTCGAGATGTGCGAGGCGATCAAGGCCGGCAAGCTGCAGGCGCTCGTCAGCCTGGGCGGCAACCTCGTGCGGGCCGTGCCGGACCACGGCCAGATGGACGCCGCCTGGCGCGCCATCCCGCTCACGGTGCAGGTCTCGACCAAGCTGAACCGCAGCCACCTCGTGCACGGCAGGACGGCGTACATCCTGCCCTGCCTGGGCCGCATCGAGATCGACCGCCAGGCCAGCGGCGAGCAATCCGTGTCGATGGAGGATTCGACGGGCTGCATGCACGGTTCGCGCGGGCGCGCCGAGCCGGCGGCGGACACGCTGCTGTCCGAGCCGGCCATCGTGGCCGGCATCGCGAAGGCGACGCTGGATCCGAATCCGAAGGTCGACTGGGATGCGTGGGTGGCCGATTATGCGAAAGTGCGCGACGCCATCGCGGCCACGTACCCGAAGATCTTCCACGACTTCAACGAGCGCATGTGGCAGCCGGGCGGCTTCCGCAAACCGCTCGCCGCAGCCGACCGCAAATGGAACACGCCGACCGGCAAGGCCAATTTCACCGTGCCCGACACGCTGTCGGCCGACCCCGACATGCCGGTGCCCGAGGACGCCCTGCGCCTGTTCACGGTCCGCAGCGACGGCCAGTTCAACACGACCATCTACAGCCTGGAAGACCGCTTCCGCGGCGTGCAGGACCGGCACGTCCTGTTCATGGCCGGCGCCGACATGGCCCGGCTGGGCCTGGCCGATGGTGACATTGTCACGGCCAGCACGGCCGTCGACGACGGCGTCGAACGGACGGTCGAAGGCTTGCGGGTCGTGGAGTACAGCGTGCCGGCCGGCTGCGTGGCTGGTTATTTCCCGGAGTGTAATCCGCTGATTCCCCTCTGGCACTACGCGAAAGAGAGCAAGGTGCCGGCGGCGAAATCCATCGCGATCCGCGTCGAACGTACGGGCGGGACGGGCCGGGCACTGCACTGACTGTTGCCATTTTGGTATTACCGAGTAAATATTGCTGTCATAGATTGTGATTATTTGATAGATTCCTAAGTGCATCAAACGGAATCTTTCAACACATGATCTGGCAGCCATGACATCGCCCCACCGCCCGCCTTCACCGGAACCCGGTTTCGACGCCGCCGCGTACTGCAATACGCGGCAGGCGGCCGCGATGCTGGGCGTATCGCACCGCACGGTCCAGTTGTGGGTGGAAAGCGGCACCCTGGAAGCGTGGAAGACGGCCGGCGGCCACCGGCGCATCGCGCTGGCGTCGATCGAGCGTCATGTCGAGCGCCGGCGCCAGGCGATGCTGGAGCGGGCGGCGCCCACGCGCTACAAGGTACTGCTCGTGGACGACGACGCGTCGACGCTGGCGCTGTTCGAGACGGCGATGTCAGGCTGGGACCTGCCGCTGGACATCGTCCGTGCCGGCAACGGCTTCGAAGCCTTGATCCGTATCGGCGAGACGCGGCCGCACCTGCTCGTCGGCGACCTCAGCATGCCGGGCGTGGACGGCCTGCGCATGGTCCGCACACTGCGCACGAGCGAGGCGTACCGCGACATGGCGATCGTCGTCACCACCGGGCTGGATCCGGCCACGATCCGGGCCATGGGCCTGCCGGACGACATCCCCGTACTGTCCAAGCCGGTGGCGCCGGAGGCGCTGCGGGCAGCCATCGACGAGGTCCTGCACGCCGAACGGTGACATAAACCCTTGATCTGGCTATAATTTCCGCCTTCGTCAGCCAGGATCACCCGCCATGTCACTGCTCGCCCACCAGCTCGAACTGCTGTCCCCCGCCAAAACCGCCGAGATCGGCCGCGAAGCCATCCTGCACGGCGCGGACGCGGTCTACATCGGCGGGCCCGCATTCGGGGCGCGCCACAACGCCAGCAACACGCTGGAAGACATCGCCGCCCTCGTCGAATTCGCGCACCGCTACCGCGCGCGCATCTTCGTGACGATGAACACGATCCTGCACGACGCCGAGCTGGAGACGGCCGAGAAGCAGATCCGCCAGCTGTACGACGCCGGCGTCGACGCACTGATCGTGCAGGACATGGCGATGTTCGAGATGGACCTGCCGCCGATCCAGCTGCACGCCAGCACCCAGTGCGACATCCGCACCGTGGAAAAGGCGAAGTTCCTGTCGCAGGTCGGCTTTTCCCAGCTCGTGCTGGCGCGCGAACTGACCATCGAGCAGATCCGCGCGATCCGCGCCGAGGTCGACACGCCCCTCGAGTACTTCGTCCACGGCGCGCTGTGCGTGGCGTTCTCCGGCCAGTGCTACATCTCGCACGCGGACACGGGCCGCAGCGCCAACCGCGGCGACTGCTCGCAGGCGTGCCGCCTGCCGTACACGCTGTCCGACGGCCAGGGCCGTGTCGTCGCCTACGAAAAACACCTGCTGTCGATGAAGGACAATGACCAGAGCCGCAACCTGGAAGCGCTCGTCGACGCCGGCATCCGCTCGTTCAAGATCGAAGGCCGCTACAAGGACATGGGCTACGTGAAGAACATCACGGCCCATTACCGCCTGCTGCTGGACGAGATCCTCGAACGCCGCCCGGAACTGGCGCGCGCGTCGAGCGGCCGGACCCAGGTCATGTTCACGCCGGACGTCGACAAGAACTTCCACCGCGGCCACACGGATTATTTCGCCCAGGGCCGCCAGCAGACGATCGGCGCGTTCGATTCGCCCAAGTACGTGGGCGTGGAGCTGGGCACCGTCGCGCGCATCGGCGGCGACAATTTCGATCTCGTCACGAATGCCCCCATGGCCAACGGCGACGGTTTGAACTACATGCACAAGCGCGAGACCGTCGGCATCCAGGCGAACACCGTACAAAAGCTGTCCGAGGACGCGGAAGGCCAGCGCTGGCGCGTGTTCCCGAACGAGGGCCTGTCCACCCTGCCGGGCCTGAAGGTCGGCACCGTCATCCACCGCAACCGCGACCACCAGTGGGAAGCGGCCCTCACCAAGAAGTCGTCCGACCGCAAGGTGCGTGCGGACCTGCGCCTCGAAGACGGCGCCGGTGGCCTGCGCCTGACCGTCACCGACGAGGATGGCATCACGACGACGACCGAGGCGGCGCTGGCGCTGCAGCCGGCCCAGCAGGCCGACCAGGCACTGGCGGGCCTGCGCGCGAGCCTGGGCAAGCTGGGCAACACGATGTTCGAGGCGGGCACGATCGACATCGCGCTGTCGCAGCCGTGGTTCGTCCCGGCGAGCGCCATCAACGGCCTGCGCCGCGACGCCATCGCCGCCCAGGAAGCGGCGCGTCTCGCGGCCTGGCAGCGTCCGGAGCGGGCGCAACCCGTCGAACCGCCGGCCACGTATCCGGAAACGCAACTGAGCTACCTGGCCAACGTCTACAACGACAAGGCCCGCGCGTTCTACCACAAGCACGGCGTGCAGCTGATCGCGGCCGCGTACGAGGCGCACGAGGAACCGGGCGAGGTGTCGCTGATGATCACGAAGCACTGCCTGCGCTTCTCGTTCAACCTGTGCCCCAAGCAGGCCAAGGGTGTGCAGGGCGTGCAGGGCCAGGTGCGCGCCGAGCCGATGACGCTCGTGTCCGGCGACGAGAAGTACACGCTGAAATTCGATTGCAAGCCGTGCGAGATGCACGTGATCGGCGCAATGAAACCGGGCATCCTGAATTCGCCGCCGCCGTCCGCCATTCCGTACAGCCCGCTCGTGTTCCACCGCCAGCGTCCGCGCGCCTGAGGCCACCGATGATCCTGCGCACTTCTCTACTCCTGGCCCTGCTGGGGGCCACGGGCGTCGCCCTGGCCGACGACGCCGCGATCCTGGCCTGTCGCAACCTGACCGACGGCGCCGCGCGCCTGGCCTGCTACGACACGATTCCCGTCGCGGCCCGTCCGGCGGCCGCCGCCGCGCAATCGTTCGGCCTCGAGCAAAAGCAGCCCGAGGAACCGGCCCGCTCGATCACGAGCACCATCGTCGGCAACTTCGCCGGCTGGGGCCCGTCCACGCTGTTCACCCTCGCCAACGGCCAGGTGTGGAAAGTCGTCGACGGCAGTTCGGCCGACCTGGCGCCCGTCAGCAATCCGCCGGTCAAGATCGTGCGCAATATCTTCGGCACCATGTTCCTCGAGATCGAAGGGACCAACGCATCGCCCAAGGTCCGGCGCGTGCGCTGACCACTTTCACGCTTCGTCCACAGCGCTCGTGCCTTCGCACGAGCCTGTCGCTTCCGGGCTGCGTCCGCCTTCGGTGCACCCGGCCGTCCCGCTAAGATGGCCGTAACGGCGCTTCGACAAGCCGTATCAGGAGACACGGGCCCGCACGCCCACCGTGCGCACGCAACCCCGCCGCCGTCCCGCCGTGGTATGCCATGGCGTGCGTCGGCCATGCCTCCCCGGAGATGGACCATGCGCAAGCGCCTGCTCTGCATCGCTCCCGACAACGCCCACATCGCCGCCCTCATGACGGGTCCGATCCATGACTGGGATACCTGTTGCGTGGGCAACCTCGGCGATGCGGACCGGGCCCTGCGCACAGAGCGCTACCCCGTCGGCCTGCTGCTGCGGGCGCGGTCCCTGCTGCGGACCACCGACCTCGACAGCTTCCTGCGCCGCCACCGCGACACCCAGTGGATCGGCGTGTTCCGCCCGCACGACATCGACCACGCGGCCTGCCGCGACCTCGTCGTGGAACACCTTGTCGACTACCACACGGAGCCCGTCGATCCGGTCCGCCTGGCCTGGACCCTTGGCCATGCCCACGGGTGGGCGCTGCTGCGCCGGCCGTCCGCGCCGCAGGACGACCCGGGCCTGCTCATCGGCCGGGCCGAGCCGATGGTGCGCCTGCGCGCGCAGGTGGCGCGCGTGGCGCGGGTCGACGCGCCCGTGCTGATCTGGGGCGAGAGCGGCAGCGGCAAGGAGCTGACGGCGCAATCCATCCATGCACAGTCGGCGCGCGCCCGCGGCCCCTTCGTGCCGATCAACTGCGGTGCCATCCCGCCGAACCTGATCCAGTCCGAGCTGTTCGGCTACGAACGGGGCGCGTTCACGGGCGCCGCGCGCGCCAAGGCAGGGTTGATCGAGTCGGCCCACGGCGGCACCCTGTTCCTCGACGAGATCGGCGACCTGCCGAAGGATTTGCAGGCGAACCTGCTGCGCTTCCTGCAGGAGAAGACGATTTCCCGCCTGGGCAGCACGCGCGCCATCCGCGTGGACGTGCGCGTGATCGCCGCGTCGCACGTGCAGTTGCAGCAGGCCGTCGCCGGCGGCGCCTTCCGCGAGGATTTGTACTACCGCCTCGCGGTGCTGCCCGTCACCGTGCCGGCGCTGCGCGACCGGCGCGAAGACGTCGTGACGCTGGCCGAACACTTCTTCCGCCTGTACGCCGACGAGCGGTCGCCCCGGCTGACGGGTTTTTCCAACCGCGCCGTCGCCGCGCTGCTGGACCACGCGTGGCCGGGCAATGTCCGCGAGCTCATCAACCGGGTCCGGCGCGCGCTCGTGATGGCGGACGGTCGCCTCGTCACGCCGCAGGACCTGGGACTGGAATCCCCGCTCGTCATGCCGGCCGCGCTGGACGACATCCGCGCCCGCACCGAGCGGCTCGCCCTGCGCGAATGCCTGCAGCGCAGCGGGCAGAACATCAGCCGCGCCGCCCGCGACCTGGGCGTGTCGCGCACGACGATGTACCGGCTCCTGAGCAAGCACGGCATCCAGCCTTGACGGCTGGCGCCCGTAGCGGCCCCGGGCACTGTCCAGACGAGCTCGTGCGTTGCATACCGACGAGCGACGCACCTGTACCGCCCCGTTGACAGCCTGTCGGCAAGCGACGTCGACAGGTATGTCGGGCATTCCCACGAGCCTTTCGGACGGGTCCGACAGGTCCACCGCAAATCAACGGGTTAGCGCGGGCAAGCACGACCTGGCACCGATCCTGCGAATGCATGCGTGCCGGCGCGATCGCCGGTACGTCAAGGACTCACATAGAGAGGAAAACCGAATGAAGAAGACCATGCTCGTCACCGCACTGACGCTCGCGTATTCGCTGAGCGCCCATGCCGGTACCGCCACGAACACCAGCACCACCTACGACCACGCGACGACGAACGTCACGCAGAACGACAACAGCATCCATAACGCCACATCGACGGCGACAACGACCTCGACAACGACCACCACCAACACATCGACGGCGAACGCCACCACGACACTGACCGGCAACGTCAGCGGCAACACGATCGGCGGGATCGGCAACACGGCCGTGAACAACGGCGGCGCCAATGGCGCGGGCCTGGCCGGCGGTGCGGGCGGCGCCGGCACGGGCGGCTCGCTCAGCGCCACGGGCGGCTTCGGCGGCACGGCGACGGGCGCCAGCGGCGCCGCCGGCGCGGCGGGCGGCACGGCGGCCAACGGCCCCGCCGTCAACGGTCCCGCGACCGGCGGTACGGCCTTCGCAGGACCCGGCGGCGCCGGTGGCGCGGGCGGCCTGGCCGCAAGCGGTGCAGGTGGCGCAGGTGCCGCCGGCGGTACGGGCGGCGCGAGCGGCAGCCTGGCCGGCGGCGGGATCGGCGGCACCGGCGGCGCGGGCGGCTCGGCCGCGGGCGGCAACGGCGGCTCCAGCTTCCCGGCCGGATCGAACGGCGGCCCCAGCAGCGGCGCACTCGGCGGCGCGGGTGGCGCCGGCGTCGGCGGACTGGCGCTCGGTGGCGCCGGCGGTAGCGGCGGTGGCGGCGGCCTGCTCGGCAACGGCGGCGACGGTGGCTACGGCGGTGCCGCGACCGCGGGCGGGGGCTATGGCGCGGCCGGCGGCGGCGCCTCCAGCGGCCGCGGCGGCGATGGCGGCCCGTTGACGAGCACGGCCGGCAATGGTGCCGCCAACACGGGCGGCGCCGGCGGGTCTGGCGGCGGGGCCGGCGGCGGCAGCGCGACCGCGGGTGCCGGCGGCCACGGCGGTGCCGGCGGCGCAGGCGGTGCGAGCGGCTACGCCACCTCCACGGGGGGTAATGGCGCGTACGGCGGCGACGCGACGGGTGGCGCGGCGTCGAACGGCCCGGCCACCGTGGGCGACACCTACGGCGGCGCGGGCGGCCATGGCGGTGCCGGCGGCACGAACACGGGCGGCGCCGGCGGCTCGCTGGACTCGATCACGGCCGGCTACGGCATCGGCGGCGCGGGCGGCAGCGCGAGCGGCGGCAACGGCGGTACGAACGGCGTCCACGCCGGCACGTTCGACATGTCGAACAAGATGAGCGGCACCGGCCAGTCGGCCGCGGGCGTGCTGGTGATCAGCCAGAACTCCGGCCTCTCGTCGCTCGTCCAGCAGAGCGTGAACGTCCAGAGCAACCTGGCGCTGGGCCACTGACGCGCCGTACGACTGCCGTGCCCGCGGGCACGGCAGTTTTTCCATGACCGGAGTCTCGCATGCATCGAATCATTCAAGCTTTCATCGTGTTCGCGTCGCTCGCGCCGGTGGCCTGGGCCGCGCCGGACGCGGACGTCGCCACCCGGGCGGCGGCCCGCGCCCTGTTCCGTCCCGACAACGCGATCTCCGCGCAAGCAGGCAGGCAGGACGGGTTGCTGTCCCGCCAGCGCGGCGGCACGGACACCCGCAACGACGCGCGCATCGACGGCGCGGTAGCCACGAACACGGCCGTCAACGTCGCCACCGGTGCCAACAGCATCGATGCCGGCTCGTTCGCGCACATGGCCGGCATCCCCGTCGTCATCCAGAACACAGGTGCGAACGTGCTGATCCAGAACGCCACCATCATCAACCTGCAATTCAAATGAGACGACTGCTCGTTGCCCTGCTGGCCGCCGGCACTGTGCACGCGGCCGACATGCCGGTCGCGGGCGGCGCCTTCACGGTGCCCGTGCGCAGCATGCAGGCGCTGCGCTTCGCGTCGACCCTGCGCCAGCAGTACGACTTCAGCTGCGGATCGGCGGCCCTCGCCACCTTGCTGACCCACCATTACGGTTTCCCGGTCAGCGAAAGCACCGTGTTCGCGGCGATGTGGGCCCAGGGCGACCAGGACAAGATCCGGCGCGAAGGCTTTTCGCTGCTGGACATGCAGCGCTACCTCGCGGCGAACGGCTTCCAGGCGGACGGCTTCCGGCTCCCGCTCGACAAGCTCATCGAGGCGGGATTGCCGGCCATCGTCCTCATCACGGAACAGGGCTACAACCACTTCGTCGTCATCAAGGGATTCGACGCGGGACGCGTGCTGCTGGGCGACCCGTCCAGCGGAACGCGGTCGCTGCCGCGCGCACGCTTCGAAGCCGTATGGCCGACCCGGCTGCTGTTCGTGATCCACGCCGCGCCGGGCGAACCGCGCTTCAACCTCGCCGACGACTGGCGCGCGGCACCCCATGCGCCGCTCGCGGACGCCGTGGCGCGCACGGCCCGGGGCGGCGTCGACCTGCCCAAGTTCGGCCCCGGCGACTTTTGAAGGAGACTCCATGCGTTTGCCCATCATCCTCGCGCTGATAGTCGGCGTCGCGCCCGTCCGGGCCGCGCCGCCGCCGAACCCGTTTGCGGCGGCCGCGGCCGTCGGCCCGGCCGAGCTCGACGCCGCCCGTGGCGGCTTCACGACCGCGTCCGGCGTCGCCGTGTCGCTCGGCATCGAACGCATCGTGACCGTCGACGGCCAGGTCGTCGCGCGCAGCGAACTGCGTTTGGGCGACCTCGGCCGGCTCGTCGGCGGCACGGCGCCCGCGCCGCCGCCGGTGGCGGCGCAGGCGGCCGGCCAGCTTGCGCAGGCGGGCGCAAGCCTGGCGATCCGTCTCGGGGCGGACGGCACCATCGTCCAGAACGGCCTGAACGACCGCGCGATCGGCACGGCCACCATCATCCATGCCACCGTCGCCGGGCAAGGCTTGCTGCAAGCCATGCGCTTCCAGTCGACGCTGGCGAATGCCATCAACGCGGCCGCCGCCGGCAGGTGACGGCGGCATTGTGGAGACATTGACTATGCGAATGATTCCCGCGCTGCCCGGCGCGCTCGGCCTCGGCCTCATCCTGTCCTGCGGACCAGCGGCGGCCCAGCAGGCGCAACTCATCGACGCCGTGAAGGCGATGCGGCAACAACTCGACCAGCAGCGCGCCCGCATCGACGCGCTCGAACGCCAACTCGGCGAGGCCCGGCTGGACGGGGTGCGCGGCAAAGGCGCCGCAACAAGCGTGGCAGCCGACGCCGCTCCGCCTCCGGGTGCGGTCGGCCCCGCGCCGCAGGCCGCCGCACGGGCACCCGAAGTCGCGCCGATCTTCGAGAGCCCGGGCGTGCTGACGCCGCGCGGCCGCATCGTGGTCGAGCCATCGATCCAGTACGGCTACTCGTCCAGCAACCGCGTGGCGCTGGTCGGCTATACCGTGATCCCGGCGCTGCTGATCGGCCTGCTGGACGTGCGCGAGGTGAAGCGCAACACGACGACGGCGGCGGTGTCCCTGCGCTACGGCCTCGGCAACCGCGTCGAACTGGAAGCGAAGGTCCCGTACGTCTACCGCACCGACTCGACCGTCAGCCGTGAGATCTTCACGGGCACGGCGGCGGAGCGCGCGTTCGACACGAGCGGCAAGGCCATCGGCGACGTCGAGGCCGCCGCACGCGTGCAGCTCAATGCGGGTGGCCCCGACCGCGCGTATGTCATCGGGGGACTGCGGTATAAATCGCGCACGGGCCGCGATCCGTTCGACGTCGTGACGGACTGCCAGACGCGCTGCGTGGGCGAGAATGTCACGGGCACGGGGCTGCCGTTGACCTTGCCCACCGGATCCGGATTCCGCTCGCTGCAGCCCAGCCTGACGTGGCTGCTGCCGTCCGATCCGGCCGTGTTCTTCGGCAGCATCAGCTATACGAGGAATTTCCAGCGCCGCAACGTCTACCGCACCGTGCTCGCAGGCCAGCGCGAACCGCTCGGCAACATCAAGGCGGGCGACGTGCTGGGATTCAATCTCGGCATGGGCCTTGCCCTGAACGACAAGGCATCGCTCAGCCTCGGCTACGACCATAGCGCCGTGGACCGGACCCGCCAGAATGGCCAGGTCATCCCGGGGTCCGTGCGCATCCAGCTGGGCACCCTGCTGGTCGGCGCGTCGTACCGGCTCGACGCGCACCGCACCGTGAGCGTGTCCGTGGGTGCCGGCCTCACGCGCGACACGCCCGACGTGACGCTCACGGTCCGCATGCCGTTCGGCTTTTGAGCAACACCTCCCTCCGCCACCGCCCCCCAAAGATGGGGGGTTCTCCACTCGGCAGCCGTTATTTCCTTGACCATGGCGAGTCTTGGTTACAGGATTGTCACTGATTGTAACCAGCGGTCGATGTTCTATCGTCCGCCACGGATCTTTCACACGCGGCATAATGTTAAACAAAGATCAACTGATAATAAGAAATTGCTAACGGGCTACAGAACAGCAGCCCCGGTTACACCCAGTTACACTTGTCAAGAAATGATGCCGGTTCTCCCATTCGTCTGCCGCCGTTGCGAGGACCGGCCGATTACCCGATGGAGGATGGATGACCCGAAAGCGCCTGCTGTGCATTGCCCCCGACGACAAGGGTGCGCGCGCCCTGCTGGACGAGGCAATGCACGACTGGGAGATCCGCAGTGTCAGCAATCTCGGCGATGCCGGACGCGAACTGCGTGACGACCGTTACCTGGTCGGACTGCTCGTGCATGACCGCGAGCAGCACCGGCCGGCCGAAGTGGACACCTTCCTGCGCCGCCACAGCCATATGCAGTGGGTGGGCGTCTTCAGCCCGCGCGATCTCGAATCCGCGCCCTGCCGCGACCTCGTCGTGGAGCACCTGTGCGATTACCACACGGCCCCCGTCGATCCGGTTCGGCTGGCCCACACGCTCGGCCATGCGCACGGCTGGGCGATGCTGCGCAGGCGTCCCAGCGCGAACGACGCGCACGACGACGATCCCGCGTCGCCGCTGATCGGCCGCTGCGAAGCGATCGCGCGCCTGCGCGCGCAGGTGTCGCGCGTCGCCAAGGTCGCGGCGCCCGTGCTGATCTGGGGAGAAAGCGGCAGCGGCAAGGAGTTGACGGCCCAGGCCATCCACGCGCAGTCGGACCGGGCCACGGGGCCGTTCGTCCCCATCAACTGCGGCGCCATCGCGCCGAGCCTGATCCATTCCGAGCTGTTCGGCTACGAACGGGGCGCGTTCACGGGCGCCACGCGGGGCAAGGCGGGCCTGATCGAATCGGCGGACGGCGGCACGCTGTTCCTCGACGAGATCGGCGACCTGCCGAAGGACCTGCAGGCCAACCTGCTGCGCTTCCTCCAGGAGAAGACGATCTGCCGCCTTGGCAGCACGCGCAACATCCGTGTCGACGTGCGCGTGATCGCCGCGTCGCACGTCCAGCTGCAGCAGGCCGTCGCCACCGGTGCCTTCCGCGAAGACCTGTACTACCGCCTCGCCGTGCTGCCCGTGACGGTGCCGCCGCTGCGCGAACGGCGCGACGATCTCGTCACGCTCGCCGAGCACTTCTTCCACATGTACGCGAGCGAGAAATCGCCTCGCCTGAAGGGGTTCTCCAACCGGGCGATCGAGGCGATCCTCGACCACGACTGGCCAGGCAATGTCCGCGAACTGATCAACCGGGTTCGGCGGGCGCTGGTCATGTCGGACGGGCGCCTGATCATGCCGGAAGACCTCGGGCTCACGCGCGGCATCATGGCACCGACGCCCGCCGCGCTCGACGACACGCGCATGCGCTCCGAGCGGCGCGCGCTGCGCGAATGCCTGGACCGCAGCGGCCACAACGTGAGCCGGGCCGCACGCGACCTGGGTGTATCGCGCACGACGATGTACCGTTTGCTGAGCAAGCACGGCATGCGCGAATGACGCGTGTTCCGTATGTGGCACAAGTGGACAAGGTGTCCACTTTTTTTTGTGTGTTACAGGACGAAGGTGGACAAAGTTGTACCAGAACTGAAACAGTTTTTCGATATTTTCGGTAAATCGTGCCGGATTTTCTCTGACAGTCGTGTAGGAAGATCCGCACAAAGTCAACAAAAACAATGGGTTAGCGAACTCTGCAGTTAGGCTGGCACTGAAACTGCAAAGAGATGGGGGTCGGCGCTACAGCCGACCCATCACCAACCATCAAACCCAGAGGGGAACTCGAATGAACAAGACTTTGCTCGTGACTGCAATTTCGCTGGCCTTCTCGCTGCACGCACAGGCGCAGGACGGCGTGAATGCGAACGGCGGCGGCGCCACCGTCACGCAGACCACGACCCGCACGACGGACAACAGCGACAACAGCACCCGTAACTCGAACAACACCTCGGACAGCAGCAACAACAGCACCAACACCAGCACCAACACCAGCACGGCGACCACGAACTCGGACCAGAACAACAACAAGAGCACCAACACCAACACCAACACGTCGACGGACAGCAGCAACCGCAGCACGACGACGACCACGACCACGTCGACCGACAACAGCAACCGCAGCACCAACACGGCTGACAACAGCAACCGCAGCACGACCGACAACAGCAACCGCAGCACGACCGACAACAGCAATCGCAGCACGAACACCGACAACAGCAACCGCAGCGTGAGCACCACGACGACCAACACGTCGACGGACAACAGCGACAACAGCACCCGTAACTCGAACAACACCTCCGACAGCAGCAACAACAGCACCAACAACACGACGACCAACCGCACGGTCTCGAACTCGACGACTACCACGACCAACCGCGACAACGACAACAGCACGGGCAAGAACAACAGCTCGGGCGACTCGCGCGCGTCGGCGACCGGTTCCGTCGCCGTGAACAACGGCGGCACCGCGACGTCGAACTTCTCGAACAGCTTCAACACCTCGTCGGCCAACAACAACGCCACCCTGTCGGGCAGCGTGTCGGGCAACACCATCTCGAACATCGGCAACGTCGCCACCAACACCGGTAACGCCAACGGCGCCGCCGGCACGGCAGGCAACGGCGCAGCCGGTACCGGCGGCAGCATCGCGGCAACGGCAGGCGCAGGCGGCAGCGCCGGCAGCGCGAACGGCGCAGCGGGCTCCGCCGGCGGCTCGGCCACGAACGGCGGCGCCAGCGCAGGCGGCGCCACCGTCGGCGGTGCCACCGGCGGTGCGGGCGGCGCGGGCGGCCTGGCCACGGGCGCAACGAGCGGCGCAGGCGGCCGCGGCGCGGCAGGCGGTGCCGGCGGCAGCACCGGTACGGTCGCCGCCACGGGTGGCGCCGGTGCGGCAAGCGGCGCAGCGACGGGCACCGGCGGTGCGGGCGCAGCGGGCGGCATGGCCGGCAACGCTTCGGGCGGCAATGGCGGCGCATCGGGTGACCTGTCGGGCGGTAACGGTGGCGCCAGCGGCGCAACGACGGCCGGCCTGGGCGGTGCTGGCGGCCGCACCGGCGCAGCCACGGGCGGTGCCGGCGGCGCAGGCGCAGCAGGCGGCGCGGGCGGCGCAGGCGCAGCGGGCGGCGTCGGCGGTGCCGGCGGTGCAGGCGGCGGCGCAGGTTCGGCAGGCAATGCCGGCTCGACCGCATCGAACGCAGCCACGGGCGGCCTGACCCGCGCCGGCGGCAGCTGGGCAACGTCGGGTGCCGGCGGTTCCTCGTCGGCCGACGGCGGCACGGGCGGCGCCAGCGGCACCGCGACCTCGGGTTCGCCGACCTCGACCGGCGGCGCCACCACCAGCGGCGCCTCGACCGCGACGGCAGGCACCACGACCGGCGGCGCTGGCGGTGCGGGCGCAGCGGGTGCGGCCGGCGGTGCCGGCGGTGCGGGTGCGGCGGGTGCGGCCGGCGGTGCGGGCGGCGCAGGTGCCACCGCATCGAACACGGGCGGTAACGGCGCGGCAGGCGGCGCAGCGACCGGCGCGGCCGGTGGCGCGGGCGCAGCCCTGACGTCGACGGCCGGCAACGCGGCCGGCAACACGGGCGGCGCCGGCGGCGCGGGCGGTGCCGGTGCGGCAGGCACGGCCACCTCGGGCGCAGGCGGCGCGGGCGCAGCCGGCACGGCAACCTCGGGCGCAGGCGGTGCCGGCGCAGCCGGCGGTGCGGGTGCAGCCAGCGGCATGGCATCGAACACGGCAGGCGCAGGTGCGGCCGGCGGTTCGGCCACCACCGGCAGCGCAACGACCGGTTCGGCCACCGTGGGTGACTCGACCGCCGGCAACGGCGGCGCAGGTGGCGCAGGCGGCTCGACCACCGGCGGCGCAGGCGGCGCACTGGCCAACATCACGGCCGGCGTGGGCACGGGCGGCCTGGGCGGTGCAGGCACGGGCGGCAACGGCGGTTCGAACACCGTCAATGCCGGCACCTTCGACATGTCCAACACCATGAGCGGTGTCGGCCAGTCGGCTGCGGGCGTGATGGTGATCAGCCAGAACAACGGCTTCTCCTCGCTGGTCCAGCAGAGTGTCAACGTCCAGAGCAACCTGGCTGTCGGCAAGTAATGCCAAGGACCGCCGTGCCTCCGGGCACGGCGGTTTTTCGATGCAACCGGGGGTAGAGAATGCAGTCATCACTCAAGAGTAGCGTCAGCAACCGCGTGTGCAGCTTCGCTGTGCTCGCGGTCTGCGCATCCGCGGCCTGGGCCGGACCGGAACTCGCGGTCCCCGCCCGGGACAGCGCGCCGGCCGCGAAGCCGGCCACGGGTGCCGGGAAGACGGCGCAGGGGACGGACTCGCTCGGCTTCGGCCCCGCCGCCGACCTGGGCAAGCTGGAGCATTCGCGCGGTGGGACGGACACGTTCAACACCAACAACAACGCGAATCTCGGCGGGGTCGTGACCGGCAACAGCGCGGTGAACGTTGTCACCGGCACGAACACGATCGATGCCGGGGCGTTCGCCAACATGTCGGGCATACCGGTGGTGATCCAGAACAGCGGCGCGAACGTCCTGATCCAGAACGCCACCATCGTCAACCTGCAGTTCAAATGAAGTACGGCGCCCTGCCCCTGCTGTACGCACTGCTGGGCGCTGCCCGCGTGGATGCGGCCGACCTGCCGATCGCGGGCGGCGCCCGTTTCGACGTACCGGTCAAGAGCATGCGCGAATTGCGCTTCACCTCGACGACCCGCCAGCAATACGACTTCAGCTGCGGTTCGGCCGCCCTGGCCACGCTGCTGACCTATCACTACGGCTATCCGATCAGCGAAACGACCGCCTTCAAGGCGATGTGGGAGATCGGCGACCAGGCGAAGATCCGGCGCGAAGGCTTTTCGCTGCTGGACATGCAGCGCTACCTCGCGAAGATCGGTTTCAAGGCGGACGGCTTCCAGGTGCCGTTGCAGAAACTGTTCGACAGCAAACTGCCCGCCATCGTGCTGATCTCCGAGAAGGGCTACAACCACTTCGTCGTGATCAAGGGCGCGGACGACGGGCGCATCCTGCTGGGCGATCCGTCCAGCGGCACGCGCTCCGTCACGCGCGAGCATTTCGAATCCATCTGGCCGACCCGGCTGCTGTTCGTGATCCACGACGCACCCGGCAAGCCTTCGTTCAACGCCGACCTCGACTGGCGGGCCGCGCCACGCGCGCCGCTGGCCGAGGGTGTGACCCGGACCGCGATCGACATGACGACGCTGCCGAAATTCGGTCCCGGCGATTTTTGACAGGAGACCCCATGCGCATACCCGTCCAGATCGGCCTCGTGCTGGCCAGCGCCGCGATCGCGACGCAGGGCTATGCCGGCGGACCGGACAATCCGTTCAGCAGCGACAACGCCGTCGCGTCCGACGCGCTGGACGACTACCGCGGTGGCTTCATCACCGACAACGGGCTGGCGGTGTCGCTCGGCATCGAGCGCATCGTCACGATCAACGGCAACGTGGCCGAACGGAGCCAGCTGGAACTGGGCGACCTCGGCCAGCTGACGAGCGGCCGCAGTTCGCTGACCGCCGACACGGCGAACCAGGTGCGGCTGATCCAGAATGGCGGCGGCACGTTCAACGTCCAGATGGGCGACACCACGCTGGGCGGCACCGTCATCCAGAACAGCCTGAACAACCAGTTGATCAACAACCAGACCATCATCAATGCAAGCGTGAACGCGCGCGGACTGCTGCAGGCCATGAATTTCCAGTCCAGTCTCGCGAACGCGCTCAATACCGCCGCCACCGGCAGGTGACGGATTTTTACCTGGAGAAAACCTATGCAAAAAATTCCAGCGCTGTACAGCGTGATTGGTGTCAGCGTGGCTCTCGCGGCCATCCCGGCCGGTGCCCAGTCCGGTCCTGACCTCCTCGAGCAGCTCAAGATCATGCGACAACAGCTGGAAGAGCAGCGCGCGCGCGTCGACGAACTGGAGCGCCAGTTGCGCGCGAGCGGCGTGGCCCCGCCGGCGAACACCGCGACGGCGGCGGCACCGTCGCAGCTCGAGCGCATGCGCGGCACCGGGAACCTGCCGGCACCCCAGCCGGAAGCGCCCGTGCAGGCCGGCCCGATCGAGGCGCCGCCCAGGCTGGCCGTGCCGTTCGCCGACCCCGTGTATCCCGGCCGTCTCGCCCCGCTGCGTGGCACGGGCGGTGCCGGCCAGGCGCAGGCAGCGAGCGACGCGGTCGGCCGTCCGCCCGCGCCGAAGACACCGGAAGTGGCACCGATCTTCGAGACCCCGGGCGTGCTGACGCCGCGGGGCAAAGTTGTTTTTGAGCCGTCCGTGCAGTACGGCTATTCGTCGAGCAACCGCGTGGCCCTCGTCGGCTATACGGTGATCCCGGCGTTGCTGATCGGGCTGCTCGACGTGCGCGAGGTGAAACGCAACACGACGACGGCCACCGCCACGTTCCGCTACGGGTTCGACAACCGCCTGGAACTGGAAGCGAAGATTCCGTATGTCTACCGCAGCGATTCGACCGTCAGCCGCGAACTGTTCACGGGCACGGCGGCCGAGCGGGCGTTCGAGACGAGCGGCAAGGGCATCGGCGACGTCGAGCTGGGCTGGCGCTACCAGCTGAACGATGGCGGCGTCGACACGCCCTATTACATCGCGGGCCTGCGCTTCAAGTCGCGCACGGGCCGCGATCCGTTCCAGGTCGTGACGGATTGCCAGACCCGCTGCGTGGGCCAGAACGTCACCGGCACGGGCCTGCCGCTCGACCTGCCGACCGGCTCCGGCTTCTATTCGCTGCAGCCGAGCGTGACGTGGCTGCTGCCGTCCGACCCGGCCATCTTCTTCGGCGGTTTCAGCTACACGAAGAACTTCAAGCGCAGCAATATCTATCGCACGGTGCTGAACGGCGGCAAGGAATTGCTGGGCACGGTGGAACCGGGCGACGTGTTCGGCTTCAACTTCGGCATGGGTCTTGCCCTGAACGAGCGGGCGTCGTTCAGCATCGGCTACGACCACAACTCCGTGGGCCGCATGAAACAGAACGGCGACGTGATCCCGGGTTCCGTACGCGTGCAGCTCGGTACGCTGCTGCTGGGCTACTCGTACCGGTTGAAGAACAACCGCACGTTGAGCGTCTCGGTGGGTGCCGGCCTCACGCGCGACACGCCGGACGTCACCCTGATGGTCAGGATGCCCTTCACCTTCTGAGCATCCCCTTTGGCCGCAAGGCGCGGCCCGCCGACCAGGGCCGCGCTTGCGGCCCTTTTTAATTCGGGGTCAGAGCACATTTCCGACGAAAATCGGGGTCAGACCCCATTTTTGGTCTATTTCCTCGCGAACTCGACGGCATGGCAGCCTTCTCTTGCGGCCATACCGATACGCACGCATGACAGTCCACCGAACGCGTGCCGACAGCGGTCGTTTGCTTCGACAAAGATCTTGCCAAAAAAGTGCTCTGACCCCGAATTTGGGAAACAAAAAAGGGCCGCGCATGGCGGCCCGTTCATTTGTCGGAACGATCGGTCAGATGTAGTACACGAGCGCGGCAAGGCCCACGATCAGCGCGACCTTGGTCGCTTTATAGGCCGTCTTGTTCCAGGCCTTGTAGCGGCGACGGTACTGGCCCATCACGTACGAGACGCGGAACAGCTTGCTGACGAGGCCCGTCTGGTCGCCGGTTTCGTTGGGCGAGGCGGCCGCCGTCATCATCGTGCGGCCCAGCCAGCGGTTGATGGCCTGCATCCAGCCGAAGCGCATCGGGCGCTCGACGTCGCAGAACAGGATCAGGCGGTCGCTGTCGCTGGCGTTCTCGGCCCAGTGAATGAAGGTTTCGTCGAAGATGACGCCCTGGCCGTCGCGCCAGCTGTAGCGCTGGCCGTCGACTTCGATGAAGCAGCGGTCGTCGTTCGGCGTGGCCAGGCCCAGGTGGTAGCGCATCGAGCCGGCGAACGGGTCGCGGTGCGGGTTCAGCTTCGCGCCCGGCGGCAGTTCGGCGAACATCGCGGCCTTCACGGACGGGATGCCCTGCAGCAGCGCGTACGTCTGCGGGCACAGGCGCTCGGCCGACGGGTGGCTCGCGTCGTACCACTTCAGGTAAAAGCGCTTCCAGCCCGTCTTGAAGAAGGAATTGAAACCGGCGTCGTTGTTCTGCTCGGCGGCCTTGATCTTCTTCATCTCGATGAGGCGCAGACCCTCCTCGCGGATGATCGGCCAGTTTTCCTGCAGCACGGACAGTTCGGGGAATTCACGGACCGGAATGTAGGGCGTGCTGGGCACCTTCGAGAACAGGTGCATGAAGATGTTGATCGGTGCCATGAACGACGAATGGTCGAACAATTGCCGGCCGAACGGCAGACGGACCTTGCCGCGGAAATGGATGTGCAGCACCGACAGCACGAGAAAACCGACTACGAACCACTTCATGACGCCTCCGACTAAACGAGGCGCAAGGATACCATATGCGATACGCGGCCGTACGCCGTCCACCCCGGCTGGTCGGGACGGACGACGTACGGCCGCGAATGTTGTGCTACCGCGACAGCGTCAAATGCGCATCAATGCATCGACGACGACGTGACAGCGTAGCCTTTTTCCGCCAGCTGGGCGTTCAGGTTCTGGATATCGTAGTCCGGCAGGTCTCCGGCGTCGTCGTCGACTTCGAAAGCCCGGGCTTCGACTTCCCAGTCGGTATTCGTGGCTTCCTCGGGGATATTGCGGGTCTCGGGGACGGCCAGGTAAGAAAACTTGCCGTCGTGTTCGGCTCTGCGGTAGATGTCCAGGCGCATAGTCACTCCTTTAAAAGCATGGCTTCCGAATGAAAGCCATCAGTATGGGCACGATAGGCGAACGGTTCGTGTCCGTCTGTTAATCCGCGCACACTGGCTGGACGTCAAGTTTCAGCGTCCCACACCCCCGCCCAGCACGCGCGCCGGCAGCATGACGATCGCGCGCAGCAGCTCGAAGACAGCCTCGACGCCGATGCCGAGCAGACGGAACGGCAGCAGCACGAGCCAGACGAGCGGATACATCACGAGCGCGAGCAGCGCGATCGGCCAGCACAAGAACAATAACACCAACCACACGAGGAAACCCAGCATCGTCAGCTCCATCTTCGGACAGGGGCGTCAATCGCCCGATGCGATGACTGTAGTTGTATGGACGCCAACGTGCAATCTTTCTGCGACGGACGGTGGCGCGGGGCGGACGGACGGCCCGAAACGGGGGGCGGACGGCGCCGCCCCCGGGCGCTCACGCCCAGGCGTCGAGCACGTTCCGGCCCACCTTCGTGCCGAGGGTGCGCCCGTTCAGGTCGCCGTGGAGGAAGTGGATGCCGCCGAGGCGACGCGAGAACCCCGCCTGCGCGGCGGCGTCGAGGAACGAGTCCCAGTACAGCGTCACGGTCGGCGACGCCTTCTGGCGGAACCTGACAGGGCCGCGCGCAAAATGCTCGAGCACGGCGGCCGCGGCATGGCCGGCCACGCTGTGCGCCGACACGTATTCCGGAAACGGCGGCGTGTACAGGTAAGGCGTCCACGCGGAACCCGCGACCCGGACGACGCCCGCCGCCGTCCAGTTGTTCAACATGCGGTTCGCGAACAGCGTACGGATCGCGGATTGCGGCCGGGCGAAATCGTAGGCCATTTTCGCGTCCCATGTCGCGACCATCGCATCGTGGAGGGCGAACCCGAGCGCGCGGAACAGCCTGATTTCCTGGCCCAGCGAAAAACCCTGGCGATATGCCAGCATTTCGGCGAACCGGATCCACGGCAGGCGGCTGTTATCGCCCCAGTATTCGCAAATGAGAATCTGGTCCGGCGTGAGGTTCGCATTCAGGTCGAGCAATTCCTGCATTTCCGCCTGCATTTGCGTGGAAAAGAGCGAAGGCGGCGCGTCCGGACGGAATTGATCGCCGCTTTTCAATGCGAAAGGCTTTACCTTGCCCCAGAATGGCGTCACGCATTTCTGATAAGGCAGCGGCTGCCAGTGATCCGGATCGACCATCGTCGTCGGGGAATTGACAGGGGTATAGCCCGTGTAATCCGAATAGGCACCGGGATGCAGATCGCCCAGTTGATTGCTGCCGTCGTGCGCGCGTTCGTTCAGCATGTGTTGCGCCGCTTCTTCGCCGACACGGGTCGCGGGAATGACCCACGGGTAGCGTCCGCCGAGGCCCAGCTTGTCGCCGTAGGCCGTGATCTCCGCGGCAAACGCGGGAAACAGGGATTTCAATACGGCCGCCGCCGCCGCGGTCAGCGCGATGGTCTGGAATTGCGGGTCCGCGCCTTGCGCACGCGTGATCGCCGTCGTGAAGAACCGGTTACGGCCGACGGCCTGCGGCAGGTCGAGATACGCCCATACGTCGTACAGGGCACCATTCATGATCGCCAGGGCGCGGGAGGTAACGGTCGGCGGAGCAAATGCCCGGAAAGCGATATTCATCAGCTTTTCGTTCCAGCCCGCGACGACGCTTTTTTCCTGGGCTGCGGCGATCGCACTGTCGACGTCGATATAATCGCCGGCAGGCGCCGCTTGCGCGAAGCGCGGTAATCCCGCCAGCACGGTGGAACCCATTGCACACTTCAAAAATGTGCGCCGGAATAAATGCATGGTGAATTCCTTTATGAAATCGGCAAAAAGCGCAACCGATACTACATAAAGGAATAATGAAAAGCAATTCCAATAAAAAACGGCGATCCGGAATCCGGATCGCCGCGCTAATCGATTTGTCCTAAATCAAGCGAGCACGGTTTCGCGTGCCTGCACCGGCACGCCCGCGCGCTCGACGATGTCGGCACGGATCGACGCTTCCAGCGACGGAATCGAGCCCCCCGCGCGATAGGCAAAGCTCACCTGGACGACGTCGCCCGGCTGCACGTCCAGCGGCGTGGCCAGCGGCAGCATCATGTAGTGGTTCAGCCAGTCGATCGTCGTGCCGCGTTCCTCGATGATGGACAATACGTTCTTGGTGATGAAACGCAGCGCGTTCAGGCGGCCGCCCTGCTCCATGCGGAACTGGCCTTCCCACGCGATGGCGTCGCCGACGGGCTGGCTGAAGTCCATGATCGAATACACGCCCGGCTGCGCCAGCTCGATGGTGCCCGGATAGATCACATTGGTCGGCTGGAATTGCACGATCGGCGCATAGAAACCCTCGAAATCGTATTCGAGCTGCAGCGGCTGCGCGGCCATGATGACGGCTTCCGGCATGAAGATCGGCAGCGGCCCACCAAAGCGCGCCAGGTAGCGGCGCTTGAACGATTCGATCACCTCGACCTGCTTTTCGCGCAGCATGCCCACGTGGATCATCTCGCAGATGACGAGGTCGACGGGCTCCGGCGGCAGGTATTCGAACGCGTCCGCATGGACCACCTCGACCTTGTGGCCGTTCGGGTTCATGGCGAGGAAGCGGCGCGCCTCGCGCACCATGTCCGGGTTGAACTCCACGCAGTAGACCTGCGCCGCGTTCTGGGCCGCGAAGAACGACAGGACGCCCGTGCCGCCGCCCAGTTCCAGGACCTTCATGCCCGGCTTGACGGCGTGGTAGATCGCGGACTTGAAGCTGTGCATGCGGTTATGGTCCATTAGCATATTGTGATGGTAGTGGACCGGAATAAACTGCCCCAGGTAGCAGCTTTCGATTTCGCGTTCGTTGAGCATGGGTTCCTCTGTGTGGAGATCTTGTCTGCATTATCTCCATGCTTTTAAGCAACTGATGCGCCGAGCTGACGGGGATTTGCCGGCCAGTTTGTCGGATCGATGGAACAGCTGGCCGGCCTTGCTGAAATACCTTGACCTTTTTCCATATGGGAATGTTAGTATTTTCACGTACGTAGTTTCCGTTCACAGGCCGCCATGGTGCATTCGATCCGTTCCCTGTCGGCGAATATCGCCGACCTGCTGCTGGACGTCGTCTTCCTGGTGGACCGGCGTGGCATCATCGTGGACGTCAGCGCCGGCTGCGAACGCATGCTCGGCTACCGTCCCACCGAGCTGATCGGCCAGTACATGCTCGACTTCGTCGTCCCCGAGGACCGCGCCATCACGTGCATGGAAAGCGCGCGCGTGCAGGCGGGCCAGGAGCGCGTCGGGTTCGAGAACCGTTACCTGCACAAGAACGGGCACCGCGTCGACGTGATGTGGTCGGCCCGCTGGATCGCCGACCACGGCCTGCGCCTCGGTGTCGGGCGCGACATCAGCGCCCGCAAGCGCGCCGAGCGGCGCCAGGCCGCGACCTACGCCATTTCCGAAGCCGTCTACCACGCGGGCGACCTGGCCGGCCTGTGCGGCGAGATCCACGCCATCCTCGACCGCCTGGTAGGCGCGCCCGGCATGATCGTCGTCAGCGACCCGACCCCGCAGCACGGTTTCAAGCTCGTCTACCAGCGCGACCACGATCCGAAGTCGCGCCTGCCGTCGCGCGCCTGCCTCGCGCACTGGCGCGCGACGGCGACGGCGCCGGACAGTGTCGCGTCCGACGCCGTCCGCCACGTCGGCGCCGGCCGCCTGAACACATGGCTCATGATCGACCTGGGCGGCCCGACGGGCACGATCGGCGCGCTGCTGCTGCGCGACCACGCGGGCACGGGCTACTCGCCGGCCGACCGCGGCCTGCTGCACTTCGTCGCGGCCCAGGTCGGGCTGGCGCTGGAGCGCAGGCGCCTGCACGACGACCTGATGCGCTCCGCCTGCCATGACGAACTGACGGGCCTGCCGAACCGCCGGCTGTTCTTCGACCGCATCCGCACGGCCGTCGCGCGGGCACGGCGCTGCCATTCGCGGCTCGGCCTGCTGTACGTGGACGTGAACGATTTCAAGCAGGTCAACGACCGCTACGGCCATGCGGCCGGCGACGCCCTGCTACGGGAAGTCGCGGCCCGGCTGGTGGAATGCGCGCGCGAGTCGGATACGGTGGCACGCCTGGGCGGCGACGAATTCGTGCTGCTGCTGGAAGACCTGCAGGCGCCCGAGGACGCCGAGCATTGCGCCGACAAGATCCGTACCGCGCTCGTGCGGCCGGTGCCGACGCAGTGCGCGCCGCTGCACATCGGGGTCAGCATCGGGATCGCCCTGTTCCCCGATCATGCGGACCAGGTGGAAACCCTGCTCATGCATGCGGACGCGCACATGTACACGAAGAAGCGCGCCCACAAATGCGGGGAACGCGAGAACGACCGGCTCAGCGGCCAGACTTGACCTTCCTGTCGAGCGCCGCCGCGATGTCGGCATGATCGGTCCGGCGCGCGATCTCGGCCGCCGTGAGGCCTTCCCCATTCTTCAGTTGCGGATCCGCGCCCTGGCCCAGCAGGAACACGGCCGTGTCCGCGTGGCCCTCGCGCGCCGCCATCATCAGCGGCGTGAACTTGCCACTGGCCGGCGGCGACTGCGCATCGATGCGGGCGCCGTGCGCGAGCAGCAGGCGCGCGATCTCGTCGTCGCCGCTGGCGGCCGCGTAGTGCAGCGGCGTCCAGCCGGGACGGTTCACGGCCGCGCCCTTTGCGATCAACGCTTCCGCCGCCGGCCTGTTGTGCTTGAACGCGGCCATCATCAGCGCCGTGTTGCCGTTCAGCGCGGGCGCGTCGACGTTCGTGCCCGGGTTGCGCAGCAGCGCGTCGAACACCTGCATCGCTCCTTCGCGCACGGCCAGCACGAGGGCCGGCTCGCCGCCGACGGGATTGGGCTGGTTCGGATCGACCTTGCCCAGCAGCGAACGCACCGTGCGCGCATCGTCCATCTGCACGGCACGGAAAAAGTCGCTCGTCTGGTCGGCCATCGCCATCGCGGGCACCGCCAGCGCGGCGGCAAGCAGGATCGATCGAAGAAAGGTCATGGTCAGGTCCTCGCGGCCTTGAACAGGTTGAAGAAGTTCTCGGTGGTGCGGTCGGCGATCTCGCGCAGCGGCACGTCCTTCAGCGTGGCGAGGTATTCCGCCACGTGCGCCACATAACCCGGCTCGTTCATCTTGCCGCGGAACGGCACGGGGGCAAGATAAGGCGAATCCGTCTCGATGAGGATGCGGTCCAGCGGCAGCGCCTTCGCCACCGCCTGCAAGTCCTTCGCGCTCTTGAACGTCACGATGCCCGAGAATGAAATATAAAAGCCCATCCCGATGGCGGCCTCGGCCACTTCCAGCGATTCCGTGAAACAGTGCATGACGCCGGCGACGCCGCCCTTGTCCGTGCCCGCACCTTCTTCGCGCATGATGCGGATCGTGTCCTCGCTGGCCGAGCGCGTATGGATGATCAACGGCTTACGGGTCTCGCGCGACGCGCGGATGTGCGTGCGAAAACGCTCGCGCTGCCATTCGAGGTCGCCTTCCAGGCGGTAATAATCGAGCCCCGTTTCGCCGATCGCGATGACCTTCGGGTGGTCGGCCAGCTCGACCAGCTGGGCGACGGTGGGCTCGGGCGTGTCCTCGTAATCGGGGTGCACACCCACGGAGGCATAAATGTGCGGATATTGCTCGGCCAGGGCGAGCACACTGGGAAACTCCGGCAGGTCGACGGAGACGCACAGCGCGTGCGAGACCTTGTTCTCGGCCATCCTGGCCAGGATCTCCGGCATCCGGGCGGCCAGCTCCGGGAAGTTGATGTGGCAGTGGGAATCGATATACATCCCGATATTGTACGCGACGGCCGTGGTTCCCGCGGGCGCGGGAACCAATCCGTTTACGCGACGCGCTTGCCCAGGATGATCAGGTCCCGTTCGATGCCGTCGAGATTCGCCACGCGCGGGAAATGCGCCCACGTATCGAAACCATATTTGCGGAACAGGGCCAGGCTCGGCGCATTGTGTCCGAAGATAAACCCGAGCAAGGTATGCACCTTCACGTTCGGCGCAAACGCCATCGCCTGTTCCAGGCAATAGCTTCCGATACCTTTACCGCGCCAGCTTTCCGCGATATAGATCGACAGCTCGGCCGTGCCGGAGTATGCCGGGCGGCCATAGAAATTCGAATACGAGCACCAGCCGATCACGGCCGGCTCGTCCGACGTATCGGCCGCGTCGTGGATCACCCACAGCGGGCGGCGTTCCGGCGTGTGCTCGTTGAACCAGCCCTCGCGCGACTCGACCGTGACGGGTTCGGTGTCCGCCGTGACTTCGCGCGACGCGATGGTGGAATTGTAGATGTCGACGATGACGGGAAGATCTTCGCGACGGGCGAGACGGTGTACGTAGGACGGCATGTTGAAACTTGAAGTTACAGGGTATGGGTGGCGCGCGACGAACGCAGTGCGGCGCCGAGGATTTCTTCGATGCGCAGGCGGGCGCGCTGGCCGGTCTCGTCGGCCGGAAAGTGCACGCCGATGCCTTGCGCCTTGTTGTTGTTCGCGCCGGCGGGCGTGATCCACGCGACCTTGCCGGCGATCGGGTATTTGTTCGGGTCGTCCATCAGCGACAGGATCAGATAGATCTCGTCGCCGATCTTGTACGGTTTGTTGGTCGGCACGAACATGCCGCCATTCTTGAGGAACGGCATGTAGGCCGCGTACAGGGCAGCCTTTTCCTTGATGGCGAGCGACAGTACGGACGGCCGCGCCGGCTGGGGCGCGTTCGGATCAGCGGGCAGGCCGCTGATCGGACCGTTCGGCGATACGCTCATCATCTTCCTTTCATCACAAACCGCAGCGGGCAGTGTAATCAAGCAACATGTCTTCGACAAACAGTTTCGGAGACAGGGGGTGATCGGCCACGGCACGGCGCTCGTTCGTGGACTTGATGGCCTGCATCAGGTTGGCCACGTGCACCCTGCCGGCCAGCGCCGCCACTTCCCGTTGATACCTCGGATAATACCGGATGACGCCGGACAGCTTGTACGAAAACACGTCATACAGCCACCGCTGCTGCCACGCGACGAGGGATGCGAGCGGCGCCTTGCTCAATTTGTCGGCACTGCGCAACGCGGCATCGACGCTCGGTTGCGCGAGCACTTGCAGCAGGCCATCGAGTTCATCGCGGCTGCCCGTCTCGGCCTGGGCCAGCGCCGCGAGCGGCGCGCCGCCCTGCTCGCGCAGCCAGCCGTCCGCATCGCTGACGCCCTGCGCTTCCAGCCACGCCAGTGCCTGCGCGTGATCCGGCATCGGCAGGGCGAACTTGCGGCAGCGCGACAGGATGGTTGGCAGCAGGCGGTCCAGGCCATTCGATGCCAGCAGGAACACGGTCCCCGGCGGCGGTTCCTCGAGCGTTTTCAGCAGCGCGTTCGATGCCGGCATGTTCAGCGCTTCCGCCGGGTACAGCACGACGACGCGCAGGCCCTGGCGGTGCGTCGAGATGTTCATGAAATCGGCCAGCGCGCGCACCTGCTCGATCTTGATCTCTTTCGACGCCGTCTTCGACTTCGCCTTTTTCTCTTCGGCCGGCGCCTCGTCACCCTCGGCGGCGGGGGCGTCGTCTTCCATCGCCTCCGGCCGCACGCGGCGGTAGTCCGGATGATTGCCCTGGACAAACCAGCCGCATGACGCGCATGCGCCGCACGCGTGGCCGTCCGGCCTCACGTTTTCGCACAGCAGCGCCTGGGCGAACGCTTCGATGAAGTCCGCCTTGCCGATGCCGGCCGGGCCGTGGAACAGGATCGCGTGCGGCAGCCGCACCCGCATCGCCTGCAGCCGGGTCCACGCGTCTTCTTGCCAGGGATACATGCTCACAACCAGCTCTCCAGGGCGGCCTGCAGCGCGGCGCGCACCTCGTCGATAGTCTGCGTGGAATCGATGACGACGATGCGTCCGTTCGATTCCGCCGCGCGGCGCAGGTATTCGCCCCGCACGCGCGCGAAGAAATCGGCCTGCTCCATCTCGAACTTGTCGAGCGCGCGCGTGGCGGACAGGCGCGCGCGGGCGACGTCCAGCGGCACGTCGAACAGCAAGGTCAGGTCCGGCTGCAGGTGCGGATGCACCCATTGTTCGAGCGCGTCCAGCTTGGCGCGATCGAGCCCTCGCCCGCCGCCCTGGTAGGCGAAACTGGCATCCGTGAAGCGGTCGGACAAGACCCAGTCGCCGCGCGCGATCGCCGGTTCGACGACTTGCGCGACGTGTTCGCGCCGGCTGGCGAACATGATCAGGGCTTCCGTTTCGAGGTGCATCTTTTCGTGCAGCACGAGATCGCGCAGCTTTTCGCCCAGCGGCGTGCCGCCCGGTTCGCGCGTCGAGACGACCCGCTTGCCCGCGCCCTTGAGGAGCGAGGTCACGTAGCCGATGTGCGTCGACTTGCCGGCGCCGTCGATGCCTTCGAAGGTGATGAAACGCCCGCGGGTGGCATCGGTTTGATTCATTTGACTCATTCGTATTTACTGCGACTGGTTGCGCTGGTACTGGTTCACGGCCTTGTTGTGCTCATTCAGGTTGACCGAGAAATGGCTCGTGCCATCGCCGCGCGACACGAAGTACAAGGCCTCCGTCTTCGCGGGGGCCGTCGCGGCGGCGAGCGATTGCACGCCCGGCAGCGCGATCGGCGTCGGCGGCAGGCCGGGACGTGTATAGGTATTGTACGGGGTGTCCGTCTCGAGGTCTTTCTTGCGGATCTTGCCGTCGTACTTGTCGCCCATGCCGTAGATGACGGTGGGGTCGGTCTGCAGCAGCATGCCCGCTTTCAGGCGGTTGACGAAGACGCCCGCGATCATCGCACGCTCGCTCTTCTGGCCCGTTTCCTTTTCCACCAGCGAGGCCATGATCAGCGCCTGGTACGGGTCCGTGTACGGCAGGCCCGGATCCCGTTTTTCCCACGCGGCCTTCAGGCGCTTCATCATCATTTCGTGCGCCTGCTTGTAGATCGACAGGTCGCTCGCGTTCTTCGCGAACAGGTACGTATCGGGGAAGAACAGGCCTTCCGGCGCCTTGTAGTCCGTCGTGATCTTCGCCAGCAGTTCCTGGTCGGACAGTTTCGCCGTGTCGTGTTTCAGGTTCGGCGCCGCGTCGATGGCTTGCCGCATCTGGCGGAACGTCCAGCCTTCGATGATCGTCAGCGATTCCTGTGCGAACTCGCCGCGCACGAGTTGCGTGAGGAGGCGGCGCGGGGACGTATCCGGCTTGAGCTCGTAGCTGCCCGCCTTGATCTGGCCCGCCTTGCCCGTGATGCGCGCCAGCACGCCGAACAGGAAGGGGTTGACGGGCACGCCGGCCGTCGCCATCTGCTGCGCGGCGCCGGCCACGCCGCTGCCCTGCGCGATGGCGAACGGGATGACGGCGGCGCCGCCCGGCGTGATCGGCTGCCTGCTCCACCACTGGAAGCCGGCGCCGGCCGCGACGGCCACGATGACGCCCGTGACGATGAGTTTTTTTATGAATGGCATGCTGGACCTGGTTTTTTGCCGTCGTCGGCGCATTTTTGAAGGCGAACTTATAATGAGGCCGTAATCATAAAGCCGATACAGCCAAACCGGAAATAATTCGTGTCATGAACCATTGGATCGAACACCTCGCCACCCAGGGCGCCCGTTTTCACCCCGATAGCCCGACGCAGGTCGAGGACTTCGGCCGCGTCCTCGCCACCGCCGACCTCGAACGCGGCTTCGTGGCCCCCGTCACCGATCTCGGGTTGATCGGCGTCGCGGGCGAAGACGCCGCCACCTTCCTGCACAACCAGCTCACGAACGACGTCGAACACCTCGGCACCGCCGAGGCGCGCCTCGCCGGCTATTGCACGCCGAAGGGTCGCCTGCAGGCCACGTTCCTGATGTGGCGGGATGCGGAAAACATCTACCTGCAGCTGCCGCGCGCGATCCAGGCGCCGCTGCAGAAGCGCCTGACGATGTTCGTGCTGCGCGCGAAAGCGAAGCTGCGCGACGCCACCGACGAACCGGCGCACGCGGCCGTCCTCGGGCTGGGCGGCGCGGCGGCGGCCGACGCGCTGCGCGCCCGCACCGGCGCGCTCCCCGACGCTCCCTACGCGAAGATAGCCGGCGACTTCGGCACCGTGATCCGCCTCGCCGACGCCTTCGGGCAGCCCCGCTACCTGTGGCTGACGACGGCGGATACGGCCATCGCGGCGCTGCCTGCACTGAAAGAGACCCTCGCGCTGGGCGGCAACGCGGCCTGGCACCTGGCCGCCATCCATGCCGGCGTGCCGCAGATCGGCCCCGGCACGCAGGAGCAGTTCGTCCCGCAGATGGTGAATTACGAGCTGCTCGGCGGCGTCAATTTCAAGAAGGGCTGCTATCCGGGCCAGGAAATCGTCGCGCGCAGCCAGTACCTCGGCAAGCTGAAACGCCGCATGGCGCTGGCCACGCTGCCTGACGCGGCCGCGCGTCCCGGGGACGAAGTCTATTCCGTCGCGGACCCGGACCAGCCCTCGGGCATGATCGTCAACGCGGCGCCGAACGGCGCGGGCGGGGCCGATGCCCTCGTCGAGATCAAGCTCGCGGCACTGGACGGCGACGTGCGCCACGGCTCGGCCGGCGGCACGAAGCTGGACTTCCTGCCGCTGCCGTACGCGCTCGACGCGCTCGACGTTTGACGCACATGATCGACCTGTACGTCTATTACAAGGTGCGCGAGCTCGACGCCGCCGCGCTGGCGCCGCGCGTGCGTGCGCTGCAGGACAGCTGCGGCGTGCCGGCGCAACTGAAGCGCCGGCCGGAGGTACGCGACGGCCTGCAGACCTGGATGGAAGTCTACCCCGGCGTGGACGATGCCTTTCCGGCGCGGCTCGACGCCGCCGCGCAGAGCGCCGGCCTCGAAGGCCTCATCGACGGGCCCCGCCGCGTCGAAATCTTCATGGATCTCCCAACATGTGCCTGATCGTTTTTGCCTGGCGCGTGATCCCCGGCCTGCCGCTGGTCGCCTGCGCGAACCGCGACGAATACTATGATCGTCCCGCCACCCCGGCCGGCCCGTGGCCGGACGCGCCCAACATCATCGCGGGGCGCGACCTGCGCGGCGGCGGCAGCTGGATGGGCGTGACGAAGGCGGGTCCGAACGGTCCGAAATTCGCCGCCCTCACGAATATCCGCTCCCCCAGCGACTGGCGCACGGACGCCCCCACGCGCGGTGCCCTCGTCGCCGACTTCCTCAAGGGAGAGGAAGATGCGCCGGCCTACCTCGCGCGCATCGCGCCCGGCGCCGACGCCTACAACGGCTTCAACCTGATCCTGGGCGATGCCGCCGGCATGTACTGGTTCTCGAACCGGGCCGGCGCCGACCCGCGCAACGGCAAGCCGCTGGAACCGGGCATCTACGGCGTCTCGAACGGCCTGCTGGATGCCCCATGGCCCAAGGTCGTGCGCACCAAGGCGACGTTCGCCAGCCTGCTGCTGCAGGGCGCGCCGGAAGAAGCGTATTTCGAGATGCTGGCCGATACGACGCGCGCACCGGACATGCGCCTCCCGGACACGGGCGTCCCCATCGACCTGGAACGCCAGCTGTCCGCCGTCTGCATCGAGATTCCCGGCTACGGCACCCGCACGTCGACCGTCGTCAAGCTGTATGGCGACGCCGAGCCGGAACTGCACGAACGCATCCTGAAACCCTGCGACCAGGCCGCGGCCTGACTTGATTGCCCCTCCCGTGGGGGCAGGAATTTCCACAGCGCACTGCTAACCTTGTTGCTCTACAGTAACAACAAGAGGAGCAGAGCATGCGCAAGGCAATCAAGGTATTGGCCGGGCTGACGCTGATGGCGGCCCTGCCGTCGTTCGCCGCGACCCCGGGTACGCAACCGAAGTGGGTCACCGGCTACTACGGCGGCTATTTCTGGGACAACGCGGACTATCAAAAACCCGAGCACGTCGACATGACGGCGCTGACGCACTTCGTGTTCGCCCGCATCGGCCCGGGCGGCGGCAAGACGGGCAAGCCGGGCGAGATCGTCCTGGGCGCGGGCAGCGCGCACGACAACCGCGACGTCGGCCCCGGCGCCGCGTACGACTGGACCGTCGAGGAATTCCTCGTCAAGCGCGCCCACCAGGCCAACATCAAGGCCCTGATCATGCTGGGCGGCGAAGGCGACAACGCGGGGTTCCTCGCATCGACAACGCCCGCCGTGCGGCCGACGTTCGTGAAGAACCTCGTCGACTACATGGTTGCAAAGGACTATGACGGCATCGACGTCGACTGGGAAGGACTCGACAGCAAGAACCCGGACGAGGCGGCGCAGCTGGAAGCCCTCGTGATCGACCTGCGCAAGGAAGCGAACGCGCGGCCGCGCTACCAGAACAGCCCGGTGATCATCACGTACCCGGCCGGGAACATCAACACGAACATCGACAAGGTGACGCCGCACGACGTGCGCATGACGACGCTCGTCGACCAGTACAACTTCATGAGCTATGGCGTCGGCTGGTTCGGCCAGGGCTGGTACAGCAACACGTTTTCGCCGTTGACGGGACACACGGAGCACCGCCCCGTCTCGATCGCCGGCACCATCCAGGCCTATGTCGACGCCGGGGTGCCCCGCTCCAGGCTGGCCATGGGCATCGGCTTCTACGGCGCGAACTACGCGCCGCCGTTCACGGGCCCGAACCAGGAGACGGACGGTGACCTCAGCAAATGGTCGGTGCTCGACTACCGCTGGAGCTACACCATGCTCCACAAATACGGCTACCTGGACAGGGGCATCTACGCGTGGGACGCGCCCACGCAGACGAGCTACCGCGTCTACCCGGGCGGCTACACGCCGGCCGACCGTCCGGACTGGCCCAGCGGCTACATCAGCTACGAGGAACCGGCGACCATCGCCGCCAAGGGCGCGTGGGCGCACTCGACGAAGGACGGCGAAGGCGCCGCCGGCACCGCCATCTGGCTGATCAACTACGGCACGACGGACGGCGTCAACAACCCGCTGCTCACCGCCGTGAAGCAGGCCTTCCTCGACCCGACGGCGACCGAACCGGGCCCGTACCCGAACCCGCTGCCGCCCCCGCCGCCGCTCGAGCTCAAGACGCAGCTCGACGCATCGAACGACTGGGGCACGGGTTACTGCGGCACGCTGACCGTGACGAACGTGGGCACGACGGCCGGCTGGTGGAACACGACGCTGCCGTTCAAGGACACGATCACGTCGCTGTGGAACGCGCAGTACACGCTGGAGAACGGCGTCCTCAGCCTGCAGGGCCCGGCCTACGACCGCAAGCTGCGGCCGGGCCAGTCCACGCAGGTGGGCCTGTGCGCGACGCGTCCGGCGAAACCGACCGAACCGCCCCCGCCGCCGCCCGCCGGCGCCGTCACCGCGAAGCTCGTGATCACCGCCGACTGGACCAGCGGCTACTGCGCCAAGGTCGCCGTCACGAACAACAGCGCCGTCAAGGTGGTCGGCTGGACCGTCGACGTCCCGAACGTCGAAGGCACGCTGTCGGGCCTGTGGAACGGCAGGTACACGATGGACGGCACGACGATGCACCTGTCCGGCCCGGACTGGAACCGCGACCTGCCCGCCGGCGGGACCAACGACGATGCGGGGTTCTGCGCCAGCCGCTGATACACTAACCGGATGAACGCCATCCGCGCCTTGTGTGTCGCCCTCCCTGCCGCCCTGCTGTTCGCAGGCGCGGCAGGCGCCCAGACCGTCCCCGCCGGGGACTACCACCAGCACGTGTTCAGCGCGGCCGACATCGCCATGCTCGGCCCGTCCTCCGGCCTCGTGCCGCTGGATGCGGACCAGCTGGTCCCGCTGCTCGACGCGGCCGGCATCAGGCGGGCCGTGCTGCTGTCCATCGCGTACATGGCCGGCAGCCCGGCCCGCAAGGTCGACGACGAGTATGCGAAGGTGCGGCTCGAAAACGACTGGACGGCCGCGCAGGCGGCGAAGTACCCCGGCAGGCTGATCGCCTTCTGCAGCTTCAATCCCTTGAAGGATTACGCGCTCGCGGAACTCGAACGGTGCGCGAAGACGCCGGGCCTGGACCACGGCATCAAACTGCACGTCGGGAATTCGGACGTCCAACTGGACGAGCCGGCCCACGTCGCGCGGCTGCGCCAGGTGTTCGCGGCCGCCAACGCGCACGGCATGGCCATCGTCATCCACCTGCGCGCGAACATCGGCAAGAAACGGCCCTACGGTGCGGCGCAGGCCCGTATCTTCCTCGACCAGGTGCTGCCCGCGGCGCCGGACGTGGTCGTGCAGGTCGCGCACTTCGCGGGCTCCGGCCCCGGCTACGACGACCCGCCCGCCCAGGCGGCGATGGCCGTGCTGGCGGACGCCGTCGAGAACCATGATCCCCACGCGAACAACCTGTGGTTCGACGTGGCTTCGATCGTCGACCGGGACATCAGGCCGGAGACGGCGGCACTGGTCGTGAAATTCATCCGCCAGGTCGGCGTGGGGCGCGTGCTGTACGGGACGGACTCGGCCCAGGGCGCCAACCTGCGGCCGCGCGAGTCGTGGGCCGCGTTCCGCAAGCTCCCGCTGTCGCCGGCGGAGTTCGCGCACATTGCGGCGAACGTGCCGCCCTACTTCACCGATCCCTGAACGGCCGCCCTCAGCGCGTCCGTGAATTGCGGCGTGGCCGCGTACGAGTCTGCCGGCGGAGTACTGTGCACGATGGCGTCCATGCGCTGGGCCACGGCCTGCAGCGCCTCGAGATGCGTATAAATGTAAAAGTCGCCGCGGCGGATGCCGTCGAACGTGAGGCGGGCCACGTCCGCCGCGGACAGTTTGCCGGAAGCGACGGCCCGTTCGAGCAGCGCCTGGCCCGCCTGCTGGCTGGGCGTGGGCGGCGCGTCGCGACGCAGTTCGCCGGGGCGGTGGCGTTCCGAGTGGGCGATCTCCGTCGGCACGAAATACGGACAGAGGACCGACGCCTGTACCGTCGTCCCGACGAGGCGCAGGTCGTGGTACAGCGTCTCGGACAGCGCAACGACGGCGTGTTTGGACACGGTGTACGGCCCCATCACGGGCGGCACCAGCAGGCCCGCCATCGACGCCGTGTTCACGATATGACCTTCGTAGCCGGGGTCGCGCCGTGCCGCGTCGAGCATCAGCGGCGTGAACACGCGCACGCCGTGGATGACGCCCCACAGGTTCACGCCCAGCACCCAGTCCCAGTCGGCTTCCGTGTATTCCCAGACCAGGCCCGCGGTGCCGACGCCGGCATTGTTGAACAGGAGGTGCACGCCGTTGAAGCGGATCATGGCCGCATCCGCCAGTTCTTCCACGTGCGCGGCCTTGCGCACGTCGCAGACCATCGCGAGCACGTCGGCGCCGCCGGCCTGCAGCGCGTCGGTCGCCTGTTCCAACGCATGCGCATCGACGTCGGCCAGGACCAGCTTCATCCCCAGCCGGGCCGCCTCGTTGGCGAACTCGCGTCCGAGTCCGCTGCCGGCGCCCGTGATGACGGCTACCCGTCCCGCAAAGTTCTGCATGGCGACCTCCCCGTCGCTGCTATTTCATGGGTCAGACTTCGTAGTCCATGCACTGGCGCCCCTCGCGGATGGCGCCGATGAACGGCACCACGGCCTGGTGCACAGGATGCTTGATGTACGCGTCGAGCGCCGCCTTGTCCTCGAACTCGGAATACAGCACGACGTCGTACGTGGCTTCCAGGCCGGGCTGGGCGATGACGACCTCGAACTTGATCTGGCCGGGGACGATGTTCGCGCATTCGTCCAGGCGGCGCTTCATTTCGATGGCGTTGGCGGCGCGGTCGGCGCCTTCGGCGTGGTCTTTCAGTTTCCACATGACGATGTGCTTGAGCATGGATTTCCTTTAAAGCGTTCGGTTTTGGACTGTCGCGACGTCCCGTTCCGAGGGATGCCGCGACCTCATTATAAGAGCGATAAGGCGCGCCTGCCCTGGTGCGTTGGTGGCGGGGTCGGGTTGGTTGGGCGCTGCTTGTCGGTTAGTTGCATAATTATTGGACGGGAACGGCCGGGTGCCTATGCGATCGAGGTGCGCTTGCTGGGCCAGATGATCGCTTGTGCCACGATGACGGAGTCGCCGTCTTGCGGGCGCACACAGTCGGTTAGTTGCAGTATGATGAAGCCATGAGCCAATCTCCCTCCCTCGCCGACTGGGACAAGCGTCCCGTCGACGCGTTCGCCGCCTTCGTCGTCACGCCGGAGTTCGTCCTCACGTCCAGCCGCCAGCGCGACGTCCCGCTGCCCGTGTCGAAGGAATCCGCCGCGATCTACAAATTCATGTTCGGCAAGTTCGCCACGTGGATGCTCGAACGGGGCCTGCGGATGTCGACCGTGAACGCGGCCGACCTGAAGCGCTTCATCGAGCTGTCGAAGGATGGCCAGCGCGACCTCAACAGCAAGATCGCGTACCGCTACCTGCGCCTGCTGGAGCGCTGCTTCGAGTACCTGGGCCGCGCGCCGAACCCGGCCCGCCAGGCGATCATCGCGACCGACCGCGCCCACCTCGCGGAAGACGCCCCGATGACGGCGCTGAGCCCGGACGACCTGCAACGCTTCCTCGCCGCCCTCCCCGCCGGCCGCACGGAGGACATGGAAGGCCACGCCGGCTGGAAGCGCCGGCGCGACCGCGCGATGCAGATCGTGATGGCCCTCTCGGGCCTGCGCGTCGCGGAAGCCATCGGCCTGCTGCTGGACGAAGTGGGCCGCCAGCCCGACATCGACGGCGCCATCACGCTCAACATCACGCCCGAAGCGAAGCACCGCACGAGCTACGAACACACGACGACGTTGCCCCGCGCCGGCGTGGCCGAACTGACGGCATGGCTGAAGGAACGGGCCGAGCTCGAGATCCCCGGAGACCTCGTCTTCCCCGCAAACCTGGAAGGCGAGCCCCTGCACAAGGCAACCGTCTATCGGCAGACGCGCGCGACGTTCGAGCGCGCCGGCATTGCCGTCTCGCGTGCGGGCGGGCGCACGTTGCGCAACAGCTTCGCCGTCCAGCAGCTCGAGCAGGGCGTGTCGCGCAGCGAGCTGACGACGGCGCTGGGTCTCGCGCTGGAGCGGTCAACGGAAGCGTACAAGTATGCGCGGCTGCACGAAACGCCAGGCGACGGCGACGACGACACCCCATCTGTAAGCCCCACGTAAGTTTCCAGCAAGCGTGCCGTAAGCTTCCCGGCGCACAGTCAGCAGGTCGCCCGCGCCATCGGGCAGCGCACAGAAAAATCAGACAGGAGACCACAATGGCAATCAACCCCGGCATGGCCGCGGGCGGCAAATCCATGCCGTCCGGCGTTGGGCTCACGAAGGAGGAGCGCAAGGTCATCTTCGCCTCCTCGCTCGGTACCGTCTTCGAATGGTACGACTTTTATCTATACGGTTCGCTCGCGACCGTGATCGCCAAGCAGTTCTTCATCGGCGATCCGACCACCTCGTTCATCTTCGCGCTGCTCGCCTTCGCGGCCGGCTTCATCGTGCGGCCGTTCGGCGCGCTCGTGTTCGGGCGCCTCGGCGACATGATCGGCCGCAAGTACACGTTCCTCGTCACGATCCTGATCATGGGCGGCTCGACGTTCATCGTCGGCCTCCTGCCCGGCTATGCGTCGATCGGCATCGCGGCCCCCATCGTCCTCGTCACCTTGCGCATCCTGCAGGGGCTCGCGCTGGGCGGCGAATACGGCGGCGCCGCCACGTACGTGGCCGAACACGCACCCGACGGCCGGCGCGGCTTCTTCACGTCGTGGATCCAGACGACGGCCACGCTCGGCCTGTTCCTGTCGCTGCTCGTGATTACGGGCGTGCGCGCCGGCATGGACACCGCCGCGTTCGACGCGTGGGGCTGGCGCATCCCATTCCTCGTCTCCGTGCTGCTGCTCGCCGTCTCCGTGTGGATCCGCATGTCGATGAACGAGTCGCCCGCGTTCGCACGCATGAAGGCCGAGGGCCGCACGTCGAAGGCGCCGCTGAGCGAAGCCTTCCTCACCTGGAAGAACGGGAAGATCGCGCTGCTCGCCCTGCTGGGCGTCGTGATGGGCCAGGCCGTCGTCTGGTACACGGGCCAGTTCTACGCGCTGTTCTTCCTCACCAAGACGCTGAAGATCGACGACGCGACGGCCAACATCCTGATCGCCATCGCGCTCGCGCTGGCGACGCCGTTCTTCATCTTTTTCGGCTCGCTGTCCGACCGCATCGGCCGCAAGACGATCATCATGGCCGGCTGCCTGATCGCCGCCCTGACGTACTTCCCGATCTTCAAGGGCCTCACGCATTACGGCAACCCGGCGCTGGAGACGGCGCTGAACAACTCGCCCGTCGTCGTCGTGGCCGATCCCGCCTCCTGCCACTTCCAGTTCAATGCGACGGGCACGAAGAAGTTCCCGTCGTCGTGCGACATCGCCACCGCGCAGCTGACGGCCGCTTCCGTCAGTTACACGCGCCAGGACGCGCCCGCCGGCACCATCGCCAGCGTCAAGGTGGGCGACAAAGTCTACCCGTCGTTCAACGCGACGATGACCCCGGATGGCCTGAATTTCGACCAGGCCAGCAAGGGCCGCGAAGCGGCGCTGAAGAAGGACCTGGGCGCCGCCATCAAGGCCGCCGGTTATCCCGCGAAGGCCGACCCGACGCAGATCAACAAGCCGATGGTCGTGCTGCTGCTGTTCGTCCTGGTCCTGTACGTGACGATGGTGTACGGCCCCGTGGCCGCGATGCTCGTCGAGATGTTCCCGACCCGCATCCGCTACACGTCGATGTCGCTGCCCTACCATATCGGCAACGGCTGGTTCGGCGGGCTGCTGCCGACCACCGCGTTCGCCCTCGTCGCGGCCAACGGCAACATCTATTACGGCCTGTGGTACCCGATCGTGATCGCCCTCGCGACCGTCGTCATCGGCACCCTGTTCGTGCGGGAGACGAAGGACAACAACATCTACGCGGCCGACTGAACGCCGCCCCGACGCCAACGAAGAGCCGCCAGCGATGACGGCTTTTTTTCGTTGCCCGTCACAAAAATGTCTCGTTGTCGCATGCTTGGCAGCCGGCCGAGATAGCGCTACCATCGTCGAACACAACGATAACGATGGAGACTCTTCATGCCCAAGCTGCCGCGCCTCGCCGCCGCCGTCACGCTCACCCTCGTCGCGCACGCCGCGTTCGCCGACGATCCCGCCCCCAACCCGCCGCCAGCCGCGGCACAGTTCAAGGAAATCTCCGCGCATGACCAGGTCAGGCAGCTGGGCCGCGGTGTGAACGTCATCGGCTACGATCCGTTCTGGCGCGATGGCGCCCAGGGCAACTACAAGGAAGAGCACTTCGCGAAGATCAGGGCGGCGGGCTTTGCGACCGTGCGCGTCGTGCTGTTCTCGTTCCGCGCGCTGGACGCGCAGAACCGCCTCGATCCGAAATGGCTGAACCGCCTCGACTGGGTCGTGGCGACCGCCACGAAGCACGGCCTCAACGTCATCATCGACGAGCACGATTTCGACGAGTGCTCGAAGGACGTCGCCGCCTGCATGCCGAAGCTGAAGGCCGTCTGGAGCCAGCTGGCGGAGCGCTACCGCAACGAGCCGAACACCGTCGTCTTCGAACTCCTGAACGAGCCGCACGGCCAGTTCGACGCGGCCACGTGGAACGCCAGCTTCCCGCAGGTGCTGGCGATCATGCGCAAGACGAACCCCACGCGCAACGTCATCATCGGCGGCGTGCGCTGGAACAGCCGCGATACGCTGAAGGACCTGGCACTGCCGGCCTCGGACAAGCATCTCATCGCCACGTTCCACTACTACGACCCGTTCCCGTTCACGCACCAGGGCGCGTCGTGGGCCGATGAACCGATCCGCTCGACGACGGGCATCCGCTTCGGCAAGCCGGCCGAGATCGCGCAGATCGACAAGGATTTCGCGGCCGTGAAAGCATGGAGCGATGCGAGCGGCCGCCCCGTCTTCCTCGGCGAATTCGGCGCCTATGACAAGGCCGCGATGGACGACCGCGTGCTGTGGACGTCGACCGTGGCGCGCACGGCCGAGAAATATGGCTACGCGTGGGGCTACTGGCAGTTCTCCAGCGACTTCGTGCTGTACGACTTCAAGAAGGACGAGTTCGTGAAACCGATCCTGAAGGCGCTGGTGCCGGAAACGCGCTAGGCCGCACCGCCGTCGGAGCCCGGGACGGCGGCCCGCGGTCCGGCCATCGCACCGCTCCCCCACGTCCGCATCCGGTTCGCCGCCCATGCCGTCAGGATCGCGCCCGCCAGCAGCACGAGGCGCGTGTCGACGAGCGTCAGTACGGCCCCCGCCGCCGCCATCAGGATGTTCGCGAGGCAGAACGTCGTCGACAGCAGCCCCATGACGGCACCCTGCCCGTGCCCGCCGCCGAAGCGGTCCGCGGCCCACGCCTGCACGACGGCGTTGTAGAACGCGTGCGGCAGGCCGAACGCCATGATCCCCACGAGGCCGACCCACAGATGGCCCACGCCGAGCGAACCGATGGCCAGCGCCACGCAGGCAGCGAGCCACGCGGCGCGGCGCATCGGTTCCGTGCGGCTGGCGCGGCCCGCGAACAGCGCGGAACACGTCATCAGGCCGCACATGCCCACGTTGACGAGGGCGATCGCACGGGTGTCGTAATGCCCCACCTCGACGAGCCACAGCGGATAGAACTCGTAGAACGCCGTTACGCCGCACGTGTACGCGAGCTGCACGCCGAACAGGGCGCGCAGGCCGTCATGGCGCAGCAGGTTGAACGCATGGCGTTCGCGCGCGACGCTCCACCACGACGGGCCGGCCGCGCGCGGCTTGCGTTCCAGCGCGACGCCGACGAGGACCGCGCCCAGCAGCAGTGCGCCCGCGGCGATGTAGAACGGGACCGTTATGCCCCACGCGATCGTGAACCCGGCCAGCAGCGGCCCGACGAGCCAGCCCAGGTGCAGCGCGCCGTTCAGCCACGACAGCGCGTGATTGCGCAGCGGGCCCTGCAACCGGTCCGCGAGCATCGCGCGCACGATCGCGCTATGGCCCTCCAGCAGGCCCGTGCCGAAGCGGGCGACCAGGAACAGCGGATACGAACGGCTCGCCAGCGCCCACGCCGTCAGCACGTGGCCGACGGCGGCGCCCACCGCCGTCACGAGCAGCAGGGGCCGACGGCCGTAGCGGTCCGACAGGGATCCGAGCACGGCGGTCCCCAGCAGCAGGCCGACGGGATTGACCATCAGCGCCAGCGCGAACAGGAGCTTCGGCGGCAGACCGAGGAAGTGCGTGAGGCTGTCCGGCGCCCCGTTCACGAACAACGGCGGCAGGATGGGATACGGCAGCGACGCGCCCGTCGTGGACAACAGTCCGAGCAGGCAGGCGGTCGCGATCAGGAGGGCGTTCTTCATGGTGGTCACAGCCTAGCACGGTGCGCACCCTGCCCGCATCAGGGGCATTATCCGGGCGCCGCCAGCGGCCTGCACATGCACCCGCATTCGCCGATGCTGCTGACGGGCGTGCAGGCGCCGTGGTACGGGGGCGCCGCGCTGACACTGTGGCGGGTCAGCCGTTGAAGGTCTTGCCCACGCCCGCCAGGCGGACGAGCAGCGCTGCCGGCGTCCACGCTTCGCCGTGGTAGCCGCGCGCATACTTCTCGACGGCGGCCAGCACGTTCGGCAGGCCGACGGTGTCCGCATAGAACATCGGACCGCCGCGGAACAGCGGGAAGCCGTAGCCGGACAGGTAAACCATGTCGATGTCGGACGCGCGCAGCGCGATGCCCTCTTCCAGGATCTTCGCGCCTTCGTTGACGAGCGCGTAGACGAGGCGCTCGACGATCTCCTCGTCGGAGATGGCACGGCGGGCGATGCCCAGCTCCTGCGAGTGCTTCAGGATCATGTCGTCGACCCACGGCGACGGCCGCGGCGTGCGGTCGCCCGCCTGGTAGTCGTACCAGCCGGCGCCCGTCTTCTGGCCAAACCGGCCCTGTTCGCACAGCAGGTCGGCCGTCTTCGAATACTTCACATCCGGCGACTCGACGGCGCGGCGCTTGCGGATGTACCAGCCGACGTCGTTGCCGGCCAGGTCGCCCATGCGGAACGGGCCCATCGCGAAGCCGAACTTCTCGATCGCCTGGTCGACCTGCTGCGGCAGCGCGCCCTCGTCCAGCAGGAAGCCGGCCTGGCGGATGTACTGCTCCACCATGCGGTTGCCGATGAAGCCATCGCACACGCCGGCGACGACGCCCGTCTTCCTGATCTTCTTCGCCAGCGCCAGCGCCGTCGCGAGGACGTCCTTGCCCGTTTGCGCGCCGCGCACGATTTCCAGCAGCTTCATCACGTTGGCGGGGCTGAAGAAATGCAGGCCGATGACGTCCTGCGGGCGCGACGTGAAGGCTGCGATGCGGTTCAGGTCCAGGGTCGACGTGTTCGACGCGAGGATGGCGCCCGGTTTCATCGTCGCATCCAGCTGGCGGAACACGGACGCCTTCACGTCCATGTCCTCGAACACGGCTTCGATGACGATGTCGGCCTGGGCGATGTCGGCATAATGCAGCGTGCCGCGGATGAGACCCATGCGCTGCTCCGCCTTGTCCGCCGCCAGCTTGCCCTTCCTGACCGTGTTCTCGTAGTTCTTGCGGATGGTGGCCAGGCCCTTGTCCAATGCCTCCTGTTTCGTCTCGAGGATCGTCACGGGAATGCCGGCATTCGCAAAATTCATCGCGATGCCGCCGCCCATCGTGCCCGCGCCGACGACGGCCGCGCTGCGGATGTCGCGCACGGGCGTGTCGCCTGGGACGTCCGGCACCTTGCCCGCGGCGCGCTCGGCGAAGAACGCGTGACGCAGGGCCTTCGATTCCGTCGTCTGCGTGAGGTGGATGAAGCGCTCGCGTTCGAACTTCAGGCCCTCCTCGAACGGCTTCTCGACGGACGCGGCGACGGTCTCCACGCATTCGACGGGCGCCGGGAACGGCCCCGCCTCGACTTTTACACGCGCCCGGGCGGCGGCCAGGAAGCCTGCCGCATCGGGGTGGTCGACGTGGCGATCACGGACCTTCGGCAGCGGCCGCACGTCGGCGACACGGCGCGCGAACGCGAGCGCGCCCGCGACGAGGTCGGACCCGGCCGGCAGCAATTCGTCGAACAGCAAGGTGCCGGCCAGCTTTTCGGACAAGACAGGGGTGCCCGTCACGATCATGTTCAGCGCGGCCTCCAGGCCCAGCACACGCGGCAGGCGCTGCGTACCGCCGGCACCCGGCAGCAGGCCCAGTTTCACTTCCGGCAGCGCGATCTGCGCACCCGGCAGCGCCACGCGGTAGTTGGCGCCCAGCGCCAGTTCCAGGCCGCCGCCCATGCACACGGTGTGGATCGCGGCGACGACGGGCTTCGCGGAATTCTCGACGGTGCGGATCAACGTGTGCAGCGTCGGCTCCGTCAGCGCCTTGGGCGAGTTGAATTCGCGGATGTCGGCACCGCCCGAGAACGCCTTGCCGGCGCCCGTGATGACGATGGCCTTGACGGCCGGATCCTGGGTCGCACGGTTCAGGCCCTCGACGGCGGCGGTACGCGTCGCCAGGCCGAGGCCATTCACGGGCGGGTTGTTCAACGTGATGACGGCGACGTCATCGATGACCTGGTAGTCTGCGCTCATGGTTCTCCTTGTAGCGTGATTAGTTTATCGTTGTTCGGTACCGGGCAGGCGGTAGTCCCGGAAATGTTCGCGCAAGCGGTTCTTCTGGATCTTGCCGGTGGCCCCGGTCGGCAGCGCGTCGACGAACAGTACGTCGTCCGGCATCCAGAACTTCGCGACCTTGCCGTCGAAGAACCGCAGCAGCTCCTCGCGCGTGACCTCGGCCTCCGGCCGCCGTACGACCACGAGCACGGGCCGCTCGTCCCACTTCGGATGCCGGACGCCGATGCATGCCGCCTGCAGTACGGCCGGGTGTGCCATCGCGATGTTCTCGAGGTCGATCGACCCGATCCACTCGCCGCCGGACTTGATGACGTCCTTGCTGCGGTCCGTGATCTGCATGTAGCCGTCCGGGTCGATGGTCGCCACGTCGCCGGTCGGGAACCAGCCGTCCTGCAGCACGTCGCCGCCCTCGTCGCGGAAATACCGCGAGATGATCCAGGGTCCCTTGACGAGCAGGTGGCCGAACGTACGGCCGTCCCACGGCAGTTCGTTGCCGTCGTCGTCGACGATCTTCATGTCCACGCCGAAGATGGCGTGGCCCTGCTTGCGCAGGACGGCCCGCTGCTCCGCCACCGGCAGGTCGGAGTGCCGCGCCAGCAGGCCGCACGTCGTGCCGAGCGGCGACATCTCCGTCATCCCCCAGGCGTGGATGACCTCGATGCCGAAATGGTCGATCAGCGTGTCCATCATCGCGGGCGGGCACGCGGCGCCGCCGATCACCGTGCGCCTGAACGTGGAGAACGTCAGCCTGTTCTGCAGCGCGTAGTTGATCAGGCCGAGCCAGACGGTCGGCACGCCCGCCGAGAACGTGACGCCCTCGGCCTCGAACAGGTCGTACAGCGACTTGCCGTCGAGGGCCGCCCCCGGCAGCACGAGCTTGGCGCCGGACAGCAGCACGGAGTACGGGAGGCCCCACGCGTTCACGTGGAACATCGGCACGACGGGCAGCACGACGTCGCGCCCCGCCACGTTCAGGGCATTGGGCATCGCGGACGCGTAGGCGTAGGCGTGCAGCACGGTCGACCGGTGCGAGTACAACGCCCCCTTCGGATTGCCCGTCGTGCCGGACGTGTAGCACAACGACGCGGCGGCGCGCTCGTCCAGTTCCGGCCAGTCGTACGCGTCCGATACCGCCTCGAGCAGGTCTTCGTAGCACAGCAGGTTCGGCATGCCGCCGCCGGCAGGCATGTGCGCGCGGTCGCTCATCAGCACGAACGCCTTCACGGTCGGGCACGATGGAGCGATGGCCGCCACCAGCGGCAGGAACGTCAGGTCGAAGAACAACAGCTGGTCTTCCGCGTGGTTGACGATGTAAGCGATCTGCTCGGGGTGCAGGCGCGGATTGATCGTGTGCAGCACTGCGCCCGACCCGGACACGCCGTAGTACAGCTCCAGGTGCCGGTAGCCGTTCCACGCCAGCGTGCCGACGCGCGCGCCCGGCGCCACGCCCTGTGCTTCCAGGACGTTGGCGACGCGCCGCGCCCGCGCCTCGCATGCGCGCACCGTGTAGCGATGCACGTCGCCCTCCACCCGGCGCGAGACGATCTCGCTGTCGCCGTAATGCCGCGCGGCGAACCGGATGATGTTGGAGATTAACAGGGGCTGGTCCATCATCTGGCCCATCAACGGAAGAGGTGTCATCGATCACTCGTGGTTGCTCGTGGGAAGCCGAGTTTCGAACGATCGTGCGCAAAACGTCAACGGAAATCGATGCTGCAGCGCAGCAGACGAACATTACGAAACGGTTACGGAATGTAACCCGCATGGGCCGCGCACGCCTTGCGCCCATAGAATCCGCGGGTGTGGGGTACAATCCGCGCACGAAGAACCAATCAACCCGAGGAAGCGTTATCAGCACCCGCACCGCCGACGATCTGCCATTCGACAATTCCTTTGCCGAACTGCCGCCCGCGTTTTATACGCGCCTGATGCCGACGCCCCTGCCCGCGCCCTATTTCGTCGCGGCCAGCGCGCCGGCTGCCCGCCTTGTGGGCCTCGACGCCGCCGACCTCGCGCACGAGGATTTCGTTGCCGTGTTCACGGGCAACCACGTCCCGCCCCGCTCGCAACCGCTGGCCGCCGTGTATTCCGGCCACCAGTTCGGCCACTGGGCCGGCCAGCTGGGCGACGGCCGCGCGATTTTGCTGGGCGATATCGACGGCCCCGAAGGCCGGATGGAACTCCAGCTGAAGGGTGCGGGCATGACGCCGTACTCCCGCATGGGCGACGGCCGGGCCGTGCTGCGCTCGTCGATCCGCGAATTCCTGTGCTCGGAAGCGATGGCCGCGCTCGGCATCCCGACGACGCGCGCGCTGATGGTGACGGGCTCGAACAAGGGCGTGATCCGCGAGACGATGGAGACGGCCGCCGTCGTCACCCGCATGGCGCCGTCCTTCGTACGCTTCGGCTCCTTCGAGCACTGGCGCTACCGCGACAAGCCGGAAGAATTGCGCACCCTCGCCGACTACGTCATCAAGACCTTTTACCCCGAGCTGGCCGGCGCGTCCAACCCCTATCTCGCCCTGCTCGAGGAAGTCACGCGCCGCACGGCACGCATGATCGCGCACTGGCAATCCGTCGGCTTCATGCATGGCGTGATGAACACGGACAATATGTCGATCCTGGGCATCACGCTGGACTATGGCCCGTTCGGCTTCATGGAAGCGTTCGACGTCGACCATATCTGCAACCACACGGACCAGGGCGGGCGCTATTCGTACGCGAACCAGGTGCCCGTGGGCCACTGGAACTGCTACGCGCTCGCGAACGCGCTGCTGCCCCTGATCGAAGACCAGGAAGCGGCGCAGGCCGCGCTGGACGTGTATGTCGACGCCTACGGCGAAAAGTTCGATGAACTCTTGCATGCCAAGCTCGGGCTCAAATCGACGCAAGAGAACGACCGCGCCCTGGCCGACGACATGTTCAAGCTCATGCAGGCGAACCACGTCGACTTCACACTGTTCTTCCGCCGCCTGGGCGACCTGAAGCTCGACGTACTCGACGCCGACCGGGAAGCAAGCGACGCGCCGCTGCGCGACCTGTTCCTCGACCGCCCTGCGTTCGACGCCTGGGCCGTCGACTACCGCGCGCGGCTGCGCCAGGAAAACAGCGTCGATGCGGAGCGCCGGCTTGCGATGCACGCAGTCAACCCAAAATATGTCCTGCGCAACTACCTGGCCCAGGTGGCCATCGAAAAGGCGCAGAATGGCGACTACGAAGAAGTGCGCAGGCTGCTGGCCGTGCTCGAGCGTCCGTTCGACGAACAGCCCGAGAACGACGCCTATGCGGCACTGCCGCCGGACTGGGCATCTCATCTCGAGGTGAGCTGCTCTTCCTGAAACTGACAATGTACGAGGGATCATGACCGACAAAGTGACGAAAACCGACGCCGAATGGCGCGCCCAGCTGGACCCGATGGAATACCAGGTCACCCGCCACGCGGCGACCGAGCGCGCGTTCACGGGCAAGTACTGGGACCACCATGAGCACGGCATCTATCACTGCGTGTGCTGCGGCACGCCGCTGTTCGAATCGGATGCGAAATTCGACTCCGGCTGCGGCTGGCCCAGCTATTTCCGCGCCCTCGATCCGGACAACGTGATCGAAAAGGTCGACAGGAGTCACGGCATGGTGCGCACGGAAATCATCTGCGCCGTGTGCGACGCCCACCTCGGCCACGTGTTCCCGGACGGTCCGCCGCCGACCGGCCTGCGCTATTGCATCAACTCGGCCGCGCTCCGCTTCGAGCCGATCTGACCCAGGGGCAACGTACCGATGAAATTCCTGTTCGACCTGTTCCCGGTCATCCTGTTCTTCCTCGTCTATAAATTCGCGGATGGCCACCAGGAGGCGGCGCACGCGCTCGCCATGCAAACCATGGGCGGCCTGATCTCGGGCGGCAACGTGACGCCCGAGCAGTCGCCGATCATGCTGGCGACCCTCGTGGGCATCATCGCGACCATGCTGCAGATCCTGTACCTGCTGGCACGGGGTCGCAAGGTGGACGGCATGCTGTGGCTGTCCCTCGGCGTCATCGTCGTGACGGGCGGCGCGACCATTTATTTCCACGATCCGGACTTCATCAAGTGGAAGCCGACGATCCTGTACTGGGCGTTCGCGCTCGCGCTGTTCGTCGCGCAGGTCGGCTTCCGCAACAACCTGATGCGCAAGGTGATGGAAGCGCAGATCCGCCTGCCGGACGCCGTCTGGGCCAAGGTCGGTTACGCCTGGATGGGCTTCTTCGCCGCCATCGGCGTGCTGAACCTCGTCATGGCCTTCGTCGTCTTCAAGGGCAACACGGGCGCGTGGGTGAACTTCAAGCTGTTCGGCATCACGGGTATCTTCTTCGCGTTCATCGTCATCCAGACCCTGATGCTGTCGAAGTACATCGAAGAACACGAGCAGCCGCAGGGCAAGGGAGACGCATGATGGACGACCGCGTGGAACGCATCCGCCAGTCGCTCGACGCCGCACTGAGCCCGTCCGTACTGGAGGTCGGCGACGATTCGCACCTGCACGTCGGCCATGCCGGCGCGGCCTCCGGCGGGGGTCATTACCGGGTGAAAATCGTTTCGGAACGCTTCGAGGGACTGAGACTGGTCATGCGACATCGACTGGTATATGATGCCGTGCAAGGTATGATGCACACTGACATTCATGCCCTGGCGATTACCGCCGTCGCGCCCTCGGAGCAGTCGTGACGGCGAGTTTTTCGGAAGTCTTAAGTGAGTCGTAAGTAAGCTGCCACAAAATCCGCTACGCACTACAAAAACTAATCAAATCTTCGTCCAAGCAACCCCCTCACAGGAAACAAAATGACTTTTAAGCCAGCACGGCTGCTGTTAGCCCTGATCGCTATCGCCGCATCGTTTGCCTACTCGCCTTCGTTCGCACAGAATCTCGCCGTGGTGAACGGCAAAGCCATCCCGTCGTCGCGCGCCGATGCCATCGTCAAGCAGGTCGTGGCACAAGGCCAGGGCACCGACAGCCCGCAACTGCGTGAAGCGATCAAGAAAGACCTGATCTCGCGCGAAGTGATGATGCAGGAAGCCATCAAGCAGGGCTACGACAAGAATCCGGAAGTCAAGGCGGCATTGGAGAACGCCCGCCAGACCATCGTGATCAATGCCCTCGCCCGCGACTACATCACGAAGCATCCGGTCACCGACGCCGAAGTGAAGGCCGAGTACGACCGCTTCGCGAAGCAGACCGGCGACAAGGAATACCACGTGCGTCACATCCTGTTCGCGACCGAAGACGAAGCGAAGGCAGCCATCGCCAAGCTGAAGGGCGGCGCCAAGTTCGAAGACCTGGCCAAGCAGTCGAAAGACACCGGCACCGCCAACAACGGCGGCGACCTGGATTGGGCCAGCCCGTCGTCGTTCCCGCCGGAATTCGCAGCGGGCTTCACGAACCTGCAGAAAGGCGCGATCACCGACGCCCCGGTCAAGACGCAAGTCGGCTACCACGTGATCAAGCTGGACGACGTCCGCCCCGCCAAGCTGCCGACGCTGGACGAAGTCAAGCCGCAGATCTCCGAAGCGCTGACCCAGCAGAAGCTGGCCGCGTACCAGGAAGAAATGGTCAAGAAGGCAAAGGTGCAGTAACATTGCAGCGCCGGCGGCCTTGGCCGCCGGTTTTCGTCGCCACGGCGACATTTCGTTTTGACCACCGGACCACCACCACCGGTTTTAGATAGGATCGAATAAATGATTGTGAAGCCAGCCCGCCTGTTGTTAGCCATGACCGCGATGGTAGCCCTGCCGTCGTTCGCGCAGAACGTTGCGACCGTCAATGGCAAGCCCATCCCCGCGGCCAAGGTTGACCAGGTGGTCAAGCAGGTCGTCGCCCAGGGCAAGGCAACCGATTCCCCGCAACTGCGCGAGGCAATCAAGAAGGACCTGATCGGCCGCGAAGTCCTGATCCAGGAAGCCGACAAGCAAGGCATCGGCACCCGTCCGGACGTCAAGAACGCAATCGACAACGCCCGCCAGAGCATCATCATCAATGCGATGCTGGCCGATTACATCAAGAAGAACCCGGTCAAGGATGCCGAGATCAAGGCCGAGTACGACAAGTACAAGGCACAGGTCGGCGACAAGGAATACCACGCCCGCCACATCCTGGTCGGCACGGAAGACGAAGCCAAGCAGATCATCGCCAAGCTGAAGGGCGGCGCCAAGTTCGAAGACCTGGCCAAGCAGTCGAAAGACCCGGGCTCGGCAGCGAACGGCGGCGACCTGGACTGGGCAAGCCCGGCCTCGTTCGTGCCTGAGTTCTCGAAGGCCATGACCTCGCTGAACAAAGGTCAGATCACCGAGACCCCGGTCAAGACGCAGTACGGCTACCACGTGATCAAGCTGGAAGACGTGCGCGCCGCCAAGATCCCGCCGCTGGACGAAGTCAAGCAGCAGGTCGCGGAATCGCTGCAGCAGCGCAAGCTGGCTGCGTTCCGTGAAGAACTGATGAAGAAGGCCAAGATCCAGTAATCCGGTCACGCCTGAAAAAAGCGCTCCTCGTGGGCGCTTTTTTTTGACCAATTTGTTCGACCATAAAACCAAAGAGACGCCCATGACACTCCGCCATTCCGCCGCCCTCATCCTGTCCGCGCTGGCCGCCAGCGCCGCGACGGCCGCCACCACCCTGCCCCTGTACGTCGGCCAGCCGCTGGCCGGCGCCAAAGTCATGTTCGGCGACTTCGACGTGCAAAAGCCGCTCGACGGCGACACGGGCCGCATGGACGACGATCCGAAGCTGAAGAACGCCGTCGTCGAGGCCCGCCGCACGAACAAGGACGGGGCCGGCGACGCGCTCAACCTCACCTGGAAAGATGCGTGGTTCTCGACCTTACGCCTGGAGACCGCCCCGCTCGACCTGCGCCCCTACCTGCCCAAGGGCACGGTCTCGTTCGACCTGAAAGTGAACGACCTGGCGAAGGGCGGCCTGAACTTCCGCATCGACTGCGGCAAGAATTGCGAGCGCAAGGTGCCGGACGTGATTCCCGCGCGCGCCGCCCAGGGCAAGGGCTGGCAGCACCGGAGCTATGCGCTGTCGTGCTTCTACCGCAAGGGCGACGACTTCAGCGCCGTGACGAAACCGTTTGCGCTGGACGGCACGGGCGCCGGCGACGTGGAAATCGCCAACATCCGCATCGACATGACGGGCAAGCCGAACCAGACATGCCCGGACTACCGCACGGTCAGCGTCACGCCGTCGCCGCTGAACGAGTCGTGGTCGCTCGAGTGGTGGATGCCGCGCCATGAAGAAAAACTGGCCGAGATCGCGCGCCGCAAGGCCGCCGGCGAGAAGACGGAACTCGTCTTCATCGGCGACTCCATCACGCACCACTGGGAAAAGGAGCAGCCGGAGCTCTTTAAAGCGTTCTACGGCAAGTACAACGCGCTGGACCTGGGTTACGGCGGCGACCGCACGGAAAACGTCCTGTGGCGCCTCCAGCATGGCGAGATCGACGGCATCGCCCCGAAGGTCGCCGTGCTGATGATCGGCACCAACAACACGGGCTTCCGCCAGGAAGCGCCGGAACTGATCTACGCGGGCATCAAGCGCGACATCGCGGAAATCCGCAAGCGCCTGCCGCAGACGAAGATCCTGCTGCTGGCGATCTTCCCGCGCGGCGAGAAGCCGGACGACACGCTGCGCGTGCTGAACGAGCAGGTCAACGTGATGCTGCCCAAGCTGGCCGACAACAAGCACGTGTTCTTCCTGAACATGAACAAGGCGTTCCTGTCGGAAGACGGCACCTTGTCGAAGGAGATCATGCCCGACCTGCTGCACCCGAACGCCGAGGGTTACAAGATCTGGCAGCGCGAGATGCAGCCGACGCTTGACCGCTTGATGCGCTGAGCCCGCCACTCGTCTGATCCCGCACAACAAGGGCAGTCGCTGCCCTTGACGACGTCCAGTGCAGCGCTCAGCCTTCAATGGCCCGGCCATCCCGGCCGGGCGCATTGCGAGGAGGCACCATGCTGCAGACCCTGCGTCCCGATCCCACCTTTCACCCATCGGCGCGGCTGGCGATGGAAGCGCCACCCGAGTTGCTCGGCTACACGGCGCTGCTGTCGCCGGACCGTTCGCAGCCCGACGCCCTGGCCGTCGTCGACCTCGATCCGCAATCGCCCACGTACGGCTCGGTGATCAATCGCCTCGTCATGCCCTGCACCGGCGACGAATTCCACCACTTCGGCTGGAACGCCTGCAGTTCGGCGCTGTCCCCGATGTCGGGCCATGCCTTCCTCCAGCGCCGCTACCTCGTGATTCCCGGCATCCGTTCGTCGCGCATCTACATCGTGGACACCCAGCCCGACCCGCGCGCCCCGACACTGGTCAAGACCATCGAGCCGGAAGAAGTCATACGCAAGACGGGCTACTCGCGGCCCCACACCGTACATTGCGGCCCCGAGGGCATCTACGTGAGCACCCTGGGTGCAGGCCCCGACGGCACGCAGGGGCCGCCCGGCGTCTTCATCATGGACTGCGAAACCTTCGAGATCCTCGGACGGTGGGAAATCGACCGGGGACCGCAACAACTGCACTACGATTTCTGGTGGAACCTGCCGCGCGACTACATGGTGTCGAGCGAATGGGGCTTGCCGCCGCAATTCGAGAACGGCATCGTTGCCGAGGACCTGCTGGCCAACAAATACGGTCATGCCGTGCATTTCTGGAACCTGCGCGAACGCAGGCATGTCCAGACCATCGACCTGGGCGCCCACCACCAGATGGCGCTCGAGATCCGCCCGGCCCACGATCCCACGCGCGAATACGGCTTCCTGGGCGTGGTCGTCGACACGACCAACCTGGAAGGGTCCATCTGGACGTGGTACCGCGAGAACGGCACCTTCCAGATCAGGAAGACGGCCACGATCCCGCCCGAGCCGGCCGACCCGGCCCTGCTGCCACCGCTCCTGAAGAGCTTCGGCGCGGTGCCGCCGCTGGTCACCGATATCGACCTGTCGCTCGACGACCGCTTCCTGTACGTCGCGTGCTGGGGCACGGGCGAGCTGCGCCAGTATGACGTCACGGATCCCATGAAGCCGACCCTGGCCGGCAGCGTGCGCATCGGCGGCATCGCCCGGCATACGGCGCACCCGAACGGTCGGCCCTACGCCGGCGGCCCGCAGATGACGGAAATCAGCCGCGACGGCAAGCGCGTCTATTTCACCAATTCCCTGTACAGCAGCTGGGACACGCAGTTCTATCCGGAGGGCGTACCCGGCGTCCAGCTGATGTGCCAGGTCGGCGCCGACGGCGGCATCGAGCTGGACCCGTCGTTCCACGTCGACTTCGGTCCGCATTACGCCGCGCACCAGATCCGCCTGCAGGGCGGCGATTGTTCGACGGATTCGTTCTGCTATCCATCCGCTTGAGCACGGTTTGAGCACAAGCGCGCTCTGGCTGACGGTCGCCGCACTGGGCCTCTATCACGGCATCAATCCCGCGATGGGCTGGCCGCTGGCGGTGGCCAATGGCATGGCGGAACGGCGCGCCCGTGCCGTCTTCGCCACCTTGCTGCCGTTGGGCGGCGGACATTTCGTGGCGATCGCCGTCGCGCTCGCGCCGTTCGCCTGGCTCGGCTGGTATCTGGAATGGAGCCGCGCCGTCCGCATCGGCGCGGGCGCGGCGGTGCTGCTCTTCGGCGCCTTCAGGCTGGTCCATCGGCGCCATCCGCGCCTCCTTGCACGCATTCCGCCGACCCGGCTCGTGTGGTGGTCGTTCCTGATGGCCACCGCCCACGGCGCCGGATTGATGCTGGTGCCGTTCATGCTCGGCCTGTGCGCGGGGCCGGCGCCGCGCGGAACCGGCCACGGCGCCGTGATGGCCTTTCTCGCGCGAGCGAACCTGGACACGGCGCTGCTGATCGCGACGGTACACACCCTCGCGAGCCTGCTCGCCGGCATCGGCATGGCCTGGCTGGTTTATCGTTACCTCGGCCTGCAGTTCCTGCGGCGCGCGTGGTTCAACGTGGATGCGATATGGGGCGCGAGCCTCGTCCTGGCCGGCGCCAGCGGGATCGTGCTGGCGATATGACAAGAACGGCAATGGATACTGTACATTACGTACATTTCTATTGACCGGGATAAACATGCTGTTCATCGCCACCGTTCTGACCGCCATCGTCATCGCCATCCACGTCTACATCGTGTTGATCGAGACCGTCCTGTTCCGCAGCCGCGGCAGGAAGGTCTTCGGGATCAAGGAAGACAGGGCGGAGGCGCTGGCGCCGCTGATGTCGAACCAGGGGTGCTACAACGGCTTTCTCGTGGCGAGTCTCGCGGTGGGCCTGGTGCATCCCGACGCAGTCGTTGGACGCGCGTTCGTCGTATTCGGACTCGTATGCGTCGCGGTCGCCGGTGTGTGGGGCGCGGCGACGGTGTCGCGGCGCATCCTGTTCGTGCAGACCGTGCCGGCGGCGCTTGCGCTCCTCGCCTGGCTGGCAGCCTGACGACCCGCACCACCATCGAGGACATTCATGAATTGGACCAAAGACAACTACCTGGTGTCCACCGACGACACCCTGCTCCAGCTCGACGTCATTCACCAGAACCTGACCCGGACCACCTGGGCGGCGGGCATCGACGAGGCGACGGTGCGCAACGCCGTGGCGCACAGCCTGAATTTCGGCTTGTACGACGGCGACCGCCAGATCGGCTACGCCCGCTTCATCACGGATTACACCACGTTCGCGTACATGGCGGACGTGTTCGTCGTCGACGCGTATCGCGGCAAGGGACTGGGACGGTGGCTCGTCGAGTGCATGCTGGCGTATCCCGGCATCGAACGCTACCGGCGCCTGCTGCTGGCGACCACGAGCGCACCGTGGCTGTACGAGAAACTGGGATTCACGGCGCCCGATAATCCGAAGCTCTTCTGGCACATCAACCGGCCCGACATCTACAAACGGCCACGAGAATGAAAAAAGCGCTGCCGAGGCAGCGCTTTTTACATGAACGGACGGGGATCAGCCCACCCACTTCCGCGCGTTCTGGAACATGCGCGCCCACGGCGAATCCTCGCCCCAGCCATCCGGATGCCACGACATCGTGACGGTACGTGCGACACGCTCCGCGTGCGGCATCATCACCGTGAAGCGACCGTCCGGCGTGGTCACGGCCGTGAGGCCCTCCGGCGAGCCGTTCGGGTTGAGCGGATACACCTCGGTGGCTTGCCCGCGGTTGTCGATGTAGCGCAGCGCCTTCACGACCTTGGTGATGTCGCCCGTCTGCGAGAAGTCCGCGTAGCCCTCGCCGTGCGCGATCGCCAGCGGCGCGTGCGTGCCCGCGAGGTCCTGGAAGAAGATCGACGGCGAATCCATCACCTCGACCATGCCGAAGCGCGCCTCGAACTGTTCCGACTTGTTGCGGGTGAACTTTGGCCAGGCTTCCGCGCCCGGGATGATGGACTTCAGGTTGCTCATCATCTGGCAGCCGTTGCAGACGCCCAGGCCGAACGTGTCGGCACGGCCGAAGAATTGCGCGAACGCGGCCTTCAGCTCGGCGTTGAACAGGATCGTCTTGGCCCAGCCTTCGCCGGCGCCCAGCACGTCGCCGTACGAGAAGCCGCCCACGGCGATCAGGCCCTTGAAATCGTCCAGCTTCGCGCGGCCGGCGATCAGGTCGCTCATGTGCACGTCGACGGCCTTGAAGCCCGCCTGGTGCATCGCCCATGCCGTCTCGATGTGCGAGTTGACGCCCTGCTCGCGCAGGATCGCCACAGCCGGACGGGCGCCCGTCGCGATGAACGGTGCCGCGATGTTCACGTTCGTGTCGTGCACGAGCTTCGGGGTGAAGCCCGGATCCTGCTCGTCCAGCAGGCGGTCGTATTCCTGGTCCGCGCACGCCGGGTTGTCGCGCAGGCGCGCGATGCGCCAGCTCGTCTCGCTCCACAGGCGGTGCAGTTCGCTGCGGCGCTTATTGTAGATGACCTTCGTGTCGCGCGTGAATTCGACGACGCCGCGGTCGTTCACTTTGCCGATGATGTGGCTGCAGGCGCCCAGGTCGAACGAGCGCAGGACGTTCATCACGTCCGACTTCTCGGCCGTACGCACCTGCACGACGGCGCCCAGTTCTTCGTTGAACAGCGCGCGCAACGTGAGGTCGTTGCGGCGCTCGCCCACCTGTGCCGCCCAGTTCTTGGCGTCGCCGTGGTCGGACGCGTGCTCGCCCTCCATCGTCAGGATGTCCAGGTTGACGGACACGCCGGCGCGGCCCGCGAAGGCCATTTCGCACAGCGTGGCGTACAGGCCGCCGTCCGAACGGTCGTGGTAAGCGAGCAGCTTGCCGTCGTTGTTCAGTTGCTGGATCGCGGCGAAGAACGCCTTCAGGTCGGCCGGGTTGTCGACGTCCGGCGTGTCGTTGCCCAGCTGCTGCGTCACCTGCGCCAGCGCGGAGGCGCCCAGGCGGTTCTTGCCGCGGCCCAGGTCGATGAGGATCAGCGACGTGTCGCCCAGGTCCGTGCGCAGTTGCGGCGTCAGGGTTTTACGCACGTCCGTGACGGGCGCGAAGCTCGACACGATCAGCGACACGGGCGATACCACCGCCTTGTTCTCGCCGTCTTCACTCCACGTGGTGCGCATCGACAGGGAGTCCTTGCCGACCGGGATCGACACGCCCAGTGCCGGGCACAGTTCCATGCCCACGGCCTTGACCGTGTCGAACAGCGCGGCGTCCTGCCCCGGCTGGCCGCACGCGGCCATCCAGTTGGCGGACAGCTTGATGGCCGAGATGTCCGCGATTGGCGCGGCGGCGATGTTCGTGATCGCCTCGCCGACGGCCATGCGGCCCGATGCGGCGGCGTCGATGACGGCGACCGGCGTACGCTCGCCCATCGCCATCGCCTCGCCCTTGTAGCCCTCGAAGCTCAACGTGGTGACGGCGCAATCGGCCACGGGCACCTGCCACGGGCCGACCATCTGGTCGCGCACGCTCATGCCGCCCACCGTGCGGTCACCGATGGTGATGAGGAACGATTTGTCGGCCACGGTCGGCAGCAGCAGCACGCGGCGCGCCACTTCTTCCAGGTCGAGGCCCGTGACGTCGACGGGCTTGAACTGGTTCTCGACATGCTCGACGTTGCGGTGCATCTTCGGCGGCTTGCCCAGCAGGACTTCCATCGGCATGTCGACCGGCGACGTGTTCGTGATCGGGTCGATGAGGCGCAGCTGGCGCTCTTCCGTCGCGACGCCGACCGCGGCGAACGGGCAGCGCTCGCGTTCGCAAATGGCTGCGAAGCGCGGCAGGTCGTCCGGCGAAATCGCCAGCACGTAGCGCTCCTGCGACTCGTTGCTCCAGATTTCCTTCGGCGACATGCCGCTTTCTTCCAGCGGCACCTTGCGCAGGTCGAACGTGGCGCCGCGTTTGGCGTCGTTCGTGATTTCCGGGAAGGCGTTCGAGATGCCGCCCGCGCCCACGTCGTGGATCGAGATGATGGGATTCTTGTCGCCCAGCTGCCAGCAGCTGTTGATGACTTCCTGCGCGCGGCGCTCCATCTCCGGGTTGCCGCGCTGGACGGAGTCGAAGTCCAGGTCGGCCGTGTTGGTGCCCGTCGCCATCGACGACGCTGCCGCGCCGGCCATGCCGATGCGCATGCCCGGACCACCCAGTTGCAGCAGCAGGCTGCCGACGGGGATGTCGTTCTTGTGCGTGTGCTCGGCCGAGATGTTGCCGATGCCGCCCGCGATCATGATCGGCTTGTGGTAGCCGAACACGGTATTGCCGTTGATGGCGGTCGGGCCCACGTTCTGTTCGTACGTGCGGAAGTAGCCGCCCAGGTTCGGCCGGCCGAATTCATTGTTGAAGGCGGCGCCGCCCAGCGGGCCGTCGACCATGATCTGCAGCGGCGACGCGATGCGTTCCGGCTTGCCGTAGATTTTATCGGCGCCCTGCTTGTCCGCCGAATTCACGTTCGCGGCGTTTTCCCACGGCTGCACGGCATCCGGCAGGTACAGGTTCGACACGGTGAAACCGGTCAAACCCGCCTTCGGCTTGGCGCCGCGGCCCGTCGCGCCCTCGTCGCGAATCTCGCCGCCAGCGCCCGTCGAGGCACCCGGGAACGGGGAGATCGCGGTCGGGTGGTTGTGGGTCTCGACCTTCATCAGCGTGTGCGTCAGCTGCGTGACCGGGGCGTATTCCTGGCTGTCGGCCTGCGGGAAGAAGCGCAGCGCTTCGGCGCCTTCCATGATGGCCGAGTTGTCGCTGTACGCGACGATGGTGCCCTTCGGCTGCAGCTGGTGCGTATTCTTGATCATCTGGAACAGGGATTTATCCTGTTTCACGCCGTCGATGGTCCATTCGGCGTTGAAGATCTTGTGGCGGCAGTGTTCCGAGTTCGCCTGGGCGAACATCATCAGTTCCACGTCCGTCGGGTTGCGCTGCACGCGGGAGAAGGCGTCGAACAGGTAGTCGATCTCGTCCTCGGCCAGCGCGAGACCCATCGTCGCATTCGCTTCGACGAGGGCTTCACGGCCGCGGCCCAGCACATCGATCTGTTCCAGCGGACGGCTTTCCAGGTCCGTGAACAGGGCCTGCGCCTGGTCGGCACTGCGCAGCACCGTTTCCGTCATGCGGTCGTGCAGCAGCGCGGCGACGGCCTGGATCTCGGTCTCGGCCAGTTTCTTCGGCGCGCCGAAGCCCGTGCCCAGGATGCCGCTCTTCAGGACGACCTTGAAGGCGACGCCGCGCTCGACGCGGTGGATGTGGGCCATGCCGCAGTTGTGGGCGATGTCGGTCGCTTTCGATGCCCACGGCGAGATGGTGCCCAGGCGCGGGATCACGAAGAATTCCTCGGTCACGCCCTCGTACTGCGTTTCCGGCACGGGCTCGCCATAGGTGAGCATGGCCGTCAGGCGCTCGGTGTCCTCCGGGGTCAGGGGGACGCTTGCGTCGATGAAGTGGTAGTAGCGCGCCGAGACGTCGGCAATCGTCGGGGCGACGGCTTGCAGTTGCGCGAGGAGGCGTTGGCTACGGAAGGCAGAGAGGGCGTTGGAACCCGGCAGAATCAACATGGCTGGAAAGTCGGTTGATGCAGCGTGGCTGCGGGTGAAAGAAGCCCGGTATTATACAGCGTTGCCCCCTTTCCCGTCTGGCATGAGGCCCGCACGGGAGGCAAAAAGTTGCCGACCTTGCAGCTTACCGGTATCGTAGTGCGGAAAAACGGCCCACGTTACCGACACGCATGCCAGAAAACAGCTCATCCAGCCCAGCCGGCAATCCGCAGAACGTACAGCTCAGCAGCCAACTGAGTGTGCTGATCGTCGACCCGAATCCGGCACTCCGGGCGAACCTGCAGAACATGCTCAACCAGTCGGGCGTGACGCGCATCGAGTCGGCCGTGAACGCGAGCACCGCCATCAAGGCGCTGGGCCGCAAGTCCTTCGACATCATCCTGTGCGAGTACGACCTGGGCAGCGGCACCGCCAGCAACGAAGGCCAGGACGGCCAGCAGCTGCTGGAAGACCTGCGCCACCACCGCCTGATCCCGCCCTGGTCCATCTTCATCATGCTGACGGCGGAAGGCGCGTACGGCAAGGTCGTCAGCGCGGCCGAGCTGACGCCGACGGACTACATCCTGAAGCCGTTCACGGCGCAGGTGCTGCACCAGCGCATCCAGAAGGCCGTGGCCCGCCGCGCCGCCCTGCTCCCCGTGTACCAGCTGATCGCGCAGGCGCGGCCCCGCGAAGCCATCGCCGCGGCCATCGAGTCGGCCGGCACCCGCCCGCACTACGCGCTCGACTTCGCGCGGCTGCGCGCGGAACTGCACGTGTCGCTGAAGGAGCACGAACTGGCCGAAACGGTCTACCGCGACGTGCTCGCGACAAAGCCCGTGGGCTGGGCGCGGCTCGGACTCGCGCGCGCCGTCGCCGCACAGGGCCGCACGGATGAAGCGATCCCGCTGCTGGAACACATCGTGGCCGAGAACCCGCGCCTCATGGCGGCCTACGACCTGCTCGCGCGCTGCCAGCAGGAGCGCGGCGACGCGCAGCTCGCCAAGAAGACGCTGGAAGACGCCGTCGCCATCTCGCCGTACGTCGTGCGGCGCCTGCGCCGGCTGGGCGAGGTGGCGCTGGAGGCCGGCGACGCGGACGGCGCGGAAAAATCGTTCCGCCAGGTCGTGACGCGTTCCCGTTATTCCGAATTCCGCAACCCCGAGGACCACGTGAACCTCGTCCGGGCCCTCGTCGGCAAGGGCGATCCGGCCGGCGCGTCGAACGTGATCCGCGACCTCGAACGCTCGCTGCGCGGCACGCCCGCGGCCGAGGCGTGCAAGGCGATCTCCGTGGCGCTGCTGCACGACGCGGCCGGCAACGGCGCGGCCGCCGTCAAGGAACTCAAGCTGGCGGTGGATGCCGTGCGCGCCGGCGGCGTGCTGTCGCCCAATATGCGCGTGGGCCTGGCGCAGTCCTGCATCGCGCACCGCATGGATGACGAGGCGTCGGAAGTGATGCTCGGCGCGCTGAACGGCGGCGACGACGCCCTGTCCGCGCAGCAGGCCCTGAACGTGTTCGTGCGCGCGGGCCGGCCCGACCTGGCGGACGGCATGGGCAAGCAGTTGCGCGCCCAGGCCCAGATCCTGCTGGGCGTGGCGGACGAGAAGCGCAACATGGGCGACGTGCGCGGCGCCGTGCAAACCCTGCTGGAAGCGCTGCACATGGCGCCGAACAACCTGCAGGTGATGATCGCCGTCGTCGGCGGCGTCCTCCGCCAGATCATGGAGATGGGCTGGGATCACCCGCTGGCCGCACTGGCGGAAGAGCAGCTGGAGCACATCCGCACACTCGATCCCGCGCATCCGCGCCTGGCGGCCCTGGATGCGGAGATGGAAGCGGCCAAGCGCAAGTACGGTATCTCGACCTGATCTTCAGCGCGCGCGGACGTACATCGGCGCGTGCCCCGGCAACGGCTTCGTCGGCGGCGGCAGCGCACCATTCACGCGGTTCACGACGACGTCGCGGTAGTACGGCATGCTCAGGCCCGATCGCGCCGGTCCCGCCAGGAGGCCCGCCATGCCCTTGCCGTACGACGCGTCGGTGGCTTCCACCACCGGCTTGCCGTCGACATAGCCGCGGATGCGCGTGCCGCTGAACTGCAGTTTCAACGTGTGCCAGCGATCGGCGGCCGGCTTCGCGAGCCGTGCCCGCGCCAGCACCTTTTCGCCACCCTCGGCCGCATCGTTAGCCGCCTTGATCAGCGCCTGCTGCTCGGCGTCGCCGACGAGCGCCTTCTTGTCCACCTTGCCCCGCACGACGACCAGGCGCACCTCGCCCGCGCCGTCCAGTTCCAGGACATAGCCTTTCGGGATCGCGCCGTAGCCGCTGCCCACGTCGTTGATGCGTCCCATGACGGCCGCGGTTTCGCCCCCGCGCATCCGCACGTCCGCGCTCACCTCGTAATCCGTCCAGCCATCGTCGCCCAGGATCGTGTACGGTTTCCAGTCCGGCGCCCACGAATGGGGTTTCACCGGCACGCTCTGGCGCAGGCAGGTGCGGCGTTCGCCGGGACACGGCGCCAGCTCGAACGCGCCCTCGATGTCGGCGAAGTAGCGCGGCAGGTAGCCCCAGGCGCGCGGATCGCGGTAATGCGCGAACGTCTCGCGGAACGGGAACGGAAAGGCCTGTTGCGCCGGCACGTTGTCGAATGCGCCCTTCTGCTGGCCGCGCGTCGTCGTCAGCGAATAGATGGCGTCCGGATCGACCGTCAGCGCCACCGCGCCGCCCTCGGGATGCAGGTCCGCGACGTGGACGAACTGCGCCTTCGCATCGCTGCGCCATACGGCCACGTCGTCCGTCGACAGGCCCGCGCCGACCGCCACGCGTACTGTTTGCGGGGCTTGAGCTTTACGCGTCTCGATGATCACGCTGTAGTCCTGGCCGGGCGACTTCAGCGCGACAAAGCTGCCGCCCGCCTTCAACGTGCCGCTGCCCTGCGGGATGTACGTCCACCCGGCCGCCGTGAACTGGCCGTAGTGCGCATAGGCCCACAGCTGCGGATTGATCTCGTAGTGGCGGCTCCACGGCCAGTTCGCCCGGATCGCTGCCTCCTTCACGCCCGAATACGGTTCCAGCGTGTACAGGCCCGCGATGCCGTACCAGTTGACGATCTTCGTCACGCCGCTGTCGATCCAGTTCCGGTTGAACGCCTGGACGATGCCCAGCGCGCCGTCGAAGCCGGCCACGTAGACGTGCTGCTCGGTATTCCAGATCGGCTTGCCCATGCCGGCCGCCGCGTCGCGCACCCACGTCGGCACGACGTATTCGGGCGCGTTGATGTGGGCGCCTATGATGTCGATCGCGTCGCGCAGGCCCGTATCCTTGGGCATGTCCTTCACGAAATCGAATTTGTCGTCCGGCCAGTTGTCGAAGCCGTGCAGCTTCACCTTTTTAAAACCGCCGGCATCGAGACTGGCGCGCAGCGTCTTCGCGAAATCGTAGCTCACGCCACGTTCGTTGCGGGCGCCGATCGCGTCGAGCTCCAGCCCGTACACGTCGCGCAGGCCTTTCAGCCAGCTGACGTAATAGTCCGCGCCGTCGGGCGAAAAGAAGTCGTGCTTGCCGCCGTCGTCGATCCAGCCCGGCGCGCTCCAGGCGGCGGCATCCAGCGTCAGCGCGGGATTCCTCCGCTTCGCCTCGCGCAGCACCCACCAGGTATAGCCGCGGCCATAGTCCACGTCCGTGCGCGTGTGACGGTGGCTGGGCATGGAGCCCTGCGTGGAATTGCCGTCGCCCGGGATCTCGACGATCAGCGCGCTGACCGATGCGCCGAACTTCGGCTTGTACATCAGGTCGAGGATCTGGCTGCGCTGGGGCTCCGGATAATCCTTCAGCAGCACGGACGTCGCGCCGCCGCCATCCACCACGCCGATGCCGTCGAAGCGCGTGCCCGGCGCGCGGCCGTCCAGCGTGATGGTCTGGTCGTCGGCGTACGCCGGCAGCGCTGCGGTCAGCGCCAGGGCAAGCAGCAGGGTTCGTCGCGTGGTCATCGGCATCTCCATCTCTCGTGATCGCGAGAGTATGGACCGACGCTTATGCGTTGAACAATCCGGAATTCATATGGTTTTTTCCGAAAAACGCATACCTGGGGCTTCGCCATACCCGCCCCCGCCCGGCGTCTCGATGACGAACACGTCGCCCGCGGCCATCTCCGCCTTGCCGATATGCCCCAGTTCCTCGACACGGCCGTCGGCCCGCACGACGAGGTTGCGCCCGCGCGCGCCGGGCGCACCACCGGCCATGCCGAACGGCGCATGCACCCGGTTGTTGGACAGGATCGCGGCCGTCATCGGTTCGAGGAAGCGGATGCGCCGCACGCCGCCGTTCCCGCCGTGCCAGCGCCCCGCTCCGCCGGAACCGGCCCGGACCGCATAACTCTCCAGCCGCACGGGGAAGCGGAATTCCAGGATTTCCGGGTCCGTCAGGCGCGAGTTCGTCATGTTCGTCTGCACGACGTCCGTCCCGTCGAAGCCCGGCCCCGCGCCGGAACCGCCGGAGATGGTCTCGTAGTACTGGTAGCGGTCATTCCCGAACGTGAAGTTGTTCATCGTGCCCTGCGCCGCCGCCATCACGCCCAGTGCACCGTACAGCGCGTTGGTGATGCACGTCGACGTCTCGACATTGCCCGATACGACCGACGCCGGATAGTGCGGATTGAGCATGGAGCCCGGCGGGATGATCACCTTCAGCGGTTTCAGGCAGCCGGCGTTCAGCGGGATCTCGTCGTCGACGAGCGTGCGGAACACGTACAGCACGGCCGCCATGCACACGGCGGACGGCGCGTTGAAGTTGTTCGGCAGCTGGCCGGACGTGCCCGTAAAATCGATCTCCGCGCTGCGCGCCGCGCGGTCCACGCGGATCGCGACTTCGATGCGCGCGCCGTTGTCCAGTTCGTTGACGAAGTGCCCGTCCGCCAGCGCCGTGATGACGCGCCGCACGGCTTCCTCCGCATTGTCCTGCACGTGGCCCATGTAGGCACGCACGACGTCCAGGCCGTACAACGCCACCATCTTGCGCAGTTCCTCGACGCCCTTCTGGTTCGCCGCGACCTGGGCCCGCAAGTCCGCCATGTTCTGGTCCGGATTGCGTGCCGGCCAGCGCGCGCCGGCCAGCAGCGCCCGTGCCTCGGCCTCGCGCAGCACGCCGTCGGCGCCGTCGACCAGCTTGAAGTTGTCGATGAGGACGCCCTCCTCCTCGATGTGCGTGGAGTCCGGCGGCATCGAGCCTGGCGTCGTGCCGCCGATGTCCGCATGGTGGCCGCGCGAACCCACGTAGAACAGAATGTCGCGCCCCGCCTCGTCGAACACGGGGGAGATCACCGTCACGTCGGGCAGGTGCGTGCCGCCGTTGTACGGGTCGTTCAGCACGTAGACGTCGCCCGCCTTCATCGTGCCGACGTTCTTGCGCATGACGGCCTTGATGCTCTCGCCCATCGAACCGAGGTGCACGGGCATGTGCGGCGCGTTCGCGACGAGGTTGCCGTCCGCGTCGAAGATGGCGCAGCTGAAATCCAGACGCTCCTTGATGTTGACGGAGTACGCCGTGTTCTGCAGGCGCAGGCCCATCTGCTCCGCGATGGACATGAACAGGTTGTTGAAGATCTCCAGCATGACGGGATCGACCGTCGTGCCGATCGCATGCCGCTGCGGCAACGCCTGCACGCGGCGCAGCACGAGGTGGTTGTACGCCGTGACCTCGGCGCGCCAGCCCGCTTCCACGACCGTCGTCGCATTCGCTTCCGCGATGATGGCGGGACCGTCGATGACGTCGCCCGGCGCGATGTCCTGGCGCCGGTACACACCCGTGTCGCGCCACGCGCCGTCCGCATACATCTTCACGGTCTCGTACACGGGCGCGGCGGCGCCCCGCGCCGCGACTTCCAGAGCCTGCTCCGGCGGCGCATCGGAGCGCCCCAGCGCTTCCACCGACACGGCTTCCACGACGAGCGCCTTGCCCGGCATGAGGAACGAAAACCGCCGGCGGTACGCCTGCTCGAACTGGGCCTGCAATGCGGCCCGGTCGCCGTCCATCACGACGATGGCGGAATCCGTGCCCTCGTAGCGCAAGTGCACGCGGCGCAGCACGTCGATGCGCCCGGGCGCCACGCCTTGCGCCGCCAGGTCGGCGCGCGCCGCGTCGGCCAGCGCATCGAGTTCGGCCGCGAGCAGCACCGGCCCGACGTCGTCCAGCCGCCGCTCGACGGCGCGCTCGCGCATCGCGCTCTGGTCCGCGAGGCCCATGCCGTAGGCGGACAGCACACCCGCCAGCGAGTGGATAAATACCGTCTTCATGCCCAGCGCGTCCGCGACGAGGCACGCGTGCTGCCCGCCCGCGCCGCCGAAGCTCGTGAGCGCGTAGTCCGTCACGTCGTGCCCGCGCTGCACGGAGATCTGCTTGATCGCGTTCGCCATGTTCCCGACGGCGATGCGGATGAAACCTTCGGCGACGGCTTCCGGCAGCGGACGCGTGCCCGTCGCACGTTCGACGTCGTCGGCCATCGCCGCGAAGCCGGCGCGGACGGCATCCGCGTCGAGGGGCTGGTCCGCGTTCGGGCCGAACAGGCGCGGGAAATGCTGCGGCTGGATCTTGCCCAGCATGACGTTGCAGTCCGTGACGGCCAGCGGCCCGCCGCGCCGGTAGCTCGCCGGGCCCGGATTCGCGCCCGCGCTGTCCGGCCCAACGCGGTAGCGGCTGCCGTCGAAGTGCAGGATCGAGCCGCCGCCCGCGGCCACGGTGTGGATGCTCATCATGGGCGCGCGCATGCGCACGCCGGCCACCTGCGTCTCGAACACGCGCTCGAATTCGCCCGCATAGTGCGACACGTCGGTGGAGGTGCCGCCCATGTCGAAACCGATGATGCGTTCGAACCCGGCCAGGCGGCTCGCGCGCACCATGCCCACGATGCCGCCGGCGGGGCCCGACAGGATGCTGTCCTTGCCCTGGAACGCGCGCGCATCCGTCAGGCCGCCGCTGGACTGCATGAACTGCAGGTTCACACCAGGCAGTTCGGACGCCACCTGGTCCACATAGCGGCGCAGGATGGGCGACAGATAGGCGTCGACGACCGTCGTGTCGCCGCGCGCGACGAGCTTCATCAGCGGGGACACGGCGTGTGACACGGAGACCTGCGTGAAGCCGATGTCGCGGGCGATGCGCGCGACGGCCTCTTCATGCTGGTGATAGCGATAGCCGTGCATGAACACGATGGCCAGCGCGCGGATACCGGCATCGTGGACAGCCTGCAGATCGCGCCGCGCGGCTTCCTCGTCCAGGGGCAGGACGACGTCGCCGTGGGCGCCGATGCGCTCGTCGATCTCGACGACGTGCCCGTACAGCAGCTCGGGCAGCACGATGTGGCGATCGAACAGGCGCGGCCGGTTCTGGTAGGCGATCCGTAACGCGTCACGAAAACCCCGCGTGATCGCGAGCGCGGTCGGCTCGCCCTTGCGCTCGAGCAGTGCATTGGTCGCGACCGTCGTGCCCATCTTGACGGCTTCCACGTGTCCGGCCGGGATGGGCGCGTCGGGCGCGAGGCCGAGCAGGTGGCGGATGCCGGCCACGGCCGCGTCCCGGTACTGCTCGGGATTTTCCGACAGCAGCTTGTGCGTGACGAGGCTGCCGTCGGGCCGGCGCGCCACGATGTCCGTGAAGGTGCCGCCGCGGTCGATCCAGAACTGCCAATCCATCGTCATACCTCGTAAAGTGAACGAGCCGCTATTGTAGTCGCGCGCGTCGCCGATTTTGGCGACAATGCAGTTTTCGCAATCTTTTCGTGCCTGGAACCACCATGGACAATCCGCTCTACAGCGTCGCCCAGATCCGCGCCATCGAACAGGCCGCGCAGTCGCAACTCCCGCCGGGCACGTTGATGCGGCGCGCCGGCGAAGCCGCGTCCACCTATGCGCTGGAGGTACTGGGCGGCCTGCCCACGGGCCGCATCCTCGTGCTGGCCGGCCCCGGCAACAACGGCGGCGACGCGCTGGAAGTGGCCGCGAACCTGGCCAACCTGGGCGCCAACGTGGACGTGATCCACCTCGCCGGCCCAGCGCCGTCACCCGAAACGCAGCATGCCCTCGCGCGCGCCCAGGCCAGCCGGGCGCGCTTCCTGACCGACGTCGCGGACTCGCACGGCTGCTGCCTCGTCGTGGACGGCCTGTTCGGCATCGGCCTCGCGCGCCCGCTCGCGGGCCTGGCGCGCACGCTCGTCGAACGCACGCACGGCATGACGTGTCCCGTGCTCGCGCTGGACGTGCCGAGCGGCCTCGATGCGGACACGGGCGCCGTCATCGGCCCGGACGGCGTGGCCGTGCGCGCCACGCACACGATCACCTTCCTCGGCGACAAACCGGGCCTGCACACGGCCGATGGCTGCGACCACGCGGGCCGCGTGCACGTCAACCGGCTCGGCGCGGACGGCCTGCACGCGGAACCCGCGCACGCGCGCCTGAACGTGCCCGCCCTGTTCGCAGGCTGCCTCACCCCGCGCCGCAACAATTCGCACAAGGGCACGTTTGGCGACGTCGCCGTGCTGGGCGGCGCGCGCGGCATGGCGGGCGCCGGCATCCTCGCGGCCCGCGCCGCGCTGTATGCGGGCGCGGGCCGCGTGTTCGTCGCCGCCGTCGATCCGGGGCCCGGTTTCGATCCGCTGCAGCCGGAAATCATGTTCCGCGACGCGGCCGGCTTCGCCTTCGACGGCCGCACCGTCGTCGCCGGTCCCGGCATGGGCGATTCCGCCGGCGCCACGCACCTGCTGTCGAAAGTTATCGACGGCACGGGGCCGCTCGTGGTCGACGCGGACGCGCTGAACCTGTGCGCGGCCAGCCCGGACCTCGCCGCACGCCTGGCCGCGCACGACGGCGACGTGGTGATCACGCCGCATCCGCTGGAAGCCGCGCGGCTGCTGGGCGTCACGGCCGCCATCGTGCAGGCCGACCGGCTGGAGAATGCGCGCGAACTGGCGCAGCGGCTGGATGCCGTCGTCGTGCTGAAAGGCGCCGGCAGCGTCATCGCGCGGCCGGACGGCGAAGTGGCGGTCAATGCGACGGGCAATCCGGGCCTCGCCACGGGCGGCACGGGCGACGTGCTGGCGGGCCTCGTCGGCACGCTGCTGGGCCAGGGCTGGCCCGCGTGGGAAGCGGCGCTGGCCGCGACCTGGCTGCACGGCGCGGCGGCCGACCGCCTGGTGGCGAACGGCGTCGGCCCGATCGGCCTCACGGCGGGCGAACTGCCGCGCGCAATCCGCGCCGAACTGAATGCGCTCGTCGCGGACGCGGCGCTGGCGTGAAGACCTCAAACGGCCAGGCGGCCCGCGGCGATCGTGAGCGTGCGGCCGCAGCGCGCGGCCATGGCGGGATCGTGGGTGACGAGGACGAGGGTCGATCCCCGCTCGCGATTCAGTTCGAACATCAGCTGGATCACGGCCTCGCCGGTGGCCGCATCGAGGCTGCCCGTGGGCTCGTCGGCAAACAGCAGCGGCGGCTCCGTGACGAAGGCGCGGGCCAGCGCCACGCGCTGCTGCTCCCCGCCCGACAGGTACTTCGGATAGTGGCGCAGGCGGCTCGACAGGCCCACACGGCCCAGCATCGCCTCCGCTTTGGCGCGCGCATCGGCATCGCCCCGCAATTCCAGCGGCAGCATCACGTTTTCCAGCGCATTCAGGTGCGCGAGCAGCTGGAACGACTGGAACACGAAGCCCAGCTTCGCCTTGCGGAACGCGGCACGGCCGTCTTCGTCGAGGGCGAAGATGTCCGTGCCGTCGAGCAGCACCTGGCCGGAGGACGGCGCATCCAGACCGGCCAGCAGGCCGAGCAACGTGGACTTGCCGGAGCCGGAGGCGCCGACGAGGGCAAGCGTCTCGGCCGGTTGCACGGTAAAATCCACCTCGTGCAGGATGGTGAGCTCGCCGCTCGCATCCGCCACGCGCTTGGACAGGCCGCGCACTTCGATGGCCGGCCTGGCCGTTTTGCTCACACTTGCACCGCCTTTTGACGCCTCGGGAATATCACGCATGCTTGCTTTACTCAGGAAATGGACGATAACTGCCGTCGCGGTTCTCGGAATGACCGCGGCGGGGAGCGCCTATTCTGCCCCAAAAACCGTGCTCGTGGTGGGCGACAGCCTGTCGGCCGAGTACGGCCTCGCGCGCGGCAGCGGCTGGGTCGCCCTGCTGGAGCAGCGCCTGAAAGCGGAGAAAATCGATGCGCACGTCGTCAACGCCAGCATCAGCGGCGAGACGACGAGCGGCGGCCGCACGCGCCTGCCCGCGCTGCTGCAGCAGCACAAGCCGGACGTCGTCGTGCTGGAACTTGGCGCGAACGACGGCCTGCGCGGCCTGCCCGTGACGGCGGCCGCGGACAACCTGCGCACCATGATCCAGCTGGCGCAGCAGAACAAGGCGAAGGTCCTGCTCGTCGGCATGCGCATGCCGCCGAACTACGGCCGCGCCTACACGGAACGCTTCGCCGGCATGTACAAGGATCTGGCGGGTACCTATAAAATCCCGCTGGTGCCGTTCATGCTGGACGGTGTCGCGCAGGATCCGGCCAACTTTCAGGCCGACCGCCTGCACCCGCTCGCGACGGCCCATCCGACCATCCTCAACAACATCTGGCCGCAATTCGCGCCTCTCGTCAAACGATAATGAAATACCCCGCAGTCCTCGGCGTCGACGACGTCCTGCCCATGCTCGACCAGTTCGACACCATCATCGACGCGCGCAGCGAGTCCGAATTCGCGCTCGATCGCATCCCGGGCGCCATCAACTGCCCCACGCTGGACGACGCCCAGCGCGTCCTCGTCGGCACCACGTACAAGCAGGTCGGCGCCTTCGAGGCGAAGAAGATCGGCGCGCCGCTCGTCGCGCAGAACATCGCCCGCTACGTCGAGACGCTGTTCGCCGACAAACCGAAGGAGTGGAAGCCGCTCGTGTACTGCTGGCGCGGCGGCAACCGCAGCGGTTCGATGGCCCTCATCTTCGCCAAGATCGGCTGGCCCGTCGTGCAGCTCGACGGCGGCTATAAAGCGTATCGCGCCTACGTCGCAGCCGCGCTGGAAAACCCGCCGCAGCTGGATTTCCGCGTGATCTGCGGCACGACGGGCAGCGGCAAGAGCCGCCTGCTCGAGACGCTCGAATCCATCGGCGCGCAGGTGCTCGACCTGGAACGCCTCGCGGCACACCGCGGCTCCGTCCTCGGCCACCTGCCCGGCGAGCCGCAGCCGAGCCAGAAGATGTTCGAGACGCGCATCTGGGACAAGCTGCGCCGCTTCGATCCATCGAAACCCGTGTTCGTGGAGTCGGAGAGCAAGAAGGTGGGCAACCTGCGCGTGCCGGAAGTGGTCATGGAGCGCATGCGCGCGTCCCCGTGCATCGCGCTGCAACTGGACCGTCCCCTGCGCGTGCAACTGCTGATGGAGGACTATCACCACTTCTGTACCGACCCGGGCGCGCTGAATGCACAGCTGGACCACCTGGTGCAGCTGCACGGCCGCGCACGCATCGAAACATGGCAGGAGATGGCCAATTCGGGGCGTATGCCCGAGCTCGTGGACCAGCTCCTCGTCGAGCATTACGACCCGGCCTACCTGCGGTCGATCGACCGGAACTTCGTGCAGTACCCGAAGGCGGAGACCCTCACGCTGCCGGGCATCTCGAAGGACGACTTCATCGCGGCCGCGCGGCACCTGCACTCCTGACACTGGCACGCGTCTTGCTGGTTAGTCCTCTCCAACACCCCACACGAGAGGACCGCGATGAACCGCATGGACGTCACCGAAAAAATCGTCAGCGCCAAGGTAGCGAAAGGCATCAAATGGGAAGACGTGGCCGGCAAGATCGGCCAGTCGAAGGAATGGACGACGGCGCTGTGCCTGGGCCAGATGACGGCCTCGGCCGAACAGGCCGCCATCCTCGGCGACATCTTCGGCCTGACGGACGAAGAGTGCAAATGGCTGCAGGTGGTCCCGTACAAGGGCTCGCTGCCGACGGCGGTGCCGACCGATCCGCTGATCTACCGCTGGTACGAGATCGTCAGCGTCTACGGCACGACGATCAAGGAACTGATCCACGAAGAATTCGGCGACGGCATCATGAGCGCCATCGACTTCAGCATGGACATCGTGCGCGAGCCCGATCCGAAAGGCGACCGGGTCAATGTCGTCCTGTCCGGGAAGTTCCTGCCGTACAAGCAGTACTGATCATTCCCGCGCCAGATAGCCCTGCGCGGTGGCCTTGTCCGGATCCTGAAACACGGCCATCGCCGTCGTCATGCGCCGGAAGCCATAGCGCGCATAAAACCCTTCCTTGCCGGGCACCGAGTACAGGATGATTTTCGCGTGCCCGCGCGACAGCTCGACCAGGTGCGAAATCAGCGCGTCGCCGAGCCCGCGCCCCTGGTGGCTGGGCAGGATCGCCACGTCGCAGATATAGGAGCAATCCATCCCGTCGGCCAATGCGCGGCCGGCCGCGACGAGCACGCCATCCTCGTAGCCAAAGCGGCGGAACATGCTGTTCGTGAACACGGTTTTCAGGCGTTCCGGCGACTTGTCGCCGAGCGGGGCCTTGCGGTACAGCTCGGAGAGCTCGTTCCAGTCGACGGTGTCGAGCGTATCGGTCCAGGTCACGGTCATGCGGGCTCCTTGCGGTGGGTATCGAGACCATCATTCTAGCGGGGGACACGAACCTCGGCCGGGCGCGAGGCTCAAACGCAGACACCCGCCGATCGCACCGCCATGCACACGCTCGACCTTGGCGCATTCCGCCTGACCTCGCTCGACGACGGCAGCTTTCCCGTCGCCGCCGCCGTGTACTTCGCGAACGTGCCGGACGTCGTCCGGCGCCGCGAACTCGCGACGGATTTGAACGGCTGCATCGAGGTCGGCCACAACTGCGGCCTCATCGACACGGGCGGCGAACGCGTGCTCGTCGACACGGGCTATGGCGACGATACCCACGGCGGCCGCACGGGGCGTTTGGTGGACGAACTGGATCGCGCGGGCATCGCCCCCGACGACGTGACCATCGTCGTCAACACGCATGCACACGGCGATCACGCGGGCCGCAACACGATCCACGGTGTCCCGGCCTTTCCGCGCGCCCGGTATTTCCTCGCAAGTGCCGATTGGGACCACTTCAGCGCCCGTGCGGACGATGTCCACCATGTCGCCCGCAACTTCGGCATCCCGGCGGCGCACGGCATGCTCACGCTGTTCGACGGACCGCTCGAACTCGCGCCCGGCATCCACCTGCTGCCGACGCCGGGGCATACGCCCGGCCATACGAGCGTGCTCGTCAGTTTGCTGGGCCGTACGGCGCTGTGCCTCGGCGACGTCTGCCACCATCCGCTGCACGTTGCGCATCCGGACTGGGTCAGTGCGTTCGATGTCGACGCCGCGCGCAACGTCGAGACGCGGCGCTGGCTGTTCGCGCTGGCGTACGCGCGCGAGGCGGTCATTCTGTGCCCGCACGCTCCTGCCCCGGGATTCGGGCGGCTCAGGCGGCAAGGCACGGGCTATGCCTGGGTGCCGCTCCAGTCATGAAAAAAGCCCGGTCCGCTCGCGCGGCCGGGCTTTCCTGTGACGCGTCCGGATTTATTCGGACTTGGCGCCGAGATCGGCAGGCTTGACGTTGATCTTCGCCTTCGCCTTGCGCTTCAGCGCTTCGACGAAACCGTAGGTCTCGGCATTGCCGACGGCACGGCCGATCTGTTCCGCTTCCTGCTTGCGGCGCGCCACGTCCGGCTGGGCCGGCTGGCTCACCTTGTTGATGCGGTAGACGCCATAGCCCACGCCCGGGATGTCCACGCCCACGTACGCCGGGAGCTTGCTCGTGTCCGCCTTCAGCACGGCAATCGCGGCCGTCTCGTTGATCGTCGGCTGCTTCGTGCGCGCCACGATCTTCGCCTCGCCGAAACCGGCGGCGTCGCCCGATGCCTTGGCGGCGGCCAGTTTCGCCTCGCCGGCCTGGCGTGCCAGCTTGGCCGCTTCTTCCTGCGTGACGCGCTGGCGGATCGCCGCTTCGACGTCGGCCAGCGGACGCTTGGTCGCCGGCTTGAATTCCACGACGCGGCCCGCGACGAGCGTACCCGGCGCGATCTCGACGGCGTCCGTGTTGCGCTTGTTCTTGATGGCGTCGCTGGAGAAGATCGCTTCCAGGAACTTCGGGTTGTTGACCGGCGACGGCCCCAGCGCCGGATTCGGCGTGCGGGTCAGGCCTTCGGCCGTCTGGATGGTCAGGCCCAGCTTGTCGGCGGCCGGCTTCAGGCTGTCCGCCTGCTCGTACACGGTATTGCGGAAGGTTTCCGCCAGTTCCGTGTACTTCGCCGACATCTTCGCCTTCTTCAGCTCGGCAACGATCTCCGGCTTCGCTTCGTCCAGCGACTTCTGGCTTTCCGGCACGATCTTCGTGATCTTGATGATGTGGTAGCCGAATTCCGAACGGACGAGGCCGCTGACTTCGCCTTCCTTGAGGCCGTAGATCGCGTCCTCGACGGGCTTGACGAACACGCCCTTCTGCACGACGCCCAGGTCGCCGCCCAGCTCGGCCGAGCCCGGATCCTGCGACTGGGCCTTGGCGATCTTCGCGAAGTCGTTCGGGTTCTTGCGCACTTCATCGAGGATCGCCTGTGCCTTGGCCTTCGCGGCGGCGTCGTCGGCAGCCGAGGCACCCTTCTTCACGTTGATCAGGATGTGGCTGGCGGTACGCTTTTCCGGCGTGGTGAAACGCGCCTTGTTCTTGTTGTACGCGTCGGCGACTTCGGCGTCCGATACGTTCACCTGCTTCTCGACGGCGGAAGAGTCGAACACGACGTATTCGGCCTTGACCGATTCCGGCACCTGGAACAGGGCCGCGTTCTTGTCGTAATAGGCCTTGATCATGTCATCCGTGACCTTGACCTGCGACACGTAGTTCGCTGCCGGGAACAGCTGCTCCTGCACTTCGCGCTCTTCGTCGTTGATGTCCGACAGGCGGTTGGCGACGGTGCGCGGCGCGAACGCGGTCTGCTGGACGGAGCCCACGAGCTGCTGCACGGCCAGGTCGTGACGCATGCGCTGGTCGAACATCTCCGGCGTCATGCCCTGCGCTGCGAGCGCGGCCTTGTAGCGGTCCATGTGGAACGTGCCGTCTTCCTTGCGGAATGCCTGGATCTCGAGGATGGCCTTCTGCAGCGCGGCGTCGTTCACCGTCAGGTGGTTGCGGACGATCTCGGCGTTGATGGCGCGCTCGGCGACGAGCTGGTCGAGCACCGCCTGCTTCGCTTCCGGCGTGTCGAACAGCTTCTGGTCGAAGCGCTCGCCCATCATCTGGCGGGCCTGGTCCAGCTGGCGGCGCTGGGCGGCTTCCCACTCCTGCTGGGTGATCTTTTTCCCGTCCACGGTGGCCACACCATCGTTGCTGCCGCGTTCGTTGTAGCTGCTGACGCCGACCAGTACGAACGACGGCAGGATCAGCAGCAGCAGCAGAAACTGCATCAGGCGCTGGTGAGTACGGATAAATTCAAACATGGTCAGCCATTCAAGGTTGAAAATGCGTTATCGAAAAACTTAAAAAAAAAGGCGAACCTAGGTTCGCCTTTTTTTCAGTATCTGGCGGAGCGGACGGGGCTCGAACCCGCGACCCCCGGCGTGACAGGCCGGTATTCTAACCAACTGAACTACCGCTCCAGATTCATGTATTTCGGTGGCGGAGCGGACGGGGCTCGAACCCGCGACCCCCGGCGTGACAGGCCGGTATTCTAACCAACTGAACTACCGCTCCACGAAATACTGGGTACTACACACCGACTGGAATCCAGCAGCGTCCTGCTGCGTGTCAGCGCAGCGGAGGCATTAGTTTACTGCATCTTTCAGTGCTTTACCAGCCTTAAATTTCGGGACCTTGGCCGCCTTGATCTTGATGGCTTCCTTCGTGCGCGGATCGCGGCCAGTGCGCGCAGCGCGCTCGCCGACGGTGAACGTGCCGAAGCCGACCAGCGTCACGCTGTCGTTATTCTTCAGCGTGTTGGTCACAGCGTCGATCATGGCATCGAGGGCGCGCGCCGCAGAAGCTTTGGTCAGGTCCGCAGACTTCGCGATTTCTTCGATCAGTTCAGTTTTGTTCACTTTCTTCCCTCGTTGTACGTTCTGGACACGGCATGCGCGACAGGGTCGGATTGACCGTCGGCAAAAACCGCAAGGGCGTATTAAACAAGCCGACAATGCGTTGTGTCAAGTAACGCACGAGCAACAGCACGACATAAAAAAACGGCACCCGAAGGTGCCGTTCTTGACGCCGCAAAATCAGGCTCAGTGCTTGACGACGCCGCCCTGGCCATCCGTCGTGGCGGTGGTCACCGTCGACGACGCCACTGCCGGCACGTCGACGATCGGCTCCGGCTGGCGTTCCAGTGCCACTTCCAGCACCTTCTCGATCCAGCGCACCGGCACGATCTCCAGCTTGTTCTTGACGTTGTCAGGAATGTCGGCGAGATCCTTCACGTTCTGCTCGGGGATCAGCACGGTCTTGATGCCGCCGCGCTGGGCCGCCAGCAGTTTTTCCTTCAGGCCGCCGATCGGCAGGACTTCGCCGCGCAGCGTGATCTCGCCCGTCATCGCCACGTCGGCGCGGACCGGGATGCCGGTGAACACCGACACCAGCGCCGTCGTCAGGCCGATACCGGCGGACGGACCGTCCTTCGGCGTCGCACCTTCCGGCAGGTGGATGTGGATGTCGGTCTTCTCGAACACCTCGTTCTTGATGCCCAGGCGCGCCGCACGGCTGCGCACGACGGTGCGGGCGGCTTCGATCGATTCCTTCATCACGTCGCCCAGCGTACCGGTGCGAATGACCGCACCTTTGCCCGGCACCTGCACGGCTTCGATCGTCAGCAGGTCGCCGCCGACTTCCGTCCAGGCGAGGCCCGACACCTGGCCGATCTGGTTTTCCTTCTCGGCCACGCCGAAGTCGTAGCGACGGACGCCCAGGAATTTATCCAGGTTCTTCGACGACACGATCACGCGCTTGTTGTCCTTCTTGAGCAGCAGCATCTTGACGACCTTGCGGCAGATCTTCGAGATTTCGCGCTCGAGCGAACGCACACCGGCTTCGCGGGTGTAGTAGCGGATGATGTCGCGGATCGCCGCTTCGTCGACCTTGATCTCTTCATCCTTCAGGCCGTTCGCCTTGATCTGCTTCGGCAGCAGGTAGCGCTGCGCGATGCTCGTCTTTTCATCCTCGGTGTAACCCGACAGGCGGATCACTTCCATACGGTCCAGCAGCGCGGGCGGGATGTTGAACGAGTTCGACGTCGCCACGAACATCACGTCCGACAGGTCGAAGTCCACCTCGACGTAGTGGTCCGAGAACGTGTGGTTCTGCGCCGGATCCAGCACTTCGAGCAGGGCCGACGACGGGTCGCCGCGGAAGTCCGCGCCCATCTTGTCGATCTCGTCCAGCAGGAACAGCGGGTTGCGCACGCCGACCTTCGCCAGCGATTGCAGCACCTTGCCCGGCATCGAGCCGATGTAGGTACGACGGTGACCGCGGATCTCGGCTTCGTCGCGCACGCCGCCCAGTGCCATGCGGACGTACTTGCGGTTCGTCGCACGGGCGATCGATTCGCCCAGCGACGTTTTACCGACGCCCGGAGGACCGACGAAGCACAGGATCGGCGCCTTCAGCTTGTCGACGCGCTGTTGCACCGCGAGGTATTCGAGGATGCGTTCCTTGATCTTGTCGAGGCCGTAGTGGTCGGCTTCCAGCACTTCCTGGGCCTTTTCCAGGTCGATCGTGACCTTGGATTTCTTTTTCCACGGCAGCGACACGAGCGTGTCGATGTAGTTGCGCACGACGGTGGCTTCGGCCGACATCGGCGACATCAGCTTGAGCTTCTTGATCTCGGCCTGGGCTTTTTCCAGGGCTTCCTTCGGCATCTTGGCTGCGATAACTTTCTTCTCGAGCTCCTCGATGTCGGCGCCCTCTTCGCCTTCGCCCAGTTCCTTCTGGATGGCCTTGACCTGTTCATTCAGGTAGTACTCGCGCTGCGATTTCTCCATCTGGCGCTTGACGCGGCCACGGATGCGCTTTTCGACCTGCAGGATGTCGAGCTCGCCTTCCAGCTGGCCGAGCAGGTGCTCGAGGCGCTTGGCGACGTTGAAGATTTCCAGGATGACCTGTTTCTGCTCGAGTTTCAGCGGCAGGTGGGCAGCGACGGTGTCGGCCAGGCGGCCGGCGTCGTCGATACCGGCCAGCGAGGCCAGGATCTCGGGCGGGATCTTCTTGTTCAGTTTGACGTACTGGTCGAACTGCTGGACGATCGCGCGGCGCATTGCCTCGACTTCGGAGTCGTCGCCGATTTCCGAGTTGATCGGGGTGAGGTCGGCGATGAAATGGCTCGGCGCGTCGTTGATGTGATTGATACGGGCACGCTGTGCGCCTTCGACCAGCACCTTCACGGTGCCGTCCGGCAGCTTCAGCATTTGCAGAATATTGGCCACGCAGCCGATCTCGTAGATGTCTGCGGCCGAAGGTTCGTCCTTGGCAGCGGCCTTTTGGGCTGCGAGCATGATGCTCTTACCCTGTTCCATGGCAGCCTCGAGCGCCTTGATGGATTTCGGGCGGCCGACGAACAGCGGTATCACCATATGCGGGAACACCACCACGTCGCGCAGGGGCAGCAGGGGCAGCGTCATTTGCTCGGTCAATTTGGAAGTTGTCATGGCATACCTTATAGAAAGCGTGTAGACGATGTGGGAGCACACTGTCGAAACACAATACCGGCCCGGAAATATTTTCTACAAGTAAAAGAACTTTAACTTGATACGAATAATAGCCGTTTCTACAAAAGTCCTGAATTCAAATAAAAAAGCCACTTCACAGCATCGGCCGCGAGTGGCTTTTCGATTGAAGCCGTCTTTTGTTGAGATTGATTGTACCGTCTCAACTCAGCGATTCAATACCTTTGTTGTGTTTGCGCCCGGAAATTTTTCAGCTTGTTTCAATTTTCGCCCGCAGCCTTCGGCGATTCGCTGTAAATCAGCAAAGGTTTCGCGCCGTTCGTGATCGTATTTTCATCGATTACGACTTTCACGACATTTTGCTGGCTCGGCAATTCGTACATCACGTCGAGCAGAGCGTGTTCCAGGATCGAACGGAGGCCGCGCGCACCGGTCTTGCGCGCCAATGCCTTCTTGGCAATCGCGTGCAGGGCCGCCGGACGGATTTCCAGTTCGGCGCCTTCCATTTCCAGCAGTTTCGAATACTGCTTGATGAGGGCGTTCTTCGGCTCGACCAGGATCTGGATCAACGCCTCTTCCGTGAGCTCGCTCAGGGTGGCGACGACCGGCAGGCGGCCGACCAGTTCCGGAATCAGACCGAACTTGATCAGGTCTTCCGGTTCTGCTTCCATCAGGATATCGCTGACGGAACGCTGCGACTGGCTCTTGACGCTGGCCGCAAAGCCGATGCCGCTCTTTTCCGAACGGTTCTGGATGATCTTGTCCAGGCCGTCGAATGCGCCGCCGCAGATGAACATGATGTTCGTCGTGTCGATCTGCACGAAATCCTGGTTCGGATGCTTGCGGCCGCCCTGCGGCGGCACGGACGCCATCGTGCCTTCGATCAGCTTCAGCAGCGCCTGCTGCACGCCCTCGCCCGACACGTCGCGGGTGATGGACGGGTTGTCGGACTTGCGCGAAATCTTGTCGATCTCGTCGATGTAGACGATGCCGCGCTGGGCTTTCTCGACTTCGTAATTGCAGCTCTGCAGCAGCTTCTGGATGATGTTCTCGACGTCTTCGCCGACATAGCCGGCTTCCGTCAGCGTGGTCGCGTCGGCGATCACGAACGGGACGTTCAGCATGCGCGCGAGCGTCTGGGCCAGCAGGGTCTTGCCGGAACCGGTGGGGCCGACGAGCAGGATGTTGCTCTTGGCCAGTTCGACGTCGTCCTTCTTGCCCAGGTGCTTCAGGCGCTTGTAATGGTTGTAGACCGCCACCGACAGGATACGCTTCGCCGTCTGCTGGCCGATCACGTACTGGTCGAGCAGTTCCGCGATCTCGTGCGGCGTCGGCAGGTCGGACTTGGCGCCCGCCACCGATTCGACGTTCGAGGTCTCGTCGCGGATGATGTCATTGCACAGGTCGATGCACTCGTCGCAGATGAAGACCGAAGGTCCTGCGATGAGCTTCTTGACCTCGTGCTGGCTCTTGCCGCAGAACGAGCAGTACAGGAGTTTTTCGCCGCTAGAGGATTTTTTGTCTGACATGGGGCAGGTTTCAGTTGAATTGCTATGAATATAACGCTAATACGAGGGCGCAACAAGTGCGCACGACACCATGCTACCCGATTTGAAAACAAAACGCCCGAAGCGCTGTCGCGTCCGGGCGTATTTGAGCAACAGTTGTCGAGTACTCCACGCGATCTCGAAAACCGCGCGGACTAACCTCAGCCGCGGTTCGTGAGAACCTTGTCGATGAGGCCATATTCCACGGCCTCTTCGCTCGACATGAAACGGTCGCGATCGGTATCCTTGTGGATCTGTTCGATCGTCTGGCCCGTGTTGTCCGCCATGATGCGGGCCAGGCGTTCGCGCAGGTACAGGATTTCCTTCGCCTGGATCTCGATGTCCGACGCCATGCCCTGCGAGCCACCGGACGGCTGGTGGATCATGACACGGGAGTTCGGCAGCGAGAAGCGCTTGCCCTTGGCGCCTGCGGCCAGCAGGAACGCGCCCATCGAGGCGGCCAGGCCGGTGCACAGCGTCGACACGTCGGGTTTGATGAAGTTCATCGTGTCGAAGATGGCGAGGCCGGCCGACACGGAACCACCCGGCGAGTTGATGTACAGCGAGATGTCCTTGTCGGGATTCTCGCTCTCCAGGAACAGCAGCTGGGCCACGATGAGGTTGGCCATCTGGTCGTTGACAGGACCGACCAGGAAAATCACGCGCTCCTTCAGCAGGCGCGAGTAGATGTCGTAGGCGCGCTCGCCGCGGCCGCTCTGCTCGATCACCATCGGCACGAGGCCGAGGGCTTGGGTATCCAATGCCGGATTACGATTCATACCTGTCAATTCCTTTCGAAGAGTTACGAAGCCGCACTATCTCAGATTTGTCGTGAGCATGTCGTACGGCTTCATCAAGGAGTTACGCCTGAGCGACGCTTCCCATCAGCTCGTCAAAGGCGATGTCCTTGGTCGTCACCTTTGCCTTGCCGAGCACATAGTTAACGACGTTTTCTTCCAATACAAGAGCTTCCACTTCACCCAGGCGGCGACGGTCGCTGTAGTAGTACTTGAGGACTTCCTTCGGATCTTCGTAGCTCTGCGAGAAGTCTTCGATCTGGGCCTTCACCTGCTCTTGCGTAGCCTGCAGGTTGTTTTCCGAGACCAGTTGCGACAGGATCAGACCCAGGCGCACGCGGCGCTCGGCCTTGGTGGCGAACAGGTCGGCCGGGAACGGCAGGCTTTGCACGTCCATGCCGCGCTGGGCCATGTCCTGGCGGGTCTGCTCGGCCAGGCGCTGCGAATCCTGCTCGATCATGACCTTCGGGACGTCCATCTCGGTGTGCTTGACCAGCGCGTCCATCACGGCTTCCTTGTTGCGGGCCTTGATGCGGGCGTTGACTTCACGCTCCAGGTTAACCTTGATGTCTTCGCGCATCTTCTCGATGCTGCCGTCTTCGATGCCCAGCGATTTCGCGAACTCGGCGTCGACTTCCGGCAGGTGCGCCCATTCCAGCTTCTTCAGCGTGATGGTGAACTCGGCGGTTTTACCGGCCACGTCCTTGCCATGGTAGTCTTCCGGGAAAGCCAGCGGGAAGGTCTTGCTCTCGCCCACTTTCAGGCCGACGGTCGCAGCTTCGAATTCCGGCAGCATGCGGCCTTCGCCCAGCACGAATGCGTAGTCTTCGGCTTTGCCGCCCGGGAATTCGACGCCGTCGATGACGCCGACGAAGTCGACGGTCACGCGGTCGCCGTTCGCTGCGACCGGCTCGCCGCCGTCGCCGTGCTCACCGGCTTCGCCCTTGGTGTGGTAGTGCACGCGCTGCTTGCGCAGGATGTCGATGGTCTTGTCGATCTCGGCGTCGGTCACGTCGGTCTTGACGGTCTCGATCTCGATGCCGGCCAGGTCCGGCAGCGTGACTTCCGGATAGACTTCGAAGGTCGCGTCGAAGGCCAGCATGCCTTCCGGTGCGTCCTGCTTCGGCTCGATTTTCGGCATGCCGGCAACGCGCAGCTGGGCTTCGTTGGCGGCGTCGTTGAAGGCCTGGCCAACTTTGTCGTTCAGCACGTCGGATTCGATCTGGTAGCCGTACTGGGCCGCCACCATCTTCAGCGGCACCTTACCCGGACGGAAGCCCGGAGCACGAGCGGTCTTGGCCTGCTTCTTGAGGCGCTTTTCAACTTCCGTACGTACGTCGCTCAGCGGAAAAGAGAGAGTCAAGCGACGCTCGAGTTTACCCAGGTTTTCGACTGCAGTTGCCATTGTAAAAATCGTCCAAAAAAATAATTGTTCGTGGTGCGAGGAAGGGGACTCGAACCCCTACACCATTGCTGGCGTCAGGACCTAAACCTGGTGCGTCTACCAATTTCGCCATCCTCGCGCAGGATTGCTGATCTTGCCACAAAAACAAAGGGCGCCCGACAATGAAACCGGCCGCCCTGAATCCAATGTCTAGGGGCTACAACTTCAACCCGATATTTTACTGGATTTTCTGACACCATTGGGCAGATTTTAATTCGTATTAAATCGCCCGATATTTCAAGGATTTACGGCCGTTTCCCGGGCGCGCACGGGACGCTTCACGCGGAACCACGCCGCATACAGCGCCGGCAGGAACAGCAGGGTGAGCGCCGTGGCGACCAACAAGCCGCCCATGATCGCAATGGCCATCGGGCCCCAGAACACGGAGCGCGACAGCGGAATCATCGCCAGCGCCGCCGCGGCGGCCGTCAGCAGGATCGGCCGGCAGCGCCGCACGGCGCTTTCCACGATCGCCTCCCACGGCGAGTGGCCGGCCGCGATGTCCTTCTCGATCTGGTCGACGAGGATCACGGAATTGCGCACCACCATGCCGAACAGCGCGATCACGCCGAGGTTGGCGACGAAGCCGAACGGCGCATTGAAGAGCAGCAGCCCCATCGCGGCACCCGCGATACCGAGCGGCCCGGTGAGGAACACCATCACGGCCCGCGAGAAGCTGTGCAGTTGCAGCATCAACAGGGTGAACACGATGAACAGCACGAGCGGCACGTTCGCCGAGATGGATTCCTCCGCCGTCGAACTGTTGGCGGCCGCGCCTTCCAGCTTGATACGGTAGCCGGCCGGCAGCTTCGCGCGCAGCGCTTCCAGCTTCGCATTGACCTGGTCGGACACGGTCGGCCCCTGCACGCCTTCGACGACGTCCGACTGGACCATGATCGCCCACTCGCGCCCGTAGCGCTGCACGACACCAGGCTCCCACACGAATTCGATGCGCGCCAGTTGCGACAGCGGCACGGCCTTGCCCGAGGGCGTCGGCACGTTCGTATTGGCGAGGACGGACATGTTCGAGCGCTCGTCCAGCGGCTGGCGCACGACGATGTCGATCAGGCGGTTACTTTCGCGGAACTGGCCCACTGTCGTCCCCGACAGAAGCGTCGCGATCGTGCGGCGCACGGCCTGCGACGTGACGCCCAGCGCGCGCATCCTGTCCTGGTCCAGTTCCAGCCGGAGCACCTTCACGGATTCGTTCCAGTTGTCGTTCACGCCCACCGTGTTCGGATTGGCGATCATGATCTCCTTGACCTGGTCGGCGACCTTGCGCACCACGCCGATGTCCGGGCCCATCACCTGGAACTGCACGGGATACGGCACGGGCGGCCCGTTCGGCAGCAGTTTGACGCGGCCGCGCACTTCCGGGAAATCCGACTTGAAGCGGTCCTCGATCTTGCGTTTCAGGGCATCGCGCTGGTGCACGTCCTTCGGCAGCACGACGAACTGCGACACGTTCGACGCGGGGAAGATCTGGTCCAGCGGCAGGTAGAAGCGTGGGCTGCCCGTGCCGATGTACGACGTCACGCTGTCCGTCTCCGGCTGCGCGCGCGCAAACGCTTCGAATTTCTTCGCCAGCGCCTCGTTGACGGCGAAACTCGTGCCTTCCGGCGCCCACATCTCGACCATCAGTTCGGGGCGGCTCGAGTCCGGGAAGAACTGCTTCTCGATGAACTTGAAGCCGAACACGCCGAGGCAGAACACGGCCAGCGACAGCGCGATCGTCGTCTTGCGCCATTCCACGCAGCGGTCGACGAGGCGGCGGAAACGCTGGTACATCGGCGTGTCGAACACGTCGTGGTGCCCGTCGCCATGGGGTTTTACGCGCAGCAGGATGAAACCGATGTAAGGTGTGAACGTGACGGCGACGACCCACGACACGAGCAGCGCGATCGCGTTCACGGAAAACATCGAGAACGTATACTCGCCTGCCGCCGATTTCGCGAGGCCGATCGGCAGGAAGCCCGCCGCGGTGATCAAGGTACCGGTCAGCATGGGGAACGCGGTCGACGTGTACGCGAACGTGGCCGCCTCGAAGCGCGACATGCCCTCTTCCATCTTCCGCACCATCATCTCGACGGCGATGATGGCATCGTCCACGAGCAGGCCCAGTGCGATGATCAGCGCGCCCAGCGAAATCTTGTGCAGCGAGATGTCGAACACGCGCATGAACAGGAACGTGATCGCCAGCACGAGCGGAATCGTCAGCGCGACGACAAGGCCGGGGCGCACGTCCAGCCGCAGCTTCGGCTTCGTGTGCAGGCCCAGGGCCACGAACGACACGACGAGCACGACGACGATCGCCTCGATGAGGCTGTGCATGAATTCGCTGACGGATGCCGTGACAGCCGCCGGCTGGTTCGACACGCGTTCCAGCTCGATGCCGACGGGGAGCTGGCGCCGGATGCGTTCCACCGTCTGCTCCAGGCCCTTGCCCAGCTGGATGATATTACCGCCCTTCTCCATCGACACGCCCAGGCCGATGACTTCCTTGCCGTTGAAGCGCATCTTGTCGTGCGGCGGATCCTCGTAGGCGCGCTGTACGGTGGCGAAGTCGCCGAGGCGGAACGTCGTGTTCCCCGCGCGCAGGCTGAGGTCCTCGAGCTGCTTGACGGTCTTCAGGCCGCCCGTCACGCGGACCTGCAGGTTTTCCAGCGGCGTCACGAGCACGCCGGCCGATTCGATGCCGTTCTGCGTGGCGATCTGGTTCACGATCTGTTCGAACGGTATGCCCAGTTGCGCGAACTTCTGCTGCGAGAACAGGATATTGACTTTTTCCTGCTGCACGCCGAACTGCTCGACCTTCGAGACGAGCGGCACGGCGAGCAGTTGCTGGCGCACGAAATCCGCATAGTCGCGCATCTCCGCATATGTGAAACCGTCGCCGGACAGCGCGAAGATGGAACCGTACGTGTCGCCGAACTCGTCGTTGAAGAACGGCCCGATCACGCCGGGCGGCAAGGTCCCCGCGATGTCGCCGACCTTCTTGCGCACCTGGTACCAGACGCCCTGCACCTCCGCCGGCGGCGTCGATTCCTTCAGCTCGATGATGATCGTCGTCTCGCCGGGCTTGGAAAAGCTGCGCAGCTTGTCGATGTGCGGCGTCTCCTGCAGCTTCTGTTCCAGCTTGTCGGCCACCTGCTGGGCCATCTGCACGGACGTGGCGCCGGGCCAGTACGCCGTCATGACCATCACGCGGAAGGTGAACGGCGGGTCCTCGTCCTGCCCCAGCTTGCCGTAGCTGAGGATGCCGCCGATCAGGAGCGCGGCGATCAGGTAGCGGGTCAGCGGGATGTTTTCCAGCGCCCAGCGCGACAGGTTGAACCCTTTCATCGGGGGGCTCCATTCGCTTCCGCCTCGGCATCGCCGCGGCGCGCGACGTCGGCCGTCAACACTTTGACTTTCTGGCCCGGCTTGAGCAGGTGCACACCCGCCGTGACGATCGTCTGGCCCGGTTTCACGCCGCCCGCGAGCAGCACGTCGTTGCCGGACACGCCGCCCACCTGCACGGGCACGAGGCGCACGGCGCCGTTCTCGATCACCCACACGGACGTCGCGCCCTTGTTCTGATACAGCGCGGACAGCGGCACCTTGATCGCGGCGCCCGTGTTCGCATGCGCCAGCTGGACGACGGCCGTCATGCCGAGGCGGATGTCTTCCTGCGCGGGGATCGCCACCTTCACGGTGTACGTCCGCGTGGCGGGATCCGCCACCGGCGCGATCTCGCGGATCTTGCCGGGGATGCTGCGGTCCGGATCCGCCCACAGCCGGACTTTCACCTCGCTCACGTTGCGCAGCTCGTCGACCTGGTCTTCCGGCACGCCGATTACGACTTCCTTCTCGTCCGTCCGCGCCACACGCACGACGGGCGTGCCGGCCTGCACGACCTGGCCTACTTCCGCGTCGATGCCCGTCACGACGCCGTTGGTGTCGGACTCGAGGTTCGCGTAACCGGTCTGGTTGGCCTGCTCGCGCGACGCGGCGCGGGCTGCCTCCATGTTCGCCTGCGCGGAGCGCGCGGCCGCCACTTTCTGGTCGAGCACCGCCTGGCTGACGAAGTTCTGGCTGCGCAAGTCCTGGTAGCGCTTCAGGTCGGCGCGCGCGAGCTCGTAACTGGTCTGCGCCGCGCGCAGGTTCGCCTGGGCCTGGGCCTGGCCGAGGCGCAGGTCCTGCGGGTCCAGCTGCATCAGTACCTGGCCGCGCTTGACGACCGTGCCCACGTCCACCTTGCGGGCGCTGATCTTGCCGCCGACGCGGAAACCGAGGCGGGATTCGTAACGGGGCCGGACGTCACCGGAAAACTCCGCGGACGAGCCAACCGTGCCCGTCGCGAGCGTGAGCGCACGCACGGGACGCACGTCTTCCGCCGGCGTGTCGTTGCGGGAGCAGCCTGCCAGCGATAATGCGGCCAGCACCAGGGTCAAAGGAACGGCGAACGGAAAAGCACGCATGGGTGTCCTCATCGTGGCCCGGCCGGGATGGCGAGGCACTGTCGTGGATTTAACCTAGCAATTATAATCATGCAATTATCGCCAGTAAATGACTTTAGAGTCAGCAATCTACCGCCTCGCATGGCCGTCGACCATTACGAAAACTTCCCTGTCGCGTCGATCCTCCTCCCCCGCCGTCTCGTGCCCGCGGTGGAGGCGATCTATGCGTTCGCCCGCAGCGCCGACGACCTCGCCGACGAGGGCGACGCCACCCCGGCCGAACGCCTGGCCGCCCTGCAGGCCTACGAGGCGGCGCTGGACGACATCGCGGCCGGCACCCCGTCGGACGATCCGATGTTCCGCCGCCTGGCCGGCGTGCTGGCCGAGTTCCGTCTCCCGCTGCAGCCGCTGCGCGACCTGCTCTCGGCCTTCAAGCAGGACGTCGTCATGACGCGCTACCCGGATTTTCCGCAGCTGCTGGATTATTGCCGGCGCTCCGCCGACCCGGTCGGACGCCTGATGCTGGGCCTGTACGGCGTCGACGACGCGGCGAGCCTGCGCGAGTCGGACGCCATCTGCACGTCCCTCCAGTTGACCAACTTCTGGCAGGACGTCGCCATCGACATCGCCAAGGGCCGCATCTATATACCATTGGACGACCTGGCCCGCCACGGCGTGACGCAGGACGCCATCGAACAGGGCCGCACGGGACCCGCATGGCGCGCACTGATGCGCTTCGAGGTGGACCGGGCACGCGCCCTGATGCTGGAAGGCGCGCCGCTGGCCACGCGCCTGCCGGGCCGCATCGGCTGGGAATTGCGCATGGTCGTCCAGGGCGGCCTGCGCATCCTGGAAGCCATCGAGCGCGTGGATTACGACGTATTCCGCCGGCGCCCGCGCCTGAAACGCCTCGACTGGCTCACGGTAGGCTGGCGCGCACTACGTATGTGACGCCGCATCGGCTAAGATAGCGGACTTGCTCCGCGCAATCACAACCTGAATATGTCCCCCGACGAATACTGCCAACAAAAGACCGCGCAAAGCGGCTCCAGCTTCTACTACAGCTTCCTGTTCCTGCCGCCCGAACGGCGCAGGGCGATCACGGCGCTGTACGCGTTCTGCCGGGAAGTCGACGACACGGTCGACGAAACGAGCGACCAGTCGGTCGCCCGCATCAAGCTGGCGTGGTGGCGCAACGAGGTCACGCAGATGTACACGGGCACGCCCACGCATCCCGTGATGCTGGCGCTGCAACCGCACCTCCAGCCCTACGACCTGAAACAGGAACACCTGCAGGCCATCATCGACGGCATGGAGATGGACCTCGACCAGTCGCGCTACCTCGACTACCCGAACCTGAAGAAATACTGCTGGCACGTGGCCGGCGTCGTAGGGATCCTGTCGGCCAGCATCTTCGGCGTGACGAATCCGCAGACCCTGAAATACGCGGAGACGCTGGGCCTCGCGTTCCAGCTCACGAACATCATCCGCGACGTGGGCGAGGATGCGCGCAAGGGCCGCATCTACCTGCCGATCAACGAACTGCAGCAGTTCAACGTGACGGCGGCCGACCTCCTGAACGCGCGCCACAGCGAAAAGTTCGAAGCGCTGATGAAGTTCCAGGCCGACCGCGCCCAGAAACTGTACGACGAAGCGTTCGCGCTGCTGCCGAAGGAAGACCGGCGCGCCCAGCGTCCCGGCCTCATGATGGCCGCCATCTACCGCACGCTGCTCGACGAGATCGAGCGCGACGGCTTCCACGTCCTCAACCAGAAGATCTCCCTGACGCCGCTGCGCAAGCTGTGGCTCGCATGGAAGACGTATGTCCGCGGCTGAAATGCGGATTGAAAAGCGGGTCGCGGTCGTCGGCGGGGGCTGGGCCGGCTGCGCGGCGGCCGTCGCCCTGCTGGACGCGGGCTGCGGCGTCACCCTGTTCGAAGCCGCCCGCACCCTGGGCGGCCGTGCCCGCGCGATCGAGACGAACGGCCGCCTGCTCGACAACGGCCAGCACATCATGCTGGGCGCCTATGCCGACACGCTGCGCCTGATGCGCCGCGTGGGCGTCGCGCCGAAACAGGCGTTATTGCGGCTGCCGCTGCAGATGCGCTACCCGGCGGGGGACGATGGCATGGACTTCGTCGCGCCGCGCCTGCCCGCGCCGCTGCACATGCTCGTCGCCCTGTTGCGCGCCCGGGGCCTCGGCCGCGCCGACAAGCTGGCCCTCGCCCGCTTCACGACGACGGCCCGCTGGATGGGCTGGCAACTGCACAACGATTGCACAGTGGCGGAACTGCTCGTGCGCTACGACCAGACCGAACGCCTGAATCGCCTGATGTGGCGCCCCCTGTGCCTCGCGGCGCTGAACACGCCGCCGGAACGCGCGTCCGCGCAGGTGTTCCTGGCCGTGCTGCGCGACAGCCTGGGCGCGAAGCGGGCCGCATCCGACATGCTGATCCCGCGCGTGCTGCTCGACGCGCTGTTCCCCCAGGCGGCGCGCCGCTACCTGGAAAGCCGCGGCGCGGCCGTGCACACGGGCCGCCGCGTCGATACGCTGGGGCCGGACGGCGGCACGTGGATCGTGCGCGCGGGCGCCGACGTGCAGACGTTCGACGCCGTCGTGCTGGCAGCCCCGCCCTGGCAGGCCGCCGCGCTGCTGCGGCCCGTGGACGGCACCGCGGACGTGGTCGACAAGCTGGATGCGCTGGACTACGAACCGATCGCCACCGTCTACCTGCAATACGCGGCCGGGGTCCGCCTGCCGCTGCCGTTCTGCGCGCTGACGGACGCGCCTGCCGCCAACCGCTGGGGCCAGTTCGTGTTCGACCGCGGCCAGCTCGATCCCGGCCAGGACGGTCTGCTGGCCGTCGTGATCAGCGGCGCGGATCCGGCCGGGGACATCGGCCAGGACGCGCTGGCGGCCAGCGTCGCCGCCCAACTGGCCGCCGCGTTCGGGCAACCGGCGTTGGCGTCTCCCCAGTGGAGCCGGGTCATCACGGAAAAGCGGGCGACGTTCGCGTGTTCTCCCGCCCTCGACCGCCCCGCCAACGCCACGCCCCTGCCCGGCCTCGCGCTGGCCGGCGACTACACCGCGTGCGACTACCCTGCCACACTGGAGGCGGCCGTGCGCAGCGGGGTGGCCGCGGCGGCCGTCATTACAGAGGGAAAACGCCGATGAAGCCACGCCGGTCATCCCGCCGGGGTGCGCCCTGCTCCGCGATTTCCGCAGCCTGTCGCACACCGGTGGCGCGCGCCATCCGGCTTCCGTACAGTGGCAACATCGAAACGAATGTTGGCGGAAATGCAAATGAACATCCATCTCGGCGTACGTACCCTTGCCCTGCTGGCCGTCGTGGCGGCCGCGACGCTCATCCTCGTCCATCCGGGCGGCGCGACCGATCCGGCGCTGAACGCCATGTTGTTGCTTGGCCGAAATTGATTAGGCCTTGCCAGGAGTAACGATGGGCAAACTGGAATACCTCGACGCGCTCAAGCGGGCCATGCTCGGCCTGCCTCCCGACGTCCAGGCCAAGACGTTGGCCTATTACGAGCAGCGCTTCGTCGACGGCGTGGCCGCCGGACGGGGCGAGCCGGACGTGGCGCGCGAGCTCGCCGATCCGACGAAGATCGCCATGACCCTGCGCGCTAGCGCGCACCTGAGCACGTTCACGGAGAAGAAGAACCCGGCGAACGGGTTCGCCGAGAAAAAGAACCCGGCCAACGCGCTGCGCGTGGCGGTCTCCGCCGTCGGCCTGGCCATCTTCAACCTGTTCATGATCGTGCCGGCGATGGTGTATTCGGCGCTGCTGTTCGCCCTGTACGCGTGCGCGCTGACGTTCTACCTGGCCGGCATCGCGACGACGGCCAGCGGCCTGGCCGGCGCCAACGAACTGGTACTGGACTGGCCGAGCCGCTTCGTCACGATCGACGACGACGGGCGCGGACGCCAGATGCGCATCGAGATCGGCAGCCACGGCATCAACGTCACGCAGGAACGCCCGCAGGTCGCGGACCCGCTGCCGCCCGCGGACCCGGACAGCGACGCCGACGGGAGCAGCCGCCTGGAACGCTCGCGCGCCATGCGCGGCGCCGAGGCGCTCGCGGACAGCACGGTGCGCATCAGTACGGAAATGGACGCGGAATCGCGCACGACGCAGACCCTGTTCGGCCTCGGTCTCGTGCTGGGCGGGATCGCCCTGTTCCTGCTGTCCCTCGTGATCACGCGCTATACCTTCATCGGCCTGAAGCGCTACCTCCAGATGAACCGTTCCCTGCTCAAGGGAGGCTGAGGCACCATGCGCGCGTTACTCAAGATCGGCTTTACCCTGCTCGTCATCGCCTTCCTGCTGATCGGCGTCTCGTACAGCATGCTGCGGGCCCACGGCACGAACGGCCCGTCCAACCCGGGCAGCCGCCTCCTCACCACGGAACGCCGCCCGCTAGACCAGGCCGTCGCCAAGGTCGACCTGGCCGGCCCCGTCAACCTCACCCTGCGCCAGGGTCCGACGCCGTCGCTGGAAGTGCGGGGCGAGCAGCGCCTGCTGGCCAACATCGACACGACCGTCGACGGCGACATGCTGCACATCGGCCCGCGCGGCATCCTGCTGCGCCACCGCACGCCGATCGAGGTGACGGTCACCCTGCCGTCGCTGGAATCGCTCAGCATCAACGGCAGCGGCGAGCACACCGTCAGCGGTTTCGCCGGCGACCACCTCGACGTCGCGCTGGACGGCTCCGGCAGCCTGCGCTTCAACGGCCGTTACCGCGAAATCATGGCCGCCATCCACGGCAGCGGGGACATGGAATTGACGGGCGGCTCCAGCGACACGGTGGACGCCGCCGTCATCGGCAGCGGCCGCCTCACGCTGGTCGGCTCGACGCGCGCGCTGCATGCCGAACTGCGCGGCTCGGGCGACCTGGACGCGCGCCACCTGCGCGCCGACGAAGTCGACCTCGCCCAGCAGGGTTCCGGCGACAGCGCGGTGTACGCCCGCAAGCGCCTGCATGCGGAGCTGACCGGCAGCGGCGAGGCGCGTGTCTTCGGCAATCCGGACGAACGCTCCGTCAGCCGCAACGGCAGCGCGACCGTCAGCTTCGACGACAAGCGGGATTGAGCAGCCACTCCAGCGCCGCGCGCCCGGCGGCGCGCCCGCTGCCGAAGCAGGCCGTCAACAGATAGCCGCCCGTCGGCGCTTCCCAATCGACCATCTCGCCCGCGACGAACACCCCCGGCACGTCTTTCAGCATGGCCCCGTCGAGCGCGCCGAAACGCACGCCGCCCGCGCTGCTGATGGCCTCATCGATCGGACGGGGGCGTTTCAGCACGAGCGGCAAGGCCTTCAGCGCCCGCGCCAGTTTCACCGGATCCGCATAGTCGGCCTTGCCCAGGCACTCGTGCAGCAGCCCCGATTTCACGCCCTTGATGCCCAGGCGGCTTTGCAGGTGACTCGCCATCGACCGCGTGCCGCGCGGGCGCGTCACCTCGTCCAGCACGCGCTGCGGGTCGTGGTCCGGCAGCAGGTCCAGCAGCACGGTCGCCTGGCCGTCGCGCGCGATGCGGTCGCGGATCCCGGCCGACAGCGCGTACACGAGACTGCCTTCGATACCCGTCGCCGTGACGACGAACTGGCCCTTGCGGAATGCGCCGCCTTCGAGCGCCAGCGCGACGGTGGTCAGCGGCGCGCCCGCGTAACGGCTGGCGAAATGTTCGGACCAGTCGGCGTCGAAACCGCAGTTCGCCGGCACGAGCGGCGCCACGTCCACGCCGCGCGCGGCCAGCAACGGCACCCAGGCGCCGTCGGACCCGAGCCGCGCCCAACTCGCTCCGCCCAACGCCAGTACGGTCGCGGTGCCGCCTGCCTCCACGGTCGCCTCGCCACCCGGCGTCTCGAATACGAGGGCGCCGTCGCGCCAGCCGGTCCAGCGGTGCCGCATGTGGAACTGGACGCCCGCCTCGCGCAACCGGTGCAGCCACGCGCGCAGCAGCGGCGCGGCCTTCATGTCGGTCGGGAATACGCGGCCGGACGTCCCCACGAACGTATCGACGCCCAATCCGTGGATCCACTCCCGCAGCTGCTCCGGCCTGAACGCGTCGACCCACGGTTTTACCGCGCCGACGCGGGCACCGTAGCGGCCGACGAACGCATCGTAGGGTTCCGCATGCGTGATGTTCATGCCGCCTTTACCCGCCAGCAGGAATTTGCGGCCGACGGACGGCATCGCATCGTACACGTCCACCCGCGCGCCGCCCGCGGACAGCACTTCGGCCGCCATCAGGCCGGCGGGGCCGCCGCCGATGACGATGGCGTGGGGACGGGTTTCGGTGGGCTGGGACATGGCGGTCGCGGAAAAAAGGGGGAGAAAGCGCGGAGGCGAGCATTGTAGTCGAACGGGCGCCAAAAATGGATGTAAAGGAAGCTTGACATCAACCCGAAGCCGGCCTACGATGTAAAGCATACTTTACATGAGGAGGTGTGCAATGCATGAGAAACGTGTCGCGCGGGCCTACCGCATCGATTTGTGGACGGCCATCGCCGTGTATGTCGTCCTGCTGCTGGCGTCGATCCGCTACGGCCGTCCCATGGACGACGGTCTGCTGCGCACCGTCGTGCTGCTGGCACCGATGATCGGCTTCGGCCTGATGATCCGCGCCATCGCCCGCCACGTGGCGCGGATCGACGAGTACCAGCGCCTGCGCATGCTGGAAAGCGTCGCCCTCGCCTTCGCCATCACGGGCGCCGTCACGTTCAGCTACGGCTTTCTCGAGACGGCGGGCTTTCCGAAGCTGTCGATGTTCAGCGTGTGGATCGTGATGGGCGCCAGCTGGGGCCTCGTCGGCATCGTGCGCGGCGTGGCCGCACGCCGCGCGGTCGAATCATGAAGAACGCCATCCGCGACCTGCGCGCGGCGCGCGGCTGGAGCCAGGCGCACCTGGCCGAGCTGCTGGACGTCTCGCGCCAGACCGTCATCGCCATCGAGACGGGCCGCTACGACCCGAGCCTGCCGCTGGCCTTCGCGCTCGCCAGACTGTTCGAACAACCGATCGAAACCATCTTCTTCCCGGACCAGGAGACCGCATGAACATCTTCCGCAACAAAGTTCTGTTTGCCGCCATCGCCGTCACGCTGTGCATGAGCGCCGGCCACCACAGCCGCGCCGCCGACGCCGCGCCGGAAACGAACCGCTTCGCCGCCACCATCGCGCCCGCCGAGCGCTTCGAAGTGAACGGCGTGCTCGTCGAACGTCACGGCAAGGAGGGCAAAAGCGGCCGCCCGCTGATCCTGATTCCCGGCCTCGCGAGCGGCAGCTGGGTGTGGCAGGACACGATCCGCGCGTTCTCTCCCGACCACGCCGTCTACGTGCTGACCCTGCCCGGCTTCGACGGCCGCCCGCCGGCCGGCCCGGCCCCGTTCGCGGCCGCGCGCACCGCCGTCGAGGAACTGATCGCCAGCCGCCGCCTCGACAAACCCGTCATCGTGGGCCACAGCCTGGGCGGCATCCTTGCGCTCGCCATCGCCGAGGACAAACCGGCGCTCGTCGGCGGCATCGTCAGCATCGACGGCCTGCCCGTGATGCCGGGCACCGAAGACATGCCTCCGCCGGCGCGCGCCCAGTTCGCCGAGCGCATGCGCGCCCAGGTCGGCAACCAGCCGGCCGACCGGTTCGCGCAACAGCAGCAGGGCTACATGCGCACGATCGGCGTGATGGACATGAGCAAGGCCGACGCCCTGGCCCAGCTGACGGCCCGCAGCGATCCGGCGTCCGTCGGCACGTGGGCCGCCGACGTGGTGACGGTGGACCTGCGGCCCGGCCTGAAATCGATCCAGGCGCCGGTGCTGGCCATCGTGCCCTACCTGGACCTGGACAGCAGCCAGCAAGGCCTCACGCCCGCGGCAAAGGCCGACTACTACCGCGCGCTGATGGAAGGCACGCCCAAGCTGCAGGTGGTGACGGTGGCCCCGTCGCGCCACTTCGCGATGTTCGACCAGCCGCAGGCCGTCATCGCCGCGATCCGGACGTTCCTCGGCACGTTATAAGCGCGCGGCCGTGCGCCGCCGCGCCCGCGCCGCTGGCATCATGACGCTCATCGGCAATCGGGAGACGGCATGACGTTCGAGGAAGTCTGGGGCACGGTACGCGAGGAATTCACCGACATCGGCGACGGCGCCGGCATCGTCCGCATCGTCGTGCGCCTGCTCGTGGCGGTGGTGCTCGGCGGGGTGCTGGGCTGGGAGCGCGAATCCGTCGGCGCACCCGCGGGCCTGCGTACGCACATGCTCGTGTCGCTGGGCTCCGCGCTGTTCGTGCTGATTCCCCTGCAGGCCGGCATGAAGATGGAAGACCTGTCGCGCGTGCTGCAGGGCGTCACGGCCGGCATCGGCTTCCTCGGCGCCGGCGCCATCCTCAAGCAGCGGGACCGCAACGACGTGCGCGGCCTCACGACGGCGGCCAGCATCTGGCTGACGGCCGCCCTCGGCGTCGCGGCGGGCATGGGGCGCGAAGCGACGGCGCTGCTGTCCACGCTGTTCGCCCTGATCATCCTCGCCATCCTACGGCGCTGGTCCAAGACCTGAGCTGTAAAGCTATCGCGGCCGCCCGCGGTCGGGTACAGTGCATGGCGGCGGCGCACGTCGCCCACCTTACAAAAAACGCCGGACCGCGCGATCCGCGGCACCGCTTCGCCAGCCCAAGGAGCACCATGCATCCCGTCTTCAAATCCGCCTTCCCCATCCTGCTGCTCGGCGCCGGCGCCCAGGCCGCGCCGCTCACCGACGCCAACCTGCCCGCGCGCCAGGCCGACGTCGACGCCATCGTGCGCGAGATCTCGCCGCAGCGCATCCACGCTTACATCGAGAAACTGGTGAGCTTCGGCACGCGCCACACGATGTCCGAGACGGAATCGAACACGCGCGGCATCGGCGCGGCCCGGCGCTGGATCAAGGCCGAGCTGGAACGCTGCGGCGCCGGCAAGCTGGACGTGCAGTTCCAGAGCCATGTCCACCCTGTCGCCAACCGCATCTCGCGTCCGACGGAGATCGTCAACGTGGTGGCCACCCTGCCGGGCACGCAGGCGGCATCGAAGGACCGCTACTACGTCGTCAGCGGCCATTACGACTCGCGCGTGACGGACGTGATGAACTACACGGCCGATGCGCCGGGCGCGAACGACGATGCGTCGGGTACCGCTGCCGTCATCGAAATGGCCTGCGTGATGTCGCGCCACAAGTTCGACGCGTCGCTCGTGTTCATGACCGTCGCGGCGGAGGAACAAGGCCTGTACGGCTCGGGCGATTACGCGGCAAAAGCGAAAGCCGCGGGCATGAACATCGCGGGCATGCTCAATAACGACATCATCGGCAGCTCGCATGACGAGAACGGCAAACTGGATAACGGGGAAGTGCGCCTGTTCGCGGAAGGCGTCCCGCCCGTGAAGGAGACGACACCGGCCCTGCGCACGCTGCTGCAGACGGGCGGCGAAAACGACTCGATCACGCGCCAGCTGGCGCGCCACGTCAAGGAGACGGGCGAGCGCTACGTCCCGAACTTCAAGGTCAACATCATCTACCGGCGCGACCGCTACCTGCGCGGCGGCGACCACAGCCCGTTCCTGGACGCCGGCTACGCGGCCGTGCGCTTCACGGAACCCCACGAGGACTTCAACCACCAGCACCAGGACCTGCGCACGGAAAACGGGAAGAAGATCGGCGACCTCCTCGACTACGTGGATGCCGAGTACGTGGCCCAGGTGGCGCGCGTGAACGCGGCGTCGCTGGCATCGCTCGCGCTGGCGCCGGCCGCGCCGCAGGACGTCAAGGTGAAGACGGCGAACCTGGACAATGGCACGGACCTCGTGTGGAAGGCGAACACGGAACCGGACCTGGCCGGCTACCGCATCGTGTGGCGCGACACGACGGCGCCGCAGTGGCAGGGATCGAAGTTCGTCGGGAACGTGACGACGTACCGCGTCGACCTGTCCAAGGACAACCTGCTGTTCGGCGTGCAGGCCGTCGACAGGGACGGCAACGTCAGCCCGGCCACGTATCCGTTCCCCGCGCGCTGAGCCTCCATCTTCATGCAGGGCGCATGGGCGCCCCGCATAACCTCCGTCACATTCGCGGCACCGCAGCACGCCGCACTTCAGATCCAGCGCAAACCTCCCCAACTCTGCGGCGCGATACTGCGCCCTTGACTGCACGGCTTTCCGGCCCGTCTTTATGCTGCGCCGCATGGTTTTTCGGTGCAATATTTTCTTGACAAGGCCATGGCTGAGCCTATTCTTATAGGCTAGAAAAATGTAAAAAACTCGAACGATGTACGCCCTTGGCGGTCGTCAAGAGGTGTCCACGATTCGTCCGGTAGTCCGCAATATCATCTTGGAGGATGTGTATGTCGGTTATCACCCGTAGGACAATGCTGGTTGGAATTGCGGCCAGTCCGCTCCTGTTGCACGCTGCATGGGCCCAGCCCACGAACCTCAAGATTTCCCATCAATTCCCCGGCGGCAGTGTCGCCGAAGGTGATTTCCGCGACCGCCTGTGCCGCATGTTCGCGGCCGAAACGGAGCGGCGGACCAAAGGAAAAGTCAAATTCAAGATCTACCCCCGCTCGACCCTGATGAAGAGCGACGAACAGATCCCCGCGCTGGCCAAGGGCGCGCTGGACATCTCGCTGGTGCCCCTGTCGTACGCCGGCGCCGACCTGCCCGAAGTGAACATCGGCCTGATGCCGGGCCTCGTCACGTCGTACGAACAGGGCTATGCGTGGAAGAACGAAGAGATCGGCAAGGAATTCAACCGCATGCTGGCCGACAAGGGCCTCATCATGCTGAGCTGGATCTGGCAGGCCGGCGGCATGGTGTCGCGTGGCAAGCCCATCGTCAACCCGGAAGATGCGGCCGGCCTCAAGGTGCGCGGCGGCTCGCCTGAGATGGACATGATTCTCAAGGAAGCGGGCGCGACCGTCGTCACGATGCCGTCGAACGACATCAAGACTGCGATGGAAAAGGGCCAGCTCGACGCCGCGATGACGTCGTCGTCGTCGCTGATCTCGTTCCGCCTCGATGAAGTGAGCAAGTCCGTCACGACGGCCCGGGGCGGCACCTACTGGTTCATGCTGGAGCCGCTGCTGATGTCGCGTGCCGCGTTCGAGCGCCTGCCGAAAGACCAGCAGGCCGTGCTGCTGTCCGTGGGTGCCGACCTGGAAGCGTTCGCGCGCAAGTCGGCCCAGCAGGACGACGCGGCCGTGGCCGCGCTGTTCCAGGGTGCCGGCGGGCGCACGGTGGACCTGAGCCAGGAATCGCTGCGCAAGTGGCAGGAGCTCGCACGCGCGACGGCGTGGCGCGACTACGGCGAGCGCAATGCGAATTGCGCGAAGCTGCTGGCGCTCGCCGAAAAAACGATCGTCTGATCCCGTCTGTAATTTATCCGCCGGTGACCGGCGGGAAGAACGCCACTTCCCCGCCTTCAAGCACCGGCGTCCCCGGCTCGCACATCACGTGGTTGAACGCCATGCGCAGCGCGCGCTCGTGTGCGAGGGCGTCGGCCCATGCGCCGCCGCGGGCGATGAGGAAATCGCGCACGGCGCCCACGGTCGCCACATCGGCGGGCAGGTCGACCGACTCGCCCGGGCTGCCGACGGCTTCGCGCACGCTGGCAAAGAATCGCAGATTGATCTTCATGACATCTCTCAGTACTGCAGCGACGCGAACGGAATGAAGCGCACGATGTCGCCCTTCGCGATCGCCTGGCCCGGCGGATTGTCGATCAGGCCGTCGGCCCATACGGTCGACGTGAGCACGCCGGAACCCTGGTTCGGGAACAGGTCCAGCCCGCCAGCATCGTTGATGCGGGCACGCAGGAATTCGTTGCGGCGGTCCGGCTTCGTCCAGTCGAAGTCCGCGCGCAGCGGGATCGCCTTCGGCTGCACGCTCCCCGTCACACCCTGCAGGCGCAGCAGGAACGGCCGCACGAACAGCAGGAACGTGATGAAGCTGGACACGGGGTTGCCCGGCAGGCCGAGGAAGAACGCACGCCCACCTTCGCGATTCACTTCGCCGAACGCCAGCGGCTTGCCCGGCTTGACGGCGATCTGCCACATGTTCAGGCGCCCTTCCCCTTCCACGGCCGGCTTGATGTGGTCTTCCTCGCCGACGGAGACGCCGCCCGACGTGATGATCAGGTCGTGCTGCGCCGCCGCGGCGCGCAGGGTGTCGCGCGTGGCCTGCAGCGAATCGGGCACGATGCCGTAGTCGCTGATCTCGCAGCCGAGGTTTTCCAGCAGGCCGCGCAACGTAAAGCGGTTCGAGTTGTAGATGGCGCCCGGCGCCAGCGGCTCGCCCGGCATCGCCAGTTCGTCGCCCGTGAAGAACACGGCCACGCGCACGCGCCGGCGTACGGGCAGCCGCGCGAGACCGACGGAGGCCGCCAGTCCGAGCTCCTGGCTGCGCAGCCGCGTACCGGCCGGCAGGATCACGCTGCCCGCGACGATGTCCTCGCCCGCGCAGCGGATCCACTCGCCAGGCTGCGGCGCGTGCCTGACGGTGACCTGGTCGCCGTTCGCCTCGCACTGTTCCTGCATCACGACGGCATCGGCGCCTTCCGGGATCAGCGCACCCGTGAAGATGCGGGCGGCGGTGCCCGGTTCCAGCGTCGCGCCGACCGTCCCGGCCGGGATGCGCTGGGCGATGCGCAGGGTGGCCGAGCCGCTCGCGCAGTCGGCCGCGCGGACGGCGTAGCCATCCATCTGCGTGTTGTCGGCCGCCGGCACGTTCAAGCCCGACACCTGGTCAAACGCGAGCACGCGCCCGTTGGCGGCGAGCGTGTCCACTTCCTCGACGCCGTCGACGGCACGGGCCGCCGCGAGCAGGAAGTCCAGCGCCTCCCGCACCGGCATCAGGGGCTTGCGTGCAGGCTGATTCACTTATCGAGCCCCGTATGGGCCGCGATGAACTGCTTCATCTCGGCGACGTTCGGCTGCATGACGACGAAGCGCTGCGGCAGCGTTTCGATGTCCTCGAAGCCGGCCGGACGTGCCGCGTCGGTGCCCAGCGCTTCCAGGATCGTCTCGTTGAACTTGGCGGCCAGGGCCGTCTCCAGCACGATCATCGGCACGCCCGGTTCCACGTGCTCGCGGGCGACCTTGATGCCGTCGGCCGTGTGCGTGTCGATGGTGATGCCGTAGTCGTCGAACACGTCGCGGATCGTCGCCAGACGGTCTTCGTGACGCGAGCAGCCCGACTGGAAGCCGTAGTTCGCGACCAGCTTGAATTCGTCGCCGTCGCTGCCCGGACCGCCGGACAGGTCGAAGCCGCCGTGCGTGTCGACCTTGCGGAACAGCGCATGTGTGCGGTCCGCGTCGCGGCCGACGAGGTCGTACACGAAGCGTTCGAAGTTCGATGCCTTCGAGATGTCCATCGACGGGCTCGACGTGTGGTACGTCTCGGACGATTTGCGGACGCGGTACACGCCCGTGCGGAAGAATTCGTCCAGCACATTGTTCTCGTTCGTCGCGACGACCAGCTTCGCGATCGGCAGGCCCATCATGCGCGCGATGTGGCCCGCGCAGATATTTCCGAAGTTGCCCGACGGGACCGTGAACGACACTTTCTGGTCGTTCGACGTCGTCGCGCTCAGGTAGCCGCGGAAGTAGTACACGACCTGGGCGACGACGCGCGCCCAGTTGATCGAGTTCACGGTGCCGATCTTGTGGCGGACCTTGAATTCGAGGTCGTTCGACACGGCCTTGACCATGTCCTGGCAATCGTCGAACACGCCTTCGACGGCGATATTGAAGATGTTCGGGTCCTGCAGGCTGAACATCTGCGCGGTCTGGAACGCGCTCATCTTCTTGTGCGGCGACAGCATGAACACGCGGATGCCGCGCTTGCCGCGCATCGCGTACTCGGCCGCGCTGCCCGTGTCGCCGGACGTGGCGCCGAAGATGTTCAGCTCGTCGCCGTTCTTCGCCAGCGCGTATTCGAACAAATTGCCCAGCAGCTGCATCGCCATGTCCTTGAAGGCGAGCGTCGGACCGTTCGACAGGCCTTGCAGGATCAGCGTGCGTTCCGGCGACTGTTCCAGCACGCGCAGCGGCGTGATGTCCGCGGCGGATTCGTCTGCGCGGGCGTTCCTGTAGACCTCGGGGGTGTACGTCTTCGCGGTCAGCGCCTTCAGGTCGGCGTCCGGAATGTCGGTCGCGAACTTGCGCAGGATCTCGTAGGCGAGTTCCGCGTAGGACAGCTTGCGCCAGGCGTCGAGCTCGGCGCCGGTCACCTGCGGGTACTGTTCGGGCAGATACAGCCCGCCGTCCGGCGCCAGGCCGCCCAGCAGGATGTCGGAAAATTGTTGGGGATTACGTGCTGCGGACGCGCTCGTCGCGCGGGTGGACACATATTGCATACGGTATGAAAGATCGGGGTTGGCTGGCGTTGGACATTTATTATAGTCCGGACAGAGCAATATTGTCTTTTTACCGAATATTGTTTTGTTATTTCGTTGGAAAATGATGCGCTGCAATGCGGTGGGCAGGAAAGCCCACCGTTTGCATCAGCATGCAGCGTGATTCACCGTCACTACGTGGATCGCGAGGCCGCCCAGGGACGTTTCCTTGTACTTGGCCTGCATGTCGAATCCCGTCTGGCGCATCGTCTCGATGACGTCGTCCAGGCTGACGAAGTGCGTGCCGTCGCCCTTCATCGCCAGCGACGCCGCCGTGATGGCCTTGATCGCACCCATGCCGTTGCGTTCGATGCACGGGATCTGCACGAGGCCGCCGATCGGGTCGCACGTCATGCCGAGATGGTGTTCGATGCCGATCTCGGCCGCGTTTTCGATCTGGCCGTTGGTGCCGCCCAGCGCCGCGACGAGCCCCGCCGCCGCCATCGCGCACGCGACGCCCACCTCGCCCTGGCACCCGATCTCGGCGCCGGAGATGGACGCGTTCTTCTTGCACAGCATGCCGATCGCGGCCGCCGTCAGCAGGAAGTCGTGGATGCCGCGCCGCGCGTCGCTCGGGCGGCAATCCTCCGCGTAGTAACGCAGCACGGCGGGGATGATGCCGGCCGCGCCGTTCGTCGGCGCCGTGACGACCCGGCCGCCGGCCGCATTCTCTTCGTTGACGGCCATCGCGTACAGGCTGACCTGGTTCACCGCGTCGTGCGGCAGGTGGTTCGTCGCGTTGCGGGCCGCCTGTTCCTGGCGCCACAGCTTCGCCGCTCGGCGCTTGACGTTCAGGCCGCCCGGCAGCTCGCCTTCCGTGACGAGGCCGTGCGCGATACAGCCGCGCATCACTTCCCAGATGCGGTCCAGGCCGGCATCCAGTTCGTCGTTCGTCATGCGCGCGCACTCGTTGGCGCGCAGCATGGCGGGGATCGTCAGGCCGTCGCGCTCGCCGTGCGCCAGCAGCTCGCGCATCGTGGAGAACGGGAACGGCACCGCGACCGCCTCGCGCGCCGACTGGGTTTCGCCGGGCGCCGTGATGAAGCCGCCGCCGATCGAATAATAAATGCGTTCGATGACGCTGCCGTCCGCCAGCTTCAGGACGAAGCGCATGCCGTTCGGGTGCCCCGGCAGCGTCGATTGCTTGTGCCACACGAGGCCCGTGCTGCGGGTGAACGGCACGGGTTTGACACCGAGCAGGTTCAGGACGCCGTCCAGTTCCGCTTCCGCCAGCTTGTCCTCGACGGTGTCCGGATCGACATCCTGCGGCGTCTCGCCCATCAGGCCGAGGATCACGGCCTTGTCGGTGGCGTGGCCGACGCCCGTCAGCGCCAGCGAACCGTACAGATGGGCTTCGACGCCGACGGCTTCAATCAGCGGCCCGCATTCGATGAGGAAGCGGCGCGCGGCCACCATCGGGCCGACCGTGTGGGAGCTCGAGGGGCCGATGCCGATCTTGAATAGGTCAAATACACTCATGTCCATGAGCAGTCTCCTTGTGTTTTGTTTTTATGGGGGCGGTCAGGCCGCCTTGCTCATGCCCACGTCGACATTGGCCAGCATGTCGTCGACCATCTCGTCGATGCCGATGCGCGCCTTCCAGCCCCAGTCCGCCGTCGCGCGGCTGTCGTCGAGGCTCTTCGGCCAGGAATCCGCGATCTGCTGGCGGCTGTCCGGCTGGTACGCGATGCGGAAGGCCGGCAGTTTTTTCTGGATGGCGGCGGCCAGCTCACGCGGGTTGAACGACACGCCGGCCACGTTGTACGAGGAACGGATGACGACCCGCTCCGCCGGCGCGTCCATCAGCTCGATGGTGGCGCGGATCGCGTCCGGCATGTAGATCATCGGCAGCGTCGTTTCCGGGCCGAGGAAGCATTCATAGGTCTCGCCGCGCAGGGCCGCGTAGAAGATGGCGATCGCGTAGTCCGTCGTGCCGCCGCCCGGAGGCGATTTATAACTGATGATGCCGGGGTAGCGGATGCTGCGCACGTCGACGCCGTATTTCGCGTGGTAGTACTCGCACAGGCGCTCGCCGGCCAGCTTGCTGATGCCGTAGATCGACGTCGGGTCCATGATCGTGGTCTGCGGCGTCGCTTCCGCCGGCGTGTTCGGCCCGAACGCGGCGATGGACGACGGCCAGAATACCTTCAGCGGCTTGCCCGCTTCGCCCCGCTCGCGCGCGATCTCGAGGATGTTCAGCAGGCCATCCATGTTCAGCGTCCATGCCTTCAGCGGCGCCTTCTCGCCCGTGGCCGACAGCAGCGCCGCCAGCTGGTACACCTGGGTGATGTCTTCGTCGGCGATCAGGCGCGCCACCGCGTCCTTGTCGAGCACGTCGAGGCGCACGTAGCGCGCGGCGCCGTAGACGTTGTCCGTGCCGATGTCCGATGCGATCACGTTGCCCGCGCCGTGCTGCTGCGCGAGGGCGGTCACCAGTTCGCTGCCGATCTGGCCGTTGGCGCCGATGATGAGGATGCGTTCCATGCGTCTTACCTTTTCTTTCCGGCTTCGTGAGCCTTATGAACCTGCTTGTTCCCGGCGGTCCGCTTCGTGGGCAACGCCATCCGGTCGATCGAAGATCCTGCCGCCCCGTTCAGGCGGTCTTGATGATGCCCAGTTCGCGGCCGGCCTGCTCGAACGCGCCCAGCACCTTGTCCAGCTGTTCGCGGGTGTGCGCGGCCGACAGCTGCACGCGCACGCGCGCCTGGCCCATCGGCACCACCGGGTAGAAGAAGCCCGACAGCAGCACGCCCAGTTCGAACATGCGGGCGGCGAATTTCTGCGCAACGGGCGCGTCGAACAGCATCACCGGCACCACCGGGTGCGTGCCCGGCTTGATCGTGAAGCCGATGCGCTCGATCTCGCGGCGGAAGTACGCCGTGTTCTCGTGCAGGCGGTCGCGCAGTTCCGTCGACTTGCTGATGCGGTCCAGCACGGCGAGCGACGCACCGGCGATCATCGGCGCCAGCGTGTTCGAGAACAGGTACGGACGCGACTTCTGGCGCAAGGTCTCGATGACTTCCTTGCGGCCGGACGTGAAACCGCCCATCGCGCCGCCCAGCGCCTTGCCGAGGGTGCCCGTGATGATGTCGATCCTGCCTATCACGCCGCAGTGCTCGTGCGTGCCGCGGCCCGTCCTGCCCATGAAGCCGGAGGCGTGCGACTCGTCGATCATCGTCAACGCGCCGTATTTCTCGGCGAGGTCGACGATCTTGTCCAGTTGCGCGATCGTGCCGTCCATCGAGAACACGCCGTCCGTGACGATGATCTTGTGGCGCTTGCCCGCTTCCGTGGCCGCCTGCAGCTGCTTTTCCAGGTCGGCCATGTCGTTGTTGGCATAGCGGTAGCGTGCAGCCTTGCACAGGCGGATGCCATCGATGATGGACGCGTGGTTCAGGGCATCCGAAATGATCGCGTCGTTCTCGTCGAACAACGGCTCGAACACGCCGCCGTTGGCGTCGAAGGCGGCGGCGTACAGGATCGTGTCTTCCGTGCCGAGGAAGTCCGACAGCTTGCGTTCCAGTTCCTTGTGCACCGTCTGCGTGCCGCAGATGAAGCGCACGGACGACAGGCCGTAGCCGTATTTCTGCAGCGCCGCTTCCGCCGCCTTCTGCGTCTCGATGTCGCCCGACAGGCCGAGGTAGTTGTTGGCGCACATGTTGATCAGCGTGCGGCCATCGTCGGCGACCACTTCGGCGCCCTGGCGCGAGGCGAGCACGCGTTCGGGCTTGAACAGGCCTTCGGTCTTGAGCGTGTCGAGTTTCTGCTGGAGGCCGCTATAGAATGCTTGGTCGCTCATGTTTCCTCGTCCTTGTCGGTTGGCGAATGGTATAGTGTGGATTCGTTCGATGTATGGAACTTGTTCTATATTTCGAACATAAATTCAATATATTGAATATTACTCCCAGCCATTGAACTTGGCAAGCAAGCTCCATGAACAACAATACCAGCGCTCCGCCGGAAGTCGGCGCCACCCTGCAACGGCTGCGACTCGCCCGCGGCCTGACCCTGGAAGACCTGTCGCGCATCGCCGGCGTCTCGAAATCGATGCTGTCCCAGATCGAACGCGAAAAAGCCAACCCCACCATCGCCATCACGTGGCGCCTGGCCAATGCGCTCGGCGTGCAGATCGGCGAACTACTATCGTCCGAAGTCCGCACGGCCGACCTGATCCGCGTCGTCGAGGCGCACGAAATCCCCACCCTGCCCGGCAGCCACGCGGGCTATTCGCTGCGCATCCTGGGACCGATGGACCTTGCCGGCAAGTATGAATGGTATGAACTGACATTGCAGCCGGGCGGCGAACTGGCGTCGCAGGCCCACGATCCTGGTACCAACGAGCATTTGACCGTGGTAACTGGGACGGTGGAACTTGAGGTCGGGGCCGAGAAGCGAAAAATCAAGCACGGCGCGACGGCACGCTATCCGGCGGACCAGAATCATGCCATCCGGAATGCCGGCAAGACGGAGGCGAAGGCGTTGCTGGTGGTCGTGCACCGGTAAACGAAAAAACCCCGCACGTGGCGGGGTCGATTCGTGGCGCCTCGGCGCCGATGCTGTCGTGCAGCGCGCTTACAGCGGCGGGCTGTAGCGGTACGATGCGCCGACGATTTCGATGGCGCGGCGCATCTCCTGGCGGAACGCGCTGAACAGGCGGGCGAGCTTGCTGTCGCCGGTATTGCGGGTCGAGATCGTAGTCGTGGCGTTCATTTCAGGCTCCATTCGTCGTGTCGTTCAGTGATGAATGTAGTGTACGCCGACACCAGATATCAATCCAATTTCCTTTTTCGATCACCGCGATACATTTCAGTGATGTCTTAGCCCTGTCATATTGCGACCGATGACAGCGGGGATCACGCCGCCTTATATCAGTCCGTATGGAGCGCCCTCAGGTTGTCGGCGGATGCAATCCACTGGCGGGCTCACGCGGCACGCCTTTCCGGCCCCGCGTACGACCGGGCACTCTGCCACTGTCGCCGCATGTCGTCGGCGCTCGCGATCTGTTCCTGCGACAGCCGGCGCGCGACGATCGCCTTGTTGGCGCTCGCGGCCGGGTCGCCGGCGTCCGCCGCCAGCAACATCCACATGTACGAGCGCACGGTGTCGCGCACGACGCCGCGGCCGCTGTTGTACATGCCGCCGAGGTTGTACTGGGCCAGCGCGTGCCCCTGTTCGGCGGCAAGCCGGTACCAGTGCACGGCCTGGGCGTCGTCCTGCGGCACGCCCTGGCCGTTCGCATACATGACGCCGAGATTGTTCTGGGCGCTCGCATCGCCCTGCTCGGCGGCGCGCCGGTACCATTCCGCCGCCAGCGCCTCGTCGCGGCGTACGCCCTGGCCGTTCGCATACATCACGCCGAGCGTGAACTGGGCCTTCGCCGCGCCCTGCTCGGCCGCGCGCCGGTACCAGTACAGCGCCCGCTCCGGATCGCGCGGGACGCCCCGCCCGAACGCGTAGCGGTTGCCCATATTCACCTGGGCCAGCACGTGGCCCTGCTCGGCCGCGGCCAGCGTCCAGGCCAGCGCGGGACTGCCCCAGCGCGACCCCGCTTTTCCCCCAGCTTTTCCCCCCACTTTTTCTCCTTCTCCCTCGCCCGCGAGCGCCTCCGCATCGGCCGCGCCCAGCAACTGCGCCAGGCTGAACTGGGCTTCCGCGTCGCCCTGCTCGGCGGCGCATTCGAGCCACGCGCGCGCGCCCTGCGCGTCGGACGGCAACCCGTGGCCCGCCAGGTAGGCGAGCCCCAGCAGGCGCTGTGCCGGTGCGTGGCCGCGCGCGGCCGCGCGCCGGAACCAGTACAACGCCTCGACCTCGCTCGGCGCCACACCCTCGCCGCCGCGGTACATCAGCCCGAGGCAGACGGCGGCCTCGGCATCGTCCAGCAGCGCGGCCTTGCGGAACCACGCCATCGCAAGGGCCAGGCTGCGCGCCACGCCTTCGCCGTCCCGGTAGCAGGTGCCGAGCAGCCGCTGGGCACTGGGCAGGTCCTGCTCGGCCGCCTTGTAGTACCAGGCGACGGCCTGGGCCGGGTCGCGCGGGACGCCCCGCCCTGCCCGGTACAGGTCAGCCAGGTTCTGCTGCGCGGACGCGTCCCCCTGCGCGGCGGCGAGGCCGAACCAGTACGCCGCCTCGTAGTCGGACTGGGGCACGCCCCGCCCGAGGAAATACATGCTGCCAAGATGGTTCTGGGCGAACGCGAGGCGCTGCCGCGCGGCCCGCTCCAGCCAGCGGCAGGCGGCGACGTCGTCCTGCGGGGCACCGTCGCCGTCCTTGTACATCATGCCCAGATTGAACTGCGCATAGGCATCGCCGCACGCGGCGGCGCGGGCGAACCAGGCAAGCGCGCCGGCGCGCGGGAGGGACTCGTGACTGTGCATGCGGTAGCTCCTGACGGACACGCGTTGAGGCCAAGAATTGCAAAAAGTGTAATGACGAGATGCATTACGGATTTGACTTGCGCCAACGTGGAGGGGATGGACGCCGGCAAAAACGACGCCGGCGCGACGGCTCGGCCGCCGGGGACACTGCCACGCGACGAAGCCCTACTGCATGCAGGAAATAGTGTGCCGCTCAGGCCGTTGCGCGCCGCCCGGCCGCATACACGCCCATGAACGCGTCGACCTTCGCGGCCGCCACGCGGTTCAGCGAGACGAGCAGGTCCGGGTCGACGCCCGCCAGCCCGTAGACGTCGCCCAGGTGGCGGCCGATGTGCAGCAGTAGCTGCGCCGCGACTTCGGCGTCGGCCTCGGCCCGGTGGGCGTTGCCCTTGAACACGATGCCGAGCGCGCGGGAGAGCTGCCCCAGCTTGTAGCTCGCCATGCCCGGGAACACGCGGCGCGACAGTTTCAGGGAGCACACGAGTCCGGCATGCCGGCACCCGTGGCCCAGCAGCGCGCCTTCGGCCTTGAGGAATTTCTCGTCGAAGCTGGCGTTGTGCGCGGCCAGCACGTCGGCGCCGATGAACTCGATGAGGGCCGGCACGACTTCGTCCGCAGGCGGCGCGCCGTCGACCATCGCCTGCGTGATGCCCGTCAGCTGGGTGATGAACGACGGCACGCGCACGCCGCAGTTCACGAGCGAGACGTAGCGCTCGACGATGCGGCCTTCCGCGATGCGCAGGGCCGCCACCTCGGTGATGCGGTCCCCCGCGTCGGGCGACAGGCCGGTGGTCTCGAAGTCGAGCATGACGATGGGACGTTCGAACACGGTAATCCTTTCTTCAACCAAATTTGCGGGCGGCGTCGATCGCGAGCCCGGCACCGATACTGCCGAACAGGTCGCCTTCGACGCGGCGCGCGTCGGGGACGATGGCGGCGATGCGCGCGCGCAGGCTCGCCACGCCGCTGGAACCGCCCGTGAAGAACACGGTATCGACGCGCTCCGGGCTGACGCCCGCTTCATCCAGCAAGCGCTGCACGGTCGCGCCGACGCTGTCGATCATCCCCGCGATGGCGTCCGTGAACAGGTCGCGGTGCACGCACAGCTGTTCGGGCGGATCGAGCCGGTCGAGGTCGAGCGCGACTTCCGGCGCGTCCGACAGGCCGATCTTGGCCTCTTCCACGCGCATCGCGAGCCAGTGGCCGGCGCGGTCGTCGATCAGGCGCTGCAGGCGCTTGAGTTTATCGGGCTCGGCCGCGTCGCGCACAAGGTCGGCCAGTTGCGCGATGCTCTTGCGCGTATAGGCCTGGTTGATCGTATGCCATGTCGCCAGGTTGAAGTAATAACTCGACGGCACCGATGCACCCGACAGCAGCGTGCTGCCATGGCCCAGCAGCGGCATGACGGATGCCAGGCTCAGGTATTTATCGAAGTCCGTGCCGCCGATGTGCACGCCGCCGGTGGCGAGGATGTCGTCGCGGCGGTCTGGCCGGCCGGCCCGCGCCGGGCCCAGGCGGACGAGCGAGAAGTCGGACGTGCCACCGCCGATGTCGGCGATCAAGACCAGTTCCTCCCGTTCGATGCGGGATTCGTAGTCGAATGCGGCCGCGATCGGCTCGTACTGGAAGCCGATCTCCGAAAAGCCGACGGAACGGGCGATGTCCGCCAGCGTGTCCTCGGCGAGCCGGTCCGCATCCGGGTCGTCGTCGACGAAGTACACGGGGCGGCCGAACACGGCCCGGTCGAACGTGCGGCCCGCCTCGCGCTCAGCGCGGCGCTTGACCTCGCCGATGAAGTGCCCCAGCAGTTGACGGAACGGCAACGCACGCCCCGCGACTTCCGTCTGGCCTTCCATCAGGCTCGTGCCCAGCAGGCTCTTCAGCGAACGCATCAGGCGGCCGTCATAGCCCTCCAGGTAGTCGGCCAGCGCGGCGCGGCCATAGCGTACCTGGTCGTCGTCCGCATTGAAGAACACGACGGACGGCAGCGTCGCCTTGCCGTCCTCGAGGGGCAGCAGCGTGGGTTGGCCGGGCCGCACCCAGCCGACGGTGGAGTTGGACGTGCCGAAGTCGACGCCGCAAGCGTTGGCCATGGAAGCCTCTCAATGAAAAGGGGCGAGATGTTACCAGATTCCGGGCGCGGAACCAACGCCGGCCCGGCTTGTCTCATGCACACGACGCCAACGGAGGACTCATGTCGACTACGGCAGGCAGTTCCGAACTCACGCCGGGCAGCCATGCCGGCGAGCACGTGCACCCGCACGGCTGGCGGCGCTGGCTGTTCGCGACCAACCACAAGGACATCGGCACGCTGTACTTGTGGTTCTCCGTCGCGATGTTCATGGTCGGCGGCGTGCTGGCCCTCCTGATCCGGCTCGAGCTGTTCCAGCCCGGCCTGCAATTCTTCCAGCCGGAGCTGTACAACCAGTTCGTCACGCTGCACGGCCTCGTGATGATCTTCGGCGCGATCATGCCCGCCTTCGTCGGCTTCGCGAACTGGATGGTGCCGCTGCAGGTGGGCGCGTCCGACATGGCGTTTGCCCGCATGAACAATTTCTCGTTCTGGCTGCTGCCGCCCGCCGCGATCCTGCTCGTGGGCGCCTTCTTCGCCCCCGGCGGCGCCACCGCGGCCGGGTGGACGATGTACCCGCCCCTGTCGGTCCAGATGGGACCGGGCATGGACATGGCCATCTTCGCCATCCACCTGATGGGCGTGTCGTCCATCATGGGCGCCATCAACATCATCACGACGATCCTGAACCTGCGCGCGCCCGGCATGTCGCTGATGAAGATGCCGATGTTCTGCTGGACGTGGCTGATCACGGCCTACCTGCTGATCGCCGTGATGCCCGTGCTGGCGACGGCCGTCACGATGATCCTGACGGACCGCCATTTCGGCACGACGTTCTTCAACGCGGCCGGCGCCGGCGACCCCGTCATGTACCAGCACATCTTCTGGTTCTTCGGCCATCCGGAGGTCTACATCATGATCCTCCCCGGCTTCGGCATCATCTCGCAGGTCATTCCCGCGTTCGCGCGCAAGCCCCTGTTCGGCTATGCGTCGATGGTCTATGCGACGGCCGCCATCGCCATCATCTCGTTCATCGTGTGGGCGCACCACATGTTCACGACCGGCATGCCCGTCACGGGCCAGCTGTTCTTCATGTATGCAACGATGCTCGTCGCCATCCCCACCGGCGTGAAGGTGTTCAACTGGATCGCGACGATGTGGAAGGGGTCGCTCAGCTTCGAAAGCCCCATGCTGTTCGCCGTCGGGTTCATCTGGGTGTTCACGATCGGAGGTTTCACCGGCCTCATCCTCTCCGTGGCGCCCATCGACGTCCAGGTGCAGGATACTTACTACGTGGTCGCGCACTTCCATTACGTGCTGGTGGCGGGGTCGCTGTTCGCCCTGTTCGCCGGCTATTACTACTGGGCGCCGAAATGGACCGGACACATGATCGACGAACGGCGGGGGCGGTTTCACTTCTGGAATTCGCTCGTCTGGGTCAACGTGACCTTCTTCCCGATGCACTTCCTCGGCCTCGCGGGCATGCCGCGCCGCTACGCCGACTATCCCGTCCAGTTCACGGACTTCCACGCCCTCACGTCCGTGGGTGCATTCCTGTTCGGCCTGTCTCAGGTGTACTGGCTGTTCCGGGTGGTCATCCCGAACGTCCGCGGCGGTGCGCCTGCGCCGCCGAAGCCGTGGGAAGGCGCGGAGGGCCTCGAATGGACCGTCCCCAGCCCGGCGCCCTTCCACACGTTCGAGACGCCGCCGCTCGTCAAATGACCCCGGGAGCGCCCGCATGACGCGCGAATGGACCTTGCGGCGCAATTGCTCCCTGTCCCCGCGGCAGGTCGCGCGTGCGTATGCCGTCCTGTGCCTGGGCTCGCTCGCGGTCGCCGTGGGCTTCCTCGTCCACGGCATCTGGTTCGTCCTCGCGTTTTCCCTGCTCGAACTGGCGCTCGTCGGGCTCGCCCTGCTCGTCTATGCGCGCCATGCGACGGACCACGAGCGCATCGCGCTGTCCGAATCCGGCCTGCTTGTCACGCGGGTCCAGGCCGACCAGCGGGAACTCACCCGGCTCGATCCATTGTGGACCCGCGTCGTCGTGCCCGACGAACGCCGCCGCGCGCTGATCCAGCTGGAATCGCGCGGCGTGAAAGTCGAGATCGGACGCTTCGTGGACGAGTCCCGCCGTCGCCAGGTGGCGCGTGAACTGCGCCAGGCATTGCGCAGCGTGTCGGCAATGCGCTAGCACTGCCTGTTCGCAAGATTACCTCTAGTCATTTTCAACCGGAAATATACGCAGCCGGCAGCGCCGACTTCCCACGTCTAAGGACAGGCTGAACCGTGTAAGCCGCGTCCGACAACCACACGGCGACGCCACCGATGTTTCAAATTTTTTATGTTTTGCATAATGCGGTATCAGCTTTGCCGCACCGCGTTGGTGCGTGCATTGCACAGGTTTGCCAGGAGAGAAGAACAACATGAGCATTACCCAAGGATATGCAATCGTCGTGCACGGCGGCGCCGGCAGCCCGCGTGCCTACGATGACGGCTGCGAGCGTGCCGCGCAGCAAGCCGCCGAAGAACTGGCCATCAGCGCAGACGCGCTCGAGGCCGCTATCGCCGCCGTCGTGTCGATGGAAGACGACGGCCGCTTCAACGCCGGCAGCGGTTCGGTGCTGTGCCTGGACGGCGCGACCGTCGAAATGGACGCCTCCATCATGGACACCCGCGGCCGCCTCGGCGCCGTCGCCTGCGTGCAGGGCGTGAAGAATCCCGTGCTGCTGGCGCGGGCCGTCGCCGAAACGCCGCACTGGCTGCTGGCCGGCGACGGTGCCGCCCGCTTCGCCGCCGCCATCGGCCACCCGACGCACACCACCATCTCGGAGCACCAGCGCCGGGCCCACGAAAAAGTCGTGCGCGAACTGGCGGGCCGCGTGCCCGCGATGCCCGGCATCCCGGAGGAAGCGAAGGCGTTCCTGCGCTTCTGGAATTACCAGACGCCGCTCGACCTGCCGGCCCATGCCGCGTGCGACACGGTCGGCGCCGTCGTGCGCGGGCCGGACGGCCACTTCGCCGTCGCACTGTCCACGGGCGGCTCGGCGCCGTCGCTGCTGGGCCGCGTGGGCGATACGCCAATCATCGGCAGCGGCTTCTACGCCGGCCCGGAAGGCGCCGTCGCCGCGACCGGCATCGGCGAACAGATCGTGCGCCACCTGCTCGCGCGCACCGTCTACGGCTGGATCGAGGACGGCATGCCGCTCGAACAGGCCCTCAAGCGCGGCATCGACCTGTTCGATCCGAAGGTACCGGTCGGCCTCATCGCCGTGACCCGTACCGAAGCCGCATCACACAGCAACCAGGACATGCCCCACGCAAGGATCGTCAAACCATGACAGCACAGGACAAGGACGCCATCGCCCAGGCGGAACAGGCGGAACGTGTGGCCAAGAGCCACGGCCACCTCGTCATCATCGGCGGCGGCGAAGACAAGCAGAACGACATGGCGATCCTCAAGCGCTTCGTCGAGCTGTCCGGCGGCCCGGACGCCAAGATCGTCGTCATCACGGCGGCCAGCAGCGTCGCGCAAAACATGTGGGACACCTACGACCGCGCATTCGCGGACCTCGGTGTCACGCGCCACTCGCACCTGCACCTGCAGAGCCGCCACGACGCCAACGACGAGCGGCACATTCGCGACGTGGTCGACGCCGACGGCATCTTCATGACTGGCGGCGACCAGAAACGCCTGCTCGCCATCATCGGTGGCACGGCGCTAGACGCCGAGATGCACGCCGCGCTCAAGCTGCGCGGCGCCTGCATCGGCGGCACGAGCGCCGGCGCGTCCGCCATGTCCGGCCACATGCTCGCCCAGGGCCGCGCGGAGCTGCATCCCGAGAAGGGTTCCGTGAGCCTGGGCGCGGGCCTCGGCTTCCTGCACAAGGTCGTCATCGACCAGCATTTCTCCGAACGGCAGCGCCTGTCGCGGCTGTTGTCCATCGTCGCCCAGAACCCCTATCTGCAAGGGATCGGCATCGACGAGGACACGGCGCTCATCGTCGAGCGTGGCGTCGGCATCGAGGTGGTCGGCCAGGGCGCCGTCACCGTCGTCGACGGCCGGACGATGTCGACGAACGTGGCGGAGATCGCGAATCACGAGACGCCGGAGCTGATCGACGTCCGTCTCCACCTGCTGCCCGCCGGCAGCAAATACGCACTACCCGGCAGCGACGGCGACGACGCCCGACGCATCCCCCCGCCCCTGCTCGAGTTTTTGGAAAACATCACGAAACGGAACCCGATCTCATGAACATCGTAGAACAACGCTTCCTGCGCGGCCCGAGCCTGTATGCCGCGACGCCCTGCATGCTGGCCGTCCTCGACCTCGCCGGCCAGCAGAACGCGGCCGGTCTCGGCGCGCGGCTGCTGGCCCTGCTGCCGTCGATGTCGGCGGAAGCGGCCGCGCGCCTGTCGGATTGCCAGGCCGCGCACGAAGCGCTCGAACCCGTGGTGATGGAATTGCAGCGCCTCGCCGGCGCACCCGGCACCTTCGGCATGACGAAAACCGACCCGGCAAAGCCGGGACAGGCCCGCGTCGTCTGCGGCTACACGGTGGAACAGGTGGCCGGCCGGGCACTGCGCACGGCGACCGCGCTGATCGATGCGTGCGCGCGCCACGAAGCGTTCGACCTGGACGCGGCGCTGGGCGACCTGCGCGACACCGCGCACCGCCACGCCATCGGCACGAGCACGGCGGCCGTGCTGGCGGCCGCCCACCGGCGCGGCATCCCGAGCCTGCGCCTGATCGAGGAAGCGAATTTGTTCCAGCTGGGCTGGGGCAGCCGCCAGAAGCGCCTGCAGGCGACGATCACGGGTGCGACGAACCACGTGGCCGTCGGCATCGCCAGCGACAAGCAGCTGACGAAGACGCTGCTCGACCAGGCGGGCGTCCCCGTGCCGGCCGGCTCCACGGTCACCACGCTGGATGCCGCCCTGCGCGAAGCGCGCCGCATCAAGGGTCCGGTGACGGTGAAGCCGCTGGACGCGAACCAGGGCAAGGGCGTGACGGTCAACTGCACGACTCCGGAGGAGATCGAGCGCGCGTTCGAATTCGCCCGCAAGTACGGCCGCCACGTCATCGTCGAGGAATTCCTGCAGGGCCGCGATTATCGTGTGCTCGTCACGGGCCGCAAGGTCGCCGCCGCGTCTTGGCGCCGCCCGCCGCACGTGACGGGTGACGGCGTGTCGACGGTGCGCGAACTGGTCGACATCGAGAACCGCAACCCCGCACGCGGCGACGGCCACACGAACATCCTCACGAAGATCCCGCTGGACGACCTTGCCCTGCAAGTGCTCGCGAGCCAGGGATACGACCTGGATTCGGTCCCCGCCGCGGGCACCCAGGTCGACCTGCGCGGCAACGCGAACCTGTCGACGGGCGGCACCGCCGAAGACGTGACCGACCTGCTGCCGGAAGAAACGCGCGACATCTGCATCCGCGCCGCGCGCACCATCGGCCTGGACGTCGCCGGCATCGACATCGTGTGCCAGGACATCGCACGCCCCCTGCGCGAGCAGAAAGGCGGCATCATCGAGGTCAATGCAGCCCCCGGCATTCGCATGCACCAGTACCCGAGCCGCGGCACGCCGCGCGACGCGGGCGCCGCCATCGTCGACGCGCTGTTCGGCGAGGACGACGGCCGCATCCCGGTCGTCGCCGTGACGGGCACGAACGGCAAGACAACGACGAGCCTCCTGATCGCGCACGCGACGCGCCTCGCGGGCCTGCGCACGGGCGTGACGACGACGGAAGGCGTGTACATCGACGGCGAACGGATCGTCAAGGGCGACTGCACAGGCTACCGCTCGGCGCGGACCGTCCTCGCGTCGCCCGACGTCGACTTCGCCGTGCTGGAGACAGCGCGCGGCGGGATCCTCAAGCGCGGCCTCGCATTCGACCGCTGCGACGTCGCCGTCGTGCTGAACGTGTCGGCCGACCACCTGGGCCTGGACGGCGTCGACACGGTCGAGGAACTGGCGCGCGTGAAGTTCGTCATCGCGGAACGGGCGCGCCGCGCCGTCGTGCTGAACGCCGAGGACGACCATTGCGTCGCGATGTCGTCCGAGCTGGCCCATGGCGTGGAAGTCCTGTACTTCTCGCTGGATCCGGACAACCCCGTGCTGCTGCGCCACATCGAAAACGGCGGCCGCGCCGTCTACCTTGAGGACAACATGATCGTGCTGGCGAATGGCACGCGCCACGAGGCGCTGCTGGACGTGCGGACGATGCCGTGCACCCTGAAGGGCGCGGCCCGCTACAACATCGCCAACGCGCTGGCTGCCGCCGCCGCGCTGTGCGCGACGGGATTCGGCAACCTGGAAATCGCGGCCGGGCTGCGCACGTTCGTCTCCGACTGGAAGCACAACCCGCTGCGCTCGAACGTGTTCGACGTCGACGGCGTCACCGTCATCTTCGACTACGCCCACAACACGGCCGCCTATGCGGCGCTGGCCGAGACGGCGCGCGCGATGACGCCGGGCCGCCTCGTCGGCGTCGTCGCGGCGCCGGGCGATCGCCGCGACGAAGACCTCGTCGCCATCGGCGAAACGTGCGCGGCCGGCTTCGACGACCTCGTCGTATACGAGACGGAGAACCGCGGCCGTGCGGCCGGCGAGGTGGCGGCACTGCTCGTGCGGGGCGCGCGCCTCGGCAAGTACGAGACGGATCACCTGCAGGTCGAGCTGGACGTGCACGAAGCGATCCGCGCCGGTCTCGCGCGCTGCGAACCCGGCGACGTCCTCGTGTTCGGCTGCGGCTCGGCGCTGACCGAGCTGACGGAAGCCATCCGGCCGACGTCGCCCGCGACGGCAAGCAGGATCGAAGCGGAGGCGGTATAAAAAAACGGGCCCGCGGGCCCGTTTCTCGTTGCGGCGATGCGCTTTTAGATCGCGCGACGCACCAGCAATTCCTTGATCTTGCCGATGGCCTTGTTCGGGTTCAAACCCTTCGGGCACACGTCCGTGCAGTTCATGATCGAGTGGCA